>JADKDU010000027.1 GCA_016714495.1 Hyphomonadaceae bacterium | reverse complement strand
AAACCGGCGCGCCCGTGTCTGAATAATCCTCGACGATGTCCTGCACGAGGATGGAGATATCCATCGTTTTGATTGGCTCCTTGGAGCGCCCCTGCCGGGCCAGCTCCAGAATATCTTCGAGAAGGTCGCTCGCTTCCTCGATGGTTCGGATCGCTTTCTGTCGTTCCGCTTCAGGTTCCATGTTTTCGACCCGGATGCGCAGGCTAGATAGCGGCGTGCGCAGATCGTGCCCCAGGGCGCCGAGCATCACATCCTTCTCGCCGAGCAGCTGGCTCACGCGCCGGCTCATGGCGTTGAAAGCTTCTAGCGTCTGGCGGACATCGCCCGGACCTTGAACGGTCACTTCCTGCGGCTCACCGGCCGCCCCCACTTTCTGTGCGGCTGCGGTGAGGTCCTGCAGCGGGCGCGCAACACGATTGGCGATCCACAGCGCGGCGGCGAGAACGAACGCGAAAATGATGAAAGTGCTGGCGCCCAACAAGAAGACCTCGCCGCCCGGTCCTTCCAGCGAGAAGGTGATGCTGGTCAGCCAGCGCTGGTCCGGCATTTGCGCAGCCAGCACAATCTCACGCGCCTCACGCGTTGGTCGCGGAGGGCCTCCATCACGCGGGGCCGGCCCTCCTGCGCCGTCGAAATCGGGTCCCCTCTCTGGTGTGAGGCGAGGGCGGGGAGCGTCGGGAAAGGGGAAGTCGTCACGAGGCGCAAGACGCTCGCGCTGGCCGCCGGCGCCGCGCTCAGGCCTTGGGACGCTGCGCACGGACGCCCGGACATCGCGCGGCGACAACCCTGCATCCGTCAGCGCCGTCAACAGCCGCTGCTCCAGGCCGGCGTCTCGCGGCAAGGCGCGATTGTCGACAAGGTTGGCCGCCTGGATCTGATAGCGACCCGGCCCCTGGCGCGGGATCGCCACAGGTTGTCCTAACGCAGGCGGTAACGCGAACACATCCCGGCTAACGTCGACGAAGCGCGCGATCGGCGGGCCGCTCTGTTCGATCAACAGTGCACGTTGACGCTCTCCGATCAGCAGCACGAAATTGACGAGCGTCGCAACCAGCAGCGCGCCAGCCATCACCAGTGCGAGTTGGCCCGAAAGACTGCGTGGCAGGAGGAATTTCAAAGCTTCCTCACCTCGGTGGCGAAGCTATAGCCGCCGCCCCAGACCGTCTTGATGTATTTCGGCACCTTGGGATCGTCTTCGATCTTGCGGCGAAGCCGGCTGATCTGATTGTCGATCGAACGGTCGAACACGCCGGCTTCCCGTCCTTGCGTGAGGTCCAGAAGCTGATCCCGCGTGAGCACGAGTTTGGGCCGCTCTACCAGCGTCAGCAGAAGAGTATACTCACCAGACGATAGCGGCACACTCAGCCCATCTGACCCGACCAGTTCGCGCTCGCCAGTCTTGAGCACCCAGTCTCCGAATGCATAGGCTGCAGTCTCGGGTGAAACCTGCTTGGGCGGCAGGCTATTGGTGCGCCTCACGACGGCCTTCACGCGTGCAAGCAGTTCGCGCGGCGAGAAAGGCTTCACGACATAATCGTCGGCGCCAACCTCAAGGCCGAGAATGCGATCCAGCTCTTCGGCGCGCGCTGTCAGCAGGATCACGGGCAGATTGCTGGTGGACTGATATGCCGGCACAGGCTGAGGCCGTCCTCGCCTGGCATCATGATGTCGGAGATCACCAGATCGAATGCATGCGCCGCCAGCATCGCCCTGGCGTCGGCGGCGTTCGACGCCGCTTTCACGCGGAAATGGTTGTTCTCGAAATATTTGACCAGCGGCTCGCGGATTGCGGCCTCGTCTTCCACGATCAACAGGCTCTGGTTCATGAGGCTTCCAGTATCTTAAAACAGCGTCAGCCTGCTGCATCGGACCAAGCCGATGCAACAGGCGACTGCGCCGTCAAGGCGAACCCTCGTTGGGGAGAGAGACGAGAGTTCGGTCCTTGCGATCAGTTGCGTCCCGGCTTCACCGCCTGCAATTCGGTGATCGTGACCGTTCCGTCCTTATTGGTGTCGGCTCGAGCGAAGGCTTCAGCGCCGGGGCGCTGAACTCGGCAAACGTCATCTTCCCGTCAGCGTCGGCGTCCCGCTGTCCGGGGAGCTTTGCCCCATCAAGGCCAGGCCGTCCGGCCATTCCGGGGCCTCGCCCGCCATGCCGGGGACCTTTATATCCGTCAGGGCGCGCCGAGCCGGCTGCGAATTCCGATTGGCTCACCTGGCCGTTCTTGTCTGTGTCGAGCGCCGCAAAGCGGGTCCTGGTCATTTCGGCGCGGCGTGCTTCGCCCTTCGCCTTCCGCACCGTCTGGAACTCTTGGGCTGTCGCAGTTCCATCCTTGTTGACGTCAATCTCGGTGAAGCGAGCGCGCTGGGCGGCGTCGAACTCTGCCTTGGTGAGCTTGCCGTCGGCATTGGCGTCGAATTCCAGCAGGCCGAAGCCGGCGGGTCCGCGTCCAAGACCATGTGGGGCATCCGCCGGCGCTGGCGGTTGGGCCGACGCAGCGCCGGCGGCGAGAGCGAGTGTCGCAACTGCAAGCAAACGAAACTTCATGGGAGGCGTCTCCAAAAACGGCGATCAGTGTCGCCCTATGACGGAGACTCTGAGCGGCACCTGTCGCAGGAATGCGCCCGACTGGCCCTTTGTTGTCGCAGATTGTCGACAATGTAGTCCCAATTGGGACCTAAGTGGCGCCAAAGGCCGTCGCAAACCAGTTGGTGATGCCGGGCAGCGCGCCGATCAGGAGGGCGACAAGGAAATACGCTGCCACTGAGGCAGCAGCCGTCACGACCACCCCCAGGAGCACGATGACGCCGTCGCGCTCCACCAAGCCCATGCCGAGGACTGCGCAGGCCAACGCCGGAGGGAAATTGCCGCCAGGCGGCAAGGGGAGGATCAGGATGGTCGCCATCATCATGATCACTACGCCGATTGTGATCGTCGCCGCCTGGCCCGTCAGAAAGAAAAGGCGAGGCCGTGCGAACTTCTCGATGAATTCCAGCTGTGGCTTTATCTTCTCGAAGCCAGAAACCAGAGATTTGCGGGAAAAACCCCGTTTGGACAGGAATTTCGGCAGCCAGAGCTCCTGCCGGCCGATCACCATCTGGATTGACACGATGAGCAGGGCGACTCCCACCACTGTCGGGACGCCCGGCGGCATCGGAATCACAGAGGGAATCGCGAAAATCAACGTTGCGAGCCCAAACGCCCGGGCGTCCAACGCGTCCAGGATCTCCGCGATTGTCACGCGCTCGCTATCCCCACGCACCGCATTCAACAGCAGGTCGGATGTCCTTTGGCCGGGATGGGCGGACTGTCCCTCGGAAAGGGCGGGAATCTCGGTCAATTGGGCCTTACTGTCGGAACTGAGCATCCACTTCCTACCCGTGGCGGGGTGTCCAGTTCCAGACATTTTGGATGGCGCTTTTCAGTCTCAACTGGTAGCGCAGTGGCCGAAATGGCCGGTCCGGGACGGGATCATGCCGCTAACCGTTCAGGCAAGAGACGCTGATGTGGTGGGATAAGCCGGGGTCGAAGAAGACCCAGTTCGACGAGACGAAGCCGCTGCCCTTCATGAAGATCCGCTGGATCGGCTTCATCGTGACGGGCGTCATCTTCCTCGTCACCACCATTTCGCTCGCGACACAGGGCCTCAACATGGGCCTCGACTTTACCGGCGGCGTCCAGATCGAAGCGACGCAAGCCAGCCCGTTCGATGTCGGCAAGGTCCGGGACGAAGTTGCCAAGGCAGGTTTTGAAGAAAGCGTCGTCACGACTTCTAACAACGGCAATACCGTGATCATTCGCCTGCCGGTGGAAACCGGCGCAGACGAAGTGCCCGCCATCTCGGCAAAGGTGAAAGAGATTCTAGGTGCAGGCGTCGACGTGCAGGTTCCGGCGGTTGTCGGCCCGAAAGTCTCCGGCGAACTATTCATGAGCGGTGTGCTGGCCGCCGTGCTCGCCGTGCTGGCGATCGGGGCCTATGTCTGGTTCCGCTTCGAGATCAAGTTCGGCACCGGCGCCTTCATCACGACCTTCCACGACGTGTACGCGGTGGTGGGCCTGTTCTCTATCACCCAGCTGACCTTCGACCTGACCATTGTCGCAGGCGTGCTGACCGTCGCGGGTTACTCGATCAACGATACCGTCGTCGTCTATGACCGCATCCGTGAAATGCTGAAGAAGTACAAGAAGCTGCCCATCACCCAGGTCATCGACATTTCGATAACCTCAACGCTGTCGCGCACCCTGATCACGTCGCTGGCGACAATGATCGCGGCAGCGTCAATGGCGTTCCTTGGTGGGCCGGTCCTGTTCGGCTTCGCGATCTCGATCGTGTTCGGCATCGTCATCGGCACGTATTCGTCGATTTTCGTCGCCGCGCCGATGCTGATCCATCTGCCAGGCCGCTTGCCCGGTTACAAGTACACGGGCGCGGAAGCGACTTCCAAAGCGGCGCCCTAAGCGAGCACGCCGCAGGATCGGCAAAGGGGCTAGCGCGCTGCGCCGGCCCGATTACTGTACCTGGACTATGCGGCGCCATTCCTGCGGGCGGGGCGCAGGTTTTCGGGGCGGAGGGATAGGATATGGCCGTTATCGACGCGCCGGCCGCAGGCCAGCAGCGCAAAGGGCCGTTCTATACGCAGCTCTATTTCCAGGTGCTGTTCGCGATTTTGGCCGGCGGATTGATCGGCGCCTTCTTTCCGCTCTGGCAGACCGTTACCGTGATCGACCCGGCAACCGGGCAGGCGCCAATCGACCCCTCGACCCTGCAACCTATGACAAAGCAGGTCCCAATCGCCGAGCACGGCTGGGTGCGTGAATACCTCAAACCGCTGGGCGACCTCTTCATCAAGGTCGTGAAGATGATCATCGCGCCGGTGGTCTTCCTGACCATCGCAATCGGCATCGCCGGCATGCGTGACCTCGGCAAGCTGGGCCGGGTTGTCTTCAAGGCTTTTGCCTACTTCCTGACCTTCTCCACACTGGCTCTCATCGTCGGACTCGTCGTCGCCAACGTGTTTCAGCCGGGTTCCGGCATGAACATCGATCCTGCCTCGCTCGATCCAACCGCAGTTGAGCGTGTGCATGGCTACGAGCAACAGTCACACGACATGACTGTCCTTGGCTTCATCAGCGATATCGTGCCGACGACCTTCGTCGGCGCGTTCACTGGCAACAGCATTCTGCCCGTGCTCTTTCTCGCCGTGGTGTTCGGGATTTCACTGGCGTCAGTTGGCGCGCGCGCGCAGCAGGCAGTGGATGTGCTCGCCGCATTCAGCACCGCCGTGTTCAAGATGGTTGCCATCCTGATGCGCGCCGCGCCAATTGGCGCGTTCGGGGCCTTCGCCTTCATCATTGCCGATCAGGGCGTCGACGCGATCGCGCAACTCGCAAAGCTGATCGGCGCTGTGTGGCTGACATCGTTGTTGTTCGTTCTGGTGATTCTCGGCGCCGTCGGCCTGTGGGCAGGCTTCAACATCTTCAAGCTGATCCGGTATCTGAAGGAAGAGCTCTTCCTGGTGCTCGGAACGTCGTCATCAGAATCGGCGCTACCGGCATTAATGGAAAAGATGGAGCGGGCAGGGTGCGCACGCCCGGTCGTCGGCTTGGTAGTGCCGACCGGCTATTCCTTCAACCTCGACGGCACCAACATCTACATGACTCTCGCCGCGCTCTTTATCGCGCAGGCGACCAATACGCCGCTGAGCATAGGCGATCAGGTCATCCTGCTGCTCGTCGCCATGCTCAGCTCGAAAGGCGCAGCAGGCGTGACAGGGGCTGGCTTCATCACGTTGGCCGCAACGCTGGCCGTACTTCCGTCGATCCCGATTGCCGGCATGGCCATTATCCTCGGCGTCGACCGCTTCCTCTCCGAATGCCGTGCGCTAACCAATTTCGTCGGCAACGCCGTGGCCACCATCGTGGTCAGCCGCTGGGAAGGCGCGCTCGATCGAGACCGCCTGCGGGCAGCGATGAATAGCGCTCCGCTTCCGCTGGCGGCCTCGCCCATCGAGCGCGATCCGGATTAGCTTGCGCCACTATGATTACGCGCGTGTCCGGCCGGGCTCCGTTTATACTTCCCCGGCGAGCATCCCGACCAGGGGGCGAAATTGCATTAAAGCGGCCCTCTGCAGGGAATTCCTTGTGTCGGTTTCGCAACAGCCGGCGGCAGCTTGATACTACCGCGTAATATTGGGATTGAAGCCCGCAAATTTTCCGTGCGAGAAATTCGCGCCGGAGTCAGGACCGGCGTCGAACGAGTTGGCATTCTGAAGTGAGGAATACCCAACAGAGCTGCTCAGTGCGCTGACCTTTGCAGGCAGACGCGCTGATGGCTTCCACTATCGAACAGGGCGGCTTCGGCCGCCCTTTTCTTTTTTGCTCAGATGCTTCGCGAGCGCCCAACCCAATAGGGCGCGCGGACCTGCGCCCGCAGAACCTTGCCGGCCGCATTGCGCGGCAGGGCGTCGACGAACTCCACCGTTCGCGGACGCTGAAAGCCGGGCAGGCGATCCCTCGCAAAATCGAGGATTGACTGGATCGTTTTAGCCGACCGGTCGACGCCCGGCTTCAGTTCAACAACTGCTTTGATCTCTTCGCCCCAATCTTCGTTCGGCACCCCGACGACAGCAGCGTCTGCAATGTCCGGATGGCGGATAAGCACCTCGTCGATTTCAACGGGATAAATATTCACCCCGCCCGAGATGATGAGTTCGGCTGTGCGACCGGTCAGGAAGAGGTCCCCGTCCGCATCAAGGCGACCCATGTCACCGAGCGTGAACCAGTCGCCGCGATAGCTCGCGTTGGTCTTGCTTGGCTCGTTGTAATATTCGAAACGGCCAGTCGTCGGCGCTTTCACGTAGATAAGACCCTCAGCGCCCTGAGGGACTTCCGTGCCGTCATTGTCGAGCAGCTTGATCTCGACGCCCGGCACAGCCTTGCCGACCGTTCCGGGCTTTTTCAGCCAGTCATGAGGTCCGACAAACACCCCGCCGCCTTCGGTCGAGGAATAGTATTCATAGATTATCGGCCCGAACCAATCCATCATCGCCTTCTTGACGTGGGCCGGGCAGGGCGCTGCGCCATGGATGATCCAACGCATCGAGCTGACATCATACTTGTTACGCGTCACTTCTGGCAGCTGAAGCATCCGATGCATCATCGTGGGCACCAGATGCGTGTGCGTCGCCTCGTGCGTTTCGATCAGGCGAAGCGTGTCCTCCGCATCCCACTTGTCCATCAGGATCACCGTCACCCCGGCCGCGATCGGAATCGCGAAATTGATGCCAAGCGGCGCCGCGTGGTAGAGCGGCCCGGTGACCAGCGAGGCGTCGACGTCTGCGCGCCACTTCGCCGTCTCGTTGCAGACAGCCGTGAGTTGCGAGACAGCAGGCTGTCTGCGGAAGACGCCCTTGGGACGTCCGGTCGTTCCGGACGTGTAGAGCATGGTCGAGCCTTGCGCGGGGCTTTCGATGTTCGCGGAACTTTCGGTCGCAATCGCCGCTTCGTAATTGTCAAAGCATGCAATGGTCCCGGAAAACGCTAGTTTCACGATCAGCTTGTCCGAGAGCTTCGCCGCTTCGGTTGCACCGGCCGCGAAGCGTCCGCTTGAGATGAGCGCCTTCGCATCGCTGTTTTCGACAACGTAGGCGATGATCTCAGGTGATTGGTGCCAGTTCACGGCGGTAAGGCGAAGTCCAGCCCGCTGCGCCGCGGCCCATACCTCAACGAATTCCGGACCGTTGTGCGCAAGCAGCGCCACCCCGTCGCCGGGTTGCAGGCCCCGCCGGCGGAACAGGTTCACCAGCTGGTTGGCGCGTGCATTGAGTTGCGCCCATGTCAGATTTCCATTCGGCGAGATGATCGCCAGCCGTTCAGGCATTCGTCGTGCATGAGCCGCCACGGTCATGCCCTGGGCGATCAGCTGCTCGTCCGTGAGAGTGTCCGTCTGGATCATACGCATCCGCCCGCGCAATGGCTGTTACCGCCGTATGGTCGGAACATACGGCCGCGAACGGGCGCGGGGCAATTGCGGCCGTTCGATCAGGCGTCGGGCTTGAACTCGTCCCTGAGCTGCCGTTTCAGCACCTTGCCAATGGACGAACGCGGCAAGACATCCACGATCGTCGCGTAAGTCAGCCGCTGCGTCTTGCCAACACGCGCATTCATCCACGTGCGCAATTCCTCGGCCGTCGCCGCGGCGTCGGGCCGCAACACAATGAATGCCGCGGGCGTCTCGCCCCATTCACGCGACGGAATGCCGACGACCGCGCTCTCGGTCACGGCTGGATGCTTCGCAAGCTCGGCCTCGAGGTCGCTCGGATAGACGTTGAATCCACCGGTGATAATCATGTCCTTCTTGCGATCACCCAGAACGAGGAAGCCGTCCTCGTCAAATCGGCCAACATCGCCTGTGCGAATGAAGCGATCGCCTGTTGGGCTGAACCATTCGGCCTCAGCCGTCTTCTCTGGCTGGTTGTGATAGCCCGTCATGATCGACATCGATCGTCCGACAATCTCGCCCGTCTCGCCACGCGGCGCCTCGCGCCCGTCTTCACCGATGATTCGAATGTCATGGCCCGGCGCCGGTTGGCCAACCGTGTGCAGCTTGTCGGGAAACTCATGCGCGCGCAGCAGGCATGAGCCTCCACCTTCGGTCATGCCATAGATCTCGACGAGCCCACCAGGCCAGCGCTTCAGCACATCGGCTTTCAGGTCAGCCGGGAAGGGTGCGCTTGTGCAGGTCTTCATACGGTAGCTGGAAAGATCAAACGCACCGAAATCCGGCAGATCCATCAGGCGCCGAAACTGCACCGGCACAAGCATCGCATGCGTGGCGCGATGCTTCTGGGACAGCTCGAGAAAGCCCCGGGCGTCGAACTTTTGCATCAATACAACCGTCCCACCGCGCATGAGCGCGGGGATCAGGCTGACAAGCGTGGTGTTCGAGTAAAGCGGCGTCGAGACAATGGTGATCGCATCAGGTCCATAGCCCAGCGTTTCGGACCGGCGCACATGGCCCCATCGCATTTTGTGCGGCTGAACTATACCTTTCGGTGTACCCGTCGTGCCTGACGAATAAATGATGTTGAAGGTCTGATCAGGATCGATTGCAACCGGTGCAGGCTTGGCGCCTGCGGCGACCAGCCATGAAGCGAACGAAGGATTCGCCATGCCTTCGAGGGATACGCGTTTCACGCTGAGCTTCTCGACCACCGTGTCGAGCGCCGCCGACACGCTATCATCGACAAACAGCAGGCCTGCGCCGCAATCGCGCACCATCGCGGCAAGCTGCTCCGGCGTCGATGAAGGCGCTAGCGGGCAGGCTGCCGCGCCAATGCGAAGCGCCGCGACAAACGTCAAGACATACTCGATTGATGACGGACCGCAGATTGCCACTGCGCCCTTGTCGCCGATGCCGTCGCGCTGAAGCGCGGCGGCTGCCCGATCAACTAGCGCATCGAACTGCGCAAAGGTCAGCGTGCGCTCGCCGTCGCCCAACGCGATGTGGGCTGGTCGCTCCACGGCGTGCGCGCGGATCATTTCCGGCATCGTCGCAAATGGCTGGTCGAGAAGCTGCGCCGCCGTTGTCATACCATCTTCCTCATCTGCCTTTGAAAGCCGGCAAGCGGCGTTCGCGGAAGGCGGTGCGCCCTTCACGGAAATCTTCACTGTCGAAACAGATATCGATTGCCTGCTGCGCTTCCACTTCCATCAAGGGGTCGATGGCTGCGCGGCTTGAGAGCTTCGCGGCAACGATGCTGAGCGGTGCGTTTGTTACGATCATCGCCACTATGTCGCGGACCGCGTTCTCGAGATCTGTAACCGGCGCCACCCGATTGACGAATCCGGCGGCCAGCGCCTCCTGCGACGAGTATTGCCGCGCTGTCGCCACCATCTCCATCGCGACGCCGCGGCCTACGATCGATTGCAGCCGCGCAAAGTTGTCGAGTTCATAGCCGAGCCCAAGCTTGCCAGCGGGAACGCCAAAGCACGATGCTTCCGAACAGATCCGGATATCGCAGGCGCTGGCGATCACCATGCCGCCGCCAATGCAGAAACCGTTGATCATGGCGATCACAGGCACACGCGCCTCGATCAGCGAAGCCGTCGCGGCGCTGACAGCCAACGTGAAGCTTCTGTTCGTGACCGCGTTATTGCGCTGGATGTCGAACTCCGCGATGTCGGCGCCGGAGATGAAAGCCTTGTCGCCGGCGCCTTTCACCACGATGGCGCGTACGCCCGACCGGGACGTCAGGTCGGCTACGGCGGCGGGCAGGTCATCCCACATGTCCCGCCGAACGGCGTTCAGCCGCTCCGGCTGGTTGAACGTGATCCAGCCGATCGGGCCATCCTGGGCCACAATCAACCGTCCGCCGGCGTATTCCATCGCTTCTGGCCCGATAGCTAAAGGGTCGACTGCGTTGACCGTGTGGGCCAACGCCGTTACCAAATTCCACAAGCGCTAGGCCCGTTGCCAATGGGGAGGCAAGGGGCAGCGCGAGCGGTAAGCCAGAAAAGCTGGCGATGAGCCATGGCTGCACCTGCAATAGAGCGGACGACCCGAGTCGGCGGGTCTATCCGCCGGAGATCAAGACGTGACTGAACTGCTGCCCCTGCAAGTCGCTGCGTCATGAGCGATCGCCTTCTGCCTCCCGGCCTCACGGGCGATCTCGATGTACTGGCTTTTGCCGAGACCGAGCTGGCCGCGGGCCGTCCGGCTGCGCTGATAACCATCGTTTCGCTCGACGGACCGTTCTCGCGGCCTTTGGGCGCACAGCTGGCCGTGTCGGACGACAAACGTTTCGCGGGCAGCATATCCGGCGGCTGCCTTGAGCAGGCGCTGACGGAAGAAGCCCAAATCGCCATGAAAGAAGGCGCAAATCGCACGCTACGCTATGGTACGGGCTCGCCTTACCTTGATGTACAATTGCCGTGCGGAGGCGGGATCGATCTCTATGTCGACGTGCATGTGGACCGTGAGGTGCTGCAACGCGCGATTGCACTTGGCCGCGCACGTCATAGCTTCTCGCTGTTGTTCGATCCGGCGTCGACGCGCTCGTCGTTGCGGCTCGAGGAGCAGACTGTTCAGGCAAAGCCCGGCGAGTTCGTCCGGCGCTTTGACCCGAAACTCCGGATCGTGCTGGCGGGGCGTGGATGGGAGATCGTGGCGATGAGCCAGCTGGCCCAGACGGCCGACGTCGAACTCGTCGTTGCGAGCCAGGAGCCCGCGACGCTTGAATTCTGCCGCCCCTATGCCGATCAGCTAATTCAGCTGACGGTGCCGCGCGCGGCGCCGAAATTGCCGCTCGATGCGCATACGGCGGTTGCGTGCCTGTTCCACGAACACGAATGGGAAGCGCCGCTGCTGCTGGATGCGCTGCGCAGTCCGGCGTTTTATGTCGGAGCGCTTGGTTCGCGTCAGACCCAACAACGTCGGGTCGAAACGTTGCGTGAATTGGGCGCCGGCCCGGATGACATCGCGCGGCTCAAAGGGCCAATCGGCCTCTTCACATCGCAGGATCCGCGCTCGCTCGCAGTCTCGGCGTTGGCTGAGATCGTCAAGGTACGGACCGCCGCCACGACGTCGACTGGTGGAGCGACGCCATGAGCGCGCCCATGAACCGCACGGCTATCGTCATGCTCGCGTCGGGCCTGTCGCGCCGCTATGGTCGTCACGACAAGATGCTTGCCGACCTCGGCGGAAAGCCGCTGGTCGAGCACGTCGCTGACATGATCGCTCAACTCAGTCCGCTGGCGCGCGTAGCCGTTTGTCCGTCAGACAGGCCCGCGATCGGCGAACACCTGATCAAGCGCTTCGTGATTGCGATCAACAAGAAGCCCAAGCTCGGGCTCGGTCATTCGATCGCTGTCGGCGTCAATGTCGCGCTCCAATTCAAACCCGACGCAATCCTGCTCGTCATGGGCGACATGCCGTTTGTCGAACCATGGGTGCTTGAAGGCGTCATGGAGCGTCTCGGCAATGGCGTGGACATCGTGCACTCCGGGGGCGGCGGTGGCGTGCGTCCACCGACGGCGTTCGGCCCCGCCACATTCGAACAGCTCGCGGCGCTCGACGGAGACGACGGCGCCAAACGGATTATCGGGCAGGGTGGCTTCAACGTGGTAGGCTTTGGCGCGCCCGCGCCGCTGCTGCTCGACGTCGACACGAAGGAAGAACTCGACTTGGCGCGCCGCCAGCTCGAAATTCGTGAACGGCACGACAATCCGCGCCGCGCCGACGAGCCGGTGGATGAAATTGAACTTGCTCCCATCGACCTCAGCCAGCAGCGGGTAGGCGGCGTCGGCTTCGGCGCAGCGCGCCGCTAGGCCCGCTCGGCCTTCTTCACGTCCGTCCAGAGCGCTTCCTGTTCGTCCAATGTGAGACTGGCGAAGTCCTGTCCGCGTGATCGGGCCAATGCTTCCATACCAGCAAATCGTTTCACAAACTTTGCGTTGGCGTTGCGAAGCGCCTCTTCCGGATCGACCGACAGCTTCCGGCAAAGGTTAGCCACCACGAACAGCATATCGCCCAGCTCCTCGGCGATATGCGCCTGTTTCTTCACCGGCGCAGCGAGCGCCTCCTCGAGTTCGCCGATCTCCTCCCGCAGTTTCTCCAGTACCGGCCCCGGCGCCGGCCAATCAAAGCCAACGCGACCAGCCCGCTTGGTCAGCTTCTCCGCCCGCATCAGCGCCGGCAGCGCCAGCGCCACGCCGTCCAACGCGCTCGCCGGACCGTCCGTGACGCGTTCAGCCTTCCTAGCCCGCTCGGCTGCCTTCATGACCTCCCAGGCGCCGGTTTGGGCGGCCGCATTGTGGATAACCGTGTCGCCAAAGACATGCGGATGGCGATCGACCATCTTGTCGACCAGAGACCGCACAACGTCATCAATCGTGAAGTGGCCGGCTTCCTCAGCCATCCGGGCGTGAAACACCGACTGGAACAGCAGATCGCCCAGCTCTCCTTTCAGCTCCCCCATGTCCTTCCGCTCGATGGCGTCGGCGACCTCATAGGCCTCCTCAATCGTATACGGCGCGATGGTCTCGAATGTCTGTTCGATGTCCCAAGGACATCCAGTTCCGGGCGTCCGCAGCCGAGCCATTAACGTCACCAAATCGCGCCATGGATCCCCTGATGAGGGGAGGGACCGATCCCTGGACGGGTTGTTGCCGCCGCTGGATTTCCTCGTGGCCGGATCAGGCATCGCCATCGCCCCCATATGCACAAGTCGCATAATCAACATTATGGGCAATACGAATTGGACTGAAATCAAGCATCTGGCGCAACTTCCAGTTCGAGTCCGTCATGTGCGGGCTCAACGCCCGCCGGGAGCTCCGCCCTTAGCGTTGCGTAATCCAGATCGACATGGAGGTTCGTCAGAACTGAGCGCCTGGGCTTCAACCGCTCGATCCAGGCCAAGGCCTGTGAGACGCTCGCATGCGTCGGATGCGCCGTGTAGCGCAGCGCATCGATCACGAACGTATCGAGCCCAGCCAGCCGCTCCAACGTCGTCTCCGGCAGCCTCACCACATCGTTGCAATAGGCAAAGGATCTGATCCGGAATCCCAGCGATGGGATCCCGCCATGGTCCTGCGCCAGCGCTAGGATATCCACAGGCCCGCCCGGCCCGTCGATCCGGGTGACCTGCCCGTCCTCCAAGTCCACGTTCTTCTCCAAGATAGCCGGATAGCCGCCCGCGCCCTCGAAGCAGTACGCGAAACGTTGACCCACGATATCGCCGGTCACCTGGTCCATGTGAACCGGCATCCGCCGGCGGTGGCGGATCACCAACGCCCTGAGATCATCGATCCCGTGGCACTGGTCAGCATGCTCATGGGACAGCAGCACGGCGTCGATCCGGTTGATCCGGGCCGCCAGAAGCTGGTCGCGCATGTCCGGCGCCGTGTCGATCAGCACCAGCGTCGGCTCCGTTGCGCCAGGCGTCCAGGAGCGGACCAGGATCGAGCACCGTGAGCGCCGGTTCCGCGGCTCGGCCGGGTCACAGACCCCCCAATCATTGCCAATGCGCGGAACCCCACCGGACGAACCGCAGCCAAGAATGCGGATCTGCAACCTGCCCTTTGGCCCGGCCGCGTTCATGTCGCCGCCCGCTGGAATAGCTGGATGGCGTTGGCGGTGGTCAGCCTGGCCGCGTCCTCGAAGGTCATGCTGCGATGATCGGCGAAGGCGCGGCACACGTCTACTAGATACGCCGGTTCGTTCCGCCGGCCGCGATACGGCGCCGGCGCGAGATACGGACAATCGGTTTCGAGGACGATCCGCTCAAGCGGCACTTTGCTCATTACTTCACGTACGTCGGTGGCGGCTTTGAACGACAGTATCCCAGAAACTGAGAAGCTCGCGCCGAGATCCATCGCACGCTGCGCCAGTCGTGCGCCGCTCGTATAGCAGTGCATCAGGATCCGAAATGGCCCGCGCTTGAATTCACGCTCGAGGATATCGCCCGTGAGATCATCCGCCTCCCGCGTATGCACAACCAGCAGCAAGCCGGTCTCGCGCGCCGCGTGAATGTGCTCCACGAAACTGCGCTCCTGCAAGATGATGTCGCTGTAGCCATAATGCTGGTCGAGTCCGGTCTCGCCAATGCCCACTATTTTCGAATGGCGCGCCTCGTCCACGAGCGTCTTCGCTTCAAGTGACCAGTAGTCCTTCGCATAGTGCGGATGGACGCCGACCGTACACGTGATGTCATCGTTTGCTTCAGCTATCGCGCGGACAGCCGGATAGCGGTCGAGCCGATCGCAGACTGTCACGAAGCGCGTGACGCCCGCCGCACGCGCACGCGCGAGAACATCTTCGACGTCGTCGGCGAATTGCTCCGCATGCAGATTGACGTGCGTATCGAACAGCATGTCAGGCGCCTGCGCGGGCAAGACGCGCGACGCGCCACAGCGCAGCCGCGATCGTCTGCGCGCGATCCTGATTCAAGGCCTGCGCCTCGGCGTCAATTCGCATCACGTCGAGTGCGCATTCAGCCCAGTCGCCAGCCAATACAGGATCGCTCTCGCGCGTCGCTCGCTTCTGCAAGCTGATGCGCAACGACTCCATGGCGGCCGCCATCGATGCATCGCTCCTGGAAGCCTGCGACAGAGCCGTATGAAGGCCGCGCGCATCCGACCCGGCAAGATTTCGAACGGCATTCGAGATCGCATCCGCCACAGCGCCAGCGTCAGCATTCTCAAGCTCCAGCGCGCGCCCAGGACGGCCGGGCGCTATGCGCGCCACCTCATCAGCACGCGCACCCGTCACGCCAGCCTGCGCCAGCGCCGACATCGTCTCGTGCTCGCTAAGCGCGCCACACCGCAGGACGCGGCAACGGCTACGGACAGTCGGCAACAGCAATTGCTCGCCATGCGAAATCAGGAACAGCACGGCGCGATTTGGCGGCTCTTCAAGCGTCTTTAGGATCGCATTCTCGCCGTGACGATTCATCTCGTCGACCGCATCAATGATCGCAACGCGCCATCCGCCCATCGCTGGACGCATCGCGAAGAACTCTGACAGCTCACGCACGCTGTCGACAGGTATCTCGGACTTTCGCTTTCCCTTGTCGTCGGTCGGTCGACGGATCACGCGCAGATCGGGATGGCTGCCGGCCACGACGAGTCGTCCAACAGGACTCTCCGCCGTCGCTGAAAGCTGACCGTCGCCATTCCCCAGCAGATGCATCGCAAACTGCAGCGCCAGTCGCGCCTTGCCGACGCCGCGCGAGCCACGCAGCAGCCAGCCATGGTGCAGCTTGCTGGAGCTAACGGCTGACAGGAACTCATGCTTTGCAATCGCGTGTCCGATAACATGCCCA
This sequence comes from Hyphomonadaceae bacterium, assembly GCA_016714495.1. Classification (GTDB taxonomy): domain Bacteria; phylum Pseudomonadota; class Alphaproteobacteria; order Caulobacterales; family Hyphomonadaceae; genus UBA7672. The sequence continues at coordinate 297,221 of JADKDU010000027.1, read as the reverse complement.
AGCTCGTTCGGCGCCACATCCATCAGCCATCTCCGCCAATGCGCGCATCGATCGCGGCCACCGCAGCATCCGCAAGCGCGTCTGCCGCGAGCGAAGCATCAAGCACGATACAGCGTTGCGGATTTGCGCGTGCGATATCGAGGAACGCCTTATGGACAGCCTCATGATAACTGACGACACGTGACTCGATCGCGTCCTTGTCGTTGGCGCGAGCCGTCATCCGGCGCCGCGCCATAAGCAGGGGCAGGTCAAGCACCAGCGTGAGATCCGGCGTCGTGTCGCCAACGCAGATCCGATCAAGCGTCTCGATGTGCTCGCTGGGGACGCGGCCCGCCGCCGCCTGATAGGCGCGTGTCGAATCTGAAAAACGATCGCAAATCACCCAGCTTCCTGCCGCCAGCGCGGGGCGGATCAACTTGTCCAAGTGATCGGTGCGCGCTGCATAGAACAGCAAGGTTTCAGCGATAGGCTCCCAGCCGGTCACTTCTGTGGGCGGGCTCAGGATTAGCCGCCTGATCGCCTCTGCGCCTGGCGTGCCGCCGGGTTCGCGCGTCCGCACCGCTTTCACACCGCGAGCAGCAAGACGCGCCTCCAGAGCGGCAGCCAGCGTCGATTTCCCTACGCCCTCGCCTCCTTCCAGAGTGATGAACCGGCCTCGCCTAGCCAAACCTACTCGCCTTTCAGTCCCATCATCGCCTTGCCGATCATTCCCAACTCGTTGACAGCCTTGCCGGCGGCAATCGGGATCTTCTTGTCCGGCGTACCCGGCGCCGAGACGACCAGCTCGCCGACAATATCGCCTTCCTTGACCGGCGCCATCAGCGGCGATTTGTAGACCAAAGTTCCCTTGATCTTCGGCAGCGCGTCCATGTGCAGCCCCGTCGCATAGCTCTCGGTTGCGATCAGCGACACTTTTTCCTGCTCGCCCAACCAGACATCAGCCACGCCAACCTCGGCGCCTTTGTTCACCAGCGTCGACGCTGTGAAGTCAAGAAAGGCAGACCGCATGACACGCGGACCTTCCTTCTTGCGCTCCGTCTCGCTCGCTAGTCCGTTGAGCACGATGATGCGCCGCTTTCCTTCGCGAATGGCCGATCCGACTAGCCCATAACCTGAGACGGACAAGTGACCTGTCTTTACGCCGTCGGCGCCATCGAGTTCGCGCAGCAGCGGGTTGCGGTTGTACTGACGCGTGTTGTTGAACGTGAATTCGGGCTCGCGGAACAGCGGGTAGTATTCTGGGAAGTCCTTGATGATGCGGAACGATATCAGCGCGATGTCGTGCGCACTCATCCGATGGCCTGGCGCATCCAGCCCGGTCGCATTGGCGAACGTTGAGGCGGTCATACCCAGTTCCTTGGCGCGCGCCGTCGCGGCGCGTGCGTACGCTTCCTCGCTGCCGAAAAGGCCTTCGGCTAGCACGATGCACGCATCATTGCCCGACACGATGATCGCGCCCTTGAGCAGGTCCTGCACCGACGCCTTGGAGTTGAGCGGCAAAAACATGGTCGAGCCATCGGTGCCGGCGCCGCCTGTGCGCCAGGCGTGCTCGCTGACCGTGAATTCGTCTGTCATCGTCAGTCGCCCGGCCTTCAGACGCTCGAATGTCATGTAGTAGAGCATCAGCTTCGACATTGAAGCCGGGATCATCGGTTCGTCGCCGTGCTTGGAGTAGAGCGGGAGGCCGCCATCGCCATCCATGATGAAGGCGTAGGTCGCGCTGGTGTTAAGTGGATCTGCGGTCATTGCCGCCGTCGGATCGGGTGCGGCAACAGGCGGAGATGCCGGCGGCTGGGCGACAGCTGACGACGCGACGAGCGCAACGGCAAGCAGGGTTCCGGCGATGTGGCGCATGTGCGCAGACTCCCTTGAGAATCCGCCCACAAGAAGGCGCTTCGGGTAGCTCCGTCAACCGCCAGAAAGTCACTGCTTACAGGCGTTTGATCGCAGGCCTGAGGGGTGTAGCGGACATCCCTGCCCTGCTTCCCTGCTCCGCCCGCCGTCTTCTAGTCGAGCTTGGCGACTAGGAGCGCCCGTGTTCCGGCGGCAGCGAGGCGCCCTTGAGCCAGCTCCGCATCGTCGCGCGAAGCCCACGGGCCAACCATTACCCGGTAAAATTCCGTCCCATTCACCTGCGCCGAGGCGATCGACACCGGACCGGTCGAACGCAGCTGATCCCGCAGCGTGTTGGCATTGCCTAGATCGGCGAACGAGCCAGCCTGTAGGAAAAAACCCTTGACCGCGGCAACTGGGCGCACACCCATCGCCGGCCGCACCGCCGCGATCGGTTCGGCCCGTATAGTCATCTTCTGGACGACAGGCTGGACCGGCGCCGCGTTAGCTTCAGCGGGGGCAGGCCCGACATACTGGACGCGAACCTTGGCCGTGCCTTTGCCGTGCAGGTCGAGCGCCGCGCCGGCAGCCTTCGACAGGTCGATGATGCGATCATCGATGAACGGACCACGATCATTGAGTCGCACAGTAACCTGCTTGCCATTCTCGAGGTTGGTCACGCGGACCAACGAGGGGATTGGCAGGGTCGGGTGGGCCGCCGTCATCGCCATTTCGTCGAAGACTTCGCCTGACGCCGAATCCTTGCCGTGGAAGGTAGGCCCGTACCACGATGCAATGCCGACTTCGTCATAATTGGGTTCGTAGGCCGGCACATACCATTTGCCCGCGACCTGATAGGGAGGGCCGGCATAAGGCTTGGCAAACGTCGCGGGGGTTGACGAAATCAGATCGCGCGGCGCTTCCGCGCGCGAAACAGACGACATCGGGGCCGAGCCAAAGGAGGCTTTCACCGCGCCTGGGCGCAGGTCGAACGCATTAGCTGAATTCGGCGAATTCTCGAAGGTCGGGATCGGCGCATGCAGCGCAACGGCGATTGGCATCCCATCCACGCGGTTCTCGAGGCGCACATTCGGCGTAGCCGCCGGCGATGATTTGTAAACAATCGGAGCAGGGCCCTGGGCCCACGACGCATCCGCCCCGCCAACGGTAAAGGCGGTCGCTAGGATCGCCGCACCCATGACCATGCGCGCGCTGATACCCACGCGAACCTTGCCGACGCCTGCCATCACCACATCCCTTACTGAGATCGAACCGCGGTAAATGCCCGTGGCTCGAGCCGCTCTACTGGCGGCAGGGTTGGACGATAACCAACGTGCGTTTCGGCTCATAAACCGGGATCGGAGCAATTTTCAGCAATCTGAACCGATCAACCCGGCAGGTTACCGGCCCCAATTAAATTGTGGACAAACACCCAGCTGGATCGCTCGATTCCCTTGGAATCCAGCCTTCCCCTGCTCGTTCCCAGGCTGTGACACCCCCGCCCGCATAAACCATTTTCTTTGCCGCCGATCGCGAATACATGGTCCCCGCGGGAGAGGTGGCCGAGTGGTTTAAGGCAACGGTCTTGAAAACCGTCGTGGGGGAAACTCCACCGTGGGTTCGAATCCCACCCTCTCCGCCATGCCCGGGCAGCGCCTGTCAGGGCTTGGTCACCTTGACGTAATCGACTTGCAAGGTGGTCGGCAGTGCAGCGTTGTTCACCTGCCCTCCAACGCCTGATGGATAGGTTGTCTGTGTCTGGATAATCAAGAATGCAGGCCCCCTAATCGAGTCGTTTGTTTTGCTGCATACCTGCGCGCCGTCAATCGACAGAGACAGTGTCGACGCGGTCCAGTTGAGCGCGAACACATGCCAATTTGCGTCGACCGGGAAATTACAAAAGCTGCCCCACCCAAATGAGCCCTGTGCCAACACAGGTGACACCAGCTGCGCGTGTCACACTCGACCATGTCGATTTCGCGATACGCGGAATCACCCTGCGCGGGGCATCCCATGAAAGGCACGGCTTCTGATCCGTTGACGACGTTGGCCGCTTGGCATTCGGCGCCAAGAAGCCAAAGCGCAGGCCAGGTTCCTATGTTCCGGGGCGGGAACTTGGCGCGTATCTCGACAGCGCCGTATGTGAAACCTAGATTCGTCCACTGAATGCTGCCCGAGGTAAAGGGATATTGAGCGGGAGACGAGACCGCATCGCCGCACGTGGCTGGTGTCGCCGATGTTGTATTGACGAGATTGCCCCCTGAAACGGTAACTGCGCTCGGCTTGTTGCAGAGATTTTCGGATTGAGATCCTGGCCCGCTCCGATCGAGGGCTGTCCACGCCGAACCAAGCGTGGAGCCGTTGAAATCATCTAATCGGCGTGGAGGCTCTTGAGATGCGGGAGGGCGTGATGGCTGAAGCAGATGCGTACCAAAATCGCCTGCGTGGCGAACCGGCCTTCCCGGCAAAAATGTCTTCGCTCCCAGTCAGGTCTTTTTCTGGCAGCCGATCATGCCGCCGATGGGCACGACTGTTGCGAAGCCCTTCTTGTCGATCGTTCGCATAACGCCATGCTTGATTATGGCGCCGTCCTGGATCGGGCGCGTGACGTCGTATGTCAGGTCGACTTCCAGCGAGTATTGTCCGTTTGCGAATGTCTGATTTTCGAAGTGGCCCAGAACCCGCTCGCCTGACGTCACCTTCCGCGCGAGTTGGCGATTGCGGCCGCCGATCCTGACCACGGCTTCCGCAGGCGCTTCTGTCGCGAACATGATAAAGACGGGTCGTTCTGTGCGGCTCCACAAGAACAGGCCGCACCGACCGGGCGACAGTTTCTGCGCTGGCAGCGCGTCAAGCCGGAAGGCGCCGATATCGACCTGATTGGACGTGTTCTGCGCCTCGGCCAATCCAGCGAGGACGATCACGGCTGCTGCACAAGCTGCGCGCTTCAGTAGGGAAGCCATGTCATCACACCCTTGCTGTTGAAGGCGCCGCCCTGTTCACCCGGCGAAAAACCGGCAGCGATGAGGCTCGCCGCCAGCTGCGGCTTGGACGTCCGATAGGTTACGCTCCAGTTTCCCGTACCATCGCCACCCAGATCAAGCAAAGCCGTAGCGCTGTCGTTTGCCGCGTCGCCCTGCAGCATCAGGCGACCGAACTGCCCGGCGCAGACCGCATTTCCCGCCAGCATTGGCGCTTCGCCGCCAACCTGTTTTGCGACCTGCAATAGCACGTCACTGTCGCCTTTGCCCCGAGCGCTGGCGCAGGCCTGTTGCTTGAAATTGACGTCGATATCCGTGAGGCGTGTGACGCTGGCGACGCGACCGAACCCCTGCACCCGCATGCCGGAAATGGTGAGAGATGGCGCTTCGATCCGCCTGTCCCCGTTAAGGGCGGCATGCAGCCGCACCTGCCCCGACAGGTCAGGGCCGGCGAAATCGATCTGGCTGACGATAGACCCCTGCATGAGCCCTAGGGCGGACACCGTCACCGTCGCATCGCCGCCGTCCAGGCCGCCGAGATCGACACGCCGAAGCGTCGACTTCCAGATGGTCCCTTCCGCACGCTGGAAAGTCAGCACGCCTTCCGAGCCGCGAAATAGCAGCTCGGCAGGCGCCAACGCGACCGATGACACGATGAGAGCGGCGGCGAAGAGCACGATATGCCAGATCCGGATCGTCATCTGGACACGATAGTGGCGCCGGCTTCAACGATGTCGCCCTCACCTGCCCTTACCAGAGCAATGCTGCTGACGATCAGACCTGCCCGTTCGACCGTGTCCAGCCATTGATAGACGTTCTGGGCGTTCGCCGGCTGGAAGGTTGTCCGGATGCCTGTTGGACCATCGGGCTCGATACGCGCTGGCGTCAGGCCGACCTGGCCCGCAACAGCTGCAACAATGCCGCGCACGGAACCGTCATTGGCAGGGACTGGCGCAATGGGAGCAACGCTGGCGAGCGTTTTGAGCCTCGCAAGATCGTCACGCATTTGAAGCGCGCTGGCGAGATCGGCGGCAGCTGTTGCGCGATAAGAGGCGGCGGTTTGGTAGGCGACCAGCAAGGCGCTGCCGCCAAGGATGATAAAGGCGGCGGCCTTGAGCATGAGCTGCTCGCGACCGGTGCGCGAATTGAACCAGCCGAGAAAACCGTCGATCATGACGCCTCCGCCGAGACTGTAAGATTCACGCGGCCCTCGCTGGTTTGCATCTGACCGATTTTGAGATTTGCGATCGCGGCGCCGAGATCCGCGATAGCCGCATCAAGCGCCGGAGATTGTGCGCTCGAGAAGCGCAAGGTTACAAGCCGAGCAGGCCCGTCGCGCCGCACCTCGTCGAGCCTAACATCCGGATGCGACTTGAGAACGCCGGTCACGAGACTGCTGCTGGATATGGCGGGGTTGACCGTCGACCGCTGCGCCGTGTTGAGGACGGCGGTGACCTGCGCCCGAAGATTGGTGATGCGTTTGGTCTCGGGGCGAAGTTGCAGAAAGGTCGTTTCATTGGAAGCCGCCAAGGCGGTGGCCGCTTGCGCATCCTTATAACCGTCGGCCGCCATCACGCCGAGCTGCAAGACAGCTGCAGCGATTGCGAGGCCGGCTGCCAAACTCCAGGCGCCAACGCCGGCGCCTTTGCGGCGCGTAGTGGCGAATTCGCCTTGGCGCAGGTCAGGCGCGTAAGCTGGCGGCTCAGATGCCGCCCGGCACAGGACAGCAAGCAGGTTCGGCTGGGATATCGTCTCGACTGGCGGGGCAGGCTTGGCGAGGTGCGGCGCCAGCGATGTAGCATCAATACCGGCCGCTTCGATAACGTCGACATCGCCGGGCGCCTGAGCCAGCCACGCCGGCAATAGGGCCAAGACAAGATCGGACTCGATTGCAAACGAACCCAGTTCGCCGCCGGCAACAATGGCATGCCCCCCAAGATCGATCACCTGCATTGCCCCGGTGCGTACGGGCCAGATGGCGCAATTCAGATGAATAGATGCCGGGTTCAATCCGACCGCGTTGCAGTGATCGATCCACCGCTGCAGGCGTCGACGATCGAAGGCGGCGACAAGGCGGCGGCCGTTTGCTTCCTTGCCCAGGGCGAAAGCGGCGTGGCCTTTCTCGATCGCAAGCGCCCCTTCGAACATGTAGGCGGCGGCGGCGCGCGCCTGAATGTCCGAACTCGCCGACAGCTGGACGCTCCTAAGCTGGGCTTCCGAGCCCGGAATGATCAGAACGGTGTCAGCAGGCGTGCTGGCCGGGGCCGCCTTTCCCGACTCCAACTCGCCCCGTTGCAGGATATCGCCAGAACTGCGACTGACGCGCGCCCAGTGGAGAGGCGCATCCGGGCTTTCACCCCCGAACAGCACAAGGAGAACCGAACTCATAGCAGGCTCCTTCTTGCGTCGGCGCCGAAGACACGCCGTACGACGCGACCGTGTCCGCCACTAGCGTTTATGAGCGCGACACTGGTTTCGGAGGCGTCCCGATACGCCACGCTGATGGAGATTACGAACCAGCGCGGGGTCAAGGAGAACATCGCCCGCGTGGCATCACTGAGCTGGATGGCAAAGAGATTAGGGTGAGCCAGGAACTGATCGACGCTCGCCCAACCACCTTGCGGTCGTTCGCGGATGATGCGCTCTGCGGCTGACAGCGGCAACTCGCGCCCCACGACGGCGGAGAGCAACGCAGCCTGCTCTGCCCGGAGTGTATTGATGCTGATTGAATTTGGCAGAGCCATCGGGCGGGCGCACACGAGCGGTGCGAGTCTGGAGATGACAGAGGTATCGAAACCTTTAACAAATCGCAGTTCGCTAGGATCGGCGATCAGATGATTGGCAGGCAGCCAAGCCGCGGAAGAACCGCCGTAAGCGTCGTCCTCCGCGCCGCCCAGCCCGGGCGTGCTGTCGGTGTCGATCCAGTCGGACAGAGAAACAGCAAGGGTTCGTCCGTCCAGAACACCCTGAAGTTCAAGCAGGCGCGCCATCCGCGCTTGGCCGCTCTCGCTCGCAATTACCGCGCCGCCTTCCAACTGCTCGCCGAGACCATTTAGGTTGAAGCAGTTGTCTCCATCCTTGACGCCAATCTGCATAGCGCCTTGGTCGAGTGGCAACGTCAGTGTCTGGCCAAACCAATCCGATGTATCGAGCGAGTTGTTGTCCGCATGTTCGATGTACTCATTGATGCGGCTCGTCGCATAGGCCTCGGCGCCGAGCAGATACCAGCGTGACTGATCCATCTGCTCCTGGTTGGCCGTTCTCTGGATGCCGAAGCGCGCCGATTCAACGATCGTTATCGCCAACAAGCTCATCACCGAAACCATCACAAGAACTGTCGCCAGCGCTGCGCCGCGCTCGCCTTCGCCTTCGCCTTGCTCATTTCCGTTCCGGAGCGCCTTGTGCATCAGAGCCCCGTCAGTGCTTGCAAGCGAACGCGCCCATAGCGCGGCAACGTGGCGATGATGGAAACCGCGCGTGGTATTGAAAGGCCGGCGGAAGACCAGTCTTCGCGCCAGCCGGCGCCGTCGTGGAATTCGAAACGGATGTCCTGCGCGCCAGGGAGAAGTTTTCGCTCGCGAACTTCCAATTGGCCGCCCGGATCGAGCACGTTGCGCGTGCGCCGCACGAGCCGCTTGTCTTCATCAAGCAAGTACTCGACCGCAACAAGCGATGTCGACAGCTGATCGTCGGCGCCTACCTCGCCCGCGCCGCGAACAAAGCGAATGTCCGGCTCGACGCCGCCGACACCGATGAAGGGCCGGCCCTGGTTGCCGTCATTCCGGATCAGGCGCGGCGCCAGCTGCGCTATGTCTGCCACCAGTAAGGCGCGTGCAGACTGGAGGGCGCGAAGTTCTTCCTGAGCATCGCCAACACGATCTTGCGTTTGCACGGTCTGCCCCAGCATGGCTACGCATCCGCCGGCGACTAGCGCGAAAACGAAAAGCGACACGAGCGCTTCGATCAGCGTAAATCCCGCTTCACGATCGACGGAAGCGATCATCACGCGCCTCCCGCAACGGCGTAAGCGGTTACGCTGACGTCCGATGCCTCGCCGATTGAATTGGAGACGGACGATTTCAGGCGAAGTGTTGTCGGATCGTCAGTCGCTGCGATGTCGAGTGTCCAGCGCCAGGATCGTCCGGCGATTTCAACCTCGCCGCTGCGAACGCCGAGCTCCAGGGCTGTCCGGCTAGCCATTGCATCAATCAGATTGTTTTCAGCGACCAGATTGGCGAGCGCTCGGGTTTCCACGCGTGACAATGCGCCCGTGGACTGCGTCTGCATCGTGATCAAGGCCACGCCGGCCAACGCAAAAACAAAAAGCGCAACGAGGGTTTCCACGATAGTGAACCCTTGCTCCGCATCCGTCTTACTGTGACGATCAGTCTGAGGGATTTGCATGAACTGCGCCCTCCCCGTCGATCTCGACAATCCATTTCACGGTGTTGCCGATGACAATCCGCATTGGCGTTGCGCCGCCAAGTGGGTCCAGAAAGGCGATGCGACCATCAGCCCTTTCCGTCGCAGCCGGCTTTTCGATCTGAGCTGAGGTGGACGCGGGCCACGCCTCAAACGCAAGGGCGGAATTGCCGTCCAACCTGCGCCAGCCATCGGCCTCTCGACGCTCGAAGCCATATCCTTGGGTCGTCACGAAAACAGCGATCTGGCGATTGGCAAGTACGCTCTCGTCCGCCGCCGTCGTTAGGCGCGCCGCCAACTTCTCCGCTGTCGAGCGCACGATCATGCTCTCTCCCGGCCACAGGAGCAGGACTGCGCCGGCCAGCATGCTCGCGATGAGCAATGCAGTCATCACTTCGATCAGCGTGAAGCCCGCCTCGGAAGTTGACGGACTATTGGGCTTTGCCGATGTCTGCATCGAGCCCCTCCCCTCCGACGCGTCCGTCGGCGCCCAGCGAATAGAGATCGAATGCGCCACGCTCTCCAGGCACGACGTACTGATAGGGGTGGTTCCACGGATCCTGGGGCAGATTGCGGATGAAGGACGCACGCTTTGTCCCGGCTGGATCAACCGGCGTCACGAGAGCCTCGAGTCCTTCTTCGACAGTCGGATAGTGCGAGTATTCGAGACGATAGAGTTCCAGAGCCTGTTGCAGCGTCGCAATATCGGCTGACGCCTTCTCTACGCGCGCCTTGTCCTGGCTGGGCAATACGTTGATGACCACAATCGCCGTGATCAGGCCGATGATCACGATCACCACCATCATCTCGACGAGTGTGACGCCGGCATCGGGGCGAAGCTCCCGATCCATCATGTCGCCTTGTGTGTTTGCGTCAGTGGACACGGGCGTCTCCTAGCCGATAGCGAGCTGATTGAGTTGAAGGATCGGGAGCATGATCGCCAGCACAATGCTGGCGACAATGCCGCCCATAAGAACGATGATTGCGGGCTCGACCAGACTGAGCGCCGCTTGCAGGAAGGACTCGAAGTCCTGGTCCAGCTGGTCGGAAGCTTTCTCCAGCATCGCCGGCAGCTCGCCCGAGTTTTCACCGCCAACCGCCATGTAGACGATCATCGGCGGGATCAGCTCGCTCTGGCGAAGTGCGTTGGACAAGGGCTCGCCTTCTTCGATCCTGTCGCCCATCACGGTGACGGCCTTGGCCATCGCGCGGTTGGGAACGGAGTCACGTGCAATGCGAACACTTTCGAGCACCGGCAGCCCGCTGGCGTTGAGCATCGACACCGAGCGCGCAAGGCGGCTGGCGTTGACGCTCTTGACCCACTTCCCAATCACCGGCGCACGCAGCATCATGCCATCAAGCGCCATCCGAACGCTTTCAGACGTGAGCGCTAGCCGGATCATCACGACCGCTCCGAACAGCGCCGTTAGCAGGATCGACCAGTAGCCGCTGAGGAGGTTGGACACAGCGATCAGGACCGTGGTTAGAATTGGCAGACGGCCTTCAAACGCCTTGAACTGCTCGACCAGCGCCGGAACGACGAAGATCATCAGGCTGGTAACGACCGCGGTCGCGACCAGCAGCAACGCAGCGGGATAGACCATCGCAGTCGTGATCTTGGATCGCAGAGCCTGTTCACGCGCGAGGTGATCGGCAAGTCGGGCCAGGACGACGCCGAGGTTTCCTGATCGCTCGCCGCCCGCGACGGCGGCGCGATAGGCGCCGGAGAAGCTCTGCTTGTGCCGACCCAACGCATCAGCAAGGCGCATGCCCTCCTGAATGCTAGATCGCACGTCCGTGACGATGCGGCGGACCGCGGCGCTCTCCTGTTGCTGCGCCACGATGCTGAGTGTTTCCTCGACAGGCACCGACGCGCCTATGAGAGCTGCCAGCTGGCGCGTGACCAGCATGCGGTCCTTGTGCCTCAGCACGCTGCGCGATGCTGAAGTGGTGGTTGTGTCGCCACGTTTTGCGCTCTGGTTGCCGGCGGGACGGATCTGAACTGGAACAAGCTTTTTGCCGGTCAAAAGCGCGCGGGCCGCTTGCTCGCTCGCCGCATCGACGCCGCCGTGCCTTTCACGACCGTCAATGTCGACTGCAAGGTAGTCAAACCGGGCCATCGCCTAGGTAAGCTCCCCTGAGCCCGCGCTGCGGAGAACGTCGCTAAGCGATGCGATGCCGGCCGCGACATATTTCAGGCCGCTGGCGACCAGTTGGTCGGCGTCTGCGAAGGCATAGGCCGCCATCTCCTGTTCTGTGGCGTTGGCGTGGATCATCCGACGGATCTCGTCGTCCACCGTCATGCATTCGTAAAGGCCGATGCGGCCGGTATACCCCGACCCGCCGCAGACCTTGCAGCCCTGCGCTTCGTAGGCTGCTGGGGGGGCGCCGATCGTCGCCAGCAGCGCCCCTTCGCGTGGCCCGATAACGCCGGGGCGTTTGCATGCATCGCACAGTCTGCGCACGAGCCTCTGGGCGAGAACGAGCCTCAGCGTGGACGCCATCAGGTATGGCTCGACGCCCATATCGCGGAGGCGGGCGATGGCCGCCACGGCGCTGTTGGTGTGGACTGTCGAGAATACCAGGTGGCCCGTCAGACTAGCCTGTACAGCGATCTGCGCAGTTTCGACGTCCCGTATCTCGCCGACCATCACGACGTCAGGATCCTGGCGCAGGATGGCGCGGAGGCCGGCGGCGAACGTCATTCCGATGCGCGGATTGATCTGCGTTTGGCCGATGCCTTCGATCGCGTATTCGACCGGATCCTCGACGGTGAGAATATTGCGCGTGCGATCGTTGAGCAGATTGAGCGCGGCGTAGAGCGTTGTCGTCTTGCCCGAACCTGTCGGGCCGGTCACGAGGATGATGCCGTTGGGCGCCGCCAAGCCGGCCTTGAATCGTTCGAGCATGGCTGGGGCGATGCCCAGCGTCGTGAGACTGCGCAGGCTTTGATCCTTGTCCAGTACGCGCATAACGACGCGTTCACCATGGCGCGATGGCAGGGTCGAGATACGTACGTCAACGCCGCGGCCGCCGAGGGTGAGCGATATCCGACCATCCTGCGGCAAGCGCTTCTCGGCAATGTCGAGACGCGCCATGACCTTGATGCGCGACACCAGCCGCGCCTTGGCCTTCCCCGGCACGCGTAAGACTTCGCGCAGCACGCCATCGACCCGCAGCCTTACAATGACAGCAGTCTCGAAAGGCTCGATATGAATGTCCGAAGCGCCTTGCGTGATCGCTTCGGAGATCAGGCCATTGATAAGGCGAATGACAGGCGCATCGTCCTGGCTGTCGAGCAGATCGGCGGTCGCGCCCGCTTCTTCCGATAGCGCATCGAGGGAGGTTTCGTTGTCGAGTCCGCGGGCGATGTTCCGCGCAGCTTCGCTAGTGACGGCGTAGCGCTGCGACAGCGCCTCTTCGAACGCTGAGGAGTCGAGCTCGACTACTTCGAAAGGGGCGCCTAGGGTCCGCCGCACCTCAACCAACGCTAGTGCATCGCCGCCCGCCCGCATCCCAACGCGCCAGGGCGGGCTCTCTGACAGAATGACAACGCCGCGCGCCTTCGCAAAGCCGTATTCCAGGGACGCTGCTTCCTCGATCGCGTGAGCTGCGTCGGTCATGGCTGGCTCGGTAACGGCGCTTCCGGAGCGGGGGTAGGAGCTGCAGCTTGCGGCGCGGGCGGAGACGACAGGCCCTGCATGAACTCGCGTTCTACGCGCTCACGGATGGCCATATCGAGGCCATCGAAGCCCTGCACCGCCTGATACTGGCGCATGGTTGCGTCTTTCGCCTGCTCTGGCGTGCTGACGATCGTGGGGCGCAGGAACACCATCAGGTTCGTCCTGCGGCGTGACTGCGTCTCGCTGCCGAACAAGCCGCCGACAACGGGAATGTCGCGAAGCCCGGGAATGCCCTCTTCGCTTTTCTGCACGTCCTCCTGGATCAGGCCGCCGAGAACGATGATCTGGCCCGCATCGACCTGAACGACCGTGTTGATCTCGCGGCGGTTCGTGATTAAGTCCGCCGATGAAGGCGTCACCGGTCCGAAGATGCTGGAGACTTCCTGCCGGATCGAGAGGCGGATGGCGCCGCCGGCGCTGATCTGCGGCGTCACCTCAAGCTGAACGCCGACATCCTCGCGGTTGATTGTGCGGAACGGATTCTGGTTGTTCGAGCCCAGCGCTTCGCCTGTCGTGACCGGGATCTGCTGCCCGACAAGGATAGAGGCTTTCTCGTTATCCAGCGTCATGACCGACGGCGTCGACAGGACGTTGCTGTCGCGATCCTGTTTCAGCGCGTTGACGATAAGCCCGAGGATCGTGCCGTCATTCGTTTTCCCGCCAACGCCAAACAATCCGCCGCTGACACCAAGCAGAGAGTCGACCGCAGCCCGCTGCAGGTCGGCCAGTGCGGAGTTGTTGTCATCACCGGTATCTCCCGGCGCCACCAGCGCGCCTGTCACGGCAAGCAGGTTCGGCGCAGTATTGGCGTAACTGGTCGACAGGAACGGAACGGCCTTGTCACCATTGCCCGCAACAAGGAACTGAAGCCCCAACTCCTGGCCGCGCTGTCAGAAACCTCAACAATGACGGCCTCGACAAGAACCTGCTGCCGGCGCGTATCGAGGGAACGGACGACGTCCGACAGAGCTTCCTGAAGCGCCGGTTCGGCGCTGATGATCAGCGAATTGGTGGCCTTGTGGGTGGCGATATTGGCCCGGCGGCCGGCCGCTGGCGCGCCATCGGGCCCCGACGATTGCGGTCCTTCCATCGATGCGGAAATCTGCTGCAGGATGGGCAGAACTTCTTCAGCCACAGCGAATTTCAGGGGCAGGACAACCACGTCGCGACGCGTATTCGCCTGAACGTCAAGTTCCTGAAGCAATCCAGCATAACGATTGAGTGCGGAGGTCTCGCCGCGAAGAACAATCGTGTTGCTGCTGGGGATCGGGACGACCTGAAGCGTTGTTTGGCCTTCTGTTGTGAGCACGCTTTGAAGCGCCCGCGCCATTTCCGCCGCCGAGCTGTTGGTCAGGCGTATCGAGCGCAACTCGGTCGGGTCGTTATCCAGATTCTTGATCATCGCGCGAAGGCGCATGACGGTCGATCCGAAATCCACGACGACGAGCGAGTTGCCGCGCCTTATCGTCGTGGCCGAACCTCGCGCCGAAAGAATCGGCCTGATGGCGTTGGCGACGTTTTCAGCGTCGGCGTAGTGAAGTTGAATGACGTCCAACACGTAGCGGTCGGAGTCGGGACCGCCGGCTGCGCTTGCGTCGCGCGAAGCGACTTCGTCAGGGACGATCCGATAGGCGCCGGAAGACATTGGCGTTGCGACAAAGCCGTTTACCCTGAGCGTCGCCTGGAAGACATCGAAGAGTTCCTTCTGCGAGAGCGCTTCGGTTGCAATGACCGTTACTTTGCCCGACACGCGCGGGTCGATGACGAAGGTGCGCCCAGTGGCGTTTGCGACGTCCTCGATGAACGCCCGGATGTCGACTTCCCTCAGCGACACCGCGCCGTTAGGCTGCTGAGCGACTGCTTCGTCAGGCTTGAAGAGCTGAACGCTGGTCGCACTGCACATCAGTGCAAGCGCTAGCCGTACTGCACGTTTCATGACGCAAAGCCGTTCACAAGTACAATGGTCGTCCGCTCACCGGACGGGCGCTCAATCACAAGTTCAAGACGGCTAGCGCGCGCGGCAGCGAGTACGGCCGCCGTATCGCCGGGTCGCGCGCCATTGACCGAAAGAATGAGGTCGCCGGGAGCAAGATTGCGTTCGCCGAGCGCAGCCGGCGGCGCCGATGAAACGCGCCACGCGTAAGGCGCGCCAGTGCGGGTCTCAACCGATCCCATGGTGGCAAGCAGCCAATTGGCGCCAGCTGGCGTATTTGACGATTCCGGCAAGGACACTGCCTGCGCTGCCGGCGCCGCATCGGCGGTATGGATCAGACCGATGTCGGGTTGCAGGGACTTGCCCATCAGAGCCAGCGCAAACGAACGCGGGGCGGCATTGCCCTGCTCCATCGCGATCATCTGCTCATCGTCGCCGAAGGAAACAACGATGTGATCCGCATGCACCTGAGAGAGCAGAACGCCGTCACTGATCGTCTGGCCAACGAGAAAAGGTCTTTGAAGGTCGTCGCCGAACGTCAGCACAGCCCCGCTGAGATTCTGCTGCTCCGACATGCGAACGCCGACTAGGCGAATAGATGCGACGGCATCCGGCTTGGTTGTCGAAGCGGCGGACGCGGTCGGCGCAAACGGCGACTGAAAATGCGCCATTGTATCGGTGGCCGCGATATCAAGCGGTACTGGAGCAGCGCCAGCTGATGCGGGCTCAACTAGCCGCCAACCAACCTGTGCGCACCCGAACGCAACGCCTGCCAACAGAACAGCTTCAGCGCCTGGACGCACGAGGCCGGTGGCAATCGCCTGCCACGTGGTCGCGCCCTGTGTTTGCGACCGGCTCGATTTTCTCATCATCCGCCCCATCGCTGACCGCCCATCGCTTGCTCGAGTATCGCCCGTCCCACCATCCTCCATCGCGATGCACCCTGCCCGTGAAGTTATTATGACAGACGAAAACCTGCTGTCACATTTGCAGAGGAATCCCGTTTGTGTGGCTGCCAATCAACATCCATGCGCGAATAGTCGCAGAGCTAGCGGTGCGCGCTCGCCCTGCGACTATTTTGGCAACAAGCGACGTATTGTCGTCAGTACTTCGCCGTGATGCTGGCGGAGAAACTTCGTCCGCGCTCGTAAGTGTTGGAGTCGGTTTTGCCAGCTGTCGACGTTTGATACTCAACGTGATCTTCGTTGAGCAGATTGCGGCCGCTCAGCCCGAGGCTGAACTGGGTTCCCCAAAGATTGATGTCTTTGTTGAATACCAGATCGAGATTCACGCCCGGATCTTCGATGATGTCGGGAATACCCCCAAGGCCTCGCCGGGCAATCCGCTCATCAACCCATCCGACCAGCAGGGTAAGCTGTGTGTCGTCCGACTCCACGCCGAATTCCAGGTTCGCGATGTTTTCCGGAGTGCCCTGCAACTTGGAGCCATCCACTCGGAAGCTGGAGGCCGGAACGAGTACGAGATTGGGCAACTGGGTCACATCAACAACCTGCTCGGTCGTGCCACTGACTTCCGAGAACGTATATGTGTAGTTCGCACCGAATATCAGCTGCTCGCCATCCACGAAGGGAAGATCGATCGGGGAATCGAACTTGGCGCGGTATTCCGCCTCGATCCCGTAAAGCTGCGCTTGCGGCGCGTTCAAGAACTGTGTCGTGGTGTCGCCTCCGGAGTTGGCGCTGATCACTTCCTCGATCGGATTTTCGATCGTCTTGTAGAAGGCGCTGAAGGTCGCGAACTGGTTCGTCCCGAAATAGTATTCCAGGCGAGAGTCAAAGTTCGCGAACTCGCTGTCGGACAGATAGGGGTTGCCGCGATAGACACGGTCTGTCTCAGGATCAATGTAAGATGAGAAAGCCAGCTCTCGGAACTGAGGCCGCGCGAGCGTCTGCGAATAGGCGAACCTGACTTGCAGATCTTCCGCGAAGTTCCAGGTTAGCGTCGCCGACGGCAATACGTAGGAATTGCTCAGCTCCGTGGCGGGCGCTTGAGGCGGTTCACCGAGCGTGTTGAAGGTGCGCACGCTTTCCGTGGCGTCTTCATAGCGCGCGCCGACATTGACGTGGACCAGAGGCAGCACATCAACGTCCGCCATCAAATATGCAGCTTTTTGCGTCATCCGGGCCTTGTAGCTGCCGTCAGTCGCCGTGGTTTCTCTCAACCGAAATCCGTCTGGACGGATGTTATCAGGGGAGAACAGATAATCGATGCGTGCGGCAAGACTGCAGTCCGTATTCGGATCAGTATCGGTGCACCCTGTTTCCAGTTGCGCCGGGAACGGTGCTTCGAACGCGAATTTACGCTGATTGTAGAGACGCACTGCATTCGAAAAATCCGCGCCGCCCGAGATGACGACCTTGCGCGAGTCGTCCAGCCAGAAAGTATAATTTCCATCGACGCCGGCATTGGCCACCTGGTCGGTCAGATCGGAGAAGGTGGAGCCATTGTCAATCAAGCTCGCATCATAGAGCAACGGGAACGCCGGGGTCCTTATGTAGTTCACGGACCGCTCGTATGGCGCATCACGCGTCGATTCCGCATAGCCGGTTCGCCAGTTAAGCTGGAATTCGTCGATCTTGTGCTCGCCCTTCAATTGAAGCGAAGCAATCTCGCGCTGATACCACCCCGTGGCTTCCGAATGCACCGGCGGCGTACCGGGGCGGTTGGGATCAAACGCACTCTCTGACAGTTGAGCCTTCTTCGTCGTGCTGCGGACGAAAAGGCCGGTCGCGGCAATCTCGTTGTCTCCCCAGGAGACGCCAAGGCTGCCGAACGTATTGAACACCGTGTCCCAGTTGCCGGTCTCGACCTCCGAGTCGCCGCGGATCGTGCCAGAAATGACCTCCTGCCGATGCGCCTTCTGGAGCCGCTGCTGGCTGTCATAGCCGACCACGCCGACGAGACCGACTTCGAACTCACCGAGTTCGAATGCGTTGCCGCCAGTGATCTCGCCTTCGAAATCCGGTTGCAGATGTTCGGACTGGATCACTGTCAGCGGTGAATTGACGAAGCTTTCGCCAAGCCGCTCAAGCTCAGAAGA
The DNA here is from genome assembly GCA_016714495.1 of Hyphomonadaceae bacterium. Lineage (GTDB taxonomy): Bacteria > Pseudomonadota > Alphaproteobacteria > Caulobacterales > Hyphomonadaceae > UBA7672. The sequence continues at coordinate 279,308 of JADKDU010000027.1, read as the reverse complement.
GCTGAAGTGGGCGCTGTCAATGCGCTGACCGGTCGAAATTGCCTGCCGAATCGCGGCGGGAGTGTCGCGCAGAGTGTGATCGAACCCATACCAGTCGGTTTTATGTCCACGATAAACCGGCGCACGCTTGTCTGTAGAAGCCGTGTTGCCGCCCGTCCCGAGTTTCATTGTCAGGAAGGGAATGTCCGGCTTCGACAGTGTCTGCAGATCGATGATGCCGCCGCCGAATTCGCCAGGGTAATTCGGCGAGAACGTTTTCTGCACGGTTGCGCCAGCAAGAATGTTCGACGGGAACAGATCCAGCGGAACCTGGCGCCGCAGCGGATCCGGGCTAGGCAAAGATGCTCCATTCAGCAGCGCGGCCGAATAGCGATCACCGAGACCACGAACATAGACATAACGGCCCGACGCCACGGACAAACCCGTGAGGCGCATCAGCGCCTGCGCCGCGTTGGAATCGCCGGTGCGATCAAGATCTTCCATGGAAAGGAAGTTCGCGACCGCGGTCGATTCCTGCTGCGGCTCTGGAATGTATCTTCCGAGAACAACGACTACGTCCCTGTCTTCCGCCGACTCGGTTGGAGGTTGTTCCTGGGCAGTCGCAATGGATGGAGAAATGAGGAAGGTCGTTAGTAGAGCCAGCCTACGCCATGGCAAGGAGGTCGGTTTCATGGAGCTTCAACTTTCAAAGAAATTCAGAACCGGGTGAATGGAAATGGGCGGCGGATGTCTCCGCCGCCCAGCTCATCAGCAAGACGCTGTTTCCAGTCCACAGGTCCAGGAGCGCCACCAATTGTCCGACGTGTCCTTCACCGCGCCGATATAGGGAGCGGCCGTGAAGAACGTGCCGCCGACCAGCGTGTTGAGTGTGGTCGAAGCCACGAACGTGCGGGCCGTCTCGTTCGCCCCGTTCACGAAGCTGGCGACAACGGTTGATGGCGCAAGCGCAGCACCCAACGTGTCGGCTGTACCCGTCGAGTTGTTCGTGCCTTCCGCGATAAGTGTGGCGGCCGACACCGTCGTCGTCGGGATCACCGTCGTCGAGGTGGTGGGGCAGTCAAAGAGGATCGAGTTGAACGTCGGACGATCTGCGCCCGCTTCAGCAGAACCACGGCCCGAACCTGTCTCCGGCACTGCGACCGAGAGGCAACGGCTCGTAGCAACAGCGCCGATATACGAGACTACGCCGTTATAGAAGCGGCCGGAGGCGCCTAAATCGCTGACGGAAGCGTCGAGACCAATGCCTTTTGATGCAACAGCGATCATCGTGAAGTTCGAAATCGTCGGACGGGTCTGGATCGTCGTGGCTACGTTCGAGTTGCCGTTGATATTGCTGCACTCCACCAAGCCGTCCGGAGCTCCGGTCGACCCCGTCTGACGCACGACCAGAAATTGCACCTTGCCGGTCCAGCCAGAGTCGCAGTCGAGCGAGTCATCGAGCGCGCCTGTAATGATAAGGTGCTTCATGCTCACTGTGCCGCCGAAGATCTCGACGCCGTCATCGCCCGAGTTATGGATCTGGACGTTGTCGATCAGCGTGCCGGAGCCGACGCCAGCAAGCGTAAGGCCGTTGAGATCGTCGCCTGCCACACCGTTAAAGAACGCTCCCGGATAGCGGATTTGCAGGTAGTTGAGGCGCCCGCTGGAGTCGGTGTCGGTGGCCCCGCCATAAAGTGCGGGTCTGCCGGTTGAAGCGGTCACGCCTTCGACTTCCGCTTGGCACGCGGCGTCTCCCGGAGTGGCGGCGACGTTGCATGCCTTGATTTTGGCGCGGCCAGCCAGGATGAGGCCACCCCACTCGCGGCTGAAGGTGGAGGGAGAGGCCTTGGTGCGGCCGAGCAGGTCAAGGTCAGATGTCATGATGACTGGAGCAACGGCGGTGCCGTTCACCAGGATCTGGCTGCCACGGTTTACAATGAGGATGTCAGCAGAGTCGTTGCCGTACATCGTAACGCCCGGGTCGATCGTCAGTGTCGCGGCCGTGCCGGCCGTTCCAGCGGCGCCACGATCGACGCCGATGTCCACACGACCGCTGATTTCGTAGTAGTTGCCGGCCGTCAGGCGAACCGAAGCCGGAACGCCATTCGCGCCAATGGTGCCAGAAAGGACGCAACGTTTGCGGCCATTCAGGAGAGAGCCGAGGTCAGTCGTACCCACCGGGCAACCTGCAACCGGGAGAAGCTGGATCGTCCAGCCTGCCGCCCAGTTTGTCACGGGCGTTTCGGTGCCGGAGAAAGCGCCAATATAGTTGGCTGCTTCGAAGAAAGCCCCAAGCGTCGTCGGGTTGACCGCAGTCCGCGCGATCTCCGCCGAGCCCGGGAACACGCTGCTAACCAGCGTGTTCGTGGTCGTCGTTGAGTTGTTCGACCCTGCAGCGATGAGACCAGCGGCGACTGTGGTTGGCTGGTTCACGCAATCGAACAGCACGGAATTGAACGTCGGCGGAACGACGGTATCCGCGCTGCCGCGGCCCGATCCTGTTTCAGGATCAACAACGGACAGGCAGCGGGTCGAGCCCACCACAACGCCGTTGTAGAAGCGACCCGAGGCGCCCGTCGGACCGCTGACGGAAGCATCAAGACCGATGCCTTTCAGCAGGCCGCCCGACGGCTGGGTGGTCGGAAGGCCAACAAGCGTAAAATTCGAAATCGTCGGTCGCGTCTGAAGCGTGCCGCCGACGCTGTTTGCATTGATGTTGCTGCACTCGATCAAGCCATCCGGACCGCCGGAAAGGGCGGTCTGCTTTACGACCAGGAACTGCACGTTGCCGGTCCAGCCCGAGTCGCAATCGAGCGAGTCATCGAGTTCGCCGGTCAGCACCACGCGCTTCATGCTCACCTTGCCGCCGAAGATCTCGATGCCGTCATCGCCCGAATTGTGAATCTGAACGCGATCGATCACTGTTCCCGAGCCGACGCCGGCCAGGGTGAGACCGTTGAGATCGTCACCGCTGACGCCATTGAAGAAGGCTCCCGGATAGCGGATCTGCACGAACTGCAGGCTGCCGCTGTCGTCAGTATCGGTTGCGCCGCCGTAGAGGGCGGGTCGTCCCGTAGATGCTGTCACGCCTTCAGCTTCCGCCTGGCATGCCGCCGAACCGGGAGCGACAGCGGTGTTGCAGCCGCGGATCGCAGCGCGACCCAGCAGGAAAACACCGCCCCATTGACGGCTGGAGACCGAGGGGTCGTTCTCGCCTCTGACGTCTTTGTCGCTGGTGAAGATGATCGGCTGCGACACCGTGCCGTTCGCAACCATGCGGCTGCCGCGGTTGACGATCAGCATGTCGGCGGCAGCCGCACCATACAGCGTCGCGCCGGGAGCGATCGTGAGCGTAGCGGCTTGCCCGCCCGTGGCGGTTCCAGTCGCGCCAACATCCTTGCCGATATCAACACGGCCCGCGATGCGATAATATACGTTGGGCGTGGCCGGCAGCGAAAGGTTCGTGAGAATTTCGCCAGCGATCTGGCAGATCGTACCGCCCAAGCCGATCGCGCCCATGTTGGCCGTGCCGGTCGGGCAAGTCGCCGTTCCGCCTCCGCCTCCGGCTCCACCGCCGCCACCGCCGCCGCCACCACCGGTTCCCGGGTTCGTCGCGCCGGGCGATGCAATCGTGGATCCCTGCGAACATCCCGCAACGCCCATCGCTAAGGCAGCTATGCCGGACAACAGCAACGTACGCATTCTCATGCAATCCCCTCCAAGCCAAAACAGGCGGCGGAGATCGCCAGCCCCTGCTTCTTGATGGGCGGACTCCTAAAGTGCCTGCTTACAGTTTTGATGACACTCGTGACGATCGCGCGCGCATTCTCAACAACACAGCGAGACGCCCTCGAAACTTTCGCCGAGTGAGGCTGCGCCGCCACAAGCACTTCTTGAATGCGGAGGTAGCGAGGTGATGCAGGCAAGCGTCCTGCCCTTCGCAATTTCGCGGCGCCAGAGGTGCGCGGCGCCGAACTCTGTGCTCGCATCGCGAGCAGCGCGCCGGATTTGTCGTCACGTTTCTGACCTTTGCGTGACTGTCATAAAACTGACGCCAGCGCGCGGCAGCCATAGTGTCGGAAACTATGCGCTTCGGGGACCGTTCATGCTCGGGAAGACTGACGCATTTCTTGCGCGCATGTTTTGCATTGCGCCCTTTGGCGCGGGCAAAGCCAGAAGCGCTTATACTGCAGGCACCAACACGGCATCACTATCGAGGCAATGCGCGTGGCGCAATCGAACCAACCGACCGTAGCGATGATGCGCTTCGCTTTGCTACCGCTTCAAGGTCCTTTTGAGTTGCTTGAACTTCCCGCAAAGAGGCGAGCCCTGGCGCTTTGGATCACGCTGATCGCTTCGATCCCCACGGCGTTCCTGACAACGCCTGAACTGGCTCTCGCCAGCTTTATTCTCGCGCTCGGACTGGCTTGGGCTGCAATGATCGACATCGATCGATTTGTGCTGCCCGACATACTGACGCTTAGCCTCATCGTTATCGGATTGGCGCTCGCCTTACGCGAAGGCCCCTCGGGGGCATGGCCTTACATTGTGGGGACGGCAGCGGGTTACCTCGCCCTGGCCGGCGTTGCGCAGATCTACAGGCGGGTATGCGGACGAAACGGCCTTGGGCTGGGTGACGCCAAACTGCTTACTGTTGCAGGCGCGTGGCTCGGATGGATGGCTCGGCCGTTCGTCGTGCTGATCGCTTCGCTGGTCTGCCTTGTCTCTCTGGGAGCGATTGCGCTGTGGCGTCGCCAGACCATTCCGTCCGGACCGATTCCGTTTGGCCCCTATCTCGCCGGCGCCATTTGGATCGTCTGGCTGGTTCAGATCGGCGGTCGCGCGTGATGTCCACGACCACGACACCAAAGCGCAAGCTAGGGCGGCCGTTCAAGGCCGCGCCGGTCAAGCCGCGCAAGCAGGCTGTCATCCCCGCCCCCCCGGCGGAGGCCGCACTTGATCGTGAGCCCGCCCTGCTTCCGCCGTCGATTTCCTTCCGCGCGTTCAAGATTGCCTTGTCAACCCTGAAGGAACGCAACACCATTCCCAATCGGCTGGACCGCAGCGTCTGGACGAACAAACTGTTCGGCACGAACCTGCACGACACGATCGAGGCCTACCGCTTTCTCGGCTTGATCGATGCTGCCTCCGAGCCTGCGCCCGAGTTTGCGGCATTGCTGGACGCGCTCGACACCGACGCATGGTCTGCCGAACTTCGGAAGGTTCTCGAAAAATCCTACGCGCCGCTGCTGGCCTCCAGCATCTCGGCGCTCACAGCCGGAGGCCTGCTGCGCACGTTTCGCACCATCTACCGGACGCCGAGCGAGACCACGCGGAAATGCTGCAACTTCTTCGTCCACGCTGCGCGCGAGGCTACGCTCGACATCGGCCCCTTCCTCCTGACCAACTCGCGGTCGCGCTGGGTCGAGGGGCGGCGGGTCGATCGCTGGGAGAGCACGGCGCCAGCTGGCGACATCGCTGGAACGTCCGCCGCCGACATCAACGCCGAAGCGTTCAGATCGCTGATCGCTAAATTTCCGACCTATGACGCGACATGGTCAGACGACGTGAAACGCCTCTGGTTCGGAGCGTTCAGCGAGCTGATACGGCGCCTGGAAGACTGACGGTTAATTGAGACTGGCAGTATGAAGCAAGGCGTCTGCGCCCAGACTCCAGCGAATCTCCATCTTCACATTGTCGACCGCCGATGTACGTGGCGCGAACATCATGCCCTTCACCGTCGACTTCGCCGCCATGCGGAAGACATCCGAAGAGCATTCGCCCACACGGATGGCGTCTGGCTCTCCCGCCGCGCTGATCGCGAAACTTACATCGCAGCTTCCGCTCAAATTCTTCGATCCAGCCAGGCTTGGATACCGAAAATCTGTATGCGCCACCGGCTGGATGTCGGAGCTGAAGGAAATCGCAAAGGGCTTGGTAGCCCGCTCATCAGCCGATGCGGTCGGCAGAACGCTCGCCGCGGCAGCTGCAACAACAATGAGATGTAACAGTTTCATGACGGAAGCATGACATATTCATCACACCCCGCGAGCGGAATCTGATGATGCGGCGCAACAATTCGCGCGCCTGAATTGACAAGACGGCCCGCCCCGAGCTCGGCCGCACCTCACCGCGGAGCAGTTCACGCCCGTCTCAAAGCGCTGCCATATTGCGCCCGTCGGGCCACGCGTGGCGGCCAGAGGGGAACAGCGCGGGCATGTGGTTCGAGAACGTCGGCACCTTCATCGACTTCGGCTTCCAGCACATCCTCCCGCAGGGGCTGGACCACGTCCTGTTCGTCGTCGCGCTTTATCTCAACGCGCGCAATTGGAGCTCGCTGATCCTCCAGGTCACGACCTTCACGGTCGCCCACACGATCACGCTCGGCTTCGCCGCCACCGGCCTCGTCGCGAGTCCCGGCGAGATCATTGAGCCGCTGATCGCCCTCTCCATCGTCTTGCTCGCGATCGAGGCCATCGTGTTCAGGCGCGCCAACATCTGGCGCCTGCCCGTGATCTTCGCTTTCGGCCTGCTGCACGGCCTCGGCTTCGGCTCGGTGATGAAGGTCTATCTCGAGAACGCAGACCTCTCCGCCGGCCTCATCGGCATCACCATCGGCGTCGAAGCCGGCCACGTCTCCGTCCTGCTCGCCACCGGGCTCGTCGCCTCAGTCATCCAGCTCGCCCTCAAATCCGCCAGCAAACCCCACCTCTACCGCGCGGCCTTCGTGATCCCGGTCGCGGCGGTCATCGCGCTGGTGGGGCTGTACTGGACGTTGCAGAGGATTGGGGTGCTGCCGGAATAGGCCGAACGGTATGTTGCTCCGGACCAATATCAGAGTGAGACGGGGCCGTCATATCTGCCGACTAGATTGTCGACGCTTGGTCAAACTAGAACGCATTGCAGAGTGAAGCTCACGGATCGAGAAGAGAGCAGTGCCTGCACCGCTAACCGGGGCGTTTACGGCCGAACTGCTTTTGGAGCAGGCGCTTGGCGCCAGACTCGAAATCCAAGCATTGCTCTTGCCCTCAAGAACTGAGCCGGACTCATGGGCCCATCATCAAGGCGCGCTTCTGCAGATGCGTTGGCGCACGAACAGTGAAGAGATCGAAGATGTATCGGCGGCGATAGTTGCGGCTGACGTCGCGATCGCCGCCAGGCACGTAATCGAGGAGCAGAACGGCGTCAGCGCGTAATGGCTGGCGAGATGAACGTTTGGTTGAGTGCTACGTCAGGTCTCGCTAGCTCAAGGGCTGCGAGATTTAGGCGAGCAAATAATGGCCGCCGCCTTTCGATCGCTACAGCAAGCTGCAGTCGCCTCTGACGCCTGAAGCGAGATCTAAGGTGGGGTCATGATTTTGGTCCACCTTGTGCCCGCGATTAATCCCGAAGGTCGCGATAGCGCGATGCTTCCTTTGGCGTGTCTGGAAATCAACATCCGCAGCTCAGGCGGCATGAGCGGCGGGTCGGCCTTGAATTGTAATGGCCCCAGGATCGGCGTGCTGTGTACCAGCATAGGCGATGGCGAAGGCGGCACGTCCAATATCGCACTCACGGGGCCAGTACTCAGCGTCCCTTTCCGGCGCCGCTGGCCGACCGGTGTCTATCCCAACCCATTTGCCTTGCTCGCGATGGGGCAAATCTGCTCCATCGTCACAACTGGCTAGATATGCAGGGAGTGGTGCCCGGAGCCGGAATTGAACCAGCGACACGCGGATTTTCAATCCGCTGCTCTACCAACTGAGCTATCCGGGCCTGCGCCTCGCGGCGAAGAGGCGCGATGTATAGGGAAACCATTATTCCCTGTCCATGCCCTTATGGCGACCTCATAAATCCCTGTTTTCAGGCAATTCAGAGCCGCTGGAGCGCCCGTCCTCATCTTCCTCGCCAGTCTGGCTGTCCGGGATGGCGTAGGCGCCCTTCAGCCAGCGCGACAGGTCCACATCGGCGCAGCGCTTTGAACAGAATGGCGCATATTTCGGGTCTTTGGGCTTGGAGCAGATCGGACAGGACATTACGCGCTCCACACTTGGGGTTTGCCCGGCGCCCTCTCCTCCGGCTCGATGGCCCAGCGCGCGCCGATTCTGTCCGCTAACTGGTTCTTCCAGCCAATCGGATCAAGCTCCAGCCACTGGGCCGCCGCAGTCGACACCCGCGCCTGTATGCGCGCGGCGCGGGCAGCCCATCCGGCCGTCTCCATCTCCCGCAGCGCATCCAGCGCCTCGCGCTCGGCCGCCGGCGCCGCCAGCGCATCGCGCACGGGGCGTATGCGCCGCGCAATCGCCGCCTCGCATACGCCCAGCGACGACAGCTCCAGCACGTCGCTCACCCGGCCGAGCCGCCCTGTAAGCGCCTGGCGGAAAGCCTCTGCCAGCTTGCGCTGGCTTTTCGCCGCCTGCATGCCCACGAAGTCGACGGCAATCAGCCCGCCCGTTCCACGCAACGCGATCTGCCGGGCAGCCTCTTCCGCCGCCGCGAGGTTGAGGCCCAGCGCGAATGCCTCGCCATCGGCGCCCGAAACACGATTGCCGCTATCCACATCGATCACGGTCAGCGCGCGCGTCGCATCGATCGCAATGTCGCCGCCACCCTGCAACTCATGAATGCGCTGGCCCGCTTCTTCCACTGCCGCATCAAGATGCCGACGCGCATGTGCATCCGTCACCGTCGTCTCGACGTCAACGCCGTGCAGGAACGGGTCACGCTTCCCCGCCGCATGACGCGCAGGCTTGTCCGGCCGTGGCGCAGTCGGCGACATGTCGGCAAGGCTCAGCAGCGGCCCCTTGTCAGCCCACGCTTCCGCTTTCACGCGTACCGGCAGCAACGCGCCTTCCGTCACCGCAGCCGCACGTGTCGGCTCGATCACACCGCTAATGTCGAGGCCAAGGTCCACGAACCAGCCGCGATTGCCCGGCATGCGTGCTTTCACCCTGCCCCACCAGATTTCGTCCAGCTTCGCGCGTCGCCCGCGCTCGCTCCAGCGCTCGATCTCGAGACGGAAGGGTCGGCCCGTGACATCCAGCAAGGCTCGGCGATATTCGCCCACCGCATCATCGATGCACAGCGTCGCCTTCACGTCGAAGCACTCCAGCGGCGCCCAATCGGATAGCCCAGGCCTTCCAGTAGCGACGCGCTTTCGTAGAGCGGCAGCCCAACAATCGCGGAATAGGAACCGGAAATGAACGTTACGAACCCGCCGGCGATGCCCTGGATGGCGTAACCGCCCGCCTTGCCCTGCCATTCGCGGCTCGCGATGTATCCTTCGACTTCAACCAGCGACAGTCGCTTGATCGTCACCCGGCTCTCGACCACGCGCGACGCCTCGCGCCCGTCCGGCGCCAGCACAGCGACCGCCGTGAGCACGTCATGCGCCCGGCCGGAGAGAAGTTTGAGGCACGTGCGCGCCTCCGCCTCGGTCTCCGCCTTAGGCAAGATCCGGCGCCCGACAGCAACTACCGTGTCCGCGCTCATGATAAAGCTGTTCTGGCCGGCGCTATGGCCGTTGGTAGTAGGCGTAGCAGAATCGAGCTGGATTTTAGCCACCCTGCCCTTTGCCACGGCGAGCCTCAATGCCAGCTGTCGCGGGCGCTCATCCCTGAGAGGCGTTTCATCAATGTCGGTCGAAATGACATCGTCCGGCCGGAGCCTGATCTGCTCCAGCAGGGCAAGCCTCCGCGGGCTCGCGCTGGCGAGCACAAGCCGCGCCGGGCCCGTCTGGGCCTGGGTCACTTGAAGCGGTAGGTGATGCGCCCCTTGGTCAGGTCGTAAGGCGTCATTTCGACGAGCACCTTGTCGCCCGTAAGCACGCGGATGCGGTTTTTCCGCATCTTTCCAGCCGTGTGGCCGATGATTTCGTGGTCGTTGGAAAGCTTTATCCGGAACGTCGCATTGGGCAGAAGTTCCACGATAGTGCCTTCAAACTCGATAAGTTCTTCCTTCGCCATGAAACTCCCTTTGGCAGTGGATCGTCTTGCAGGCGCCCCTATACACGCTTTCCCGGGGATTCGTCGATTCCTTGGAAAAATCAGCTTCTGGCGTGTAATGCGCACACGAGGGTGAACAACCGCCGCGCGGTATCAAAGTCCACCTCGGCCTTTTCAGCGAGCCGCTCCGTCAAAACCTGCGAACCCTCATTATGCAACCCCCGCCGCCCCATATCGATCGCCTCAATCTGCGAAGGCGTCGAATTCCGGATGGCGTCGTAATAGCTGTCGCAAATCATGAAATAGTCCTTGATCACCCGCCGCAGCGCCGTGAGTGACAACAGCAGCTTGCGCACGGGCGACCCGTCTTGCTCCCTGATGTCGAAGACCAGACGGTTATCGGCGAGCGACAGCACGACATTGTACGGCCCGCCTTCATGACCGAGCACTTTGAAGTAGTTGGCCTCCAGTAGGTCGAAGATTGCGACTTTGCGTTCGTGCTCCGCATCCGGCCCGGCGGGCGCCAGGCTTCTCTCGTCGATCTCGATCGAGGCGATGCGGGCGTTGTCGGTCATCCATCACCTCGCCGGATGGAAACCGAAAGTCCGTGCGCGGGCAGTCCCTCGGCCTTCGCCAGCGTCTCCGCCGCGCGCGCCAGATACCGGAAGCCCTGTTCGCTGATGCGCTGGATCGACGTGCGTTTCATGAAATCGAGCACCGAAAGTCCTGACGCAAAACGTGCTGCGCCAGAGGTCGGCAGAACGTGGTTCGAGCCGGTCACATAATCGCCCAGCGCTTCAGGCGCGAAACGGCCAAGGAAGATCGCGCCGGAATGGCGCACGTCCTTCGCGATCGCATCGGGATCGGCCACGGCAAGCTCGACATGCTCCGGCGCGATCTGGTTCACGATCGCTGCGGCGCCGACAAGCGGTGCCAGAACGATCGCGCCATAATCTCTCCAGGCCTGCGCGACGGTCCCGCCCGTCGCCAATTGCACCATCTGTCTATCGACCGCCGCCTCCACACGCGACGCCCACTCTGCATCATCCGTGATCAGAATCGATTGCGCCAACGGATCGTGCTCGGCTTGTGACAGTAGGTCGGCCGCAATCCATTCCGGGTTGTTCTGATTGTCAGCCACAACCGTGATCTCGGATGGCCCCGCGATCGTGTCGATACCCACATCGCCGAACACGATGCGCTTGGCCGCTGCCACATACGCATTTCCCGGCCCGACAATCTTGTCGACCGGCGCCAATCTCCCTGCGCCATAGGCCAGCGCCGCAACGGCCTGCGCGCCGCCGATGGGATAGAACTCAGTTACGCCTGCCCGCTCAGCAGCATACGCCACGGCAGGGTTCATCTCGCCGCCCGGTACGGGTGACACCATCACGAGCCGCTTAACGCCGGCCGCCTTGGCCGGGATGGCGTTCATGAGCACCGAACTCGGATAGCTCGCACGACCCCCTGGCACGTACAGGCCCACCGCATCAACCGGCGTCCAGCGCCAGCCAAGCTCAAGCCCCGCCGGATCAGTGAAGGAATGATTCTGCGGCTTCTGCTGGGCGTGATAGGCCTCGATGCGCTCTGCAGCGAAGTTCAAAGCCTCGCGAACATCCGGGCTGCAGCGCTCCGCCGCCTCCAACAGGCCGATACCGTCAGCCGCCAGCGTATCGGCATCCAGCTTCACCTTGTCGAATTGCTCGGTGTAACTGGCTACGGCTTCGCCCCCCCGCTCGCGTACATCGCGCACGATGACAGCCGTCTTGGCATGCACGTCCTCAGTCCCTTGGGCCCGGCGCAAGGACAGGAAGGCCGCGAAATCACTCACAAAGCTCGGCAGCGAAGAATCGAAACGACGAATGCTCATGCCCGGCTCTTTTCATGGTCGGGCTTGCGGCGTGTCGGCCATGATGGGCCGATGTCCACGAGCGTCACGTCTATGCACTCAACCGCAAGTTGGACCTGCGTCTCGCCAGCGAACACCAACGTGATTATTCCCGCTGGCGCCTCGCCTTCCGACGCGAACCGTATGTCGATCAGCGAATGCACGGCATCGATATCCTTCGCGACGTGCCGGCTGCGCACATTCTGCACGCCCGCAAAGGCCAACACCGCTCGCGAGCGGAAGAACGGCATGCGCTTGCCCGCGCGCTCCCACTGGAACCGGTTGATTTCCAATCCAAACGTGCGCGACTTTGCCTCCAACTTGAAGCCTTCCGGCTTCACCAGGCTGTCCTGCACGGCGGACGCGATGATGCCGAGCCCTTCGGCATCCTCCGCCAGCAGTTTTAGGACACTCGTCGCCATACGCTCTTTCGCACTCATGGGCGCACGCCCAGGCCGTTCCCTAGACCAGAATGCCGGAAGCCTCCAGCGCGGACGAAGCAGCCAATTTTCAGGCAGAATCGCCCGAGCGGGTGATCTTCGCCCCGCAACGGCCGAGCTTCTCTTCCAGCCGTTCAAAACCGCGGTCGAGATGGTAAATCCGGTTTACGGTCGTCTCGCCGTCGGCGACAAGAGCCGCGATCACAAGACTCACGGAAGCGCGAAGGTCGGTCGCCATCACTGGTGCGCCCTTGAGCCTCGGCACTCCCCTAACGATCGCCTCGTTGCCGCGTACCGTGATGTTCGCGCCAAGACGGCTCAACTCCGGGGCGTGCATGAAGCGGTTCTCGAAGATGTTCTCGCGGATCGTGCTTGACCCTTCCGCAATGCTCATCAGCGCCATGAACTGCGCCTGAAGGTCGGTCGGAAATCCCGGATGCGGTCTCGTGTCGACATCCACGGCTTTCAGGTGTGTCGACGGATCACGCTTGATGCGCAGTCCTTTGGATTCAACTTCGACCGTAACGCCGGCTTGGCGCAGACAGTCAATCAACGCGACCAGATCCTCGGCACGCGCGCCTTCGAGAAACACATTGCCCCCAGTCGCCGCTGCGGCGATGGCAAACGTGCCAGCTTCGATCCGGTCCTTGATGACGTCGTGCCGCGCGCCCGTAAGCTTCGCCACACCCTGGATGCGGATAACCGGCGTGCCATAGCCGGTGATCTTCGCGCCGCACGCATTGAGGCAGATCGCCAGATCGCCGATTTCCGGTTCGCATGCGGCATTCTCGAGGATCGTCTCGCCATCCGCCAGCACAGCGGCAAGCATCGCGTGCTCCGTCGCGCCCACTGACACAAAAGGGAAATTTATGTGCGCGCCTTTGAGACCCCGAAGCGCGGCGGCTTTGACATAGCCTTCCTCAATGACGATATCGGCGCCCATCGCCTCGAACGCCTTGAGGTGCAGGTCCACCGGTCGTGCGCCGATCGCGCAACCGCCCGGCAGCGACACCGTCGCATGCCCAACGCGCGCCAGCAGAGGCCCAAGTACGTTGAACGTCGCCCGCATCTTCCGCACCAGATCATACGGCGCGATTGTCGAGGAGATGTTCTCGGCGTGCATCCGGCAGAGCGCCTCGCCTGTCGGCCACTCGACGACGACGCCGAGGCTTTGCAGCAGTTTCGCCATGAAGCGCGTGTCAGCCAGATTCGGCATAGACGTGAGCACAAGCGGCTGCTCACACAGCAGCGAGGCCGCCATCAACTTCAGCGCCGAGTTCTTGGCGCCTGAAATGGGAATGCTGCCCTCAAGCGGGCCGTTTCCGAGAATCGAAAGCTTATCCATGGGCCATGGTTATGAGGCCGATTTCGGCGGCGACAAGGCGCAGGACCGGCTAATCCTCGCCGGTGTCGGGCTTTCCGGCGGTATTCTTGGCGTCTGCCTGCCCGACCGCTTTCCGGCGCTTGAGATTCGCCCTTAGAGCCTCGGCCAGCCGCTGTTCGCGGCGGTGAGCCTCAGTCATCGGTTTTCGGGGGTTTTCAGGCGGATTCCGCGACATTCTCTCCGATCCCATGCCTCCCCTTCCCATTGAGAAGGGTTTCCGTTATGCGGACGCCTCCGCTCGCGCGGAATGCTGCCGTAGCTCAGTGGTAGAGCGCATCCTTGGTAAGGCTGAGGTCGGGAGTTCAATCCTCCCCGGCAGCACCAGCCCCTCTCTTTAGCTATCTAATTCGGGCCCGGCAGGGCCTTCAGCCAATCGATCACCAGCCCTGCCAAAGTGAGCCGGCGGTCGGACCAGCTGTGGTCCGTCGTTTGATGCGCCATCTGCACCTTGCCGCCCTCCGCCCGGATCGCGGCCGCCAGAGCATCCGTCCCCGGCGCGAGACCGTCGTCTGATGACAGGATCAGCACCGGCACCTTCGCTAAACCCAGCGCCGTTTCTTTCAAAATCATCGTGGCTACCGCACCAGCCAACTCATCCGCCATCGCTTCCGGCGTCGTGACCAGCGTTTCTGTATTCTCGGCCGCCGCCTTAACGCGGGCGGGCCGAGGCAATGTAGCGAGCCTGGCCATATCGGCAGCTGAAATCAGCACGGCCCCGATCAGTGCGGGGTCCCTGGAGGCAACCTGGCTTGTCGCCCATCCCCCCATGCTGTGACCGGCAAGCGCGATGCGGGCCGGAACGACGCCGAATTTCGCGGCGACCTCAGGTTTACGCAGCCATGCTATCACGGCGGCTGCATCCTCCGGTACCTGCGCGAAATGAAACTCGCCCGGACTGCCCCAACTTCCCCGAAAGTTGAACGTTACGGCGTTCCATCCCGCCCGCCGCACAGCCTGAGCAAGATCGAGGTTTTTCTCGTTGCCCGGCCAGCCGTGACATATCACCAGCGTCGGGTGCGCGCCTTCGCCAGACGCCAGATAGGCGACGCCATTGATCTCGACGCCGCCGCTCGGAATATGAAGCACCTCCATCCGCGCCGGATGCGCAGCGTCGCGCGGCGGGTCGACAAACCGCGCAGAGTCCGGCGACGTCTGGCAGGCGCCACCCAATACAAGAGCTGCAATCATTAGCAGAAGCAGGCGACGCATTCTTTCCTCTTCAAGTCCCATCTTCAGTCAGGCTACTCGATCACGCTCACACCCGGCGCGATGGCCTGAAGTCGCGCCACATCTGTGTCTGTCATGTAGACTTCGAGATTATAGTCGCTTTCGCCAGAGAGATGTTCTGAGGCGACTTCGCAATTCTTGTGCAGCCAGGCGTGCAGCCGCCCATCCGCAGCTGGTATGGTCACGTTCCTGAGCCGGCGGTTGCGGAACAGCGCCGCTTCGATAGCGAACAGCAGTTCGTCCGTGCCCTGCCCCGTCAGCGCCGAAACCATCAGGGCCGGCGGGCTGTGGCCCGCTGCGCGTTTGGCCAGCACGTCGCGCGTGGCCTGATCCAGCGCATCTGCCTTATTCCAGACCTCGATCGTCGGCGGTTGCTCCAAGCCGGTTTCTATCGATAACTGTTCGAGGATCGTGTGCACGTCATTAGCTTGATATTCGGTATCCGGATGCGCGATGTCGCGCACGTGCACCAGCAGGTCTGCCTCCATCGCTTCTTCCAGCGTCGCACGAAACGCGGCCACCAGCGTTGTCGGCAGGTCAGTGATGAACCCGACCGTGTCCACCAGCGCCATCCGCCGCCCTGACGCCGCCACGATCTCTCGCGCGGTCGGGTCCAGCGTCGCGAACGGCATGTCCGCCGCCAGCACATCTGAAGACGTCAGCCGGTTAAACAGCGTCGACTTGCCGGCGTTGGTGTACCCGACGATAGCCGCCACCGGCGCGCCGCGCCGGGCCCGCCCCTCGCGCTGTAGCCGTCGCGTCCTGCGCACGTCGTCAAGCTCGCGCCTGAATCCAGCAATGCGCTTGTCCAACAACCGCCTGTCAGTTTCGAGCTGCGCCTCGCCAGGACCGCCAAGGAAGCCGAAGCCGCCGCGCTGACGTTCAAGGTGGGTCCAGGTCCGAACCAGCCGCGAGCGCTCATAGAGCGATCGCGCCATTTCCACCTGCAGGCGGCCTTCGGCCGTCCGCGCGCGCAAGCCGAATATTTCAAGAATAAGGCCTGTTCGATCGATAACCTTTATCTTGAGATCCGTTTCTAGATTCCGCTGCTGCACAGGCGTCAGAGCGCCATCGACGATGAACAGCGTGACGCCGTCTTCCTTGAAGCGCCGGGCCAGCGCATCCAGCTGCCCCGCTCCCAGCAACCGCGCCGGATGCGGCTCACGCACATTTAGCTGTTCCGCGAAGGCTAGCTTCACGCCCAACGCCTCCGCTAGTCCGCGGCTTTCCTCAAGCCGGGACCGCGCGACGTCGGCGCTGCCGATGACAGGCAGAACGACCGCGGCAACGTCTTCCTGTGGCCGGCGATCGATCAGGTCTTTCGGCAATCAGTCCTCGTCTTCATTCTCGAAAAGGTTGACCGGCGCGTTCGGCGCTATGGTTGAGATGGCGTGCTTGTACACCAGTTGCGGCGGGCGTCCCTCGCCTTTGAGCAGCACGCAGAAATTGTCGAACCAGGTCACGATGCCCTGGAGCTTTACGCCGTTCACAAGGAATACGGTAAGGGGCGTTTTCCCTTTCCGCACGGCGTTGAGGAAAATGTCCTGCAGGTTTTGTTTCTTGTCAGACGACATGGATATTCCGAGCCTTCTTTGCTGGGGCCTTGCCTGACGTTTAACGCTTCCAGCCTGCAATGAGCAATGCCTAGCGGGACGGGCCTTAGTCGCAGGACCGCGCAGCCCCAACCTGGGTCATGTGACCAGATCAGCGCCAGAAGGGCTGGCGCCGCGTCGATTTGCGCCAAGCAAGAGGCTGTTTTAGCCTTACGAATTGCCTCAGCCCTGAGGTTCCTTGATGCCAAGGCTGGTATCAACACCTAGCGCCTTGAGTTTCCGGTGTAGCGCTGATCGTTCCATGCCGATGAAGGCTGCCGTCCGCGAGACGTTGCCGCCGAACCGAGTGATCTGCATCGCCAGATATTCGCGCTCGAAATGTTCCCGCGCGTCCCTAAGAGACATCGAGATCATCTGCATGGAGCCCGCGGCCGATGCGCCGCCGCCCTTAGCGTCGCTAGGCAGATGCTGCGCCGTGATCGCTCCCGGCGGCTCGCCATTGGCCAAGATCAGTAATCGCTCCACGACATTACGGAGCTGCCGTACATTGCCCGGCCACTCGCTTGCCTGCAGGACGGCGACCGCGTCTTCGCTGAACGCACGCGGCTGCAGTCCTGTCGCATCCGCCACGCGCTGGACGAAGTAGTCCACCAGATCAGGGATGTCCTCCCGCCGGCGATCCAACGAAGGCACGTCAACTGGCACGACGTTCAGACGATAATAGAGATCCTCCCGGAACCGCCCTGCCTGGATTTCCGAGCGAAGGTCGCGCGCCGTGGTCGAAATCACCCGAACATCAACCGTCACGTCATCGCGTCCGTTGCGGCGCCGGAAGCGTTGATCGACGAGCACCCGCAGTATGCGGCTCTGCGCTACCAGCGGCATGTCGGAAATCTCGTCCAGCAGGAGCGTGCCAGCATGCGCCTGTTCGAACAGCCCGATCTTCGGCGCCTTGCCGTCGCCAAACTCCTCGCCGAACAGTTCGCTCTCGACCCGATCTGGGTCGATCGCCGCCGCATTCACCACGATGAACGGTCCCGTCGCGCGCCCGGATTGCTCGTGGATCAGTCGCGCCACCAGATCCTTGCCCGAGCCCGGCGGGCCCGAAATCATGATGCGACTGTTGGTTGGCGCCACCTTGTCGATCGAGCCAGTCAACTGGGCCAGCACGCCGGAGTGGCCGACCATCTCATGCGATGAAGCCGAACGCGTCCGCAGCCGGGAATTTTCTCGCTTCAGCGCAGCGTTCTCCATCGCCCGCTGGACAGTGACGATCAGCTTCTCAGCCTTGAACGGTTTTTCGAGATAATCATACGCTCCGCGGCGGATCGCCTCCACGGCCGTCTCGACCGTGCCATGGCCCGAAATCACCACCACCGGCAGGAACGGATCCATCTCCTTAAGCAGAGTCAGGATGCCAAGCCCGTCGAGCTCCGAGCCCTTGAGCCACACATCCAGCACCACCAGCCGCGGCGCCCGCGTGCGGACTGCCGCCAGCGCGTCCGTGGAGTTCCCCGCGGTACGAACGGCATAGCCCTCGTCCTGGAGGATGCCGCCCACGAGCTCGCGGATGTCTGCTTCGTCATCAACTACCAGGATTTCGGCCGCCATCAGGCTACTCCTTCGCCGGCATACGCCACAGGTTCTTCAAGAAGTTTGGGTTGCAGCGGCATGCGGATGTCGACGCGCGCGCCGGTCGGCGCCATGTCGTTATCACCCAGCCATATCCGGCCGCCATGGTCTTCCACGATACGCGTAACAATGGCGAGCCCAAGGCCCACGCCGTTCTTCCGCGTTGTCACATAGGGTTCAAGAAAACGCTCGCGATCCTGCACCGGGAAGCCCGGCCCATTGTCACGCACCGTCACCTGAACCTCATCTCCATCCTCGAAGACGTCGATCATCACCCAGCCGAACTTCGTGCCGCCGCCTTCGATCTGCCGCTCGACCGCTTCGGACGCATTCTTCACAACATTGGTCACGGCCTGCGCCAGCATCCGCTCGTCGCCGTGAATTACCACGGGATGCGTCGGCGCGTTCACAGAGACCGAGATCGCAGGCGTCGCCATTCGCTGGGCAAACGCCACGGCCTGGGCCATATCCACAAGATTGAACTCGCCGAATGTCGGTTTCGGCATCCGCGCAAAACCCGAGAATTCCTCGACCATTCGTCCGATATCCGCAACTTGCCGCGTGATAGTGTCAGTGCATTTCTCGAACGTCTCGCGATCGGTTGTGATCTGGTTCGCAAATCGTCTCTTCAGGCGTTCCGCCGAAAGCTGGATCGGCGTCAGCGGATTGCGGATCTCATGCGCGATGCGTCGCGCCACATCTCGCCAAGCCGCCTGCCGCTGCCCCAGCACCAGCCGCGTCGTGTCGTGGAAAGTGATGACGGCGCCCGCCTCGTCATGTTCGGGCGCCACGCGCACCTGGAGGTGCATCGTGCTGCCCTCGTCCGTCGGACGCTTGAAACTTGTGTCGACCGATTGCCCCGTCTCAATGGAGCGCCGCGCTGCTGTCAGGAACTCTGGCGCAATTTGTCCAAGGTCCGTCGACACCCCCGGCTTGTAAGTGAAATCAAGCAGTGTCTGCGCCGACGCGTTGGCGATCGTCACCTTGAGGTTCTTGTCCACCCGGATCACGCCCGCCTCGACGCCCGCCAGCACTGCTTCGATGAAGGCTGAGCGCGTCTCCGCATCGATCCGCCCGCGATCCAGTGCTGCCGTCTGGCGTGAAAGCCTGTCCGTCATCTCGTTGAACGCATCGGCAAGATCCGCGATCTCGTCCCGCACGGACGGCTTAAGGATACGCACCGACAGGTCGCCGTCGCGTACCGCCCGCGCCGCGCCTGCAAGCGCGCCAATCGGCGAGGCAATTCGCGACGCGGCGGTCATCCCCAGCCACGCCGTACCCAATAGCATCAGCGCCGCAGCCTCGATGTAGGACAGCGTCAGCACCACAGCGAGGCTGTCGCGCCTCACCTCTGCTTCCCGCAGGCGGCGGTTATCGGCGTCGATCAACGCAAGCCTTTCGCTTAACACAGGCGGAATAGGCCGCGAGACATAAAGATACGCGTCGGGATAAGCCTTCAACTTGATGAATGCGACGACTTCCTTCTCGTCGACAATCCCGCCCACGGCGCCTTCGGTTGCGTCGTTCCACCACTTCTCCGTCGGAATGCGGAAGGGCAGCGCTCCCGGCGCCACCCACTCGCTAATCTTCCTGTGGTCCGATGACAGGATGGTCGCGCGCGCAAAATCACGGAACTGCGCCTGCCCGCCGAGCAGGTCCACGCGAAACGCCTCGGGGCTCTTGGCCAGCGCCGACACGTAGTCCGGCGTGTTGAGGTCGTTCACCATCGCGGCAAGTTGCGTGGTCGCATCTTCCTTAACGTCGTCGACCGATGCCTTGGCCGCCGCCTGCGCGTTGGCCACGACATTGCGAACCGGCTCGCCGAACCAACCTTCCACGCTGCGATTAATAGCGAGCGCCAGGAAGCCTGCGACGATCACGGTCGGAATCGCCGCAGCCGCCGAGAACAGGAAGATGATCCGCAGCCGAAGCCGCGCGCCGCCGCCCGTCTCGCGGTTCTCCTTAACAAGGTGGAACACGCGCATGCCCAGCACGGTCGCGATGCCGGCGATAAGGATCAGGTTGGCGATGAGCAGCCAGAGCAGACCCGGCTGGGCTGCAGCGCCGGGGCTCGAGTCCGTGATTGCGAGATAGGTTGCTCCCGCAGCGATCACCGCCGCGAGGCCGAACAGCACTTTGAACGTATTCGAGGTGGCTCTTCCGAGCCTCGCCCTCGCATCGGTCATCGTGGCCGTGTCAGGCATTCACTCTACCCGTTAGCCTGACCGGAGCCGCCCTCCCCACCTGACCACGAGGACGCTTCCGACAGGGCAATGATCACCCGGGTGCTGCGATCCGCTTCTGCAAAGCCACTGCGGCGGTTGAGCAACACTGTGTGGCGAGCAAAGCACAGTCTGATGCAGGGATGCAACAGACTTAAGCTGTTAGCCGAGTTGAGAGCCGCTTTGTGCCCGATTTGGGCGATCCAACTCGCTTTACAGGCGAAACCTAATCGTCGCCGCCAACACCCAGCCCGTTGATCTTCGAACGCAGGGTATTGCGGTTCAGGCCCAGCAAAGCGGCCGCCCTCACCTTGTTCCCGCTCGTTGCGGCCAGCGCGAGCTTGATCAGCGGACGCTCAACCTGTTCGATCACCGTCTGGTAGATCTGACCGCCATCCGGATCCTTTTCCGGGTCGGCCGAAAGCGCCGAGATGAAATGGCGCGACAGCAGCGCCTCGATCTCCGCTTCGAACTCCCGCTCGCCCGCCACCGCACGTGTGCTCGACCGGAGCTCACGCTCGACTTCTCGCGCTGAGATCACCGGCTCCGGGCTTAGCGCCGACAGACGACGGATGACATTCTCGAGTTCGCGCACATTGCCCGGCCAGTCATAGGCGACCAGGAGGTCATAGGCGCTCTTGTCGAGCTGCTTCTCGGGCAGGCCCTCTTTCTTGGCGCGCACGAGAAAGGCGGACGCCAGGTCCGGAATATCTTCCTTCCGCTCGCGGAGAGGCGGCAGCTGCAGCGCCACAACGTTGAGGCGATAATAAAGGTCTTCGCGGAATAGCCCCTGATCGACCAGCGATCGCAGGTCATGCTTGGTCGACGCGATTATGCGAACATCGAGATCGTCGCCCGATGATGCAAACCGTCCGTCCTGCAGGAAACGCACAAGCCGCGTCTGGGCCTCAAGCGGCATGTCGCCGACCTCGTCGAGAAACAGCGTTCCGCCATCCGCCTCGCTGACCTTGCCGCGGCGCCGGCCACTGGCGTCGCGGCCGCCGCCAAACAACTCATCCTCGACCTGGTCACGCTGCAACGCCGCCAGGCTCACCGGCACAAACGGCCCCGCCTTGCGCTTGCCCAGCTGATGGATCGCCCGCGCTGCTAGATCCTTGCCCGTGCCGCTCTCGCCTTCGATCAGCACGGTAAGATCGTTGTTCATTACGCGCGCGATCACGCGATAGACCGACTGCATCGGCTTCGATCGTCCTATCAGCGGCAACGCCTCATCCTTCTCGGCGCGACGCCCTGTAGTTTCCTGCCCGCGCGACGGCTTCTTCTGGAGCGCGCGCCGCACCGTCTCAGCCAGCTTGTCGATGTCGAACGGCTTGGGAAGATAGTCGTACGCACCATGGTCCGACGCCATCGCCGCGGTCAGAACGGTCGACTGCGCGGAGATCACGATGATTGGAAGCTCCGGCCGCGTACGGCGGATCTGCGGCAACAAGTCGAAGATCGATTCATCCGGCATGTACACGTCGGTGATCAGCAGATCGCCCTCGCCGGCCTGGATCCAGCGCCACAGCGCCGACATCGTGTTGGTCGCCCTGACGTGATAGCCTTCTTGCGCCAGTGTCTGGCTGATGACGAGCCTTACGCTCGCATCGTCGTCCGCTACCAGAATTGTCGGACCACTCATTTGGCCGCTCCTTTTTGACGCGTCATTGGGAACAGCAAGCGTAAGGAGGCGCCGCTCGCGCTATTGTCCAGAACCACGAAGCCACCATGCGCCTGCATGATCTCGGCGACGACGGCGAGCCCGATACCCGCGCCGCCGGACTTTGTGGTGAAGAAGGGTTCGAACACGCGCGCCACCGTCGTCTCGGGCACGCCCGGCCCATTGTCTGTCACGGAAATCTCGAGCGCGCCCCTCGCCCGCGGTCCGTCGCGCCCCGCAAACCGGAAGCCGGCGCGATACCGCGTCGCCACCGAAATCCGTGCCTGCTTTGCACTGCTGACCGCTTCTACGGCATTCTTCACGAGGTTCAGCGCCGCTTCATGCAGATGATCAGGGTCGACATCGATCTCCGGCAGCGAAGGATCGTATTGCAGATCGAACCGCGCATTGGCCCCAAAGCTCGCCTTGGCAAGATCAATTACGCTGTCGAGCACAATGTGCACGTTGGTGATACGTGTTCGCGGCGAGAAGAACGTCTCGAACGCCGTGAACCGGTCCACGATGCGCTGAATACGCGCGCCTTCTTCGCGGATCAGGGAAAGCAGCGGCTGTTGCTCATCTCGCGCCTGCCGCGCCAGCAGCTGCGCCGCGCCAACAATGCCCGCCAGAGGGTTCTTTACCTCATGCCCCAGCATTCGCGCGATCTGCGCGAAGGCATTTACCTCGGCATTTGTCTCGTCCTGCGTGTTGCGCGTGATCGGCAGGAAGGTCAGCACAAGCCCGCCATCATCGCCATCCGGCGAGGCCGATACATCTAGATCGATCGGCGCAATGTGCGGGCTGCCCACACGGATCGACCGCGCGGACATGACGCCGCCCTCGCGCCTCGCCCGCCCGATGAAGTCCAGTAGCGGAGCATCTTCCGGCAGAAGGTCCGTCAGCGGCCGTCCGCGCAGGAGCGGAGCAGAACGTTGTAGCAGGGTCTCCGCTGCGGGGTTCACGAAACTCACCGTGTCTCGCCGCGACAACCCGATCACCGCAAAGGGCATCGCATCGAGCACGCGCCCGCATGGAGGTAGGTTCCTGAACAGCCGTGATCATGCCGCGTCTCTCCGATTATCAAGCGCCGCTGATAGCGCATCCTGTAGCGCCGCCGGCGACTCGATCCTGCAAAGCGCAACGCGTGTCTCCGCCATCGGCGAAAGCCCGTGATCTTCGCACCACGCATCAACAAAGGCGGCGACATGCTTGCGCACCACACGCACGCCCAGTCGTTCGCCATAGAGCGCCGCCGAGCCCGCAATCTGCGACAGCATCGACGCCAGTTTCTCTTCCGATGTCGGGGCGCGATAAGGCGTGCCGAACAGCGCGTTCGAAATCTCCGCAGGCCGCCACGGTCGACCCTCGGCGCCGCGCCCGATCATCACACCAACCGCGCCTGACTGCGCTAGCGCCTGGCGCGCTGATGCTTCATCTTCAATGTCGCCATTGGCGATCACTGGCAGGTCGATCGCTTCGACGACGGCCGCGATCCGCGACCAGTTGGCCTCGCCCGTGTAGAATTGCATGCGCGTTCGGCCATGCACCGTCACCATTTGCGCGCCCTCGCCCTGGGCGATGCGCGCAATCTCCGGCGCGTTCAGTGATGCATCATCCCAGCCAAGCCTCATCTTCACCGTCACCGGACGCTTCGTGCCCGCCACCGTCGCGGCGATCAGCCGCCGCGCCAGCTCGGGCTCTCGCATCAGCGCGCAGCCCGATTGTCCGCCCGTGACCTTTTTCGCGGGGCAGCCCATGTTGATGTCGATGATGTCTGCGCCGGCGACTTCCGCGAGTTCGGCGCCGATGCGCATCCACTCCGGCTCGCGCCCCGCAAGCTGGACAATGAAAGGACCTGATCCATTGTGCGGCGCAACGCGGCGAACGAATTCTTCCGTTTCGCGGGCCAGTTCCGCCCCCGCCACCATTTCTGTAACCACAGCAGGCGCACCGAACCTATCAGCCTCGCGCCGGAAGGGCGCGTCGGTCACGCCCGACATCGGCGCCAGGAAAACTGGCGCTACGATCTGGACATCTCCCAGCTGGAACACGAAACAGTCTCTCCACGCCCCGTCGAAATGCCTAATCTTTAGGCACAAATTACCCTATACCTAGACCTCACCCGTGTGAAGGCGTCAAGAATGCACAATCAGCAGGCGTTTTCGACTGAAAAGGCGGGGGCAATCATAGTTGCAGCAGGCGCCGGCTCCCGGCTCGGCGGAGCAATTCCCAAGCAGTTCCTTGCCCTTCGCGGCAAGCCCATGCTCCTTTGGAGCGTCGAGGCTATGCTGCGTTGCAATAAATTTGCGGCGATCATCGTGGTCGTTCCACCCGGGGATGAGAGCCGGGTCCGCGCCATTCTCCCTCCAGCTTGGCATATCCATGTTGTCGCAGGCGGCGCCACCCGCACCGAATCGGTCCGCGCCGGCCTCGCCGCGCTCGAGCCATTCCTGCCGTCCACCGTCCTGATTCATGATGCAGCCCGACCAGGTCTGAGCCTTCCCGTAATTGAGGAGTTGCTGGTTGCACTGACTACCTCCGACGCCGCCGCCCCCGCACTGCCGGTCGCCGACGCCCTCAAGAGCACGCCCGACATACGCTCGGTGAGACGCGACGGCCTCGTGCGCGTCCAGACCCCGCAAGCCTTCCGCTGGGATGCGATCACTTCGGCCTATGCGTCCACAAAGGACGCCGCGGTGGATGACCTCGCACTTGTTGAAGACGCCGGCGCGAAAATCACGCTGACGCCCGGTCGCCATGAGCTAATGAAAGTTACTTACCCGGAGGACCTCGTCGTGGCCGAAAAACTGATCGCCGGCCCCGCGTTTCGCGTTGGCACGGGCTTCGACGTTCACGGCTTCGAACCGGGCGACGCCGTCGTCATCTGCGGCGTCCGCATCCCGCACACGAAGAAGCTCGAAGGCCATTCGGACGCCGACGCCGGCTGGCATGCCCTCACCGACGCCATTCTCGGCGCCCTGGCGCTCGGCGACATTGGCGATCACTTCCCACCCTCCGATCCGCAATGGAAAGGCGCATCCTCGATCAAATTCCTTCAGCACGCCGTGAAACTGGCCACGATACGCGGTTACCGCATCACCAACTCCGACATCACCATCCTAGCCGAACGCCCGAAAATCTCCCCCCACCGCGAAGCCATGCGCGCCGCCACCGCCGAGGCGATGAACGTCCCTCTCGATACGGTCAGCGTGAAAGCCACGACCACCGAAAAGCTGGGATTTGTCGGCCGTGAGGAAGGCATAGCCGCGCAGGCAGTGGTGCTGTTATCGTCCTGAGCCAGGCGGCGGAGGCGACAATGTTCGACGACCAGCTCCTCATGCTCGCCCGCCTCACGCTCGACGAGGCGCAGCAGAAGCGCCTGAAGATCGCGACAGCTGAAAGCTGCACCGGCGGCCTCATCGCCGGCCTGCTCACCGAAATCCCCGGCTCATCCGCCACGATCGAGCGCGGCTTCATTGTCTATTCCAACCGCGCCAAAGAAGAGATGCTGAATGTGCCCGGCGATCTCATCGCGGATGCAGGCGCCGTTTCGGAGGCCGTCGTGCGCGCCATGGCCGAAGGCGCGCTCGACCAGTCCCGCGCCAATCTCGCCGTCGCTGTCACCGGTGTCGCCGGCCCCGGCGGCGGCACGCCGCTCAAGCCCGTAGGCCTCGTGCATCTCGCCGTCGCCCGCGAAAACCGGCCGATCTTCCATCAGGCCATGCGTTTCGGCAACATCGGCCGCGACAAGGTCCGTCGCGAAACCATCGCCACCGCGCTCGAAATGCTGCGAAAGATGATGGCCTAGAGCATTCCCGGCTGGTGTGATACGGGCCGCGAGTGCATCTCGCGGTGCGTCAGTTCGGCCAAGGGCGCTTCATTCTGGATCATCCGGCCAATGCCGTCGCGCTTGAACACCATGTAGTCCACCCGCACCATCAGGTCGTCCACACGCCGCCAGTCCATCCGCTCATTCTTGGTGAGGATGATGGCGCTGCGCCGGTCATCCTCAACAAGCGAAGCAGCGATCGCCTCCTTCAGGAGCGACAGATCCGGCTTCCACCAGTTGGTCGCCAGCGCCTTGCGCAAACGCTCCTTGTCCGGCCTTCGCGTCCACGCAATCAGCACGCCCTCCTTCAAGACCCCCCCATTGGTCAGGTAAGAGCGCACCTCGCCCTCGCGAAGTTCGTAGAACGCGTCATCTTCCAGAGCCTCGCCCGACAGGAATAATGCTGAACACCCCGCCGGCGTATCTTGTTATTGCATCGGTCCTGAGTGCAGCGCCCGCCTTTGTTCGCTGGCCGGCCCTCGCGGCGTCAGGTCGAGGCCCGCTTGTCCATAACCATTTGGCGGCGGCGTAACCCGCGTCAGTGTCGCCCGTCCCAAATCCCCCCCCCCCCCACGGCCCCCGGGGCGCGACCAGCCCCCGCCGGGGGGGAGGGGGGCCCCGCCCCGGAGCGAACGCCGAACGGGCGTTGCTGGCCCCGCAGCGCCATCCGCCGCTCGAACGCCACCCAGAAGGACTGCGCCGATACGCCACCTGTGAGATAGATCAACCCATACGACCGACTTACCTCCGCAACGAGGTCGTCGCTGACACGCTGCTCCGGCGTCACAACGATCTCCGGGAACACGTGCGCCCGCGCGCCTTCGGCAACGACGCCACGCGGCCCGCGCATCTTGTCCGCATAGGCGCTGGAGATGAAACGCGCGGCTGCGCTTGAACATGTTGGCCTGGCCGTCCATGTCGCCACTTTTGGGTCAGGCGCGGAGCCTTCGCCCTGCCCTCATCCCGCCATCAACGCCCGCGAGTCCTCATCCAGCCCGTCCGAAAGAAGCGGGTCACGGATGAGAAACTGATGCGTGTTGCGAACCTTCTCGTAATGGGCGCTGCGGCCATGCTGGTCTGGGCCTGCGCCGCCACCGAATTCCCCGATGCCCCCGCCTCCCCCGCCTCGGTCGAAGTCAGCGGCAATGACTGCGCAGTCATGGCTGCGGTTGCGAAGGAGCACTAGAAGTTTGGCCCAGACAACCCGCCGCCACCGCTGAAAGGCCTGGGCGACTCGGGCTGGCGGCCCCAGTGCAACTGGGCGAAATACGGCCTCGCCTTCTCGGATTACAACGATGTCCCTCAGACTGGCGAACCCCGCCAGCGCCTGAAATGGGTCGCCTTCAAGCAGCCCCGCTATGACGGAAACGGCGCCCTTCTCGAAACTGAGATCATGCATGGACCGCTGGCTGGCATCGGCTATGAATGCCGCCTGCATTCGGGTATCGCCGGGTGGGTTGTTGGCGAGTGCAAGACAAGCTGGGTGTCGTGATGAAGCGTCTGTTCCTTCTGGTTGGGTTCCTCGCTGCCGCAGGCTGCGAAAGCACGCCGGAGAACATTCCGGGCAAGGAGCCGCTGTTCGTGACCGACGATTGCGCCCTTATCGGCGCCATCGGCCGCGAGCGTTACGATCTCAGCCGCGACGATCCGCCGATGACCATCCGCCTCAACGGCGAAGACGCTCCGTGGACGCCGTCTTGCGATTGGCAAGACTCTCGGTTTCAACCTCGTCGATGTTCGTGGTCCCGAAGGTGAAGCCGCGACCCAGCGGATGAGCCGCCTCGCTTTCAATCGTCCGCGCTACGACGCCAAAGGCGCCTTGATCCGCACATCGCTCACCGCCAATGGCGAGACGACGGCTGTGCTCTGCCGCGTCGTGCGTGGCGGCGCTGGCTGGTCAGTCGACACCTGCGGCCCGGATCCGAAGCTGACCAAGCCGCGTGAAGCTGCTCCCAGCCCCGCTTCCGCCACGAACGCGTCGATCACGCGCTTGATCGCGTAAGTCTTGTTGGCGTCCGCCAGCGCCTGTAGCACGAAGTTCCTGAATTCGAACTGGATCGTGAA
Organism: Hyphomonadaceae bacterium; assembly: GCA_016714495.1. GTDB lineage: Bacteria > Pseudomonadota > Alphaproteobacteria > Caulobacterales > Hyphomonadaceae > UBA7672. The sequence continues at coordinate 251,507 of JADKDU010000027.1, read as the reverse complement.
CTCCACGCGCGTTCCCGCGGCGGCCGGCTGGAAGCGCCAGGCATTTGCCAGCTTCCTGAATGGCCCGCGCACGAGCGACACGTCGATCGCAAGATCAGCCTCGCGGGCGTCCACATCGGTCACGAATGTCTCTCGAAAACCTTTGAACCCAACGGTCACTTCGGCTCGCGACCGCACTCGGCCAGCTTCTTCCTGTTCGCTGACGATCTTCAGCGACTGGATCCAAGTCACGAACTCTGGATAGCGCCCAACATCAGACGCAAGATCAAACAGATCTTCCGGCCGAAACGGCAGCTTGAGTGTTTGACGATGCGAGGTCAAGGGATCAGCGAGCCAGTTGTGCCTCACGCGCCGCGCGCAGCCAGGCGAAGTCTTCATCGGCATGATAGGACGAGCGCGTCAGCGGGCTGGCCGACACCAGCAGGAAACCCTTCGAGCGCGCGATCGTCTCCAGCGCCGCAAACTCATCCGGCGTCACGAAGCGTTCCACCGCGGCATGCTTGCGCGTCGGCTGCAGGTACTGGCCGATCGTCAGGAAATCGACGCCTGCCGACCGCATGTCGTCCATCACCTGCATCACCTCTTCCTTGGTCTCGCCCAGTCCCACCATCAGCCCCGACTTGGTGAACTGTGATGGGTCGCGCTCCTTCACCCGCTCGAGCAGCCGCAGCGAATGGTAATAGCGGGAGCCGGGCCGGATCGTCAGATACAGCCGCGGCACAGTCTCAGGTTATGGTTGAACACATCTGGCTTCGCATCGATCACGATGTTCGCCGCATCGCCCTTGCGCAGGAAGTCCGGCGTCAGGATTTCGATCGTCGCTTGGCGTGCGGAATGACGGATCGCACGCACCACCGATGCGAAATGCTCCGCCCCGCCATCGGCAAGGTCGTCCCTGTCCACCGACGTGATGACAACGTGGCCAAGCCCCATCTTGGCGACGGTCTCGCCCACGCGTCGCGGCTCGTCCGCATCCAGCGCCGCCGGCATCCCCGTGCGCACATTGCAGAACGAACAGGCGCGCGTGCACGTGTCGCCCATGATCATCAGCGTGGCGTGCTTCCTGGTCCAGCATTCGCCGATGTTCGGGCAGCCCGCTTCCTCGCATACGGTCACCAGTTTCGCATCGCGCACGATCTGGCGCGTCTCGAGATAGCCCTCGCTCGTAGGGGCCTTCACACGAATCCATGGCGGCTTGCGCTGTAGCGGGGTGTCCTCGCGACCCTGCTTTTCAGGGTGCCGCGGCCTTCCGTCAGGTCCGCCCTTTATGTCGAGAAGTGTGGCCATGAGGGGCCTGTTACCTTGCTTTGGCCGCCCGCGAAATCCGGGCGTTATGGGAAGCTTGTTTCGTCGTTTGTGCTTTATGAGCCACAGGCTATATTAACCGAAAGATAGAAAAGAGCGCTGGTGGGGCGCCCGAGGGAGGTTTTTCTCAGATGGCGTCACTTCGCTCGCCTTACGATCCCCGCAACGCCGAGATGGCGGTGTTTCAGGCACTGCTGGTGGCCCGGAAGGAATATGGGGGCAAGAAGATCGTCCTGCACGATGCCGACGATCGCAAGCTTTCGTATGACGACATCGTCCGAGCCGCCTTCGCGCTAGGCTCGGCCCTCAAGAAGGACACGAAACGCGGTGAAGCTCTAGGTCTGATGCTGCCCACCGGCGCCGGCGCGATCATCACCTTCTTCGCGATAAACGCCTATGGCCGCGTCCCCGCGATGCTGAATTTCACCGCCGGCGCGCGCAATGTGAAAGCCGCGCTCAGGGCCGCGCAGGTCAAGCGCATCATCACCGCTCACGCTTTCATCGAAAAAGCAGAGCTGCACGAACTCGTCGGCGAACTGAAATCCGAAGCCGAGTTCGTCTATCTCGAAGACGTTCGCGCCGCCCTCGGTACGCGCCAGAAAGCCGCCGGGGCTCTCGGCCCCATCATGCCGTGGGCCGTGTCCTCCAGCCCGGACCCGTCCTCGCCTGCCGTTATCCTATTCACCTCAGGCACCGAGGGCGACCCTAAGGGCGTCGTCCTCTCCCACCGCAACATCGTCGCCAACGTCCACCAGATCCTCGCCCACGTCCCGCAAGCGCTGCGTCTCGACGACGTGCTCTTCAGCCCGCTTCCTACCTTTCACTGCTTCGGCCTCACCGCCGGCGCGCTTCTGCCCCTCCTCGGCGGCATGCGCTCCGTGCTGCATCCCTCGCCGCTGCAGACCAAGCTGATCCCCAAGCGTGTCGAGGAAACCGGCGCCACTTTCCTGTTCGCCACCGACACCTTCCTCAACCAATACATCCGCGCCTGCACTGGCAATGAGCTTGGCAATCTCCGCTACGCCGTCTGCGGCGCCGAGCGCGTCCGCGACGAAACCCGTCAACTCGTCCGCCGCCGCTTCAACGTGGAGCTGCTGGAAGGCTACGGCGCCACCGAAGCCGCCCCCGTCATCTCCGTGAACCAGCCCAGCCACAACCATCACGGCACGGTCGGTCGCCTCCTGCCCGGCATGGAGGTCATGTTCGAACCCGTTCCCGGCATCGAAAAGGGCGGCCGCATGCTCGTTCGCGGCGCCAATGTCATGCAGGGCTACCTCTCGCCCTCGAAACCAGGCGAACTTCAGAAACTCCCCTCCGGCTGGCACGACACCGGCGACATCGTCGTACAAGACGACGAGGGCTATCTCACCATCAAAGGCCGCCTGAAACGTTTCGCCAAGATCGGCGGCGAGATGGTCTCCCTCGCGGTCGTTGAGAACTGCGCAAGCACGCTCTGGCGCGAACACGAACACGCCGCCGCCGTCCTGCCCGACAAGCGCAAGGGTGAGCAGATCGTGCTCCTCACCACCTTCCCGAAAGCCGACCGCAGCGAACTGCAACGCTGGGCCCAAGACCACGGCGTCAACGAGCTCAGCCTCCCGCGCAAAATCTTCCAGGTAAAAGCTATCCCCGTCCTCGGCACCGGCAAGATGGACATCGGCGGCGTCCAGAAGCTCGCGGCGGAAATCGCAGCCAGGAATGAAACGGGCGGCATCCAGGCGGCGGAATAACCTCCATTCCTAAGCTCCGTTAGGAATAGCCCGCTTTCCTAATTCTCGCTAGGAATGAGCCTAATTCCTAACAGCACTTAACCTTGTTGCGCGCAACCTGTGCTGTGGCGCCCAGCTACCGTGGCGCACTCTCCTCCTGATTTTGGAAAACGCGCCCGCTTACGTTTGCCTGCCGCTGATGCTCGCCCGACGCCCGTGCCCCCCCCCCCCCCCCCCCCCCCCCCCGGTCCTCCCCCTCCCCCCCCCCCCCCCCACCCCCATCCCCCCCCCCCCCGCCTGCCGTCCCCCCCCCCGCCGCCGCCGCCGCCAACCCCGCCGCCGCCCCGCCCCGCGCGCCCCCCCCCCCCCCCCCGCCCCGCCCCCCCCGGCGCCCCCCCCCTCCCGCCCCATCCCCTTTCGGCCACCCCCCCCCACCCCCCACGCCCCACGCCGGCGCCCGCCTGCCGGGCCGCTCGGTCTCTCCCGTGCGCGCGGTCTTTCCGTCCCCGCGGTGCGTGGTGTGCCGCCAGGGTAACCGCCCCCCCCCCGCCGTTTCTTTTGCGCGGTGTTGTGCGCGGGGTGGCTCCCCCCGCCGCCGCGCGCTCGTTAGATATGCAGCGGCCGCCCATAAGCAGCCAGCACGCTTTCGTGCATCATCTCGCTCAGCGTCGGGTGCGGGAAGATGGTCTCCATCAGCTCCGCTTCCGTCAGCTCGCCCTGACGCGCGATGCAATACCCCTGGATCAGCTCTGTCACGCCTTCGCCCGCCATATGCGCGCCAAGTAGTTCGCCGGTCGTCTCGTCGAAGATTGTCTTCACGATCCCCTCGGGTTCGCCCAGGGCGATCGCCTTGCCGTTCCCGATGAATGGGAACTTGCCGACCTTGATCTTGCGTCCGGAAGCCTTTGCCTTCTCCTCAGTCATGCCAACCGACGCCACCTGCGGGTGGCTATAAGTGCAGCCCGGCACATTCCACGGATCGAACTTGTGGCTCGGCGCCTTGCCGCTCATACTCTCGACGACAATCACGCCCTCATGCATCGCCTTGTGCGCCAGCCATGGCGGCCCGGTGACATCGCCTATAGCATAAAGCCCCGGCACATTCGTCCTGCCGAGCCCGTCCACCACAATGTGCGTCTTCTCAACCTTCACGCTCAACCCTTCGAGCCCGAGATTCTCGACATTGCCGACGATCCCTACGGCAAGGATTACCTTGTCCGCCTCGAGCATTTTCGCGCTGTCTTTCGTGGTCACTTCGGCCGTTGCGAGACCCTTATCGATCTTCAGCGACTTTACCTGCGCCGACGTCAGGAACTTGACCCCTTGCTTGCCCAGCTGCTTCAGCATGAAGGCGGAAATCTCCGCATCCTCCACAGGCAGGATGCGATCCAGCGCCTCCACAACCGTCACCTCAGAGCCAAGCGTGCGATAGAAACTTGCAAATTCGATCCCGATCGCGCCCGACCCAATCACCAGCAACTGCTTCGGCATCTCGGTCGGCACCATCGCCTCGCGATAGGCCCACACCGTCTTGCCGTCGACCTTCAGGCCAGCGTCCGGAATCTCCCGCGCCCGCGCGCCTGTCGCCAGCATCACATTCTTGGCCGTGTACGTCCCCTCACCCTTGCCCTTCTCGACGATCACCTTTGGCGCCGGCAGTCCCTTCTCCAGTCGGGCCGCCCCCACCAGCACATCGATCTTGTGCTTCTTCATCAGGAACGTGACGCCATTGGAAAGCTGCGTAGCCACCCCACGGGACCGCTTCACGATCGCATCGAGCAGCGCTTTCGGATTCTCGACCGAAAGTCCGTAATCCTTCGCGTGGCTGATGAGGTGAAACACCTCGCTCGAGCGCAGCAACGCCTTGGTAGGAATGCATCCCCAGTTGAGACAGATCCCGCCCAACTCCGCCCGCTCCACAATCGCGACTTTCATCCCAAGCTGCGACGCCCGTATGGCGGCGACATACCCGCCCGGGCCCGAGCCAATGATGATGAGGTCGTAGGACTTGGCGTCAGCCATTCAGCGCTCTCACGATTTGCGGGTCTTCAGATCAGCCCAGACCTTCTGGGCCTCGGCGGCATTCTTCTCGGTGCTTTCGAACAGCTCGGCTGTGCAGACATATTCGTTCGGCGTATCGCGCTCAGCGGCCTCGATCTTCGCAGCTTCCGCCTCAGCCTCGCCCATCAACTTCGCCGAGGCGCCGGCGGCCTTGAGCTCAGCAAGATACGCAGTCTTCACCGCGATGTTCGGCTCGCCGCACTTCGTTCCAATCAATTCGCGATAGGTCAGCGGTGTCACCACAGGTAGGATATCCGCAATCGTCAGGTCAGCCGCCGGCCCCGGCGAACACCCTACCAGCATTCCGATGCTCAACACGAAGACGGATGATTTGGCGCTCGCCATGGCCGCTCAATCTTTCGCGCGCCGGCCGGCGACATCTTTCGCAGTCTTGCGCGCGCTTGCGCTCGACCACATGAACCAGATGACGCCTGCAACGAACAATACAGCGGCCGTGACGATCCTGCCTGATCCCGACGGCAGCCCTAAGCCCATGAAAAACGCATCGCCGAAAACCGCAAACGTCGACAGGCTCAATGCGACAGCGGCGATCACGATCTTCAGCCGAAGCGACATCACAACAGCATCGCCTCAGGCGTCTCGACAAACTGCTTGAAGCTCTGCAGCCAGCGCGCGCCTGCGGCGCCATCCACCACGCGGTGATCACAGGTCAGCGTTACTGTCATCGTCGTCGCGATCACGATCTTGTCGTCCTTCACCACTGCGCGCTTCTCGCCCGCGCCCACCGACAGGATCATCCCTTCTGGAGGATTGATGATCGAGGCGAATGCCTTGACACCAAACATGCCCAGGTTCGAAATCGAGAACGTGCCGCCCATGTATTCCTGTGGCTTCAGCTTCTTCTCGCGCGCCCGCGCGGCGAGGTCCTTCATTTCCGCCGCGATCTGCGCCAGCCCCTTCGTCTGTGCGTCCCGCACCACCGGCGTGATCAGCCCGCCTTCGATTGCAACAGCCACGGAAACATGCGCCGACTTGTGTCGCGCAATTCCCTTGTCGGTGAAGCTGGCGTTCGCGTCAGGATGCGCGATCAACGCCATCGCGCACGCCTTGATCAGCATGTCGTTGACCGACACCTTCACGCCGGCCTTCTCGCCCGCCTCGTTGATCCGCACGCGCGCCGACAACAGGTGATCGATCTCTAGATCAATGGTCAGCGGGAAGTGCGGCACCTGCATGAACGACTGCGTCAGGCGCCGCGCCGTCACCTTCCGCACGCCATCCAGCGGCGTCAGCTCGAACGTGTCAGGGTGATAAACCCGCTCATCCAGCACCGCCGGCTCGATCAGGCTCGTAACGCCGCCCGCCGCCCGCGCCTGTTTCGCAGGTCCACCCTTCGGCGCTTTCAGCACATCAGACTTCACAATCCGCCCATGCGGACCCGAGCCCTTGAGCGCCAGAAGATCAACGCCCTCCTGCTTGGCCAGCCGCTTCGCCAGCGGAGAGGCCTTGATCCGCTCGCCAGCCTTTGGCGCCATCACAGGCGTCGGAGCGATAGTAACCGCTGGGAGCGCGGCGGATGCCGGCGCAGCACTCTGGTTCGCAGCCGCCGGTTTCGGTTCAGCCTTCGCCCCCTCCTTGGCGCCCCCGCCATTCTTCGCAGGCCCCTCGCCCTCTCCGGCCAGCTCCGCGATCACGGCGTTCACCTTCACGCCCTGCGCGCCTTCAGCGACGACCAACTTCGACACCACGCCCTCATCAACCGCCTCCACCTCCATGGTCGCCTTGTCGGTTTCGATCTCAGCAATGATGTCGCCCGGCTTCACCTTGTCGCCGACCTTCACATGCCACTTGGCGAGGTTCCCCTCCTCCATCGTGGGCGACAGCGCAGGCATGGTGATTGGGATCGCCATCTATTTCTGCTCCCGGTAGCAGACCTTCTTCGCCGCTTCGACTATGTCGGAGGCGTGCGGCAGCGACAGCTTTTCGAGGTTCGCCGCATATGGCAGCGGCACATCCTTCTGCGCCACGCGCATCGGCGGGGCGTCGAGATAGTCGAAGGCGTGCTCCGTCACCGCCGCCGCGATTTCGGCGCCGACGCCGAAGAAGCGCCAGCCCTCCTCGCAACAGACGATCCGGTTGGTCTTCTTCACGCTCTCGATGACAGTTTCGGTATCCAGCGGCCGCAGCGAACGCAGGTCGATCACCTCCGCCTCGATGCCGATGCCGGCCAGCTCCTCGGCCGCGTCCAGCGCGAACTTCACCATCCGCGAGTGCGCCGCCAGCGTCACATCCGTCCCCTCGCGCCGGATCCGGGCTTTGCCGATCGGCAGGATGAAATCCTCCACCTGCGGCACGTCGAACTCGACGCCATACATCAGCTCGTGCTCAAGAAAGACCACCGGGTTCGGATCGCGGATCGCCGCTTTCAGCAGGCCCTTGGCGTCAGCCGCATCATACGGCGCCAGAACCTTAAGCCCCGGCACCTGGCCATACCAGGCCGAATAATCCTGGCTGTGCTGCGCGCCCACGCGGCTCGCCGCCCCGTTCGGTCCTCGGAACACGATCGGGCAACCCATCTGCCCGCCCGACATGTAGAGCGTCTTCGCCGCCGAGTTGATGATATGGTCGATGGCCTGCATCGCAAAGTTGAACGTCATGAACTCCACGATCGGCTTCAGCCCGCCAAACGCCGCGCCCACGCCAAGACCCGCAAAGCCGTACTCGGTAATCGGCGTATCGATCACCCGCCGGTCGCCGAACTCCTCCAGCAACCCACGGCTCACCTTGTACGCACCCTGATACTGACCAACTTCCTCGCCCATCAGGAATACGGTCTCGTCGCGCCGCATCTCCTCCGCGATCGCATCGCGCAGCGCATCACGGACCGTCGTCTTCGCGTAGGTCACGCCCTCCGGCAGCGTCGGATCATGCAGCCCTTCCGCCGCCGCCGACTTCTGCTCCGGCGCACGCAGGCGATGCCCGTCATTCTTCGCCTTCGCTTCGCCAGGCGTCCCATCCGGCTTGCCGCCAGCCGCGTCGGCCTTCGCATCCGCACGAGTCTGCGCCTCGGCTTCCTTTGCTGCAGACTTGGCCTTGCCGTTCGATTTCACCGGCGCGGCGTCTCCGCCAATCACCGCGATCAGCGCATTGACCTTCACGCCTTCCGTCCCGGCGGGAATGACCAGCTTCGAGATCACACCCTCGTCGACGGCCTCGACCTCCATCGTCGCTTTATCTGTCTCGATCTCGGCAATCACGTCGCCGGGCTTCACGGTATCGCCTTCCTTCACCAGCCACTTGGTCAGCTTGCCCTCTTCCATGGTGGGCGACAGCGCGGGCATGAGAATGTCGGTCATCTCAGCGGCTCTCCACCAGCACGTCGGTCCACAGCTCGGCCGGATCGGGCTCGGGGCTGTCCTGCGCGAACTGCGCGCTATCGTTCACAATCTCGCGCACCTCGGCCTCGATCTTCTTGAGATCATCCTCGGTCGCATGCTTCGCCTCGAGCAGCCGCTTCTTCAGCATCTCGATCGGGTCATGGTGCTCGCGCATTTCCTGCACTTCTTCCCGCGTGCGGTACTTCGCCGGGTCCGACATCGAGTGCCCGCGATAGCGATAGGTCTTCATCTCGAGAATGTACGGCCCCTCGCCCACCCGCGCCCGCTCGACAGCTTTCGCCGCCGCCTTGCGAACAGCCAGCACGTCCATACCGTCCACTTCCTCGCCCGGAATTTCGAACGAGATCCCACGCTTGAACAACTCGGTCTCGGCCGACGCTCGCGCGATCGACGTCCCCATCGCGTACTGATTGTTCTCGATCACATAGACGACCGGCAGCTTCCACAGAGACGCCATGTTGAACGCCTCATAGACCTGTCCCTGGTTCGAGGCGCCATCGCCAAAATAGGCGATGCAGACGGCATCCGATCCCTTGTACTTGTTCGAGAACGCCAGCCCGGTGCCCAGAGGCACCTGAGCACCGACAATCCCGTGGCCGCCGAAGAAGTTCTTCTCGCGGCTGAACATGTGCATCGAGCCGCCCTTGCCGCGAGCATATCCGCCCTCGCGGCCCGTCAGCTCCGCCATCACGCCACGCGCGGTCATTCCGGTGGCGAGCATATGTCCGTGGTCGCGATACCCCGTTATCACCTGGTCATCCGGGTCGAGTACCGACTGAACGCCGACCACCACGGCCTCCTGGCCGATATAAAGGTGGCAGAACCCCGCAATCAGTCCCATCCCGTAGAGTTGCCCCGCTTTCTCTTCGAACCGCCGGATCAGCAACATGTCTCGGTAATAGCCGATCAGATCGCTCTTCTGCGGCTCCGACACCGGTTTGCGGGACTTAACGGCGGACTTTTTCGCTGCCATGCGCGGTCGATCCTTTTTGCCTACCCAAGAGATAGGAACAAACAGTCGTCGTCCCACGCTTATCGCGAGATCGGACGGCTCGTTCCACACCTAATTTGGGAATCGATCAACGCACCGCGACAAGAAGTTCGTCTGGGCGGACGAATGACAGTTTTGTACGCGCGATCTCCTCGACATAGTCGAGGTCCATCGTCTTATCTCGCAGTCGCACAAGAGCGGCTTCCAGAGTCGCCTTCTCGAGCTTCAGGCGTTCGATCTCGCCGTTAAGCCGGGCTTCCTCATTCTGCAGCTCAGTCCAGGCTGCGAGGCCCTGCTCGCCTGCCAATGCATGATAAGAGAAATACACGATAAGTGCGCCGATCGCGCCGGGCAGAAGAATGGCTTTTGCTGTCTTCAGCGCCCCTTCCATCCCCTGTCTCAATCCTCCAGACGCAACTCGAACCAGAACGACTAAACCTGAAGGCCAGAACTGACAGCGACACGGTTAACGAGGTATGAATTCAGCGATTTTCAGCGCCTGACAAGGCGTCGCTGGCGGCAGGCTCATCGGTTGTATTTCGCCTTGAGAGCGAGCTGCGAAGTCTAATATGACACGACCAGTTGAATCGAGTGTGACTACAGAGGGCGTGCTCGAGCCGCCCAGGACGGTCGAACACGACATCCCTCTTGATCTCGCTTCCGACAAGGCGCTGATCCCCATTCTCGATCGCTATCCCGAAGATTTGTTCGATATCAATTGCTAAGATTTCGACGGCGAAGGTCAGGTCTCGCTGACCACGGGCGAGTGCTGCCGGGCCCGACGGGCGGGCGGCCATCAGCGCCATCAAGGCGGGTCTTTTGTGGGTCAACCTTCGCTCTTGCGAAGAGGCTCATCCCGGCCTCTGGGCCGAGGTTGAGCGTGCATTCCTGCAACTTGCACCTCAACTTTGCGGCGCAGGCGCCCGCAAAATGACCGGCCAGCTGATCCTCTCGTCGCCCACGACTCGCGTTCCCTTCCATTTCGACGCCGCCAGCGTGGTCCTTTTTCCACTCCGCGGCGTGAAACGCGTGTGGGTCTACCCGAATACCGACCCCTTCCTGCCCCAGGATGCGATGGAGCAGGTGATCATGCGCACCACGAAGGAAGAACTTCCCTATCAACGCATCATGCACGGCGCCGCCTGGCGCTTTGGCATCGTCCCTGGCGAAGCCCTCTCCTGGCCACTCTACGCCCCGCACCGGGTCGAAAACCAGGAAGGCCTCTGTGTATCCCTCTCGATGGACTACCAGAAATGGGGAAGCCGGATCACCACTGGCGCCCACCGCGCCAATGGCGTCCTCCGCCGCTGGGGCTGGACCATGAAGCCGATGGCGACAACGAACTAGGCGCACCGAACCGTCCTGTGGGCGGCAGCCCTCGCCTTCACCCGCCTCAATCTCGTGAAGAACAACATCAAGGATGTCGAACGAACCTTCGAGGTCGCCGACGCAAACGTCGCCATGCACGGCGAACGCGAAGCGGCCTGAGAGATCTGGAAGCGTGCCGAGAATGGGGGATGAAGACCTCCTAAAAACGCAGGGCGGTTGGAAATCTTCGCACCGCATTTCAAACAGCCAGCGCGAGAGATTTGGGGATGGCGCTCTCCAGAATCTATCCGCCTCCGGACGCGCGTCTAATCGCGCTGATGTCGCTGTCCCGCATCACAGCCCGATAGCCCCCATCCTGAGGAGGATGCGAAGCATCCCTCTCGAAGCGCGAGGGCGTCCTCGCCACCGCGAGCCACGCACTATCCTAATGCCTTGCCAGGCAGATGGGGGCGGAGCCTCTGCCGGGGAAAAAACCACCCCCCCCCCGCCCGGGGGGGCCCCCGAAAAATTCCTCCGATTTTGGGCCCTGAACCTGCGCCAGACGTTCTTCACGTACGGGAGAAGTGCCTCCGCCAGTTCGCCGAACTGGGGAGGCGGATCGCTGCGTCTTCGCGGCGAGACGGAGGGCGCGCTTTGCCCAACACCTCCGTCACCAAACAAAAAACGCGGCCGCTCAAGCGACCGCGTTCTCAACTCAACTTCACAAACCCGCAGCCGCCTGCGGGAGCGCGAACCTACGCCCGGATCGACGCCCGACCGAGATAGCGCGCCGCCGAACCAAGTTCGTCCTCGATCCGCAGCAGCTGGTTGTATTTCGCCAGCCGGTCCGAACGCGCCAGCGAGCCCGTCTTGATCTGACCGCAGTTCGTTGCAACCGCGAGATCCGCAATCGTCGAATCTTCCGTCTCGCCCGAACGATGCGACATCACCGCGCCATAGCGCGCCATCTGCGCCATCTGGACGGCCTCCAGCGTCTCGGTCAACGAACCAATCTGGTTGACCTTCACGAGGATCGCGTTCGCCGCACCCTTCTCGATGCCTTCCGAAAGGCGGGCCGTGTTGGTGACGAACAGGTCGTCGCCCACCAGTTGGCACTTGTTCCCGATCAGCTTGGTCAGCGCGAGCCAACCTTCCCAATCATCTTCCGACATGCCGTCTTCGATCGACACGATTGGGAAGCGGCTGACGAGATCGCCCCAGTAGGCGGCCATCTGGTCGGACGACAATGACTTGCCTTCGCCTTCCAGCTCGTACTTGCCCTTCTTGTAGAACTCGGTCGCCGCCGCATCGAGCGCGAGAACAACGTCCTCGCCCGGTTGGTAGCCGGCCGCTTCGATCGACTTCATAATGAAGCCCAGCGCATCGTCGGCCGACTTCAGGTTCGGTGCAAAGCCGCCCTCATCGCCAACATTGGTGTTGTGACCGGCGGACGCGAGGCCTTTCTTGAGCGTGTGGAAGATCTCGGCTCCGCAACGCAGGGCGTCGGCAAACGTGTCCATGCCGACCGGCATGATCATGAATTCCTGGATGTCGATCGGGTTGTCCGCATGCGCTCCGCCGTTGATGATGTTCATCATCGGCGTCGGCAAAACGTGCGCGTTCGCGCCGCCCAGATAACGATAGAGCGGCAGACCCGAAGCGTTCGCAGCAGCCTTCGCCACCGCCAGTGAAACGCCGAGGATCGCATTGGCGCCCAGGCGCGACTTGTTCGGCGTGCCGTCGAGTTCGATCAGCGCCGCATCGATCGCGCGCTGGTCGGTCGAGTCCATGCCCAGTAGTTCGGGAAAGATCTCGTCGTTAACGGCAGCCACCGCCTTCTGGACGCCCTTGCCCAGATACCTGCTTTTGTCGCCATCGCGCAGCTCGACCGCCTCATGGGCGCCCGTCGACGCGCCCGAGGGTACCGCAGCGCGGCCGGTCGAACCGTCTTCGAGGGTGACTTCCGCCTCGACCGTCGGGTTGCCCCGGCTGTCGAGGATTTCCCGTGCATAGACGTCAACGATCTCGGTCACTGGCCTGTCCCTTGGCTGCTAGGCGAACGCAAACCCGAAGGACCTGCTCCCGCGGGCGAAAAGCGTGCCTGCTATGTCTTGAACCGACCCGGCTTGCAATGCGGCGGCCAGACCAAAGCCCGAAAAGCAAACGGCCGCAGAAGCGGCCGTCAGCATCTCGACTATCCAGAAAGGCGAGGATTATTCCTCGTCCTTGGCCTTCAGGATCTGCTTGCCACGATACAGCCCCGTCTTCGGGTCGACGTGGTGCGGACGGCGAAGTTCGCCCGATTCCTTGTCTTCCACGTAGGAAGAGGTCGGCAGTCGGTCATGGGCCCGGCGCATGCCGCGCTTGGAGGGAGACGTTTTGCGCTTTGGGACGGCCATTATTGCCTCGGAATCGGCAGAAAACAGGTTCAAAACGGGCCCTGCCCGTTCTTGCGAGGGGGCGTCATACGCGCATCGGCCTCGCCCTGCAAGCGGCTAGCTTTGCGCGCGCTTCGCTGACCCGAAACGGCTATCCGGCAATATCAGCTATCTTGCCCGGCTCCTCAAGCCGGGGTGTTATGCTGGAGGCCGCAACGGCGCGGCCGGGCTGTAGAACCCCTGGGGTCAGAATCAGGGTGACATCGCAGGATGCCTCCACGCTCATGCGCCAGGCGCACGAGCTGCAAGCGGCTGGGCGTCTCAATGACGCCATCGGCCGCTATGGCGAAGCCGTGATCGCGAATCCGGCCTCCGGCATCGCTGCCCAGAACCTCGCACAAGCGCTGGGCGATGCCGGGCGTTGGAAAGACGCCCTGCCGCATGCAGAACGCGCAGCCACGCTGGAACCGCACGAACTGGCGGTCCAGATGACGCTGGCGGAGGCGCTGCTTGCTGTAGGCGAGGTTGGGCGGGCGTCGGACCTTGCTGGCGACATGCGCCGCCGCTGGTCGACCAACCAGCGGGCCATCGCCTTGCAGTGCGATGCCTGGCGGCTGGTGGGCGACCGGCGATACGGCCAGCTTCACGACTACGCATCGCTGATCGCGATATCGAAGCTTGAGGCGCCGTCGGGTTGGCGCTCGCTGGAGGCGTGGGCTGGAGAGGCGGCAGCCCAATTACGCGTGCTGCATGGCGATCGCGGATGCATTGAGGTTGATGCAAGGGATCACGCTCTCGGCGCCCTGCCGCGGACGATAGACGCGGCTGTCCGACGTCATCTCGAAAAGCTCGGTTCGGGCGACGATCCGGTGCGCGCACGCAATCACGGGACATACTCGATCCAATGCTTGTGGTCGGAGATGGTGACCTCCGGCGACAAGCGCGCTGATCGTATTGCACAAGAGGGCTGGCTGTCGGCGATTGTCTGTCTCGGCGCGACTGGGCAGTTGCGACTGGGGAAGTCGGGCGTGGCGATGCAGCCCCGGCTTGAGGCCGGGCACGTTGTCGACCCGGAGGCCGGGCTGCTTGTCCTGTTCCCTTCCTACATATGGCAGGGCGTAACGCTATCCGGCGGCGAGCCTTGCATCATCCTGCACGCGGAGCTTGTACCCGGACCGGCGCACCTGCCGGATCACGACTAGGATCAACCGGCGTCGCAAGGCTGGAGGCGATGCCGCGCAGCAGGAGCGCTGGTTCCGTAGGCTTCGATAAGACCGGTACGTCGGGATGGACCGCGCGGATTTCGGAAGGCAAGCCATGCCCGCGCGGCGCGACAGCGCGTTGAGCACAGGCCCGACTGCTCGATCTGGAATGTTCACATCGAGGATGGCGCTGTCGGAGGCGTGAGTTCCGATGAAAGCATGCGCCTCGGCTACGGTTGCCGCCGGACCTACCGCTTGAACGCCAGCTTCCTCAACGGCCATCATCAGATCAAAGGCGTTGAAAGGTTCGTCTTCGACTACAAGGATGCGGAGGACTTTCGGCGAGCTGAGCATGTCGGACGCGACTGGTAGCGAGGAAGAAGTCAAATCAGGTCGCCAGCCCGTCGAGGAAAGCGCGGATTTCAATCCCGACCATGCCGAAGCCTTTGTGGCCTGGTTCGCCGTCGACTGCAGGTCCTCCGCAATCCATCCAGGCCCGCATCACAATTCGCCTCGATTTTTCGGCCTATCGAAAACCGCCCGCCAGATTCCGACAAGGCGTCGTACTTGGCTGCAATGCCCCCAAGTTCATGAGAACCATCGCAAGGCTGTTGACGCAAGGTGAAACGATCGCGCGAAACAGCGACCAGGAAAGAGATTTGAAAGTGTCGACGCGGGTCTAAACCAGCCTGCTCTTGTCGCGTGCAGCAGCAATGAAACTTGCAAACAACGGGTGCGGGCTGAAGGGGCGTGACTTGAGTTCCGGGTGAAACTGAACGCCGATGAACCAGGGATGGTCAGTGAGCTCCATGATCTCGGGCAGTTTTCCATCCGGCGACATGCCGGAGAAGACCACGCCATGCGGGGCGAGCTTGTCGATGATGTCGGTGTTCACTTCATAACGGTGGCGGTGACGTTCGGAGATATGCTCCGTGCCGTAGATGCCAGCGACGCGCGAGCCTTTCGCGAGCGTGGCGGGATAGGCCCCGAGGCGCATGGTGCCGCCTAGATCGCCGTCGGCGGTACGAACTTCGCGGGTGTTGCCGCGGATCCATTCGCCCATCAGGCCAACAGCAGGATAATCGGGTTTGCCGAATTCGGTGGTGCCTGCGCCGGAAATGCCGGCAAGGTTGCGAGCAGCCTCGATGACAGCGAGCTGCATGCCATAGCAGATGCCGAAGCACGGTAGCTTGTGACGGCGCGCATAGCCCGCAGCGCGCATCTTGCCAATCGCGCCGCGCTCGCCGAAACCGCCGGGTAGCAGCACCCCGTCGACGCTGTCGAGTTCGGAAAGATCAGCGTTGGGATCGTCATAACGGTCTGATGGGATCCAGGTGAGGTTGACTTTCACCTTGTTGGCCAGACCGCCATGGCCAAGCGCCTCGACAACGGATTTGTAGGCATCGTGCAGCGCCACATACTTGCCGACGATGGCGATGCGGACCTCGCCGTCCGGATTGCGGAGGGTCTGTGAGGTCTGGACCCAGTGCTTGAGATCGGGCGTCGTCTGCTTCTCGAGGCCGAAATGGCGGAGCACTTCATTGTCGAGGCCGCGCGCGTGATATTCGAGCGGGACTTCGTAAATGTGCTGGGCGTCGAGGGCTTCGATCACGGCTTCCGGGCGCACGTTGCAGAACAGCGCCAGCTTGCGTCGCTCTTCCGGCGGGATCGGCATTGGCGCGCGACACAGCAGGATGTCGGGCTGAATGCCGATGGAACGAAGCTCTTTCACCGAGTGCTGCGTCGGCTTGGTTTTCAGTTCCCCCGCGGTCGCGATGTAGGGCAGCAAGGTGAGGTGGATGAACAGACTGGCTTCGCGGCCGACGTCCTGGCTGAACTGGCGGATCGCCTCGAAGAACGGCAGGCCTTCGATGTCGCCCACCGTGCCGCCGACTTCGACGAGGACAAAATCGACATCATCAGTATCGGACTTGATGAATTCCTTGATGGCGTCGGTCACGTGCGGAATGACCTGCAGTGTGGCGCCGAGATAGTCCCCCCGGCGCTCCTTCTCGAGGATCGCCTTGTAGATACGGCCGGTCGTGGTGTTGTCGGTCCTGCGAGCGGAGACGCCGGTGAAACGCTCGTAGTGACCAAGATCGAGATCGGTTTCGGCGCCGTCATCGGTGACGAAGACTTCGCCATGCTGGGTTGGCGACATCGTCCCGGGATCGACGTTAAGATAAGGGTCGAGCTTGCGAAGCCGGACGCGATAGCCGCGTGACTGAAGCAGGGCGCCGAGCGCTGCCGAGGCAATGCCCTTCCCGAGGGAGGACACAACCCCTCCCGTGATGAAGATGAAACGCTTCATGACGGATGACCAGTTTAGCGATTCGCAGGCGCTAGGCGAGAGGCCTTAGCGTCAGTTCTGGCGACTAGTTGTTCGATCCACCGTTTTCTGGCGAAGTCGCCGGGGCGGTGGGTTGAGTTGTCGCAGGTGCAGGCGTGGCGGGCGCCGGCGTCGTGTTGGTGGCCGGAGCCGGCGTCTGGCTGCGCGGAGCGAGCGGATCGATGGCAGGCGCAGGCGCGGGGGTCGCGGGAACGGTCGTCGTCGGCGCCGGGGTTGTTGTCGCGGGAGCCGGTGCGCCTGCGTTCGGATTGAACGGATCAACCGGACGCTGCTGTTGTTGTTGCTCAAGCGTGCTGGGGGCCGCGTTCTGTTCGTTGTTGAGACGCGTCATGATGATGCTGGTGGCGAAAAACACAGCCGCCAGACCCATGGTCGTCTTAACCAGAACGCCTGCCGCGCCACGGCCGGAAATTACGCCGCCGGTGCCGCCGCCGCTCATGCCGAGGGCCCCGCCCTCGGAACGCTGGAGCATGACAGCGATCACGAGCGCGACGCACGCGATCATGTGAATGGTGAGCAGGACTGAAAGCATGCTGGGCCGCCGGGGATGAATGCGACCGCGTCAAAGCACGTTGGCGGGGTGCGGCCAAGCCCCCTGCCGTCTTTTCATATGGGTGCGTCTATCAGACTTCGCTAAGCGCAGCCCTGCGCAATCTTCAGGAAATCGGCTGATTTCAGGCTGGCGCCGCCCACAAGAGCACCATCCACGCCGGGCACGGCCATGAGTTCTTTCGCATTATCAGGCTTAACCGAGCCGCCATAAAGCAGCCGGATCGCCTTGCCGGGCCCGCCGAAGCGGGTTGCGAGAGCCTGACTGATGAAGCCGTGGACCTCAGCCACCTGGTCGACGGTGGGCGTCCGGCCTGTGCCGATGGCCCAGACGGGCTCGTAGGCGATCACAACCTCGTTTTCGCTTGCGGTGGCCGGAACTGAGCCTGCCAGCTGGGTCGCAACGATGTCCAGGGTCCGGCTCGCGTCGCGTTCGGCTAGGCTTTCCCCGATGCAGATAATGGGTGTCAGCCCGGCGCGGATGACTGCCGAGGCCTTGGCCTCAACGATCGCGTCGGTCTCGCCGTGCAGCGTCCGGCGCTCGGAATGGCCCACAATCAGGTAGATCGCGCCGATGTCGGCCCACATTTCGGCGCTGATGTCGCCCGTGTAAGCCCCGGACTTCTCGGAATGGCAGTCCTGCCCGCCGAGGCCGATCGTGGATCCTTTCAAGGCGTCCCCGATCGACGCAGCGAGCGTGGCGGGCGGGCAAATCGCCAAATCGACGCCGTGAAGAGCGGACGCTCCATCAACCATGGCGCGGACTTCGGAAAGCGAGGCCCGAAGGCCGTTCATCTTCCAGTTTCCGGCAACCAGCTTCTTCCGAACCGTCATTCACCCTGCCCCAACGTGGCGACGGCGCCGTCATGGCGGGAGACAGGTTCCAGCAAGTCCATGCCGTATTGTCGCATTTTACTGTGGCGAACCGGTTTCCCCTCCGCCGCAAAATGCTCTAGCAAGCCGTGTTCCAGCGGACAACCTCTCGACGGGAGCCGCCAAGTATCAGGGAGTTACGCCGATGATCGGCGGTATTCGCAAGTTTGCCAAATCAAAGTGGGCGCTCGTCCTGCTGTTTATCCCGCTGGTCATCAGCTTTGGCATCTTCGGATTCCAGGACCCGTTCAGCGGCATCTCCGGCGGCGGCTTGAGCCGGGTCGGCGATCGCGAGATTCATGCACGCGACCTTAATGAGGATCTGAGCGCAGAGATCGAGGCGATCCGTCAGCAGGACGGCCGCGTGCTGACCCAGGCCGACGCTATTCGCGAGGGCATCGCGCAGCAGGTGCTGGCGCAGCTTGAATACAGGAACATGATCCTTGCTTACGCCGACAAGGTTGGCATCCGGGCCAGCAAGCAGGCTGTGGCTGACCTTCTGATCAACCGCGCCGGAGCATTCAAGGACGCGCTGGGCCGCTTCAACCTCGACGCCGTGCGCGCGCGGGCGGACGCACAGAAGATGTCGCTGAAGGATTTCGAGGAAGCCGTTCGCGACGACCTTACGGTTGGCTACGTGACGTCGGCGGCGTTCAACGCACTCAAAGTGCCAGACATTCTCTCGCTGCCAGTCATCAACTATGCAGGCGAAACCCGGACGCTGCGCTTCGCTCGCCTTAACGACACCGCAATCGAAAAGCCGGCGGACCCGACTGATGCGCAGCTGGAGGCCTGGTACAACACCAACAAGCAGCAATTTGCACAACCAGAACGCCGCCGTATCTCGGTGCTCAGCTATTCGCCTGAGGATTTCCTCGATCGGGTCGAACTGACAGACGAACAAGTCAAAGCGGAATACGAAAAGCGGATCCGCGATTATTCGACGCCGGAAACGCGTGTGATCGTCGAGTACAGCTCGACCGATCGCAATGCCGTGCAGGGGCTGATCGACTTGACGCAACAGGGCGTGGCGGTCGATGAGGCGATGAAACGCACGCCAGGGCTCGTGCAAAAGGAAAGTACGCTGAAACCGGAAGAGGTAGGCGACGAACGCTACCGCGAGCTTGTTTTCGGTCTACCCGCCGGGCGTTTGCACACGGTTCCGATCCAGCTTAGCGAAGGCGCGCCGTGGGTTGCAGTAATGGTGAAGTCGGTGACGCCGGGCATTCCCCAGCCATTCGACCAGGTCGCCGAGAAGGTTCGTCGCGACATGGCGATGTCGGACGCGACGCGTCTTTACGAGGATGAATCAGAGAAATTCCGCGATGCTGCCGGCGGCCAGCCGCTGGAAGAGATCGGCAAGCAGTTCGGCTTCCCGGTGATCCAGCTGATGCCGGTGGATAGCAATGCGCGCACCGTGCGGGGCGACCAGACCCAGCTGCTGAAGGGCAACCCTGCGCTGCCCGAGCTGTTCACGCTGCAGGCTGGGCAGATGACCAATCTGTTCGAGGGCGACAGTGTGCGGGCGATGTATCGCCTCGACGAGGTCGTGGCGCCTTACACGCTCGCATTCGCTGACGTTAAGGAACGCGTGCGCACGCTCTACCTGGTCGAACAGGCCAAGAATGCAGCGACCAAGGCCGCCAACGACATGGTCGCGGCGGTGAATAGCGGAAAGACATTCGAACAGGCGGCAGCCGCATCGAAGCTCAACGTTCTTCCGATCATGGTCACGACGCGCCAGGGCGGTTCGGCGATGGATCCGTCGGCGCTTCAAGCGGCGTTCGAGCTGAGGACCGGAACCATCGGCGTTGTCACGAGCCAGCAAGGCGAGCCTATGGTCGTGCGCGTCGAGAGCGTTGAACCGGTAGCTGCGGCCTCTGCCGCTGCATTGCGCGCTCAGGTTGCTCCGCAAGTTGCGGAGTCGCTTCAGAACGACGTCCGGGAAGTGTTCATCCGGGGTCTGCAGAAGGAAGTGGAGATCAAGCGCGACGAAGTGGCGATCCGGCAGTACTTCGAAAGCTATCTGACGCCTGAGGGATCATGAGTACGGCCCTGCCCCGGCTTCACGTCCGGCGCCGGGTCGACGACACGGAGTCGCCGGTTTCGGCGATGCTGAAGCTCAATCCGATGGCTGCCGGTCTGGTGCTGTTTGAAAGCGTCATGGGCGGCGAGACCCGTGGCCGTTATTCCTTCATCGGCATGGCGCCGGACCTGTGGTGGCGTGTGAAGGCGGGCAAGGCCGAAACGTCGCTGAGGCCGGATTTCAAGGAGGTGTTGTCCACCTCGGACGACGTGATGGGATCGCTGCGCGACTTCATCGACGCATGCAAGGTCTCGGGCATGGACGGCCTGCCGCCAATGGCGGCGGGGGCTTTTGGCTATCTCGGTTATGATATGGCGCGCCATGTCGAAAAATTGCCGGAGCCGAAAGCCGATCCGAACGGGGTCCCCGAAGCAATGTTGATGCGGCCGGGCGTCGTGCTGATTTTTGATGGGGTGCGTCAGGAAATCATCATTGCGGCGCCCGAACGTGGCGGCGAAGCCGCGACGCTGGCGCGAATGGACGCCGTCGAGGCGAAACTGGATGAGGCGATGCCGCCTTCCCGACCAAGCGATGCGCCTGTCGAAAAGATCGCGTTCAACTCGAACACCGAGAAGTCGCGCTATCTCGCCATGGTCGAGCAGGCGAAGAAGTATATCCGCGCCGGCGACATCTTCCAGGTTGTACCGAGCCAGCGGTTCTCGGCGCCATTCGAACGTTCTCCATTTGCATTCTACCGTGCGCTTCGCCGCCTGAATCCCTCGCCCTTCTTATTCTACGCGAACTTTGGCGAGTTCCAGATTTCAGGTTCCAGCCCGGAAATCCTCGTGCGTGTGCGCAACGGTAAGGTCACAGTGCGCCCTATTGCTGGCACCTTGCCGCGGGGCGCCACTGCGGAGGCCGACCTCGCTAACGAACAGAAGCTTCTGTCCGATCCGAAAGAGCGCGCGGAGCACTTGATGCTGCTCGATCTCGGCCGCAATGATGTCGGCCGGGTGTCCGCGCGCGGCTCGGTGGAGGTGACCGAGAGTTTCACCGTCGAGCGCTATAGCCATGTCATGCACATCGTCTCCAACGTTCAAGGCGAATTAAAGCCGGGCGAGGACATGGTATCGGCGCTGGCGGCTGGCTTTCCGGCAGGCACGACATCCGGCGCGCCCAAAATTCGCGCGATGGAGATCATCACCGAACTGGAACCTCATGCGCGAGGCGTCTATGCTGGCGGCGTCGGGTATTTCGGCGCGGGCGGCGACATGGACACATGCATTGCGCTGCGTACGGCGGTGTTCAAGAGCGGAAAGATCCACGTGCAGGCAGGCGGCGGGGTCGTCTACGATTCCAATCCCGAAAGCGAGTTCATGGAGACCGTGCACAAGGCCAGCGCCCTCTTCCGCGCGGCCGAGGAAGCGGCGCGGTACGACCGGGGGAACCGGTGATGACCAAGGTTCTACTCGTCGATAACTACGACAGCTTCACGTACAATCTTGTCCACTATCTCCAGGACATCAGCCCGGATGTGGACGTCGAAGTCGTGCGCAATGATGCGCTGACAGCGAAAGAAGCGCTGGCGAAAGGCGCTGATGCAATCGTGCTGTCGCCGGGTCCGTGCACGCCGGACGACGCGGGAATCTGTCTGGAGCTAATCAAGCTGGCGCCGGATGATCTGCCGATCCTGGGTGTGTGCCTCGGGCATCAGGCGATCGGACAGGCCATGGGGGGCATTGTCGAGGGCGCCAAGGACATCGTCCACGGCAAGGCCTGGGACGTAAAGGTTCTCGGCGGCGAATTGTTCGCGGGCCTGCCAGAGCATTTCGAGGCGGTGCGCTATCACTCGCTGGCGATCCGGCGAAACGGCATGCCGAACGTGCTGACCGTCGATGCAGAAACGGCGGATGGCGAAGTCATGGCGGTGAGCCATGCCACACGCCCCGTATTCGGCGTACAATTCCACCCGGAATCGATCGGCTCGCAGTATGGCAAGGTGATGCTGGCGAACTTCCTGAAGCGGGCGGGCGTGAAGTGAGCGACGCCGTCCGGAGCGCTGTCGGCAAGCTGGCCGCGGGCGAACGCCCCAGCTCGATCGAGATCGGCGCATCATTCCAGGCCATTCTGGCTGGCGAGGCAGAACCGGCGCTGATCGCCGCTTTCCTGATGGGCCTAAGGACGCGAGGCGAAACGGTGGACGACATTGTGGCAGGCGTGCGCGTCATGCGCGCGACCATGCGGCCCGCCAAGGCACCCGATGGCGCAGTCGACACGTGCGGCACGGGCGGACTTTCGTGGACGTCGCTCAACACGTCCACCGCCGTAGCGCTGGTCGCCGCTGGTGCGGGTGTTGTCGTCGCCAAACATGGCAACCGCTCCAAGAGCCGCGCGGGCTCAGCCGACGTTCTGGAGGCCCTAGGCGTCAACCTCGCCCCGACTGACGCGCAAATCGAGGCCAGCTTCCGAGACGCACGCGTGGCCTTCATGTTCGCGCAGCAACACCACACGGCGATGAAGCATGTCGCTCCCGTGCGTCAAGCGCTGGGGATGCGCACAATCTTCAACATGCTGGGGCCGCTGGCCAATCCGGCCAGTGTGAAGCGGCAGGTGATGGGCGTATTTGCGCCGGAATGGGGCGAGCCGATTGCGCACGCCATGCTGGCGCTTGGCGCCGAGCGGGCCATGGTGGTGCACGGCATCGACGGCATGGACGAAATCTCGACTACCGGCGAGACACTGGTTGCCGACGTGAAGGATGGTGCGGTTCGTGTTTATCGGCTCACACCGGAAGACATCGGCGTGAGCCGTGCGAATCTCGATCAACTGCGCGGCGGCACAGTGGCCGAGAACGCCGAGGCGCTGAAACGCGCTCTCGGCGGCGAGGCTGGACCGTTTGGCGACCTTGTGGCGGTCAACGCCGGCGCGGCGATCCTCGTCGCAGGTCTGGCCGGCACTCTGGCCGATGGAATTGCGCAAGCGCGTGCCGCTGTTGGGAACGGCAAAGCCATCGCTGCGCTTGAAGCCTTGAGGCGTGCGTCAAATGGCTAATGTGCCAGACAAGCTCAAGGCCATCATCGACTACAAGCATGACGAGGTCGCCGCGCTGAAGCGAGAACGGTCTCTGGCTTCGCTTGAGGCTGATGCGGAAGCCGCCTCACGCCCGCGCGGGTTTGCGGCGGCCTTGATGGCGATCGCGAAGACCGACGGAAACGCGCTGATCTGCGAAGTTAAGCGCAAGAGCCCGTCCGCCGGCGATATCAGCCCAGGGCGCGATCAGGTAGCGGTCGCGCGCGACTATGAAGCTGGCGGAGCAGCCTGCATCTCGGTGCTCACGGATGGCCCGAGCTTCGGCGGTTCATTGGACGACATGATCAGCGTGCGCAACGCGATCTCGATCCCGGTGCTGCGCAAGGATTTCATGATCGATCCGATCCAGGTGATAGAGGCTCGAGCGGCCGGCGCGGATGCGATCCTTATCATCATGGCCGCAGTGGACGATGGCCTCGCGGCCGAGATCCACGCGACAGCGGATCGGCTCGGCATGTCCGTGCTGCTTGAAGCACACGACGAGGCCGAACTGGTACGAGCCTTTGGCCTCCCCTCGCCGCTGCTGGGCGTTAACAACCGGGATCTTCGAACTTTCACGACCGATCTGAATGTGACCGAGCGGTTGGCCGACATGGTCCCGCCGGGCAAGCTCCTGATCTCCGAAAGCGGCGTCCGCTCGGCCGAAGACATCTCCCGGTTGCGGCCCTGCGGCGCGCGGGGCTTTCTGGTTGGCGAAAGCCTGATGCGGGCGGAAAATCCCGTCGAATCCGTGCGATCGCTCGTTTGGGTTCGGTAAATGGCTCCCCGGTGAATTGACCCAAAGCGTGAACGATAGTAGAACTATCTGCGACTCAAGAGTTTGGAGCCGGGTAAACCTTCATGCTTACCAAGAAACAGCGCGAACTCCTCCTGTTCATCAATGACAGGATCAAGGAGACTGGAGTCTCCCCATCCTTCGATGAAATGAAGGAGGCGCTGGACCTGGCGTCAAAGTCGGGCATTCACCGGCTGATAACGGCGCTTGAGGAGCGTGGATTCCTCCGCCGTCTGGCGCACAGAGCGCGCGCGCTGGAGGTGCTAAAGCTTCCGGAAAGCGCCGTGCCGCAGGGAACAGGTCGCGCGCCGTTCAGGCCGAGCGTTATTTCCGGAGCGGCGGATGTCGGTCGGAAGGTCGCCGCCGCTGTGCGATCGTCGATGATCCCGGTCATGGGCCGGATCGCCGCCGGTACGTCGATCGAGGCAATTGAACACGAGACGCACAAGGTTGCCGCCCCAGACGATGATTTCGATCCGGATACGCATTTCGCGCTCGAAGTCTCCGGCGAAAGCATGATCAACGCCGGTATTCTCGACGGTGACACGGTGATCCTGAAGCGGACGGAAACGGCTCAGTCGGGCGACATCGTTGTGGCGCTGATCAATGAAGAGACAGCGACGCTGAAGCGCTTCCGCAAGAAAGGCGGCTCGATCGCGCTGGAGGCGGCTAACCCAGCTTTCGGCACTCAGATCTTCGGCCCGGACCGCGTGCGTATCCAGGGCAAGCTCGTAGCGCTCGTCCGCAAGTATCACTGATCCTTGGCGGGCGTGTCTTGCTTTGGCGGTTTTGCAGAGAGCGGCTGGGTCCATGCCTGGCCGCTTTGCATTTCGGCGGTGTGGATTGTGAAAAAATGACCTGAAGGGTCGATGGCGGCGCCATCCTTGCCCAAGAAGGCGCAGGGTTGAACGTCGAGGCTCTTGCCTGCCGCAGACCGGACGCTCAAACTTCCCAGTCGGGCCGGCATACCAGGGCTTTCGGCCGGGCACGATGCCAGCGGGCGGCACTTGCCAGCGAAGGAGAGGATGTGGTCTTCAAGGCCAGTGCGCCGTCATACGGACGCTAGGACAAGCCTTGTACTGGAACCCGATGACGGTCGTCACCCGCTTCGCCCCCTCGCCCACAGGGTATCTCCATATTGGAGGCGCCCGGACGGCCCTGTTTTCATGGCTATACGCGCGGGCCAAGGGCGGCAAGTTCCTGCTGAGGATCGAGGACACGGACAAGGACCGCTCCACTCAGGAAGCGATCGACGCCATCCTGGACGGACTCAACTGGCTTGGCCTCGGCGGCGACGAGGAAGCGATCTTGCAGTCAAGCCGCGCGGGGCGGCATGCGCAGGTCGCGCATGAATTGGTGAAGCGCGGCGCCGCCTATCTTTGCCCAGTGACGCCTGAGGAGCTTCAGCAGCGCCGGGACGCGGCCGAATTGCTCCAGAAGAAGAAGGCCGCAGACGGGCATCTCTCGGCCGATGATGCACGCGAACTGGACGAACTCACCCGGCCGTTCCGCTCGCCATGGCGCGATCGCGCGAAGCCCCTGCCGCCCGAGGCGCCGACGGTGGTGCGCCTGCGCATGCCGGACACGGGCGAGCTCGTTGTGAAGGATCATGTGCAGGGCATTATATCGCGCAAATTCGCGGATCTCGATGATCTCGTGCTGCTGCGGTCGGACGGCACGCCAACCTACATGCTCGCCGTTGTAGTGGACGACCACGACATGGGCGTGACCCACGTCATCCGGGGCGACGACCATTTCCTCAACACGTTCCGCCAACTGCCGATCTATCTAGGTATGGGCTGGCCGCAGCCTGCCTATTCGCACGTCCCCCTGATCCATGGTCCGGACGGCAAAAAGCTGTCCAAACGGCACGGCGCGACATCCGTGGACGAGTATCGCGATGTGCTCGGCTACCTGCCCGAGGGCATGAAGAATTACCTGCTCCGGCTGGGCTGGAGCCATGGCGATGATGAGATCATCTCCGAAGCCAGCGCCATCGAATGGTTCGATCTCGACGGGCTGAACAAGGCGCCTGCGCGGCTGGACTTCGCCAAGCTCGATTCCGTCAACAGGCACTACATGGCCGAAGCCAGCGACCAGCGGCTGTTCGATCTGCTGCTGGCCCGGCCCGAGATGCAGGGCAAAAGCCCGGAAGTGATGTCTCGCATCCTGAGCGCGATGCCTGCCTTGAAGATTCGCTCGGCCAATATCGTCCAGCTGGCCGAACAAGCCCGCTTCCTCACCGACATCCGGCCGATCCAGCTGACCGGCAAAGCGGCCGACCAGATCAATGAGGAGGCACGTGGCCGCCTTGCGGCTTTGTTGCCGCAGCTCGAGGGATTGAGTGAGTGGACTGAGCCCGCCATCAAGGCCGAGCTTACTCGCTATTGCGATCAAAACGGCATCAGCATGGGCAAAATCGGCCCTGTTTTGCGGGTAGTCCTTACCGGTGGGGCGCCCGCGCCCGATATTGCTCTTGTGCTGGCGTTGCTAGGTCGTAATGAAGCTTTCGCACGGGTTATGGATCATTCCCGCGGCAGGGGATAAGCGGTGGGAAGCCGCTATTAAGGAGACTTAGTCGATGGAAAACAAGGTCAAACCTAACGGCAAGGCGACCGTCACCGCCAATGGCAAGACTGTCGAAATGCCTGTTTATGCGGGAACGATTGGCCCCGACGTCATCGACATCGGCAAACTCCACGCCCAGACGGGCATGTTCACGCTGGATCCGGGGTTCACCTCGACCGCGAGCTGTGAAAGCCAGATCACCTATATCGACGGCGATCAGGGCATTCTCTTGCACCGCGGTTATCCTATCGACCAGCTGGCCGAGAAATCGAATTTCCTGGAAGTCTGCTACCTGCTCCTGCATGGCGAGTTGCCCAACGCCAGCGAGAATTCGGAGTTCGTGAAGACCATCACGCGGCACACCATGCTCCACGCGCAGTTTGACCGCTTCTTCGAAGGCTTCCGTCGCGATGCGCACCCAATGGCCATCATGTGCGGCGCTGTCGGCGCCCTGTCGGCTTTCTATCACGACTCCACGAACGTCGATGATCCGCAGCAGCGCAAGGTCGCCCAGCACCGCATGATTGCGAAGATGCCGACGATCGCGGCGCGCGCGTTCAAGTATCACACTGGCCAACCCTTCGTGTCACCGCGCAACGAACTCGACTACGCATCTAACTTCCTGCGCATGTCGTTCGCCGTTCCTGCGGAAGATTACAAAGTGAATCCAGTTCTGGCCCGCGCGATGGACCGCATCTTCATCCTGCATGCCGACCACGAACAGAACGCCTCGACCTCAACCGTGCGTCTCGCCGGTTCGTCGGGCGCCAACCCGTTCGCTTGCATCGCGGCCGGCATCGCCTGTCTGTGGGGCCCCGCGCACGGCGGCGCCAACGAAGCTGCGCTGCAGATGCTGCAGGAGATCGGCACCGTCGAGAACGTTCGCAAGCACGTCGACAAGGTGAAGAACAAGGTGGATGGCGTCCGCCTCATGGGCTTCGGTCATCGCGTCTACAAGAACTACGACCCTCGTGCGAAGGTCATGCAGCAAACCTGCCGCGAAGTGCTCAAAGAAGTTGGCGTCAATGATCCACTGCTGGAAGTCGCGATGGAACTTGAGAAGATCGCGCTGTCGGACGAGTACTTCATCGAGAAGAAACTCTATCCGAACGTGGATTTTTATTCGGGCATCACACTGAAGGCTATGGGCTTCCCGGTATCGATGTTTACCGTGCTGTTCGCGCTTGCCCGTACCGTTGGCTGGATCGCGCAGTGGGAAGAGATGACCACCGACAAGACCCAGCGCATCGGCCGCCCGCGCCAGATCTATACCGGCGCAGCCCAGCGCGACTATCAGCCGATGTCGTCGCGCTGATAGGTCAACGGATCTGCAGTCTACAAGGGCGGCCTTCGGGCCGCCCTTTTTGTTTCAGGAAAGCCTCAAGATCGTCTCTGCAGCGATTTCCGCGGCGGGGCGGCCCGTGCCAGACATCAAGCGAATAGCCTCCCCCTGGCCATCTTGCTGCGCCTTAAGTACTGCGGGGTTGGAGAGCCGCTCCTCCACTGCTTGCTCGATATTGCTCGCGCTGAAACGCGTCTGGAGGAATTCCGGTATGACTTCGCGATTGGCGGCGACATTGACCAACGCGGAGAAGCGCGACTTGAACAGGAAGAAGCGCAGCAACGCCCACGTGATCCAACCCAGCTTGTAACCCGTGACGACGGCGGCGCCCTGCGCGGCGAGCTCGGTGGTGACCGTGCCGGAACACGCAATCGCAACCGTCATGGCGGCATAGGCGTCGGCTTTCTCGGTCTCGTCCTTCACCAGAACGACCGGGAAAGCCTGCGCACCAGCGAGCGCCTCAACTTCGCCGGTCACACTGGGCGCGACCATGCAGACCACATGGCGGCGTGGATCGCGCTCGCGCACGATACGTGTCGCCTCCATCAGGGTCGGAGCAACGCGGCGCATCTCGGCTTTTCGGCTACCGGGCAGCAGGCCGATGATGGGAGCGCCAATCGGAAGGCTGTGGCGCGCGCGGAATGCCACCGCGTCGCCTTTTGGCAGGCGATGCAATGCGGGGTTGCCAATCACTGTCGTTGGCAGCCCCCATTTCACATAGAAGGGCTGCTCGAAAGGGTGGATGCAGAGAAGATGATCGACCCACTTCGCTAGCACGCGAGCGCGGCCGGGTCGTGTTGCCCAGACCTGCGGTCCGATCAGCTTGATACGTTTGGCGCGAGCCCCCCGCAGCTTCAGCGCGCGCGCCACGCGCCACATGAAGCCCCAGCTGTCGATGAGCACGACGCTGTCCGGATCAGCTTGGGCGATAGCGTCGGCAGCTTTTTCAACCGCCTGCTTCACCCGCCCATAGGCCTTGAGGCCCTCCACGAGGCCAAGCACCGCCAGACCCGACATGTCCACGGCAGTATGGGCGCCGCGCTCGCGCATGCGTTCACCGCCGATCCCGGAAATCCTCACGCTCGGGTCAGCCGCCCGAAGGGCATCAATTACATCAGCGCCAAAGGCGTCGCCCGAATCCTCCGCAGTGACGAGAAAGACGTGGCTCACGCGACTTCCGCCAGAGTGAACCCGTAAATAAAAACGCCGAGTTGGTCTGCAGCGCGAGCAACCTCCTCGCGGTCCACCACCAAGGCTGCGCCTGCTTCAACGGCGATGCCGGCAAGTCCGGCCTTGCCCGCGGCCTGCACGGTGGCGACGCCGATGGTGGGCAGGTCGATACGACGTTCCTGCTGCGGCTTCGGCCGCTTCACGAGCACGCCACGGCGGGCTTCCGGCGTGCCGCGGATTTCCACCTGTAGTTCGCCGACACGCGCAAGCATGCGGTCAGTGCCTTCCTGAGCTTCCACGGCTAGAACAAGGCCTGCGCAGGAGACGGCACCCTGCCCGATTTCCAGCGAGCCGGAAATTCTGGCGACTTCAGCCGCCCGGCGGATATCAGGCCAGTGCTCGGCGTCGGGGATGATGGCGCCAAGCGGACCCGCGCTGACGAGGAGATCGTTCAGCACATCATCGGCGCCGATGATGCGGAACCCTGCCTCGGCAAAGACATCCATGACCGCGCGTAGAAGCGCATCGTCGCCCTTCTTGGCGGCCGCAAGGATTTTCGGAAGGGACTGCACCCCCTTGAGATCAAGCTTGAGCGAGCTGAAGTCGGGGCGCTTCAGCCAGCCCGCAAAGACCATCTCTTCGCAACCTTCCTTCTTCATCAGCTGAATCAGTCGGCCCATTTCGCCGACGGACAATTCAGGGCCGTTGTACTCTTCGAGCAGCCCAGCTTCTGCAAAACCCTTAAGGCCGACGACGAACGGGTTGCGGCCGGTCTTGCGGGCTTGCTCGGCCACACGACGCGGAAGATCGCCACCGCCCGCGACAATGGCTAACCGACCAGCCATCAACTGGCCCTCGGCGTACAAAGCGGCCGCTTCTCTCCGACGCGAATGAAGTCAACAATGTGCATGACTTCGGGAACAGCAGCGTAGCGTTCCGCAACCATCTCGAGGCGGTCCTCAAAGAACCCCTCGCCATAAAACAGTTCGCGGTAGACGGCGCGCAACATATGAATCGTCTCGCGCGTTGCGCCGCGGCGCTTGAGGCCGACAATGTTCAGGCCGTTCAGATGGCCATGGTGGTCGACCATGCCAAACGGAATGACGTCGCCCACGACGGGGGCGCAACCGCCGATGAAGCCGCCCACACCGATGCGGCCAAGTTGGTGGATGGCGGAATTGCCGCCAAGGATGACGAAGTCGTTGATCGTCGCGAGACCGCCCGAGACGGCGTGAGTCGCATAGATGACATTGTTTCCCACGATATTGTCGTGTCCAATATGGGCGCCATTCATGAAGAAGCCGCGGCTGCCGATAACCGTCTCACCCCTGCCCTGCACAGTGCCGAGGTGGAATGTAGCGCTTTCCCGAATAAGATTGTCCGCTCCTATGATGAGCTTGGTATCTTCACCCTTGTATTTCGTATCTTGAGGCGGATGACCGAGCGCAGCGAACGGGAAAACCTGCGTGCGGGGGCCAATCGTGGTCGAACCCGCAACAGAGACGTGAGAGACCAGCCTCACACCCACGTCCAACCTGGCCTTGCCGGATACGACGCAGAACGGACCGATCTCGACGCCATCTGCGAGTTCAGCGCCCTTGTCTACGATCGCTGTGGGGTGGATCGAAACTGCCATGCGCGCGAGTGCCCTTGGCCGGGCTTCCCCGGCTTATTCCTGTTGTCCGGGACGCTTTTGCGCTGAGCGGGCGAGCCATGCAAGCTCGCGCATCCACGAGCGGATGGGCTTTGACGGATAGCCAGCCCAAGTCTCCCCGGCAGGCACATCGCTCAGCACAGCCGCCCCGGCGGCAATACGAGCGCCCTGGCCGACATGGACGTGATCCTTGAGCCCGACCCGGCCGCCGAACTGGACACGGTCGCCCACCCGGCTGGACCCCGAAACCCCCGCGAAGGCCGCCATGACGACATGCGCCCCGATCCGGCAGTTATGGCCGATATGGCAGAGGTTATCGATGTGCGTTCCCTCGCCGATAACCGTGTCCTCGAGAAGCCCACGGTCAACGCAGGAATTGGCGCCCAGGGACACGCCATTCTGCATGATCACGCGACCAAAATGAGGGGTAAGCGCGACCCCGCCGGTGTCCGCGGCCAGCCCGAAGCCGGTTTCACCAATGACGGCCCCCGGAAATATTCTCACGCCGTCGCCGATGAGGGCACAGCGAACGCTGGCGTTCGATCCGATTGTTGTGCGTGCGCCGATCTGCACGCCCGGACCGATCACCGCGTTCGCCCCGATGCGGGCATGCGGCCCAACTGCAGCGCCGGCGCCAACCGTCACGCCAGGCTCCAGCGTGGTCGAAGGGTCGATGCGTGCAGAAGGATGAATTGCCTGGTGCCCGGACTCAAACTGCCTCAGTACCGCCAGCCGTGACGCAGCCTGCGCGAAGGCGCGGCGAGGCTGCACGACTTCAATCACGACCGGTCCGTCCGGGATCAAGGACGCCGCATCGGGCGACGCCAGCACAATGCCCGCCGCACGAAGGCTAGCCGCACCGGTTGCACCTTCCTGGAATGTCAGATCCCCCGCGCCTGCAAGCGAAACGGGCGCAAGCGATGAAACGCTGCGCCCGCAATCACCTCGGATGCCTGAACCGCCGACCAGCGTGGCGATATCCGAAGCTTTGAGTGGCCCTTGGATCTCGTAAAACCTAGGATCGATCACCGCTCCGCCTTCATTCGGTTCGCGCTATTGTCCGCCGCCCGATGGTTTGGGCGCCGTGGCGTTGGCCTGTGCCGGCGGCGGCGGCAAGGCAGCCTGAAGCGCCGCAATCGTAGGAACGGTGGCGTCCAGGCGAGCGACAACCTTCTTCGTGATATTAACCGCGTCCTTCGAGTACCAGATCTGCGCTGTGCTCAGGACGAGATCAGCGCCGGCCTCCTTGGCGACGTGATCGATGGCCGGTCCAAGCACGGCCAGGAATGCCATGCTCATCCCATTGTCGCGTTGTTCGATGTTCTTGTTGAGCACATTCGACTTCTGAACGTACTCGTTGGCCTTCTTGTTAAGTCCATCGACCTGGGCTTTCAGCGTCGGGTTGGCGTTCAACGCTTCAGGCGTCAGGGACTCTGTCTGCGGCTTCAGACGCGCAGATTCCGCTTCAAGCTCGGTCTTCAGCGTTTTCAGACCAAGCTGGTCGCCAGCTTTAGTAACAAAATCACCGATCGCCGCTGCGATTTCCTTGCCGACCTTGCTATCGCGACGGACTTGATCCTCGTCCACGACGAAGACCTTGGTCTGCGCCAGTGCGGCGCCGGTCATATTGGCGAGACCGACCATGAAGGCGGCGGCCAGAGCGAGATTGCGGACTTTCATGACTCTAGAACCTTGTGTTGGTGCTGAACCGGAAGGATTCGGTTCGGTCGTATTCTTCCTTGGCGAGGATCTGCGCGAAGTCGAAACGGATCGGACCAAACGGCGAGTCCCAGAAGATGCTGAGGCCCGCGCTGGCCCGGAGACTGGCGCTGTCGTCGACGCGGTATGCCTCGAACGCGCTATCGGACCTGCGATCCTTGTCCACATCGTCAAGGAGACCGAGGGATCCGAACTCCGTGAAGAACGCGCCGTCAACGCCAAGCTCTTCAGGAACATACGGTATCGGGAAGGACAATTCCAAGGACCCAATCGCATACGCCTTGCCGCCCAAAGCGTTGTAATCCCGTACTTTCATCGGCAACAGGTCGCCAGAAGCGTCTTTCTCGGCCGTATCAAAGACCAGCTGACCATCCTCGGTAACGACCTGCGTACCATCATCGTTCAGACGCGGAATGCTGGAACTCGGCGGCGCGACGCCCACATCCAGGAAAAGCGGCTTCACAGCGCAGCTATCGATGGCGGACAACGCGCAGCCAGTCGAGTTTTCAAAAAAGTATTGTACTTCGCGCGGTCCGAGACCGGCGACATCGAAACCGCGGAACGAGTTGCCACCCTTGAAGAAGCGGTTGTTGATGCGAACGCCCTCATCACCCCAGCTGTCGATATAGCCGGCCTCCATCCGGCCCGTCAGGGTCCAGCCCGGTGCGAAGCCGTGATAGATGGAGGCTCTGAGCTCGTTGCGCAGGTAATTCACATCGCCACCCAGACCGGCAATGTCCTGGCTGAAGTTGATGTCATACCCGCGGGTCGGATTGATGTAGTCATTTGAGCGGTTCATCGTCAGGGTGTAACCGACTGCCGATGTTATTTGGCCACCGGGCTGGTCGCACAGCGAAGACCGG
The DNA here is from genome assembly GCA_016714495.1 of Hyphomonadaceae bacterium. GTDB lineage: Bacteria > Pseudomonadota > Alphaproteobacteria > Caulobacterales > Hyphomonadaceae > UBA7672. The sequence continues at coordinate 218,215 of JADKDU010000027.1, read as the reverse complement.
AAGAACTGACCTACGTCGCAGTTCGTGTAGGTTGGCGAGTCCACATTGGTGTCGAGTTGCAGGTCGTCGCTGCGCAGGTTGTAGCGCAGACCGAGCTGGTCTTGGTCCGAGAGCGGAAATTGGAGGCGGACGCCGCTGCCGATGATCGAATTCGAGAAGCCGGCGATGTCGTAGAAATCCGACTGCGTGAGGAAGAGATCGAAGCCCAGAGCCATGTTGCGGTCCTGGAATTTCGGCTCGGTGAAGCGGAACTCGATATCCTGCTGGCGCGATGTTGTCTGGATCCGCGCAGACAGGTACTGGCCGCGGCCGCGGAAGTTGCGTTGTTGGGCGCTGACCGAGAACAGAAAGGAGTCCTGCGATGAGAAGCCCGCGGAGAAAGCGAGTTCGCCCGTCGCTTCTTCCTCGACTTTGACCTTCACCACGGTGCGGTCGGCGGTGGAGCCCGGCTCGTTCTCGACCGAAACGGTATCCGCCTTGAAGAAACCCAGCGCGCGAATCCGATTCTTGGCGTTGTCCAGCTGAACGGGATTGTACTGATCGCCTTCGGCGAGCCGAATCTCGCGACGAACTACGCGGTCCAGCGTCTGCGTGTTCCCCTGAATATCGATGCGCTCGATGTAAACGCGAGCGCCCTCGTCCACGTCGAAGGTGATGCCGATGGTGTGGTTGACCGGGTCACGGGTTTCACGCGGACGGATCTGGACGTTGGCGTAACCGGCGATGCCCGCTGCGAAGGTCAGGGTGTCGATCGCGTCCTGAATGCTCTTCGCGCGGAATTGCGATCCCTTCGTGATACCGAGCACAAGTTCGAGGCGTTCGCTTGAAAGTTTCTCAAGCTGCGTCTCAACTTTGAGATCGCCAAAAGTGTACTTTTCGCCCTCGTCCACGGTGAAGGTGAGATAGAAATCACGGCGATCCGGCGTCAGTTCGGCGACAGACGAGATGACACGGAAGTCGGCATAGCCTTCGTTGGTGTAGAATTCGGTGAGCTGTGAACGGTCGTACTCGACCTGGCCCGGGTTGTAGTTGTCGGCCTGTTCGAAAAAGCGCCACCAACGCGACTGCCGCGTTGTGATCTCACGACGCAGGCGATCATCCGGAAAAGCTTCGTTGCCGATAAAATTGATCGAACGAACGCCAGTGGTCGGGCCTTCCTCGATCACGAAGATGAGGTCGGCGCGGTTCTGTTCAAGCACCTTGTATTGCGGCGTCACCGTCGCGGCGAAGCGGCCAGCACGACGATAGACTTCGAGAATGCGCTGCACATCCTGCTCGACACGCGACAGTGTGAAGGTCTGGCGTGGCTCGGCCTCGGTCTCTTCCTCGAGCTTCTCGGTGGTGACCGCGTTGTTGCCCTCGAAAGTGATGCGGTTGATGATCGGGTTCTCGAGCACACGAACCACGAGATCGTTTCCGCGCGCTTCGATCTGGATGTCTGCGAACAGACCGGTGGCGCCCAGCGCCCGCACGGACAGACCGATACGATCCTGGTCGAATGCATCGCCGGGCTTCACCAACAGGTAGGACAGCACAGTCCGCGACTCGATACGCTGGTTACCTTCGACGAGGATGCGCGATATGATCCGCGGCGCCTGCGGTTGCGCCGGGGGTTGTTGTGGCTGTGGTTGTACAGGCGGCTGTTGCGGCTGCGCCGGCTGAGGCGGTTGCTGCCCCCACGCGTCATTGACACGCGATACATCTTGAGCGGCAACGATGGCCCCAGCCGACGCAGTCAGCGCCAGCGCGCTCGCGAACCAAGACCGCATCACGGGAACCCCTCACACTCACGTTGGACCCTTAGAGGGGTCTCTTCGCCGTCTTAAGACAACATGCCGCCTGAAAGCTCAAGCGGCGGACTGAAGGATCACGACCCCCCGGGCCATAGCCTGGAAATGTCCTGCCAAGTGATCAAAAGAGCAAAGCTGACGAGGCATGCAAGCCCGATTGTCAGCCCCACACGCTGCACTTTTTCAGGGATTTCCTTCCCCGTGGCGGCTTCGGCGAGGCACATTACAGCGGCTCCACCATCCAGGACGGGAATCGGCAGGAGATTGAAGAAGCCGACCCCGATCGAAAGGAGGGCTGAAAGCTGCAGGAGACTGAAGAAAAGCTGACGAAGCTTCTCCCAGATATCGACGTTCTTCTGCTGCATATGAAGGTCGGTGACCTTGTCAGCCAGCGTGAAAATGCCGACGGGGCCGCTGAGCTTGTCGAGGCCTTCCTTGCCGGTGACGAGGCGCCGCAGCACGTTGACCGTCGCGCCGAGGGCGTCACCCGTAGAGGTGATGCCGTATCCAACCGCTTCGATCGGATTGAGGTTGCGGATCGCGGTGTCGGTCTCGGTGAGCCTGATGCCGATGCGGCCGACCTTCTGCTTCATCTGAAGGACGGCGTTGGTCTCTTCGGTCTCGACCGGCGTGGCTTGCAAGGTGACCGGAGCGCCTTCGCGCAGCACGCGATAAGTCACGGTTTCGCCGGCGCTAAGCTCAGTAGCGCGGTTGACGTCATTGGCCATCGTGACCGGACGTCCACCTGCCTCCAGAATTACATCACCCGGCTTAAAGCCTGCGGAGGCAGCAACCGAATTCGGCAAGACGTCGACCACCGAGATCTGCTTGGATTGCGGAACGCCGAAGGCTAACCCGAGAAAGGCGAATACGACGATCGCGAAGATGAAGTTGGCGAGCGGGCCGCCAAGCGACACGGCAAGCCGCTTCATCGGGCCAAGCTCCGTGTAAAGCTTACCGACCAGTTTAACCGGTTCGAGTTCGGCTCTGGCCGCAATGGTTTCCTGCGTTTCTCGGGTATCCGTGGGCGCCTGCATTTCGCCGACGAATTTCACGAAGCCGCCAAGTGGCAGCCAGTTGATGCGCCAGCGGGTGCCACGCTTGTCCCGGGTTTCGACGATTGGTCGGCCAAAACCGATTGAGAAGGACTCGACGGCAGCGCCAAATCCGCGCCCGACCCAGTAGTGCCCCAGTTCGTGAACCGTGATGACAATCGAGATCAAGACGATGAAAGGCAATGGCGACGCCAGTACCGAGAAAATGCCATCCATCAGCAATCGCCTCTCACAACAGTTTCCCCGCCCACCGGCTACGCCGCGAGGCGGAGCTTCTCGATCGTGCGCACTCTGGCCCAGCGATCGAGATCATATACGTCTTCAAAACTCGCAGGCACCTTGGCGGCTGGCTGGCTGTTAAGGAAGTCTTCGAGCACTTCGCCTGCCACCTGAGCTATCGTCAAGAATCCTACACGGCGCTGCAAAAAGGCCGCCACCGCGACCTCGTTCGCTCCGTTCAGCACAATTGGCGCGCCGCCCCCCGCGGAAACCGCCCGCCTCGCGATCCCCAACGCCGGAAAGCGCTGCAAGTCGGGAGGCATGAAATCCAGCCTTCCGATCTTGGCGAGATCAAGGCGCTGCAGGCCCGGCAAGGGCATCCGGTGCGGCCATGACAGCGCATAGGCTATGGGAGTTCGCATGTCCGGCATGCCCAGCTGGGCGAGGACGGACCCATCATCATACGACACCAGGCTATGGATAATTGACTGCGGGTGGATGAGGACGTCTATGCGATCTTCGGGCACATCGAACAGGTAGGCCGCCTCGATCAATTCCAAGCCCTTGTTCATCATGGTCGCGCAATCGACTGAGATCTTGGCTCCCATGTCCCAATTGGGGTGGGCCGTCGCCTGCTCCGGCGTGGCGGCGGCCATTTCGCTCATGCTGGCGTTACGGAACGGGCCGCCGGACGCTGTAAGGATGAGCTTCTCGACCCTGTCCGGCCGATCAAGGACCTGAAAGATCGCATTGTGCTCCGAGTCAATGGGAAGGAGCCGGGCGCCCGTCCGGGCCGCCTCCTGGCGCAGCAAGGGGCCCGCGCAGACCATGCTTTCCTTGTTGGCGAGTGCGACGTTGTTGCCACGCTGAATGGCGGCAAGCGTCGCCGGCAGGCCCGCAATGCCGACAATGGCGGCCACCACGACATCGGCAGGCCGCGACGCCGCTTCCACAATCGCCTGCGGGCCAGCCGCAGCTTCGACGTTCGTGCCAGCGAGCAAAGACTTCAGGCGGCCGTACAGTGAAGCCTCGGCGATCACCGCCACGTCAGCCCGCGCCTTGATCGCCGCCTTGGCGAGCGCATCGACACTTGTGTTCGCAGTGAGCGCGGCGACGCTGAACTCCGGCGCCCCTGCAACCCGGGCGGACACGACATCCAGCGTGGAGACGCCCACCGAGCCGGTCGCTCCCAGCACGGAGACTCTTACCTGATCGCTCATCCTGCGCCTGCCGATCCAAGAGCAGGCACAAGAGATGGCAGGAATTTCACGATCACAGCCGCCGCAACTGTCGCGGCGATCAAGCCATCCAGACGGTCGAGCACGCCGCCATGGCCGGGGACGAGGCCCGATGTATCCTTCACGCCATAGAGGCGCTTGAAGCGGGATTCGAGCAGGTCACCGCTCTGCCCCACGATCGAAAGGAACAGGCTGAATACGAGCCAGTGCATGAAGTCGCCGCCAGCCCCCCGCGCCACCGCGGCGCCCGCCAGACCGGCGCATACGAGGGCGCCGATTGCGCCCGTCCATGTCTTGTTTGGGCTATCCTTCGGGCTCAGCAAAGGACCGCCAAATCCACGCCCGGCGAAATAGGCCGCAATGTCAGTCGTCCAGACAATCGCGAGAATCGCCATGAGGAAGAGCTGGCCGTTGGGCGTCGCTTCCCGGATCCAGACAAAGCAGCCAAAAGGCAGCGTCGTATAGATCGCCCCGAACGCCATCGAGCTGGCCGACCCCTTGCCGAGATGCGCGACGCCCCCGCTGATGATACAGCCGGCCAAGGCCACGAGCGCGACAAGTTCGATCCCCTTGGGCGCCAGGAAAACCGCGATGGCCGAAGTCGCCGCCATTATCACGTAGAGCGCATATTTCGCCCACGGCAGTTCGGTTTGCGCCGCCATGCGCGTCCATTCGCAAGCGGCGACGGCGCCCGTCACGGCCGTGGCGATCAGAAGACCAAGACTGCCGGCATAGGCCGCCCACAGCCCCAGTGGCGCAAGCACGACGCCGGAAGCGACGCGAAGAAAAATCTCGCGCCGTCCGTTGCTACGTGCCGGGGCGCTCTCAGGCGCCAAGGCCGCCGAACCGTCTGTCGCGACGCCGGTACGCATCGATCGCCTTTTCAAGGCTCTCCCTGGTGAAGTCTGGCCACCACAAGTCCATGAACATCAGCTCCGCATAGGCCCCGCTCCACAGCAGGAAGTTGCTGAGCCTGAGTTCGCCGCTCGTGCGGATAACAAGATCGGGGTCGGGCGATTCGCCGCTCCACACCATCCGGGAAACCATAGCCTCGTCGATCTGGTCGGACTTCAGCTGGCCCGCTTCGACTGCGCGGGCCATCTGCTGCATTGCGGCGACGATCTCGCCACGGCCGCCATAGTTGAACGCAATATTCAGCGTGAGGCGGGTGTTGTCCTTGGTCTTCGCCATCGCCTCGTCGATCAGCGAGAGGATGTCGTCGCTCAGGCCGATACGTGAGCCGATGATGCGGATGCGAACGCCATCCTTGTGCAGGCGCGCGAGGTCGCGGCGCACGAACACACGAAGCAGATCGAACAGCGCGTCGATTTCAGTCTGCGGACGGTTCCAATTCTCGGTCGAGAATGCGTAGACGCTGAGGTGCGTGACGCCGAGATCACGGCTGGCTTCCACGGCGCGGCGGAGCGCTTCAACGCCTTCCTTGTGGCCTAGCGCGCGCGGCAGGCCCCTCGCCTTCGCCCAACGGCCATTGCCATCCATGATAATGGCGATGTGACGCGGCGGCGAGCGCAGCGTCGCCACATCGGCATTGTTCGAGGAGGGCTGTAGCTCGCTCACACCTGCATGATCTCTTCGGCTTTATGCTTCAGCAAGTCGTCGATCGCCGTAACGTGCTTGTCGGTAATCTTCTGCACGTCGTTGGAGCGGCCCTTGACCTGATCTTCGCTGAGCTCACCGGCTTTCTCGAGGCGTTTCAGGAGGTCGTTTCCATCACGGCGGATGTTGCGCACGGCGACGCGGGCGCTTTCCGCGAACTGGCCAGCGAGCTTCTGAAGATCGCGGCGGCGCTCCTCGCTGAGCGGCGGGATCGGGATGCGGAGGGTCTGGCCATCCGTGATGGGGTTGAGGCCAAGCGGCGCTTCCCGAATGGCGCGGTCGGTCGCGCCGACAAGGCTTTTGTCCCAGACGCTGACGCTGAGCATGCGCGCATCCACGGCACTGACCGAAGCCACCTGGTTCAGCGGCATAGAAGCCCCATACGCCATTACGTGGATGGTATCGAGCAGGTGGATCGAAGCGCGGCCCGTGCGAAGACCAGAGAATTCGGTCTTCAGCGAAGCGAGCGCTCCATCCATGCGCTTCTCGAGCGCCTTGAGGTCGAATGTCTCTGGCATCGTTCCCTCCGTTACGATTTCATCTTGCCGATGGTCGTCGAGACGCCCTGGCCGGTGAGGACCTTTGCAAGGGCGCCCTTCTCCCGGATGCGGAAGACGACGATCGGAATCTTGTTGTCCTTGAGCAGGCTGATGGCGGTTGCGTCCATCACCTTCAGCTCTTTCGATAGCACTTCCATGTAGTCGAGCGTGTCGAAGCGGGTGGCGTCGGCGTCGACCTTCGGGTCGGACGTGTAGACGCCGTCGACCTGCGTGCCCTTCAGCATGGCGTCGCAGTTCATCTCGGCGGCGCGCAGAGCAGCGCCGGTGTCGGTGGTGAAGAAGGGATTGCCTGTGCCCGCCGCGAAGATCACAACGCGGTTCTTCTCCATGTGGCGGATGGCGCGGCGGCGGATGAACGGTTCGGCGATCGACATCATCGTGATGCCGGACTGGACCCTGGTCGGCACGCCGATACTCTCGAGCGCGTTCTGCATCACCAGGGCGTTCATCACGGTGGCGAGCATGCCCATGTGATCGGCCTGGGCGCGCTCCATGCCGGCGTCGACGCCCCACTTGCCCCGCCAGATGTTGCCTCCGCCAATGACGAGGCAGATCTGGCAGCCCAACGCGATCGCGGATTTCACTTCCTCGGCGTACTTAATGCAGGCCGGCACATCGATGCCGTAGCCCTGATCTCCCATCAGCGCTTCGCCGGAGATCTTGAGAAGGACGCGCTTGTATTTGAGGTCGGGTTGACCCGTCATGTCGCAATCCTCGTCACTTGCATCGACGGCCCGACGCGAGACGCGTCGGGCCGCCAACTCTACCCGCGAAACATGGCGTTTCGCAAAGGTTTTACTCTTTGGGCTTGTTCATCGCAGCAACTTCGGCCGCGAAGTCGTTGGCCGCCTTCTCGATGCCTTCGCCGACTTCATAGCGCACAAAACTCTTGAGTTTCACAGGCGCGCCCAGTTCCTGGGCGTGCTTCTCGATGAACTTGCCGACCGTGGTGTCGGGATCCATGACAAAGGCCTGCTCGACCAGCACCGATTCCTGATAGAATTTGCGGAGCCGGCCCTCGACCATCTTCTCGACGACGTTGGCGGGTTTGCCCGACTCAGCGGCGATCGCCGTCTGGATCTGGCGCTCTTTTTCGACAACCGCTGGATCGAGTTCAGCTGTGGTGGCGGCGAGCGGCTTGGCGCTGGCGACGTGCATGGCGATCTTACGGCCGAGATCGTTCAGGCGCGACTTGTCGCCCGTCGATTCCAGCGCGACCAGCACGCCAATCTTGCCCATGCCTTCGGCGGCAACGTTGTGCAGATAGCTGGCGACAACGCCGTCGCTCACGGAGAGCGAGGTGGCGCGACGCAGCGACATGTTCTCGCCGATCTTGGCGACGAGGCCCACGAGCATCTCGCCCACCGTGCCCGAACCATTGGGGGCGGCCGCGTGCAGCGTCTTCGCCGGGTCGCCGCCATTGGCCAGAGCGACCTTGGCGATGTCTCTGACGGCAGCCTGGAACTCGGCGTTCTTGCCGACGAAGTCGGTTTCCGAGTTCACTTCGACCACCGCGGCGGCCGTTCCTGACGTCGCAATGCCAACCAGACCTTCCGCTGCAATGCGGTCGGCCTTCTTGGCGGCTTTCAGGATCCCCTTCTCGCGTAGCCAATCAGCAGACGCTTCAATGTCGCCGTTGTTCTCAACGAGCGCCTTCTTGGCGTCCATCATGCCCGCGCCAGTCTTGTCGCGCAGCTGTTTCACCAGAGCGGCAGTAATCTCGGCCATAGTAACCTCCTGGACTTCGTATCAGCCCGAAAGCGCCTGGAACCGTGTTCCAGGCGCTATTACGGGCCGGTTGTAACAGATTCCCGGCCTTGCCGGACGGACAGCAGATGGTGATCCGCTGACGCGCCCGCAATAGCGCCTTTAGGCTTGTGCTTCGGCGGCCGCAGTGGCGGCGAGAGCCGGTTCGTTCACGGTTTCGCTGGCGCCAAGATCCTGACCGGAAGCCATCGAGGATTCCGACATGCCGTCGAGAACCGCGTCGGCGATCAGGTTGCAATACAGCTGGATCGCGCGGGCGGCGTCATCATTGCCCGGAATCGGGAAGTCGACTTCCTGCGGATCGCAGTTCGTGTCGACGATCGCGACGACCGGGATACCGAGCTTGCGGGCTTCCTTGACAGCGATCGCTTCCTTGTTGGTGTCGATAACGAAGATCAGGTCGGGCAGGCCGCCCATGTTGCGGATGCCGCCCAGAACGCGCTGCAGCTTGATCTGCTCGCGCTGGAGCTTCAGCAGCTCCTTCTTGGTGAGACCGGTGGACTCGCCAGCCGCCAGCATATCGTCGAGATCGCGCAGGCGCTTGATTGAGTTCGAGACCGTCGCCCAGTTGGTGAGCGTGCCACCGAGCCAGCGATCGTTCATGAAGTATTGCGCGCAGCGGCCAGCAGCCTCCGCGACAGCTTCAGCGGCCTGACGCTTGGTGCCGACGAACAGCACGCGACCGCCCTTGCCCGCAGTTTCGCGCACTTTGACGAGCGCCTGGTGAAGCAGCGGGACGGTTTGCGAAAGGTCGAGGATGTGGATGCCGGACCGTTCGCCGAAGATGAAGCCCTTCATCTTGGGGTTCCAGCGGTGAACCTGGTGTCCGAAGTGCACGCCAGCTTCGAGCAGCTGACGCATAGAAAAGTCGGGTAGCGCCACGTGTGTCTCCTAATCCGGTTGGCCGCCGCGGACAGAACGAGCTTGCGCCCGCACCGGAATGGGTCCGCGTGTCGGAATGGCGGGCGATATAGGCGGGTTCTGGACTGGACGCAAGGCAGGCCAGCCGGAACGGCCTAAGAGCCCCCTTTTTGGGTGAATTTCAGTCGCTTTGGTTTCGCTGGGAACGCCCTCGCCCCGCGAATCCCTAGGCCGCAGCCGCCGGGCGGACCTGATCGACACCGGGGACCGATTTGAACGCCGACATGGTCCCAAAACCGACAGGGTACCGGCCTGGCAGCTTGATCGTGACCACCCGGGCGTCATCGAGCGGGATTTCGACCTCGATCTCGCCCATCGACTGGCCGGACTGGCTGCCTGATTTCTGCAGCTGGACCGCAACCTGCGCCACCTTCTCCAGCGGCGCATCCCGGCTGAGCCGGACCAGCAATGTTTCGTGCGTGCCGATCGAGGCCTGAGCGAGCTTCTTCACGCTATCCATCGAGAAGCGTAGTTCCTCGTCCACCTTGCGCACGCGCACGCGGCAGATCACACGCTCGCCCACTTCGAGAATCTCACGCGCGTTCTGCAGCAGCTCATCATTGACGAACAACTCATACTCACCGGACGGATCAGAGAGCGTAACGATGGCGAACTTTCCGCCCGCCTTGGCCGGCTTTTCAACCCGCGCACGTACAACGCCGATCATGTCGAGGAACTGGCGGTCCTGCCCCGCAATTTCCCGCTCGGCGGCCAGCGTGATCCGCGCCCGCATGCTACCGGTCAGAAGATCGTCGAGCGGGTGGCCCGAGAGGAAGAAGCCAACGCTCGCAAGCTCATTGTCGAGCTTGTCAGACTCACCCCACGCCGCAGCCTCCGGCAGGCGCAGCTTCTGCTGCGGCTGATCGCCAAACAGGTTGACCTGATTTGAATTGCGCTGCTCATCGGCCGACGCCGCGATTGCGGAAAGCATGCTGGCGCCTGCGAATGCTTTAGCGCGATTGGGCTCGACCGATGCAAACGCGCCAGCCTTCGCCAACGCCTCGAAGCAGCGGCGATTGACCAGACGCGCATCCACCCGCTCGGCAAAATCCTGCAGGTCAAGAAACGCCCCATCCCTTCGCGCCTGCTCTACAGACAGCATTGCGGGCTTGCCGACGCCCTTGATGGCGCCGAGCGCATAACGCACAGCTTCCCCTTCCACCGTGAAATCGGCGCAGGATGCGTTGATATCCGGCAACCGCACTTCGATTCCCATACGGCGGGCTTCCTGGAAAAACACGGCGAGCTTGTCGGTATTGCCTGCGTCGAGACTCATCGAGGCGGCGAGGAACTCAACCGGATGGTTCGCCTTGAGCCAGGCTGTTTGATAAGTCAGCAGCGCGTAAGGCGCTGAGTGGGATTTGTTGAAGCCGTAGTCCGCGAACTTGGCGCAGGCTTCGAAGGTAAGATCGGCGTCGGGCTCTGAAATGCCGTTGTCGGTTGCGCCTTTCATGAAGCGCACGCGCTGCTTGTCCATCTCGGCGCGGATCTTCTTGCCCATGGCCCGGCGCAACAGATCGGCCTCGCCGAACGAGTAACCGGCAAGTTCGCGCGCGATCTGCATGACCTGTTCCTGGTAGGTGATGATGCCAAAGGTCGGCTCCAGGATCGGCTTCAGCCAAGGCGTCAGCGCGTCGTTATAATAGCTGGTCTCTTCCAGACCCTTCTTGCGGTTGCAGTATGTGGGGATGTTTGCCATCGGGCCGGGACGATAGAGCGCCACAAGCACGATCAGGTCTTCGAACCTGTCAGGCACCATGTCGACCAGCGCGCGGCGCATGCCCGCGCTTTCAACCTGGAACACGCCAACGACTTCGCCGCGCTGAAGCATTTCATATGTCTTGGCGTCATCCAGCGGCAGACGGGCGAGATCGATTTCGACGCCCTTGTTGCGGATCATCTTGATCGCACGATCAATGACCGTAAGCGTCTTGAGGCCGAGGAAATCGAACTTCACGAGGCCGGCCGCTTCGGCCCATTTCATATTGAATTGGCTCGCGGGAATATCCGATCGCGGATCACGATAGAGGCCGACCAGCTCAACCAGCGGACGGTCGCCGATGACGATGCCGGCGGCATGGGTGGAGGCGTTGCGGTACAAGCCTTCGAGTTGTTGCGCGGTTTCGAACAGGCTGGCGACCGCTTCGTCTTCCTCGATCGCTTCTTCGAGCTTGGGCTCCATCTCGAGCGATTCAGCCAGCGTTGGCGGCTTGGCCGGATTGAACGGCACGAGCTTGGCCAGCTTGTCGACCTGATAGAAGGGAAGCTGCAGCACACGCCCCACATCGCGCAGCACGGCACGCGCCTGAAGCGTGCCGAAGGTGATGATCTGCGCAACGCGATCAACGCCGTACTTCTGGCGCACATACTCGATGACTTCGCCACGCCGCTCCTGACAGAAGTCGACGTCGAAGTCGGGCATCGAGACGCGTTCGGGATTCAGGAAGCGCTCGAACAGCAGGCCAAAGCGGATGGGGTCGAGATCGGTGATGGTGAGGCACCAGGCGACGACCGAGCCCGCGCCCGAGCCCCTGCCCGGCCCGACCGGAATATCATGCGCCTTCGCCCACTTGATGAAGTCCGCGACGATAAGGAAGTAACCGGGGAACCCCATCTTCGCGATGACGCCCAGCTCGTAATCCAGTCGGTCTTCGTAGATTTTCAGTTCGGCGGCGGGCGTTACGATCTTCAGCCGCTCCTTGAGACCGGCCTCTGCCTGCGCGCGCAATTCGGCCGCCTCGTCGCGGCCGCGCTTGGTGTCGAAGGGCGGCAGGATTGGTTTGTGTTTCTTCGGGCGATAGGAACAGCGCTGGGCGATCTCGACGGTGGACGCCAGCGCTTCGGGGAGATCAGCGAAGGTTGTGCTCATCTCTTCGGGCGATTTCAGATATTGCTGTGGCGATGCGCGCGGGCGGTCGGCCTGGCTGACATAGGTCGAGTTTGCGATGCACATCAGAACGTCGTGGACGGAATGCTGCGTTGGCTTTTCGAAACGGGCGTCGTTCGTGGCGACCAGCGGTAGGCCGAGTGCGTAGGCAAGGTCGATCAGCGGGCCTTCAGCGGCGGATTCTTCCGGGCGGCCATGACGCTGAAGTTCGACATAGAACCGGCCTCTGAAGGCCGCGGCCAGTTCCTGCAGCCTGCCGCGCAGCTCGTCGGTGCGCCCGGCTGCGGCGCGGCGGTTATAGAGCCCGCCATGGCCGCCGGTCAGGCAGATCAGGCCTTCGGCGTGCGCCAGCACTGTCGAGAGCGCCACGCGCTTGTCGTCGCCCGCTGGGGTCAGGAATGAGGAGGAGGAGAGTTCCATCAGGTTGCGGTAGCCAGTTTCTGACTGGGCGATCAGGACCAGCTTGCCGACTTCGCCCGTGACGCCGGGTTCCGCGACTTCGAGGGTGAGGCCAGTGATCGACTGGACGCCGACCTCGCTCAGCGCTTCGGCCAGTTCCAGCGCAGCGAACAGGTTCTCGTCCGTTACGGCGACGGCGGGAGCGCCGGTGGCGGCCGCCCATTTCGCGAGGTCCTTCGGACGGATCATGCTCTGCAGCAGCGACAACGCCGTGCGGACGCGGAGGTGGATGAATCTGGGTGTTTCAGCCTTCATGCGTCGATTCCTGGACCCCCATCCCGATAGATAGGGACAATCCTAGACCGAGTCGCCCGTGGCCTTGGGAGCGGGGGCGAGCCGGCCCTCATGGAGAGCCAGAACGCGGTCCATATAGGTCGTCAGCTCCACGTTATGGGTTGCGACGAGCACCGCCACCCCCTCCTGCTTCGCAATGTCGAAAAGGTTCTGGAAAACCACCCGCGACGTATTGGGATCGAGGTTTCCTGTGGGTTCATCCGCGATCAGCACTTTGGGCCGATTGGCCAGTGACCGGGCGATCGCCACGCGCTGCTGCTCGCCGCCTGAGAGCTGGCCCGGGCGGTGATGGTCGCGCTCGTTGAGCCCCATCATGCGCAACAGCTCCTGCCCGCGCTTGCGCGCCTTGGCGCGCGACTGGCCGTTGATCATCAGCGGGGCGGCGACGTTGTCGACAGCGTTCAGTTCGGGAAGCAGGTGGTGAAACTGGTAAACAAAGCCGAGTTGAAGGCGGCGAACGACCGTGCGTTCGCGGTCGGTCATTTTCAGCGCATCCTTGCCGTTGAACAGCACAATGCCGGAGTCTGGTTGTTCAAGCAGGCCAGCGACATGCAGCAAGGTTGACTTGCCCGATCCCGATGGGCCGATCAGTCCAGTAATTTCGCCCGCGTGCAGGTCGAGGTCCACGCCGCGCAGAACGTGAAGCTCGCGCTCGCCCGAACGATAGTGGCGCTCGACGCCTTTGAGCGAGAGCACGGGTGTTTTTGCGGAGACGCTCACCGTTTCCATTATTCGAACCTGAGCGCTTCGACAGGGTTGAGACGCGCCGCCCACATCGACGGGATGATCGACATCACTAGCGTAACAAGGAAGGCCAGCCCGGCGACCCAGCCGACTTCACCCCACTCGAGCTGCGCTGGAAGCGCGTCGAGCTGGTAGATATCTGGCGGGAACAGGCAGAAGCCAAGCAGGTTCTCGAGGAAGTGCTGGATGTCCGCGATGAAGATCGCGCTCAGCACGCCGAACAGAACGCCCGTGCCCACGCCCGCCATGCCGAGAATCGTTCCGGTCATCATGAAGATGCGCACAACCCCGCCACGCGTCGCGCCAATGGTGCGCAGGATGGCAATATCCCGCGCCTTGTTCTTCACGAGCATCAGAACGCCGGTGATGATGTTGAGCGCCGTTATTACGACCACAATGAACAGGATGAGGCGCATTACGTTGCGCTCGACCACCAAGGCGGTCACGAACGTGCTGTTACGCTGAATCCAGCTCTGCATCCGGTAGGGCTTTTCCTGCTCCAGGGTGCGGACGAATTCCTCGGCCGCATTCGGGTCGGCCAAGCGAAGGCCGAGCAACGGGTAACCTTCGTCATAGCCGAACAGGTTTTTTGAGGACTCGATGGGCAGGAAGACGACATAGCGATCGAACCGCTCGTTGCCGACATGATAGATCGCCGAGATCGTATAGGTGCGCGTACGCGGCGAGGTACCAAACGCAGTGCGGGCGCCGTTGGGTTGGGTGATCGTAACCTTGTCGCCCACGCCGACGCCCAAGGCGTAAGCAAAGGCATCGCCCATGACCATGTCGGACGACATGGCGCCCTGATCGCCAAAGCGGTCGAGCGAACCTGCACCGGATGGCGGCCCAAAGACTGCCGAACAGCGGTTCTTCGGGGGCTCCATCGGACTCGGTGTTTTGCTTCCCCCTGCGACGCTGTTGGCGATCATCTTGTTGGCGCGGATATCCTCGGGGCGCACACCACGCACCTGGATGCCCTCGCTGCGGTTATAGGCGGAGGCAAGACCCGTGCCTTCGTGCAGCGGCTCGACGCTTTCGACGCCGGGCCGCATTTGCAGCTCTTCGATCAGCGCATCGACCTGGACCTGCGGCACGCCGCGCGTATCGATGAAGACGTGCGGTTCGAAGCCGACGATCTTTGAAACCAGTTCAAGCCGGAACCCGTTCATGATCGACATTGTGAGGATCAGCGCCCACACGCCGAGCGTGATCCCAATGACAGAAACGATGGAGATGAAGGCGAGGCCGCCATGCTCGCGCTTTGCGCCAAGGTAGCGCATCGCGAGCATGCGCTCGAACGGGCCGAAGGGCCTGTGAACGACCCGTTGCTCCTTCGCCGCGCCCATATGGTCAGGCCCCTTTGGACGCGAGGCAGCGCCCGATCGCAGCCTCGAGCGTCATTTCTTCGCTCGAGCCGGTCTTGCGATTGCGGAATTCGACGACGCCGGCCTTCACGCCTTTGGGACCAACCACGATCAGTTCCGGTACGCCGATCAGCTCCATGGTCGAAAACTTCGCCCCCGGGCGTTCGGCTGTATCGTCATAGAGAGCATCGACGCCCGCATTCAGCAGTTGCTGGTACGCGCTCTCGCATACCGCCGTTACTTCGGCATCGTCTGCGCGCAGGCTGACAACAGCAACCTCGAACGGGGCGACGGCCGCAGGCCAGATCACGCCCTTGTCGTCGTGGCTGGCTTCGATGATGGCGCCAACCAGGCGCGAAACGCCTATGCCGTAAGACCCCATCTCGACCGGAGCGTTCTTGCCATCCTGCCCGGTCACTTCGGCCTTCATCGGCGCAGAGTATTTGGTTCCGAAGTAGAAGATGTGGCCGACTTCGATCCCGCGCGCCGACAGGCGGCGCTCCTCCGGCACCTCCTTCTCAAAGCGCGCTGCGTCATGCATCTCTTCAGTGGCGGCATACAGCCTGGTGCGCTTCTCGACTTCCGGCAGTAGGTCTTGCCAGAAGTTCAGGTCCTTGCCCGGCGCAGGCATGTCGACGAGGGCGCTGTCGCAGAACACGGCGCTTTCGCCCGTTTCCGCCAACACGATGAATTCGTGGCTGAGATCTCCGCCGATAGGACCTGTATCCGCGCGCATCGGCACGGCCTTGAGGCCCATGCGGCTGAACGTGTTCAGGTAGGCGCAAAACATCCGGTAGTAGGACTGCTTCGCCGCTTCCACGGAGCTGTCGAACGAGTACGCATCCTTCATCAGGAATTCGCGGCCGCGCATCACGCCGAAACGCGGACGCACTTCGTCCCGGAACTTCCACTGGATATGATAGAGGTTGATGGGGAGCTGTTTGTACGACCGCACAAACGTCCGGAAGATATCGGTGATCATCTCCTCGTTCGTCGGGCCGTAGAGCATCTCGCGCTCATGCCGGTCGACGATCCGGAGCATCTCCTTGCCGTAGGCGTCGTAGCGGCCGCTCTCCTTCCAGAGATCGGCGGACTGGATCGTCGGCATCAGCAGCTCGACGGCGCCTGCGCGCTCCTGCTCTTCCCGGACGATCTTTTCGATCTTGTGCAACACACGGATGCCCAGCGGCAGCCAGGAATAGATGCCCGCCGCCTGCTGCTTGATCATGCCGGCGCGCAGCATGTAGCGGTGCGAGACGATCTGCGCGTCGGCAGGCGCTTCCTTGAGGACGGGCAGGAAATATCGAGACAGACGCATAAATGGCCCTGGGACGCGTGCAGACGGATGTCAGGCTGATAGCCGCCCCTACGTGGCCGCGCAATGAGGCCGGACTGCGGCTAAAGCCTTGGAATCATGAAATCCAGCCAGTGCATATGGAGCGTCAGCCAGATCAGGAAAGTGACCGCGACCGCGCCTGCCGTAGGGACAATGAATTTCCAGCGCCAGCTGATCTTTTCAGGGGCGGCGCGCTCCGTGCCCGGAATCACGGTTCCCGACTCGTGCTGGCTGCGCGTTCCGGCCGAAAGCATCGGCAGGAAGATCAGCCACCACGAGCAGACAAAGACAACGATGCCCTCGAAAATGCCCATCGGGCCGAACCTTAGTGGTGGCCCTTGGGCGTTTCCATGAGTTCGATCAGCACACCATCAGACTCTTTGGGATGGATGAAAATCACCAGCGTGCCATGGGCGCCGATGCGCGGCTCGCCCAGCACCTTGGCGCCCTTCTTCTCCATGTCGGCCTTGGCTTCATGGATATCGGGCACCTCGAAGCAGACATGGTGCTGTCCGCCTTTCGGGTTCTTCTCTAGGAAGTTGATGATCGGGGATTTCTCACCCAAAGGCTCGATGATTTCGAGCTGGGTGTTCGGCATGTTGACGAAGCCGACCCGGACGCCCTGCGCCGGCATGTCGAAGGGCTGCACGAACTCCGTGGCGCCGTAGAGCGTCTTGTAAGTCTCGAACGTCTTCTCGATCGATGGCACGGCGATGCCGATATGGTTGAGGCGACCGATGGTCATTGCTTCACTCCCGACTAGACCCTGTGTATCGTGATATCGACGAGCGGACGCTTGCCGAACTGAATCTCCGCCGCGCGGCGGACAGCCTTGACCAACATCTTCTCGATTTTCTCGTCGTCGCCGAAATCGCCGCGCTTCATGGTGGCGAGCGCAGATTCAGCTGCTTCGTCGATCGGCTCCAGAGATTCGTCGGCGGGCCGGCCATCGGGCTCGGAAAAGCCGCGCGCAACGATGACCGGGCCGTCCTCGATCTTGCCCTTTGCGATAACGACGCTGACGGTCATGTGGCCATTATAGGCCATCTTCCGGCGCTCCCACATGCCGCCGGCCTTGTCGGATGTCAGCACTTCGCCGTCGACGTGCAGGCGGCCAACCGGAACTTCATCGATGAGTTCAACTGGGCCGGGTGCGAGACGAATGACGTGACCGTTGTCTGGCGTTATCGCATAGGGGATCTGAAGCGACTTCGCGAAGCGCGCGTGCTCCATGATGTGACGCCGCTCGCCATGCACAGGAACCGCGATCTGCGGCTTTGCCCACATGTACATGCGGCGCAGCTCGTCGCGACACGGATGGCCGGAGACGTGGATGTCGAACTGGCGCGCCGTCACGAGCTTGATGTTGCGTTCGGCAAGCGTGTTCTGAATCTCGCTGATCGCGCGTTCATTCCCGGGAATGACGCGCGAGGAGAAGATCACGGTGTCATCCTCACCGAGCTTCACAAACGGATGGTCTCCTCGCGCGATACGCGCCAGGGCCGCGTTGGGCTCACCCTGACTGCCGGTGCAGAGATAGAGAACGTGCTGATGCGGCAGGTCGGCTGCATCTTCCGGGTCGATGAAGTCGAAACCCTTGAGCAGCCCGACAGATTGCGCAGCGCCGACGATGCGCAGCATTGAGCGGCCGACCAGGCAGACCGACCGGTCATTCGCCCTGGCGGCTTCGCAGGCTGACTGCACGCGCGCACATTGGAGGCGAACGATGTGATCGCCACGCGACCGGTCTGTTCGGCAACCGCACGCCTAAGCGCTTCGCGCGCCATGCCTTCCGAACCGGCCTCGCCTTCCTCGAACACGTTGGTCGAGTCGCAGACCATGGCGAGTATGCCTTCGCGGCCCAGCTCCTCGATCTTCGCCTGATCGAAGTCCTCGCCAATGATCGGATCGGGATCGATCTTCCAGTCCCCGGTATGCAGGATCAGGCCCAGCGGCGTGCGGATGGCGAGACCGTTTGGTTCGGGGATCGAATGCGTCAGCGTCACCATCTCGATCTCGAAGGGTCCGAACGCGCGCCTTTCCCGCAGCTGCATGATGTGCAGCGGGGCCTCATCGCCAATCCCGCGCTCGCGCAGTTTTTCAGCGACAAGATAGGCCGTGAAGGGCGTCGCATAGATCGGCGCGCGCAAACGCGGCCAGAGCCAGCCGATAGCGCCGATGTGGTCCTCGTGCGCGTGAGTAAGGATGATCGCTTCGATCTGGTCAGCAAAGCTTTCGAGATAGACTGGATCGGGCATGATGAGATCAACGCCGGGCGTTGAATCATCTCCGAACGTCACGCCTACATCGACAACGATCCAGCGCCGGTCCTCCGGGGGACCGTAGCCGTAGGCGTTGAGGTTCATCCCGATTTCGCGACAGCCGCCGAGGGGAGCGAAGATGAGTTCGGCGCCCTTCATTTCAGCTCTTTGGCAGCGTTTGCGACATTGCGTTCGTATAGGATGCGCAATCCTTTGATGGTGATGTCGCCGTCGAAATGGTCGATATTGCGCGCCGCGCCCTCGAAGAGGGAAGCGACGCCGCCTGTAGCAATGACTGTCATCGACTGGCCGTACTCGGTCTTGATGCGTTCGACCAGCCCGTCGATCAGATCGATATATCCCCAGAACACGCCGGACTGCATGGCCGTAACAGTATCACGTCCAATGACCCTGTCGGGCTTCTGGATAGCAACGCGGGGCAATTTGGCCGCCGCTTCGTGCAGAGCCTTCATGGACAGGTTGATGCCGGGGGCGATAATGCCGCCCTCGAACGCGCCATCGGCCGCCACGATGTCGAACGTCGTCGCGGTGCCGCTGTCGATCACGATCATCGGCTTGCCCGGATAGGAGCCATGCGCGCCCACGGCGTTGACGAGGCGGTCCGCGCCGACCTCGCTCGGCTTGGGGATATTCACCTTGACGCCGAGTTCAACATGTTCGCCCACCACGAAGGGTTCCACGTTGAGATAGCGCCGGGCGAGGTTCCGCTGATTGAACAGCGACTGCGGGACCACCGTGGCGATGATGCAGTCGTCGATTTGGGAGAGGTTAAGCCCGTTGAGCTCCATGAGTGTGGACAGCCAGACCGCATAGTCGTCAGCCGTCTTCGTCATGTCGGTAGCTGAGCGCCACTGGGCCCGCCATTCCTTACCGTCGTGCACCGCGAAGAGCGTGTTGGTGTTGCCCGTGTCGATAGCCAGCAGCATGCGCCGCTCCATTAGTTCTGAGACTAACCCAATACCGAGATTTCGCCTGCGCGAATATGGGTTTCCGATCCGTCCGGCAGCCGGAGGATCAGCGCGCCATCCTCAGCCAACCCAGCCATCACGCCCTCGACGCGGCCGGAAACAGGGCTAAGCTCGACTTTGGCCCCCAAAGCCGCGGCATTTGCAAGCCACGCTTCACGGGTCGAACCAAACCCCTCACTCAGAAGGCGGAATAGCCGCGCCCGGAAAGCGACATCGAGAGCGGCAAGCAACTTCGACGGCGTCAGATCCGCGCCGCCTGACAGGGCTGTCAGGCAAGTCGTCACGCGATCCGCGCGCTCGGGCGCGACTTCAACGTTCACCCCGAACCCCGCCGCCATCCAGAGCTTGCCGTGAAGCATGCCCGTCTCGATCAGGATACCCGCCAGCTTGGCACATCCCACCAGAGCATCATTCGGCCATTTCAGCTTCAGCTGCGTGGTATCGACCCCCAGGGCCTTCGCTGCATCGATCAGCGCGAGGCCAGCGGAGAAGCAAGCGAGCGCCGCTTCCTGCAAAGTGCCGGGGAAAGGCAGAAGCGCCGTCGTGTAAAGGTTGCCACGCGGCGACGACCATTGGCGCCCCAGCCGGCCCCGCCCTGCGGTCTGGACTGCCGTCACCAGCCAGTTCGGACCGGTATCGCCAGCGGAGGCGCGGCGGCGCGCTTCCTCGTTGGTTGAGTCGATTTCATCGAACCTGGACGATCGGCCAAGCGCTCGAGCATGTTTCGAGCTTCATGTCGCCTCAGCCGCCCGCGGCGCGGGCGGCAGCGTCCAGCAGCAGCTGGATCATGATGGTCAGCACCGGGAACATCAGAAGAGCCGGTGATCGAACGACGATCCCTGCAACCGCCGGGTCGGTCTTGTCCAGCGCATCGCTCGGCGGCTTGATGAACATCGCCCAGACCAGACGCAGATAGTAACCCAACGAGATCACGCTCGCGAGCGCGCCGACCAGAACCAGCCACAGCAAGTCCGCATTGAGGCCCGCCTGGAACACTTGCAGCTTGCCCCAGAAACCCGCGGCCGGCGGAATGCCCGCGACGGAGAAGATCAGCACCATGAGCCCAAGCGCGATGCCAGGCTTCGACTTCACGAGGCCGTTGAGGTCAGACACCTGGTCGACCGCCTTGCCGCCCCGGCGCAGCGCGAGAATGCCGCCGAACATGCCGAGCGTCGCGACCACATACAGCGTCATGTAGACCAGCACAGCCGCAGCTCCGGCTTTCCGCGCCCGCAGCAACGCCAATCAGCGCAAAGCCGACATTGGAGATCGAGGAATATGCAAGGATCCGCTTGATGCTGTTCTGCATCAGCGCGCCAAACGCGCCGACCAGCATCGATAGAGCCGCGATGATGGCAACTACCTGCTGCCAGGACTGTTGGTGCGTCCCAAAAGCGACGAACAACACATGCGCCAACACGGCCACGGCTGCGATCTTCGGCGCGGTCGAGAAGAACGCCACAACCGGCGCAGGCGCGCCCTCGTATACGTCCGGCGTCCAGATGTGGAAAGGCGCAGCCGAAGCCTTGAACGCCAGTCCGCAGATCACGAACACCAGGCCGAAGATCAGACCCACCGAGACCGGCGCCGCGGCGATGACCGAATAACCTGTTCCGCCGGAGAACCCATAGATCAGGGACGAGCCGTACAGCAGCAGGCCAGACGCCAGCGCGCCGAGCACGAAATATTTGAGGCCGGCTTCGGCTGATTTCAGGCTGTCACGCCGGAACGCTGCGAGCACATAGGATGACAGGCTCAGCGTCTCGATGCCGACATAGAGCGTCATCAGATCGTTGGCCGACAGCATCATGCCCGCGCCCAGCGAACCGAACACGATCAGCAGCGGATACTCATAGCGCTCCATGTGCGCTGTCTTGAGAAACCCGCCCGACATGAACAGCGCCAAGGCCGCCAGCCATATGTGACGACCTTCGCGAAGATCGTGAACATCGTCGCCTTGTAGAGGCCATCGGGCGCCAGCGGGTCGCTGGCAAATGCGGAGATCGACGTCGGCCGCGTCCGGAACTGAATGGACATGCGGCCGCAGGCGGCAGCGCCCAGCGCCACCACAGCCAGCAGGCGCAACAGGCCGGAGATGCGATCCCCGCCAATGGCGCCGATCAGCAGGCCCACAAGTCCGAACCCGGCGAGGATCGCTTCCGGGGCGGCGTTGTTGATGTCGGCGAGGAAATCCATGGCGCCTACCTACTGGCCGACCTGGCCGATCATGCGCAGGACTTCGTTCGTCGATCCCTCGGTCAGGTCAAAGACCAGACCCGGGAAGACGCCAAAGCCGATCGCACTGATCGCCAGCAGGCCGAGAATGAAGAATTCGAGCAGCGTCACGTCCTTGATGTCCATGAGCTTCTCATTGGTCATCTCGCCGAACACGACGCGTCGGTAGAGCGTAAGCATGTAGACGGCCGAGAAGATGACGCCGAGCGCCGCGCCCGCCGCCGCCCAGGTCGACGCCTGGAAGCCGCCCACCATCGTCAGGATCTCGCCAACGAACCCGCTGGTTCCCGGCAGGCCGACGTTGGCCATCGAGAACAGCATGAACAGCGCGGCATAGACCGGCATGCGATGGACGAGGCCGCCGTAGAAGGCGATGTCGCGGGTATGCATACGATCGTAGATCACGCCGACGCAGAAGAAGAGCGCGCCAGAGATCACGCCGTGCGAAATCATCTGGAATATCGCGCCCTGGATGCCGATCTCGTTGAACGAGAAGATGCCGAGCGTCACGAAGCCCATGTGTGCGACGGACGAGTAAGCCACCAGCTTCTTGATGTCAGTCTGACGGAAGGCGACCAGCGAGGCATAGACGATCGCGATGACGCTGAGCGCGAACATCAGCGGCTGGAACAACTGCGAGGCTTCCGGGAACATCGGCAGCGAGAACCGAAGGAACCCATAACCGCCCATCTTCAGCAGCACCGCCGCCAGCACGACCGAGCCAGCCGTCGGCGCCTCGACGTGCGCATCGGGCAACCAAGTATGAACCGGCCACATCGGCAGCTTCACAGCGAAGGACGCGAAGAAGGCCAGCCACAGCCAGGTCTGAACTTCGGGCGGGAATAGCAGCGCCCCTGTAACCGGGTGCAGCCCCGCCTGCAGCGTCGGCACATCCGTCGTGCCAGCCACAGCCGCCATGTAGATGATCGCAATCAGAAGCAGCAGCGAGCCGAGCAGCGTGTACAGGAAGAACTTGAACGCCGCGTAGAGGCGGTTCTTGCCGCCCCACACGCCGATGATCAGGAACATCGGGATCAGGCCGCCTTCGAAGAAAACGTAGAACAGCACTAGATCCAGCGCGCAGAAGACGCCGATCATCAGCGCTTCGAGCACGAGGAAACAGATCATGTATTCCGCCAGACGATCCTCGATCGACGTCGCGGACTGCAGGATGCAAAGCGGCGTCAGCGCGGTCGTGAGCACGACCAGCGCGATCGCCATGCCGTCCACGCCGAGCTTGTAGGACGAACCGCCGAACCACGGCGCATGATCTAACGAACTGATAGCCCGTTGTTGCCGTGTCCCCAAGGAACATGTTAGCGCAACGATCGACACCGCCAGCGTCCCGATGGAGGTGAGCAGCGCGATCCCCTTGGACGCGCTGCCGACGCAACGTCGCGCCGCCGACGATCCGGAGGCCGAGGATTATCAACGCCCCTGCCAGCGGCAGGAAGGTTGTCAGCGTGAGAATAAGCGGGCCGGTCATGTCAGCGTCCCTGCCCGGCCAGAACGAAGGCCACGAAGATCACGGCCGACACGAGGATCACGAGCGCATAGTGGAAGATGTAGCCGGTGTGCAGCTTCGATAGCCCGCCCGCGCCCGCCTTCGCGATGCCGGTCACGCCATCTGGTCCCATTCCGTCGATGATCTTCTTGTCGCCAACCTTCCAGAACAGGTCGCCCAGCGCCGCCGTGCCCTTCACGAACACGAAATTGTAGATCTCGTCGAAATACCATTTGTGCGACAGGAACGAGTGCATCGGCCCGCCATTCTGCGCCATGCGTCGCGGGCACGGATGGCGCCAGTAGATAGAAGATCACGGCGCCGACAAAGCCTGTCACCGTCACGATGAACGGCGCCCAGATGACCCAGGCGGGCAATTCATGGTGCGCTCCCGCATGCGCTGCATCCGGCGGCATGCTGCTCGTCAGCGACCACGCCGCGATGCTCTGCAGCGGCTGAAGCCGCCGCGTTCGGGCGCAGGCGCATGGCCACGGCCGGCGCGCGGTGCCACGCCGTAGGGGTGAACGCCGTAT
Source organism: Hyphomonadaceae bacterium (assembly GCA_016714495.1). GTDB lineage: Bacteria > Pseudomonadota > Alphaproteobacteria > Caulobacterales > Hyphomonadaceae > UBA7672. The sequence goes on along the minus strand of JADKDU010000027.1, from coordinate 194,442 downwards.
GGGCCATAGAGCGGATCGGCCTCGCGGACGATGGCGCCCCTGCCAGAAACTGATCCGCATTGTTTGTCAGGAATTGCGGCTTGAACAGGAGGCCCGCGAAGACCGCGCCGATCGCCAGCAGCAGCAGTGGCATCAGCATAACGCTCGGCGATTCGTGCGCCGGCGCGCGGCCATCTTTGGGGGCATGGCGACCATGGTCGCATGGCCATGATCGTCTGCGTGGCCGTGATCGTCATGATGCGCATGCGGGTTCGGGCGGAACTTACCTTCGAACGTCATGAACATCAGGCGCCACGAATAGAAGCTGGTGAGCAACGCCGCCGCGATGGAGCACCAGAATGCGAACGGCCCGAATGCGGAGTCAGACGCGAACGCGCTCTCGATGATCGCGTCCTTCGAGAAGAAGCCGGCAAAGCCGATATCCGTACCCGGGATGCCGAAGCCTATGAGCGCCAGCGTGCCGATCAGCATCATCGCCCAGGTGAAGATCATGTTGGGACGGACACCGCCCATGAAGCGCATGTCCTGTTCATGGTGCATGCCGTGAATCACGGAGCCGGCCCCGAGGAACAGCAGCGCCTTGAAGAAGGCGTGCGTGAAGAGGTGGAACATCGCGGCGCCATAAGCACCAAGACCCGCGGCGAAGAACATGTAGCCAAGCTGCGAGCACGTCGAATACGCAACAACGCGCTTGATGTCGTTCTGCGCCAGGCCCACCGTCGCCGCAAACAGGCAGGTGACTGCGCCAACAACCGGTGACAACGTTGGAAGCAACTTCGCAGACCGAGAAGATCGGCGATGCGCGGCAGACCAGGAATACGCCTGCGGTCACCATGGTGGCGGCGTGGATCAGCGCGGAGACTGGCGTCGGGCCTTCCATCGCGTCCGGCAGCCAGGTGTGCAGGAAGAACTGGGCGGATTTACCCATCGCGCCGATGAACAGCAGGATGCCAGCAATTTCGAGACCCCACACATGCACGCCCAGGAAGTCGAACGTTACGCTCTGGATCGGCATGGCGCCCGCCGCGCCCACCATGTCGACCGGCGCGTTGTTCGCGATGACTGCGAACACCGTGTCGAACTGGATCGACGAGAACTGAGCTATGCCGAACTGCGTATAATCCACGCCTGCGGCCGGCTGGATCATGAAGACCAGCGCCATGATGCCGAGCGCGAAACCGAAGTCACCGACCCGATTGACCACGAACGCCTTGATCGCGGCGCTATTTGCGGACGCTTTCCTGTACCAGAAACCGATCAGCAGGTAGGATGCCAGCCCCACGCCTTCCCAGCCGAAGAACATCTGCACGAGGTTATCGGCCGTCACCAGCATCAGCATCGCGAAAGTGAACAGCGACAGGTAGGCAAAGAACCTTCCGCGATGCGGATCCTCGGCCATGTAGCCGATCGAATAGATGTGCACGAGCGCCGAGACGCTCGTCACCACGAACATCATGGTCACCGACAGGGCATCTATGCGGATGGCCCAGTCGGCAATGAACGTGCCGACATTGAACCAGCGCGACAGAACAATCGTGTGCGCAGCGCCAGCCTGGCCGCCCAGCGACCAGGCGAAGAACTGCCACGCCGCCAGCAGCGCGGCCGCGATAACGATCGTCGTCGTCACCGCCATCGATCCCTTGTCGCCAAGGAAGCGCTGGCCAAGCCCGGAGACTGCCGCGGCAATGCCCGGCGCCAGCACGATGAAGATTGCCGCGATTTCCTGGAAGGTCACGCCTCTGCTCCCCTAACCGTGCAGCACGTTGACGTCTTCCACCGCGATTTCACCGCGGTTACGGAAGTAGACGACGAGAATTGCGAGACCGACAGCCGCCTCGGCGGCCGCCACCGTCAAAACCAGCATCGCGAAAACCTGCCCGATGATGGTGCCGTTGAAGACCGAGAACGCCACGAGATTGATGTTCACCGAGAGCAGGATCAGCTCGATCGACATCAGGATTACGATGATGTTCTTGCGGTTAACGAAGATGCCAAACACGCCGATCGTGAACAGCGCCGCTGACACCGCGAGATAGTGGCCGAGGGTGAGCTCCAAGCCTGCCATGGTCAGATCCCTTGCCCCGGTCGCACGTCCTTGAGTTCGACGGCGTCTTTGCGTTTGCGCCCCGTCTGCTCCGCGATGTTCTGGCGTTTGACGCTCGGGCGCGAGCGCAGGGTCAGCACGATGGCGCCCATCATGGCGACCAGCAGCACAATGCCCGACATCTGGAAGAGCAGCAGGTAGTCCGTATAGAGCACTTGCGACAACGCTTCCGCATTCGTCGCGGCGCCTGGGCTCGCATTGAACTGCGCCCCGCCACCGAAGGTCGCGGCAGCAGCCACGATCCCGATTTCAGCCAGCAGCGCCAGGGCCACCAGCACGCCGACAACGAGGTAGTTCTGGAAGCCTTGCTTCAGCTCCGTGAAGTCGATGTCGAGCATCATGACGACGAAGAGGAACAGCACCGCAACGGCGCCGACATAGACTACGACCAGCAGCATCGCGAGAAACTCGGCCCCGATCAGCACAAGCAGGCCGGCCGACGTGAAGAACGCTAGGATCAGCCAGAGCACGGAGTGCACCGGGTTGCGCGCCGCCACGACGAAGAGCGCGGACAACACCACGATCGTCGAGAGGATGTAGAAAGCGATCAGCGCCATGGCGTGGCTTTCCTCTTCCTTTGGTTCCAAAACGCCCCGGACGGGGCAACTGAAGTCCTCAGGCTCGACTCGCCCCCGCGAGCCGCGCCCTTCTATCTATAGCGTGCGTCGAGTTCCAGATTGCGGGCGATCTCGCGTTCCCAGCGATCTCCGTTCTCCAGCAGACGGTCCTTGTCGTAGTAGAGTTCTTCACGAGTTTCCGTCGCAAACTCGAAATTCGGGCCTTCGACGATAGCGTCCACCGGGCAGGCCTCCTGACAAAAGCCGCAGTAGATGCATTTCACCATGTCGATGTCGTAGCGCGTCGTGCGGCGCGAACCGTCTTCGCGCGGTTCGGCTTCGATCGTGATGGCCTGCGCCGGGCAGATCGCTTCGCAGAGCTTGCAGGCGATGCAGCGCTCTTCCCCGTTGGGATAGCGGCGCAGCGCGTGCTCGCCGCGGAAGCGCGGCGACAGCGGGCCCTTCTCGAACGGGTAGTTGATCGTCGCCTTGCGCGTGAAGAACTGGCGCATCGACAGAGCAAACGCGCCGAGGAAGTCAGTGAGCATAGCGCCCCGAATGGCTTGGCCGATCGACATGCCGCCTCTGCCACGGAATCCGCGAAGCTTAGCTGGCCATCTTGTTCAAGCCGATGACGCCAGCCTTGCGTCACAGACGCCGGCTCGCTCACAGCTTCAGATCAGCGGCCTTGCAAGGCGTCGAGCCTGGTTCGAATTCTGTGTTCGCGCCCGGCCGCACGAGCCTTGGTAAAGGTCACATAGGCCGCGACGATCACCACCGCGACCAGCGACGTCGGCAGGAAGATCTTCCAGCCCAGCCGCATCAGCTGGTCATAGCGGTAGCGCGGCACGATCGCCTTCACCATCGCGAACAGGAAGAAGAAGAACGCTGTCTTCACCATGAAGACCAAAAGCCCGCCCAGGCTCAGCAGCCATTCCGGCAGCCCCTCGACGCCCGGGATCGGCACCGGCATATGCCAGCCGCCGAAGAACAGGAGCGTCAGCATCGCGCACATCAGGACGATGGAGACGTACTCGCCGATCATGAACATGAGATACGGCGAGGACGAGTACTCGACCTGATAGCCGGCCACGAGTTCCGATTCCGCTTCCGGCAGGTCGAACGGAGGACGGTTCGTCTCCGCCAGCGCCGAGATGAAGAAGATCACGAACATCGGGAACATGACGAAGATCGTCGGAAACGCGAACGCGTGCCACTTCCAGATCCCGCCAGCCTGATTGTTTACGACGTCACTGAGGTTCAGCGAGCCGACGAGCAGCAGCACAGACACGATCACGAAGCCGATCGAGACTTCGTAGGACACCATCTGCGCAGCAGACCGCAGGCCGCCAAGGAATGGGTATTTCGAGTTCGACGCCCAGCCGCCCATGATGATGCCGTAGACGCCAAGCGAGGAGATCGCGAACAGGTAGAGGACGCCCACATTGAGGTTGGCGATCACCCAGCCTGGCGCCACGGGAATGACGGCCCAGCCGACCAGCGCAAGCGTCAACGTGATGACCGGCGCCAGCAGGAACACCGTCTTGTTGGCGCCCGCCGGGATGATGACTTCCTTGAGCACGAATTTGATCAGGTCCGCGAACGACTGAAGCAGGCCGAACGGTCCGACTACGTTCGGTCCCTTGCGCAGCTGCACCGCTGCCCAGACCTTACGGTCGAACAGCAGCAGGAAGGCGATGCACACCAGCAGGATGACGACCAGCGCAAGGATCTGCAGCACGGCGAGGCCGATACCGCCCCACATCCCACCGCCCCAGGTAAAGAGGTTCTCCATCGCGCCCTCCTATTCCGCAGCCGCGGGGTTTGTGCCCGCAGCGAGTTCGGCGCATTCGGCCATGGTGCGCGATGCGCGGGCGATCGGGTTGGTCAGGTGGAACGTGATCGTCACCGCTACGTGAAGGCGGTCGAATGCATCGAACCAGCCGCGCCATAGGGGCGCGACGCTCCTGCCGTGCGTGCCCGGCGCGAAGTCCAGGCCGAGGAAGGTCGGATGATCCTTGCCCAGCTTCTCGCGAAGCTGCGTGAGGCTGTCATACGGCAACGTCTTGCCGACATAGGCTGACAACGCGCGAATTATCGCCCAGTCTTCGCGAGCGTCGCCTTTCGGCGCGACGGCCCGCTGCGTGCGCTGAACACGCCCCTCGGTGTTGACGTAGGTTGCCGACTTCTCGGTATAGGCCGCCGCCGGCAGGATCACGTCGGCGCGGTGAGCGCCATTGTCGCCATGGCTGCCGATGTAGATCACCTTCGCCGAGCCCAGCTTCGAGGTGTCGATCTCGTCAGCACCCAGCAGCAGCACCGTCTTGATCTCGCCCGACTGCGCGCCCGCGATGACCCCGGCGACATCCTTGCCGCCCGCCGCCGGCAGGAAGCCGAGATCCAGCCCGCCCACACGTCCAGCCGCCGTGTGCAGCACGCTGAAGCCGTTCCAGCCGTCCGCAAACGCGCCGGCCGCCGCCGCGAACGCCGACACAGCGTGCAGTACAGCAGCTCCGTCGCCGCGCGTCAGCGCGCCCTGCCCCACAGCAGCTTCCTTGCGCGGGTTCACGCCGATGAGGAGGATCGCGTCCGCTTCATCGATGCCCATGATCGTCGAATTGAAAAGATAGCTTTCGCGCGGCAGCTTCGACCCGTCCGCTGCCAGCCCCAGCCTCACGCCATCCTGCCGGCAGTCGATCGACTTCACGCCGAGCGACGTCGCCAGATCGAGAGCGGCCTTCATGCTCTCCGCATCTGCTAGGTCGCCCGCGATCACGCCGACCTGATCGCCCGAAACCTTCAGCATCTCGGCAGCGCGCTTCAGCGCCTCGTCCCACGTCACCGCCTTGAGCGCGCCATTCTCACGCACATACGGCTTGTCGAGACGTTGGCGGCCAAGGCCATCCCACACGAAGCGCGTCTTGTCCGAGATCCACTCTTCGTTGATCTCTTCGTTCACGCGCGGAAGGATGCGCATCACGGCGGGCCCACGCGCATCCACGCGGATCGCGGCGCCCATCGCATCCATCACGTCGATGCTCTCGGTCTTGCGGAGCTCCCACGGACGCGCATTGAACGCGTACGGCTTCGACGTCAGCGCGCCCACGGGGCACAGGTCAATCACATTGCCCGACAGCTCAGAAGTCAGCGATTTCTCAAGATAAGTTGTGATCTCGGCGTCCTCACCACGGTTCGCGAGCCCGATCTCGTCTACGCCCGCGACTTCCGCAGCGAAGCGCACGCAACGCGTGCACTGGATGCAGCGGGTCATGATCGTCTTGACCAGTGGGCCCATATTCTTGTCGTCGACCGCGCGCTTGTTCTCGGTGTAGCGCGTGGCGGCGCGGCCATAGCCCATTGCCTGGTCCTGCAGATCGCACTCCCCGCCCTGGTCGCAGATCGGGCAATCCAGCGGGTGGTTGATCAGCAGGAATTCCATGACGCCGGCGCGGGCCTTGATGGCGCGCGGGCTGCGGGTCGAAATCTCGTGCGGCGTGCCGTCTTTCTTCGGCGCCATGTCGCCCACGGTCTGGGCGCAAGACGCGATCGGCTTCGGCGCTCCGACCCAATCGACCAAGCACATGCGGCAGTTGCCGGCGATCGACAGACGCTCGTGATAGCAGAAGCGTGGAATTTCCGCGCCGGCGGCTTCGCACGCCTGAAGCATGGTGAAGTTCTTCGGAACATCCACCGTGACGCCATCGACGATCAGTTTGACGGTGTCGGTCATGCCCTACTCCGCCGCCAGTGTGTGGCCCTGAACGTGCGGGCGGCCCTGACGATAGTTCGTGATGCGGTCCTCGATCTCCTGGCGGAAATGCCGGATCAGCCCCTGAATCGGCCACGCAGCGGCATCGCCCAGCGCGCAAATAGTGTGCCCTTCCACCTGGCTTGCGACATCGAGCAACGTGTCGATCTCGGCAGTTTCGGACTCGCCCTTCACCATCCGCTCCAGCACGCGCCACATCCAGCCGGTGCCTTCACGGCACGGCGTACACTGGCCGCAGCTTTCGTGCTTGTAGAAATAGGCGAGACGGGCGACCGCCCGGATCAGATCGGTTGATTTGTCCATCACGATGACCGCCGCCGTGCCCAGACCCGACTTCACATCACGCAGCGCGTCGAAATCCATCAGTACGGTGTCGCAGATGTCTTTCGGGATCATCGGCACCGACGATCCGCCCGGTATGATGGCTTTCAGGTTGCCCCAACCGCCGCGCACGCCGCCGCAATGCTCTTCGATGAGCGTCTTCAGCGGGATCGACATCTCTTCTTCAATATTGCACGGCCGCTCAACATGGCCCGACACACAGAACACTTTCGTGCCCGTGTTGTTCGGACGGCCGAAGCCCGCGAACCAGCCTGCGCCACGGCGCAGGATTGTCGGCGCAACAGCGATCGATTCGACGTTGTTGACCGTCGTCGGGCAGCCATAGAGACCCGCACCTGCCGGGAACGGCGGCTTCAGGCGCGGCTGGCCCTTCTTGCCCTCGAGGCTTTCGAGCAGCGCAGTCTCTTCACCGCAGATGTAAGCGCCAGCGCCGTGGTGGCAGTAAATGTCGAAGTCGAAGCCCGACCCACAGGCATTCTTGCCCACCAAGCCAGCCTTGTAGGCTTCGGCAATTGCCTCCTCGAGACACTCGCGCTCGCGAATGTATTCGCCACGCAGATAGATGTAGCACTTGTTCGCGCGCATCGCGAAAGACGCAATCAGGCACCCCTCGATCAGCAGATGCGGATCGTGGCGCATGATGTCCCGGTCCTTGCAGGTGCCGGGTTCGGATTCATCCGCGTTCACGACGAGATAATGAGGCCGATCCTTCACGACCTTCGGCATGAAGGTCCACTTCAGGCCAGTCGGGAAGCCGGCGCCGCCACGGCCGCGCAAGCCAGATGCCTTGATCTGGTCGCAGATCCATTCCGGGCCGAACTGCATCAGCTCTTTCGTGGAATTCCAGGCCCCGCGTTGCTTCGCGGCTTCAAGCCGGAAATCATGGCGTCCGTAGAGGTTAGTGAATATACGATCCTTATCGAGAAGCACGGTCACGCTCCTCGATGCTTGCACGGACAAAAACGATGATGGCCGGCAGCGAGAAGCCAAGGCCTCCCAGCACGCCAATGGCTATCCAGACCCAGTTACCGGTCAGCGAATAGGCGATCAGCCCCGCGATCAGCAGCAAGCCTTCCAAGAAGCATGCCTGCAGCAGCTTCCTCGCAGCGGCCTTCTTGGCGCTTGGCTCCGACATGACGGTCACTCCCCTCATGTTTGCGCCGGCTCAGGCGGTTTCGGCGCATTCGGAATCGTGCTCAATGGTTTGGCCTTCGAACCGTCGAACAGAGCTTCGTCGGTCAACGATGTCGGCGGGCCTTCCGGCGCCGACCTCTGACGCTTCACATACGTTCCCGGCTGAGGCTCTTTCCCCGCGGCAAAATCGTCGATGATTTTCTCGAGCGTCTCTATGCTCAGGTCTTCGTAATAGTAGTCGTTTATCTGGATCATCGGCGCGTTCACGCAGGCGCCGAGACATTCGACTTCCACCCACGAGAACTTGCCGCCGCCGGAGACGTGGCCTTTCGGCCCGATCTTGCGCTCGCAGAAATCCTTGAGCTTGTCCGCGCCGCGCAGCTGGCACGGCGTCGTGCCGCAGACCTGGAAGTGATATTTTCCGACCGGCTCGAGATTGAACATCGTGTAGAATGTCGCGATCTCGTAGACGCGAATGTACGTCATGCCGAGCCGGTCAGCGACTGCGCGCAGCGCGGGCTCAGACAGCCAACCCGCATTCTGCTTCTGTGTGACCCACAGCGCCGGAATGACAGCCGAAGCCTTGCGCTCGGTCGGATACTTGCGCTCCCACCACGCGATCTGGTCTTCGCTCGCCGGCGTGAACGCAAACGGCTCGTGGTGAGAGGGGTCGTGGAAACGGCGATGACTCAACGATCGACCTCCCCGAACACGATGTCCAGCGAGCCAAGAATGGCCGAGACGTCAGCGAGCATGTGGCCGCGGCACAGATGGTCCATGGCGTGAAGGTGGGCGTAACCCGGCGCCTTGATTTTCGCGCGATACGGACGGTTGCCGCCATCCGTTACGAGATAGACGCCGAACTCACCCTTGGGCGCCTCGACGCAGGCATAGGTCTCGCCTGCGGGCACGTGAAAGCCTTCGGTGTAGAGCTTGAAGTGATGGATCAGCGCTTCCATCGAGTTCTTCATCTCGCTCCGGCGCGGCGGCGCGAACTTAGAGTGCTCGGGCAGAACGGGGCCGACCGGCATCTTGTCGATGCACTGCTTGATGATCTTGATGCTCTCGCGCATCTCCTCGATGCGGCAGAGATAGCGGTCCCAGCAGTCGCCATTCTTGCCGACCGGAATCTTGAAGTCGAGTTCCGAATAAACTTCATAAGGCTCGGCGCGGCGCAGGTCCCAAGCGAGGCCAGATCCGCGCACCATCACGCCCGAGAACCCCCAGGCGAGCGCGTCTTGCACCGACACCACGCCGATGTCGACGTTGCGCTGCTTGAAGATGCGGTTCTCGGTGACGAGCGCCTCGATGTCGTCGAGCGTCTTGAGGAACGGGCTGCAGAATTTGTGGATGTCTTCCACGAGCTCGGGCGGCAGGTCCTGGTGGACGCCACCCGGGCGGAAATAGGCCGCATGCATCCGCGAGCCTGATGCGCGCTCGTAGAACACCATCAACTGCTCGCGCGGCTCAAACCCCCACAGCGGCGGGGTCAAGGCCCCAACGTCCATCGCCTGCGTCGTGACGTTCAGCAGGTGCGACAGCAGACGGCCGATCTCGGAAAAGATCACGCGGATGTACTTCGCGCGCTCCGGAACCTGAATGCCCGCCAGCTTCTCGATCGCAAGGCAGTAGGCATGCTCCTGGTTCATCGGCGCAACATAGTCGAGCCGATCGAAGTAGGGCAGCGCCTGAAGGAAGGTCTTATACTCGATCAGCTTCTCGGTGCCGCGATGCAGCAGGCCAATGTGCGGATCGACACGATCCACGATCTCGCCATCGAGGTCGAGCACAAGGCGAAGCACGCCGTGCGCCGCCGGGTGCTGCGGCCCAAAGTTGATCGTGAACTTGCGATCGTCGAGATCGAGGTCAGCGGACTTGTGGTTGATGTCGTCGGCCATGGCTATTTCTTCGCCTCGCCGGCTTTCTCGTCGCCCGGAATAACGGCTTGCATGCCTTCCCATGGCGAGAGGAAATCGAAGTTGCGGTATTCCTGAACCAGGCGCACTGGCTCGTTGATCACACGCTTCTGAGCTTCGTCATAGCGAACCTGCACGCGGCCGGTCAGCGGGAAATCCTTGCGAAGCGGATACCCCTCGAAGCCATAGTCGGTGAGGATCCGGCGCAGGTCCGGATGACCCGAGAAGATGATGCCATACATGTCAAACGCTTCGCGCTCGTACCAGTTTGCTACCGGGAACACACCCGCCACGCTTGGCACGGGCGTCGCTTCATCGGTGCGAATCTTCACGCGAATGCGCTGGTTCAGGCGCATGGAGAGAAGGTGGTAGACCACCTCGAAACGCTCCCGCTCTGTCGGGTAGTCACAGCCGCAAAGGGCGACCAGCGTGTCGAACCGGCACGGGCTGTCATCCCGCAGGAATTCCAGCAGCTTCACAATCGAGGCGCGGTTCGCAAGCACGGTCATCTCGCCCTGCGAAACGCGGATCGACGAGATCGCCTTGGCCTGAACGCTTTCAAGATGAAGCTTCAGCTCAGACGTCATGGCGGCACGGGAAGGAAGGCTCATCGCTCGATGCTCCCCTCACGGCGGATCTTCTTCTGCAACTGCAGCAGGCCATAGATCAGCGCTTCGGCCGTAGGGGGGCAGCCCGGAATATAGATGTCGACAGGCACGATCCGGTCACAGCCACGCACCACGGCGTATGAATAGTGGTAATACCCCCCGCCATTGGCGCACGAGCCCATCGAGATCACGTAACGCGGCTCCGGCATCTGGTCGTAGACCTTGCGCAGCGCGGGAGCCATCTTGTTGGTCAGCGTGCCGGCGACGATCATCACGTCCGATTGGCGCGGCGATGCGCGCGGGGCTGCGCCAAAGCGCTCCATGTCATATCGCGGCATGGAGGCCTGCATCATCTCGACCGCGCAGCAGGCCAGACCGAAGGTCATCCACATCAGCGAGCCGGTGCGCGCCCAGGTGATAAGGTCGTCCGCCGCAGCGACGACAAAACCCTTATCCGCCAGCTCGTCGGAAAGCCCGGCAAAATACGGATCGGTCGGCTTGACCAGCGCCCCACCCTCAGCACGCGCAACGCGACCGGCCGAGCCCGCAACTACCTTCGGCTCGGCCATTATTGCCACTCCAGCGCGCCACGGCGCCATTCATAGACAAAGCCGACCGTCAGAACGCCGAGGAACGCCATCATCGACCAGAACGCAAACACATTCCCGGCCGCCACCTGGAACACCCAGGGGAACAGGAACGCCACTTCGAGGTCGAAGATGATGAAGAGGATCGAGACCAGATAGAACCGAACGTCGAATTTCATGCGCGCATCGTCGAAAGCGTTGAATCCGCACTCATAGGCCGACAGCTTTTCCGGGTCGGGCTTTCTCGGCGCCAGAAGCGAAGAGGCGACGAGGAAAAGCAGGCTGATTGCGATTGCCAACCCGAGAAAAATCACGACCGGCAGATATTCGACGACGAGCGTCTGCGCGTCTTCCATTATACCCTCGGCTAGTCTTTTGCCGACGGCCTATGCCGCTTTGACGCGAGAGGCAATAGAGCCTCCGGACGCATCGGGGATTCTTCGGCGCGCGGCGACTTTCAAGCCATAAATCCGGGCTGTGGACGACATTCCGCGTGCGCCTGAACGTCGCAACTGACGCCGGCCATCGCGTGACCAGCAAGGCGTCACGCGGGGCGTGAATGCGTGTCTCAATTTATCCATCACGCGGACGACGGCGAGGTCCCGCTGCTCGTCACCCCGTGGCCGAAAGCGACGCGCGTTTCGAAAACCGACGCATCTGGTCGCTTTCGAAACTTACTCACAGGATGGGAAGAACGCCGGCAAAACCCGACAAAATTCAATTCGATACCTGGCGCGAGTGACGGGGCTCGAACCCGCGACCTCCGGCGTGACAGGCCGGCACTCTAACCAACTGAGCTACACCCGCGTACCGCAAGTATCGAAGGATGGAGCGTTTAGGCGTCGCCGCACGCCGGGTCAAGCGGATTGGCGCACGGAATCCGCCCTATTGGGACGCCAATTGTTGCCGCAGAACCAGCTTGTCGCCCTGAAGCTCGAAACCAATCGACGTCAGAGCCTCGGTCGCCCCCGGACCGGCATTCGCCACTGAGGCCGTCATCTCCATGTCCAAATGCTGGCCGATGATCATCGTCGCCAGCACATTCTCGCCTGTCGCCGCCGTGCCAGAGGCCTCAACCTGCAGTTTCCCGCCCGCGCATGTCACCGGCCCGCGCAGCTCTGGCCCGACCCAGCCTTTGTAATTCACCTTGGTAAGCGCATCGGTCCAAACCTCGCCCGACGCCGACTCGCACAGCGTGTTTGCAAACTTCACGCCCTTCACCGCCAGCGTGAACTTCCCGTCTGACCGCACAATCGACGGCGGCATGCCCGGCACGACCGCGATGTCGCCGGCGATGCTCAGATCCTTCACATCAAGTCCGCCGTTTCCAATCCCATAAGAAACATCCGCCTGCCCGGCGAAACCCTGGCGCGCCATCCCGACCGTCCCGGCCGCCTTGCCGCCAAACAGCGCCAGAAGATCGGTCTTCACCGAAAGGTCGCCGAGCGTCTGTTCCCCATAAGAGACATTGGTCAGCTTGCCGTCCCACACACTGCCCGAAGCGTTGCTGAACCTGAAATCAGGCACCTGCCTCGCGACCATGTCGGCCGCCATGGACATCGGGAGAAATGTGACAGCGCCGGCAACCATAGCGACAATGGCGAGCCCGATGAAGATAGCGATGCGCACGAATAGTCCCCTCGACATCCAGCCCCGGGGAGAATGCTAGACCTCGCATCGGCGGCGCGCCAGATCCCGCTCACAGACAGCTTACAGCAGCCCCTCGGCCTTCTTCACGCCATCGGAGCCCGAGAAGATCAAAGTTCGGGTCTTTTGCGCCAGCCGTACATTCACCAGGTTGGTCTGGCCTTCGAACACATCCCGCAGGATGCGATTGTCGATCGCCAGCGCCTTTGGCGGCGCAACCAGCTTGCATTCTTGATAGAGCAGCAGCGCCTCGCCCTCGATCTCGGCGCCCAGCGCCTGCAGACCGATCTTCTTGCCGCCATCGGTCAATGCGAAATGGTTCTCGATATAAAGCATCATGCGCGCTTGGTTGCGCACGACCGTGATGTCGGTCCCGCTCCCCTCACCCAGTTGCAGTAGCCACGCTTCCGCATCGGCATTGTGAAGCCGGTGCGTGATCTCCAGCATTGATGACGCCGGATTCCACATCACCGTGGTCAGCACGGTCTGGGAACGATGCGCCAGCGCGGGCGGAGCGACAGCCAGCGCGCATCCGGCGAGAACCGCCATCCTGCGCGTGATCCTGACGCTCCGCTCCTCTGTCATTGCGGCGCAGGCGTGATCGGCGCGGCCGGGCTTGACGCAGGCTGCTTCGCCTTCAACTCGGTGAGCGCGTCAGCCATCTGGTTACGTTCGACGTTCGGCGTAGCTCGGAACATCTCCAACCGGCTCGGCTCATTGCGTTGCGGGAAGCTGTTGTTGGCGCGCACGGCGTCCGCCGTCTGGCGCTTGGGATCGAGTTCGACTGACACGATCTTCTTCGTTTCGACGAACAGCTTGGTCACCTTCTGGTTATTCACGCGCCAGATATCGACGGGGATCATGATCTCCTTTGTCGCGCCATCGTCAAACGTGAACTTCAGCGGCAACGGCGAAACCAGCCCACCCTTGTTCTCGAAATCGATGAAATAGATGTACGGGTTTTCGCGCAGCGCCCGCTCGAGCACGGATTTGTCCGGCTCTTTCAGACCCTCCTGGAATGTCGTGTAGTCGTTGAGGTCCTTGTTGTTGACCTCGAACTCATCGGTCTTGTCGTAGAAGTCCTTCGCGTCGGGATGCTTGTCCGTATAGGTCTCCAGGCCCGCCGCGCGGTTCTCGAGCACCGTCACCGGATCTGGTCGCGTCGCTTCCTGGCGCTCGCGCCGCAACGGCGCTTCCACTGTCGGGTCGCTGGTCGACAGCCGATATGTGCGCACATCGTTCATTGCGATATCGACGTGATCATTGGTGTAGAACCAGCCGCGCCAGAACCAGTCGAGGTCCATGCCCGAGGCGTCTTCCATCGTGCGGAAGAAAGTCAGACGGCGTTGGTCGCTTGAACTTCCAGCGCCGCGAATATTCCTTGAACGCGAAGTCAAACAGCTCGCGTCCCATCACTGTCTCGCGCAGCACCGTCAACGCCGCCGCCGGCTTTTTGTAGGCGTTGTTGCCGAACTGGATGACGCTCTCAGAGTTGGTCATGATCGGAACCTGGTCTTCCGACATCATGTAAGCGCCGATCTCGTCCAGCGAATTCGGGTTGCTGCCCAGTACTGGGAAGTTCTCGTCCCAGCGCAGCTCCGTCATGAATTCGAGGAACGAGTTAAGTCCCTCATCCATCCACGTCCACTGGCGCTCGTCCGAGTTCACGATCATCGGGAAGTAGTTGTGGCCTACCTCGTGGATCACCACGCCCACCAGGCCGTTCTTAGCGTTGCGCGTGTAGGTCTTCTGCCCGGTCTTCTCGTCCTTCACCGGTCGATAGCCGTTGAACGAGATCATCGGATACTCCATCCCGCCGCCCAGCCAGGTGTTGACCGAAATGGCGTTGGGATAGGGAAAAGGGAACGAAAATTGCGAGTAGCTGTCGATCGTATGCGCCACAGCGCGCGTCGAATACAGCGACCACAGAGGATCGGCCTCGTTCGGGAAGAAGGACTGCGCCAGCACGTCGCCGCCTTCCTGCTGCTTCACGCCCATCGCATCCCAGATGAACTTGCGCGACGACGCCCAGGCGAAATCCCGTACGTTTCCAGCCTTCCAGTGCCAAGTCTTGGTCGCCGTCGTGCCTTCTTTCTCGTTCGCAGCCGCTTCTTCCGGCGTCACGATATACATCGGCTTGTCGAGCTGGCTGCGCGCCTGCGCGAGACGGGTGCGCTGCTCCCCCGTTAGAACCTCGTTCGGGTTCTGAAGCACGCCCGTCGCCGTCAGGATGTGATCCGCCGGCACAGTGATCGACACATCATAATTCCCGAACTCAAGCGTGAACTCGCCCTGCCCCAGGAACTGCTTGTGCTGCCAGCCGGTATAATCGGTGTACGCCGCCAGCCTCGGAAACCATTGCGCCTGGAAGAAGGTGTACGTGTTGTTGTCGCGGAAATACTCGTAGCCCGACCGGCCGCCGAACACGTTGTTATCGACGATGTTGAACGCCCAGGCGAGCTTCAGTGTCGTCGATTGCCGCGGCGCCAGAGGTGCAGGCAGGTCGATCCGCATCATCGTGTCGTTGATTACGTATTTCAGCGCTCGCGAGCCGCCATCCGTCACGGACTGGATTTCGAATCCGTGGGGTGTCTCCGCATAGGACTGCAGCTGCCTCAGAGTCCCGACGGTTATCCTGTCGCCGGCGGCCGCCATTGGCGCTCGCTCGGTCCGACGGGTCACGGAATCCTGTTTGAAGATGTTCTGGTCGAGCTGCAGCCAGATATAGCTCAACGGGTGGGGGGAGTTGTTGCGATAGCTGATTGTCCCCGTGGCCATGATCCGCTTCTTCGCTTCATCCAGCGTGGCGTTGATCGTGTAGTCGGCCTGCTGCTGCCAGTACGACTCAGCCGGCGCGCCCGATGCGGCCCGGTAGGTGTTAGGCGTCGGAAGATCGACTTCCAGCTGCCTGAACTTGTCGTCGAACGTCCCCTTAGTCTGCTTGTTGGCGTCAGCCGCCGCCGAGCCGCTCACAAGGATCGCCACGGCCGCAGCCGCAAACCACGCCAATTTCATCCACAGGCTCCCGGAAAACTCCTACCTCGTTTTTAGCGATTATCGATGAAAAGTCACCGCGACGTTACGACTTCCTGCAACATCGTCGCGCAGGCGACTGCGCTGGAAAAGGAAGGGCCGGCTCTTGAGGAGCCGGCCCAGGTGCACAGGAACAGAACCGTCGGGAACCATCGAGGGACATCAAGGCGTCCCGGCGGTATGTGTTTCGTATATAAGGACGAACCTGAACGTGGATTGAGGCGCTTGTTGTCCATAATTCAGGTGAAACAAATAATGGGAAGCCACTGACTCTACGCCACATTTGGGGCTGAATCGGTAGCCAGCGAAAAAGGCCTATGCTTGAACCACTCCGGCTGTCTTCAGGAAACCCGCCGCCCTTCCAGCTTCGATCCCCCAAGCTTTCAGCACATCTTCCGACTGCTGACCCGGCATGGCTGGCGCGCCATTGATCGCTCCCGCGGTGCGCGAAAACCGCGGCGCGGGCCCGGGCTGTACTGCCCCGAATGCTTCAACAAATGTTTTCCGCTCGGCATTGTGGGGATGCTTCGGCGCCTCATCCATGCTCAGCACCGGCGCTACGCAGGCGTCCGTGCCTTCGAACACCTTCATCCAGTCATCGCGCGCTTTCGTCTTCACGATCTCCGCGACGCGGTTGGAATGCGCCGGCCATTCCGCTCGCGACATCTGCGCCGGAAATGCATCCGCTTCGAGACCGAGACCCTTCACCAGCAGCGCGTGAAATTGCGGTTCAAGCGACCCGATCGCTAGCCACTGGCCATCTGCGCATTCATATGTGTCGTAAAAATACGCGCCGCCATCCAGCCAGTTGGCGCCACGTGCCTTGCTCCAGTGACCCGTCGCTTTCATTCCATAGAACATCGTCATCAGCGACGCCGCGCCGTCGATCATCGCGCAGTCGATCACCTGCCCCTTGCCCGACGTCCTCGCCTCGATCACGCCAGCAAGCAGTCCGAACGCGAGATAAAGAGCCCCGCCTCCATAGTCCCCGACAAGATTCAGCGGCGGAGCCGGCGGCTGGCCGGCGCGCCCCATGGTATGAAGCGCACCCGTGAGAGCGATGTAGTCGATGTCGTGCCCCGCCGTGTTCGCCCACGGCCCGGTCTGTCCCCAGCCGGTCATGCGCCCATAGACGATCCGCGGGTTACACTTCAACGCCACATCCGGCCCGAGCCCCAGCCGCTCCATCACGCCCGGCCGGAATCCCTTCGATCAGCGCATCAGCCTTCTCGATTAGGCTCAGCGCCGCTTCCACGCCCTCAGCCTTCTTGAGATCAATCGCGATCGACCGCTTGCCACGGTTCATCAGGTCAGGCTTTGCGCGCCCCACCGCATCCGCCCGATCGATTCGCACGACATCCGCGCCGAGATCCGCCAGCAACATCCCGCAGAACGGGCCCGGCCCAATCCCGGCGAACTCCACAACCTTAACCCCAACGAGCGGGCCAGACGCCATAACGCTTCTCCGTTTGCGCCGCAGACACTCCTGCCAATGACGCGAACGTCAAGCCTGTCGTGAGGGCAATCAACGCACGACTGGCAACAGCGCCAACATATGCCGATCCAGATCTTCCTCGACCTGGTAGTCGGCGGCGTCGCTGATCTCCCGCCGTCAGGCAACGCAATAGCCGTTCGCGCTCAACCTGCAGCACCTCTTTCGCCAAATGATGGGTGTCCAGCTTCACCCGGCCATCGCGGTCCGCGATCCAGCGGCGCGCGCCGGCCTTCATATTGGGCCCGCAGTCTCTGAGCCGCCGTACCCTCGCGACCATCAACAGCTGCGTTAGCCGCATCTGCAATCGCCTGACACGCCTTGCGTATTTCGCGCTCGGGAAAATCCGCAGGCAATGCATAGGCCGTTGCAGCAACAACATAGCCGCCGCCGCAATCGCACTCAAAATGGTCTCAAAACCATGCATCGCCACGAAGCGTCGCGTGCGGCGACGCTTCGCCAGCCCGGATTAAGTCCCCATTTCTTCGCGGCACAATTTGCGCAAAAATGCAAAATCGCAACTGGAGGACGGTCATGAAAACGACGACCAAGTCGGGAGCTCGCTGGAACCGCGTTTACGCAATGAGCTTCGCCAGCCTCTATCCGATATATGTCGCCAAGGCGGAAAAGAAGGGGCGCAGAAAGACTGAAGTCGATGAAGTCTTGCGCTGGCTGACGGGCTATACTCAGAAGGTGCTCGAAGGTCACATCAAGAAGCAAACCAACTTCCAGGATTTCTTCAACAACGCGCCCAAGCTCAACCCCGCGCGGCGGGCTATCACAGGCGTCATCTGCGGCGTCCGCGTCGAAGACATCGAGGACCCGCTGATGCAGGACATCCGCTACCTCGACAAACTCATCGACGAACTTGCAAAGGGACGCCCGATGGACAAGGTCCTGCGCAAGCAGACGGCCTAGCCAGCCATCACGCCCACATCGAAGCATGACAACGCCGGCGCCATGTCGCTCGGCAACACCCACTCGCCCCCAACATTGTCCGGCATGCTGAGTAGATCATCCCGCCGCTCAGGCGGCAGCCGCTTCAACAGACAGGCGCACAGCTCCCGCTTCAGGCCACCCGCTTCGCAGTCCGTCATGAACTGCTGCTCCGGATTGTAGCACGCGCCCGGCAAGCCAAGCGCGATCAGCAAAAGCGCGGTCCGCATCGTCACTGAGCGTCTATTTGCCAAACAGCGCTCCATGAACCCGCGCTGGTCCGCTGTCTCCATGCGGCCAGGAAACGCGATCGAAGTTCACGCCATCCGGCAGCGTCTTATCCACCTTCATAACGCCTGTTGCCGGATCTGGCTTCACGATCAGCGCCCAGCTCATGTCATTACCCGTCACAACCAGCCTGTCGGACTTCCTGTCCGCCGCGATCCAGTGCGGCATAGAGAACTTCTCGTCGAACTTGATGCGAAAAGCCTCAATCGGCTTGTTTGGATCAGACACATCGAGCGCAATCAGCCCGTTTGTCTCCGGCACGGTCTGCACATAGTACTTGCCCACAACAACCGGCACGGCGCAGGCATTGTGCATCGTCGTCCCGCCCGGAAATGCGTGAACGAACGTCGCCATCGGCGTGCCTTCGCTGACGCCATCAATGCGATAGACCCCGCACGAGAACGTACCAACATAGACTGTGCCATCGGCCAGCACGCGCGGCTTTGCCGGATCGGTGTGATGCACGCCCAGGCCGGATTGCGGCAGGTCCACGGTCGCCAGCATTTTTAGGTCAGACGCAGCCCAGATTTGCACCTGACTGGTCGTCTTATAGTCTTCTCCCGGCCACCCCATCTCGGCCAGGGTCACGACCCCGCGATCCTTTCCCGGTACGACAGCAAGACTGTACGGCCAGACAAGCTCTTCGGGCGTGGCGGACGACTTGGCCGACGCTGTATGCACCACCTTCCCATCCGAAGACAGTTCGGCCAACCCGCCAGGCGCGCCATACTTTCCGTCATGTCCCTGCAACGTCACCAGCACATTGCCGTTGTCGAGCCGCGCATAGCTGTGCGGAAACGCAAACTTGCCCATCCCGCTCAAGTGCGCCGCCACTTGCGACCGCAAGGGGTCGTTCAGGTCGATCAGCGTCGTCAGCCCCGCGGTAAAACCGTCCGCGAACAACATCCCATCCGTGGGAAATTCGTATTCGACATGATGCGGCATCGTCCCCGTCGCGCCAATCGGCAGGGTGGCAACCACATCGCCATAGCTCGCGGAACCCGGCCGCAGATCAATCACAGCCAGGAAGTCGGACTCAACTTTGTCCTTGTCGCCCGCCCACACGAACAAGAAGTTCGATCCTTTCGCTGGCGGCGCCTCGGGCGTCAGCGTTTGAGTTGTATACGCTGCCGGCTGGCACGCTCCTAGCAGCGCAACGCAAGCCGCGCTTACCCATCCACGCACACTAAACCCCTTGTCTTGCCGATTCCGACCCTAGGCATTCAGCCCGGTTGTGTCGACGCTGCGCCACTTCATGTTTTCAGCACGAAAGCCCTATAGCTTGTTGTGCGTCGGTGACTGCGGTAGTTTGCAACTTCACCGCAAGCAAACGGGGGACGTTTGATGACGGGCGCAACAATCGACTTTCCAGTGGCCGATGATCGACGGTTCTTCCGAAACCTGATCACAGCAATGGCCGTCATTCTGGTGATGGGCTTTGTGGTGCAGCTCGCGGCTGGCCGTTCCAGCTTCAATTCTCCGCTGATCATCCATCTCCATGCGTTCGCGTTCATGGCATGGACCGGGATCACACTCACGCAGACATGGTTGGCGGCGAGCGGCAATCTGGCCCTGCACCGCAAACTGGGGCTGCTGTCTGTTGGCTGGGTGATCCTCCTGCTGATCCTCGGCCCCCTCGTCACGATCTCAACCGTGCAGACGGCGCGCACGCCCTTCTTTTTCCAGCCGCAGCACTTCCTGGTCGCCAACCCGATGACACTTCTCGGCTTTGCCGGCCTGTTCGGCGCAGCCCTCGCCCTTCGGCGCCAGACAGACTGGCATACTCGCCTTCAGGTCGGCGCATTCACGATGCTGATGGGGCCAGGCTTTGGCCGCATCTTGCCGATGCCCTTCCTTCCGCCTTACGCCTTCGAGACAGCCGGTCTCGTGGCCCTCATCTTCCCCATCATCGGCATGCTGCGCGACTGGCGTGTACACGGTCGCCCGCACGCGGCATGGCTGTGGAGCATTGCGGTGCTGCTCGCCGTAACGCTGCTTTCCCGTGTGATCGCCTTCTCCCCTGTCGGCGAAGCGTTCTATAGCCTGGCGACCCCAAGCGGCCCCATGACCGGGACCGATGGTCTGGCATTCCCGCCGCCTCCAGGTCCGCCCCCCGGACCCGTGTAAAGCGAAAGCCGGCCCGGCCCGATCAGCCCATGCTTTGCGCGTCGTCGACCATCACGTCCGAGCCAGTGACGAATTTCGATGCATCGGCGCACAGGAACAGCAGCGCTTCGTCCAGTGATGTCTCATCCATCATCCTGCGGCGCGGGAACTTCTGCATATACTTCTTCCCGCCCTCGCTATGCAGCCAGTCCGCCGTCAGCTCCGTCTCGACATAGCCGGGCGACAATCCATTCACGTTGATCCCATACCGCGCCCACTCCCGTGCCAGGGACCGCGTAAGATGCGAACACGCGGCCTTCGAAGCGTTATAAGCCGACACGTTCGGAATGATGATCCGCCCGGCCATCGAGGCGATATTCACGATCCGCCCCCGCGCCGAAACATCTGCGCCCGCCTTGATCAGCCGTCGCGCCGCCTCCCGCGCCACGCACCAGACTGACGTCACGTTCAGGTCCAAGATCTTGCGGAACTCGGCGATATCCTGCGTCAGCGCATTCTTCTCATGCGTCATGCCCGCATTGTTGATGACGGTATCGACAACGCCAAACTTGGCCTCTGCAGCGTCGAACATTGCAACCACCGCCGCCTCGTCGGTCACATCGCACTCGACCGCCAACGCCTTGTCCGCGCCCAGCTCGGCAACCAGCGCATCCAGCCGATCTTTCCGCCGCGCCGCGACAACAACCTTGGCGCCCTCAGCCGCCAGCACTTGCGCAAACCGCTTCCCCAATCCGGAGGAAGCCCCCGTCACCAGCGCAACCCGCCCCGCCACACGTCCCGCCATGTCTCGCTCCTACAGCAATCCGCTCATGTCCCGCAGCAGGCTCTTCACGCCGCTCAGGCGCGCCTGCGCATTCACCCACGTACCGCTCAGCACCAACTTCATGTCCGGCCGCAGCTTCAGCACGTTCGGCCGCTTCTGCACATACGCGATGAGCTTACCCCCATCCAGCGGCGCATCCTGCCGGAACGCCAGCAAAGCCCCCTTCGGCCCCGCCGACACCTTCGCCACGCCCAGCCTCTTGCAAAGGATCTTCACCGCCGTGATTTCCAGCAGCTGCTTGGTCTCATCCGGTAGCGGACCGAAGCGGTCGATCAGCTCCGCCGCAAACGCCTCGCGCTCCTCATCCGTCGCCAGATCCGCAAGTCGCCGATACAGCGCCAGCCGGGTCGACAGATCCTCGACATACTGATCCGGTATCAGCACCGCCGCACCCACATCGATCTGCGGCGACCAGCCATCCGCAACCTCATGGCTGTCCAGCGTCTCGCCTGACCGCAACGCCTTCACCGCATCCTCCAGCATCTGCTGGTACAGCTCGACGCCCACCTCGCGGATATGCCCCGACTGTTCGTCGCCCAGCAAATTCCCCCCCCCGCGCATGTCCAGATCGTGGCTCGCCAGCATGAAGCCCGCGCCCAGGCTATCCAGCGACTGCAACACCTTCAACCGCTTCGCCGCGCCATCCGTCAGCGTAGCTTCATCCGGCGTCGTCAGATACGCATACGCCCGCAGCTTCGCCCGCCCCACGCGCCCACGCAGCTGATACAGCTGCGCCAGCCCGAACATATCGGCCCGGTGCACAATCAGCGTATTCGCTCGCGGAATATCCAACCCCGACTCCACGATCGTCGTCGACAGCAGCACATCCGCCTGGCCGTCATAGAAGGCTGACATAGCGTCTTCGAGTTCAGTCGGCGTCATCTGCCCGTGCGCCGTGATCATCTTTACCTCGGGCACCTGCTCGCGCAGATACCGCTCAAGGAACGGCAGGTCCGCCACCCTCGGCGCCACGAAGTAGCTCTGCCCGCCGCGATACCGCTCGCGCAGCAACGCCTCGCGTATCGTCACCGGATCGAACTCGACCACATACGTCCGCACCGCCAGCCTATCCACCGGCGGCGTCGCAATTATCGACAGGTCGCGAATGCCCGTCAGCGCCATCTGCAGCGTCCGCGGGATCGGCGTCGCCGACAATGTCAGCACATGCACATCCGACTTCAGTTCCTTCAGCCGCTCCTTGTGCTTCACGCCAAAGCGCTGCTCTTCATCGACCACGATCATGCCCACCCGCTTGAAGTCGATCGTCTTGGCCAGCAAAGCATGCGTGCCGATCACGACATCGCATTCGCCATTGTTGATCTCTTCGCGCGTCTGGCTGGCCTCCTTCGCCGTCACGAACCGCGACAGGTGCTTCACCTTCAGCGGCCAGCCCGCAAACCGCTCCGAGAACGTCTGGAAATGCTGCCGCGCCAGCAGCGTCGTGGGCGCAATCACGGCCACCTGCAGCCCGCTCATCGCCACCAAGAACGCCGCCCGCAGCGCCACTTCCGTCTTGCCGAACCCAACGTCGCCGCAGATCAGACGATCCATCGGCTTGCCCGATGTCAGATCCCTGGTGACATCTTCAATGGCCGAAAGCTGATCATCTGTCTCTTCATACGGGAACCGCGCCGAAAACTCCCGAAACACGCCATCCGCCGTATCCGTCTTCGGCGCCCGCTTCAGCTCGCGCTCCGCGGCGAGCCGGATCAGCTCGTCCGCCATATCCATGATCTTCTTCTTGGCCCGCGCCTTCCGCGCCTGCCATCCGCCGCCGCCCAGCCGGTCCAGCGCGCCCTCACCGCTCTCCGCGCCATAGCGCGAGATCAGCTCCACGTTCTCGACCGGCAACAGGATCTTGTCCCCGCCCGCATAGATCAGCTCGAGGCAATCATGCGGCGCTTCGTTCACGGTCACGGTCTTCAGCCCGTCATACCGTCCCACGCCATGCTCGACGTGAACGATCAGGTCGCCCGCCGAAAGCGCCGCCGCCTCCGCAATTACCGCCGCCGACGACTTCCGCTTGCGCGGTCGCGCCAGCTTGTCGCCCAGCATGTCCTGCTCGGAGATGATGACCAAGTCATCGTCCTCGAACCCGGTCTCGACCGCGATCTCCGCAACAGAGACCTGCTGCTTCGTCGCCTCCGGCCACGACCCGATCGACTTCGCGCCTGGAATGCCGTGGTCCTCTAGAATACCTACCAGACGGCTTGCGGAACCATGGCTCCACGCCGCGACGATCACCTTTTTGCCCGCCGCCTGCCGCTGGTGGATATAGCGCACCACCGCGTCAAACAGGTTCTGCCCTGGATCGGCGCGCTCCAGCACAAAGCTCCGCCCCGGCTTCGCACGACTCACCAGCCCATCGATCTGCCCGGCCGACTGCTCCGGCGCATTCTGCGTCGTGAACGACACTGTCGCCCGCGCACTCAGCTCGTCGCCCAATTCCTTCGCCGTCAGGTAGAGCCGATCCGGCGGCAACACATGTTGCGTGATCCCGCCTGCCGAAGCCGACGTCCGCCGCACGTCAAAATATTCCGCCGCCTGCGCCAGCCGCTCGCTCGCCGCCTCAGTCGCCGCAGGATCCATCGCGATCAGCGCCTTGGGGCCAACATAGTCGAACAGCGTCTCCAGCTTGTCGTAGAACAGCGGCAACCACTGCTCCACGCCCTGCCGGCGAATGCGCTCACGCGCCGCCTCATACGTCGGGTCGCCGCCCGGCGACCCAAACGCCGACAGGAAATTCTTCCGCAGGCGGGACAGCGCCTCGTCCGAAAAATCAATCTCGCTCACCGGCGCCAGCACCATCTCGCGGATCGGCGCTGTCGAAATCTGCGTCTCCGGATCGAAATACTTCGCGGCCTCCAGCTCATCGCCGAAGAAGTCGAGCCGCACAGGCTCCGGCATGCCCGCCGGGAAAATGTCCACGATCCCGCCGCGCATGGAATACTCGCCCGGCTCGCGCACCGTCGACGCCCGGCTGTATCCGTTGATATCCAGATAGCCGCGCACGCGCTCCTGCGGCACGCTATCGCCAACGCGCGCCACGAACGCAGCCACTCCCATATGCGAGCGCGGCGGCATCCGCTGCACCGCCGCTGTCGCCGTCGTGATCACCAGCATGGGCGGCGAACCCACATTCCGGCTCGCCAGCCGCGCAAGGGCTGCACACCGCTGCGCCGCCACGGCCGGACTCGGGCTCACCCGGTCATAAGGCAGGCAATCCCAGGCTGGCAGGGTCAGTACTTCCAGCAAAGGCGCAAAGAACCGCGCCGCAGCAGCAGCCATAAAGGCGTGCCGATCATCCTGCGCGACGTAGACAGAAGCCCCGCCCCGCTTCTGCGTCGCCTCGGCAATAAGCCGCACGTCCGCAATGAATGGCGTCTCATAGACCCGAACCGGCGTCTTCTGGCTGGCGATCGAGTCCCAAACCCTCATATCCAACTCACAATAGAATCGTTCGCCCGGCCGGGCGCCTTATTGAGCGTCCGGGCCTGACCAATGTTCCCCTAAATTCGGCGCGCCCGCTGGCGCGCCGCCGCTTATGTGGGAGCGGAATAACGGAAGGAAAGCAGGAGGTCGAGAACTTCCGATCTCTGCGCCTCGGAAGGCGTGTCACGCCCCATGATCCAGTCGAACACGTATTGATCGGGAATATCGAGAACCGCCTCGAACTGGTCTAGCTGATCGCTGTCGAACCCGGCCAGATGCGCATCGGTAAACTGTTGCATGTAAAGGTCCAGCTCCCTGAACCCCCGCCGATCTGCCCGAAATTTGAGTTTGCGCCGCCGCGTCTCGATCTCACCCATGGCGCGTCTCTACTCCAGCCTTTCCCCGCCCGCAAACCTTGGCGGCGCACAGCGTCCATTCCGCCGGTCCGATAGCGCTCCATCATCTTGCCCTTCAGGAAATATCGGGATGTGATTCTGCCGCGTTGTCGTTGCGGGCAAACGCTCGCCTTCCCGTGAGCGGGAATGAAGGCATCGACGGTCATGCATAAGCATGCATAAGAATGAGGGATGGACCCCACTCGAATTCGCAGGATGACCAGAACACTTCGCGCGTGATCTCAATCCGCCAGCGCGGGAATTTGTGGGACAGCGCGCTCCAGAATCTACCGGGCGCTGGGTGCGGGTATAATCGCGCCCATGACATGGCGCAAACACACGCACACTGGGCTGGTAGCCCCCGCTTCCTCAACTCGGGCTGACAGCTGTGCTGGGTGTCTTCGCGATGCTCGCGTCCAACATCGTCTCGACTTTCCAGATACCGCCGCGGTCCGCCCGCCTAGCGCACGAGCCATGCGGGCGTCTCTGCCCGGAGAGAAAGATCGACGCCAATCAGAAAACGCAGCCCGTCGCCGCAAACAACCACGCCTGCCCGATAGCCCTCACGGTGAGCAGCGCACAAAGTGCGCGCCCGTCGAACCACGAGGGCGGGCTCGCAGCCGTGAGCCAAATCTCACCATCCCCTTGTCTCTTGGTTTTGTGGAAGGGGGTTTGCGCGCGAGACCCCGACACCGCCCGGGCTTTTGAAGCCGTACAGAGCATGGGGTTCGCCCGCAAACAGCTTCGCACAATCCGACAAGACAAGGGGGGCAAGCCCTAACTGACCGCGATCTAAGCGCGCAACCAACTTCACCCCTCGCAGCCACTGCGAGAACGCGGCTGCATGACCGCCCCAAACCGGCTAACATCGCAGCACAATGCGCGATCCGGTCCTCTATCCCTTCTATGCCGATCTCTCGAGCCTTCCCGGCGTCGGCCCGAAAGTGCGCCCGGTTCTGGCGCGCCTGATCGGCGGGGAGACCTGGCTCGACCTCCTCTTCCACCTGCCCGTCAGTTGGATCGACCGGCGCAACAGGGCTACTATCGATTTGGCCCAGGTCGGTGAAGTCGCCACCATCACCGGCACGGTCGACAAGCTGGAGCATGCCCGGGCCACCTTCCCAGCCCGCATCCGCCTGCGCGACGACACCGGCTACATCACCCTCACCTATTTCCACGCCAACCGCCAATGGCTCGAACGCACCTTCAAGATCGGCGAAACCATCATCGCGTCCGGCCTGATCGGCGACTACAAGGGCGGGCGCCAGATGACCCACCCGGATCACGTGGTCACACCCGATAAGGACGACGAACTCCCCGAGGTCGAGCCCGTCTATCCGATGACAGCAAACCTCACGTCAAAAGCCCTCCGGAAATTCTTGGCCGCCGCGCTCGACGGCATTCCCGATCTCGATGAATGGATCGACGCCCACCTGTTGAAGCGAAACAACTGGCCCGCTTTCAAGCAGGCCCTGCTGCGCCTTCACCGGCCGAAAATCTACGATCCCGAAGGCTTCGAAATCGCCCGCCAGCGCCTCGCCTATGACGAGGCCCTCGCCCGCGAGATGGCTATGGGCCAGGCTCGCCTCGCCCGCGAACGCCGCTTCTCGCGCGCCATCCCCCGCGCCATCGGGGCCGAACGCAACATCATCGAAGCGCTGCCGTTCAAGCCGACCCGCGGGCAAATGGACGCCTATTCCGAAGTCGCCATCGACATCGGTCGCCCGGTCCCGATGCGCCGGATGATTCAGGGCGATGTCGGCTCCGGCAAGACGCTCGTCGCCGCCCTCGCAGCCGCGCAGGTGGCGGCCGATGGCGGCATCACCGCCTTCATGTCCCCCACCGAAGTCCTCGCCCGCCAACAGGCCGAAGCCATCGGCCGCTTCCTCGCCCCCGTCGGCATCCGCGTCGCCGCCCTCACCGGCCGCGACAAGGGCGTAGCCCGCGAAGCCATCCTCAACGATGTCCGGTCCGGCAAGATCCAGGTTCTGTCCGGCACGCAGGCGCTCTATCAGTCCGATGTCGACCTCCCGGATCTCTCCCTGGTCGTGATTGACGAGCAACACCGCTTCGGCGTTGCTGACCGCATGAAGTTGAACGCCAAGGGCGCCAGCCCCCACATGCTGGTGATGAGTGCAACACCCATCCCCCGCACCATGGCGCTCGCCGTCCACGGCGACCTCGACATCTCTGTGATCCGCGAGAAGCCTGCCAACCGGCAGGAAGTCACCACCGCAGCCGTGCCGGATACCCGCATCGACGAAGTCATGGCCGCCATCGCCCGTGCGGTGGATCGGGGCGAGCGCGCTTTCTGGATCTGTCCCGCCGTCGATAGCGAAGACGCCGGCGACGCCGCCACCGTCGCTCGCCGCGACGTGCTCGCAAGCATCGTCAACGCGCCTGTCGAAATGGTCCACGGTCGCATGCTCGGACCAGATCGCGACGCCGCCCTCGACAAACTGCGCACCGGCGAGGCTGGCGTCCTCGTCGCCACCACCGTCATCGAAGTCGGCGTCGATGTTCCCGAAGCCACGATCATCGTCATCGAGCACGCCGAGAAGTTCGGCCTCGCCCAGCTCCACCAGCTGCGGGGCCGCGTTGGCCGGGGCGACAAGGCCTCAAGCTGCCTCCTGCTCTATCAGGCGCCGCTCACCGAAGGCGGCAAGGAGCGCCTCGACATCCTGCGCAAAACTACCGATGGCTTCGAGATCGCTGAAGCAGACTTCAGGCTGCGCGGTCCCGGAGATCTGCTCGGCCTCCGTCAGTCCGGCTTGCCGACCTTCCGTGTCCTAAATATCTCTGAAGATGCAAACCTGATCGAAACCGCCCGCACCGACGCGAAGTCCGTCCTGATGGCCGACCCGCGCCTCGAAGGCGCGCGCGGCGCGGCCATAGGCCGCGCCCGCGATCTGTTCGCTCCACGCATCGCATCGATGGTAACGGAGAATGAATGAGCTATTTGCCGATCTGATCCGTCGGGCGCGCGCCCAGCTCTGTGGTCTCGCTTAGAATGCCGAACGAGATCACAAGCTTCGCAGCCTTCTCGACGGACATATCCAGCTTCTGGAGGCGCGCAGGTGAAACATAGACAAGCTGTCCCATCGCCGGGTTCGGCGAAGCGGGGACGAGCACGGCCACCGCGTCCGGCACGGTCTTCAGGATTTCCGGATCGGGCGTGCGACTGGTCACGAAGCCGATCACCCAGAGCCCCTTGCCGGGATACTCGACCAACACGGCTTCCTTGAACGACGATGCATCACTCGAAGCGAAGGTTTCGATCACCTGCTTGAGTACAGCATAGATCGACCGCACCAGCGGCACCCGCGCGACCAGTCGCTCGCCCGCGCGCAGCGCCCAGCGGCCGAAAAGGTTGGCCGCGAACGCGCCGAGTACGATGAGGCCGATCACCGCCACCACGATGCCCAGCCCCGGTAAGCCAAAATCGAGATAGGTTTCCGGGTTCAAAGCACGCGGGATCAACGGCTTGATATGCTGGTCCACGAATGACACGAAGCTCCACACCAGCCAGATCGTGATGCCGATCGGCGCGGCGACGACCACACCGGCGAAGAACCAGTTGCGCAGGGTCGTCAACGGGCCCGTCTTGGGCGGCAGGGTAGCTTGTGTCGGTGTGCCTGAGGGCATCAGCGATCCTCCGCGAGCGTTGTCGCCTGATTCCAGTCGCGTGTGGCGTGAATATGGTCCCCTGCGAAATGGGGTTTCATGCCCCGCCCGCCTTCCGGGCGCCCCAAGGCCGCCATGGACGCAGGCGATCTTAGCCGGTATCGCTTCGATCCAATCCGTGGGGGTTGCGTAAGAGTCCATGCTGAAGGACCCAAAAATCCGCCGTATCGCGCTTATCGGAGGCGTGGTTCTGGTCGTGCTGGTCGTCGTCAGCGCGGTCCTGTTTCAGGATGCGCTCTTCCGTATGTCAATTACGCCACCAGGCCGCTTCGCGCAGGAGCCTGCACCGCCCCGCGCCGACTACGCCAGGGCCGAGTCCTGGGCGCTGCGCCCCGCCCAGCCGCCACCTGGCGGATGGGAAACGCCATGGGGCATCGACATCTTCTTCATCCATCCAACCTCAGCCTATTCCAACGCGGGCTGGAATACGCCTGTCGACAATGCCGAAGCGCTTGAACGGCTGAAAGAACGCATCCTGCCCAATCATGCCGGCCCCTTCCTGCAGGCCGGACCGGTCTATGCTCCGCTTTATCGGCAAGCGTCTTTGCATTCCGAGATCGATGTCGGCGGTGAAGGCGATGGCGCTTTCGACCTGGCCTATGACGACGTACTGCGCGCGTTCGATCACTATATGGCCGTCGACAATCGCTTTCGCGGCGTCGTGATCGCCGGGGTCGGACAAGGCGGCCTTCATGCGCAGCGCCTGCTTGCCGATCGCTTCCAGGCCGAGCCGCTGCAAAGCCGTCTCGCAGCGGCTTACATTATCGACGCCGCGCTGCCTGCCGACTTTGCAGGAAAACGGGTCAACCAACCGCTTTGCGCACAGGCTGACCAGATTCACTGCATCGTCGCATGGAAGACGATACTCGCTGGCGACGATGCTACGCGCTTCCGCGACAAGTCGCCGGTCTGGACGGCTGACTGGAAGATCACGGCATCGAAGGGCAAGCCGCTCGTCTGCGTGAACCCGCTGCGCTGGACGATCGACGACGAACTATCTGCCCGCGTCGATCACCGCGGCGCTGTTCGCGCCAAGGGCGCTGCCGACCTAGAACCCGCGATCATCGAGAAGGCTGTGACGGCCCGCTGCAACCACGGCGTGCTCGAAGTTGAGCGCCCCTCCGCGCCTGAGCTTCAGGTCGACAACGGAAGTGGCGCCCAATACAAGACGCCCGAACTAAACCTGTTCTATGCCGACATCGTCCCCAACCTCACCGGCCGCATGACGGCCGCCACAGCATGGCTCGACAATGTCGAGAATGCGCGGAAGCCCGCCGAGCCGCTCCCGCCCGCGGTCAATTTCGAGGACGCTCCCATCTACCGGCCTGACGGCCAGCCAGAGCCTGTGCACTGAGCTTGAGAAAAAAGGGGCGGCCGCGAGGCCGCCCTGTCTTTGTTTAGCGTGCAGATCAAGCGTCGGCCGCAACCTTCGCCGAAATGATCTTGCCGGGCTTTTTCGGCGGCTCGCCTTTGGGCAGCGCATCAACCGAGTCCATGCCATCCAGCACCTTGCCCCACGCCGTGTACTTGCGGTCAAGGAAAGAAGCATCATCGAGGCAGATGAAGAACTGGCTGTCGCCGGAGTTCGGATCATTCGAGCGCGCCATGGAGCAGACGCCGCGCTGGTGGCTGACATCGTTGAATTCGGCGCGAAGCTTCTCGCCCGAGCCGCCCATGCCCGTGCCGGTCGGATCGCCGCCCTGCGCCATGAAGCCGTCAATCACGCGGTGAAACACGACGCCATCGTAGAAGCCTTCGCGAGCCAGTTCCTTGATGCGCGCAACATGGCCAGGGGCCTTGTCCGGCAGCAGCTGGATCGTCACCGGCCCGGTATCGAGCGTGAGGATGAGGGTGTTTTCTTTGTCAGCTGCACTCACGGTGTGGGCCTTTCAACGACGACTTCTACAGGGGGGAGTAGACACGCTTCCATCGGATCGGCAGCCGTGAGCGTGGCAAGGGTGGCGGCGAACTCCGGGCCATCCGTGCGACGCACATAAACGCTGGGGCGTTTCTTTTCCGGAATGTCGGCGACGACCATCGCCTTGGTAAGCTTGTCGGCCTGCCCGGCGGGCATGCGGCCATCGGTTTCCCGCGGACCGACCTTGATGCCGCGAATGACGTCGAGCCCGGTCAGCGCACGCCCCCAGGGCGTGTACTTCTGGTCGAGACTCATCGGTCCTACGCCCACGCGTGGTTGGCGCATGAGGAAGAACTGTGTGTCGGCGCTATCCGGATCATCGGCGCGCGCCATCGACGTCACGCCTGCACAGTGAAGCGCCCACGTTTTGGCGACAGGCGGATCAGAAATAGCCGCAGTCTCATCCGGCTGTCCTTGCACAAGAAACCCCTCGAGATAGCCGAGCTTGTCGCCAGTCGGCGTCGTGCCGAACCATTGCACTTTCTGTTTCTTCGGATCGCGCTTCCACGTGAACTCAGCCTTAAGCATCGAGTAGCGCGGATAGATCTGATAAACGGCATAGACCTCGCCGCCCTGCGCCATGAACTCATCGATCACACGATGGAAGGGCAGCTTGTCGTAGTTGGTGTCGCGCGTGATCTTCTTAACCTGCTCGACATGCTTGGGTGCAATGTCGGGACGCAGCTCGATCAGCACTTCCTGCTTGTTGATCGTAAACTGCAGCAGGTTCTCGGGGTCAACCTTGCGCCAGTTGGCCGGATCGTCTGCCGGGCCGGCCCATGCCGCCCCCGCGAACGCCAACGACGCCGCGCCCGCGGCTGCCATCAAGACTTGTCGAAACATTGTTACCTGCCCTTTTTGGTCCCATACTTGCCGAGCAGCTTTTCGTGGACTGCTTCTGGGACGAATAGATCAGCTCTTCCGCCGAGCCGCGCAATCTCTTTCACCAGTCGCGACGACACAGCCTGGTGATGCGGATCGGCCATGAGGAAGACGGTTTCGATCTCGTCATTCATCCGCTGATTCATCGCAACCATCTGGAATTCATACTCGAAATCCGAAACGGCCCGGAGCCCGCGGATGATCATCTGGGCGCCGCACTGCTCTGCAAAATGCATCAGCAGATTGTCGAAAGGTCGCGCCTCGATCTCGACCCCGTTGGCCAGCTTGCGCGCTTCGTCCATCACCATCTTGGTGCGCTCTTCGAGCGTAAACAGCGGGTCTTTGCCCTCGTTGATGGCGACGCCGATGATCAACTTGTCGACCAGCTTCACAGCCCGGCCGATGATGTCGAGGTGTCCGTTGGTGATTGGATCGAACGTGCCGGGATAGAGTCCTATCCGCTTGACGCCTCGACCAGCCAGCGAGGATCTGGCGGTAGCGCTGCCACGAACCGGACGCGGTTCACCCGCCGCCCGTCTTTCCGGCCGTCTCGTCACCGCTCTGGTCCTCCAGTCGTTCCACGGAGACCACGCGTTCACCTGCTGCAACGCGCAGCACGCGAACCCCCTGAGTCGCCCGTCCCGCAATGCGGATCTGATCCACAGCGCAGCGTATCAGCTGGCCGGCGTCTGTCACCACCATGATCTCGTCCGACGCCCCGATTGGGAAGCTGGCGACGAGCTTGCCGTCCTTCGGCAGACGGTGGGCGATGAGTCCCTTGCCGCCTCTTCCCGTGCGGCGATAGTCGAAGGCCGAGGCGCGCTTGCCCATGCCTTCTTCCGTCAGCGTCAGGATGAACTGTTCGGCTTTCTGCAGCTGGGCGTAACGCTCTTCGCTCAGCTCGACATCGCCATTGGCGTCCGCCGCCGGTGGGGCTTCGTCGCCATCAGGGGTAGTATCGTCTTCCGCCTCCACGCCCTCGTCGCCCTCCGCCCGCCGTTCGGCATTGGCGCGCTTGATGTAGGCGCGCGCCTCAGCCGGCGTGACATCGATCTGGCCAAGCACGCTCATGGCGATCAACGCATCGCCGGCGCCTAGCCGGATCCCGCGTACGCCCGTGGATGTCCTGCCTGTGAACACGCGCACATCTTCCACGGAGAACCTGATGCACTGGCCCAGCGCCGTTGTCAGCAACACATCGTCTTCCGGCGCGCACAGCTGGACATCGACGATCGCGTCGCTGTCGTCTTCCAGCTTCATCGCGATCTTGCCGGCCCGGTTCACCGACAGGAAATCCGTCAGCAGGTTGCGCCGCACGCCGCCGGACTTGGTGGCGAACAGGATGTTGAGCTTCGCGCGTTCCTCCGGGTCCTGCGGCAGAGGCATCACCGACGTGATGCGCTCGCCCGCCTTCAACGGAAGAATGTTGATCAGCGCCTTGCCCCGCGCCTGCGGCGCTCCGAGAGGAAGGCGCCACACCTTCTGCTTGTAGGCCATGCCGGTCGAGGAGAAGAACAGGATCTCCGTGTGCGTGTCAGCCGCGAACAGGCGGACGACGAAATCGTCCTCCTTGGTCTCCATGCCGCCGCGACCTTTGCCGCCACGGTTCTGGGTGCGATAGGCCGACAGCGCCGTGCGCTTCACATAGCCGCCATGGGTGACCATGACGACCATGTCTTCCTTCTCGATAAAGGCTTCGTCTTCAAGATCTAGGTCGGCTTCAACGAACTCCGAACGGCGCGGGACGGCGTACTTGTCGCGGAACTCGGTCAGTTCCTTCGTGATGATCTCCAGCACGCGCGGACGTGAACCGAGGATTGCAAGGAAATCCTTGATCGCATCGGCTAGCCCGGAGGCTTCCTTGCCGATCTCGTCACGTCCCAGATTGGTGAGGCGCGACAGCTGCAGCGCAAGGATGGCGCGCGCCTGCTCGTCAGACAGCCGTATCTCGCCTTTCTCGTTGATGACAGTGCGGCGATCTGCGATCAAGCTGATCAGAGGACCCATATCCATCGCTGGCCAGGCCCGATCGAGCAGCGCCACACGTGCAGCTTCCGGATCAGATGAATATCTGATGATTCGGATGATCTCGTCGATGTTGGCGACGGCCAGCGCAAGGCCGATCAAGACGTGCGCACGGTCGCGCGCCTTATTAAGCTGGAATTTCGTCCGGCGCGCGACGACCTCTTCACGAAAACGGATGAACGCCTGCAGCATACCGCGCAGCGTCATCAGCTCCGGCCGGCCGCCATTCAGCGCCAGCATGTTCACGCCGAACGAGGTCTGCATTGGCGTCAGACGATAGAGGTTGTTCAGAACGATATCGGCTGAGCTGTCGCGCTTGATCTCGATCACCATGCGGATGCCGTTGCGATCGCTCTCATCGCGTAAGTCGGCAATGCATTCGATCTTCTTCTCGCGCACCAGTTCGGCGATCTTCTCGACCATCGCGGCCTTGTTCACTTGGAACGGCACTTCGCTGACGATGATCGCCTCGCGCCCGCCCTTCACCGTTTCGATATCGGTCTTGGCGCGCATGATGACCGAGCCACGGCCGGTCAAGAGACCATTGCGCGATCCCGCCCGCCCGATGATCTGGCCGCCCGTTGGGAAGTCCGGTCCTGGAACCATGTCCAGCAATGCGACATCCTCGACAGCCGGGTTCTCGATCAGCGCAATCGTCGCCTCGATGATCTCGCCAAGGTTATGCGGCGGAATGTTCGTCGCCATGCCGACGGCGATCCCGCCCGCACCGTTAACCAGAAGGTTTGGGAACAGCGCCGGCATGACGCTTGGCTCTTTTTCCTTGCCATCATAGTTGTCGATGAAGTCAACAGAGTCTTCGCGAATGTTAGCAACCAGGCCCATCGCGGCCTTGGTCATGCGGCATTCCGTGTAGCGCATGGCGGCTGGCGGATCGTTGTCGATCGAGCCGAAATTGCCCTGCCCGTCGATCAGCGGCAGGCCCATCGAGAATGGCTGCGCCATGCGCACGAGCGCATCATAGACTGACTGATCACCATGCGGGTGGAAGCGGGCCAGCACATCGCCGACGGCGCGCGCGGACTTCGAGTACGACTTGTCCGGCGTCATGCCGATGTCGAACATCGAATACAGGATGCGGCGGTGAACCGGCTTCAGGCCATCGCGCACATCCGGAAGGGCGCGCGAAACGATCACGCTCATAGCGTAATCGAGGTACGATTTCTTCAGCTCAGTGGTGATCGAAATGGGCGCGATTTCGCCCGCGCCGTTAGCCCCTGCGGAAGCCGGTTTATCGGGAGTATCGGTCAAGCAAAAAACGTCCGGAAAGAGGGCGGCCGCGCCGCCGGGATTCGATCGCTCTTTCTAGCCCATTTGCGCACCGCGACACAAACGTTTCGGGCGGTTGATCCACAAGCCAGAAGCCCGCTTTTACGGGGGTTTTCGTCGAGTTTGGTGCTGCGACACTTCGATCCTAGAATTGGCGCCCGATAAGCGGGTTCCGGGGCGCATTTGGCTTGTGCAGATGCCCTTGTATCAACCCAACGACCAGCGCGCACGGATCAGCCCTATTACCTGAGAATTGCGGCGCTCGAGTTCGACGAAGTCGAGGTCGCTGGTGTTGCGCGGTCCGTCGAAAACGCGACGCTCGATGTTGAACCTGTAGGGGTCGAGATTGTTCAACTCGGCCCTTAACGTGAAGTTGGAGGTCGGCTTCCACTCAATGAAAGAGCCATAGAAGTTGCGAAGCTTGAGGCTCTGAACTTCCTCGAGCAGGTAATATCGCTCGCTCCAGCCGGCAAACCAGCTGAAGCCGAATGACAGTTTCATTTCCGGCATATCCTGACGATACTTGAGTTCGATATTGTCAGGCCGCTGGCCGGATATGCGTCGCCTCTTGCCTGTCAGCGGGTCAGTGACCTTGCTGTTCTCCCAGGTTGACTCGAGCTTCAGCTCTCCGCCTTCCACGCCCAGCTTTTCAAGCGGGAGCGTAACGTTCAGCTGAATCACGTCGTTCGTCCCGTCGCCGATGTTACCGGCGCCGTTTACGAGTTGTTCGTCGGGTTGGCCGTCCAGATCGTCGTCGTCAGGAACGCCATCGCTGTTTGCATCGACCAGAACGGCGAATGGGAATTCATCCAGGGCATCGGAAATATCCTGGTGTCGCAGTGTCAGAACGGCGGCGCCATTTTCCCAGAAGCGCTTTTCCAAAGCAGCCTCGTAGACCCATGACTTGCTGGGTCTGAGTTCGGCGTTTCCAGCGCTGAGAACGGTCGTGGTCAGGTTCACGTTGGAGATGAAGTCTTCGAAATTCAGCTGGCCCACCTCCCGCTCGACGCGGAAACGGAGCTGATCGTCTGCAGTAGGCGACCACGTCGCAACAACGCGTGGTTTCGGGTAGACAAAGGAGCGCTCAAGCGAAATGTCGCCGGACTCCGTTATCTTTGAGCGCTCCGAACGCACACCCGCTTCGAGCGAGAGCTGCGGCGTGGCGCGCCATGTTCCCTGTGCGAAGATTTCGCTGCGCAGTTCTTCGACCCGGACATCCGCCGCGGGCAAGGCAATGGGAGCGCCGTCGATATTTAATGCAATCTGCTGCTCGCGATAGTTGAACGCGATCTCACCGCCGCCTTCGAACTGCAGCTCGGGCGAATATGCATAACGGAAAACGGATCGGCCGATCGTTTCACCTGCATCGGAATCGATCTCGAAGCGGGAGAGGGAGGCGCCTGACGCGCCTGTCGCATCCCCGGAACCAAGGGTCAGCTTCGAGAGTCCGATCAGCTCCACCTCCAGGCCGGGAACGATCGCGTGCGTGTAGTTCAGTCCGATTTCGCCTTTATCGTTGGCCGTGCGGCTCATATAGCGTTCGTCGGTGGCCGCGCTGAAGAAGCGCGACTCTTCCTTCATTTCATCGGTGCTGACGAGGCCGTTGGCGCTGAACACGCCGCCGGCGATCGGCCCTTTGTAGTTGGCGCGCGCGCTATGCACCGGACCGTCGGCCTCCGTCTGTGCATTCTGGAACTGGCCATCGCCGGTCTGGGCGTCAACCGCAGTGCGCCAGCCCTGCTGGCCTACCGAGTCGTCCATCGAGACGCCACGCGAAAGCTGGAAGTCGAACTGGTGCTCTCCGGAGCGACGCGTCGCCTGATAGTTCCAGCCGGGCATCGTCTTGCCAGTGTCGGCGAAGATAAAGCTAGATGCGTTGATCGTCTGCTGGAAAGTGTCGACGCGCTTGCGGACTACGTTGGCCACAACCGTCTGACCCTGCATATCGATGCCCGACGCACTGCCGCGGATCAAATCAATGCGCTCGACCTGGTCGATAGGAATGCGCGACAGCGTGTCAGACAGAGACTCAGTCTTGATCGTCGGCAGCTGCCCGTCGAGCAGAATGTTGCCGGCGGCGCCGGCAAATCCCCGCACCTTGTCGCCACTGAGCAGCAGGAAGCCCGGCAGCCGGTTGACCATGTCCAGCGCCGTATTCGGCCGCGCCGCCGCGAAGTCTGCAGGCGTATAGGAGATCACACCCTGTCGGTCCGCCACCGTTTCAGGCTCGACCTGCGCCACGGCCGGCGCCGCCACCGCAACGACTAGAATTGACGCAAAACTAATAGAATAGTAGTTCGACATCTGCGTCTCCGCATACAGGGGACGTGAATCGTCGCCTGACCCGGATTTATCGCTAATCGATAAATTAGACTGCCGCAAGCGGTGATTGCCGCCGCCTGGTCTGACTCAAACGCTCCAGATTCTTACAAGAGTTCACCAGGGTTTGGGCTCTTCTCGAAGGTGGCTGGCGCTGGTTGGTGGGTGGGGTTGTGCTGTCTTGGTTTAAGCGTAGGGCTTCCCTGGGAGCCCGCAAGTGGATTGGTGGTAGCCGCTGCTCGCCTCCGTGCACCGCGCCGCACCGCTCCCCCCCCCTTCCCCAACGACAAAGCGGCGGCTTCAAGCCTAAAGCGGCGAGATCGACCACTCGCGTACGGAACAGCCGAACTCCTCCCTGAACGGATCAAATTCCGCCCGACCATCCCGCCACGCAATTTGAGTTTTGTCTAGTCGAGATCCTCAACCACCGTTTCCGGACCCAGTTTCTGCGATAGGGACGCCGCGAGAAACTCATCTAGATCACCGTCGAGAACGCCGGCAGTATCCGACGTCTCAACGCCCGTCCGCAAGTCTTTCACCATCTGATAAGGTTGCAGCACATAGGAGCGGATTTGCCTCCCCCAACCGATTTCTGTTTTCGAATCAGCTTCGGCCTGGGCCACGGCTTCACGCCTCTTCAGCTCCATCTCGTAGATCCGGGCACGCAGCATGTCCCACGCCTGAGCGCGGTTCTTGTGTTGTGACCGCTCAGCCTGCACGGCGACTACGATGCCGGTCGGGATGTGCGTGAGGCGGACGGCGGAGTCGGTCTTGTTGATGTGCTGACCGCCGGCGCCCGACGCACGATAGGTATCCGTCCGCACGTCCTTGTCCTGGATGTTCACTTCGATTGTGTCGTCGATCACCGGATAGACCCAAACGGACGCAAAGCTAGTGTGCCGCCGCGCGTTGGAGTCATAAGGCGAAATCCGCACGAGCCGGTGCACGCCGCTCTCACTCTTCAGCCAGCCATAGGCGTTCTCGCCCTTAATCAGCATGGTGGCCGACTTGATGCCGGCGGTCTCGCCAGCATGCTCGTCTATCTCCTCAACCTTCATCCCGTGCGCGTTGGCGTAACGCACATACATGCGGCGCAGCATCGACGCCCAGTCCTGGCTCTCCGTGCCGCCCGCGCCCGCGTTGACTTCGATATAGCAGTCGTTCGCGTCGACCTCGCCAGAAAGGAGCGCCTTCAACTCGGCCTGCTTGGCCTTCTCAACAGCGGCGCGGATGCTCGCTTCAACCTCGGCCAACGTACCCTTGTCGGCTTCAGCTTCAGCCATCTCCCACAGCGTCTCAGCGTCATCCGCCTCGCGCTCGAGTGTGCGGATATCGTTCATGGCCGACTCTATACGCGTGCGTTCGCGCATCATCGGCTGAGCCTTGACGGGATCGTTCCAGAAATCGGGACGCTCAGAGAGAGCGTTCAGCTCCGCGAGACGTTTCTCGGCGACGCCCCAGTCAAAGACGCCTCCTGAGCAGGCCAATGGACTGCCGGATAGTCTCGATCATGTTTTCGAGTTCGGGCGTCATCGCTTGCTCGGGAGGCTTGAGAAAGGCTTATCCAGACGGGCCGTCTAGAAGGTGCCGTCCTTGAGTGTCAACTCTTCCTGAGGTTTGCTCGGGTCACTGGGCTGCTGGGGCTGGTTCTGATCGGTCGGATTGGTGGGGTTGCTTGTGGTGACCGCATCTGTACCAGGCGTTGCGACGACCTGGCCATCACGCGTCGCGGAAACGGCCTCGTCGCCCGCACCCATCTTGCTGTAATCGACCTTGTAGCCATCGGCCCCAACGGGCACTTCGCAACGATCGGCCGGAGCAGAGCCCGGACGGAACGCCTCGGTGATGATGAGGCGCGTATCCGGCGCAGGCTGGCAACCGCTGTCGGCGTCAACTTCGACCAGCTCGACGCCATCCGGAATGCGGAATGTCACCGCTGGGCGATCCTTGAGCGCGGCGAGCATGAAGTCGCGGAAAATGGGGGCGGCGACACGGCCGCCGCTTTCGCCCTCGCCCATGTTTCGCGGACTATCGAAACCGACCCACACGCCTGTGACGAGGTCAGGGCTGAAACCCATTGTCCAAGCATCGAACTGATCGTTAGTCGTGCCCGTCTTGGCGGCGACCGGCTTTCCGACCGATCGGATGATCGTGCCGGTGCCACGCTGGACGACGCCTTCGAGGATCGAAACAGTCTGATAGGCCGTGATCGGGTCCATCACTTGCTTGCGCTCGTCAGGCAGAACTGGCGGCTGCATGCCGGCTTTCCATTCCGTGATGCAGCCCGTGCACGGCCGCTGATCCGTCTTGTAGACGCTTTCGCCATAACGGTTCTGGATGCGGTCGAACATCATCGGAGAGACCTGCTTGCCGCCATTGACCAGCTCGGCATAGGCGATCGCCATGCGCATGAGCGTGGTGTCGCCGGCGCCAAGCGCCATTGACTCGTAAGGCGGCAGCTTGTCGTAGATGCCCATGCGTTCGCCGACGGCCGAGACCTTGTCGAAACCGATCTCGCTGGCGAGACGCACAGTCATTGCGTTCCGCGATTTCTCGACGCCGACGCGCAACGTGGTCAGACCATAGAACTGCTCTGAATAGTTGGTCGGCTTGTAGCATTTCTCCTGGTTCGGGTCGCACGAGACGTAGGGAATATCCGGCACGCGATAGGAAGGCGTCCATTTATAGCCGCCCGTCACCGGGTCGACTTGCTCCATCGCCGCCGCATAGACGAACGGCTTGAACGAAGATCCGGGCTGCCGCTTGGCCTGGATGGCGCGGTTGAACTGGCTGCGCTCGAACGAATAGCCGCCAGCCATCGCGAGCACGCGGCCGGTATGTGGATCCATCGCCACCAGCGCGCCCTGCAGGACGGGAATCTGGCGCAAACGCCACGGCGCATTGTTGGCGACCTTTTTCGGAACGCCATAGTCAGTGATCAGCTGCGTTGAAACATCGGGGGGCGCTTCACGCGACACTTGTATAACGTCGCCAACCTTCAGCCCCGTACCGCCGCCATCGCGTTTCAGAGGCGCGGCCCATTTCGCATCTTCAGCCTGCAACGTGCCGGTATCGCCGCTCGCTAAGCCGAGGCGCACCGCGTCTTTCGCAACAGAGCGAACTACCGCCAGCTGCCAGGTGTTGCCGCCGCCAGCGACCTTGGCCTTGTTGTCCTTGTTATTCGCGAAATCCTTCAAGGTCTGTTCGAATTCGTCACTGACCTCGATCTTGCCAACCGGACCACGCCAGCCATGACGACGATCATAGGTTTCAAGGCCGGCTCGCAGCGCGGTCTGAGCGATCAGCTGGAGGTTGGAGTCGAGCGTCGAACGGATCGAGAGACCGCCCTCAAGGAAAGCCTTCTCAGCCGCGCTCTTGCTGTCGATACCCGTCAGCTTCTTCTGATCGCCGAGCGCGAGGATCTCCTTGCGCAGCTCTTCGACATAATAGGCCGCAGCCTGGTTCTCGTCAGTGTCGAGACGATTGACCACCTTCAATGGCTCGGCGATCGCCCTGTCGCCGACGGCCTTTTCCACATAGCCATTCGCAACCATGCGACCGAGCACGTAATTGCGGCGGTCGATTGCCGCTTCAGGATTGGTATACGGATTCACCTTTCCCGGCGCTTGCGGCAGACCGGCCAGCATGGCGCATTCAGCCAGCGTGAGCTGACCGAGTGACTTGCCAAAGTAGTTAAGCGCCGCGGCGCCAACACCATAAGAGCGTCCACCGAGATAGATCTCGTTCATATAGAGTTCGAGGATCTGCTCTTTCGAAAGCTTTTTCTCGATGCGCATGGCGAGCACGGCCTCGCGCACCTTGCGATCAACCGAGCGCTCGTCGCCCGTGAGCATGTTCTTGACCACTTGCTGGGTGATGGTCGACCCGCCGGTCATCCGCTTGCCCTGCAGCGCGTTCAGCACGGTCCCACGGAACATGCCCCACAAGTCGATGCCAGAGTGTTCGAAGAACGTCTTGTCCTCGGCCGAAATGAAGGCCTGCACCAGCTGGTCAGGCAGTTCCTCGGAAGGAACGTAGACACGATGTTGCGTCGCGAACTCGGCCACCAGTTTTCCGTCGCCCGCATGAACGCGGCTCATGATCGGCGGCTCGTAGTTCGCGAGTTCGTCCTCGGACGGCAGGTTCTGGGTCACAATGAAGAACCACACCACCACACCGAGGAACACAGCGCCGATCACAGCGGCCGTGCTGATCAGGATGGTCTTCCAGTTCCACGAGGACATCTGAAGCTGCATATCTCACCGGCTGCGCGCCATCCGGCGCTGAACTGGCAACGGCAAAGCCGTCGCAAAGCGTAGGCCCCGGAATCACCGCTCTTTGAGGTGACTTTATGGCGTCGATTCCGCCGGTGACAGGGTCACAACGGGTTAAACTCAGCCCATCTTCGTGAAGGCCTTGTGTAGTGGTGCGGCCCGGCGTCGCGTCGGTATTGCCCTACGCGGCATCCGAACCAGCCGGTACGCACCGGTCGCTACCTGACTGCAACGATCCGCGTCTGGCTGTCAAAGAACTGGTCAATTGCGTGGGCGACGCCCTGCACCAGCTTCTTGCGCCTCGGATCGGACGTCATGGCCGCGACATCGTCGTCATTGGTAATAAAGCCCATTTCCAGGAGCGCCGCCGGCACATCAGGGCTCAACAGGACGAATAGGCCCTTCTTCCGATGCGTATTTTCAAGTGTCGGCCAACCATGTTCGCCGATTGAAACCGCCAGCATCTGCGCAAACCGGGCCGACTGGTTCTTGGTTTCGCGCTGCACGAGGTCTGCAAGAATCTGGTTCACGACCTCAGGCCGGCTGGAATCCACCTCAACGTCAAGGATCCAGTCATTCTGCTTGCGCGCGCCATCGACACGTTTTTCGCCCTCGGGCGAAAGAGTGTAGACGGAGGCCCCGCTGGTCTCGGAATTCGATCCGGCATCAGCATGCAGCGCGATGAAGAGGTCGGCGCCCAAATTCCGCGCCTTCGTCACGCGATCTTCCAGCTCTATGAACACGTCAGTCGAGCGCGTGAGGGCGACATCATAGCGCTGCGAGGCCAGCAACTCCTCGCGCAACGCCTTGGCGGCATCGAGCACCACGTCCTTTTCCCGCACGCCCGTCTTCGAGCTAGCCCCAGGGTCTTTACCGCCGTGGCCGGGATCAATCACAATAAGGGGCTTTCGGGAAACCTGTTTCGCGACTGGCTGCGGCCCGGACTGCTCGCCGCCCGCCGCCTCCGCGAACGCCGCGGCGGTCGTCGGATCGAGGTCGAGAACGATGCGGTGGTTCTCGTCCTTCTTCTTGGGCGCCAGCACGAATTCGCGTGTAACCAATGCAGGTTTTGCCAGGTCCAGCACCAATCGCGATGTTGTCGCCGTGTTCTGAGCGTAGCGGTACCCGACCACGACTCCAGCGCCCCTGCCGGAACCGGCTTCCGAAGTCAGGCCGTTGATGGACCAGCGCACCCGCGGCAGGTCGATCACGACCCGCTGCGCGCCCGCCGCCAGGACAAAAACATGGTATTTTAGAGCGACATCGGACTCCACGACGACCCGCGTGGCCCCACCCTCGCCGCCGAATTTCACAGACAGGACGCGTCCTGTTGGCGGATCCGCCAACGCCGCGGAAGTCGCTAACGCGCCAAAGCCCAGCGCCGACAGAAATGTCAGGAACCACACGCGCACGTTCGCCAGCGCCCTTCAGGATGCTTCACGGGCCTTCTGACCCTTAGCGAGCCTTACCTACGCGGCGTTAACTGTTCGTTAGCATGAGCAGACAAAGCGATGCGCCGGGATTCAGCCCGACAACATCGCATTTGCCCTCATACAGATTCCGGAAAGCGCGACTTATTCGACCCCGGCGAAAATAGCCTTCCGTGTACCATTCTTGCGGCCTTCACGCTCCATCTGGCGGGCGCCCGATAGCAGGTTGAACATGCTGTAATTGCCTTCGAGGCAGGCATATTCGTAAAGGCCTTCCGGCTGCGCGTTCAACGGCATCTCGCCTTTCCATGGCTGGGTGTAACGGCTCGGATCTTCGACCGTGTATTGATAGAGAACTTGGCCATCGTTCACGCGCGTGAAGCGCTCGGTCACCTTGCCCTTGTCCGAAATGAAGCTGCCCTGCTTGGGCTCGACATTCGTCGTTTCGACCACGAGCGTGTTGCCTTCGTAGCGACCGATCGAATCCCCACCCCATTTGGGAACGTTCGTT
This sequence comes from Hyphomonadaceae bacterium, assembly GCA_016714495.1. Lineage (GTDB taxonomy): Bacteria > Pseudomonadota > Alphaproteobacteria > Caulobacterales > Hyphomonadaceae > UBA7672. The sequence continues at coordinate 150,922 of JADKDU010000027.1, read as the reverse complement.
GGATTGCGCGTACCTTTGAGTGAAATGATCCGCACGTCGTGGATCATCTCGCCCAGGATCATCACGTGATCCGGGGTCTGAACGATCTGCATGTTGTTGTTGTACATCCCGTTGCTCAGTACCGGCCCGGCACTGCTGCCGAACCAGATGCACCGCTCCGACACGCCGCGATCTTCCGGGTTGTCGCTGCCACGGTCCGCAAACTCTTCTTCCGACGTGGAACCGGCGCCTCCGCGATTGGCCGTAGCATTGATATAGGGAATCTGGCCATTGGCGGGTTCGACAATCCATGACGAACGATACTGCCCGTTGATCTTGCCGAGGTCGGCGCCCGGCTCCATCCAGAAGCGATTGTATCCACGATCGGGATTCTTGTCGGCGAGAAGTTCTTTGGAAGACTTCTCATCGACCTTGGAGGCGCCGGCTTCTTCCTTTGCAACGCGAGTATAGATGTTGCGATCGAACAGCTTCGCCCTTTCCTCTTCGCTGACAATCAGACCAGTAGCGCCAGCAGGACGCTGCATGCTCGTGAGCGAAGCGCTGCTGAAGAAACCTTGGATGTCCGGCGCACCCCAGCTGGTCTTGGGCGGAGTGTACTTTGGCTCACCTTGCGCGAAGGCTGTCGGCGCTACTGAAAGGACGCATAAAACTGAGGCCAGGATCGACGAATATCTCACTGCGGGCTCCTCCGTTGATTTACGTTCGCGTCACTGGATGCGGCTTTGTTATGCGGACGCCGACACCGATGCGAATTCTAAGTCTAGAGTTAGCACGCTAATTCCATGGCCGCGAACGATGACGCGCACCGTCTGTTCAATTTTTTGAATTCCGTAGCGTTAGCTGGACAACTGTAGGGCGTTCAAGAAGCGGAAGGCGCAGCGGCTTGCAGCGGCGAGACAGGGCTCGCGTTAACTGTTCGTTGGAATCGATAGTGCGGCTCGACTTCCGAGGGGATTTCAGCTGATCTGCGCTCAACACGGCTGGCGGGGCGCGTGATCGAGAGCTCTCCGCCATGAACGTTGCGTGTCTGAAGACCGCCCTGCTTCCCCTTTTTCTCGCCGGCTGCGTGACCGGCCCTCTGACGTTGGACGACAATCTGGTCGTGCCAGGCTCTCGCATTGGAGAGGTGCAGATCGGGATGCCGCTGGCGACCCTATTGGCGGTCAAAGGCAATCCGCTCACGACGTCCCCGATCAGCGGCACCGACGCCACTACCTACACCTTTCCCGACGGGCTCACTGTAGGGGCCAAGGACGAGGTCTATTGGATCATCGCCGAAGACGCTCGCTTCCACACAAGTTCCGGGGTGCGGCCCGGCGTGGAGCAGATTTTCGCAAGGGCAAGTTTTGGCAAACCCCGTTGCGTCGAGACCCGCGCCGAAACGACCGTTTACGACTACGGGAACATCTATTTCGACGTCGATAACGGCCAGGGGAGGGTCAAGCGGGTGGGTGTTGTCGGGCAGAGCCGACCCTGCGGGTCGAGTTAGAGTCTCGCGGGCGAAAGACTTAAAAAATTCAATGACGTAGATTAAGACCTAGGCATCACAGTCTGTGGATAACCGAGGAGAGGGGCGCTGCGCCCTTCCCCTCGGTGCGTAATGGGTGCATAGCTGAGTCCCAAGGATGGCTCTTGTGGCCAACCTTTCGCGCCTTGGCGACGGATTTCCGAAATACCTATGTCGTTGAGGGCGTTAGCCGGTTTCGTGCGTGTATCGGAGGTCCGCGGTTACGCTGCCTCCATGGCCAGGGCAATTATGAACGCGACTTCGCGAGATTCAGTCAGCCTGACCGGACGCCGAGCCCCCTCGTCACCTGAATATTCAACCGTTTCGCAGGCTGAAGCCGCGCTTACGCGCGCCGCCTGCATTCCTGACAAAGAGGTTCTACTACATGAGCAAGCTCATGCTGATCGACGCTACCCACCCGGAGGAAACCCGGGTGGCCGTCGTAGCCAACGGCCAAATCGAAGACTTTGACTTCGAAGCCCGGAACAAGAGACAGCTCCGGGGCAACATCTACCTTGCGAAAGTGACCCGGGTCGAACCGTCGCTGCAGGCGGCGTTCGTCGATTATGGCGGCAACCGTCACGGCTTTCTTGCCTTCTCCGAGATTCATCCGGATTACTACCAGATACCCAAGGAAGACCGCGAAGCCCTGCTCGCGGAAGCTGACGAGGAAGATGATGGCGAATCCTCCGCCGATGGCGATGAGGAAGACGATGAAGAGGCCGAGGAAGAAGCCGAGCGGAAGCAGAACCGGCGCAACGCCCTCTTCCAGCGCAAGTACAAGATCCAGGAAGTCATCCGCCGCCGGCAGGTAATGCTGGTGCAAGTGGTCAAAGAAGAGCGCGGCAACAAGGGCGCAGCCCTTACCACCTATCTCTCGCTCGCTGGCCGCTACTGCGTGCTGATGCCCAACACGTCGCGCGGCGGCGGCATCTCCCGCAAGATTACAAATGCGTCCGATCGCAAGCGCCTCAAAGCGATCACGTCCGAGTTCGAAGTTCCGCGCGGCGCCGGCCTGATTGTCCGCACCGCGGGCGCGAAGCGCACCAAGAACGAAGTACGGCGCGACTTCGAATACCTGACCAAGCTCTGGCAGCAGATCGTTGGCAAGACGATGGAGTCGATGGCGCCTGCGCTCATCCATGAGGAAGGCCATCTCGTCCTTCGCGCCGTCCGCGATCTCTACGACAAGGATGTCGAGCGCATCATCGTGGAAGGCGACGAGGCCTATAACGAGGCCCGCACCTTCGTGAAAATGCTGATGCCGTCCCACACGCGAAAGGTTGTCCAGCATGAGGACAATGGCCCGCTGTTCGTGATGACGGGCATCGAGGACCAGCTCGAAGGCATCTACTCGCCCACGGTTCAGCTGCCTTCGGGCGGTTATATCGTGATCAACCAGACTGAAGCGCTGGTGGCGATCGACGTGAACTCCGGCAAGGCGACGCGCGAGCGCAATGTCGAGGCAACAGCCCTGAAAACCAACATGGAAGCTGCGGCGGAAGCCTGCCGCCAGATGCGCCTGCGTGATCTTGCCGGCCTCATCGTGATCGATTTCATCGACATGGAGGACAACAAGAACAACCGCGCCGTCGAACGGAAAATGAAGGACTGCCTAAAGATCGACCGGGCGCGTGTGCAGACCGGCCGTATCTCGCAGTTTGGCTTGTTCGAAATCTCGCGGCAACGTCGCCGCGCTGGCGTGCTCGAACTGTCGTCCGAGCCGTGTGATCATTGCGGCGGCACGGGCCGCATGCGTTCGATCGAGAGCGCCGCGATACAGCTGCTCCGCATGGTTGAAGCCCGCGCCGCGGATGACCGCGTCGAAACGGTTCATGTCGAAGCGGCCAGCGAAGTTGCGCTTTATCTTCTCAATGAGAAACGCGCCTCTATCGCCAATATCGAAGCTGATTGCCATGTGGCCGTGCGCATCGAGGCGGACGAGGACCTGAAGACCGGCGAATTCAAGATCGAAGGCCGTGCGAGCGGCGAGACAGTCTCGTATCGGCCCGCGCCGCCGATTGACCTTCGCAAGCTCAAGCCCCTGCCCGCGCCAGCGCCGGATGAGATCGAGGACGAGGACGAAGAGATCATTGAGGATTCGGACGAGGAGTCCGACGACCACGAAGGTCACGATCACGACGATGAAGACGAGGATGGCGAAGAGGAAGCAAGCTCCGACGCCGAGAAAGACGATGACGACGAGGATCGGTCGTCCGGACGTCGCGGTCGTCGCGGTGGACGGCGCCGTCGTGGCGGACGCGACCGTGAGCGCGAAACGTCGGGCATGGAGATCGTTGAACCGTCTGATGAGACGGCGCCTGTCGCTGTCCGCGAGGATAGCGGACGTGACGACGGTCGTGGCCGCGGCGGACGCCGCCGACGTCGCGGCGGACGCGATCGTGACCGCGATCGCGGCGAGCGCAACCGGACGCCGGATATCGCCGCAGACGGCGGCGAGATGCTCGACGCCATTGCTTCAGCGCCATTCCTTGTGGTCGCAGCGCCGCCTCAGGATGACGAGACAGGAGCCCCACCGGAGCAGTCTGGCGAACAGGCAGCCAGCGCTGAAAAGCCGCTTGATGCCGCGCCATTGGAAGCCGTGCCCGTCTTCGAAGCTCCCACAGAAAGCGAACCTGATCTGCCACAGCCCCAGGCCGAGCGCGTCGAAATCCAGGCTCGCGACCACGAAATCGCCGCAACCGAGCCGGAAGCTCCCGAAGTCGATGCAAGTGTGGAGCAAACCGCCGCCGAGTCAGCGCAGGCCGAAGCCCGCCGCCATGCCATTCACGGCACGCCGGAGGAACCCGAGCCCGTGTCTGACAAAGCCCCCCGCAAAGCGGGATGGTGGAACCGCCGCAAAACGGGCTGAGACCGGATCAGCAGCAGCTGAACTGCCGGGTGGATTTGCTTCTCCCATGCCGGGAGATAGTTTGCCGCCGGGAGGACGGGACTGAAGGAGGCGTTCGGATGGGCGTAGTCAACCGGATTGCGCGGGCCATTGCTGGTCCCGCACTGGCGCTGGCCATGCCTTTCACGGCATCGGCACAGGGACTGATCCGCGATGCCGAGATCGAGCACATCCTTCGCGACTATGCGGATCCGCTGTTTGAAGCCGCTGGGCTTAAGCCAGCCGACGTCAACATTTACATCGTCCAGGACAATACCCTGAATGCGTTTGTTGCAGCGGGTCAGAACCTGTTCCTTCACACAGGCCTCATCATGGAGACCAAGACGCCCGAAGAACTCAAGGGCGTTATCGCGCACGAGACAGGACACATTGCGGGCGGTCACAACGTTACGCGTGATGCTGCGATGGGCGCCGCTAGCGGCACGTCGCTCATCACGATGGGTCTGGGCGCTCTTGCTCTGTTCGCGGGAGCTCCCGACGCGGCCATGGCGCTGTTCGGCAGCGCTGGGCAGTTTGGCATGATGACAATCTTCAAATTCACGCGTGCAGAGGAAAGCTCTGCCGACCAGTATGGCCTCGACTTCCTCGAGAAGACTGGTCAATCAGCCGACGGCCTGCCCTCCTTCATGGAGCATTTCCGCTATGAAGAGCTGATGTCGGAAAGCCGTCGCGATCCGTATTTCCGCTCGCACCCGATTTCCAGCGATCGCATCTCGGCGCTCACGCGCCGCGCAGCTTCCATCACGGCCAAGTCCAAACCGCAAAGCCAGGAGACGATCGATCAGTTAGCCATGATGAAGGCGAAGCTTGTCGGCTTCATCGGACCGGCCAATCGCGTTGCATCGCGCTATCCGGCCAGCGACCAGTCGATGCCGGCAAAATACGCGCGCGCCATTGCCGCATACAGAGCGGTCGACATCAAGGCTGCGCTCAGGCTGACACAAGAACTGATCGACGCTGAACCAACCAATCCGTACTTTGAGGAATTGAAGGGCCAGATCCTTTTCGAGAGTGGCAAATCGACAGAATCCGTCGGGCCGCATCGCCGGTCAGTCGAGCTGGCGCCTCAGCACGCACTATTGAAAGTGAACCTTGCCCGGTCGCTGATCGGAACCAAGTCCGAGGACAACATCAAAGAAGCTGAGGGCCTGCTGATTGATGCACTGGCGCTTGAGCCGGATAATGCCTTTGCCTGGAACCAGCTGGCCGTTGTGTATGCAAGCCAGGGCCGGATCGGGGATGCTGACCTAGCGACAGCTGAGGAAGCCTATCAGGTTGGTAATATGAGCCGAGCGCATGTATTCGCCAGCCGGGCCCGCGACAAGCTGAAACTAGACACCCCTAATGGCCAGCGCGCCGATGACATCATGGCGCTTTCGGACCCACGCAACCGGCCTCGCGGCGCCCGCCCCGGTTTTGCCGGAACTGCCCTGAACACCCAACATTGATGATGGAATCCGAACGAACCGGACCATATTCTCTTCAGAACAGCCGGGCACAATGGCCCGAAAGGACCTGCTCGATGCGCTACAAGCTCATAACCGCCATCGCCGCCGCATTCGCTTCTACAGCCTGCTCCGGCCAGGGCGCCGTGAACGCTCCTGACGCCGTCGGCGAGCTGTCCAAGGCGCAGATCGAGGCGATCGTAAAGGAATACCTGATGCGGGAGCCTATCGTTCTCGCGGAGGCGTTTGGCGAGCTTCAACGTCGCGAAGAAGAGCAGAAGGTCGCTGCAACCGAGGCGGCCTGGTCAAAGGTCACGCTGGCCAAGGATGATCCGGTGCTCGGCCCAGCCGATGCGCCGATAACGATCGTCGAGTTCACGGACTACAATTGCGGCTACTGCAAGCTGGCGACGTCGTGGGTGATGAACCAGGTCGATGATCGCCGCGGCGACATTCGTGTTGTGATCAAGGAGTCGGCTGTCCGCGGCGTCAATTCGGAGATGGCGGCGGCGGCCGCTCTCGCAGCGAAGAACCAGGGCAAGTATCGCGAAATGCACATTGCGCTGATGAAGGTGCCGGCGAACGCCTATACGCCGGAGATTATCGAGACGGTTGGCAAGTCGATCGGCCTCGATATCGCGCGCATGAAGCAGGACATGAATTCGAAGGTGATCAAGGATAAGGTGCGGGCCTCGGTCGAGGACTACGAGAAGGTCGGCCTTGAAGGGACGCCCAGCTTCTTCATCAACGGGACTTACGTTGGCGGGTTCGGCGAGCAGCACCTCAACGACATCGTCAAGGCGGCGCGCGACAAGGTGAAGACCTAGATCAGCCCGGCCAGCGGGCTGGATGGGTCGGCATAGCGCTTCTTCGGCATGCGTCCCGCCAGGTAGGATTCCCGGCCAGCGATGACAGCGTGCTTCATCGCACGCGCCATGCGAATTGGATCTCTGGCTGCGGCAATCGCCGTGTTCACCAGGACGCCATCGACACCGAGTTCCATCGCGATGGTCGCGTCCGACGCCGTGCCGACGCCTGCATCGACGATTACCGGCACCCTCGCCTGCTCGACGATCAAGCGAATGTTCACGGGGTTCTGGATGCCAAGCCCGGAGCCGATGAGCGAGCCGAGTGGCATGATCGCGCAACAGCCAACGTCTTCCAGCTTGCGTGCGTAGACCGGATCGTCCGAGCAATAGACCATGACGTCGAAGCCATCGGCGATCAACGCCTTCGCAGCGATCAGCGTCTCTTGCATATCAGGGTAGAGCGTCTTCTGGTCGGCCAGCACTTCGAGCTTCACCAACGACCATCCGCCGGCTTCGCGCGCGAGGCGAAGCGTGCGCACAGCATCATCCGCCGTGAAGCAGCCTGCCGTGTTGGGCAGATAGGTGAAGCGCTTCGGGTCGAGATGATCGACCAGCCGGTCCGAGCCTTTGTCGGCGACATTCACACGCCGCAGCGCCACCGTAACGACCTCGGCGCCCGCCGCTTCAGCGGCTGCGGCGTTCTGGGCGTAGTTTGCGTACTTGCCTGTCCCGACGATAAGGCGGGAGGAATAGGCCTTGCCGGCAATTATCAACTGGTCGCCTGTCGCGACTGACGTGTCGGGCATCAGCCCCCTCCCACAAACTGGACGATCTCAATCCGGTCGCCCTCGGTGAGCCGGACCGATCCATACATGGACTTGGGCACGATTTCGCGGTTCCTTTCCACTGCAACACCCTTCAGGGGCATTCCCAGGCTTTCGAGGAAGGCCGCCACAGTGACGACGTCAGGCGCGCTGGCCGGTTCGCCGTTAAGGAATACGTTCATTTCGTCGTCTCAGGCATTTGATCCGGCTCGGGATTCGCCTATTCATTCGCTCCGCCGCGCCAGATTCTATGGATGTCTTTTGGCGTTGCGAACTGGTCTCAGGTAAAGGTCGTCCATGAGCTTGACCATCTACTGCCTGAACGGTCCAAACCTCAACCTCCTCGGTGAGCGCGAGCCCGCCATCTATGGCAAGGCGACGCTCGCGGACTTGGAAAAACTGTCGCACGAAGCTGCCGCAGCGGTTGGGGCAACGCTGGTTTTCCGCCAATCCAACCATGAAGGCGAGCTTGTGGATTGGGTGCAGGAAGCACGTAGACAGGCCGCAGCGGTGGTCATAAACGCGGGCGGCTATACCCACACCTCGGTCGCGCTCCACGACGCGCTCAAGGTGTTGACCATTCCCGTCGTGGAAGTGCATCTCAGCAATCCCGGAATTCGGGAAGGATTCAGGCACAACAGCCTGGTTTCGCCTGCCGCTTCCGGCGTCATCGCCGGCTTCGGCGCCCTTGGATACCGCTTGGCCATTGAGGCTGCGGCGGCCCTTGCTGACCAGAAGAGAGTTTGACGACCATGGCCGACAAGCCTTCCGACAAGAATGGCAGGTTCGACACCGGTTTGATCCGCGAACTCGCGGCCATCCTGCGTGAAGCCGATCTCGGCGAAATCGAGATCGAGCAAGGCGGCCTGCGCATCAAGGTCGTAAAGCCTGAGGCGAAGGCCGTGCATATGGCGCAAGCCTATGCGCCTGCGCCGACCGCGCCAGCGGCCGCTGCACCGCCCGTCGCAGCCGCGCCTGTGACCAAGGCCTCACTGCGCGATCATCCCGGCGCTGTGAAATCGCCGATGGTGGGCACCGTGTATCTACAAGCGGAAGAAGGCGCCGCAAAGTTCGTCACGGTCGGCGCGACGGTCGCTGTCGGTCAGACGCTGCTACTGGTCGAGGCCATGAAGACATTCAACCCGGTCATCGCTCCGCGCGCCGGCAAGGTCACGCAGATTCTCATCGAGAACCAGCAGCCGGTCGAGTTCGGCGAGCCCCTCGTCATCATCGAATAGCGCAGGCCGCGATGTTCGACAAAATCCTCATAGCGAACCGAGGTGAGATCGCTCTGCGCGTGCACCGTGCATGCAAGGAGATGGGCATCCACACTGTGGCGATCCACTCCGAAGCCGATCGCAATGCCATGCACGTGCGCCTCGCCGACGAGAGCGTCTGCGTGGGCCCGGCTTCGGCGGCAAAGCTATCTCAACATCCCTGCAATCATAACCGCTGCAAAGATTACCGGCGCGCAGGCGATCCATCCGGGCTATGGCTTCCTTTCCGAGAACGCCAAATTCGCCGAGATCGTCGAGAAGAGCGGCATCACCTTCATCGGACCCAAGCCGGAACATATCCGGATGATGGGCGACAAGATCACCGCCAAGGAAGCGATCCAGACGGCAGGCGTGCCCGTCGTTCCGGGTTCTGACGGCGGCCTGCCCACGGTTGAAGACGCCACGGCGGCGGCCAAGCGGATCGGCTATCCCGTGCTGATCAAGGCGACGGCCGGCGGCGGCGGACGCGGCATGAAGGTCGCAACCACGCCTGATGAACTCGAAGTCGCTTTCCAGACGGCGCGGAGCGAAGCCAAGGCCGCTTTCGGCAATGACGCCGTGTACATGGAGAAGTATCTCCAGAAACCGCGTCACATCGAAATTCAGATCGTGGCCGATGGCCATGGCAACGTTATCCATCTTGGCGAACGCGACTGTTCGCTACAGCGCCGCCACCAGAAGGTGTTCGAAGAGGCGCCCTCCCCGGTCATCGACGCGGACGCGCGCGCGAAGATCGGCAAGACAGTCACCACCGCGATCAAGAAGCTTGGCTATCTCGGCGCCGGGACAATCGAATTCCTCTACGAGAATGGAGAGTTCTACTTCCTCGAGATGAACACGCGCCTGCAGGTCGAGCACCCGGTGACCGAGATGATCACCGGTCTCGATCTCGTGCAGGTACAGATCCGCATCGCCGCCGGGGAAAAACTGTCGCTGACGCAGAAAGATGTGGTGATTAGCGGCCACGCCATCGAATGCCGCATCAACGCGGAGAACCCCGAAACGTTTGCGCCGTCTCCCGGCCTGATAACAGACTTCCACGCACCGGGCGGTCTCGGCGTTCGGCTCGATAGCGCCGTCTATTCTGGCTATCGCGTACCGCCCTATTACGACAGCCTGATCGGCAAGCTGATCGTGCACGCGCCTACGCGCGCAGAAGCAATCGCGCGGCTGCGTCGCGCCCTGGGCGAAACCGTAGTTGGCGGCGTTGAAACGACGCTGCCGCTGCACATGCGCCTCGTCGACAACAAGGACATTCAGGCCGGCAATTACGACATCCATTGGCTGGAAGGTTTCCTGAAGTCGCCCAAGGACACGAAGAAGGGATAGCGCGTTGAGCCGGGTTTTCGGCCCGAAGGATCTGCTCGACTGCTACCGCCGCGGCGTATTTCCGATGGCGGATGATCGCGACGATCCACGTCTTTTTCTCGTCGATCCCGATCTGCGCGGCGTGCTTCCGCTCAATAATTTCCACGTCTCGAAAAGCCTGCGTAAGACGATCCGCAAGGACACCTTCGAGGTACGCTTCAACACGGCGTTCTCGCGCGTGATGGAGCGTTGCGCAGAAGCCGCGCCAGACCGACCTAGCACCTGGATCAACTCGCCGATCCTCAATCTCTACAGCGCCCTTCATCGCTTGGGTCACGCACACAGTGTCGAGTCGTGGCTTGATGGTGAGCTTATCGGCGGGCTTTATGGCGTGAGCCTGAAAGGCGCCTTCTTCGGCGAGAGCATGTTCTCGCGCGTGACAGACGCTTCCAAAGTCGCTCTCGCGCATCTGGTCGCTCGTTTGAAGAACGATGGCTATGTGTTGCTCGACACGCAGTTCATCACCGAGCATCTGAGAAGCTTCGGCGTCGAGGAAATCGGGCGAGAGGAATTTCAGAGAAGACTTGCCGCGGCGCTGGAAGTCGATGCTCAGTTTGGCTCGGCAGCCGGAGTTGGCGCTACCGGAGCCGGCTGGGCCGGCGCAGACGTGTTGCAGCTGATCACCCAGACGTCGTAAGTCGGGTGCTCAAGCGCGCTGAGCCCTGGCGAAGACGCGAACATCCACCCCGAAAACAATAGACCGTCCGGTCCAATTGGCTGCGGTCCGCGATGCATCCGCACCGTTTCGGCAGCCGTGTCGCCCGTTCCCTTGCCAGCAACCGCTGTCGCGTGAACCTCAAGGAACGCGGCCGATTCCGGCGCATCTTCCGGTGGAGCCTGGAAGCAGGCTTTCACCGTAACCTTCAGCCGTCCGAGGGTGAGCGTCTCGCCAACCTTTGCGCTGATATCGGTCGAGTTTCCGGTGATCTTGTCGAGAGCGCGCAGTTTCACGCCTGTGCGCGGCTCAAGCGCATTGGCGCCCGACGCAGCCAACGCGACGGCGGCAGTTGCGAGTGTAAAGCGAATGAAGCGTGTCATGGGAGAGCCTCCTCGGAACCGCCCCCGGTATCACCCGTGCTTTCGCCGCCGCCCAGGCCACCCACGGCTTCGAGAAGAATGCCTAGGATATCCATGCTGCCGCGCGTGTATTCGAACTTGGAGCCGGGCTGCATGTTGTCCGGCATTCCGCTTATCTGGATATGGATATAGCTGCCGCCCAGAAGGCTGTCGGACTGGATCTGGGCAGCAGACTCTTCGGGGATCTGGACGTCCTTCTTGATCGCCAGCCTGGCCTCGGCCTTGAACGTGGTCTGGTCGAGTTTCACGGAGCGCACTGTGCCGACCTTCACGCCGGCGACCCGCACGTCCGTGCCAGGGGAAACGCCATCCGCCCGGTCGAACTTCGCGATCAGGTCATAGCTGTCGCCGGTCGAGGCGTCGCTGCGCTGCGAGAGCGAGAACACGAGGAAGAACCCCGCGACCGCAACAACAACGAGACCGACCAGGGCTTCAAACAGCGATTCACGCATCAAGGCTTCCAGGCTTCATAATCGCCAGAACTCTTCGCGCGTTCGCCGCCCTCAGCAAGGCTGCCTTTCGGGCGGTAAGCTTCAAGCGTGCCGGTCATGTTTGGCTTGTGATCGATTTCCCAAGCCCTGCGAAGCAGCGGTTGCTCGGTAGGCGGTTTTTCGAAGGTGTGATGCAACCAGCCATGCCAGTCCGCCGGGACTTTGGTAGGTTCTGCGTATCCATTATAGATCACGTACCGGCGCTTGCGGCCTTCTAGGCTCACCTTGCGCTCCTCGTAATATTTGTTTCCGACATCGTCCTTGCCGACAAAGACAGCCCTGCGGCCAATGTCGAACCGGGCGCCGATCGTAGCCCCGTTCCACCAGGTGAAGATCGACTTCAGCATCTCGGCTCCGCAAGGAATTCAGTTACATAGGCACGACTTCAACGGCGCGAATATGGCGCCCGCGAATTAATGGGTCCAGAAGGCCAAAACCCTTGGCCCTGCGACAAATTCCTGTGTGCAGGGCGGAGCGAACCACCCCATCATGTGGTCGATTCGCGACAGGCGCCGCATTGGTGACCGTTGGACGTACGCGGGAGCATACCAATGGCCGAATCCCGGACCAAATCAAACAGCCGCCATCTGGCGCGCGTGCTGGAGACCGGCGCAGCGCTGATCGGGCATGGCGACGCTGATGCGCCGCCTGCCCGGCTGCTCAATGCGCACTTCGCGGCAATCCGGACGCTAGGGGGCGAGAGCGAGGCGGCCGAGGCGCTATGCGAAGCCATTCGGGCGCGCCGGATGTCGCCTATCGCTCCCACCAGCCTGATCGAAAGTTCGCGGGGGACGTCGCTCGAGGCGTCCCAACTTCTGTCGGCCATTGCGGACGCAACCGCAGTCGCTTCTGCCCGCGCAGTAGCGACGCAAGCCTTTGTTGCCGTCGCTGATGCGCTCGAAGCGCTGACCATTGAAACGGATGAGCAGGGCCGGCCGACGACATCGGCGCTCATCGACGCATTCCGTGCGGGCGCGGATGCCGAACTGGTGGAGATCGCCCTGTGCACGCCGGGCGGACCCCGTGCAGCCGCCATTACGCTTCGGCGTCAGGCCACCGGCGCACGCGAACCTGCACGGCAGACCTATGTGATCCCATCATGGACGGGCGTCGAGGCCAACGAAGCTGCGTCCGCTATCGAACGCGTGAGCCGCACGCGCCTGGCTGTCGAGATCGGGATCGGCGAGGCCGCGTCTGATGCAAACGCCGCCGCGGTCGCCGTCAACGTGGCGCGCTATGCAGCTGCGGATGATCTCGCGGTCATGACCGCTGACCTCCAAGCCCTCAGGACGATTGCGTCAGGCTGTGCTGTGCGGCTTGCCGGCCTCGCAGCAGCTGTGATGTCGCGTGGCCTTGCTTGCGACAGCGAGCCGGGCATTGCAGCTGCAGCGAAGATCTGCAGCCTGGCCAGGGATGCCGCTGGAACAATAACGGTCGAGCACGCCTCGCCTGCCGCCATCCGCTGGATTGCCGCTGAAAGCAGTGGGGCCGATCCGGTCGATCTGCTGCTGGCGCATGAGGACGAGCAAACTCCAGATCTTTCAGATTGTGTGACTGCCGCGCTCAACACGACGGCGTCCAAAACCGAAGCAGAGGATGTACGTCTTCGCATTCTCGGGGCGCGGACGTTGGACCAGATCGACGGGCTGGAGCGTCACCGACTTGAATCGCGGGGACTAACGGAAGAAGCGCTTGATCGGATCGAACAAGCGCTGAAGGAAGGTCTCAGCCTCTCGGCCGCATTCTCGCGCTGGGTTGTCGGTGACGACCTGATCCGCAAGCGCCTCGGTCTTGATCCAGAGGCCTACGACACAGACGGCGAGGCGCTTCTGCGCGCGCTGGGCATCTCACCGCGGGAGATCGATGAAGCCCGCATCGCCGTCCAGGGCCGTCGTCGTCCTGTGTCGAACCCCAAATCGCCACTCGCCCGCATACTCGCCCGCGCCGACGGCGTAACGCCGGAGGCGCGCGTGCGCATTGCCAAAGCGATTGCGCCCTTCCTGTCGCGACAGCCCGTGGTCACAATCGCGACCGGCGAGCAGTCCGACACGACACGCATGACCGTGCACGCCTCTGTCCGCGCCGCCATGGGCGCCGGAGTGGGTGTCAGGATCGAGGCTGGGCGTCCCGCAGTTGATGGCGAGCTGCAGCACCGGATCGCGGAAGCCAAACGCCGCGCCCGCGCGCCAATGGCAAGCGAGACGCAGGCGCCCACATTCGAGCGGCAACCTGTCGCGCCGGTCCATTCGCACGCGCATGATCATGACGAAGCCTACGTCGCCGAGCGCCGTCGGCTGCCGGATCGCCGCAAGGGGTACATCCAGAAAGCCACCGTGGGTGGCCACAAGGTCTATCTGCACACCGGTGAGTTCGACGATGGCGAACTCGGCGAGATCTTCATCGACATGCACAAGGAAGGCGCCGCCTTCCGCTCGCTGATGAACAATTTCGCCATCGCGATCTCGATCGGCCTGCAATACGGCGTGCCGCTAGAGGAGTTCGTCGACGCCTTCGTTTTCACTCGTTTCGAGCCGGCGGGCGAAGTCACTGGCAACGACTCCATTCGCAAAGCGACGTCCATTCTCGACTACATTTTCCGCGAACTCGCCGTGTCCTATCTCGGGCGCGATGACCTCGCCGAGATCGAGAATGTCAGCCATGACGGCCTCGGCTCAGGCGCGAATGAAGGCGAAGAGCCGACCGTTCCTGTTGCGCCGGTGCGCCCCGAGCAACTGATCTCGCGCGGCTTCAGTCGCGGCGTCATGCCGGACAATATAGTTCCTTTTACCGCCCGGAGGCTTGCCGAGCGACTCGAGGAAACCGAGAGCGCGGGCGTCACGCCACCACGCTCGCCGGATTACCTGTCTGACGCCTGCCCGACCTGCGGACACTTCACGCTACGACCCGATGATGGGGTCGCTGTTTGTGAGGCTTGTGGAGCCACCGTGCAGACGGCCTAAGTCGATCCGACGGATGCGGCGCCAGCGTCGCACTGACGCAGTGCTCGGCAAAAACTGCCGACCATCAAGGCGCGTGGAATTCCCAACAAGATGTAATGCGTAGCAACTGCGACAGGATCCAGCTTTGTTGGTAATTCGGTAACGCGGCTTCGGTAATTCTGACAATTCGCTCACCTAAACACCGCCGAACGTACAAAAAGCCGCCTGCAAACCGCCCCGATTGAACTGTTTCTTGGCGCGAACGTTGCTCACCCGGCGACTGCCGCCGCTTAACTGCACATGGGACCCTGACTTAAATGGTACAGCGCATCTTCATCGCGGTTGTCGCTATCGGCCTGATGAGCCTTTCTGTTCTCGCTTAAGGCTCCCCTCAATTCATGCTCCTTCGCATCCTGATTGCCATCGTCGCCATTGGCGCAATGGGTCTTGCTGCGCTGGCGCAAACGCCTGAGCAGAACGAGGCTTCGCGCAAAGCGACAGCCGAAAGGCTAATCGAGGGCGAGAAAGCCTGTTCGGGATGCGACCTGTTCCAGGTTGACTTATCTTACCAGGAATTTTCCGGCATCGACCTTTCCGGCACCCGCCTGCGCCAAGCCGATCTAAGCCTCTCCACATTCGACAAAGCCAAGCTCGCTGGCGCCAACATGTCCATCGTGAACGGGTTTGGCCTGCGCGCCGAAGGCGCGGATTTCTGGAAGGTTGATTTTGCGGACGCGTCGCTCGTCGGTGGCTGGTTTGGCGGATCCGATTTCACGTCCGCCAAGTTCGACAATGCCAACCTTTCCGGGTCGGACTTCGAGACGGCCAAAGGGCTGACGCAGATACAGCTCAATATCGCCTGCGGCGACGCTTCCACGAAGTTGCCCAAGGGCCTCAAGCTGCCGGCCTGTAAGAACTAGCTGCAGCTAGTAGGCGAGCGGCATTTCCATCGCCTCTGGCATTTTGAGCCCTTCCAGCACCGCCTTGAAGCACGAGCAACTCGACAGGTCCGAGCAGGCCAGCGCTTCGAGCCGTCCCAACAGCCCAGCTGTCAGGATCTCCTGCTGCGGCTTGTCCAGCACCAGCGCGGCCAACTTGACAGCCCGAGCCTGAGCATGTGTCAGCCGGATCGTGGTCTTGATCGGCTGGCCATGGACGATCGGCGCAGGATTATGGCCGCGGGTCGCAACCCAGCCCGAACTATCCAGGTCCCTCGCGTGATGCGGCTTTGCCTGCGGCCATACGGCGGCAACCTCGTTCAGACACACCTTCATCTCGGCGATGTCGGGCGCGTTCGAACCCGTGGCAGGCGCGTGGGGCACGGCCTGCGACCTGGCCGGTGGGGAGATGGTCGCAACCGGAACGACCGGCGGCAGCCACGGCTTCGATCCGAAAGTGGGTTCCTGCGAGGGCTTCGCCTCGCCCTTACGGGCAAGCAGGCCAGCGCTCAGGGAAGCGAATGGGGATGCTGACATTGGGCCTGCCCTCAGTGCGTCGGCCGGCGGCCAAAACTGCGCGCCTGGCGGCGGTCAGGCTGGCCGGTCGGCGGTCCGCGATCGGCCCGGCGACGCTCCAGCTGATTGGTCTCGGCTGGGCGCATAGCCTCCAGCACCATGCCCGGCGCCATACGCGCGGGAGCCGGCCCCTGAGCGGGAGAGCGTGGCTGGCCGCCACTCTTGCGGCGATCGGCCGTGGCGTTGGCGACCGCAATGTTGGCCCAAGCGGGCAGGTCCAAGTCCCAGTCGTCTTCTTCGTCCTCACCCAGCACGGCGGGCGGCGCCTGCATAGGGGTTTCTGGCGTCAGCACGGCGGTGGAGAAGTCAGCCCGGGCCTTCTCGGCCCAATGCACGTCCGCGCCGCCATAGAGCTTGGCGAGGCGGCCACGCAGATACATCCACAGCGCCGAAACCTCGAGCGCGGACTTCGATTCCGGCTGGATATCGCCAACCGTGCGGCCGTCGATCATCGAGGCGGCGAAGTCTACCCGGTGATGGAGCGTCACCGGCGCGACGACGCCATGCTGCGATAGCGCCACGGCCGTCTCAGACGTGATGCGGGCGCGCGGTGTTGCGGAGTTGACAACGAACACCAGGGCCTTGCCGAGACTGTCCGCGATATCAACCGTCGGGCCAACTGCGCGCAAGTCGTGTGGACTGGGACGTGTCGGCACGACGACAAGGTCAGCGCGCTTGACGACATGAGCGATCGTCTGGGTGACGGCCGGCGGAGTGTCGATAACGATCAGCTTGAACCCGATACTCTTCAGATGATCGAGACAGGCATCCAGTTCTTCCAGCGATGCCTGGGCGAAGGCCGGGGTGGAAGCTGCCCGCGCGTTCCACCATTTTGCCAGCGACCCCTGCGGATCGGTATCGATCAGCGCGACAGGTCCATCGCCCGCCCGCTCGGCCTCCACCGCAATGTGGCCAGACAGGGTTGTCTTTCCCGACCCGCCCTTCTGGGACGCGAAGACCACAACCCGAACGCCGTCAGTCATTACCCTCTCCCGGCCCTGAGTCCCGGCGCCGGCGCAAGGCGCGGCTCTGGGACACATGCAGGGTGAAGGTCACCGCTTTAGCGCGCGCCTATCGCGATGGTTACGATTTGCAGGGCAATGTTAAGGGGAATGAATGTAAACACAACTATGGCGGCGAGCCTAAAAAGAGCCCGCCGCCGCTGGCGATTTCAAGGTTTATAACAGCGCCGCAAGCATCGTTAGCGGCGGACCAGGCCCTCGAAGATTTACTTCTTTTCCTGAGCAACAACGCGGATGCCCAGCTCGCGAAGCTGCTTGGTTGTCGCCTCGCTTGGCGCGTTCATCAACAGGTCCTGCGCCTGCTGGTTCATCGGGAATAGCGTGATTTCGCGCAGGTTCTGGACGCCGCAGACCAGCATGACAATCCGGTCCACGCCCGCCGCCATACCGCCGTGGGGCGGTGCGCCGAACTGGAACGCCCGATAGAGGCCGCCGAACTGTTCCTCGACCTGCGCCTTGGAGAGGCCGGTGAGTTCGAACGCCTTCACCATGGTCGCGGGGTGATGATTACGGATCGAGCCGGAGGCGATCTCGAAGCCGTTGCAGACCATGTCGTATTGGAATGCCTTGAGCGTCAGCGGATCCTGCGCGCCGCTGAGAGCTTCCATCCCGCCCTGAGGCATAGAGAACGGGTTGTGCGCGAAGTCGATTCGCTTCTCGTCCTCATTCCATTCATAGAACGGGAAATCGACGATCCAGCAGCACGCGAATTGGTCGAGTTGCGTCAGGTTAAGTTCGGAGCCCACGCGGCTCCGCGCCTCACCCGCGAACTTGTAGAAGTTTGTTGGCTGACCGGCGACGAAGAAGATCGCATCTCCGACCTTGAGGCCGAACTGTTTGCGAATGGCTTCGGTGCGCTCCGGGCCGATGTTCTTGGCGACAGGGCCTGCTCCGCCCTCTTCGCCTTCGCGCCAGAAGATGTACCCGAGACCCGGCTGGCCCTGTTGCTGCGCCCAGGAATTCATCTTGTCGCAGAACGCACGGCTGCCGCCGCCCGATGCGGGAATGCCCCAGACCTCGATCTTGGCGTCCTTCTCCAGCATGCCGGCGAAGACCTTGAAGCCGGAGCCACGGAAGTGGTCCGAGACATTCCCCATCTCGATCGGGTTGCGCAAATCCGGTTTGTCTGAGCCGTATTTGCGGACCGCGGTGTCATAGGGAATGCGCGGGATCTCTGGGTAACGGGCTTGCCGTTCGAGAACTCCTCGAACACGCCGCGCAGCACGGGCTCCATCGTGTCCCAGACGTCTTCCTGCGTGACGAAGCTCATCTCCAGATCGAGTTGGTAAAATTCGCCGGGCAGACGGTCGGCGCGCGGGTCTTCGTCGCGGAAGCACGGCGCGATCTGGAAGTAGCGATCGAAGCCCGCCACCATCAGCAGCTGCTTGTACTGCTGCGGCGCCTGCGGCAGCGCGAAGAACTTCCCCTGATGAATGCGGCTCGGCACGAGGAAGTCGCGCGCGCCTTCCGGCGACGAAGCCGTCAAGATTGGCGTCGAATACTCCGTAAAGCCCATATCGGCCATGCGCCGGCGCATGGAGGAAATCACCTGCGTGCGCTTCACGATGTTGGCGTGCAGCGTCTCGCGGCGCAGGTCGAGGAAGCGATATTTCAGGCGGACGTCTTCGGGATATTCCGGCTCTGCAAACACTGGCAGCGGCAACTCGTCGGCTTCAGAAATCACACCTAGCTCAGCGACCTTCAGCTCAATCGCCCCGGTCGGCAGACCCGAGTTCACCGTGGAGGCTTCCCGAGCGACAACCTCGCCTGTGACCGTAATGACGGACTCGACCCGGATACGCTCCAGACGCGCGAAATTGGGGTTCGACGGCGTAATGACGCACTGGGTTAGGCCGTAATGATCCCGCAGGTCCACGAAAAGCAGACCGCCATGGTCGCGCTTGCGGTGAACCCAGCCTGAAATGCGAACGCTATTGCCCACGTCACCCGCGCGCAGCTGGCCGCAGCTATGCGTCCTGTATGCATGCATGGGGGCAAAACTCCTGCTTTTCCCGCCAAAAACGGGGGATTTGGCTTGATAGATCGGGCGGACAAGCGCATGTCGCCGTCAAGCTTGTCAATATCGGCTGGCCGTCGATTCGGGAGCCTGTAATTTTGAACGACGACGAGACCGGCGAGATCCGGCTGATCACCGATACGGATGCGCTGGTCGATGCCTGCAAACGCCTGTCCGAGGGCGATTTTCTCGCTGTGGACACCGAATTCCACCGTGAAACAACTTACTGGCCGCAGGTCTGCCTGATCCAGGTGGCGAACGCCGATTACGACGTGCTGGTCGATCCGATCGCCAAGGGGATCGATCTTTCCCCCATGCTCAAGCTGCTGGCCGACATTTCGAAGGTTAAGGTGTTCCACGCCGCTCGGCAGGATCTCGAGATTTTCACCCGCCTGATCGGGCATACCCCCGCGCCGATCTTCGACACGCAGATCGCCGCCATGGCGTGCGGGCTGGGCGACTCGATCAGCTACGAGAACCTCGTCAGTCGCGTGCTCAAGGGCACGGTCGACAAATCTTCGCAATTCACCGATTGGGCGCGCCGCCCGCTTTCGGAAAAGCAGCTCCGCTATGCGCGTGGCGACGTCGTCTATCTGCGCAAGATCTACCGCATTCTCAGTGAAAAGCTCGCGAAGCAGAACCGCACCGACTGGATCGCGGACGAGCACGACGCCCTGCTTGATCCTGAGATCTATGCGTTCGATCCCGAGACCGGCTGGAAGCGACAGAAGATCCGCAAATACAAAAGCGATTACCTCGCCGTGCTCGCCAATGTCTCCGCCTGGCGCGAGCGTGTTGCGCAGGAAACCGACAAGCCGCGTGGTCGCATTCTGAAGGACGACGCCATCCAGGAAATAGCCCAGCAGAAGCCGCGAACGGCTGACGCGCTCGAACGCATGCGCGCCGTGCCGAATGGCTTTGCGAAATCGAAACATGGACAAGGCCTGATCCACGCCATCAATCAGGCTCTGGATGATCCGGACAAATATGCGCCGGACGTGGAGCGACCTGAGTCAGCTGGTCCGCCGCCTGGCGCCGTGGGCGAACTGCTGAAGGTTCTGCTCAAGCAGGTTTCGGACGAAGCCGGCGTGGCGACACGCCTGATTGCGAACGCAGCGGATCTCGAGAAACTTGCTCGCGACGACAACCCCGATATCGCAGCCCTGAAAGGCTGGCGCCGTGAGGTCTTCGGCGAAATGGCGCTGCGGCTTAAGAGCGGCAAGGTCGCCTTAGCGGCCTCGCCCAAGGGCGTGAAGATCGTCGAAGTCTAAAAGACTACGTCGTTAGCGCGTAGTCCATGTCTAGCTCATCAGCAGCCTGTTCGAGCCGACGCTCCACCGATTCCGAAACCAGCGCGCGATAGGGCAAGGCGACCTTCAGAGACAGCGTGTCCCCATCGCATGTCAGACGCGCGTGCTTGAGCAGGTCGGCGGACCGGCCGGAGAAGTCGGCGGCAAGACGCATGAGAGCGCCGAGCGCCCTCGCCTTTCCAGCGGTGTGAATGTCCAGCAGCTTCTCACTGACGTCGTTGCGTAGGCCCTTCTTGAAGCGCGAGGCGACAGCCAGTGCTAACGCGGCGCGGTCGCGATGGCTCAGGCCGGGCAAGGGCGCGCGCGCAACAAGATCAAAGGCGAGGTCGGCGCGGTGATCGGGGTGAAGTAGCGCACCGATATCCACGAGCCGGCAGGCCGCTGAACTGAGCCGTGCGTTCAACGTATAGGGGGCAGCTTCACTTGCCCAATCGGCAAGCGCCCGACCGAATTCGGCGGCCTGCTCGTCGGCGATGAGGGCCTCGATGCCCGCATCTAGCGGATCTTCTGCGCGCTCAGCATCGTCAAGGCTGTCGAAAATGATGCCCTCGCGTACGCCATACGACGAGATCATCACGCTCTTGAATTTGCCGATCTCGAGCAGCGTTTTCAGGACGGCGGCGGCGTAGGGAATTGTCACGGCGCGGCGTTTCGTAACTTCGAGCAGCAATTCGACATGTTTCTTGCCGCCAAGAATTTCGCCGAGGAGCTTGGATAGCTCGGCCGCGTCCATCTCATAATTCTGCAGCATGTGAAGCGGCGCCCGCGTTAACTCCATATGCAGCGTGCCGATCGCGCGCCAAGCGCCGCCGACGGCGAAGAAGGTGTCGCCCGACTTCTTGAGTTCAGACGCGCCGGAAAGCACGTCCCTCACCTTGGCAAGCACCTTGTCCTCGTTGAACGCTCCGCCTGAGTCTAGCGCAAGCGGCCCCAAAGGATAGGTGGAGCCGATCTCATAACGGCCATTCGTCAATCTCGCGAGTTCGAGGCTTGAGCCCCCCAGATCGCCTGCAACGCCATCGACGCCAGGCGTACCTGCCAGCACACCTTCAGCGGCGAAGCGCGCCTCGTCATTGCCAGAAAGGATACGCAGCGTGATGCCTGTTTCCTTCTTCACCCGCTCCGCGAATTCCTTCCCATCACTGGCCTCGCGCACAGCCGCCGTAGCGAAGGGAAATAGCGCTTCGACTTTCTGCGCGCGGGTGATCGACGCAAACCGCGCAAGCGCCGCGATCGCGATCTCGACGCCTTCCTTGTTGAGCTTGCCGGTTGAGTTGAGTCCCCGGCCAAGACCGGCGAGCACTTTCTCATTGAAGCGCGGCTGCATCGCGCGACCGCGAACATCGTAGACGACCAGACGAACAGAGTTCGAACCAACATCCATAACGCCGATCCGTTTCCAGCGAGCTGACTTGCTGCTTGCCCTGGATCGCGTTGCCGAAGTTGCCGTCATACGCTGGCCTCTGGTCCGTAACTGGCCCCGAGGCGCATCCTGATGGATCAGCCTCTTGGCTTGAGCTGCGGCGGCGTGGTGAGCCGCAGTGCATTGCCCCGACCCGACAGGCTGGGGTTTTCCAGGAAGTACTCGTGCGCCGAGAAGGGCTGGCGACCCTTGGTCGGCGCGTTACGGACATAGCGTCCATCGGGGCGCAACGTCCAGCTTTGTGCGCGGTCGTTGAGGTTCGCCAGCATGATCTGGTCGAGCACCTGGTTATGCACAGTCGGGTTCTTGATCGGCGTCAGCGTTTCAACGCGCCGGTCCAGATTCCGCTGCATCCAGTCGGCCGAGGCGATGAAAACCTTGGCCTCGTCCGACGGCAGGCCCGCGCCCGCACCAAAGCAGACAATACGTGAATGCTCTAGGAATCGCCCGACAATCGAGCGCACCTCGATATTATCCGACAGTCCGGGGACACCAGGCCGCAGGCAGCAGATGCCGCGTACGATCAGCTGGATCTGCACGCCGGCCTGACTGGCCTTGTAGAGCGTGTCGATGATCGCTTCGTCGACCAGCGCATTGAGCTTGGCCCAGATCTGCGCAGGACGACCGGCTTTCGCGTGAGCAATCTCGTCCTCGATCAGCGCGATCAGCGTGGGCTTCATGGTCAGCGGGGAGATGGCCATGGCCTCCATCTCCTTGGGCTTCGAATAACCGGTCACGTAGTTGAACAAGCGCCCCGCATCGCGGCCGATCTTTTCGTCGGCCGTGAATAGCGACAGGTCGTCATAGATCCGCGCGGTAATCGGGTGGTAGTTGCCCGTGCCGATGTGCGTATAGGCACGTAGCGAACCCTGCTCGCGGCGGATGACAAGGCTGACCTTCGCATGCGTCTTGAGTTCAATAAATCCATAGACGACCTGCACGCCGGCGCGCTCGAGGTCGCGCGCGAGGCGCAGGTTGGCCTCCTCGTCGAAACGCGCTTTCAGTTCGACCAGTGCTGTGACGTTCTTGCCGGCCTCAGCCGCTTCGATCAGCGCAGCAACAATCGGCGAATTCTTCGAAGTGCGGTACAGTGTCTGCTTCACCGCCACGACTTCCGGATCGCGTGCAGCCTGGCGCAGGAACTGCGCGACGACGTCGAAAGACTCATAGGGATGGTGGACGAGAATGTCCTTCACCCGGATGGCCGCGAAGATATCGCCGTTATGTTCGCGAATACGCTCGGGAAAGCGCGACTCGAACGGTTTGAAGACAAGATCCGGGCGGCCCTCGACGATCAGCTCCTTGAGCTGCCCAAGGCCCATGAGGCCGTCGATTTCGACGATATCGGCCGGCTCTGCGCCGATTTCTTCGATGAAGAAAGCCTTCAGGTCTTCAGGCGCACCCCGGTCAATCTTGAGGCGCACAATACGGCCGCGGCGGCGCTGCTTCAGCAGGATTTCGAACTCACGGACAAGATCTTCCGCCTCTTCCTCGATCTCGATGTCGCTGTCGCGGATGATGCGCAGCACGCAACGTCCTTTCGAGACGCAGTCCGGGAACAGCGTGTCGAGGAACAGCGTGATCACGTCTTCAAGCGCGATGAAACGGCGGCCCTTAGGCCCGGGCAGCAGTTCGATGAAGCGTTCGACATGGGTCGGGATCGGTACAAGCGCACGCAGCTTTTCGCCATCGCTTGACCGCTTCAGAGTGAAGCCGACGGCAAAGCCCTGGTTCGGCAGGAATGGAAACGGATGCGACGGGTCGATCGCCAGCGGAGTGAGAACCGGGAAGACCCGCTCAAGAAAGCGCGCGCGCAGCCATTCGCAATCGGCATCGTTGAGATCATCTTCATCGACGACGGCAAGCCCTGCCCGCTTCATCTCGCTGCGGATCTCGTTCCAGATGCGCTGTTGCTCGGCCATCAATATGCCGGCGTCGACAGCGATACGGTCGAGCTGTTGTTGCGGCGTCAGCCCATCCTGCGAGACGCGCGTGATGCCGGTTCGTGCCTGCTGGCGAAGGCCGGCGACGCGAACCGAGTAGAATTCGTCGAGGTTGGTGGCTGAAATCGAGATGAAACGCAGGCGTTCGAGCAGCGGATGGCGCCTGTTTTCCGCTTCTTCAAGAACGCGCGTGTTGAACTTGAGCCACGACAATTCGCGGTTGAAAAAACGCTCCGGCGACTGCTCCAGCTGGGCGGCACTTGCCGTCACAGCTGCTGCTTCCTTGCCTTTCGGCGAGGGCTCGCGCGCGCGTTCGCTGCGATCGGCCATATCCGCTTGGTCCACTTCAACACCCAGGTTTGGAGCGGTCTGACGCCGATCCTGAAATCCTGCTTACCATCCATATATTACGGAACTTTTTCGGCGTCTGGTGGGATTAACCGGGATCCATGCCTAGGCCAGTCAGAACCGCTCGGGCCGAACGGAGGCTTTCGGCCCTGCCGGGCGTTCGCTCGATCTGGTCTGCCACCTGCCCGACAGCAGCCCAGGAACGCTCCACGCGCCGGGCAAGGTAAACGACGGATTCGTCAGGTAAAATAAGATGCCTGAGGGCGCATTCTTCCCGCAAACGGAAGGCCAGCGTTTCATCGTCTGGTAGCTCAATATGTGCGACCGGCATCGCCGCCAGACGGGATTTCAGGTCCAGCGGCCGGCTGTGCCAGCCGGCCGGGTCGATCCGGCCCGACACCAGGACCGGCGCGCCTCGGTCGCGGCAAAGGTTAAGAGCGGCCAATAGGCCCAAGGCCGCTGCCGGATGGTCGGCATCGTCAATCGCCAGGGCTAAGACTGAGAGCTTCGCGATCTCGTCCATCTCTGCATGTGCAAGCGCCTCCCCCGTCACAAGGGCGGCGCCGGCATCGGAGGCCCAGAACCGCACGAGGCGGGTCTTGCCGGCGCAGGCTTCACCCACCAGCGCCAGCTGGCCGCCAGGCCAATGCCTCCAGCGGCGGATCGCGCCAACAGCGGCTGCATAGGAGCCGGTTTCGATCAGCGGTCGCTCGACGGGGTCGATGCGGGGGAAGTCGAGGAATAGCTGGCCGCCGGATGGCGTCATTGCGGGGCGGAAACCCGCAGCATCCAGCTGCCTTCGGAGCCGCTGAGATCTACGCCCTTAGAACGCAGGTCAGCCGCAAGCTGATCCGGGCGTCCCGAATAGGCAAAGCGGATGTCGGCGCCGACGGTCGAGAGTGACTCGATATTGAGCTGACGCACCAGACGCGAGGTCTCCAGACCCTTGCGGATCTTCACCCATTCCTGAATGTCATTGAACGCCGCAACCAGCGTGAGGTTGGTCGCACCAGAGCCGCGCACGATCGAGGCCGCTTTCCACGCGCGCTCCAATTCCGTGACCGCGCCAGCCTGCGCCGACTGGAGACTCACGAACGGACCGGCGACGCCAATATCCGGGGTTGGAATGTTTGTGCGCATATCAACGAGGCGAACATAGTATTGCGGGCCTTGCTGGTAGGCTTCGGCAATCACGCCATGGTCTGCACGGACGCGCGTGAGTTCTTCCTGTACTTCGGACCATGCCGGCCGGCGGTTCCAGCTTTCGATGGAGCCAATATAGGGCGTCAGAACGGTGTCGTCGGATTTGCCAGCAATCTGGCCATTCACGGTCGCAGTCCACTGGGCGCCCCACTGAGCTGGATCAACGCCGGCTGCAGCGACAGGCACGACCATGGCTAGGCCTGCCTGACTGTCGACATAGGGCACGCCGAGCGAGTCCAGATAGGCGCGAACCTCGGCCTCGCGATAGCTCCAGGTGACGAAGCCCGTGGCGCGGATGCCGCCGGCGACGGAGGACGATTTCTCGCCCTGCGACTGCACGCTGCGATAGGAGCGGGCAACGGTCGCCGCATCGATCGGCTGGCGCGCGGCGGAACGGTCTTCCGGCAGGGTCAGGCGATCGATCAGGCGCTGCGCCCCGATGACGCGAGCCTCGGCGCGGCCTTGGTTGGTCGCTTCGGCGGCGGAAGGCGCCGTCTTGTCGATTGGCAGATCCTTGACCGAATAGACCGGCGACTGCGCAAGCGCCGTCCCGGCGAGCGCCAGCGAAGCGGCAAAAACGGCTGCGAATCTGGTGATTTGTCTCATGGGGGCGAAAACTAGCAGCGCCGTCCGGCCATTGTAAGGCAGGTTGTGCATGAACGCTTGGTCACGCTGGTCCGGCCTTCCTCAGCGTGTTAACTGCCGGCTCATGAGCGGATCAGATTCAAGCAAGCCCATGACCTATCGCGACGCCGGCGTCGATATCGACGCAGGCGAAGCTCTGGTGGATGCGATCAAACCGATGGCGGCCTCGACACGGCGCGTCGGCGCAGATGGTGCGCTGGGCGGGTTCGGCGGCCTGTTCGACCTGAAGGCGGCCGGGTTCAAGGACCCCGTGCTTGTTTCGGGTACGGACGGAGTTGGCACCAAGCTAATGCTGGCCTTCGCAACGGGACGGCACGAGACGATCGGGATCGATCTCGTAGCCATGTGCGTGAACGATGTTCTGGCGCAGGGGGCGGAGCCGCTTTTCTTCCTGGATTATTTCGCGACCGGAAAGCTTGAGACGGGCACGGCTGCGAAGGTGATTTCCGGCATTGCGGAAGGCTGCCGTCAGGCAGGCTGTACGCTGGTGGGCGGCGAGACGGCCGAGATGCCGGGCATGTATTCGGCGGGGCATTATGATCTCGCGGGCTTCGTGGTTGGCGCGGTCGAGCGGACGGATTTGCTGCCGCGCACGGGCGAGATGAAAGCCGGCGACGTGCTGATCGCCCTGCCCTCTTCGGGACCACATTCGAATGGATATTCTCTGGTCCGCCGGATTGTGGAACGGACCGGGCTGAAGTGGGACGACTGCGCGCCGTTCGATGAGAAGCGGAAGCTTGGCGAGGCGCTGCTGGCGCCCACGAAAATCTATGTGAAGTCGCTTCTGCAGCTTATCCGGCTGAAGCGTATCAAGGGGCTGGCGCACATTACGGGCGGCGGGCTGACCGAGAATGCGCCGCGAATGTGCCCGGATCATCTAGCTCCGAAGATCGACTATGCGGCTTGGCAATTGCCGCCCGTTTTCGACTGGCTGCAGCGGGCGGGATCGGTTTCGGATGAAGAGATGCGGCGCACATTCAACTGCGGCGTCGGCATAGTGATGGCGGTTGAGCCGGCGGTGGTTGAGCCGCTGATCGAGCGACTGTTCAACGAAGGCGAAGCGCCCTTCGTGATTGGCGAGCTGGCGCCAGCGTGAGCCGGAAGCGGCTTGGCATTCTGATCTCGGGACGGGGCTCCAACATGGAGGCGCTGCTTAAGGCGGCGCAGGATCCGGCTTGGCCCTGCGAGCCGGTGCTGGTGCTGGCAAACAAGCCGGATGCTGGCGGGCTTGAGAAGGCGCGCGGGTTTGGCGTGAAGGCCGTGGCTATCGATCACAAGATTTTTGGCAAGAATCGCGAGGCGTTTGACCGGGCGATGAATGAGACGCTCGAAGCCGAGGGCGTCGAATTGATCGCGCTGGCGGGATTCATGCGGGTGCTGACGCCGTGGTTCGTGAACCAATGGGCGGGGCGGCTGATCAATATCCACCCGGCGTTGCTGCCGAAATATCCCGGGGTGGATACGCATAACCGGGCGCTGGCGGCGGGCGATCTGGTGCATGGCTGCACCGTGCATCAGGTGACGGCGGGGGTTGATGAGGGGCCGGTGATTGGATCAGCCGAGGTAGATGTTGCTCCCGGAGACACCGAAGTGACGTTGGCGGCGCGAGTGTTAA
Source organism: Hyphomonadaceae bacterium (assembly GCA_016714495.1). Lineage (GTDB taxonomy): Bacteria > Pseudomonadota > Alphaproteobacteria > Caulobacterales > Hyphomonadaceae > UBA7672. Next base: position 123,234 of record JADKDU010000027.1, on the reverse strand, counting down.
AGGCGGAGCATGTTCTGTATCCGCGATGTCTTGCATCGGTGGCGCGTGGTGGCGGGACGCGAGTGCGGGATGATGTCGTGGTGGAGGGAATAACGGTTCGCGTTTTTGCCCCGCGGGCCTGAGAGCGCGCTCTTGTGGATGAGTTGGGTGGGTTTGCTTTTTGGAGCGCTTAGAGCGCGGCCTTGTGGGGGGACGCCCCTCGGACGCGACCCGAAAGCAAAAGGCCCGCCGATTACTCGGCGGGCCTTTCTATTCACCCGTTTATATCAGTGTTGAAGCGGGGCTTCGGAGCCTTTGGGGCCGCCGCGGCCGAGTAGTTCGTTGCGGTAGGCGGCTTCATCGGACTCGCTCCACTGGATCGGGGTCAGCGGGCGCACGAGGGCGCGCGCGAGGACCTGGTCGATAGTGGAGACGGGCACTATGGTGAGGCCCTGTTTCACGCTTTCCGGCAGGTCCACAAGATCCTTCTCGTTCTCTTCGGGGATCAACACCGTTTTGATGCCGCCACGCAGAGCCGCGAGCAGTTTCTCCTTCAGGCCGCCGATCGGCAGGACACGGCCGCGCAGGGTGATCTCACCCGTCATGGCGACGTCTTTCGAGATCGGGTTGCCGGTGAGCAGCGAGACGATTGCAGTCGTCATTGCGATACCCGCCGACGGGCCATCCTTCGGTGTTGCGCCTTCGGGCACGTGGACGTGGATGTCCGTCATGTCGAAGACAGGCGGACGGATGCCATACTGGACAGCGCGCGAGCGAACGAGGCTCTGCGCGGCCGAGATGGATTCCTTCATCACTTCCTTCAGGTTGCCCGTGACCGTGGTGCGGCCGCGGCCAGACATCTGGACAGCTTCGACAGTGAGCAATTCGCCGCCGACTTCGGTCCATGCAAGTCCTGTGACGACGCCGACCTGATCCTCGCGATCAGCCATGCCGTACCGGTATTTCCGGACGCCGGCATACTTGTCGAGGTTTTCAGCGTTGACAGTGACAGTCGTCGCTTTCTTGAGTTCGATCTCGCGGACGGCCTTGCGAGCCAGTTTCGCGATCTCGCGCTCGAGCGAGCGGACGCCGCTTTCGCGGGTGTAGTAGCGGACCAAATCACGCAAGGCCGAGTCTTCGACATTCCATTCGCCTTCTTTCAGCGAGTGGTTCTCGACGACTTTCGGCACGAGGTGGCGCTTGGCGATCTCGACCTTCTCATCCTCGGTGTAGCCTTCGAGACGGATGATCTCCATCCGGTCGAGAAGGGGCTGAGGCATGTTGAGGCTGTTGGCCGTGGTGATGAACATCACGTCCGACAGGTCGTAGTCGACTTCGAGATAGTGGTCGTTGAAGTTGACGTTCTGCTCGGGGTCGAGGACCTCCAGCAAAGCGGATGACGGGTCGCCACGATAGTCCTGGCCGAGCTTGTCGATCTCGTCGAGCAGGAAGAGCGGGTTTCCCGTCTTCGCCTTCTTCATCGACTGGATGATACGGCCCGGCATGGAGCCGATGTATGTGCGGCGGTGACCGCGGATCTCGGCTTCGTCACGCACGCCGCCGAGCGACACGCGAACGAAGTCACGGTTCGTGGCCTTAGCGATGGACTTGCCGAGCGAGGTCTTGCCGACGCCCGGAGGGCCGACGAGGCAGAGGATGGGCCCGCGAACCTTGTCGGCGCGCGTCTGCACCGCGAGGTATTCGAGGATCCGCTCTTTGACTTTCTCCAGGCCGTAATGGTCTGCGTTGAGGATGTCTTCAGCGACCTGAAGATCTTTGACGACTTCCTTCTTCTTGCCCCAGGGGAGCGAGACCATCCAGTCGAGATAGTTGCGGACGACCGTGGACTCCGCAGACATGGGAGACATCTGGCGCAGCTTCTTCACTTCCTGTTCGGCCTTGGCGCGAGCCTCGTCCGACATCGGAGTGTTGGCGATCTTCTCTTCGAGCTCGCCGATCTCGTCACGCTCGCCGCCGGAGTCACCGTCCCCAAGCTCGCGCTGGATCGCCTTCATCTGCTCGTTGAGGTAGTACTCGCGCTGCGTCTTCTCCATCTGCCGTTTCACGCGGTTGCGGATCTTACGCTCCATCTGGAGCATGCCAATCTCGCCTTCCATCAGCGAGAAGACTTTCTCCAGACGCTCGGTCACATCGATGAGTTCGAGCAGCTGCTCTTTGTCCTCGAGCTTGATCGAGAGTTGCGCCGCGACCGCATCGGCCAGATGGCCGGGGTCGGTGATCGCGCTGACCGTGCCAACAGTTTCGGACGGGATCTTGCGGTTCAGTTTAACGTAGCCGTCGAACTGCTCGATGACCGCGCGCATGAGCGCGGCGGACTCTTCGCCATCGGCGGTTTTCTCGTCGATCTTCGAATGCTCGGCGGCGTAGTAGTCGCCCTTGTCGATGAGCTTTTCCAGGCGCGAGCGATGCTTGCCTTCGACGAGCACCTTCACGGTGCCGTCCGGCAGCTTCAGCAGCTGCAGGATCGTGGCGACGACGCCGACGGAATAGAGATCTTCCTCGGACGGGTCATCGACGCCCGCTTCCTTCTGGGCGACGAGCAGGATCTCGCCGCCGCCTTTCTCGACTTCCTCGAGGGCGCGAACAGATTTGTCGCGTCCCACGAACAGCGGCGCGACCATGCGTGGGAACACCACGATATCGCGCAGCGGCAGGACTGGGAGGATGTTTGCCATATCTAGTCTTTCTCCTTTCATCGCCGCCCTCGCCTTCGGTGAAGCGCGGGAGCGGGAGGAAGGCCGGGCCATGCCAAAAGATCGGTCCGGACATTCACTTGAAGATCAAAGTGGCCCGTCATGACCCTAGGTTCAACCCACGCCAGTGACGCATGATTTTACAGAGGTATTTGCGCCTCACTGAGCGATGTGGTGCGGTTTTGTCTGTTGTCCACAGTTCATCAAAGCAACGCCAAGTGAGTCGTTGCGGCCGCCATAGGGGCGACGCGAGAGAATGACGGACGTAGAATGCAAGAAGACCCGCCTTTTTAAGCGGGTCTTCCCGGATTGATCAGGTTGAGTCGTCTACGACGCGCTGGCCGACTGGCTTTCCGAGCCGTGGACGTAGAGCGGGCGGGCCCGGCCTTCGACCACTTCGGCGTTGATCGCAACTTCTTCGACGCCGCGCAGGTTGGGCAGCTCGAACATGGTGTCGAGCAGGATGGCTTCCATGATGGAGCGGAGGCCGCGGGCGCCCGTCTTGCGCTGGATGGCGCGGCGAGCGACGGCGGCGAGTGCGTCTTCCGTGAAGGTGAGCGTAACGTTCTCCATCTCGAAGAGGCGCTGGTACTGCTTGAGCAGGGCGTTCTTCGGTTCGGTGAGGATCTCGATGAGGGCTTTCTCGTCGAGATCTTCCAGTGTGGCGATGACGGGCAAACGGCCGATGAATTCGGGGATGAGGCCGAATTTCACGAGGTCTTCGGGCTCGCAGCCTTCCAGGATCTTGCCGGTGCGACGGTCCTCCGGGTCCACGACGGTGGCGCCGAATCCCATGGACGAGCCGCGGCCGCGATCCGAGATGACCTTGTCGAGGCCCGAGAACGCGCCGCCGCAGATGAAGAGCATGTTGGTCGTATCGACCTGAAGGAACTCTTGTTGCGGATGCTTACGGCCGCCTTGCGGCGGGACCGACGCGACAGTGCCTTCCATGATCTTCAGCAGAGCCTGCTGCACGCCCTCGCCTGACACGTCGCGGGTGATGGACGGGTTGTCGGACTTGCGGGAAATTTTGTCGATCTCGTCGATGTAGACGATGCCGCGCTGCGCCCGTTCAACGTTGTAGTCGGAAGCCTGGAGTAATTTGAGGATGATGTTCTCGACATCTTCGCCGACGTAACCGGCTTCGGTCAGCGTCGTGGCGTCGGCCATGGTGAACGGCACGTCGATGATGCGCGCGAGCGTCTGCGCGAGCAGCGTCTTGCCGGAGCCGGTGGGGCCGATCAGGAGGATGTTTGATTTGGCGAGCTCAACATCCGAATTTTTCGCGGAGTGGTTGAGACGCTTGTAGTGGTTGTGGACGGCCACCGAGAGCACGCGCTTGGCCTTGAACTGGCCGATCACGTAGTCGTCGAGCACGTCGCAGATTTCGCGCGGCGTGGGGACGCCGTCGCGCGACTTCACGAGAGCCGTCTTCGACTCCTCGCGGATAATGTCCATGCAGAGTTCGACGCATTCATCGCAGATGAATACGGTTGGGCCTGCGATCAGCTTTTTGACCTCGTGCTGGGACTTGCCGCAGAACGAGCAATACAGCGTGTTCTTGCTGTCGCCGCTGGAAGTGTTCTTGTTCATCGACACCTCAAAACACCCAAGGGTGCAAACCCATGGGCGTTAACCCACGCGCCCAAGCCTCGAATCCTATATTTCAATCGTTATTGATAGGTTCAAGTCAGGCCATCCGATCATAGCAAGGTAGGCGCCGCAAGGTTACAGGCTGCGCATTCCCCGGCTATAAACTGCTGAAAATCCGTCTCAATCAGCCGGAGCAGCCCGTTTTTCGTAGACCTTGTCCACAATGCCCCAGGCTTGGGCGTCGGACGCGGTCATGAACGAATCGCGGTCCAGCGTCTTCTCGACGATCTCGTAGGGCTGCCCGGTGTGCTTCACATAGATCTCGTTCAGGCGCTTCTTAACCGAAAGAATATCAAGGGCATGACGCTCGATATCGCTCGCCACGCCACGGAAGCCGCCAGACGGCTGGTGAACCATGATTCGCGAATTCGGGGTCGAAAACCGCATGCCCTTCTCGCCTGCTGCGAGAAGAAGCGCGCCCATCGAGGCCGCCATTCCGATGCAGGCGGTCGACACGGGCGAGCGGATGTATTGCATGGTGTCGTAGATCGCGAGGCCGGAATGGACGTGGCCTCCCGGCGAATTGATGTACATCGCGATCTCTTTCTTGGGGTTTTCCGACTCCAGGAAGAGCAACTGGGCAGTAACCAGGGTGGCCATGCCATCCTCGATCCGCCGGTCACAAAGATGATCCGGTCCTTCAAAAGGCGCGAAAAGATGTCGTAGGCGCGCTCGCCACGGCTGGATTGCTCCACCACCATGGGGACCAGGTTCATGGCCTTGGTAATCATGTCGTCCATGGCGGTATCTTCTTCTCCGGGCCCATCAGGGGCCACTCAGACTCAAATCACGGGTGGGACTAACAATATCCGAACGCGAATGGCCCGGCGCAAGTCCCCTTGCCCCGGGCCATCTGATTTCGGTCGTTTATCCAAGTATATCGCAGGAAACGACGATTATTCGTCGCCAACTTCCTTCATGAGTTCCTCGCGGGTGACGTATTTGTCCGTCACGGTCGCCTGGGACAGGATGTAGTCGACTACCTTCTCTTCATAAACCGGGGCCTGCAGCTGCGAGAGCGCGCCAGGATTCTGGCGGTAAAAGTCGATCACCTGCTTTTCCTGGCCCGGATAGCGCGAGGCTTCCTGGCGGAGAACCTGGCCGAGTTCTTCATTGGTAACCTGGACACCGGCGCGGCGGCCGATCTCGGCCAGCACGAGGCCAAGGCGCACGCGGCGCTCGGCGATCTTGTGGTATTCGGCGCGGAGATCCTCGTCCGACTTAGTCTTGTCCTCCTCTGACAGGCGGTCGGCCTTCTTCTCTTCCTCGAACTGCGACCAGATCTGGTCGAACTCGGCTTTGACCATTAGCGGCGGCAGGTCGAAAGCGTGACGTTCATCGAGCGCGTCGAGCAGGACGCGCTTCACCTGCTGGCGGGTGGCGAAGTTGAGATCGCCCGACAGCTGGCCTTTTACGGCTTCCTTGAGCGCGTCAAGGTTCTCAAGGCCGAGCGTCTTGGCGAACTCGTCGCCAATCTCGGTTTCCTTGGGACCTTTGACTTCCTTGACCTTCACTTCGAACAGGGCTGGTTTGCCCTTGAGCGTTTCGACCTGATATTCCTCGGGGAAGGTGACATTGACATTCACTTCGTCGCCGGCGGAAACGCCGATCAGCTGATCTTCGAAGCCCGGAATGAAGCGGCCAGAGCCGATCACGAGCGGCATGTCTTCGGCTGCGCCGCCGTCAAACTTTTCGCCATCGATCGAGCCAACGAAGTCGATGACGACCTGGTCGTCCTTCTCGGCTTTGCCTTCTTTCGTTCCGTAGGACTTGTTGCTCTCGGCGATACGCTTGAGCGAGTCGTTGATCTCTTCTTCGGTTGGCTCGGCGACCATGCGCTCGATCGACAGGGCTGAGACGTCGGTCGGCTCGAAGTCCGGCATTACTTCGACATGCATGTGGTAATCGAGATCGGCTTCGCCGGCGACGACCTTGTCAGCGGCGACGTCGAGATGGATGGACGGGCGCGAGGCGGGGCGCAGGGCCTTCTCTTCGAGCGCCTTGGTCGAACTTTCGTTGACGAGATCGTTGACGATGTCGCCCATGATCGACTTGCCGTACATCTTCTTGATGTGCGCGGCAGGCACCTTACCTGGCCGGAAGCCCTTGAGATTCATCTTCGGCTGAATTTCGGTGATCTTGTCGTTGAGCTTCGCGGCGAGTTCGCCCTTGGGAATGGTGACGCGGAATTCCCGCGAAAGACCTTCCGATTTCGTCTCGGTGACGTTCATCAGGGAACCCCAGATGTAGCTGAATGGTTAGCCCCGCCAGCGGCGCTAGCCGGGCGGGAGGAGGCGGTGTCTTACACACGCCGGAACGGCCTGTCTATGCGAGGTTTCCAGCCAACTCAAGGCTTTGGAGACCTGCCTCTAAAGCCTTGATGGTAAAGGCGGAGGATGGCGCTGGGGCAGCCCTGCCCGCTCACCCCAGCCGCTTGTCTGTTCGGTTAGTTCGGCTTGACTGCGCTGGACGGGGGCACGGGACCCGTGTTCCGCGACTTGAAGCGCCAGCCTTGCGGCGTTTTGACCAGCGTGTCGGTGTATTGGATGACCCTCGGGACTGTCGGTGGATTCTGGCCGGCATCTACGAACAGGCTGATAACCGCGCCCTTCGCCCCCTCGGGCGTGGCGATGACCATCGGCGTCAGGGGAGCATGGCGGACGGTGGAATCGGGCCGTGTCTTCACAAAATTGACGAGTGCGGCCCGCCCGACATTGTCGTTGAACACGCCATCGGCGGTGAACAGGTCCGCATACCCTTCAGCGTCGCGCGCATCCAGCACCATCGGATACTTGAAGTAGAGCTGCAGGATTTCGGCGTAGTCGTCGCCGCTCAGGCGCGACGCGGTCTGCGCGGTCGCCGGCAAAGCGGACACGAACAAGAGTGCAATGATGAGCGACGCGAGCTTGAGGCAGAGCGCGGGGCCGGTCTTGATCAGTGCGGTGAACATGCGGGGACGATATCTTGGGGGCGCCGGGCGGGCAATCCCGACTCGCCCTGCTCATACAAGTGGTGCGGGTGGAGGGACTCGAACCCCCACGGGTTGCCCCGCTGGAACCTAAATCCAGTGCGTCTACCAATTCCGCCACACCCGCCGGCAGGCGGCGGAGTGATAGTGCCCCTGCGTCGAGGAGGCCAGCGCTTTTGCGACGCTACCTATAGATTTCGAAATGGCAGCTACGGCGTCACATCCCGGAGCTGGACGGTCAGGTGTTCGCGGGGGGCGATGTAGGTGTTGAGGGCCTTAAAGGTCAGACTCAGCTTCGAGACATCGGGGACGTTCTTGATCAGCAGGGTGAAAGACGAACCGGCCTTCACCGTGAAGACATGCGCTTCGTCATAGGCGCCTTCTGGACCGGTGTTCTCGAGCATGTAGTCGACGGGGCTGTCGTTGATGATGCGCACGGGCACGACCGTCGTGCGGGGGAGCGGCTGGTCGACTTCCATCTTGAGTGTGGAACTGACCACAGCCTCCACGTTCTCCTTCCGGCCGATCAAGTTGTCGTTGAAGATCGCCACTGTATGGCCGGCCTTGAGCGCGGCTTTCAGGCCGTCCGGCGTTTCGGCCTGGGTAAGAACCAGTGTGGCGGTGCGATGGCCGCCGCCGGCCAGATCGAACTCCCAGTCGATCAGGCCATGAATGTCTGATGTCCCGAGAATGGTGAGGTTGTTGTCGAGCGCGAGCTTGAAGGCCTCGTCCGACATATCGAGGCCGTTGGCGACTTCAATGCCGTGCAGCAGGCCGCGCTTGATGAAGTCGGCGTGTACAGTGGTCATGCGCGCGACGCCATCGGGGGTCTGAGCATGCCAGTAGGGGTGATTCCAGAATGTGAAGGCGCCCTGCGCATTTGCGGCCGTCAGCTGGGCCAGCGCGTCGCCAGTCTTCAACGTATTGGCGTCGGTGATGAAGACCGCGTTAATGTGCCCCGCGGGCATGGTGACCTTGGTGATCTCGGAGCCGTTGATGACCACCAGCGTGTTCTTATTGTCGTCGGTCGCGTCTGGCTTCACCTCAGCGGCCTTGCTGGCCAGCTGGTAGGAGCGGTTGCGATCGGGGTGCGGGATGTCGGCGATCTTGGGCTGATATTCGAGGTGCTCGGATACGGCCATGGCGAAGAGACCATCGCGCTTGGCCTCTTCGACGCGGACGTCTGGCCAGACCATGCCATCGGAGAAAACGCTGTGCGTGTGCAGGTCGACGGCGAGGACGGAGCGGCCGTCTTGAAGCTTGGGGAAGCTGATCTTGCGCGACGCTGCGATCGCCGGGCCATCATGAGCCATGGCAGGCGCGGGCGCCAGCAGAGCAAGAACCAAAACAGACGCGAGCAGTTTGCGCATGGACCCCTCCAAGTGTGAGGGGCCTGAATGCCCTGTCTACATAACAGCCCCGTGACGGCCGGCGTGGAGAGCCCGCAGAGCGTCGCGCAGTGTGGCGTCGAGATCCTCCGCGGTGAGCCCGGGGCCGGCGCGCAGACCGGCGTCCCCGTGGAGCCAAGCGCCAGCGCTGGCAGCGTAAAAGGGGGCGAGGCCCTGGGCTAGCAGGCCGCCAATGACGCCGGCGAGGACGTCGCCGGCGCCGGCGGTGGCGAGGAATGGGCTGGCGTGAGTGTTGACCACGGCGCAGCCATCCGGGGCGGCAATGATCGTGTCGGCGCCTTTCAGAAGAACGACGGCGTTGACGGTTTTGGCCGCCTTGCGGACAGCTTCGATCTTGTTCGTGGATGTCGCGAGCAGACCGGGGAAGAGGCGTTCGAACTCGCCGGTGTGGGGGGTAAGGATCGTGGGCGCCGACAGTATGGCGCGGAGTTGGTCCGGCCGGCCCGCAAAGACCGTGAGCGCGTCGGCGTCGAGGACGAGGCTGCGCCCTGCCCTAGCCAGCGCTTCGACATGGACGCGCGTTGTGTCGCTCACGCCGGCGGCGGGGCCGATGACGATGGCGGAGGATCTTTCGGTCTGCACGACGAGATCGTCGGCGCTGGCGAAACTGGAAGCCATAACGGCGGTGACGGAGGACGCGACGACGATCAGCGCGCCGGAGGGGCACAGCAACGTGACGAGGCCGGCGCCGATGCGCAAGCCCGCCTGCGCTGCGAGGCGCGCGGCGCCTGTGTTGGCGAGACCGCCGGAGACGACGGCAAGGCGGCCGCGCTGGTGCTTGTGCGATGTCGCCTCGGGCCAGCGCAGATTGTGCGACCAGAGTGCGGGCGCGTTTTCGTGGAGTCCGCTCTCGATATCGCTGATAAAACGGCCGAAACCGATTTCCGCTGGAATGACGTCGCCGCATAAAGAGGCGGCGGGCTGCAGGACGTGGGCAGGCTTCTTCGCGCAGAACGTGACCGTGACGTCGGCGCGCATGGCGGGGCCGGGAATGGCGCCTGTGTCGCCGTTGACGCCCGAGGGTACATCAATAGCGACGACCCTGGCGCCGGAGGCATTCACCTGCTCGGCGGCGAATGCGGCCTCGCCAGCAAGCGGGCGCGCGAGGCCGGCGCCGAAGAGACCGTCAAGCACGATGTCGTCGGCGGACAGGCGCATGTCTTCGAGCGGCTGGCGCGGCCCTGTCAGCGCGTTGAGGGCGTTTACGCCCTCGGGCGTGCGATCGGCTTTTGGCGCGAGATCGTAGAGCCAGACATTGCGGCCGAGATCGCGCAGACGCTGGGCCGCCACGAAGGCATCGCCGCCATTGTTGCCGGGGCCGGCGAGCACGACGACGCGTCCTTCAGGGAATTCGGCGTGCAGGACGTCAGCGCAGGCCTGCCCTGCCTTCAGCATCAGAGCCCACAAAGAGATGCCAGCCTCGACGGCGCGCTGCTCTGCGGCGCGGACTTCGTCACAGGTGAGGATGGCGCGAGTCATGTCAGATCACGACCGTTGCGGCTTCTGCGCCAAGTTCAGCGATAACGAGCTTGCCGGCCCGGCGATCGAGTTTCGTGATCGAGGCGTGGCCGGGCCTGAAGACGACGACGCGGTCGTCATTCGTCAGTAGACCGACGATCGCGTTGATAGCGATGAAATGTGAAAAGACGGCGGTTTCGTCGGGGAGTTTTTCGACGGCGGCGAGAACATTCGTGCGCCACGCCTGGAGCGGGGCGTCAGTGTTGGCCCAATTGCCAGCCATGACGCCCTTGAGCCAGGCGGCGCGATCCTCGATGCCGGGCGGCGTGATGATCTCGCCGACGCCGGTCTCGATGCGGGCGTGGGTTTCCATCAGCTTTTCGAACTGGGCGGCGGTTTCCCGGCTGCGGGCCAGCGGCGAGGTTATCGCCCGTTTGGCGCCCGCTTTGGCGAGGTTTTCGGCTACCGTGAACGCCTGACGGGTCCCGAGTTCCGCAAGGCCGGGGTTCGGATGCGCCCCGTAGGCGCCTGCGGGCTCGCCATGCCGGATCAGGTAGATCATTCGTCAAAACTGCCCGTGAATGTTGCGGTTTTTGGGTTCTAGCACGGATATACGCCGGTTGCGTCTGTGGATAAGCTCGACGGGGCGGCGCCTGTCATTCAGGCGCCAATGCACAACTTTTCAGCAGGCTTGGACTGGACGCACGATCTTCAGGCGCCCGACCTATCTACCTCCCGGATTCATCGTGCATGGAGACGGGCGCTCCCCGACGCCGTAACGGCGCCTCTCAGGAACACCGCGATGAAGAAGATCGAGGCGATCATCAAGCCGTTCAAGCTGGACGAGGTGAAGGAGGCGCTTCACGGCGTCGGCCTTCAGGGCATGACGGTGCTTGAGGCCAAGGGCTTCGGCCGCCAGCGCGGCCACACCGAGCTCTACCGCGGAGCGGAATACATCGTCGACTTCCTGCCGAAGCTGAAGATCGAAGTCGTGGTGTCCGACGCGCAGCTTGAGGCCGCCGTCAACGCGATCACGAAATCGGCTCACACGGGCAAAATCGGCGACGGGAAGATATTCGTTTCGGAAATCGCTGAAGTCATCCGCATCCGCACAGGCGAGACGGGCGACCAGGCGATCTAGCCGCAAATTTTCTTTGGATCGGTTCCGCCGGGAACCGGGGATAACGAGGGAGACACGACGTGTCTGACGCAATTTTCAAGATGATCAAAGAGAAAGACGTGCAGTACGTCGATCTCCGGTTTACCGACATTCGCGGTAAGCTGCAGCACGTCACGTTCGACCTGTCGATGGTCGACAAGTCGCTGTTTGTCGACGGCACGATGTTCGATGGTTCATCGATCGCCGGCTGGAAGGCGATCAACGAGTCCGACATGCTGCTGATGCCGGACCCCTCCTCCGCGCGCATCGACCCGTTCTTCCAGAACACGACACTCGCCATCATGTGCGACATCCTCAACCCGAACGACAACACCGACTACAACCGCGACCCGCGGATGATGGCGAAAAAAGCGGAGATGTATCTTAAGTCGGGCGGCTTCGGCGACACCGCCTATTTCGGCCCCGAGGCCGAATTTTTCGTGTTCGACGACGTGCGCTGGAACACCGACCCGAACAATATGGGCTATTCGTTCGACGACCGCGAGCTGCCTTACAACACCGGCAAGCAGTATGAAGGCGGCAACATGGGCCATCGTCCGGGGCCGAAGGGCGGCTACTTCCCTGTTCCGCCGGTCGACAGCCTGCAGGACATGCGCTCGGAAATGCTGACGCTGATGGGCGAACTCGGCCTGCAACCCGAGAAGCACCATCACGAAGTGGCGCCGGCGCAGCACGAGCTGGGCATGCGCTTCAATACGTTGGTCCAGATGGCCGACAACATGCAGCTCTATAAATACATCGTGCACAACGTTGCGCACTCGTACGGCAAGACGGCGACCTTCATGCCGAAGCCGTACTTCAAGGACAACGGTTCGGGCATGCACGTCCACCAGTCGATCTGGAAAGACGGCCAGCCGCTTTTCGCCGGCGACAAGTACGCCGAGCTGTCGCAGACCTGCCTTTGGTACATCGGCGGCATTATCAAGCACGCCAAGGCGATCAATGCGTTCTCGAACGCGACAACGAACTCCTATAAGCGGCTTGTGCCAGGTTACGAAGCGCCCGTGCTGCTGGCATACTCGGCTCGCAACCGTTCGGCCTCGGTCCGTATTCCGTGGACCCCAAACCCGAAAGGCAAGCGTATCGAGGTGCGCTTCCCTGATCCGGCGTCGAATCCGTACCTCACCTTCACTGCCCTGATGATGGCCGGCCTCGACGGCATCGCGAAGAAGATCGAGCCGGGTCCATCGATGGACAAGGACCTCTACTCGCTGCCGCCGGAAGAGCTGAAAGAGATCCCGACCGTCTGCGGGTCGCTCCGCGAAGCGCTCGAGAGCGTCGACGCAGACCGCGACTTCCTCAAGGCTGGGGGCGTGATGGACGACGATTTCATCGACGCCTACATCGACCTCAAGATGGAAGATGTCATGCGGTACGAAACCACGCCGCACCCGGTCGAATTCGACATGTACTACAAATACTAAAACTCACCTTCAGCTGGCGACTACGGTCGTCAGGTTTGCCGGGGGGCAAGGAAACGGCGTTGGAGCAATCCGACGCCGTTCTCTTTTGTGGCGCGGCTGGCCCGCCAGCCGATCTCGATATGCTCAAGTACTAGCGAAAGCTGATCAGTACGGCCGTTTGACGATCTCTACGCCGGCCGAGTCATGGGCTGTCGCAAAGTCGACGTTCCAATTGCAGGCCTCGGCAAGGTGGGCGCAGATGCGCTTGGCTTCTTCAGGCGTCGCGACATCCTGGTGGCAGGTCGGTCGCTCGTCGAAATCCATGTGCCAGGCGCAAACGCGGATCAGGCCGACTGGCGCGCTGATGAAGCCCGCCGCCGTGCGATCGAACGTGACGCCGTGCGCTTCCAGCAAGGCGTCTTTCACCCAGCCGATCCATTTGTCACGATAGCTTTCGAGCGACGGGTGATCCATCAGCTCCAGCTTAGCACGGCCGGGCCGCCGATGGCTGGGTCCGTTATGCTGGCGACGCCGGTGTCGATACGGCCAGCGAGGCGTTGGCGCCATCCGAGGACGCCTTCGATGCGGACGGTGAAATCATACCAGCCCGAAGTGGAGGACAGATCCCACAAGTGGTTGGCGGAGCTTTCAGAGGCGAGCTTCGCAATCCACGGCTTGAGATCGTCGGCGTAAGGTTCGGATGCGACGAGTATCGAACGAGCGGCGCTGTCCGGGTTGGCGAGCCGCAGCTGGATTTTGCGACCGACCGCGACCAGCGTAATCAACGGTGCCGCCCCGCCTTTCTCGCTTGCGAAGTGGCGGTGGAAGCCGTTGGGACCAAGCACCACGAGATCGTAAGCGCCGGTTGGCCACTCGTCCTGCAGCATCTTGCCGGGCTCAACGGTGTAACGGCGCGGCGGCCCGGCGAGCGCAAGGCGGTCGTAAACGTGGAACACAGCGGCAGCGGAACCGGTGGTGCGGAAGGTGATGCGCGGCGGGCTGTTGGCAGTCAGGGAAACGTCGAGCGCGTAAGGCAGCGGGCGGGAGCGGCGGGGTCCGGCGGCCTGAACGGGCGCAACGGGTTCGGCGGGCGTTGGCGGCTTTGTGCGCCCAGGGAGAGCGGCGGCGCGCTTTGCAGTCTCGGTTGTATCGGGGAATTTGGCTATGGCGGCGTTGGGCGTTGCGAAGTCGAAGCAACTGGTGAGATCGCCGCAGACGGCGCGGCGCCAGGGCGAGATGTTCGGCTCCATCGCGCCAAAGCGCTTTTCGCAGAAACGGATGATCGAGGTGTGGTCGAACACTTCCGAATTCACGAAGCCGCCGCGCGCGAAGGGCGAAATCACATACAGCGGCACGCGCGGGCCAAGGCCGTAGGGGCGACCCATCAGATCATCGCGTTCGGATGTTGCCTCGCTGGGCGCGCGGACGGAATGGTATTCGCCCGTGGTGTCGACGGTGGAGGCGCCGAGCATCTGGCCGACGGCGTCTTTTGCGGGCGGCGCAGGAGGCGGGACGTGGTCGAAATAGCCGTCATTCTCATCGAAATTGATGAGCAGAGCCGTCCGCGCCCAGACATCAGGGTTCGATGTGAGGCAATCGAGCACGCGGGCGATGTAGTCTGCGCCCTGCGCGGGGCTTGAAGGTCCGGGATGTTCGCTATCGGCGGCGGGCGAGATGATCCAGGAGACTTGCGGCAGCGATCCGGCCGCAACGTCGGCGCGCAGCATGTCGAGATGCTGGGTGGAGAGGCCTTTCTGCACGAGCACGGGATTGCTCGCGGGCGCGTTCGCCAGCGCGTCGCGGAACGCCTTGAAGCCGACGAGCGGATTGTCGCCAAAATTATCTGCCATATCCTCATAGATTTTCCAACTCACGCCGGCTGCTTCGAGGCGCTCGGGATAAGTGGTCCAGGTGTAGGGTTGCTTTGCAAGCGGCTCCTTGTCGGGGAGAGTGTCGTGCGAGTTGGAGATGGACGGGCCGCCTCGCGCCCCCGAGCCATCATTCGTGCCGGACCACAGGAAAAGGCGGTTTGTGTTCGTGCCGCCGGTGAACGAGCAATGATACGCCTCGCAGAGCGTGAAGGCGTTGGCGAGGGCGAACTGGAACGGAATGTCGGCTTCGGCGAAATAGCCCATCGCGTGAGGATTCTTGTGGTCAGGCCAGTTGGTCATGCGGCCCCGGTCCCAGGCATATTGTGCGTCAGGCCAGGCATGCGGCGTCCCTTCCACGCGCATGTGGGCGAAGGTGTTCGCGGAATCGAGCGGGAACGGCGCGATCTCGTTGGGGCCGCCCCTGGTGTAGGACTGGCGCCAGACCGTTCGCGCTCCCGGCAGCGGAATCGGGAAGCGGTCGCTAAAGCCCCGCACGCCGTTCATCGTCCCGAAATAGTGGTCGAAGGAGCGGTTCTCCTGCATCAAGATAACGATGTGATCGATGTCCTTGATTGTGCCGGTTTTCACCTTGGCGTCGATCGCCCAGGCGCGCTCGATGGCGGGCGGCAGGGTCAAGGCTGCGGCTCCAAGGGCGAGAAGGCGGCGGCGATCGATCTGGGACATTGCGGCAGGCTACCTGGTCCAGATGACGGGGTCATGTCGTTCCCGCACGAGGCGGCTTTCCGTTTGGACGCATGCCGCTAGGGTCGCACGATGCGAGTCCTCATTTCCGTCCTGCTTTGCCTTGCTGTTTCCGCTTGCAGCACACTTTCGGACCGCGCCAGCGCCAGCCTGAACGGGCCGGGGCTGGAGGGGACGCGCTGGGGCCTCGTCGTGATGACAATGGAGGGCAAAGAGCTGATTGCGATTCGCCCCGATGAGCGCTTCCTGCCCGCTTCCAACACCAAGCTGTTTACCGTGGCGGCGGCCTTCCACCGTCTCGGGGATCTGACCCGGCCCGATCCCAGCTCAGGCACATCGCTGCGTCTGGTTCCGCGTGGAGATGGCGAGCCGCCTGACCTGGTCCTCGTTGGCGGAGGCGATGCGATGTTGCTGGACGCGGCCGATTGCCAGCGTGACTGCCTTTCGACGCTGGCTGACGCAGTGGTCGCATCGAAGATAACCCGCATCAATGACATCATTGGAGATGATCGTCTTTTCCCGGATCAGCCATGGGGGCTGGGCTGGAGCTGGGAAGATCTGATCACGCGCTCGGGCGCGGCCGTGTCAGCGCTGACGGTTAACAGCAATGAGGTCGCGCTGATCGTTAAGCCCGGATCGTTGGTTGGTGCGCCGGCCGAGCTTTCATGGAGCGATGGCGATGTGCTGGGCGGCCAGTATTTCTACACACTGCAGAATGACGTCGTCACCGTCGAGTCCGGCGAAGACATCGAAGATGAGCTGTTTGCGGAACGCCTGCAGGATACATCGACCGTGAGGCTTTATGGGCGTGTCGCAATTGGCGCCGCGCCCCGGGGCCTGCCCGTTGCCGTAAGCAGTCCGGCCGGAGCAGCCGCGTGGCGCCTGCAACACTTGCTCCAACAGCGAGGCGTTGCTGTGCAAGGGACCCTCGTTACGTCGCACCGTCCTGTGAACGACAATGATTATCCGGATGTACGCAAGGAAGCGGCCGTTTTGCCGGTAGCGAATGAAGGGATCGAAATCGCACGTCTCGTTCCCCCGCCTCTGATCGTGGATGCGACCTTTTTGATGAAGCAGAGTCAGAACCTGCATGCTGAATTGCTGATCCGGCTGCTTGGCCTCATCGAAGGTGGCGGGTCCGTAGAGGATGGCCTCGCGATTGTCGGACAGATGCTGGCCGAAGCGGGCGCCCCGCGAAATGCATGGGACTTCTCTGATGGGTCCGGCATGTCGATCTACAACCGCGTCACGCCGCGCATGGTCGCCAACTTTCTGCGCTGGACGTCACGACAGCCCTGGGGCTTAGCCTATCGCGAGACTTTTCCGATCGGCGGTATGGATGGAACGTTGAGGCGGCGCTTCACCGGGACGCCGCTGCAGGGCCGCGTCTTTGCCAAGACGGGCACGTTGAACGGCGTTACCGCACTGTCAGGCTTTCTCCTGACGGCGAGCGGAAAGACGCTGATCTTCTCCGCTTACGCGAATGACCGGCCCAGCGATGCGCCCTCAGCCATTGCGGCGCTGGATGGCGCGCTCGTGGACATCGCCGCCGCGAACTGAGGCACGCGCGCAACGGTTGAAGAAAGTCTTTGGAAAAAGCCTCGCCGCGTTTGCCGGACGACGGTCGCATTTTATGTCCTAACCTCATGCGCCCTATCTCCAATGCCTCGCCAGACGATGGCGATCTGATGAACTATGGCCAGACGCGTGCGCTTGCGACGCGAGGCGCTCCGGCAGCCACGTTCTTCGAATGGATGGAAACATACCCGATGAACGGCCACGCTGAACTTGGCCGGCCGGGCGTGGTCTGCCCTTTCACGCGCAAGGCGCGGACAATCGACTCCATGCGGTTTACCGTGTCCGACGCCGGCGCGGCGGACGAGGCGGCCGTCTTTGCCATGATCCGGAAATCCTTCGCCCAGCTTGACCGTATCCCTGTCGAGAAGGGATCGGAGATGTTTCGGTCGGTAATCCTCGTCTTCCCGAACTGTGCAGACGAGGAAGGCCTGGCCATGCTGACCCGGGTGATCCGGCGGCATCGCTATTATGCGATCATGAAGTCGCGGATGCTCGGTTTCATGCACGCAAAGACCGACTCCGAAGGGCTATGGAACCCGGATTTTCGGCCGCTCCGCGCGCCGATGCCCACACTGGTGGTCCGCCATGTGGTTGAACAAGATGCGCCTTTTGTGGCGGGACAACATCTGCAGTGGGTTCCCTACCTGATCAGGTTCGGCATTCCAGGCATGCGGAAACTGATCGATTACCGGCGCAAGGGCCGGCCGGCGGCAACTGCACGCGGTTGAAGCGGCTTTAACCGTCATCGGTTACAATGGCGCCCATGGGTCGGAACCTCGCCATATCGCTTATGGCCGCGCTCGGGATGAGTGCCTGCGCCAGTGCGCCCCAACCGTCGAATGCGGAGATCGCGGACGCGTGCCTGCTGTTGAAGGAAAACAGGCAGTGGCATGAGGTCATGCGCCAGACGGCGCGGAAATGGGGCGCCCCGATGGGATCCCAGCTCGCGGTGATCAAGCAGGAAAGCAGCTTCGATAGCCGCGCCTCGCGCCCGCATGGTGATCGGGAATGGTTTGGCCTTGTCGAAGGCAAGCGGGTTTCGTCAGCCGCCGGATACAGCCAGGCGCTGGACGGCACGTGGGAGATGTACAAGCGCGAAACCGGCAAGGGTCTGGCGAACCGCAACGACTTCCGTGATTCATCCGACTTCATCGGCTGGTACTACAACACCACCGGCAAGCGGACCGGCCTTGGCCAGTACGACTACCAGGCGCACTACCTCGCCTACCACGAAGGCGCGACGGGGTATCTCAAGGGCACGTGGAAGAGCAAGGGCTGGCTGATCAACACGGCCGGCCGCGTTGCGCAGCAGGCCGCGCGCTATGAAAGCCAGATCAGCCGCTGCGATGCGCTGAAGCCGCAGAAACTCCTCGGACTGTTCTGACTCGCTTTTGGCGAGCGCGGCAGATACGCACCATCCGGCCCCTATCCCCTGTGGATCACCCGCTGCGCGAAGCGCTTTGAGGCCGCAGGGGGCGCGGATTACAAGGCTTTCTTAATCGGCGGAATTGCTCCCTCTTGCGGCCTCGGGCTAGCTCCGGGCTCATTATCCAGCGTTGATTCGGGCGTTCAGGACCTTTCATGGCCAAGAACAATCAGGCGAAGCTTTTTGACAGCGGCAAGTCCGACTCGTCCGGCTATTCGGCCAAGGATATCGAAGTCCTTGAAGGTCTGGAGCCAGTCCGCAAGCGGCCGGGCATGTATATAGGCGGCACGGACGAGCGCGCCTATCACCATCTCTTTGCCGAAGTGCTGGACAATTGCGTCGACGAGGCCGTAGCCGGCCACGCCAGCCGCATCGACGTCACACTCGAAGCCAACGGCATGCTCTCCGTGCGCGATGATGGCCGCGGCATCCCGATCGATGCGCACCCGAAGTTCAAGACCAAGTCCGCGCTCGAAGTCATCATGACGATGCTCCACTCCGGCGGGAAATTCTCCAACAAGGCCTATCAGACCGCAGGTGGCCTGCATGGCGTTGGCATCTCGGTTGTGAACGCCCTGTCGGATGAGATGGTCGTCGAAGTAGCGCGCGACCGGAAATTGTATCGCCAGACTTATTCCCGAGGGAAGCCAACCTCTAAGCTGGCGGCTGTAGGCGCGGCGCCGAACCGTCGGGGCACACAGATCAGTTTCCATCCCGACCCAGAAATCTTCGGCGAGAAGCTGCACTTCCGTCCCTCACGTCTGTTCGCCATGGCGCGCTCGAAGGCGTACCTCTCGCGGGCCGCCGAGATCCGCTGGAGCTGCGATCCAAAACTGCTGAAGGACGACGACAAGACGCCGGCAGAAGCCGTCCTGTCCTATCCCAATGGCCTTGCGGACATGCTCAAGGAGCTGACCACAGAAACCAAGACCGTCCTGCCGGAGCCATTCACCGGACGTGTCGAAGTCAATGGCGGCGGCGCGGTGGAATGGGCCGTTATCTGGAGCGTCAACGGGTTTGGGGAAGCCGATGGCTTCTCTCGCACGTACTGCAACACCATCCCGACGCCCGAAGGCGGCACGCACGAGGCGGGCATGCGCTCGGCGCTCACCAAGGGGTTGCGAGCTTATGGCGACATGGTCGGTAACAAGAAGACCGGTCTCATTACCGCTGACGATGTGCTTGGCACGGCCGGCGCACTGCTCTCTGTTTTCATCCGCAACCCGGAGTTTGTCGGCCAGACGAAAGAGAAGTTGTCCACGCAGGACGCCTTCCGCATCACCGAAAATGCGATGCGCGACCGGTTCGACCATTGGCTCACTGCCTCAACGGCCAACGCCAACCGCTTGCTCGAATGGGCGATCGGGCAGGCCGAAGACCGGATGCGCAAGCGCAAGGACAAGGAAGTCGCGCGCCAGTCCGCTACGCGGAAGCTGCGCCTGCCTGGCAAGCTGGCGGATTGCTCGAACGGCTCCGCCATCGGCACCGAGCTCTTCATCGTCGAGGGTGACTCGGCCGGCGGCTCGGCCAAGCAGGCGCGCAACCGCGAGACGCAGGCGGTGCTGCCGCTGCGCGGCAAGATCCTCAACGTCGCCAGCGCAGGCGATGAGAAACTGTCGGGCAACAAGGAACTGAGCGATCTGGCGACCGCGTTGGGCACCGGCCTTGCGCATCGCTTCCGGGTTGAGGATCTGCGCTACGAACGCATCGTCATCATGACCGACGCCGACGTTGACGGGGCGCACATCGCGGCGCTGCTGATCACCTTCTTCTATCGTCAGACGCCGGGCCTGATCGACGCCGGCCGGCTCTATCTCGCCCTGCCCCCGCTCTATCGGATCACGCATGGCGGCAAGTCCATCTATGCCCGCGACGACGCCCACAAAGACGAGCTGCTGAAAACCGAGTTCAAGGGCAAGAACCCGGACATCGGTCGCTTCAAGGGTCTCGGCGAAATGATGCCGGCGCAGCTGAAGGAAACGACTATGAATCCGGCGACGCGCACCATGGCTCGCGTGCAGCTGCCGAAGTCGCCCAAGGCGATCGAGGAACTGGTCGAAACTCTCATGGGCAAGAAGCCTGAGCTACGTTTCAAATACATTCAGGATAACGCCAAGTTCGTCGCCGAACTGGACGTCTAGGCGCAATTGAACGCCAGAGCGCCGTCAGCGTTGTTTGCGCATGGCGTCGAGCATTGTCCGCATCGGAACAGCTGGCTGGTCGATACCGTCGGCAAACCGCGAGCGGTTTTCCGGCGCCGGGTCACAGCTTGAGCGCTATGCGCGGGTAATGAACGCGGTCGAGATCAACTCGTCTTTCTATCGGCCGCACAAGCAAAAAACATACGAGAAATGGGCGCGCGCCACGCCAGACAATTTCCGGTTCGCTGTGAAGACGCCCCGGCAGGTAACCCAGTTCCAGCACATGCGCGATCCCGAGGCCGTGCTCAGCCGGTTTGGGGATGAAGTGTCTGGCTTAGGGCGAAAGCTTGGTGTTCTGATCGTTCAACTGCCGCCCGGTCTGAAGTTCGAAGAATCCGTGGCGGACGAATTCTTCGCCGTGCTCAGGGGAAAGCTGCCTGCTGCCATAGCTTGCGAGCCGCGGCATCGGAGCTGGTTCACGCCAGACGTCGATCAGTGGCTGAAGACAAAGCGCATCGCCCGTGTCGCCGCCGATCCGACGCCTATTTTAGGCGCAGGCGAACCGGGAGGCCGGCGCGGGTTGACCTATATCCGCCTACACGGCTCGCCCCGGATCTATTGGTCGGCCTACACCGCGCCTTATCTTGAGACCGTCGCCAACCAGTTTAACGCCCAGACGTCGTCCTGGTGCATCCTCGACAATACCGCTCAAGGGCACGCTCTCGGGGATGCCTTAACGCTGATGGCGCGTGCAAATGGCTAGGGCGGGGCCGCGGCAGGAGCGCTGAACTGCGTGCTTCATGCTCATCTAAGGGTCGTGGAATTGCGGTAGACCAACCGTGACAGGCTGCGGGATTGACTAAGGCGTGGGGGGGCCTATTGCTCCCAAAGTTCCCGTAAAGCCCCGTGTTTCCCGCTCGCGGCCCGGCCGACCGAGCAAGTAAAGACAATCTGATGACGTTTGACGAGCTGAGCCTCGACCCCCGTATTCTGGCCGCCGTGAAGGGCGCGGGATACACGACGCCCACTCCGATCCAGGAACAGGGTATACCCGCCGTTCTGGGCGGACGGGACGTAACGGGCATCGCCCAGACCGGCACGGGCAAAACCGCCGCTTTCGTTCTGCCGATGATCCACAAGCTAGGCCAGGGCCGCGCCAAGGCGCGCATGCCGCGCTCGCTGATCCTCGAGCCGACCCGCGAGCTCGCCGCCCAGGTGGCCGAACAGTTCGAGAAGTACGGATCGGGCTACAAGCTGAACATGGCGCTGCTGATCGGCGGCGTGTCGTTCGGCGATCAGGAAAAGAAACTCAACGCCGGTGCCGACGTTCTGATCGCGACGCCGGGCCGCCTGATGGACCATTTCGAGCGCGGGGGCCGCTTGATGACCGGCGTGGAAATGCTGGTGATCGACGAAGCCGACCGCATGCTCGACATGGGCTTCATCCCCGACATCGAGAAGATATGCAGCCTTCTGCCCAAGACACGCCAGACCCTGCTGTTCTCCGCCACCATGCCGCCCGAGATCACCAGGCTCGCCAAGCAGTTCCAGAAAGAGCCGGTTCGGATCGAAGTTTCCAAACCCGCCACCGCCGCAACCACGATCACGCAATACGTGACGCACTGTCCGTCCAACGAGGACACGGTAAAGCGCGCGGTGCTGCGCACGATCATCAAGGCGAAGCTGACGGATCAGGGCATCGTGTTCTGCAACCGCAAAACGGAAGTCGACATTGTCGCCAAGTCGCTGGCCAGCCACGGCTTCGACGCAGCGCCGATCCATGGCGACCTGCCGCAGTCTGTCCGCACCGCGACGCTCGACCGGTTCCGCAACAAGGAGTTGAAGCTGCTGGTCGCCTCCGACGTGGCGGCCCGCGGTCTCGATATTCCCGAAGTCAGCCAGGTGTTCAACTACGCCCCGCCGCCGAATTCTGACGATTATGTGCACCGTATCGGCCGCACGGGCCGGGCCGGTCGCCTGGGCGAGAGCTTCACCATCGTCTCGCCGGGCGATGCGCGCCTGTGGGACGCGGTCCTTAAGCGTATTGGCCGCGACGTCGAACCTTATATGCCCGAAGGTCTGGATGCAGCCGTGGGGGAAGCCCGCAGCCGCGGGCCTGCGACCGGGCGCGACCGTTTCGACAAGGGCCGCAGTCGCGGGCGTGGGCGTGGCGGGGAGCGCCGGGACGAACGTCCGGCCTCGCGCGCGGAAAGCCCCGCCGAGCCAGCCGCCATCATTGCCGCCCCTGAATTTATCTCTCCCATGATCGACGACATCGAAACAGACAGCTCCGCGTACATGGAAGCCGAAGCCACGCACCCCGAAGCCAGCGAAGAGAAGCCCCGTCGCGAAGGCCGGGAACGCAGTCGCGGCGGCCGCAGCCGCAATCGTGGCCGTGATGACGCGCGCGAAACCAAGGATCAGGATCGCGTCAGCCGAGACCGGGGCGGCCAAGAACGAGGCGGAAGGAATCGCCGTGGTGAACTGACACCGGGCGATCCGCAGGGCGGCGACGAAAAATTCAAGGGAATGGGCGACCACGTCCCCGCGTTTCTCCTGCGAACACTCGGAAAGCGCGAAGACGCCTAAGAATTCGCGGCGATTTCGTAAGCAACTTCCTAAGGGAAGCCTCCGATTTTAGCCAATCCGTAACCGCTTCTCTTCACTGTTTCAGCAAGACACTGCGCGGTCTACGCAGCCGTGTCTTGAGGGGCGTGGAATGCTGAATACCCAATTGCTGGGGCCGGAAGGCCAGGCGCTCGGCCATCGTACGGTCGACGAGATGGGCCGGCAGCTGCTGCCTGTCAGCCCCCAAAACTACGAAGTCTGGCTCACCTATTTCACCCACGCTTCCCCTGACCTGCGCGCCGCGCTGGACAAGCTGATGGCGGCGGGCAAGCCGATCACCAACGACGACATGGAGGCGATGTACGAGCGCTTCTTCTCCACCACCCATCTGTCGACGCAGGTAATGGAGACGGGCTCTCGGATCGCGCATGAGATCGCTGATGCGCTCGACGCGCTGAAGAAGGCCGGCGCCACAACGGAACGCTATGGCGCGACCCTGAATGTCGCGGCCGACAGCTTGCAGAACTCCGCCATCGACGGAGATGCGCTGAAGCGCCTGATCAATGTGCTCGCCTCGGCCACGACCGAAATGTCGAAGCAGAATTCCAACCTCTCGTACAAACTCGCTCAGTCCTCACAGGAAATGGAAAAACTGCGCACTTCGCTGCGCCAGGCGCGCGCCGAAGCGCTTACCGACGCTCTCACCGGCATCGCCAACCGCAAGCTGTTCGACGAGACGCTGCGCCTGCGCAAGGAAGAGGCTGATGGCGAGAAGGCCGACCTTTGCCTGCTGCTGTGCGACATCGATCACTTCAAGTCGTTCAACGACACATGGGGCCACCAGACAGGCGACCAGGTCATCCGGTTCGTCGCCTCAGCGCTCACCAAGTTCGCGCTGCCCGACCACCTTGTGGCGCGCTATGGCGGGGAAGAGTTCGCCGTGATCATGCCGCGCACCACGCTCAAGGACGCTGGCCGTATCGCAGACCAGATTCGCGGCGCAATAGAAGCCAAGCGGTTGGTGCGTCGGTCCACCAACGAGACGATCGGCGCTGTCACGGTGTCGTTCGGCGCTGCGATCTATGCGGCTAGCGAAAGCGTGGGCCAGTTCATCACGCGCGCGGACGAGTGCCTCTACATGTCCAAGCGCAACGGACGCAACCGCGTCACGCTCGAAACGCAGATGCCGCCGATCGCCAGCAGCGCGGCGTAATCTAAGGCGCCGCCGCCATCAGGAAGCCGTCATAGCCCTTCATGCCGACGGTCTCAACGGCGGTCGCTGAAACGCGCAGCTCATCGGTGAACATCTCGAACAGGCGACGCACGCCATGCACCTGGGCATTGCCGTTTAGAGCGGCCGCGCAACCTTCGCGCACGACATTGTCCACGATGATCGCCGCCCTCTTGCCCGACAGGCGTAGCGCATGCGCGAAATAGTCCGCATTGCGTTCCCTGTCAGCGCTGACAAAGGCGAGATCAAACGGGTCCTGCAGGTCGGAAACGACGCGATTTCCGGCCCGGCCTTGACTTTTACCCACGCGAGAGGTTTCGCCCGCGCGACGTCCGCGCGCGCCACAACAGCGTTGCGCGGATCGATCTCCAGCGACACAAGTTCACCGTCGGCGGGGAGCGCCCGCGCCATCCAGATGACGGAATAGCCGCCCAGCGAGCCGACTTCGAGAATGCGCTTTGCGCCAATGGAAGAGCCATGAGGTGCAGCATCTTGCCCTGCGCCGCCGAGACCGCGATGGGCGGAAGGCCAGCCGCCGCGCTGTCGCGGATGGCGGCCGAGAGCGCCTCGTCCTCGACAACTAGCCTGTCTTCGAGATAGGCATCGGCGTCGCGCCAAATCCCGTCGCTCATTTCTTTGCTCTGGGTTTAGGCGTGCCTTTTGCCTTGCCTCCTTTCCTGGGGGGCGGCTTCGCAATCTTCCTCTTCGGCTTTTCTTTCGCCGCTTGCGCGGCGATGGCGAAGGAGCGGCGCGTGAGCGCGACCGCTTCGTCGGGATCGTCGGCCGCAGTGTCAGGCAGGCTCCAGTAGGCGATATCGCGCACCGCGCCATCCTTCTTCACGGAGTAGGACCAGGGCTTGCTGCCCTGCTCTTTCAGCTCCGCGCCGAGAGTCGTGTCCGCTTTCAAAAAGAAGGTGTCGTCATCGAGAATAGCAAACCCAACGCCGCTGCGCGAAAGCATAGCGCCGCCGAACATGCGCTTGACCTCAACCTTGCCGAAACCGGCAATCAGCTCGAGCACATAATCCGGAAATCCAGGAGACAGCGGCATGGCCGCTTTGTCGCGCACAACCGGATAGAAGGCCAGAGGCGGGAGCCTACTCTGCGGCCTGCGCTGGAACGATGGTCACGCTCTCGCCGCAGCCGCACGCGTCGGTCTGGTTCGGGTTCGAAAAGGTGAACTTCGAATGCATCGGCGAAATCTCGTAGTCGATGACCGAGCCGAGCAGGAACAGAACGGCCTTAGCGTCGATGATGATCGAAACCCCATTGTCGTCCACGCGCTCGTCCATCGGATCAGCCGCGCCAGCGTAGCTCATCGTGTATTCCATCCCCGCGCAGCCGGCGTTCTTTACGCCGACACGCAGGAAGCCCACGCCTTTTTCGGCCATGAGTTCCCGTACCTGCGTCGCTGCGGCGTCGGTAAGGGTCACAACCTTGGGGCGGGGGCGTCTGGCCATATGGCTAAAATGGATACCCTTGGAACAGCTTACAACATGTTGAGGGCGAGACGGGCCTCGTCGCTCATCCGCGAGGGGTCCCATGGCGGATCGAATACAATGGTCGCCTTGGCGGAGCGGACGCCTTCGACCTTGCGGGCGGCATCCTCCACCCATCCCGGCATTTCGCCCGCCACAGGGCAAGCGGGGGCCGTCAGCGTCATCTCGATATCGACATGCCGGTCATCGTTGATGTCGACCTTGTAGATCAGGCCCAGTTCGTAGATGTCGACCGGGATTTCCGGGTCGTACACCTTCTTGAGTTCCTGGATCAGGCTGTCGGTAATCGTGTCCAGCTCGTCCTGCGGGATGGCGGACGACTTCGCATCCGCCTCGGCAGGAGCGTCGGTTTCCGGCATCTGATGCTTGAGGTCGTCAGCCATTACGCACCCTATGACAGCATCTTCCGGGCCTTGGAAAGCGCCTCCACGAACACGTCGACCTCTTCGAGCGTATTATAAAGGGCAAAGCTCGCCCGGGCTGTAGCACTAACCCCTAAATGGGACATCAAAGGCTGGGCGCAATGATGGCCGGCGCGAATCGCGACCCCCTGGCGGTCAAGGATCTGGGCCAGATCGTGGGGATGCGCGCCCTGCAGGGAAAATGACAGGACCGGACCCTTGCCCTTGGCTGTCCCGTGGATGGTCAGGCCGTTCACGCCGCGCAGCGCCTCGGTGGCCTGTGCCAGAAGCTCTTGCTTGTGCAAATGGATCGCATCGCGATCCTGCGCCTCGAGCCAGTTGATGGCGGCGCCCAGGCCAATAGCTTCCACGATCGGGGGCGTTCCCGCCTCGAAACGATGGGGCGGCGCGTTATAGGTGATCCGGTCGCGCGTGACGGTTTCGATCATCTCGCCCCCGCCCTCGAAGGGCGGAAGGGCCTCCAGCTTGGCGCGCTTGCCATAGAGCACGCCGATGCCGGTTGGACCGTAGAGCTTATGGCCCGTGAACGCGTAATAGTCGGCATCCAGGGCGCGAATATCCACTTTAAGGTTCACGATGGCCTGGCAGCCGTCGAGCAGCACATCCGCCCCGGCCGAATGCGCCATGTATATGGCGCTCTTCACATCAGGCACCGTGCCCAGCACGTTCGACATATGCGTAAGCGCCAGCAGCTTAGTCTTCTTCGACAGCTGTTGTTCGAGGCTGCGCAGGTCGAGCGATCCGTCAGGCAATACCTCGACCCATTTCAGCACCGCGCCCTTGCGCTCGCGCAGGAAATGCCACGGCACGATGTTGGAATGGTGTTCCATCACCGAAAGTAAAATCTCGTCGCCCGGCTGGATGCTGGCGCCAATTCCCGCCGCGACGATGTTGATTGCCTCGGTGCCGCCCTTCGTGAAAACGATCTCTTCGCTCGATGCCGCATTCAGCAGCCGCCGCGCAGCCTCACGGGCGCTTTCATAAGCCTGTGTCGTTTCATTCGCCAGCGTATGCAGGCCACGGTGAACGTTGGCGTAGCTGTCGCGCATGACCTCGGCCATGGCGTCGATCACGGCGTCCGGCTTCTGCGCCGAAGCTGCGTTGTCGAAATAGACCAGAGGCTTGTCATGCACCTGCCGTCCGAGAATGGGAAACTGGTCGCGGATCGCCTTGACATCGAAACTCATGACGCCGTCCCCAGCCAAGCGTCAATGTGCGTCTCGACGTCCGTGCGCACCGACTCGTCGAGCCATCCTGGCAGAGCTTCGATCAGGAACGCACGCGTGATCATCGCCCGCGCCTCGATCTCGGGCAAACCGCGCTGACGCAGGTAGAAGATCGCAGCCTCATCGAGCTGGCCAGCCGTGTTGCCGTGCGCGCACTGGACATCATCGGCATAGATTTCGAGTTCAGGTTTGGCGAAAACCTCGGCGCCGTCTTCCAGCAAGAGAGCGTTGTGCTCCATCTTCGCATCAGTCTTCTGCGCCGCGCGCTCGACCTTGAAGCGACCCTGGAACACGCCTCGCCCGCCCTTCCGCGCTACGCCGCGCACAAGCTGGCGCACTTCGGCATGTTCTGCGTTGAGGGTGACCTGACTGGTGAGATCGGCGTGGCGGCCCTTGGCCACTAGATAGACGCCGTTGAGTTCAATCTTCGCGCCTTCGCCCGCGACATCGATCTCGGTCTCGATACGCGCATAGCGCGCGCCATCGGCGATGATGAACTGGCGGAAAATTGCGCCCTGTCCCAACCGCACCTTGCGGTGGGCGAGCGCAACGTCGCCATCCTGCTGGATCGTGACAAGCGACATGCTCGCGCCATCGCGCACATCGATCTCCAGCGCGCGTGTGTCGACGCCATCGTCGCCCACACGCTCGATCTCGGTGCGGGTCTCGCCTGCATTGACGACAATACCCGCCATGCGTCGCGCGCCGATCGCTATGCGCGCCAGCACGTGGCGGTCGCCTGGGATCATCGGCACGTCGCGGTCCGCGAGCGCCGCGCTCAGATCGCTCCAGCGCCAGCCCTCGACGCGCCGGTTCGGCAATGCGCCCGCCGCGATCACGGCGCACCCATCACGGTGTCGTAGCCGGATTTCTCCAGTTCGTGCGCCAGCTCCGGCCCGCCGGATTTCACGATGCGGCCGGCAGAGAGAATATGGACACGATCAGGTTTGATGTAATCGAGCAGGCGCTGGTAGTGCGTGATCACCAGCATTGATCGGCCCTCGCCACGCAGCGCGTTGACGCCGTCTGCGACAACTTTCAGCGCGTCGATGTCGAGACCGGAATCGGTCTCGTCGAGGATCATGAAACGCGGTTGAAGCATCAGCATCTGATAGATTTCCAACCGCTTCTTCTCGCCACCCGAAAAGCCGACATTTAGCGGCCGCTTCAGCATGTCAGGGTCAATGCGCAGCTGCTGCGCCGCAATCCGCGACAGCTTCAGAAAATCGGGAGCCGAAACTTCTGGCTCGCCGCGCTGCTTGCGCTGCGCGTTCATTGCGGCTCGCACGAAGGTCATCACTGGCACGCCGGCAATCTCGAGCGGATACTGGAACGACAGGAACAATCCCTTCGCCGCCCGCACCTCCGGCGCAAGCGCCAGCAGGTCCTCGCCCTCGTACAAGACAGAACCTTCGGTGACCTGGTAACCATCCCGGCCGGTCAGCACATAGGACAGCGTCGACTTGCCCGAACCATTCGGGCCCATGATGGCGTGCACCTCGCCCGCTGGGACGCTGAGCGAAAGCCCTTTGAGAATTTCGCGCTGCGGGCCGTCCTCGGGAACGACGCGCGCGTGGAGATTATACAGTTCGAGCATCAAAAGCCTGCAAACGCGGAATTTTCTGTGATCCCGGATCCTCTAGATAGGCCCTCGTCGACCTCTGCGCGAGGCCGGGCCGGCTGGTTCGCAGGGTGTTTCATGCCGCAGGGCCGAAAAGTCCAGTGCCGGCGGCTAATGCGACCTATTTGAAGACATCAGCTGCAGCCGGTTCGGAGCAGAACTGGGTTTTTGCCGCCTCAGCCGTCAGCCCGGTGGCGGCAAGACCGCCATCATCGGTGATCTCGCAAACAACGCCGGTGATCTTGTCCGGCTCGCCCTGCGCCGTGACGTCGGCCGTCAGGATCGGTTTTAGCTCCTCACCCTCAAGCTTGTAGAACGAGACGCCCCATTCATTGGCGCTGGAGCGGGCCTGCGCGGCGATATAGCCGCTGTCGGTCTTGACCAGGGAAACAGCGCTGGGCTCGCCCACGCGCACGAACTTGCCGCCATCGACCTGCCGCCATAGCGCCCATGTCGTGTTTACGTTGCCGGTCTCGAGCGGGAGCTGGATATCGACCTTGCCGTCCTTGTCGAAGTCCTCAAGCATCGGGCCGTTGAAGGTGTTGCCCATGCGCTCTTCGAAGCTCTGCGTGGTGGCGTCGCCTGGCGCCACGACCTGAACGGTGATCTTGGTCGAATCGTCCTCGGCGGGCGCGTAGCGTGCTTCGATCGCCATGCCGGATTGGTCGGGGAACATCAGCCGGCAGTCCGGGTGCTTCCAGCCTTCGGCGCCTGCATCGGTCGCTTCGATGGTCGCGCAATCCGGCAGCGGCATGCGCTTAGCGGCGGGCGCCGCGGCGCCCTCGCCTTCGGGCGCAGGCGCGGGCGAACAGGCGGAAGCGGCAAGCGCGATGGCGCAGACTGCAAGACGGAGTTTCATGACCGTGCCCCTCGTGTTGACCACGGAATAGATCAGTTGCGGGCTGGCGCCAGCTTACGCTGTTGTAATCAGCGCGGTTTACCCAACGCTGCCTTCAAGACTGACTTCGAGAAGCTTCTGCGCTTCAACTGCGAACTCCATCGGGAGTTTCTGCAGCACGTCGCGCACGAAGCCGTTCACGAGCAGCGCCACGGCTTCTTCCTCACCCAGCCCGCGCTGGCGCGCGTAGAACAGCTGGTCGTCGGAGAGCTTTGTCGTAGTCGCCTCGTGTTCGAGCTGCGCGTCTGCGCGTCGGTTCTCGACGTAAGGCATGGTGTGAGCGCCGCAGTCGCCGCCGATCAGAAGCGAGTCACATTGTGTGAAGTTGCGCGCCTTCGCCGCCTTGCCGTGGACCGACACGAGGCCGCGATAGGTGTTGTTGGATTTGCCGGCCGAGATGCCCTTCGAGATGATCCGCGAGCGCGTGTTCTTGCCAAGATGGATCATCTTGGTGCCGGTATCCGCCTGTTGGCGGCCGTTGGTCACGGCGATTGAATAGAACTCGCCTGACGAGTCATCGCCACGCAGGATGCAGCTTGGGTATTTCCAGGTAATCGCAGAGCCCGTCTCGACCTGCGTCCACGAAATGCGCGAGCGGGCACCACGGCAATCGCCGCGCTTTGTGACGAAATTATAGATGCCGCCCTTGCCCTCGGCATCGCCCGGCCACCAGTTTTGGACGGTGGAGTATTTGATCTCCGCATCATCCAGCGCGACCAGCTCGACGACGGCTGCGTGCAGCTGGTTCTCGTCGCGCATCGGCGCCGTGCAGCCTTCGAGGTAGGAGACGTAGGCGCCTTCGTCGGCAATGATCAGCGTGCGTTCGAACTGGCCTGTGCCTTTGGCGTTCATGCGGAAATAGGTCGACAGCTCCATCGGGCAGCGAACGCCCTTGGGAATATAGACGAAGGTGCCATCGGAGAAGACAGCCGAGTTCAGCGTGGCGAAGAAGTTGTCGGTCACCGGCACAACGCTGCCGAGATACTGCCTCAACAGATCGGGGTATTCGCGAACGGCTTCCGAGATCGACATGAAGATGACGCCGGATTTAGCAAGCTCTGCGCGGAAAGTCGTTGCGACGCTGACCGAGTCAAACACGGCATCGACCGCAACCCGCGGCGTCTCGCGCGCCGCGGCCGCCGTTTCCATAGCTCCTTCGACACCAAGCAGCACCTCCTGCTCTTTCAGCGGGATGCCAAGCTTGGCGTAGGTTTCGAGAATCTCCTTCGGGACGTCGTCAATCGTCTTGTACTTCGCGGCACCTTTGGGCTCGGCGTAATAGTGCGCGTCCTGGTAGTCGATCTTAGGATAGTTGATCATCGCCCAGGTCGGCTCGATCATTTCCTTCCAACGCTGGAAGGCTTCGAGCCGCCATTGCAGCATCCACTCCGGCTCCTCCTTCTTCGCCGAGATGTAGCGGACGGTTTCCTCACTCAGGCCTTTGGGCGCGAGCTCCATCTCGATGTCGGTGACGAAGCCTTCGGAATACTTGTCGGATTCAAGCGCACGGGCGGCATCCACCGTTCCGCGGTCGATCCCGTCCTTCACCAGAATATTCTTGCCCTCAGACATGCGTGTCCAGCTTCACCAATTGCGGCCGCGCCCGCGCAGCCAACCTAATCCAGGCCTCCGCCAGCGCATCGAAATCCTGCCAGACGGTCGCCCAGCCGAAGCTCGCCCGGATGGCGGAACGAGCGGCGGCATCGCTGAGGCCCATCGCGGTCAAGACGCGGCTGGGCTTCACTTTGCCCGACGAGCAGGCCGATCCGGCGCTGACCGCGAAACCGGCCAGATCCAGAGCCATTATCTGGGTCTCCGAAGGCAGGCCTTCAACACCGAAGCAGGAAACACCCGCCACGCGTGCGGCTGTCGATCCATGCACCTGCAAGCTGGGCGCAGCGGCGCGGAGTTTTTCTTCCATCCGGTCGCGATGCTCGGCTAGCGATTGGTAAACCTCGATGCCTCGCGTGGCGGCTGTCACCGCCGCGGCAAAGCCCGCAATGCCGGCGACATTCTCGGTGCCTGCGCGACGTCCGAACTCCTGCCCGCCGCCGGTCTGCACCGCAGCGAACGGCGCGCCGGGCTTCACATAGAATGCGCCCATCCCCTGCGGCCCGCCGATCTTGTGCGCCGACAGCGAGAGGTAATCGACTTCAAGATTTATGATCGAAACCTGAATCTTGCCAAGCGCCTGGATCGCATCGCAATGGATCAGGCCGCCCGCTTTGTGAACGATCTCGGCAGCCTCCGCGACCGGCTGGATCACGCCGGTTTCGTTGTTGGCCAGCATGAGCGAGACGACGGGCCGGACACCGTCCGCCGCCAGTGTTTCCACAACGGCCTCCAGCCAAGTCAGATTCACGACGCCGCTCGCATCGACCTGCCACGCCTGTGGCGCGTCACACAGGGCGGATACAGCGTCGTGCTCGATCGCCGACGCAACTATGCGCCCGTTCTCGAGCGTGCGCATCACGCCGCGCAGTGGCGCCTGCACCGCTTCGGTTCCGCCGCTGGTGAAGGCAATGTCATCCCGACACGCTCCAATAGCGGCCCCAACCGTTTCCCTCGCGCCTTCGACCAGCGCCCGGGCCTTGCGGCCTTCGGCATGCATCGATGATGGATTTCCTGTGAGACCTAGCGCCGCCGTCATCGCCGCTTTTGCCTCGGGACGAAGGGGAGAGGTCGCGTTGTAATCTGCGTAGATGCGGGTGCCTGGGCTCATGCCCCGGCTCTTACGCCAGTTTCTAGTCAGCCGACAGGCCGCCATCCATGTGCGGGCCGGATCGGCCAGAAACCTGACCATTTACCTTGCCTGCCATAACGTCAGCGAGCGTAACGCCTTCAAGGAAGTCACGAATTTGGGCGTCCAGCGCCGTCCAGAGCCCGGTCGAAAGGTGCCCGCCGCTCAGCCAGTCCCGGCCCTGTTCGGCATTTGCGGGCTCCTCGACCGCCCGGAAAACCTCCCCGACCGTGATATCCGCCGCCGGGCGCTGAAGCCGGTAGCCGCCGCCCGGGCCCCGAGACGAGACCACAAGTCCCGCCCGGCGCAGCATCGAAAAGAGCTGTTCCAGGTAGGACAGCGAAATCTGCTGCCTTTCCGCCACCTCGGCCAGCGCAACCGGCCGGGCGCTGGAATTCCCAGCCACGTCCAAAAGCGCAATCACCGCATAACGGCCCTTGGAACCCACTCGCATGCACAATCCTTCGATCGGCGGGGAATATTTCCCCGGCTTTCGTGGGGTTTACGGTGAGCGGATTAGGCCGGATCACACGAAATGCTTGAAATCCGAGTCCGAAATGGTGTTTGACGGGCGGCTTGGGCGTTCTGCCCATGAAACGCCCGTTACAGGGCCCGATCACGCGAGCACCCCATGGCCGAATTGATCATCTCCGGACCCGCTGGCCGGATCGAGGCGCGCTACGTTCCCGCCCCCGGCGAGAACCCACCGATCGCTCTGATCCTCCACCCCCACCCCAAGGCGGGCGGCACGATGCAGGACCCGGTCACGATCACCTTGTTCGAGATGTTCGTGGCCCACGGGTTCTCGACCATGCGCTTCAACTTTCGCGGCGTCGGCCGCTCGCAGGGCACGTTCGATGCGGGCGTGGCCGAACTCTCCGACGCCGCCTATGTGCTCGACCATCTTGAGTCGCTTAATGAAGCGCCAAGCCAGTGCTGGGTTGCGGGCTCTTCCTTCGGCGCTTACATCTGCCTGCAGCTTCTGATGCGCCGCCCGGAGATCGATGGCTTCGTCGCGGTCGCGCCGCCGGCCAACCATTACGACCTCTCCTTCCTCGCGCCCTGCCCCGCCTCAGGCATCATCATCTCGGGCGACAAGGACGTCGTCGCGCCGCCGGCTGACATCGACCGCTCGCTCACCAAGGTACGCGTCCAGAAGGGCGAGATCATCGAGCGCGCCACGGTCGCCGGCGCCAACCATTTCTTCCAGGGCAAGCTGGACGACATGGAGAAGACCGCCGCCGCCTATCTCAAGCGCCGCATGAAGGCGTTCGACAAGGCGCAGAAGGAAGCCGCCGAAGCGAAAGCGATTAAGGACGCCGCCAAGCTTCCAGCGCCGCCCAAGCAGGGCTGACGCTTCACACCCGGCAAGGGACTCGCCATGGCGATCAGCGACGCAGAAATGGTGGACGCCGTCGGCATCGAACCCGAGACCGGCAATGCGATGCTGGTGATCACTGACGATCTCGACTGGTCCGACCCTGTCGCGCACATCAATGCGCTGCAGCAGAAAGTCATGGCCTATCTCGGCTTCATCCAGAGCGGACAGCTCGAACACTCCGTGCCCGAAGCCGCAGGCCGCAAGCCGAAGATCGGCGTGATCCAGCAGTTCGAGCCGCCGGAGAACGTGCTGCCCGTGCTGGCCAGCCTCGGCGAACAGATGGCGTCAATGAATGTCGATTTCGGCTTCGGCCCGTTGCCGGATGGTTACGAACAGCCAGCTTGACCGCCCCTCACCCAGCGGCCTATCACCAACGCATGTCGCACCGCGCCACCCACGTCGCGTATTATTACCGCACGCTTTCATAGCGGGCGGTGCGAACTTGCATGCCGCCCAATCCGGCGGCGATGTGAGATGGCCTCCGGTCAGCAAGACCTTTAGGAGCCTCTCGTGACCCTCGACGCAAGCAAAGCCAAATCGGCCTTCCTCCGGGAAATGATCGGCCGCGGGCACGTCTATCAGATCACAGACGAGAGCGGGCTCGATGAGTACGCGGCGAGCGGCGTCGCCACCGGATATATCGGCTTCGATTGCACGGCGAAGTCACTGCATGTCGGCTCGCTTGTGCAGATCATGAACCTGCGCCGTCTGCAGCAGGCGGGCGGCAAGCCGATCGTGTTGATGGGCGGAGGCACCACGAAGATCGGAGACCCGACGGACAAGGAGAAGTCTCGGCCGATCCTCACCACCGAAGAGATCGCGGCCAACATGGCGGGCATCAAGAAGAACTTCGAACCGTTCCTCAAATTTGGTTCGGGCCCCACCGACGCGATCATGATCGACAACGCCGAATGGCTCGACCAGATAAAGTGGATCGTATTCCTCCGCGACTATGGCAAGCACTTCACGATCAACAAGATGATCGCGCAGGAAACCGTGCGCCGGCGCCTCGACAATGAGGAGCCGTACACGTTCCTCGAGTTCAACTACATGCTGCTGCAGTCCTACGACTTCCTGGAGCTGGCGAGGAAGTATGACTGCCGCATCCAGATGGGCGGATCGGACCAGTGGGGCAATATCGTGAATGGCATCGACCTCACGCGACGCATCATCGACAAGCAGGTCTTCGGCGTCACAACACCCCTGATCACCACGGCCTCCGGCGGCAAGATGGGCAAGACGGCGGAAGGCGCCGTTTGGCTTAATCCGGAGATGCGCTCGCCCTACGACTACTGGCAGTTCTGGCGCAACACGGAAGACGCGGACGTCGCGCACTTCATGAGGCTGTTCACTGACCTACCCGCCTCTGAAATCTCGGAACATGAGAAGGCGCAGGGCGCGACGATCAACGACGCGAAGAAGCGCCTGGCTGATGTGGCGACGGCAATGCTCCACGGCGAAGAAGAAGCGAAGAAGGCGGCGGGCGCGGCCGAGGCCGTCTTCAAGGGTGGCGGGTCGGCTGAGGGAATGCCGACTTTCGAGGTGGAACGGGCGCAGCTTGTGGTCGGGTATCCGGTTCTCGATGCGCTGGTCGCGGGTAAGCTGGTTGCGTCGAAGGGCGAAGCCAAGCGCGCGATCGGCGAGAACTCGGTCAGGCTGAACGGCGAAACCGTGACGGACGCCGCCGCCGCCATCACCGAAGCGGCGCTTGATGCGGAAGGGGCGGCAAGGTTGTCGGTCGGCAAGAAACGGCATGCGCGGCTGAAGGCTGTGTAGACATGCGGGGGTGCGTCCTCGCGGGTGGCTGCGAGGCGGGAGTAGATGGACAATCTGCACGCGCGAGCGCGGAGATAGATCATCTGGTCGAGCTTGGCGTGGCTGTCGGCCATGGCGGCGGCGATGACAGCGCAGTAATCGGGATCGTTGGCAATGGCTTCGATGGTTTCCTCGTGACCCAAGAGCGCG
Source organism: Hyphomonadaceae bacterium (assembly GCA_016714495.1). GTDB lineage: Bacteria > Pseudomonadota > Alphaproteobacteria > Caulobacterales > Hyphomonadaceae > UBA7672. The sequence goes on along the minus strand of JADKDU010000027.1, from coordinate 87,201 downwards.
AAGTCTGAGCCGATCATGTCGATAAGGTCCGTCTTCAGCGCCATGGCTGGGCGGATGGTTCAGTATCCCGAGGATGATCTGCGACAGCGCGTACATGCGGACGCGTATCGCTTAAGGCCGGACGGGTGGGGATTGGTGAATCTGGCCGTCCTACAGGCGGAGCGGCGCCGGGCGTTGCGTTGCAGCGGTTCGGGACATGGCGGTCCCCCCAAATTCGAGCGACCGAATTGAGGGCTGGGGCGGTGTTCTCCTCCCCCGAGCAGGACGAAGGTTGCTCTCCGCAAAACAAAACGCCCGGCCGTTGCAGCCGGGCGTTTCGGATTTTGGTTTATTAAGAACGGAAAAGAGTTAGATCGACTCTTTCAGTTCTTTTGCGGCGCGGAAGGCCACTTTTTTCGAGGCCTTGATCTGCACCGGCTCGCCCGTGGCGGGGTTGCGGCCCATGCGGGCGGCGCGCTTGCGAACGACGAGAACGCCGAGACCGACGAGGCGGATACGATCGCCTTTCTTGAGGTGCTTGGTGACCAGCGTCACCAGGTCATTGAGGTAGGCTTCCGATTGCTTCTTCGGCATCTCGTGGGTTTCGGCGAGAGCCGCAGCGAGGTGCTTGAGGCTGACGGTGTTCTGTTTGGCTTTAGCTGCGGTGGCCATTGTCTTTCGACTCCCTTGGATAAACCGGCCTCCTGATTGCACGTATTTTCAGGGGTCCCAAGCCCGGGATGCTCGATTTACAAGGGAAATCCGCGCTTTTCACAGCAAAAAGCCCAGAAAAACGCGGTTTTTTGGTCAATCAGCCATTGCCGCAGTGCGGTAATCTGCGATTTCCGCAGGAATCAGGGCCATCTGAGTCGTGGGCCGCAGCGCCGGTTTGCGATGCGACCAGCGCGTCCAGTAGAGCGTTTCGACACGGTCGCGATAATGCTCGGTCAGCCACACCGCATAGAGACTATTGGCGGTTTCGACCGAGCGCTGGATCGCAGAGACGCGCGGGATCATCACATGATCAGCGTCAGCGAACATCTTCTCCGGGTCGGGATGGATTTCGAGACTGAAGGTGCGGCCATCATCGAGGCTGAGATACGAGCCCTTCGCTGCGCGGACGCCCATCAGGAAGGGGAAAGGGTTCGCCATGTCGACGGCGGCGACGGACTCGCCGCGCCGCAGGACCGATTTCAGATCCGCCATGCCGGCCATCAGCGAGGCCATGTATTCGCCCTGCCGGACCGTATCCTTGCGACGCGTGCGGTTGGTGAAATTCCATGCCTCCAGCAACTCTTGCGGCGTCCTGGCGGCGGCGAGTTTGTCGAAGCCGTTCTCGCGCTCTGCGACATAGAAGCCGCGGAGCGCCGGAAGGACGGCCCAGGGAGCCGGATCGCGGATTTCCTCACGGCGGGCGCCGATGATCTGGTCGATAAGGCCGAGCGTGCGGTCGATCGCGGGGGTGAAGACTGTCAGTGCGAAAACGAAGGTCGCGCAGTTGCGGGCCAGCCGGTTGTCGGACGGCCAAACGCGCGCAAGGCCATAGCCGGATAAGCTGGTCAGAGTGATGATGTCGAACAGCTGAGCGTTCTGGATGAGGACATAAATCGACGCGATGGCAAGGAACCCGCCAATTAGAGCATCTTTCCAGGTGAAGCGGCCGAGCAGGGCCAGCAGACCCAGCGGGGCGCCGGCGAGAAGCACGAACAGCGCGTTGTCGCGTATGATCGTGACAAGCGTGTTAGCCTTGGCCGCGTTGATGCGAGCGACAAAGGCGAGATCGCTGAGATAGGGCAGCAGGAGGCCTGTCGAGAGCCCAATGGCGAGGACCAGAGCCAGCGTAGCTCCCACGCCGATGAGCAGCGTTCCCCAGGGCTTTTCGTTGACTGCGGCGTAGATCGTCGCGGCAGCGCAGCCCACGAGGAAATAGGTGACCTTGAGGTAGAACAGGAAGGTCAGCAGAGCGGCCAGTACCAGCGTTTCAATCAGTCGCGCGCGGGCCATCGTCGCCTCGTCTTCCCAGGCGGCGCTGGCCCGCGGCGGCAGGTAGCAGACCACGGCGATCAGGACGCCCCAGCCCCAGCGATTGTAGAACATCGCCAGAGTGTTGTTTTCGGCGAGCACGATCGGCTGTCCGTCGATAAAGGTGTGGCTGTCGGTGTATTTGAGGCCCAGCAGGACGGCGGGGACGACGACTAGGAAGCTCAACGCCACCATGGCTGCGGTGACGCCCGTGGGGAAGCGGCGCATGCCGGCGTGAGCGCAAACGAGCCCGACGACCAGTGCAAGCGGAGCGGACGCGAGTTCGATCGATCCGGCATAGCCGCCGGCGACACAGGCGGCCCAGGTGGGCAGATAGAGCGTGGCGGCGCCGAGGGCTGTGGGGAAGTCGATATGCGGGTGCTCGCCATTGGCGATCCGGTAGGCGGCGTCGAAGAATATGAACGCTTCGCTGGTGATGAGCGACAGATAGGTGGTCGGTGTCCAGACGAAGGCGAGATAGCCGGTGAAAAGCACCACCGCATAGACGGCGGGGATGAGGAACGCCCGAAGCGCCGGTGAAATGCCTACCCTAGCGGCGGCCGGCAGTCTGATATGCGCCAGCGCGACAACCACGATGGGCAGAGCCAGCGACAGCCACTGGATCAGGCCTGTGAAACGCGACAGACCGACAGGGTCCTTTGCGAGTCCGCTCAGCAGGGGAATTGCAGCGCCGTCATGCGCGGCCAGGAGCATCGGGCGGAGCACGAAGGCGACCAGAATCCAGACAAGCGCCATGATCCCGAGCCGGTCGGAAACCAGGAAACGCAGGATCGTGAGACCGGCTTTGATTGTAACGGCGGCCCCGCCGGGGGGCGCTGCGTCGGCGGATCCCTGCGACATGCCCTGCCCCTCGATATCTCGATCAATTGCCGGACTAGGCCATGATGCGGGTTAACCGGCGGTTTTCCCGAGGTCGGGCGGCTGTGCAGCCCTTGTGAATCAGGGCGGGCCAGCCGACATTCGGCGAATGGCTCATGCTCACGCCCACCTCGCCTGCGCGCCCGATTCCCTGACGGACAGCCTCAAGGAGGCCGAGGCGCTGTGTGAGGCGCGCGGGGGGCGGCTGACGCCGCTGCGGAAGAAGGTTCTGACGCTGCTGCTGGAGTCGGAGGGGCCGGCGAAGGCTTATGACCTGTTGAGCCTGATGGGCGATGATGGCGAGGCGGCAAAGCCGCCATCGGTCTACCGGTCTCTGGATTTCCTGCTGGAGATGGGGCTGGCGCACCGGATCGAGAGCCTGAACGCCTTCGTGGCGTGCGGGCACTGGAAGCATGGGCACGCGGCGGTGTTCCTGATCTGCGATAAGTGCGGGACGGCGGGGGAGCTTCATGCCGGCGACAGCGTGAAGAAGCTCACGCAGGAAGTGGAAAGCGTGAAGTTCAAGATGCGCAGTGCGGTGATCGAGGTTCGCGGTCTGTGCAGGGAATGCGCGGCCTGAGATGACGGTGAAACGGGGCAGCGCGCGATGATCGAAGTCTATCGCGGGAGCATCAACACCTGGGAATGCGACGAGATGGGGCACATGAATGTGCGCTTCTACGTCGCCAAGATGATGGAAGGCCTGGCCGAATTCGCGCATATCGTCGGGCTGGAATATGCTTTCCGGTCGAGCGGGCCGTCGACGTTGCGGCCGCGGGACCAGCACATTCGATTCATACGTGAAGTCAGGGCTGGCGAGCCGTTCACGATGTCGGCTTGCGTACTGGAAGTGAGCGACAGCTCCGTCCTGCTCTATCAGCAGACCAATCACATGAATGGCCAGCCGAGCGCGTCATACCGGACGTGGGTGGATCATATCGATGTGTCGACGGGATTTGCGTTTCCCTGGTCTGACGAAACGCGCGACAGGCTGGCGGCGCTGATGGGCGAAGCGCCGACAGCGTGTGCCCCACGGTCGATCAATCTTTCGGTGAAGCCGCAGGCGACCGTCGCGCTGGCAGATGCGGATGCGGCTGGGGCGCCAGTGATCGGGCGGGGCGTGGTGCTGCCCAACCAGTGCGACTTGGCGGGCGCCATGCTGCCTGAGTTCTTTCTTGGGCGGGTGTCGGATTCCATCGGTCACCTGCTGCGGCCGTGGCGCGCACAGCTGGCGAAGCAGGTCGAGTCGCGCGGCGAGACGGTGCGCATGGGCGGCGCGGTGCTGGAGTATCGTCTGGTTTACCGCCGATGGCCGCGCGCGGGCGATCGGTTCGTGATCCGGACAGGACGCGGCTTCCAAAAGGAGAAGACGCATTCCTTTGTGCACTGGATCATGAATCCGGACACAGGCGAGCCGTGGTGCACGACAGAGGCCGTGGCGGTTGCGCTGAACCTCGAGACACGGAAGATCATGCTGGCGACGCCGGAGATGATGGCGGCGCTGGCGCAACTCGCGCCTGACGGGCTTTCGATTTAGTCCTTGGCTTAACCGGGCGGCTTGGCGCCGGCTTGGGGCGGCGCAATGCAGCGCGACTCGGACGCGCCGTTCTTCTCGATGGTCTGCAGCACGTAAGGCGGGATGCATTTCACCTTGTCGGCCGCGACCGCCGGCAGGTCTTCCGGCAGAGGCGCGGGTGCGGCCGAGGCTTGCGGCGCGGGCGTCATGGGCGGGGGAAGCGCGGCGGGCGCGCGGGCGGCGGGCGACCCCGGCGCGGGACCTTCCTGGCCGCCCAACATTCCACAGGCGGAAAGACAAAGCGTGGAGAGGATAGCAGCGCCGCCTATCGTCAGTTTCATGACACGTCCTTCGGCTTCAGCCCCCGCCCCACCCTTACCGTGGATGAGTCCGGAGGCAAGCTGCCGTCAGGTCGCGGTGATCGGCCAGCCCTTTTCCTTCGAGCGTTTTTTGGTGGCGGCGAGGCTGGCCTTCAGTAGCTTCTCAAGCGCTGTCATGTCCACGTCGGCCAGCTTGTTTATGTAGATGCAGGCTTTGGAGACCTTATGCTTCCCCAGCGCCTTCAGAAGCGACGCCGACTCTACCTGATCAACCCCGGTGTAGATTACGAGATTAGTCGAGCGTGGACTGAACCCCAGGACGCACATGTCGCCCGAATGGCCGCTGTCATAGGTGTAGCTGTACCTGCCGAAGCCAATGATGGTCGGTCCCCACATCTGCGCCTTCCAGCCGGAGACTTTCTCGAACAGGTTGACCATGGACTGCGCGTCGGCGCGGCGCGTTTCGTTCGGGACTTTGGCGATGAAGTCCTCGACGCTGACATTTGTGGCTTTGGTTTTGAGTTCGGCCATACGCCCCCCGCTTCAGGCCGGAGACTTTAACCCCAGCATCAACATCGGGTCGAGCCAGATGTCTGTGCCGCGGTCATCGGAGAAGACGTTGCGGTATTTGAGGCCCCAATGGAGATGGGGACCCGTGACGCGGCCGGTGGCGCCGGAGAGGCCGAGCAAATCGCCCTGCTTCACGACATCGCCAGCTTTCACGTCGATGCGGCTCATGTGCATCGTGACAGAGACCAGGCCGCGGCCAAGGTCTAGAAAGACGCAGCCGCCTTCGTAGAACAGTTCTGGGTCGGCGAGGATGACCGTGCCAGACATGGGCGCGCGGATTTCCGTGCCCGTGCCAACGGCGATATCCGTGCCGTTATGGACGTTGGTGGTGGGCTGGCAGTCGCTGGTCTTCGGCACGTATGTGCGCGTTGCGCCGAATGACGAGGAATAGCTCACGCCTTCCAGCCTCACCGGGCCCAGCAGACCGAAGGCTTGCTGCGGTGCGCTAAACGCCTTCAGCGCATTGTCCTTCTTTACCCAGGCGACCTCCGCCTTGCGTTGGTCCTGAAGATTCCGCGGCGCGATCTTTCCGCACTCCATCGGGAAGCTGGTGACGGTGTCATGGCGGGGCAGCACGGGCACCGCGATCGAGACGGGGAAGACGCCGCCTAGTGTCTCCATGTCGAGCGAGATGATTGCGGGTGTTGGCTGCGTGCGCGTGAGGCCAATAACGGCGAGGCCATCGGCATCGGCGCGCGCGATCGGTTTGCCGTCGAGCTTCACGGGGGCGTTTGGCAGAACCTGGCAAAGGATGGCCCCGCCGTGGGTCGCCTCAGTGGAGCACACAGGCGCGGAGACCGAAACCGGAGGCGCTTGCGGTAGGGCGATGGGTTCAAACGGCGGAGGCGTGTCGGCGACAATTGGCGGGGCCGCGACCGCCGGTTCGGCGAGGGCGACGGGCTGGGGCGCGGGTCCCGCGCAAGCGGCGAGACACAAGCCGACGGCGATGAACGCGAAGATTATTCCCGACCGGTGAGTTGCTTCCATCTTTTCAACGCCGTCTCCGCGTCGAAGTACGCTTCCTGATTATCAACATTCCAATAACGCAAATCCTCCAGTGCGATCTTGCGCTTGCTGACCGCACACGTGACGAAGCGACCGGGCTTGATGACCTCGAAATCGGCGTCGAGGTAACGAAGCTTGGCCTCGCCAGGCAGGGATCCAGAGGTGAAAGCGTCCATAGGTGTTATATGCCCCTGTTGTGCGGCAAAGTTAAGGGGCCCCTGCGTGGCCCCTCGCCCCAGGCCTAGCCCATCAGGCGAAGCCCGCGCTTTCGACTTCGATCAGGTTACGGCCAGCGGATTTCGCCCGGTAGAGGGCGTCATCGGCGCGTTTGAGCAGGGCGTCGATCGTGTCTTCCGGGGCGGCGATGGTGGAGACGCCGCCGGACATGGTGACTTTTAGCTCGTCGCCGCGGCCGATCGGGAACGGGGTTTCAGCAATGATCTGGCGCAGACGGTCGCCGGCGGATTGGGCCAGCGCCAGCGATGTTTCGGGCATGATGACGACGAACTCTTCCCCGCCATAGCGGCAGGCAAGGTCCATCGGGCGGATGTTCTCGCGCAGGCGGCGGCCGAACTCACGCAGGACGTCATCGCCGGCGCTGTGGCCGTGGATGTCGTTGACCTTCTTGAAGTGGTCGATGTCGCACAGAAGGATCGACACCGGGGCGCCGCCCATATTGGCGCGCTTCACGAAGCTCTCGAGCTGCACGCGCATGTAACGGCGGTTGTGCAGGCCGGTGAGTTGATCCGTGACGGCGAGCTCCATCGACTGGTCGAGGCGGGCGCGCAGGGCGTCGAGGTAGCGCTTCTTGCGGACCTGCGTCTTGACGCGGGCCATCAGTTCTTCCGAGTCGATCGGCTTGATGACGATGTCGGAGGCGCCGAGATCGAGGGCGCGGACGGCCTTCTTTTCGTCGTCCGGCTCGGCGACGACGAGAATCGGCAGGTCGCGCGTGGATTCGAGCGATCGGAAATAGGCGCAGAGGCGGAGGCCATCGAGCTTTTCGTTGGAGAGCGAGACGATCATCAGGTCGACCATCGAGCCCGAGATGCCGAGCTGGGTCGCCTCCGAATGCGAGATCGGCCGGTGCAGGCCTTCGAGGTAACGGCAGATGCGGCGGGCCTGGCGTTCGTTTTCGTCGATGACAAGGATACGGGCGGGCTCCGAAGCCCTGCTCTGCGCCGCAATATCAACGGCGCCCATGCGCTTGCCGGAGGCTTCGCGCTTGCGCAGCTCGTCGGCGACCATTTTGTACTTGGTAAGCGCGCGGACGCGGGACAGCAGTTGCAGGTCGTTGACAGGCTTGGTGAGGAAGTCGTCGGCGCCGGCGCCAAGGCCGCGCAGGCGGTCTTCGCGTTCGTTGAGCGCGGTGACGAGCACGATCGGAATGTGTTCGGTACGCGGGTCGTTCTTGAGCCGACGGCAGGCGTCGACGCCGTTGAGCTTCGGCATCATGATGTCCATCAGGATCACGTCTGGCTCTTCAGCCAGCGCACGCTCGATAGCGTCTTCGCCGTCCACCGCCGTGATGACGTGGAAGTACTCGTTCTTCAGCTTGTCGGTGAGCAGTTTGCGGTTCTGCTCGATGTCATCGACGACCAGGACGCGTGCGCTCATCGCGTTGCTCTCCGCGGCGGGAGAGGCGCGTTGCGCGCGGGCTGGCCGGCTCCGCGCGGTCCGGTGAGCTTCTTCACCTCGTTGATGAAGGCGGTCATCTGGATCGGCTTGGACATGTAGGCTTCGCAGCCGGCTTCACGCACGAGGCGCTCATCCTGGCGCATGGCGAACGCGGTGACGGCCATGATCGGGATATGACTGATAGCCGCATCGTCCTTGATCCAGCGCGTGAGGTCGAGGCCCGACACTTCCGGCAGTTGGATGTCCATGATGATCAGGTCGGGCTTGTGGGCGCGTGCGAGATCGACGGCCTTGAGGCCGTCGCGGCTTTCCACCGTTTGGAAGCCGAAAGCATCCAAGAGGTCGCAGAAGAGCTTCATGTTGAGCTCGTTGTCTTCGACCACGAGGACTTTCTTGGCGGGGGGCGTCGCCATCAGCACATTCACGCTTGGACCGAAACGGGTTGATTCCCGACCATGTCCGTTCTTGTTAGACCTGAGAGTATTAACCGCCTATTTTCAACTGCGGCTGGCAGAGCAAGGAATGCGGCTCTGCAAATTAACAAAACTGGCTATTTTACAAACGCTTCCAGCCGGATCTGTATCTTGAGCGGAAAGATTGCTGTCAGCAACGGAAATTTACCGGTGGCTTGCCGGGACTGCCTGGCGGTCTGGGACGGGATTCAGCCGCGCTGTTTGACGTGCGGATCGATCCGGCTGGTGGCGCATCCGGCGCTGTTCAGGCTGACGGTCGCGCATATCGACTGCGACGCCTTCTACGCATCAATCGAGAAGCGAGACAGACCGGAGCTTTTGGCGCTGCCCGTGATTGTGGGCGGGGGCAAGCGAGGCGTGGTTTCAACCTGCTGCTATGTCGCGCGGACCTATGGGGTGCGCTCGGCCATGCCGATGTTCAAGGCGCTGAAGCTCTGCCCCGACGCGGTGGTGATCAAGCCGCGCATGGATCTGTACGTCGCCGAGGGGCGGAAGATACGCGAGATGATGCAGCGGCTGACGCCGCTGGTGGAGCCGGTTTCGATCGACGAGGCGTATCTCGACCTGTCGGGGACAGACGCGCTGCATGGCGCGCCGCCTGCGATCAGCCTGATGAAGTTGCAGAAAGCGGTCGAGGCGGACATGGGGCTGACGATCTCGGTCGGGCTGGCGAGCAACAAATTCCTGGCCAAGACCGCGAGCGAGGCGGACAAGCCGCGCGGGTTCTTCGCGCTTTCGATCGACGAAGCGCCGCACTACCTCTCGGACAAGTCCGTTCGCGTGATTGGCGGCGTGGGGCCGCAATTCGAGAAGCAGCTGAATGCGGATGGCATTCGCACGGTTGGGGACTTGCAGAAGATCGACATAAAGACGCTGGTGAGGCGCTATGGCGAAACGGGGCTGTGGCTGCACAACTGCTCGCTGGGCCGGCATGAGCGGAAAGTCGACCCCGAAGGCGAACGCAAGAGCGTGTCGTCAGAGACGACGTTCAACGAAGACATCTCCGATCCGCGGGCGTTGGAAGACATTCTCTGGCGGTTGAGCGAGCGCACGGCGGACAGGGCCAAGCATTCGGGTGTTGAGGGGCGCGTGGTGACGCTGAAGCTGAAGACGCACGACTTCAAGAGTTTTACCCGGCGCGTTTCGCTGAATGAGGCGACACAGCTGTCGCAGGTGATCTTTCGTGCAGCCAGGCCGATGCTGGCGCGGGAGACGCTGGGGCAGCGATATCGCCTGCTGGGCGTCGGAATCTCCGAGCTGGTGGATGCGAAAGGCGACGCCCTGGATCTGGCTGATCCCAAGGCGCTGAAGCGGGCGAAAGCCGAACGGGCATCCGATCTGGCGCGCGAGAAGTTCGGTGATGACGCAGTCATGACGGGACGCGGCGCGCGAATTCAGAAAGCGCGCGGAGAACGAAAGCCGTGAAGCTGGAAGAATCGTTTCGGGCCGAGGCGTGGATGCAGGCAAGCGCCGGCGCGTGGCAATTCGCTACCCTGCCAGAGAGTCTTTCCAAGCGCATCCGCACGCCGACGACCGGCCCGCGCAAACCATTCGGGTCGGGCCGCGTCAAGGCGCGAACCGGCGGGACGAGCTGGTAAACGTCCCTGTTTGCCGACCAGAAACGGGGCGCCTTCCTGGTGCCGGTAAAGGCTGACGTGCGGCGTAAGGAGAAGATCGCGCCGGGCGACATAATCGAGGTTTCGATCTCGTTTGGGCTTTAGTTCTGCTCGCTTGTCCGACACCGGATTGCAACGCATACCACGCGAAGCTGAGGAGTTGCACAATGTCCGTACTCGAACGTCTCATGGCCGCTGGCGTGAACCTGCCGGAGCCGCGTCCGCCGGTCGCGAACTATGTGCCGTTCGTCGTCACCGGCAATGTGCTTTTCATTTCGGGCCAGGTGAGCGCCGGGCCGGATGGCTTGGTCGTAGGGCGTCTCGGCGAGAACATGACACTTGAACAGGGACAGGCAGCGGCGCGCATCTGCGCCATCAACCTGATCGCGCAGATGAAGCTCGCGCTGGGCGATCTTGAACGCGTGACACGCGTGGTGAAGCTCGGCGGGTTTGTGAATGCGGCGGGCGACTTCACGGACATACCGAAAGTAATCAATGGCTGCTCGGACCTTATGGTCGAGGCGTTTGGCGACAAGGGGCGGCATACGCGCTCGGCCGTCGCCTGCCCTGTGCTGCCGATGGGAGCGGCCGTCGAAGTCGACGCTGTTGTCGAGTTCGCCTGAAAACGCGATGAACGAACGCTTCTTCGATGTGTCGGCTCATGCGTACGCCCATCGCGGGCTGTGGGGCGCAGGCGTGCCGGAGAATTCGCTTGCCGCATTCGAGGCGGCGCGGGCCGCGGACGTTGGCGTCGAGCTGGATGTGCGGTTGACAGCCGATGGCGTGCCGGTGGTTTTTCACGATGCAGGTCTGGAGCGAATGTGCGGGCATCGCGAGCTGCTTGCGCGCGTGATGTCGGAAGACTTGGCCGAACATCGCCTGCCGGATGGTTCGACCATTCCGGCGCTTGCGCAGGTTCTAGCCGTGATGGCCGACCTGCCCGTGCTAATCGAGCTGAAGGTTGATGCTGCGACGGGCGATATCGCGGATAGGATCTCCTGCACAATCGAGGGACTGCGCGGGCTGTTCGGCGTAATGAGTTTCGATGAACCGACGGTGGCCCGCCTCTGCCGGCTGGTGACGGACCGCCCTGTCGGACTTCTGGCTATGGCTGACAACCAGATCGAAGACACTATCCGCGCCAAGGCGATGACGGCGCGTCACTGGGGGTGCGACTATGTGGCGCCACACCATTCGGTTCTGGCGGTCATGCAGGAGGCGGCGGGCGGCCTGCCGATGGTGACGTGGACCGTGCGGACGCCGGAAGAGCTTGAACTTGCCCGGAAACACGGCGCCGCGCCGATTTTCGAAGGCTTCAGCCCTTCTCTGGCTTGTGGCCTCGCAATGCCGCCCGGAACACCGATATAGTCTTTCTGGGGCCGGACCTCCGAGGTGCGCATTGGCCGACGATTCCGCAGACCGGATCGAACTCTCGCTGTCAGTTGCCGAGCAGATGTCGGCTGTCGACCGCGCCAGCTGGAACGCGATCGCTAACCCGCCAGGCGAACGGTACGACCCTTTTCTTGACTGGGACTTTCTGGAGGCGGCCGAAAGCTCTGGCTGCGCGCAGCCGGATACCGGCTGGACGCCGCGCCCTATGCTGGCGCGCGACGCTGCGGGCAAGCTGGTGGGCGCAGCGCCGCTTTATCTAAAGATGCACTCGCGCGGCGAGTTCGTGTTCGACCATTCCTGGGCGGATGCGCTGCATCGCGCGGGCGGGCGGTATTACCCGAAGCTGCTATGCGCCGTGCCGTTCACGCCGGTGACGGGTCGCCGGCTTCTGGCGACGGGGCCGCACGCAGTGACGATCCGCCAATCACTGGCGAGCGCGATTGTGCAGGTGGGGCGGCAATGGCGGGTCTCTTCGGCGCATTTCAACTTTGTTGACGCCGAAACGTGGCAGGCGTTGGGGGAGCAGGGTCTGCTGCTGCGCGAAGATCAGCAGTTTCACTGGATGAATCGGGGCTACGGCTCTTTTGAGGATTTTCTCGGCGCACTGTCGTCGCGCAAGCGCAAGACGCTTCGGCGCGAACGGCGCGAGGCGCAGGAGGGGCTGGAGATCGTTCGCCTGACGGGCGCGGAGCTGACGCCGGCGCATTGGGATGCGTTCTTCGAATTCTACACGGACACGGGCGGCCGCAAATGGGGCTCGCCCTATCTGAATCGAGAATTCTTCACGCTGCTTCACGAGCGGATGGCAGACAAATGCCTGCTGATACTCGCCTATGATGGCAAGCAGCCGATTGCGGGCGCGCTCAATCTGATCGGCTCGGACACGCTGTACGGACGATATTGGGGTCGATCGGAAGACAGGCCGTTCCTGCATTTCGAGATCAGCTATTATCAGGCTATCGATTTCGCGATCGAGCGCGGACTGGCGCGGGTCGAGGCGGGAGCGCAGGGCGAGCACAAGCTTTCGCGGGGGTATGAACCTACCCTCACCCGCTCCGCTCACTGGATCGCCCACAGCGGATTGCGTCAAGCCGTGTCGGATTATCTCGACAGGGAGCGCGAGGCGGTCGAGGAAGGGATAGACCAACTCAGCGCGTATTCGCCCTTCCGGAAGGGCGCGCATCCCGCTGAACAGGATGAGGAGAGCTTCTGATGAGCCTTATGGGCGAATACGATGGCGGCAACATTTTCGCGAAAATCCTGCGCGGCGAGACGCCATGTGTGAAGATTTTCGAGGACGATGACGTTCTCGCCTTCATGGACATCTTTCCCCAAAGTCAGGGCCATTGCCTAGTGATCCCGAAGAACGTCACGTCTCGCAACATCACGGACTTTCCGCAAGAGAAGCTGGGTGTGCTGTTCGCAGCGGTCCAGAAGCTCACCAAGGCGGTGATTAACGCGCTGACGCCTGACGGCGTGGTGGTGACGCAATACAATGGCGCCCCGGCCGGCCAGACTATCTTCCACTTGCACGTTCATGTGATCCCCCGATACACAAATCTGCCGCTTCAGCCCCATCATGGCGGCAAGCCGGCAGACCTGGACGTGCTGCGTCAGCAGGCTGCGAGGATCGCTGCGGCGCTCTAAGCGGCGTAGTCAAAATGGGCTTGATATCGCCGCAGAGCAAAACGCCCGGTTGGCGACGACTATGACGCTCTGCTTTTTATCATTTGTTGGTTTTTAGATGTTTGCGGAGATCGCGACAAAGGACCTGACGTGATGGAACTTGCTGCGCGTGCGAGCGTTGGAACTGCCGGGGGAAGGCTTTCAGCGTATGGATGTATAAATGGGTTTCGATTCAGCGACCGCGATCGTCCATGCGTTAAACCCCGCTCGCAGCGTCGCTGCTCGACCAACCCTTCGCCGCGCCGCCATGATCGGCAATTTTCCGCCGCGCAAATGCGGGATCGCCACCTTCACGCGTGATAGCTTCGAGAGCCTTCGCGGCGCCCTGCCCCGCACAAAGTGGAGCCTGATCGCGATGGAAGATCGCTCGGGCGGTCATGTCTATCCGGAAGCAGTTACACATGTGATCCCACAAGACGATCTGGCCGCCTACGAGCGCGTTGCAGACGAGCTCAACCTTTCCAACGTCGAAACAGCTTTCGTGCAGCACGAGTTTGGCATTTATGGCGGCGAGAGCGGTTCGCATTTGCTGGTCCTGCTGCGCCGTCTGCGCATGCCGGTGATCGTGACGCTGCATACCGTTCTGGAGAAGCCGAACCCGGTCCAGAAAAAAGTCCTGGACGAGATCATCAACATTGCGGCCGCTGTCATCGTGATGAGCGAGACGGGCGCCGATATTCTCGAGCGCGTTCATGGCGCAGGGCCGAAGAAGGTTCACGTCATTCCGCATGGCGCACCGGAGCGTCCGTTTGCATCGACCGAGCCATTCAAGGCGCCGCTGGGGCTGTCGGGCCACAAGGTGATCATGACGTTTGGCCTGCTCTCCCCCAACAAGGGGATCGAGACGATCATCAGGGGTCTTCCCTCTATTCTCGACCGGCATCCTGATGCGGTTTACCTGATTGCCGGCGCGACCCATCCGCACCTTGTTGCTCGTGAGGGCGAGGCTTACCGCGAAAGCCTAGTTGAACTCGCCCGCTCGCTGGGCGTGCATGATCGTCTACGTTTCGTGAACCGCTATCTCGGCGATGAAGAACTGGTCGATCTCTTGCAGGCGGCCGACCTTTACGTAACGCCATATCTGACCGAAGCGCAGATCACGTCCGGCACGCTGGCTTATGCGATCGCGCTGGGAAAGCCGGTGATATCGACGCCGTATTGGCACGCCAAGGAAGCGCTGGCTGACGGCGTCGGTATTATCTGCCCGTTCAACGACACGCGCGCCTTCGCGCACGAAATCACCGGCCTGCTCTCTGATCCTGCAAAACGCGAAGCCATGGCCCGGCGCGCTTACAAGGCGGGCGAGCCTTCGCGCTGGCGCAAGGTGGCAGACTCGACGGTTGATCTCGCCCATGCCTGCCGCAGCACACACGAGAAGCGAAAGGAAGAATCGTTCCGCAATCTTGCCCGGCCGAAGCTAGATGGCTTGCTGCGTATGGCGGACGATTGCGGCGTATACCAGCACTCGCGTTTTGGCGCGCCCGACCGCCTCCATGGCTATTGCACGGATGACACGGCGCGGGCGCTGGGTTTGATGGCGCGTCTGGCTTCAGAAGGCGCGCTTGATCCCGCTGCGCTGAAGCTCGCCAATTCCTGTGCGGCCTTTGTCAATCATGCATGGAGCCCGGGGACCGGCCGCTTCCGTAATTTCATGAGCTTTGACCGGCGCTGGTTAGACGAGGGAGGCTCAGACGATTGCTGCGCGCGCGCTTTGGAAGCGCTGTGCCTTGTCGCCAAGGAATGGCCGCATAGCGACCTGCGCGAATGGGCGACGCATCTGGCGCGCGACGCCATGAAGCATGTTGGCGAATGGTCGTCGCTGCGGTCGCAGGCGCTGATCATCAAGTCGTGCATCGCTGGCGAAGGCGTTGTGATCCAACAAGCTGAAGCTCGCCGCCACGTCTACGAGAGCGGAATGGTGCTAATGAAAGCCCTGCAGGAGGGCGGCGCCGAAGGTCATGGCTGGTTCGAGCCTTGCTTTGCCTACGACAACGCCCGGCTGCCGGAGGCGCTTATCCTTGCAGGTGAACGCTTGCAGGATTCGGACATGCTTTCGATGGGGCTCGAAACGCTGGAGCTTGTGATGAAGCTTCAGACCACGACACAAGGTTGGTTCGCCCCCGTCGCGACGAGCTGTTTCGACACCAATGGCGCCGATCACGCGCATTTTGACCAGCAACCGATCGAGGCGGTAGCGACGGTGGACGCATGCTTTGCGGCCTGGCGCGCGACAGGCGACACGCAACATTGCCACAAGGCGCGCCTCGCCTTCGAATGGTTCGGCGGCCACAATGTGCACGGCCTGGCTCTGGCTCGGCCTCAAGACGGGATTTGTCACGACGGCCTGACTGTGGCCGGCCTGAACGGCAATCACGGTGCCGAATCCATCCTCAGCTATCATCTCGCAGCTGCATCAATCCGCACGTTTCTTATTCGTCAGCCCGCCACCGCGACTTAACTCAAGTTACCATCATGGCTTACGGCGGGACGCTGATGGATATGCGGCACTTCGATACCGAGCTTCACGCGGACCCATCTCGCGTGGTGCTACGGCCGTTCAGCATATCGTCGGAACCGCGCGCGTCGGCCCACGGAATAATGACACGGGCCGAGCGCATCGCCAAAGCAGTCATTCAGCTGACTGACGAGGAGTGCAGAAAATATCTCGATGCCGTCGACGGCGACTTCTTTGGCCGCCACTGGCAGACCCACGCGATCTTCCTCGATCGGTTCAATCAGGTCCGCGAGATGACGGGCAACATGAAGAACGTCAGCGAAGCGCACGCCAAGCTTATCGGCGCATACTTCAGCCATGAATACTCCTACGCCGCCGCCGCCATTATGAACCCGTCCATCGTGCCGCATCCGGATCAGACCGGCGTGCGCGACGGCGCGGTGAAGTTCGTCATGTCAATGCGCACGGTTGGCGAAGGGCACATCTCCTCGATCTCGTTTCGCGAAGGCGTGGCGACGGAATCCGGGGATTTCACGCTATGGCCCGAAACCCCTTTCGCGATTGCCGCTGAAGCCGACGCCCATGACGGCGACGGCGGACCGGTTACCGTGCGCCGGCATGAGTCTTCTCCCCTTTCCGGTGTCGTTATCTTTCCGATCACGCGAGCGCAGAAGAACGGGCTTGAAGACCTTCGCCTTGTTCAGTTCACAGAGGATGACGGACAGAAGCACTACTACGGAACCTATACCGCCTTCTCCGGCCGCGACGTCGGTTGCGAGATGCTGACGACGGAGAGGTTCTCGGAATTCAACCTGACGCCCCTGCGGGGCGCAGCCTCCGCGCACAAGGGCCTCGCCCTGTTTCCCCGCAAAATCAACGGGCGCTATTGCGCCATCGGTCGTCTCGACCACGAGTCGCTTTACTTCTTGCAGAGCAACGATCGATTCGTGTGGAATTATGGCAAGCGCGTCATGGGCCCCAAATACTTATGGGAGCTCGTGCAGATGGGCAATTGCGGCTCACCCATCGAACTTGATGAGGGCTGGCTGCTGCTGACTCATGGCGTCGGGGCGATGCGTCAATATTCCATGGGCGCCGTACTGCTCGAGAAGAACGACCCGTCCAAGGTGATCGGCCGTTCGGTCGAGCCGTTCCTGACACCCGTTGACGAGACGCGCGAAGGCTATGTTCCGAACGTGGTTTACACATGCGGCATGATGCGGATCGGCGAACGCTTGCTGATACCCTACGGCGTCGCGGATTCGGCTGTGCGCTTCATCTCCGTGCGCATCGCGGACCTGCTGTCGACGCTGAAATAGGCGCAAACGACAGGAATTCCTTAGGCAGGAACGCGTTCCGCGACTCAACCGTTCTTTTTGCGGCATCCGGAAACATTACATGGCTTCGCGCGCGTACTGGAAAGGCATCTTCGCATCTCGCTTGTCACGATCGGCATTGAGCTTCATTCAGCTATCAAGAGCAACGCGACCCTACCGCCGCATTAGACCACAAACCATCGGGCAAGCGCATCCGCTATCAAAAGGTCGCGCCGGCGTCGGCAAAGTGGATACGGCGGACATCATCAAGGATTTCGAGATCGAGACGAACGAGTATGTGACGCGAGCCGATGACCAGCTTGATGCGATCATCGTCTGGCTCGGTCGCTTCAGAACCTATGGTTGCGAAAATGGTGACACAGAATCGAAGCAAAGCCAAAGGCGACCGCCCCCAACGGCCGTGAAGTCAGGCAGCAACTCACCTGGTTCCACCAAAGCGCATGGCCAGCGCCTGACGTCGCCGGCGAAAGTGAAAATCAAGGAGAAGAGTGGCGGGTCGGAGGATTATCTCATAATCCGCAATCGCGCCGGCCTTGTCGGCGCTGCGCAGATCGGTGGGCTTGAACTCCACGTAGCATCGGAGGTGATGATGAACTAACAATAGACGTGGACCACTCGGTGGGGCCGATCAGGTTGTCATACCGCAACCCCGAAGACATTGCCCCCGCGAACATTTGCAATCGAGAAAGCCTAGAAGCGATCGGACCAGTGCTGGAACCTCAACTTCTCGCCTTCATCAGGACCCTTGATCTGGGCGCTCGAACTCTTGCTGGTCCTGCGTCGCGCTGCGCCGGGGTGTCTGAGGCGCGATGAACTTGTGCAGCACCTGCGAGCCACACCGACGCTAATCGACAGGCTGCTGTCTCAATTTCACACATCCGGCTTGATTGCGCGAAATGACTCACGCGCCTATCGTTTCGATTGCGCGACTCAGGACATTTCCACACTGCGCGAAGCATTGGCCGTCGCGGCGGAAGAACGACCCATCGCGCTTCGAGACGCCATCATTTCTGCACCGAACGACAAGCTCCGCGATCTTGCGGATGCATTCCGATTCAAGAATCCCGATAAGGGCTTTAGGGGGGACCTGACCAACGACCGCGCCTGCGCTGGTCTAACTGTTCTGCTTCATCACCTGCGCGGTTTGCGCGGGCTTGCTCGTCCGATCCTGGTTCAAGACGCGGACGCGGCTGATCCTGTGGATTGCGATCAGCTTCGCCTTTCTCGATGTGAACAATTTCTTCCGGTTCGCAGACACCACGCTGACGCCGCCCGATACCGATCTTAGGCCCCTTCGCCCCATCTCGGGGGTTTTGGCGGTTTCGGTCCTGATCTTCGGCCTGATCTGGGAGGCCGGGTAATGCCGCATCAGGAAATCTTCTCGGGCTTCCTCGGCGGCCTTCCTCGTATGCGCGCTGTTCTTCCTGCGATTCTGGCGCAGAACGCGAGACGGCCTGTTCCCGGCTTTCGCCCTCGCCTTCGGACTGTTGTCCCTGCAGCAATTCCTGACGATCTTCCTCGGTCTGCCCGAGGAAGATCGCAGCTGGGTCTATCTTTTGAGGCTGGCGGCGTTCCTGATCGTGATCATCGCGATCACGCGCAAGACTTTTCAGAAGCGATAACTACGCTACCTTTGATCCCGCGCGAACCTGCTCGAGCGTGATCTTGTTGCGCACCAGCAGACTGTAGTCGTCGGCCAACGTGCCAGTGATGTTGCCGGGTTTGTAGTGATGCCCCGCCATCTCCGCCACCGGCGTCACTTCCGCGGCTGACCCGGTGATGAAGCATTCCGAGAATGTCGACAGCTCATCTGGCGTGATGTGACGCTCGATGACTTCGAAGCCTCTCGCACGGGCCAACTCGATTACAGTCTGACGCGTCAGACCATTGAGGAAGCAGTCCGGCGTCGGCGTGTGGATGGCGCCGTCGCGGATCAGGAAAACGTTTGCGCCCGTAAGCTCGGCCACAAAACCGCGATAGTCGAGCATCAAAGCATCGGAGAAGCCTTCAGCCTCAGCCTTGTGCTTCGACATCGTGCAGATCATGTAAAGGCCCGCCGCCTTTGCCGCCGACGGAATCGTATCGGGCGCCGGCCGCCGCCAGTCGGACATGGTCACGCGGATGCCTTTGGTCTTGTCGGCAAAATAGTTGCCCCAGAACCAGACGGCCACGCACGTGCGGATCGAGGCCTGCTGGGCGCTGACGCCCATCATCTCTGAACCGCGCCATGAGAACGCGCGGATGTAACAATCCTCCAGCCCGTTCTTGTTCATCACCTCGAGCTTGATCCGGTCGAGCTCGTCCACCGGCACGGGGCATTTATAGCCCACCAGCTCCGCCGACTTGTGCAACCGCTTTGAGTGATCATTGCTGCGGAATACCTTCCCCTCATAGGCCCGCTCGCCTTCGAACACGCACGAACCATAGTGCAGGCTGTGCGTAAGTACGTGAATCTTGGCGTCGCGCCACGGCACCATCTTGCCGTCCAGCCAGATCCAGCCATCACGATCGTCATACGGGACAAAACTTGTCGAAGGGGCAGCCATAATAAGGTCCTTGGAGAGCGCGGGTATTAGGGGTTGCAGCTTGAGTTTCGCGTCCTGCTCTCCCATTGTCCGGTCGTGGCCATACCTGTCAACCGACCCCAGCTCTCTCCCGCTCCGACGGCCAGCGCCGCATCGGCCGGGGACGGCCGCCTATACCTGCGCGACCAGGACCTGAATGAAGGCGCGGCCCTGATCCGGGCCGCCGCCCGGAAAATCGCCCAGCTAGCCGAAACCGCGGGCGCCGCCGCGAATATCTCCGGCCCCGAGATGGATATCCTGCAGGAAATCCATGACCTGGGACCAATGGACGTGGGCGATCTGCGTGCGCGGTTGGCCGCACCGAAGCAATCACTTGCCCGTAATCTCAACCAGCTTGAAGGCCGCAATTTCGTAAAGCGCGAGACCGACCCGCGCGACCGGCGGCGTCGCCTTGTAACCCTCACGCCCGAGGGCGCGGCGTTCACACGCGACGCGACCGACCGCCGCCGCGCCGCTCTGCGTCAGGCCTTTCTCACCGCCGGTCCGGACGCTGTGAGCGGGACCCGCCGCGTCCTGTCTGAACTTCTCCGCGCCCGGGGCGAGCTGTGAACGCCAAAGGGCACATTCTCGCCGTCGACGACGACGACCGACTGCGCGATCTTCTGAAACGCTATCTCACGCGTGAAGGGCACGACGTGACGGTTGCAAAAGACGCGGCTTCGGCGCGCAAGCTTATGGCCACCATGTCGTTCGATCTCGTCATCCTTGATGTGATGATGCCCGGCGAGGACGGCCTTTCCCTGCTGAAGAGCGTGCGCGAGAAAAAATCGGACACGCCGGTCATCCTTCTCACGGCCCGCAGCCTTCCTGCCGAACGCATAGAAGGACTGAGGATTGGCGCGGACGACTACCTGTCGAAGCCGTTCGAACCCGAGGAACTCGCGCTGCGCATCACCTCAATCCTGAAGCGCGCCGCTCCCGAGGCGCCGATCGAGGAGTTGAAGCTTTCCGGCATGGTCTTTCATGTAAGCAAGGGCGAACTGCGCAAGGACGGACGCCTCGTGCGTCTCACCGAAAGCGAAACGCAACTGCTCTCAATTCTAGCAGGCCGCGCCGGCGCGGCCATTTCGCGCCACGAACTGGCGGCCCTTACAGCTGCTGGTGTCGAACGCTCCGTCGATGTTCAGGTCACGCGCCTGCGCCGCAAGATCGAGCGCGATCCGCGCGAGCCCGTTCACCTGCAAACCGTGCGGGGCGTCGGCTACCGGCTGACCGGGGACTGACATGCGCCTCCGCGACTACACGCCGAGAGGCTATAATGCCCGGCACATCCTGATCCTCATCGTGCCGATGATCATCTTCGTCGTGTCGATGACGCTCTACTTTTTCTACACGCACGTACAGCAGGTAAACAGCCGCCTCTCGCGCGCCGTGGCGGAGGAGCTGGCCTATGTCATCAGTGAGCGTCACACCAACCCGCAGGAATGGCCCAAGATTGTCGATGGTTTTCGTCGATCTGGCCTCATGGAGATCAGGTTCACACCCGGCGTCAAAACACTGGCCAGACCGCAGGGCAGCGATTGCTGCGATGAACTGGGCGAAGAACTGAAAATCCGCTTTCCAGATCTTTCCTGGTCTTACCGCTACCTGCCCGACGACTTACTCACTATCCGCCTGCTCTCCGAAGATGGCCTGCTGGAAGCTCGGATGGATCGCAAGCGCGTAATCATAATCAACGCGCACATCTTCATCGTGTGGACGGTATCCTTCAGCCTGCTTCTGCTGCTGATCTCGTATCTCTTCCTCCGCAATCAGGTGCGCTCGATCGTCCAGCTCTCCTGGGCGGCCGACGCATTCGGCCGCGGCGAAGATGTGCCGAGCTTCAAGCCGTCCGGCGCCATCGAGGTCCGCAAGGCCGCGCGCTCGTTGCTACGCATGCGCAACCGCATCCGCCGCTACGCCGACCAGCGCACCGCCATGCTCGCCGGCGTCAGCCACGACCTACGCACGCCTCTGACACGCCTCAAGTTAGAACTCGCGCTCCTCCCGAAGGATCACGACGCCAGCGCCGCCAAGGCTGACATCGATGAGATGGAGCGCATGCTCGACGGCTATCTCGCCTTCGCGCGCGGAGAGGAAGGCGAGCAGCCTCAACAGGCGGACGTTGCCGCGATCGCCCGCGAGGCAATCGCCGCCGCCACGACCCGCTCAAAGCTGGACTTCATAGCACCCGCGCCGGTCTCGATGCGCGTCCGCCCCCTCGCACTGAAGCGCGCCATCTCCAACCTCGCCAACAACGCCGCCGATCATGGCAAGCAAATTCGTATAACTGTCGCCACCGCGCCGGGCGAAGCCGTGATCACCGTGGAGGATGACGGTCCAGGAATTCCCGCCGAATGCTATGAAGACGCCTTCCGCCCCTTCAGCCGGCTTGACCCCGCCCGCAACCAGAACGTCTCCGGCGTCGGCCTTGGCCTTACTATTGCCCGCGACATCGCACGCGCCCACGGCGGCGACGTCACGCTGGGCAAATCAGAACTTGGAGGATTGCGCGCCGTTATGCGCCTGCCGCTGGACACGGAACGCCCCAAAGGGCTCAAGCACGAAGACGATTGAGCGTCCAAAGGAAACCTAATCCTTCTTCTCCGCCTCGCGCGAAAGCTCGCCCCCCCGCCGCACGGCTGCATCAACCGCTTTCCGCATCAGGTCTGGCATCCCGCCCGCTGACATCAGCACATCCAGAGCTGCCGCTGTCGTGCCGCCGGGAGAGGTCACCGCCTTGCGCAACTCGGCAGGCGACTCCGCGGCATTCCCGAGCAAGGCGCCAGCGCCCACAACTGTTTCACGCGCCAGCGCATTCGCCGTCGCTTCGCCAAGTCCAGCCGAGCGCCCGGCAGCCGCCAGCGCCTCGACCAGGAGAAACACATACGCCGGCCCAGACCCTGACACGGCTGTCACCGCATCCATCTGGTCTTCCTTGAGCGGTCCGATCACAAGGCCAAGCGGCTCCAACAGTTTGCCCGTCGCCACGCTTTCCGCATCGCTGCAGGCAGGTGAAAGCGCAAACGCCGTAGCCCCCATGCCGATCGCGCCCGGCGTGTTCGGCATCGCGCGGGCGACCTTCTCGCTGCCCAACGCCGCCGAGATCCGCGCAATGGTCACGCCGGCCATGATCGACACGATCAGGGTCTCCGGCGTTATCCACGCCTTCAACCCTTCGACCGCTTTGCCAAAATTCTGCGGCTTGATGGCCAGCACGAGAATGTCGGCAGGCTCGGCCGGCGGGTTGAGGACTATGAGCTTGTCGTCCGCTGCTTCCACCACGTCTTCAGTTGGTGCGCGCTCGACCACCGAAAGCCGGCCGACGCCCGCAGCACTCAGGTCTTGAATCCAGCCGCGCGCCATCGCCGAGCCCATGCGCCCGGCCCCGACAAGAACCGCATGCTTCAGTCGCGCGCGCCCCACGAGGGTGGATGGGTCCGCAGCCATCAAGCTTAAGCCTCGCCGTGTGTCTCGAAGACGACCGCCGCAACGGCTTCTTCAGCCGACTTGCCGGCCCAAACGACGAAGTTGAAGGCGGGCAGAAACTGGTCAGCCGCTTCAAGCGCCGCCGTCAGCACAGCCGCGATCTCGCCCGGATCCGGCGCGATGCGATCGAACATCGGGATAGTGTGACGGAACACCGCTACGCCTTCGTCATTCCAGTAATCGAAGTGACCAAGCCACAGCCGTTCATTGATCTTACGCAACAGCTCGGAGATCGCCGACTGCTTCGCGTTAGGTGCGCGCAGGTCAAGCGTCAGCGAGAAGTTGAGAGACGCAGGTTCATCACGCCAGGCGAACATGCCGCCGAACTCGCCCCACTTCGTCATAGACGCGCAGTGGATCATGCCTTCTTCGGAACGCTCACACGCCCAATCAGCCGCGAGCAGGGTCTGCTCCACGACATCCATTGCGCGATCAGTGAATTCGGCGGAGATGCTGTTCAGTTGCGACATCTGGTCCTCCCAGAATCACGGGCAAAGCCCGCTTCGATTGAAACGCTATAGAGCGTTGGCGTGTCTAACAATGGCGGCGTGGTTAAGGGTTTGGAGATGAGAATCGCGCTTAGGGACGCCGATCCGCAAGCTCGCCGCCGCCCAATTTCGCTTCCAGGTCCGCGACGCGGCGCTCCAAAGCTTCTGCCTTTTCAAGCGCTGAGCGAGCCAGAGTCTTCATGGCCTCCAGCTCTTCACGCTTCACAAGGTCCATATCCGCGATGACGCGCTCGGCGCCTGAGCGGAAAAGCGCCTTTGCCTCATCATTGGCAGCCTGGGCCATTCCAGCGGCGCCCTGCATCATCCGCGAGATATCGTCCATGATCGGGTTGCGGGTCTGCATATGACGACTCCAAGTGGTAGACCCCGTCGCCGGAGCCGGTATCTATATGGCCCAGCAGGCGGGGGATTTCAAAGCACCCCTGCAATGGGATACAGCGTCGGCTCATGTACATCCCCCTGGAAATCCCCTTCCCGCGTATAGACCCGGCGGCTTTCACCATTCCGCTGCCGGATATGCAGCTCGGACCGATCCATCTCGGGCCGTTTCCTGTGCGCTGGTATGCGCTGGGTTATATCTTCGGCCTGTTGCTCGGCTGGTGGTACGCCGTCCGTATCGTTTCCACGGCCCGTCTTTGGGGCGAGGCGCCCACGAGCCCGCTGAAAAAGCAGGATATCGACGATTTCGCGTTCTACGCGATGATCGGCATCCTGCTCGGCGGCCGCATCGGCTACATTCTTTTTTACACCATTCCCTACGAAGCGCACAAAATTGGCGGCGACCCGCTGTTTGTCCTGCGCATGTGGGAAGGCGGCATGTCGTTCCATGGCGGCCTCATCGGCGCAATCGTTGCTGTCATCGCGACATCGTGGCTGCGCAAGATCCCCTTAGTCAGTCTCGGCGATGTCGCCTGCGCCTCAGCGCCGATCGGCATTTTCCTTGTCCGCATAGCGAACTTCATCAACGGCGAACTTTACGGCCGCCCGACCGACGCACCCTGGGCTATGCGCTTCCCGGATTACAACTGGACCACGCGCGAATGGGGACCGGTCGACGGCAAGCCGCTCGTCCACCCCAGCCAGCTCTATGAAGCCGCACTCGAAGGCGCGCTGCTTTTTGCTGTCTGCGCGGTCGCGGTCTGGAAGTTCCGTCTGTTGCGCAAGCCGGGCATGATCGCCGGCATTTTCCTGATTGGCTACGCTATCAGCCGCACGATCGTGGAGAACTTCCGCGAGCCGGACAACTTCACACAAGGCATCATGCCCCAGTGGTTCACCATGGGCATGTTGCTGTCGATCCCGATGATCCTCGGCGGAGCATATCTCATTTGGCGCGCCAACCGCGCGGCCGGCGAAGCGAAACCTGCGTGAGCGCGCTCGCGCAACGTATCATCGAGGCCATCCGTATCAACGGGCCGATGCCAGTCTCGCTCTACATGCTGATGTGCCTGCACGATCCGGGCGATGGCTATTACGCCACGCGCCCAGGTTTCAATCATGACTTTACCACGGCGCCAGAGACCTCACAGGTGTTCGGCGAGTTGCTTGGCCTCTGGGTCGCACACGAATGGATGCGCCTCGGTTCGCCGCCGAAATTCTGGCTTGTCGAGCTAGGCCCAGGCCGCGGCGCGATGATGGCCGACATGCTGCGCGCCGCGGGCAGCGTGAAGGGTTTCAATGACGCGGTCCAGGTCGCGCTGGTGGAAGCCAGCCCTGCCCTTCGGAAGCAGCAGAACGCGATCCTCGCACGCCACGAAATCCACCATTTCGACGAACTCGGCAGCGTACCGCCCGGCCCCTCTATCATCATCGCCAATGAATTCCTCGACTGTCTCGCCATTCGGCAGTTCGTCCGCGAGGGAAATGGCTGGCGTGAGCGGCAGGTTGGCCTCGATCGTGACGGGCATCTCGTTTTTGGCGCCGGTCCGCCCGCCGATCTGCCGGCTGACGTCATCCCCGTCGGCGATCATGTTGAAGTCGCGCCCGCGCTTGAAACCCTAATCGGCAGCCTCGCCGCGCGTTTCCGCCAGCATCCCGGCCACGCGCTCTTAATCGATTACGGCCCCGACGATCGCTCGCCCGATGACACTCTCAGGGCCTACAGCGCTGGAACGCAGATTCATCCACTCGCCCAGCCCGGACTCTCGGATCTTACCGCCGATGTCGACTTTCCACGTCTGCGCAAGATCAGCGAAAGCGAAGGGCTGGCCGTGCATGGCCCGATACAGCAGCGTTATTTCCTCACCCGGCTTGGCGCCAAGGAACGCGCAGAAGCACTGATCCGCGCCAATCCGCAGCGCGCCGACGAAATTCGCAGAGGCGTCGAGGAACTTGTCTCGCCCAATCACATGGGCGCAAGGTTCAAGTGCGTGGCCCTAACGCCGTATGGCGTGAACGCCCCTCCCGGATTCTAAGCGGACCCTTTGATGACCGACACACGCCCGCCCTTCGAAGAAGCTCCGGCGATCAAGCGCTTCTCAATGCATGTGCGTCACGGCTTCTTTGGGCGGCGCGGCGGCGTCTCTCACGGCGTCTACAAATCGCTCAATTGTGGGCCCGGCTCGGGCGATGAGCCCGAAAAGGTTCTGGAGAACCGGCGCCGCGTCTGCCTCGCACTCGGCGCCTCTCCAGACAACCTCGCCGCTCCTCGTCAGATTCACTCTGCTAAAGCTGTCCTGGCCGATCGCGCCTTCCTGGCCAACGAACGGCCGGAATGCGATGCGCTCGTCACTAAACGTCCCGGCCTGCTGCTTGGCGTGCTAGCGGCCGACTGCGTGCCGATCGTCCTATGCGACCCGCACAACGGCGTCGCCGCCGCCATCCATGCCGGCTGGCGCGGCGCTGTCGGCGGCGTGATAGAAAGCGCAGTCGAGCTGATGGTTCAGGTCGGCGCCGATCCCAGCAAAACAGCGGCCGGCGTGGGGCCTTGCCTCTCACAGTCGTCCTTTGAAGTGGGTCCGGACCTCGCCGACGCCGTTTTGCACGCGACGCCATGGGCGGAGAACCTGTTTAACGGGGGAATCGGGGATCGCCAGTTCTTCGATTTGAAACGGTACTGCCTGGGCCGTCTGGCGCGTCTGGGCGTCGGCCATATGGACGCTCTTGCGGATGACACGCTGACGCAGCCTGACGTTTATTTCTCCCATCGCGCATCCGTGAAAGCGGGCGATCGCGACTGTGGGCGGAACATGACCGGGATCATGCTCATCGCCTGAGCAGAGAACACGCTGCAGATTCAACGTGCTGTGGAATCGCACTGAAAAGTGGTGGCCTCAGGATCACTCCCAAGGAATCCGCGCCTTTCGCGATTGCAGCCGCTTCGATTCTGCGACAGAAGCGTGACGCCGAGGGAGCCCCCTCTGACCAGAAGGTCGAGGGGCGGCATTACGGGAGAGCGGGCGGATGAAACTCATCTCATGCAATTCCAACCGGCCCCTTGCCGATAACATCGCAGCCTATCTCGACATCCGCCTCACCAACGCCGAGGTGAAAACGTTCAAGGATCGCGAAGTCTTCGTGAAAGTAAACGAAAACGTCCGCGGCCAGGACGTCTACGTCATCCAGTCCACGTCCGCTCCGGCCAACGATCACCTGATGGAATTGCTGATCACGATCGATGCGCTTGTCCGCGCCAGCGCGCGCCGCATCACGGCAGTGATCCCGTATTATGGTTACTCGCGTCAGGATCGCAAGACCGACGGTCGCACGCCTATCTCCGCCAAGCTGGTCGCCAACCTGATCTCCACCGCGGGCGCTGATCGGGTTGTGACGGTCGACCTTCACGCCGCTCAGATTCAGGGCTTCTTCGACAAGCCGACCGACAATCTCTTTGCCCAGCCGGAAATGGCCGAAGACATTCTCAAGAAGTATGGCAGCAAGGACCTGATGATAATTTCGCCGGATGTCGGCGGTGTCGTCCGCGCCCGGGCCCTGGCCAAACGCCTCGAGGTCGATCTCGCCATCGTCGACAAGCGCCGCGAGAAGGCCGGCGAGTCCGAAGTAATGAACATCATCGGCGACGTCGAGGGCCGAAAATGCATCCTGATCGACGACATGACCGATTCAGGCGGCACACTGATCAACGCCGCTGACGCGCTGCTGAAGAAAGGCGCGAAGGAAGTCGCCGCTTACGTGACACACGGCGTTCTGTCGAACGGCGCTTCCGCCAACATCGACAAATCCCAGCTCAAGGAGCTGGTAATCACCGACACGATCCAGGCTTCGGAGTCGGTCACCAAGGCCAGGAAGATTCGCACGATCTCCCTCGCCCCGCTCATCGGCGAAGCCATCCGCCGTATCGCAAACGACGAGTCGATCTCGAAGATGTTCGACTAGGCGCTAATCTCAGCCAGGCGTCAGCTGCAGTCCTTGCACTTGCGTCGGATCAACGGGCGCGCCGTTCACCAGCACTTCGATATGCAGGTGCGGTCCCGTCGACAGCCCGCTCGACCCCATCATGCCGACCACGGCGCCGGCTTTGTTGCTATCGCCCGGCTTCACCTGATCTCATTCATCTTGCCAAAGGGCAGGCCACAGTTCTCGGGCGTCTTCAGCTCCACGACATTTCCGTATCCTGCTGCGTTCTCCGCTCGCACGTCCCGCGCACTGCCGGGCGCGTGAATTTCGACACCGCACGGCGCGGCGAAATCGACGCCGGCATGAAACTTCGTCTCGCTAAAACGGATCAGCGCGGTTGCCGAACCCGCTCGTCGTCCGTGCGCCCCCGTTGATCTGCGATTTTCACAGCCTGGTCAGATAGCAGGCAAGCAAAATCGCCGTTGTTTTGTGCAACTCGAGATTTTGGCGCCCGAAATATCGGCGCCTCACAGGCGTCTTACCAACAGCCGCACGTTTCGTGGGCGGAATCATCGCTATCCGCCTAATCAGCGGGCAGCGCCGCGCAGTTGGCGAAGCCTATGAGGACCCCATGACCATCCTGAAAATCGGCCGCAATGCGGTCGTTGCTGCTATTTGTGCGCTCATCGCAGCGCCTGCCGCCTTCGCGGAAACCAACACGGGCGATACCGCCTGGGTGCTGACTGCAACAGCGCTCGTGCTGATGATGACCCTGCCCGCACTCGCACTCTTCTATGGCGGCCTGGTGCAATCGAAGAACGTGCTTTCGGTGCTCAGCCAATGCGTGGTCATCGCATGCCTGATGTCCTTGCTCTGGCTCGTTGCCGGCTACTCGATCGCCTTTGGCGACGGAGGCGAAGCCAATGCAATCTGGGGCGGCCTCGGCAAGGCCTTCCTATCAACCGTGGAAGCGACCAGCAACACCGGCACGATCCCCGAATCCGTATTCTTCATGTTCCAGATGACGTTCGCGATCATCACCCCGGCCCTCATCGTCGGCGCTTACCCCGAACGCACCGGATTCGCCTTTGTCCTGATCTTCTCCGCGCTCTGGATGCTGCTGGTCTATGCGCCGGTCGCTCACTGGGTCTGGGGTTCAGGCGGCTGGCTGTTCGAACAGGGCGTCCGCGACTTCGCTGGCGGCCTCGTTGTCCACGCAACCGCTGGTTCATCGGCGCTCGTCGTCGCCGCGCTAGTCGGAAAGCGCAAACACTTTCCAAATGAGATGCGTCCGCCGCACAGCCCTGTCTTCGTAATGATCGGCGCGGCGCTGCTCTGGGTTGGCTGGTATGGCTTCAACGCCGGCTCGGCTCTGTCTGCCGGCCACAACGCCGGCAACGCCATGCTGGTCACGCACATCTCGGCGTCGGCCGCCGCGCTTACATGGATGGCGATTGAGTGGGTGAAGTTCGGCCGCCCGGGGCTGGTCGGCACGGTCACGGGCCTCGTTGCCGGCCTCGCAACCATCACGCCTGCGGCCGGTTCTGTTGGGCCTGTCGGCGCACTGGTCATCGGCATTTCGGCGTCGTTCGTGTGCTTCTACGCCGTCACTTTGATCCGCAATATGCTGAAGATTGACGACAGCCTCGACGTCTTCGCCGTCCACGGCGTTGGCGGAATTCTGGGTACGCTGATCCTACCAGTACTCGCGACTGCCGGTCCTCTTTCACCGGGCCTCGGCGAGATCACGATGGGTCAGCAGTTCTGGGTCCAGGTGCAGGGCGTCGTCGCCGTCATTGCCTGGTCGGTCGGCGTGACACTGGTGATCGTGAAGGTGACAGGCCTCGTCGTAAATCTCCGCGTGAAGCATGAAGCCGAGGTCGAAGGCCTCGACATGCATGTGCATGGCGAACGCGGCTATCACGGCATGAGCTGAGCGAGACTAGAACGTCCCGCGCATCGCTTGTTGCACCGGTCGCTTCGCTGCCGCCGGCGCAGCGGCGAGCGCGCGCGCATGGCCGACCCAGTCGTCCCGACGAATGCGCCCACGGAAATGCTTCAGCTTGCTCTCGACCCAGTCAATCTCGTCCGGCGTCCACTCGGCCACCTGCCAGAAATAGAACACGCCAACGTCATTCAACAACGACGCCAGCATCGGCCCCACGCCGTCAATCAATTCCAGATCATCTGGCGTGCCGAAGGCGGGTTCGGCGAGCAGGTTCGCCTTATCGTCTTTGCGCCGCGCCGTGTTAATGGGATCGCTCTCACGCGCCGGCCGCATCGGCGCCACTGGCGTAGGCGCCTCACGCACGACCTGCAGACCTGGCGCGATGCGTGCTTCTGCTACGTCCGCGCGCGAACGCAGCATGTGATGGACCGCAGCAAGACCGTACTCGATGGCCGTGAGCCTGTTCTCGACGGCCACCAGGTCATGGCGGCTATCGATAGCCCGCACGGCGCCCAGCACCGGTTCAAGATCAGGCCCCGGCATGCCGCCCAGCGCTTCTTCCAGCCCCGCAATGCGCATGTCGATCGGTTGCAGCGCCTTGCCTTCGCGCACTTCCGTCTGCACGGCCATCAGCGCAGCCTCAAGCGCAGCAAAACGGCTATGCAGCGGCCCGAAATCCACCGGCGGCTTGTCCAGCGCCATGACGAACGTCTCGAGGTCCGAGAGTGATTTCTGGAGCGATCCAAGATCAGGCGGGGGAATATTCCTGATCCCCGCCTGCAGCTCGGCCAGCCGCGATTGCACCGACGCCATGTCCGGTATCCGGATATTGTTCAGCGCCGATGTGATGTTCGCGAACCGTCCTGAGATGGTTTCCATGTCGCTACGACGCGAGCCTTCTAGGCGCGCACCCAGCTCGACCAATTTGGCTTCCAGCGCTGCAATCCGGCCGTTCACCGGTTCCAGTGTTTTCACAGCCAGTCCGACAGATGCGATCCCACTATGCACTGGCCCGAAATCCACTTCCGGCAATTTCAGCTCTCGCAGCGCGCCCTCGAGGCGCGAGAGCCGCTCGTCCAACGGTCGCACATCTGTAGGCTGTATCCGTGCTACCGCCTCACCAACATCGGCCACGCGCGAGATTACCGGGTCGAGCGTGAATGCAGCCAGCTTCAGCTCTATCTGCTCCAGTCGCGACTGCACGGGGGTCAGATCGATATCCGGCAAGCGGATGTTAGAAATCGCCGATTGCAACCGCTGCAGACGTTCGTCCATCGGCTGCAAGTCCACCGGCTTCTGGCCCTCCAGCAGCTTTGCGACGGCCGCCAACTCCTTCTCGAGATCATCACGTGTCGCCAACCCGTCGATGCGACTGGTCTGCATCACCAGCCGTTCACGGCTCGCCGCCAGATCTTCGTGACGGCGGCTCAGCCACCACCACGCCAGCGCGGCGCCCAGCGCCGCCGCGAGCAGCATGAGGATGAAGATCTGAAGCAGCAGGAACCACATGTCAGCGTCTCACAAATGGAACTAGGTCGGCGAACGAACAGTATGTATCTCGATCCGGCGATTGCGAGCGCGCCCCTCATCCGTGCGGTTGTCCGCAATAGGGTTGCTCGATCCAAAACCTTCCGACACCAGCCGGTTCGCCGGAACGCCGCGCGCGACCAGCGCCGCACGCACAGCTTCGGCCCGCCTGCTGCTCAATGCGGCGTTCGAGGCCGACCGCCCGATGTTGTCTGTATGCCCCTCGACCCGTAACACGCCCTCGCAATGCGTCGCCGCGCGTGCGATCGCTGTCAGCGCATTGTCGCTTGTCGGGCCGACGACCGCGCTCGCCGTCGCAAACTCGATGGTCGCCGCGCTCAGCAGTCGCGACATCGTCTCATCACAAGAAGCGCCCCCCGCCGCGCTCAGAGGCGCCAGGATCGTCTCCGCGACACCGGCCACGCCATCATCGCCAATCCGTGGCTGGTTGCCCGAACCCGGCAGCAACGGATCCTCAGTCCATGTAAACTTGTCATAGACCCATGTCGCAGGCTGCGCCTCGCCGAACAATGTCGGCGCTTTCGCTTGCCGGACGGCTTCCAGCACCCGCTCCGCTTCCTCGCGCGAAGGCGGCTTGCCCTCCAGCACCACCCATTGCCCCGAGACGCTATAGGACGCCCAGTCAGCCCCGACCTTTCTGATTGCTTCGCGCGCCGCCGCCTCGGTAGGGGCTTGCACCTCGCCAATCGCGAACGGAATTAACGCCACGATCGTAACCGCAATCAGCCCGATCAACGAAATAAGCCCGAACGGCATGAATGGCAGCCGACCGCCCACGCCCCAGGGAGGCCGGGTGGTTTCCGTCACAACCGTCGCTTCGTTCGTCCCGGCCATGCCCATACATACCCAAATACCACGCCCTCGCCGATCACTGTCCCTTCCGGCGCGAGTCCTACCAAGGGTTAATTCGGCCCGCTAAACGGCCGCAAAGAGGGCTTCGGCGGCAAGCTTGCGCCCCGGAAACCCCTCCCGTATAAGCCCGCCTTCCCGAAAGGCGGCGATTGTCGCTGCCTGTGTAGTCAGGGTGCGAGGGCCAGACCGGCCGACATCAGGGCGAAACGGAGAGAAAAATGGCCAAGCCTGAAATCGTCCTCAATGTCGACGTTCGCGAGAACATTGGTCGCGGCGGCGCACGTGAAACCCGCCGTCAGGGCAAAGTCCCCGCCGTGCTGTATGGCGGCGAGATCGCCCCGGTCGCCATCGCGATCGACAAGAAAACCATCGTTCAGGCTCTCAAGTCCGGCAAGTTCATCTCGCACACCGTGACACTAGAATACAAAGGTGAGCGCCAGCTCGTGTTCGCTCAGGACATCCAGTTTCACCCGGTCTCCGATGAACCGACCCACCTCGACCTTTACCGCGTCGAAAAAGGCCAAGTCATCCGCGTCGCCGTTCCGGTGCACGTAACTGGCCAAGGCGTGTCGCCCGGCATCAAGCGCGGCGGCGCCATGAACATCGTGCGTCACGAAATCTGGCTCTACGCCCCGGCCGACTCGATTCCGGAACATCTGGAAGCTGATGTTTCCGAAATGGAAATCGGCGACGCATTGAAGATCTCGGCGATCAAGCTGCCGGAAGGCGTGCGCCCGACGATCACGGATCGCGACTTCACCGTCATCACGATCGCAGGCCGCAAAGCCAAGGATGATGTTGTGGAAGACAAACCGACCGCTGCCGCCGAAGCCGCTCCAGCCGCTGCTGCTGCGCCTGCGAAAGGCGCCGCCGCCGCTGCTCCGGCCGCTGGCGCCAAGGCCGCTCCGGCCAAGGCCCCGGCCAAGAAGTAAGGACGTGAAGCCGGCGCATCCAACGATGCGCCGGCGCATCCTTCGGGACGGCTGTGATGCTGCTCATCGTAGGTCTTGGAAACCCCGGCGCGAAATACGCCGGCAATCGCCATAACATCGGTTTCATGGCGGTGGACCGCTTCGCGTCGAAATACGCGTTCGGCCCGTGGCGCAGCCGCTTTCAGGGCGAAGTGGCCGACGGCTCGCTCACCGCGCCTGACGGCGCGAAGGTCAAGGTCCAGCTTCTGAAACCGCAAACATTCATGAACAATTCCGGATATTCGGTTGGCGAAGCGATGCGCTTCAACAAGATCACGCCGGCGAACACCGTTGTCTTCTATGACGAGATCGATCTCGCGCCCGGCCGCTTCCGCATGAAGACCGGTGGCGGCGCGGCCGGCCATAACGGCATCCGCTCCATCATCGCTCAGGCCAGCCCCGACGTGCGCCGCGCGCGCATGGGCGTAGGCCATCCGGGCGACAAGGAACTGGTTCACGCGCACGTGCTGTCCGATTTCGCCAAGGCCGACCAGCCCTGGCTCACCGCCCTGATCGACGCCTGCGCAGAGGCCCTGCCCTTGCTGCTCGCCAACAGCGACGACAAATACCAGACCGAAGTTATGCGCCTTGCGCCCGCGCCGAAGAGTGACCCGCGCAAGCCAACCGACAAGGAAGAGAACTGATGGGCTTCAAGGCTGGAATCGTAGGCCTGCCGAATGTCGGCAAGTCGACCCTGTTCAACGCCCTCACACGCACGGCTGCGGCGCAGGCGGCGAACTATCCGTTCTGCACGATCGAGCCGAACGTCGGCGACGTTGCGATGCCCGAACCTCGCCTCGACGTGCTGGCCAGGATCGCCGGCTCGAAGGAAATCATTCCCACGCGCATGAACTTCGTCGACATCGCTGGCCTGGTGAAAGGCGCTAGCCAGGGCGAAGGCCTCGGCAACCAGTTTCTAGCCACCATCCGCGAAGTCGATGCGGTGGCCTATGTGCTGCGTTGCTTCGTGGACGACGATATCACCCACGTTTCAGGCAAGATCGATCCGCTGGCTGACTTCGAAGTCGTCGAGACCGAATTGATGCTGGCGGACATGGACTCACTTGAGAAACGCCGCCTCAACGTCGAGAAGAAGGCCAAGGGCGGCGACAAGGACGCCATCCAGACGCTTGAACTCCTCAAGCTCGCCCTCGAACAGCTCAACGCCGGCAAGCCCGCGCGCCGCGCGACGATTGCGCCCGAGGACCAGAAGGCCTGGAAGATGCTCCAGCTCCTCACCTCCAAGCCCGTCTTTTACATCTGCAATGTCGACGAGAACTCCGCCGCCACCGGCAACAAGTTCTCCGACGCGGTCGTCGCCCACGCCAAAGCCGAAGGCTCCGCCGCCGTCGTCATCTCCGCCAAGATCGAAAGCGAAGTCGCCGTTCTCTCCGACGAAGAACAGAAGGAATTCCTGGAATCCCTTGGCCTCGAAGAGCCCGGCCTCAACCGCGTCATCCGCGCAGGCTACGAGCTCCTTGGCCTACAGACGTACTTCACCGTTGGCCCGAAAGAGGCCCGCGCCTGGACGATCAAGAAGGGCACGACTGCCCCGCAGGCCGCCGGCGTTATTCATGGCGATTTCGAGAAGGGCTTCATCAAGGCTGAGACGATCGCCTACGCCGACTACGTCAAGTTCAACGGCGAAAGCGGCGCGAAGGAAGCCGGCAAGGCGCGCCAGGAAGGCAAGGAATACGTCGTCCAGGATGGAGATGTCATGCACTTCCGGTTCAACGTCTGAACCAGGCTCAACAAAAACGTCCGCCTCTTACGAAACGGGCGCTTTGCTTGCGATCAGCGGACTTGATCAGCCGAGACGCAGATATATGCCGAGGCTCACGAGGTCGCCGCGATGGTTGCGTTCATGGACGCGGCCATTGCTGGATAGATAGGCCTCGCACGGATAGTCGCGATCGCGTCGGTTGTTCCAACGCTGGCCGCGGCTCGGGACATGGGACCAGGCGCGCGCCGAGCAGCTGATTACACAATAGTCGCGATGGCCTTCCCGTGGGTCACGCCAGCCATTGTCACGCTTCATGTCTCGCTAGTCTTCCCGAATATCGGGGTAGCGGTCGGCATTGAGCCGCCATTCCCCCGCGCTTGCCATCGGCGCTAGCGCAATAACACCCAGCGTAAGAGCGCCCGCGCGCATCATTTTCTTGCTCATGTCCTTCATGGCCGTTCTCCTAGCCAAACGTATCCCTCTATGCGCCTGCAGACCTACTCATTGTGTCCTCCGTTCTGCTTCGGATGCGCAAAACGCAGCGATTTCAGGGCGATATGAACGACCGTTCAGGCTGCGCGCCAAATTCGCGTTGCGCAGCGAACGTCGCCGACGAGCGATTGATCTCGCGCCACGCATCTGCCCAAATCGGATTCGAGTCTCGGGCTCGGGAGTCAGCCATGCGTAAGAGTCTTCTGGGCGTTTCATTCTCAGTGGCGTTAACCGCGTGCGGTCAACCAACGGCGCCCGCGCCAGCCGCAGCCACAGTACCGCCCACGGAACACACGCAAACTTTCGTCTCAAAAGCGCGCGCCAGTATCGAAGGCTGGGAAACCGACCTCACAGCCTATGCCAGTATTGGCTCGACTCTTCCCGCCTTCGCATTGAAGCAGGCTGATGGCACCGAACTCACACAGGAAAACCTGCGCGACCGTTGGACCATTCTCGGCTTCGTCGGCGGCAATGACGCTGCCGCCATGACGGAGCACAACTATATCGCGGCGCTCAACTCCGCAGCCGATCAGGACCCCGACCTCGACTTCCTTGCCATTCAGACAGCAGCAAACGCGGCTGCGCCATGGCCGACGGTTTACGATGGGGCCGGCATCGCCGCCGCGTTGCACGTTGATCCCACGCCAGCCTACATGCTCGTCGGCCCCGACCTTACCATCGAGGGCTATCGCGGCGCGCTCGCATCCACGCCCGACAATGGCATCAAATCCGTCATTCGCGGCGTCGCCGAAATCCGCAAACAGGTCGCCGCGCCTGAATAGCCCGACCGGCTCCACTAAACTTTAGCACGCCGGGTTGACCCTCTAGTCGTCAGCGCCCACTATGTGAGTGAACGCTCACATGACTGGAGGAATATCTCGTGATCCGTCGCCCCATCGGCAACAGCCGTCCGCTTAACGCCATCGGCCTCGGCTGCATGGGCATTTCCTTTGCCTATGGCCCCGCCATGGAAGACGCCGACGCCGTATCGCTGCTTCACCAGGCGCTCGATCTCGGAGTTGATCATTACGACACCGCCGAAATGTACGGCTTTGGAGATTCCGAACAGAAGATCGGCAAGGCTTTCCACGACCGGCGCGAACAGGTCTTCATCGCCACAAAATTCGGGCCGGTCTACAATCGCGAGACCGGCCAACGCGCCGGCGTCGACGGCTCGGAGAAAAACGCCCGCCGCGCCATCGAGCAGTCGCTGAACTTCCTCCAGACCGATCACATCGACCTCTGGTATCTCCACCGCCGCGACTTCACCCGTCCCATCGAGGAAACCGTCGGCGCGATGGCGGATATCGTGAAGGAAGGAAAGGTCCGGCAGATCGGCCTCTCTGAAGTCACAGCCGAAACCCTGCGCGCCGCCGCGAAGGTCCATCCCATCGCCGCGGTACAATCCGAATTCTCGATCTTCACGCGCTTTGTGGAGGAAGGCGGCATCCTCGAAGCCTGCAGGGAACTCGGCACGACGCTCGTCGCCTATTCTCCACTTGGACGCGGCATGCTCGCCGGCTGGTCGAAGGACTGGAAGGCCGACGGCTGGGATTTCCGCGCTACAATGGCGCCGCGCTTCCAGGGTGAAGCGCTGGCGAACAACCTCGCCCTCGTGGAGGAGATCGCGCGCGTGGCATCGGATCTCAATGCCACAGCCGGCCAGGTCGCGCTCGCCTGGGTTCTCCAGCGCGCAGACAATATCGTCACAATCCCTGGCACCACCAAGGTCGCCAACCTGAAACAGAATCTCGACGCCGCGGATGTGACACTCACGCCAGGCGCGATCGCCAAGCTCGACGGTCTCGCCGCCAAGGTGGAAGGCGAACGCTATGACGAAACCGGCATGAAGGGCGTCAATGGCTGATCCTGCCGATCAACGGAATCTACCGGACGCCGACCTCCGCGACGCACGATTTGTATTCGCGCGTCACCAGCGCCTGCATCTCGCTCGTCATCGCGGCCAGCTTCTCGGGCGCATAACCCGTGAGCTCTGCACACTCCCGCTCGGCGGCAACATGAGCAGACCGCCCCACCGCGGCGCTTTCTCCAGCGCCCGTCGACCCGGCCGGCGGCGTTTCAGGCTCACACGCGGCCAGCGCGAACACGGCAAGAAAAGCGACGCGCATGACGATGCCCTGAGCCAATCCGATTCCAATCGCACCCTGACAGCCCACCCTATTGGGTCAACCCGCCCTTGATCCGGTGCTGGCGCGCCGCCACCTTGGCGCCATGCTGCCAGCCATTTTCGTCTCCCACGGTTCTCCCATGCTCGCCCTCGAGGATGCGGAGGCGCGCGATTTCCTGAAACGTTTGCCGGCCTTGCTGCCCGAACGGCCAAAAGCCATCCTCATGGTGTCCGCCCACTGGGAGCGCCTGCGCCCTGCGGTAAACGCTCCGCCCGCCAACGAAACGATCCACGATTTTGGCGGCTTTCCGCCTGCGCTCTACCAGATCCAATACCCCGCCCCGCCTTCGGCCGCACTTGCAAAGCGTGTCGCCGACCTCCTCGCCGCAGCGGGCCTGCCTA
The DNA here is from genome assembly GCA_016714495.1 of Hyphomonadaceae bacterium. Taxonomy (GTDB): domain Bacteria; phylum Pseudomonadota; class Alphaproteobacteria; order Caulobacterales; family Hyphomonadaceae; genus UBA7672. Next base: position 49,391 of record JADKDU010000027.1, on the reverse strand, counting down.
CCGACATTGACCAAAGCCGCGGCCTCGATCATGGCGCATGGGCGCCATTGATGGTCGCCTGGCCCGAGGCCGATATTCCCGTCGTCCAGCTTTCGGTCCAGACGCGCCTCGGCACGACGCACCATTATCGCCTCGGCCAGATCCTCGCCCCGCTGCGCGAGGAAGGCGTCCTGATCGTCGGCTCCGGCAGTTTTACCCACGACCTCGCCAGCCTCCGCACGTCAGGCGGCCGCATTGATGCTCCCGAGCCCGACTGGGTTCATGCTTTCGCCGAATGGATGACCGCGGCTCTGCTTGAGAACCGCGTCGACGACCTGCTGAATTATCGCAGACTCGCGCCGCAAGCCGCGCATAATCACCCGACTGAGGAGCACCTCCTTCCCCTTTATGTCGCCCTTGGTGTCGCGCCGGATAAGGTAAATCACCTTCACCAAAGTACGACCTACGGGATCCTGCGGATGGACGCTTTCGCGTTCGGCTGAGCCTCACAATCGCCTGATCCTGCCTCGCACATCTGTTGCTCGGCCTCAGTGTGCGCTAATCCAGAGCAAAATGACCCGGAAAACCGGGCTGTCACTGGTCGGCAAACAGGCAGGAAAAATGACGACGCTCGCTTCTCATCGCCCATCGCTCCTTCGCCGCGTTGCGGCAGGTCTCGCCGCGACTGCGGCATTACTCGCTTCAGCATGCGCCAGCACAGGCGCGTCGACGTCCAGCTCGGCGGCGCCGGCCATCGGCCTCTACGAGCTGCGCATCTACACGGCCTCGGCCGGCAAGATGGATGCGCTCGACGCTCGTTTCCGCGACCACACGGTCGATCTGTTCAAGCGTCACGGCATGACGCCAATCGGCTTTTTCCATGTCGCGCCGGTTCCCAACCAGCCCGCCGACAACAGGCTCTTCTACATCATGGGCTACAAGGATCGCGCCGCGCGCGATGCGTCGTGGTCGGCCTTCGCCGCCGACCCAGAATGGAAGACAGTCTATGCCGAAAGTCAGAAAGACGGTTCGCTGACGTCGAAGATCGAAAACATCTTCCTGAATGCAGCCGAGTACGCGCCCAAGCTAAACGTCACGCCGTCGGCCACGGCGCGCCATTTTGAATTGCGTACCTATACGGCGACGCCGGGCAAACTCGAGAACGTGCACGCCCGTTTCCGCGATCACACGATGCGGATCTTCTCCCGCATCGGCATGACCAACATGATGTACTGGCGCCCGGTCGCCGATCAGCCGCAGATGGCCGAGAAGATGGTCTACCTGCTATCCTATCCCAACGCCGCCGCGCGCACGACCATGTGGCAGACATTCGGCGCAGACGAAGAGTGGAAGAAGGTTTCGGCTGAGAGCCAGAAAGACGGCCCCCTCCTGATCTCTCCGGGCGGCGTTGTCTCTGTCCAGCTTACCCCGACCGACTACTCGCCGCTGCGTTAGGACGCAGTTCCGTGCGAATCTACAAGGCGGCCAGTCCAGACGGATTGGCCGCCTTTTTCATGACAGAACCCCGGTCTTGTACATTGTTGCAATTGCAACTATATACAAGCCAACAGCATTTCCAACCGGGAGATCCCAATGATCGAAGTCCGGCCTTTTGAAACCCTCGGCAGCGCCAACCATGGCTGGCTTGACGCCCACCACCATTTCTCCTTCGCGGAGTACGCCGATCCTAAGCGCATGAGCTGGGGTCGTCTCCGCGTCTGGAATGATGACTTGATCTCGCCCAAGTCCGGCTTCCCCTCGCACCCGCACCGCGACATGGAAATCATCACCTATGTCCGAACAGGCGCCATCACCCATCAAGATTCGATGGGGAATAAGGGCCGCACAGCTGCAGGCGACGTTCAGGTGATGTCCGCCGGAACAGGCGTGCGCCATGCCGAGTTCAACCTCGAGGACGAAAACACCACGCTCTTCCAGATCTGGATCGAGCCCGATGCAACCGGCGGCAAACCCGGCTGGGGCGCGAAACAGTTCCCAAAATCGGATCGCACAGGCGCCTGGTCCATCCTTGCCTCAGGCAAGGGCGATGACGGGGCGCTCGAAATCCGGGCCGACGCCCGTGTTGCGGGCGCGACCCTCGAAGCCGGCCAGGAATTGGCGTGGGAAACTGAGCCCCACCGCCACGTCTATGCGGTCCCCGCCACAGGCGTGATCGAAGTCGACGGCAAGCGGGTCAAGGCCCGTGACGGTATTGCCTTCACCGGCGGCTCGAAAGTTGTCTTCAAGGCGATCGAAGGCCCCGCCGAGATCGTGCTGACCGATACGCTCTAAACTTTTGTAACGCATAGCGAGCATTCTATCCTGCCCCGACCTGCTATAGCTTCCGCTACGCCGGGTCGCGCCGGTTTCGTTCTGGACGGAGCAACCATGCGCAAAGCCATTGTTCTCGCGGGGCTTCTTGCCCTCGCCCCGATTCTCTCCGGCTGCATCGTAGCCGACGTCGCAGGCGCAGCCGTTGGCGTTACAGGCGCAGTCGTCGGGGGCACCGTCGATCTGCTAACCACCTCTCCCGAGGAACAGCAGGCCAAGGACAATGAGCGCCTGCGCCGCGAAAATGAGGAACTTCGACGCCAGTAACGCCAATATGGCTCAGCTGGGGCCTTTAATAGGCTCCCGTTCATCCCACCTTCAGGATAGGTTCGATCAAATGCCCGGGCCTTAAACCTGCTGCACGGATTGATTGAATAACTCAGGGAGCAAACCCATGCGCATTGCAACCGCCGCTTTTTCCGCCGTCGCCAGCCTGATGCTGGCCGCCCCCGCCTTCGCCGTCACGGTTGAAGCGCGCACCTCTCCTGCATTCCAGGAAAAACTGAAAGACGATCTCGGCGTCCGCGAAGAAAAGATCCTGACGGATCGCCTGAGCGAGAAGGTTACCCATGTCTTCAACCTGCGCGGCGTGAAGGCTGACCGTGTCGTCGTCACGATCGAAGACGCCAAACCCAATCGCCCGACCTGGGAGCAAACCGCTGACAAGCCCGGCCTCGACCCGATGCGCTCGATCAGCATCGGCGGCGCCCGCGTCACGGGTATTGCCTACGACGCGTCTGGCAAGGAGATCGGCACGTTCGAATACAAATGGTATGAGAGCAACATTGCCAACGTGATCCCAGGCGCAACCTGGGACGACGCGCAAAAGACCTTTGACCGCTTCGCCAGCCGCTTCGCGGACAAGCTTGCCTAGATCGCCCGACACGAATCGAAAACGCCGCCCCGAAACGGGCGGCGTTTTTGTCTGAGGTCACGGAATTCCCGTCACCTTGTGCGTTTGCAAACTCAACCGCCATTGCGGATGTTCAAGACAGTAAGCGATGCACGACGCCGTGTTCGCCTCGCGTGCCGGCCCATCCATCGGCTGCAGGAAGAAGTTGCGAAACGCCAGCCCCGCAAACCGCTCCGGCATCGCATCCGCCTGCGGGTACACGAGCTTCAGCTCATCACCCGAAACCTGCTTCAGCTCCGCCGTCGACTTCGGCGACACGCACACCCAGTCGAGCAACTTCGGCGCCGCCACAGTCCCGTTCGTCTCGACCGCAACCTCGAACCCGCGCGACTGTAGCGCCGCGATCAGCTCGTCATCCAGCTGCAGCAGCGGCTCGCCACCCGTGCACACGACGTAAGGCTTCCCCGCCTCACCCCTCCACCGCGCCGCCACATGCTCCGCCATAGCCCAAGGCGTCGCGAATTTGCCGCCGCCATCGCCATCCACGCCAACAAAGTCCGTATCGCAGAACTTGCACACCGCATGCGCGCGATCTCGCTCCAGCCCGCTCCACAGATTGCATCCCGCAAAGCGCAGAAACACCGCCGCCCGCCCCGTCTGCACACCCTCGCCCTGCAGCGTATAGAAGCATTCCTTGACGGAGTAGGTCACCGCACACCCCGCCACGTCTCCCAGCCCCGCCCGCGTAATTCGCACGCCGGGCATGTCCCGCATCCATAGCCCCACGCATGCTGATGTGTCCGATCGCCAAGATAGCAGGTGTGGGTCTCTTCCACGATCAGATCGACCAACCTCGTCCCACCCAGCTCATCGCCCAGCGCCCATGTCTGCGCCTTGTCGAGATACATCAGCGGCGTCTCGATCGGCGTCGGCCGGTCTAGCCCCAGCGTCAGCATGGTCGACGTCGCATCGATCGTGTCACGCCGGCAGTCAGGATATCCCGAGAAATCCGTCTCGCACATTCCGCCAACGAGCGCCCTAAGGCCGCGCCGATAAGCCACCGCCCCCGCAAACGTCAGGAACACCAGATTGCGCCCCGGCACGAACGTGCTCGGCAACCCGCTCGCCGCAAACCCGATCTCCTGCTCGCGCGTTAGCGCCGTATCCGACACCTCACCCAACACGCCGAGATCGATCAGGTGATCCTCGCCCAACCGCGCCGCCCACCCCGGAAACGCCTCGCGCAGCTTCGCCAGAAATACCGTCCGGCACCGCAGCTCCACCGAATGCCGCTGCCGGTAATCGAACCCGATCGTCTCAACGCGCTCGAAGCGCCGTAGCGCCCAGGCGAGGCAGACAGCGGAATCCTGCCCGCCGGAAAACAGCACGAGAGCGGATGTGATGGTCATTCCTGTGCGATGGCGCCGCATCCCCCATGGGTCAAGGCCGACCCGCTTGCCACCTGCCGCCAACCATCGCAAAACCCACCGCACGATGGGTCGCATGATTTACAAAATTCTCACGGCAGAACAGCTCGCAGCGGTCGAGGACGGCCATGCCATGGAGGCGCCCGTCGACATCGCTGACGGCTATGTCCATTTCTCGACCTCGAAACAGGTCCAGGAAACGCTGGCCAAATGGTTTAAGGGCCAGACCGGCTGCGTCCTCGTATCAGTCGACAGCAATGATTTCGGGCCAGACCTGAAATGGGAGAAATCTCGCGGCGGCGACTATTTCCCGCACGTCTATACCACTGTGCGCGAGTACAATATCAGCTCGATCTGGCCGCTCGACGAATTCGATGCCGAGGGCGTACCGCTCGCCCCGGATTTCGTGCTTCGCCAGCCCGAACCTGAGAGCAAACCGGGCCCCGCCCCGTGAGCATCTACGACATAGCCAGCCGCGCCGTCCGCCTACTCCCAGCCGAGAGCGCCCATCGCTTCACCATCGACGCCCTGAAAACCGGCCTCGCCAAGCCCGCGTCGCAACTCGACGATCCGCGCCTTGCGGTCACGCTGCGCAAGTCGGGCCTCAAACTGCCCAACCCGATCGGCCTCGCCGCCGGCTTCGACAAGAACGCCGAAGTCTTCGCCCAGATGCTCGCCTTCGGCTTCGGCTTCGTCGAATGCGGCACCGTCACGCCGCGCCCGCAGGCCGGCAATCCGCGCCCGCGCCTCTTCCGCCTCGATGCAGACCGCGCGGTGATCAACCGAATGGGCTTCAACAACGAAGGCATCGGCATGTTCGTCCGGCGCCTCTCGGGCGCGCCGCGCTCGATCGGCGTCATCGGCGCCAATGTCGGCGCCAACAAGGATTCGGAAGATCGCGTCGCCGACTATGTCGCCGGCGTGAAAGCTGTCTGGCCGTATTCAAGCTACATCACGATCAACATCTCGTCCCCGAACACGCCCGGCCTGCGCGGCCTGCAGGATCGCAGCGCACTCGAGGAATTGCTCGGCCGCATCGGCGTCGCCGCCCGCGAGATGGACGCCGCCGTGAAGAATCGCCCCGTTTTCCTGAAAGTGGCGCCCGACCTCGACGACAAGGCCATCTCCGGCATCGCAGACGTGGTGAAGGCGCAGGACTGGCTCTCCGGCCTGATCGTCTCGAACACCACGATCGACCGCCCCGAGACCCTCGTCTCGAAGCACAAGGCTGAAATTGGCGGCCTGTCAGGCGCGCCCCTGCTGGAAAAATCGACCGCCGCGCTCGCCGCGTTCAAATCAGAAATCGGCGACCAGTTCGACCTCATCGGCGCCGGCGGCATCGCCTCCGCCGAAGATGTCCTCGCCAAACTCCGCGCCGGCGCGCAGGCTGTGCAGCTCTATTCGGCGCTGGTCTATGAAGGTCCGAGCCTTGTCCAACGCATCAAGCGCGACCTCGTCGCGATGATGGACGCGGCAGGGGCAACGCACGTGTCGGACCTGGCCAAGCCCTGATCTGCAGGCCCATCTCCCCGCCCGCCCGCATCGGCTGGAGTCCACGATGCGGGCGTCCGGTTGAGGCGTTGCGTCCTGGTGGCGTCGGCAAGGCGGTCTCTCCTGCCGACTCCCACAGCGCCGTCCGGATCGCGGGAGGTGGGCCCGCAAGACGGAGGGGAGAGAGAGTATAGGCCTCCAAAAAAGGGAGAGGCCGGACCCCGTCGGAAAGGTCCGGCCCCACGCACGCTTTCGGTAACTTGGGATCAGCCGTCAGCGCGCGTTTGGAAGGCCTGAGCGACGGTGGCGTTGCCGAATTTCTCGACCGATGCGCGCATGGTGCGTTTGACGCATTTTCTGGCGGTGAAGCGCTCTTCCGGCGACAAGGTCGGCGCGTCGCCGCAATAGGCCGCCACGACAGAGCGCAGACGAGCCAGCAGGTTCTGCGCGCTTTCCACGCTGCCGAATTCGGCGGCGTCGTACTTGAATTCGAATTCGAATGGGCCGCGATAGGTTTCGGTCTGGGCCGAAGCCGGGCCGGTCGCGAAGCCGGCTGCGAAGGCGCTCGTGATGGCGATGGTGGCGATCAGGGCTGTTTTGGAGGTCGATGTCATAGTTTTTCTCCGATTGGACACGGTTATTTTTCTCGTCGATCCTTCCGGGAGATGCCTGACCACCATCTCGAAAGTCGATACACTTTTATCGACAAACAATATGTCTCGTCAATGGGCCAAATGTGGCAAGATCGGGGCATTCACTACGAACGATCTGCCAGACACAACAAAACGCCCGGAGCGTTGCTCCGGGCGTCTGGCGTCACCGCGATATGTGCGAGCTTACTTGGCCGCGAGGGTCATGGGCGCCGTCAATTTGGTGGCAGCGTAGAGGCCTGTCGGATCCTGCTTGCTGACCCCAATTCGCGTCTCCTTCAGGCACGCCGAATAGCTGACGAAGCCGATGCTTCTGGCCAACCGAATGTTGTCCTTGCAGACCGATTTTACGGCCTTGTCGAGATTGTCGACATAGGCTGCCAGCTCGTCTGCAGACGCGCCCGGCTTGGGCGTCATGACAGTGACCGGGTCGGCGTACGCAGCTGCGGCCGACATGGCGATGGCGGTCGAAATAACCATGTGTCTCATGATGTTAGTTCTCCGGGTTGTCGTTTGAACGTTTGCGAACTCAACGACCCTGGAGCGTTTCCCTCTGCACGATTCGTCGTTCTTGTGCAGTTGCGAACAGAATATGCTGCATCGCACTCACGTCAATTGTCCGGGGCATGAACCTTCCGTAAGGGCAGCGTGACGCCGCATGACTACCAGTGCAGCGTGCAAAACCGACTAGGGAGCGGGCAGATGCGAGCAGTCGTATGCGAGGGATTGGCGGAGGATTTCTCCCGAATCGCCCTCAAGGACCTGCCGTTGCCCGAACCCGGCGATGGCGAGGTCCGCGTCCGCGTCGAGGCCGCCAGTCTAAACTTCCCGGACCTCCTGATGCTCCGGGGCGGGTACCAGTTCAAACCCACCCCGCCCTTCACTGTGGGAATGGACCTCGCCGGTACGGTCGACGCCGTAGGCTCCGGCGTCGCCATGCAGCCCGGCCAGCGCGTCGCCGGCGGCACGAAGACCGGCGCGTTTGCCGAATACGCCATCAGGTCTGCGAGCGCGCTCCACCCCGTCCCCGGTGCAATAAGCGCCCCGCACGCCGCCGCCTACCCTGCCGCCTACACCACGGCGTACGTCTCGCTGGTCGAACGCGGCCAACTACAGGCGGGCGAGACCCTCCTCGTCCATGGGGCGTCTGGCGGCGTCGGAATGGCCAGCATCGATGTCGGCCGCATACTCGGCGCAACCGTTATCGCCACCACCGCCTCCGAACAGAAGGTTCAGGCGCTCCGCCTCGCCGGCGCACACCACGTCATCGTCCTCGGCCCCAAACCCGGCGACGCCTTCCGCGATCAAGTCAAAGCCCTTACCAACGGCAAAGGCGCAGACGTCATCGTCGACACCGTTGGCGGCGACATCTTCGACGAATCCACGCGCTGCATCGCCTTCAACGGCCGCCTGCTCGTCATCGGCTTCGCCGGCGGCCGCATCGCCAGCGTCAAGACCAACCTTCCGCTGATTAAAGGTTTCTCGGTCATCGGCGTCCGCGCCGGCGAATACAGCCGCCAGCTCCCGGAGAGAGGCCGCATCATCCGCGACGAAATCTGGCGCTGGGCCGCCGAAGGCGTCACACGCCCAACCGTGTTCGCCGAACTTCCTCTCGAGAATTGGCGCGAAGCCTTCGAACTGATGCGCGATCGCAGACTCGTCGGGAAGGTCGTGCTGAAACCGTGAGTCTCTACTTCACCCAACCCGCCAACACGCTATCCGCAGCGGCATCGAGCTCCGCATCTGTCCACTTGCGGCCTTTCAGCTCCGCCTTCAGCAGGTAGCTGATCGGCGCCATGAACAAGCTGCCCAGTAGATCCTGCGGCAGGTTCTTGAAGTCGCCCGAGGCGATGCCCGCCCGGCGCAGGTCCGTGACCATTCGCGCCACCGCGCGCCCGGCCTCGCTGCCCTCGCGCTCCGCTAGCGCCGACTCCGCGAACCGTTGCCCGAATGCGAACGCATCCTTGTTGGCGCGATAGGCGAGATATATCGCCTTCCACGTCCGCTTCAGCCGCTCCGGCGGCGCAAGCCCCGTGTCCAGCCCCTCGCCGGCATTCAGGAACACCACCTGCTTCATCTGGCGATAGGCTGCGATCAGCAGGTCGTCCTTGCTCTCGAAATGCCGATACAGCGTGCCCTCGGCCACGCCAGCCTCAGCCGCAATCGCTGCCGTCGTCGCCGCCGCAAGGCCGTCGCGCGCAACAATCCGCGCCGCCGCCTGCATCAGCTTCTCGCGCGTCGCCGCGCCGGGGTTGTCGGTGTGTTCATCCGACCCAAAGCGCCCGCAATGCCCCGCCCTGTCAAGATTAACGAGCCGCCCGGCTCCATCCGTCGCATCCCAGCATCGGTGGACTCCGCCAGACGAACTGTCACCGTTAGCTCATGACCGACGCGCGATTCCTCGGCATCGACTTCTCCGGCGGCGCAGGCCCCTGGCGCCCCGTCTGCGCAAAACCCACCGTGTGGATCGCCTCCCTCGAAGGCCCCCGCCTCGCCGACCTCCGCCCCGTCCAGAAGCTCGACGGCGACAGCCACCCGTTCGACAACCTCGTCGCCCTCCTCCACGCGGGTCGCTATCGCGCCGCCGCCATCGATGCGCCCTTTTGCCTGCCCGAAGCCCACATGCCGCCTGGCGGCCACGCCCAGCTCCTGAAGGACATAGCGCAACTCCTCCCTGCCGACGACCGTCCATTCCCGCGCGGCGCAGACCTCGTCGCCTACGCTGCCGCCCATGCCCCCATCGCTAGCGCAAAACCCACCCGCCTCACCGAGCGTCAGTACAACGCCACGCGCTCCACCCTCTGGAACGGTTCACGCCCCGGCGCGCCCTTCGCCGCTGCCTGCCTTACGCTGATCGCGCGAGCCCAGCGCCCTGTCTGGCCGTGGAAGGATGCGCACGGCATGCTCGTCGAAGCGTTCCCCGCCGCACAGCTCAAGGCGTGGGGTCTCCCCAACGCCAACTACGCCGACGATGAAGGCCGCCCGGTGCGCGCGAAGATCGTCACGCACCTGGAAGAAAAAAAGCATCTGATGATCGACCCCGCCGATCGTCGCGAAATGCTACGCTCCGCCGATGCGCTCGACGCCGTCCTCGCCGCCTTCGGCGCCCGCGCCGCCGCCAACCGCACGCTCAAACTTCCGAAGCCAGACAACTGGAAAGCAGAAGGCGCTATCGCGGTTCACGCATAGCGCCCTGCCACATCTCCTCATCGCAAATTATCTAGTTCAGGAACGCCTCGGTATGCGCGCGGCACTCCCAACCATCCGGCCCGCGCACCCAGTTCGAGCTGTCCGCCGCCTGCAGGTCCTGCGACTTGCCGTCCATCGTCACATTCTGCTTCACCTTGTAGACGATGATCGCCACGTCCGGCGTCGGCGTCGACACCTCGACATCGCTGAACGTGTAGGACTCCAGCGTGCATTTCCCTTCCTCGGTCATCGCGCCCATCTTGCTCTTGGGAATGCTCATGACGCCCTTGGCGCCCGTCACGAGACTGGTCTTGGCCGAAAGCTTGGACGTTTTGCTTCCATCCTTCTGCTTCATTGCATCCCAGTAGGATTTCTCGAGGTCGATAGTCTCTTCTTTTGTCAGTGCGGCATGCGCCATGTCATTTCTCCGGGTTTGTGTTGGGCAAACCCCTTTCGCCTTATGACAGTTTCGACCTCGTTCGGCGCGACGCAGGCGACCCCTCGGCGATCGCAGCGCCAACTCCTGTTGCCTCCGGCGGCAGCGGCTATGTGCCGGAAGTGTACGGTAGCGGGCCGATCCCGCGCCGCAACGATGCGATACTCACCGCCTGCGCGCTGAGGGCTCTGGGTGTTCCAGAAGCATCGCGTCCGCCGATCAACAAATGAGGATCGCCATGCGTTCATCTGTTTCGCTTGTCATCATTACCTTAGGGGCGGCTTCAATGTTCGCCTGCTCTCCCGCAAAGCCCGTTGCGGCCGCACAACCAGCCTTTGTCGAGTCCACGCCAACGGCCGTCGCCACTCCCGCACTCAAACTTCCAGTAAGCCTCAACGCCGTGATGGTATCCTTGGTCGATCACGCGTCAGAGCCGTTGTGGCTGGACGCCTATGACCCGCCAAGCACCCAGGCTCGCTGGCGTGAAGCAGAATACAACGCCTATCAGATGGCGGTAAGCGGCAAGCTGATTCAGCTCGCGGGCGCCGGCCCCAACGATGCCGATTGGGTGGCTGATCCGGAATGGAAAACGTTCGCAGATGAGATGAGCGCTGCAGGTATGGATGCGTTGCAGGCCGCCCAGATCAAGAATGTGCAGGCGTTGAACGATGCGGGAGACAGGCTCGTCGCCTCCTGCGAAAGCTGCCACAAGAAATTCAAGCCAGGCCTTACTTCGATGGGCCTCTACAAATCGACGAGCTATCCACCATCGAAGTGAGACCCAAGGACGCGTGGAGGCGCTTGACCTGACACCCAACTCCCCTTCAATCCGGGGATGTCCGTCACGATCCGCCCCCTCGCCCCGGCCGACCGTCCTCACTGGGACAAACTCTGGCAGGGTTACCTCACCTTTTACGAAGCCAGCATCCCCACTGGAGTCACCGATCTCACCTGGTCGCGCCTGATGGACCCCGAAGCCCCGATCCTCGGCTTCTGTGCGGCAACGCCAGACGGCAAGCTGCTCGGCATCGTCCACTACCTCTTCCACCCGGCGACATGGGCCGCTGGCCCGCGCTGCTATCTCGAGGATCTTTTCACCAGCCCCGAAGCCCGCGGCCAGGGCGTCGGCCGCGCCCTCATTAAAGCCGTCTACGCCGCCGCCGACGCCCGCGGCGCCGACCAGGTCTACTGGCTCACACAAGAGTTCAACACCACCGCCCGCAAACTGTACGATCAGGTCGCCAAGGCAACGCCTTTCGTCAAGTACAGGCGTTGACGCCAACACAACTCTGCTCCGCTTCACGGAAAGAAGGGCATTCTCCAATTCCGCCACTCGAAAGGGAGGATAACTTTCCTCCCCGCCCAACAGATTCCCCCAAGCTCTGGACGCACGCCATGACGTTGTTCGGCGTGCTGATGCGCAAGGTGCAGTCCGTCGCCGCACTTCGAGCGCAACGCAATATGCGCCGCAGGCAGCGCAGCGACATCCTCTGCCGCCCCGTCCCCGTCGAAAGGCTGGTTCGCTCGCTCCTCGGCGCCGAAGCAATCATCCACCTGCTGATGACGCCGCAGGGCCGCAAGCTGCTGGCCACCACGCCGAAGATCGCACTACCCGAGCCGCCACCATCGGTCGGCCTGAAAGAAGTCCACACCGCACAAGATCACCATTCCGATGCCCGGCTGGCGTCTCCGCCACTTGATCTGAACGAGACCGAAAACTGGTTTTGCCGCTTCCGCGTGCTAGGCTGGCGTCATCCCGCGCCGGAGGACGATCCGCCGCCGAAGGAAGCGCGACGCAGACGCTCGTCCGACGAAAAACTTCCCGAGCTCGAAAGCCCCTGGGATATCTCGCGCTGGATCGCTACGCCGCAATCACACCCGCATAGTTGCGCGCCATGGTCTGCGCCTCGAGTCAGGATCTCGCCGGCGATGACCGCCCGCATGCGATCGAACTCGTCGGCGCCATCGATCGCCTGATCGAATAGGCCGGGCTCAGCCTTGAGACCGAACCGACCCCCGAGATGCCAGGCGATCCTGCCGCCATCGCGCGCGATGGGGACATCGTGGGCGCCTCAATCTGAACATCCCACGCACCCGATCACCACGCGATCACCAAACGGAAACAGCCCGGTCTTTCGACCGGGCTGCTCCATCAGTTCGTAACAACTGACCGCGATTAGCGGCCGATCGTGATTGCAACTTCCGCACGACGGTTGAGCGGCTCGCGCGCGCCATCCGGACGGGGTTCGGCCGGATCGGATTCGCCACGCGCTTCCGTCTTGATCGCCGTTTCGGCGACACCAGCCGCGATCAGCGCCTGTTTCACGACATCCGCACGGCGAGCCGAGAGCCTGTCGTTGTAGGCAGCGCCGCCCGACGAGTCGGTGTGGCCTTCGACGTTCGTAAGGGTGATCGAGCATCCGCCCGTCTTCGCGCGGTTGACCGCAGCGTTGATCGTATCGCGGTTGACCGAGGTGAGGTCCGAACGATCCCATTCGAAGTAGACCACGAACGGCGCCGGCTGCGCGGTGCAGGCCTGAGCAGTCGTCGCCTGAGTAGACGGAGGCGGTGGCGGCGGAGGCGGAGGCGGCGGCGGAGGCGGCGGCGGAGGCGGAGGCGGCGGCGGCGGCGGAGCCGGCGGCGGCGGAGCAGCGAACTGCCAACGGATGCCGGCCGTTATCGCGTGCTCATCCCAGCGGCTTTCGTAGTCGCCGTCGATGCCCGAGTATTCGAGGTCTTGTGCAGCAGTGTAGGAGTAGCCGATATCGACTGTCGCTTGCTCCGAAATCTTGATGCCGAGACCAGCCAGGACGTTCCAGGCCAGACCCGTATCGGTGTCGTCGAAGCCGTTGGCCGGCAGGCCGCTCGGGATTTGATAGAGCGAGGCGATCTTCGTATCGACCCGCGCAGCGCCGACACCGGCGCCGAAGTACGGAACGACATTGCCGCCCATCTCGAAGTCTTTGATGACGTTGAACATCAGGTTGGTGACGCGGGTCGAACCGCTGCCGTCCGGACCAAGGGTCGCGGGCGGCTGAACGCCGATGAAGCTGTCCGGAACGTCCATCTTGCTGTTGCGATAGTTCACCACGCCTTCCAGGCGGATGCTATTGCCGAAGCCGTACCCGATGCCGAGACCGTAAAACGGGTCGACACGCGGATTCGATCTGACGTCCATCTGACCATTATTGCTGGACGTTGCATCAACGTCCTGAATACCATCTACGACTGCGCCAATTTTGCCGATGCCATACCAGCCATCTTGAGCATGCGCAGTTGCGCCTGCAGACACCATGGTGGCGGCCGCGGTGGCGCACAAAAGTGCTTTTTTCATTACGATCCCCTTGTCCAAAGGTACTCCCCGGTGTCCGGAAACCGTCACCGGGGCATAAACGCGGTCGCCCCGCATTATGATCCCGCGTTACACGCTTTTTTTTGGGTTGCCCATACGACCCCACCCCGAAGGTCAGAATACTGTGCGATTTGAACGTAGGCGGGGCATGGGAGCCACATGGTTTCCAGTTGGCAATCATAAATGGCGCGCAAATCTGAACGGAAACTCGCAAGGACTCACCTGGGACGCCTTGTTGATTCGCTTACCCCCCGCCCTGACGCAGGGGAGCTGAGACGGAGTCTTCAACGCCTCGCGTTTATATCGACATACTCAGGAAGACCGGACGCGGCGGCAATGATTGGCGATTTCGAGCCGCGCCAGTAGCTTTTGCGTCGGGACTGTGACGGAGCACAAATGTGAGCACCGAGCACTTTGACGTCGTCATTGTCGGCGCAGGTCTGTCAGGAATCGGCGCCGGCTATCACCTTCACAACCGCCTCCCGCGAAAGACCTACGCCATCCTCGAGGCGCGCGACGCCATCGGCGGCACTTGGGACTTGTTCCGCTATCCCGGCATCCGCTCCGACAGCGATATGCACACGCTCGGCTACAATTTCAAACCATGGCCCGGCGCCAAGTCGATCGCCGACGGCCCATCGATTCGCGACTATGTCCGCGACACCGCGCGCGAGTACTGCATCGACAGGCACATCCGCTTCCACCACCGCGTCACAGGCATGTCATGGTCAAGCAAGGACGCGCGCTGGACGGTCGCCGCCGAACACGATGGCAAGCCCGTCGCCTTCACCTGCTCCTTCGTCATGATGTGCAGCGGCTACTATCGCTACGAACACGGCTATACGCCCGACTTCGAAGGCCGCGAAAGTTTCAAGGGCGAGATCATCCACCCGCAGCTATGGCCTGAAAGCCTCGACTACAAGGACAAGCAGGTCGTCGTCATCGGCTCGGGTGCAACGGCCATGACGATCGTGCCCGAAATGGCGAAGACGGCTGGTCACGTCACGATGCTGCAACGCTCGCCGACCTACGTCGTCTCGCGACCTTCGCACGACAAAATCGCGAACCGTCTGAAAAAACTCCTTCCGCGCAAGATGGCCTACGGCCTCACGCGCTGGAAGAATATCGGCTTGCAGATGCTGTTCTTCAAGCGCGCGCGCTCCCAACCCGACAAAGTGCGCGCGATGATCGCCAAGCTTGCTCAGAAGGAACTCGGGGCGGACTACCCGGTCGCGACGCACTTCAATCCGAAATACAATCCGTGGGACCAGCGCATGTGCCTGGTCCCCGACGCCGATCTGTTTCGGGAGATCAAGGCTGGCCACGCGTCTGTCGTCACCGACACGATCGACACGTTCACCGATACCGGCATCAAGCTGTCGTCAGGCAACGAGCTGAAAGCCGACATCATCGTCACCGCAACAGGCCTCGACCTGCAATTCCTCGGCGGCGCCGAAGTGAAGGTCGACGGCGAGCCGATCGACCTCTCGAAGCGCCTCACCTACAAAGGCATGATGTATGAGGGCGTTCCGAACCTCGTCTCGATCTTCGGTTACACCAACGCCTCGTGGACCCTGAAGTGCGACCTCACCTGCGAGTTTACCTGCCGCATCATCAAGCGCATGGACAAGACCGGGGCACACGCCGTCACGCCGCGAAACGTTTCTCCTGATATCGAGACGACACCCTGGCTCGATTTCTCGTCAGGCTATGTCCAGCGCACGATCGACCGCTTCCCGAAACAGGGCAACCGCAAGCCCTGGAAGCTGAACCAGAACTATGCGGCTGACCTCTTGATGCTGCGCTACGGCAAGCTGGACGATCCCGAGCTGGTCTTCAGCTAAGCGACCGGGACCCACACCTCGCATCCGCCCAGCCCAGTGCGCGCATCAAACTGCGACGGGTACACTTCGATCATCTGCATCGGCCCGGATTTCGGCGCCCTGCCCGATTGTGCGAGCCATTCGCCAGCGGCAGCGCAGGTCGAGCCGATGCTTGAGACGTGGCCAGCATGCTCGAACACGGCCCATTCGCGCCCTGCGATCCGCGCGCCGAACAGATCCTCCGGCAAATCATCAAGCCGCTTCACCTGCACGGCGGCGAAATAATCGAAGCCAGCGTCATCACTTTCGTCCGCAGGCGCCAGCACGAGACCGTAGGCCGCGCCCTTCACTTCATTCGGGATAGTCCCGATCATCGGACCAAAGGCCTGCCAGATCGCGGGAATGCCGGCGCGATCTTCAGAGCGGAAATACTTGCGCAGTCCCGCGAACAGCAGCGTGTCGATTTTCACGAAACGATCCGGGGCGGCGGTCATTGAGGCATGGTCGGGCATGCGAATTGCCTCCACGAGCTTGAGGGTGGCGAGAGATCGCAGCGTCCGCGTCTCGTCCGGCGTCAGTCCGAACTGTTCTCGAAACGCGCGGGTGAACGCCTCGTGCGAGCCATACCCCGCCTCAAGTGCAACCTGCAGGATGTCAGGCGCGCCATCGGCCAGGCGCCGCGCCGCCACAGTCAGTCTGCGCCCACGCACATAGGCGAGGACAGGCAAGCCGACGCCGGCGGCGAAGGTGCGGGCCAGATGAAACCGCGATAAGCCCGATATCCCGGCCACGTCGTCGAGCGTCAACGGCTCGGCGAGATGGCTTTCGATAAACCACAGGGCCTTGTCGATGGCCTGCATGCTCGACCTTCCAAAGCGATGCGGACAACCTATCCGCGCCCTCCCTGGCCCGCTTGATCGCACTTGCTAGCCGGCATTTCGCTTCGCCCGATTTATCGCGGCATCGAGAGCGGAAAGAAAGGCCGAACGATCCTTCGGCGAGAAAGGCTTCGGCCCCGACGTGATCTCGCCGAACGAACGCAGGTGCTCCATCAGCCCGCGCGTCGCCAGCGCGGAACCGATCATGTCGGCTGTGAAAACCTTTGCCGTTGGCGAGATCGCTTCGGCGCCGCTTTCCAGAACCCGCGCCGCGAGCGGGATATCGTTAGTCACCACCACATCGCCCGCAACCGCCCGCTCCGCGATCCAGTCATCCGCGATGTCTGGCCCAGCATCCACCAAGATAAACTTGATGCGCGGCTCCATCGGCGTGCGGATAAACGAATTGGCCACGACATGCACGTCGAGCCCGAGCCGACGGGCGACCTTGTAAATCTCGTCCTTCACCGGACAGGCGTCTGCATCGATGTAAATGGCCATGATCGGGATTTGCTTCGAAGAGACTGCAAAGTCCATAGCGCCGCAGCGCGATCAGGTTTTGGCTTTGGTTTTCGCGCCCGCGGGCTTCTTCGAACCGCCGGCCTGCCTTGTCGATGTCATGGCGGGCTTCGTCCCCCCGCCGCTCTGCCGGCGCTTGCGCTCCTCGTGCAGCTTTTCGGCGTTCTCCTCGACCTTCTTGAGGTCTCCTTGAGCTCTTCATCGGTCAGATGCTCGATCCCGATATACTCGTTATCAGCATTCCCCATGGCGCGGATCAACTCGTCGAGCTTGGCGTGTATGGCGCCATTGTCGCGGTTCTGCGTGTTCTGGATCAGGAAGACCATCAGGAAGGTGATGATCGTGGTCGAGGTATTGATCACCAGCTGCCACGTATCGGAGAAACCGAAGATCGGCCCGCTCGCCGCCCAGCTTACGACAAAGACGATGCAGGCGAGAAAAGCGAAAGGGCTACCTGCCCCGGCCGATACTGCGTTCGCGAAATTCGTGAAGAGCTTGCTTACCAGGCACGAAAACGTGGCGATGCCTGTCGCGGTTCCCGTCAGATTTTACAGACCGACAGCCTTTTATGCGAATTCGACGAGGATCTCGTCCGCCGCCACGCTCGCGCCGGCCGCGGCATTCACGGTTTTCACGACGCCATCAGCTTCAGCGCGGATGATGTTCTGCATCTTCATCGCCTCGACGATGCAGACTGCCTCGCCCGATTTCACTTCCTGGCCCACGACGACCGAAACCGAAACCACGAGGCCCGGCATCGGACTCATGATCAGCTTGGAGGTATCAGGCTTCTGCTTCTCGGGCAGGCGGGCATGCATTTCGGCTTGCGCCGGCGTGCAGACCTTCACATGCGCTTCGACGCCAAGGCGGCGGATCACGAAGCCTTCGTCAGCCGGCGCGATGGAAAGCGCGTAGGTCTGGTTGTCGAACACCAGTTCCATCATGCCCATGCCAGGCTTCCAGGCGGTGGAAATGGCGTGCGTCTTGCCGCCCACGAATTCGATCTCGGCCTCACCCATCTGCCAGTTGATGTTCACCGGCGTCTGCTTGCGGCTGACGAGCGCAACCCAGTCCTTGCGCTGTGGACGCGCCGGCTCGATGCGGCCAGAGATGCCCGCCATACGGGCGCGCATTAGAACATTGGCATAGACAGCCGCCGCTACGATCACCTTCTCGACTTCCGGCGACGCCGTCGCGCCATGGAAACCGTCAGGGAATTCCTCTTTGATATAGCCCGTCGTGATCTTGCCCGACTGGAAGCGCTTCTGATCCAGCACAGCTGCGAGGAAGGGCGAGTTGTCCTGAATGCCGCGAATCTCGAGGCGCTCCAGCGCCTTGGTGTGCGTGGAGATGGCGGTGGCGCGGTCCTTCCCGTGCGTTATCAGCTTGGCGATCATCGGATCGTAGAACATCGAAATCTCGTCGCCCTCGCGCACGCCCGTGTCGATGCGCACCGTACCTTCCCCAAGCTGGCCTTCGGCGGGGAATTTCATGCGCTTCAGGCGACCGATCGACGGCAGGAAGCCGCGATACGGGTCTTCGGCGTAGATCCGGCTCTCGAGCGCCCAGCCTTTGATGCCGACATCCTTCTGCTTGATCGCCAGCTTTTCGCCAGCCGCCACCCGCAGCATCTGCTCGACAAGATCGTAGCCGGTGATCAGTTCCGTCACCGGATGTTCGACCTGCAGGCGCGTGTTCATTTCGAGGAAGTAGAAATTGCGCTGCCCGTCGACGATGAACTCGACCGTACCGGCACTGTCGTACTGCACAGCCCTGGCCAGCGCGACGGCCTGCTCGCCCATCGCCTTGCGGGTATCAGGCGTGAGGAAAGGCGAAGGCGCCTCCTCGAAGACTTTCTGGTTGCGGCGCTGGATCGAGCACTCTCGCTCGTTCAGGTAGATAATGTTGCCATGCTTGTCGCCCAGCACCTGGATCTCGATATGGCGTGGCTGGTCGACGAACTTCTCGATGAAGATGCGATCATCGCCGAACGAAGCGATCGCTTCGGCCCGGGCGCCATCGAAGCCTTCCTTGGCTTCGGCCGAGTTGAACGCGATGCGCAGGCCCTTGCCGCCACCGCCGGCAGACGCCTTGATCATGACCGGATAGCCAATCGAGTCCGCGATCTTCACCGCCTCTTTCGAATCCTGGATCAGGCCCATATGGCCCGGCACGGTGTTCACGCCCGCTTCGGCCGCGAACTTCTTTGACGTGATCTTGTCGCCCATCGCCTCGATGGCGTGAGGATTGGGACCGATGAAAACGATCTTCTCGGCGGCGAGGCGCTTGGCGAAGCCGGCGTTCTCAGAGAGGAAGCCGAAGCCCGGGTGGACCGCTTCTGCGCCGGACTTGCGCACGGCGTCGACGATCTTGTCCTGAACCAGATAGCTCTGGGCGGCGGGCGACCCGCCGATATGGATGGCCTCGTCGGCCATATCCACAGCCATCGAGCTGGCGTCCGCGTCCGAATAGACAACAACCGTCTTCACGCCCATGCGACGCGCGGTCTTGATCACCCGGCACGCGATTTCCCCGCGATTGGCGATCAGGATTTTCGAGAACATACGCTTCCCCGGCAGCCCAAATTACGTGACGGCAAAGTGACTATCGAACGTCCACGGTCAAGGCAAATCCCTTGCCTGCGGCGCCGGGTCCGGCGCGAGCGTCTTTTCAGGCGCATCATCGCCAGGAGACGCGTGGTTACCGCCACCAGTCTAGCCGTCGACCAGCCGATCAGGATCTGCCCTATCAGGCACTGCCCCGCCGCCAGCAGCCTGTGGTCGGATCCCAACGCGATATCGCCATAGCCCAGCGTAGTGAATGTGGTCCCGGAGAAATAAAGCGACGTCTCGAAATCCTTGAACTGGCCCAACCAATGATAGAGGGCGGCATAGGCCGTCATCTCCACGGCATGCAGGGCAAGCAGCCCGAACACAGTGAGAACAACCCCACCCCCCGCCATTGGAAGCCTCCATCCCCGAGG
Source organism: Hyphomonadaceae bacterium (assembly GCA_016714495.1). Lineage (GTDB taxonomy): Bacteria > Pseudomonadota > Alphaproteobacteria > Caulobacterales > Hyphomonadaceae > UBA7672. The sequence continues at coordinate 29,480 of JADKDU010000027.1, read as the reverse complement.
GACTTGGCGCGTTCCGACTGCACGACCGTCATCATCCCGCTAAGGCCGAGCGCATGCACCATCACGCACAGCACGACCATCACCGCCGATATCACGAGATTTTCCAGCAACATTAGGGCCTCCCCGGCCAGACAAGCGCGACCCGGTTAACGAAGTTATCTGTCTCGGCCCGCCGGCGCCGACAGAAGGACTCGATTTTCAGGTCCCGTTAACCGCGTCAGCCGAAAAATCCGGCGGCAACAGGATCGGACTAGGGCAACGTCCATGATGTTCTTCGGCAGACACGGCTGGTCAGGCGAGTCCGGACGGACCTACACTTTCAAGTGCGCCCTCACCAAGCACGGCATCCCGAATGATTCTGGCGGCATCTATGTCTTCGTGCGCCGCCGCTTCGGCTTCTTCCTGAAGGCGCTGTATGTCGGCAAGGCCGCGAATCTGCGGGGCCGCCTGCTCGGTCATGAGAAATGGGGCAAGGCTTGGTGGATCCTCGGCGCAACCGAGCGCCACGTCATGCGCGTCGCCACCGAGGATGAGCGCCGCATGATCGAGGAAGATCTCATCCGCGGGCTCAAGCCGAAGATGAACGACGTCCAGATGCCGCGCTGCGAAGACGATGCCCCCAACACGCCGCAACTGCGCCACTGGTGGCAGGTCCGCCGGGATATCGCCAACTGGTTCGCCGGGCTGTTCGGCATAAAGCGCAAAGACAATCACGAGGGCCACAGCCACGCCCCCAAATCGCCGGGCCACAAGAAGTCTGGTCGCGCCAATGATGGCTTTTGGAGCTAGCTCCTGAACGAACGCGGCCGGAGCAACGTCGGCCCCGCCCGCCAATTGATCGAGTATGCTCTTTAGAGCTTTTTTGAGCGAACTACTCGCCGTCCGACACATCCACGCCCGCAAAGATTGGCTTGCCGGGGGGATGCGGACGCCCCTGGCGATCCAGCTCACGCGCGCCGCCCATGATTCCGGGGAACGCGTAATTGCCTTCGTGGCAGGCATACTCGTAGAGCGGCTCGGACGCCCTCAGCGCCATCTCCCCACCCCATGATTCCTTGTAAAGGATCGGGTCCTCCACCTTGAACTCATAGTAGATCTCGCCGTCAGACCAACGCGTGTAGCGCTCCGTCACCTTGCCGCCTGCCGAAATGTAGGAACGCTGCTTGGGATGCGAGTTGACGGTCTGAACCACCAGCGTGTTGCCTTCGTACCAGCCAACGGAATCGCCGCCCCAGCGCGGTATCTCCTTCGGACCGTGTTTCGCTTCCGCCGCCGATTTGACGATCGGGATCACGCGCACGTCGTGGATCATCTCGGTCAGCATCATCACCGAATTCGGGGTCTGAACGATCTGGTATGTGTTGTTGTAAAGACTGTTGCTAAGCACCGGACCTGCGCCGCCCGAGAAGCTCATGATGCAGCGCTCGGCAAGCGGACGGATCTCGTAGTCGTCGTACGTGTTGACGCGCGTGTTCGCTGCGATGCCGGCCTCTGTATACGGGATAGCGCCATTCGCAGGATATGTGATCCAGGAAGAACGGTACTCGCCTTTCACCTTCGCGTAACTGGCGCCCGGATCCATCCAGAATGTGTTGTAGCCGCGGTCCGGGTTCTTATCCGCCAGCAACTCCGCGGACGATTTTGCGTCAACCTTGGATGCAACCGACTCTTCACGGGTGGCGGCGATGACGGGAACCTTCCGCGCCAGCGCGACTGCTTCCTGCTCCGTCAGCACGAGCTTGGGCGCGGTGCTTGGACGCTGCATGGATGTCAGCGACGTGTTGTTCCAGTAGCCCTGCAAATCCGGCACGCCCCAGCTTGTCGTTGGCTGCACGAAATCTGCGGGGACCTGAGCGTATGCGATCGGTGAGATCATTGCGCCCAGAACCGATAAAACAGTCATCGCTTTCATTGAAGCTATTCCTCCATTGTTGGCTCACCCTTGCCGCCAGGCGGCTTGGTGACTCTACAGTGTCTCGAGATGGATCTGTAAAACCGCTGTCTTCGGACGAGAGCAGACAATGGCCCGACCAACCAAGCTCAAGACCTGCAGCATCTCAATACAGGCGCTGCGATTGCGAATGTCCTCTGGTTTGCGGCCCATGTCGATCTGGGTGACGTAGTGGCAACCGGCTGCCGAGAGGACAATAGGCCGTGATCAAACGACCTAAAGCGTTGCCGGATATGGCGCAGGTCGGCCTGACAGCACCGCCTCGACATTGTCGAGCGCCATGTTGGCCATCCGCGTGCGCGTCTCGACCGTCGCCGTGCCCACATGCGGCAGCAGGAAGGTGTTCGGCAGGTCGTTGACGCGTGTGTCGTAGTTCGGCTCGCTTTTGAATACATCGAGGCCGGCGCCGACCAGCTGCCCGGATTTCAGCGCATCGATCAGCGCATCCTCATCGACCAGCCCGCCCCGCGCAGAGTTCACGAACAGCGCGCCCTTCGGCAGCAGCGCGAATTTCTCCGCCGTCATGATCACGCCCTGCCCGCCCGGCAGATTGAGGCTCAGCACCTGGCAATGCGGCAGCATCTCATCCAGCGACGCGAAATAGCCCGCATTGCCTTCCAGATCGGGCGATAGCCGGTTGCGGTTGTGATACAGGATCGGCATGCGAAAACCGCGGCAGCGTTCCGCCACGGCGCGCCCGATCCGGCCCATGCCGACAATGCCTAGCGTCTTGCCCGTCAGGTCGACCCCAAGGCCATCGAAGAAGCCGTTCCGCACGCTCCAAGCCTGGTCCATCGAACGGATATGCTCCTTGGCCCTCCGGCAGGCGCCAAGCATCAGAAGCAGCGTCACATCCGCCGTCGCATCCGTCACTGCGTCCGGCGTGATGCCGACCGCGACCCCTCGCGCGTTGGCGGCCGCGACGTCGATATGGTCGAAGCCGACGCTGGTGGACGCGATGATCTTCACGCTGGCCGGCAACCGCGCGATGGCGTCCGCCGTCATCGGTATGCCAAACGAGATCACGACGGCGTCAGCCTTGTTGGCGTTCGCCGCCGCGATCAGCTTCTCGGTACCGACATGCTTCGGCGGCGCGAAGCACTCGAAAAGCCGCTCGGCCCGAGCCCTCACGGGCTCGGGGATCGGCAGTGACAGAACGAGACGGCCAAGCCTCGACATGGCGCACTCAGTGCCCGGAAGCCTCCGACGCGCCGATGCCGGTCTCTGACCGAACCTGCTGCGCCGGGAAACCAGCCCGGTCGATCTTGGCGCGCTGGCCGCGATCGGTGATCGAAAACAACCAGATCCCAGCGAATGCGAGCGTCATCGAGAACAGCGCCGGCGAGGTATAGGGGAACGGCGCCGATCCCGCCGGATTGCCCAGCGTCGCTTCCCAAACGGAGGGCGAAACAACCGTCAGGCCGACCGAGGAGATCAACCCCAGAAATCCGCCGATGACAGCGCCGCGCGTGGTGCAATCCTTCCAGAGGATCGACATGATCAGCACCGGGAAGTTCGCGGACGCGGCCACCGCGAAGGCGAGCGAAACCATGAAGGCGATGTTCTGCTTCTCGAACACGATGCCAAGCAGCACCGCCACGATGCCCAGACAGATCGTGGTGACGCGCGACACTCGAAGTTCCGACTTGCTATCCGCCTTGCCCTTCTTGATCACAGTCGCAAAGAGGTCGTGCGACACGGCCGAGGCGCCCGAGAGCGTCAGGCCGGCCACCACGGCAAGGATGGTCGCGAACGCCACCGCCGAGATGAAGCCGAGGAAGATGTTGCCACCCACCGCGTTCGCGAGGTGCACGGCCGCCATGTTGGTGCCGCCTACCAATCCGCCCTTCCCATCCGTGAATTCTGGATTGGTCAGCACGAAGGTGATGGCCCCGAAGCCGATGATGAAGGTCAGCAGGTAGAAATAGCCGATCCATCCGGTAGCCCACATCACCGATTTGCGCGCTTCCTTTGCGCTCGGCACGGTGAAGAAACGCATCAGGATGTGCGGCAGGCCGGCTGTGCCAAACATCAGCGCCATGCCGAACGAGATCGCCGAGATCGGATCCTTGATGAAGGTTCCCGGCCCCATGACCGCCAAGCCCGTTTTGGCGGCAGCCTCTGGCGTTGCGCCGCCCGCTTCCGCCAGCTTGGTCTTCACACTGACCGCGTCCTGGAACAGCGCCTCGGGGCTGAAGCCGTAGTGCAGCATCACCATGAAGGCCATGAAGCTGGCTCCCGCCAGCAGCATGCAGGCCTTGATGATCTGCACCCAGGTCGTCGCCGCCATGCCGCCGAACAGCACGTAGACCATCATCAGCGCGCCGACGATGATGACCGCCATCCAGTATTCGAGCCCGAACAGGAGCTTGATCAGCTGGCCCGCGCCTACCATCTGCGCGATCAGGTAGAACGCGACTACGACCAGCGTGCCGGACGCTGCGAAAAGACGCACCGGCGTCTGGGCGAAGCGGAACGCGGCCACATCGGCAAAGGTGAACTTTCCAAGATTGCGCAGCCGCTCGGCAATCAGGAAGGTTACAATCGGCCAACCGACCAGGAAACCGATGGAATAAATCAGGCCGTCATAGCCTGAGGTCATCACCTGCGCCGAGATGCCGAGGAACGACGCCGCCGACATGTAGTCGCCCGCAATCGCAAGACCGTTTTGGAAGCCAGTGATACCGCCGCCAGCCGTGTAGAAATCCGCCGCCGACTTGGTGCGCGAGGACGCCCATTTTGTGATGAAGAGGGTGGCCGCGACAAAGGCCGCGAACATGCCGATCGCAGTCCAGTTAGTGGCTTGCTGTTCGGTCGGGCCGATATGCTCCTGCGCGATGGCAGGCAGCGCCGCGAACATGGCAAGACTGGTCAGGCCTGTGAGGCCGACAACCGAATTGAGGGATTTCATTTCAGCGCCTCGCGCTTGACCTTCTCAGTCAGTTCATCGAATTCGCGATTGGCGCGCTGAACGTAGAACCCGGTGATCAAGATGGTGAACACGATCACCCCAAAGCCCGCAGGAATGCCCCAGGTGATCACGCTGCTGCCGATCGGCATCGCCAGCAATTCCTTGCCAAACGCGATGAACAGAACGTAGCCGTAATAGACGATCAGCATGATGATCGAGAGCGTCCAGCCAAAACGCGATCGCCTCGATTTCAGCAGCTGGTAATTTGGATCCGCAGCGATGCGATCCACCTGTGGTGTATCCATTAGATGCTCCCGCCCGTCGTCTCTACCGGATCGCCGGCTATCCCGGGCCCAGCTCTTTTGTTGCGGCGATATGAGCGCAAACTCGCAGTGAGCGCTAGCAAAATCAACTAGCTGGGCTTGCCCGCGGGTCTTTGAGAATGCAAGTTTATTGGACGCAGACGCCCGCCGCGGAAAAGCGCGAACCGCCCCTTATCGACGATCTGGTTGAACGCGCGAAGAAGCCCGACTAAAGCGGGATGTTGTCGTGCTTCTTCGCGGGGTTCTCGAGCTTCTTCGTCTTCAGCGTGCGCAGGGCCCTCACGATCCGCTTACGCGTGTTGTGAGGCATGATCACGTCATCGATGAAGCCACGGGAGGCGGCGACATATGGGTTGGCGAAGCGATCCTGGTATTCCTTGGTCTTTGCCGCCAGCTTCTCTGCATCACCCGCATCCGCCCGGAAGATGATCTCGACGGCGCCCTTGGCGCCCATGACCGCGATCTCGGCGGTGGGCCAGGCGAAGTTTGCATCGCCCCGCAGATGTTTCGAGCTCATGACGTCATAGGCGCCGCCATAGGCCTTGCGGGTAATGACGGTGACTTTGGGAACGGTCGCTTCGGCATAGGCGAATAGCAGCTTCGCGCCGTGTTTGATGAGACCGCCATATTCCTGCTTCGTGCCCGGCATAAAGCCCGGCACGTCGACGAACGTCACGATCGGGATGTTGAAGCAATCGCAGAAGCGAACGAACCGCGCAGCCTTGCGCGACGAGTCGATATCGAGCACGCCCGCAAGACTCATTGGCTGGTTGGCGACGAAGCCGACCGTGGCGCCCTCCATACGGCCGAAGCCGGTGAGGATGTTCTTCCCGAAATCCTTGCCTATCTCGAAGAAGTCGCCTTCGTCGGCGACCTTCTGGATCAGCTCTTTCATGTCGTAGGGCGTGTTCGGATTTATCGGCACCAGCGTGTCGAGGCTGGGCTCTGCGCGCTCGGGGTCATCAAACGTCGGAACAGTGGGCGGCTTCTCGCGGTTCGAGAGCGGCAGAAAGCCGATCAAGCGGCGCATCTGCGTCAGAGCTTCGATGTCGTTCTCGAAAGCGCCATCGGCCACGCCTGACTTCGCGGCATGTACGCGCGCTCCGCCGAGGTCTTCGTGGGAGACGATCTCGTTGGTCACGGTCTTCACCACGTCCGGACCCGTCACGTACATGTAGGATGTATCCTTCACCATGAAGATGAAGTCGGTCATCGCGGGCGAATACACGGCGCCGCCGGCGCACGGCCCCATGATCACGCTGATCTGCGGAATGACACCCGACGCCAGAACGTTTTCGAGGAAGATGTCGGCATAACCGCCGAGCGCCTCGACGCCCTCCTGGATACGCGCGCCGCCGGCATCGAACAGACCGATCACCGGCGCGCCGTTCCTCATCGCGGCCTGCTGGACCTTCACGATCTTCTCTGCGTGCGCACGCGACAGCGAGCCGCCGAACACGGTGAAGTCCTTCGAAAATACGTAAACGACCCGGCCGTTGATCGTGCCCCAGCCGGTGACGACGCCGTCGCCCGGGATGCGCTGCTGTTCCATGCCGAAATCGTGAGAGCGGTGCTCGACGAACATATCCCACTCCTCGAACGAGCCTTCGTCGAGCAGAAGGGCGATACGTTCGCGGGCCGTCAGCTTGCCCTTGGCGTGCTGCGCATCGATGCGCTTCTGGCCACCGCCCTGACGTGCAGACTCGCGCTTTTTCTCAAGCGCGGCGACGATATCTTTCATGGGTATGGCCCCGTGGTTTGCGCTGCGAGATAAGCGACGCCGACGGGATTACGCAAGTCGCCGCACGCGAATAGCGAACGGCCTGCGACGAACAGGTCGCCGCAGGCCGTTAACCAGTTGCATTCTGACCGATATCCGCCCTATCGGCATCCGGTTCAGACACCGATTAGTGCCGGATCCGCACGCCGATCGTTGCGTTCACAGGCTCGCCGGGGAAGTAGCGTTCGGAGTTGGTGGCGAAATCGGCTCGGTCCGCATAACGCTCGTCAGTAATGTTCCGCACGATAAGGAAGGCTTCGAGATCGTCCGAGAACTTCCAGCCGCCCCGCAAGTGACCGATCAGGTGGCCATGATAGCTGGCCGTGTTGGCTGCGTTGGTGAAGTAAGGGCCAACATACTCGCCCGTCAGGAACAACGAGAATTGCCGGTTTTGCCAGCCGAGGCCCGCATCCGCGAGCCATTCCGGGGCAGTATCGATCTGATCGCCGTCGACGATGTCTTCAGCCGCCGCCGCCACATTGCGATTGAAGGCATAGGTCTGATCAGACCACGAGACGTTGCCGTTCCAGAGGAACTTGCCGCCTGCGAATTCTCCGAATTCGCCGGCTAATGACGCCTCGATGCCGACATGGTCCGTCTTGCCATTGGGCACGTTGAGACCATCGCTGTCGCGGAAGAAGAAATGCTCCTTGTTCATGCTGTAGACGGCGACATCGAAGTCGATGCCGGCAAGCTTTCCACGTGCGCCCGCTTCATAGCTGTCGATATTCTCTACATCGAGGCGCTGGATCGTCTGCAGGTTCTGCAGCCTGTACTGGTCTGACGTCTGCGGCGCCCGCGCCCCGCGAGCGTAGTTCGCATACAGGATCATGTTGTTGAAGCCGGAATACGTGACGCCGACCTTTGGCGTGAGAAGGTTGAATTCATCTTCTCGGCTCGGTGCAACGCGGAATCGACCCGTCGTGCCCGGCGCCTTGTTCGTCACATAGTCGTAATTGTGATTTTCGCCGCGAACCCCCGCAAGCAGGCTCCAGTCAGTCGCAAAATCCCAGTCGAGTTCGCCGTAGAGCGCCGTCGTGAATGTCGAAACGTCGTAGTCGTAATGGATGCCTTTCGGGAATGTCCGGTTAGCGGGCGTGCCGCCGAAGCTCGGCTGGGTCTGGATTTCCTTCAGATAGCCATCCGCATATTGCAGGTCGGCGCCGATGGCCCAGCGGAAGTTATCCGGCCCGAAATCATAACGAGTCATCACGCCCAGCGAGTCGTGACCGTTCTTCTCTGTCGATTGATCCGGCAGGAAGTGCTGGATGAAAATCATCCGCTGCGTGATCGCGAAAGGCGTGACGGTAAGCTGACCATCGCCGATGTTGGTTTCGAAGCGCACATTCGCGCGCGCCGCCCAGGCGTCACGATAGGCTTCCGGATTCGGGTTGGCCGTGGCGAGATCTTCATTCTTGTAGGCGTCGTGTCCTTGAATGAAGCCCGCCGTTTCCTGGTTGAGGTTCACGGCGGCAAGCGTCGCGACCGCATTCCAGGTTTCGCCGCCAAACTTCGAACGCAGCGTCAGCTTCTGCTGATCGACACCGGAAAAGTTACGCCAGCCGCCGTCGTCCATTACAGACAAGCCAATCCAGTTAGCGACGTCGCCGGTCTTGAAGTTGGCTGTCGCATCGGCGCGATAGCGCTGCAGCGAATTGGCGCTGACCGTCAGCGTCTGACCTTCCTGCGCGCCGGGCTCGGGATCGATGAAGTTCATCAGGCCGTGTACGGCGTTTGACCCGTAGCGCACGGAACCCGGTCCACGCACGACCTCGATCGCTTCGGCCGTTTCATGGTGCACTTCGAACAGCGCATTGACGTTGCCAAACCCTGACGCGCGCGTCGGGATGCCGTTCTCGAGGATCAGGAACGAGCCCTGTCCTGCGCCTGCGGGCAATACCGGCGACCGAATCGCCACCAGCAGCTCCTGCCCGGAGTTCATCTGGACGTTGACGCCCGGCACGGTGTTTAGAATTTCGGCCGGATGGTTCGCTGCGGTTTCTGCGATCTCCTGCTCGCCAATAACTGAGTAGGCGCCCGGATCGCTCGAGTCGCGGTCGCCGTAAATGACAACTACATCGCCCGCCGCTCCGCGCGGTCCTTCGGTGACCCGCGTAGGCGGCTGTTGCGCATAGGCCGGCGCGACAAATGCAGTCATAGCTGTCGCGAGCGCTAAACAGCTCGCGGCTGTGTAAAATCCCCGCACGTAATTCCTCCCGTATAGACCCGGCGCTCTTTTTGACGCTTCGAGCAGGCAAGCAAGCAAACTGCCGCTTGTCCTGCAAACGCATTCGCCTTGGGGCCGTTGTTTAAGCCTTTCCGCAACGGCCGCTAGTGCAAGGAAACTACGGCGTTAGCCGACTTTGTCGCCCCGGGGCGACTTTACGGGCTCGGCGCCGGAGTTGTGATCGGGCTTGAGGGGGCGGAAGCCGGCGCCGCATCCGTCGCAGCGGGCGGCGGCAGTGCGGGACTCACCTCTGCCGGTTGGATCGTGGCGGCCGGGGGCTGGACAGGTTCTTCAGCCGCCTTGAACAGCGAATACGGCAGCGAGGCGACCACAGCCGACGCCATAATAGTGGCGAGTGTGCCCGAGAACAGCGTCTTCCAGGCGAGCGAGAGGAAGTCCGGTCGCCTTTCGGGGCACATGATCGAAAGGCCGCCGATCAGGATGCCCATCGAACCGAAATTTGCGAAGCCGCAAATCGCATAGGTGACGATCGTGCGCGTCCGCTCGGTCATCGCATCCGCCGGCAGGTTGCCGAGATTGATGAACGCCACGAATTCGGTGAACACCGTCTTCTGGCCCACAAACGTACCGGCCTGGGCCGCTTCCCCGATCGGCACGCCCGCCATGTACATCAGTGGCGCGAACATCCAGCCCAGGATCATGTCCAGGCTCAGCCGCTGATCAACGCCGTTCCAGTTGATCGTGATCGGTATGGCCCCCAACAGAGCGTTGGAGATATAGACCAGCGCCAGCGCCGCGATTAGCATGGTGGCGATATTCCAGATGATGGCGATGCCGTCGGTCGCGCCCGTGGCGAACGCGTCCATGGTCGAGTGGTATTTAAAGTCGGTCTCGCCGGTCGACTTGGAAGTCTCTTCCGTTTCCGGAATCATGACCATAGCGAGCGCCACAGCGGCTGGCGAAGCAATGATGGACACGGTGATCAAGTGCGCCGCAACTGCCGGCAGCGTCTCACGCAATAGCGTGACATAGACGACCAGCACCGAGCCCGCGATCGTCGCAAAGCCAGTCGCCATCACGATCAGCAATTCAGATCGCGTCATCACCTTCAGATACGGCTTGATCAGCAGCGGAGCTTCGGTCTGCCCCATGAAGATGTTGGCGGCGACCGAAAGACTGGTTGGCCCGCCCATGCCCATCGTGCGCTGGAAGACAAAGGCGAAGCCATTGGTGATGATTTTGAGCACGCCCCAATGCCACAGGATCGCCGAGAGCGATCCGATCACGATGATCAGAGGTAGAAGCTGGAAGATAAAGATCGGCCCGGGCGCGCCAACAAGCTGTTCCCACTTCGCTTGATCGCCGATGACCGGCCCGAACACGAAGGCCGTACCCTCGCGCGTTGCGGCGATCAGCACGTTGATGCCGCTGTTCACACTGTCGAGCCCGGCGCGGATGATTGGAATGCCGAACAGCAATAGTGTGAAGGCGTACATCATAACGACGGCGCCGACGACGATCTTCCACGGAAACCTGCGCTTGTTCTCCGACAGGAGCCAGGCAATCCCGGTGATGACGAACAGGCCAAGTATGGCCCGGCCGTTGTCCCAGCCCCATTCCATGTGCATGCCCCGCTGGCCCCTTGTGTACGCTACTTCTGAAGTTCGTCGGCCAGCGCATTGGCGCTGTAGATCTTGCGTAGGGCCTCGAGGATCATCTGGCTCGACACCGCCACTGTGCGATTGAGCGCGGGGTCGAAGCCGAATGCGCCGCCGGTCGAATGGATGTTGCCGTCGAACACCAGCCCGATGATGCGGCCCTCCCGGTCAAGCGCAGGCGAGCCAGAGCTTCCACCGACAACATCATTGGTTGTCACGAAGTTGAACTCCGTGGCGGCGGGGATTTTGCTCTTTGCGTCGACCCAACGGTTGGCAAGATTGAAAGGAAAGGCGCCGGTCGCGCGATCCCAAAGGCCCGAAGCGTAGGTGAATGGCTTCACATCGCCATGCACCGGATCTGTCCACCCCTTCACTGTTCCATAGGAAAGGCGCAGAGTGAAATTCGCGTCCGGATAGATGTCCTTGCCCAGCACATCGAAACGCAAGCCTGCGACCTTCTCAGTCGCGATGGATAGCGGCCGCGTCACGGAGGTTTCGTACTTGGCGCGCGCGGCGCGCGCCGCATCGTCCGCCTTTTTCACCAGCGCCAGCGCAGGATCATTCGACTGAGCGACTTGCTGCGGATTGTCCCACATACGCTTGCGGAAACCGAGATCGCCGACCTGGCTTGAATTGATGATCTCCGTCGCAATCTCGCCAGATGTGCGCGATCCAAAAAGCGCATTCACCGCAGGGTGATCCGCGCCGAGATATTCGCGCGTCTTCTCGAGCCAGAAGACGATCTCCAGCTTTTCGAGCACGGGATGCACCGGCGCTTCCGCCAGCAGCGCGCCTTTTTGCCCATCCAGCCGCGAATTCATGAACTCCGGCAGGCGATCGCCATCCGGCTTGTTACGTTCTGATGCGGCGCGCACCAGCGAGCGGGCGTCGTTCAGCAGCACAGACCCCGCGCCATAGCGCACCTCGAGCATCTGATAAGGCAGGTAGGCCCGCTTCTGCGCCATCATGACGGCGGCGACCTCCGCGAACGGATCACCGTACTTCCCGCGCAGGTCGGTCCTCATAGCGAGCGCATCGCGCAGCTTCTTTTCCTCGCCCGCTTTGATCGCAAAGAATGAAGGCTCGACCAATGCGCCGCGCTGTCCCTTGAAGACCTTCAAGCTGTTCTCGACGTTCTCCAGCGCCTCGCTGATCTGGCGAGCCTCTTCCTCCCCCTTAGTGGACTCCGCCAGCATCGCGCCGCGGATCTGCGCGAGGTACTCGATGCGCCATGGCAGGAAATGATCGCGCTGGAATTCAAGCTGCGCGTTTGTCAGCAGACGCTCGGTCGACCCGGGATGGCTCGGCACCAGCACGAGATCGCCCTGCTTCGACCCTGAGGCTTCAAGCTTGAGAGGATCGGTGAACGCCGCTGGCTTGCCGTCCCGATAAAGACGGAGCAGCGCCATGTCGAGCGCGTAGCGAGGAAAGTTGAAATTGTCCGGATCACCGCCGAACGATGCGGACTGCACCTCTGGCGCAAACGCGATCCTCACATCGTCGTACCGGTCGTACACATACAACTGATACTGCCCGCCACGATAGAGGTTCACCACCTCACACATCTTGGCGCGGTCTTCGCCGCAAGCTTCGGTTTCGATCGCGTCAATCTCCGCCGTGCGTGCGGGCCCCGCTGCGATGCGTTTCACGCGCTGCGTTACATCCGTCATGGATTGAAGAATGGACGCCCCCGCGCCCGGGCAGATCTTCTCATCCTTGCGCGCCGTCGCGAAAAAGCCGTCCTGCACATAGTCGTGCCCCAGACTCGACAGGTCGCTTTCACAATCGACCACACAGTGCCGGTTGGTCATCACGAGCCCGTCCTTTGACACCACCGAACCGGAGCACCCGACATCGAGCCGCACCGAGGCTTTGCGCACGCGGTCGAGCCATTTCTGATCCGGCGCGAAACCATACGCCTGCTTCACCCGCGCCGAGGGGAAGTTGTCGAACGTCCACATGCCCTCGTCTGCTAGCGCAACGGAAGCCGCCGCTACGGTAGCGGCAAGCAGTGTCGCGACGGCGATGGCTGGAATTCGCATCGGCAAAACCTCAAAGGACGCGCGCCCCCTACGTCCGCGGACCCTATCAGCGCGAACCGAAGGCTCAAGCACGAAGGCTGCTCCGGTGAGCCGCCAGAAAATTATGCAAACCCGTCATTTTCGTTGGGTTGGCCCGGAACGGCGCTGGGCGCAATTCATTGTAGCTCTAAGTTTGACCATGCGTGCTTTGGTTCGTACCGGCCGACAGCCGTACCAACCGCCCCAGTGTCCAGAGTCTCCCCCGCCTCGGCCCGAACGCTTCGTTCGGGCCATTTTGTTTGGGGCGCCTACCAGGCCGCTTCGCCGCTCTTCTTGAGATACATCGACTGCTTCGGGCGCCCCATCACGCGGTGGAGCATCGGCACAAACGCTTCCAGCGGCATGGAGTCGTAGGCCCCATCAAAAGCCGGCTGATCATACAGGTGGCAGAACTGCGCCGTGTATTCGAACGCCGGGTGACCACGGAACTGCTCGCGTGCGTTCCGGTCGAGCCCGATGTGATGCCAGAAATAGTACCCTTGGAAGATGCCGTGATTGGCGACCATCCAGAAGTTCTGCCCCGACACGAAGGGTTTCAGGATCGCGGCTGCGATATCGGGATGATTGAAGACGCCCAGCGTATCGCCGATGTCATGGAGCAACGCGCAGACGACATACTCCTCGTCCATCCCCGCCCTGTGGGCGCGCGTTGCGGTCTGCAGTGAATGTTCCAGGCGATCGATCGGGAAGCCGCCGCAATCGCCCTTCAGCAGATTAAGGTGCGTCAGCACCCGGTCGACATGACCCTTCGCGAAGACGCCGTTCGCCGCGATAACCTTCTGCCAATCCTCTTCCGTAGCGTTGGTGAAGGCCGTGAACGTGGCACGGCCCATAGGCTCTTCGTGCGTGGCGTCAAGCGGCTTGGGCGGGCTCTTGAGATCGTCGGCCATCGCGTCGTTCCTCAGTTTTTCAGGCGGCAAAGCCTACCTTCACGCCGAGAGATTAGCAGATTCATGCGCCGGCTGTCAGCCTGCCCCCGAGGGGCGGGAATACCCGGTCAGGGACGACGCTCCCCCGGCGGCCCCAACGGCGGGACGGAGCCGCCATCGCGATCATCGACCCAGCTGCTGCGCGGCGGGGCGAAATAATCGTACTCGACGCTGTTTTCCAGAACCTCGATCGAATCCGGAGCAGTCGCCAGTATGGCGACCAGCTGGCCTCGTCGAAGATCGAAAGCCCGGCCGCCAACTACGACGCGCAGCCGACTTTCCTGCACAAAGGTCGATTGCTCGCTGTCGTGCGCATGAACCGGCACGACGACGCCCTTTCTCTGATTGTAGATCGCCATTGTCGACTTTTCAGCCATCACGAAACGACGACTGATGCCCGGCGAAATACGGTCGGCCTTCATGGCGTTGAAATCATACGCCTTGGCCGGCCCCGGCGTGGCGCAAGCGCCAAGCGAGACAAGCGCCAACCCCAGAAGCGCATACTGCCGCATGAGCTTGGGCATTCCTCTCCCATCAACGAGAGGAATGTAGCGCCTGACTGCCGCGGGAACATCCGCGCGGCCGTTGCTTCGTCTTCACCTCGGCGGCCTTCACAGGCCCCACCTTCTTTTTTGCAGCGGCCTTGTCGGGCTTGACGTGCGTGACCTTATGGACCTTTCCGGCCTTGTCATAGATCGTCCACGCGCCACATTGCTCGCCCTGGCAGAAATGGCCGGAGCGCATGATGATGCCGTCCCTGCGGAAGAACTCCCAATAGCCGTGCATCTGGCCATCGAGCGTCTGGCCCTTGTTCCGGATCGTACCGTCGGCGTGATAGCCGATTGAAGGCTTGGTCTTCGCCATCGTCAGCCTGCAAGGATCATCTGCGCCATAATATTGCGCTGGATCTCGTTCGAGCCCGCGTAGATCGACGTCTTGCGCTGGTTGAAGTACGCGCCCGCCGAGGTGATAAGGTGTTCCGGCGCCGGCAATGGTTCGTTGGCTCCGTCTTCGAGGTGGGCGTAGGTATCCTGTACGAAGGGCTGGGCGTAGACGCCGGCGGCTTCGAGCACGATTTCCGTAACCTTCTGGCCGATTTCCGATCCGCGCGTCTTCATCAGAGACGACATGGCGCCAACCGACTGGCCAGACGACAGCTTGTCGAAGATGCGGCGTTCCGTGGCGTCCAGCGCTTCGATCTGGATTTCGAGCTCGGCGATCTTGCGGGAGAACTCGGGATCATCGCTCAACGGCAGACCGCCGGCAGTTTCGATCTTCGCGATCTCGCGCGCCTTGCGCAGCGCCGTGCGGCAAGAAGGCGCGTAAGCCGAGCCGCGTTCGAACGTCAGCAGATATTTCGCACAGGTCCAGCCTTCGCCTTCCTTGCCGACCAGGTTCTCGACCGGGACTTTCACATTGTCGAAGAAGACCGAGTTGATCTCCTGTTCGCCGGGCGGGGTGTCGTCCAACGTATTGATGGGGGTGATCGTAAGGCCGGGCGATTTCATGTCGACGAGGATGAAGGAGATGCCGTTCTGCTTCTTCACTTCCTTCGAGGTGCGCACGAGGCAAAAGATCCAGTCGGCCCACTGAGCGTAGGTGGTCCAGGTCTTGGAGCCGTTTAGAATATAGTGATCCCCTTCGCGACGGGCGCTCATCGAGAGGCTGGCGAGGTCGGACCCCGAACCCGGTTCGGAGTAGCCCTGGCACCACCAGACATCCGAATTGCGGATCGGCGGGAGGAATTTCTTCTTCTGCTCGTCCGTGCCGAACTTCATGATCACGGGCGCACACATGCGCACGCCCATAGAGCTCATGCGCGGCGCGCCTGAGAGCGCGATTTCCATTTCGAAGATGTATTTCTGCGCCTGCGTCCAGCCGGGGCCGCCGTGTTCGACCGGCCAGTTGATGGTGAGCCAGCCCTTCTTCGCGAGAAGCTTCTGCCAGGCCTTCTGATGTGTCTCGTCCAGTGTGTGATTCTTGGAAAGGGCGATCCGTTTCTTGAACTCGCCGGTGTTGTTCTCCGCGATCCAGGCGCGGACTTCGTCGCGGAATTTCAGTTCCTCAGCGGAGAATTCGAGGTCCATAGCCCTAGACCTTCGCCATGCGCGTGATCTTCGGCGGCGCGGCGAGAAGCGGGCCCATCGCCTTGCCCAGGCGCTTGAAGTGCTCAAAGCCGCGATGGGCGTCGACAGCGGCCTGATCGCGGTATTGCTCCATGAAGATGTAGGTTGTGGGGGCTTCCGCCACCTTGAAGAGCTTGTAGTAAAGGACGTCTGGCTCGTTGGCCGCGACGGCGGCTTCGAGTTCCTTGGCCACAACCTCGAACTCGGCCTGCTTGCCGTCTATGACTGTCAGTTCCGCGACTGCCCCGAGCATGACGTCCTCCGCTTGTTTTGCTGAGAGGATAGGCCCGACACTCGCGATAGGTCCAGCCGTCACTCGCCCTTGAAGACAGGTTCACGCTTTTCGAGGATCGCGGCGACGCCTTCTTCATGGTCCTTGGTGTGGTGCATCAGACCCTGCGCCGCCGCGGACATTTCCATGACGGTGTCATAGGTCGCCTGCGTGCCGTGGCGGAGGAGTTGTTTTGCGACGCGGAGCGAGTGCGGCGGTTGTTTCGCGATCTGCTTGGCGAGGGCCATCGCCTCTTCCATCAGCTTGTCGCCCGGCACGATTTTCGAGACGAGGCCCCACTCCTTCGCGGTGTTGGCGTCGATCAGGTTGCCGGTGAACAGGAGTTCGCAGGCGCGGCTCATGCCGATCACGCGCGGAAGCAGCCAGGCGCCGCCATCTCCGGGGATGAGGCCGATCTTGAGGAAGGTGACGCCATAGCGAGCATTGTCCGACGAGATGCGGATATCGGCCATGCAAGCGACATCGCACCCGAGGCCGACCGCCGCGCCGTTGACGGCGGCGATCAGCGGAACCTCGAGATTGTAAAGCGCACGCACGATCATATGGACGCCGGTCTTGTAGTTGTCGCGGACTTCGGCCGGGCTGCCGGCGAAGGAGCCGATGCGCTCGCGCATCGCCTTGACATTGCCACCCGCCGAGAAGCCCTTGCCCGCGCCGGTGAGGATGGCGCAGCGGATATTCTTGTCGCGATTGATCTGGTCGCAAACATCACGCACCGCTTCGCCATCGCCCGGCTCGCCGAGGGCGTTCATGGCGTCGGGACGGTTCAACGTCAGGATGGCGATGGGGCCTTTTTTCTCAAGCGTGATCATGGGCGGGTCTCTATCTTGTCTTAATGAAGCGGTGTCAGACTCAGGCTGTAGCGAACGGTGTTATGCGTGTCATCCCGGCTCAGGTCCCACAACCACCGCCGACGCCGCCGGCGATCTTAATCTTCAGGCTAGCGATGCATCCCTGAGTCTGCGCCCCAAGCCGCTTCGGATTAACGGGCTGGGCGGCGCGCTCTTCGATCTTCGAGAGCGCCCGACCGAGATCAGGCGCCAGCGCGAGATCAGGCGCCAGCGCGGAGGATTGCCACCCGTCATACGTATTGAGCATGAAGAGCACATTCACACGACCGGCGGCTGATAGATTGTCCAGCCTTGGAAGCTCAACTTCCTGGATCAGCGGGGAGAGGAGCGAACGGGCGTTGGGTCCGCGGACCAGATCGGCAACCTGCTGGCCCGCCCGGAGGCGCGTTGCACGGTCGGCGTCATCGAGGCTGAGAATTAGTTGACGAAGGGTTGCAGTATCGGGAACAGGCTCCGGGGTCGGTGGAAGCGGCGGGGCCGGATCGCTAGGCTTGTCGTTGGTTGTCGAAGACAGTTCGCCGGCAGGCTCGGGGCTGAGCGGTTCGGAACTCGGGGTTTTCGGGCTAGCTGTGCCGGTTTCGGGAGGAGCAGGCCGCGGTTCAAACGCTGGCCTGTCGTTCTGTGCCTCGGTTAGATCGAGCACGGTGTTGGCTTCTTCCAGGTCATCCGAAGTTTGCTGAAGCTTGTCGTAGATCAGATGGCCGACTGCGCCGACGCTTATGAGAGCGAAGACAGCGGCGGCGAAACCGACCATGGCAAAACGTGCGTGAGCCCGTAGGCGGCTCTTTTCCTCCAGCAGGCGCTTTTTCTCTTCCAGATTCTGCCCGCTGCGACTGGCTTCGACATAGTCGGACACGACGGGGAGGATCAGCGTATTGCGAGGCCTGGGACCATTGGCCCACTCAAGCGCTCGTGTGAGCGCCACATCGCGCAGAAGCAATGCCGGAGGTCGCTCCTGCGAGTCCCATTCATCCGCCTTGTCGAGCAGGCGCGACTGCTCGCGAACCCAGCCGATATCGGTCCTCAGCGTTTCAATCAAATCGACGACGCCGCGGGCATGACGACCTTCCGGGAAAAGGACGAACTGGAGACGCGCCAGATCAGGCGGCAGAGTGGTGGGATCAACCGGATGGATCACCGCAGGGATCACGCGCCGGCCCTGCCCGAGCGCGATCGTAACTTCCTTTTTGCACTGGTCGGAAGATATCCAGTTTTGTGAGACAACGCAGACCGTGGTGTCCGCCTCCGTAATCATGCGGTGAAGACGCGGCTCCCACGGCTCGCCCGGAAAGAGGTCGGCGCGGTCGATGACGACATCGAAGCCGTAGCTTTCAATCGAGATGACGAGTTCGTCGACGAAGACCGCATCGCGCCGCGAATAGGACAGAAACATCCGGGGCTTGGTCTGGCTCGACGCCTCAGTCATGTCCCCTCGCCCCCGCGTGACCCCGGTGGATAGCGCAAATCTAACGAAGGTAGTCTCTACTGTCATCCCAAGGGATTATGACTTGGGCGACACCCTACCCGTTCGACAGCTCGGTATAGCGGCGCAGGTGCCAGTCGGTGTTGCCGAACTGGGATTCGATCATGGTGACGCGTTTGAAGAAGTGGCCGACATTCAGTTCGTCGGTCATGCCCATGCCGCCGTGGATCTGGACGGCGTCCTGGCTGATCAGGCGGCCGGCCTTGCCGATCTGGACCTTGGCGCCGGAGGCGGCGAGTTTGCGGGCCTTGTCGGCTTCGTCGAGCTTCAGCGTGACCATGTAGGTCATGGAGATCGCCTGCTCGGCCGCCATGAACATGTCGACCATGCGGTGCTGCAGCACCTGGAAGTCGGCGATCGGGCGACCGAACTGCTTGCGCTGCTTGGCGTAGGTGATCGTGGCCTCGTTGAGGATTTTGAAGCAGCCGCACGCTTCGGCGCAGAGCGCGGCGATGGCGTAGTCGACGACTTTCTCGATGAGCGGCAGGCCGTTGTCCACTTCGCCCACGACGGTGTCGGCGCCGACCGAGACGTTTTCGAACAGCACTTCGGACGCGCGCAGGCCATCGACGGTGGGATAGTCGCGCGTGGTGATCCCCTTGGCGTCCTTCGGCACAAGAAAGACTGTGATGCCGGCCTTGTCGCGCTGCGCGCCAGAGGTGCGGGCGGTGACGAACAGGTGTGTGGCGAAGGGCGCGCCAATGACGACGGCCTTATGGCCGTTCAGCGTGTAGCCGGCGCCGTCTTTCTTCGCGATGGTGGAGACGTCGTTGAGATCGAAGCGGCTCTTGGGCTCGGAATAGGCGAAGGCGAAAATGGCCTCACCGCCGACAAGGCCGGCGATGTGTTCTTCCCTTTGTGCAGCCGAACCGCCGAGACGGAGGAAATTGCCGCCGACTATCACGGCCTGCAGATAGGGTTCGACCACTAGGCCCTTGCCGAATTCCTCGGAGATGATCATCGCCTCGATCGGGCCGCCGCCGAAGCCGCCCTCTTCCTCGGAGAAGGATGCGCCAAGAAGACCGAGTTCAGCAAACTGCGCCCACATCTCGGGACGCCAGCCGGCTTCGGATTTCGCGACCTTGCGGCGCGTTTCGAAGTCGTACTGCTGACGCACAAGTCGGGCGACAGTATCGCGCAGCTGGTCCTGCTCGGAGGTGAAGCTGAAGTCCATAAAAGCAACTCCCTGCCGCCGTTGGAACCGGCCACTCAGGCCAGCCTAACGCCTGCGCGTGTCAGAGGCCAAGAACCATCTTGGCGATGATGTTGTGCTGGATCTCATTCGATCCGCCATAGATCGAAGTCTTGCGCATGTTGGAATAGAGCGGTGCAGCCATGTGGGCGTAGTCCGGCCCGATCGGTAACTGGTTGTCGCCCTCCTGCGGGAAGCCGCGAAAATACGGCGCGCCATAGACGCCGACAGCTTCAAGCGTGAGCTCGGTGATGCGCTGCTGGATTTCAGTGCCCTTGATCTTGAGGATCGAGCTTTCGGGGCCTGGACCCTTGCCGCTGCTTTCGCGCGCGAGCGTACGTAGCTCGGTGTATTCGAGGGCGGAGAGATCGATTTCGAGTTCGGAAATCTTCTTCGCGAAATCCGGATTGCGGATGATCGGCTGGCCCTGGTCGAGTTCGACCGAGGCGATCTCGCGCAGGCGCTCAATGCCCTTCTTTGAACGGGCGACGCCGGCGATGCCGGTGCGCTCGTGGGCGAGAAGGTACTTCGCGTAAGTCCAGCCTTCGTTTTCCTTGCCGACGAGATTGGCGACGGGAACCTTCACGTCTGTGAACCAGGTCTCGTTGACCTCGTGGCCGCCATCCATAGTGATGATCGGGCGGACTTCGACGCCGGGCGTCTTCATGTCGACGAGAATGAAGGAGATGCCTTCCTGTGGCTTACGGGCCGCGGGGTCTGTGCGGCAGAGCACGAAGATCCAGTCGGCGAAATGGCCCAGCGTGGTCCAGGTCTTCTGGCCATTGATGATGTAGTGGTCGCCGACACGCTCCGCCTTGGTTTTGAGCGAGGCGAGGTCGGAGCCGGCGCCGGGCTCGGAATAGCCCTGGCACCAGAAGTCCGTGCCGTTGAGGATGCGCGGAAGATAATGAGCCTTCTGCTCGTCGCTGGCGAAGGCCATCAGGACGGGCGCCAGCATGTTCATGCCGAAGGGCGGGATCGGCAGTGTTTCGGCGCGAGCGCATTCTTCCTGGAAGATGTAGCGCTGGGTCGCGGTCCAGCCCGTGCCTCCATACTGCTTGGGCCAGGCAGGGGCGCCCCAGCCGCGGCTGAAGAGGGTGCGCTGCCAGAGGAGGAAATCCTCCTTCGAATACTCGTCGCGGGAGAACTTGCCGCGCAATTCGGTGGGATAGTCGTTTTCGAGCCAGGTGCGGACCTCTTGGCGAAAGGCGACGTCCTCGGGGGCAAAATCCAGGTTCATGGCGTCGGCTCCTGCCGTAACGTTAAGCTGATTACGACCATACGGAATCGAGGCCATGCTCTGGTTTACGTGAGGTACGTCAAGCGGTTTTGGCGACGGACGCTACGTCGTATTGACGTTACGTCATGATGCTCCTGAGCCCGAAATGGCGGTATAAGCTGGTATGCACACACCCATCAAAACCCCCTGTGTGAAGGTTTGCGTGGTCGACGGCCAGACCGGAAACTGCCTCGGCTGCGGCCGGACCCTCGGGGAAATCGCCCGCTGGGCCAGATTTTCCGACGACGAGCGGGACAGGGTCATGGCCGCCCTGCCCGCCCGGATCGACGTTCTGAAGGCGGCGGGCAAACTGGGATAGCGCAATGTGACTGCAGTCCGTTTGTTTTTCGCTAGCGGATTATCTGCTAGGAGACATGGACGCATGACGTCCCTTGGGGAGTCGACCACGGTGAGGAAGGCCCTGTTTCCAGCGCTGGCGCTATTCGGCGCCGCAGCCCTCGGGCTCATGGCCCTGCGGGACACGATGACGCCGCGCCTCGACGCCAAGCCGGCCATCGCGGAGGAAGTCGAGGCCGAGGCTGAGCTTCCTGTAATCAGCTCGCACCAAATCCGCACAGCCTCGCTACGCAAGGAAGCGGACGGGCATTACTGGGCGGCGGCGCGGGTCAACAAGATACCGATAAAATTCCTGGTTGATACGGGCGCGAGCCTTGTGGCGCTTAGCAGGCGCGACGCGCGGCGGCTCGGCATCAATACGGACAATCTTCAGCGCAACGCGGAAGTGCGCACGGCCGCGGGACGCGTGATGGCGGCGACAACTGTCATCGACGAGATCACTATCGATGGCGTTACTGTAAAGAACGTTTCCGCCGTCATTATGGAAGACGGGCTGGAGACTTCGCTGCTCGGCATGAGCTTCCTCAACCGGCTGGAAGGCTGGGACGTGACGACCAACGCGATCATCATTCACGAATAAACGCTATTCGGCGGTTGCCGTGGGTTCGCGCGACGTGAGCGCGTCGAGAGCTGCGTCATAAATTGCGACGGCCTGCACGCCGCGTGCGCCGGGCGCCTTCTCGGACAGTATGCGCCGCCACTGACGCGCGCCGGGTCTACCTGCGAACAAGCCGAGCATGTGGCGCGTGATCGCGTGAAGCGCAACGCCTTCCGACAGACGCTGTAGAACCCAAGGCCGAAAGTCGCGGGCAGCCTGATCGGCGGCGCGCACTGGCGCGTCGTCTCCGAAAATGCAGGCGTCCACGGCGAGCAGTAGCGCAGGATCATGGTAGGCGGCGCGGCCGAGCATGACGCCATCGACACGCGCCAGCTCGCGCTGCGCCGTGCGGAGTTCGGTGATGCCGCCATTGAGGATGATTTCAAGATCGGGGCGCGCACGCTTGAGGTCGGCTACGATGTCGTAGTCGAGCGGCGGCAGTTCGCGGTTTTCTTTTGGCGACAGACCACTCAGCCATGCCTTGCGCGCGTGAACGATAAAGGTGGTCGTGCCGGCCTTGGCCAGCAAGTCGACAAAGGAGAACAGACGATCGCGTGGCTCGTCGGCATCGACGCCGAGGCGATGTTTCACCGTGACGGGGATGGAGACCGCCTCGCGCATGGCGGACAGGCAATCCGCCACGAGGTCGGGCTCGCGCATCAGGCAGGCGCCGAATGCGCCGGATTGCACGCGCTCCGACGGGCAACCGACATTGAGATTGATTTCGCAGTATCCATAAGCCGCGCCTATCCGCGCCGCCTCGGCCAGCTTCGCCGGCTCCGATCCGCCAAGTTGCAGCGCCACAGGTTGTTCGATCTCATCGAACCCAAGCAGCCGATCCCGCCGCCCGTGCATCACAGCATCGGCTGTGACCATCTCGGTATAAAGCAACGCTCGCCGCGACAGCTGCCGATGGAACGCTCGGCAATTCCGGTCGGTCCAGTCCATCATGGGCGCGGTACAGAACCTATGTGCTTGATATTTCATGAAAAATCGCGGAACATCAAAGAACAAGATTTTGGATTTGTGTCACGATGTTCGCTCAAGGTTCCTGGTGTTTCCAGCTGTTTCCGATCTGCGTGTGTCACCAGTGTGTCAGATATTCAACCTGCGTCATGGAGGGGTGACATATGGCCTCCGTCGACAAACGTGCAGGCAGCTGGAGAGCCCAAGTCAGGCGTGCAGGCAAGGTCCTGACCAAGACTTTTAGGATGAAGGCCGACGCCGAGGCGTGGGCCCGAGATGTCGAGCGCGCGATCGATAACGACATTGACCCGTCTGCCACTCGCATCACCACAAAAGACACGTTCGGATCGCTGATCGATCTTCATATTGACGACCTCCAGCAATATGGAAACCGCTGCGTCGGTCCAAGGACCACGTCTTACGTCGGCTCTGCTTGAACTCGGCAGCGAGCAAGTCTCCGGTCTGACACGCGAGCGGCTTATTCGATACGGCCGAGAGCGAGCTGCTGAAGGCGCCGGCCCGGCCACGCTTGCAATCGACATTTCCTTCATCGGTACGGTTTTGACCCACGCTGCAGCATTGCATGGACTGCAAGTGAATACCGATGCCGTAAGGCTGGCCCGGGTCGCACTGCGCCGCATGGACGCGCTCGGGCGCGGCCTGGAACGTGACCGGCGTCCGACGGAAGCAGAACTCGAAACCCTGTTCGCACGTTTCAGGTCCAATCGTGGCACTGCGTTGCCTCTGGCTACCATCGTCAAATTCGCAATCGCGACTGCAATGCGCCTAGACGAGATCATGCGCATCGAATGGAAAGACCTCGATCCGCGCACGCGTACCATTCTCGTGGCTGACCGAAAGGATCCACGGAAAAAGGACGGCAATGATCAGCGGGTGCCGCTTCTCGACGTCACAGGGTATGATGCGCTTGAAATACTTGAACAACATCGCAAGCAAGTCAGCGACAAGGGTCGCTGCTTTCCGTACAATGGACGATCGGTGGGCACCGCTTTCCGGCGCGCCTGCGAAGAAGCCGGCATCATTGATCTTCACTTCCATGACCTTCGTCACGAAGGGACCAGTCGCCTGTTCGAGGCTGGCCTCACGATCGAGCAGGTCCCGCTTGTGACGGGGCACAAGGACTGGAAGATGCTGAAGCGGTACACTCAGCTTCGCCCCGAGAACCTCTACGCAACGCTCGCTAAGCGTCGTTAGGTAGCGTTGGTGGGCGCCGGATCACTTGTCCGATGCTGACGACGACCGTCAGCAAATGCGGCCAGGTCAGCGGGATCATACCGCACTGCTTTGCCCGAAGCCCTGATGAAGCGCGGACCCGTCCCGTAGCATCTCATTTTGTCGAGCGTAGATTTCGACAGGCCTAGCCACGCAGCAGCGGCACTAACATCGAGAAGGTGCACCGGCCGGACAAGAATTGTCTGAATAGAGGTCGTCTCGACTGCCCTCGGCTTAGGCGGTGCTTTGGCTTCAGTGGAGACGCTTGGTCGACCACCTCGCGTTCCTCGACCTCTGAAGCGACATGTCCTGAGAGACTTGGCTTCGGTTCAAAGGAAAGAGATCTGGTTGCTTCCGCGTTGCTTCAGACCTGATCGCCTTCTTTGGACATGACCCTCACTCCTGACTTTATAACTCATTCACACTGACCGGCCGGTCGCCACTCCACTCGTGCGGCAGCTGAAAATGCGGTGTTTCCGCCGTGGATCGTCACATTGGCGGCAAACTCTGACTCCGCTTGCTACTCAGCGCCCAGGACAGGCCGTTACCGCGGATAGCTCCACGCACTTCGCGGCCAGCAAAACGCCCAGCGTCGGACGCCATGGCACAATGAACGCTTGGCGCTCCTGAAGGATGATCGCCATCCGGCCTTGTGCGAGATCCACGCGCTGCACGTACGCGCCTTCTACCGAGCCGCGATGCTGCGTCGGGACCGGTACGCCCAGCTGCTGCGACACGCGGCGCGCGGCTTCAGCCAATTCGGCCCTAGCCATGCTCACCATCGCGTGCCCGCCCAGCTTCTCGTCGCTGGCGCCCATCAAGCCTTGCTCGATGAGGAACATTCGTCGCTGTTGAAGCGCGACAGATTCGGCGGCGGCTACTCTGCCCTTGCCGGTAAGGCGCTGCTCCGAGCCCGACAGGATGCGATCCAGCCTTGTCGGTCCAATCGCTTTCACCTGATCCCGCAACGGCAGGTGAAGCGCGGTTCGAAGGCGACATTCGCACCAACTTGAACGCCGTCCAGCCGGGCCAGATCGTCGGCCCTTTCGAGCGTTGCGTACCGCAGCTCGCCATGTTCGTTTTCAACGATCGCGAGAAATGTTTCACCCAGGTCGTCGAGGGGTCCGAAGTGAACCAGCTCGCCAGTCGACAGCTTCGTATGCTCTGCTTCCCGGATCGTTCCGGCGTCTTTCCCAAGCCGTGAAGCTGAGACAACTTTTTCAACTTCGGCGTGCGTCGCCATCACCTTGAGCCGGGCGTTGAGGTCGCCTTCTCGGGTGACGATTTCCTGCGCATGCTCGCGGATACCGGAGCCGATGAGCTTCGGCGGAATGAACAGATCTCGTCCGTCCGAGCGCCGGCCGCGCACCAGGATATGCGTGTGAGGATTGTCGGTGTCGTGATGATCGACGGCGATCCATTCCAGCTGGGTTCCGGTTTTCGCCTCCAAGCCGGTCATGACTTCCCGGATGAATGGGCGAAGGTCGCCCAAAGCTGGACCGTCTTCGGCGCTGATGATCAGCCGGAAATGCCGTGTGTCATTGACCCAGGCAGAGGTCAGCGCCTTGCCATCGAGATCGCTCTCCCGCTGGTTGTAGAAGGACAGCCCGGCTCCGGCGCTATCCGCTTCCCGAGACAGATAAGATACCGATCTGTCGAGCTCAGGTTTCGGCTGGACTCCCATTGCCTCAGGCCGCTCCGGGCTGGTCTGACGCCCGTCACGCGCAAGGTAAGCGACATGCACGCGAAGCGGCGCTCCCTGGCACCGCTGTGGAGATAAACCGCGTTTCACAACGACACGCCGCTGACCCGCCAACACGGGACGCGGACTTGCCGCGGCGCTTTGACGAAGTGAGCCCGCGGCCCCGCTGCGTGACGGGCGTGGCCGCTGATCGAGATGATGATGCTGGCCCGAGCAATACGACTCTGCGATACGGATCGCCGTGCGCAGCTTTAGAAGCGACGCACCGCTATCCCGGCCTGCGCGCCCGACCCTTGGCTCAAAGATGATGTCGTCTGTCTCGCCATCCATGCGTCAAGAATGGCTACCTCAACACGACTTTCTACTGCTTGCACCACGCTCGCGAAAATGCGGCACATCCACGGTACACGGAGTCAAATCCACCGTGGAAATCTTATGTGCAGACAGGGCCCAAGGCCCGCAGCATCTGGGTACGTGCTTTATCTTGCACCCACGCCACCTCACCTCACTTCACCGATATCCGATTGGGCGCGAAAGAATTCCGGCCCGCGCGGTGTTCTTTCGTCCGGTCGTTACACGGTGTTCCGCACTGGTTTTGGATCACAGCGTTCTCTCACAGGATTGAGAGACGTCCGATAAAGGCAGGCGAAGCCAGTCAATACCTCGGTGCCGAGACCTACGGAATGATATGTCGAGGCCTATTTGGCGAGCCACGGATGAAGCGCAGCTATTCTGTCGCTCTCCCCACGGCCTTCACCGATTCAAATATTCTATCGGGTCAAACAGCTTGCCCGCATATCTTGACCGAAAGGAAAACGCCTGGTTTGGACGGCATCTCACGTCATCGATCGGCGCGGGAGGCAAGGCCGTTGCGGCGTTGCAGGCGATGCATGTCGAAGCGATGCTGTGGGCAGCTTCTCGCGCAGGCGTATGCCAAGGCTCAGCTCTGCCCTCCACCTTGCGCGAATAGCGCATCCGTTTCGAGGAGATTCCTCCAGGCCGACTGGCGCGGGAGATGGTTGCCGCTTCAGCGCGTCCCCGAACGCTGCACGCAAGACAAGCAGCGCTGCTGAAAGCAAGCGGCGGATTTGGCGCCTGACGGAAACCGCGCCGCCAAAACCTCCCCGTCACGCCCGCCAGGAGCAACTGAAGCGGCAGGGAGAAACAGGCCATCGTGGCGGGGTCCGAGGTGCGGGACGTCCCCGCGCCGAAAGACGTCTGCCCCAGGCATGGCATCGTCACCAACGTACCGGTATTCGCTGACTGGGTCCGGTGGCCTTCGCCGTAAACCGCAAACGCGCCCGGCGCTTCGGTCACCACCGGCGCCGGACGCCGGATCGTCCCCGCTGATACTGGACGGGCTGGTCCCGGCACCGGAAGAGCATGACGCCCGTGGACATCGGCGATGGCCGGCATGTGTACGCCGCGATCGCTGAAGGCTGATCCCGCCACCGTCCGCGAACAGGTCGCCTTAACAGAGAAAGCAACCGATGATAATCCCACTCGCTAGCGTCAAAGATTCATCCCGCGATTCAGCCACACGGATATGCGCCAAGGCGGCCAGGAGGGTCTCTCCGCGCTTGTGCAAGAAGGCTATGAAAGCTCGGTCCCTTCTGCAGCGATATGTTCTGCTTCCGCAGCCGGAAAGCGAACGTCATCCAAAGATTTTGTTTCTGGGATGGCGCCGGCCTCCGCCTGTTTCGCCCAGGCGTCTTGATCTTAAAGCGTGTTCGCCTGGCCCGATGATGAGCCTGAAGGCACGGCGATGCGGTCGCGCTCTCCTCGGGCCAACTCGCACTTCTGCTCTCCCGAGGCATCGACTGGCGAGAATCCCGAACGTCGATGGAAACCGACCGAAACCGCTTAGACCAGAGACGATGAGAAAAATCCGGCGCTCACCCCATTCCTCTTAAGCGGTCATGTCCGAACGCGGCCAGAGATCAGGCATGCGGCTCGGTACTGGACAATCTCCCGTCCGACGGCGTGAACTCCTGCAGCGCCTGGTGCGCGACATGGCGGGAGCGGTCGCTGCCCGCGATGGCGAAGTCGGCGAACTGCAGGCGCTTATCAAGCAGCTTCAGCGGAGGCACGGTTCGGCAAACGCTCGGAGCGGCTCGACTGAATCCAACTCCTGCTGCGCCCCTTGAAGATCACCGACGCCCGATATCCGCCCGCGCATCGAAGAAAGCGTTTCGGAAAAGCGCGCCAGCCCGATCCGCCTCGTCACCTTCGCCCAAGCCGCTGCAAGACCATCTTCCGCGCGAAAACGTCGTCCTCGATATCGGCGGCGATGCTTATCCTGCTGCGGAGAGGCGAAAGTTCCCGCCATCGGTGAGAACGTCGGCGAGATGCTCGGGCGGGTTCACTGCGCGGCTGAGGGTGTAGCGTAATCCTGCGTCCGTCTTACTTCTGCCTCCCGCAAAAACGTGGTGCAGAGGCGCCTGCGCAGAAGCAACTGATCGCAAATAGCCTCGCAACCCCGAAACCTTATCGCCCAGGTGCTAATCATCAAATACCGCGATCCACCCCCCTCTCTATCGGCAATCAAGGAGTCTTCTGCGAATCATGGCGTCGGGCTGCCGCGTTCGACGCTGCCCGGTTTATGGGTCCCGGCGGGAAGCTATGGTGGTGGCGAAATACCGCCGCCGGCTGAGTGAGCATGTGTTCACCTCCGACGCTCCTGTTCGCTGACGACTTCACCGGTTCCGGGTGCTCGATCCCGGTTGCGGACCAGGTCAGCGAGGCTCTGGGCCTATGCCCGGGAAGCAGCGAGGTGGAGCAACGCGGATCCGCCAGCAACAGTCTTTATCCACGCGCCTGATCGGACAGCCGAACGGCCGGAGGCACGTCCTGGCGCCAGTTTCGGCGGCGTGCTGCACGTCGATGGTGACGCTGGGTTCGGGCAGTTGACGGCCAGCAGCAGGGTCGAGGCTCGCCGCCTGCTGGGCTGACGCGGCGCGGGGGGTACGTAAAGATCGCCGAAGCTGAAGAGTGACGCCGCTGGCGACCGAAGCGCCTACGCCGCATCACGTTTTTAATACGCGGTGGAAAAGCGGGTGCGAAAGGAAATGGATACCGTGCGCACGGTTGGCAGTCCGCCAAACGCGCTCAAAGCCGATCGTGGATGCGTTTGCAAAAGCTGAAGCTGAAGCGACGCTGCCCAGCCTGCCTCCTCGCGGGAAGCTCGCGCCGAGGCAATGCGGTAATACCCTCACCCGGTGGGACGGCCTGACGCAGTTCCTCGACGACGGGCGCCTAGAACTCGACACCAATCCCGTCGGGCGGGCAGCGGTCCAGCCGGTAGCGCTCAAACCCCAGACTTATCCTGTTCGCCGGATCTGGCAGTGGGAGGCCGGGCGTTGGGCTGGTCATCGAGGTGGCTGATCGAAACCCGGCAAAAACTGGGCAGGGTCGAGCCCACACGCATGGCTCCCGGACATTACTCACCCGCATGCTTTCGCCGGACACCACGCCAGCCGCCTCGACGAGGGCTGCTGCCGTGGAGCTGGAAAACGGAAGGCCCTCCAACACCTGACGGATGTGCGACCACCGGACGCTTACGGTATTGGTGAGCAGCCGC
>JADKDU010000026.1 GCA_016714495.1 Hyphomonadaceae bacterium | reverse complement strand
AAGCGACATGCACGCGAAGCGGCGCTCCCTGGCACCGCTGTGGGAGACAAACCGCGCTTTCCCAACGACGCCGCTGACCCGCCAAGCAACCGGACGCGGACTTGCCGTGGCGCCGCGACGAAGATGAGCCGCGTCCCCTTTGCGTGACGGGCGTGTTGCCGATCGATGATGATGCTCGGCCCGAGCCAATACGACCCGCGATACGGGATCGCCGTGCGCAGCTTTAGAAGCGACGCACCGCTATCCCCGGCCTGCGCGCTTGACCCTTGGCTCAAAGATGATGTCCTCTGTCTCGCCATCCATGCGTCAAGAATGGCTACCTCAACACGACTTTCTACCCTTGCACCACGCTCGCGAAAATGCGGCACATCCACGGTACACGGAGTCAAATCCACCGTGGAAAATCCTATCTGCAGACAGGGCCCATCGGCCTCTGCAGCACGGTACGTGCTTTATCTTGCACTCCACGCCACCCTCACCTCACTTCACTTCACCGATATCCGATTGGGCCGCGAAGAATTCCGAGCCGCGCACTGTGTCGCAGTGAGGGCCGATCAGCGAAACAGCCGCAGCAGCTGCTCCTGCCGGGCGGCCTCAGGATGCCAGTCTCTCGTCATCCGCGATGCTGTCAGGATTGGAGAGGATCGCCTCAAGCTCGGCCGGATCGCCTCTGCCTCCTCAGCGTCCAGGCATCCGCAGTTTGGCCCGCAGTTCCTCAATGTACCCGCGCGCGCTGGTTCTTCGTGAACATCGTCGTCTCCTGTGTTTGAAGGACGATATCGGCGGACGGGAGCGCGGTGGGTCAAGGGATCGCGCGCACGCGCGACCGCGGAGCGGCGATGGGGGTCCTGATTTTCTTGGCTCTTCCGCCAAGAAATGGTGGGGCCCCGTCGTCCCTTGAGGCGCTCCCTTGCTCCCGGCACACTGGCAGGACCTGAGTAACCCACTCTCCCCGCTGGCGAGTGTCTCGGCGAATGCGACCTGAAAGGTCTCGGCCTGTCAGCGGCCACAGGAGAATTCCGAACAACGGCTCAAACCCGGCTGGGTGGGCGCTACGCCCAGCTCAGAAGAATGAAGGCTGCAGGGAGCCTGCGCGCCGGACTTCCGGCGCTGCATGGCGGAACGCGCCGTCGAGTGGCTGGCGGCGCGCAGCGCCCGCAGGGTCGCGCCCGAAGGAGCCGCTCTTGGGCGGCGGGACCGAGCGTGACCGACAGCCGCTCTCGCTCGTCCTGATCTCTGCTCCCCCGAACGGGAACCATCCCTCTAGCCCGCTCCAATCCGGGCGACCGGCGGACGGCCCATGACAAAGTTCGCTGCTTTGGAAGCCAATGACGCAGCCTGAAAGATTGCG
This sequence comes from Hyphomonadaceae bacterium, assembly GCA_016714495.1. Classification (GTDB taxonomy): domain Bacteria; phylum Pseudomonadota; class Alphaproteobacteria; order Caulobacterales; family Hyphomonadaceae; genus UBA7672. Next base: position 30,316 of record JADKDU010000026.1, on the reverse strand, counting down.
CGATTGTCCCCCTTCAGAATGCCAAGCCACGCGCCGAGATAGTCGGCATGGCGGACGGTCGGCGCGATGCCGAGCTCGGCGCAAAGGAAGGCCGAACACAGCTCGGCGACCAACTCTTCCCGCGCATAGGCGTCGCCTCCACGTCCGCCGGAAACATCGCGATTCAGGCGAGCGCTGTGACCTGTCCAGTGCCCCAGTTCGTGAAGCTTCGTGCGGTACCAGTTGATAGGCTCGAAATAGGCCTCCTGCGGCGGGACCTGGATGAAGTCAGGCCCGGGCGCGTAAAACGCCATTTCGCCTCCTATGCGAATGTCGGCGCCGGTCGCAGCGATGATATCTTCGACATGCGGGATCACCTCGGAATGCCCCGGAAGCGGTTTGGCGTCCGGATCTGGCGGCAGGCCATCGCACTGGTCGCGATGGAAGACGGTGAAGCGTTTGAGGAAGCCAACGCGCCGCGCTTCCCTCCGGAGCCGGCTGCCTTCTCCTGCTCCGCCTTCGGGACGAACGTGTCGGCGTAGACAACCATCGTTCCCTTCTCGCCCTTGCGCACGGCCCCGCCCATGGCGAGCGCCTGCTTGAAGGTCAGCCAGCGTTGCGAGGGCCTGCCCTGTTCAATGGCGGCGAACCAGAGGAGCAGGATATTCACCCCGGAATAGGGTCGCCCGGTCGCCGCATTGAGGGGCAGTCCAAGCGGCGTCATGCCCGAGGACGCCCATGGCTGGACCCACGGAAAACAGCCCTGCTCCAGTTCGCGGATGATGCGGTTCGTCACGGTGTCGTGGAGCGACACGGTCTCTGCGGCGGCAATCATGCCAGCCTCCTTGCCATTGAATGTTGGGAGAGGCCGGCGGCGATGCCGCCGGCCGTAACTTTGCCGTCGGCGCTAGTGCTCACTCGGCAGGTAGAGCGTCCGGTTTGCGAACCACAGCGTCACGGATTTCAGCGGAAAGTCCGTCCACGGAACCGGGTGGACGTAGAGCCGCTCGTCGTCGCCATCCGTGCAGATCAGTGTTGCTGACCGATCCTCGGCGACTGTCAGGGTCCAGACCTGGAACTCTGCGGCGCGGAGCGTGGGATGATGCGGTTGAGGACACAGGATTGCGTCGAGCAACCAGTAGGCCGATCCGGCTTCGGCAAGGTACTGAGCGCCTTCCGAATAGACGCATCCCCCTGACAGAGGATGGCGATAGAAGGTCTGGCTGCCGGTGAATTGAGCGAGATCCTGCGCTTTGAGCGCAGTCGATGTGGCGGATGACATGTGTGTCTCCTGCGAATGGAATGATTGAGAGGTCGAGGACCGGCCGCGTCGGCGGCCGGTCCGGCGCATCAAGCGGCGCGTTTGCGAGACTTTTCGGTCTTGGCCGGGGGCTCAGCGGCTTGGGCGTCAGCCTTCGGCTTACCGCGCGGAGGATTTCGACATCGCCAAAGCCGGTCACGACGAACTCGATCGAGTAGCGCTTCTGGCCGCGCTCATCTTCCCACGAGCTGGGGCGGATCTGGCCAACCAGCCGGAGACGGGTGCCCATCTGGACGGCCTTCTCAATCAGAGCGACCTTGTTGGGAGCGAAGACCACCACGCGATGCCAGTAGGTTTTCTCGGTCCAGTCGCCGCCCTCGGTCTTCCACTTCTCGGACGTGGCCAGCGAGAGGATGGCGAGTTTCTTTCCGTCCTTGATCGGCTTGATCTCAAGCTTGCCGACATTGCCTACGAGTTCGAATGATGCGCGGTCCATGATGCTCTTCCTTGTGATCCCGCGGGATCTGCCCCGCCGGGGTCGCGTCTGCGACGCCCCTCGGAAGCGGCCGGAAAGCAAGCGCAGCGGTGACCGCGCAAGGGGTTGGTGCGGCCTGCAGCGCGGCACGCGCGAAGCCTCGGCCCCTTGAGCGGGCATGCGCCGGACGCGTGATGGGCGTCACAAGCAGACGTAGCGCCGGCGACGCCACCCGCGAGATGCATTGGGAGATGCCGGCGCCTTCACCGTTTCAGGAGGCAGACATGTGGAAACGGATTTGCCGAGCCGGAGGGCGTCGCTTACGATAGCGGATGGCAGAAAATGACGACGAGAACTGGTACGGCGTAAAAGGTGCGCAGATTCATGCCGCCCTTCGGTATCCGATTGTCTCTGCGTACGAGTTCGAGTTCCTCAAGCAGGAGGAAGTCGTTCGCGAACGGATCGACAATTGCACGGTCTATCTGATCGTCCAGCGTCGGCTCACCTATTTCGACAACGTCGTCGCGGAGGACGGAGAGCTAAGATTCGAGATCGCGGACGGACTTCATACTCCCGTCCAATGCCGTGTTGGGCTGACCGAGATCGGATTGTGCGGGCCGGGCGAAGAGGTTGAAGTTGAAGTTCAGTTCTACAAGGCGAACCCGGACACAGCGCAACCTTATCGGGACGTGGGCGGACTTCGCGTCAAAAAGGCAGACGGGACATTCCTTGTCTGGTGGACGCCGCAGAAATTTCTCTACGAAGTAATGGTCAACCGGCTGACCGCAGATGTCGTCGGGGACGCATACGGCTTCTTGGATTTTCGTGTCCACTACATCGGCCAAGCCTTCTCTCAGAAAGTCTGGAAGCGACTGACCGGCCATGAAAAGATGCAAAGCATCCTCACACGGGAAGGACCGATCGGCGCCTCAGCAGAAGCGCGCGCGCCATTTGAGATCTCCCTGATGTTGCTCGATATCGTCGGGCTGACGGAGGCATGCGAGTTCCCACATACGGGCCATTTGGATCGCCCGGGCTACGCGCCCATCCGACATCGCCTGGATGATGACGACGCCGTCGTTACTTTCGTGACTCAGCAGTTCGTTTCGCATCGTGATGCGGCGCTCACGCGCGAACTGGAAGCGCTGCTCATACGGAGCTTGCAACCGTCTTATAACGAAACCCTGTTTGCGAACTATCCGAACATCACCGGCGGAATGCGCTCAAAGGGATACACATGGACCGACATAGTCCTCGAGCAGACACCGGCGCTTCTCTTCACGGATCACCACCCTCTCACCCTACTGAATAAAGTGCTGAATGCGGTGAGCGAGTGAGGCGGAAGCCCGTCGCTTGCGACAGGGATTGTAACCCGAAGGGCCGAGACCACTTGGCTCGGGGCGAAGCCTAAAGCCCGGCCCGCGAAGCGGGGTCGCCAGACCTGTCTTGCCTGCTCTCGCGAAATCTGAGAACTTTCTCGCATGCGTACCCACGCTTCCCCCCTCCAACGGGAAAGCACTTAACGTGCAGGGCTCAACGACAGCGAACTCACCATCCGAACATTCGCAAAAGGAGGGACTGTGAAAATCATGCTCGAATGGAAAGTTCACAATGAAACTGTCTGCATCGATCCCAAAACTGAAATCTCAAGCCAAGCGTAAGGCCAAGGAGGACGGCATTCTTCTCGCCGAAGCTTTGAATCACATCGCCAAGCGCGAGGGGTTCGACAGCTGGAGCCTTCTGGCGCGGAAGTTCGAGGAGCACGAGGCGGCTCAGCGCCAAGAGCTGCCCAAGACGATCACCGAGCTGCCGCTCACCGGTTTCCTCCGAAAGGAAGCTGTGTCGACCGCCAACGAGGCCTTCGCGCGGGCGCTGGGCCGAATGGAGGCCCGCAACCCGCGGGACGCCAGACGGACCTGGGACGCGGAAGCCTATGTCGACAGAGTCCTCACGCCGGACATGCTGCCCATCGACACCGATTACGCGCTCTCCCTGTTCGAGTCTTTCATCGTCATGGAAGCCATCGATGCTGCGGTCGATGCCGATGCCGAAGACTAAACGCTGATCTGGTCGCTCCCGGAGCGATCCGGAGGCGACTGACTTCGCGGTCTCGCGCGTTCCATGGCCGTGACGTAGAAGGAGTTCGAAAGGGCAATCCACATGTGCGGACGCATCCTTCAAGTTTCGACACCGGAAGAAATGGCCGCGCATTTCGGGTGCGCCCCGCCCCTCCCCAACGCCGAGCCGCGCTACAACGGTTCGCCATCCCAGCGTTTCATGGTCATCCGATTCAATCCCGAGATGCGGGAGCGTCGGCTCGACATGCTGGAATGGGGACTGCTTCCCTCATGGGAGAAGGACTCGAAATCGGCCTACAAGCGGATCAATGCGAAAGCGGAAACTGTCGACACGCTCCCCAGCTTCCGCGCCGCTTTCAAGGATCGCCGATGCCTGGTCCCAGTCGATGCGTTCTACGAGTGGAAAGGCGACAAGCCCGGCCATAAGCAACCTCACGCGCTAGCGCGCCGGGACCACAAACCATTCGCGGTCGCCGGCCTGTGGGAGAACTGGAAGGACCCGGCGGCCGACACGTGGCGCCGAACCTTCTGCGTCATCACCTGCCCCGCCAACACGATGGTCGGCCTGATTCACGACCGGATGCCGGTGATCCTGCACGATGCACAATACGCCGCCTGGCTGGGCGAAACACCTACAAACCCTGCCGATCTCAAGGGGATGCTCAACCCCTACCCGTCCGGTCTGATGACCATGTGGCCCGTCGACCGGAAGATGAGCAACTCGCGCTACCAGGAATCCGATGCCGCTGACCCTGTCGGTGACGAAGAGTTTGCCGACGATTGAGGTTCCGGAGGCGCGGGCGGGCGTCAGTTTGTCTCGACACCTACCCGCGTTTGGCTTTCTGGGCGCGTCGCGCGTGTCTGTTTCTTGAAAATGGTTGAGGCGCCTTGCGGCCTGCCAGCCTCTGTATAAGCGCCTGCTGAAAGGCTTCGTAGATCGGCTTCAGTCTCTCTATTTTATGGCCGTGCGAAAACTGCCAACCAGCCCAGATCCCAGAAAAGCGGGCGCCATGCCTGAGCAGCGTACCCCCAGGCAAAGTCGACAGATGGAAGAAGCGGGTGGAGGTGAACCATAACGGGATGCCGCTGAGTAACTCCAGTCTGACATTTGGCTCGAACTTCCAGACTCCGGCACGCGCGGTTGGAAAGGCGCTACCGTCAAGGCGACGCGAGGATACCCTCACGATCGCCAGCGGTTCGGCCTTCCCTTCGATGCTCTGGTAGGGATTCCACTCCGGATAGCTCGCAAAATCCGTCAGGACCGACCACACGCGTTCTGGCGGCGCTGCTAGATCGATCTCTATCGATATCTCCGCCATGATCTCAGCTCACGCGGCGCAGGCTTGGCACAGCCCGCGCACTTCGATGACGGCGCTGCGCATCTTGAAACTCACTCCCGACACGTCATGGGCCAGCTTCTTGTGGGTTTCACCGGCATGCAGTTCGCCGGCAGAGCCACACCCATCGCAAAGCAGGAACACCGCTGCGTGGCCATGATCCCAGTGCCCGCAAGCCACATATGCGTTGAGACTTTCAATCCTGTGGGCGAGTCCTGTCTCGATCAAAAACTCCAGGGTGCGATAGATCGTTGGAGGATTAGCCGATCGGTCATCGCGCAGCTTCTGCAACATGTCATAGGCCTTGATCGGGCGATCAGCCTCAAGCAGGAAGGTCAGCACCATCTTGCGAAGCGGCGTCAGGGCGCCGCCTCGCTTGCGGCAGAGGTCTTCAGCTTCGCGCAATGCTTCGGCGAGTTGAGCTGGACCGCAGCCAAGGTGGGAAAGCGACCTGTCCTTCATGTGGACCCGATATCTCGGTAGCCAAGCAGACGAAGCGCGTTGAAAACAACGACCAGTGTCGAGCCTTCATGGGCGAGAACGGCGGGCCCAATCCCTAAGCCGAAGATTGTCGCCGGCACGAGCACGCCGACGACGCCGAGGCTCACATAGAGATTTTGCCTTATGATCCGGCTGGTTTGCCGGCTCAGTCCAACTGCAAATGGAAGGTGCGCCAGATCGTCAGCCATCAGTGCGACGCCGGCGGTCTCCAGAGCAACGTCAGACCCGGCGGCGCCCATTGCGACGCCAACGGTCGCGGTCGCCATGGCCGGCGCGTCGTTGACGCCATCCCCGACCATCGCAACTTTCTCCTGATCGCGGATCTTCGTGATCGCGGCGACCTTGTCTTCCGGCAGAAGATTGCCCCAGGCTTCATCTAGGCCGACGCTCCGCGCGACCGCATCCGCCACGTTCTGATTGTCGCCGGAGATCATGATCATCCGCCGGATACCAAGCTTGCGCAGGCGCTTGAGGCTCTCCACGGCGGCCGCACGCGGCGTATCCATCAGTCCAATGACACCGAGATAGCGATCTCCGCGCCGCACGATCATGGTAGTGCGCCCGTCCTTGCGCAGGCGTTCGACGATTGTCTTGATCTCGTCGGTCAGCGCGACGCCGCCCGCCTCCACAAAGAGCTCATCGCGGCCGATATGCACCGCCTCGTTCTGAATGGACGCAGCGACGCCCTTGCCGGTTACGCTTCGAATGTCTGTGGCGACTTCCCCTGCCTTGCCGCCCAGGCGCTCTGCGCCATCGCGGACGATTGCCGACGCTAGTGGGTGATCGCTGAGCGCTTCGACTGCCACCGCTGTGGTCAGCAATAGACTTTCGTCAACGCCCGAAGCAGCGACAACGTCGGTCACTTTCGGACGGCCTTCCGTCAAAGTGCCGGTTTTGTCGAATGCGATCGCAGACACCGTTCCGAGATTTTCAAGCGGCGCTCCACCCTTGACGAGGACACCGCCCCGCGCTGCGCGCGCCACCCCACTCAACACCGCGCTCGGCGTCGCAATGGCAAGCGCGCACGGGCTGGCAGCGACGAGCACAGCCATGGCCCTGTAGAAGCTGTCGCGGAACGGCTCATCAATCACGACCCACGCGAACATGAGTAATACGACAAGGATCAGAACACCGGGCACGAGCCACCGCTCGACCCTGTCGGTGAACTGCTGGGTGGGCGATTTCTGCGCCTCGGCTTCGCTGACCATCCGCACGACCTTCGCCAGCGTCGAGTCCGACGATGCCCGGGTGACAGCGATTTCGATGGCCCCGGCGCCGTTGATCGTGCCGGCATAAACCTGATGCTCCGCAGTGACCGTGTCCGGACGCTTTAGAGCGATTTCCCGGTCAGGGACGGCACTCTTATCGACTGGAACGCTCTCACCTGTCACAGGCGCCTGATCAATGCTGGTGTCGCCCAGAATGATGAAGCCATCTGCCGGCAGACGCTCGTTCGGCTTGACGATCACGATGTCGCCGGGCGCCAGCGTTTCCACCGGTACGGTCGTCGTGGCCCCATCGCGCCGGACCAGAGCGGTTTCAGGCGCGAGTTCAGCCAAGGCTTCGATTGCGCGCCGCGCACGTCCCATGGCGTAGTGCTCAAGGGCGTGTCCGATGCTGAACAGAAACAGCAGGAGCGCGCCCTCCGCCCATTGCCCCAGGCTCGCCGCGCCGATGGCGGCGACGAGCATCAGCGTATCGATCTGGAACTTTCCATGCCGAAGCGAAGCGATGGCATCCTTGAGCGTGAAGAAGCCGCCAAGCACATACGCCAGCACGTAAAGTCCCAGCGGGACCACCGAAGGCGTGTCGGTCAGGGTTTCGAGGCCAAAACCCAGCGCGAGGCTGACGCCGCACGCGATGGCAAAGCCCAGTTCACTGAACTTGCTTTCCTTGCCCCCATGATCGTGGGTCTCTGACATGCGCTTACTCCGCCGCTACGGGATGAGCGGAGCTCGGAGGCGACCGCTTCGGCACAGTCGCTTCAGAACGACTTTTGAGAACAAGGCGGCAGATCGCAGGCAGAACGATCAGGGTCAGCGCAGTTGCCGTGATCAAGCCGCCGATGACGACAACGGCCAGCGGCTTTTGAACTTCAGCTCCGGTGCCATGCGCCAGCGCCATCGGCACGAAGCCGAGCGCCGGCACGATGCCGGTCATCAGGACCGCCCTCGCCTTCTCCATCAGACCATCAACAATGGCCTGCTCCAGCGGCAGACCGATCTTGAGGCGATGCAGAATGCCGCCCATGACCACGAGGCCGTTGAGGACCGCGACGCCCGACAGACAGATGAACCCGACGGCGGCCGACACCGAGAAAGGCATGCCCGTTAGGACAAGCGCAAAGACGCCACCCGCCAGAGCCAGCGGCACAGCGGTGAAGACGGCGACAGCGGGTGCAAATCCGCCTAACGCCATGAACAGCAGACCAAAGATCAAGACGAACACAACCGGCACCACCAGCGCCATTCTCTGGGATGCAGCCTGCAGGTTCTGGAACTGACCGCCAAACTCAAGCCACGCGCCAGCGGGCAGTTTGACTTCGCTGTCGATGCGCGCCTGCGCCTGCTGCACGAACGAGCCGATGTCGCGTCCACGCACATTGGCCTGGACGACGACCCGTCGTTTGCCGTTCTCGCGGCTGACCTGGTTCAGGCCTTCCGTGTACGAGAAAGTAGCCAGCTCCCGTAGAGGCACAGACCCACGCACGCCACTGGATGTCTCGGGCAATGAGACCGGCAGCGAGCCTACGGCGTCGAGGTCGTTCCGAATGCTGTCGGGCAAGCGCACGACAACATCGAAGCGACGATCGCCCTGGAAGATGAGGCCGGCTTCTCGCCCGCCCATGGCGATCGAGACGGCGTCACCGACTTCTTCAACTGTGAGGCCGTAGCGCGAGATGGCGTCGCGGTTGAAGGCGACGTCGAGGGTTGGGAACCCGTCGGTCTGTTCGACCTTGACGTCGGCTGCACCCTGCAGGGAGTTCAGGATGGTGGCGATCTTGCCGCCCGTCGCCGTCATCGCTTCAAGATCGTCGCCGTAGATCTTGATGGCCAAGTCGCCCCGCACACCTGCGATCAACTCGTTGAACCGCATCTCGATAGGTTGGCTGAACTCATACGCATTGCCGGTCAGCGTTTTCAGCTTGGCCTCGATCTGCTCGACCAGTTCATCTTTCCCGAGAGATGCATCTGGCCATTCTTCCCGCGGCTTCAGGATGATGAAGCTGTCCGATGCGTTGGGCGGCATCGGGTCGCTGGCGACCTCAGCTGTCCCGGTCTTGGAGTAGACATAGGCAACCTGCGGGAAGGTGGCGACGACACGTTCGACATCGCGCTGCATCTTGAGCGACTGCTCAAGCGACGTTGACGGGATACGCAGCGCCTGGGCGGCCATGTCCCGTTCGTCGAGTTGCGGAATGAACTCCTGGCCGAGCGTGCTGAACAGCACCCCGGCAAAAGCAAAGACGGCAACCCCTGCCCCGATGAAGGGCCAGGGCGTCACGACCGCGCGCTTGAGCATGGGGTGATAAGCCTGCTTGAACCAGACGATCGGCTTCACTTCCTTTTCGGCAACCTTGCCGCGCACGACGATTGCCACGAGGGCCGGAACGAGCGTCAGCGACAGAATGAAAGCCGACACGAGCGCGAGCATCAACGTGATCGCCATGGGCGAGAATGTCTTGCCCTCAACGCCGGTGAAGGTCAGCAGCGGCGCGAACACCAGAAGTATGATGATCTGGCCATAGATTGTCGGTTTGACCATTTCTCGCGTTGCCGCGATCACTTCGCTCATACGCTCATCAAGCGTGAGCAGCCGGCCTTCATGATGCTGTCGTTCCGACAGGCGTCTCAAGCAGTTCTCAATGACGATAACGGCGCCGTCGATGATCAATCCGAAGTCGAGCGCGCCGAGACTCATCAAATTGCCCGACACAGCGAGCTGATTCATGCCAATCGCGGTCATCAGCATCGAGAGCGGAATCAACAGCGTCGCGATCAGGGCCGCGCGCCAGTTGCCCAGGATCAGGAACAGCGCGGCCGCAACGAGGACAGCGCCTTCCGCGAGGTTGCGCTCGACCGTTTCGATCGTTGCATTCACGAGGTTGGATCGATCGTAGACGATCTGCACCTTGACGCCGGCCGGCAGGCTCTTTGCGACCTCGGTGAGGCGCGCGGCTGCGGCGCTGGACACCGTGCGGCTGTTTTCCTTGACCAGCATGAGGACAGTGCCGACGACAACCTCTTCGCCGTTTTCGGACGCAGCGCCCGTGCGCAGGTCGCCGCCAATACGGACTTCGGCGAGATCTCGCACGAGAATGGAAACGCCTTCCCGCGTCGCGACGCTGGCGGTGCGTATCTGGTCGAGATTCTGGATCAGGGCATTGGCGCGAACGAGAAAGGCTTCACCCCCGCGCTCGACGAAGTTGGCGCCTACGGATTGGTTGGCGGCTTCAAGGGCATGCGCCAGCTCGCTCCACGAGACGCCGAACGACGCCATGCGCGTCGGGTCTGGCTCCACGACAAACTGTTTTTCATAACCGCCGATGCTGTCGACACCGGCCACGCCCTGAACCGACCGAAGCTGCGGCCGCACGATCCAGTCCTGCACGGTCCGGAGGTACGGCACGGGCGATCGGGGTGTCCAGGCGCTCCCGCTCAGCCGTGAGAAAACTACCGTCGCTCTGCCAGCCTGGCTGGCCATCGACGACCTTGGCGCCCTTCCCCTCGGGATGCTCATACGCGACAGTCCACATCAGCACTTCGCCAAGGCCGGTCGACACCGGCCCCATGGACGGTTCGATGCCGGCAGGAAGGCTTTCACCCGCTTGCACGAGGCGTTCGGACACCTGTTGACGCGCGAAGTAGACATCCGTCTGCTCGGTGAAGACGGCCGTCACCTGGCTAAAACCGTTGCGCGAGATCGACCGCGTCGATTCCAGACCCGGGATGCCTGCAAGCGCGGTCTCGATCGGGAATGTGACGCGCGTCTCCATCTCCGTCGGGGACAGTGACGACGCAACGGTGTTGATCTGCACCTGCTTGTTGGTGATGTCCGGCACTGCGTCGATTGGCAGACGCAGGACGTTGAAGACGCCAACAGCAGAAATGGCGAGGACGGCAACCAGCACGCCCCAGCGGAAGCGGACAGAGAGGTCAATCAGGCGATCGAACATGGGAGAACCTTCAAGGATGTTGTGGGGATGGGGCGGCCAGCCTCAGTGCTCAGCCTCACCCTTGCCCAGTTCGGCCTTCAGCAGGAACGCGTTCTTGCCCGCGACCGCTTGACCGGCTGTCAGTCCTTCAATGACCTCGATCCGTCCGCCGCCCTTGAGCCCACGCGCACAGGCATGGCGGTAAAGGCGTCGCCCTCGCGCACGAACACCACATCCCGGCCCTCCACGCTTTGCACAGCCTCTTCAGGCAGGACGAAGCGTCCTTCGACCGGAGCGCTCGACTTCGGTTTGATGTGGGCGCGGACAAACTGTCCGGGCTGCAAACCGTCAAGGCCGGCGGTCAATGCGATCACGACGGTTGCCGAGCGACTCTCTGCATCGACGCCCGGCGTAACGGACCGCACAGTGGCAGCCAGCTTCTCTCCAGTAGCGCTCTCGACCGTCGCAAGGTCACCAGGCGCGATGCGACGTGCATCGGTGACAGGAACGGCAGCCTGGATCTGGATGCGCCTCGGATCGGCGATACGAAACAGCACAGCCTCGGGCGAGACATAGGACCCCAGCTTGGCGGTGTCCGCGACGAACGTAATGCGGCCGGCGATGGGGCTGGCGATGAAAACCGACGCACCGTCGGCTGACACCCTCGCCGCCTTGGCGGCTGCCTGGCTGCGCGTGAATTCCGCTTTCGCCTGTCCCAGTTCCGCTTCGGCAGCTTCGAGGTCCTGACGCGCCGTGATCTTCTCGTCGAACAAGCGCTTCTCGCGGTCGAAAGATGACTGCGCGAGGTCGAGGCGTGATTTCGCGGTCGCCAGCGCGGCTGAAATACCGGCCGCCTCGGAGCTCGCGACGACGGCGACCGTCTCGCCCTGCGCGACGGGATCGCCGATCCTCTTGCGGATCTGTGTGATTGCGCCAGAGGCGCGGGCCGTCAGAACCGCTTCACCGTCCGGCGCCGCCGCCACAGTCGCCTGAGCGGAAATTTCGGACGTCAAGCTGCCGGCGACAGTGGTCTCGATCCCGATGCGCGCTGCTGCCAGCGCCTCGGCGGTCATTTCGACGCGACCTTCGACATGCTCTTCGCCGGCGTGCTCCCTCTCTTCGGCGTGCTCGCTCTCCCCGCCTGCCTGCAGCTCGGCTGCGTGGGCCTCGGGCGTTTCTCCGACATGGCTCTGCGTGGGTGCAAACAGCGTGCTGCCTGCAACGGCGCCAACAACGAGCACCGCGACTGCGGCGCCGCCGATCATGAGGTTGCGTTGATTGAATTGCATGGGTCTTACTCTCAGCGTGCTACGGCGCGCGACAGCGCGGCTGCGGCATTGGCGCGATCACGTCGCGCATCGATCAAGGCGGACTGGGCCGAGGCAAAGGCCTCTTCGGCGTCGAGAACATCGAGCAACGTAAAGCGCCCCGCTTCAAATCCGGCGCGCGCCAGCTCAAGCGCCTCGTTTGCTGCGGGCACAGCAGATGTCTCGAGTGTTGTCACCCGCGCTTGCGCCGCGCGTAGCAGGCTGTCGGCCTCGTTCATGCCCCGAACTGCTTCCGCCAGGGCGCGCAAGCGGCGAGCGTTGGCGGCATTCACGTCAGCCGAGGCCGCAGCAATGTTCCCTGATTGCGGTCAAAGATCGGGATCGGCATTGAGAGCCCAAACACCACAGCCGTGTCGCGGCTATCTTCGAAGCGCTTGGCCCCCAACTCCACCGTTATGTCGGTGGCGGCCGAGGCGCGCTCGCGCGAGACGACGGCCCGCGCCGACTCGGCTTCGGCGAGCGCCAGTCTGACATCCAAAGTCTCGGTCGGATCGACCAACCGTGGTGTGTCCGTCAGCGCCTCGAACGTCCCGATAATGGCGGTTGGCGCGACGGTGTCGCCAAGCAACGCGGCGAGCGCCGCGCGAGACGCGCTATCCTCGGCGGAAATGCGTTGCAATTCGGCCTCGGCTTCCGCCGCAGCTGAACGTGCGCGCAGGGCGCGCAGCGGCGGCTCACGGCCAGCATCAACCAGCGTCTGCGCGACCCGCGAAAGGTCGCGTGCGCGGTCCAAGGCGCCTTGGGCAAGCGCTGCTTGTTCACGGCTGGCCAGTGCATTTGCAAAGAGGCGCCGGACTTCGAGATTCAAATCGGCGCGCGCGATCGTTTGACGGGTCTCGGCGGCAATCACCTCCGCATTGCCCGCAGCAATCCTGCTTTCGCGTTTTCCGCCCATCTCGATGGTCTGCCCAATGGCAAGCGTCGTCTCGGCGAGATCGAGGCCACTATAAAGGCCCGAGCCGGAGAAATTCTCGACCTCAAGCCGCGCTTCGGGATTGGGAATGAAGCCTGCCTGCTGTGTCCCTGCCACGCGCCGCATCGACGGCGGCTTTCGCCTCAGCAAGGGCGGGCGCCTGGCTTCCGCCCGCGCCAGCGCTTCCGGCAACGTTAGAACACTACCAGCCTGCGCCCATGCCGGGCCGACAAACGATATGACAAGCGCTACGCCGGCAACGGCGCGCAATAACCCGCGAGGGGAAGGCATGGATAGACTCCGCATCTGAGACTGACGACAGCCCGCGCAAGCGGGCGACGGCGTCTCAGACGAGCGGCGGTCGGGTGGGAGGTTCTGTCAGGAACGCGGCGACTTCACTGTCAGCAAGGACATAGGCCTGACAATCAACGAGCGCCTGTTCGACCGAAGCCGCCTCATCGCCAATGCAAGCGTGATGGAGCACATGACACACGCAGCCGGAGTTGCACGTCATGCCGCCGTCGGTCTTGCCGGAGGGGTCTTCGCCATGGTCGGCGACCAGCATCACAGTTGCCGAGTCCGCCCCGCCAAAAGCTTGCGAATGATCAATAGCCGCGTCAGCTGTCTGGACGGTCCAGAGCAGCATCGCGAGCATGATCGTGAGCAGGCGGCGGATCAAACTATCAGCTTTCGGGTTGCAGTTGGCGGCAGACGTACACGAATTCTATTGCCCGTCGATGAACAAATTGGCGAGCTGCTGGGCCGTCAATTTCCCCTGGGGTTACTGTATAGCGTACACCAACTCATGCCTTGCCCCATGCCCCAGCTACCGTGGCCGCAATGCAGCCGATCACCACTGCGAGAACCGTGCCCACGACAAAGCCGCGGACATGATCCGAGACGTTGAGGCGGAACACCACCGCCTCCGTGCCTGGGATCATTGCCCAGGGACGGCCGCAGGACCCCGAGCCACAGCAGGTCGAGCAAGAGCAGATCGACGAGATTGAAGACCATGGACACGCCGAAGCCGTGCAAGGCGGCGTCCAGGAATGTTGCGCCAGGATAAAGTCCTACGAGTGACGCGACTGACCAGATCGGTATGCCGACAAGGGCAGCAAGAAACGGTAGCCCCACAAGACGGCTTGCGACCCGTTCATTCTTTGTCAGCGGAGGCGCCGCCGCCCTCACCTCTTCTGGGTAGTGACGGAGGAACCAGCGCGGGTTGGCGCGCAATGACCCCATGACCCAGACCGAGGCGACGACCGCGAGGATCGTGCCATCGCGAAGCAGAAGCGGTAAGTCCAGCATCTACTCGGCCGCCACGATTTGTGAGGGCGTCGCCAAGCGTATTTCGCCCCGCGCCTGACGTATGATTGTGATGCCGCCGGTGATGCCCAGACCCGCCATGACGATGGCCACGACGACGTCCGGCCAAAGCGTTCCCGTGCCGAATACGCCAAGCGCCGCCAGCATGACGGCGACATTGCCGATCGCGTCGTTGCGCGAGCAGATCCAGACGGATCGCATGTTGCTGTCACCGCGACGATAGCGAAACAGCATCAACGCGACGCCGGCATTGGCGACCAGCGCCGCAAAGCCCACGACACCCATGGTGGCGGCATGAGGCGGTGCATCCCCTATCCACGCGCGCCACCCGGCTGATCCGAGCACAAAAAGGCCAAGCGCCAGCAGCGTGACACCCTTCAGCAATGCGGCACGCGCCCGCGTCGCCAGCGCAAGGCCGGCCACCCCAAGGCTGATTGCGTAATTGGCTGCGTCACCGAGAAAGTCGAGCGCGTCAGCTTGCAAAGCCGATGAATCCGCCGCGAACCCCGCCGCCACTTCAGCCGCAAACATGCCGGCGTTTACGACAAGAGCAATCCATAAGGCGCGCCGCCACGCGGCGTCCGCCTTCAATCCCGCGCTTGAGGCGCAAGCGTCGTGTTCGCAGCATCCGGACATGGCCTGACCTCGACTCTCTGGTTTCGTCATGTAGTCTGCACCCTGTAGTCACTACAGGGTCAAGTGATGCCAAAACCCAGCTATTCGATAGGTGCGCTCGCCGAGGCGACCGCCACAAAGGTCGAGACGGTCCGCTACTACGAGCGAATTGGGCTGCTCCCCGAGCCCGGCCGGACGGCTGGAAACTACCGCAGTTATGGCGAGACACACCTGGGCCGCCTCAGCTTCATAAGGCGCGCGCGCGATCTTGGATTCACGCTCGACCAGGTCCGAACGCTGCTTGGCCTTGCCGAGAGCCGGGACAGCGACTGCTGTACGGTGGATGCGATCGCGCAAGACCATCTGACGGACATTGAGCGAAAGATCGCTGACCTGAAGGCGCTTCGGCGCGAACTGCGCGACCTCATCGGTCAATGTCAGAAAGGCGCCATCTCCGAGTGCCGGATCATTGGCGCACTCTCCCCACGGTAAGAGAGCCGTATGGAAATGAAACCCCGCAGCACAATCACGCAGTTGCGATGGCTTCGCCTGCGCATTGCGGGCGAAGCCATCAATCTACTCAGCTGCGACTAAAGCTGTACTGCAGACAGCCAATGATCCCGCTGCAAGCGGCGTGATCAGCAGTTCGGGCAGATAGCCGTGCCCGCGCCAAGCATCATCGACGCGAAGCGCCAGATCGTCCTTCTTCATCTTCGACGCCGACGTAACTTTTTCCAACCGCGCTCTATCTGACAGCTGCTGCATGCCTTGGCGCCTGCTCATACTCCTCCAGAAGTCGCGCTTTCGAGAGTCGAAGCCAATACTCCATGTGTGCGGACCAATGAGCGGTCATGTCCAACGCAAGCGCGGTTGCAAGAATATCTGCAGTTGTTTGGCGATCCTTGTCGGCAGGGCTGGCATCCTCATGAGCGAGGTCTAAACCGCGGGCCACAAAACCAGCCATCAGGGTAAGTAGCGCCTCGCAATCTTGCGCGAGGCACCAGGCCAGGATGTCAGCAGGCGCGTCAGGTAGGACGCTTTCCAACTGCGCCGTCGAATTCGTCTCGCCGTCGGACGGACCGAAAGTGTCGCTCACGCTGATGCCGATCCCTGCGGGGGTGGCGTGGCGCACCACTCGCGAACCCAACGCCGCCACACAGATTGCGAGCGCAATTCGCGGATCTCCGGAAACAATCGAACGGATCGCCTCTGTTCTGTTTGACGTGAGTTGCCGCGCAAGCGCCTTCGGAAGCGCCGTAGCCGATCTGCTTTCGAGTGACGTGTCGATATCGGACGCACCCTCCGTTGACTCATTCGCCTGCCGCCGCATTGCGTCGAGCACCTTTTGATCAGCTTTGCGCACAAGTCCTTCCGTTGCGATCAACGCGCCACCGTGATCGACACCCAGCAAGACGCCGGCATGTTTCATCATCTCCGCGTTCCAGCCGCGAGCGTTCTGGCGTATTGTTTCGTATGCGCCTTCCAGATCGTCGCGGTCTGACCAGCGCGGATCATCGTCGATGCTGGATTCCTCTAGCGCTGTGTCTAGCGCATCAATCTGCTCCTGGAGCTGCTGCATCATTACCGTCTCTTCCGGAGTCGGATCACGCCACTCAGGCTGAAGACGCGATGGAGCCAGTCCCTCGAGACGGCCGCCGTCCAGCGTGGTCTCCACCCAGCCCCAGCCTTTCCCCGCCCAATCGGATACTGCAGCTCCGATCTTGGCCGAAGCGAGTTCGGCAATGAGTGCCGGGTTCTCGATGAACACGCACTCTGTATCGAACAGGTCGCGACGAATGGCGCCGCCTCTGGCTTCGTAGGCTTCGATTCCGACAAACCGGACAAGCCGATCGGACGCACGCATCTGCCCCTCCATCAGACGCGCGCGGACGGAACTGGCATGCGTCACTGGCTTTCCCAGGGTTCTGAAGACGGCGTCTTGCTGAGCATGATTTTGCGCGAGGCAAAAGGCGCGGGCAGCGTCGAGCGTAATGTCGCCCCGCTTCCAGGCAGTCTTGATTTTTGGCGACAGGCTGGCCAGTGCAAGACGCTGTTGTACGTGTCGGAGCGTAACTCCAAACCGTCGCGCAACATCTTCGGGACTGGCGCCCTCATCGACGAGCTGACCGTAGGCATCGACCTCGTCCATCGCGTCCATGTCGACGCGCTGTATATTTCTGCAAGCGAGGCTTCGCGCGCTTGCTCGTTCGGCACGACCTTGCACGGTACGGCGTAGTCGCGCGCGATTGCTCCAGCCTTGACGAGAGCCTTGAGGGCGGCGAGGCGCCGGCCACCGGCGACAACTTCGAACTTATCTTCGTCCTTGGCGACGACATTCAGATTCTGCAAAAGCCCGTGAGCAAGGATCGATGCCGCGAGTGCATCGATATCGGCTTTGCGGTCCTTCTTTCGAACATTCAGCGATGACGGCGAAAGCCTGTTGAGAGGAATCTGCTGGATTGACGTGGATTCGGACATTGGAAGCTCCATGAGCTTCCCGGCTGCAGGATGCGACGCCGGGGCCGCTGTCGCGGCCCGTCCTGCCACGCCCGCCGCAAGGGGCGGCGCTCAAGGGCGAAGAGCGGAGCGTCCCTTGGACGCCGGACCGCGGCGAGCGAGGACGGCCGCCGCGACGGCTAGCGGCGTCCAGTCACAAACGGCGACCGTGGGCGCGAAGTACCCATACGACTTCCCTAGGGACTGCCAGCGGGACTCATAACACACTGATATAATTGAATCGTTCGGCTCAGGCCGAACGGCCACCAACATTCCCGCCAACAATCGTCAGAGGCAAACCCCGGCCATCACATGCGCGGGCGTGGTATGCTGGAGCATGACCAAAGCCGCCCCGCCCGAGTCGCCCCTAACCCGCGAGGAACGGCTGCGCCGCGTCCTGTTGGTGGCGCTGACCTTCGCCCGCAACATGGCCTATTACCGGGCGGCTCGCGATGGATCGGGCCAATACGTTGGACCGGGTACTCAGTTCGCGATCACAGCGGATGGCAATTTCATCGACATGGCCACGCTCGAATGGTGCAAGCTGTTTGGCGGGCCGAATGAGCAACATGACTGGCGCAAGGTGGTCACTGACCCGGCTGCGTTTGGACCGGCGCTGCTTGCCCACATTGGAATGACGCAGCCCGAGTTTGCGGATTACGTGAAGGCGGTTCGCACGTACCGGGACAAGTTTGTGGCTCACCTCGACAGCGAACGCAGGATGACGCCGCCCGACATGGGACCACTGTGGGCATCAATCCTGTACTACTACGCCCATGTGCTAAACCACGAAATGAGCGAGGCGGAAGCCGACAAGGCGAGGGCTGGATTGAGGGCGTCCAACTTGCCCACAGACATAGGCGACTACTATCGTGAGCGCTTCAATGAGGCGCGGGCCATCTATCGAACGGTCTAAGCTGCAAGGGGGGAAGCATGTTCGGGGTAAGCAGGTTCAAGCGGCGTTGCATGGGCGCACCCGCGCGCGAGGATGCGAAATCGCTGTTAGCTCAACTGTGCCTGCGGTCAGGGGCCATGACTGTCAGCGACAAGGCAATTTGGCCGGGCGGATCAGGCGCAGAGAATGACCTAGCAATCTTTGAAGCCGCTGCCTTCATCTACTCCCTCACCTATATTCGATACGCAAAAGGCGGCGACACCCTCAACGATTTGATCGGCACATACGATTTCCACCCCGACGACATTGAGGAAACTGCCAAAGAGATTTTCAAGGATGCGGCTCAAGTCATCATCGCTGCGTATGTGGATGAAGCCCGCACAGAAGATGCACCAGCGAGAAGCCGTTTTGCCTCAAGTGAAGCCCTACATGCTGTCTGACGATGCGCTGCAAGAGTTTGCTGGCGTGCTTGCATCATTGACGCACCAAAAGCGCACGCTGGATTTCACGAGAGACTTGAAGCATGCGTCCCTCATGTCGCTATATCCCACCATCATCATGGAATGCCTGAAAGCGGCGGCGCAGATTGTTCGGCTTGAGCTTGAAGGCAAGCTTGAGGAACGGAGCGAATGAAGTTGTCCAAATTCGACCGTGAGCGGCTTATGGTTGAGGCGTTGTTTCAGCGCTTGGGCCGTACCGTATCATGTACTGACCCTCATGCTGGCGGCGTGCCTGAGACTGGCGTTGATGTTGTCGCGCAAGCGGACGGTCAATCCGTTGGCCTACAAGTCACCGAGGCGGATTTTGGCGACACCCCCGGACAGGATCGCGGCGAGGAAGCGCGCAACACACGGGGCCAGGACGTAGCCTTTGCTTGGACGCCGGACCGGGCGCACACGTTAAGCGGCTTCAAACGCGCCATTGATGGCAAGGTGGTAAAGGGCTTTGACCAACGTGCCCACAGCGAGACGTGGTTGCTGGTAAGCTGTGACGCGCGAGGCTGGGGCTCAGCGTTGTCCACGCACCCGATGATGTTCGCCATTGATGCTAACGACTTGAACGGCCTCAGCGGTAGCCAACTTCTTGCCACCAAGTTTGACCGCGCGTTCTTCCACGCCATGAGTGGAGGCGAGCTTTACGAATGGTCACTGTCTTGCGGTGGACATCCCCGTTGGCTTGCGCGCTTGGTATCACGCTCTTTTGCGCGCGTCACCGGGCTTGGGTTCGCGCCTTTGGGCACATCGATACGTACTGACTGTCCGTCGTCAGATAATTTGAGACAGCTGACGTGCTGACCGGGGCGAGCTTCGGCTCATCAGGTTTCAGGTTAAGCCGCCTGTCTGGCGTGGTGCAAGCGCCTTAGTTTCATGGTTCTCCTTTTCGTCTTTTCGCGCTCGAGCAGGATGGTTTGTCCGCGGCCGGAGTAGACGTCTGCCGGCGTGAGATTGCTGAGGCTCTCATGATAGCGTTGATGGTTGTAGTGTCCGACGAACGCCGCGATGTGTGCTTCGAGATC
Organism: Hyphomonadaceae bacterium; assembly: GCA_016714495.1. Taxonomy (GTDB): domain Bacteria; phylum Pseudomonadota; class Alphaproteobacteria; order Caulobacterales; family Hyphomonadaceae; genus UBA7672. Next base: position 10,441 of record JADKDU010000026.1, on the reverse strand, counting down.
GCCGGGCAGGAAGTAGTTCTCAAGCAGGATGCGATTCTTCAGCGTCTGATGCCAGCGTTCAATCTTGCCCTGAGTTTGCGGATGGTAGGGCGCGCCGCGCGTATGCGACATGCCCTTGCCTTCGAGATACTCGGCCAGGTCGCCCGAGATGTAACACGGGCCATTGTCTGACAGCAGGCGCGGACGATGCACAACATTGGCCGACGTGAGCCCGGTTTCTTCGAGCGCCAGGTTCAGCGTGTCCTGTACATCGGACGCCGCCATGCCGGTGCAGAGTTTCCACGCGATGATGTAGCGCGAGAAGTCGTCGAGGATGGTAGAGAGGTAGAACCAGCCCCAGCCGATCACTTTCAAGTACGTGAAGTCGGTCTGCCAGAGCTGGTTCGGCGCAGTCGTCTTGTCGGTGAACTCATCGGCGGCTTTCATGACGATGAACGCCGGACTGGTGATGAGGTCATGCGATCTCAGAAGCCTGTAAACACTGGCCTCCGAGACGAAGTAGGCTCGTTCATCCGTGAACGTGACCGCAAGCTCTCGCGGGCTCAGTTCTGGACGAGCCAGCGCCATCTCGAGCATGTCCTGGCGGACGTGATCGGGGATGCGGTTCCAGATGCGCCCAGGATGGGACGTGCGGTCTGCCAGGCCGACTTCGCCGAAGCGACGATAGAGGTCGTACCAGCGATAGAAGGTCGGGCGAGAGACGCCCAACATTTCCAGCGTGCGTTTGACAGGCAAGTGCGATTGCTCGACCAACCGGATGATCTCCAGTTTCTCGGATGCGGGATATCTCATTCGGGGTCGTCCCCATCCGCGATCATGCTTTTTTTGAGCAGGCGGTTTTCCAGCAGCGTCTCGGCGAGAACCTCCTTCAGGTCGCGCGCTTCACGCTTCAAGCTGATGACTTCACCGGAGGTCGCCTGACGCGCCGTGTCGCCGGACAGGCGCTTCTTGCCCGCTTCCAGGAAGTCCTTCGACCAGTTGTAGTAGAGGCTCTCGGCGATGCCTTCGCGCCGGCACAGCTCAGAAATCGAGCTCTCTCCGCGAAGACCGTCCAGCACGATCCGGATCTTCTCCTCAGCCGAAAACCTACGCCGCGTCTGGCGCTTGATCTCCTTGACGTGTCTGTCGGCCGATCCGTTCGGCCCTGTTTTCTGTCTCATCTCGTATCCCTTCATGGATAACGATGAGCCAGAAACCCTCCCTTAGCAAAACACCTCAAGCTGTCTCAAAGGCCGTGACGGGGAACAGCCGACAGGAGCTGATCAAAATCGGCAAACTGCGCCTGCGCGGATACGAGTCGCTGTTTGGCCTCAGCTAAGGCCACCTCGGCCGCGGCCAATTGACGGGCCGGACGTCCTGAGGGGGTGAAATACTCCGCAAAGCTTGCATCTATTGCCTTCGTGACGGCAGCAGTCCGCTTCCCGCCTGTTACGGCTCCAACCTCGCCCTCCAGAAGAGCTTCGAACGTTCGGCGCGCAAGCTGGTTCGGGGCATCCAGCGCGAACGATTGTCCTTGTTCAACCCACAAAAGTCCGAGCGCTCCTCGGCTCTCATCGTCGGCACCCCGATTTCCGGCGCGGGCGAACCCCAACAACGACTGCAACTTCTCTTCCGCCTCATCGCTTTGAAAGCGTTTGATGCCGTTTGTCAGAGTAACGGTGGGCTTGTCCCAAAACTTCTTCTCAACAGTCCAAGCCTCTCCTCCGACTTCAAACTCGAGCACGAGCTGCGGAGCAACTTCGTCCCCTTGGGGCCGAAACGATTTGACCTTCTCACCTTTGGCGCTATGCCGCTCGAACAACACCGCTCGCATCGCCTCAAGCACGGTGGATTTGCCAACTTCGTTTGGCTCGCAGATCAGGTTCAATCCGCTGCCAAATCCAACAAGCTCGACCGGCTTTCGGAACTTTCGAAAATTCTCGATCCGAAGTCGCTTGATGCGCATGTTACGACTCCGCCCGCTGGGCGCGCTGGATTTCAACATAGAGGCGTTCAAGCGCCGTCTGTGCGATGAGACCTGCTTTGCTTGGTTCCGCAGCCATAGAACGCAGTCGCTCCGCGGCCGTCCGTAAGACCCCCTGACTATCAATATTGGACAGGTCGTCATCCGTGGCTCGACCGTGCAAATGCTCTATACGGGTATCCAGCCATCGCAGCTCGTGTGCGAGTTCGTCGTCTAGACGGGAAAGTATTGCGACACGGTCTGCCAGCGTTACCGATCCAGACAAAGTCATGCGAGCGACGATGCGCGGGCGCTGATCTGGCGGAAAAGCCTCTCCAATATGCCGTTCGAGTTGCTCGGGACTCGATATCTGCCACTCAGCTTCTCGCCATGAGTATTTCTCGACGACCACTTCACGCAGAGCGGGCGGAGAATTTGCACCTCGCGGTTCAATGATCAGCACACGACCCGTTGCATCCCGTCCAAAATCATCGGGTTCAGGCGTACCGCTGTAGTACGTCCGGGAATTCACCTCCTTGCATCCGTGCCAATCCCCAAGAGCTAGGTACTGGAGCCCCGCGCGTGCGGCGCGATCCGAAGCTATGAGGTTGTTTGGCCCATCTGAGCCAAATTCGACCACTGATCCGTGGGCTAACCCAATGCGCGCTGCTCCCGGCTCTGTCACCGCGCCGTCAAACCATGCGGTCGGATCTTCAGAGGTTCGCTTGAACTGAAGAGGCGCTGGCAGGATCGCCAGGTCATCTTCGAGGTTCACCACTTGCGGCTCGACGCAAGCAACCACGTTTACCGGTGCCTCAGATCGCAACCGAGACCAAAGCCCGTCCGCACGTGCGGGGTCGTGATTTCCAGGAAGCAGAACCCATTTGACGTCGTCGGACGCTTTCATGCGCGATAGTGCCTGGCGAAAGACGCGATCTCCCGGCTCCGAGCTGTCAAATACGTCCCCAGCCACGAGCACGAGCCCTGCCCCGGAGCTCCGGGCCGTCGCAGCAATGGTGTTGATCATGTCCAGTCGGGCGTCTTGAAGCGCCGCACGTGTTTCCGCAGTCGCCCGTCCGAACGGCTTCCCCAATTGCCAGTCAGAGGTGTGCAGAAATCTAGTCAACGTTTGTAGCCCCCCAAGCTGTCCAAGCACATCTTCATTGCCCAGGTAGCGATGGGAGAATGTTACTTCAGAGCGGTCGCTGTCTAGGTTCTTATGTTCGACTTCAAATACGTAGGTGAAACGGTGGATATCGCTGTGGAAACCGCGCACCCCGCGACAAGACTCGTGATCGCAAGCCGCTTTCCGCCGACTCGTTGTGCCCCAGCGACCGTCACGGTCGGCACCCGGACACAATCGCGAGCTTCGGCTCCTGCGGCCTGCGGGCGCTGCACGTTTGCCGGATCAGGAACGCGCATAACTCCCTTGCCCCGCCGTCAACCAATTGCAACGGACACGGCTCCAAGCCACACCTCCCTGAACACCTCGGCCGAACCGACACGCTTGATCCTCATGCCCGACAGGAAGGAAGTGGATTCTCGCCGAGTCGTGTAATGCTACGGACGTTGGTTTGGGCGGGAGCGACTAGTGGCTGAGACCGGAACTGCGGCATTTGATCGGCGCCTGGGCGCGGCAGTCGAGACGATCGGCGCTCATTTGGTTGGAGCACTTCCGGCGATTGCCTCCAACTCCGGGCCGCCGCAAGTGACTCTGGCACCGGAGGAATTCTGCGACTTGATCGCGGCATTGAAGCCCAAAGCTGTCTATCGGGAAGATGGGCAGTTTGATGCGGAGGAGGAAGCGCGCGACCGACTCGGCATTGAGCTGGATGGCAGCGACGACCCCGGTATCGCTGACCATCCATCCCTTGTGGGCCTGCTCCGCACTTGGAGTAAGCGGCACGGCAAGACGAGCCTTCTGGTCGCATGTTTTCTCTCTGACGGCGTCATCCACACCTGTGCAGTCAAAGAGGACTGGTACGAGGATTTCGAAGCGGCCCTGGAAGAGGTCTATCTCGACATGGCCAGTATTCTCGACGCCTCACGACAAATGGAGCGTCGTGAAGTCGATCCGGCTATACATGAGCGCGCCCTGCAGCTCGCGGAACATGCGGCGTTCAACGCGCCGAAAGCATCCAAGGAAAAGCGGGCCTACCTCGCGGAGACCTTGTTTCCCAATCTGGCACCAAATGAGCTCTGGCGCGTGGTTGACCGCGCGACCAGCATCGCGTGGCTGAGGGACGCCACTATCGACGAGGACGAATAGTTCAGACCCTCTTGTTCATTGTTGCTCGCGCTTGTTCGCTCGCTGTCTGCTCAGCGTTGATATCCCCGACCATGGGTTTTCGCACGCGACACACCCTCGGGGAAACAGACCGCGAAGACGTGCGGGACTTGAACGTATCGTTGGATTTGTGTTTGACCGCCTCAGCGATCGTCACCCGTCAGGGCGAAGACCCGGCCATCGGCCGCGGCTTCGGGCGCTCGCGCCTAGAGCGCGGGCCGAAGGCGAGGCTCTGTCACCTGCCACGCGCCAGCAACGTGCGCAGCTCTTCGGCTCCACTCTCCAGCAGCACCATCGCGTTGTCCTGCCAGCTGTACTTTCCCTGGACGCGCAGCCCCAGTTCGAGCTTCGCTAGGGCCCCTGCTACGCTGACAGCGCGCATCAATCTGGCCGCTTCGGCTACGTCCGCAATTTCGCGATGGGATGTCTCGATCTTTTTGTCGAGCGCACGCATCGCCCTTGCCTCCGGAAGCTCTTGCCCACGCGCGCTATCAATGTCGACGCCTAACCTTCCTGCTCTCGTCCTCAACTGCGTCTCAATATTTCCCCACTCAAGCGTCAGCGCATCGAGCTGCTGTCGCTCCGTGATCCATGCTGCCACTCTCTCAACAAGCGGATCTGGCAACACGCCGCCTTGATGGAGCCCAACCCCGCCTGTCGGCATGATCGAAGCCGCCGGCAAGCCGAGCGAAGCCGCGATCAAACGGCGACGCGACACACTATGACGATCGCCGCTGGGCATTACTGCACCTCTACCTGAAGTGCGGTCAGCTGCCTGAGCTCCGCAATCCCTTCCTCCTCGAGTTCAAACGCATGTTCGCTCCAGTCTTCACACTGAACGTGCAAGCTCAGCTCTATCTTCGCAATTGCGCCGGCGACCGTAACCGCGCGCGTCTTCCGAATGTCGCCTGTCAGTGTCGCGAGTGACCGACAGGCTTCCTCATACTCTTGCTTCTTCGCGCGCCATGCACGCGCTTCCGGCATGCGGCTCCGGCAAGCCTTATCGCCTCTGATACCTAGCGCCGTGGCCTGGTCGAACACCTTGCCCTGAAGGTCATCTGCCTCGACGGACAAGGCGTCCACGCGCGCGTTGTTTGCAATCCATTCCTCTGCCCAAGCAATCAAAGGATCGGGCCCAGCTGCGACAGGTTTGGCTGCCGGTTTCGCCTGCCGCACTGAAGACACAACGGGCATCGCGATTGCCGCCGTTATCAGTCCACGGCGTGACAGTGAGATCTTGGACATGCGCCACCCTCCATTGGCATTCCCCCACCAATGGTTAGCTGAACGCGGCGCGGCTCTCGTCCTCGAAACGATGAAGAACGTCGAATTATTTACTCAGCCACACCAGTCCGGCTTGGGCTGACCGCCATCGAAAATTCCAGCGCTTCAACTTGCCCGAAGCGACGAGTTGATCCGCCACATCCTTGCCGCCTGCCGAGAGATCGACGATCTCACGGCCATAGGTATCGGGGCCGTAGGTGCGAGACACGCGAACGGTCTTCCCCTCAGTTATGCTTCGAGCCGCGTTACGAGCGTCTCCAGACAGTGTGCGCTCACGTGCACACTTCGCCCGCTGCGGACTGCCTTCAGGCGCATCGACGCCATGCAATCTGAACTCGCGATTATCGAGCCTGCCGCTGTCGCCGTCCACCCAAGTAACGCGCACAACCTTGTTGTCCGCCGTCCCCGTGGTCCGCGAAGCATCCGGTCCCTTGCCTTCAATCAGCCCGACGCCAACCGCCGCAAGCAGAAGGCCCACGATCACCGCAGGCACGACCAGGCGCCGGACCGAACCGAACGGCCAACGCCGAAACCGGCGCGCCTTAGCGGGTCGCTTGCGAAAACGCACGACCTTTCCACGTTTCACCATGCCATCCCCCGTAGCCGCGCTCCGACTCGCCGCCGGGAAATTCCGCCAAGCCGCTGCGCTTGTCCACAAACAGCTGCCCGCCGCCGTTTGCCGCGATCGTCGAGCCATGACAGACCGCCGCCATGTCAGAGAAACTGAAAGTCGGCGACCGCGTCCGCATCCGCACAAGCCAGAAGATCTATGTGGTCGCGGAAATCGATCTTCCAGGCGCCACACCGCTGGCGCCGGCAACGCAGGTCGTTCTCCTCAACCCGGAAGATGGCAAGGGCCCTGAGCAACGCTATGGCAATGCCGTGCTCGTTAAGGTCGGCTGACCGACGACCGGCGAACTAGGCCTCGCCCTTATCGGCCCGATCGAAGACGGCTTGCAGCTTCGCCGCGTTGTCAGCGCGTTGCGCATCCGTCAGCCCCGCGATGTTCTGTAACCGCCATAGGACGGCCGGCAATGTCGGTACGCCCTCGATTGGCAGGATCGCCCAGTCAGGCGCTCCTGCTCGATCGACAGCAGCAGCTTGCGATGCGCGTCCGGCATGCCTCGCACGAGGACAGCGACGAGTGTGTCGCGCACGGCCTCAAGATCGGCCAGCGGCACCTCTTCTACCGTCATGCCTATGAAGTTGTTTTCGTACTCGTCCGCGATCGCCTTGCGCCGGCACGCCAGGATTTCTGCAGCCGGTCGCTTGTGGCTGATCAGGTGGACCAGGAAAGCCCGCTCCAGATCCTGGTTGACCCCTTCGTTCCGAAACAGGTCACGCACGTCGAACAGATCGCGCGGATGCTGGCGATCCATCGCTGCGACCAGCTTGCCGCCATACAGGTCCGCAAAAGAAAGGACCTGTATGGCGGCAAAGCCGAATTCTTCTTCGACGCTGTCGCTAACGCTAAGTTCGACCGCCGGATAGACGCTTCCGCGCAGGACCGGGTTGGCTTCGATCTTGATCAGGGCCCCCGGTATGGAGACCATCAGCTTGACGATCTTGTTCTCCGGAGCCGTCGTCGCGGATGTTACGTGCGAGCCCTGGATGCCAGCCTCGATTGCGGCCTTGATGCGCAGTAGCGCCGCCTGGATAGCGGCCAGCGAGTCCGCTCTGCCCGCTACAGGCAGGTAGGCCAGGTCGATATCGACCGAGAAGCGCGGAATGTCGCGGATGAACAGGTTGATTGCGGTGCCGCCCTTGAGCGCGAAGCAGTCTTCGGCCGCCACGTATGGCAGCGTCCGAACCAGCAGCCTCACCTGCGCCTTGTAGACTTCAGACGTCATCAGCTGAACTCACCAGAGTTTCTGGGACGGTGATGCGATATTTCGGGTCGTAGCGTCCGCCTTCGATAAGTGAGCGCTTGCCCGAACCCAGATCGATACGGCTCATGTCCAGACGCTTGAACCAGGCGTGATTGTGCCGATCAGCCATGAACAGGAAAAGCCGCTTCACTTTTATGGAGTGACAGGCCTCCAGAAGACGCTGAACGCGACGGGGGCTGAGGTTGGCGAGCCCTCCCATCAGGTCATCGACATGCGCGAAGCTTTCGCGATCAGGCAGTTCGTCCATGAGTTCGAGTGCGGCGCGTTCCGGCGTCGATATCGTCAGAGGCCAATTCCAGTGGCCCCCAGAGTTGGAGCATCAGCCCTCTCCGCCCGCCAGTTCGGGAGAGAGGCTCTCCTGGTCACGACGTTTCGTTTGAACTGTTGAACGTCACCCGAGATATCGTTGAATAGCCGCGCATGCTTGTGGGCCACGAGCCGCGCATTCAGCGGCAGCTTAGCAAGCCAGCCGGGCAGTCTCGCCGAAGCGTAGAGATGAAGGTCGGACTCCCGACCTTGCGGCAAGTAGTGAGCAAGGCCTTGTAGTTCCAGCGCTGTGCGTCCACCGACCGTCACAGGCATCTTCATCAGCGTCTGCATCGAAAGGATGACGAGGCGCCAGTCGAGCCGACCCTTCTGTGCATCGCCGGCGGCGGGTCGTTGATAGACCCCGCGCACCGGCATGGTCAGCCATCCGCTGGCGACATACTTCTGGCGGAGCGGATGCGTGTAGCCCTCCGCGTCCAGCCAAGCGGCGTCGACAAGCAGGCCCTCGGGGACGAGCTTCTGGAGGCGGTTCAGCTTTGACCCTGTTTCGGATGCCATGGGTATCTCTTTCCGGACCTTATCAAACCATGCCTGAGTTTATCAATCACTACTTTCAGATACCTTCGGTATCCCAATATACGTGATTGCGAACTCGACGGTCTGGAAAGCTGGGGATGTCGGTCCGATTCCGGCTTTGCGCCCCCTTGCGTGTTCGCTATTTGTTCCAGATGGGCGACTACAAGGGCGATAACACCACCGGCTTTCAGTCCCCGGCACAGGACTACGTCGAGGACGTCGTCGATCTTGCTGCGATGCTCGATCTGCGCCGTCCCGGCCGGTATCCGGTGCGAGTGAAAGGCCGGGCGCTCGCCTCGCGTGGCATCCGCGACGGCGACATCCTGGTCGCCGACGCGGCCGCCGAACCAAAGCCCAGGCAAAGTCTGCGTCGCAATGGTTGGAGGAGACGTCATCCTCGCGACCCTGACCAGGCAGGGCGATGTCTGCGTGTTGGTCCCTCGTCCGGCCCGATCATCACGATTGCCGATGATGTCGAGGTCTGGGCGATCGTCCAAGCTCTTGTCCGAACGCAAGCTCTGACGCTGTTCGGCGCTCGTCGATGGCAACAGCTTCTATTGTTCGTGCGAGCGCGCCTTCGATCCAACACTGCGCGGCAAACCCATTGCCGTGCTGTCGAACAATGACGGCTGTGCGATTGCCCGCACGCATGAGGCCAAGGATCTCGGACTCACGATGGGCGAGCCTTGGCATATCGCATCGAAGCGGCCCGGACTTGAGCCCGTCATCTGGATGTCCTCGAACTATGCGCTCTATGGCGACATGAGCCGCCGCATGTATGAGGTGCTGAGCGCCAATGCCCCGGCGGTGGAGCCATACTCGATCGATGAGATGTTTCTCGATCTGACAGGCGTCGCGGACCCGCTTCTCCTTGCCCATCGCATTCGCGACCTTGTAAGACAGATCGCCAAGATACCGACCTGCGTTGGCATCGGCCCGACCAAGACGATCGCCAAGCTCGCAAACAAGGCCGCCAAGAGTTACCGCTCGGGAACCGGCGTCTGCGATCTATCGACGGAGGACGCCCGCGCCGCCGCCTACCCGGGCATCGACATCTCCGACGTCTGGGGACTGGGACCAGCGTCCGCCGCCAAGCTGGCCAGACGCGGAGTCACCAATGTCGCCGCTTTCGTCGCACTGCCCCAAGACGAGGTGCGGGAACTCCTGACGGTCGTCGGCGCGCGCACCCATGCCGAGCTCAAGGGGGTCAACTGCATACCCTTCTCGCAAACGCCCCCGACGCGCAAAAGTCTCGCCGTGACGCGCAGCTTTGGACGCGCTGTGACAGAGAAGCGCGAGCTTGAGCAGGCGATTGCGTCCTACGCCACGCGTGCAGCGGAAAAGCTGCGCCGACATGGGCTGGTGGCAACCGCCATGCAGGTGTTCGTGCGCACCAACGAGTTCAACAAGGACCCGAAATACTTCAACCAGACCACATTCGATATCGAGCCGACCTCCGACACCCTGTCGCTGGTCAAGGACGCGTTGCGTGCAGGCAGACGACTATGGCGTCCGGGATTTCGCTACGCGAAAGCCGGCGTAGTTCTCCTTGACCTGGCTTGTCCGCAAGAAGGACCCGTCGACTTGTTCCCCTCGATCGATATCGAGCGGCGCGCGGCTGATGTCGGCGCTGGATTCCGTCAACATGCGCTATGGCCGAAGAACGCTGACGCCGGCTTGCACCGGCATCCAACAAGGCTGGTCGATGAAGCGTCGGAAACTGTCTCCGCGATACGACGGTATTCGACGAGCTGATGCTGGCCTCAACGCGCTAGTGACGTTTCACTGGCATCGGTCGCAAACATACAAAGCGGGACATGGAGCAATGATCGTCAAAGGCAGTTCTACCGCGCTGTCTCGAACGCCTGGCGGAACAAGGCGATGGCGCTTGCTTTATCGAAGTGGGGGCGTCGGTGAAGAAGCCGGTCGCGCATTAATGCGAAACCGCACACTGATCTTGTCGTCGTGAGCAACCGAGGCGAGATGGCAGGCGTCCTGACCAAAGACCGACATCGTCGGCTGATGGAGTCGTTAAGTGGCGCGGGTTGCATAACCCACGTGGACAGACGTCATGACACGCGATGTCACCTGTTGTCAGGCGCACGGGAAATTACTGCTCGATATCTGGTCGGTGATGAAGGAGCGGGGCTACTACGTGTTCGATCATCGACGCAGCGCGCAGACCTATCGGCATTG
>JADKDU010000025.1 GCA_016714495.1 Hyphomonadaceae bacterium | reverse complement strand
ATCGAGCGGCGCGCGCGGCTGATGTCGGCGCTGATTCCGTCAACCCGCGCTATGGCCGAAGAACGCTGACGCCGGCTTGCGCAGGCATCCAGCAAAGGCTGGTCGATGAAGCGTCAGAAACTGTCTCCGCGATACTTGACGGTATTCGACGAGCTGGTGCTGGCCTCAGCGCGCTAGTGACATTTTCACTGGCATCGGTCGCCGACATGCAAAGCAGGACATGGAGCAATGATCGTCAAAAAACAATTCTGCCACGCGCGCGCGGAAGCAATAGGCCACTATCGAAGTGGGGGCGTCGGTGAAAAGAAGGCAGTCGCGCAAATGGCGAAAAACCGCACTGATCTTGTCGTCGTGAGCAGCAAGGCGAGATGGCCGGGCGTCCGACAAAGACCGACATCGTCAAGCAAATCGAGTCGTTGCGTAGGCGCGGGTTGCGTAGCCCAAGTGGACAGCGTCATGACCCGCGATGTCACTTATTGTCAGGCGCACGAGATACTGCTCGATATCTGGTCGGTGATGAAGGCGAGGGGCTACAGCGGATTCCGACCATCGACGCAGCGCAGACCTATCGGCATTGTCTATGCGCGGGAGCTTTTACGGGCTTTGTTGTCGGAAGCAGAGAACGAGGACGAGTTGCTTCGGGGCTATATATCCGGGGTGGGGTATCGGTAAGCGGAGTCGAGCTCGCCGGAGCCGCCACACTAGTCGTTCAGCTCGGCCCGGTGCAACAATCTTGGCAAGGAGTTGCGATGCCGCGCCAGACATCGAGTGTATTCCAACGAGGTTCATCAGCGTCAACAAAGCGCTGTCGAGATGGGACAGCGAAGGCGGCGCTGGCGCTCTCACAATTTTCAGACCGATGACAAGCAGAGTTTTGCTCCGGAAATGAGCAATGTCGAGTTGGTCCTTTGCGCGTTCGGCTGATTGCGTTGGAGAACTTGCTGGTCTCGTTGCTCGCCACAGCATCGGATCAACAACTCGAACGCGCGCGTGAGATGGCCGATTACACTCACCAAGGCCGGGTTTACCGGTCACCCGCTGACCGCCCACGCCGCAGCCCACTTCGAAATCGACCTCATCGAACGATCCTCGCGCTTCCGATAGTTACAGCGGACTCATGCCCCGCAACGAGTTGCGCTCCCGGCGGTAAAGGGAGACAATCGACCGCAGCATTCCCTGATATTGTCGTCCGACGCAGTCGATTCCATATTAGAAGCGGCGCCATGAGAACGCCGTTCGGCTCGTGGGCCCGGCATGACCGAACCCTCCTACCGGCGCTCGACGCGCGTCTGGATGCTCATCGGCGGGTTCTTGCATGGATCCTGGAGCAAATAGTCGCAACACCTGCAGAGCTTGAGCACCTGCTGGCCAACCTCGACCAGTCGGTCATTTGGCCAGACCACCAAGAGGACCCCGGCGCAGTGCGGACTGAGGCATTGGCCCGAACGCCATTTCGCAGCTGAAATGCGCGCGATGTGGATCCGGTGAAGCGGCGTCACGGAGACCGGTCAGGTGTTGCACGAAATCTGCCGATTGAACCTCGGTGGGTTGGCATAGCGATGGAAGCGTGCGGTTCCCGTTTTTGGAATGCCGCCATGCATGCCGTGACCCGATCCAGGAGATAAAGAAGAATGCCCACGATGCCGCGAATTACCCGATCAGGAAGACCAGGCGCCGAGCAGCAGGTACGCGCCATAGACGTCGCCGTGTTTCCGACGGTCAGATCCGGAACCCGGCTATCTCCCTATGCGCCCATGATCAGCAGCTCGATCCTGGCGCAGTGACCATTCGCATTGTCGCCGGAATCCGCCGACCGATCTTGATGGCACAACCTCGGTAACTCTCCGGTTCTGCGACTTAGTTTACTGGGTCTAGCGAGCGGTCCGAGCCTTGCGGGTCGACCAGAAAGCTTGGGCGACGAATATCGCGAAGGCGAACGCACCGATGCCGAACACAATGTCTCCCGGCACACGCGCCCAAACCAGGGTTTCCATTACGGGGCCATGGATGACCTCCGCGCTGCGCGCGTAGGCGTAGTCGCGCGTGAAGCTGAGATAGGACTGCCAGAGTCCTTGTGGAAACAGCGACAGGAACACCATCATTGCCAGGCCGATGTTGAGGCACCAGAAGCTGATCGCCAGCAGCTTGTTGTTCCAGCGCGCCGGATCGGTAAGTCCACGCATACAGAATAGTATGAGGCCGAGGCCTAGCATGCCGTAGACGCCAAACAGCGCCCCGTGAGCGTGAGTGGCCGTCGTGTTGAGGCCCTGCATGTAATATAGAGCGAGTGGAGGGTTGATAAGGAAGCCGAACAGACCGGCGCCGATAAGGTTCCACACAAGCACGGACGAGAAGAACATGAAGGGCCAACGGTAGGCCTTCTGCCAGTCGTGAAGGCCTTCATGCTTGGCGCGGCTGTATGCTTCGAATCCCACCACCAACAGGGGCACGACCTCGAGCGCGGAAAACACACTGCCCAACGCGATCACCCCAACAGGTGTGCCGCTGAAGTAAAGATGGTGGAAGGTGCCCAGCACACCGCCTCCAAGGAAGATGATTGTGGCGACGAGAACCGAAGTCGTAGCCACCGCGACCCGCACGAGCCCCATGCGAACCAGCAGCGCAGACACGATGGCGGTTGCGAACACTTCGAACACGCCCTCGACCCAGAGGTGGACAACCCACCAGCGCCAGTACTCCATGATCGTTATGTGCGTGTTCTGTCCGTAGAAAGTCCGGCTCCAAACAGAAGCCCGATGAAACCGTTGCGACGATCACGAGATAGAGGAGCGACCGGGGCTCGGGCCTCTTCAAGGACGGCCACATCCCGCGCAACACAAGGACAACCCACAGCAGGAGTCCGATGAAGAGATAGATCTGCCAGAAGCGGCCCAGGTCGAGGAACTCATAACCCTGATGCCCGAACCAGAAATTCTGCGTGGCATCCGCGATCAACCTGTTGACCGCTGACCATTCGCCGATGAACGAGCCGGCGACAATGACGACCAGGCTGAGCAGCAGGAACCAAACGCCTGCCGCCTGGAATTTTGGCTCGCGTCCGCCAAGCAACGGCCCGACATAGAGCCCGGTCGCGAGCCACGCGGCGGCGATCCAGAGGATCGCAAGCTGCGTGTGCCACGTGCGCGTCACGGCATAGGGGAAGTACTCCGCGAACGGCAGGCCATAGATGCCCTGGCCTTCAACTGCATAGTGCGCGGTCACCATCCCCAGCAGCACCTGTACGACGAAAAGCGCAGCAACCAGCATGAAATACCAGCCAGTCGCCCGCATCGACGGCGTGATGACGGCAGCATCCATGAAGTCCTGCGCGGCAAACCCAGTCTCGGGTTCGCCGTCGCGGCGCCAGATGTCGAACTCCTTGGCGTAGTACCAGACGATCGCGCCGATCCCGGCGAGCAGGGCGAAGGTGGAGATGAACGTCCACATGGAGACAGCGCCGGTCGGGGTGTTGCGGACCAGAGGCTCGTGCGGCCAGTTGCTTGTATAGGTGATGTCCTCTCCCGGCCGGTTCGTGCTTGCCGCCCACGCCGTCCAGAAGAAGAAAGCGTTCACCGCCTCCGCGTCTTCCGCCGACAGCATGGCGTTCAGGGGGAAAGCGTATTCTTCCCGCAGGCTCTGCGCTTCAGGCGAGCTGCCTTGGAAAAGAGACGAATAGTGCGCACCGACCGCTGCGATGGCCCGTCCCCGGGCATCCGACACGAGGATGATACCGGTCTCGGGATCAAAGGTGTTGGTCCGCATTTCCTGCTGCAGAACGAATTTCGCGCGCGCCTGATCGGCCGCTGGCAGCAGCCCATAGTCGCCACCGTTGCCAGCGCGGGCGTTGATATCGAGCAAGGCGAGTGCTTCGCGGTGCAGCCAGTCTGCGCTCCAATCCGGCGCGACATAGCTGCCGTGTCCCCAGATCGATCCCTGCTGCATCCCGCCCATCGACTGCCAGACATTCTGTCCTCGCTCGATCTTCTCGCGTGTGAGCAATTCCTCGCCTGAAGCCGTTCGGACCGATGTGGGTATGGGTGGGGCGGCCTGATAGATCTGCGCGCCGAAATAGAGAAGCGTACCGAACATGACGAGCATGCCGACGGCGAAGATGATCCAGAGGCGACGGATTGAGAAAGTCGCGCTGTAAGCCGCCATGACAGCCTCGTTCGATTAAGTAATACTGCAAGTGCGGCGCTGGTTCAGTATTTCCCAGATCGCGATCGGACACTCAAGGCGAACACCGTCGCACAAGCTCCGATCACGTTCCCAAACCCGCGCGGAACGGCGCCTCATCGATTCCGAGCGGCGCGTATTAAACAATGACCCACGCTGCGCCTTCCTGACGCGAGTCGCCAGCCTCATTCCGTCATTCGCTCAGATTCCGGGTCCCCGTCTCGCCACGCGGTTCAGTTCGATCCGAGCCGCGACGTCAACTTGGCCCACCTCGTTAGCCGATAGCGACTGCCCGAGGCGCGCGCTCGCGGAAACGCATGACGCCCGGGTACGTGCGGGACGAACGGGTCGATACGCGCCAGCTAGACTTGAATTCAGGAAAGCGCCGGCGGCTGGTCGTAGAAATCAACCTGCATCCGCATGTCGCCGATAGGTTCGACGAAGTGCGGCTGGTCGGGAAGCAGCAAGCCCGGCCGGCCAGGCTCGACAACGGCTTCCCCCGGCGGCTCGACATAGACGAGTCTCAACCTGCCCTCCAGAACCCGCACGACACCCCAGACGCCCAGCTTCGTTCGATGCTCGCGACGCAACGCCCCCGGCAAGGTCTGCGCGTCGAATATGGGCGTCGAGCGATAGGGCTGCGGTGCGTGCGCATCTGTCATTTCAAGGCCTCGTGGAAGAAGGGTCGGAGCGCGCCATTAGAAACGTAGCAGCCAGCAGAGCGCCGACTTTCAGAATTTCTGTCCCGATGTAGATCAGGTGTAGATAGCTCTGCCCCACGTCTTGTCCGGCGATGACCTGAACAGTCCGGGCATCGAGTTTGGGCATCAGCAACAGACGCTGCGACAGAAAGATAAGAACCGGCACGGAAGCAATCCGCCAGTCAACGCGCCGGCAGCGGAGCAGCGCTCCAACAAACGCAGCGCACAAAATCCACTCGCCTATCCCAACCCAGAAGAACTGCGCCCGGCCCACCTCAAGCGCAGTAGTCATACTGAGGGACGGGGCCTGAAATTTTGCGGGAGTCGCAATCAGCGAACCTCCGATTGCAACGCCTGCCCAGACAAGTGCGATGCCTCGCGATAGGTCAGATGACGTTTTCATGACCGGTTCACCGGAAGACCTGGAAACCCAAACATCGCGAGCTGGAGACTCTCGGCGATGCGCTCCGCGCGTTCCATGACGTATGCAACGGCTTCCGGCGTCGGCGCCGTGTCTTCCAAGGTCTGCCTGAACAGGGCGAGCCATATCTTGAAATGCCAAGGCTCAACGCCCGACAATTTCTGGTGTGCTGGAACAGGTTTTCCGGAATAGACCCCCGCATTCAACGTTACGGACGCCCAGAAACGCTTCATGGTAGCGAGATGACGATCCCATCCAGCGCCAATCTCACGCTCGAATATTGGACCGAGCAGCGGCTGGGCGCGTACGTTCGCATAGAAGGTATCGACCAACAGAGAAATGTAATCCTCATCGATGCCAATGGCCGCAGCATGCGCCTGGATGGCGGCGCGCCTTTCGTTCGCGCTGATGATGGCGTCGCTCATCATGCCACCTCACTTTGAAGCATGGCGCGCAACTTTGTATTGCCGGCCGTGAGGTCTGCGATGGTGTATCGATCAAGCACGGCCAGAAATGCTTCCAGCGCCTCGTGAAGAATACCCTTCAAACGGCAAGCGCGGACGATCAGGCATCCGTTTGCTCCACCTGGAAAGCACTCAACGAGAGCCAGATCGTTCTCCATCCTGCGCACAACGTCACCGATGCGGATCGTATCGGACCGGCGTATCAGGCGAAGTCCGCCAGAGCGACCCCGCACGGTCTCAATGAACCCTTCCCTTCCAAGCAAGTAAGCGACCTTCATCAAATGGTTCTGAGAGATGCGAAAACGGTCCGCGATCTCCCTGATCGTAACCAACTCGCCGCGCCGGACGTCGAGGTGCGTGAGGGCTCTGAGAGCGTAATCAGATTGCAGGTTGAGGCGCATTTGTCGCTCTTAAAGAGGTATTTAGTATATTGCTTATACGGCGCAGATGTTCAAGATGCTGAAAAGCGACAAATCGCGCCGGATTGGCGCTGCGCTGGATGGAGGCGCGATGCTTGGTCTGATCATGTGGCCCGCCAATGCGGTCTGTGATGCGATGCATCTCCAGGACGAGAACGAGCGTGGGATGGTGCGGATGCTTCTGAACATGATGCTGCTCACAGTGGTGTCAGTTATCGCCTTCGCGGTCCTGTTCGGCTTTCTCTAAGCGGCGGATCACGCGTTCGCAGATGCGAGATCAGGAATTGCGCCGCAGAAAAACGTATTGCGTGGTTGCCGCTTTTCTTTGTTTTGATCTTTTCTTGTGGCGTCGGCCCGGGGACTTTATCAAAGACTCTGGAATTCCCAGGCTCGGGTTCAAGGGACGGCGTCAGTTACCACGCTGCCCCCCGTCTTCGTTTATCTTCTTGATTGCAATTGGCGCGATTTCGGCGTTCTCGGTATCTGCGCGTATGTGCTTTATTCTTTGAGACGGACGGGATCGAGAGAGAGCAATGATTTCGACGCTGACCCGAACCGAGCGGTTTCTCGCGCTCTGGATATCTATGGCCGTTTCCATCTGCGGACTGGCTCTCGCCATAGCGGGTCGTGAAGACCCCCTGCTTATCCATGGCCTGCTGATCCTGCTCTTCGGTCTCGTTTGCTCCTACATCGTTATGTTTGGATATGAGGAGAAGGCTCCGGGCACGGAACGTCTTTCTCTCTACTACGACGAGCCGATAAAGGCGGGCGTCATCTTTGCAATGATATGGGCCGTCTTCGGAATGTTCATGGGAGTGTGGGTCGCGGCACAACTCGCCTGGCCCGATCTCGCTTTTGACGCGCCTTGGTCCGGTCTCGGCCGCCTTCGTCCAACACACACCACGGGCGTAATTTTTGGATTTGGAGGAAATGCGCTGATCGCGACGTCATTCCACGTCGTGCAACGCACGTCGCGCGCGCGGTTGCCAGATCAGCTTTCGTCATGGTTCGTTCTGGTCGGCTACAACATGTACTGCTTGATAGCTGTCTCGGGCTACCTGCTCGGAATTACGCAATCGAAGGAGTATGCCGAGTCGGAATGGTATGCCGATATCTGGCTCGTCCTTGTCTGGGTGACCTACTTCGTCCTCTACATCCGCACGCTTGCACGACGGAAAGAGCCGCACATCTATGTGGCGAACTGGTACTTCCTGGCATTCATTCTCGTCGTCGCAATCCTCCATATCGTGAACAATCTCGCAGTGCCTGTTTCGCTCGGGCACGCCAAGAGTTACACGGTCTGGCCCGGGGTGCAGGATGCCATGGTGCAATGGTGGTATGGCCATAACGCGGTGGCGTTCTTCCTGACCTCCGGATTCCTCGGGATGCTGTACTACTACCTACCCGTGCGCGCCCAGCGGCCGATCTTTTCCTATCGGCTTTCGATCCTCAGTTTCTGGGGCATCACCTTTTTCTACATGTGGGCCGGATCTCACCATCTGCACTACACCGCCCTGCCGGACTGGGTTCAGACGCTCGGGATGACCTTCTCGATCATGTTGCTGGTGCCCTCCTGGGCGTCAGCCGGCAATGCGCTGCTGACGCTCAACGGCGCCTGGCACCGGGTGCGCGACGACGCAACGCTCCGTTTCATGATGATCGCCGCGGTGTTCTACGGCCTGTCGACATTCGAGGGGTCCTTCATGGCGATCCGGCCGGTGAATTCGTTGTCTCACTATACTGATTGGACGATAGGTCACGTGCATGCGGGCGCCTTGGGATGGGTTGCGCTGATCACGTTCGGCTCGTTCTACACGCTGGTGCCGGTCTTGTGGAAACGACGTCAGATGTATTCCCCCGCTTTGATCGAATGGCATTTCTGGCTCGCTCTGGCAGGAACGCTTATTTACGTCTTCGCGATGTGGAATTCAGGCATCATTCAAGGCCTGATGTGGCGTACGTACACAGAGGAGGACACGCTTGCTTATTCATTCGTGGATTCGCTGAAAGCTATGTGGCCATACTATGTGGCCCGCGCGTTTGGCGGCTTGCTGTTCCTCATCGGCGCCATCATCTGCCTTTACAACATCCTGATGACGATCCGGTCGCCCGACAAGGCCGAAAGCCGGGATGATGTTCCGCATCCCGCCGATCTGGCGCTGGCGGGAGAGTGAAATGAGCGAATTTTTTCACCGCAAACTCGAGCGTTCCGCGATAGGTTTCGTTCTTGCTATCATTGCAGCCGCCAGTGTCGGCGGCATTGTCGAGATCGCACCTCTTTTCACGATCGATGAGACTGTTGAAGCGGCGCCTGACATGCGACTTTACACGCCGCTGGAACTGGCGGGACGCAACATCTACGTCCGTGAGGGATGTTATGCGTGCCACAGCCAGATGATTAGAACCCTGCGCGACGAGGTTGACCGGTACGGGCCCTACTCGCTCGCAGTCGAGTCGAAGAACGATCACCCCATGCTCTGGGGTTCCAAACGCACGGGTCCCGACCTGGCGCGTGTCGGCGACAAATACGGCGACGCCTGGCATGTCGCGCACCTGACCTATCCGCGAGACGTGGTCCCTGAATCCAACATGCCTGCCTATCGATGGCTGGCGCGCACGGAACTCAGGATTGACGATCTGTCTGAGCATCTGGCCGCGCAACGCATGGTCGGCGTTCCCTATACCGACGAGATGGTCAAGGATGCGCGGGCCGATGCATATGCCCAGGCGAATCCCGACACGGATGGCGTCCCCGGCGTGATGCAACGCTATGGTGACGAAACGCAGGTGCGCGCCTTTGATGGCGTGACCAGCCAGCTCACCGAAATGGATGCTCTGGTGGCTTATCTGCAGATTCTGGGTCGACTGACCGATGCCGCCCACAAGAATACGGCGGCGCCTGAGACATCCCCGCAACCGCTGGATTGAGGGAAAATCATGGACCACGAATTCTGGGTGGTGTTCTCGAAGAGCTGGGGTCTGTTCTACCTCATCGCAATGGCGGTGGCCGTTGTGATCTATGCGTTCTGGCCATCCAACCGCCGTCGATTTGACAAGGCCAAACACTCCGTTCTTGAACGGGAGGATGAACCATGAGCGTTGAAGAACGCGATCCAGTCAGCGGTGAGCGGCTGACCGGACATGACTGGAATGGCATCAAGGAACTTGATACGCCCATACCGCGTGGCGTCCTGCTTTTCCTGATCGTCACCCATATTATCGCTTTTGCCCTTTGGGTGCTGACCCCCGCCTGGCCGCTAGGCAAAAGTTACACGCCTGGCATTCTTGGAATTGACCAGAAGAAAGCCGTGGAAGAGCAACTGGTTGCTTCCGCCGCCGACAAGGCGACGTGGACGAAGAAGATTGAAGTCTCGGATTTTCCAACCATCCAGGCCGACGAGAGAATGATGTTGATCGTGCGAAGCACGGGGCATCAGCTGTTCGGAGACAACTGCGCCGCCTGCCACGGCAGCGATGGCAAGGGACGCGCCAATTACCCGGACTTGACGGATGACGACTGGTTATGGGGTGGAGACGTCCAGCGCATTGCCGAGACGGTCAGCGTTGGCGTCAACTCCGCGAATGCAGGCAGCCGGATTGCCGAGATGCCACGTTTCGGCGTGGATCAGATGCTGCCGCGCGAAGATGTCGAGAAGGCGGCAAATTTCGTTTTCTCGCTTAGCAACCCCCAATTCTCCCAACCAGCAAATGTCGAAACCATTGCCGCTGGCCGAGAGGTTTTTCTTGCCAACTGCGCGACCTGCCATGGCGAAGACGCGCGCGGAAAGCAGGATGTCGGCGCCCCCAACCTGACGGACGAGCGTTGGATATACGGCGGCGATCTCGACACCATCATAACGACGATCCACGGCGGCAGGCGGGGCCACATGCCAACCTGGGATCAACGACTTACGCCCGCGGAGATCAAGATACTTGCGCTCTACGTGCATTCGCTCGGCGAAGGCGACAGCTAGGGACGACGGGAGTTTGCGACGTCATGAGGATGAGAATCTGGATCCTTATCAGCGGGGCGCTTTTGGTTTTTGCGGCCGCAAACATCCATCTGCTCTATGTGGCGCTTACGTCCCAGCCGGCCTGCGTGCCCCACGTCAAGGAAACGGGCGATGGCGGATACATAGCGGCGAAATCGGCATGCTAGGATGCGACGAACATGGCTGAGCACGGCGAGAACTACGGCCTCCTGAGCGAAACATCCGGCGTCGAGCGGACGCGGGACGTACGCATGCAACGTCATCTGCCGCTGGATGTTGGGTTCAAGTGGCTTGCGATGGGCTGGCGCGATCTTGTCCGGCAGCCGCTTCTCAGCCTTCTGTATGGACTGAGCATTGCAACAATTTCGGTCGCCTTCGTGTTCCTTCTGGTCACGCTGGAGTATGATTACATCCTCTTCCCGGCGCTCGCAGGATTTCTGATCGTGGGGCCGCTCCTAGGGGTGGGCCTCTACGCCAAGAGCCGGGCCATTGAAGCGGGCGAGACAGTGACGCTCAGCGAGATGATATTCGTGAAGCTGCGCTCCGGCGCCCAGATATTCTACGCAACACTTCTTCTATTGCTTCTCATGTTGCTATGGATGAGGGCCGCTGTGCTGCTTTATGCGCTCTTCTTCGGCGTGACGCCCTTCCCGGGACTGCCCCATATCGTTGCCCTGCTGCTGAACGAGCCGATGGGCTGGGCGATGCTCGCTGTCGGAACCGCTGTGGGCGGGCTTTTCGCTTCTTTCGCGTTTGCGCTGAGCGCGTTTTCCATTCCGATGCTTCTGGACCGGCCGACGGACGCCCTGACAGCGATGGGCACAAGCATGGCGCTGGTCTGGAACAACGTCGCGCCCATGATCATGTGGGGCGCCATCATTCTCTTCCTGTGCGCCGTTGGTGTCGCAACCTTCTTTGTTGGCTTCATCGTGATCTTCCCCCTGCTCGGCCACGCGAGCTGGCACGCCTACCGGATGATTGCAGACGGTGAGGCATAGATGGTCAGTCTCTCCGAACCCGCTTCACGCATGCGAGCAACGCCTCTGCCGTCCGAGGCCGAAGTCCTTCTTGCAAGCCGCAACATTTCCCACGCCTTGATGGAGACCCACCTGGTTGTCCCAACGGTGAGGTGTGCTGGCTGTATACGGTCCATCGAAGGAGCGCTTTCCGGTCTGGACAATGTCGTTGAGGCGCGGGTCAACCTGTCGACCCGCCGCGTCAAAGTGAAGTGGCGCGCCGGCGGATCGCCTCCGCCGCTCGTCAGAACTTTGTCGCAAGCGGGTTTCGACGCCACGCTGTCCTCATTCGAAACCGATGGCCGGGATCCGGAAATGGGTCGGCTTGTGCGCGCGACTGCGGTGGCTGGCTTTGCCATGATGAATATCATGTTGCTGTCCGTCTCAATTTGGTCGGGCGCCGATCCGGCGCTTCGCAACATTTTCCACGTCATTTCCGCGCTGCTCGCGGCGCCCGTCATCGTCTATTCGGGACGCATCTTCTTCGAGTCAGCATGGTCGGCACTCAAGGTTGGAAAGGCCAACATGGATGTGCCGATAGCTGTCGGCATCCTGTTGATGTTTACCCTGAGCGCCTACGACACCGTGCAGAAGGGTCCCCATGCCTATTTTGACGCGGCGACGTCGCTCATCTTTGTGCTTCTTGTCGGCCGCACGCTCGACCATATGATGCGACGCAAGGCTCGAACGGCGGTGATGGGGCTGGCGCGTCTGATGCCGCGCGGCGCAACGGTTGTCGAGGTCGATGGCCGGCGCGCCTACACGTCGACCGACCTTATACACGTTGGCCAGATTGTTCTCGTCTCGGCCGGCGATCGCATCCCGCTCGACGGCGTGATTGTCAGCGGAGACGCCGATCTGGATACGGCGATCGTCAACGGAGAAAGCACGCCGGTCCGTGCGGAACCGGGCACACCCGTGCTCTCCGGCATGCTCAACATCAACGGCCGCATCGAGGTTCGGGTGAGCCGCACGATGCCAGATTCGTTCATTTCCAGCATGATCAACATGATGGAGGCGGCAGAGATCGGACGGGCGCACTACCGTCGTCTGGCGGACCGGGCCGCTTCTTTATACACGCCAGTCGTACATGCACTGGCTGCAGGCAGCTTCATCGCATGGATGCTCGCCACGGGAAGCTGGCATCAGGCTCTCACCATTGCCGTGTCCGTGCTTGTCATCACGTGTCCCTGTGCGCTCGGCCTTGCCGTGCCCATGGTCCATGTCATGGCTGCGCGTCGATTGTTCGAACTCAGGATCGCTCTCAAGGATGGCAGCGCCCTCGAGCGCGCTGCGGAAGCGGATACGGTTGTCTTCGACAAGACAGGCACGCTCACATTCGGCCGGATGCAAATCGTTTCGCATACCGTGATGGGTGACGATCTCCATGCAGCGCTCGCACTTGCCGCCTGTTCGCGGCATCCTGCTTCTCAAGCGATCGCCAGCCTTGCGTGCGAGGGCGCGCAACCTGTCGTCGAGAATGTACGCGAGTACCCAGGTTTGGGAGTCGAGGGACGGATTGGGAGGCACACTTATCGTCTGGGACGGACAGATTGGGTGCAGGATGGCGCTGTTGGCGATGGCGTGGGGTTCGCCAAGGATAGGACGATTGTCGGGAAGTTTGAATTGGCGGACGTCCTGCGTCCCGATGCGATTGGAACAATTCTCGATCTTCGCGCCGGAGGTTATCACATCGAAATTTTGTCGGGCGACGGCGAAGGGGCAGTTGGGAATCTCGCCGCGCGCCTTGGTGTGAAGGATTTCCACTACGGCTTACGACCAGAGGACAAGGTTCGCCGCCTGAAGGAGCTTGGTGACGCAGGGCGAAAAGTGCTGATGGTTGGCGATGGCCTCAATGACGCCCCTGCTCTTTCGGCGGCTCATGTCTCCATGGCGCCAGGAGATGCTGCCGATATCGGCCGCGCAGCAGCAGATTTCGTTTTCATGGGCGGCCTCGACTCCGTGTCTCATGCACTCAGGATTTCCAGGAAGGCCCGGCGGCTTGTTCATCAGAACCTCGCTTTGGCCGTCATTTACAATGTCGTTGCGGTTCCATTTGCCTTGGCGGGTTTTGTGACGCCTTTCCTTGCTGCGATCGCAATGTCCGCATCCTCGCTGACCGTGGTCGTCAACTCCCTGCGATTGTCGCCGTCACCACGCCCAAGTAACGTCAAACCGCCACCGTCGCGCATTCAGAGAGTTCTGGAGACAGCGCCATGAGCGTCCTGATCTGGCTCGTACCAATTGCCCTGCTCATGGGAGCGGTCGGCTTGGCCGCATTTTTCTGGTCGCTCAAGTCCGGGCAGTACGACGATTTGTCCGGCGCCTCGGAAAGGATCCTTCTGGCAGATGAGGATCATCCGCTTCCCACCAACGCTAGTACCGACCCACGTTTCAAAAAGGACTCGCGCACGTCGATCCAGCCCGCGACGGGCAAAGATGGGCGTCGTCATTGAAGGTTCAGCAGATGACAAAGGAAGTGAAGAAACGAAAGGCAGGCTGGATCGTGGGTATAGCGGTTCTTTGCGGCATCGCCGTAATTATCCCAAGCATGGTTTCACTTGGAACCAGCCTGTTTGCAGCTGTCGCTGCTCTGATTTCCTGAGATCGCTCTGATAAAGGAAGCCGAGGAGAACTTTAAAGGCCGTCAGCTTCGGCCCGCGTGGCAGCATCCAGCTTTTCAAGAGCAGCCTGCATCGAAGCCCCATACTGGGTAGGGACGAGGTTCAGAGGAGACAACGCTTTGCGAAGTATCCGTGGACACAAACCAGAAGAAACGCCAGCCTTCACGCGAATGCTGAACCTCCGCAATGCAGAGGGCATTATTGCACGTGGCTTACTCTACGCCAGGAGCGCGCCTTCTCATGCGCAGGCGCAATGTGTCGTACGCCGGACCGGGGATGCGACAAGAAGGCGATCCAACGGGCTCGGGGGATTGGCCAAATCTCATCTTACGCACTCCACTAGGTCACGATGAGCGACACCGCAGCCCTCCAGGCAGCATGGCAGGACGCAGCTGAAGAAGTTGCAGGCATCGGCTTCTGGCGCATGGATCCATCGACCGGAGCGGTGGACTGGTCACCGAACATGTTTCGGCTTTTCGAGTTTCCGGTGGGGCCCGCTCCCAATGCGCAAGAGACCATGAGTCGGATTCATCCCGACGACCACGCCGATGCCTATATCGACCTTTCCTCCAATCTGCAGGCTGGTGGCCACGTTTCGATCTCGCGCATAATGCTCCCGTCGGGCGGCATCCGCGTGGTCGAGTCACGCACTATCGTGCAGCGAGACACCGCGGGCGAAGTCGCATCGATCATAGGATCGGTTCTGGACATCACGACGCGAGTCGAACGCGAAAGCGATGTCGCGCATGCCCCGGCAACAGCAGAGAACGAGATCTTGCAGAAGCAATCGTATGCGGCAGATCTCAGTCATGAACTACGTACGCCCTTGATGGCCATCCTCGGATACGCGCATCTCCTGGCCGCCCGGGACGACATACCGGCCGCGGCGCGAAGCGATCTTGAACATCTGACGCGGTCCGGCGACGCCCTGCTCTCCGTCGCCAACAATGTCTTGGGTCGTTCGAAAGCCGCCGCCGCTTTGGCGGCGAACAGAACAGCTCCTGTTGCAATCAACACCCTCGTTGGAAATGTGCTGGATATTTTCTCGCAACAGGCCCGTCTCAACGGGGTGGAGCTTCGACAGGAAACCAGTGACGGTTTTCCTCCCTTCCTGGAAGCTCATGCAGACGCTCTCATCCAGATTCTGGTCAATCTGATAGGTAACGCCATCAAGTTCACCGACCGAGGATCGATTACAGTATCGACCGATCATGATGAGAATTTCGGGATCTTGTCGATCGCCGTGAAAGATACGGGCCCCGGTTTCGATGACGCGACACGAGCCGTGTTGTTCGACAGATTCTCCCAAGGCATCGGGCCGCAGATGCTGCCTGCGGGCGCTGGTCTCGGTCTTTCGATCTGCAAGGGCCTTGTCGAGGCGCTGCAGGGGACGATCGAAGTGGAAAGCGCACCGGACGCGGGCGCCTGCTTCACTGTCCGGATACATGCGCCCCGCTCTCTCGCCCCAGACACGGGGCAATCCGACAACGGCACGGTCTCAAGCGTTCTAGTCGTCGACGATCACCCCGCAAATCGGGAAATCTGCACACGCATTCTGCAAGGCGCAGGCGCGTTCGTTGTCGCCGCCGAGAATGCCGCGTCAGGCCTGGACGCAGCCGCCTTCCAACTGTTCGATTTGATTCTCCTTGACCTCAATCTTCCCGACATGTCCGGCGCAGAGGTCGCCAGCGCCATTCGTGACGGCAATGGACCGAACGCTCTTACCCGCATCTGTGCGTTTACTGCGGCACACGTTGATGACGGCTCTCTGCCCCCGACCTTTAACGACCTTCTTGCAAAGCCACTCGACCCGCGAGCACTTATTGAAATGGCGCGCAAGCCTGCATCGTCCTCCAAGCCTTCTGATGAGATCATTCGGTAATCCGTCAATCTAGCTTGCAGTGACCAGGAACTTGGAGCGCAGCAACGTGCTGCCGCGTTTTTCGAAGTACCTTCCGTCGTCACAGTAACGGCATCCTGATCACGGGAAGAAGCAAGCAAACTCCTGATGGCAAGGCCGGCATGGTCGAAGGTTTTTGAGGGTTGGCTTTCCTCTGGCGGACGCCCCACCGCGCCACCCTCGCCTTCCCACCGCGCCAGGGCAACCGCACGGAACTTCCGTCGTTGTTCTGCTTCATCAGTGCGCAATCCTCGTCTCCTTCTCGCGGGGAACATTTCATTCGCCGATATGGGGATTTGGAGATGTAAAAAGGTCGGCGCGCGACGTGATCGCGGTGACGTGACGCTGCGGCTACGACGTCAACCTCGCGTGCGTGCGACCAACAGACCGCGCGCCTTGACTTTCCATCATCAATACCGACCTTAGGGGCATGATCTGTGGCTTCGCCTTGAGCACGACTTTCCGGGTTTGCCCCATCGCGGGACATTAACCCCCGGCTCGGTGCGTCGCGCGCCGGCCGAGGGCCAGGCGAAAACACACGCCACGACAACCTAGCGCGACCCCCTTTCAGTTTACCTTTCCAGCTTCACCGCTTTGCGCGCGCAGCGCGCGCATATGGAAACGACATGACACACACATTCCACAAGCCACCCATCGCGATCTCGCAATCAGATTTTGCGCGTCTGTCCCTACTTTCTGAGATTCTAGCTCGCCGAAATAGCGACCTGGCTGATCCATTGTCTTCCGAGCTCGCGCGCGCCGAACTTATTGACGAAGCGATGCACGGACGCGAAGTCGTTCGCATGGGCTCTACACTCGAATATGAAACCGAGGCCGGAGACGCGCGCACTGTTACGCTTGTCTTCCCGCAAGACGAGGACATTTCCTCTGGGCGCATTTCGATTCTGACGCCGATCGGTGTTGCGCTGATCGGTCTCAGCGCCGGCGATTCTATGGAATGGCGCAGACGCGACGGCGGCACCCGGCGCCTCAAGGTCACCCGGATACTCACTCCATCGCCCACCCCGGCTGAATCCGCGCCAAACGTGGCGTTAGTGTCGTGAGCGCGCATCACCGGGCACGCCGCGTCGCTCACATGGAAGGCTTGTTCCTCGCAGGATCCTAACCCCTGTGCCGCAGAGTCGCGGCCAGGGGCTTTCCGACATTCGCGACTAGAACTCGCATATGTGGATGGAGATCCGCGATGAACGACAACCCATGCCTTCTTACCATCGGTGACTTTACAACGCTAAGCTCGATTCACGAGCAATGGAGCCAGCGAGATCATGATCTCGTTCTGCAATTGCGCGCAAAGCTCGAAACAGCCGTAGTCGTCTTCCCTGACGATCTCCCACGCGATGTTGCAAGCTTGGGTAGTCAGATTGCGTACGCAGTCGGAGAGGAGACGCATGTCGCAACTCTCACCGGCACAACGGGTCTCGACCGACGTTGGCTGCCAATCACGTTGCCCTTCGGCCTTGCCCTTCTCGGCCAACGCGAGGGATGGGCAAAGAATTTCGACGTTAGACCAGGGTGCTCCAGGGTCCTCACCCTGGGTCGTGTCATGGAACAGCCCGAAACCTCCTGGCCCGGGCGCTTCTCGCCGCACAGTACGGTTACCGCACCGGCCTCGCTTCGGCTCATTCGGAGTTCTACGAAGGGCCGTGTCCATCAGACAAACGGCGGTCCACCTGACGATGGAGATCCGGGGCCGGCGGCAGCGTGAACGCGTGGGCCACTACCCGAACCTGCCCCGTTTTGGAGATATGTGATGACACCAACGACCCAAATGACGTCTGCGCCGGAGACGGTCCTTCTCATCACGAACCGTTCGGGCGTCTGGAACGTAAAAATCAACGGCCGCTTCTATGGCGATTATTTGAGACAGGAATGGGCCATTGAGGCCGCGTTCGAGAAGCGGCGAGAGATCGAAACAAACGGCGGCAATGCTCGCGTGCTTGCTCCATGACAGGCGCCTGTGAGCCACATCTGAAATGCATGCAAATGGTCGGCGACAGGTTGCCCCTGACCGCAGCCGCGCAGCAATGCACAACGCGAAGTAGGAGGATGGGGCCATGCGTATCCTAGTTCTCGGCGGAGGCGTCATTGGCGTGACGACGGCGTACTACCTGGCCCGAGACGGACACGAGGTGGAAGTGCTCGATCGCCGCTCAGGCCCCGGCATGGAGACCAGTTTCGCGAACGCCGGACAGATATCTCCCGGATACGCTTCACCTTGGGCCGGGCCAGGCGTGCCGGTGAAGGCCCTACGATGGCTGACGATGCGACACGGGCCACTCGTAGTCCGTCCAGTAATGGACCCACGTATGTGGTGGTGGCTGTTCAGCATGCTGCGCAACTGCACATCCCGGCGCTACGCGCTGAATAAGAGCCTCATGCTGCCGATCGCGGAATACAGTCGTGACTGCTTGCGAGAGCTTCGGGCCGAGACGGGCGTTACGTACGACGAACAAAGCCAAGGCACCTTGCAGTTGTTCCGCACGCAACAGCAATTCGAGGACATGGCCAAGGACGTGGAAGTTCTCACCGGCCTGGGAATTCCGTTCGAAGCGCTCGACAAGCGGGGTTGCCTGAAAGCCGAGCCGGGGCTTAGTCGGTCCGAAGCGGACATTGTCGGCGGACTGCGGCTGCCTGACGACGAGACAGGCGATTGCCAGATCTTTACGTCGAAGCTTGCCAGCATGGCCAAGCAGATGGGCGTGCAGTTCACGTTTGAAACCGACGTTCAGAAAATCATTGGCGATGGACCACGGGTGAACTCGGTGATCACATCCAGAGGCCGAAAAAACGCTGACGGCTATGTCGTCGCGCTCGGCAGTCACTCCGCGACTTTGGTAAGGCAGGTCGGGCTGAGCATTCCGGTCTATCCAGTCAAAGGATATTCACTGACAGCTCAAGTCACGAACGCTGCGGCCGCGCCCGTCTCCACCGTAATGGACGAGACCTACAAGACTGCGATAACGCGGCTCGGCGACCGCATCCGCATCGGCGGAACTGCCGAGCTCGCGGGATACGATCTCAGATTGCGACCTGCCCGGCGCCAAGCCCTCGAACATTCTGCCAGAACCCTGTTCCCCGGGGCTTGCGACCTCGATCGCGCGTCATTCTGGTGTGGCCTGAGGCCTATGACGCCAGACGGACCTCCGATTATCGGTTCCACCTCGATTGAAGGTCTCTACCTCAATACCGGTCACGGGACGCTCGGCTGGACGATGGCGTGTGGTTCGGGCCGTCTCCTGGCTGATATCATCGGCAAGCGACCTACAGATATCGATGTTAGAGGTCTTGGCGTTGGTAGGAACACTTGACTATCGCGCCACCGAATTCGACGGCGAGCGCCGCCGTCGAATGACCGCGTCGCCTTCAGTGTCTCCCGATTCCTTCGCGCGGCCTCGCCATGCGGTTTACCGCGCCGGGCTCGACCTTGTCTCCTGTTGGCTGACGCGATGTGATCGTCAATCCTGACGGCCGCTTCTGGGTGGCGTGTGTTGGCCGCGGCCGTAAAGCGGGCAACTTCCAGTTGGAGGCAAGAAAGACAGAACGGGCCATCCGGCTCAGCCATGATCGCACTTTGGGGCTGGCTCTGCGCGAGCTGTTCGCGTTCGGCTTGATGCAGACCGATCCCAACTTTGCCAATTATCGCTGGCAAGCGGACACGGGGCGTATCGTTCTTCTAGATTTCGGAGCTGCGCGCAGTGTTCCTGTTCAAACTGTCGAAGCGTATCGTCGGCTGTTGCGTGCAGGTCTCGCGGGCGACCACCTTGCGCCCTGTACGGCTCTGATCGAGGCGGGTTTTATCTCGATGGCGGCTTTGCACCGCCACCGTCAAGCGATTGATGAAATCATAAAAATGACGATAACGCACGTCGGCAAGCCCGGTCCGTTCGACTTCGCAGACCGTTCATTTGTGGAGCCGCTGCTGCGCCACATTGAAGTTATCGCAGCTGACCGGGCCGCATGGCACGTGCCGCCTGCCGACACCCTTTTCGTGCAACGCAAGGTGAGCGGCATGGCTCTGCTTGCAGTTAGAATGCAGGCACGCATGCCATTGGGTGAAATGGTAAGTGAAGTTCTATCGACCTGATGCAGGCTGGTGCTGAAAAGTGAAGTCTAGAACGACCCGTTTAGGCAGAACTGTTGGGTTAACTCAACGCGGCTCTGCCGGGCTTTCACAACGGCCTACTTAATCACGCCACCGCCCTGCTCCAGACAGATTCCGAGCGTGCCCGCAGCACACGCGTCGCGCTGCGGCTCAGCAGATGCCGCTGCGATCCGGCTGAGCCGGCCAAGAGCTGCCGGTCATCCTGCCCTAACGACCCTGGCGTTTCTTCGCCGGACTCCGCCGCCCGCCGCGATGTCTGACACGGATCGGGCTTTCGATTGCCGCCTCGGGCAGGCTATCCGGCGGTGGCCAGCGCGTTCTCTAGATCAGCGATGATGTCTTCGATGTGCTCCAGGCCAACCGACAGCCGCACGTAGCCGTCGGTCACACCGGTCGCCAGCTGCTCCTCTGGCGTTAGCTGGGAATGAGTTGTGCTCGCCGGATGGATGGCGAGGCTGCGTGCGTCGCCGATATTGGCCACATGATAGAACAGCTCAAGGGCGTCGATGAACTTGCGGCCAACCTCGCGCCCGCCCACGAGCTCGAACCCGACAAGGCCGCCATAGCCACCCGACAGATACTTGTCGGCTCGCTCTCGCATCGACCCCATTTGGATCGAAGGGTGGATGACCTGCGCGACGTCCTTTCGGCCTTTCAGGAACTCGACCACTGCCTGAGCATTGGCGCAGTGCCTCGGCATCCTAAGCGGAAGCGTCTCCATGCCCTGCAGGAACTGGAAGGCATTGAAGGGCGACATCGCCGCGCCGAGGTCTCGCAACAGGACGACGCGTGCGCGTATCGCGTATGCGATCGGGCCCAACCCCTTCACTGCGTTGCTCCAGACCGCGCCGTGGTAACTCGGATCCGGGGTGTTGAAGAGCGGCTGGCGTTCGGGATTGGCTTCCCAGTCGAAATTGCCGCCGTCAATCAGGACCCCGCCGATTGAGGTGCCATGCCCGCCGATATACTTGGTGGTCGAATAGACGACGACGGCCGCGCCGTGGTACAGCGGTCGGCAGAGCAGCGGGGCGGCTGTGTTGTCCATGATCAGGGGATGCCCAGCGGTCGGCCGATGGCCGCCACCTCTGCGATCGGGAAGACCGCCAGCTTCGGATTGGGCAGGGTCTCCGCATAATATGCGCGCGTGCGGTCGTCCGTCGCGCGCCGGAAGGACTCTGGATCGGCCGGGTCGGCGAAGCGGACCTCGATGCCGAGATCCTTCAGCGTATTGGCAAATAGATTCCACGTGCCGCCGTAGAGGTCAGTCGAACTGACCACATTATCGCCCGCCCGTGCCAGGTTCTGGATCGAAAAGGCCGAGGCGGCCTGACCCGACGCCAAGGCGACCGCAGCCGCTCCGCCCTCAAGCGCGGCGATCCGCTCCTCGAGGATCGCCGTCGTGGGATTTCCGAGGCGTGTGTAAATGTTGCCCAGTTCCTTCAGGGCGAAAAGGTTCGAGGCGTGTTCGGTGCTCTGGAACTGAAACGATGTGGTTTGATAGATGGGCGGCGCCACGGCTCCGGTCGTTGGATCTGCGCGCCAGCCTGCGTGCAGAACGATGGTTTCCGGGTGGCGGCTTTTCCTGGCCATCTTCGTCATGCCTCTTGTTGGATTTGCAGTATGATTTCACGGCCAAGGTCCGCTTGAAAGAGATGTTTTGACTGGCTTTGTGAGGCAGGCATTATGGAGGATGTCGTAAGGCCACCTGACATACTCACGGCAACTGCCGGACTTCGCCGACGTCGTCATTCGAGGATGCTTGGCCAGTTCTAGCTGACGACGATACCGTAGCATTCTCCGCTTCTGACGGGTGGCAGAAATAGGCTCCCATCCTGCCCGAGCAGCGAGAGGTTACAAACGGCAAGGTCGCCCCAAAGCCGTCACTGAGCGCCAGTGGTTCAATACGAACGGACCTCGCCCAATCTCGGTCGCTCGGTATGCGCCCATTCGGTCTCGCAATACATCCGAGGTTGGTTCCGACGCGCAGGCAACGATCCAACTCAAGGGAACTCTGCCTCACGTCGACCGCGCAGGATCGTTCTCAAGGAGGATCGGCTGACCATGCGGCGTGGCATGCGCCGCACGCTGCCAAGCTTCTGTCAGCGCATCGACCTCGGTCGTCGCGGTGACATTCAAGGATACCAGCAGGCTTTCAAGCGCGGCGATCCATGCAGCGTAATAGCTCTCGCCGCCGGGCCCTTTCACCTGCGTGGAAAGCGCATCGGCCCACTGGTTCCAGCTGAACAGGCCGCGTTCATGCAGCGCGACCACCATCGCAAAGGCCTCAGCCTGCCACGGTTCTGCGAAGACAGGGCATCGGGCGCGGGATCAAGCCGGGACAAGATAGCTCTCCCACGCATCGATGCTGACGGTGAGGCCGGGATTGGCCGCCTCGCCCCACAACTCCTCGCCGGTAAACACGACCGTGTAAACGTATTCCTGCGCTTCGCCCGCGCCGTGCGCGTTGGTGTCCGGAAACACAAAGCCACCGTGCACCGCCTCGATCGTGCCAACACAATCCCGCGCATAACGCGGCAGGCGGGTGTGACCCGTCGGATGGGTCCTGCGCGTGCGGACGCGGTCGCCAGCAGCAAAACGCGGCGAGGTTGCCATCGGTCGGTCGCACGGCCCGCCACGCGCCAGCGCGGCTGCGACGTTGTCAGCGGTCAGAATTCGACTCGGCCCAGGCACCAGATCGACGGCGCGCTGCGCGGCAAGATCAGCCGCTGTGATGAAGCCATGCCGCAGCAGCAGCGCCTCAAGCGCCTTGGTCCATATCTCGTAATAGCTCGACGCATAGTAGTCCGCCGGATGCAACGACTCGCGCGCGTGGCGGCTCTCGTCGATCGTCCATTTGCCCAGCGCGCTCGCGCACAGAGTGAGGCCGAGTGCACGCTTTTCCCAAGCCGCATGGAACACAGGCTCTTCGACTTCAGGAGCAACCAGCCCGAAGCCCATCTGGCCGCCGAGATCTTGTGGCCCGTTCATGCCTTGCCTGGAGCTCGTGCAAGGCCCGCCCCAATCATGCTGTCGCGCGTTACCAAAGCAGCAAGCGCCTCGGCGTCGAGGTCCTCGGTCCCAGCTGGACGCTGCGGGATGACGAGATAGCGCAACTCGGCCGTGGAATCCCATACACGAATAGATGTGTAGGCAGGCAACCCAAGTCCGAACTCCGCCAGCACGCTGCGAGGATCGATGACCGCACGCGAACGATAGGGCGGCGACTTATACCAGACTGGCGGGAGACCAAGCACCGACCACGGATAACAGGAGCACAGCGTGCAAACGACGAGGTTGTGCTCGCCTTCCGTGTTGAACACCGCCCGCATATGTTCGCCCTGGCGGCCCGTATACCCCAATGAAGCGATGGCAGCGGTGGCGTCGGTCTTCAGCCACGCGGCGAAGCCTGGATCGGTCCAGGCCGTCGCAACGACGTGCGCGCCATTGCGAGGTCCGATCTTCGTCTCGTAAGCCTCGACAATGGCGTCGATGGCGGCGGGATCGACCAACCCCTTGCCAACAAGAATGGTTTCCAGCGCCCGGACGCGCGCCGTCACCGGGTCAAGCTCGTTGTCAGGGTGATCGTCGTCGTGATCGTGATGATCGTGCGCCATCCCAAGACAGTAGGTCGCGCCGGCAAATTGCCTAGTCGATTTTTGACAAATCAGTCTCTCGGCGCGCCGATCGGAGAGGGAGCAAAGCCTGTTCAAACGCTGGCATTGCGCAATCGACAGGCCCTGCCCCGCGAATGCGCTTGTCTGTCGCTTGAGGAGCGCATTCCGGTCACTCAGATATACTGCGGCGACCGGTCATTTATCGAGCGCTTTCCTGCCGGATGGACGAAAGCTTACGACCGGCAGTTCATCGCCCATTTTGCGACATTGGCCTTCTTCGGAGAAGGCGTTGCAGAACGCCTGCGCTTCGACGACCTGCGCGCCTCACTCGCCGCTGAAGTGGAAACCGTCCGCCAGGGCGGCGCCTGCACCACGCCTTGCCAGAAGGTAGGCCGCCGGAGCGCGTCGTCTGAGGGCGGTGATCCCGCTACAGGCTAGTGCGGACTCAATGGTTCGACGCAGAACCTCGCCGGGGCGTACGCGCCCTCAGGCAAAGCTTGCTCAGAACCCGCAGATCCCGAATGGTTGGCTCTTCCGCGATCATCACCGCGGACTTGCCCGTCATGCAAATCCGCAAAGGCGAAGCGCCACGCCGCACGCGGCTGAGCCGAGGACAAGCGCGATGACGCCGACCTTGAACCGAAGAAGAGCGATGGTTGCAACAATGCACATCAGCGCCGCAGCGACCTGGAAGGATGACCAGACAGGCAAGGGGACTTCTGCGCCAAGCGCCAATGGCAACACGGCGACCTCACCGAACACGACGTGGAGGGCGAACCAAATGGCGAGGTTGGCAATCACGCCGAGCACTGCCGCTGTGATTGCCTTCAACGCCGCGTTTGCCCAGCGGTTCGCTCGCAGCCGCTCGGCAAAGGGAGCGCCCGCAAAGATCCAGACGAATGAAGGTGCAAAGGTGCACCAAGCGGCCATGAGGGCGCAAAGCGTTGCAAGTGCGAGGCCTCCCCCATCTTGCCACCCGGCAACGAAGCCCACGAATTCGTTGACCAGCACGAGCGGGCCCGGCGTCGTCTCGGCGAGGCCCAATCCGTCAATCATCTGGCTGGCTGTCAGCCAGCCATGCACATCGACCGCCTCCTGCTGCAGATAGGCGAGCGCTGCATAGGCGCCGCCAAAGGTGACGACGGCGAGTGTCGAGAATAGTTGTCCTACCCGGGTCAGGACGTGGACCGGTCCCAGCACCAGAAGGGAGAGACCGAGCGGCGCCAGCCATGCGACGCCCCAGGCGCCCGCGGTTGCCATCGCGCGCCATGCGGATGGCGGCGCTCCTGCGGTCGCCTCAGGCGACGATTCCACGGTGTTGCGTTGAAGCACCACCAGTACAAGGCCAACGGCTCCAGCTGCGAGGATAACGACGGGGAACGGCGCACTCCACACGCTCAGGGCCAGAAAGGCGGCGATGGCGACTGGCCATGCTGCCGGCCCCTTCAGGGCGCGCTTGCCAACACGGATCATCGCCTCGAGCACCAGGGCTACGACCGCGGCCTTGATGCCGAGGAACGCTGCGGCCACTAGAGGCTGCTGACCCGCCGTGACGTAGATCCACGACAACGCAAACACGATGGCTGCGCCGGGAAGAACGAAAAGCAGTCCGGCGATTATTCCGCCTGTCACGCCGTGCAGCAGCCAGCCGACATAGGTGGCGAGTTGCTGAGCTTCCGGCCCCGGCAACAGCGTGCAATAGCTCAGGGCGTGCAGGTAGCGATCCTCGTCGATCCACTTCTTCTCGTCGACGAAGACCCGATGCATCAGCGCGATCTGGCCCGCCGGCCCGCCAAAGCCGAGGCAACCGACCTTGAATGAGGCCGCCGTCAGGTTACGAAGCGTGGGACGGACGTTAGCTGTCACGCAGCCGTCGCCTTGGCGAATTCGGTGTCCGCATTGGCCCAGTCGAGGGCCCCCATGTATGCGTCGACGTAAACTGCGGCCTTCGCCCCGAAATCCATGTGATAGGCGTGCTCGTACATGTCGAGCGCGATCAGTCCACGGCCGTCGGCGATCGTCATCGTATGGTCAGCGGCCCACTGGTTGACGAGCTTGCCCGCCCGTGGCGACCATATCAGCAGCACCCAGCCCGAGCCGCCGCCCAGCGCCTTGCCCATCGCGGCGAACTGGTCGCGCCACTTCTGCTGGCTGCCGAAATCCTTCTCAATCTGGGTCGCAAGCGAAGCTCCAGGCCTGCCTCCACCTTTTCCAAGCGAAGCGAAGTACAATTCATGCAGGATCATGGAGTTCATCGCGAGCAGTTCCTCGCGCTTCAGTCCATTGTACATGAAGCCCGGCGCGGCCGGATCCAGTTGGGCGACCTGCGCCTCTATCGCGCCAAGCCGAGAAACCGCGCCGACATAGTTATTGTCGTGGTGGCTGACGAGAAGTCGCTCGGACAATCCGGGGATCATCTTAGGATCGAATGGGAGCGGCTGTGGCTGATACCCTCTCGACGAGGCGACCGCTGCAGGCTGCTGCGCCGTTGCACACCCTTGTACGGCGAGCATAGCCCCGGCGGTCAGCGTGGCAGCCAAGGCGGTGCGGCGATCGATACCTGTCGTCATCACGGGGTCCTTCATGAAGTGGCGAGGAACATCCTGATGGCTTGCGCCTAAGTCAGCCCTGACTCAACCCTCAGGCCGATGAGCTTAAGTCATTCCCAAGGCCCGCTTCGGTTGGCCGCTCCATGGCGCTGGTGCGTCAGGGGCGGTGATGAGGCCAGCGCCTGTGCAGATCGTCGATGACGAATGCATGCGCGTGCTCGGGGCCACCGCCTGCAAGATGTGGGTCGTCCGGGGAAAGGCCATCGTGTCGGTGAGGCAGACTCTCCGGATCATGTGAGGGCCACAACATCCATGTTGCCAGCGACCCAGCCGCGCATAGGATTGCAAGAACAAGAAATGCTGCGTCTGTGCCCGATGTCGCACTGACCAGGCCGGCCAGCGGATAGGCGATCAACCAGCAGGCATGCGACAGCGCAAAATAGGCAGCAAACAGGCCGGGGCGGTCTTCCGCCGACGCAGAACGCCGGAGCGCCCTGCTCGCAGGCGTCAGCGTCAGTGAATACCCGATGCCAATATCAAACCACATCACCAGGAGCGCGTAGTAGCCGCCGTGGTGATGGAAGACCCCGGCGATGAGACCTACGGTCATTATCGCGCCGCCAAGAATCATCACGGTGCGATCGGAAGCCTCCTCCAGCAGACGCGGCACGAGCATCGCGGCTGATATCGACCCCAGCCCGAAGACAGCCAGGGCCCAGGCTATATGCTGCTCCGATAGCGCGAGCTGCGTCTGCACAATGACGACGGTGTTGATGAACACCATTGCCCCGCCAGCGGCAGTGGCAAGGCTGATGGCTATCAATGCGCGAAGCCTCGGCGTCAGCGCGAAAAGTCGAAATCCAACTGTCAGGCGTTGAGCGAAGCTCCTTTGCTGGACACTACGCGTGGTGGGGAGAGCCGCACTCAAGACCATCAGAGCGGAGAGGAAGAAGCCGATCGCCGTTCCCGCAAACAGATCACTATACGCCATGAACGCCAGCAGGACGGCAGCGATGACAGGGCTGCCGACGCTCTCCAGGTCAGACGCCAGTCGCGACAGGGAAAGCGCCTTCGTGTACTCGCGCTCGTCGGTCAGAATGTCCGGAATCATCGCCTGAAAAGCAGGCGTGAACGAGGCCGAAGCGATGTAGAGAACTGTCATCAGGGTGTAGACCTGCCAGGCCTCAGTCACAAACGGCAGCAGGGCGGCGACACCAGCCCTGACCAGATCCAGACCGATCAGGAGTGTCTTTCGGGGCAGATTGGCGGCGAGCGCGCTGGCGAATGGAGCCACAGCAACATAAGCGACCATCTTGATCGCAAGGGTGATGCCGAGAATTTCTCCTGCGCTGGCTCCGCCCAGACGGTGTGCCAGAAGCCCGAGTGCTATG
This sequence comes from Hyphomonadaceae bacterium, assembly GCA_016714495.1. Taxonomy (GTDB): domain Bacteria; phylum Pseudomonadota; class Alphaproteobacteria; order Caulobacterales; family Hyphomonadaceae; genus UBA7672. The sequence continues at coordinate 6,475 of JADKDU010000025.1, read as the reverse complement.
GTCGCGAGGCCAGTGCCCAGCAACGCCACAACCTGCGCCGAAAACAGGCGGAAGTAGGTGGCGTTGCCGAGGGGCGAGAGCATCGCGGCGATCCTCAGTCGTATTGTTTCATGTCGGTATAGTCCCCGCTGGTGCGGAGGGTGATGGTGACAGGTTGTCCGCTGCGATTGCGCCAGAACCAGCCATGGCTGCCGGTGAAGGCGGCGGTCAGCTCGCCTTCCTGGCGGTCTACATTCGTGCCCTTGCCGTAACCGTGATAGTTGATCCCGGCGCCGTCGCCATGCGTGTCGTAGTTCACCTTCGGGCCGTTGGTGAACCATTCGAAGCGTGCAGTCGCTCCCTTCTCCATGACAAGTTTGACCTCGTAGCCGTCATCTGGCGCAAGATTGACCGTCGTGGTGTCGGCCCATGCCTGGGCTTGCAGCGCTGATGGCGCCGGCGTCGGCTGGACTGCCGGACTGGGCGACGCCTCTGCGCGATCTGCCGGCAAAGACGGCTCGTCAGCTGTCGCAGCAACGGCTGATGATCCTGCAGTTTCGGCAGCTGCGTCAGCCTTCGCCTCTTCCGCAAGCTGCATCTTGATGCGGCCCATTTCCGTCAGGCCGAGCAAGGAGCCCACGCCCGTTGGATCGACGCCGTACTCCGCGGGAAGCACCGTTGTAACCAGAAGAGCGCTGGCGATGACGGCTGCAATGCCGGTCGATTTGAGAAGCCTGCCGGTCGAAGGCAGGTCAGAAGGGGCAGGTCTTTCTGCGTTGAACATGGAATGTCTCCGATCAAGCGACGAAGTAGCCGACGAGCTGGTAGCCCGTCAGAACGAAACCGAGGGTCATGACGACCGTATTGGCGAGATAGGCGTGCTTCCAGAAGCCTGACGTTTTGCGCCAGAAGCCCATCGCGATGAGAATGGCGCCCAGAGCCAGAAGCTGACCCAGTTCAACACCGATGTTGAAAGCAATAAGGTTCACGACGAGGCCGTCAGGCGCCATCTCGAAGTCCTGCAGCTTGGTCGCAAGGCCAAAGCCGTGGAACAGCCCGAAGATAAGGGTTGCCGCCTTGGTATTCGGCTGGAAGCCAAACCAGCGCTGGTAGGCGCCCATATTGTCGAGCGCTTTGTAGACGACTGACAGCCCGATGATGGCGTCCACCAGGTACGAGCTGACGCTGACATTGCTGAGCACGCCGAACAGCAGTGTCACCGAGTGTCCGATGGCGAACATCGTCACGTAGATGCCGATGTCCTTCATCCTGTAGAGGAAGAAGATCACGCCAAAGAGAAAGAGCAGATGGTCATAGCCCGTCACCATGTGCTTGGCGCCAAGGTAGACGAAGGGCCAGAACACGATCCCGCTCGTCTCCTGAATGTAGCCCTTGTCGCCGGCTTCAACCCCGTGGGCGAAGGCTGGCTGGCAGAACAGCAGCACAAGAAGTAGAGACACCAGGAGCCACCTGTGGGCGTAGATCCAGGGGACCACCGTGTGAGCGGACGGTTTGAAGAGCACGTCAGTCATGCGGAACTCCATCGACGACCCGAAGCTGCAGCACGCCATCTGATCCAATGGCTTCAGCTGATATGGTGGCGGACGAACGAGCCGTCCCCATCTTCCGCAATGCGGTGAAGGGATAGAGGGCAGCGTCCTGCGTTGCGACAACCACGCCTGCATCGTTGAGAACCTCGACGTGTACGTGCTCACGCAGCGGCCCGCGCGGTAGCGCACTACGATTCACCTGCCCCGCCAGCCTGACGCTCTGCTCATCGCGTTGCGCCTCGACGCCCCAGATCCTGAGCTGCTCGCCATGGACAAGCTGGACGGAACCAGGCGCCTCCGACTTCGTCACAGTCGTGCAGCCGGCCAGCAACAGCCCCGCGCACAAGACAGCTGATCGACTGACCACCGCTTTCCTCCTCAGTTCATTATGCATGTTCATCAGTGCGCCGCCTCCCCGGTCGCCAGCACGATGCCGATTTCGCGCTCATCTCGCCTACGCCGTTGCACGAGACGATAGAGCGCGGGCAGGACGAACAAGGTCAACGCCGTCGATGAAATGATGCCGCCGATGACGACCGTCGCCAGCGGCCGCTGGACTTCCGCACCCGCGCCCACGTTGAACGCCATGGGGATAAAGCCGAGGCTGGCAACCAGCGCCGTCATGAGTACGGGTCGCAATCGCGCCAGAGCGCCCTCACGGATGGCCTCGTCGATGCCCAGGCCCTGATCACGAAGCGACCGGATGAAAGTCAGCATGACGACGCCATTGAGGACGGCAACGCCTGACAGTGCGATGAACCCAACGCCCGCCGAGATCGATAATGGCAGGTCACGGATCAGCAATGCCGCAACCCCACCTGTCATTGCGAGCGGAACGCCTGAGAAGACGACAAGTGCGTCACGCGCTGACCGGAACAGGGCATACAGCAGACCAATAATCATCAGGAGTGCGACGGGGACGACCAGTGCAAGGCGCTGAGCGCCTGAGATCAGCTGTTCGAACGTGCCGCCATACTCGACCCAGTAGCCTGCCGGCACATCGACCTCTTCGCCAATGCGGCTCTGAAGCTCGCTGACAAACGAGCCCAGATCACGTCCCCTGACATTGGTCGTGACGACGACACGCCGCTTGCCGTTCTCGCGGCTGATCTGGTTGGCGCCAATTGACAGCTCGACCTTCGCCACTTCCTGCAGCGGAACAAATCCACGCATTTCCCCGGCGCGCTCGGGCAGCGGAATACGCAAGCGCCCGATCGCATCGATATCCCTACGCAGTGTCTCCGGCAGGCGGACCACCACGTCGAACTGACGGTCACCCTCGAAGATCGTGCCAGCATTGGCTCCGCCAAAGGAAGCTCCGACAACAGCCTGGAGATCGGAGACGTTGAGTCCAAGCCGCGCCAGGGCAGTGCGATCGGGGATAATCTGGAGCACAGGCAAGCCCGTGACCTGCTCGACCTTGGCGTCCTCAGCACCCTCGATCCCGCTGATCAGTCCCTCGATCTCGTCGCCAAGCGCCAGGAGCTGATCGGTGTCGTCGCCAAAGACCTTGACGGCGACATCCGACCTCACCCCGGAGATGAGCTCGTTGAAGCGCATCTGGATCGGTTGCGTGAACTCGTAGTTGTTGCCGGGAATCTTCCGGACGATTGTTTCGAGTTCCGACACGACCTGCGCCTTCGGCTTGCTTGGATCAGGCCACTCCTTGCGTTCCTTCAGGAGGACGTAGGTGTCCGCAACGCTTGGGGGCATGGGATCGGTGGCGATATCAGCCGTACCGATCTTCGCGACCACCCGCTCGACTTCCGGCATCTGCTTGATCGCGCTTTCAAGCGCTGTCTGCATCTCGATTGCCTGGGTCAGGCTGGTGCCGGGAATCCGCAGGGCGTGAAGCGCGATGTCTCCTTCGTCGAGGTTCGGGATGAACTCCGATCCCATGCGCGACGCCGCGAAGCCCGCAAGCGCCACCAGGGCGACTGCGCCTGCGACCACGCAACTCCGGAAGCGCAACGCCATCTCCAGCAGGGGCTGATACGCGGAGCGAGCGCCCCGCATGATCGGGCTTTCCTTCTCGGCGACCTTTCCGGTCACGAAGAGGGCGATGGCAGCAGGCACGAAGGTCAGCGAAAGCAACAGCGCCGCCGTGAGCGCGAGCACGACGGTGAAGGCCATCGGGTGGAACATCTTACCTTCGACACCCGACAGGGCGAAGATCGGCACATAGACAAGCGTGATGATGATCACGCCGAAGATCGACGGCTTGATCACCTCGACGGTGGCGTCTTCCGCCAGCGCAAAGCGCTCGTCTCTGGTGAGCAACCGCCCCAGCTGATGCTGGGCCTGCCCAAACCGCCGCAGGCAGTTCTCGACGATGATGACAGCGCCATCGACGATCAAGCCGAAGTCCAGCGCGCCGAGGCTCATCAGATTGCCCGACACACGGTTGGAGACCATGCCGGTGATGGTGAGCAGCATCGAAAGCGGGATGACCATGGCCGTGATGATCGCAGCCCTGATGTTTCCGAGCAGCAGGAACAGGACCACGACCACGAGCAGAGCACCTTCGACAAGGTTGGTCTCGACGGTCTGGATTGTGCGATCTACCAGCTCGGTCCGGTCATAGATCGGCTTCGCCGTGACGCCGGGCGGCAGGGCGCGGGCGGCGACATCGAGTTGCTTCGCCGTCGCCTGAGCGACCTCGCGACTGTTCTCACCCACCAGCATGAAGACTGTGCCGAGCACGATCTCCTTGCCGTTCTCGGTTGCCGCGCCGGTCCGGAGTTCTTCGCCCATGACGACGTCTGCAACATCGGTGACGCGGATAGGAACGCCATTGCGGTTTGCAACGACGATTCCCTCAAGGTCCGCGATGCCACCCGCCTGCCCCGGGGAGCGAAGCAGGAGCTGTTCGCCATAGCGCTCGACATAGCCCGCCCCGAGATTTGCATTGTTGTTCTCGAGCGCCGCGACGACATCGCCCAGCGTCAGACCGAGAGCAGACAGACGTTCGGGCCAGGGCGTCACGTGATATTGACGCACGAAGCCACCGATCGTGTTGACCTCGGTAACGCCCCTGGTGTTGCGCAGCTGCGGCCGGATCACCCAATCCTGCAATGTACGCAGATCTTCGGGCGTGTAGGCTGATCCATCTGGCTTGCGCGCGCCCTCTTCCGCTTCGACGACATACATGAAGATCTCGCCGAGCCCCGTTGCGATCGGGCCAAGCTGAGGTTCAAGCCCGGGCGGCAACTGGCTGCGAATGCTCTGGAGACGTTCATTGACCTGCTGACGCGCAAAATAGATGTCCGTGCCGTCCTCGAAGACGACGGTGACCTGCGACAGTCCGTAGCGCGAGACAGAGCGGGTATACTGCAGCCCTGGAAGCCCGGCGATCGCGGTCTCCACCGGGAAGGTCACGCGCTGTTCTGCCTCCAGCGGCGAGTAACCCGTTGCCTCGGTGTTGATCTGCACCTGGACGTTGGTGATGTCAGGCGTCGCGTCTATCGGCAGGCGCTGGAAATTCCAGATACCCAGACCGCCAAGCAGGACGACGACCGCCAGCACCGCCCAGCGGTGGACGATTGAAAGATGGATGATGCGCTTCAGCATGTGATGGCCTCAGTGATCATGGCTCGCGCCGGACTTCTCGACGTCCGCGCGGATGAGGAAGGCATTGTCGCTGACATAGACCTCGCCGGGCGCGATGCCGCCGAGGACTTCCGTCCATTCCGGCGACTGACGGCCCAGCTCCAGCATCCGGACTTCATAAGTGTCGTCGACGCGCGCGTAGACGACCGTGAAATCCCGGAAGCGCTGCAGCGCGCGTGTACGTACCGCCAGCGGCACGTCGTCTGACGCCACGACCACGCTGCCTTCGACCGCCTGTCCGGGACGCCAGGTCACGCCGTCCGGGTTAGGAAGCTCAACGTGGGCGACGACGGTCTGTGTCAGCAGATCGGAGGTTGGCAGTATGACCTCGATCTTCGCCTTGAGCGTGCTCGCACCACCGACGCTGGTGACAGTGACGGGCTGTCCTGCCCGCAGGCGCTCGGCATCGCGCGGATAGATGAAGAACTCCGCATGAAGCTTGCGCGGATCGGCAATCACATAGAGGGGCGCGGCGCCGGCCACATCGCCCGGCGTTGCATTGCGCTCCATTATCACCCCGCTGATCGGCGCTGGAATGGCGTAGGTCTGGAGGCTTTCACTGGACATGACAGTTGCGAGCGTCTGTCCCTTCTCGACCCGGTCACCAATCGAGCGGGTCATGCTCACGATGCGGCCAGGGTACCAGGCGCGGACTTCTGCCCGTCCTTCGGGCTGCAGTTCGACACGGCCCGTAAGCGCGACGATCTCGTCGATCGCGGCTGGACCGGCCGGCTCTACCTTGACGCCCGCTGCATCAGCCTGGTCCCGGGCGATGGTCGTACGGCCTTCGAAGGAATCGTAGTTCCATTCGTATGTCTTGCCCCCGCGCGTGGCGGTCACCTTCACCTGGAAGGTGCGGCTCGGTGACGGCGCCATTTCCGAGGAGGTAGTCTTCGCGCGGCGCAAACGAACCTGTCGATCCTATTGCCAAGCCTCATGAGCTCCACGCCGAGCTGGACCTCGGTCGGGGGAAGCGGCTTGTCGTTCTCGTAGGCGTAGACATGGAATTCGGGATCAACGCCATCTTCGAAAATAGTCATCTCGATGGCAAACGGCCCATCGCGAAGCATGCGTCCGCGGTGTGGCCCACGCTCATACTCGCCCGATGCTGCGGCGGCCTCTGCACCATTCTCGGCGCCCGAGGGTTTTTCACCGCAACTTCCGGCCATCAGAGCGGAAGCGGCGGCAGCGACAAGAATGGTCAACTTGAAGGTGTTCATGAGAGACCTCACTGAGCGGCGCCGTCGGCATAGCCGCCGAGCAGGCGTTTGAGCGCCGCCTGGGCGCGATGATGGGAATCGAGAGCGGCATTGCGCTGGAGTCGCGCCGCTGAAAGA
>JADKDU010000024.1 GCA_016714495.1 Hyphomonadaceae bacterium | reverse complement strand
GAGTCGCGACATTAGGGGCTGCTATCCGCATCGATTGCGCACGAACTTAACCAGCCGCTGACGGGCCTGTGCCAACTCTTGGCACTGTTTACGAATGCTGACAAGCGATCCCCAAGACCTTGATTGGCGCGCAAGCCGTGCGGCGAATCATGCGAGACGGCAACCGCGCGTCGGAGGTGATTACGCGGTTGCGCTCTGTTTGGCAACAAGGGAGCCAGCATTCGGAGTCTGTGGATCCGAATGAGGCAGCGCGAGAAGTGTCGCGCTGTCGCTTGGCGATATTCAAAACAGCCAAGTGACATTGCGGACTGAACTCGACGACGACCTTCCGTGTATCTGGGCAGATCGTGTTCAGCTGCAGCAAGTCGTTCTGAACCTGCTGCGGAACGCGTTGGACGCGATGAGTGCGGATGATCGTTCAAAGGGACCTGCTGGTCAGAACCGATTGCGACGAAGAAGACTCGGTGCGGTTGAGCGTGAAAGATCCGGTGTCGGTTTCGACCACACACAATGAAGGCCGGAATGTTCGAAGGCATTTTACAGTACAAAAGAATGCCGGGATGGAGTCGGACTTGCGGTGAGCCGTTCGATTATCGAGAGCCACCACGGTCGCCTATCGAAGCAGTTCTCAACGACGGCCGGGGCCACGTTTTCCTTTTCTCTTCCTATCGGACTTATCCGCCTCAGGCCTCATGACCCGGATCAATGACCTCGCTAGTTCCTTCGCCTGCTCGCTGACAGAGCACCCAACACCAAGGTATTGGCGACACCTTCGTCTGATAGCGCCGCGCTGCGTCTCTGTTGTGATGCAACTTGCCGCGGCGATGTGCCGCTGCGCGACCATCGGATGATGCCGGCATTTGGGAGATTTCCATGAACTCGCCTTCCACGACCCCGAAGGGCGCGGGCTCGGTTGCACACGCGCCGCACCTACCTTCAAACTTCGCGCGCACGTTCGAGAGCCGTTCCATCGACACGGGTGACGTGCGTCTGCGTGCGGTCATCGGCGGGCGGGACCGCCATTGCTGCTCGTGCACGGTTGGCCGCGAACTGGTACGCTTGGCGTTTGTTGTTTGTTGATGCCGACGCTCGCGCAAGACTTTAGAAGTCATCGCTGTCGATCAGCGCGGCATCGGTCTCTCGGACAAGCCGGCAGGCGGTTACGATACCGGCACGCTGGCCCGCGACTTGGTCGCGATGATGAGCGCGCTCGGCCACCAGCGTTTCGCCGTCGCTGGGCACGATACCGGATTTCGGATCAGCTACGCTCTGGCCGCCGATCACCCGGATAAAGTTGATCGCGCAATTTGCTCCGAAATTCCAGGACCGCCGATTACCTCGGCTTCCCGCCGGTTTTGTCCCGCGCCAGTGAACAACAAGCTCTGGCACATCCCCTTCCTGCGCGCGGAAACTTTGCCGGAGCAGCTGTTGAAGGGTCGCGACGCACCTTCTTCGGCTACTGAGTTCGCGATCCAGGGTGGGAATGTGCCTGACGACGCAATCAAGTAATTACGTACACCTTGTCTCCGAGTCCGGCGCCTTGCCAGGCAGCTTCGGCTTCTACCGCGCGCTCGACGCCACCCCTCACTCAGAACGAAAAGCGCAAAGCTAAAAACTCCCGATGCCTGTGCTCGCAATCGGAGGGGAAAGAAGCTACGGCGCACATGTCGGCGAGGTGATGAACCAGCTCGCGGAGAATGTTGAGAGTGTAGTCGTACCGGGCGCGGGCCACTGGCTCGCTGAAGAGGCGCCTGAGGCGCTGCTGGCGGCGATGACGCCGTTCCTTTCACAATACCGGGAGGCGGCGCGCGCCTAGTCGATGATGCGACGCGCAAGCTGCGCCTTCAGCGAGGGATGAACCATGACCAGAAAGATATCGGCGATGGCCGCTGTTGTGGCGATCGCAATACTCGTGGCAACCTGCGCGTCCGCGCATCCTCTCAGGCGCAGGACGCGCTCGCCGGCAGCCTCATGCGGCGCGAGGTGCAGCGCGCGCCGCTGTCGATCCGCAACGCGAAGTCGTTCAAAGTGCTCACGGAGATTCCATCAGGCGTTGCGTCCGGATGGCATGTCCATCCAGGCGAGAAGTCGGCTACATTCTCGCCGGCGACGTCAGAAATGAGGGTCGAAGGGCGCACCACGCGGGTGTTGCAGGCAGGTGACGGATTTATCATCCCGCCCAACACACCACACAACGCCCGCGACCTCGGCCCAGAGACCGGGCGCATGCTCTCGGCCTACATCGTGCAATCGGGCCGGCCGCTTTCGACCTTTGTCACCGTCAGGGAGAACTAGCATGGCCGATCCTACTCGCCGCGCTGTGCTTGCAACGTCCGCCGCCGCTTTGTTGGTCAACTCTGCGGCTGCGCAAACACTCCAGACACATGCGTCTCCAGCGATTCGCCCCTTCCGAGCCGATGTTCCGCAGGACGCGATCGATGATCTGCGCCGTCGCATCGCAATGACCAGGTGGGCGGATGCCGGGACCGTGAGCGATCGCGCCCAAGGCGTCCAACTGGCGCACTTCCAGAACTTAGTTCGTTATTGGAGCGGAGTGATTGGCGGCGCGGCGGAGCTGAGCTGAACCCGTCTCCGCAATTCATCACCGAGATCGACGGGCTCGATATTCACTTCGTCCACGTGCGTTCGCCTCACCGCCGCGCGATGCCGCTGATCATGACGCACGGATGGCCAGGCTCGGTGTTTGAGCTCCCTGGCGACGATCGGACCGCTTACCGATCCCCGGCGCATGGCGGGCGGGCGCAGGATGCGTTCCATCCCCGTCTTCCCACCTCCCCGGCGGCTGCTCCGGGCAAACCTAATGACGCCGGTTGGGGGCCGGACCGGATTGCGCGGGCTTGGAGCGAACTCATGCAACGCCTCGGCTACGATCGCTACGTCGCCCAGGGCGGCGACTGGGGGTCACCGATCTCAAGTGCGATGGCGCGCCAGGCGGCACCCGGACTGCTAGGCGTTCACATCAATCTGCCAGCGACGACGCCGCCGGAAGTCGATGCAGCGCTCACTCTTTCTGGACCCGCGCCATCATCGCTCACAGAACAGGAGCGGATGGTGTTCATTGCGCTCAGCACATGGCGCAGTACTGGAGGCACTGCGTACAATGTGATCACATCAGGCGCGGCCGCAGGCCGCTGGGCTATGGCCTGACAGACTCTCCAGCGGGACTTCCAGCTTGGCTTCTCGTGCATCCCGGCTTCGATCAGTGGAGGTATGGCGACGATCCAGCACAATCGCCATCCAAGGATCAGGTGCTGGACAACATCACGCTGTATTGGCTGACGAACACCGCAGCCTCGGCGTCACGCATCTATTGGGAGAACCGCGGCAAGCCGGCAATCAGCGCAGCAGCGCAAATGACGTCGGAGATTGCGCTGCCGGCCCGGATTTACGGTCTTCCCTGGATGGACATCTCTCCGGGCGCCCGGATCGTGGGCACGGCGCGCCTATCACAGCCTCTTCTACTTCAGCGAAGTTAACCGCGGCGAGCATTTCGCGGCTTGGAGGCAACCGGCGCTTTTTCTGCGAAATACGCGCCGCTTTCAGAACGCTTCGGTGAACAACGCAGTCGCGCGCGGCATTGTAGTCGCCCATCGTTCGGCGACGCATTTGTTTGCCCTGAATTTCAACGACGGACCGCGCTTCGCCAGCAGCAACGTCAACGAGCACTTCAAACCATTCACTCCGGTTATTTGCGGCGTGGCGGAATCGGCGCTTCGGGAGGCGTGCTCCGCCGAGGCGGCCGGAAGGGGCGGATCTGCGTCGCAACCGTTGAAGGCTATGGTCAATAGGAAACGAGGGGCTGCGCGGGCGATCATCATGGCCCCTCGACTGCACTGACTGAAGATATGCAACTATTGATTTGACGTCTTCAGTAGTGAACTCAAACTCTGGCATCGCCGGGTGGCCGGCGCTGATCCCTTTCGCCAGGGCCTCCTCCAGCGTCGAGACCCGATAGCCTTCTGACAGGCGTCGGAACGGCGGAGCCTCAGGTGCGGGGCTCACGCCACTGTCGCCGACGGCATGGCAGGAGCCGCAATTCGCTTCGACAAGCAATCGCCCTCTATCCAGTTCAGTTTCCGCTGGGGAGGAGGCGCAGGAGGCCAGGGCCGGACCGGCAAGGAGCAGCAAGGCTGTGGTCAACGTGGAGTTCATCGTTGCATGTTGTAGTGTGGTCAACACTCCCGCAATAGCGGTGATCACCTTGAATGATAATCGGGCGGCCGCTTCAGGCCCCAGATATTCGTTCTTTGCGGGAGCGTTACAGACGCGAATTGGCACAATAGGCGGCTCTCTTTTTGCGGCTCACTGAATGACAGTTATGGGCCCCAACTTCGCGCCCATCCGATGATGTTGCCAATGGCAGGGTCGCGCGTGAATTGCCGGTCGCTTTTGCCCTGCTGATCAGGCGGGACTTCGCCTCAGGTTCAACCCGTTCGCGGCGCGTTGTTTTGTATCGCCCGCACCCTCTTCGAAAGGCTCTGCATCTTCGCAATCAGGGCGCGTTGATCGATCGGCTTTGGCAGGTAGTCGGTCATGCCGAGGGCCAGCAGGCGTTCGCGGTCGCCGAGCATTGCGTCGGCGGTCAATGCTATCGTTGGGATGTTCCGCCACGACTCTGTTGAGCTTCGAATGAGCTTGATGGCCTCCCTACCGTCCATCACTGCCCGCATGGGACGTCGGGCAGGACAAGATCGAATTCTCGATCCGCAAGCCTGTCGAGTGCCTCTTGACCATTGGACGCCTCTTCGATCTGGCAGCTAGCGGGCAAAACAGTTTGACGACCTGGCGATTGATCCTGTTGTCGTCGGTGAGGAGAACTCTCTTTCCGCGCAGGCAGCCCGGCGCCGCATCGGTTTCGACAGTGTCGATTCCCGGGGCCATGACCGGTTGATCCACCAAAGCGCCCGGCTCGGCCAGAAGGGTCAGCACAAATGAAGATCCCCGCCCCTCAACGCTTGTGGCTGTGAGGTCGCCGCCCATGAGGCGCGCCAGCTTACGTGAAATGGCGCCCGAGCCCGGTTCCACCAAACTCACGCGTCGTCGAACCGTCCGCTTGGGAGAACGCTTGGAACAACCGAGCCTGGACGTCAGCGCTCATGCCGATGCCGGTGTCGCTGACGCATACAGTGAGCTCTACCATCCCGTCATCCCGAAGTTTCGACTCGGCCTTGATCCAAATAGCTCCTTCCCGAGTAAAACTTCAGCGCATTGAAACGAGGTTGCTCAGACACTGGCGGAAACGCAGGGCGTCGTAGTTGAGTAAGGTAGGAATCCCGTCGCTGACAATGAGTTCGAACTTCAAGCCCTTCTCGGCAGCGTTGCCATCGAAGAGGTCGCAGCTTCGGCGGATCGTCTCGGTGAAGTCGCCCGGTCTTGGATCGATCTCAAGCTTACCGGCTTCAATTTTCGAAAGATCCAGAATGTCATTCAGCAGCAGGAGGAGAGATCGCCCTGATTCCAGGATAACAGCGACCTTCTCCTGCTGGGGTTTCGCCAGGTCGCCGTCCTTCAGAGACTGGGCCATGCCCAGCACACCATTCAACGGTGTACGAATTTCGTGGCTGATCGCGGCCAGGAAGTCGGACTTTGCTTGACTGGCGGCGGATGCATCTGCCGCAAGTTGCGCGTTTGGAAGACTGAAAGAACTGAGCCGCCTGGTCGCCGAGCGACGCTGCAAAAACAGCCTCCTCCGTACTCCAGATCCTGAGCTCACTGACTGACTCGCAGCAGATGATCCCAATGACTCTGCCATTTGCCCGGATTTGGGTGGCGAGAAGGGACTTGACCCCTGTCGGTCGACAATACAGGTCACGCAACTCAATCGTCTCTGGAGCGGTCTCGGCATAGGTGACTGACGCAACCCGGTTCGATTGACGGCTGAAAGGTACGTCGGAAACTCGTCGCGATTGAGAATGGGACTCTTGGTCGTTGCGCCGCTCGGTCCATCAATTGCCCGGCAATGGGGGTGAGGACCCGTCTCATCGAAAAGCCAGATGCTGGCTTGATCGACACGAGAGCGTTGAGCGCGTTCTCTATCAGCGCGACTAGAGAAGACACGTCAAAGCACGCGGGCTGTTCGTCTGCAATCGAAGTAGATTATCAAGCGCGGTTTGGAAGCCTTCGCGACGGTCAGCGGCCCATCACTAAGCGGTAGCGGAGGAGGCTGCGAGAGCCAACTGGGCCGTCCGTGCTGGGCGCCAATTGATAAAATAAAAATCCCGCACATTACTTGGGTCGCCGCCAACAACAACGGAGATACGGCTCCCCGACCCAGCCAAACAGGTGATAAGTGGCTTGCGCGATCAGTATCGGTCCGACGAAACTGATGGAGCACCTTTCGTGAGAGGCTACAGGAGAAGCCGCCGGAAAATCGCAATGGCGCCGTTCATAATGGCTAGGAATGCGACAACTGGCGAGGAGGATCGTTGAACGCAAACTGAAGGCCCAGACGCATGGCATTACCCAAGGTCGCGAGCGCCAGCTTGTTTCCCCAATCTGGGATGCTTTCGTTAGTGTCTACGGCCAGGTCGCGCGCCACCAGCGGTGAAGCGACGAGATCGCGATCGTGGCGAACCAGAGGATGGCCACCTGAAGTCGCAGCAGACCAGCACCCAGTGTGTCAACGCAGCCACCTGAACGTTCAAAGAGGCAGCACGCAACGCCTGGGCTGCAAGACGTCGACGCGCTCCGACAATTTTCCCGCGTGATCTCGTGGTTCTCGTTTCGCGGGGATCGTCGCTTTGCTCTCCTGATGCAACTACGTCTCCGCTTAGGTGTGGCATGGCTTCGTGCAACCGCGCGTAAATGCTCGCGCGGCGATGCCGTTCCTGTGGATGGCCTCTGACCGCGGCGTTGAGAAGCAAACTGAGCAGGAGCCATCGGCGTGGTAGGACCGTTCTAGCGCGGTCACACAGCGTTTACGAATGTCCGTTTCGGGCCCCGGTGCCGGATACAGAATGTGGCAATCCGCCAGAGTCGATCCAGCGTTGAGTTCACCGATGACGCTGCGTTGCGGCGGCTCGTCGCCCATAAGTGGTCGTTCGTAATCTTACCAGGGTTTTCAGCCCGGATTGGCGGTCTGGAGGCCGGGTCTGCCACTGCCAAGATGAGGCCGTATCAATCTCCCGTCGCCAAAATCGGCGATAGCGCAGAGACCACTTCGCATTCGGCTGACAGCACCGGTTTCACCTA
>JADKDU010000023.1 GCA_016714495.1 Hyphomonadaceae bacterium | reverse complement strand
AAGCTTTGGCTAGGGCACTGCAAGATAGCGTCTTCGACACGGTCGCCCGGGCGCTTTCGGAAGTACTGGTTCTGCGTCCAGAAGATCGACTGCTTCGGGACCCTAATCTTGGAATATGTGCGCACAAACGGTCAACTCACGCCCGTCGATCGTCTAAGTGACGGTTACAAGTCGCTGTTTGCGATGGCTGTGGACGTGATGCGCGGGATGCTCGATGCGACTGACAACTTGGAGTCGGCGCGAGGTGTTGTTCTAATCGATGAAATCGAGACCATCTCCATCCACAGTGGAAGATGCGGGTGATGCCCGCACTGCGACGCGCCATGCCTCGCGTCCAGTTCATTGTAACGACGCACGATCCGCTTTGTCTTCGAGGCATGAGTGATGGAGAAGTAGCAGTGCTAAACCGGGATGAGAATCAGAAGATTGGCCAGCTCCTCGATCTACCCGGCGTCACTGGCCTCCGAGCTGAACAGCTGCTGACGTCTGACTATTTTGGCCTGAACAGCACAGCAGAACCCGATGTCGAGATTGACCTGGCACGACTGGCAGACTCACTGACAGGCGTTAATCCTACGGCTAAGGGCTCTGCCCTTTCTCAACAGTTGAACAAGACTATTGTCACGGGTGACAGCGCTGCCGAACAGCTCATGTCTGAAGCGGTTTTGGAGTATCTGAATAGCCGCCGCAGATCGCCTATCGAAGTCCGCGCGGTGAAGCGTATTAAAACAGTCTCAGCCTTAGTGGAAGCTCTCGCCGCGCGGGTTGAGGACAACGGGTCAACATGATCCGGCGAGACCGAGAAGTAAGGTCAAAGTGCCGCCTTCGGCAGCCAGACGCAAACGGGCCCGGAGCGAGTGAGCTCGTGTCCGCACGCGCACACTATAGCGCCGGCGAGACTTCGTACGAATTCAAGGCATACAAAGGTGACGATGTCCGGCAGGAGCTGGAACGGCTTTTTGATCGTAAGTGTGCTTACTGCGAGACCTTGTATGTGGCCAGTCAGCCCGTCGACGTAGAGCACTATCGCCCTAAGGGAGCCGTCGAGAAAACGACCCACCCTGGCTACTGGTGGATCGCGATGGCGTGGGACAACCTGCTTCCGTCGTGCATCGACTGCAATCGCCGTCGCCGGCAAATCGATGTGAAGCTTGGCATGACCCTCGAAGAAGTGGGAAGGCTCATTGCTGAGTCCCCGGCAACCAGCTCTGGAAAGAAGGACGCCTTCCCGGTTCGTACGACGCATTGTCTGCCAGAAGATGTTCAATTCTCGACAGAAGATCCACTTTTGATCGATCCAACCCGCACTGACCCGGCGACGCATATCTCCTTCGTGGTTAGCGATAAGCTGAGTGTAGTTGTTCCACGTCTAACAGCTGCTGTCCCCGATGCCTACGGGCGTGCTTCCATTCCGCTGTATGGATTGAACCGACTTGGACTTGTGCAAGCGCGCGAAGTTGATAGCTAGATTGCAACTGATCGAAATACGTCTTCAACGATGTTTGGATCGCGCAGAGGCAAGCGCGACCGATGCGGACAAACAGGCGTGGACGGATGAGGCGCTCGCTGCATTTGCCGAACTTGAAAGCCTCTCGCGTCCTGCGGAACCCTATTCCGCAGTTGTGATTTCCTTCATCGCAGATCTACGCAATCGACTAAGTGTCGAGCTTTTGTAGGCCGAGCTAAGGGAAAGAGTCTTTGATAGCTGGGCAGCGGTTCAGGCGACAATTCCGCGGAGATCCTCTTCAAATACAGACTTAGTACGGATGTTTGACGGAATCTGATAGCTGGGCATTGACGGAAGGTGCTGGTGATCGGCGCTGAGCCGGCATCACTCCGCAGCGTCGTCGTCTGGCTCAACTGGATTCTCATTCGTCGTTGCGGCAAAAATAGCGGGTGCGGAACCCAGCGGCGGGAATAGGACCGGCCACCAGAAAGGGCGAAGTCTCGCCACCCCTTCACCGCCTCTCCTTTTGACGAAACAGCATCACAATAGGCAGGCGCTCACCGAGCTGGCTCAGTATTCCTTCCTGTTGTTTGGTGTGGGGCGCGTTGGAAAAGCGACCGCTATCGTGAATGCGCGAAAGCTCGCGGTTGGTCTCCGCAAGCACGTAGCAGTATCCGCGCACGGATTCCGGCGCGGCGATCCGTGAGTAGTATTCGATTGCGCTTCGCATCGCTTCCCAGTCGAAAGGGTCGACTTCGGAGTTGTCCAAGGTCTTCTCAATCAAGTCGATGATAGCGATTGCATCTTCTGTCGTTATACGCGCCGGCTTGCCTGTGTTGGTAGCTGTCGCGGGCACTGCGCGGTCAATCGCTTCGACTGTGCGAGCAATCGCCGTCCGGGCTTTTGTCTGGAAGCCCACGGGGAGGTAGGCCTTGCCGGGGCGCAGGGGAGTAATGTCTGAAAGCAAAATTTTGCTGGGTGCGCAGGGCGTGACGCGGCTACTGACGTCCTTGAGAATGAAGGCGACCCCCGGTCATGAGCCCCCTTCATGAAGGCATCCCGAAGCGCAGAGTCGAACTGGTGAATTCGGCGAAGCGCTGCGTGGTTACTGGCTGTCGTATAGAGCCGAGTGACAGCCAGGTCTTGTCGTCGTCGGGCACCGTACATCCGCGCATGCTGAAGAACGGTGTCCTGCTGCATCTTCTTGGGCGAGCGGCCGTAGTAGAGATCCTGGCAGGTTGGGGACAGTGATGCCCCGGTCAAGATCTGGCCGCCGATAAAGACGTTGTATGGGGTGCGCAGCTTCAGCTCAGGCATTCTCGTCGAGCAATGCCTCAACATCGTTGTCTGAGTTGACCTTCTCTGTGGCTACGGCTCCCTTCCTGAAGTCGCTTCGAATTTCGGCGAGCAGGACATCTCGGTTTGGAACCTCTAGCAGGCTGTTGAACAATCCCAGGGCACGGCGCGGAATTTAGATTCATCACCGTCATCGAGACAGATTTCGCCCGTGAGCGTGCCGTCGGGCTCGAAATCGATCGAGATCTCACCCGACGCTTCGTCCATCTCGTCGTTGCCGGTCCAGCGCGAGACCAGGGAGCCTTCGACGCCCAGAGCGGAGAAGGCTCCGTTGACGCAGCCGAAGGAGAACTCGCCCTGGCCCCTGGCGTCGATGATGATGCGGGCGGGGCCCATGAGATCGAGAAAGTTCTTGTCCCAGACCTCCATCTCGATGATGCGCCACTGGCCCTGCGAGCTCATCAGGCCGCTCCCAGCAGCTTGGGCAGGCGAATGAGGTTGTAGGCGCTGAGCGCCAGGCGAAAGGCTGCATCGACCCGCGCGCGTCCTCGCAACTTCACGCGGGCAAGCCCTGCCGAGACCTTGATCCAACCAAAGATCTCTTCGATGCGCTTGCGAGACCTCTGACTGATCGCATAGCCGGCATGACGGGTGGTGCGAGCGTCGACAGCGGTTGAGCGTGGCTTTGCCAGGCCTTCAGCAAGAGCGCGGATATGTCCGTCGACGGCGATGTGGGGCGTCACGCCCCGCGCGCGCAAATCACTGATAAACTGGCGCACATCGTAGGCCTTGTCGGCTCCCAGCGTGATCCGTCTGGCTCGCTCGCGCTGGTCGAGCAGCGCCAGGGCGGCCTCCCGCTCGGCATAGCCTGACGCCGTGGTGATGAGCCCGCCGACCGCCAACCCGTTGCGGTTCTCCATGAGGGCATGCCCGAGATAGCAGAGCTTGGCGGGCTGGCCGCGGCCCTTCTTGTAGAGCTTTGCGTCAGGATCGGTGGTGCTCTCGTGCGTGTCGTTGGAGCGCGCCTCACCGTGAAAGTTGCGCTCGGCGTTACGGCCTGGACCATCCCCGTCCTGATCGTTGCCATCCTTCTTCCGGAAACTCTTGATCGAGGCCCAGGCGTCGATGAGCGTCCCGTCGACCGAGAAATGATCGCCGGAAAGAAGGCGCTTCACCTTGGGCTGGGCGAGGATCGTGGCCAGGAGCTTGGCGGCGATATCGCCCTCAAGCAGCCGATCCCGGTTAGTGGAGAAGCTCGAATGATCCCACGGCGCATCATCAACGCCCAGACCGACAAACCAGCGGAACAGGAGATCGAACTCCAGCCGTTCCATCAACTGGCGCTCCGAACGGATCGAATAGAATGCCTGCAGCAGCATCGCCCGCAGCAGCCTCTCGGGCGGAATGGACGGCCGGCCAAGCCGCGGCGGATAAAGCGCATCAAAATCGGCGCTTAGATCACTGAGCGCTGCGTTTACGACATCGCGGATCACGCGAAGCGGATGATCGGCCCGTACCCGCTGATCGAGATCCACGTACGAAAACAACGACCCAGAACGCACATCCGAACCGCGCATCGCCCCATCTCCTGCAACCGCAGGAAAAGAGAATCATGCTTCGAATGCCGGCGCTACGGACTTCTTCAACAGCCTGCTAGACCTTCGGCCTCTACGGATCGGCGTAGGTCTGCAACCGCTGCGTCGATCAGCCTGTCAGCAATCTGGTTGCCGACACAATCGCATCTTTCATTTTTCGAGCAAAGCTTGAGCAACGCGATGCTGCCAGTCATGTGCGCTTCGAGCCGTTTCGACATGAATAATCATCGCGTAGTGCTTCGGGCGCTGCCCTGCCGCTTGCTCTTGCAGTCGCCGTATCGCTCCGGCGGTGACGAAGTTTGCGACAGCGGATCGAAGACCTTTGATCTTGGGCGTCGTTAGTACATCGCCGAGATCGAACCGTCGCCGATCTTCTTTCTTGAGAGCGTCAGTTCGTCCTGTCCGACTTCGTGCCAGAGGTAATATTCCGCCTCGCTCTCGTCGTGCTCCCCCGAAATACTCATCGCCGCCAACATACGCGCTGCACGGAACCAGCTTGGTGAAAGCCGGCCGCTTCGGTTCATACGTCATGTTCACCCCGCTGGGGGCTTCGTACTCATCGGGCTGAAGGTAGAGAGCGCAGGGCGTCGCCCGTCACTTGGAGGAATGATCCTCCGTCGAGGCTTCGGCGAAGGTCATCCATCTGGCTGGCGATCCTCCTGGTCAATGTCGTTAGAGCCGCGCTTCTTGGCAAAGCGTATCGATGCGAAATCGGCCTCATCGTCGATGATCAGGACCCGCTTTGTGCGAAGCTCGGGGTGGAGTGGTCGTGAAAGGTCGATCAGCCGCCGCATGTTGTTGTGCTCTTTCTTCGCAACAACAATCAGCTTCTGCTCACTCAACTCCCATTGGGTCAGGGTAGGGATTTTCAGGATGTCAAAGACCTGCAGTGCATTCTCGCCGATGAAAGACCGGAAGTCTTTCGAGATGCGGCTCACCGTTTGATTGCCGAGCGTCTTTGTGCCCTTCGTAAGGACGATGGTGACGTCGTAGCCCTCGTCAAAGCCAGAGCCGTGATGCCAAGAAAGGCACGCGTTTTACCGGATTGAATCTTGCCGAGCAGCATGCCGGGTTTGCGAGATGTCGTTTCGTGAGTCTGCAACTCGGCAACCGTCTCCCGCACGCAAGCGTCGTACTCTGGCGTGTCAGGTTGGTTGGCATCGAGACGCTCTTGCTTGAGCCGGTCGTAAAATCCCATCTGTCCCCATCCTTTAGACTGGTCGAGCGTCCTTTGTGTCGAAGACCTTCAGGACTTCATCGCCATAATGATTGATGACCTTTACAGCGATTCGTCCCTGCGCTGGTTCGGGAAGGGGAACGAAACGGCCGAGTGCAGGGTTTCCATGCCTCCTCGTTGATCTCCGCCTTCAGGGATTTCTGCAGCTTCTCGTACGGGTTCTTGCCGCCGAGGAAGTAGGCGTGGCGGACAAAGAAGCTGTGCTGGTCATAGTCCGTGTCGATGAACCAGCAGGCGACGTCCTCTTCCACCTTGCTTGAGGAGCGCTGTTCTCGGTATTGGGGTTGAAGATGTCGAGGCCGAGCACCTCCACCTCGTATTGGCCACTATTGAGTTTTCGGACGTCGACATCCGGTTCGCCAAAACACGACGAACAGGTTGCCTTGATCCGCCGCCTTCAGGCGATCGGCCATGCAGCGGTCCTGGTTCATGTTCACCCGAAGGACGTTTAATGATCCCTGCGCTCATGGTTTCAGCAGAAGCGTGAGCTTCAAAGCCGAAGCCGCATACTATCAACACATCGAACATGTCGATGGCTTTAGCGGCTGCCACGATCATCTGCCGTGTCACCGTGCCATATTCTGGGCCGATGAAGATCGCGGCCTTTCGCTCCGGTGCGTCTTCGGTGTCGTTCTCGCGATAGCGGCCAGGCCTGTGTTTACATAGCGGCCGGAGAAGGGCGCATGGTCCCTTTTTATGAAGCGCAGGCGTTCGCCCTTCTTGGTGTTCCCAACGCCGGCCGTTTCCGAGTTCGACAGCACGACCCGCACGAAGTCGTCGCTCTCTCGCTGTTCGTGTTCGGCACCGGTAGAGACGCCCAGAAGACCGAGAATGCCGGGTCATCTTCGCTGACCGCCAGTACGCGGTGGGGCGAAAGGCTTTCCATGGTGAAGGGTCCGCCACGCGCACCACGCCCTTGTCCTCATGGGGCTGGTCAGAGGAATTCGGTGTCTGCGTTGCGGGCGATGGAGGCGTCGATTTCCGCCTGACGCGCGCGCCGGGCATCCCAGAAGGCCTGATGCAGGAGCAGGGCGTTGTCCGGCAGAGGATCGCCCGCATGCTCGGGCAATGAATCAACGTGTAGTTACGACGCAGCAGCGTCTGGAGGTCTCTCAGCGGTTTGGTGAATTTTTTCCCGTGCTTCGCAATCACCTCTTCGGTGGCGTCCTCGTCCTCCTGAAGTTCTGCATGCTCAACCTTGACGGCGAGCAGACGTGCTTGAAGTTTCTGACACTTCTCATCCCACAGGAATACGGGTTGGCGGGGGACCTGCCACTCTTCCCAAGACTGGCCTACCGCCTTGTTGGAGCCGCTTGAGAGCTGCTTCAAGTCCGGGCTGGTGCTTGTCCCAGATCACATCGATTTCGGCGTTGTTCGCGATAGACTTCAGCGTGACGTGCGGAACACGCTTGTGAACGAACCCATGCGCCAGCGAGCCGTCAAATGGCCCATCGCCGGCGGGTCGACCTGTCAGCTCGGCTTCCTTCGCGGCGCCCCTCGGGCGAGTCCTTCCAGATGGTAATGGGGATATCGCGCGGACATGATGCGCGTGCGCGCCAGGGTCAGCGCCACACGGCTGGTATCGATAGTGATCCAGCGCCGTCCCCATTGTTCGGCCACATAGGCCGTCGTGCCGGAGCCGCAGGTGGGGTCAAGGACGAGGTCGCCGGGGTCGGTGGTCATCAAGAGGCAACGTTCCAACGATTTTGTGCCGGTTTGGACGACGTAAATTTTTCGTCAGTGAAGCTGCCAGTTCCAGTATCGGTCCACAGGTTCCCAACTGCCTGCGCAGCGAAATCGTCCATGAAGCGGATGTACGTCAGAGAATTTGCTGCGGCACCAACGCGATCTGCTTTAATAAGTCGCTGCATGCCAGTCTCGCCGGTCTTCCAGAATCCTTTGCCCGACCCAAATGAGGTTCCTTGAAACTTGACGGGAAAGCTTCCTGGTGGCTTTTGCGACGTCAGGTTATCGTATCGGAACACGCCAGCAGTTCGGTTTGACGCGCGTGCTCCGTCTGTCACGCGCGTGAGTTGCCCAAACTCATCCCGGCACCAGCGATAGACGCCGGCTTTGTCTGTATCGAAGCCCTTGTCGTTCAACACGGGGCGAAACTTCACCGTAGAGCTGTTCTTCGCGTACCACAGGACGAAATCCGTGGTGCCAGCCAAATGCTCAGCAGTCTGCCCCGCTGTCTTCTGAACCGTGATGAGTGAGCAGAAATTCGGACTACCAAAGACCTCGTCAAATACGGCTCGTACTAGATGCTCATTCTCGTCGCCAATTTGGACAAACAGTGAGCCACTATCTGTTAGTAGGTCGAGGGACGCTCGAACTCGGTCACGGAAGTAGCCAAGGTACGAATGGATACCTCTCGACCGAAGTATCGCGAAATGCGCGAACCTGCTCCGGCTCGCGACTTACCGATTCGGTCACGCCATCTCGAACGGCCCGATCCCTCGTCGAAACCTGCCAGTTCGAATTAAATTGATGCCGTAAGGCGGATCCAGATAGATCGTCTGAATCCTGCCGCGCAGCCTCCCTTTCTACGAGGCTGCCGATTACGGACAGGCTGTCGCCCAGGATCATGCGGTTTGATCCATTTCAGGCCAACCTGATCGTGATCGTAGTAGACCAGCCGGTCTTCCGGGATCAGGAATGCCATTGAAGTCAGCGAACAAGTCTGGAGTGTCTGACTCGTATTTCCAGTCCTCAACGCCTTCCTGTCTGCGGCGAATATCGTTGATAATCGCTTTGGGGTGGACTTTTCCTGGATGTAGATCGGAACCACATCGACCTTCAGCGGGCCGGTGTCCTCCTCGTCTTTCCCTTTCCAAACGAGTTGCACGTCGCCGTCTCCTGCATTGTTGCCCCGCCAAACAAGCTGTGGGTCGAGGTCCTTGTCGCGTTGATAGAGTTCCGGATGTGACGCTGGCGAAAAGCGACGCTCGTATTCCAGCGTCACCGGGGCCGCATCCTCGGGATGCATGAAGGAGGAATTTTCCTGCGTCGGAATATTTTTCCGCCGCGTCTCCCTGTGCGAGCACATCGACCTTCTTGGGCGCTGACGGCCGGCGGGTGTTCTTGCCATATCGATGTTCCCTCAGGCCGCCGTGCCGGATGTTGGTTGCCGCGCATTCACGGCTGCCGCGTCCAGGCCCTCGGCGACAAAATTCAGAAGGTCTTCCGCCTTGGCGGAGTCGGTCCAGCCATCGGACCCGAACGCATCCTTCATGTCAGTCGGTTCCAGAATTTCGACAGCCTGCCAGCGACCCCAGCGACCATCATTGTTCACGGCCGGCAGCCACAGACGCATCAAAGCATCCCGCTTGGCCACGGCATCGGGTCCACGGAAACCCTTGATTTCGACAACCACCTTCAACGGGTCGGGCTGGCCGTCATCAAGCTGGACGATGAAGTCTGGCCGATAGCCGCGTTCGTCACAGGAAAGAGTAGGGGACCTCGAACATCAAGCCGTTGTTCTTCGCATAGCCACGCACGTTCGGCAGCTTTTCGATCCGCTCGGCAAAGGCGGCGCTCCCAAGTGGATCCAGCACATAGTTTACCTGCGACTTGGTAGGATCGGTGGCGATCAGCGACGTACGGGTGGTGTGGAAGTCGACATAGCGACTGGAGCCAGTGGGATCAGCCGCCACTACTGGCCGGATTTTCTCCGGAGCCGGCGGTTTCCAGCGATTCGGCGCAGGCATTGACGAGTTTGCTTACGGCCTCGTCGCGGAGGGCCGTCAGCGACAAAAAACCGACGCTGCGCCCGTCCTTCAGATGAAGGCATTCGCGCAACCACTCTGGCGAGCGACGCGCAGGAACTGCGGGAACAGTGTCAGCGGCTCGCCGTCGGTCTGGCCAGACATGCGCGCCCAACGCTCCAGCGTTCGCTTAGCCAGCATGAAGGCAATCGTCTGCTCGGAACTCGTGAAGGTCGTCGAGTTTCAGCACATTCGAAACGCCGACGAGCGGGTCGGTGTCCGTCTCCTTTGGAATTTCCGGCCAGAGCGCGCTCAGTGTCAGATGACTTTCGGGTGTGAAGCGTGCGTTCAACCGGCCCCTGGGAAACTCGACGCGATAGCCATCTACCCGGGGGAAACGGATTTCCGGGCGGTTTGAATCGGCATGAACGCGTATCCGGTCCCTGGCGGCGAAAATCCTTCTCGGGTTTGCGGGCATGAAAGAGAACGGGACGCCGAGAACCTCGGCGTACTCTGGCCGGAACATGCCTTGATCGTCGGATCGTAGGAGACACGCCGCAACGCGCGACCGACGACCTGCTCGCAGGAGCTGCGTCCCGAATGCTCGACAACCCAGCACGTGGGTGACCGTATTGGCGTCCCAGCCCTCTGTTAGCATCGACACTGATACGATGCAGCGCACTTTGCTCGCCTAACTTCCTTTGCGGCCGACGGTGTTCATGACCTCGCGAAGAAGCTCGGCGTCATCCACCTTGTCGACATCCCGCGACGGATCGCGCTGGCGGAGTTCCTTCTTGAAGGCGTCGATCTCGTCGCGCGCGTCCTCTGAACTGGCCGGCGATAGCGTCGCCCGATTCAGCTGAGCTAGGTCGATCAGGATCGTTCGCCGGCGACTGATCGGCTTGCCCTCCGCCACGTTGGCGAACATGGGAAGGTTGCCGGCCTTCCAGACCAGCTTGCCTTCGTCTACTTCCGGATTGTCGCAATAGCCGGAAATCCACTCGTAGATCATCCGGGATGTCGTTGTATTGTTGCAGACCACGATGAGGACGGGAGGCGTTTCAGCGTTGGCCCATGCCTTGTCCGTAGCAACATAGTCTCCGTACAGAGCCTTGAGCGCCGCTTCGAGCTGGTGGGGCAGGTCGCTTGCCGCCATGGTGCCGCAGACCGCCGACCACGTCAGGATAGGTCTCGCCGTACATGCTTGTAGATGTGTCGGAACACAGGCTCGTTAGCCTGAACGACGTCATCGCGCGTGGGAACGCGGGGCACCTTCACGATGCCACTCTCGATGGCGTCCATGAGGGAAAAATCGCAAACGACCCACCCAAAAGCTCACCTTCGCGATAGCCAGACCCACGGAGGAAGAACGGTGTCGCAGACAAATCGTAGACCCGCTTTCACGCCGAGCACCCTGTTCCCGGTGCGGATGCCGTTGATCCAGAGCCGTGCAGCCTTGTTGTTTTTCCTCTTCGTCGGCTCGAGCCTCTGCGGCGGTCTCCTCTTCGGCGCGATCTACCGAAGCTTCCGGCTCCGGCTTCTCCTCGTAACAGTGGTGAGCTT
>JADKDU010000022.1 GCA_016714495.1 Hyphomonadaceae bacterium | reverse complement strand
GGCGCCTGACAGATTGGCGTGAAGGAGAGGCTTTGCGCGAGCTTGTGTCGCCGATACGCGACAACCTCGTTAACATTGTTGCCCAACTCAGGATGCTTCTATCGCTATCAGGTGCTGCTGGATGGAAAATCCCGGCACGCGGGAATGGAAGCGGAGCAACCAAATTGGAACACTGCTGGTGTAGGACCCAGCCGGTATATGACAATGTGAAAGCTGAGCATGGCTAATACAGATCCGACGAGCACAAACCCAGAGCCGGCGATAACGGCGCGCTCGCGGGTATCTGCGATGATGCAGAAAGCTGTTCTCTGGAGCACGCTTAACTTTGTCGCGACCCAGATCGTCGGGACCGTTATCTTCCTGATCATCGCTGCGCAGTTGCCCGTACATATTTTCGGCGTCGTAGCGCTCGCGACCATTGCCGCAGACTTCATTGCAATGGAGGGCTGCTATGCGGCCAAGGACGCGATCATTCAGTCGTCCCGCTACGACAGGAAATCGCTGAACACGGCGTTTACGTCTTTCCTTCTTTTCGTGACGCTGATCGCAGTTGCGTTGGCGGCATCTGCTCCGTTCGTTGCCAGGGCTTACGACGAGCCTTTGCTGACAACCTTCATGATCGCGTTCGGTGTGATGTTGATCCCAACGCCATGGATCGCCGTCATGGACGCGCTGATGTTGCGCGATCTTCGCTATCGCCAGGTAGCAGAGCGGAATATTGCTTCAACCCTGGTTGGAGGAGTGGCGGGAATTGCTGTCGCCTTCTCGCCCTGGTTCGTTTGGGCGATCCTCGTGCAACGACTGGTTTCCCAAATGGTGCAGGTGGCGCTGCTATATCACTACACGCGCTGGGCGCCCGGTCTCGCCTTGCCGCTGATCGCTGCACGGGACTTCATGAAGCGGTTTTTCGCCCTTTGGCTGGTCAAGACGCTTGTAAGCACGATTGGCCGAGTAACGGCGCTGGTGTTCGGAATGCGCTACGATCTGGCGACGGTTGGCTTGCTACGCGCCAGCAACCGCATCGCCGAAGCGGTGCAAGGACCGGTAATCGCCCCGCTTGTCGATCTCTGGTTCCCGCTGATGGCCCACGTGCGGGGCGACGTTGCGGGCGAGCGAGAAGTCTACAACAGCATCGTTCGTTACGGCGACGCTGGTATCGCTGCCAATCTTCGCAGGACTTGCAATCACTGCTGATGACATCGCCACCATACTGCTGCCCCAACAGTATGCGGGCGTCGGTCCCCATCCTGCAGGCGGCCGCAATAACATTCCTGCTTATCCCCGTGCTCTGGTTTAACAACGTGGCTCTGAACGCGATGGGGATGAACAGGCTATCGCTGTATTACACGCTTGCGCTGGTCGGAACGTCCCTCATCACGTTGTTTGCATCGAACGGGCTGAGTGCGCCGGACGTAATCCTGATCATGGCCATACCTGCGGCCTTCATGGGCATCGTCGGCAATGTGATCGTCAACAAGCGGCTGCAGCAAACCAATCTCGCGCACTATGCTGGCCTGATGCCGCCTGCTCTAGCCGTGGCTATCATGAGCGCCGCGACGATTGCGTTGCATCAGGGACTAGAAGACTGGAACCCGCTCGCGCGGCTTTCCGCGTGCGCGACGGCGGGCGCAGCCATCTATTTTGGATGGCTGCTTGCCTTCCATCGCCAGTGGTTCATGGACTGCGCGCAGCTTCTAATAAAGCGTAGCGCGAAGCCGGCGTGAAACTACCGCTTGGCTGACCTCAGCTCCCGACGGCGATCCGCTGCATCCTTCTTGCGGGCATCACGATCCTGCGCGCGGCGGGAAGCAGTGTCTTCTGATGCCTGCCCTTCCGTCAGATGCGCGGCGAGCGCCTCCACCGTTGGATAACGGAACATGGCCACAAGGGCGATTTTCCGATCCAGCAGAGCGGACAGACGCTGGTTGGCCTGAACGGTCAGCAGCGAATTTACGCCGAGATCAAAGATGTTGTCCCGCAGCCCAACGCGCTCGACTCCAAGCAGCGATTTCCAGACGTCTGCGATGGTCTCTTCGATCGCATTTGTGGCAGCCACGTGATCAGTTGCTTCGGCAGGCACAATTACTTTGGTGGGAGCTGGCAATGCCTTGCGATCAATCTTGCCGTTTGGCGTCAACGGGAATGCATCGAGCATCACGAAGGACGACGGCACCATGTATTCCGGCAGTTTGCTGCGCAGGTAGGCGCGCAGATCGTCGATCGACATGGCGGCTGGTGTATCCAACCGTGGATTGCGCGCATAGTGGGTCGCAGCCTTATATCATGCTGTGGCGCGCCGCAAGCAATTACCGCGGCCTCATCGAGAGCGCGGGAACGGAACAATGCATCGAACCGTGTGCCGTCGCCTGAACGCGCCGGCATGATCTCAACCGTGTAACCGGGATGGGTTGCCGCCAAATCAGTGGGTTCAATCGCACCATTGACCTTGGCCGATACAAGTTCCCGCAACCCGGCAAGGTGAACCTTGTTCGACCCACGCAGTGCCGATCCTGCCGCATGAACGCCTGCGACGCGAGCGTTGAGCAAGTCCCTGATCATAACCGCAGGTTCTCCACGGTTCAATGCCGGCATCAGTTCCTTATGAGGAACATTGATCGGCGTTAGCGTCTGACCGCTTTGTGCACCAAAGCGGATGATGACGTCATAGCGGAAGGCCGACATCCTGTTGCTGGCCCGCCCCGGCTTGAGATGCACCTCGACACGCGGAGCACGCGGCAGATCGCGCGCCAGGGCGTGGAAGAACGCTTCAGCGACCACAAGTTCGCCGTCCTTAGCGATACGTTGATCAAGCCGCTTGGCAATATCCGCTTGGCTCGCGCCATCAGACACCTGCTGAAGGATCACATCAGTGTGGAAGGCTTCGAACTGTTCTAGGCTGCGAACATCGCCGACGAAGATACTGCCGCTTTCGGAAACGATCTCACTGGCGCGGCGAAGCACCTTCTCGAGATAGGATGCGTCTGGGAAGTATTGCGAAACGGAATTGATAACCACCGTGTCAAATGACTGGTTCGCAACGCCTGCAAGCGCATGAGCAGGTTGCTGGAACAGCGAAACGCGTTCGCGTTCCTCAGGCTTCAGCTCCTTTTGAATCGCATCAAGAGCATGCGATGACAGGTCGACCCCTGTGTAATGCTCGACATGCGGCAGCATACGGTAGAGCACCATGCCCGTCCCGAAGCCGATCTCCAGTATGCGCCTGGGTGCGAGCGCCACAATTCTGCTTTCCACCCCATCCAGCCACTCGATCATCTGTTCGCGCGGAATCGGCAATCCGGTCGCGCTATCGTTCCATCCGGCGATGTTGAAACGCGGATCGGCTACCTGACCCGCGTCACGGTATGCGCCATCCCACAGTCCCTCCCAGCGCGCTACCTGCTCGTCAGCCGAGATGACACTGCGCGCGCCATTTGCGGGAGTTACGTAGGCCACCAGCCTGGTCTGCCCATCGTCTGCGCGGGCGGTGACCACGGCCTGGCCTACCAGATCATGACGGCCGAGGGCCGCTTCAATCTCGCCCAGCTCGATGCGGTATCCATTCAGCTTCACCTGGAAATCTGCACGACCAAGGAACTCGATATCACCGCTTGCCACGTAGCGCGCGAGATCGCCCGTTCTGTAAAGCAGGCCCGAAACCGCATAAGGATCGGTGACAAACCGTTCCGCCGTCAGATCCTGCCGACCCAAATATCCTACCGCGACACCATCGCCACCGATGTAGAGTTCGCCAGCAATCCCGATGGGGAGCAAGCTGACCCGCCTCGTCCAGAATGCGGATTACGGTGTTGGCGATAGGACGGCCAATCGTGATTGTCTCACCGGCAATAATAGGCGACGTCGTCGACCAGATTGTCGTTTCGGTCGGGCCGTACATGTTGTGAACTTCACCGGAGACCAGCGGCGCGAGAATATCCGCCAGATCAACCGGCAATGCCTCGCCGCCAAGCAGCAGGCGATCAAGGCGGCTCACGCCGGCCATACCATCCGGATCGCTGACGATCATACGCGCCAGCGACGGCGTGCACTGGAGGTGCGTCACCTTGCGGTCGCGAAGTTGCGCGGGAATGGAATAGTCGCGCTCGTCAGCCTGATCGTCGGCGGCACGCGACATCTGCCGCAGCTGATCCAGATGCGGGAGGCTTTTCAACACAATGTCGGTATCGATGCCGAAGTCGATCAGACAGGCCAGCTCATTGGCGCCGATTGACTTCAACCGGTCGACCATAGCGAGAGCCTTGCTTGGCGAGCCAAACAGTCCAGCGGTTTCGAAATAGCGATCAAAGGCGTGATCCATGAGCGCCGCCATGTCATCCGCCGTGAAGCGGCTCGTGTCAAAACCCTTGCCATCGCTTTCATCGTTGCCGAGCGACGGTTGACGGAACGCCGGGAACATCGACGGCGCAACCTTGATCAGATCGAAGGAGCTCTTGAGATAATTGCAGAAGGGCTCGCGCGCGAGTTCACGCGCCTTCTCGGTATCTTCGCAAACAAAGGTATGAAGCATGACCGTAATGACACCAGGGCCGTCGTGCCCGGCTTCGCGACGCGCCTTATGATAAGCTGCAAACTTGTTGCGCAGATCGTCAATATCCTGACCCAGCATGTTGGTCAGGACATTTGCGCCGATGCGGCCAGCCGCCTTGAACGTATCCACGCTGCCAGCGGAAGCGATCCACATTGGCGGCATGGCTTGAAGGGGGCGCGGTAAGGTGTTGACCGAAATCGTCTTGCCCTGCCCGTTGATCGTTCGACTTTCTCGCCGCGCCACAGCCTGGTGATTGTCTCGATGCTTTCCAGCATCACCTCACGGCGGCGCTCATAGTTTTGCGGCATGAATGCAAAGTCGTCAGCATGCCAGCCCGATGCGAACGACAGACCGACGCGGCCGCCGGACAGCTGGTCGATGACCGACCAGTCCTCTGCAACACGCAGTGGATTATGGAGTGGCAGCACGACACTGCCCGCGCGCAGCGATACGCGACTGGTGATCGTGGCAAGAGCTGCACTTGTCACTGCCGGGTTGGGATACGGCCCGCCAAATTCATGGAAATGGCGCTCGGGCGTCCACACGGCACTGAAGTCATGAGTGTCGGCGAATTTGGCACCCTCGAGAAGAAGGCGGTAGGCGTCACCCGCTCCGGAGCTGCCCTGCCCAGCCGCGAAATAGAACAGGCTGAAGTCCATAGGCTCCTTGCGCGCACTTGCAGTCGGCACACGCGCAATTGAAGCCCTGTCGCTCGCCCTGCATCACGACTTCGAAGCCGCGCGCAAGTGTCCAGAAGATCTCAAGTACCGAGATATCAAACGATACGCTGGTGACGGCGAGCCAGACACCCGGCTTCGTGCCGATGCGCTGGTCCATACCGGTGAAGAAGTTGGCCACGTTGCGATGGCGAACCATCACGCCCTTCGGACGTCCGGTCGAACCCGACGTGAAGATGACATAAGCCAAATCGTCCGGCTTTGACGCGACCTGGGAGACAACAGCACGAGCCGGAATACCTTCGATGCACAGCGTGACAGCAGCAGGGGGCAGCGATGTGACGAGATGTTTCTGGGTCAACAAAACCATCGCGGCCGAGTCCTCGACCATCATCGCCAGGCGGTCCCGCGGATAAGCAGGATCGAGCGGAACGTAAGCCGCACCGGCCTTCAGCACACCGAACAATCCAACAACCAGATCGAGCAGGCGCTCCATGCCCACGGCGACCAGAACGCCGGGCAATACCCCACTCGAACGCAAGGCCTCAGCGACGGAATTGGCGCGATCATTCAGCTGACGATATGTCAGACTGTCATCCTTGAAGCGCAAGGCGACCGCGTCTGGTGTGCGCGCAACCTGCATCTCGAACATCTGGTGAATACCAAGAGCCGGCACGCCTTCGATCGCCGTATCCTGCCATTGATCCAGCAAAAGAGAACGCTCGGCCGTCGGCAAAATTTCGAGGCTCGACAGTGCGTCGCTTCCGTCTTTCAAGCCGCTGGCAAGCAGAACGTCGACCCTGTCAGCCAGCATTTTCAGCGATGCAGGCTCGATCGCACGATAATCGGCTCCTACGCGAATGAATCGCCGGTATCGGGGATAATGAGCGACAGAGACTGCCCAACAGCGAGCATCGCTTCCGCTGACGCGTGTTCCAGATCAGAGAACTGGATACCCGCAGTCAGGAGTGCGCGATTAGTCGATCGCAGAGCCTGATATCGCGTGACCGCGTCGCGCGCGTATGAGCCGCGCTTGTCCTGGATTTCCAGTTCCTGCGCGACTCTGCTGCGAAGCAGATCGAAATTGCCAGACTTATTGACCGCGACGCGGGACGGAACGTGACGCGCGTACGCATTCTGCAAGCCCGGCGACAGAGTCTTCGTCAGCGCGAGGTCAAAATTGTCGTCTTCGCCCGTACGGGCAATATAGGTCAGCAGCGCCGCCGCCAGCGCGGTGCGCCGTTCAACAGGTATCGGTAAGCGCCGCTGGCAGCTTGCGGCTTTCAGTGCCGGCTGGGCGGCGCCCGTATGCGTTCAAGCCCGCCACGTTTGGCGCGCGCATGGTTGCGAGCCTGCCAACCCAGAATCGCTCATGCTTTGTGAAGACCGCGTCAGCCACAGCAGCGGCATCAGCATATCCCTCGGATGCCAGCACATCGCCAACGGCTGCGCCAGTCGCAAGAGGATCGACATGGCCGCCCTCTAGCGTGGAGAACAACTCAAAGCGCAGAACGCCATCAACCGCAGGCTATCTCCACGCCTTTGCTGTCCACCGCGACGATGGTTCCGGGGTGCCGCCTGCGGTCGTGCGACGACTTCGGCGTTCTCGACGATGAACAAGCCAGATGGCAGCGCTAGTTTCGGGCGGCACATCCAGTTATCGTCCGAACCCAGATTCATGGCGCGAACGAAATTCCGAATCTCACGCTTCGGCTTGCTGAAGTCGATAACACCCAGACCCGGACGATCGGACCGCAGATGAAAATTCTGGCTCGGTGACTGATTGGTGACCGTCAGGCTCTTGCCGGAGGCTTCCTCGGCCAGCATGCCGATCAATGTCTCGAAGCTTGAGCGTCCGGCCTCGATGCATTTCGCGCCGAGAGAAAACGCTACTTCGTCATCAAGAATGTCGATCATCTGCTGCAGGAGTATGTCGCCACCATCCACATCGGCGGTCATCGCATGCCAGGTGACGCCGTGCTGGGCTTCGTTGCTCATAATCGCCCACGCGGTCGCGTTGAAGCCCGCATACTTTGGCAGCAACGAGTCGTGAAAGTTGATGGCGCGACGCGTCGGAAGATTCAGAATTTCTGCGGGTGTGATCGCGTGATTAACGATGCTGAACAGGTAGTCGAACGTGTCGCGCCCGGCTTCATGCGGCCTGATCATCGGACGGAGCGATGTGTCCAATGCCGTTACGATCGCACCAGGCTGTTGCAACGGGGCACAAGGTTACTACGCCGTGGAGGGTGTTCCCCGCCTGCCGCCACATCTCGACGCACGCCACCAGCAACGAACCGCTGCCAATAAAGGTCGCTTTGAATGCGGTTGAAAACAGCCATGTCAGAGCTCCTTCCGATCGACATAGGTCGAACGCAGGGTTAAGCATCCGATCTCTCGGGCACCGTTGGTTACTTGGTTGCTGGATTCAGTCGCAAAACCGGCGCCACCAGGTGAGTGACCGGAGCTTTACTCTCGCACCAGTTGAGGTCCGTCTAAGACGGCCACGAGAATTTTCATTCAAAATCCGCCCAACGCCATTGGACAACAAGATCGCGATCGTCAGTACGTGCTGCTAGCGCCGCTCGTATTCCTGGCTTCGGAACAAATTCGTCGAAACGCCACCTTCCTGGCTCCGTTGGCGCGGATTTCAGCCGGAGCAAACCTGGCCCGGCTGGACTCACGTCAAAATCGTGAAGTGGCAAAGATGCGCCAAGCCCCGTGCCCTTCATGAAGGCCTCTTTGAGGGTCCAGAAGCGGAAGAATGTTTCGAGTTGCAGAGCATCCGCGGCCTCCGCCAATTCGAGGCGCTCGGCTATGGACAACGCCCGTTCGATTTCGTCGCTTCTGATCTCGCGTATATCTTCAACATCGACGCCAACGCGTGTGTCGCGGGATATGGCTAAAGCAGCAACATCTGCCGAATGGCTGAGATTG
>JADKDU010000021.1 GCA_016714495.1 Hyphomonadaceae bacterium | reverse complement strand
GAGCTGCGTATATTTCGTAGGGTCTTCGACCGTGAACCGGTAGATGATCTGGCCATCGCTGTTGCGGGTGAACCGCTCAGTCACCTTGCCCTTGTCTGAGATGAAGCTGTTCTGACGCGGCATGACGTTCACAGTTTCAACGACGAGTGAGTTGCCCTCGTAGTGACCAATCGAGTCGCCGCCCCATTTGGGCATCGAAGCAGGATTGCGTCTGCCAGTAAGTGAAATGATGCGCACCTCGTGGCTCATTTCGCCCAGGATCATCACGTGCTCCGGGCTCTGAACGATCTGGATATTGTTGTTGTACATTGTGTTGGAGATGACCGGTCCGTTAGTGGAAGCGGAAAAAAGGCAACGCTCCGAAAGCCCGCGATCTTCTGGGTTGTCGCTCCCGAGATCCGCGTACTGCTCCTCTTCCGAAGCAATGTTGCCGGCCGGCCGCTTGGGAGGACTGATGTACGGGATCTGCCCGTTGGCAGGCTCTATGATCCAGGACGATCGATACTTTCCATCGATCTTGCCCAGGTCGGCGCCCGGGTCCATCCAGAAGCGGTTATAGGCGCGGTCCGGGTTCGCATCCGTCAAAAGCTCGGCCTTGGAAAGAACGGACTCTTCCTTCGCCACGCGGGTGTAGATGTTCTTGTTGAACAGCTTGGCCGCCTCCGCCTCACCAATGACAAGACCGCTTGCTCCTGCGGGACGCGTCATCGTTGTGAGCGAAGCGGTGCTCCAGGAGCCCGTGAAGTCCGGCACGCCCCAGCTGGTCTTAGGCGGGGCGTAAGTCGAGGCCTGCGCCAGAGCCATGGGCGCCCCCGCCAGGACGCATGTGACCAAGGCCATGATCAGCGAGTACTTCACGTTGCTCTCCTTTTTCGTTTTTGGCGTGCAGCGCTTGTGCGTGGCCCCAGCCTACTCCGGAACGCCCGCAAAGATTGCCTTCCTCATCCCGTTCTTGCGCCCTTCCCGCTCCATGACGCGTGCGCCATTCAGGAGGTTAAACATGCTGTAATTGCCTTCGAGGCAGGCGTACTCATAGTCTCTCCTTCGAAGCATTCAGCGGCATCTGCCCCTTTCAGGGCTGCGTGTACTTGGTGGGATCCTCCACTGTGAACTCATAAAGGATCTGGTCGTCGGCGACGCGGGTGAAGCGCTCTGTCACCTTGCCCTTGTCTGAGATGAAACTGTTCTGACGGGGCATGGCGTTGACGATTTCGACGACGAGTGTGTTGCCCTCATAGTGACCGATCGAATCCCCCCCCCATTTGGGGACATCAGCCGGGCCATGCTTGCCGTCGATTGGAATGATGCGCGCCTCGTGAGCCTGCTCTGTCAGGATCAACACGTGGGTCGGGCTTTGAACGATCTGATAATTGTTGTTGTACATTTGATTGATCAGGACCGGCCCGCCACGATCGAAATAGACGCAACGCTCGGAAAGACCACGATCTTCAGGGTTGTCGCTCGGAAGGTCGGCATACTGTTCTTCCTCCGAACTCAGACCGGAAATGCCAGTTCTAGGAGGATTGATCAGTGGGACCTGTCCATTTGCAGGCTCGACGATCCACGATGAGCGGTACTTTCCATCGATCTTGCCCAGGTCGGCGCCCGGGTCCATCCAGAAGCGGTTGTAGGCGCGGTCCGGGTTCGCATCCGTCAAAAGCTCTGCCTTGGAAGGGGCGGCCTCTTCTTTCGCCACGCGCGTGTAGATGTTCCTGTTGAACAGCTTGGCGGCTTCATCATCGCTGACAATCAGACCGGACGCTCCCGGCGGACGCCGCAGAGTTGTGAGCGAAGCGCTGCTGAACACTCCTTGCAGATCTGGAACACCCCAGCTGGTTTTGGGAGGGGTGTAGGGAGCAGCCTGCGCCAGAGCGACAGGCGCTGTTGTCAGGGCACATAAGACTGAAACCAGGATCGATGAATACCTCATTGCGTGTCTCCTTTGACCAGTTCATTGCGGCGCTTCGAAAACGGTCAAGTTACTCCGGCACTCCAGCAAAGATTTGCTTCCGAACACCGTTCTTGCGGCCTTCACGCTCAAACGCGCGCGCCGGAAAGCAGATTGAACATGCCGTATTGCCTTCGTGGCAGGCAGCCTCTTAGAGACCGTTCGAAATATTCAGCGGCATCTCGCCTTTCCATGGTTGGCTGTGTTTGGAAGCATCCTCTACGGTGTATCGATAGGCGCTCATGCATGCGCCGTTATTTCTGAAAGCACCGCAATACACTGGAAAAAGACATGGCGTTCGTGCCGCATTGAAATGCAAATTTGCGATTTTGCATGAGCGCGAACAGACTGTGATCGGCTGATGTCATTTACGCGCGCGGCAAGCTGACGTGAAGAAAGCGTCGGCCAGAATTGGGCGTTTCAAGAATAAGCATATGGGCACGTTCGGCTATTCTCGAACGACCGCATTGGGCCCTATGTTGACCGAAGCGGCGATCGAGAACGTCCGGCAGGGTCGAGCCACATACGTCATTGAGGGACCATGCTGCGCTGCGGCGAGAGCTCGCCTCAAAGCGGTCATCCAATTGCTGTCGCAACCAAGACTAGAATCAAGCGGCGGGTAAGCCGCCGGTCTTCAGCCATTCGGCGCAGGCGTCACCCCTCCCAGTAAGACCAGAGCGGAAAACCATCTCTCGCCAGCCAGGTCAGAAAGTAGTTGCGAATATCAGGATCCGGCGGATCGAGTGCCGGACCAATCCGACCGGGTGAATCGTTGATCACCTGATAAAAAAGCGCATTTGCCGATCGGTGATGGTTGTAAAAACTCCACACGACATCGCGACCGTCGCGACCAATGTAGATGTACTTCGCCTGCGGATCGAACACCAATGCGTCAAGCGGCAGATGGGTCTTCATAATCCGTCGGTGTGTCTGCGCTTCCAGTGCGGCCAGCTTCTCCTGCTTGGGAGGACGCGTAGATCAACCCAAGGCGAAATCTCGTGGATCGCAACGGATGGGTCACCGTTGAACACCAGCTGGCCAATAATCTGCTGCGTCCACGTCGTGCCTGACTTTGCGTATGTCGCCACGACAACGTCGTCGGGCCGGAAGTTGAATTCATTCCAGACGGTCGAATCCATATGATGATTCATCAGCTCGCGCGTCTTGCGCGGCCACGCTACAGCGCTGCTCAATACGCCCCTCCAGAAAGCAGAATCCCAACAATGCCCAGCTGGTACATCAAAAAGAGCATGCAAGAAAGTTGGCGGCCGAGTGACCGCAGGGCGCCATCAATACCGGGCTCGCCAAGCTTACCACCTACGACAATTTGGCAGGCGTTGTATTGGGCTTCCAGCCAGAGTGGTTCGGAAGCATGATCGACAAGGGCCGCCATCACTTCAATGATGCTCACCGGGGGAAATGGCGCCTGCAGCATAGCGCTGGCCGCCCCGAGCACAGCGATCGCCAACCCCACGAAGAATATTTGGCCGCTGGCCATGCTCAGCCCTTCTTATCAGTGGCAGACCATGGCCTTGCATCCGGCGGGAAGTTGACGCCGGTTGAGTTCGGGGATTTTCTTTTCTTTGGCCAAACCGCACCACGCTCACGAGCGTGGCTTTTGACGGGGAAGCGGCAGAGGTTTTTGGCCAGGCAGGCGACGGTGTCACAACAAGAAGACCTTCTGACGAATGTCCGGACGTGGACGGTCTCCCGAAAGAGGGGGCAGCTCATTTTTCGATGCGGGCGAGACGCCTAGAAATATGTACCGGGTCGAATCGGGCTGCGTGAGGCTTCAGGTGCGAGGGCTCCAGGGTGATCGCCAGATCGTTGTCTTTCTTTTCCCGGGCGACCTTTTTGGCTACGACATAGAGGACCGGATCTGTTCCGCGGAGGCCGCATGCGATAGCGCGCTGCGCTGCTGGGTTGTGGCGGCGATGCTGAATGGGACAGACAACCGGGCGAAAATGACGATCACGCTGCTTGAAGCCGCCCAGCATCGTTTCGCCGGAATGGCAGCCCATATTGAGACGGTGACTCATCTTTCTGCGAAAGAGCGCGTGATCTGGTTCCTCAACGGTTTGCTAAGCTGCCCCGGCCTGCCTAAGGCGGATGGTCGCTTGCACCTGCCGATGTCGCATGGACATTGCAAACTACCTGGGCCTCGCGCCCGAAACTTTCAGCCGTGTTCTGGCAGATTTGGAGGTCGACCAATATCTGCGGCGCGTCGGCAGGCACGATCTCGAATTGACGCCTGAGGCCTTCCTCAGAGTCCGCCACTCAGCCGATCTCAAGCAGTCCTAGCGAGAAGCGCCCACCGCCGAGAGCGTCAACACCCATTTGATCCGCCCGCGCCGAATGACTTTCGGTCAGCAAAGCCGCCCCTTCACAATCTGTCCGATGGCGCGCTGCTGTGAATTGCCCATGGCAGTTGGGATCTTGCGCGATTTCTAGCGCCACTTAATCGTTCGCCCCACCGCTGTCGCTGCCTAGGAGAGCGACCAGCGACGGCAAGAGGATAGCGGCCAATCTGGACGAGCCCATCCAGGCTGCAGCAGGCGACGCATAGTCCCGCCGTCATGATGACGCCGTCGTCTCTAAGCGTTGCCGCGAATGGCCAGGACGGGCCCGAGGTCGTCAACACGCAAACTGTTAAACGAACGGCTGCAACAGGCCCCGCCCCCCTCGCGCGACCGTCTTGCTGCAAACGCCCGAGCCACTCGACTCCTGCCGGTCGCGATCGCGGGATCAATCAGGCGGGACCCCGCCCAATAGGCGACATTCCGCTAGCGTGTTTTCTGATTGCGCCGTGCGAGCCGCCGACGGGCGCCAAAAAATACAAAGCCACCGTCAACCCATCACGCTGATGAGGCCGGGAATGCTAGCTTCGAAGCCGATCGCTCCGCCCGTGAACCCCGCCCGTGAACCAGTTTAACCCGGTGGCAGGCAGCACGAACTCGTTCCTGACGATCCTGCTGCGCATGCCCCGCCCTCAGTCCGAGAGACCGACTAACGGAACACAGCATGTCGGTTCGCCCCTAGGTCGTAAGGGCCTCAACCACAGCAATCAGCACGGCCTGCGCCTTGGCCCGCATTTCATCGTCCGTCGCATCCTGGATCGGGTGTTCGACCAGCAGATAGCGTGCGTCCTTCATGCCCAGCGCGTCGCGTTGGGCCTCAGCGGCTTCGCGAAACTCGCTGGAAGCGATGGAAACTGCCGGAAGACCCTGGATCTCGAACCACACAGTGTCGTGCATACTGCACGTTGTGCATGATCCTCAATCGGCAAGCGCCTCCACCAGGAACGAGCATTCGGACTTGATCGTCCGTCGAAGATCGTCCGGACATGGCTTGGCGAATGTCGGCTTCCGGTAGCGGTTGACCTTGACCTCGGGCAATCGCTCCAGCAGCAAGCGCTCCAGCTCATCCAACAAGACATTGCCGCGCGGCTTGCTGATATCCAGAAGGCCAACTGTACCACTTATGGAGCCGTTCCGTCTGGATATCTGACGCTCAACCGGCACGCGTTCATCGGTTGGATCGAGGATGATGAGTGTCATTGGTCTCCTCCTATTTTGCCAGCTCTACCTGGTTTCGATCTTTCGCGAAACGGACATGGAGCCGGTTGGCCCCGTGACCCAGCCATGGAAAGCAGCCGAGAACTTGCCGGCTTCGGATCCCGCCACCACGATATGGATGTTTCGCTCGCTGGCGAATTTGGGCGCGAGGGCCTCTAATTGTTCAAGCACCATCTTCTCAGCCGCTGCGCGCGGAATGCCCGCACCGGAGATTTCATTTGCGACCATTTCCCTCAAGGGACGCGAGGTCACTTGCTGAATTCTGGAACGAAGGCGGTCTTTGGAGTACTGCCCCTCGCTCGTGAGCGTGCGGATGTGTTCGGGACAAACCACAAGCAGGGCATCCACGGGCATGCGATGTATCTTGGATAAAAACGCGCCCTCGAGTCCGAGCCCGAGCGATCCAGCGATCTGGTCAGCCCCTCGCGATTCCTGATCGACAATCAGGACGGGACCGCTGGTCATTGCAAACACCGTGACGACGGAGTCTTCCACCTGAAAGCCTCTCTCCACATGGAGCGGCGACCAGGGCGACCCCTCCTCCCATTCCGCAAAGCACATCGTGTACTTGAGGGGACTGCTCAGGTCGAACGATCGACGCCGCCGGGTCGCGCGCCGCCAATGTTCCGGATCACAAGCCTCACCGCCCTGCCGATTGTCGCGTTCGCCCGATTGCCGGCGCCCAGCGCGCTCAGCTTCATATTCATGCCGATGCGATGCCGGATCGGTCCGTGGACGACCATTACGGGCGCGGCCCCCATCGTGGTTGCCGTCACGCCATGGATGTTGAACTCATCCGTGCAGACCGCCTCGACCGCCGCAATTACAACTGGAAGATAGTCGGGTCGGCATCCCGCCATGACCGCGTTGATTGCAATCTTTTCAACTGTCGCTGGGGCCATGTTGGGCGGAACAACCGCGACAATATCTTGGGCGCCGCGCCTTGTTCCCGCCAGCATTCTCATCACCCGTTCCGGGGTCGGCGGAACAAGTGGCAAACCATCGCTGAAACCCTGATCGAACATGAATTCGGCATCGTCATCCGCGCTCGCAATCTCGATGCGCCGCGCGCGCATCGGACTATCCGAGGCAGTTGCGCGGAGGCGCTCATTGACTTCAGGGTCAAGATGTCTGGAACCGCAGCCAGGTCGCCATTCCGGGTAGTCCGGCCAGTTGATCTCACTCAGTGCAAGATCCAGCTCGGCGCCGATCTGTTGTTCGAGCGCTTGCCATTCGCTCCGGACAAATCCCTCAAACTGGGTCCCGACTTTCCCCTCGCCGTCTGTCCAGTACACCGCAGGTACAATTTCGAAATCCCATACAAAGGAAACGCTGCAGTCGCCATCGTCGAGGACAGGCATCGTTAGAGCGTGCCGCTCCTTCAATGTCGCATTCCCGGCTGCCGACTGTCCGACCAACAGGACACCCCCCCGCGCCCCGAAGGTGCGATGGAAAGCTTCGAGAACCGGCATGACCAGATTGCATGTCTTGCAGTCTTCCTTCACGAAGCAGACGAGGCTTGGACGACCGCTCGGGAACTGGCGAGGCAAGCCATCGAGATCGGGCAAGGAAAATCCGGGATCGAACTCGGTCATTCACACCCTCCGGCCCGTTCATCGGACCCGTTTCATCTCGCCCCGCCTCCGAAGGCTGGCGCCGATCATTGTAGCGGCAAGACTGCTATCAAGGTGCCCTATCCCCAACGCGACCGGAAGCTATGGTCAGACCGCGGCTCGACGAGAACGTCCAAGGGTGGCGGAGGCGGATGGGAATCGAACCCACCACACGCCTTGACGACGCGTCACTGGTTTTGAAGACCAGGGGAGCCACCAGACTCCAGTCACCTCCATACTTGCGCAAACCCTACTGTAAGCGGTCGTTGAGTCAAACATCGTCGCGACCTTTCGATCCGAGGCATGCATCCTCAGCCAGATGACGAAGATCGCCGACGCGCACGGTTACCCCCTGCGCGTCGAGATGCTCGAGCACCGGGACAATGTATTTGCGAGTTGTCTTTAGAACCTCTCGCGCCTCTCCGGTCCGGAACTGCGCGGGAAGCGGAAAGGCCTTCCGAAGGTCGCGCCCGGCCTCGCCCAGCGCGTCGACATGAAAAACCAGAAGCTGTCTGAGTGCATGATTCATAAGTGACACCGCGCGGCCCGAGGCGACCAAGAGCTCGACGAGGTCGCGACCTGTGCTCGGATCTGTATCGGCTTCTGCGCGAAGATCGTCTGGATCCGGCGGTTTCAGACCGCCTTTGCGCAACGACTGTTCGATCGCGTCCAACTGGGAGCGTTGAGAACGCGAGAGCCCAGCAAACGGATCATGCCCGGCGAGCGCGATACCTTCTCTTCCACGCACAACACGGCCTTCATCGACAAGTAGGCGCTCTGCGTGGTTGACCAGGACCAGCGAGATTGCCCCCGCCAACGCCTGGCGGACCCGAGCCTCGGGAAATCCTGACCGCAACGGAGAACCACGATGGAGCAACGCCAACTGGTCAAGATAGGCGTCCTTCGTCGCTGCAATTGACGGCCTACTCCCTATCTGTCCAGCGCCAAGATCAAGATACGCCGGGCCGAGAGCCTCAAGCATATGTTCGGCCGTTTGCGAGCCAAGTCGCGCGAGTTCTGAGAGCCAGATAACGCCTCCACTTCGGCGTCCCAAGGCGTCGGCAATCTCACGCGGATCGCCACCCGACGCCGCTGCAAGAATAGTCATGCGAACATCATCATTCTTGCGAGAGGGTGTAGCCGCCGGATCAATGATTATGGCGCCGCCGATTGTCCCGACAGGAGAGAGACGACGCAGAACCGCCCGCTGACCGACAAAGGCAGTGACCGGCCCGGCAAAGCGGAGCTGAGCATAGTCGCATTCGCCCGGCTCGATGCGATTGCCCTGAATAAGCCGAACGGTGGCAGTTGCACTGCGCGTCCCGTGCATCACGCGTACTTCGTCCAGATGCTTCAACGCGCGGTTTGCCGAAGGCGATACCGTCAAGCGTACATCGATATGCGTAGAGGACGAAAAACAGCCTGGCGCACAAAGTACATCGCCTGGTCGGACGTCCTCACGAGACGCATTCCGGAGGTTGACCGCAACACGACTGCCGGCCTCGACGAAGTCGCGGTCAACGCCGTGGTTCTGAAGACCACGAACAATCACCGACCTGCCCAATGGCGCCACGACGGCCTGTGAACCCGGCTCAAGCCCGGCTCCGAGTAGCGTCCCGGTGACAACTGTCCCCATTCCAGTTGAACTGAAAACTCGATCCACAGGCAGGAAGAAGCCCGGGAGCCGTGGCAGGTCAGATGAACGGCGCAGCAGTTCATCGAGCTCCCGATCCAGCAATTCCGAGGCCCTCCCCTGCGGTCGACGAACAGAAGACAATTGGTTGGCCCCTGAGACCGGTTGCGGAGATGGCCGCCTTGACTGGACATCTCCCGCTTCGACCATTCGGATCGCGCCAACAGGTCAGCCTTGGTGACAGCCACGACGCCCTTGGTGATCCTGAGCAAAGTTGCAATTTCCAGATGCTCGATAGTCTGGCGCGCGACACCCTCAACCGCGGACACAACCAGCAGCGCTGCGCCGGCGCCCGTGGCGCCGGCGACCATCGTGCGAACGAAATCCTCGTGCCCCGGAACGTCAATGAAATCGATATTTCCCGAAGGATAGCCGCGATGTGCAAAGCCGAGCGCGATCGACAGACCGCGCTCTTTTTCTTCCTTCAGCCGGTCAGTCTCGATACCGGTAAGTGCTCGGACAAGAGAGGTTTTGCCGTGATCGACGTGTCCAATTACAGCAACGGCGCAGGATTTCATGGAGCCAGAGCCCGCTGGATCG
This sequence comes from Hyphomonadaceae bacterium, assembly GCA_016714495.1. Classification (GTDB taxonomy): domain Bacteria; phylum Pseudomonadota; class Alphaproteobacteria; order Caulobacterales; family Hyphomonadaceae; genus UBA7672. The sequence continues at coordinate 11,789 of JADKDU010000021.1, read as the reverse complement.
CCCGCGCGATATCAGGGATCTCGCTGTCCTGAACCGCCCGCACATCAAGGCAAAACTTTCCATCGCGAACGCGCCCCAGGACAGCCGGTTCACCCGTTCGCACACGGCTCGCCATCGCCTCGGCTGAAAGCGATGGCGCGTCCAGAGCCACCACAAAACTCTGGAGACCCTGCTGCGGCAGCGCTCCACCGCCCGCATAGGCGGTACTCTCCACGATCTCAGCCGTGAGCCCGGGGACAGCCGCAATAGACAGGATCAACCTCTCGGCTCTCGCCCTCACCGTCACCATGGGTTCCGCTAGGGCGCGAAGAACCGGGATTTTTTTTAACGGATCATTCGGGGCTTGATAGAGGCGCAGCGTCGCCTCAAGCGCGGCAAGCGACAGCTTGTCGATCCGCATCGCCCGCACAATTGGATGTGACTTGAGCTTGCTCACAAGCGCGGCGCGCCCGGCGATCACGCCGCACTGGGCCCCTCCGAGCAGCTTGTCTCCGGAAAACGTTACAAGATCGACGCCCTCTTGAAGGATGTCGCGAACAACTGGCTCATCGACGAGGCCAAATCGGGATAGATCGATAAGAACGCCGCTGCCTAGATCCTCAACCATCACCACGCCTTTGCTGTGAGCAAGCTCGGCAAGCTCGCGTCGCGAGGCCTTTGCGGTGAAACCGACTATCCGGAAGTTGCTGGTGTGGCTCTTGAGAAGAACGGCAGTCTCCGGCCCGATCGCGGCCTCGTAGTCGGCGAGCCTGGTCTTGTTGGTGGCGCCTACCTCTCTGAGCCGGGCCCCGCTTTGCGCAATCACGTCCGGCATTCGGAAAGATCCGCCGATCTCGATCAACTCTCCGCGCGAAGCGACGACCTCTCGCCCCGCACCGATGCAAGAGAGACAGGCGAGCACGGCTGCTGCGCAGTTGTTCACGACAACAGCCGCCTCCGCCCCGGTTAGCTCGCGCAACAGCGCTTCAACATGCACCTGCCGCGAACTCCGCGCACCGGTCGCAAGGTCCAGTTCAAGATTGGAGTAGGACCTGCCGGCGTCCTGGATCGCGTCCAGCGCCTCAGGGGCCAGCAACGCCCGGCCCATGTTGGTGTGGATGATGATGCCCGTAGCATTGATCACGCGCCTGAGGCTATTGGTGCGACCTGTCGCAATGATTGCCTCGACAGTCGCAAAGAAATGGGTCGTCAAGAACTCTGGTGGTGTTGCCTCACGACCGGATCGAAGGGCCTCACGAATTTCGTCCAGTCGGGCGCGCAAGGCGTGCGCGACGACGTCACGACCATACTGAACAACAAGCGGCGAGGCCTGCTCGGATTCAAGCAGGGCATGGATCTGGGGCAGCTTTCGAAATACGTCGCTCACTAACGCTGGGCCTTTGTCTGGTGGACGATCGGCGCGGCGCCATCAGTCCAATGTGAGGTTACCTCGGGAATAGCCGGATTTCGTATGCTAGGGTCTAAATCGGCGCCGGCGCGAGATTTTTTCCATTTACAAAGAATCGGCGCCGTAGAGCATTGGCTGCCGCCTAGCTTCTCCAACGTGCGGTTGACCGGCAAGTGCGAGCCCTCGACTGGGCGATGATCTCCAGCTTCTCGAATGCGGGATACGTCATTCGGGGCGTTGCCATCCGCGATCATGCTTTTTTAGGCAGACGGCTCTCGGGGGTGCGATCAGCGACCGCCTCCTTGAGAGCGCCCATCTCGTGGCGCAGGTCCCTCACTTCGCCAGAGGAGGCCTCCCGCGTCGTGTCGCCCGCAACCCCACGCTTGCCAACTTCCCGCACCTCCTTCGACCAGCCGTAGTCGAGGCCCTCGGCAATCCCTTCCCGCCGACACAGCTCGGCGATCGACGCCTCGCCCCGCAATCCGGCAAGATCGATTCGGATTTTCTCCTCTGCAAAGAGCTTCCGCCGGGTCCGCCGGCGGATCTCCTTCACATGCTTCTCGGCCGACTGCGGCCCGGAATTCTGTCTCATCTTCGCGTGTCTCTTTGGGCTACGATGATCCAGAATTCCTCCGTTAGTGAAAGACCTCAACCTGTCTGACGGTTGCTGACGCCGGACAAGTCAGCCCGGACAGGCGCTTCGACTCGCTCCCCGCATCCGGCCGGTTGACGCACGATACGCCCGTGACAGACAGCAAGACGCCGAGACCATCGCTGGATTCAAGCCCCAACATTTGCGCTGCGGCGCCTCTTACACGCCCTCCGGTTACCCTGAAACCAGATCCCGGTAGGCGCGCCAACTCGCCAAACCCAGCCAAGGAAATACGAAGGTCAGGGCCAGGAAGCCCGTCAGTGCTGTCGCGAATGTAATCCCAGCCAACAGCGCCGCCCACAGAATCATGGGTGCGGGATTCCTGACTACAGCTCGGACGCTTGTGACCGTCGCTACGAAAACGTCGTTCTGTCGATCAAGCAGCATCGGTGCGGAGACGACCACCAGGCAGTAAGCCAGGAAAGCTATCGGGCCGCCCACGATCGAGCCAACGACCAACATCACATGGCCTTCGGGTGTTCCGATTGCAAAGACCACAAACTCCGGGAGTGTCTTGTGAAGGCGATGAGTGGACAAGCCGTAGACGATTTGCGCAATACCTCCCCACACCAGGAAGATGATCAGCAATGCTAGACCCAGATATGCGAGGTCTTGACGGAAAGCTGATCTGACAAAGATGATCACTGAGCTTGGGCCGAATGCCGCGCTCGATCAGTCGGCCCGCCTCGTAGAGGCCCATCGCCAGGATGGGCGCCACAAAAACGAAGCCACAGATCAGCGCCCAGACCCAGAAGGCCAAGTTTGACGCGACCATCGCGAAGACCAGAAATGCACTGAACAGAGCCAGGACACATCCGTAGGTCAGGCAGGGGAACAACACTTTCCCCAAATCTCCCCACGCCTCCGAAAGCCAACGGAGCGGAGCGGTCAGTTCGACAGTTCTTACGTTCGGCAAGGTAACCTGTGACGGCATATGCTGACCCTGCAATGGCGCGATCTCCAGCCGAACGCCGCCGGCCTGGTTCCTGAGAGAAAAGAGGTATTCCGAAAGCATCTCGAGCTGAGCTCAACGTTCACGTACGGCATGTGACGATGCTGGCTGCTGTGTAGCCAGACGTTAAGCGCCATGGTTGTCATTCCTGGTATGTTGGCGATCGTCTCAAATGTCGGAGCTTTGGGATCCGGAGATCGGGTTTGGCCGACAGCCACCGCGTGGCAGCCAGAGCAGGCCTTCTCGGCGTATACAAGGCCCGACGGTCGCGGCGGATTGGTTTGCGCCTGACCAGGTGAACCGTTGCTGGCCAAAGTCGGCGCAGCGCCGAGACCGGCGACACAAGCAGCGGCGAGGGAGGCGCAACCCAACAGGACCAGCAATCGGAGCATCGCTTCCTCACGACAGTTTCTATGGACGCCAACCGCGAAGCTAGGCCACCCGCGAGGGTCGCGGCCTGATGTGGATCAAAGGGCCCAGGCTTGTACCCCGCGAGGCCGGGCGCAAAAAGCCAAGTCGTCGGTGACGAGCTGAGCAGTCATGGCCCTTCATCGACTAGCCGACAACGCGCCGTGAATAGAGATCGATGACGACAGCCACGTAGAGCCATCCTTCCGCGGTCCAGATGTAAAGTGAAGTTCGCCAGCCACATTTGGTTCGGCGCAGGCCCCTCGTTGATTTTCCCGCAAGTAACCACCGTTATCGCAGAGGCTGGATATACGCTCACGGCTCCCTGAGGAGGTGAACGCCCGACGCCGGCCGTCCCGCCCTGACGCTATTCGACATTTGCAGAGAGGCGGCTCAACCGCTTAACCGGTGCGGCGGCGATGTACTCGATCCGCTTTGCTCCCTGCTGCGTAAAGGGACATACACGCCATCAACCATCCTCACGCCCTGAACAGGCGAGGCGCATGCTGGTGGCGGGGCGGACATGGAAAGTTCTGAAATGAACATCTCTGAAAAGCTGAAATCCCTATCGATCGACCGCTCGGCGTCCCTAGGTCAAGCACCCGCTGGCGGATCGCCGCGCTGGCAGCTGCCGTGATCGCGGTCGGCGCCGTGGCGTGGAGCATGCTCGGGCGCGGCGCGGCGCCCGTAGGGGAGACCGCAAGGGTCGCCGGCGCAGTAACGGCGCCGGCCACGCCCTCGACCACCACCGCAGATAGGCCGCGTGGCGGACTTGTCGCGTCCGGCTACGTCGTTGCAAGGCGATCGGCGACAGTCTCGGTGGACATCACGGGGCGACTGACCGACGTGACGTTCGAGGAAAGCGCCATCGTCGAAGGGACAGATACTGGCTCGCCTCGATGACGACCTGGCGCGATATGACCTGGAGCTCGCCCGCGGCCGTTTGCAGTCAGCGAATGCGACGATCGTCTCTCTGAAAGCTCAGATGGTCGAGGCGGAGGCTCAAAACCAGCGCGCCGACAGACTGGCGCAGACGGGCGCAGTCTCTGCGGCATCGCTCGACGCAGCAGTTTCTCGGGATCGCCTCCTTACCGCCCAGTACAACGCTGCAACGGCCGACGCACGCGTCGCCCAGACAGCAGTGGCGCGGCAAAGCGAGTTCGTTGAGCGTCACATCATTCGCGCCCCGTTTGCCGGCGTCATTATCGCCAAGAACGCGCAGGCAGGCGAAATCCTGTCGCCAGCGGCGGGCGGTGGCGAGTTCACGCGGACAGGCGTGGCAACGCTGATGTACATGGCCAGCCTGAGGTGGAGGTCGATGTCAATGAGAGGGCAGATCGCCGACATCAAACAAGGTCAGTCAGCCAAGATCGTGCTCGATGCCTATCCTGACTGGCAGATCGCCGGAGAGGTGATCGCGATCATCCCGACCGCCAATCGTGATCGCGCCACGATCCAAGTGCGGGTGGGCTTCAAGGAGCGTGATGCGCGCGTGCTGCCTCAGATGGCGGCAAAGGTGACGTTCGACAGATCGGCCAGCTAGGGTCGCCTCGGAGCAAGCAACGCCATGTCGGACAGTGAGCTGATCGTCTTGCGTAATATAGCCAAGACTTATCGCCGCGGCGACGAGACGATCAGCATCTTCACCGATCTGAATCTCTCCATACCGCAGGGCGACTTTGTAGCCATGATGGGCCCATCGGGTTCAGGCAAGACGACCCTACTCAATCTTCTTGGCGGCCTCGATCGGCCGACCGGCGGAACGATCCTGTTTGACGGCGCGCCAATCGAGAAACTCTCGGAAAGCCAGATGTCCGCCTGGCGCGCGGCGAACATCGGCTTCATCTTCCAGTTCTGCAATTTGATGCCGACCATGTCCGCCGCACGAAATGTCGAATTGCCGCTGCTACTCGCAGCTTGGCTCCGTCGAGCGCAAGCGGCGGTGAAGAGCAGTACTGGAAATCGTGGGCCTCGATAATCGCGCTGGTCACAAGCCGAAAGAACTCTCCGGCGGTCAGCAGCAACGGGTAGCCATCGCCCGCGCAATTGTTGCAGATCCCAAGCTGATCCTCGCCGATGAACCCACCGGCGACCTGGACAGAACGACAGCCGTCGAGATCCTCGAGATGCTTCAGTTGCTTAACCGCGAGCTGGGCAAAACCATCGTGATGGTGACCCACGGACCCAGCTGCTGCAAAGGATGGCGCGTCGCGAACTGCATCTCGACAAGGGCGCATTCGAGGAGCGGCTGACGTGAGCGACTTCCGGCTCATCCTTTCCGGACTGGGACGGAAACCGCTGCGCACCGGTCTTCTTATCTTTGCGATCTTCATCGCCTTCCTTATCTATGGGGTCTTGGCGGCATTCCAGTCGTCCCTCGAGAATGCGGCGGGGCCCTCATCAGGCAACAGGCTTGTGGTCGCGAACCGCATCAACTTCACCCAGCCGCTTCCCCTCGCTTATGTGAACCGCATCCAGAATGTAGAGGGCGTGGCAGACGTAAGTTACTCCAACTGGTTCGGTGGCTACTACCAAGCGCCTCGCAATTTCCTGCTGACGTTTGCGGTCGACCCGGAAAGCTACACCCGCATTTACAGTGAATACGTGATGCCCGAAGATCAGCGACAAGCCTTCATTACCAACCGCGACAGTATAATGGTAGGCCGATCGGTCGCTGAACAATACGGCTGGCAGCTGGGCCAGCAGATACCGCTTTCATCCAACATCTGGCGCAGACGCGACGGCACGTCGGTCTGGCCTGTTGTGATCCGCGCCATCTACGACGGCAAGGACGCCAACACTTCCACAGGGTCCGTCTTCGTCCATTTCGAGTATCTCGATGAAGGGCGCACCTTCAGCAATGACACGGTCGGCATTGTTCAGATCGTTACGGCAGACCCCGCGCAGAATGATGCAGTCGCGGCGCGCCTGGACGCACAGTTCGCCAATTCGCGCGCCGAGACAGAGACACTGTCCGAGCAAGCTTTCAATGCCGCCTTCATCGACCAGCGGGGAAATATCGGATTAATCATTCTTGGTGTGACGGGCGCCGCTTTCGTCACGATCCTGCTTATCGTCGGCAACGCAATGGCCGGCGCTATCCGTGAGCGCACCGGCGAAATTGCGGTCATGAAGACGCTTGGCTTCACGTCCGGCCGCCTAGGCCGCATCGTCGTTGGGGAAACGCTTCTGCTTGCTCCTATTCGGCGGCCTCTCCTCGGCCTGGCCCTTGCGAACCTTCTGACAAATGCGCTGAGCAGCATCCCCGCCCTGAACCAGTTCTTCGGCGGCATGCGCATCACGTCGCAGATCGCGCTGTCGGCCGTCGGCTTCATGGCCGCCCTCGGCTTCATCACGGGCGCCGTACCGGCCTTCAACGCCATGCGCGTGAACGTCATCACTGCCTTCCGGAGGATCTAGCGCTTGGCCTCCATTGTCCGCCAGATTTCCGCTGTCATCGCCATGACCATAGGCGGCCCGCGCAGCCGCTTCTGGGGGTCGATAACGACCATCCTTTCGATTGCACTAGTTGTTGCGACGCTGCTGGCTTTCCTGGCCATGTCGGACGGCTTCGCAAAGACCGTCGCTGGCACGGGCTCTGACGACATCGCAATGATCCTCGGAACCGGCTCCGAGGCGGAACTCAACTCGACCATGTCATCCGAGGCCGTGCGTTTGCTGGAGGAATCGCCGGGCTTTGCTCGCGATGCGTCAGGGCGTTCGATCACCTCCCCAGAGTTGTATGTCGTGGTGGGAGCTAACCGTCGGGCGGGCGGCGGCGAAGCCAACGTCTCTCTGCGTGGCGTGACACCCCGAGCGCCCGACCTGCGTCCAGGTTTTCGCTTTAGCTCAGGCAGGATGTCAGAGCCGGGTACAACTGAGGATGATCGTGGGAGCCGGCGTCAAAGAGAGTTCAAGGGATTTGACCTCAACTCCGAACTTCAGCTGGGCGGAAGCGCATGGACGGTGGTCGGCGTATTCGAAGTGCCTGGCACGGTCTTCGACAGTGAGCTGTGGGCTGACCTGCCGGTGGTTCAGAGTCTCTTCAATCGCGGACCATCCGTTCAGGCTTTGCGGGCACGCCTCGAATCTCCTGCGTCTCTTGTAGAGGTGAAGGCTTTCGTTGCGAGCGAGCCGCGCCTGCGGGTCGATGTGAAGACCGAGAAGGAGCATTTTGCCGGCGAAGCTCAATCCTCCAGTATCTCATCTATTTTGGCTGGGCGCTTTCCATCACACTGGGCTTTGGCGCACTCGCTGGTGCGCTTAACACGATGTATGCGGCTGTCGAAGCACGCAGTAAGGAACTGGCGACGCTTCGTGCTATCGGCTTCGGCGGCTTCCCGGCCTTCATGGGAGCCATCACAGAGTCTCTGGTGCTGGCTCTTTCAGGCGGCCTTGTCGGCGCCGGCGCCGCGTACCTGCTCTTCAACGGACTGACGGCGTCTACGCTGGGCGCGGGTCGACACAGGTTGGATTCGATTTCAACGTCGGACCAGCGCTGATTTGCCGGCGTGCAGCTCGCCGCTTTGCTTGGCCTGCTCGGCGGAATTTTCCCTGCCCTCCGCGCGGCAAGGACTCCCCTTTTAAAACTCGGCGCGGATTAGCTCTGGGGCCTCGTCGCTCAACAGCTCCGTAAGGGACAAGCACAGAAGGCAAAACTGGCCGCCTGCTCAAATTGACCGTGGTCCGAAGAAACGAGGCAGGCGAGATCGTGCTTCTCAACCTGCAGTCGGAAAAGCAGTTCGGATACAGTCGCGATGAGCTGCTGGGCGAGCAGGTGACGATCATTATTCCGGCAGGATTTCCCGGGCGCCTGCTCGTCAACGGGGTCCGCGCGCCTGCCGACGCACTTGCGCATCAGTTCGGCGCGGGCCTCGAATTGATGGCCTTGCGCAAGGATGGCAGCGAATTCCCGATCGAGCTGATGATGAGCCCGCTGAACAGCCCCGAAGGGCTCCTCGTGACTGCGGCGGTTCGCGATATCAGCGTACGGCGGAATGCCGAGAGGCATTTCTCGCAGATGGAAGGCAAGTATCGAGGCCTGCTTGAGGCGGCGCCTGACCCGATGGTGGTTGTGAACCAGTCGGGCGAAATCGTTCTTCTCAATCTCGAGGCCGAGAGGCGGTTCGGCTATGGCCGACACGAACTCCTTGGCCAGAAGGTCGAAAGCATCATTCCCCCAGGGGTTTCACGAGGAGCCTGGCCGCATCTCGATTGCGTTCAGCCGACGGCGCTGCGGGCGCAGCGGATCGGCTCCGGCATCGAAGCTTTTGTCGCGCGGCGAAGAGACGGAGCGAGTTTCGATAGAACTCTGCGCTGAGCCCGCACGGCAGCGCTGACGGAATTCTGGTCACCGCCTCGATCCGCGATATCAGCGTCCGCCTGAAGGCCGCAACAGACCTGCTGGCGAAGGTCGAGGCGCTCAACCGCTCCAACGAGGGGCTGGGGCGCTTCGCTTGCATGGCCTCCCACGATCTGCAGGAGCCATTGCGGATGGTCGCCAGCTACACCCAGCTTCTGTCAACGCGCTACAAAGGCAGGCTGGATGCCGATGCCGATGAATTCATGGCTTTGCCGTAAACGGCGCCAATCGCATGCAGCGCCTGATCCAGGACATGCTCTCCTATTCGCGCATGGGCGCGAGCGTCACCGAGTTGCGCGAGACCGCCGCAGAGCTTGCCCTGCTTCAGGCGCTGGACAATCTACAGGGCGCTATCGGGACCAGCGGCGCCGTCGTGACCTACGACGCCTCCCTACCCATGGTGCTGGCGGACAAGACGCAGCTGATGCAGCTATTCCAGAATCTGATCGGCAACGCGATCAAGTATCAGAACCCGGGCGTTCCCAGAATTCATGTGTCCGCCGCGCGGGGAGACGCCAGACGGTGGACCTTCTCCGTCCGGGACAACGGCCTGGGGATTGAGCCACGACACTTCGACAGAATTTTCGGAATGTTCCAGCGCCTCCACACCAGCGATGATTTCGCGGGCGCCGGGATTGGCCTCGCGATCTGCAAGAAGATCGTTGAACTCCATGGCGGGGTGATTGCGGTCGAGTCGGAAGCCGGACGCGGCTCGACCTTCAGCTTCACTCTGGCAGATGTTGGAGTCACCGCATGAAATATTCTGCAAATCGAGGTGCGCCGATGGTTGTGCTTCTGGTCGAGAACTCCCCGCAGCCGGCCATTTGACCCGCAAGGCTTTCGAAGCGCTCGTGAAAGAGATCGGTGATTTTCGCCTGACAAGCGCAGGCCTGCTACTCCACACGCTGGACGTCAGATGACACAGCCGCCCAAGACGATTCTCCTGATCGAGGACTGCCACGGGGATGTCCGCCTGTTGCGTGAAATGCTCATCGACGAGGGCGCGTTCGACGAAACCACCCACGTCGAAAGCATGCGCGAGGCCGAAAAGCTTCTGCGCTCCCGCTCATTTGAAATCGTCCTTCTCGATCTGGGGTTGAGCGATGCACGCGGCCTCGGCGCAGTACGTCGCACCCATGCGGCCGCGCCAGCAACTCCGCTGGTCGTGCTGACCGGAATGGATGACGATGTGCTGGCTACCCAGGCCCTGCACGAAGGCGCCCAGGATTTCCTGATCAAGGGCCAGTTCGACGCGCGCGGCCTCAGGCGCGCCATGCAGTACGCGATCGCGCGCAAGAACACCGAAGATGCGCTGTTTGCCGAAAAGGAGCGCGCGCAGGTGACGCTCGACTGCATCGCCGACGCGGTCATCAGTACCGACGTGGCGGGCAATATCACATTTCTCAACCTCGTCGCGCAACAGCTGACGGGATGGTCGCGCCACGAGGCAACGGGCCAGCCGATGGCCCGGGTGTTTCACGTGATCGGTTCGGTCAGTCAGTTGCCGATTGCGGATCCGGCGAGGGTTGCAGTCGATTCCGACCGGAGCGTCCACATCCCGCCGGACTCCATTCTCATCCGGCGCGACGGCTGCGAGATCCCGATCGAGGACTCAGTCGCACCCATTCACGACCGTCAGGGAAACGCCACGGGCGCCAGTCATCGTGTTTCCGTGATGTGGAGTATGGCGAGTACAGTCGTCGCCGGGTTTTCGCACACTCAGCCGAACACGATTTTCTCACCGGCCTGCCCAACCGCATGTTGTTCAACGACAGGGTGACCCAGGCAGTTTCCGTGGCGCCGCGCCACAACAAGAAAGTCGCCGTGCCTTCCCTCGACCTCCTCGGATTTGGTCGTAAATCAATGACTCACCGGCCACCCTATCGGCGACAAGCTTCTCCAGTCGGTAGCCAAGCGGCTGGTTGATTGCGTTCGCAGTTCTGACACCGTGTGCCGGCAGGGAGGCGACGAATTTGGTCGTACCGCTTCGCCGAAGTGAACACGCTGAGGATGCCGCCATCACGGCGCGGCGGATGCTGGAGGCGATATCGGAGACACTACGATAGAGCAGCAGCGATATCCACGTCACGACAAGAGATTGGCGTTAGCGTTCACCCCGACGACGGCGCCGACGCGAGTCTTGATCGGGAACGCCGATACCGCGATGTACCAGAGCGAAGAGAACGGGCGCCAGTCACATTCTTTCAAGCTAGCCGTGAACGTCCGTCCGCGCCGTGGAGCGACAATCCATCGAGGAGTGCCTGCGACGCGCGCTCGATCGCCAGGAACTCGCGCTGCACTACCAGCCGCTGATCAACCTCGCGACCGGGCAGATCAGGGGCGTTGAAGCGCTGATCCGGTGGGACCTGGCCCTGTTCGCGTTCGATCTCCCGCCGACCCAGTTCATTCCGGTCGCGGAGGATTGCGGCCTCATTCTTTCGATCGGCGATTGGGCGCTGCGGGAAGCCTGCACGCAGGCCCGGACGTGGCTGGATGCCGGCCTGCCCCCGACGACAATGGCTGTAAATATATCTGCCCGGCAGTCTCAGTCAGTGGGCCGCTGCTGGTCTCTTCGTAGACGACGAGTCCAGCTAGCGCCGCCTTTTCCTCGAACGCAACCGGGCTGAGATAGCCGATGGTCGAGTGCCGGCGCTTCGCATTGTAGAACCGCTCGATGTAGTCGAACACGTCGGCCTTGGCCTCATCACGCGTTCGATAAACCTTGCGGGCAGTCCTTTCGGTCTTCAGCGAGGAGAAGAAGCCTCCCATAGCCGCGTTGTCCCAGCAGTTGCCAGAACGGCTCATTGAACACACGACGCCGGATGCGTCCATCAACCTCTGGAACTGATCGCTAGTGTATTGCGATCCCTGATCGGAGTGATGGAGCAGCTCCTGCGGTCGGCCGCGCCGCCACAGCGCCATCATAAGTGCATCAGTGACCAGCTGAGCGGTCATGTCCGCCTTCATCGACCAGCCGACAACACGCCGTGAGTAGAGATGTATCCGCGATAACAGCCACGTACAGCCA
>JADKDU010000020.1 GCA_016714495.1 Hyphomonadaceae bacterium | reverse complement strand
CCCAGCGGACGCGTCCCGATCCGGGCAAGCTTCGACTTCCTGCAGACTGGCGCGCAGACCTGGACGATCCGCTTCGTGGCGCGGGACAGCGAATTCACGCTCACGAATGGCGGAGCGGGTTTCAGGACCAATGGCATCGATCAGTCGGTTCGGAGCAGTCGCCATCACGAGTATGAAGGCGTCTACAAACGCTTTGCAAACTGCATACGTTCGGGAACGAGCGACTGCGATCTTCGGCCGTTGCAGATCGTAGCGGATGCTTTCATGCTTGGCCGGCACGAGGCCTTGCCGGCTTTCACATTCTGACGCCTTCCGTTGCAGACGCGACGCACCTGAACTCTGTTGGAAGGGCCCCTGGCGGTGGCGGCACGGGGCGCTTGCGGCGAAAAGCATTCCGCCGCAGCCTTGACCTCCGGCCTGACACTGCCCCAAGGGTTGGCCAAAATGAACAGCTTTGATTGCTTCTTATCGAAAATGATCGTAATAAGCAGGTCAATGTGAGCGCCGGAATGCGCTGGAGATCCGTGCATGCGTATTGAGCCGAAGCCTTCGGATGGCGATCCAACCTCCTCGCTCGGATCTGACCGTCACGAATTTCGGCGGCGGTAATACGTCCGGCAAATTGCCCAGAAGGATCCCCTGACGGGTGCGGTGGTCGACGTCCTCTGGGTCAAGGGATCAGGTGGCGACATCGGCTCGATGAAGCTTGACGGGTTCTCCACGCTCTATCTCGACAAGTTCCGCAGCACCGAGAAGCTCTATCGCGGTGTGAAATTCGAGGATGAGATGGTGGGCTATCTTCCCCACTGCACCTTCAATCTGAATCCACGCGCGGCCCCATCGACACACCCTCCATGGACCCTCCTTTCGCGCATGTCGACCACGTGCACCCGGATGCGATCATCGCTCTTAGCTGCGTCGAGCGCGGGAGAGGCGGCGACCAAAGAAATCTGGGGCGGCGCCATCGGCTGGCTTCCTGGAAACGTCCGGGATTTGAACTGGCGTACAGCTGCGCACCTGGCGTTGCGGACAATCCGACCTCGCGGCGTCATGCTGGCAGGCCATGGCATCATCTGCTGGGGAGACACCTCCAGGAGCTGCTACGAAAACACAATTGGCCTGATTGCTGACGCTGCAATGTATCTGAACAACCAGCTGGTGTTGCGGCCGGCGTTCGGAGGCCAGCACACGCCTGCGTTGCCGGTAGAAAGCCGTCAGGCGCTCGCTGCGACGTTGATGCCGCAACTTCGGGCGCAACTGGTTGGCGAGCGGAGCAAGATTGGTCATTACTCGGATGACGCCGAGGCGCTGGAGTTCGTTTGCTCAAGGGATTTCGAGCGTCTCGCCAACATCGGCACCTCGTGCCTGGACCACTTCCTGCGCACCAAAAAGTCGCGCCGCTGACACTGGATCCTGCAAGGCTTGCAGACACACCGACTATCTCGCCGCGCTTTTCGCCGACTCATCGCGAGCGTTACGCGGGCATACTACAACGATGCGCGCGTCCGGAATCGACCCGCCGATGCGCGATCCCAAACCTGTCGTCATTCTTGTCCCAGGTCTTGGACGGATAACATCCGCAGCCGACAAGATGACGGCACGCCTTGCAGGCGAATTCTACGGCAACGCGATCACGCTGCGAGGCGCCGAAGCCATTGCGCCTATGTCGGCCTCGCGGAACAGGAAGCCTTCCTCGACATCGAGTACTGGGCGCTGGAAGAAGCGAAGCTGCAGCGCCTGCCGAAGCCGAAGGCTTCGTCGGCAAGATTGCGGTCGTCACAGGCGGAGCCGGTGGCATCGGCCAATCGACGGCGGCACGCCTGCTGGCGGATGGCGCGTGCGTCATGCTGCTCGACAACAACACGGAAGCGCTCGCGAAGGCGGAAGCCAAGCTCGCCGAGCGCTATGGACGGGATGTCGTCCGCAGCTGCGTCTGCGACGTGACGAGTGAGGAAAAGGTCCGCGACAGCTTTGCAGCGGTCGCCCGCGAGTTTGGCGGCCTCGACATCCTGATTGCAAACGCAGGCATCGCCTCCTCGGCGCCGATCGAGGAAACGACGATTGAGCTCTGGCGCAAGAACTACGACGTGCTCGTCGAAGGGTATTTCCTGGCATCTCGCGCAGCCTTCCCGCTCCTGAAATTGCAGAAGGGCGGATCGATCATCTTCATCGGATCGAAGAACGCCCTCGCCGCGACGCCCAACGCATCGGCCTACGCCTCCGCCAAAGCGGCGGCTCTTCACCTTGCACGTTGCCTTGCGCTGGAAGGTGCTGAGGCCGGCATCAGGGTCAATGTGGTCAATCCCGACGCGGTCATCCGTGGATCACACATCTGGGACGGCGACTGGCGCCAGGAGCGCGCAAGCGCGTATGGTATCGATGCCGGCGATGAACTCGAGGAGTTCTACCGGAAGAGGTCGATGCTCAAGCGCAGCGTGCTGCCCGAGGACGTTGCGGAGGCGGTCTACTACTTCGCGTCCGATGCTTCGGCCAAATCGACAATTCGGCAAAATCCCGAACGCTGGCAACGCTCAGTCGTTCACGCGGTAGGGCGACTGCCCGCATCCACGCAGACGGGAACGGGCCAGGAGGAAGCACAATGACGACTGCCCCACTTTCCGCCGACCTGATTGCAGACGAAAATGCGCGCCGGCAGAGCGCGCTCAAGGACGAGTACGACAGTCTCGGGCGGTCGCTTCAGCGGCGCGCTGTCGACATTGATAAGATCAAGAGGCGCGTGGCGGCATTCTCGGTTGCCGTGCCAAGCTGGGGCGCCGGAAGAGGCGGTACGCGGTTCGCGAAGTTTCCGATCCCCGGTGAACCAACCAACATCCATGAGAAACTCGAGGACTGCGCTGTGGTGCAGCAGCTCAGCCGTTCAACACCGCGCGTGTCGCCGCATTTTCCTTGGGATTGCGTGAGCGATTACGTCGGGCTTCGCGAGGAAGCTTCAGCGCTCGGCCTTGGATTCGACGCCGTGAACTCGAACACTTTTCAGGATCAGGTCGGTCAAAAGGAGTCGTATCGCAACGGGAGCCTTGCGGCGACCGACGAGGCTGTTCGCGAGCAAGCGATAGCGCACAACATCGACTGCATCGAAATCGGCAAGAAGCTCGGTTCGACAGCGATCACCGTGTGGATCGGAGACGGCACGAACCTTCCTGGCCAGCAGGATCTAGGCGCCTCGCTTGACCGCTATCTCGACAGCGCCGCGTCAATCTACGCCGCCCTACCCGAGGCGTGGCGCATGCTGCTCGAACACAAGATGTTCGAGCCGGCATTCTATTCCACGGTCGTGCAGGACTGGGGGACCAGCATACTTGCAGCGCAGCAACTTGGTCCGAAGGCCCGCTGTCTCGTCGACCTTGGTCACCACGCTCCCAACGTGAACATCGAACAGATCGTCGCGCGCTTGCATCGCTTCGGGCTTTGACCCGGCCTATATGATCGACCAGTCACACAACGTCACCGATCCGATCGAAAGCATGCTGTCCTCAGCCGAAGCGATCGTGTCGGCCTTCGCGAAAGCGCCCTCGTCGATCGTGTCGCGCTTCGGGAAGCGCAAGAACGGAATGACGCGATGATGGCGTTCCAGGCCCTGCGACAAGCCTATCGTACCGACGTGTCGCCAATCCTCGCCCAGGCGCGAGCCGAAGCCGGCGGCGCCATTGATACGCTCGCCACTTACCGAGCGAGCGAATGGCGCGCTCGGAAAACGCTGGAACGCAAGGCTGTCGGGATCGGCGCAGGCATCGTCTGATCCTGCGGAGTTGCCCTCGGAGCAACCCCACCGATTAGCGCGCCCCGTCAAGACTTCAAGCAGCGGACACTTACGATGGCGCTGTCAGGTGATCGCGATAGGTGCGGCGCAGTACCTTCTTGTCGATCTTCCCCGTAGCAGTGAGCGGGATGCTGGCAAAGATCACATCGTCAGGCGTCCACCACTTCACGATTTTCGGCTCCAGGTAAGCAAGTACATCCGCCTTGCTGACTGTCGCGCCATCATGCGTTTCGATGATGAGGATCGGTCGCTCTTCCCATTTCGGATGATGGGCAGCGACGACCGCGGCGATCTTCACGCCTGGGCATCCCGCTGCGAAGTTCTCGAGATCGATCGAGCTGATCCACTCACCGCCTGACTTGATCACATCCTTTGTGCGATCGGTTATGCGCATGAAGCCGCGCTTGTCGATCGTGGCAACGTCGCCGGTGTCAAACCAGCCTTCCGCATCTGCTGCGTCCTTGTCCTGGCGGAAATAGCGCTGAACGACCCAGGGCCCCCGCACCTGAAGAGCTCCTGGCGTCCCGCCATCCCACGCAACGGGTGAGCCCCCCTCATCGACGATGCGAAGCTCGATGCCGAACTGCAGCCGTCCCTGACGCGACCAGATGACTTCCTGCATCTCCTCCTCGCCCAGTGCGGCAAGCTGCGGCGTAGGACTGGCGATTACGCCAAGAGGCGTGGTTTCCGTCATTCCCCAGATCTGCAGGGTTTCGACCTCGTATTTCTGCTTGAAGCTTGCCGCCATGGCGCGTGGAACGGCCGAACCCCCGATCATCACGCGTTTGAGGTTGCCCGGCCTTTCACCGATCTGATCGAGATAGGCCAGGTACATTGTCCAGATCGTGGGAACACCGCCCGTGAATGTGACACCTTCGTCGACGATCAGCCGGTGGAGGCTCGCGCCGTCCATCTTGTCGCCGGGCAGGACAAGCTTCGCGCCGCAAACTGGCGCCACGAATGGCAGACCCCAGGCTGTGGCGTGATACAGAGACGAGCAAGGCATGACGACGTCGAACGCCGTGAAGCCGAAAGCAGCATTGAGACCCGCACCCATCGCGTGCAGGACGATTGCCCGATGAGAATAGAGCACGCCCTTCGGGTCACCGGTGGTGCCAGAGGTGTAGCAAAGGAACGCCGCAGCGTTCTCGCCAAAGACGGGCCATTCGAGCGGCCCTGACTCGGCTCCAATCAGGTCTTCATAGCAGAGCGTCGCATCGTCGAGCGGTTGCGCCGTCAAGCTGACGAAAATACCAACCTGCGGAAGCTGCGGCTTCAACCTTTCCACGACCGCTGCCAGGTTCCGATCATACAAGAGGACGCCACTGCCAGCATGATTGATCGTATATGCGATCTGCTCGTCGGATAGCCGCGGATTGGCCGTATGCAGCACAGCGCCAAGACCGGTGACCGCGTAGAACACCTCAAGGTGCCGATGCGTGTTCCACGCAAGCGTCGTGACACGGTCGCCAGGCTTCACGCCGAGACGAAGCAGCGCTTTCGCGGCTTGCTCGACACGATCGGCCAGCCCGGCGTAGTTGTAGCGCCAGAGCGGTTCGTCAATGAGACGGGAGACGATCTCCCTATCGCCGTGCGCCTGCCGGGCATACCGCAGGATCATGGCGGGATCTGCAGCTCAAAGGGCTGCATCAGACCTTGCATCATGTGTTTTTCCCTTCTCGCAGGATGTAGTGATGTCGTGCGGCGCCAACCTTGATCTGCACGGTTGCATTCACGACTTCTGCTGGAGCAAGCCCTTCTCGCTCATCCACCAGTAGAATTCATCGATCCAGTGATCGCTGGCCTTGCCTTGCTTCGTCATTCCAAAGCCGTGACCCCCAGAGGCATAAAGATGGAAGGCTGGCTTTGTCCCGCCCCAGAAGCTGGTCGACCATCTTGATCACGGAAGCGGCCAGCAGCTGATCGTCCTGGGCGACGACAACAAACATTGAGGCAGATCCCTGGCACACCGCTGCTGTCGAAAGCGCCGCCGTAAATCGGAGCAGCAAAGTTCGGGCGCAGGGGCCCGATCCGGGTTGCAAGAACCCGTGTGGTAATGAATGCCCCTGCCGAAAACCCAAGCAGGCCAATGCGATCTGGTGAATAGCCCCACTCCGCTGCGCGCGTGCGGACGATCCTGAGCGCTTCGGTTGCGTCCGCAGACCCCGTGGTAGCGCGATCCAACAGTGCGGAGCTTCCGGACGGACCAGAAGCAGCACCGCATCCTCTGGACGCCTGCTCAGGACAGGCGTCCAGAAGACTAGAAGGCCTTACGGATTCGCCCTTGGAGCTGGCCGAGGAGCTGGATTCGCGCGCTCATTCGCCAGAATCGGCTGGACTACCGCCAGAACCGGCTTGAACTCGCTCTTGTCGATGCCGCCATCCTTGTTGCCGTCGAACTCGGCGAACTTCGGAGCCACCGCCGCGCGAATGCGAGGGTTCATTTCGGCAAGCTGAATTTTCTCATCCAGGTTGTCGTCGAGCGAACAGAACATACGACAGGATAGCATCTCTTTCGTCGCGTCGGCTTCAGCGCCCACGCGTTCGTCTGTCCATTGGTAGAACAGTGACGTGTAGAGCATTTCTTCCCAGGACTGATCGCCCCAGACCACGGTTTGCTTCGGATCAGGGTTGGATCCGCTACGTACCGAATTGTCATACCAGTTGTTTGAAACGATCTTGGCGCCCGCTGGCACGCGGACCGGCTCGTCGAAGTGATAGACGGTCTGCCAATTGAAATCGAAACGCGGCAGGTTGAGCAGCGTGGTGCGCTTGCCGTCTTTTTCGATCATCTCCAACCGGGCAGCCTGGCCGCGCACATGGGTGTGGAACATCGCCGAGAAGAGGATCGCCTCCTTCGGGAACTGGAGATACGAAATCTCCTTGTGCATGTCCTTGCCCGGCTCGACCTCCATAAAGGGATCGATGATCACCGCGTTTCGCATGATGTAGGTGGGAGTTTCGCCCTCGGGATAGAAATACAGGCCCATCTTCGAGTTATCGACGCTCGCCTTGCCATAGGGCGTATAATGCATCTGGAAGCCCATATGACCGCTTGCCGGCAGCTCGACGCCCCACCCTTCCGGCGCCTCCCAGCCGGCGCCCGCCTGTTCCGTACTGGCCGTAGCTGTTTTGCCATTGCGACATCGACGCGGGACCTTCGAGAGGTTTGCCCGGAATATGGCCCGCCAGGATGTGGTGCACAGCGCGACGATCGCCCGGCAAGAATGCCGATGCCTTCACCCAGCGCGATTTGGTCGTCGGATCTGACGCGATCTTGGTTTGGTAATCGACGACACCAGATGCCGGAAGTTCGTGCGAGGGGATGTTCAGGATCAGGTCCGGCTTACCGTTCGGCCATTCCGGAGCAACCGTTGCAACCGCCGCCAGAGGATCCGGTCCGCCGGCACGCGGCGCGCCCGCTTCTACCCAGTGGACGATCGTCTTGATCTGCTCATTGCTCAGCGAACCGTCATGCTTCAGCTTCATGGCGCTGGTGTCAGGATACCAGGGCGGCATGGAGTCCGTGCGGAGCGCCTCGCGGATCATCGGCGCGAAGCCTTTGACGACCGCGTAGTCCTTCATTGCGAAGGGACCGATACCGCCGTCCTGGTGGCAGCTCACGCATTTGGCCATCAGAATTGGCGCCACATCTTTCTCATACGAGATCTGCGCATGCTGGGCCCGACGTTGCCGCTCCGGGAATGCGATCTCCGTTCCTGAGCCTTCCATCTTTGCGACCGATGGCATCTTGCCGGCCGCAATGTCGGCAAGCGCCTTCCCGGCTCCATCCACGTTGCCGTGATAGAGCACCTTGAGCGTTCTTGGCTGCAGCACGAAGGCTTCGCCAGCATAGCTCACGCCCAGCTGCTCGCCCGCGAGTTGGTGCTCGTCTTGCAAAATCGGAATGGTCAGGCCTTGGACTTTCGCCTCCGCCGCGTTCTGATCGCGAGTCGCACCGAGTGCAGAGTTCAGCATCATGAACTCGACCTTCGGGTATTTTGTTTTCAGGAGCTCCAGAGCTTTCGCAGCGGTCCGCGAGCCGGCGTCGCCGTTGATGTGGGACAAGAGAACCACGGCGTCGACATCGTTCAGGCGCCTGAGGCTATGAGCGAACCCTTCATGATCAGCCAGCCTGAAATCGTCGACGGCGGCGGCGACCTGAATCTTGTCATCGACCTTGTAGGCCACAGCCGTTCCTATTGCGCCCACGATGGCTACAGCGGCCACCCCGGCCAAAATCCGAATCCGCATCGTTTACTCCCCTAACAAGGTTTTTTGCAATCAGCAGCATGACACCGTCAGCCGTCCATACAAGAAGCTCGCTGGATACTCACAGCCAAGTGATCGGGGGGGTGACTTCACTAGGCGGGCCTGTACTAGAGCATCGGGCGGATAATCTGAATCGATATTTGGGTTAGGGGCGAACTGTGATTCACCGTTCTTGGAGGTGGATCATGGGCAAAGCTTGTTCGGCCGACCTGCGGGAGCGGCTGGTTCGCGAGGTTGAGGCCGGAGAATCCCGGCGCGGAGCGGCAGACAGGTTCGCCGTTGCGCCATCCACGGTCGTTCGGGTCTACGCCTGGTATAAGCAAAGCGGGTCGATTGAACCGAAGAAGCAGGGCCGGCCGCCGGGTAGCGGCAAGCTCGGCCCGCATAGGGACGTCATCCTCGAACATGTGAAGCGGACGCCGGACATCACCATGCCGGAGCTCGCCGCACTTCTTGAAGCGAAGTGTGGCGTGAAGGCTGATCCTTCGACCATCTCCAAATTCCTGTGCGCAGCTGGCTATACATATAAAAGCGCTGCTGGCGTCGGAACAAGAGCGCAGCGACGTTAAGCAGGCTCGTCGGGAATGGCGGGAGCATCGCCAGCCGGCTATGCGCGCGGAGCCAGGGCGGCTCATCTTCATCGACGAGACCTCGGTGAAGACGAACATGTGCCGCCTGCGCGGACGCTCCCCGCGCGGCGAAAGGCTCAAGGGGCAGGCGCCGTTCGGCAGATGGAGTACGCAAACCTTCATCGCCGGCCTGAAATGCGACGGGCTCATCGCACCCTTTCTGGTCGACGGTCCGATGGATGGCGAAGCCTTCGACGTTTACATCGAAACCCAGCTGTCGCCCCTCTTGCACAAGCGCGATGTCGTCATCTGCGACAATCTCAACGTCCACAAAGCCCCAGGGCCGCCGCCTCTCTCGCTGCCCGCGGCGCATGGTTCCTCTTCCTTCCGAAATACTCACCCGACCTCAACCCCATCGAGATGGCGTTCTCCAAGCTCAAGGCTCACTTGCGCAAGGCAGCCGCACGCACCATCGACGCCCTCTGGCGCGCCGTCGGCGACATATGCTCCCTCTTCACGTCCGAAGAGTGCTGGAACTTCTTCAGGGCACACGCCTATGTTGCGGATTAACCGCCCGATGCTCTAGGCGGGCCTGTCAGGATAATTATTACCGTTGGATTCTACGCAAAGCGCAGGATTTCGCTCAAGCGACTGCCCGCGTCCAGACGGAATACGCCCTTTCCGGGAGTGGGCCACATCGCCCGTGACAGCACCGGCTACATGTGGTTCCCGATCGAGTATGCCAACCGAGCAGCGGCGGCCCCGGGGCCTCAAGGTCCAATAGCGCGCGAAGTCGATAACCTGCTCCCGCAGCCAGCGAGGCGAGGCTACTGGCCGGCGGTAGCGCTTCGTGTTCATTCCTGAGCAGAGACTAGAACTGCGGTGACTGCGCACACCGATCTACGCCATCAAGATCGCGAGGATCGGACCCTGCCGGAGAGCGTTGCGCGCCAGTTATCGTCGAAGTCGAAGATGATCTTCAGGTCGAGGCGAGATAGCGGCTCGCGGAAATTGTTTTCGGTTGGCGTGGACCAATCGTGGCTGCGAGCGGCCCGGCCTTGATAGTCGTAGGCGAGACGCACCTGGAATCTCTCGGTTTCGTAGTAGAGTTGAGCTGTATAGATGAGATCCGCCTGGTTCACGAGCGGCCGAGCGCCAGGAAGCGTTGGCGTGGATATGCTCGAGTCGCGGAACGCAGTATTGGTGAGCACGCCGAACCCGTCGAACGGAGCGGGTGCGGCTAGGAAATCGTAGCGTCCGGCGATCTCGACCCCTGAGACGTGGCTGCTGCCGGTATTCGCCACTGTGATGGTTGTGTATCTGTCAAAGCGGGCACCCGCGAATGTTGCGTTCGCGCCCTGCTCCACCGTCTCGAAGAGCAGGCCTTCGAGCGATTTGTGGAAACCGGCCAGAGACACCCAGGCAACATCACCCGGAAGATGGTATTGCACCGATGCATCCCAGTTTCGGCTTTCGATGGGACGCAGCATGGGATTGCCGATCTCATTGGTAGCGCTCAGCACGGGCTGGCCGGTCGATGGATCCGGCCTTGCGGAGACGGACAGCGTTGAGATCGGCGCGAGATCGACATAGTCGGGGCGCGCGAATGTGTGCGTAAGCGAAGCGCGGAAGACCCACTCGCCGCCATCGTCTCACTTGGCGAGCACGGCGGGAGAGACGTTTGTGTAACTGCGTTCGCCGGATACCGGCAGGATATCGTTCTGCGCGAAGGACAGCCTGGCGAACGGATCGACGCCCGGCTCAAAGCCCGTTGCCGACATTGAGGCTACATAAGCATTGGCGGCGGCGCGAACAGTCGTGCGCTCAGCGCGCGCCGAGTGTGAGGCGCAAGGCAGGCGTCAGGTCGAGCGAGGCCATTGCGTAGCTGGACCAGATTATTTCCTGGATACGATAGTCGTCTTCTACCGAGTTCGCCCCGGACGATGCGGCGTCGAACACGAACATCTCTGGCTGGCTGGCAAGGACCGCCTCAAGGCCCGTGGGACTGCCGAACGGGAAATCGACATTGGGCGCGAGCGGATATGGGCCATCCCAGCCATAGCCGGAGATCATGCTGGTGAGCGCTGGCGTCGCCAGCGTTTCGTCGCCGACAAAATTATAGCGGCTATTGTCGCGCAGTCGGCCAGGTCGATGTCGATCGCTAAGACCAAGTCGGGCGAGCGCTGCTCCATACGAGCGCAGGCCGTCAGTGACGATGACCTCCGGATCGATATGCTGGTTCTTCAATAACCGACGCAGGAAGCGAAGTGCGGCTCCAGCGTCGCGCCGCTTCTGCACGATCATGTCCATCACCTCCCCTTCGTCATCGACTGCGCGCCAGATCCACACGCGCTCGCCCGCGATCGTCGAGACCATTTCATCAAGATGCCAGCGAGGTGATGGCGGCAGTTTGCGCCGGCGCAGATTGGCAGCGATCTTCGACCGAACTTCACCGCCTAGGCGCGGATCGTTTCGTAGCTCACATCGACGCCGCGATGCGTCATCATCTCCTCGACATCACGCAGGCTGAGTGTGAAGCGGAAGTACAGCCACACCGCGTGCTGAATGACGGTTGGCGGGAAGCGGTGCCGCTTGGCGCCTCTCGCCTCCAGTTTCCTGACGCCATCCTGAAGGCTCGCAGCTTCCGCCATGCCGAAGGCGAGTTCCAGCAGATAGTCCTTGGTGAGCGGCACGAGCATGGCCTGGACCTCGCTGTTCCACAGGGGTGCGCCGCCATGCGCCATCACCAGGACGCCGACATCTTCGGGGTGGCTTTCCGTCTGGGCGCTTTCGGCCAGACCCGCGCAGGAAACGACGGACATGACACCCGCTCCGGCGAGTGCGAATAGCGAGGCGCGGCGCGGCGGGTCAGCAACATCTGGAGGAAACTCCCACTCATTGCTCCCGGACGGTCCAGAAACGTGGTCTGTCGGCTACTCTTGTTGCGAATGCATTGCAAGTGCGTCATTGATACACTTGCGAGTTATTCGCAAGAACGCTAACCAGCGCTGGATCAGTCGGCCCACCGTGTGCGCTGCCGGATCTCAAGGGGACGTCACCGATGTCGATTCGTCAGGCCGCAAAATGGGGATGCGCCACCGCCGCGCTCGTCCTCGGCGTGCTGGCCGCCGATGCACCCGCAGGGGCTGACACGTCATACCTGAAGCCCAACTTCTTCACGACGGCCAACGCCGACATCGTGACGGTGCAGTCCTCCTTCACCGAAGACTTCCCCAACCCGAGCGTTGCCTTGAAGTCCAAAGCGTGGACGGTGCTCGGGCCGGATGGCAAGCCGGCGAAGTTCGACACGCAGCACGAGTTCACGCAGGTCACGATCCTCGAAGCCGCCACCAAGGCGCAGGGCACCTATCGCCTCTCCACCGGCGAACGGCTCGGCGGCATCGGCCCCCAGGTGCTGATCGACGGCGTGTGGACGCCCTATGCGCCCGACCGCGAGATTCCAGCTGGCGCGCAGACGCGCCAGAGCCAGACCGCCACCCTCGCCGACGTCTACATCACGCGCGGCGCGCCCACGCGCCAGGCCGTCTACGCCAACATCGGTTCGCTGCAGTTCAAGCCAGTCACCCATCCCAACGATGTCTATCTCGACACCGGATTCGAGTTCCGCATCACGCTCGACGGCAAGCCGGTCGCCAACCAGCAGGTGGAGATCTGGCGCGAAGGCGGCGCCTATGAAGAGCCCGCCTATCGCAAGCACCTTACCTCCGCAGCCGACGGTGGGGTGAAGGTCAAGTTCGACAAGCCGGGCGTCTACCTGATCTGGACGCGCCTATCGGCCAACGCGCCCGCCGGCGCCGCCACTTCGATCCGCAGCTACACCACTTCCCTCACCCTCGAAGTCCAACCCTAGAGGCAGAGTTTCACCTCCCGCCTCCAGAGGCGGGCCGATTTTTTCATATGCAAATGCAACGCATTTGCTAATGCAGGTGCTGCGCTCGCGCGCACCTGCCGCACGCGCTCCACAATCCGCTCTTCTGTGGCAGCCGAACGACACTGGCCATCTTCCGCACGCACACCGCTAGACAAAAATACGCGACAATGCTCCTTTGCAAAAAATAAGCCGTTGGCGCTCAGACCACCGGCAAGGGGAGAAGTAACCAATGAAGTCCTACATTAGACGCACTGCGTCCGTGATTGCGCTTGGCCTCGTGGCAGGCGGAAGCGGCGTTGCGTTTGCTCAACAAGCAACAACGCCTGCGCCGGAGACGATCCAGCCCGGTCCGGCCGAGGATGCCGACGACGACGATAAAGTCATCATCACCGGTTCGCGCGTCGCCAGCGGCGCAGACGCCCCGACCCCGGTCACCGCCGTCACCACCGAGGCGATCAACGCGGTCGAGCTGCCGAACGTCGCCGACGCGCTGATCCAGTTGCCATCTCTCAGGACGTCCGTTTCGTCGGCCAAGGGCGGCATGGGCCTCACCATCGGCTCGCAGCTCAACCTGCGCAGCATCGGCGCTTTCCGTACGCTGGTGCTGGTTGACGGCAAACGGTTTGTCACGACGGCTCCGTTCAGCGCCGGCCAGAGCATCGCGGTCAACATCGACGCCATCCCGCAGGGTCTGATCCGGCAGGTCGATACGGTCACCGGCGGCGCCTCGGCTGCCTACGGTTCCGACGCCGTGGCCGGCGTGGTCAACTTCATTCTCGACCATGATTTCGAAGGTATAAAAGCCGAAGTGACCTACGGCCAGACGCAGCGCCGCGATGGCGTCCGTTATGGCGGCGAACTGGATTTCGGCGGCGCATTTGACGACGGCCGCGGCCACGTTCTCGCCAGCGTCGAATACAACCGCGACGAAGGCATCCAGAACGACCCCCGCAGCTACAAGGCGGCTCGTGACTGGCAGGAACGCCCAATCGGCCGTGAAACCTTGGGCTCCGGGCTGACCATTGTCGAGAACGCCCGCTTCCCGCTGTTTCCGATCAATGGCCTCATCACAGGCTGCCGTCAGGGCACGACGCAGCGGAACTTTACGAATTGCCCGGTCTTCGGCACCAGCTTCAACGACGCCGGCACGGCGACACAGGCCTACGACTTCGGCGTCCGCAATACGCAAACCACCGGCACTTCCGCCGGCTCGACCTTCGCCAATGGCGGCGACGGCTATAATCCAGGCCCCGGCGCCCTGCTCTCCACGCCGACCATCCGTAACTCGATGTTCGTCCGCGCCGACTATGACTTTACCGACCAGCTGAACGTATACGTCGAAGCCAACTATGCGCGGACCAAGTCCCGCGCGGAAGCTGGCGCAGGTACCGGCACGTTCGTCACGGCGAACCCGCTGGGCTTCACGCTCCCCAGCACATACGCCTATCTCCCGGATAATCTGCGCACGCAGATGGCGGCGAACAACATCACCGCAATCAACGTCCAGAAATATTTCCCCTTCAACACCATACAGACGTTCGAGAGCCGCACCAACCGGATCGTCACCGGCGCGACCTATGACTTCGACGACAACTGGTCAGGCGACATCTATTATACTTATGGCGAAACCCGCAGCCAGTTTACGATGAGCGACTTCAGTGACACGATCGCGATGGCAAACTCGCTCACCGCGGTTCGGGATGTCAACGGCAACGTCACGTGCGCAGCTTCAGCCGGACCGTACTGCGTTCCGTGGAACATCTTCGGCCGCGAGCCGATCCCGACGAACAGCGCATTGCAGAAATACATCAACCCGCAGAACAATTATTTTAACTTCAATACTCAGCAGGCGATGGAAGCGACCCTTACCGGCGAGCTGTTCGAGCTGCCCGCTGGCCCGGTCGATGTCGCGGTTGGCGGCGGCTACCGCAAGGAGACCCTGATCGAAAGTACGGACTCGCTCGGCCTCGCCGCCAAGCGTAACGGCTTCAACGGCAACCCGGGCGGTATCATCTACATCAACTCGCCGGCCATCAAGGGCGACCTCGAACTGTTCGAAGGCTTCGGCGAAGCGCAGATCCCGCTGCTCTCCGACCTGCCCTTCATCGACTCGCTCGAAGCGAACTTGGCCGCCCGCTACACCGATTACTCGACCTCGGGTGGCGTCACGACCTGGAAAGCCGGTCTCGTCTGGGTGCCGTTCGATGGCCTGCGCGTCCGCGGCGCCCGTTCGAAGGACATCCGCGCGGCCAACCTGGTTGAACTGTTCAACCCGGCATCGACGGGCTTCGGCGCCGTGCTTGACCCGGTGAAAGGCGGCCAGACCGTTTCGATCGTTCCGGTAACCTCGGGCAACCCTGAGCTGGATCCGGAAGAAGCAGATACGACCACGATCGGCGTAGTGTGGAACCCGTCCTTCTTCCCGCAGGTCACCGCTTCGATCGATTATTTCGAAATCGCGATCGATGGCGCCATCTCAACCATCTCCACTCAAAGAACGCTGGACCTCTGCACCGCGAGCTCGCAACCGCAATACGCAAGCTATGCGTCGTACTGCTCGCGCATCACCCGTGACAACAACAACGACCCGCTCGGCAACCTGCTGAGCATCAGGACGCCTTACTCGAACTTGGCGACAATCGAGAACCGCGGTGTCGACGTTGAACTGTCCTATTCTGAAGACATCCCTGTCTTCGGCATCGACGGCCGGTTCTCGCTGCGCACCTTCGCGACCTACGTCTACGAGGATAGCTCGGCTACGCCGGGCATCCCGGCGATCACAGTCGACTCCTCGCAGGCCGTGGGCCAGCTGCAGGGCCTTATCACGGCCAGCTACGTCTTCGACGACTGGACGCTTGGCCTTTCATCGCACTTCGTGGGTCCGGGACGTTTCGAACCCAGCCTGATTGTCGCCTCGACGGGCGCGCCGCGGCGTTATGAGGGCGACCTGGCCGAAAGTCAGTGGTGGACCGACCTCTCGGTGAAGAAATCGTTCGGCGATTGGGAAGTGTTCGGTTCGGTGTTGAACGTATTTGACAAGGATCCGCCGCTGTTCCCCTTCACCAACACGAGCTCCGGCTTCGGCACGAGCAACACCTACGACACCCACGGTCGTCGCTATCAGATCGGCGCACGCATCCAGATGTAAGCTAGACTAGCGTCGCGAGCGATCAGCTCGACAATCAGGCCCGTGACTCGGCTCCCGCCCAGTCACGGGCCTTTTTTTGTGACGTCGTTGCGGTCGTTCTTGTTGACCTGACTGCATGAGCATGGCGCGCTCTATTCAAGGGTGTCATGCGACGCAACATCACCAGAATCGCCCGGGAATTGCTCGACACCGGCCTTCTCGCGAGGCCCAACGCTGTTCCCCGTCACGGCCTTTGAGACAGACAGCGGCGTTTTGCTAAGGGAGAGTTTTGGCTCATCGTAGTCCTTGAAGGCGTACGCGATGAGACAGAGAACTGGGCCGAACGGATCGGCCGATAGGCACGTCAAAGAGATCAAGCGCCAGACGCGGCGCAAGTTTTCGGCTGAAGAGAAGATCCGGGTCGTGCTCGACGGCCTGCGCGTCCGTGAACTTCGACGCCTTCATCCCCTCGCTCCTCCCAGCCAGGAAAAATAGGGCAAAAATCCTAGCCCAAAACGGTTCAGTTTTTCGGGTCAAGACCATCGGTTTTCAACCGAAAATCTCTGAGCTTGTCGGCGCTCGCTCAAGCTTCCCCTACGACACTGTTGACGCAGCGTGGAATTGATGTTGTGCATGACCCACGCGTCATCCATTTATGTTGGCGGCGCGCGGGCGTTACACACAGAGACTGGACGGCTCGGGAGGATCGTCGATAGGGAGGACGCGTCGAATGGCGCAGCTAGAGCATCGGGCGGTTAATCCGCAACATAGGCGTGTGCCCTGAAGAAGTTCCAGCACTCTTCGGACGTGAAGAGGGAGCATATGTCGCCGACGGCGCGCCAGAGGGCGTCGATGGTGCGTGCGGCTGCCTTGCGCAAGTGAGCCTTGAGCTTGGAGAACGCCATCTCGATGGGGTTGAGGTCGGGTGAGTATTTCGGAAGGAAGAGGAACCATGCGCCGCGGGCAGCGAGAGAGGCGGCGGCCCTGGGGCTTTTGTGGACGTTGAGATTGTCGCAGATGACGACATCGCGCTTGTGCAAGAGGGGCGACAGCTGGGTTTCGATGTAAACGTCGAAGGCTTCGCCATCCATCGGACCGTCGACCAGAAAGGGTGCGATGAGCCCGTCGCATTTCAGGCCGGCGATGAAGGTTTGCGTACTCCATCTGCCGAACGGCGCCTGCCCCTTGAGCCTTTCGCCGCGCGGGGAGCGTCCGCGCAGGCGGCATGTTCGTCTTCACCGAGGTCTCGTCGATGAAGATGAGCCGCCCTGGCTCCGCGCGCATAGCCGGCTGGCGATGCTCCCGCCATTCCCGACGAGCCTGCTTAACGTCGCTGCGCTCTTGTTCCGACGCCAGCAGCGCTTTTTTTATATGTATAGCCAGCTGCGCACAGGAATTTGGAGATGGTCGAAGGATCAGCCTTCACGCCACACTTCGCTTCAAGAAGTGCGGCGAGCTCCGGCATGGTGATGTCCGGCGTCCGCTTCACATGTTCGAGGATGACGTCCCTATGCGGGCCGAGCTTGCCGCTACCCGGCGGCCGGCCCTGCTTCTTCGGTTCAATCGACCCGCTTTGCTTATACCAGGCGTAGACCCGAACGACCGTGGATGGCGCAACGGCGAACCTGTCTGCCGCTCCGCGCCGGGATTCTCCGGCCTCAACCTCGCGAACCAGCCGCTCCCGCAGGTCGGCCGAACAAGCTTTGCCCATGATCCACCTCCAAGAACGGTGAATCACAGTTCGCCCCTAACCCAAATATCGATTCAGATGATCCGCCCGATGCTCTAAATCGTTTTTCAATCGTGAGTCTGCTTGCGCTGGGACTGGCTATGCTAGCAATGGCGCAGAGCTCAGAAACTGGACTGCAACCGCCAACGGACGAAGACGACCAGGGCAGCGGCCGCGATGTCGTCGTCATCACCGCCAACAAGCGTGAAGAGACCGTCCAGGACGTCGCCGTGGCGGTTACGGCCATCACGTCCGAGAGCAAGCAGGAACTGGGTATTATCACCATGACCGACCTGACCAACGTCACGCCGGGCCTGTCTTACACTCCCGGCAACGAGCGCGTCACACTGCGCGGCGTCGGCCGCCTGACGAACTCCTTCGGCGCCGATCCGGGCGTGGCCAACTACAATGATGGCCTCTACACGGCGTTCGCGATCTTTGCGGGCAAGGACGCTGGTTTGATCGACCGTGTCGAAGTGCTGCGCGGCCCGCAGGGCACGCTGTACGGGCGCAACGCCACCGGCGGCGCGATCAACACGATCTCGAAGCGTCCGACCGACGACTTCTCGGTCGACTTAAAACTCGGTGCCGGCAACTTCGACTACACCAACGTGGTCGCAGCCGTTTCCGGTCCGGTCAACGACTGGCTCCGCTATCGTGTCGCTGGCCAGCGCGAGCAGCGTGACGGCGTAAACTACAACTACGGAACGGGTGAAAGTGAAGGCTGGGCACACTGGGCTGCTGCCGGTCCCGTGGACACGCACCTAAGCTAACGCCGCCTGTTCTTCGAACGCAACCGGGCTGAGATAGCCCAGCGTCGAGTGGCGTCGCCGCGGATTGTAGAACCGCTCGATGTAGTCGAACACGTCGGCCTTCGGCTCATCGCGTGTGCGGTACGTCTTGCGGGCTGTCCGCTCCGTCTTCAGCGAGGAGAAGAAGCTCTCCATCGCTGCATTATCCCAGCAGTTGCCAGCACGGCTCATTGAGCAGGCGACGCCCTGGTCGGCCACCAGCCGCTGGAACTGCTCGCTGGTATACTGCGAGCCGCGATCCGAGTGATGCAGCAGGGCTTCAGCCCGGCCACGTCGCCAGAGCGCGGTCATCAGCGCGTCGGTGACCAGCTGGGCCGTCATCTCGGGCTTCATCGACCAGCCAACCACGCGGCGTGAGTAGAGGTCGATCACCGCCGCCACGTAGAACCGCGCGATCCAACTCGACCCAACCTACGTGCCGGCGTGGATACTTCTCGGCGAAATCAAGGGCCGGGGCTACGGGCACGAGGACAGCCTTCCCTATTACCAGAAGGCCCTCGCGCTGCAGCCGCAGAACCCGGAAGTGGCGGACAAGCTCTGCTTCGCCTCGCAGCTCGCGAAGCGCCCCGATCTGGGCATCCCAGCCTGTTCGACCCTCCTGGGGATGAGGATCGCGGTCGAAGTGCAGGTCAACACCTATTCCTCTTTGACGTGCCCCCGGAAAATTGGACCGTTTTGACCTAGAGTTTTTCGCCGTACTTTCCCTGGCTGGGAGGAGTGAGGCGATGAAGGCATCGAAGTTCACGGACGCGCAGAAGGCGTTCGTCATCAAGCAGGGTGAAGAGGGCGTTCCGGTCGCGGAGGTCTGTCGCAAGGCGGGAATCAGCCAGGCGACCTACTTCGCATGGAAGAAGAAGTATGCGGGCTTGATGCCGTCCGAGATGCGGCGGCTGAAGCAGCTTGAGGAAGAGAACGGCCGACTGAAGCGGATTGTCGCCGATCTCTCGCTCGACAAGGAGATGCTGCAGGATATCGTCCGCCGAAAGCTGTGAGGCCTGGTCGCAAGCGTCAGCTCGTCGACGAGGCGCGCACAGAGTGGAAGGTGTCGATCCGACGCGCCTGCGAGGTCGTCGGTGCGGTGAGATCGACCTACCACTATCGCTCTGTGCGACCCGACCAGGCCAGTCTCAGAAAACGCATTCGGGAGATCGCGGAGGCGCGTGTGCGCTTTGGCTATCGACGGATTCATGTGTTGCTCTGTCGCGAGGGATGGCGCGTGAACGAGAAGCGCATCTATCGCCTCTATCGTGAGGAATGCCTGCAACTGCGCAAGAAAACGCCGCGGCGGCGCGTGAAGGCGGCGCTGCGCGATGACCGCGCACCGCCTTCACGCTCGAACGAGGTGTGGGCGATGGATTTTGTGCATGATCAACTGGCGACGGGACGGAAGATGCGGGTGCTGACTGTCGTGGATGCCTTCTCGCGGTATGCTCCCGTGCTCGACGCGCGGTTCGCGTACCGAGGGGAGGATGTGGTGCGAACGCTGGACCAGACGTGCAAGCGCACCGGTTATCCGAAGCGCATCCGCGTCGACCAGGGTTCAGAGTTCATCTCCCGCGATCTCGATCTGTGGGCGTATCAGCATGACATCACGCTCGACTTCTCGCGCCGCGGCAAGCCGACCGACAATGCGTTCATCGAAAGCTTCAACGGCAAGTTCCGCGCGGAGTGTCTGAACGCCCACGGTGGGCTCAACCGGTCGACGCAACACATTCGCTAAATCGCTCAGCTGGGGATTGGAAGTCCAGTGTTTTCCTTGGCCGCTCGTTGAGTTGGCGCGCCACCTTGTTGAGGTGCGCCTGCGAGAAGGACGACAGATCGGTTCCTTTTGGAAAGTACTGCCTGAGCAGGCGATTGGTGTTTTCGTTGGATCCTCGCTGCCAGGGGCTGCGCGGATCGCAGAAGTAGACATCGACGTCCGTTGCCATTGTGAAGCGCTGATGCTCGGCGAGTTCTGAGCCGCGGTCCCAAGTCAGCGATTTATAGAGCTCGTCCGGCAGTTTCCGCACTTGTTTGATCAAGGTGTTGACGACGGTCCGCGAATCCCGACTCGAGATCCTGGCGAGCATCACATATCGCGAATGTCGCTCAACCAACGTGACGATATTGCTGTTGTTCGGTCCACAGATGAGGTCGCCCTCCCAGTGGCCCGGCACAGCGCGATCCTCGACCGACGCCGGCCGTTCGCTGATCGACACTGCATTCACGATCTGGCCGTGCACGCCCCCTTTTTTCGTTGCATGGCGCGAGCGCCGGAAGAGGCGTTGAGATCGCAGATAAGCCATCAGCTCCTGCTTCAGCACGCCCCGCGCCTGCACATAAAGGCTTCGATAGATGGTCTCGTGCGACACGTGTCGCGCCTCGTTTGCTGGATGTGTCCGCTTCAGCCAACCCGCGATCTGTTCGGGCGACCAGTTCCTTTTCAATTTCGTAGCAACAGCTTGCCGCAACTGGCCGCATATCGCCAACTTGCAGAGCTTTGGGCGAAGAGCCCGTTTCCACGCCAGCTTCTCGGCTGCTTCAGCCCGGTAGCGCCGCAATCCGCCATTGCGGCGGATCTCGCGACTGACCGTCGAAGCGGACCGGTTGAGCGCACGCGCGATCGCTCGGATAGACAGACCCCCAACGATGCCCCTTGAGATCTCTTCGCGTTCCACCATCGTCAAAGCGCGCATCGAGCGTCGCCGAGCTGGCGGCCTGATGCCTCCGCTTGGCCTCACATGCGCGGCGATGCTGGTATGCCCTCTGCCCAGCGCCTGGCCGATCGCATGAAGACCTTCGCCCTTTTTCCAGCGCTCCCACAGCTCGGCGCTCTCAGCCGCTGAAACCTTTGTCCTGCGATATTCTCGCCTCATCGTCATCGCTCCACGTCCTCCTATCAAGGTACGTGTTGCGCTGACCGATTGAACTCACCCACTGGTTCCTGGGGCTCGAAGACGCCCGTGAAAAGCTGGAGGCTTGGCGCAGAGACTACAACGAGCTACGACCGCACAGCGCGATCGGGAACAAACCTCCGGCCGCGTTGCACTACGCTCTTGGCGCCACCAGCCCGCCAGGTGCGAAACGGATCGAAAACTCTGCGCCCGGATGGTCCAAAGTTGGGTAGCACCTCAAAAGATCGAAAACTCTGCGCCCGGATGGTCCAAAGTTGGGTAGCACCTCAAAAGATCGAAAACTCTGCGCCCGGATGGTCCAAAGTTGGGTAGCACCTCAGTGGCCCTGCATGCGCTGATGAAGATTTAGGAGCGGCCGCGTATGACGACAAAGGGACCTCTCCAGCGGACTCCGCCAGGACGAGTGGCATGTCACGCGCCGCGTCAACAGGGCGGACAGATGGCCCTCCCGACAAATCTTCCGCTCGTGTCAATGTTCGCCTTATGGCTCAGTGACTGTCTACAGGCGACAACGTCTCGACCGCTTCCAAGAGCAACGACAGGAACCAACTGAACCCCGGCTCGCCTTCGCGACTGGGGTCGAAGATCGCACCGAGTTCAACGGGGGGAGTTGGGTGGGGTGGAGCCAGCGTCTGAATCTGATTGACAGGGAAGAGATCGGCGAACCCCTTCAGCGTCAGCGTGACATGGTCGGATTGAGAGGCAATTACTATGGCGTGCATTGGGTCTGTGACGACCATGCTTGTGCCGAATACCCGCCTGCGCCCCCGCCCCACAACAGCGCGCGTTGCGTGGCCCAATTCGCGGCTTTCGTCAAAGAAACGCCGCAAATCGGGATAACCGGGGCTGATCACGTGATTGAGCTTCTCAATGACGACGTGGCGTACGTCCGCCAGCATTTCCATCGTCAATGGGTCACGCACAACAGGATGATCCTTGCGTGCGATCCAGACCATGCGTTCGGTTCTGAGCCGACGCCATGCGAGGCGGCCTGCAACATTGCTTGAGCCCCCGAACAGCAGGTCGATGCGTCCGTGTTCTACGTCCTCGGGCGACTGCTCCTCCAGTCGATGCAGGCGCAGTCGAATGCCTGGAGCGGTCCTCGCAAGGCGTTTGACAATTGGCGGCAGCAGGACGAGGGCAGCGTAAGAGCCACTGCCGATCACGAATTCGCGTTCCGCAGTAGCAGGATCGAACTCTTCGCGGTTTAGCGCATGTCTGAGCTGGTCCATTGATGGCCCGATGCGGCGGCCGATCTCAATCGCATAGGCAGTCGGCGTGATCGCCCCGCCCCTGCGTTCGAAAAGAGGATCATTTAGAGCCGTCCTCAGCCTGCCAAGCGCATGGCTTATGGCGGACGGCGTCAAGCCCATGTTTTCGGCCGCACGAGAAACGCTACGATGCTCCAAAAGCGCCTGAAGCACTTTGAACAAGTTAAGATCAAGATTTCTGAACTGAACAATATTCATGTTTGGATTGCACAATCCTCACTTGGTTCAAAGTATATGTCAACATATCTGGTTGCATAATCAAAAAAAGCGGCAGTAGCCGGCAAACGTATTTCACAACGGGGCGTGGTAATGGACGGCTCATTCGAGCAAGACAAAGCACAGGCAACCTCCCCCGCCCTGCAAAAGACGAGAACACTCTCGCCTAAACGGAAGCGGCTGGCGTTGATGATCGGACCACCGGTGCTCATTGCAATCGCGGCCACCGTGTGGGTGCTGCTCTCGGCGGGACACGTGTCCACCGACAACGCTCAGATCTCCGCAGCGCGTGCGCCGATCACGTCGAGCGTCCGCGCCCGCGTTGTCGAAGTCCTCGTGAACGAGAACCAGAAGGTCCACGCCGGCGACGAACTCGTGAAGCTCGATGGCGGCGATTTTGCGATCAACGTTGCACAGGCCGAGGCGCGGCTTGCCGGCGCGCGGCTGCAGGTCGATGCGCTGCGTGCGTCTTACCGCAAAGCTGCCGCAGACGTCCGCACTGCTCGCACCTCTTCCGACTTCGCCCGCAGTGAGCTTGCGCGGCAGGACAATCTCTTCAAGGCCGGCCTTGTCTCGCAACAGTCGCTCGACAAGGCGCGGAATGCTTTGGACCTAGCCGAACGCAATCAGTCAGCCGCAGCCGAGGCGCTGGCAAACACTCTCGCCAACCTTGGCGGATCGGCGGTCATCGAAACCGACAAGCACCCGGTGGTGATGCAGGCGCAGGCAGCCCTCGATCAGGCAAGGAGTGATCTCGCCGATACCTCGATCCGCGCGCCGGCCGATGGTGTCGTGACGCGCGTCAGCCAGCTCCAGCCCGGTTCGTATGTTCAACCCGCGCAAACACTGTTCTGGATCGTTTCGGGCAAGCCGTGGGTGGATGCAGCGTTTAAGGAAAACCAGCTGCAGGATCTGCGCCCAGGTCAACCTGTCGCCATTGAAGTAGACGCTTTCCCGAACATGAAGCTGACCGGTCACGTTGCCAGCTTCTCGCCCGGCACCGGATCCAGCTTCGCTGTGCTCCCAGCCGAGAACGCTTCGGGCAACTGGGTGCGCGTCGCTCAGCGCCTCAATGTCAGGATCGAACTTGACGATATCCCGGACGATTTTCCTCTCGCCGTTGGCTTGATGGCAAAAGTGACCGTCGACACGGGCAAAAACATCCCGCCTTACGCGACCTCTGCGTCCTCTGGACAAAGACAGTGAACCAGACGCCTGTCAGTGCGCAGCAATATCCTGGCGATGCGCAACGGTCGCTGATCACGCTAGCGCTGGTCCTTGCAACGATTCTCACTACTGTCGCTTCGACCATCGCCAACACCGTGTTGCCTCAGATCCGCGCCGGCACGGGGGCGTCGCCGACCGAGATCAGCTGGGTGCTGACGTCATTTATTCGAGCCGGCGTGGGCGTGACCCCCACGATTGGCTGGCTGGAGCACCGCTTCGGCCGCCGAAATCTGCTGCTGGTTGCACTGACAGGGTTCACGCTGGCGTCGGCGGCATGCGGCTTCGCCACGAACATTTATCAGATGGTGCTGTTCCGCGTTCTGCAGGGAGCGCTGGGGGCAATGTTCATTCCTGTCTCCCAAGCAGTCCTGCTAGATATCAACCCCCCGGAAAAACATGGGCAGGCCATGGCGGTCTGGGGCATGGGTGCGGTACTTGGGCCGATTATCGGGCCGATTCTCGGAGGCTGGCTCAGCGAGTATTTCGACTGGCGTTGGGTGTTCTTCGTGAACATTCCCCTCTCCGTCCTTGCTTTCTTCCTCATCGCTACTTCCATGCCGAAGCACGAGCGCAAGCCGCGCAGCGTTTCGACAGCTTTGGCTTCTTGGCGCTTTCGGCCGGTGTGATCGGACTGCAGCTGATGCTGGACCGCGGATCGAGCCAGGAGTGGTTTGCCTCGCCCGAGATCTGGACCTATTTGGCGATCTCCTTGCTTGGCTTCCACCTCTTTATCGTCCACGTGCTGACGAGCGAGCGGCCAATCATTCACCGCAGCATCTTGGCGGACCGCAACTTTATCATTGCGGCCGTACTGATATTCTTCATCGGCATACTGATGTTCGCGGGCGCGGCCGTGCTGCCGACGCTCATGCAGACCCTGCTGGGTTATCCTGTGCTCGCTACCGGCCTTGCTCAGACCCCGCGCGGCATTGGCACGCTTATATCAATGGTCATTGTCGGCCGCCTCGTCGGCAAAGTGGACAACCGTTTCATCATCCTGACGGGCGTCTCACTGACGGCATGGTCATATTTCGAGATGTCGCAATTCTCGCTGGACATGGACGACCGACTGATTCTGATCTCCGGCCTGCTGCAGGCCTCTGACCATGGGCCTGATCTTCGTGCCGCTGATGGCGCTCGCCTTCACCACCATCAAGCCTGAGCTACGCACCAGAAACGCCTCCTTCTTCACGCTGATCCGCAATATTGGCTCCTCGATCGGCATTTCGCTGGTCGGTCTGTTGCAGATCATCAACGGCAAGACGATGCAGTCCCAGCTCGCTGAGTACGCAACGCCGGACAATCCCAACGTAATTGCGTCGCTGCCGCCGCAGGTCGACCTAACAACCGCGCAAGGCCAAGCCATGATGAATGGCATGATCCAACGGCAGGCGACGCTCGTCGCCTATATCGACAGCTTTCATTTCCTTTTCATGACCTGCCTCTTCATCCTTCCCCTGCTCTTTCTGCTTCGCACCAAGCGAGTGACACATGTCTAGCCGCCTGCTCCTTCTTGCCGCCAGCACTGTTGCGCTGGCCGCTTGCACCGCTGTTGGTCCGGACTTCGAGCGCCCCGCTGCACCGGCAATCGCTGGCTATGCCATGGCGGGCGACCCGGCCGCCTCTCCTGTTGCGATCCTCGGTTCCGAAACGACTGCTGCGCAGCAATGGTGGACGGCGTTCAACTCGCCGGACCTCGATGCGCTGGTCGCCCAGGCCCTCACCGGCAATCCCACACTGCACGCTGCGGATGCGGCGCTCGCCCGTGTCGCCGAATTGGAACGCGCTCAGCGCGGCGAAAACGGCCCATCGGCCAGCCTCGGCGGCGACATTCAGCGGGAGCGGGCCAATACTGCCGCCTTCGGCATAGAAGGTTTTCCGAGCCCGACAATTTCGGTATTTTCCATTGGCACGCGGCTAAAGTATGACCTTGATCTGTTTGGCGGCGCACGCCGGAAGGACGAGACGGCCGCAGCGCGCTCCGAGGCGCAACGTCGGCGTAGAGACGCCGCTTATCTCAATCTTTCCGGCGCGGTCGTTTCACGCGCTATCGAACTCGCCGCCCTCAAATCTCAACTCGACGCACTCGACAGGATCATTGAGGTCGATAGCGAGACGATCGAGATGATTCAGCGCGGAATCCAGGCGGGGGGCTCTCCCGCATCCGCAGTCAATCCAGCGGAAGCGCAACTCGCGGAAGACGAGGCTCGCCGCCCCGCCATTCTCCGCCGGATATCGACTACGCGCCATGCGCTCGCACTGCTGGTCGGCCGGGCGCCTTCGGAGTGGGCGGCGCCCGAAATCGACCTCGCCAACCTGATCCTGCCGGATTCGATTCCCCTAAGCTTGCCGTCGGGCTTGTGCGCAGGCGGCCCGATATCCTGGCCGCCGAAGCGGACCTCCACGCCGCCACGGCAGCCATCGGCGTCGCTGAAGCCGCTCGCTATCCCAGCCTGTCACTCGACGCTTCCTTCGTCTTGACGGCGCTGCATCCCGAGGATGTGTTCCAGTACGACAGCAGCGGCTGGAGCGTCGGACCATCGATTACGGCGCCGCTATTCAACGGGGGAGCGCTGGAAGCGCGCCAGCGGGCCGCCGAGGCGGCTGCGCAAGAAGCAGATGCAATCTATCGACAGACAGTTCTTGCTGCATTCGTCCAGGTGGCGGACCTGATGTCGGCTTTGTCGACGGACCAGGAACTGCTGGAGGCGCAGACGCGCGCGCGCGTTGTGGCGGAGGAGAATGCACGGCTGGCCGCGCTGGCGTATGAAAATGGCGCGGGCTCGCTGATTCAGGTGATTGACGCCCAACGCCAATCTCAACGCGCACAACTCGCGTCCATCGAGGCGGAGGCCCTACTTCGCGCCGATATGGCTGCGTTGTACGTGGCGACGGCGTCGGACTGGCGCGGCGACTAGGACCGAATGAAGGCACACTGCAATGGGTCTCAAAATTCTTGTTCCAATCGATTTCAGCGAGCGCAGCGAACATGCACTTGAGGTGACCGCCAAACTTTTTCGCGATGGCGGCGCGCAGTTCATACTGCTGAACGTGATTCCGCTCCCGATCGATGTGGCTGGCATCGCACTCCCAGCACCTGACCCCGGCGAGATACTCGCCCTGGAACGCGACCTTCAGGACATGGCGGCTCGGCATGCGGTTCGTGCAACTGCCAAAGTCAGCATTCTCGAGGATCCAGGCGTCGCCATCCTGCGTGTCGCCTCCGAACAGGGCTGCGATCTCATCGCTGTCGGCACGCGTGGTCGTGGCGGCGTCGAGCGCGCTCTGTTTGGAAGTGTGGCCGATCATGTCATCCGGCATGCCGAATGTCCCGTGCTGACGCTTCGCGACCCGGCACACTGAGAAACTAGGGACGCGCCATGGAGCTGTCCTCTTTGGAAATTCGATGAGACATGCCAGAGGCCAACTTGGAAGGCCATAAATAGCCATCCTCGAAAGTTGCGCTTTTCGTGTCCTCGCTTCTGGTTGGCTGATCGCCCATTTGTAAGGATGCCAGAGATGGTTGGCCCGTCACTGCTTCTTGAATCGATCAAGCGATGGTGGCGGCCGGGGCCTCCATCGCTTGGCGTCCATCGCGTTCGCAACTGGTTGCGTAGCCATCAGGTGTTCACGCAGCCTCCCGACAAGAGCACCCAGGTGATTGATTTCATCTTCCGCCAAACCCGCAAAGCGCTCGCTTCCACCACGCGCATTGCCTCGATCAGCGCCTGAACCTCTGAGTGCGTTCGCGCAGTGGGTGGACACGCCAAGATCGGCGGTCGCTTTGATCGTCGCGTCGTTCGACGTGGCCACTGGCTTCAACCCGTCGATCATCTGTCCAACCGCCGCGCGACTGACGTCGAGATGGCGCGCTAGCTGCGCCTGCGTCTGGCCGTCCTCGCGATAGAGG
Organism: Hyphomonadaceae bacterium; assembly: GCA_016714495.1. Taxonomy (GTDB): domain Bacteria; phylum Pseudomonadota; class Alphaproteobacteria; order Caulobacterales; family Hyphomonadaceae; genus UBA7672. The sequence goes on along the minus strand of JADKDU010000020.1, from coordinate 13,852 downwards.
TAAGCCAGTGCCCGCCAAGTCGAGCCATTCAGTCCAAGCGCGCGCATGCGGGCGTTAAACATCGCGCGAACAAGGCGCGTTATATCGGCAAGCGCGAAGGCAATGTGTGTGTGCTGCGTGAGCACCCAAGGCTCGGGCGCCGCCAAGGCAGGTCGATTACAGGTTGCAGCGGGTCCAGTCATTAAAACGGGAGTCTATACAGTGTCGCCCTTTCCGAAAGAAGTGCTGACGCGTTCAACGGGCCTGAACGTTTCGTGTTTGAGGCGGATGAAGACGTCAAACTCGTCGCAGACATGCTCGGAGCAGTCCGGCGCGGCGCTGTTGTTCATGCCCACGGCGGCGGGCAAACCGGTCGTGCCTCACCAAGGCCTGCGAGCGCATTGTAGCAGAAGGCTGGCTGGCGATCACCTTGGACCTAAGGGGCCAAGCCGAAAGCGACTGGTCACCCAGCGGCGACTATCGGCTCACACGGTTTGAAGGGGTTCTCGCGCTGGTCGCAAAGCTAATCGGCCCAAGCCCGTACGTGGTCGGCGCATCGCTCGGCGGGCTCGTCGGTTTGATGGCCGAGACATTCACCGATCAGGCGGCTTTTGCTTCACTCACGCTGGTCGACATTACGCGTCGGATGGAGCCCACAGGTGTCACGCGCGTTGTCGGCTTCATGGCCGACCGAGCCGAGGAAGGTTCTCGAGCCTCGACGAGGCGGCAGACATTGGCACGCAGTATCAGCCCATGGGTCGCGTCCCCACTTGGGATTGGAGCTCGATGATTCGAAAATAGAGCTTGGGGCGGTTGAAGCTGAAGGCGACGCGACCGCTCGGGCGGGGCCACTGCGGCGTCATCTCCCATACGTCGCGCTTGTCATCGCCGTTGAGGACCGGAATTCCGCATGCAGCGCCGGGACAAAATAAGATTGTAAAGATCTTTACTTTCTGCTTTTTTCCCATGCTTGGATACAGAGAGACCCTTTGCATGCGCGGAATTTTGATCGGCCCGATCGCGGGTGTTTGCGTGACTTTTAGCACGGCGGCGTTCGCGCAGGACGAGCCGCCACCGCGGGCCGACGATCGCGGCACCGTCACCTTCGTTTGGGAAAACGACTCGTTTGCGGATTCCGATCAAAACTACACCAATGGCGTGCGTTTTGCCTGGCTTTCCGGGACCGACGAACCTGAAGGATTGTCGCGATGGATTGCGCGCAATCTGCTCGGTGCGGGCGATGAGGCTGTAATCCGCCGCGGCATTGCGATGGGCCACTCAATATTCACGCCGAACGACACATCAACATCCGCCCCCTTCCCGATCAACATCCCTACGCTGCTTGGCTCTACGGTGAATACACGGCGCTCGTGGAACAACGAAACGAAGTGGATCAGTTCACCGTCCAACTCGGCATCGTTGGTCCCAGCGCTGGTGGGGAGTGGGTTCAAAATGAGTTCCACTCACTTATTGGCGCCGGGGATGCCCAAGGCTGGGACAATCAAATCGGCGACGAGGTCGGCATCGTTATTTCCTACGACCGTCGACTGCGGCAGCTAGCCCCATTCGGGGACGGCGGTTTCGGCATGGATGTGACACCCAGCTTGGGGTGACCGTCGGCAACATACACACCAACTTGCACGCTGGGCTGACGCTGCGGATGGGACAAGACCTCGACAACGACTACGGCCCACCACGCGTGGCCCCTCCCTTGCCGGGGCGGGCTATTTCACCCCGCGCGACAATTTCAGCTGGTACGTCTTCGTTGGCATTGAGGGTCGAGCTGTGGCCCACAACATCTTTCTCGACGGGAGCCTCTTTCGCGACGAGGATCCCAGTGTATCGAGCAACACGTTCGTCTCCGATCTGCAAGCGGGACTCGTCGTGCAGGTCCTGCAGACACAGATCGCGTTCACATATGTTGAGCGTGCTGAAGAGTTCGAGGAACAGACCGATCCGCAACGCTTCGGCGCGGTTAGTATTTCAAGGAAGTTTTGACGTCCGATCGCATTTGTGATGCTCACAATGAAAGCCGGCGATCAGGCTCACATGACGCAGGCCGCCTTGCACGCCGTCGTTGCAGCTCACTCGCGTACGCTCCGGCTAAGATCGATGGGTGCGTGCGGGTATGATCGAATGTCCGCCGTGACAACGACCATATCCTCGAGGCCAAAGAGGTCGGGGAGATGTCGAGTCCGCGATCGTTGCAAATCCCGACACTCTAAATTCATCCGGTCGCCCAAACTCTTTGTGATGCGTTCGCTCGTCGTTAAGCTAGGCATTCAGCCCGCCTCGAAATCGCCGCCATTCCGGGTATCCTGCGGAGGTCCAGCAGTGTTTTCAGGAGTTCCGCATGATCGGCGATGTCTCGCTCAAACTGGGTCGTCGGGTTTATTCCGCGAGGCTTGAATACGACAGCCTGATCGGCCGCAGCCTTCAGGGTGTTTGGCGTCGGTTCGAGACGCAACTCAGTCCTCCCGTCGGCGACCCTCCGCAATTTATTGTCGCCCAGACCATTGAAAACGTTGTGGTCGAATTCGACGTCCCGGGGCGTGCAAGCGCGGATCTGATTTTGGAGGTTGGTCCGATGCATTTGCGCTTGCGAGCGGCCGGCCGTCAACGGCGGTCTGGTGACATTGGGAACGCTTTTGACAGAAGCGTCGATCTGCCTGAGCCGGTAGATCCGGATAGAGTGACAGCGACGCTTGAGGACGGCGTCCTGACTGTAAAAATGACCAAGGCTGCGTGGATGCGCAGCGACGCTAGGCGCGTCCCCGTGCGTGGATCAGTCTCGCCGGGACAGACGGATTAACAAGGCGGCCACGGCCGCGCCTGAGAGAACGAGAATAGCGACGCGGACAAGCGCAGCCACTTGGTCGTCTTTCACCGATGTTACGATCGCAGCGGCAGCGACCGCGCGAGGGCTGCAGCAACGACCCCGAGCGCAGGCTGTCTCCGGCGCGTTTAACTGCGCGTGACAACTCGGCTAGGTCTGAACTTGAAACCTGTATGACAAGGCCGTCACGCCTGATCCGCCCGATAACGCGCCGGACTGTTTCAGGCCCGATGGCGAGGATCTGGTCGAGTTCCTGAAGGCCCGGAAGGCGCGAGTGGCCAGCGCTTTTGCTTGAAACCGGGAAGCGAATGCTTGGATAACCACGGGCGCGATCGCGGCAACAACATCCAGGTCGGGGTCCAGTGTCCTCGCCAAGCCCTCGGCGATACCCAACGCGCGCATCAGCAAGAGCAGGTCCGGCGGCAAGGTCAGAGCGTTGTCTCGGGCGATCGAGATAAATTCGCCGATTGCTTCCGCAAGCCGGATCGGCCGTCCGGATTCGGCAGCATAGCGTTGGAAGAACCGTTCGACAGATTGTTCGAGACCGGGCGGCGCGGGGCCGGAGCGTCCAGCCCACTCCATCAGCACATCAGACACGGCCGCAGCATCCGCGTCTACCAAGGAGCCCAGAACCACGAGCACCTGTTCTCTCCGCTTTGCCGGAAGCCGCCCGACGGAGCCAAAATCCAGAAGGGCGAGACTGCCATCTGGAGTCACCAGAATATTTCCGGGATGGGGGTCAGCATGGAACACACCGTCCAGCAGAATCATGCCTAGCAGTCCCCTGGCCGCTTCAGGCGCCAACGTGCGCGCCAAGGCAGGTTCGTCGTCGCGAAACGCAGCATTGGGACTGCGACCACGGACGCGTGTGCTGACCATGGTTCTTTCCGTGGTAAACTGCCCGTGTATCTGAGGTATCTGGAAGACCTTTGCGCGTTTGCGGATCTCTGTCTGATTGCGAGCCTCGATCCGAAAATCGATCTCCTCCAAAAGCGCCTCACCGAGTTCCGTCACGACGCGTACGGGTTGGTGTCGACGCATCGCTGGCGCGCGCCGCTCGACGACGCGAGCAGCCGCCAGGAGCAGCCGCAGGTCCGCACGCATAATCGCGTCGATTCCCGGCCTGCGGACCTTTACGACGACATCTTCACCGCTCCCAAGCCGCGCAGCATAGACTTGCGCAATCGAGGCTGCGGCAATAGGCGTCGTTGAGAACTCGGCGAAGAGTTCTTCCGGCGATCCGCCGAGGTCGATCGTCAGTTGTTCGCGCAACTGCTCGAACGGCGCCGGAGTAACGTGGTCGTGGAGGCGGCCGAGCCGTTCTGTCAGCTCTGGCGGCAGGAGATCCGACCGGGTCGCCATTATCTGACCCAGTTTCACAAAGGTGGGCCCAAGCTTTTCAAGGGCCGCAACAAAGCCTTCGTATTCCGCGCCCTCGCCGCGCTCGTCTGGAGCCTTGCCGCGGAGCAGTCCCAAACGCATCAAAGCAGGTCGAGCGGCAGTTGGGGCGAGGACGCGGAGCACGTTGGCGAGGCGGCGATAGTCATGGAGCGACAAGGCAAGGGTCGGCATACGATGTGAATGCTCTGATCGATCCCTCAGCGCAAGGGCCGCCGTTGCGCAAGAAGCGCTCGACCTGGCAACGATTGTTTCAGGTGGCGCCGTGCGGAAGACCGGAGATCGACCAGTTCCACTATTGGCGGCTCGAAGGATCCGCTATGCGAGATGCGTTGATGACACCCCGCTTGCAATTTGTACGGTCGGCTTGTCCAGCCACGCGATCTGGGTCTCCAGCGCCTTCGTCTTGGCGTGATCGGGCCCGTGAACCTTCTGGGCGAGTTCAAGGGCACGCTTCAGGCATTCAGCCGCCTTGTCGCGACGGCCCCGCGCCTTCTCGAGCCACCCCTCCATGCTGTCACACAGGACGATCCCATACTGCAGGTCTTCGTCCTGCGCGTAGATGTGCCGCGCCTTGTCCAGCATTATGCGCGCGTCTTCATATGCACCCTCGCGGATCATGATCTCGGCCATGTCGACGGCATTCCTGCCTTGGGCGGGGTGTACCTTGGCGCAAACGCGCCGGTAGATCTCGAGTGCTTGGGTCAAGGCGACCCGCGCATCGGCGAGGCGCTTCTGTCGCGACAGCACGCGTCCATAGACCGACAGCGCATGGGCTCGGTCGAGGCTGTCCTCTGCCGCCAACAGGTTAAGCGCGCGTTCGCAGTGCCCAGTGGCGAGCGCGAGGCTTTCCGGGTCAGGAATGATATGGGCAGGGCTGGGATCGTGCTTGTCTCGAAGCACTCGTGCGAGCGTGATCAACGGCATGGCGAGCCGGCGATCGTTCGGCCCGAAGGCGGTTTCCACGACTGCAAGCGCCTCCTCCGCCAGCTTTACGGCCTGGCCCTTCGTGTCGCCCGGGTCTCTCGTCAGCGCCAGGAGGGCCTTGGTCCCGAGGATATCTGCAATGCGCGCCTTGTCTTCCGGCATGGCGGCACGGCGCAGTTCCAGCGCGCGGTCGATGATTTTGTCAGCCTTGTTGAGGTCTGCCGGGGTCTGTCCGAGAAACTGGGTTATGCGATGCAACAGGTCTGCCGCTACTGCCTCACATCCGGGCGGCAAGAGAGACGTCAGGAGCAGGTGCTCCACATGCGGAGCGAGCAGGCGCGCACGGTCCCATGCAGTATTTATTTCCCATTCCGGCGCAGGATAGACGGCAGCCAGGACACGGATGAGATAGGCGCGGATAGTCTCCTTGTCGGCCTCTTGCAGTTTCGCCGGCACGATCGCCCTTAGCGCGCGATTGAGTTGCACGACGTCAACGTCGGCGGCGGCAAGTTCCTCGTCCGCGTCATCGCCAGGGCGCTGGACCAGTGCGAACTTGCCTAGAGCCCGGATGGCGCTATCGATACCTTTCGCAAGCGCGCTTCGAAACGATTCTGGCAGCTGCTGCGCGCCTTCCTCGAAAATCAGAAGAGGGATCGGGTCCGGGGCAAGCTGCGACATATACTGCAAAAGGTCGGTCGCGGCCGGATGGCGGCTGGTCGCAGGTTGCATCGCAAGCTCGAACGCAGCCGCCGCGGACCGGTGTTTGTGGTATTCTCTTGGAGCATTTTCAGGGTCGGCGAAAACCTGGACCAGCTTCCTCTCGAACATCGCAGCATATCTCTTCAGCGTCAGGCCGTGCGCCGAGCAGTAAGCGCCTGCCATTTCCAGCGCGAGCGGCAATCCGCCCATGTCTTCGGACAGCTTCTGGGCCGAAGGCAGATCCGCGCCGTTCTGGACTCGCTTGATCAGGAATTGTCCGCCCTTCTCCGGCGGCCACGTCGTGACTTCGTACTCCTGACCGAGCGTCGCCCAGCCACGCGCGTTGGACGTGATCAAGATGTGCGCGTCCCCGGTCGCTGGAAGAAACGGCTCAAGCTGAGCGGGAGCTTCGGCATTGTCATAGATCAGCAGCAGCCCTCGACCATCGGACTCGAGTTTCCCCAGGATCGTCTCCTGTGGAATTTCCTGCTTTCGTCCACGCTGATCCAGCGCAACTGCGTCGCTAGCCTGGCGAGATCCGCCATGATTGCATCATCGCTGCCGGCGTGAATCCACCAGCATGTTCTGTAGCGTTCGAGATGCGCATGGGCATAGGCAGCTGCGATCGTTGTCTTGCCGCAGCCGGGCATGCCTCTGAGGGCTGCAGTCGCAGGCCTGCGTATGTCGTCGGAATAGCAGACATGGATCTTTTCGAAAAAATCTTCTCGACCGAACAATTGCGCCTTGTCGCGCTGAAAGAATTGCTGCGGTGCTGCGAAGGGCAAGTTGTGGGCTACGCGCCCCGGGAATGGCCTGAAGGTTGCGGAGAGCCCAGCGTGTCCAGCCGGGATGTCCTTCAGAAAGTCTCTGAGCCGGGCTCGCGCGTCATCCTCCAACAAACCGTAGACTGGCCTGTAGTTGGTCGTCGCGTCGAACTCCTCGACCTCGCAGGGCTGTACGAGCACAATACGACAGAAATCGGATTGTTCCTTGATGGCCCGGTTGCGTGCTGCGTCGAACTCTTCGAGTGAGTGCACGCTACGCTTGTCGAAATAGTCCGGTGACACGACGCACAGCGTGTAGTCCGCATCGCGCACCTGTTCGCGCATCCAGCGAATGAAATTGGTGCCGCGGACCTCTGACTCGTGGATGTGCGGATCGTGGCCCATCGCACGCAGTTCGTCGGTAATCCACAAAGCCCAGCTACGGTCGGCGCTTGTGTAGCTGATGAAAAACCGTGCCATCGTCCCCCCCAATAACCTGCGTGAGTATTCTCAATTTCTGCCGACACAGCAATGTTTCAGGCAGATGATCAGCTCATTTGGGTGCTCGCCTGCCCGCTCGGGTCGAACCAGCAACCGAAGGGGACGTCCGGGGCGCAGCCTGCGTTAATCAGGCAAAGTCCTCGAAAGTTCGCGCGAAGGATGAAATGGCCCCCGATTTACGCCGGATGACAGGCGAACTCGGTGCACATCCGACACCGATCTGTTGCATTCCAGTATTCGTACTGACGTTGCACGCCACTATGCTTGTAGCGTCCTAGCTGGACGCTTGCGCTTGAAGAGTAACTGGTTGGGGGGTCATGAAATGAGAATGAACAAAGGTCACAACGCTCGGAGCGCGCTTGCGCGGAACGGGTCGCTCGCGCTGGGCGTCTGTCTGTTCGCGGTCGCGACCGCTACCGCGCAGGAGGTTCAAGAGCGCTCATCGCCCGACACCGTCGTCGTCGTCGGCTCACGGGAAGCGGAGCCGGCTGCAGGCTACAGGCCTGATGTTGTTACGACGACCGGCCCGTGGGGTGGTCGGAAAGTCGAGGACGTGCCCTACACCATCACCGTGCTACCGAGCGAGCTCATCGAGAATAGCGGCGCACGGAACCTGGACCAGCTGTTCGCCATGACGCCCTTGGTTCAGCAGGGACAGTCGCAGGACATCAACAACATTGCCCAGGCGACGCTACGCGGATTCAATGTCGCGCGAGCCTATGTCAACGGCGTACAGAACAACAATATCGGTATGGGCGTATTCATTGAGGAGATCGACCAACTCGAGATCCTGAACGGCTTGTCCGGTTTTCTCTATGGCGCGAGCCCTGTCGGCGGCGTGATCAACTACCAGCTGAAACGCCCCACGGCATACGACCTGCGTAACCTGACCATCGGCAATTATGGCGGCGAACAGTACTACGCTCACGCCGACATCGGCGGCACGTTCGATGCTGATGGACGGTTCGGGTACCGCCTTAACCTGCTGACACAGGATGGCGACACCCAGATCGACGAACAGTCTCTCCGCCGCAACATGGTAAGCGGAAGCGCCGACTGGCGTCCAACTGACGACATGGTCGTGGAGCTGTTCCTGTCGAAGAAGGACTTCCATCTGGAGGGGCGCCAGTTCCAGTTCTTCCTCGGCGGAAATCTTCCCGACCCTCTGGATGGATCGCAGATCTACGCGCCGCGAAACACCTATGTCGACGTGGACTCCGAAGAGGCAGGCCTAAGGTTCGCCTATGAGCCTTCCGACGCGTGGGCCATACGCGCGGCGCTTTCCTACAAGGAGGACACGCGTTCGATGGTGTATGCGATTGGCAACCTCCTCCCCGGCGACACAAGCTATCAGTTCAACCTGTTCGGCGGACGCAACGCGGCTGAGACGCAGGGCGGATACATCTACGCCGACCACGCTTTCTCAACTGGCCCGGTCAGGCACCGCCTGACCTTCGGCGTGAACGGCTATTCCTACATCAACAGCCTCGCCATACAGGCCAACGGCTTCCCGTCGTTCTTCGATGGCCCCTATGCATTCGATCTCGCTGACCGGTCAGTCGTTGATCTCGCGGTCCCCGTCTGGAATCTGAGCGACTCGCGCTGGGTGGTGAACGGCCGGAGCAAGAACATCAACGTGGTCGTGGGCGACGACATCACCTTCAATCCCAGCTGGTCGATGCTGATCGGCGCCAACCTGAGCAAGATCCGCTCGGAGAACTTTGACTTCGCGACCGGCGCGCCGCTGCCAAATGGCCTGTATGACGAATCCGCCGTCACTCCGACGGTATCGGTCCTCTACAAGCCGACTGCTACGGTGACCACCTATGCCAGCTACATGGAGTCGCTGGAGCCCGGCAGCATTGTCGGGCCCACATTTGCAAACGCGAACCAGATCCTTGGACCACTTACGAGCCAGCAGGTCGAACTCGGCGTCAAGGCCACGGTCAGCGACATCCTGCTGACAGCAGCACTGTTCCAGATCGACAAGGCCAGCGAACGCTCGAACGATGGCACGCCGACGGGCACGTTCGTCCAGGACGGGCTCGAAGTTCACCGCGGGATTGAGGTCACGGCGACAGGCAAGGCCACAGACGAGTTGAGCATTGTCGCTGGCCTCACCGTGATGGACAACGAAATCCGTGACAGCGCAGACCCCGCGCTCGAGGGCAAACGTCCGAACGGTGTGGCCGACAGCACCGTCAAACTCTATGCCGAATACTCGCCCAAGGCGCTCGCCGGCTGGGTTTTCACATCTGGCATTTACTTCACCGGTGAAGCCTATCAGGACCCGCTGAACACGCGGAAGATATCCAGCTATGCGCTGCTGGACCTTGGCGCGCGCTACGATGCGGAGCTATTCGGACATGACGTGGTCGCGCGGGTGAACCTGTTGAATGCCGGTGACGAGCGCTACTGGGCGGCGACATCCCCGGGTACGCCAAGGACGCTCACCTTTTCGCTCTCCGCCGGATTCTAGGCTGGAGAAATTGCCCAAACCCATGGATTGTCTGTTCCGGCGCTGAAGGCCAAAGAGCGGACGTCTCTGGGGGAGGCCATGGACCATACAGCAATGCGAGCGGCAGGATGACGATCGACAGGCGCGTCCTGTTGCAGGCTGCTGGGCTCGTCGCCCTTACGGCCTGTTCTCCGGTCGCTCGGGACGGATTCGGCCGCGGCGGGGTGTTGGCGCTGGACTGGGCCCTCGCCGAGACGATGATCGCGATCGGAAAACGACCGGCGGGCGTGGTCGCCGCCGCAGACTACGCCAAATTCGTCATTGAGCCCGCGTTACCACCTGACACGGCGGATCTGGGCCTGCAGCAGGAACTGAATTTTGAGCTGATTGCCGCGCTGCGTCCCCGCTCATCTTGATCTCGCCGTTTCTCCAGCGGCTCAAGCCAACGCTGGATCGCATCGCACCGTCTCTCAACCTGTCCGTCTATGAAGTCTCCGAAACGCCTCTCGCAAATCGAATTGCGATCACCCGGGAACTCGCCAGCCACGTTGACGCTTCACCGGCTGCTGAAACCTACATCCGTCAACTTGGCGTCTTGCGCGCCGATTCCACGGCGCGGCTTGCCAAGCTGCAGCGAAGACCCGTGCTGCTCGTGAGTTTCATCGATAACCGACACGCGCGCGTGTATGGCGGTAGCAGTCTTTACGCCGAAACACTCGCATGGCTTGGCCTCGAAAGCGCCTGGTCGAAGCCGGTAGGCAATTTTGGCTTCGAGACCGTCGGACTCGAACAGCTTGCCACGCTCGCGGATGTGGAACTGGTCGCCGTAGAACCTGTCCCGCCCGATATAACCTACGCCCTTTCATCAAGTCCGCTGTGGAATGAACTGCCATTCGTGAAGGCCAAGCGAGAAGGGCGGATTGCGCCTGCTTTCATGTTCGGCGGCCTGCCCTCCGCAGAACGGTTTTCGAAACTGCTCGTCAGCCACCTCGAAGAGCGGTGGGTCTGAGCGCGTGAAGACAACTTTCGACCCTCGGCTCGTATCAATCGCCTTGCTTGTCGCGGCGCTGGTTCTCGGCGCTCTTCTTCTGCGCGAGCCGATCCAGGTCAGCATGGCAGCATCCTCGATCGAGACGCGGTTCGATCGCCTCATCCTGCTGCACGCAACGTTGCCACGCCTCGCAATGGCAATCCTGTGCGCGCCGGGCTGGCTGTCTCCGGCGCTATCCTCCAGCAGGTGCTCCGCAACCCTCTGGTCGCACCCGATACTCTGGCTGTCAGCGCGGGCGCGCGGTTGACTCTCGGGCTCGTCACCCTGCTGGCGCCAGGACTCTTCGGCTTCGGCCGTGACCTTGTAGCAATCGTCGGTGCAGTCGCCGCAGTAGCCCTCGTCCTGGTGATTTCCCGGTCACGCAAGTATTCACCCGTGTCCATGATCCTCGCGGGCCTTGTGGTGAGCCTGTATTGCGGCGCGCTCTCGATCATTCTCGTCCTGCTCAAGGATCGCTATCTCATCGGCCTCTTCATCTGGGGGAGCGGCTCCCTTAGCCAGCAGAGCTGGGAACCAGCGATCCAGCTGGCGATGCGCCTCGTCGTTTGCGGCGGTGTGCTGCTGTTGCTGGTGCGGCCGCTCTCCGTTCTGGACGCTGGCGAGGACGCCGCGCGCAACGTGGGTGTTCCTGTGGAGCGGATCAGGCTGTTGGCGATCGGCGTGGCTGTCCTGATGGCTGCCTTCATAACAAGCACGGTTGGCGTAATCGGCTTCATCGGACTGGCAGCGCCCGCACTGGCGACCTTCTGTGGCGTGCAACGTTTCGCCGCGCGGTGCCTGTGGTCGGCAATCATGGGCGCTTTGCTGCTGCTCGTCACCGACCTCGCCGTGCAACTGCTCAGCGGCGATGGCGCCTTCATTCCGACGGGCGCGGTAACCGCCGTCATAGGTTCTCCCCTGCTGCTGTTGCTTCTTTCCAGGCTGCAGTCCCGGCAGCCCCAGCCGCCGGCCAATGAGACGCTGACATCCAGCGGTGTGAGACAGTCGAGGCGTACAGGGCTCTTGCTGACGCTTCTGGGCGCAGCAACGCTGGCCGGCCTCGCGGCGCTTGTGATGATCGGGCGCGGACCAGACGGAAGCTGGGCGATCCTCAACGGCGAGATGTTCGCTGATGTGCTGCCGTGGCGACTGCCGCGTATGCTTGCCACAGCAGGCGCAGGCGGGCTGCTGGCTATCGGCGGATACATCCTGCAACGGGTCACGCAAAATCCGCTTGCGAGCCCCGAGATCATGGGCGTGAGCGCCGGCGCGATCATGGGCGCCGCGATAGCCTTGTCCTTTGCCGGCTCAAGCATGGATATCGGCCTCGGCCTCGCCACGACGATCGGCTCGTTCGCGGCGTTGCTTTTCGTGTTGAGCATTTCTCTGCGGCGGTCCGCGGCGCCCGAACGCATTCTCCTCGCCGGCGTCGCCCTTACGGCGCTGGTCGATGCGGTCGTCGGACTGATCATCGCCAACGGCGGTCCCAGCTCCGTCCTTCTTCTTGCCTGGCTCGCCGGCTCCGCCAGCGACATCAGCCTTCCCGTCGCCTTGGCGACGGTGGGAGCAGCTGTGGTCCTGCTAGCAGTCGGATTGCTGGGATCGCGCTGGCTGGCGGTGCTCCCGCTCGGCGCATCCGTCGCAACCGGCGTCGGCGTCCGCGTTCCTGTCGCACAATCTGCGCTATTCGCGCTCGTCGCGCTGACAGCCGCCATCGCGACGCCCGTTATTGGCCCGCTCACCTTCGTAGGCCTGATGGCGCCGCATCTGGTTCGCCTCTTCGGCATCAGGTCCGCGCCCGCCGGACTGGTTTTGAGCGCACTGATAGGCGCCGCGTTGATGATCATCGCCGACACGCTGGCAAGAACAATCGCCTTCCCGCTCCAGCTTCCCACCGGAATCCTGGCCAGTCTGCTGGCCTGTCCTGTTCTCCTTCTCCTCATTGCGATGGGTAACAAGCGATGACCACCGCAACCGAAGCGTCCACCCTCCAGCTGACTTCTGGGTCGGTGTTCATCGGCGAGGCCCGCCTGCTCGACGATGTCAGCATCAGCCTTGTCCCATGCACGGTCACCGGCCTCACCGGGCCGAACGGCGCGGGCAAGTCGACCTGGCGCGGGCCCTTGCACGCCAGCAGCCGTTGACCTCCGGCGAGTGCAGGCTGGACGGAAAGCCCTACGCTTCGTTCAGCTCGCGCGAATTCTCGCGCCGCATCGCCTACCTGCCCCAGGCCATCCCAACCACCAGTGGACTGACAGTCGAAGAACTCGTCAGCATAGGTCGGTACCCCTGGCACGGCGCACTGGGAAAGTTCACCGACTCCGATCGCGCGGCCGTAAAGGAGGCGCTGGCCATCACGAACACCGACATATTCGCTGACCGCCCGACCGACACGCTCTCAGGCGGCGAGCGCCAGCGCTGCTGGATTGCCATGCTCCTGGCGCAGCAAGCCAACATCCTGCTACTCGATGAGCCCGTCTCCGCGCTCGACATACGCTACCAGATCGAAACAATGAGCCTCGTCCGCCACGTCTCGCGAATACGGAACGTCGCAATCCTGATCATCCTGCACGACATAAATCTCGCAGCAAGATACTGCGACCATGTCGTCGCGATGAAGGCTGGCCGCATCGCATGGCAAGGCGCCGCACCGAACCTGATTGATGCACATGTCTTGGAAGCCATCTACGAAACGCCGATGGCCGTCGTATCAACGCTTGAACCCAATGAACGGTTCGCGTTTGCGAAACTCCCGGGCGATTTGTCGAAACGTGCGAGCCCTGAGGGTTGAAGACAGCGCTTGATTGGCCCCTGTCAGGGTGATCTAAGTCTGACGTTTGTACATTTCTCGTTCTGGCGCTTTCATCTGTGGATGGCCCCTGAGCTGCAAGAGATAAGTTCGTTGATTTGGATCTGTCGGGTGCGGTCATCGGTCCGGCCTATTGACTTGACGCTAATGGCTGCTGGCCAGGTCCCGCTTATGCAATCGAGCTCAAGGCTGTGACAGCGCCTCGGGCTGTCCTGCTCTGCGGTCCGCTTCTCGATCCTCATCAACTCATTGCGCCCTCGCAGGTTGGAGCAGCGGCATTGGCCGCTGCTATCTTGTTCAGACCATCCGGCGCGCGATAGGCTTGGCCCCGGGCCAAGACGCCCCGGGCGATGCCGGGGCGGTCTGCGAGGCGGGCCTGCGCCCGACTAGGCGGTTCGTGGCGATCAAGAGCGAAGAGGCGCAAGCTGAGGCAGTCGTGTTCCGCACGCGC
>JADKDU010000019.1 GCA_016714495.1 Hyphomonadaceae bacterium | reverse complement strand
CGAGTCGCACCGCGGCTCATTTCCCGGCCACCATGCCCGCTACATCCTGCGCTCATGGGTCGAGCGGGTCTCGGTAGAGTCCGACACATCGAATTCCGGCGACACTGGCAAGCTGCCTCCGGTCCACGGGAGGGCCGCATAGATGGCTCGCAGGAAATGCAGGCGTGGAGGGCTCGACGGCGGCCCACCGGAAGACATCCCGTGGTTCTGGATCGCCATCGACATGCTCGGTTGTCCAACCTTTGCCGCGCTCTCCATAACCGCGCGACGGATCCTTGATCTGCTGCTGATCGAGTATCTGTGTCATGCGGGCACAGAGAACGGCAATCTCGCTGCGACCTACCGGCAGCTCGAAGCGCATGGCGCTAGCAAGGCCGATATCCGAAAGGGTTTCGCCGAACTGGAGTTGTGCGGTTTCATCCAGAAGACCTTCCAGGGCTTTTGCATTGGCAATGGCGGTGAGCCAACCCGATACGGCCTGACATGGTTTCCAACGATGCGGAAAAGCCCCGAAGCCACGGTCGCGACGGACGACTGGCGAGAGAAAATGGCAGAGCTCCGACGCTCCGGAATCAATGACGTTCGCGGTGTGCGCGCTTGGCTGAAGAATGAGCTGAAGCCGCACGCTCGTGGCCGAAAGAAGAAGGGAGGCAGCGTAGATATAGAAGGTGCACCTCAAATGAGGGGCGAGGATCGGTTGCAAGTGAGGGGCGACACATTGGGGAATATCGTCGCCCTCACCCCTCACATGAGGGGCGGTAGGGGTAACAAATGAGGGGTTACGTCACGATTTTTCCGGAGGCCGCGCGCCTTCCAGCCAATGCAACTCGCCAACTGATTTGGGCAATCCTGGAGGCCATCGACCATGGGTGGCCTAGGTTCAGGCGGACACAACCGGCGGCATCGCGGCGCCGTTGAAGCGCATCGCCGCCTGTCGGCGAACTCGATGGCAAAGCATGGCGTGTTTAGCGAAGGCTGGAGCGGGCGCTGGGGCTGGACCGGTGGCGACGGCGAGACCAACAGCTGGATTTGGGTCGTCGGCGGTCGCGATGAAATCCGCCTGGACTTCAGGTTCCGAGAGAGCGGCGGTGATTGGCAGCCGGTCGATCAGACGGTCACCCTGACACGCGTCCCAAAACCCTTCGGAAATGACCAGCCGTATTTCTTCTGCCCTCGATGCGGATGCCGCGCCTTGCATTTGTACGGGGCACAGCAGCGCTTCCTGTGCCGAAAGTGCTCCGGCTTGGTGCATGCCTCCACCCGCGAGCGGCAAAGCGACAGAGCCACCCGGCAGGCCCACAAGATCAGGCGCCGCCTCGGGGCAGAGCTGGGGATAGACGACCCGGCATTCCGTCCAAAACACATGCGCCAAACTACCTACGAGAAGCTGCACACCCGGCTTGAACAGAAGGAAGCTGAATCATGGGACGACATGCTGTTGCTGTTGCAAAGGCTCCAGACGTCGGCGGGGCGGACATCGACCCGCCGAAGCAGGACGCCATCACCATGCCGCCGCCGGTCAGCGTTCTGGTGAGCCATTACGAACGAGCGCTGCTACCATGGGAGAACCCGGCAGAGTTCCGCGCGCTCCACGCTGCTTTCCATGCCGAGCATCAGCCGAAGGGCGCGACGGAAGTTTCGCTGGTCGATCAGCTAGCCTGGATCGAATGGCGCCGGCGGCGGCTGATGCTGGGCGAGCGCTCGGCCCACCTCGCGTCGCTGCATGAGAGGATCGACGCTGACTACAAGACGCAGCAGACACTTTCCCGGGCGTTGATCGGACACGAAGGCCGGGCCGAAAAGGACGAGCTCGCAGAAGCCCTTCGCCACGCGCCTGAACGCGACCAACCAGACGTTGACGACGCCACCGAAGACGACCGGCTGACCCGCAAGGGCATCGCAGTTCTTGAAGGCGGCGGCAGCTACGAGAAGGCACTTGCGGCAATTCGCTCGGATACGCGCGGCTGGTGGGCCCGCGTCGTGAACGATGACGCAGAGACCTATCCGGGTGGGGAGGTAGGTGAAGACGAGAGCTACGTCCCCTCCCGGCCTGAAGCTACGAGCCTGCTCCGATTTCTGAAGAACGACGTGCTTCCGATGATCGAGACGACCCGCTTACAGGCGGAGCGGCGTCCAGCGATCCGCTTACAGGCCTGCGGTGAGAGCATGGACCCATTCCGCGCTGACCGCATTCTGGCGCTGGACGAACGGCTGACGCGGCAGTTTGGGAAGACGCTGGCGATGCTGATCAAGTTGCGTGAGGTGCAAGTTGCTGGTTCGGTAGCAGGATGACCGAGGCGGAAATCGGCACGGTATCCTCCACGCCGATTCACAGCCCGCATTCTCGTCGTACTCGCCCGCTCTGGCGAGAGTGGCAGATACCGGTTAGCGCTATCCTTTTAGCACCCAGTAACTCACCTCGGCGGAGGCGCATGACCCTATCCGGCTGGAGCCGTCTCTGGATTGTCGCTGCGGTGTTCGTGGTCGCTGGGTGCGGTGGCCCCAAGAAACCGCCGCACTACTATGTGCTCTGCGAAGACGTGGACGGCGCTGGCTGGAAGCTGATTGATTACGAGAAGGACGCGCAGGGCTACCTGACGTCCTGCACCTATCAGTCTCCCGACAAGCAGCAGATCAGGGAGGACAAGTGCCGATCGGATGGCTGCGACTAGCGGAGACTCGGCGGAAAGCGTGACTCTTGCGCACGCCAACAAACTGGACTCTAACCAACCTTGTTAGAGATGACCGGGGCCTCTCTCGCGAAAGATCGACCCCGGGCACCCCTAGTCAGTGCTGAAGTCGAAGGACGTTAGTCCTTCTTCTTCGGCGGCTGCGGTTTGATGGTTTCGACCACAGACGTATTAGGTCTGGACCGGGACATCGCCACAGTTTGAAAACGCCCGGTAATTGCTGACCGGCCAATTTTCGTTGCCATTGGATTTCTCCTTTCCCGGCCCTAGTGCCCGCGCCGTTCAGGCCGGTACTCGGGAAGTCGGAGTGATTCTCTGGCAATCGGATTCGATCTAATGTCAGCTAAGAGTCCATAGGGGGCGTCATGAAAATCTCAGGCTGGACCCGTCTCTGGATCATCGCGAGCTTGGCGCTCGCTGCATGTGGGGAGCCTGTTCCAGCAAAGGATCATGACCGAGTGATCCGGATAGAAATGGCATGCAAGCAGTTCACAAGCTCGATTGGCTGGTGGCGAAAGGGTGACCTGGTAGAGGGGGAGCCGCAGGTTGTCCGTGACGAACAAGCTATCAAAGTTATGCTGGAGGCGTGCGAAGCGCTCCTGAATGACCTTGCCGAAGGTTCGTCCTAGAAAAAAGTTTCGGCCCGAATCCCCCAGACTCTGCCCGTTTTTCCGAGGGCAAATTCAAACTGAGACACTACCACCGCGAAAGGTCGTGGAGCCCAACGTGCGGATTGAGCAGTTTGCGTCGTACTGCGCCGAGCTTCCCGAGCCTTGGACTAAGTTCATCGAGCCAGCCACGGCGGCCAAAGACCTACCCGCTGAGCCTCCCGCCGCCGATAATCTTTCGCTGCAGGAGCAAAGCCGCCACATGGCACTACTGCACTTGAAACCCGCCACGGGATGATGACCTAAGCGGCCCGCGTGCTACAGTGCGCCTGCTGTCAACCGGGGGACTCCATGGCGTTGCTGCGAACCTTGGCTGTTGCCGCTCTGTGTTTGAGCGCGGTCCCGTGCACAGCGCAACAAACGCAAGCCGGCCCGACATTGCAGGGATACCTAGCTAACCCCTACGCGATGATGCGTGATTTTGGCCGCTGCGCTGCGCTTCAAGAGCACTTGGCCACGGTACTCGTGGCCGCAGGCAAACCGGCGAACGCTGAGGAAATGCGCGGTTACGCGCGAGGCTCAGACCTGGCCGCTAGTGTCGGCACTATTGCCCATGAGCCAGAAAAAATGACGGACAGCGCTTCGGAGGCAGCCCTCCGCGAATCACAGGCCCGTATTGTGGCCAATCAACGGTCCCTCGAATCTATCAAAGAGCTTGAGCATGTTCGGCAGAGAGCATTTGCCGAACGTGGGGAGATCGACATTGAGCAAATGAATTTCTGTGCCTCTCTCAATCAGATCCAGAAAACGATTGTTGAGTCGATGAGAGAGAGCGGGTTTTTGAGCCAATAGGCTGACAGGCTCACCGCATTGGCTGCCCTCACCTTAGGCCGATGGCCGAAGCTGTAGCTTGGCAAAGAGAGTGGTCAGGAGCGCTAACAGACACCACCTCAGCGCGTATCAGTGTTTGGGTGCGCGGGCGCGTGTGAATCAGCGTGGGGTCAGGGTGCCGATAGGCGCGCTACGCGATTGATTTCGTGAGAAGCGGAGGGGGTTCGCGATCGGCGCCTGTCTACAGCTCCCGCTTGCGGGGCCTTTTTGTCAGCGGTCCGTTAGCGACAAAAGGCATTTGGACCATTCGCCATACGTCTCGGGAACATCATTTAGATCCACGGTAAACCGGGCATCGATCGACGACTTCTTCCAGCCGTAAGTGATCCCGATCGCACCCGTTTTTATGAACTCACCAAAAATCTTCGAGGTCGATTCGTACCAACCAAATACGAACAGCTGAAAGTCCGGATCGCTTGAGAGGTTCGTGCTCAGCAGCGCATCACTGTTCGTGCGATACCCCGAATAAAGCGAGGCGCGT
Source organism: Hyphomonadaceae bacterium (assembly GCA_016714495.1). Taxonomy (GTDB): domain Bacteria; phylum Pseudomonadota; class Alphaproteobacteria; order Caulobacterales; family Hyphomonadaceae; genus UBA7672. The sequence continues at coordinate 19,078 of JADKDU010000019.1, read as the reverse complement.
TCCGGTGGTAAAAACTCTTGCAGGTTGGAAGAGACGCCGAGACGCAGCGCGACCTTGTCGGCGTCTGCCATGAAAATGATGAGACCGTTCGCCACCGTGGGGTTGCCGTTGTTGAACTCGTTGTCCTCCCGCGCCAACGAGAACGATACTTGGCAGCCAGTGAGCGTGCCATCTTGCAGCAGCGGATAAACCTCCGAACTCATCAACAAGTCTTGAGCCACTGCCCGAGGCGCGCCCGCAAGCATAGCAACGCCGCAGAGCGCACCGATCACCGCATTTCGCATGACAGCTTTGCCCCTTCGGCAGTGCACCGCCGTGCCGAAGATATACAAACGCCAGCCTGCGTCTAAGCCTTTTTGCTTTTGTCCTGCTCCCGGCCGTTGGCGTCTACCCACCCCGTCATCATGTCGAACAGTTCCTTCGGCGGGCGGAAGCAGTTGACCTGCCTCGTTTCTTTGGACCAGCGCAGCTAGGGAATGATGACCTTGTGACTAGGCGCCCATTGAGGCTACCTCCCATCGGCGAAATTCACTCAGTAGCAAGCCGAGGGACTCACTTACGACCGTCGTGCAATCAACCTGGTAACGCGCCGATCGGCGTCCACACACCACTCCGATTCACAGCGACGGCATCGGCCTGAGGATGTGATAGTCTAGCGCGATGCGTTGGGGACTGGCACTCGTCATCTTCTTTGCCGCGCCTGCGCTGGCTCAGTCCAGTGCTGATCAGCGCGACCGGCAAGCAATGATTTCAGAGTCCATCCATAACTATCCCGGCAACTGTCCCTGCCCGTACAATTCGGATCGTGCGGGACGAAGTTGCGGACAGCGTAGCGCTTACAGCAAGCCAGGTGGTGCCTCGCCGCTGTGCTACCCCGCAGACATCACAGACGCGATGCTTGAACGTTGGCGGGCGCGACAGCGTTGAGCATCAGGCGGCCGCAGGCAAGCGGCCAGAGCCTCGACCCATTTCGAGCGGACCGCATCTTCGCATTGGACGAGCGCCTCACGCGGCAGTTCGGGAAGACGCTGGCGATGTTGATCAAGTTGCGTGAGCTCCGACCTGCGGGCCCGGCCGCAGCATGACCGAGGCGAAAATGCAGTTCACTAAACCCGGGAACGCGTTCAGACTGACCGCCATCTGAAACGTACTCACGGCTGCACGCACAAGGATACCGCCCATATGCACCGGCTCTGCACCACTGCAACACTTGCGGTCGCGATGCTTGTATGCGAGCCGGCCAGCGCGCAGCAATCGGAAGGCGGCGGCGACCCGTTACACAAACAAGACAAGCTAGCCGCTGCCCACATGTATCGCTTGCCCGGTCGGGGTCACGCGTTTAGCCTTCCACAGGTTTGGAGGGCGGTCGCAGGACGGTCGATTGTTTTCGCGCTTCTGGCGCCGCTGTCGGCATGTCCGGAACCTCGTGCGCCAATTCGAACGCTGATCGATGACAGTAGTCTCCACGCCAACTGCACCGCCGCGCGCGCAGCGGGTGCTACGCCGATTAACCGGGGCGAGCACGGGTATGCCCAGCACCTTGACCGCGATAACGACGGCGTCGGGTGCGAGTAGCTATGCCAGCCGATGACGCTCACGCTGCGTTTTGTCCGTATCGCGACGGATGCGGTCTGAACATCGAGCATGTGCTATCGACGCCGATTGGGTCGCGCGAAGAGGCCAAGAATTTTCTCCAACAATGGCTTCATGACGAACTGACGGTCCCTCTGCGCCTTGAGATGCTTGAGCTCCGCACCGTGCTCGCGCCCGAGAGGTTTGCGGAGCTTTCGCGGCGCATCAGGGAACTGGATGATGACGCGCACTGGCAACAGCATTATCGCGACCCTGATCACGATTATCGCGACGGCGACTTCGTGCAGGACATCATATGGGAGATCGAAGGGGAGACTGCCGAAGACGAACGGCGGTACGAGGCACTGGGCTGGGACGACGCGCCGCAGACGCCCATTCCGTCGGCAAACATGCCGCCTTGGGACGCTGTTGACGATGCGGGAGACGAAGAGTTGGAAAGCTTTTTGTCGGCAGACGACCGACCGCTTTACGACCACTTTGGTCGGATACTTCGCGAGTGATAGGTTTGCGATGCCCCTCCCTTGTCGCGTCCACGAGATTTTGCTTCCGGACCGCGCTCAACAGCGTGTCGCTACGAGACTGATGGGCGACACGGTTAGTTCCGGCACTCAATCTGGACTGTTGCGGCGCGCGCAATCTCAGCAACATCGGCGTTTGATTTTGGTGCTATGATGCTGCGCAGCTGACCTCAATCGAGACGTGAACATCCTTAAGCCGGAAGGTCAGCTGGTTTCTATTGGGAAACTCTTTGAAGGCCGAACGATCGGACTGCACATAGTGCAGACCGAGGGCATCCATCTGACAACTTACCATCGTTCCGTTTTTGGGGAAGAAAGCCAAAGTGCATTCTCCGTCAGTCACTCCGGGAAGGCCGAAATACCGCCTTTCGGCCGCATTCTCTGCGACAGCTTGTGACGACACGTAGAACGTCTCGCGAATGACCATTTTGCTTCCGCGCATCACATCGTCCAAAACGATATCACAACGCGCGGTCCGTTCCTGAGGTTCTGCCTGCGCAGAGCTTCCAAAGATGGCGCCAACACAAGCAATGGCAGAAAGTGCGTTACGCATTAGAGCTCATTATGCTGGTTACTCCGTCAATTTCTGATTGATCCGATCACCGCCCGAGGTCACCGGGCTTGCGCGCATCTTTTGTGCTGACCTAACCTCGACACTCAATCTGAACCGTTGAAACCCGCGCCATCTCGGCCACATCAGCATTGCTTCGTGGCGCAGACGATGGGCGCATCTCGTAGTCAACGGCGTTCGCGTCAAGGAAGGCCTGCAGCGTACCGAGCGAGATGGCGAAGTTCACGTTCTGCGGAATATCTCCGGTGATGGATGCGACTTTGAGAGCATCTAGTTTAGAGACCACAACGCCAACGACATTCCCTGATGCATCGAGCAAGGGCCCGCCGCTATTTCCAGGCTGAACGGGTGCTGTGATTTGGATCAGACGCCGATCATCCCCGGGGCCGGCGAGCGCTGAGACCGCACCCGTCGTTACGTTCAGTCCTGAGGACAACAACCCTGTCAGCGGATATCCCGCGACCACGACGCTATCTGCCAAGCGCACGCCCCGTCCTTGGCGCAGTAAAAGTGGCGCGCGAGCTGAGGCTGCGCCCGCCTTCAACAGGGCAAGATCCGAACCTGTATCGACATCAACGAGGGTCAGACGCGATCCGCCAGCAAGCGAAACTCGCGAGCACCCCTCGACGACGTGAGCATTTGTCAGCAGATGGCCTGCGGCGGTGATGAAGAAACCAGTCCCTGTGCTTTCGATTTCGCCTCCTCTCGCCGGCTTGCCAGGAACGGGGGCTGGCTCCGCTGCTGCCGTTGCCGCGCCGACGTTTGGCTTCCACTCTGCGGCCAACCTCTGGCCTTCGGCCAACTGAGCAGCGGTCATACCGGCTCGCACGATGTCGCGGTTGTTTTTTGCATCGGCGTTGCCCTTAGCAGCGGCAACGGCCAACCACTTGTAAGCCTCCACATAGTTCTCCGGCACGCCCCTGCCAATGAAGTACCTGAAGCCGAGATTGGACTGAGCAAACGCGTTGCCCTGGTCAGCAGCGAGACGGTACAAGCGCGCCGCCTCAGCGTAGTCCCCTCGTTCGTCCGCAGCGACTGCCTGCCCCATCCGTGAAATGGGGTCTGCGCCGACCTGCGCCTGTCCTGGGACTGACAGCGCGATTGCCACGGCAGAGACCAGCAGCAGTCTTCGAAGCGTCGCTAGCATGGCTCCCTCCCAAGTACCTCAGCGTTCTCGGGCAGACGATAGCACATGAACAGTGACAGGACGCAAAGCTTGAATTGCAAGGGGCGAACACTTGCTCCAGCCTGTCGGCGTTGTCGGGAAGGGCGAGCGATGACCGACCGCTATACTTCGGGACCAGATCTGGCTTTGAATCGGCTTGGCGTTTGGACGCCGATCGGCGCTCTACTTCATTGATTTCGCAACAAGCCGAGGAGTTCGCTTCCGGCGCCTGTTCACATTCCTAGACATTTCGCGCGTTGCCGATTTCGCGTTGTCGATTATGCTCGCAATAGAGCCGCTGGGGTGCCTTGGGGATTCGCCGATAGACGTGTGCTATCCGGTGCGTCGCAGGATACTGACCAAGGAAGATGCGGGGGGGCGACACTGATGGGGGCAGCTAGCGAGCTAGCTTCGTTGGGCGTTAAGGTCAGCAACACTCACCTTACGCATCTCACGAAGAGCTATCCTTTCGAATCGATCAAGCACGTTGCCTACTACGCAGTCCAAACCGCGCAGATGTCCGGAGGAGCGTTGAGTGAAATTACTTCAGAGGCCAAGTGCCGGCTTCACTTCAACGACGGCGTGTTCTGAATTTCAAGGCAAAAGTCGGGTTCGTCATTTTCAAACAGCCAGCACCCCATGGCGCCGGTCTGGTTGCTAAAGGAGGTAGTCTCCGAGGCTACCTTTGAAACGCGACTCGCTCGCTACCAGCATGACATCGAGAGTCGCCGCTTCTTCAACGTCGGCAAGTTTCAGTTCCATGTTGATGGAAGCATCTATCGGCGTGCCCGCCGGGTACTGAATCTCAAAGCACCGAGGGCGGAAGCGGACCTTCAGCCTTTTACCTTAGTCGGCTCGGACGGAGGGAAGCCGATCAGCATCTCGATAGATGTGGACCAAGACTGCATCCTTCACCTGGTGCGAGCGCACTATTCGCTTTACTGGCAAGACTTCCCCTATCGCCAACCGCGCTCGCAGCAGCAACGAGCATTCTTCCTGGCGGTCGTTCGGTTGGGTGCGAAAATGGCGAATCGGACGGTGCCGTCTCGGCCGACGAGATTCGGCAATTCAAGAGCTACTTCGGAACCGATCAGTATCCGCTTGAAGACGTCGCATCGGTATTCAGGGAGGCTGTGTCTGACGGCGTGCCAATCTACCAAGCTGCCCGAACGTTGGCCGACGTAGCCGCGGACCCTTCGATTCTGGAACAGGTGCTGATCGGTCTCATCGGAATTGCGTCCGTTGACGGTGTTATCCACGATGGCGAGGCCGCCGCCATTCGCGATGTAGGTCGCGCGTTCAGCGTCACAGCAGATCGCGTTGAGTTATTGCTCAATGCGCACGGACCTAAAGCGGGAACTGGGCAATCAAGCGCAAACCAGAAGCATCGGACGCGAAAACCAAAGACACCAAGCCCGGAGTGCCTCAACTCTTGAAAGTTCTAGGACTCCGAGAAAGACGCAACTCCGGAGCAAATTAAAAACGCCTACAGATCTCTTGCCACTTCACTTCACCCGGATCTTTTGCGGAGCAAGGGGCTGCCTGACAGGATCGTTCAGATTGCAAGTGACACCCTCGCTGGCGCCAATGATTCCTACAATTGGTTGCGCGACCACGGGTATCTGACCTAGAACGCTGACGCCGGAATTTCCGGGGTCTCGAGGTTTCCGCCTACCCGTTCCCGCAACTCGACGGTGTAGCCGTCGTAGCCATCCGGCCGCTCGGTGAAATTGAATGGCGCATCCGCGCGCGCATACGCGGTCGTGGGTCCAAACAAATGCCGCTCACCGTACCACTCGGTGCCGACCGCATACTTCATTTCATACTCACCTACCGGCATTAGAAACTCGACCGTGCTGCCGCCTCTGACGAAGCCGACAAGATGTGTCCTTCCGGTAAGGGCGTGCACCATCTTGATGTAATAGTGGGCGCCGTACGGTGCTTTGATTTCGAGTGGCGCCACTCTTGTGCGAGGTCCGGTGATTTCGCCTGTGGCTATCGCCACGACAGGCTCATCGAACGCTGGAGGCGGCGGGGTTGGCTGCGCGGGCGCGGGAGCCCCTACAAGGCCGCGCTTCATCGCTTCCTCGTATGCCGCCTTCTTGTCGGGCGGAAGCAGGCCGCGCTTGTAGGCTTCTGCCAGAGCATCGTCATAGCTGATCGGGGGATTTTGTGTCTGTTGCTGCTGCTGAAGGCGCAGACGCTCCTGCGCCCGGGCGATCGCCTGACGCTGTTGGGGCGTGAGTTCAGTGGCTGTATTGTTGGGGGCCGTTGTGCGGGGCGGTGACGTAACGTAGGGCGGTGTGTAAGTTGGTCGACGAGTATGGCGTGGCTGGCCGGTTATTGAACGTCGCGAAAGCAATAAACACGCCTACGACCAGGGTCCAAACAATCGCAACTTTATGAGTCTGCAGACCGACTTCTCCGAGAGTGACTTCGCAGCGTTCGTCCGGCCACCTCTGGTGAGTCTCACGCGGCAAGAGCCGCAATATCCAATTCCGAGGAAAGGCTCCGGATTTTGCGCTCCGCATGACAGGCAGAGTCGAGCTGTGGCATCACGCATTTATCCGTCCCCCTTCGTTTATTTGGATCGCGCTTCATTCGTAGCGGCACCAAAATCGAATAGTGAAACCAGACCCGAGGGCACTACTCCCCGCTGAAAATGTAGCGAAGCGCACGACTGCCCAAGTAAATCAGGAGTGCCGCAATGAAGGCGCTTGCTGAGCCGATCAATGTTCCGGGGGCCAACGGATCACCGTAATATCCGACCGCGTTAGTTGCGAACTGATAGACCCCTAGGGCGATGCCAATCAGAACGGCAATTCCAACAATCATGAAAAAGCCACAACCTATCCAGTGCAGCACGCGACCAAAGCGGGTCAGTGCAGTAGGCTCCAGGTTAAGCCTGCCGGGCCAGAAAAACTGCATCACACCCCCCCAATAGCGCGCCCGTCCCGAGCATAGACAGGCCGCGACGTACTGAGCAATTGGACTCGTCGGATTGCTAGTCGATTGCTGGAGGCATGACTCGCAAAGCGGGTCCCCGAAGGGAGCCGGCTAAGCTGCTGATTTTTATGTCAATTTTTGGAGCGGGCGAGGCGATTCGAACGCCCGACCCCGACCTTGGCAAAACCCGATCAGTAAGATTGTCTAAAGTCGGAAGCGTGTCGATGAATTCGACAATTCCGAATGCTGATCAACAGCGTGATGGGCTTTTGCGTGCAGATGCGGTCTTTTGTTTTTCTAATCGGTTTTGGTCGGTGCAGGCCTATTGTGTGCCCCAATTCCACCCGGCTAGACCTGCGGCTGGAACGCGTCCTGCTGCCTTTTTTGCCGGGTCGCTCAGCAGGGATGATGCGCCCCAATGCTTACGGACACAAAGCTCAGATCACTCTGTTCGTCTCCGCCAGCGGAGCGCATGGAACTGAACGACGGGACGATTTCCGGGGCTATCGTGCGGGTCGGACCCCGCGGCCGCACGACTTGGACGCTTCGCTACACCGTCAAGGGACGCGGCGGGACGACGGAGCGTGGCAAAAAGCTCGCCGACCGCAAATTCTATCGGATCACACTTGGCGAGTATCCTCCGTTTCGCTTCTCAAGGCGCGGGCACAGGCGGCCACCATGCTGGCTGACGCGGACAACGGCATCGATCCGATCGAACGGCTCGAGAAGGCCGCGACCGTCCGGCGCGGAACCATTGCCGAATTGGCCGAAGCTTTTCTGGAACACCATTGCCGCGGCCGCCTGCAGAGCGCGGGGAAGGCCGAATGGATCATGCGGGACTATGTCGTGCCGAAATTCGGAGACTATGCGCCAAAGCAAGTGACCCGCCGGGACGTGATCGGCCTGCTTGATGACCTCAAGAAGCGCGCGACCATGACAGCGACGCTCGACACACGGAAATGGCTCTCGGTGTTCTTCAACTGGGCCTTGGAGAGAGAATATGTCGACTTCAACCCGGTCAGCGGCGTTCGCCCGCCGGTGAAATCCAAGCCGCGGGAGCGGGTTCTCAGTCTCGAGGAAGCGCGGGCCGTGTAGAAGGCGGCCCAGGCCGAGCCCTACCCTTCCGGCTCGCTCATCTGCCTCTTGATGCTGACCGGCGCCCGGTTGCGCGAGATCGGTAATGCCCAGCTCGGCTGGCTGGACCGCGCCAACGCCTGCCTGGATATCCCCGCAGAGGCCTACAAGACACGGGAGTCGACCATCATTCCATTGATCCCCCAGGCGGTGGAAATCGTGCAGCGCATCCCGAAACCGCCTAGGGGCCCCTACCTGATCAGCTCAAACGGCGGCAGGCGGCCTGTGTGGACCGTTACCCCGGAAGCGCTAAAGCGGATCCGCGACGGAGCAGAGGCTGAGCTGGGACGCAAGATCGAGCATTGGACAATCCACGACCTGCGCCGCACTGCGGCTACGCACATGGCGCGTCTGGGCGTTGATGAAATTGTCGTTGAGCGCGTGCTGGGGCATCGGATCGGCGGCGTCAAAGGCGTCTACAATCGCTACCGCTATATCGATGAAAAGCGCGCCGCCCTGCAGCTCTGGGCGGCGGAACTGCTCGCAGAGCCGACCGCGACCAACGCGAAAAGCCAGCAACCTAGAAAAGTCCGAGCTGACGCTCGTCCGAAGCCGGCGCGCGCTTCCGTTGAACCGTCTTCTTCGCCGGTTCCAGCTTCACCACAACCGGAGCCGTCGTCGGAGGCTTCCTGGGAGTCGTTTGTTGGGTGGTCGGCGGGATAGTCGCGGGCTGTGGCGGCGGCAGGTGAGACGGGCGGCGTTTTGCGACCCACTCGCGCACATCTTCCGCCCGGAAAAGGTTGACCTTGCCGCCTGGTTTCACGGCAGCTGGGAATGCTTTCGCGGGATCACGCCGAATGTCCCACAGCGCGCGTCGCTTCAGCTTGAGGTAGGAGCACACCATCGCGGTGGTCCACCATTCGTCATCCAGCGGACGGATTGAAGCACTCGACATGATCGATCCCCGCTTGAGAACGGTCGAGCAAAGCACGACGCTCAAGGTTTTCCACAGATGACAATCTGCTGGTGCATTTGCGGTGGATACACTGTGCGCGCCTCCCGCAAGAGGAGAGCGGGAGGCGCACGCGAGGTCGCCTATGCGTCTTCCATCCTCCGTATGGCCCCTTCGATGCCAGCGCGAATATCTCCGTTGGTCATCCCTTGATGGATGCCATCGTAGGTGCGAGCCGCGCCATTCCAGAGGCTGCCTTTCGTAACCAACATCACGCGACCGCTGAAGAAGCGCACTACGGACCGCGCATCTTCAGGTAGAGGTTCATCTTCGTTGGACAGATAACCCCTGTCCCAAACTTCACGGTCGGCATACTCCCCTCCCCAAGATCTGACGACCATCTCACTCATCCTGTGGCGCCTTGAAACACGGTCGCTGCTCTCCTCAGCATCATCCGATCGTGCGTAAAACTCTGACGGTTTCAAATCGTCCAGTTCGAGCACGAGGAATGACTCCGGAATGCTGAGATCGATGCGCTCGAGCGTGAGTGAACGAGGCTTCACAACGTATACCAACCCGCGCGTCACTTCGAACTCAAGACAACCTTTCTCTGTCGACAACCGTACGGCTCGAAAATCATGCCCACCCCCGGACGGGAAGTGTGCGTGATTTTTTTCCGGTCCGATGAACGGTCCTATCGCTTTGAGAATTGCCGGAACACCGCGCCAAGTAGCCGTCGACGCTGGACCTGGCGCAACCTGTTTAACCGCGTCGGACCAGGTCCGGCGTGCTTTATCGTGAAACCTCTGAAGCGCGTCGGGCTTTTCATTCTTAGCAGAGGAAGTTGCCTCCGATCCTCCGGACATCGAGGCTGCCGATGCATTCAGGGCATGCTTGTAGTTGTGGGATCCGGCTGCCTTGGCCGCTTCGTCCAATGCCTGGGCATGCTTGTAGCCGTGCAACGTGCTGAGCTTTTTAGCACGGCGCTTGAGCGCTCTAATCGAGATATGGTTTTTGCGGGATGGACATGTCATTCTCCCGGCTCTGCTTGAAGTGTCGCCCGTCATCCACTTCTCGAGCCCGAACATGACATTGTCGGGAAAGAGTCCATTCAGCAGAGCCGGTAACAGCTTCTCGCGCAGACGGGCAGCAGGCTCCTGCGAGAGCCTTGCCGGTACATAGCGCAGGCTTGGCTAAAGCAAAAAGGGTTCAGCTGCTGGGATGCTCCGTTCAGGGCTCGATCTTGAACGCGTTGTCCTCAGCCGGTCCGACCATCATGGTGGAACCGAGCGCGTGTACCGGAAAAGCCAGCTCATTAAAGTTTGGCCGGAAAATGTGTGCTAAGGTTTCCGCGTTGGCAGGCTTAAGAGCGTTGGGATTGAGCCTGGTTGAAATGAGATCGCGTTTCACACGGCCACCGCTGCTGTCGATAAAGCGCCGCCCAACAACAACTGCGCTGATCTGAGGCGGAATTTCCAGCAGGCCGATCCGCTCGGTGAACTCCTTCTCGCGTTCCTTTTCCAGGTCTCGCGTTTCGCTCAGAACAACATGGAAGACGACAGGCCGCGGCGGCTCATTCGGCAACGTTTGCACCTTGAGGCGCAATTCGTTTTCGAAGTTGCGGCTCGGTGTATTCGACCGAAATTCCTTCAGTTCGACCTGATAGGGGCGGCCGCAGCGCCAACTAGCAAGTCATCCTTTGTGGCCCCTGCGCCCGTTCCTGGCTCCAGACCTAAAAGAAGCCCACGTGCCTGAAGCTCCGCGGCCATGCAGAGATGGTGCTGCGTGCCTGGGCTGCGCGTGAGCTGTACCTTGAGCCTTTGGAGACCTGCAAAGCCGGCGAGGTCTCTCACCGCCAATCCGATCTCGACAAGATAGTTCCAGGCGGGATCGACGCATATCGAGCCAAGAGCCGTCCGCGCGAACAAAAACGCGGGGAACCAGTCCGGCGCATCTTGAGGAAGCGGGTCACCCATCTTTGAATAGCCCGCGCGCGCATGCGGGCCTTCACCCATTCGTGCGGAAACACCTGCCGCAACACTTCAATCGAAGCCAGAATATCTTCCGAACCAAATCCTCTGACTGAAAACTGTTCGTCGTATCGAACACGGTCTTTGATGCGTTCCCAAAGAAGATTCCACGCCGGGCCCGGAAGCTTGAGCGCTTCGTTGCGGTTCGAAAAAGCGACTCGCCCGTCCGCCTCCGCCGGAGCCGGGCCGACTTTAAGGTACAGTTGCGACCCTTGTTCGTTCTGTTGGCCAAACCACAAGGTCATCGGGGTAAGGAACCGCGCGCTGAAGCCCACCATCTTTTCGGCCGCTACCATTGGCACCGTCGCCATCAACGCTTGATTGTCGTGATTCAAGAATACGCTTTGCCAAGTGACGCCGTCGGCCTGAGGTCGAACCGCAAGGGACACATTCGCAGTGCTGTCACCGGCACGTAAGCGCCCAACGACCAGCGCATATGGATCGGCATTTGGCATTTGCTTGGCGAATTTCAGTTCATCGATCTCAAATTTGATTTCGACCGGCATCATCTCGTCCCTCGCGCCAACGGCAGACTAGGACGGAGCCAGGCCAATTCCGAGCCCCCGCTCCAGCTTCCACGACAGCGTTTGTCCGCGCAGAACGCCTTCGACACCCCTCCCCGCAAAACGCTCCAATGCCGGCCGCCACGGCACGAGCATCGCGTGGCGGTCGCCGATGATCAGCGCCATCCGGCCTTGTGCGAGATCGATGCGTCGGGCGTAGACGCCTGCGACGCGGTTGGGGACGTGTGTGAGGACATGAAGCCCCAGCTCTCCAGACAGATCCTTCGCCTTCGCGGACAACTCGAGTGTTGCCATCCGCTGAAGCGCCTGACGCGATGGCCCGGCCTCCTGCTCACCCATCCACCCTTGTTCGATGAGGAAGAGCCTGCGCTGCTGTAGCGCCCGTTCGAACCGCCTCGAGAACCCGCTGTCACCTTCCGGAGCCGGAGCTTCGCCCGCCAGCACGCGGTCGAGGTGACTTCGCGCCAAGGCGTCGACCTGTTCGCCCAGGGACCAGTAGCTCTGGACCTTCGCCGCAAACGGCGCGCGCTGCGCCAGCCGCTCCTCGAATCGCAACGCCGTCGCGAGATGGTCAGACCCGACGTCGAATTCGCCACTGGGGGCGCCGGTCGACGAGACCAACCGGCGCATGGCCTCCGGGCGTCGGACGTTGGCGGCCATGATCCCGCTGCCGACATCCGCTTCGCGTTCGCCGTGAAGCGTTGGCGAGTAGATGCCCCCGGTCTGGGCGGCCACGCGCGCAACAGCCTCGTCGGACGGTCGCACGGCTGGGACTACGGGCTCGAACGAGACGATGGCGCCGGGCTGGATGTCGTCGAGCACCGCCAGGTCGTCAGCTCGCTCAAAGCGTGCATACCGCAATTCCCCCTGCCCGGTTTCGATGATGGCGAGGAAGCGGTCCCCGAAGTCGTCAGCAATGCTGACGTGCACCAGCTCGCCCATCATGACTGATGCGCGGTCCGCCTCCAGCAGCGGCTGGAGTTTCCGGCCTGACCGGAGCGGCGCCACCGCCCGCTCCAGGTCGTCCGCGTCAGCCAGCGCCTTGAGCCGGGCAATCAGGCCGTCGGCTACGCGCCAGGCGCCTTGCGACCGGTCCGCCAGATCCCAGCGCGCGAGATGCTCCAGGCGACGGACCAGCTCCGGACGATCCGGCCAGATCAGCCCTTGCCGTCCGGCTGCGGCCAGTTCCCGGTCGAGACCCGTCGGCGCCCGCAGATCGATTTCCGCCATCCGCTCACGGGCCAGGTCCAGATCGATGCGTGGACCCAGCGCCCGGGTCACGATCTCCTGCGCGTGCTCCCGGATTCCAGACGAGATCAGCCGGGAAGGGATGAACAGCTCCTGCCCGTCCGGTCTGCGGCCGCGGATGAGGACGTGGGGTGTGGGTTGTCCGTGTCGTGATGGTTGACTGCCAGCCATTCCAGCCGGGTCCCAAGCTTGGCCTCAAGGCCGGCCATGGTCTCGGTGGATAAAGGGTTTGAGATCGCCGAGCGCCTCCCGTCCTCGGCGCTGATGATCATCCTAAAGTGACGATGATCGTCGGCCCAGCCAGCTGTAACTGCGCGTGGATCGACACCAAAATCCGCGCGGTCGTAGAACTGAAATTTCGCCTCGCCGGCGACGTCCGCGCGCGACAGGTAGTCAACCGAACGGTCCACCTCTGACGGCTTGTCCGCCTCGGGAACAGTCTGCTGTTCCGGGCCCCGCGCCTCGCGTGCGAGATAGGCCACATGCGCCCGCAGTGGCGCGCCCTTGCCGCCTGCATTCGCGGCATAACGCACCTTCACGACGACACGTCGCCTGGCCGTCGCGACCGGCCTCAGGCGCGCAGCTGATCCCTTGGCGAAGTGGGCGCGCACACCCGTCTGCTTCGGCTTCGAGCCGCGCGCCGCCAGGGGCTTGCTCGCCTTGCGCACGGTTGTGCGAAGGGCCCGCAGCTTGCTTGGGCTGACGTCACGCGCCGGCTTGCCCAGCCTGGGTTCGAAATCGTTTTCGGTCCGCGTCATGCGCAGAAATGTCCGCGATCACGACCGGAAATCCATCGCTTGCACCCTTGCGATGAAGCGCGGTGGATGCACCGCAAGCAACAGGCGTATCCACGGTGGATTTTCCTATGTGCAGACAGGGCCTTGAGGCCCGACGCACGGTACGTGCTTTATCTTGCACTCCACCCTTCTCTCCCGTAACCGTCCGGTCGTTGCACGATTGTTCCGCACACCTGATTTGAATCACAACGTTCTCCTCACAGAGATTGAGGAGACGTCCGATGAGCCGAGCGAAGCCAGTCAATACCTCGGTGCGAGACTACTGGGCGGGCCATATCGAGGCCTGGCTAGCGAGCCGGTTGAAGCGCAATGACTACTGTCGCGCTCACGGCCTTCACACCAGTTCGATGAACTGCTGGGTCAAACGGCTTGCCCCGCATGTCTTGACCGAAAAGGAAAAACGCCCTGGTTTTGGGCGGCATCATCCGTCATCCCGATCGGCGCGGAGCAAGGCCGTGCAGGCGTTCTGGGCGATGCATGTCGAGGCGATGCTGTGGAGCGGCTTCTCGGCGCAGGCGTATGCCAAGGCTCACAACCTCTGCGCTCCACCTGCGCGAATGGCGCATCCGTTTCGAGGAGACCCCACTCGAAACCGACTGGCGGGAGATGTTCACCCTGCGGCGCGTCCCCGAACGCTGCGCAAGACAAGCAGCGCTGCTAGGCAACAAGCAGCGGATTTGGCCTTGACGGAAACCGCGCCGCCAAAACCTCCCGTCACGCGCCGAACCTTCAGCGACGGGGAGAAACGAGCCATCGTGGCGGAGTCCGAGGTGCGGGGCGTCACTGCGGCGGACGTCTGCCGGAAGCATGGCATCGTCACCAGCATGCTGTTCCGCTGGCGGGTCCAGTATGGCCTTCGCCGTAAACCGCAGGCGCACTTGGCCTTCGTCACCACAGGCGCCGACGCCGGGTCGGCTCCGCTGATACTGGACGGGCTGATCCCGGCACCGGAGGGCATGACGCCGGTGGACATCGGCGATGGCCGGCATGTGTACGCCGCGATCGGCATTGATCCCGCCGCCGTCCGCGAACACGTCGCCCAACAGGAGAGCAGCCGATGATGATCGCACCCGCTGGCGTCAAAGTGCATCTCGCGTTCGGCCACACGGATATGCGCAAGGGCATGGAGGGTCTCTCCGCGCTTGTGCAAGAGGCCTTGAAGCTCGATCCCTTCTGCGGCCACCTGTTCTGCTTCCGCGGCCGGAAAGCGAACGTCATCAAGATTTTGTTCTGGGATGGCACCGGCCTCTGCCTGTTCACCAAGCGTCTTGATGTAGGCGTGTTCGCCTGGCCGATGATGGGCGAAGCTGGCGATGCGGTCGCGCTCTCCTCGGGCCAGCTCGCACTTCTGCTCGAAGGCATCGACTGGCGAAATCCCGAACGTCGATGGAAACCGACCAGAGCCGCTTGAACCAGAGACGATGAGAAAAATCCACGGCGCTCACCGCATTCCTCTTGGCGGTCATGTCGAACGCAGCCAGAATCAGGCATGCGGCTCGATCTGGACAATCTTCCGTCCGACGTGGAGCTCCTGCAGCGCCTGGTGCGCGACATGGCGGGAGCGGTCGCTGCCCGCGATGGCGAAATCGGCAGACTGCAGGCGCTTATCAAGCAGCTTCAGCGCATGCAGTTCGGCAAACGCTCGGAGCAGCTCGACCCCAGCCAACTCCTGCTCGCCCTTGAAGATCTCGACGCCGATATCGCCCGCATCGAAGAAAGCGTTCCGAGCGCGCCAGCCGATCCACCCTCGTCACCTTCGCGCAAGCCGCTGCCGGACCATCTTCCACGCGAAAACGTCGTCCTCGATGTCGGCGGCGATGCTTGTCCTTGCTGCGGAGGAGCGGTTCACGCCATCGGTGAGAGCGTCAGCGAGATGCTCGACTGGGTTCCTGCGCAGCTGAGGGTGTTGCGTATCCTGCGTCCGAAGTACGCCTGCCGCACCTGCAAAAACGTGGTGCAGGCGCCTGCGCCGGAGCGGCTGATCGCAAATGGCCTCGCAACCCCGGGCCTTATCGCCCAGGTGCTGGTCGCCAAATACTGCGATCACACCCCTCTCTATCGGCAATCGAAGATCTTCGCCCGTCATGGCGTCGACCTGCCGCGTTCGACGCTGGCCGGTTGGGTCGGCGGGGCTTCGTGGTGGCTTGAAGCCCTGCACCGCCGGCTGAGTGAGCATGTGTTCGCCTCCGACATCCTGTTCGCTGACGACACGCCGGTTCCGGTGCTCGATCCCGGACGCGGCCGGACCAGACCGGCAGGCTCTGGGCCTATGCCCGGGAGCAGCGCGGGTGGAGCGGCGCGGATCCGCCAGCAGCAGTCTTTATCTACGCGCCTGATCGGAGAGCCGAACGGCCGGAGGCGCATCTGGCGCGGTTCGAGGGCGTGCTGCACGTCGATGGTTACGCTGGGTTCGAACGGTTGACAGCCAACGGCAAGATCCAAGCTCGCCGCCTGCTGGCGCACACGCGGCGCAAATTTTATGAGATCGCCGAGGCTGAGGTGACGCCGCTGGCGACCGAAGCGCTACGCCGCATCGCGATGCTGTACGCGGTGGAAGAGCTGGTGCGGGGCCAGTCTCCGGCGCACCGGTTGGCGGTCCGCCGGGCGCGCTCAAAGCCGATCGTGGATGCGTTGCAAAGCTGGCTTGAAGCGACGCTGCCCAGCCTGCCTCCTCGCGGGAAGCTCGCCGAGGCAATGCGGTATGCCCTCACCCGGTGGGACGGCCTGACGCGGTTCCTCGACGACGGCCGCATCGAACTCGACACCAATCCCGTCGAGCGGGCAATCCGGCCGGTGGCGCTCGGGCGCAAGAACCATCTGTTCGCCGGATCTGACGGTGGGGCCGAGCGTTGGGCGGTCATCGGGTCGCTGATCGAAACGGCAAAGCTGAACGGGGTCGAGCCCTACGCATGGCTCAAGGACGTGCTCACCCGCATGCTCGCCGGACACCCCGCCAGCCGCCTCGACGAACTGCTGCCGTGGAGCTGGAAAACGGAGAATCCCTCCAACACCTGACGGATGTGCAACCACCGGACGCTTACTCTCTCCCCACTCCCCGCCCTCACCCCGGAAGCGCAGTCATCAGGCGCTGACGCTGACCACGGAAGAGAATGCGAGAGCGGAACGCGCCGCTCCCGCCAAAATCACGATCAGACCGTCTCCTCCTCGCGGCGCCGTTCGCTTACGATCGCCAACAGCGCGTCCAGCTCGGCCCTGATCTCGGATGCTTCTTCGGCGTCGGTCGTTGCGCGCAACTCGGCACGCAGCTCCTCGATGTGGCGTTCCAGTGTGAATGAGGTCGTGAACATCGTCGTCTCCATGTGAAGGACGATGCCGGCGGGCGGGCGTGATGGAGCGGGTCAAGGGATCGCGCTCGCGCGACCGCGCAGCGGCGATGGGGGTCACGATTTTTTTGGCTTCTTCGCCAAAAAAATGGTGGGGCCCCGTCGTCCCTTGAGGCGATCCATCACGCCCGGCACCCTCACAGGGCCCGAGCAATCAACTCCCCTCCTGCGAGAAATAGGGGACTGCCTCAGGTCGTGCGCGGACCGTCAGGTCCGCCAGTGAGAATGAAGGCTACAGGGAGCCTGCGCGCCGTCTTCTGGCGCTGCATGGCGGAACGCGCCGACGAGTGGCTGGCGGCGCGAAGCGCCCGCAGGGGCACGCCCGAAGGAGCCGCTCTTGGGCGGCGGGGCCGAGCGTGACCGCCAGACACTCTCCGCCCTTTCACCTGAAAAGCGGGGCCGCCTAGGATCGGGCGAAGGTCAGCAACGGGCCAATGTCGTGGCGGTCGGCAACGCGCAAGGCGTCGATGTAGGCGCGCCGCGTCGCATCGTCGTCGAGCAGGCGGCTGTTGCCCCAGCTGAAAGCAGGCCTGCCAAGCCGCCGCGCCAGGGTATCGCCCATCAAGCGCGACCACCGACCATTGCCGTTCGCGAACGGATGGATCGCAACCAGGCGATGGTGAAAGCGGACAGCGATCTCGTCTGCCGGGTAGGACGAGAACTCCAGCCATGTCCGGGTATCCTCAAGGGCCCCCCTCAGCTGGATGTCGATTTCCCAGTAGTCGCAGCCGATATTCTTGTTGGACGTGCGGTTGTCTCCAGCCCACCGCCAGACCTGGCTGAACATGCGCCGGTGAAGGTTCCGCGCGAAGGCCTCCGACACGGGATCACGACTCCGCCCGGTCACCCAGAGACTCGCCTTCAGGATGTTCTGCTGTTCGAGTTCGTTGAGTTCGCGGCGGAGCGTCACCTGCGCCGGGATCAGCCCTTCCCGCTCCTCTGGCGTGAGCGGCGTCGCCCCTTCCGGCTCCTCGTCGAGCAGGTCGGTCACGGCAGCTGCCAGAGCCGCGCGGGGCGCTCCAGCAGCTCTGCGACGATCTTCTTCTTCATCGCGTCGCGACGCTGCCGATCAGTCACGCTCTGGTTCTCGAGGCGCATTGTGTGGTCGACCGCGGACAGATGCAGTTCAGCGACAGCCTCCGCGCGCGCGTTTAGCCGGGCCCTCCAGGGAGTCGTTCGGAACGAGGATGTAGACCAGTCGGCAATCGAGGGCTTCGGCAGCGCGCTCCAGGCTCTGGAGGGTCACGACCCTGCCAGCCTCCCGCTTCTCAAGCTCGGTGATACGCGGCTGGGCGACGCCCATGCGGGCCGCCAGCTGGGCTGTGGTCATGCCGAGGGCTTCGCGGATCGCCTTGATCCACCCGCGCGCGGGCCGCTCCGCCTCTCTCAGGGTCTCGCGTATCTCCGAAAACCGGCGGTCGAGCTGTTGGGCTGCGAGGGTCATCGATAAGAAATATCGTATCGACATGCCCGAAGTCAATATGATTATTCGTATCGTAACTGACGATTTAGATAGGAATATTCTGATCGTGTCCGCACATTATGATACGATTTTTCTTATCGTGTGAGGCTGAATTTATATCCGTCTATCATCGACACTGAGGACGAAGCCGGATTCCCGACTTGCTAGGCAGGCGAACCAGGTTGGAGGTCGCCATGCCAAAGAAGTCGCGCATCCGCACGCCCAGGACTGCAGCACCTGTTGCCGTCCCCCTCTCCTCCATCACGGCCGGCGCCCATTGCGATCCTGTCCCGGAAAGAGCCGCAGCCTGGATGGCCAGGAAAGCCCGGCTGGAGGCGATGATCCGGCGATGGCAAAATCTCGAATCAATCCTTCACGCCAAGGTGCGGCGGCAGATGGAATTTCCTGATGCCTATGACAGTGACATGCCTGAGGCTTGCGCCATGCGCATCCTCGACCAGCGGATCAAGGCCACCTATCCGGACCTCGAAGAAGAAGCTGGCGCCATTCGCGAGTTGCCGACCATGTCGGCCGAGGGCGCCATTGCGAAGATCGAGCTTGGACTGGCCGTCCAGGGTCCCTTCGACTGGCGGGACCACGCGCGCGAACTGCTGGAAGAGGGATTGAAGGACCTACGCGACATGATCGGGCTGGAGCGCACCGGTCACGCCCCGGCCCATGACGAAGTTGGCGGCTTTTGAAGCCAGCGATGCGGCCTGGAAGATCGCGCGGTTGTCGCCCTTGAGCACGTCGAGCCACGCGCCGATGTAGTCCGCATGGCGGACGGTCGGCGCGATCCCGAGTTCGGCGCAGATGAAAGCCGAGCCCAGCTCTGCGACAAGTTCCTCGCGCGC
>JADKDU010000018.1 GCA_016714495.1 Hyphomonadaceae bacterium | reverse complement strand
AAATCCGCGGGCTGTGTCCGCGTTGCGCAGCGCGCGAGCGCAAGAGCTGAAAGGTCGCTCGCTCTAGGGCGAATCGACTTCACGTTCCCTGCCGCATCGCCACTGGCCATGACAAGACGGACAAAAAGCGAAAGCCTGTTGTTGGGCGTGTCTACGATCGTAGGCGCAGGAGGAGATATCGCACTGCCGGTTAGGAGCGATGGTATCAACGCGCCCAACCGCCATCCCCATGATTGTTGGTCCTTGCGCAAATTGCCTGAGTCGCTCGGTATCCTGCTCAATTGCGATGATCTTGGCGTCTGCTGGCAATGACGTCGACCGCCACCCGATACCGTGGATAGATTTTCCTCTTTGCCCGGCGTGCCGCAGTGGTTCGTCAACAACAGGGCTCTTCTTGCTGAGCGGACACTGAGAACATGCCCGAGGCGTCGAGCCGCTACGGGCTTCGCGTCTCAAAACGTGCTTCTCCGTGTGACGATCACCGAAATCCTCGCCCCCGCCTGCACGCGAATGGTCGGCGGAATGGCAAGGCCGCGATCAACCACGCGGTTCGTTACCGTGCTGGCGCTGCGCTGAACGCCGTCCTGGATCGCCTGATCGACGGGGTCGCGTGAAACGCCCCCGATGCCGGAGAAGGTGATCTGCGGATCTTCCGTGGCGGCGACCCCGACATTGATCAAGGTTCCGAGCGCAGCGCCGCAGAGCGTCGCGCCAAAGCAGGAATTTCCACGGTGCATAGACGGGCGCGTCCCACAGCACGGCGTCCGGCGGTCCAAGTTGCGGCTGATAGCCAAGCGCGTCGGCCGTCCACTGCGTGGCGGCGACCGCGCTCGCTGTGACCGCGAGCAGCACGGTGATGATCTGGCCCCAATAGATGCGTCCTGCTCCCATCACGACGCTCCTGCGAGCGGGAAGGTGAGGAGCGGGGTCGCGACACCGACGATCTGGCCTTCGTCGATCGGACCAAAATAGCGGCCGTCGAAGGATAGCGGATGCGGTGCGAGGACGAAAATCTCGTCGGCGCTCAGGACGTGGCATCCGCTCCAGGCTGGAAGCGGGTGACCGTCGCGTGTTGTGAGGCGGGCTCTCGCCGCTTCGGCGCCGTTGATCGTGATCGATGCGCCCGATCGGCAGACGCAATCCCCTTGGGCTGCGCTTAGTCTCTTCAACAGCACCTTGCCGACGGGAAGGACGCCGTGCACGGCCAGCATGTCCCCGGTGACGCCAGCTGGGTCAAGGGCGACGATATCGCCCTTGACCGGCTCGGTATCCCAAATCCTGTAGAGGCCCGTTGGAATGCTCTCGGTGAAATTCCAGACGAATGCCGGCGTGCGCGGAAGGAGCGAAAGCAAGCCGAGCGAGGCGCCCAGGGTCGCAAGCGCGAGACAGGCAGCGCCGCTGCGGCCGAGGCGACGTGTGCGCGCAGACTGCCTCCCGGCGCCTGACTGCTGGTTGAGATGGTTTGCTAGCGTGCCCACGCCTGTCCCCTTGTGTGAGAGACGGGGCGCAAGAGCTTTGCCCGGGCAGTACGGAATGGAATTCGGAGCCGTGGTCGGCTGTCGAATTTTCGCTCGCGTCTAGCGAACAATATTCGGCGACTGTCTCAGCTGCTGTTGCACGCTGTTCGGTTTTGATCCGGTTCGGACGATGAGGCGGCATCCGTGCCAGCAGGATATTCGATGAAACCGGCATTCGCTGCGCAGTGAATTTGGCCGTTTCACCGAATATCGAACCAGGGCAGTTGCCTTGCGAGGCATGGCTGTTGGCTTGCCCGTCTCTTCGTGAGGGTCTTGACCTATCGCGTCTTGCGCTTGCGCGGAGGGGTGGCCTTCTTGCCGGCGCCCGCCTTTTCCGTGGGCCGTTTGGCAGTTGCGGTTCCAGCGCCTTTCGCAGGCGTCTTTGGGCTTCCGCCTGCATGCTTTTTCGGCGCCCGCTTCGCCTTCGTCAGTGTCTTGGGGCCTGAAGCGGGCTTTGCGACGGTCAGCATGCGCGGAGCCTTTGCGCCCAGGGCGAGGGCTTCCTTCAGCCTGCCTTGATCGAACGCCTCCGACATGAAGTCGATGTCGTCCTTCTGAGCGCCGTCTGCGCAGCATCGGCGTGCCAGCGGTTACGGCGTCGCCGACTTCGCCGGCAATCCCCATCGCCTCGTTCAGCGTGAGTCCAAACGCCTTAGCGATCGACATCACGATATCGATCGATGATGTAGAATCGAGCTCGTTCAGCGCGAGAACATGCATTCGGCCGCTAACGTGCGGCGGGGCCGGGTTCATGTCGTAAGCAGGCGAGAGCCGCCAACCTTGACCGGCCCAGAGGAAGCCGTGGTTTCTCAGGTGATCGTCCGTGTTTGACACCAGCACGTTGAAGACCATGCGGCGCCAGAGTTGCCGCGCATCCTCGAGGGGGGCGGCGCCAAACTGACGGATGACATCGAGGATTTCGATATAGCTGCGGCCTTCACTATGATCCTGAGCATCGAGGGCGGTCATGGCGGAGATGAACGGCACACGGATGCTTCCCGCTTCCCGGTCGAATCTCTGGGTCAGGAGGACCGGCTTCGTGCCGATGCGTGTCATCCTGTTCGGCGCAACCGCGATACCTGCGTCTTCGGCAAGTTTGAGCAGGACAGCTTCCCATAGGATGACTGGCCATTCGTCCCGGGCCCATGGGAATTTCGCTATGTAAAGCGGAGCGCGATCGCGCACCGACGCTTCGGCCTTGCGCCGCCCAGTGATCCGCCGGGCGCCAGAAGAAGGTCGATATCCCTCTGTCTGAGCTTTCCCGTCTCGATCCGGTCCGCGGCGGAGAGCAGGGCGCCGAGGTCCATCAGAGGTGGAACCGGCCGGCCGGTGTGAGCCAGAAACGTATTGTCGCCTGGCCGCTTGAAGCGCAGCGCCCCCAACCGGATCTCGTCGTCGACGCCCGCCAGAAAGTCAGAGCTCAGCAAGGTGCGCGCCGTTCGTCCCTCCGCCTTTGCGGCTTCGACCTCGAAATGACGCATGAGCTTTCGTCCCCAGCGATCCGGAGCCGGATCCGTGAACGCACTGAAGATATCGTTGGCCGAGTGGAATTTTCCTGGCGTCAGCATCAGGTTGGGGGGGCCAGTGCGAATCTCTGCGGGTGTTTCAGCCAGGCCGCCTCATATTCGAACGTCGCTGACTCCTTGCCCGCGCGCTCCTTCACCCACATGCGCCCGACCGGGATGGCTTGCCCTTTCAGATCGATGTGGACACTCAGTTCACCTTCCATTGTCGACAGCCTCCCGCTGCCCGCGCGGGCGCACGCGCTTGGGCAGCTGTTCTTCAGCCAGGTCGCGTCCGATCGGATCTGCTCCAGGATCTGCGAGTTCAGCCAGCCGCTCGGTCATTCCAAGCACGAACAGCACCGTCGCGTAGTTTGCCATTGAAACTCCCGCATCGCCGTTCTCGATGCGACGCAAGGTGCCGCGCGTTATGAAGGCGCGATCAGCCATGAGCTGCGCCGTGATCTCGCGACGCCGGCGCGCAACAGAAATGTCTCCGCCAAGTTTGAGGAGAGCCCGGCGCACTACGGATGGAAGCGCGGATTTGGAAGCGGAGTTTTTCACCAGCTAATGCTCGCTATATAGACCATTAACGAAGATAAGGAGCTATATATGAACCATTATATGCAAATCCACAAGTCATCGACAATTAATGGTCTATATAGCGACCAGTAAGCGCGCTAATGGTATATATATGACCCATTGTGGCGGAGCGGCACCAAAAGGGCCGGCCCGGCGGCCCCGGGCGATGTCCTCTACTTGACCGATTCTATCAGCAGACTGAACCGCGCTTCGGCATCGCACCCAAGCGTCTCGAGGCGCTCGCGAAACGCATTCCAGGCCATCATGTCGCCCCCGCAGAACCGGACGACATAGTCGGACCGTCCAGCAATGCGGTGGGCCTCGACTATCTCAGGCGCCGCTTCAACAAGGCGAGTGAATTCACGGGTGAGTTCTGGTGTCAGGGACTTAAAGCGAATATCCGCCCAGCCCTCTACACGTGCGCCCAATCCTGATCGGGCTACGACCGCACGATAGCCAACGATGAAGCCATAACGCTCAAGTCGCCGGACGCGCACGAGGCAAGTGCTCGGCGCCAGGCCGACAAGCCGGGCCAGTTCCTTGTTTTTGAGGCCTGCGTCCTGTGTCAGGAGGGACAGGATCTTGTGATCAGTCTCATCGAGGCGGATGCGGGCCCTCGCCATCGCTCACGCTCCGGCGTTGCTGTAAGAAAATACCTCGCGACCGGGGTAGGGGTTCGCAACCCGCGTGCGGCTATTGGGTCGAGGCGGCGTGGCCCCAAATCCCTCGAGCCGCCTCAATGCCAATGACCATCCGATGAGCCGATGATTTTCTCGCATGGTCCCTGGACGCCGCCGCCGAAAGGCGGCGGCGTCCGTTTTCCGGCGCGCATTCGACGCTGTCCGCGCGGTGCGCTGGCCATGGGTTTCGCCCTGCACATTCCCCCCTTTTTTGCCTACGCCTCGCCAGACCCCTCCACGAGAAGTCGGGCGATAGCATCGACCCTGACAAGCCGCGTGCGATGGTGGTCCCTCAGACGCAGCCGCAGGTCGCCTGCATTCTGATTGGCCCAAAGGGTGATCAAGCCAGCGAGTTCCTGGTCGGCCCCGGTGAAGAGTTGGGGCTCGTATCGGCGGGCCGCGTACAGCTGGTCATTCAAAGACAGGATGCTTTCGGCCAGAGCGCCGTTCGGCTGGGCGGCCGCGATGTCGCCGAGAAGAGCGGTCAGATCCGACGCATAAGACCCCGCAAGCAGCAATGGCCGGCCCGGCCCTGTCGTCGGCCGGCGTGATCGGCTGGCGCGCTCCAGGCTGAGGTGCACGAGCGCGCTGGAAAGCTCGTAGAGGTGCTCCAGCCGGCGGGCGGAAGCCGTCGCCACGACGTAGCCCTGGTGGGGGGCGAGGCGGACGAGGCGTTCGGCGTGAAGCCGCGCGAGCGCTTCCCGCACCGGCGTGACGCTCATGCGCAGCCGGTCTCCGAGGATCCGGATGTCGAGTGGTCCGATCGGTATCGAACCGCTCAGTATATCGCTCTTCAATCGCTGGTATGCGCGCTCCCACGCTGACGTATCCGCCATCGTTCTCGTCTCACCAGGCAGTCGATCGTGATGATGAGGGTGGACCGGCAGATGGCCTTCTCCAGGACGTCGCGAATCGCTCATCAACGAAAAGCTTGGCATCGCAAATTCCACCAGTCGTCGTCTTTTTGTCGCACCGAGGGCCAAGGCATATTCCTAGACCTGAAGCGCGATGACTACAGCGCCATTTCGATTGCAGTCGGCCCCGCTGGCAGGGCCGAACTCGATTTGGACGCTGCGATCACCGAGGCGTTTGAAACGCACCGCCGACCTCTGCTCGACGCCGGACTGGTCAAAGAGGACGAGCAGGGCGGGGACGCGCGGGCGTTCCGGTCGCTCCAGCGCCCCGCTTCGAACATCTTCCATCCTGATGATCAGCGCGCCTTTGGAATGCAACGTGATCTACGCGTCGACGTGCGAATTGGCATAGGCGATGTCGTAGACTTCTTCCTGGCCTCCCATCGCGCTTCCTGCCTGCTCAAGAGGCGCCATCTCTATGAGGTCGTTCGCGGCGTGCGCCAACGCAAGGCGGCGGCTGATGGCAAGGTGACGGCTGATGGCAAGGCGGACCGCCTCCACGCTCTGAGGCGCACCACGGCGATCTATCAATTGCGGCGACCGTGGTATCCACGTGCGTACCTGTGCATGTATGATGGACTCGAGCTCATCGAGTTCATGGCGCGTCGACAACTGTTTCCCGATTGGGTGTTCGGCGTTCAGGCACAGCCCTTCGGCGCGCATTGTTGGGTCCAGCATGGAGATGTGCTGCTGAACGAGTCGAGCGAATACGCAGGCCAGTTCACGCCTATCATGTCCGTCTAAGCCTGGCCGGTGGTTGAAGACGTCCGTGGCGCCGCCATTCGAAGCATGAATCACTTTTCCGGCGGTTGCAGCAGACGAAACGATGCGCGGTTCGGATGTGGGTCGTTGTTTTGAATGTATGGCCGCGGACATGAGGGGGTTTGTCAGTTGGCGCGTTCTGCGCTCCCGCTGTTGTATCCGAGCGCGATTCGCGCTCAGCCTTCAGCGGCTATGCCAGTGGCTGACGATGATCAGCTCTTAGCACGTTCGCAGCGCCGCCGAATCCACGCAGACACGGAAGAGGGATGCGCCGCCGCCCCTTAGCATCGCGGAAGTTTTGGACGTGACCGTCAAATAGCGGCGCTGTTCTCAATCGCCGCGACCACGCGTTCGAGACCGGTATGATGGATCATGTGTCCTGCGCCTTCCACCAACTCCAGCCGGCTTTGCGGCAGCGCCTCGTGCAGACGCCGGGACTGTTTGATCGGGTCAGCGATGCGGTCTCCCTTACCGGCTATGATCGTCATCGGAAGCGTCAACTCGGCATAGCGCTTTGACAGTTCCGACGCTGAAGGAACCATAAGGGCGCCATCGGCTGCTTCGGCATGGATCTGGGATGGCCGTAGCATCAGGCCAAATGGAAATTCGTCCTTCCAGATCGCAGGCACGGCCGCTGGAGCGAACAGCTTGGCGTTTACATGCGGGATCATTGCGGCGCCCAGGAGCGGGGACAGGGTGAAGCGCAAAATATCCCCGATGAAAGGCAGCGCTGCTGGAGCGGCAAGCAGAACATCCGGTCGTGCCGTCGGATAATAATAGCCGCCCAGCAGCACCAGCCGGCTAGCGAGTTCGGGGTGGTTCAAGGCCAGTGCGATCACTACCTGTGTGCCGAGGGAATGGCCCACAAGCGTTGGCGCCTTGATGCCCAGCGCCGCGATTGCCTTGGCCAGAAGCTCAGCCTGCAGGGTGGGGGTCCATACGCGCGATCTTGGCCGTTCGCTGTATCCGAAGCCGGGCCGGTCGAAGGCAATGACGCGATGAGACTGCGCCAGCGCGTCGAGCGCGCCCGAGACAATCCAGTCCTGGAGCATGGTTGCATTGCCATGGACGAGCACCACGGGCGGACCCGCGCCGCGTTCGACATAGTGCAGGCGCACGCCGTCAACGGTGACGAAATCACCGAGCGGATGCTGATTCAACCGCTTCGCCTGAGAGACATTGAAAAGCGCGGTTCCCACGAGGACGGCGCCGACGCCAGCAAGCGCGACTGCAAGGTTGCGTCCAACATCTCCGCGAGCCGAACGGTTGTATTTGCGTGCGGGCATGGCGGCGCCTTCGGGTTAGAGGAAATCGAACAGGACAAGTAGCAACGCGGCACAGCAAATTGAGTTGCCGGAACGCGACTGACCGCGACTGAAAGAAGGTCGCCGCGCGACTACGCCGCGCTACGTCCTGAGAGGCCGATATGCATCTGATCGAGATACTCCTGCCGGTTACGCAAAGTTCGGACGTACGCCGCGAGGTCGAATCCCTCGGCAAGCTGTTCACGGACAAGTTCGGCGGCCTGACCGCCTTCGTGCGCTCGCCTGGCGAAGGCATGTGGGCGGATAAGGGCGCCGTCGAGCGCGACGATGTCGTCGTCCTGGAGGTCATGACGCAAGAGCTGGACCGGGAATGGTGGCGCGAGGTGCGCATTGGACTGCAGGACCGCCTCAATCAGAAGGAGATCATCGTGAGAGCGCACGTGATCGACAAGCTTTGAGCGCGCCAAGCCAGCTTCAGGCGGAGCTTCGGCACGGCAAGATCCCGCCGGGATCGGTCCACCTTTGCGTGGACATGCAACGCATGTTTGCCGAAGAAACGGCCTGGAGAACGCCCTGGATGGAGAGGGTGCGACCGGTCGTCGCCGCGATCGCGCGCGAGCATGCGCCAGCGACGATTTTCACCCGTTTCATTCCTGCGGCGCATCTGGCGAGGCCGCAGGCGCCTGGGGTCGGTATTGGCAGCGTTGGCCGATGATGACCTTAAGCCAGCCTGGGCGAGGGACAAGGGTGGCGCTGCCGGAATTGGCGGCGGTGTGCCCGCCCGCTTTGACGTTTGACAAGCGGACGTACTCGCCATGGAGCGATGGAAGGCTACACGCGCTTTTGCAGGCGCGCGCCTGCGGGACTTTGATTGTCACAGGCGGCGAAACCGACGTGTGCGTGCTTGCGACCGTGCTTGGCGCGATTGATCTGGGTTATCGCGCGATCGTGGTCATGGACGCCTTATGCAGCTCGGCGGACGAAACGCACGACGCCGTCATGACGGTCTATCAGCATCGCTACGGGCAGCAGGTCGAGACGGTTAGCGCTGAGTGTCTGCTCGATGAGTGGCGCGATCGTCTCTAGCGCAGGGCGTCCGCGCATTCATCTGCGCAAAAGCAGATCTCATGCGATGCCGGATATTGGCGCGGGCGCTCCTCGGCTTAGCTCTCTCTCAGGACGCGCGGCAATGGCGACAGTTTTAATTGTTGTCCTTTGTTAAATTGGAGCATCGCCTTTCCCGAAGAGAAGCACCGGATGGCACGATCGGACAACCAAGAGCGCGGCAAGCTTGCCGTCATCACCGGCGCGTCGAGCGGCATCGGTCTCGAACTCGCAAGGCTCTGTGCCGCCGACGGGATGCGGCTGCTGATCGCCGCCGACGAGCCGGAGATTCAGCGGGTGCGTGATGCGCTTTGCGCAACTGGCTGCGATGTGCACGCCCTGGAGGTGGATCTGGCCACCCGCGATGGCGTGGATCAGCTTGTGCGCAAGGCCCGCACGCTTGGCCCCGTCGAGCACCTCATCGCCAATGCTGGACACGGGCTTGGCCGCGCGTTCCTGGATGAATCGCGCGAAGACATCGATCACGTCATCGATACCAATGTGCGTGGTACGGTCTGGCTGACTGCATGACCTGGTGCGCGATATGCGAGCCGCCGGCGCCGGGCGCGTCCTGATCGTAGGATCGATCGCGGGTATTCTCCCTGGCAGTTTCTCGGCCGTCTACAACTGGTCGAAGGCCTTCATCGATAATTTTGCCTACGGTCTGCGCAACGAACTGAAGGACAGCGGCGTTACACTCACCTGCCTCATGCCGGGCCCGACCGATACCAATTTCTTCGAGCGGGCCGACATGCTGGACACCAAGGTAGGCGAGGCGAAGAACAAGGACGACCCGGCCGACGTCGCAAAGACGGGTTACGACGCGATGCTCAAGGGCGAAGCCAGCGTCGTGCATGGCCTGAAGAACAAGGTGCAAGCGGCCATGGCCAACATCCTGCCGAAGACCGCATCCGCCGAAGCGCACCGCAAGATGGCTGAGCCGGGAAGCGCGAAGGAGCACTGAGATGTCGGACAGGGACAAGAAGGCGGGCGGAGAGAATGAGAAGGTCTCCGATACCGCCATTCAGGGAACGAAGGGCGGCGAGAGAAATCGCGCATTGACGGATGCAGGCGTCATGCCGCCGCCAGCAGGCGAGGCGCGCGGGCCCGGCAAGGATCCGCGCGACGTGACGCGGGCAATGAGGAAGGATTGAACATGGAGATGTTCGAAACCGAAAACGGCACGCACGCCGACATCCTGCCGCCGGCCGTGAAGAAGGAAAAGCATGAGGGGCCGTACAAGTCGAACTTCGTCTGCGCGGTCACGATCAACGTCCCGGCCGAACAGCTCTACACGTTCTGGCGGAATTTCTCGAACCTCCCAAGATTCATGGAAAACATTGTGTCAGTCACCGTCGGCAGCGACCGGCGATCCCACTGGGTCGTCAACGCGCCCGGTGGGACGGCGGAATGGGATTCCGAGATAACAGAAGACGAACCCGGCCGCCGGATTTCATGGGCGTCGCTGCCTGACGCCAGCGTCGACAATGCAGGCACAATTGAGTTCCGGCCGTCTACCGAAGGACGCGGCACGGAGGTCCGGGCGCTCATCAGCTTCAAGCCGCCGATGGGCGGAGCAGGGCGCATGGTCGCCGGCTGGATGCAGAAGGACCCACACATCCAGGCCAAGCGCGACCTCAGGCGTTTCAAACAGCTCATGGAAACGGGCGAGATCGCGACATCTCCCGCAAACCAAGACAAACCCGCTTCCTGAACACGGAGACTA
This sequence comes from Hyphomonadaceae bacterium, assembly GCA_016714495.1. Lineage (GTDB taxonomy): Bacteria > Pseudomonadota > Alphaproteobacteria > Caulobacterales > Hyphomonadaceae > UBA7672. The sequence goes on along the minus strand of JADKDU010000018.1, from coordinate 48,245 downwards.
CGACATGCGCGCGCTCGTCTGGCATGGCCGACACGATATGCGGGTGGACACGGTTCCCGATCCCGTCCGGATCAATCCCCGTGACGCGATCATCAAGATCACGTCCACGGCGATCTGCGGCTCCGACCTGCACATCTACAATGGCCTTATTCCCTCGATGAAGTCCGGTGACATTCTTGGCCATGAATTCATGGGCGAGGTCGTCGATGTCGACGCGAGCAACACCAAGTTGAAGGTTGGCGATCGCGTCGTCGTCCCCTTCGTGATCGCGTGCGGCCAGTGCTTCTTCTGTGAGCACGACTTCTTCTCAGCGTGCGACAATTCCAATCCTGCGGAGAATATGGAGATATCCGACACCGCCTATGGCCGCCCAGCAGCGGGGTTGTTCGGCTACTCCCACATGACAGGGGGCTATGCAGGCGGCCAGGCCGAGTATGCGCGCGTGCCATTCTCCGATGTGGGACCGATCAAGGTGCCCGAGGGCGTTCCTGACGATCAGGTGCTGTTCCTTTCGGACATCCTGCCAACGGGATGGATGGCGGCCGAGAACTGTAACATCCAGCCAGGCGACACCGTCGCAGTCTGGGCTGCGGCCCGGTTGGGCTTTTTGCAATCCAGAGCGCGCTTGTCATGGGGGCCGAGCAGGTGATCGCGATCGATCACTATCCGAACCGTCTGGCTCTGGCGCGCAAGCTTGGCGCACAGACCCTCAACTACAAGGACGTGAATGTACTGGAGGCGCTTGACGAGATCACAGGCGGCCGGGGCCCGGACAGCTGCATCGACGCCGTCGGCATGGAAGCCCATGGCATGACGATGGACAATGTCATCGACACGGTAAAGACCACAACCAAGCTCGGCACTGATCGCCCACATGTGTTCCGCGAAGCCGTTCAGGCCTGTCGCAAGGCCGGCACGCTCTCCATGCCCGGTGTCTATGGCGGCTTCGCGGACGCCATTCCGCTCGGCGCAATCATGCAGAAAGGGCTGACCATCCGCACCGGTCAGACCCACGTCCAGAAATACTCCCAGCAACTGCTCGCGCTGATCCTCGAAGGCAAGATCGATACAACCTTCCTCATTAGCCACAGGCTGTCCCTCGGTGACGGGCCCGACGGCTACAAAGGATTCAAGGAGAAGCAGGATGAGTTCACCAAGGTTGTCCTGAAACCGAGCTGACGTTTGGACGACGCGCTCGTGATCAACATCGTCGGTTCGGCCGCCGGAATTTGCTCGATGGCGAGTTTTGTCCCGCAGATCGGGAAGATCGTCTCGGAGCGATCGGCCAAAGGCGTGTCGTTGAAGATGTTTGCCGTGACGGTTACGGCATTCGTACTTTGGACGGCCTACGGCGTTCTCCTCCAGTCGTGGCCGGTCGCCGTATCCAACGGCGTTTGCCTGATCCTGTCGCTCACCATCGTCGCGTTGCGCATGCGATTGGGCGATGGCGCCTAGGCTAGCTCGACGCTGGAACGCGCGCGCGCTTCAGCGCGTTTCTAACCCCGGTTAACCTGCACGTGACCACAGGGGGGTTGTTTCCTGACCTCCCAAGGGAGATGCGAAGGACGGCTTAGATGAGCGACTCCGCAGGCTTTGCGCTCCACCGGCCCGAGCTGGATGAACCGCTCAAGCGGGGCGAGGCAAAAATACTGGGCCTGATGTCGAAGTCGGTTCGGCGGCTTGGCCCCAATGAAACGCTGATTAACGCCAATACCGAACATGATTACGTCTACCGCGTCCGGGAAGGGTGGGCAGGGCGCATCCGCCGTCTGGACGACGGGCGAGCGCAGTTCATCCTCATTTTCCTTCCCGGCGACCTTTTTGCGGTGAAAAGCATGTTCGTGACGCGCCATCCGGACGCGGTACAGACCCTCAGCGACGCCGTACTGGAGCAGATCGATCACCGACGCCTTCGCGATGCCTACGCTGGCGATGCGGATGTCGCCCTGCGCTGTACCTGGCAGATCCTCGAGGAAGAGCGCCGGCTGCATTCGTGGGTGACGAGCCTGGGGCAGGGCGATGCCGAAGAACGGCTGGCGATGCTTCTTGTCGATTTCCGCGGCCGGCTTGTGATATCAAGCGGCGCAGGGGACAGCCTTGTCGAGTACGACCTGCCGATGACCCAGGAGCAGCTGGGCGATCATCTCGGCATCTCAAATGTCCACGTCAATCGCGTCGTCAAGAGTTTCCGGGAACGCGGCATCGCGACGGTCCACAGCAAACGGGTGACGCTCCATGACGTCGCCGCACTGACGCGGATCGCCCGGCCATTGCTCGACGTCTACGAACGCGGGACGCCAGAGTATTCGAGCACGCCGCACTCCTGATCCCGTCAGCGGCCAGGCGGTCACTGGCGCGGCGCCGTGATAAAGCAGGTCAGATTGCAACATACGGGCGGCCAGCGCCGTTGGTGGTTATGCGCAAGGAGCAAGCTGCCTTGGTCGATCAGCCGCAGGACGTCTCTCGAACAGTGCAAGGGCACCTTGCGGAAATACTCACCATGGCGCTCATCGAAAAAGGACTGATCGATTGCGAGACGATCTGCGCTGAGCTGGAAAGCCTAGCCAGCGCGCGCCGCGGCGAGGGGCATGGCGATGTCGCCGCCGGCCTTGCGGGGCTCGCGGTCAGTCTGCGCGCTGTCAGGCAGGAATAGCAGTCCGCAGCATTTCTGCGTGCTTTTTTTGACCTTTGTTGTTTGAGCTGGAACAGGCCTCTGGAGGCAACGTTGCAGAAATGATCCACTTATTCGGGAGACCCGCATGGGCATTTCCGCTTGGGATGCGAGCACCGCCGCAGACGTGACCGGCGCGGAGAACGCCGGGCTGGAAAGAGCTGCGTTGATCGGGAATTTCAGCCACGTGTCTGTGGGATTGCGACGTTCACCCGTGACCTTCTTCGTGGCCTCACGGCCGCTGATCCGCGCGTGGCGTGGGACGTTGTCGCCATGAATGACCGCGAGCCCGGATTCTATACGTTCGGCCCCGACGTCAATCATGTCGTCCAGCAGGAGAGGGCGGCCGACTATCTCGCGGTTGCGAAGGCCATCAACCGCTCCGGCGCAGGCGCGGTCTTCGTGCAGCATGAGTTCGGGATTTTCGGCGGAACAGCAGGCGAGCACCTGCTGCTGATGTTGCGCGCCCTGCGGGCGCCGATCATCGTCACTCTCCATACGGTGCTGGCTGCGCCCAACGCTGATCAGCGCCGGGTCCTCAACGCGATTGTCGACCTTGCTCACGCGGTGATCGTGATGGCGGACACCGGGGCCCGTCTCCTTCAAACCGTTTATGACGCCCCAGCGTCCAAGCTTGTCGTCATTCCGCACGGCGCGCCGTCGCGGCCGCCGGCTGCAACGGGCGCGTTCAAGCAGCGCTTCGGACTGGACAGCCGTCCAACGCTCATGACGTTCGGACTGCTGTCACCGAATAAGGGCATCGAGACCGTGATCCGGGCGATGCCCAAGATTCTATACAGCGCGCCGGATGCGCTTTACGTGGTCGCCGGTGCGACACATCCCAATCTCGTTCGCGAGCGAGGTGAAGCCTATCGTGAAAGTCTTGTGCAGCTTGCCGCCAACCTCGATGTCGCGCGCGCCGTCCGCTTTATCGACAAATACATGGCGGATGACGAACTCATCGACCTGCTTCAGGCGACCGACGTCTATGTAACGCCCTATCTTACGCAAGCCCAGATTACGTCCGGCACGTTGAGCTATGCAATCGCACTTGGCCGCCCGATCGTCTCAACCCCCTACTGGCACGCGGCGGAAGCGCTGGCGAACGGCGTCGGCGTGCTTTGCCCTTTCGGCGACAGCGATGCATTTGGAGACGAGATAGGAAGCTTGCTGACAGACGATGCGCGTCGGATGAGGCTGGCCGAGCGTGCGCGGAAGGCCGGAGTGACATCGAGATGGCCAAGCGTCGGAGCAGCCTATCTGCGCGCTGCAGGTGTGGATGCAGACAGCGAGGCGCTATTCCCAGGTTCAGGTCGCTCACACCTGGCCGCAGGAGCGCTTGGGTGAGCGTGTGACCGTCATTTGCAGTGAAGCGCGCTGGGTAGAAGAAGCGTTGTGGTGAAGACCGGCGCGCTTGCCATCGCGGGCGACCGGCAGGAAGGGCTAGCCATGAAGCAGCTTCGCGACAATGGCCTATCGATCGTACTTCTTCTTCTGTTCGCGCTGGCGATCGTCGGACATGGCTGGGCCGGCTGGATCTCGGAGAACGAAGATCGCATGCGCGAGGGGCTGCCGGTGCTGCAACTTGCGCCCTACCTGGCAAGCGGGGCGTTCATCTCCAGCGTCTTCGAGAATTGGGAAAGCGAGTTCCTGCAGATGGGCGCCTATGTCTGTCTGACTGCCTACCTCTTTCAGCGCGGATCGCCCGAATCAAAGGACCCGGACGCGACGGCCTCCCAGGATCGCGACCCCAGGCTGGACGCGAACAAGCCCGACGCCCCATGGCCTGTGAGGGCAGGAGGTGTGGCAAGGCTCATCTACAGCCACTCACTCGGTCTCACGCTATTTGGCTTGTTTGCTGCTTCCTTCGCCTTGCACCTCGCGGGTAGCGCCGAGAACGCGGCTGAAGATGCGCGCGCGACCGGAGAGCCCGCGCCGACATTCCTCGAGCACCTTCATAGCGCGTCATTCTGGTTCGAGTCGTTCCAGAACTGGCAAAGTGAATTTCTGTCGACCGCGCTGCTGATCGTTCTGGCAATCTTCCTGCGCGAGCGCGGCTCGCCTGAGTCAAAACCCGTCGGAGCGCCGCATAGCCAGACCGGCACGGATTAAGCGTCGGTCACTGCGGACCACTGGTGCGGTTTGATCGCCTGGCTATCGTTCTGGATCACCTGGCGACAAAAAGCTGGGGGTGAGCGAGAACGCGACCTGCTGGCCGAGATCGTTGCGCTCAACCAGGCGGTGACGCGACGCTCATGTGTCTCGCCAGTCTGGCGGCGCGGGACGGCGTGCCTAGCCAGTACGAAGCCGCCTTGCACGAAAACGGCCTCCGCGATCTCGGGCGGACGCGTTATGACGGCAAGGACCCGATGCGCCTGGCGCGCGTCGTCGAAAAGGCACGGGCGCGATACACGGACGTCGTCATCTTGCTCAGTACTGTACAGTAAATGACGCTCAGGCGCCGTTCGTGGCGATGATGCCGGTACGCGTATAGCGTTCGAACTCTTCTCGATACCGCGCCGTCAGTTTCGCTTGATCGGGATAGCTCTCCTTGATTTCGAGGAACCAGGAACCTTCTTCCTGTTCCATGTGCGCCAGCACAGCCGTCTCGATCTGCTCGAGTTGGGCCGCCCAGTCCGGGCTGGCCGGCGACAACCGTTCCAGCTCCGCCATCTGGATCTTCGCCTCGGTTTGCTCCGCATAGGCGGTCTGTGCGTCTTCCGCTGCGTCGAGTGCAACAAGCGCCGGATAGAGGACGACCTCTTCGGCCAACGCGTGACCATTGAGAACGACGGCAAGCCCCTTCATCGCAGCGATCCGCGCGCCGCCGGGAGGAGCTTTTCGAGCCGCCTCAAAGGCTGCGCGGATATGGTCGTGGTGTTCCAGCGCGCACGACAGCCAGTCACCTGGTTCTGCAACGGCTCGCGCCGCATCTGCACGCGACGGCGCGACCGGCTCTTGTGCTGACTTCGTTGTGGATCTGGCCATATGACACTCCTGCTGCTCGCCACATTGATGCGCTTCGCCGCACACGCGATGCACCGCACGGGCGCCTGAAGCGGAAAACTGAACAGGGAGCTAGACCGCGGCCGTCGCATTGCGAGCCTGCAGCAGTGCGGCGTTGATCTGCAAAGGACGAACAACACGGGCCTCTTAACAAATGTAGATTTTCGGCTCGCTTCTTCCCAACTGCGGGAGGAACGCGCACCTGTTAGCGCCGTTTGTGGTCAGGGATTTCCTTCAAAATGGCCGCCCATGAGCGTTTCGACACCGTTGCAGACCGATGTACCCGGCTTCACGCCGCGAACGCTTGAGGTCGAACGCGAACTCGCTGAGGGGAAGCGCGCGCTTCATCGTCGCGACATGGGAGACTTGCTGGTTGAAGTAAGGCCCGGGGTTGACACGCTGTGGGTCATCGTTCGCAGGGCAGGCCACGGGGCGGTCGCGTTCAAGACCGCGCGCAATGCTGGCCCGGTCAAGATCTCGGGGCGCGCGACCAAGTCAGGGGGAAGCTGGCGCGCGGAAGGCGCGTCCGGCGTGTTTGTCATCCGGTTGGAAGTCCTCTCCGACACCTTGCTTCGGCTGACTGTCCGCCTCACGCCCGCGGCAGACCTTCTCGTGCCCTTCTGGTCTCGCGATGTTTATCCGCTTGACGGGGACGATCGCCCGACCAAGGCAACCGGACGTGTCGAAGCCGGGCAGCGCGGCCTCAATACAGGCCTTTGCTATTTCTGCGTCGAGAAGCCGGCCTTTGGGAGCGTCCTCTACATTCAGGACCTAACGTCCCTGAACCCCTATTTTGCCGCCACCAAGACGAAGCCGGACGGCGTCGTGGAGGACGAATGGCCCGAACTCGGCTACCAGCCGCCAACGACGCCGATGGGAAACTCTCCGCCGGTCGAGCCTCTGGAAAGCGGGGGTCGAGGTCGTCATCTCTGACGCGCTGATCGCCTTTCGACCCGATTGCGCGCCCGACGAGCAGCAATCAGCGTCGCTGTTCGTCGAGATGCTCGGTGAAATCTATCCCCACATGGCGCGCCCCGAGGCGAAGTTCCACGACTGGAGCGCCCGCGCCAATCGGACGCTGCGGGACATCGAGCGATCGCCAGATGCGACCATCGAACACTATGGTCACACCTATCTGCATCCTTATGTCGACGCTGAGTACCCCGACAGCATGGTGCAAGCGTCAGTTGTAACGTCGATCAGGGAGTTTGGCCGAGCGATCGGCAAGGATATTCCTCTGGCGGATCGATTGCTTGCCGGCATGGGCCGCTTCTACGACAAGGAGCTTGGAGCCGTTCGCCGTTATCTGCCTAATGTCGGCGACGACAAGGACGCAGACGCTGTCGACTCCTGGTATCTCTATCATCCGCTGATGAACCTTGGTCGGCTTGCTCTGTGGGGTGACGCCAAGGAGGAGGCGCTATTCCGGGACTCCCTGGAGTTCGCGATCAAGGTGGCCCGGCATTTCAAATATGTCTGGCCCATCCAATACAACGTGAAGGATTTCGCCGTCATCACGCCGTCTCGGAACGAGCAGGGTCTGGGTCAGACGGATGTGGGCGGCATCTACGCGTACGTGATGCTTCTGGCGCACGAACTCACCGGTGAGGAGCGCTACCTCACCGAGGCGCGCAAGGCGCTGGCGGCGCTCAAGGAAGCGCGCTTCAATCTGGTCTACCAGACCAATCTCACCGCTCTTGGCCTCGCGGCATGCGCGCGGCTGTGGAAAATCGACAAATCCCCGGAAGCCTTCGACCAGGGTCTCGTCTTCCTCGCGGGCTTCTTTCACAATTCGCAGATCTGGGATTCGGAGATTGAGCGCGCACGCCACTACACTAATTTTTTCGGCGTCACCTGCCTGCACGACGCACCTTACCTTGCGGCCTACGAGTGCTTTGAAGCCTTCTCCGCGTTCGACGAGTACATGTCGATCTGCGGCGATGCATTGCCTGCGCATGTGCGCATGCTGTGCGCCGAGTTCCGCAAATATAGTCTGGACCGGGGGTGGTACTTCTACCCGGACGCCCTGCCGGACGACGCGCTCGCCAAGGATGACATCCGCAACGGCCACATCGATCGGAAGCTCTCGTTTCCGCTTGAAGATCTCTATGGCGACGGACAGCCGGCAGGCCAGGTTGGTCAGGAGATCTACGGTTGCGGCGGCGCCTTCGTGTTCGTCGCGCGGGCGTTCCATCAGCCGGCTGGCGCGCCCTTCGTGATTTTCACGGATTATCCTTGCGTCATCACGTCAACGCAAGAGCGCCAGCTTGTCGTGAGACTGCATGGTCCTCAAGGCTTCATGGGCCGGGTGCGTCTCGACAAGGCGGGCCGGCGCGCAATGCCGCGAATCATTGTCCGAGACGGTGAGGCGGCGCTGCCGGCGGCGCGCCGGGATGCGGGCTCGCGTGACTACCGCGCCGCCGCCAACGCCTCCCTCACGCTGAGTTGGTCGTGATGTGACCCGCCGCGGGTGCAAGCTTGCCGGCGCTGTCGGAACTTGAAGGCGCAAACGGATTTTATGTGGAGCAAGCGGGCATTCGCCCTAGCTCACGAGCAGACATGTCAAGATCAGGAACACGCTATGGCCAAGGATAAGCGCAAACGCTCGCGCCCGGACGCACCGGTCTCGCCTGGCCCGACCGAGCCGCCGGCGACGGCGCCGATGCCGGAGGGCGTTGTGATCGCCGGCAAACTCCCCCTTGATGCTGGAGGCGCAACCCATCAAACGGTTGCCGCAGGCTATCCTACTCTAACGACGCAGCAGGGCGTGCCCATCGCCGACGACCAGAACCATCTCAAGGTCGGTCCGCGCGGTCCCATGCTGATGCAGGACTTCCACTTCAGGGAAAAGATTTTCCACTTCGATCATGAGCGCATACCCGAGCGGGTGGTGCACGCGCGTGGCTACGGGGCCCACGGTTTCTTTGAGACAACCGCGTCGCTCTCGAAGGTCACCCGCGCAGACCTCTTCCAGCGTGTCGGGCAGCGAACGCCCGTTTTTGTCCGCTTTTCGACCGTGGCAGGCTCCAAGGGGTCTTTCGACCTGGCGCGCGACGTGCGCGGCTTTGCGGTCAAGTTCTACACCGAGGAAGGCAACTGGGATCTGGTCGGCAACAACATCCCTGTCTTCTTCATCCAGGACGCCATCAAGTTTCCCGACATTATCCATTCGGTGAAGCCGGAACCTGATCGGGCCTTCCCGCAGGCCCAGAGCGCGCACGACAATTTCTGGGACTTCATTTCTCTCACGCCCGAGTCCATGCACATGATCATGTGGATCATGTCCGACAGGGCGATCCCGCGTTCCTATCGATTCATGGAGGGGTTCGGCGTTCATACCTTCCGGTTTGTCGATGCGCGCGGCAAATCAACGTTCGTGAAGTTCCACTGGAAGCCGAAGCTCGGCCTACAGTCGGTTTGCTGGAACGAAGCGGTCAAGATCAACGGCGCAGATCCCGACTTCCATCGGCGCGACCTATGGAACGCCATCAACGCCGGCGCTTTCCCGGAATGGGAGCTCGGCGTCCAGCTCTTCGACGACGCCTTCGCAGAGCGGTTCGATTTCGACGTGCTCGATCCGACCAAGCTGATCCCGGAAGAGATACTCCCGGTGCGGATTGTTGGGCGCCTGGTGCTGAACCGGATGCCGGACAACTTCTTTGCTGACACCGAACAGGTTGCGTTCTGCACGCAGAACGTGGTGCCGGGTATCGACTTCTCTGATGATCCGCTGCTGCAGGGACGCAACTTCTCTTACCTCGACACCCAGCTGAAGCGTCTCGGCAGCCCAAACTTCACACACCTGCCGATCAACGCGCCCCGCTGCCCGTTCGCACACTTCCAGCAGGACGGGCATATGGCCACGATGAACCCGAAGGGACGCGCCAATTACGAACCCAATTCCTGGGGCCCGGAAGTGGGCGGGCCGCGCGAAGACCCGCAACGCGGGTACAGGCACTTTGCGCAGGAAACGGCGGGGCCGAAGATCGCGGCGCGTTCAGATACGTTTGGCGACCACTACAGCCAGGCTCGCCAGTTCTACATTAGCCAAGAGCCGATCGAGCAGAAACATTTGGGCGACGCGCTCGTGTTCGAACTCTCGAAAGTCGAGCGGCCTGACATTCGCGAGCGGATGGTAAGCCATCTCCGCAATATCGATCCGGGACTGGCGGGCAATGTCGCGACGGGACTGGGCATCAGGCTCCCCCCCGCGATGAAGGCTCTGCGCAAGCCGATTGAGCTGCCTACATCCGATGCCCTCAGTATCGTGCGTCGTGGTCCAGGCCGGTTCGAAGGCCGCAAGCTCGGCGTGCTCGTCACGGACGGCGCCAGCGCAGCGACGGTCAATGCGCTGCAAAGCGCCGTGCTCGAGGCCGGCGGGATGGTCGAAATCATCGCGCCGAAGATTTCCGGGGCGATGCTGGATGACGATACGTTGTTGCCGGCGCAGCAGAAGATCGATGGCGGGCCCTCCGTCCTCTACGACGCGGTCGCCATTGTCGTGTCGGAAGAGGGTGCGAGCCTCTTGCAGAAGGACGCACCGACGAAAGACTTCATCTCTGATGCATTCGCTCACTGCAAATTCATCGGCTACGTCGCCGCCGCCCAGCCCCTGCTTGAGAGGGCCGGGATCGCCGACAGTCTAGACGAAGGCTGCATCGCGCTTGCAGACGAGGATGTCGGGTCCTTCATCGCGCGTTTGGGCGAATTGCGACTTTGGTCGCGCGAACCGGGCGTCGATGCAGACGCTTGAGCGAGCGCTTGCAGTCGTTCACGTCACAAGGGAAGGCGATGACAAACAACTCCGATGCACACACGGCGCAGCCGGACCTCAAAGGCAAGCGCGCAATCATCACCGGTGGAACCACCGGCATCGGCCGCGCGATTGCCGTGCTGCTTGCCAGTTATGGCGTCAAGGTCTTCATCTGCGGCCGGACGCCCGAACATCTTAAGGATGCACTCGCGCGGATCAGGCAAAGCGGTGAGGGGGACGGGCTAAACGTCGACCTGGGCGAGCCAGATGGCGTCACGACATTCTTCAAGGCGGCTGACAAGTATCTCGGCGGCCTCGACATAGCGGTGATCAACGCCGCCATACCGATCGGGGCTTTGTCGGAGAGCAAGGCCGACGAGCTGCGCTATGCCATCGCAACCGACTTCACGGCGTACCTGACCAGCGCTCATGCAGCGAGCGAGCGGCTAAAGGATGAGGGCGACATCGTGCTGATCGGATCGATGAGCGCGCATACGCTTGAGGGAGGGACGACAGTCTATGCCGGAATGAAGGCCGGGATCGCAGGCTTTGCCGAAGCGCTTCGCAAAGAACTTGGCCCCAAGGGCGTCAGGGTTGCGCTTGTTGAGCCGGGCAAGACGTCTGCGGACTTCCACTATCCTGACATCTCAACCGAGGAACAACATGGGATGGTCAAGGAAGAGACGATGCTGCGGGCGCAGGACATCGCCGTTGGCGTTCACTATCTCCTGACCCAGCCACGGCGCGCCGTGGTCCAGCAGCTTGCGATCGCGCCGCGGGATCAACCGAAGGAATGAGGTTTGAAATCGACAGGCTGGTTCTCGTTCCGGACGATATCGACCTGTCGAAATCGCCGCTCTACGGCCATTTGGAAGCTGAAACTTATGTACTCGGCGCGTTCAATCCGGCGTTGACGCGACTGCCGAACGGCAACCTGCTGATCGTGGTCCGGATCGCTGAGGCGCTTCGCAATCCGATTGAAAACGGCCGCGTGCATGCAATCCGGTGGGAGGAGGGGCGCTATGTGCGCGACGCCTGGCCGCTGGAACTGGCCGACACGGCCGATCCGGCGAAAATTCCTGATCCACGGCGGCGGCTGGAAGATAATGGCGTTGACGTCGCTGTCCTGGCTATTGCCGGTCGAGCTGACGCCCGACGGACTGGAAGTGGTCGCATTCCACTACGACAAGGCGATCGCGCCGCAACACAGCTTCCAGTGCTACGGTGTCGAGGACGCTCGGATAAGCCGCGATGGCGATCGCTGGCTGATGACGACGTGTTCGGTGAGCCCGGAGCGTCATTCAACCACGCTCTATTCGTCTGACGACGCGCTCAACTGGCGGTTCGAGGCCATTGTGCTCGATCACCAGAACAAAGACATGCTGATCTTCGAGGGCAAGATCGATGGCGTGTACTGGGCCCAGACACGGCCGTTGGGCGATCTCTATTTCGCTTATCCGCCCGGCAGCGAGTGGCGAGCGGGGCCGTCGATCAACCTCGCAACCTCGCCCGATGCGCTTCACTGGAAGCCGCACCTGAAACCGGGTCTTCGTCCCCATTCGGGCACCGTCGCTACGGCCCGCATGGGGGCGGGACGCCGCCGATCCTGACCGAGCGTGGTTGGCTTTCGCTCTGGCATGGCGTTGAGCCCAAGGAGATTGTGGAATTTACAGGACTTACTGGTCGCTACTGGACAAGGATGACCCCAGCCAACTCGTGCGGTCCGGTCACGCTGCGCTGCTTGAGCCCGATCCCGAGCTGACGCGGCCGATCGAGCACCAGATGTACCTGCGCGACGTTGTCTTCACGACGGGCATCGTCGACGCGGGGGATCATTTCGTCGTCGCCTCGGGCGAGGCCGACCTGGCGTGCCGCATCACCCACATTCCTAAAACCGCGTTCGGCTTGAGCGCGTGAGCATAACATGCGTTCGGACATTGGAACGTCGCGGACCGGCGCGGCTTCTCTTAAGGGGCGGGGCACGCAATGAGGAAACACCAACATGGGCAATCCCAACGACAAGAATCGTGACGCCGGCAACGCTGGCCAGCAACAAGGCCAACCCGGACAGCAAGGCAGGCCAGGACAAGACCAGGCCGGACAGCAAGGCGGACAGCCGGGCCAGCAGGGCGGCCAGGGAAGTCAGAAAGACCGTCCCGGGCAGCAGAGTCAGCAGGACGACAACCGCAAGCAGCAGGGCGGCATGACCGATACCGGCCAGCAGCAGCGGGATATGGGCGGCGAAAACGACGACGCCCAAACAAAAACGACGCGCGATCGCTAATCTCGCAGTTGACGTATGAGGCGGGCGGCTGAAAGGCCGCCCGCTTCTATTGGATCTGCTCCATTCGGCATTGCGCCGGAGACTTGTCCGGCCGGAATCTGAGCAAGCGTGTGCCATGACGGAAACGGCCCCCAGAGACATGGTCAAAGGAGACTTCGACCACCATCTTAGGTTTGACAGGCGTCCATTCTGCGCTTCGCTCGCTCGCCCAGCGGCTTGTCCCGCCAGGCGCGTCGCCGCTAAACCCTTCGCCGCCTCCGATGGCCTCAAGCCTCGATGTCAGCGCCGCGCGGTCGAAATCGGCAAAGCCCGAGGTGAAGCCGACATGATCGAGCTTGTTGTTCTGATTGTAGAGGCCCAGGAGAAGCGAGCCGACCAGCTTGCTTCCCGTCGCATAGCGGAAGCCGCCCACGACACAATCTGCGGTGCGCCGCCGCTTCACTTTGACCATTGCGCGTTCGCCAGTGAGATAGGGGCCATCGAGTTGCTTGGCGATAATGCCTTCATACTTGCCGCTGGCGAGCCAGCGGCGCGCGGTTCGCCGATCGTTGGCGCCTGGCGAAAGAAGGATCGACGGTCCGGATGAGCGGATGAACGCTTCAAGGCGTCGTCGTCGCTCGGTTAAGGGCAGTGCGCGCAGATCTAAGCCCGCGCTTTCAAGCATGTCGAACGCCATGAGGGTTGCAGGCGTTTGTGTGCTCAGCTTGCGGATGCGGCTCTCGGCAGGGTGGAGACGCGCCTGCAGGTCTTCGAAGGACCAGGTCTTCCCTGTGCGTACCAGGAGCTCGCCGTCGACCGTAAATCGGTCGGCCTTCATAACGACCAGCTGCCCAACGACTTCCGGAAAATATTTGTCCAACTGTTTGCCTGACTTGGCCGTCAGTTGCACCACACGGCCGTGCTTGCGCGCAAGGCAGCGGAAGCCATCCCATTTAGGTTCATAGCGCCAACCGGCTTCCGGAGGGATCTCGTCTGCGGCGCGTGCGTCCATCGGGCCCGCCAGACGGACTGGATGTTCCTGAGCAATCCGTGTGCGCGTCCTAGCCCGGGTCATCTTGATGCTGACGTTTGACGGGATCCAGAATGGCGCGCATTTCCGCTGCGAACGCCGCTATCGATCCAAAGGCCTCGGTCGGGACGGCGCCCGGGTCTTCCTGATGATCCTGTGGGATCACTGACTGGTCAAGATTCTCGATCAGGTCGATGAACTGGGCAGGCGTTGTGACCATCCTTGCGAGAATCCATCCGAGCACGCGCCGCTGCGCATCGAGTCTCGCATCAAGGGCTGCGTTGGGCGCTGGCATGGCGGTTCTCCTGAAAAAGAACGGATCCCAGCGTCGTGTGTTCCTCCTGGCCGGCTGCGCCCAGTTGCTCGTCGGCAGCGACGCCAGAGAGCAGCTGCGGTTGAGACGCGTGATCTGTTGGCTCGCCGAATATGCGCGAGAGCGCCGCCATACCAGCCGATTACCTATGCGCGCTGCTTCGGCGATGGCGATCCTTGTGCTGGGTCTATTCCCTGGACGTGGCGACGGACCCTGTCCTTGCGCCGCATCCATAAGACGGGAGCAGGCCATGCTGTGGGATCCGCGCCGACCGACGCGCCCGCAACTAGCTGCGTCGGCGCCGCACCCGCCCGCCAAGCTTACGATCGCCCGGCGAGCAATCGTTTGGCTGCTGCATGGAAGGGACGCTGCCCGTCACAATAGTTTTCCCAGGGCTTGTTGCGTTGCAGGATCTTGGGCGCTGAGAAGATCGTGTAACGCATCGGATCTAGACCCTTTCGCACCTGGCTCCATTCGATCGGCATTGACACGGGCGCGAGCGGGCGGCCGCGCGGCGAAAGCGGCGCAACCGCTGTCGCCGTGCGGTCATTGCGCAGATAGTCGAGGAAGATGCGGCCGACACGCTCCTTCTTCGCCATGTTGATCAGGTATTTGTTCGGACTGTCCGCCGCCATCTGCCGGCACACTTCCTGCGCAAACGCTTTGGCTTCGGGCCAGCGCAGATCTTGCTTGGCCTTGGCAAAGGGGGTCACGACATGGAGGCCCTTGCCGCCCGTCGTCTTGCAGAAGCTCTCAAGCCCCAGGTCAGCAAGACGATCACGGATTTCCTTGGCGCCTTCAATGACGCGCTCGAACGGCACGTCAGGCGCAGGGTCGAGATCGAATACCAGTCTCCCGGGGGTCTCGAAGGCGAAGGGTTGGCAGTTCCACGGATGGAGTTCGAGCGCCGCGATCTGGGCTGCGGCAATCAATGCTTCGAGCCGGTCGATCTGCAGGTAGGGCTGCTTATCGCCGCGCACCTCCGCGGATGTGAACAGGTTCGACGTTGTGCGATTGACATGGCGTTGAAAGAACGTCTCGCCGTCGATACCGTCAGGCATGCGGACGATCGAGCAGGGACGTCCTTTGATGTGGGTCAGCATCCATTCGCCGACCTGCTCGTAGTAAGTCGCCAGATCCATCTTCGTGACGGGCGATTTTTCCTTCGCCTCGGGCCAGAGCGGCTTGTCGGCGTTGGAAATTCCAACGCCCATGACCTTGGCGCCGCCCGGCGTACGGATCACCGCGCTGGATGTTCTGGCGGGCTTGGGCTGTTCGCGCGTGATTGCGCCGGCAGGTTTGTCTTCGCGCAGGCCCTTGAACGACGCCTGCCGCACGTGGCCGTCCCCTGTCCACCCGGCAAATTCGATCTCCGCGACAAGAACAGGTTGCACCCATTTGATCCCCGCCGCGCGTCGCGGCGGATCGCCGGCTTCGAAGGGCGAGGTCGCCGAGGCGACCGCCTTGAGTTTCGGAAATATACGTTCAACCACTGGGCGTGCGAAGCCGGTGCCGACTTTCCCGACATAGGTCAGCTTGCCCTCGCGATGCACCCCGACGAGCAGCGACCGGAATCTGCCGCGCTCTTCGCTCCAGCCGCCGATCACGACCTCCTGGCCGCCGCGGCACTTCGACTTCACCCAAGTCTCGCTACGGCCTGACTGGTAGGGCGCATCGATCCGCTTCGAGACGACGCCCTCAAGGTCCATACGGCAGGCAGCCTGAAGCACCGCATCGCCAGCAGTCTCGAGATGCGTGGTGAAACGGATCAAGGGCTCAAGCCCGGCGATCACCTCCTGAAGACGCTTTTTGCGGTCGGACAGGGGGAGGGATCGCAAGTCCTCCTTTCCCACGCACATGAGATCGAACGCGAAGAAGGTAAGATTGTCCGTGGCGGCGTTGGAGATTGCAGCCTGGAGGGCGGCAAAGCTCGGCGCGCCTGCCTTGTCGAGCGCGACGAGTTCGCCATCGATGATGCAGTCAGGCAGAGGCTGTGCAGCACGCGCCGTAGCCCCAAACTTGGCCGTCCAATCGAGGCCTTTGCGCGTGCGCAACGCGGCCTTGTGTTTTTCGACGCGCAGCTGGACGCGGTAGCCGTCGAACTTCACTTCGTGGGCCCAGCCTGCCCCGCCGGGCGCACGCTCTCGCAACTCGCAAAGCTGAGGCTCGATGAACTCAGGCAGCTTGCGCAGCGCAGGACCTGCGGCGGGCTTCGATCGTCGAGTCAAGGATTTGCGCTTTGGCGCGGGCTGTTTCGCCGCCTCTTTGGTCCGCTTGGAATGCCATACCGCATCGGCCTTTTCGGCGGTGCGGAGCATGAAGGGTTTCGGCTTGCGGCCTTTGCCGGCGGCGATCGCATCCATCTCGCGACCGGATGCAATCGAGGTGTCCTCGTCCGTAACGTCGCCTCCGCCTTCGCGCGCGTATTCGTCGCGATGCTTGATCAGGAGCCAGTTGTCGCGCTTCTCCCGCTCGCGCCGGCGGAGCCGGACGAGCACAAATCCGCCCTTGATGCGCTCGCCCGCAACGACGAATTTCAACTCGCCCTTCTTGAGCGCGCGCTCGGTATCCACACCGGGCTCGGGGGCCCAGTAGCCACGATCCCACATCAGGACGGCGCCGCCGCCATACTCACCCTTGGGAATCGTGCCTTCAAAATCACCATAGTCGAGCGGGTGATCCTCGACTTCCACAGCAAGACGCTTGTCGGCGGGATCGAGCGAAGGTCCGCGCGTCACGGCCCATGATTTGAACACGCCGCCGAACTCCAGGCGCAGATCATAGTGCAGGCGAGTGGCGGCGTGTTTCTGGATCACGAACCGCAGCTGCTTGGCCGAGGCGACCTGTCTCTCGCCGCTCGGCTCTGCCGTGCGGGTAAAATCCCGCATCGATCGGTAGGTATCGAGTTTGGTCTCGGCCATGTCCCCTGTCGCCTCGTTGTTGATCTACGCGCGCTTGCGGGCGGCCTTTTTCTTCGCCGGAGCCTTGCGCGTGGATGCCGTCCGCTTTGCTGCGGCGGATGACTTGCGCATCGTGCTTCTTGCGCCGCCTTTCGCCTTGCCCTTGGCCCCCTTAAGGCTGTTCTGCAGGGCCTCCATCAGGTCGACGACGTTGGTGGGCTCGGGGTCGTCCGCATGGACAATCTCGTGGCCCTTCTGTTTCTCGTGGATCAGCTTGCGGAGCGCATTCTCGTATCGGTCCTGGAAACGATCCGGATCGAAATCGGCTTCCTTCTGGCCCATGATCTTCTCGGCGATCGCGATCATGTCCCGGGCAGGGCGGACGTTCGGAATGTCGGAGAAGGCTTTTTTTATGTCGCGCACTTCGTCTGTGCTGCGCAGCGTCGTTGCGATCAGGCCATGATCGCGAGGTTCGAGCGCCAGCAGGCGCTCGCGCTGCGACATCACCACACGTCCGAGGGCGACCTTGCCCGTCTTCTCCATAGCCTGCCGAATGACCGCGAAAGGTTCGGCGGCCATCTTGCCGTCAGGCACGAGGAAGTAGGGATGATCCCAATAGAGGCGGTCGATGTCTTCGGCGGGCACGAATTCGTCGATGTCGATCGTCCGCGTGCTCTCAAGCCGGACGGCCTCAATCTCTTCGGGCGTCACGGTGACATATTCCCCCTTTGAGATCTCGAAGCCCTTTACGAGCTTCTTGCGTTCGACCGGCTTTTCCGTGCCGGCGTCGACCGTGATCATTCTGATACGATTACCGGTATCGGGATTGATGAGGTTGAAATGGACGTCGCCGCGGGGGCTGATCGCATTGAACATCGCGACCGGGCAGGTCACGAGCGACAGTCGGAGGTGGCCCTGCCCGGTGGGACGCGCCGCAGCCATGAAATTCCCTTTCTAGGACGCACCTTTGCGTTCAGCGGTGCCCTTTCGAAACGCGCGCGGGAGTGATTCGTTTCGGCCTAGCACGCCTTCACGTCGCCACTTCCGAGATTGACGACGAAACACCGGTCCTTGCCGCTTTCACACTCCGTCACGACGACGGACAGATCACCGTCCTCGACGTCGCGGGTCTCTGCAAAGCGGACAGCGGCATCGATGAAGCTGTCGGCTTCGGCCACCCACTGACGGCCGTGGGATCCTTCGTCCTGAAGGTGGGCGGAGTAACGATGCCGCTTCATGGGCTGATTCATGTTCTGTTCTCCGGACTGCTTGCCTCCATGTAGACTGCGAGGGTCGGCAACCAAGAGCAGGGCGGGTCGTTTTTCGCACATGGCCGCTAAGAGAAAACCCGCGCGCAAGACCGGACGCCTAAAGGTCTTCATGACTCAGATCGGCTTCCACAACTGGTTGGTCGCGGCGCCCAGCCAGAAAGCTGCTCTCGAAGCATGGGACGTGAAGGAGAACCTGTTCGCGATCGGCGCCGCCAAGGTCGTGACGGACGAGGATTGCATCAAGCTAGCGTTGCAGACACCGGGCGTGCCGACGCCGGTCGACTCCAAGCACGCTTTCGCCAGGGCGACCAAGGTGCTGCGTCTTGAGGATCATCGCGCCGGAAGGAGGCCGCCTGCGCCGGCCCGCGAGACTGCGAAGAAGAAACCTGCTGTCCGCAAGAAGCGGAAGGTGGACCGTTCCAAGCTAGATCGGGCGGAACAGGCCCTCGAAGATTTCAAGAAGCGCTCCGTACGTGAGCGCGCCGCGATCATTCGTGCGCAAAGGGCCCTGGATCAAAAAACGGAAGCGCTCGAACAGGAGCTTGAAGCCGAAGAGGAGCGTCTCGAGGAACTTCTTGCAGAGGCGCGCGACCATTACGAAGCCGAAGCCAACGCCTAAGGTCCGATCCACGAAGGTGTCGTGCGTTGGTTTTGCCTGGGCCATGAAGAGTTCTTCACATCGGTTGCTATTTTTGTCGCCGCACGCCGGAACGGCGTCTCCCCCCACAGCGTTCATGGGCATCAGGGAGAGCACGTATGCGTATTCTTATTACCTCTGTCGCCATGGCCGCACTGGCTGCCGCGTGTGCGCCAGATTCCGACAAGACAAACCCCGCGATCGCGACCGAAGAGGCGACTGCCGAGCGCGAGGCTGCGGCCCCTGCGATGGGGGAATCGTCATTCACCGAGGACCAGGCGCGCGAGCGCATTACGGCCGCTGGCTACACCGACGTTACCGCTCTCGCAAAAGCCGAAGACGGCAGCTGGCGGGGCAGCGCCATGATGAGCGGCCAGAGCCAGAGCGTGGTCGTGGACTATCAGGGCAATGTGACCGCGGCGCCCGCTGCGGGCGCCCCCATGCCGCCTGCCGACCTCACCACGCCGTCGCCCGCGGCGCCGACACCGCAACAATAGGAAACCCACATGTCTGACAAAATTGTACGACTGTTCGACCGCCCCGCTGACGCGCTGCGCGCTGTCGACCGGCTCGAAGCCATGGGCGTCAAAGAAGGCGACATCAGCATCGTCGCGAACAACCGCGAAGAATGGTATGGCGACGACGGCCTGCGCCATGACCGGCTGCACGCGCAAAAGCGCGGGGTCAAGGATGACGATCTCGACGGCAAGGATGATCGCGTTGAAGGCGCTGCAGATGGCGCTACGACAGGCGGCGTCATCGGTGGAGGCGTCGGTCTGCTGGCCGGGCTCGGCATGCTCGCTGTTCCCGGTCTGGGTCCCGTCGTGGCGGCTGGCTGGCTTGCTTCAACCGCGGTCGGCGCTGCAGTCGGCGCCGCGACAGGTGGACTTGTCGGCGGCATCGTCGGCGCGCTCACCCACGAAGGCATCGACAAGAAGGACGCTGAAATCTATGCCGAAAGCATCCGCCGTGGCGGCTCAGTCGTGATTGTCCGCAATCACGATAAACGCCGCGCCGAGATCGAAGCGGCGCTATCTGACTACAATTCCACCGAAGCCGGAATTCGCGGCGACTACTACCGCAGCGGCGGCTGGAATGGATACGATGCTGGCGCGCCGGACTGGACGGCTTCCCAAATAGAGAATGAGCGCGCCAGCACCGCAGCTTACCGCCCGGCGCCGCGCAACTAGGAAGACAGTCGAGTCCCTCCGACGGAAACTGTCCAGAAGGCGCCGCTGCAAAGCGGCGCTTTCGCTGTCGGGCGGTCAGGAAAGGCGAGATGGACACAAGAAGCGTTGATTGTCTGCTTGTCGGCGGTGGGCCGGGCGGCCTCACAGCTGCAACCTATCTAGCAAGGTTTCGCCGATCAGTCGCCATTGTCGATGCCGGTGAGAGCCGCTTGCAGCTCATACCGTTATCGCGGAACATTCCGGGGTTTCCGGACGGCGTCCCGGGGCGTGAGCTCCACGCCCGCATGAGCGCTCAGGCCAAAGCTTATGGCGTCGAGATAATCGATGGTCGCGTTACTGCCTGCACACAAGGCAGCGATGGCTTCCGTTTGCAAACGACGGCTGGGACGTTTGCGGCGCGGGCAGTCGTCCTTGCGACGGGCGTTGACGTAACACCTCCAGAAATGGACGGTCTTGAAACCGCGATCGCCCGCGGATTCATCCGTTACTGCCCGGTCTGCGACGGCTACGAAGCCATCGGTTCGCGGATCGGCGTTCTCGGCGGCCGCTCAGGTTCAATCGAAGAGGCGCACTTCCTTCTCACCTTTTCAGAAGATGTCACTTATCTTCCGATGCCGGATGCGCCGCCGCTCGACGGCGTCCAGCTGAGGCGAGCGCGTGAGGCCGGCATTCGCATTGCGCGGGGATCGTGCGCCGGTCTTGCTCTGCGCGAGGACGCGATCGAGGTGCGACTGTCTTCGGGCGATACCCTTATCTTCGACACCATCTACCCGTGCCTTGGATCACAACCACGAAGCAGCCTTGCCCAAACGCTCGGTGCACGCATCTCGAAAGATGGCGAACTGATCACCGACGCCCGCTTGGCAACCAATGTTGCGGGGCTCTACGCAGTTGGCGACGTGCTGCACGGTCTCGATCAGGTTGCGTCTGCATGTGGTCAGGCGGCCATCGCGGCCGCCGCCATCCATAACGCGTTGCGAGAGCGTGATCGCTCAAGGTAGGGCCCGCCTGAGGTAAGGCGCAGTTCGACTGGCCTTTGTCTTTGCGACGTCGGCGGGCAATCCGCTTGCGACAATCCTGCCCCCGTCGTCTCCGGCGCCCGGCCCGACATCTACAACCCAATCGCTCGCCGCAGCGATACGCATGTCGTGCTCGACGACGATCACGGTATTTCCTGCGTCCACGAGCGCGTTGAGCTGACGGAGCAAGCGCTCGACGTCCGACGGGTGCAGACCCGTCGTTGGCTCGTCGAGAACGAACAGCGCGCCGCCCCTGTGCGAGCGCTGCAGCTCCGTCGCGAGCTTGACGCGCTGCGCCTCCCCGCCCGAGAGCTCAGTCGCGGGCTGGCCAAGGCGAATGTAATTCAGGCCAACTTCCCGCAGGACCTTGAGCGAGCGGCAGACATTCGGAGCGTCGGCGAAAAAGTCCCAGGCTGCCTCCACCGTCAGATCGAGCACGTCCGCGACTGTCTTTCCACGGTAATCGATCTCCAGGGTCTTGGGATTGTATCGCGCACCGTGGCAGACCGGGCAGGGCGCATAGACGCTGGGAAGGAACAGCAATTCGACCATGACGAAACCTTCGCCCTCGCAGCGCGGACATCTTCCCTTGGGGATGTTGAACGAGAACTGCCCGGCGTCGTAGTTGCGCCGCCGTGCCTTTGGCGTCGACGCAAAAAGAGCGCGCACATGGTCGAAGAGGCCGGTATAGGCGGCGATGTTCGAGCGGCGTCTGATCGGCTTCGATCGACGACGATCGGTGCCTGACTCTCCGAGTCGCCTGCCAGTCCCCTGTGTACGCGCGGCGGGCACTCCAGCGCGGCCCCGGATCGATCTCTTGTCCGAGCGGGATAGCGCCGAGCTGGCCAACGGGGTCCTCCTTGCGTGCTTACAAGGCTGGTTCGACCCTGAAATCCCGGTCACGGTCGTCATCACGCCGAGCGGAAAAGTGCAGTCAGAGCCCTGATTGGTGCGGTGACACCGTCGAGTTTGAGCCAGCCTGACGATTGCGGCCAGCATGCGTGGTCCTCGGCAAACAGATGCCCGGGTTTCGGACGCTTTCACGGCCCTTGCGTTCAACGGACCGCGAGAATCTCTAGGGCATGCCGGCCCGGGTCCAACATCCACGGTCCAATCCGCATGCCTGACGACGTCCAGCTTGTTCCACCACAAACAGCGAGTTCCAACGGCTTTGAGCCGTGAGCGATAAGCAGGGCGATTGGAATGAGGGTGCAGCTTGGCAGGCGGCTGTCGGCGTTTGCGGCGCCGAAGTGGTTCGAGACGACCTGCGCAAGCCGCAGGCGGTCATCGGCCGGGCGATATGTGCGGCTGCGCCAGCGTGACATGCCGACCGAGATCGAGCAGGACGCCAAGACGCCTGCTCAGCACCTGATGATCCGCGAAAACGCACTCCGGCCCCGCGTTGACCGGGCTGGTGGAAGGGTTCGAGTATGCTCGTGCGGCCCATAGGGCAACCTGTGTCGGCGATGTCTTCTGTCCGACGTGCGGGGCGGCGGTCTTTTCCCTCGAAAGCGGCATGCCGGGTCTCCATGAAGCTGGCGGCGCGCTCTTCATCATTGATGTTCTCGAGTGGTCGAAGCCGCTGGTGCACGTGTAGGTGGGCGTTGACGTGCCCAAGTTGGGATCCGCTTGCCTGATCGCACGCTGCCCTCGTTCGACAAGATGCCGCCAGGAATGCAAACGACTGGCGCGCCATGAAAAGGATCCAGTCCATGTTGCTGCATGTCGCGCCAAGGCGTCGACGCCCGATATCATGGCGGCTGGGGCGAATGGTTCCGGACGCCCCATGTGCGCCACCAGACCGGTCGAGAACGTTGGGCTGAGGATCACGGGCGAGCAGATCAATCCGGCTCGAACGGCGGCAGTCCGCCGTGACAATTGGGCCCGATGCAGTCACCGGCTACACCATCGGTATCTGCGGCGATAGCGGCACTTTCGACGAGGCACTTCCGAGCTGGGCGGCGGCTTTTCAGAAATCCCGGTTCCGGGTCTTTGGCAGCATTCGCGCATCTAGCCTTGAGATCCCGAAGTGTCGAGCCACAAATGCACGTGCATCGAGTCGCGGGCGGGACAGGTTCTCGCTGCTGCTCCAGGTGCCGTCGTGCGACAAGATGCCGCCAGGAATGCAAGGAGACGCGCCATGAAACGGTTCATGTTGCTGCATGTCGGCTTTGAAAAGCCGACGCCCGAAATCATGGCGGCTTGGGGCAAATGGTTCGAACGCGTGGCGCGCTTGGGTGATCGCGATCCCCTCGAGCGTGCGGATCCGGCTCACGGCCGGCCATACTGATATGCGCCGCGGCATGCAGGGCCTGGCGCTGCAGGTTCAGGAAGGCCTCCACCGCGATCCCCATGCTGGCGATCTCTTCGTTTTCCGGGGCAGGCGCGGCGATCTCGTGAAGATCATCTGGCATGACGGGCTTGGCCTCTCGCTCTACGCCAAGCGGCTTGATCGCGGCCGCTTTACGGGAGGAGCAGGCGCTTGGGATCATGACAGCGCAGATTCGCTGCATTCGCCTCAACTGGCAAAGCGTGTGCGATAGCGCCAGCCTGACACAAACCGACCGCGACTTCTTCTGGCGGCGGCAATTCCTCAATCCTTACGCCCTGGAAGGTATGGAGGAGCCGCTAGCCAGCGCTCGAGGGGCTGTAGCAGCCTACGCCCTAACTGACCGGGTCAACCGGAAGAAGTCGAGCCGCGCCTTGATGTGCGCGGGCTTCAAATGATTCTTCCCGAACCCTGCAAAAGCCGTCGGCATGCATGTGTCCGCTGTAACCACCGAGGCGCTCAACCTGGCAGATGCCCTTCCGGTCCATCGAGAACCGAAAGTAGTCTGCGGGCGGAGCGTCTGGCCCAGCGAGCGCTAACTAGACCTCGCAGCGTATGACTTCAGACAGCGTCGAGGATTGGTTGCGCAATCGCTCGTGGCGCATCGGCAAGGCGTGTCACCGCGGTTTTAAGTCGCTCTTTCCATCTAGGCCCTCGCGCCGCAGCTTCGCGAATAGCATCGGTCAGATCGTCCAGGCGCCGCTTTGCGACCAGTGCCTCGATGAGGATCCCAGCTTGTATGAGATCCTTGTCTGCCTTGACTGCGCTCTCTCCCGTGTCTCGGCGCAGCATGGAGACGATGAGTTTGTGAATGGCGAAACGCTCCGGTGAAGGCACATTCACCAGCGTTCCAAACCGTGTGAGCACGGCAGCCTCGACCGTGTCTTTCAGCAAGTAGTCGAGGAAGCGTAGTGGGACAGCGTCAGATTGCAGGCTGGGAAGGTTGACCGGCTCATCTCGCTGTGCGCCCCGGTTGGTCGTGAGCACGTCCACGCGATAGCCGCCTGGGCGCGCGTAGGTCGCGGCGATATTCGGTCCTGCGAGAGAGGGGACTGGCGCAAAGGCGGGATCAACCGATCTAAGGATATCGATCAGCGGCGCATCGAGCGCGTCGTTGAGAGCTACCGACACGCCATAGTCCTGCGCCAGGTCGAGATCTCCCGTCCGGATAGCTGTGTTTGGAAGTCTCACGCCGAGGAAGCCGGCATAGGTCTGGAAGGCGATAGTACCGACTATTACGCCTCTCAGTCGAAATACGCCGGCATCCGCAAATGCATCAACGACCGCAGCTGTAAGCGCGTCTGGCTCGGGAAGACCTGCAGCGCCAAGTGATCGCCGGATTGAGCGTCGCGCATCGGCGTTGGCCTTCGCATTGATACCACTTTCAATCGCGGCGCGGCGCTCTGGCGTGTCAGCGCCGAGATAGCGTTCAGGAGGGCGCCCAGATGCGCCCGTTGGCTCCTGGACGTACCAGTAGTTATTCCCGGAGATTGTTCTTTTCCGGAAGGTTGATCCCTCTGCAAACGCCGATGCCGTGGCCAGCCTGAGCTGGTCAATCAGCTCAGCGTAGCTGGTCTGGATCACGAGAGGGAGCTCTTGCAGGGCCATTTACCGGCAAAATACAAAAATGCCGGTAAAACGCAAGTATAAACGGATATTACGGGGCAACTGTCAGAAATTATGGTAAAGTTCTGACAGAGAGGCGTTACATGACCACCGCAGACCAGATCCTAAGATTTCTCAAGGGACAGGCCCGAAAAGAACCCGTTTGCGCAAAGCAGCTTCTGCATCTTGGCTCGCGTGCTGCCGTCGATCAGGCTCTGTCGCGGCTTGCACAGCGAAAGAAATTGATGCGTGTCGCGCGTGGCTTTTATGCGCTCCCAGCCAGGTCGCGTTTTGGAGACTTGCCGCCGAGCCCCGAGCAGATCATCGCCGCGATCGCAAGGCAGAAGGGTGAGCGCATCACGCCGATTGGAGCTGCGGCAGCGAACGCATTGGGCCTCACAACGCAGGTACCGTTGCGCGGTGTCTATCTGACGTCGGGCCGATCACGCAGGATACGCCTTTCCGGAGAAACGATTGAGCTTCGCCATGCAGTGTCATTGGCAGAGAGCGCTCGTCATGAGCGACTGCTGCGCGCGATTGAATGGTTGGGAGCCGAGGGTCTGCTGCAAGTCCGAGCGATGCTTGAGTCGCTGCCGCTTCATGAGCGACGGGAACTGGCCGAACGCGCCGCGCTAATGCCGGCCTGGATGGCTGAGGCCGTGGCCGAAGCCGCATACAGTTCCTCCGCGGTGAGAAGGAAGTCCGGTCGACCGACGGCTTCTCGCCTCGTGCAAAGCATTGCTGACTAACGGAACTGGCGCGTGTCAGGGAAGATCGACATATCAACTGCCGGCAAGTTGATCTCGCGCACGGCGCCCTTTGGGCTGCTGCCGGTCTCGTAGACACGCTGGGCGACACGCAGATTGCGGACGCCGTCTCCGCAGCGGAGACGCCGCGCAACGCGGTCAACCATCTCCTGCGCCTCGTGGACCTGAGCGGGGATCCCAAGCAGGACAATACCAGCCTCCTCGCCGTGTGGATCTGACGCCCACGCGCCCGGCAGTCTCCGCAGCTTATCGGGGAAATCACGGCAAAGCGGAAAGGACGCAGGCGCGGCCTCGTCAAAGGTCACGGGCGGGCAGGGGGCGAGCGTAACCCTGCGCCGGGCTTCAGGCTTCCTGCCTCGGGCCGGCGGCGCAAAATCCTTACTTCAAGCGCCTCGGAGCAATACGAGTAGGGCAGGGCTATGCGGCGGGCTCTTTTACCGAGGCGGCGACCCTCTCGGCCCGCCCGACCACGAGGTCGGCCAGCCGCTGCAGCTCTTTGCCGTTGAAGCCTTGGTCGGCGATGCCGCTGGCAACGGGTCGCGCCTTGCCAGCAATCATGTCGGCCAGCTCTCCCGCCCGTCGTCTTACGAACGCCCCACCCAAGCCGGCTTCCTCAGCGAATTTTGGCCACGTCTTGGCCCGCACCTCCTCTAGCGTGCGCGCTTCGCCGAACTTCATCGCGAGATTAGTCGCGACGTGAGGATAGGCAGCCGTGCACATGAGGTCGTACAGCGGCGCCAGCTCGGCTCCGCTTTTCTTGTAGAGAAGGCTGTAGTTCTTGCCATGGGCGTCGGCGTTGCCGATGGTGAGGTTGCACAGCGCCGCATCTAAGAGCTTCAGCACTTCTGGCGCGGGTCTCGGACAAGCGTCGCGGACGAGCTTGAACGACGTCTTGAAAGTCGGCCCTTCCTCCTTGGCGTATTTCTTCTCAGGGGCAATGCTGAGCGCCTGGCAGAAGTCCTCCTGATGGAGTCGGCGATAACGACTGTCTTTGACCTGTTCCCGATCGTAGCGGGTCACGAGCAGAAAGGTCTTGTCTGCCACGCGGCGTGGCTCGACTGGAGCGACGCGGAGGCCGATGGCGGACGCCAACCGCATCGCGAAGGCCTCGTTCTCGGTGGCATAGTCCAATTTCTCGGTCGCAGGCTTGAGAATGTGCGTGGACGGCTGTCCAGGAGCCGGCAAAGCAATGCCGCCATCTACGAGTACAATCGGCAGTTTCGGCTGCGCCCCAGCCAGAGAGACGCGAATACCGTCGTCACCCGCCAGCAGAGGCTGCTTGGGCAGCCTTGCGAGTATGTCGGCGAGCGCATTGTCGCCTAGCGTTTCGCGTGCCGTGGTCCCGTCGTAGATGGGCGGCTTGTCGCCTTCCGGCCAAAGCGTCAGAGCGCCGGCAAGATCGCCGCCGAGGGCATCGAGGAGAGCGAAGTCGTTTCCTTCGACAGGCCCAACGCCCGTGCTGCGCCTTCCTTCTGCGCCTCTTCCGGAAGAAGTCCTGCGAAGAAGGGGCGCGTTTGGCTGCGGTCGAATGACTCAGCCCGCTTCGGCAGTGAATGGGAGAGAGCAGGGCGAGCGTGATCGGCAAGCCAAGCCTTGCTGTAAGCGAAGCTCATATTGCCGTCTTCGTCGAGCGCGAGGGTGCCGGCGATCTCGCCATCCCACCATATGGATAGAGCGGTTTTCATCGCTCGATCTCCAATGGTGGGGGTTGCTCGATTTGAATTCGGCAACCGAGTGCGTCCAGCACTGCGAGCGCCTTGCCTAAGTGCGTCGTGGGTTTTCCTGCTTCGAGGTCACCCACGAAGCGGACGCCGACGCCGGCGGCGCCGGCAAGTTGGTCTTGCCGAAGGCCTAGCCTCTTTCTCGCGCTGCGGACGATTTCGCCAAATTCGATCGGGGTCATTGCTTATCTTCCTGATCGGGAAGAATAGGCTGATTTCGACGTTTACACAAGCTGAATCTTCCCGATCGGTAAGAAATGACGGCTAGTAAGCGCTTTCCCAGCAAATATTCCCGTTCGGGAAGAAAAAGTCCGCGGGAGCTCCGTTAAGCCGTATTCTTCCCGACCGGGAAGATGGAAGGTCACCTAACCGGTCGACCCGCTATTCCCCCTACTTTCTTTGGCTAACAGCTGTCCGCAGTGGCGCTCTGGATAAGAAAAATCATATCAACAACTCGCGCTCCGATATGATTATTCAGATCAATGGCGTAGGTAAGAATAAGATATTTCGTATTGACATGTGGCATCTCAATACGATATTTCTTATAAATGCCACTGGCAGCACAACAGCTCGACCGCAGGTTTTTGGAGATCGGCGACACCTGCGTGGCGCCGGAACGCCCTGCGCGTGGATGGATCAAGGCGATCCGCGAAGCCCTTGGTATGACCACCGCTCAGCTTGCTAAGCGCATGGGCGTCCCACAGCCCCGCATCGCGGAGCTTGAGAAACGGGAAGCAGGGAGGATCGTAACGCTCCGAAGCCTGGAGCGCGCCGCTGAGGCTCTCGATTGCCGACTGATCTACATCCTAGTCCCGAACGACTCCCTAGAAGACCGGGTCAATTCGCGCGCCGAAGCAGTTGCCGAAGCGCATCTCGCTGCAGTCGATCACACGATGCGCCTGGAGAAGCAGAGCGTAACTGATCGGCAGCGACGCGAGGCGATGAAGAAGAAGATCGTCGCCGACCTGCTGGAGCGTCCGGCGCGCCTGTGGCAGCTGCCATGACAGACCTTCTGGACGACGAGCCGGAGGGAGCAACGCCGCTCACACCAGAGGAGAGGGAAGGGCTCATTCCTGCGCAAGTGACGCTTCGCCGGGAACTCAACGAGCTCGAACAGCATAACATATTAGAGGCGAGCCTTTGGGTCACGAGGCGGCGCCGTGATCCCGTGTCTGAACCCTTCGCACGTAACCTTCATAAGCGCATGTTCGGCCAGGTCTGGCGGTGGGCTGGAGACAACCGGGCCTCCAACAAGAACATCGGGTGCGACTGGTGGGAGATCGACCCGCAGCTGGAGTCGTGTTCGACGACGTCAAAACGTGGATCGAGTTCTCGTCATACCCTGAAGACGAGATTGCTGTCCGCTTCCACCATCGGCTGGTTGCGATCCATCCTTTCGCGAACGGCAACGGTCGATGGTCGCGCATGATGGGCGATAGCCTGGCGCGCCGTTTCGGCAGGTCCGCATTCAGCTGGGGAAATAGTAGCCTGCTCGACGATGATACGACACGACGGGCGTATATAGACGCTCTGCGCGTCGCAGACCGGCACGACATCGGGCC
This sequence comes from Hyphomonadaceae bacterium, assembly GCA_016714495.1. Lineage (GTDB taxonomy): Bacteria > Pseudomonadota > Alphaproteobacteria > Caulobacterales > Hyphomonadaceae > UBA7672. The sequence continues at coordinate 19,208 of JADKDU010000018.1, read as the reverse complement.
ATTGTTAGCCTTCGCACGATCATAGGCGACAAGACGGAGGGTTATAGCCTGGTCGTCCATGACGTCGGTCGGCAAAACAGCGTCCGGCAGGTCTGGGCGACCTTCGTGAATCAAAACGGCCCGGACGCGATTGCGGCTGCTGTCAGATGTAGCGTCATTCGGGCCTCGTCTCGCGAATAGACTTCGGATCCACCATGATGAGGAGGGTGGGTGTAGTGATGCAGCGATGCGAGCATTGCCTGCCGACGGTCCATTTTCCCATCGTGCCTCGAGTGGGACCGTTTAGAAGATTGAGCGGGCCGCTACGAACGCCCATCTCCTCTATGCCCCTCTGCTCCCGCCTCCGTGGCAATCATTATACGGCCCTCATCGCGGAAGTAGTCCACGAGGGCAGAGCGCATGTCGGCTGTTCTTGAGCCACTTATGCGGTCGGAGTTTTTGTGTAATTCCAGCCAGCGTGCGTAGATCGCTTTGGATCGTTCATCGGTATTGGTGCCGTTGAATAGTACGATGCCATCTGCGTAGGGACCGTCCGCTAACACCCGCAACAAATGGGACTGGGTTCGGCGCGACTCAAGTGAAGATGATCGCCGTCTGCGCGGAACCCAGTTCTCTTTGCCTTAGCGAATGCAACGCGCAACGCCTTCAGGAGGGCTTGGCCCTTCGCATTGTGCTCGATGGATCTAGCGAGCCTGGCGAATTCGTCGAGATCGCCGACCTCGGCCTCGATCGCTTGCCTGTCCGCTTCCGTCAGCGATTCGGACTCTTGCCCGTCAGGCCACTCCTCTTCTGTAGCGCTGAATGCCTCGTAGTCTTGCGCAAGATCTTCCTCAGGCGACGCAGCAACGTCATGCTTGCGGAGTTTTTCTCGCAAACGATTGGCGATAGAAGACAGTGCGCCAGCGATCGCGAATGTGGAAGACGCCAGCAGCCTGCGAAGTACGAGAGTCATGAGTGAGCGCTGGCTAGAAGGAAGTGCCTGCAGGTTTTCGCGCCGGAGGTAGTCGGACACCAACTGGTAAAGCTGGTCCTCTCCTTCGGCGGGGGTAAATTCCTCCACGATCGGGAGCCGGCGCGTATACGGGATGTACGAGGTCACCTGTCGTCGCAACGTACGATGACAAATGGGTTTCAATCGATCTCGCAGGACACTGAATGTTTGCTCGTTCGCGAGGTTCGCGAACTGTTCTCTAAAGCTCTTCAGATCGCCGAATGTGTGCTCGTCTATGAAACTCACGAGTCCATACAGTTCGAGCAACGAGTTCTGAAGAGGCGTGGCAGTCAGTAGGAGCTTTTGTCTCTGCTCTAGGGCCTGCTTCAGCGTATTCGCTATGACGTTGCCCGGCTTGTAGACGTTTCTCAGGCGGTGGGCTTCGTCGATTACGACGAGATCCCATGGCGTTGCGTGTACATCTCCCGCCTTGCTTCGGGCGAACTGGCAGGAGCAAATGACGACAGTGTCCTTCAAATCGAATGGACGAAAATGTCTGACTTGATTGCCTGGTTATACGATCGGGACTCAAGGATGGTACGGCAAAAAGAACTTTTCGCTCAACTCCTGGTGCCACTGTTTGCGCAGGTTTGAGGGGGTGATCACTAGAATGCGGGCGCCTGCGCTCTGCCCACCGCTGAGCAATGACCAGACCTGCCTCGATTGTCTTTCCCAAACCTACCTCATCGGCGAGCAGGGCCCCTTTCGAAAGCGGAGAAGAAAAAGGAAGCGAAAGCGGCATCCACCTGGTGAGGATTGAGATCCACCTGGGCCCCGCCACGGCACCGGCCAGCTTCTCGACACTGTCGGAAGCGCATCGTCTGGTCAGTTCAAATGCAAAGTATTTCGCCTGATAGTCCGTGATCATAGGTCAGCCGTTGAGCTGGCGCCGCGCCACCAGCTCGTGGCGTTGGTTCGGCAAGAGAATTCACTCCCTTAGAGAGTTGCCGCCGCAGCGAAGTCTCACGAAAATTATGAAGTGGGCGCATTCCCAAGAAAGCGGATGTAGCCCGCTGCTTTTGTGAATTACCTCGCCAGGCCACGTGCAAAAAAGCAAGGCAAGCATTGGGATACTGGTTTGAGCGGGGTGGTGCTGCCTAGGTGACTTGAACACCTGACCCCCGCATTACGAAATTACACGTGTAATCTATCTTGGTGTTTCGTGCTGACGGAGCGCGTGTCAGATTCTGCCAACAAATCCTCGCTCTATACGTGATTGGCAGAGACATGCGCTTCCTCCTGTTTCCTCAAAATTCCCCCAGTTCCCGGTCACGGTGCTTACCCGGTGCTTCTCGGGGACTGCTTCGTTTGACCCCCGCACTTCAATGCTGCGCGCCGCCAAGACATATCCGAAGCGCAGCGGTCGCGTTGTCAAATGTTGCCTGCTGTTTCCGGCTGTTTCCGAATATCGCGCGGAATTCCCCACCGCGTTGCGTCTCCTATTCGCCTCCGCGTTCGCTTCATAGCGTGGCGCAGAATTTGGAACTGGTGGCCGCGTGAAACTCATCAAACGCAACATCGAAGCGCTTGCCGCGCCCAAAGAAGCTCGAATCGTATTTGACGAAGAGCTTCCTGGATTTGGTTTGCGGATGGCGCCGTCAGGCAAGAAGACGTTTGTCGCGCAGTACCGCGTAGGCGGCGGCCGAGCAGGCCGGCAACGTCGCGTTACTATCGGAGCCTTCGGCAAGATCACGCCAGAGGATGCGCGCACCGAAGCGAAGAAAATCCTGGCGCGTGCGCATCTCGGTGACGACTTTGCGGATCAGCGCGACAAGGTACGAAACTCGCGCACCGTGAGCGAACTCATCGACGAGTGGTCCAAGGGCGGAGTGCTCATCAACCGGCGCACCGGCGCCAAACGACAGCAGGTCAATATCAACAATGATATAGCGCTCGCCAACCATCACCTGAAGCCTCTGATTGGCAACCGCACGGCTGGAAAGTCTTTCCAAAAGGTGACATCCAGTTGCTGCGCAACCGCATCTCGCTGGCGGTGACACCAAGACAACCCGCAAAGGCCGTCGACGCGGCAAGATCAATGTCACCGGCGGGGAGGGAACGGCGACAAGAACGATTCGGCTGTTCTCGTCGATCCTCTCCTATGCGGTCGATATGGAACTGATCCCGCGAAATCCTGCCCTTGGCATCAAACTGCCGCCGGGTGGACAGCGGCATCGCTACCTGTCTGCGGATGAGCTTCGCCGGTTGGGCGAGGTTCTTGAAAGACCAGCGTCAACGACGACCGCGGGTGCTGCCGCCATCATCCTGCGCCTGCTCATCCTTACAGGTGCGCGTCGCGGCGAGATCGAAGGGTTGAAATGGTCAGAGGTCGATTTCAACTTCGGCATGCTGCGCAAAAAAACCAGCAAGACCGGAGCCAAGGTCATACCGCTCGCCCGGGTTGCGGTCGAGATTCTTGATGAACAGAGGCGCTGGGTGGATCGCAGTCAGCCATGGTTTTTCCTGCGTACCGGGGTGACGGACACTTCGATGGTCTAAACAAGGAATGGCACCGCATCCGCAAGCTTGCCGGGATCGAAGACGTTCGCATTCACGATCTCAGACACACCTTCGCAAGCGTCGGCGCCGGCGGTGGCGTGGGGCTGCCGCTCATTGGCGGAATTCTCGGGCATCGTCAGGCTTCAACGACGCCGCGATATGCTCACCTGGCTGACGGGCCTCTGCGTACAGCGGCCGATTTGATTGGTAGAATTGGCTGCTGCGCTTGATGGAGCTTCGCTGCGGTCGAGAGCGAATTCGGAAACAGTCACTGCGGGCAGTTGATCGTTGCGAATCGTCAAAGTCGTCACGCAGATCGCTGCGCCGGCAAATCCGCCGTGCGACCAGTGAGTGTTCTCTCGGGCAAAGCCTCTCTGACAGCTCCGTTTATACAGGGTATAGCCTATTATATGAGGGCAATATTATAGGCTATAGCCTATTGACAATTGGAATATCTATAGGTTATAGCCTATCAAATGAGATTGGCAGCGGACCAAATTGACAGGCGTTTCGAGGACGTTCGGCCGCTTCTAAAGCAGCTGGCCAGGCCGCCACGCGGTTGGATCAAAGCCATTCGCGAAGGTCTTGGCATGACGAGCGCTCAGTTGGCAGTGCGAATTGGAATTCGCCAACCGAGCTTTGCTGAGCTGGAAAAGTCTGAAGCTGATAAGCGCATTACATTGGCATCGCTGGAGCGAGTCGCCAAAGCACTCGACTGCCAGCTTGTGTACGCGCTGGTTCCCAACCGGTCCTTGTCGGACCAATTGGCAGAACGGGCAGAGGATATCGCAGAGGAGCAACTCGCAGCCGTCGACCAGACGATGAAGCTCGAGAAGCAGTCTGTGACCAACACTCGGCAACGGGACGCGTTAAAACAGCGGATCATCCTCGGCCTGTTCGACAAGCCGTCGCGCCTTTGGCGGCTGCCTTGACCGGATTGGGGGACGAGGAGCCTGAAGGCGCGACCCCACTTACTCCGGAAGACAGGGAGGGGCTCATCCCCGCGGGGGTGACACTCCGCCATGAGCTCAATGAATACGAGCAAGAGAACATCGCTGAGGCGCGGTTGTGGGCCGTCGACCGCAAGCGAAATCCGGTCGACGTGCCGTTCTGCAAGAACCTGCATAAGAGGATGTATAATCGCGTGTGGCGCTGGGCAGGGGACTATCGTAGCCGCGACACCAACATCGGGTGCGATCCAATCCAGATCGAACAGCAGCTTTACCAGCTGGTCGGCAGCACCCTCTGGTGGATCGAGAAGAAGACATTTGAACCCGACGAGAATCAAACGTTCCACATGGCCTAGACGAAAGGCCCAAACATCTGGCGATGCATCTGTCAGAAACTGGGGTATGAATCTGACAAGTGGCTATCGCAGATCAGATTCTTGCATTTCTGAAGGGACGGGACCGACAAGGGCCCGTTTGCGCGAAGCAGCTTCTGCATCTTGGTTCACGTGCTGCCGTGGACCAGGCTTTGTCGCGGCTTGCTCAGCGGAAGAAGCTGATGCGTGTTGCGCGTGGATTTTATGCGCTCCCGGTGAAGTCGCGTTTTGGAGAGTTGCCGCCAAGCGCCGCGGAGATCATCACCGCACTCGCGCGACAGAGGGGCGAGCGTATCTCGCCCGTTGGAGCTGCGGCAGCAAACGCATTGGGTCTCAAAACGCAAGTCCCGTTGCGCAGCGTCTATCTGACATCTGGCCGGTCGCGCAGGCTACGCGTTTCCGGGGAAACGATTGAACTTCGTCATGCAGCCTCGCTAGCTGAGAACGCTCAGCACGAGCAACTGCTGCGCGCGATTGAATGGTTGGGGATCAAGCGCCTGCAACAGGTTCGTGCGATGCTGAATTCGCTACCGCTTCGGGAACGACGCGAGCTGGCCGAACGCGCCGCGCTTATGCCAGACTGGATGGCTGAGGCCGTGAGCGAAGCGGCACACAATCCTTCTCCGCAGAAGGCGAAGGCGAAGAACCGACGTCTGTGAGTTGACGCGAACCGACCAACAAGTGCGAAAAGCTCGCTTGGTCGAAGCTGGCGCCGCAACGCGACGATTGGTTCCGCATGCACGTCGAAGAACCGCGAAGCTGATTGAAGCTGTCGCCCTACTAATTCCCTACAAGTGAGCCGTTATGCGCGGGTCAGTCAGAGGAAGAACACTGGCGCAAAGCCACCCCCCTCGGTTCGGAAGTTGGTCGTCTGGCCTTGGTACAAGCGAGCCGCTGCGAGCAGCAGCTGCCCGTCGTAAGTGTACAGGCGCACATCAACCTTTCGCGCCACTGTCTCGTCTCCCAGCTTGATCAACCGCTCACCAGGCGGGGCGAGATCCTGGGCGATGTAGTCAGCTCCAAGAATGTCAGCCCAGGTTGATCGGGTGAGCTTGTCGCCGCGATAGACGGCTTTGCCGCCATGTCCCGCAACCGGCTTGAAGAAGAGGGACTTGCGCCTTTGCCATAGGTCGTCGGCATTATCGGATTTTACAACGACAGCATTCGGGATGCTCGCCAAGGCGGTGCGCGTCGCTTCAGCGATTCCCCATTCCCGAAGGCGATTGGCATCCGTCAGCAAGGTGAGATTGCGCTTGTCGGCAAGTGTCGCGTGATTGTGTGGGGTGGGCGTCAGTACGGCGGCGCTGTCGCTGTAGGCCCGGCGCAATGCTACGTGTTGCGGTTGGGACAGGTCAAAATCCACCAGCCGGTTGTAGACGAGATCGATCGGTTCGCCGCGGCAGGTAAGAACGTGGCCGTCATAAGCGAGCTCGCTTGGGTCGGCGATCATTGAGACCATGCCGTTGGCCTCAAACAGTCGCTGCGCCAGAAGAAATTCGGGATAGAGATACTGCGCTTCAGGCGCATCATCGACGATAGCGATGATCTTTGGTCGACCTACACGCCCCTGCAACCGCCACTCCGCTTCGAACATTGCGATGACATCGCTGTCGAAGTTCGGCGCCTGTGCATCCGCTATGGCTGCTGCAACATCCGCGCAGCAAGCGAGCTGCGCCTTCGCACTAAAGGCGTTCAGGAATGCTCCGCCAGCATTGGTGTTGATTTCGATGAGGCGAGGGGCGTCTCCCGCCAGGTGAAAATCATAGCCCATCAACGCGCCGCGCGGGCCGTGGTCTGCGCGAGCGATGGATGGAGCCCACGCGGCGGCGGCTTCCCGGTAGCCGGGCAGCCGGGCGACATCTTCGATCGCCGCAACCGTCGCCATCATGCTTTCCAGATCAGCGCGCGGCAGGAAAATCGGCAGGTTCGAGAAGAGATGTGGGCGGCTCTCGATATGCCTCACGAAAAAGTCGTCGTCGCGCGACGCCTTCCGCATGGCATCGGCCAAACCCTGCCTGTCGAGAGAAATGCAGAAGCAGGTTCGATTGAGTTCGGCTGCCAACTCTCGCGATGCGCTGCCCGACACGCACGGTGATCTGTCGCATTCTGGAAGGGCAGTGTCATTCATGCATCAGCATCCGCGCGTCGAATCGAACCGGTGAGCTGGACAGCAGACGCCAGTGTATTGGAGATGGTGCCGAACTTCCGGATGTTTGTATGCAGCAGTTCAAGGCGTCGTTCGGGTTCGTCAGACTCAACCACGATTTCATAGTCTATGGTCTTGATCGAAGGCGGCGCATCAATTCTGACGGCGTGCAGCCGGACCGACATGCCGCGAAGTTCAAAGTTGAGCATAGGAGCTACGCGCTCGGCGCCCTTGATCATGCACGCAGCCAGCGAAGCAAGAAGCAACTCCGCCGGATTGAAAGCGTCGGGCCTGCCTCCAAGTCCGGTATCGAGCACGACCTCGGCCTCCTTGGCGTTCGCAACGCTACCGGAGCTGTCCACACGCCGGGCGCTCACGGTGTATTCGAGTAAGGTGGTCATGCTCCCGCTCCGTCGCGCATGCAGTGACGTTGAGCCGCATCAAACGCGGTAAGGCCCAGAGATGCTTGTCTTGCGTCAAGGGCTGGTCGCCGCTCAGTGTCGACAGATATCAGGTCCAATTGTGGAGAAGGCTTTTCAGCATGCGAAAACTCCTCTGTTCGGCTCTGCTGCTGGCTTCCGCCGGGTGCGCGACGGTCTCCACGACTGATACGGCGACAGTTTGCGTCGCCAATGTGCAGAGCTTCGCAAACCCCGAGGCTGGCACCCGCGGTGACTTCCGCCCCAACGTCCTTTTTTCCGATGTGCGAATTGGCCCGGCGGCAGTCGGCTATGGCGCTACGGGAAGTCGCGGCGACGAGATCACCATATCCGACGGCGTCTTGCATCTCGCGAGGCCAGGCGCCGCTGGCGGCTACCGACACAGAGTCGACGCAGCGGAGGGAGAGGGCGCCTACATGCTTCAACTGATAAATGTGGAAGTGTGGCGCACGCCAAGTGCACTGCCGGCGATTTCCAATCTGGACGCCTTGGGCGCTGCGATCAGCAATCAGGTCGGCGCGGCAGGTTGCATTGGTGCTGCCAAGTTTGCTTACCGGATCGAAGGACGCGTGCGGCGCGCCGAATGGAGCCTCGACACGCTTCCGCAGCGAGGCGACTTCGTCACCGAAGGGCACGATGTCGTGGTCGTGGGCCTGTTTGCGAACGTGGAGCAGGCGAAGCACTTTGTGCCGGAGGGTCGCAACATTCACGCGCATGCCGTTTTCCCAGCGTTGGGCGTCGCGGGTCACCTCAAATCGCTTGAGCTTGAACCAGGAGCGCGCCTGCAGCTTCAGGCCCGCTAGCATCACGCGACCCGCTGACCAGAAGCGTCGATGATGAGTTCGCCACTTTCCTTGGCGAATGGTCCGGGTGGCCATTTGTCCAACAGGTCAAGCGTTCGTTCGCTAGGGCGACACAGCCTCACGCCTCTGGGTGTTGCAACGATCGGCCGGTTTACAAGAACGGGGTGAGCGACCATGGCAGCCAGCAGCGCCTCGTCGTCGACCGCTGGATCAAGCAGCCCAAGATCGGCGGCTGGGGATTTCGTGGTCCGCAGAGCTTCGCGTGCCGTTAATCCTGCGGCTGCGAAGAGCGCCAGAAGCTGCGGTCGGGTCCACCCGGTTTCGAGATAGGGGACGATGGTCGGCTCATACCCGGCAGCGCGAATTAGTTCGAGCACATTGCGGGACGTGCCGCAGTCCGTATTGTGGTGGATGACGACCGGAAAATGCGCGCTCACGTTTGCCTGTCCTTCGGAAGGAGTGCGACGCTGGCGGCCCAGGCGAGCAAGGCGCCCGCGATCTGGCCGGCGATGAAGCCGGGCACGTCTGCCGGACGAACGCCCGCGAACGTATCGCTCATCGCGCGCGCAATGCTGATGGCGGGGTTGGCGAAGGATGTGCTGGCCGTCCACCAATAGCCAGCAGTGATCACAAGCGCGACCGCTGTAGGGACCGCCTCAGCTTTCCATCGCGAAACGAACAGGATGGCGAAGAGCAGGGCAAAGGTTGCAACGCCTTCACTCAACATCTGAGCCGGTCCGGCCCGGACAAGCGTGGAGGTCTGCAGTATCGGCAGTTCGAACATGGCGTGCGCCAGCCAGGCGCCGAGAATGCAGCCAGCAACCTGCGCAAGCACATAGGCGATGGCCGCCGTTGGCGTCAGTTGACGCCGCAGGGTCATGATCAGCGTGACGGCGGGGTTGAAGTGCGCGCCGGAGATGGGGCCGAGCGCGTGGATCAGCACATAGAGGATTGCCGCTGTTGCCAGCGTATTACCGAGCAGCGCGACCGCATCGTTGCCGCCGGCGAGGCGGCTTGCGAGGATACCCGAGCCGATGACTGTGCCGGTGAGAAGTATGGAGCCGAGAAGTTCTGCGGCGACTTGACGAGACAGCGCGGTCGTCATGCGGCGCCGTTGTCGGATTGGCTCGCCTTGGCCTGGATATCTTTCAAGCGGTTCTGGATCGTCATGCGATCAATCGACGCCAGTGGCAGGTTGAGAAACAGGTCAATCCGCGTGCGGAGCTGGCGGGCGGCCATTGCGAACGCTGCTGCGATCTCGGCGTCCGATCCTTCGGCTGCGGCCGGATCGGGAATGCCCCAGTGCGCGGTCACCGGCTTGCCTGGCCAAATCGGGCATACCTCGCCCGCAGCGTTGTCGCAGACGGTGATGATGAAATCGAGCGGTGGCGCGCCCGGCTTGGCGAACTCGTCCCAGGACTTCGACCGAAGGCCGTCCGTCGGAAGCTTCAGGGTCTCCAGCAGTCGGATTGCATGAGGGTTCACCTCGCCCTTCGGAAACGATCCCGCCGAATATGCCTTGAACCGCCCTTTGCCGCCCTGGTTGAGCAGGACCTCCGCGAGAATGGAGCGGGCGGAGTTGCCGGTGCAGAGGAACAGCACGTTATAGACGCGATCATCGGGCATCAGCGGCACTTTCCAGGAGCGCAGGTTTTGAGCGTGGCGGCGAGCGGTGTGCAGATTTCAGATGAGCCGTTGCAGCAGTCTTCGATGAGGAAGCCGAGCAAGTCGCGCATTGCGCCGTAGTCTGCACGATAGATGATGGAGCGGCCATCGCGACGAGACGAGACGAGGCCAGCGTTCGAAAGAAGCAGCAGGTGTGTTGAAAGCGATGACGGCGGCATCTTGAGGCGCGCGGCAACGTCGCCTGCCGCCATGCCCTCTGGCCCCGCCTTGATCAGAAGCCGAAAGGCCGCGAGCCGCCCATCGTGGGCAAGCGCGGAGAGAGCGGATATCGCTTGCTTTGCTTGCATGTTTCGGGAAATATAGAAATATAAAGACCAGCGCAAGATGGAGTTGCGATTTTTGACGATCGCGGTGGCGGGTCGTGCAGGGGCACACGCGATGATTGATTTCTATGCCGCACGGAGCCCGAACGGGCGCAAGATATCCATCATGCTGGAGGAGTGCGAAGCGGCCTATCGCGTTCACTTCGTCAATCTAGAGCAGGGCGAGCAGTTCAAGCCAGAATTCAGGCGCATCAACCCTAACTCGAAAATCCCCGCGATCATCGACAACGGGGAAGACACGCCGGTAACGGTCTTCGAATCCGCGTCGATTCTGATCTACCTCGCCGAGAAATTCGATCGGCTATTGCCCACGACACCGGTAGGGCGGGCCGAGTGCATCAGCTGGACGGTCTGGCAGGTCGCCAATGTCGGCCCGATGTTCGGGCAGTCGCACCACTTCCGCAGCATTGCCCCTGAAAAATGCCCCTATGCAATCACGCGCTTCTCGAAAGAGGCTGCGCGACTGGTGCGTGTCATGGAGAGGCGGTTGGAAGAGAAGGCGTTTCTCGCCGGCGAGTACTCGATTGCCGACATTGCAGTGTTTCCATGGATTCGTGTGGCGTTGGATTCGATGGTGCGCAACACTCCAGATCTTGTCGGTGAGACGCCCAACGTCCGGCGCTGGTTCGCCGAAGTCGGCGAGCGCCCTGCTGTCCAGCGCGGGCTGGCGCTGGGGCGCTGACCGCCACGCTTTGCAATCAGGTGGGCCGATGATGGTATCGTTCAATCCGAGGTACGGTGCCGCGAAAGCGCCGCTGCGAGCCAGAACCCGGCAACGAGAGTGACCGATCCGGCAAGGATCGCCAGGATGACGGGATCATAGGACTGGGAGGTCGACCGAAGTGCGGCGGCGGCGAGTGGTGCGAAAGCCCGTGTCACCGTCGCTGGAATATTCATGGCGCCCATGACGGCGCCATAGCTCTCTTTTGTCAGCATTTCCGGGACGGCAGCGCCCCGCACGATGGTCAGAATGCCGTTGGCGGCGCCATAGAGGACGGTCACGAGCAAGATCACAGGATAGCGCGGCGGCAGGAAAGCCAGCGCGGCAAATGCCACGGGAAAGCCGAGCACGACGATCGATCCGATTGCTCGCATCGAGGATCGCCGGGCGAGGAGCGTGACGGCGATACGTCCACCAACTTGAGCTGGGCCAATGAGCGCCATGGCGACGACAATGGCGCCCGCATCGAAGCCGCGCTCCATCAACAACGGGTAGAGATGAAAGTTGAAAGCCGTGAAAGCAGCCGCGTGTGCCGTGAACGCCAGCGCCAGCGCCCAACGGCACCGCTTCCCGCCGGCAGTCATTCAGCACGCGGTCTGGCTCTACTTCCGCTTCACGCTAAGCCTACGAGGCGTGGAGGCGATGCTCGCTCACCGCGGCATCGATGTGAGCTACGAGACGATCCGATACTGGACAGTGCAGTTCGGTCCAAAGATCGCAGCCAACCTTCGTCGTCGCAAACTCCGGCCATCTCCGCGTTGGCACCTCGGCGAGATGGTCTCGAACATCGCCGGTGAGCGCGTCTGGATCTGGCGTGCAGTCGACTACGAAGGGGAGGTGCTGGACGTGATCGTGCGTAAGCGACGCGACGCTGGAGCAGCGCTTCGATTCATGCGGCGGCTATTGAAGAACCAGTATGTCGAGCCACAAGTCATCGTCACGGATGGACTGCGGTCAGATGGTGCAGCACTTGCTCAACTCGGTCTCATCGATCGCCATCGGCCTGGACGATTACGCAACAACAACCGCGCTGAGAACTCGCATCTAAGCATTCGAAGGCGCGAGCGAAAAATGCAGGGCTTCAAGAGCCGAGCATGAGCGCAGCGCTTTCTGGCGACACACGCAGCGGTCTACAACACGTTCAACATCCAGCGGCATCTGCTGAGCCGTGGCGCGATGCGCGTACTGCGCGCACGCTCGGAATCCGTCTGGAGCAGGGCGGTGGCGTGACGGCCGCAGCGCGTCGTATGCCCCACAAAATCTAGTTCAGTTAACGTGACAATCCTTGTTGGTGGCCTGCATCGGGCCTCTTATCGATGGCTCCAGCCTTTCACAGCGCTTACAATAAGCATGAATGCCAGCAGCGGCAGCAGGACACTGGACGGTACGGTCCCAACCAGCTGTGCGCCGATGAAGCTGCCGACAACTGAGCCACCTGCCATAATGAGAAGGAACGTGCTGTTGCGGCCGAGCACCGCAAAACTCTGGTCGCGGCTGTAGCGCGCAAATCCAACGATCATGGTCGGCAGGCTGACCGCAAGCGACAGGCTCCCCGCCAGTTTCACGTCGGCGCCAAACAGCAGGATGAGCGTAGGAATCAGCAACTCGCCGCCGGCGACACCCATCAGCGACGCGACAACGCCAATGACGAAGCCGGCGAGGACGCCGATGCTCACCTGCCATAGTCCGCTCAAGATCGAATGGCCGGATGAGCCCACATCGTGGCCGAAAAGGAGGACGGCAGCGATGCCCACGAGCAGGATGGCGATCACGCGGTAGAGAAGTTCTGCCCGTAGCCGCGTCGCCCATCCGGCGCCGAACCACGCGCCTGCCAGACTGCCTGCCAGTAGATTCGCAATCACCGGCCATTGCCCAACGACTTCGGCCAAGGGAACGGAGTTCGCCCGAAAGGGCAGCGCACTGGCGACGACGACAAGGCTCATAGCCTTGTTGAGGATCACCGCTTCGAGGGCGGGGAAACGAAACAAGCCGATTAACAACGGGAGCCGAAACTCAGCGCCGCCGAGTCCGATGAGCCCGCCCAGCATACCGATCAGGCCGCCACCGCCGAAGGCTGCAGCCAACCGGCGTTTTGGCCGCAGTGCCTGTGATGAGTCCGTTTCGTTCATGTCGCAAAATTCGCTATAGGCCGGCGGCTATAACGATGGCGGGAATGGTTCCGGTCAAGTCTGCATTTGCGACGCGAGGCTTGGCCTTCCCCAGTGAAGAAGGTAGACATGTTTGCTGATCGCCATGGAGTCCCCCGCCACCCGCCTCTTGGCTGATGACTCCTACCAACCGCTTTGTTGCGTTGGGTAGGAGTACGCGACGTCTCCCGCCCGATCCAAAGGATGAGGAGATAGTCGTTTTGATTCCCGATATCATTTTCAAATTGATGTTCGAAGCCGTCCAGAAATTGCTTCTAGCGGTCGAGGTTCTGGCATGATGCGGGAGTTGTTTTTATCCAGCGTTGTGTTTGCGGGGGCCGGCACGGGCGGAGTGCTGCGCCACCTTGCCAATCGCTTCATTCCCATGGCCCTGCCGGTAAGCTTCCCGCTGTCGACCTTCATCGTCAATGTACTGGGGTGTTTCGCGATGGGTGTCCTAGCGAGTTGGTTCGCCTTTCGTGGCGAAGCGAGCAGCCAGACGCTTCGTCTGCTTTTGACCACTGGCGTGCTCGGCGGGTTTACAACCTTCTCGGCATTCTCGCTCGATGCCGCCTTGCTATGGGAGCGGGGAGGTATCGCAGAGGCGGCGTTGTATGTTAGCGGCTCGGTTGTCCTCTCGCTGATCGGCGTGTTCGGCGGCCTCGTACTGATGCGGACGATACTGCAGTGAATCCGCACGCGTCACGAGGGCGTTCCGCCATTCCCCGAACCGTTTGGGCGCTCGGACTCGTCAGCTTCCTGATGGATGTCTCCTCGGAGACCATCCATAGCCTGCTGCCCTTGTTCCTCACCGGAACGCTTGGCGTCAGTGTCGCGCTAGTGGGACTAATCGATGGCGTCGCCGAATCGACGGCCGCCATCACCAAGGTGTTCTCAGGCTATCTGTCCGACCGGTGGGGGCGCCGCAAGCCGCTCATCCTATTTGGGTATGGTCTGGGGGCGCTGACCAAGCCGCTGTTCGCCATTGCGAGCGGGCCATTGATCGTTCTCGGCGCACGCTTCGCGGACCGGATTGGCAAGGGAACGAGGGGTGCCCCCCGCGACGCCTTGATCGCGGACGTGACGCCGCCAGACATTCGTGGCCTCTGGGTGGCCGTCATTCCGGCAGCGCTCGCGACAGCATGCGTCGTGTTCGGCGTGGAGGAGAAACGCGAGACGGTTGTCAGAACTGATGCCGCCCCGCCGATCCGCCTCGAAGACCTGGCCCAGCTCCGCCGGCCGTTCTGGATCGTCGTCGCAATAGGGGTCGTGTTCACGCTGGCGCGTTTTAGCGAAGCCTTTCTGGTTCTCAAAGCCAACGCCGAAGGCCTGCCGCTCGCTCTGGCGCCGCTTGTCCTCGTTGCGATGAACATCGTCTATGCGTTGGGAGCCTATCCCGCTGGCATTTTCTCGGATCGCGTGCCTCCCGGGCTACTCCTGATCTGGGGATTGCTGGCTCTCATCGCCGCCGACCTTTCTCTCGCATATCTACCGGGCCTTATCGGCGCCTTCGTCGGCATTTGCCTCTGGGGCGTACACTTGGCCATGTCACAGGGTCTGCTGGCGAAACTCATCGCCGATCATGCACCGGTAAGTCTCCGCGGTTCGGCATACGGCGTTTTCAACCTCGCGACCGGCCTGTCACTCTTGTTTGCCAGTCTGATTGCCGGTCTCGTGTGGGATCTAGCTGGACCAGCTATGACATTTCTTGTCGGCGCATGCTTCGCTGCTCTGGCTGGCGTACTGGTGGTCGCCACACAAAACGCAATAGTCCTGCCGCCCGACAAGCAGGGCGACAACGACTAAACTGCGGTGCTCAAAAGATCACTTTCCCTTGGCAGATGCGGCGCCGCCTCAACCACGGTTTACTGGACAGGAGATATCCTTCGCGATCTCAACTCCATGCGCACTTTTTGATGGGGCGCGCAGGGTGACGATCGACGTTACCAATCTGACAGCGTTCAGCGACCTTGATTGCTCCAATTAGGCATTGGACCGAGAGCCAAGAGACTTTCATGTTGCGCGACGATCTTGGGGTGACCGTGCGCTCGGTCTGCCTGTAAGCCGGTTCTCGCTGGCGGCTCCGACTTGACCTCTGCGGATGTGACAGCGCCGCTGAACAGGAGTCGCTAGCTTCGAATAAAGAGGGACCGTCGGAAAACCGGCGGCCCCTCTTTCCCGCTTCGAAGAATATGCGGGCGGGGCCCAAGCCCTAGGTGACGTGTGGCTCGGTCCCTCATAAGTGCGCACCCAATCGATCAGCCAGCGACACCCAACCGGATGAAGACGCCTCTGCCAGCTCCCGGGAGACGCGACCCGAGGGGTACATCCGATCCATCGATGCGATTGTAGCCGGAGAGATGCTCTTCGTACTTGTGATCGAGCAGATTCTCGATCCCGGCGGAGAGCCGGACGCCGTCACGGATGGTCCAGGCGCCGAAGATATTGAGCAGCACATAGCCTGCTGTCTTGGCCTCAGAATTGGTCAACGAGACCTTGTCCTGACGGGCAACGGCCTGCGTCTCCATCGTCGCCGACCACGCAGGCTGCTCGTAGGTAAGACCCATGGTCAGGCTTGGAGGCGCGATACGATAGAGATTATCGTCGATGTCCTCGGCGTTCGCCCCGGACGTAGCTGGCGACTGCGTCGATCCGCCAGGGACCAGCCAGATCAAGACCCGCATCGATATCGATGCCGTAGAGGCGGGCGTCGACATTTGCAAAGCGCAGTGGTGTCGGATCACCATTCATGGACGCGACCATTTCCTGGGCGTGTTGAGGATCCCGGGAGTTGCGTCGAACGGCACGCCCTGGATGTAATCGTCGATCTGGCGAACATAAATGGTTGGTCGCAGATAGCCTCGGCGGTGCGGTAGCGAAGCCCGCTTCCGCGATCCATGCAGTTTCGGGCTGTCTGGAGAGATCGCCGACATAGATATTGCCGTCCGCAAGCCCGCCACTGGTGTTATTCGGTAGCCAGGAGGAACCGCTCGACGTGGCCAGGTGCGCGCGTCTTGCGGGCAAGCGTGATGCGCCAGGACAGACCGTTGTCCGCTGGCGTCCACAGGCGCGCAACAGCATCCCACGTTGTGTCTTCCCGGGAGCGATCCGACGCATTGAAGGCATTGGCAAGGTTGGTCGGTCCGGCAGGAACCGCCGCACCCGTCGCAGCCAGACCGGCCTTCGCCGTGTGGTGATCTAACCTGAGCCCAAGCTCCGATTCGAAAGGCCCAAGGCCGCCCGCCCACTCTGCGAAGCCGCCGATGCGGTGCTGCGCGATGTCGGGAAGGCTGCGGATGAAGAACGCGGCGTTGGTCGGGTTGGTGATGGTTACGTCGCGGTCGATATCCTCGCCGTCCACGCCGGTGCGAAGTTCGCCGGACAGAAAGGGGAAACTCAGAAAGACGTTCGCTGATCGGGTTGTAGCGAACGCAAGCGATTCGCGCTGTTGCGCGGCGACGGGCGCCGGCCGCAGCGTCAGATTGTTCATCAGGTGAGCGACATCGACATAGCCGACTGAGGCCTCCAGCCTGGTCTCGCCCCAGTGGGTCGAATAGCCGGCTCGTGCGAAATCGGTGTCGAAATAGATCATATCCATTGGGAAGGGCGGATTGCCCGAGGGGCCGGTGTTCTGCCGGCGTACATCGAGGGTCAGCGTGTGATCCCCGAAGCGGACGCCGCCGGATGCGCCATAGACGCTCCGCTTGAACGACGTTGCCGCGATCACGCCGCCAGGAAACCGAGTATCATCCCCCTTCTCGTAGGAGCCAAGCAGGTTGAACCGCCAGTCCTTGCTCGAGACGCCGGCAACGCCGCCAATGGAGGCGCTCTCGTCGATCGTACGAGCATCTGTGGTCAGGTCATAGCCGACCGATACGCCGGGTCCGTCTGCGAAGTCGATCCGCTTGAACATCGCGTCCATGCCCCCGGCGAGACCGGGTCCTAGCCTCACCGGACTGACACCGCGATCGATCACCATTGCGGCGACGAGGGGAGCGGGGGCGTAGTGAAAGGCCGGGTCCATGAGGTTAGGGACCGCCCGACGCGAAGCGCTGGCCATCGACGCGCAGATTGAGCCGCTCGCCGAACAAGCCGCGATACTGGGCCTGGCCGGATAGTGCGCCGTTGCCGACGCGCGCCCTCCGGGAATGCGATCCAGGAGATGCGTGACATCCGGTCCCTGGAGCGGCTCCTCCGGCGAAGCCGTATCAGTTGTTGCTGTATCTGTCCGCGATGCGGTGACAATGATCACGTCGCGCAGGGCCGGGTCTGCAGAAGGTGTCTGGGCGTAAGCTGGCATGCCCCATGGCGACAAGCGCCGCGGCGCCTGCGCTGGCGAGATAGATGGATTTCATGTGCGTAGCTCCTGGCGCGCAGTGGAAGCATGCAGCTTCGCACTCGCGGAGAATTTCGTTTGACGGGGGCTCAGGCGTTCAGGCGACGCCGGGAGGTCCCCGGCCCGGAAGCGGGGGCCGTGAGAGCCACGCCACCGGCGATGCGATCGGGTAGTGCTCGACGATCCGCAGGTCGTTCAGGATTGTCGGTGTCACCGCGACCGAAGCGGTTGGCAGGCTTGCAATTGCTGACAGGGCGAAGGGACAGGATATCTCGCCGTTGGTGCTCTTTCGCGTGTCGGATGGAGCGCTCGTGTCCCATTGCTCCGTGTCTTCAGAGACCGCGCCGGTCTTAAGATCGACGACGACGCTATGTGTGCCAGCGTCGCTGCACATCTGCACAACCAGGCGCCCGTCATCGTCGGTGCGATCGAGCATGTAACCAGCCGGAATCAGCGCGCGCATCAACGCCAGAGTCGCCACCAGCAGGGAGACGACCGCTCTTGCGGGTATGGATCGCCGAGGCCGTCCCACGTTCATTTCATCCAGCTGGCCGCCACCTTTCATCAGGGACGGGGCGTCCCGAAAGGTGAGAGTGCACAATTTCTAATATGCATATGAAGCACAGAGGCGTGAGATTGAGGTGCGTCAAATCGCCGGGCTCTGACGCCAAGGTGATCCGACCGTGATCGGCGGTCCTGGGTTCCCGCACGCCATCCCAAACGGAGGTGGGCGAGGGAGTGCCCTGCTAGTCGCGCCGTCGTGCGATCTCGCGATAGAGCGCTTCAGGGCTGGCAGCGATCTCCATCGCGACACTCTTCCATCGACCTTTGTCAGGTAGCTTGCCGTTCTCCGCAATCCACGCGTCCAGTCGCTCGGCCACGGTCCGGAGTGACAGGATTTCGGCCCGCCGACGCGCGCGGCGGACCTCGCCGGAGAGGTGCATGACCCACGCCTGAGCGAACTCAGGATTGGTCAGGAACAAGCGACGCAGGGCATGTCTTGCGACGAGTGTCGCTGTGACAGGCTCGGACCCCATCGCATCACAGTGATATGTGGGCGTGAAAAGCGAAGCTTCGGCGAGGATCGAGCCGGCCGAAGCTCGCTGCAATACCACCACGCCGCCGCCGCGCTGGGTGCGGACAAGTCGTGCGGAGCCCGCCTCGATCAGAAACATCGACTGAACCGGATCATCACGACGGAAAAGATACTGGTCGTCCGCGTAGGTATGCTGCTGATGTGGCAGCGAATGAAACCAGTCCCGCATGATATCTATCATGTCATTTCGTACAGGTTCGTGGCAAGCAGTGCAACTGCAGCTGTCGCTCAGAACAGGATCATCATTCATGAGACCCCTCCCAGTTGCGTCCGCCCTGGCGCTCTTGCTGTCGCCCGCAAGTGTCGCTCAGCAGCCAGACCATGCTCACATGGATCACGGAAAGATGACCGCGCCGGCAGTGCGGCAGGGATGCCGCAGCAGACGGGAAGCGGCGTTCGCCGCGATACAGGAAATTGTGGAGTTGCTTGAAGCGGATCCGACGACTGACTGGTCCAAGGTCAATATTGAGGCGTTGCGCCAGCACCTCATCGACATGAACAACGTCACGCTGCGGGCATCGGTTAAAGTCGTCGAAAAGACGGGGAGCATAACGTTTCAAGTAGCTGGCGAGGGTGCCGTGCGCGACTCGGTGCGCCGCATGCTCAGCGCCCATTCCGCAACGATGAATGGCGAAGCTGGCTGGAAGTTCGCGGCCGCGCAGACCGCAACTGGATCTGATCTTACCGTGACGCCGC
>JADKDU010000017.1 GCA_016714495.1 Hyphomonadaceae bacterium | reverse complement strand
CATCAGAAGGCTTGAGTGATTTGATGCAGGCTGCGCGCCATTTCTATAAGTGCCTGCGGGTCGAGTGGTTTTCGCAAGAAGGTCGTTAAAGGTTGGGGAGGGAGCCGTGACCAATGTCCGCCGCGGTGCAAACGCACAGATGCGGGTGAGAGCAGCCCGGTCCATTGCCGGGACGAATGGTGCTGGGCGACCTCGGCGCCGGACATGTCGGGAAGATTGAGATCAAGGAGAATCAAACTGAACTGTTGGAAGGCGGCTGCGTCCAGGCTCGATTTCCGCGGCAGGCGCGGTGGCGACAACGAACGCGCCCGTTCCTTGCAGGTGCAGATTTCCTGATTTGCGGGTGATCGTCGACGATTAGAACGCTTGAGACCGTGCTGTTGTCGAATTGCCCCTGGCAACCAAGAGAGAGCGGGGCATGTATCCGGACAGTGAAGCAGATGCCTGCGTCCGCGTGCCTTTGTACTGCTGATCGTCCCCCGCAGCGCCTCGACAAGGCCCTTTGCAGATCGAAAGACCGGAGACCAGCGCCCGCAGGCAGTATTCGCGGCGCGATACCTTGGGGAGAATTCGTCGAACAACACGTCACGTGTTTCGTCATCGAACCCGTGACCTGTATCTTTCACGGCGATCGACAAGATCTCGAGATTCTCATCGTGATCAGTCGATACTGTAATCGACCCTCGGTCGGTAAACTTAATGGCGTTACCTATCAGATTGATCAGAATCTGGATTAGAGCATCTGCATGAGCTTCCAGAAAGGGCGGAAAACCACTGGTTTCTGTCGAAGCTCCACCCCGTTGAGACGGGCCTGCTTGCGAGAAAAATATCCCGCACATTTCCAACGAGGGTCTTGATTGCAACAGGAGCTGCTTTGTTCGCCGCCAAAGCGGCTGCGGCTTTCGAACGACCCAGGACATTGTTGGCGACGGAGAGCAGCGCGTCGCTGGACCGCGTCAAATGTTCAAGATCGCTTCGCGCCGCGGCCGGTATGTCCTCCTGGGCGGCCAGGAGATGCGCGTATCCGAGGATGGCCATCATGGGCGCACGGGGTTCATGCACCGAGATCTGCCGCATACGATTGCTTCCTGCCAGATCTCATTCTCTGGTTGTTGCCCGGGCATGCGCGATATCGCGTTCGCGTTCGACCTGCGTCAGTGATGTCCAGAACCGATCCTAGCGATCGACGCGACTTCGCCTGCGGTGGCCTCGTGCTGCACGGTTAGTAAAATTTCGACCACGCGGATGCCGCCTGACGGGAGCATTGGGCGTGAGATCGAAACGTGGCTACCGGCCTGCAGATTGGAGGAAAGGTCGATAAAGGCGTCGGCGCAGCGGGTCGTCGGGATGAATCCGACCTGGCGGTCTCTTTGCAAGGAGTTGGGGAGTCGGCCCCACCGGAAACCCTGAAAGCCGAAACATGTTCGGTGTCCAGTCCACCGCTCCGGTCGATGGATCCATAGTGCCAGAAGCCGATGCCTGCGACTTCTTCAGCTGCGTTCCGCCATGCTGCCTGGAGGGGCTGCGGTGTCGCCTATCGTGATATAGTGGGGTGCGAAAGATGAGATTTGGCTACTCCCCCGAACCCGCTGGTTTGCTCTTCTTGTTGCATCCTCTGTCCTGGCGTACGACAGATTGCGCTCAAAAAAGAAGGCGCGCTCCTGGCGAAGAGTAAAGCTAATGTGCACAATGCCTCTGCATTGCGGAGGTTCAGCGTCTGCTTGAAAGCTGGTTATGTTTCTTCTTGTTTGTGTCCACGGATACTTCGCAAAGCGTCATCTCCTCTGAACCTCGTCCCTACCCAGTATGCGGGCCTCAATGCAGGCTGCTTTTGAAAAGCTGGATGTTGCCAGCGCGGGCCGAAGCTGGACGGCCTTAAAGTCTCTCGGTTTCCCGTATCAAAGGATCTCAGGAAATCAGAGCAACGATGAAGCCGCACCGTATGGTTCCAAGTGAAACCATAATTAAAACAATTACGGCGATGCCGCAAAGCAACCGCCATACCCAATGATCCAGAGCCTGCCTTTCGTTTCTTCACTTTGTCATCTGCTGAACCTCTAATGACGATTGCTCATTTTGCCCGTCGCGGGCTGGACTGACGTGCGAGTCCCCGGAAGCGTGGGTTTGTACTAGGCGTTGGTGGGAAGCGGATGATCCTCATCTGCCAGGAGGATCCTTTCCGGAGGCGCTCGGACAAATCGTCGTACTGCCCGGACTTGAGCGACCAGAAATGCGGGCTGCCGACCGCCCCATGAGCAGGGCAACTGGTACGAGCCAGATCAGGGACGCTCCTGGCGCTGTCTCCAGAACTCTCTGAATGCGCGACGGTGGCGGCTTGACGTTACTTGGGCGTGGTGACGGCTACAATCGCAGGGAGTTGACGACCACGGTCAGCGGAGGGATGCGGACATCGCGATCGCAGCAAGGAAAGGCGTCACAAACCCGCCAGGCAAATGGGACCGCAACGATATTTGTGCAAATGACGGCTAAAGTGAGGTTCTGATGAACAAGCTGTCGGGCTTTCCTGGAAATTCTGAGTGCATGAGACACGGAGTCGAGGCCGCCCATGAAAACGAAATCTGCCGGGTGGCGCGGCCGGATATCGGCAGCATCTCCTGGCGCCCATGGAGGCATGAGCCGCCGAAAGAGGGGGCGTCATTGAGGCCATCGCCAACCATCACACTTTCCGCCCTGCGTCACCAAGCTCCTTCAGGCGGCGAACCTTGTCCTCTGGTCCAAGCCGTAGTGGAAAACCCGGACACCAAGGCGCGCGGCGAGGATCTGCACCGTATCTCTGCCGTCGCCCGACAAAATTTCGATGGGATAACCAGTTAGTGAAGGACGAGAATTGTTCCACTCGGATCGGGACGCAGGACGTCCGGGGGTTCAAACTTCCTGACAATCGTCCTATCCTTGGCGAACGCCGCGCCATCGCTAACAGCGCCATCCTGCACCCAATCTGTCCGTCCGAGACGATAAGTGTGCTCCCAATCCGTCCTCGACTCCAAACGGGGGTACTCAGCGCATTCTCGACGACAGGTTGCGCGCCTCGCACGCAAGGCTGGCGATCGCTTGAGAAGGTGACAAGCCGTGAACAGGCGGCAAGTGCGAGCGCTGCATGGAGATCGTCACCCATCACGGTATGCGGAAACGATTTGGTATCCGGCCGAATGAAAGCGTGCCCAACTTGCTGAAGACAACAGTATCTGGCTTTCCGCAGCGCGCCCGAGGGCGCTGCCATCCTTGAGAGCGCGATCCTGAGTTCGAACAATCGACGCGGAGCCGCGACATGGACCATGGGCACGGCAAGGCCGAGCGTAGTCAGGGACACGTGATGACAAGCACGGACACGGCAATGGTGAGAGCCTGATGCCAGCTTCCCGTGGCGAGCATCCATGCGATGAAGCTGCCTCAGCCAGTGCATGTACGACTGGCGTATAAAGAAGCGGCCCGGTCCGCCAGACGACGGTAGTGCGCCCGTCCGATCTCTGCCGCCCCATCATGTTGATCGCGCTGGAAATGAACGATCTGGCATCGTGCGGCTCACCCGAACCTCGCATGCGGCTGTTGATGTTGAGCATGCCGGAGAGTACGGGTGTACCGCGGTTCCGCACGGACCGGCGTGCTCCGTTGACGATCGCTGTATCCAGATCGGCGTCTCCGCTGACAATCACGCCGTCGAGCGGGATGCGACCGCCGGCCGAGACGAGAACAATCCGGCCAACGTATAAGGTCGGTCGACGTGCAGGCGCGCCGGCCATCGACCTCGGACAACGGTTGGGTGCTGCGGCATCAGACGCGCCAGACCCATCACCGCCGTTCGAGCCTCTTGCGTCGCATCATATGTATCGAGCGTGCGGCCGACAAGAAGCACAAAGATGAGCGACGTCGCCGCGTCAAAATAGTAATATGGGGACCCTCTCCTGCACGGTGTCGTAGGCGCTCAGGGTAAATATCAACAGGATGCCGATAGCTATCGGCACATCCGGCGTTGGCCTTTCCAACCTTGGAGTGCCGACCATGCTGACTCGAAGAAGATGCGTCCCGGAATAGACGATGACAAGCGCCGCGAGCAGCGGGAAATGACGTGGAAAATGTTGCGCAGCGCCGGATCGGCGCCCGACCAAAATTGAGACGGGACAGCAACATGATATTCATCATGGCAAAGCCAGCCACCGCAGTCGCGCGCACCAGCCGACCCACCCCGGATCCCGGCCATCGGTTTCGAAATGAGGACAGCGTGGCGTCGAAACCCGCCTGCGACAAAGTCCTGACGAGCGGCGGGGGCGATCCGCCGGCGCGCCACTTCACTTCTTGACGCGGCGGGTCGACAGGTTGACCCGCGCCTCAACGACATTGTCCAGACCGGAAAGCGCTCCTTCTGATGGACTGTATACAGCCAGCACACCTCACCGTTGGGACAACGAGGTCGGTCTCCATCAAGGCGGGGGAGATGTTGGGGCTTGCAAGAAGGACTTCTGGCCTCGGACGGAAAAGGCGTTGCTCGCATGCGGGAAGCGGGTTCGGAGAGACTGGACCATCTATGCCTCACCGTCTGCAATCATCCGGTAGGCGTGCCAGCTCGCGTGGCCGAGCAGGGGGAAGATCACGATGAAGCCAACAAAGAAGGTTGCGACACCAACGGCGCACAGGAAGAGAATGATGGCGCCTTCATTACGATCATGGGCGCGACGTTGAAAATCTCCAGACCATGCCATGCTTGTGCCCATCGTTGTCAGGGCGTCCGTCGGTCGGTCCAGAAGCATCGGAATGGAACGCGCTCAGCGCAAACGCGAAAGAAGCGAAAAGCCCGCCCAAGGCGGTTCCGATAGCGAGCATCGCCCAGCCCATCGGCTCGTTCAGCAGCAGGGCGACGATATGGGGCAGCCCCGGGAAGGGCGTCACGCCGAAGAAGAGCGGATAAAGCAGCACAGCGGCCCTCATCCAAGGCAAAATACGAGAAGCAACAGAAGAAGCAAGCTGCGTGAATATCTGGGCGCCGAGCGCAGCTTCACGAAAATCATCTCGTTGAGCGTCACTGTCTCGCCCGCTTCAATGGCCCGGCTCTTGGCGTAGAGGCCCACTCCCGGAGCGGCCCCACGATCAGAAACCTGCGATAGCCGGGAAGCAGGATGGAATCATACTCCAGCGTGACCAGAAGGAACACCGAAGGCGACCAGAAATTGCGCCAAATGCTCAGTCCATATAGAAGGTTGAGAAGCGGCCGCCGGACAAGATCGCGCTAGCCCATCGCAAGCCACCGGAACCCAACATCCAGCGGCAGATGACGTTGCATGCGTACGTCCTGGGCGTCCGCTCGACGCCGGATGTTCTGCCCAGGAGGCCGTAGTTCTCGCCGTGTTTCAGCCATGTTCGTCGCATCCTAGCATGCCGATTTCGCCGCTCAGTATCCGCCATCGCCTGTTTCCCTTGACGTGGGGCACGCAGGCGCCGGCTGGGACGTAAGCGCCACATAGAGCAGATGGATGCTTGCGGGCCGCAAAACCAAAAAAGCCCGCCGATAAGGATCCAGATTCTCATCCTCATGACGTCGCAAACCCCGTCGTCCCTAGCCGTCGCCTTCGCCGAGCGAACGCACAAAGAGTGCAAGTATCTTGATCTCCGCGCGCGTGAGGCGCTGATCCCAGGTTGGCATGCGGCCCCGCCTGCCGCCGTGTGGATCGTCGTTATGATCATTTCCAGATCGCCGCCGCATATCCAACGCTCGTCCGTCAGGTTGGGGCGCCGGGACATCCTGCTTCCTGCGCGCGTCTTCGCCATGGCAGGTCGTGCGGTGCCGCAAGAAAACCTCTCGGCCAGCGGCAATGGTTTCGACATTTGCTGGTTGGGGAGAAATTGGGGTTGCTAAGCGAGAAAACGAAATTTGCCGCCTTCTCGACATCTTCGCGCGGCAGCATCTGATCCACGCCGAAACGTGGCATCTCGGCAATCCGCTGCCTGCATTCGCGGAGTTGACGCCAACGTTGACCGTCTCGGCAATGCGCTGGACATCTCCGCCCATAATCAGTCGTCATCCGTCAAGTCCGGGTAATTGGCGCGTCCCTTGCCATCGCTGCCGTGGCAGGCGGCGCAGTTGTCTCCGAACAGCTGATGCCCGTGCTTCGCACGGTCAACATCATTCTCTCGTCGGCCTGGATGGTTCGAAAATCCGAGACTTCAATCTTCTTCGTCCACGTCGTTGTCGGCGGAAGCAACCAGTTGCTCTTCCACTCCTTCTTTCAAGTACTCCCAAGAATGCCAGGCGTGTAACTTTTGCCTAGCGGCCAGGCGGGGTCAGCACCCAAAGGGCAAAAGCGATAATATGGGTGACGATCAGGAAAAGCAGGACGCCACGCGGTATGGCGCATCAAGTTCCTTGATGCCATTTCAGTCATGTCCGGGTCAGGCGCTCTCCACTGACGGGATCGCCTTCTTCAACGCTCGTGGTCATCCTCCCGTTCAAGGACGGAGTGTTTGGCCTTGGTCAAATCGACGGCGGTTGGATGGCCAGAACGCTGGATCACAAACGGCAACCGCCATTGCGATGAGGTAGAACAGACCCCAGCTCTTCGAGAACACCACCCGAATTCGTGTTCCAGATTTTCCCTCAATCCAGCGGTTGCTGGGGATGTCTCAGCCCCGCCAGTATTCTTGTGGGCGGCATCGGTCAGTCGACCCAGAATCTGCAGATAAGCCACCAGAGCATCCATTTCGGTGAGCTGGCTGGTCACGCCATCAAAGGCGCGCACCTGCGTTTCGTCACCATAGCGTTGCATCACGCCGGGGACGCCATCCGTGTCGGGATTCGCCTGGGCATATGCATCGGCCCGCGCTTCCTTGACCATCTCGTCGGTATAGGGAACGCCGACCATGCGTTGCGCGGCCAGATGCTCAGACAGATCGTCAATCCTGAGTTCCGTGCGCGCCAGCCATCGATAGGCAGGCATGTTGGATTCAGGGACCACGTCTCGCGGATAGGTCAGGTGCGCGACATGCCAGGCGTCGCTGTATTTGTCGCCGACACGCGCAAGGTCGGGACCGTGCGTTTGGAACCCCCAGAGCATGGGGTGATCGTTCTTCGATCGGACTGCGAGCGAGTAGGGCCCGTACCGGTCAACCTCGTCGCGCAGGGTTCTAATCATCTGGCTGTGGCACGCATAACATCCCTCACGGACGTAGATGTTGCGTCCCGCCAGTTCCAGCGGCGTGTAAAGTCGCATGTCCGGCGCCGCTTCAACAGTTCTCATCGATCGTGAAAAGAGGTGCGATCTCGACAATGCCGCCGACACTGGCGGCTGCAATGATAGCAAGAACGAAGCCGATCGCGGAACGCTCGAGTTTGCGGTGAAAAAATTCGCTCATTTCACTCTCCCGCCAGCGCCAGATCGGCGGGATGCGGAATCATCATCCCGGCTTTCGGCCTTGTCGGGCGACCGGATCGTCATCAGGATGTTGTAAAGGCAGATGATGGCGCCGATGAGGAACAAGCAAGCCGCCAAACGCGCGGGCCACATAGTATGGCCACATAGCTTTCAGCAATCCACGAATGAATAAGCAAGCGTGTCCTCCTCTGTGTACGTACGCCACATCAGGCCTTGAATGATGCCTGAATTCCACATCGCGAAGACGTAAATAAGCGTTGCCCCGCCAGAGCGAGCCAGAAATGCCATTCGATCAAGGCGGGCGAATAGCATCTGGCGTCGTTTCCACAAGACCGGCACCAGCGTGTAGAACGATCCGAACGTGATCAGCGCAACCCATCCCAAGGCGCCCGCATGCACGTGACCTATCGTCCAATCAGTATAGTGAGACAACGAATTCACCGGCCGGATCGCCATGAAGGACCCCTCGAATGTCGACAGACCGTAGAACACCGCGGCGATCATCATGAAACGGAGCGTTGCGTCGTGGCGCACCCGGTGCCAGGCGCCGTTGAGCGTCAGGAGCGCATTGCCGGCTGACGCCCAGGAGAGCACCAGCAACATGACCGAGAAGGTCATCCCGGGGCGTCTGAACCCAGTCCGGCAGGGCGGTGTAGTGCAGATGGTGAGATCCGGCCCACATGTAGAAAAAGGTGATGCCCCAGAAACTGAGGATCGAAAGCCGATAGGAAAAGATCGGCCGCTGGGCGCGCACGGGCAGGTAGTAATAGAGCATCCCGATGAAGCCGGCCGTCATGAAGAAGGCCACCGCGTTGTGGCCATACCACCATTGCACCATGGCATCCTGCACTCCCGGGCCAGACCGTGTAACTCTTGGCGTGCCCGAGCGAAACAGGCACGGCGAGATTGTTCACGATATGGAGGATTGCGACGACGAGAATGAATGCCAGGAAGTACCAGTTCGCCACATAGATGTGCGGCTCTTTCCGTCGTGCAAGCGTGCGGATGTAGAGGACGGAGAGACCACCCAGACAAGGACGAGCCAGATATCGGCATACCATTCCGACTCGGCATACTCCTTCGATTGCGTAATTCCGAGCAGGTAGCCCGAGACAGCTATCAAGCAGTACATGTTATAGCCGACTAGCACGAACCATGGCGAAAGCTGGTCTGGCAATCGTGCCCGCGAAGTGCGTTGCACGACGTGGAATGACGTCGCGATCAGCGCATTGCCTCCGAATCCGAAAATTACGCCCGTGGTGTGTGTTGGACGAAGGCGACCGAGACCTGACCAAGGCGCGTCAAAAGCGAGATCGGGCCAGGCGAGTTGTGCCGCGACCCACACTCCCATGAACATTCCGAAGACGGCCCATATCATTGCAAAGATGACGCCCGCCTTTATCGGCTCGTCGTAGTAGAGAGAAAGACGTTCCGTACCCGGAGCTTTCTCCTCATATCCAAACATGACGATGTAGGAGCAAACGAGACCGAAGAGCAGGATCAGCAGGCCATGGATAAACAGGGGGTCTTCACGACCCGCTATGGCGAGAGCCAGTCCGCAGATGGAAACGGCCATAGATATCCAGAGCGCGAGAAACCGCTCGGTTCGGGTCAGCGTCGAAATCATTGCTCTCTCTCGATCCCGTCCGTCTCAAAGAATAAAGCACATACGCGCAGATACCGAGACGCCGAAATCGCGCCAATAGCAATCAAGAAGAAAGCCAAGACGGGAGCAGCGTGATAACTCACGCCGTCCCTTGAACCCGGGCCTGGAAATTCCAGAGTCTTCGATAAAGTCCCGGGCCGACGCCACAAGAAAAGATCAAAACAAAGAAAAGCGGCAACCACGCAATACGTTTTTCTGTGGCGCAATTCCTGATCTCGCATCTGCGAACGCGTGATCCGCTGCTTAGAGAATGCCGAACAGGATCACAAAGGCGATCACGGCCATCAGCGTAAGCAGCATCATGTTTACGAGCATCCGCACCACCCCACGCTCGTTCTCGTCCTCGACATGTATGGCATCACACACTGCGTTGGCCGGCCACATGATCAAACGAAGCATCGCGTCTCCTTCCAGCGCCGCGCCCGCCTGGCGCGATTTGTCGCTTTTCAGCATCTTGAACACCTGCGCTGTATAAGCAATATGTCAAATACCACTTTAAGAGCGACAAATGCGCCTCAATCTGCAATCTGACTACGCCCTCAGAGTCCTTACGCACCTCGACGTCCGGCGCGGCGAGTTGGTTACGATCAAGGAGATCGCGGACCGTTTTCGCATCTCTCAGAACCATTTGATGAAGGTCGCTTACTTGCTTGGAAGGGAAGGGTTCATTGAGACCGTGCGGGGTCGGTCTGGCGGACTTCGTCTGATACGCCGGTCCGATACGATCCGCATTGGTGACGTTGTGCGCAGCATGGAGAACGATCTGGCTCTCGTTGAATGCTTTCCAGGTGGAGCAAACGGATGCCTGATCGTCCGCGCTTGCCGCTTGAAGGGTATTCTTCACGAGGCGCTGGAAGCATTCCTGTCCGTGCTTGATCGATACACCATCGCAGACCTCACGGCCGGCAATACAAAGTTGCGCGCCATGCTTCAAAGTGAGGTGGCATGATGAGCGACGCCATCATCAGCGCGAACGAAAGGCGCGCCGCCATCCAGGCGCATGCTGCGGCCATTGGCATCGATGAGGATTACATTTCTCTGGTGGTCGATACCTTCTATGCGAACGTACGCGCCCAGCCGCTGCTCGGTCCAATATTCGAGCGTGAGATTGGCGCTGGATGGGATCGTCATCTCGCCACCATGAAGCGTTTCTGGGCGTCCGTAACGTTGAATGCGGGGGTCTATTCCGGAAAACCTGTTCCAGCACACCAGAAATTGTCAGGCGTTGAGCCTTGGCATTTCAAGATATGGCTCGCCCTGTTCAGGCAGACCTTGGAAGACACGGCGCCGACGCCCGAAGCCGTTGTATACTTTATGGAACGCGCGGAGCGCATCGCCGAGAGTCTCCAGCTTGCGATGTTTGGGTTTCCAGGTCTTCCGGTGAACCGGTCATGAAAACGTCATCTGATCTATCGCGAGGCACCGCACTTGTCTGGGCAGGCGTTGCAATCGGAGGTTCGCTGATTGCGACCCCGCAAAATTTCAGGCCCCGTCCCTCAGTATGACAACTGCACTTGAGGTGGGCCGGGCGCAGTTCTTCTGGGTTGGGATAGGCGAGTGGATTTTGTGCGCTGCGTTTGTTGGAGCGCTTGTCCTCTGCCGGCGCATTGACTGGCGGATTGCTTCCGTGCCGGTTCTTATCTTTCTGGCGCAGCGTCTGTTGCTGATGCCCGAACTCGATGCCCGGACTGTTCAGGTCATCGCCGGACAGGACGTAGGGCAGAGCTATCTACACCTGATATACATAGGGGCAGAAATTCTGAAAGTCGGCGCTCTGCTGGCTGCTACGTTTCTAATGGCGCGCTCAGACCCTTCATCCACGAGGCCTTGAAATGACAGATGCGCACGCACCGCAACCCTATCGCTCGACGCCCATATTCGACGCGCAGACCTTGCCGGGGGCGTTGCGCCGCGACCATCGAACGAAGCTGGGCGTCTGGGGTGTCGTGCGGGTTCTCGAGGGCAAGTTGAGACTCGTCTATGTCGAGCCGCCGGGGGAAGTCGTTGTCGAGCCTGGCCGGCCGGGCTTGCTGCTTCCCGACCAGCCCCACTTCGTCGAACCTATCGGCGACATGCGGATGCAGGTTGATTTCTACGACCAACCGCCTGCGCTTTCCTGAATTTAAGTCTAGCTGGCGCGTGTCGACCCGTTCGTCCCGCACGTACCCGGGCGTCAT
The DNA here is from genome assembly GCA_016714495.1 of Hyphomonadaceae bacterium. GTDB lineage: Bacteria > Pseudomonadota > Alphaproteobacteria > Caulobacterales > Hyphomonadaceae > UBA7672. The sequence goes on along the minus strand of JADKDU010000017.1, from coordinate 20,748 downwards.
GCGTTTCCGCGAGCGCACGCCTCAGGCAGTCGCTATGGGCTGACGAGGTGGGCCAAGTTGACGTCGCGGCTCGGATCGAACTGAACCGCGTGGCGAGACGGGGAGCCGGAATCTGAGCGAATGACGGAATGAGGCTGGCGACTCGCGTCAGGAAGGCGCAGCGTGTGTCATTGTTTAATACGCGCCGCTCGGAATCGATGAGGCGCCGTTCCGCGCGCGTTTGGGAACGTGATCGGAGCTTGTGCGACGGCGTTCGCCTTGAGTGTCCGATCGCGATCTGGGAAATGCTGAACCATCGCGAACTTGCAGTTTTACTTAATCGAACGAGGCTGCCATGGCGCCTTACAGCGCGACTTTCTCAATCCGTCGCCTCTGGATCATCTTCGCCGTCGGCATGCTCGTCATGTTCGGTACGCTTCTCTATTTCGGCGCGCAGATCTATCAGGCCGCCCCACCAATACCCACATCGGTCCGAACGGCTTCAGGCGAGGAATTGCTCACACGCGAGAAGATCGAGCGAGGACAGAATGTCTGGCAGTCGATGGGCGGGATGCAGCAGGGATCGATCTGGGGACACGGCAGCTATGTCGCGCCGGATTGGAGCGCAGACTGGCTGCATCGCGAAGCCCTGGCCCTGCTCGATATCAACGCCCGCGCCGGCAACGGTGGCGACTATGCGCAGCTGCCAGCGGCCGATCAGGCGCGCGCGAAATTCGTTCTGCAGCAGGAAATGCGGACCAACACCTTTGATCCGGAGACCGGTATCATCCTCGTGTCGGATGCCCGGGGACGGGCCATCGCAGAGGTCGGCGCGCACTATTCGTCTCTTTTCCAGGGGAGCTCTCCTGAGGCGCAGAGCTTGCGCGAAGAGTATGCCTTCCCGCTCAATGCGATGCTGTCTGCAGAAGACGCGGAGGCGGTGAACGCATTCTTCTTCTGGACGGCGTGGGCAGCGACCACGAACAGGCCGGGAGAGGACATCACCTATACAAGCAACTGGCCGCACGAGCCTTTGGTCGGCAACACGCCGACCGGCGCTGTCTTCATGTGGACGTTCATCTCCATCTTCGTCCTGCTCGCCGGGATCGGCGCGATCGTCTGGTACTACGCCAAGGAGTTCGACATCTGGCGGCGCGACGGCGAACCCGAGACTGGGTTTGCGGCGCAGGACTTCATGGACGCCGCCGTCATTACGCCGTCGATGAGAGCGACCGGCTGGTATTTCATGCTGGTTGCCGCGCTTTTCGTTGTGCAGGTGCTGCTGGGGATGGTGACCGCGCACTATGCGGTCGAAGGCCAGGGCATCTATGGCCTGCCGTTCGCGGAGTACTTCCCCTATGCCGTGACGCGTACGTGGCACACGCAACTTGCGATCCTCTGGATCGCCACCGCGTGGCTCGCCACGCGGCTCGATGTCGGACCATTGCTGGGGGGACGCGAGCCAAAATTCCAGGCGGCAGGCGTGTGGTTCCTGCTGATCAGTCTGGTCGTGATTGTCGCCGGGTCGTTCATCGGTGAATGGTCGGCGGTCAACAGACTGATCGCAGATGCTACCCAGAATTTCTGGTTCGGGCATCAGGGTTATGAGTTCCTCGACCTGGGCCGTTTCTGGCAGATCTATCTTTTCATCGGCCTCCTGCTCTGGGTTGTGCTTGTGTTGCGCGGAATGTGGCCGGCCTTGAAGAGGCCCGAGACCCGCTCGCTTCTCTATCTCGTGATCGTCGCAACGGTTTCTATCGGGCTCCTGTTTGGAGCCGGGCTCTTCTACGGGCAGAACACGCACATAACGATCATGGAGTACTGGCGCTGGTGGGTTGTCCACCTCTGGGTCGAGGGCGTGTTCGAGGTGTTCGCAACCGCCATCGTGTCGGCGCTGCTGGTTCGCATGGGACTGGTGCGGGTCGCCGTGGCGACGACTTCGGTTCTCGTGGCCACAATCATCTTCCTTGGAGGCGGTGTACTTGGCACCTTTCACCACCTCTACTTCAGCGGAACGCCGGTCGGCGTCATCGCCCTCGGCAGCGTATTCTCCGCGCTCGAGGTCGTGCCCCTGTTGGTGGTGGGGTTCGAAGCGTACAGCCGCGCCAAGCATGAAGGCCTTCACGACTGGCAGAAAGCCTATCGTTGGCCCTTCATGTTCTTCTCGTCTGTTCTGGTGTGGAACCTGATCGGCGCCGGCTTGTTCGGCTTTTTGATCAATCCTCCGCTCGCTCTTTATTACATGCAGGGCCTCAACACGACCGCCACTCACGCTCACGGGGCGCTGTTTGGCGTCTACGGCATGCTCGGCCTCGGCCTCATACTATTCTGTATGCGTGGACTTACCGATCCGGCGCGCTGGAACAACAAACTGTTGGCGATCAGCTTCTGGTGTCTGAATGTCGGCCTCGCCATGATGGTTTTCCTGTCATTGTTTCCGCAGGGGCTCTGGCAGGCCTATCTCAGCTTCACGCACGACTACGCCTACGCACGCAGCGCAGAGGTCATCCATGGCCCCGTGATGGAAACCCTGGTTTGGGCGCGTGTGCCGGGAGACATTGTGTTCGGCATCGGTGCGTTCGCCTTCGCGATATTCGTCGCCCAGGCTTTCTGGTCGACCCGCAAGGCTCGGACCGTGTCGCTAGACCCAGTAAACTAAGTCGCAGAACCGGTGAGCTACCGAGGTTGTGCCATGAAGATCGGTCGGCGGTTTCCGGCGACAATGCGAATGGTCACTGCGCCAGGATCGAGCTGCTGATCATGGGTGCATTGGGAGATAGCCCGATTCTGGATCTGACCGTCAGAAACACGGCGACGACTATGACGCGTACCTGCTGCTCGGCGCCTAGTCTCCTGATCGGGTATTTCGCGGCATCGTGGGCATACTTCTTCACCTCGAGCATCGGGTCACGGCATGCTGTCGGCATTCCAAAAACGGGAGCCGCACGTCCAATCGCTATGCCAACCCACCGAGGTTCAATCGGCAGATTTCCGTGCAACACCTGACTGGTCTCTGTGACGTCGCTTCACCGGGTCCAGTATCGCGCGCATTTCAGCTGCGAAAATGGCGTTCGGGCCAAATGCCTCATTCGGCACTGCGCCGGGGTCCTCTTGGTGGTCTTGCTGAATGACCGACTGGTCGAGGTTGGCCAGCAGGTGCTCAAGCTGTGCAGGTGTTGCGATCATTTGCTCCAGGATCCATGCAAGAACCCGCCGCTGAGCATCCAGACGCGCGTCGAGCGCTTGGTAGGAGGGTTCGGTCATGCCGGGCTCAATGAGCAGAACGGCGTTCTCATGGCGCCGCTTCTGATATGGATCGATCATGCCGGGCGACAATGTCAGGGCATGCCGCGGTCGATTGTCTCCCTTTGGCTCGGGAGCGCAACTCGTTGCGGGGGCATGAGTCGGTTGCAATCATCGGAAGCGCGAGGATCGTTCGATGAGATCGATCATGTGGGCTGCGGCGTGGGCGGTCAGCGGGTGATCGGTAAAACCCGGCCTTGGTGAGATGTAATCGGCCATCTCACGCGCCAGTTCGAGTTGTTGATCCGATGCTGTGGCGAGCAACGAGATCAGCAAGTTCTCCAACGCAATCAGCCTGACGCGCAAAGCGACCAACTCGACATTGCTCATTTCCGGAGCAGTACTCTGCTTGTCGTCGGTCTGAAAATTGTCAGAAGCGCTAGCGCCGCCTTCGTTGTCCCATCTCGACAGCGCTTGTTGGCGCTGCTGAACCTCTTTGGAATACTTCGATATCTGGTGCGGCATCGCAACTCTTTTCCAGGATTGTTGCACTGGCGCCGATTGACTCGACTAGTGTGGCGGCTCCGGCGAGATCGACTCTGCTTACTGATACCCCACCTCGGATATATAGTCTCGAAGCAACTCGTCCTCGTTCTCTGCTTCCGACAACAAAGCCTGTAAAATCTCCCGCGCATAGACAATGCCGATAGGTCTGCGCGCTGCGTCGATGATCGGAATACGTAGTAGCCCCCGCTCCTTCATCACCGACCAGATATCGAGCAGTATCTCGTGCGCCTGACAATAAGTGACATCGCGTGTCATGACGCTGTCCACGTGGGTTATGCAACCCGCGCCTACCCAACGACCCATTTGGCCGACGATGTCGGTCTTTGTCAGGACGCCCGCCATCTCGCCTTGGTTGCTCACGACGACAAGATCAGTGTGCGGTTTCGCCATTTGCGCGACCGCCTTCTTCACCGACGCCCCCACTTCGATAGTGGCCAGGCGTTCGAGCGCGCGCGGCAGAATTGTTTTGACGATCATTGCTCCATGTCCTGCTTTGCATGTCGGCGACCGATGCCAGTGAAACGTCACTAGCGCGCTGAGGCCAGCATCAGCTCGTCGAATACCGTCGTGTATCGCGGAGACAGTTTCTGACGCTTCATCGACCAGCCTTGCTGGATGCCCGCGCAAGCCGGCGTCAGCGTTCTTCGGCCATAGCGCATGTTGACGGAATCCAGCGCCGACATCAGCCGCGCGCCGCTCGATATCGATCGAGGGGAAGAAGTCGACGGGTCCCTCTTGCGGACAAGCCAGGTCAAGGAGAACTACGCCGGCTTTCGCGTAGCGAAATCCCGGACGCCATAGTCGTCTGCCTGCACGCAACGCGTCCTTGACCAGCGACAGGGTGTCGGAGGTCGGCTCGATATCGAATGTGGTCTGGTTGAAGTATTTCGGGTCCTTGTTGAACTCGTTGGTTCGCACGAACACCTGCATAGCGGTTGCGACGAGGCCATGCCGGCGGAGTTTCTCCGCCGCCCTCGTCGCATAAGATGCAATGGCTTGCTCCAGCTCGCGTTTCTCCGTCACAGCGCGTCCAAAACTGCGCGTCACGGCGAGGCTTTTGCGCGTTGGGGGCGTCTGGGAGAAGGATATGCAGTTAACACCCCTGAGTTCGGCATGCGTGCGGGCTCCCACAACCGTCAGCAGTTCCCGCACCTCGTCCTTGGGAAGGGCGACGAAGTCGGCAACGTTCTGCACGCCGAGCTTCGCCAGCTTGGCGACGGACGCCGGTCCCAATCCCCAGACGTCCGAGATCTCGATGCCGGGGTAGGCGGCAGCGCGGGCGTCGTCGGTCGAAAGATCGCAGACACCACTCCCAGTTCGGTAGCTCTTGGCCGCCTTGTTCGCGAGCTTGGCGATGGTCTTGGTCGGGCCGATGCCAACGCAGGTCGGTATCTTGGCGATCCGTCTGACAAGGTCGCGAATGCGATGGGCAAGGAGAAGCGGGTCTGCGACGCCTGTCAGATCGAGAAACATCTCATCGATCGAGTATGGCTCCACCGCTGGGGCGTTTGCGCTGAGCACCTCATACATGCGCCGGCTCATGTCGCCATAGAGCGCATAGTTCGACGACATCCAGATCACCGAACTCAGCCCAGAACGTTTAGAGGCGATGTGCCAGGGCTCGCCCATCTTGAGGCCGAGATCCTTCGCTTCCTGCGTACGCGCGATGATGCAGCCGTCATTGTTGGACAGGACGACGACCGGCTTGCCGCGCAAGGTCGGATCGAACGCGCGCTCGCACGAACAGTAGAAGCTGTTGCCATCGACGAGCGCAAACAGCGTCATAGCTGCGTTCGTACAAGAGCCTGGACGATCGCCCAGACCTCGACGTCGTCAGCAATGGTGATGATCGGGCCGGACGAGGGGACCAACACCCAGACATCGTCGCGTTTCGTCAGCGTTGCGAGGATGACGTCTCCGCCAACCATCGCGACGCAGACCTTGCCGGGTTTCGGTTCTGCTGCGGCGTCGGCAACAAGGATGTCGCCGTCGCGGATGCCACGCGAGGCGAGCGCCTGGCCTTTCACTCGCACCGGATATCGGCCGGGACGGCGCAGATCGAGCACAGCAGCAAGATCGACGACGTCTTCGACGTAGTCCTGTGCCGGGGACTGAAACCCCGTCGTGTTATCGCCGCGATAGCCGCCCATGGCAAGAACAAATAGCGAACATGCGGGATAAGGAAAGCGCAAATCTGGACGGCATCCCCAGCTTTGACCTGACTGCCGGTTGGTTTGTACGGCTAACCGGATGCTGGAGGTATCGGAATGCAGGCCTTTGCAAACCGGAGGGTATGAAGGGGCCGAGGCTTGAGAACGGTTAGATGTCCGTCAGGCGACCTTCACAAGCACAGCGTTGCCATAGCGCTGCTCGGGACCCTTGCCGTCCTCGGGCGTGAGAAGAACGACCTGGGTCGCCGGCGCGATCGGTGTGCCGCCTGGAAGATCGATCTCTGCGACAACATAAATCTTCTGGCTTGTTCGGATGCGTACGCGGTCGCCGACTTTCAGTGTCTCTGACATGGCGGCGGTCTCTCATGGCTCGCCGGTTGGCGCAAACGCTGGCGGGCAGCTGTTTGTGGACAAGGGCTGTGGCTTGGCGGACTTTGATGGCGGCGAGTCGGAGCGCGGCTACGGGGAACGCATGGCGAAACGTGGAAAGGTTGTGCCGTTCCGCAAGCGGCCCGCGAAAGCGCGCCGGTTTCGACGTGGGCCGGTCGCTTCGGTCCGCCGCCTGGTCGTGCCTGCGGTGATCGTGGGCCTTCTGCTGGCGGCGGTTGGCGTCGGGCTGATTGAAGGCAAGGGACCGGATGCTTCGCGGACTACGGGGACGGCGGACAGCCAGGTTGTGCGCGTTACTTGGGTGGATGGCGACAGCGGCAGGCTCGATAATCGCGAGTTCAGATTGCATGGCGTCGATGCGCCTGAAGGCAGTCCGCAGCGGGCAAAGTGTGCACGTGAGCGCACGCTGTCTGGAGACGCGCGTAACGCGGCTCGAAGCATAACTGAGGGGAAGACCGTTCGCGTGTCTCGCACCTACGGCCCCGATACCTATGGCCGTGAGATCGTCGATCTCTCGGCAGGCGGCAAGGATGTGGCGGATCAGCTCGTCGCTTCCGGCAAGTTGAAGCGCTGGAATTTTGATGGCGGTGACGCGCAAGCCGGACTGGTGTGGTTGAGCGTGGGGCAGGGCGGTTGGCCTCGCCTTCGGCCCGCGCTCTAGGCGCTGTGCGCCCGAAGCCGCGGCCGATGGCCGGGTCTTCGCCCTGCGGGTTGCGATCGCTGAGGCGATTTCCCCAGACCGATCAGCGCTAGTTGGCGGGGAGCTGAGAGCCTCGTGTAACGAGCAGGCGCGTTAAGTGATCGATACCGATGCTTTGACGCGGATTGCAGTGCTCTCGCGTCGGAGTTTTTCTGACATGCAGCCTGTTGCCGGCGTCGCGATTGCCGATCTCATATGTCAGGAGCGAGGCACGATAGAGAAAAATCAGACTTGGGCCACTGCGAGTCGCCTCACCAAGTGTGGCTATCCGTTCTGAGTGCTCGACGTCTGCACACCTAGAGCCTATTGCCGAATGATGCTGCTCAACTTGGGAAGATTTTTTTCGCGTCGAATGCTCAGCATTGTTGCGAGCAACTGTACGTTGTCGCAATTCGCATAGTTCAAAACCGATTGCGCCTTTCTGTCCGACGAAACTAGAAAAAGCGCGCCGTCGCGACTTTGGTGTCCTACCGAAGCAAGCGGGTACTTCAACAGCTTGGGTGCGCCGAAAACTTTCCGCTCAAGCATATGGATAGAAGTGTCATCGATCATTACGTCGCCAAAGCGGACTGGCTTTCCTGCTTTTAGATTTGCAAGAACTTGCATGAGCAAGCGCACACCCACCGACCGCCATAATCGGCTCGTTACCGCGTTGAACACGTCCCCATTTCCGCTAAAAGCAATCTCCATCGATCGGCCACCGCCGGACACTGATATGGTGAAGCTGTCTCCGTAACGGCCGCGAGTTCCCCCAACGAATGGCTTGATGTTCTCCAATAAGAACGATGTGTCTTTCCACTCGACAGCTTGCGGGGAAAGAGCAATGCGGTGTTTGATAAACGTGCCCACCTCGGCAGAATAGCTGATTTCGCGCGCAAATTCCTCGGCCTGCTGCGCGCCCTCCTTGTTCGAGGTTGCGATATCTCGAATCGCTTCTAGGTCTTCTTCAACGCGTTCTGAGAACTCGGGAAGTTCTGCAAAAACTTCTGTGCAGAGTTCGGTCAAAATTTGCGCGGATGAACTCATCTCCTTGTCGTTGTGAAGATCGATCGAGAGCCCTCGCAGCGTTCGGCCCAGACCGGCGCTAGTTGGGTGATCCATGCCTTTCGAGTAAGCAATTAGCTGAAGCGGCTGAGCAACTGTGTCCCAGCGCCGAACCAATGTCGCTAGTCGCTCAATGAGTGGGAGTATTGACGCTTCACCTGCGGACGATGCCTTGAGAATTGAATGGCAGAGGTTTTCGATAGCCTCAGCTTCTGGTTGAAGAAATTGCTGTGCTTCGACCTCATACAGTTCAACGAGCATGCTGAACACTTCAGGAAACTGATCGTCGGCGTCCAATCCCCATCGCTCGGCAAGGTCAGTCATCACCAGAATGATTTGCGGAGTTGGAAGACCGCCAAGCGCGCGAAGCGCTGTAGCTGCGCATTCCTTCAATCTCGATCTTATCTCGTCCTCGACTTGCTCACGTCGTGCCGGGGGAAATTGCGCGATCGATCGATCCTCGTTGATTTCTTGCAGAATTGATCCAGCGTCGAGATCGTCGCCCAACAAGGCAAGTGCAGCCACCTCCTCAGCGAGCAACAAATGATTTGCGGTTTCTGCGACACGGCTAAGGGTCATTGCGCGAAGATTGAAGGCTGCAAGTTTCGGTAGCTGAGCCGATTCCGGGATCGCATCCGACCTTGATTGAATGGATGCCGCTACGTCGAAGCCGCGCTTCGGCGAAACGCCTGGCAGCCACCGCATCTCTTCCGTCAATCGTGTCCGGGGGTTTGTCAGACGTTCTCGGCACGCTTCGCACACGGTGGGGTCGAGTGTGAGGCTTTTTTCGTCTGAGGCTTCAAGGATACGTCGACGATCTTCTCGCGTCGAAACACCTAGAATCCAGAACGCTGTCCCTAAAAGGCCTTCTGCGTTCACGACTGTCCCCAACGATCCATTCTCACTGTGCCTTACCCGTCGAGTCCTCCATAACGACTACGGAAAGCGCGACGCTCCTTCTTCCTCGATTTCCTCACGCCGCTGCGCGATCGTGCTCCGTGCCGCCGCCATCGCGTCATCGTAGTACATAAAATTCGAGCACCGCGAGTTGTAGTCGTCTACGAACGAATTGAATCGATCAATCTGAGAATTGGAACTCTCGTCCAGCGTCCGCTCACTCGCATCGATCCGAATTTGTTCTGCGAGACAGTAAACGATTTCATCACGCGTAAGAGTGTCTCCCCTGTTTATTGCGGGACGCTGCTCCACATATTCGGGCGGCGCAGGAGCGACAAAGCTCGGCGCGGCTTCGGGGGCGACTAATGAAGAGGGCGGGGGTGTCGATGGCTCATAGAGTGAAGATGGCGGGACATAGCTTGGCGCTGCGCTGCTGGAAGAATCAGCGAAGTAGTTCGACGGGGTGTACGTGGATGAATTGCTGGCCACCATCCAAGCAATCCCGCCGCCAATTGCAGCAAGTACAAGCAGTATCAAAGGCCAATTGGCTCGTGACGTTGGCGGACGGGTGGTAGGACTGTGTGTCGTCGGTGCAGCGGAAGATCGGGACGACTGAGACGGGCCTTGTTTGGTCAGGCGGTCTGCCAGCGCGATATCTGGCGAAACGTCGCTAATCATGCTTCGAAAGCCGGCAAACCCCATGGGTACCGTTCCATCAGAGGTTTTCTGTCCGTCAGCCAGCACGTTGGTCCCCTTCAGAAACCTTAGAAGCCTATTCGTCGATTTTCGGACTGACCTCGCGGCGAAGCGCTCTCCAGGGCAGCGAAAAGATCAGCTTGTGAAAGCTGCGGGCGTCCTGCTCTCGCGGCTAGTCTAGCTCCTTCCCGCAATACGAACGAGACATCCGACAATGGGCGTCCTTCGAGAGCACGTGCCAAATGACCAAGATCGACATCAAGCGACTTGGGAAGTTTTCCTGCAAGGTGCTCCAGCATGGACTGGATTTCCGTTGCTGACGCAAATCCCACCTCAATGACATGATCGAACCGACCCCGCCTGAGAATTGCTGGGTCAATCAGGTCTAGCCTATTGGTCATGCCGACCACGAGAACGCCGGCCTTCGTCGCTTGAGGAATTCGTCTCAGAAATTCTGCCAGCTCCTCAAGTCGATGAGAGTGGGAGCCGCCTTCACCGCTTCGATCGCCAACGAAAGCTTCCATCTCGTCAATCACGATTACGGACGGCGTGGCACCTATGGCAGCGTCAAATGTCTCAGAAATTTTCCGGCTCGTGTCATGGATGTAAGGGCTTGCGATGCTTGACGCGTCTACGTCGAAACTTGGCCAACCCAAAAATTCAACGAGGCGTTCCACCGCGAAGGTTTTTCCGCAACCTGGCGGGCCATTCAAGATGATTGCAGGCGGGGTGTCGATTCCAAGCGCGCGATATCGATCAGAATTCTGGACGATGTCGATCACATGGTCATTGAAGAAAGTCTCTAGATCGGCTCTGCCGGGAAGCAGAAACCGGCCGCTATGGTCTAAGGGTAGATCAGCGCCTCTCACCGCGTGTTCGTCGCGTGCCTGGGCCGCGACCCGTGACTGATTGGTCGGACCAACTTCCTCGCGCAGCGGAATTGAAGCCGCCGCGACAATCTCCCTGATCGCGCGCCGATCAAGCCAGGTTACCACGCGCGCCAGGGCGACCGTATCGCCGGCATCTATTGGTAGACCGCCGGTCAGCCATTTTCCTAGAACCAACTCGTCTGGATCGTTGTTTTCAGCGGAGTAGTCAGGGAGAATCCGGCTGTGCGTCTCGACAAAAATCCCATCGCCGAGGCGGGCAGACGGCACAATCGCTCGCGTCAGCCCCAGAGATTGCGCGAATGCCTGCGCATCCGCCTGTGTGTTTGGAGACCGGCAGTCACCAGTCGGTGCTAATGCCGATTCCCTCGGGGAAAACAAACATAAGAAGGTTTCCGCGCCAAATGTTGCGATTGAAAAAGCTGTCTCATCAATCAGGTTATCGGCCACCCATCGTGCCGCAAGACTCGGTCGACTCACTAGCACACGCGAACCTTGATCCGTTCCGATGACCTGCCAGTCTCGGCCCGTGTAATGTATCGAACCGGCCTTCGCTCCCGTCGGCAACTCCAACCCGATCGGAAACCACGGATCACCGATCATTTTCACCGACCCACGAGCACGTTGACGGCGTTGACGAGATCAGCGTCAGATGAGGACCCGATACGCCGAGAGTTGAGTTCAGCAAGGACTACCCGCAGCTTATCGACATCGTTTGACCGAATTGCGGCTTCACCGGCAGCCAAGCTCGGCATGTTCAGCCGCATCCGCGAAGAGATATGCCCGATCTGCGAGGTGTCGAAATTGATCGACTACAAACCAGTCCTGACGCCAAAGGATCGAGAATATTTTGCTGCGGAGATCGCTGACGTAGCCGTCAAAACTAGGTCTTTCGATCTCGCGCTCGGTTGTCGCAAGCAGGTTGTCGAACGCGCTTTCTTCGTTCGGCTTGGCGAACCGCCGCACGGCACCGTCGAAAAACTCTCGAATGCGATCTAGTTCGGCCATGCGGAGATCGCGCAGATGATTTTCGCGCACGCGAGCCAAAAGCCGCTTCGCTTGCTGAACTTTTTCGTCGGCGGTTTTTGCTCCTTCTGCCGACGGATCGTCGCGCGACGAGGTTTTTGCTTCCTCCAGCTTACGACGTGCCAAGTCTAAGTCAGGGTCAGTGACGCGCCCACTCGCCTCCTCAACGCGCTCAAGAACAGATTCTGTTTCCTCGGTGACGCGCTTGGCCGCAGCTCCATAGTCGACTTGGGATTCCTGGCGTGAATAGAAGTTGCGCCCGCTGTGAAAGAGCCCGCCCACTGAAGGTACGGAAACCTCACAAGAGATCGTACCTGAATCCAACATTTGCCATTGCAGTTCCAGCTCGGCGCCGGCGGCAATTACGCCGTGCTCCAGATCGATGCCGCGTATTTCAAAAGTTCCGATCGGTCGATTGTCCGAGATCGGATGTTTGATGTCGCCCTCCCAAAGCTTGAAACGTAACGCCTCCCGACTGCCTGCCTTCAGCGATGTAGCTGCCTTCAACGTTAGCCTGCCCGATTTGGGAAGCGGATCGCCGTCTCGCACTAGGTTTTCTAGAATGGAGGGGCCGCCGACTTTTTCGAGCACTTCGATACTTACGGTGTGTGATGCTGGGATCGCATCAACGGTAGCGGCGGTGCGAGTGATCACCACTCGATCACTTTCAATCAGCTGTGGCGCGCCCGATGCGTCAAAAGCGAAAACTTTGAACGTGTTGTCTCCCGGCTTAGACAGCGGAACTTCGAGAAGTAGTCCGGCTTTGAAAGCCACGCGTCCCGATGACCAGCCGGTATCCAGGCTATCAACTTGAAGTTCTCCAATTGGAAAATCTTGGTTCCCTACGGCCACCGCGATCTTCGTCTTGGTATCAGGCGTGCGAGCGATGAAAGTCAGGCGCAAATCTGCGCGCCCTCCTGCGCTAACAGAGCCTCGGGCCGCTTTTCGTCCGCGCGATTTCGAGCCCCATTCCACGGCTTCAGCGAAAACAGCCGCGCCTTCGGCAACTGCTGTCATTGGGTTCACGTCGGACGATGCGGCAATGCCCAGCTCGAACGCCACGCGGTCACGAATTGGTTTGTACTGCGTGGGGCCGCCAACAAAGACAATGCGCTCCACATCGTGAGGAGAGGTGAGCTTTCTCGATCGTCTCGCGTGTTGCTCGGATTGTCTCATCTACTTGCAGAGCGATCACGCGGTCGAGCATGTCGCGCGTGAACTCGATGTCCAAGTAGATATCTCGCCCAGACCGATCTTTGAATGGAAGCTCGCTTTCAGCTACCACCGTACTCGGACGCTGCGACAGTTCGATCTTTGCGCGCTCAATGGCGAAATCGACGAGCCGCATCAGGTTTCGATACTTGCCGTCTGTCGCAAAGTCTTCTGCCAGGTCAAACCTTTCCAGCAGCCATGGTTTTACGAGGTTGTCCCGGAGCGCTCGATCCATATCGCGACCGCCACACATCGAGATTCCGCCGTGAGAAATCAGGCTAACGCGGCCGGAGACGCTTTGAGCGAGCGCTACGTCGAGCGTCCCGCCGCCGAGGTCGTAAATTACGAACACGCCGTCCGACGATCGCTTGCGCATGACGCTCATCACGGCAGCTACAGGCTCTTGAAGGAGAGCGACCTTTCCAATGCCAGCCATCTCGGCAGCTGACAGCGTGGCATCCTTCTGCATTTGGTTGAATGCCGCTGGGACGGTGATCACCGTTCCGTCGTCCCCACGCCTGACGTCTTCAGGCAGGTAGGCATAGATCGCGCGTAGAATTTCTGCCGAGCACTCTTCAGGTGAATTGGCCTGGTCAGCGTTTGCAAACTTGAGCTGCGTGCTCGTACCCATAAAGCGCTTGAACAACGTTGCGGAGTTGTCCGGATCGCGCGCTGCTTGGGTGTAAGCTCGTGAGCCGACATACCGGTTGCCTCGCTTGTCGAGATAGATTGCGGAGGGCGTGACGTCGTTCTGCTCAGGACTTTTATAGAGCCGAACAGATTCCCCGTCGTAACTGCAAATCACGCTGTTGGTCGTACCGAGATCGATCCCGATGTAAGTGCCCATTCCTATTTCCCCCTCCCTAGAAGAACGGTCCCCGTTCTAACGATCCCGACTGAATCCATGATAATCGGTTCGATCATTTGCTCAACGATAAGAACATCATCGGGGCCGAAGTCAGAAATGTTCAGTGGCGTTGCGGCTGATCCTGCATCGAAGACATGGCCTTCCAGATTCACGAGAGTAAGTCCCGCCGCTGCGAGAGTGTCCGATGACCGTTTCTGAAAGTATTTAAGCTGGCCGACGTATCGCGCACCGTCGTCAGGGCTAAGTCGCGCCACCAACCGGCCAAAAGCCTGAGCCAGTTTCCAGGCATCGATCACGATACCAACAAGCAAGTCCCGAGGGACGGACGCTTCCACTTCTGAGCTTGTCATTCGGCCCCCTTAGCCCCGCCGGTATTCACACGATGCCGCATAGCCCTTCTGTAAGCAACACTAGCAAGGTGCTCACGGATGGGGACCGCACAGGCCAGCAAGACCGATGACGAGTAATCACAGAGCTCACGAAGCGCGGTTTAGCAGAGGAAGAAATCGACGATAGTCAACTTGCCTGCGTCTCGGCTGGAGCGAAGGCGCGGTTGATGGCTGCAAAAAGCTTCTCCACGGCCTTGGCTGTCCCTTTCGGAAGATCCTCGGCTGTGTTCCACGTGTCAAAGCGCTTCAACATCTCACCAAGGATAAGCCTCTTATCCAAGTCACGGTTATGGTGGGCCTTCAGGACCGATTCCACACGTTTGGTGATCATGCTGCTGCCATCAACTGGCAAGTCTTCCAGCTTGATCGCAACCCGGAAAGCACTGTTCACGCAGTCCAAATAGAACTGTTCCGGAAACAGGTCCTCGATCGCTGCCTCATTACCCTTGAGACCAGCGGCTTTGCCAATTGATAGCGCCCGGAATGCAACGCCTTGGTCTTTCGCGATGTCGCCCAGATAGAGGTCCTTGATCTTTTTCTCTGCGGCCGCCCCCGGCGGGATCGCTGTCGAGCAGCACGCCGCCATCCACCCTTGGCCTATCAAGGAAGCCTGCGAACATGGGTGTCTTGGAAAGCGCCTTCAGCGGGCCACATGTGGATGCGATTTGAGAGATGCTCTTTTCCTGACGCCATCATCAGCCCGTTGAGCTTGCTCAGCACCAGAAGGTCATCGCCTCCCTCCACGATGAGCGTCTGCCTGTTTCCCAAGAAGCCGCTCTGATCGCCGGACAAGCCGAGCCTGGCTTCGATAACGGCCATCGGGGCCCTTTGACCGCTGACAACGCCTTCTATTACGTGGGCGTGGTGCTTCTCCACCTCGCAAATGCGGACCCGTTCCGGGTAGGCGGGGTCCAGCAAGGAAGCCAAGTGCGTCGTGTAGAGTATGGTGTTCGACTCCGACAAACGCTCGAAAACGGCAAGCAGGTCGCGCTGGCCTTCAGGGTGCAAGTGGACGCCAGGCTCCTCAAGCAGCAATATGCACCCCTCGTAGTCGCCCTGACTGGCGTGCGTGAATTTCCAGGCAAACGACACATGCCAGCGAAAGCCGGTTGAGCGTCTATGCAGGCGTACAGGCATCTCCATGCCTTCGTCCGTCACCATGATATTGAATGTGGGGCCATCGATCTCGATCTCGAACTTGACCTTCTTTTGTCGCCAAAGCTTCGAGAATTGGTCTGAGAGATACTTGGATGCGCCTCGCTTGTCGTAGGAACGCATCGTGCGCCCCTCGGCTGTCCCGCCCTTCTGCACGAAATCCTTGATGTCGATCTTCGCCAGCTCAAGCACGATCAAGATCGTCTGGTCGTCGTTGCTCAAATTGGCCCAGCCCTTTTGCTCTAGGCGTTGGGCAAGTTCAGGCAGCTCCATGTAATTCGCCGAGAACTCATAGTCCTGAATCAGAACGAAGGTCGGCAGGTTTTCCTTCGCCCATGCCTGCAGCTTCGGACGATCAAGCAGCTTCGCGAGCGCCTCGGCACTCACCAGGAGCAAACTGGGTTGCTCCGGTGTAAGTCCGCCATGCAGACAGCTGCAGAGCTTTCGGCAATGTCGGCGCAGGCGGGACGGGCGGCGAAGGTGCGCCCTCAACTGGGGCAGGCGGTGTCGGAGGGGTGAGCTTAGCGAATTCGTAGAGCCCCACGATTTCATCAGCGTCGAGTTCGAAAACCGCGTGACACACGATCTTTCCGGCACCCGAACTTTTGCCGCCCCAATCATCGACGGGCCAATCCTCGTTGATGTTATACGCGTCTTGCGGATTGGCGGGGTTGATGCGGTAGAGCGCCTCAAAGGTGTTGCTCTTTCCGGCCTCGTTGGGGCCTACTAGGGCCGTAATTTCGGACACTCTAATCCACCCGGAATCCCGAATGTTCCGGAAGTTCGTCACCTTGAAGCGATCTAGGCGCAAAGCTCAGTCCCCTTAACCATGAGTAGACGCTGGGTGGTGTTAGCACGCTGCCGATCGACGCCAAAGACAGACGACGAAATCGCCATGAAACAATAGCCAGCGACACCTTTTAACTCCGACAAAGTCTTCCCGTTTGCGCTCGTCCTGAGCGCGTAAGGGGAATGCGTAGGCCGGTAACCAACCTCACCGAAAAGCGGATACGGGACCTGGCGCTCGGGTCGGGCATCCACCGGGACGAGCAGGTGCGGGGCCTGATGGTCATCTGCCACAAGTCCACCAAGACCTACGCCGTGCAGGGCGACGTCAGGCGAAACGGGCGCCACGTCCGCACCGTCAGAATGAAGATCGACAGGGTGGACAGGATGGGCCTCAACGAGGCCCGGCGCCGGCCAAGGGCCTGATGAGCCAAATACAAGGCGGCGTCGATCCGACCGCGAAGCCTGCCGAGACGGGCATCACGCTGTCCGCAGCGCTCGAAGAGCACATCGGCGAGCGCAACCTCAGTGGCCGCACCAAAGAGTCGTACAAGCGGCAGGCTGGTCGATCCGGCGCTCTCGTACGCTGACATCGTCCAGCTGGTGCTGGCCGCCTATCCCGACGCATCGACAACCGCCCGTTCGATCGCGTCGGTCGCCGCCGCGATGCGGCGGGGAGGCGCGAGCGTCCCGCTGAGGCGCTGAGCCAACCCTCACTAACCTGTGGGCGCAGACGTCGTGTCCACTAGAACGCATCTGATTCCGCTCTTAACTTCCGCTGTGACAAGCAGAAATCGGCGAATCACTCCGTTGAAGCGGGTCGTAGAGCGTCACCTTCGAGAGATTGATCCCGTCGGCGGAAGGCCGATCGGCGATCCCGCGCCCGTTGGCAAATTCCTCGATCGAACCGGACTGATAGTGCTGGGCGATCCAGGTAGCGGGAAAACGACGCTGCTGGAGCAGCTAGCCGGCACCGAAGAGCCGTTGTTGGTGCGCAATGTGCTGCCAAGGCCGGCAAGCGCTCTGTCTGGGCGCTTCCTGATCCTCGACGCGCTGGATGAGGCGCGCGTCGCCGGTGCAGATGACGCAGCGCCACTTTTGGCAGGAAAGCTGGAGGAAGCCGACAAGCCGCGGTTCGTCCTTTCCTGCCGGGAGCACGACTGGCTCGGCCGGACGGACTTGAGGGCTTTCACCGACGTCTACGGTGACGACAACCTGCGCGTCTGTGTGATCCAGCCGCTCTCCCGTCAGGATGCCCTAGCCATTGTTGACGACCCCCACCGCGGGGATGCCGAAGCGTTCGTTGAAGAGGCCGAGAGAAGCGCGGGCTGAGGCGTTTCTTGAAAATCCCAATGACCTTCTGCTGCTCATCGATGCCGTGCGGAGTGGCTGGCCCACGTCGAGGCGAGAGCTGTTCGAGCAGGCCGTCCGCATCCTCGCATCGGAGACCAACGAGTTCCGTTTGAAGAAGGGCATCGACGTTCCGATGACGTGGTCATCGAGATCGCGAGCCGCCTTCCGCTGGAATGATCCTTTCGGGTAGTGAGGGGCGTGGTTGAGGTGCCCAGCAAGAGCGACGAGGCGCTGGCGGCTAAACTCGTGTCTGGGTTCTCACCGGATCAGGTTCACGAGGTGTTGGGCCGTCGTCTGTTCCGCAAGCATCCCGAAGGCCTGATCTACCGGCCGGCGCACCGCACGGTCGCCGAGTTCCTTGGTGGGCGGCTCGTTGCCGCACAGTCAAGCGATCCGAGAAAGCGCCGCCGCTGGCTCAGCGCCATCGCGCCAGGAGGTCGTTTCCCGCCGACCGCCCTTCGCGGCATGTACGCGTGGGCTGCGTCCCGCGTGGCGTCCGACCATGCCGAACAGTGGTTCAGCCTCGATCCGCTGGGTGTTGTGCTCAACGGCGACGCCTCAACTTCACCGACGAAGGGCTGAGGCGCCTACTGAGGCGCTGGCCAGCGCGACCGAGAGAGACCCGTACCAGCGCGTGTATACCTTCGGTGGACGGCCATGGGCTGTGTTCGCGAAGCCGTCACTTGATGCAGACGTGGCGGCGCTTCTACGCAACTCCGGAAACGCCCGATGCACTCGTGCGCGGCCTTTTGCTCGGGCTTGAGCACAGCAATGCCAGCATGCCAACGAGCCTGGCCGCATGCGATGCGATACTGAGAAGCGGCGGTCGGTCGATCGACCTCAAGTGCGAGGTGGTCGAAACCTATTTCCACTTGGGCGGAACTGCAGCGAACGCGTTTGCCCTGTTCGACGATCTACAAGCCGGGCGCGGCGCTGATCCGGCCGGGCGCATCAGGATTGCGATCCTCCAGCACGTTCCTTATCCCGATATGGACTTCAATCGTGTAGGCGGGGTCGTTGCGGCGGTCGAGCATGGCGCAAGATCTTCCCGCCCTGCGGCTGAACCCGTTGGCGAAACGGTTCCGTGCGGAAGACCTTCCCGAAGTGCTGGACGCGACGTTGCGCGAGCTCGGTGTGGACGATGACGCCGATCGTCCCTTCGAGGGGCAATACGAGGCGGGCGCGTTCCTGCGGAAGCTTCTGAGCCGGATAATCAAGCTTGTCCCGTGCGAACTGACACCGCGCCGGCTGTGCACCCTTCACGACGTGATCGGCGATGGACGCAGCCGTTGGCTCGAGGGCTCCGAATCCGAAGAGCTGCTCCGACTCGCCTATGGCTCGACCGAAGCCAGGATGCTGATCTTCACGGAACGGGTGCTGCCTGGCGACGTCGATCAGATGTGGCAGCGTTACGCAGACGCGTTCAAATGGAGTGGCCTGTTGCGCATGACGCCGGCGTTCGCATCCGAGTTGGTGGATCAGGCCATGGCCGACTCCAACATGCGACGGCGAGCCGCGATCCTGGATGTCGTCGCCCTCGAGTTTCCGTTCTGCGTTCCAGGCTCGCTGGAGGTATTCGACAAGGCATTCGAAGCCATGTCGCGGAGCAAGTGGGCACCGTTCAAGGCCGCGCTGAAGCGGCTCACGGTGCGAAAGCTTCCTGATCGGCGGCACAGCGTTACGCGGAAGAAGCGGGAAGCGGAAGACAAGGCGTCACGCGCTTGGCTGATACGCCACATGGCGGACTCCGAAGCTGGGGTTCGCTCCTGGACAGCTTGGAACGCACTGAAGTGGTTGGGCGTCTGCTACTATGGTGACGCGCGGGGCATCGCTGGTGGCAAGGAGCGCTTCGAAGCGTTCGAGCAAATGTTCGGGGCCGAGGTGGCGGCCCGATGGCGTAAGCTCTGATCGAAGGAGAGGCGCTCGACATCATCCGTCGGTCGGGGACATCGGCGGACTTGTCGGCGCGGGCCCGCCATTACTCCTTAGACGCAGCGGCGATGGCCGCGCTGGAGCTTCGGCTTCGCTGGGGGCTTCAGCAGACGATATCGACAACCATCTCGCAACGTTGTCGCCTGATCGGCGCGCCTCGCTTGCTGTGCTTGCGGTGGACTCGACCGAGTCTCACTGCGATCCCTATACGAAGGCGGACGTTCCAGAGCATGGCTGGGTCGGGCGCTTGGCGATGCGCCATCCTGGCGACTTCGCGAGCGGGGTGTTGGTGTTCTACCGGACCCGGCTTGAGAACGGCGCCGACCACCTCTCTGGTCTCTACTTCATTGTAAGGGAGGCACCCTGTGAGGAGACCGCGCGGCAAATCCTGCCAGCGTTGATCGAAGCCTTCCCGGACGCGCCTGCCGGCGTCCTCACGGAGCTCGTGGCTGGGACTGTGCGGCTGCTTCCGCTCGCTCAGGCTCTGTCTTTGGTGCGCGCCGCCCTCGCGACTCCGGGCCTTTCGGCTGAAGCGACGGCGCGATGGACCTCTGCTGGTTTCCTTCTCGATTGGATGCGTTCGGACCCGCACTGGTATGCGGTGCTGCAACCGACCGGCGATAAGAACGCCGATCGTATGCAGCTGGTCACTGTCATCTCCACCCTCACGGGTCGCGATCATCCAAAGGACAGGGGACACTCGCTGACCTCCTCGCAGTGCGCGCTCTTGGCAGAGGCAATTGCCGGCATTCGTTCTGTCATACCGAAGAGGCGCCGTGGAGCGCCAGACGACGACGATGATGGCGATGACGACGACGGAGGGTACCGTCACAACGCGGTCGAAGAGTTCCTCGAACGATGCATCACGGTCGTTGCAGGCGACCCTTCGCAAGATGCGTCGGACGTGCTCGAACGTCTGGAAGGCCTCGATGACCTCGCGAATAAGAGGCAGTTTGTGCGACACCACCGCACGCGCCAACTGCGCGCCCGGATCGATGCTGAGCATCGACCGCCCACGCCAGAAGAGGCGATGCGGCTTGTGCAAGACGTGTTCCCGATCGGCCCCGCCGACCTCAAGATCATCACTGCCAACGTCGTCGAGGACTTGGCGAAACGGTACAGGGACGGCGACGCCAGCGGTTATCGCAAGTTTTGGAGCCTGATCGAGGGCAGCGGGCGCATGGACTCAGTTTCCGCGCTCCGGGACGTGAAGCCCGAGGACGACTGCCGCGACGTCTTGCTCGAAGACCTGCGGCCGGAGCTCGCGAAGTGCGGCGTCAAGATTGACGCCGCCGTGGGGCGCGTGAACGGAACGGAGGTCGATCTCGTCTCTTCCTACGCAGAATTCGCGGTGCCGGTGGAAATCAAGATGGACGATGATGTGAGGCTCTGGGCCACGCCGCGCGACCAGCTTGCCCCGTATGCCGCCGAGCCTCGCGCTGGGGGCCAGGGC
>JADKDU010000016.1 GCA_016714495.1 Hyphomonadaceae bacterium | reverse complement strand
GCAGCATCAATCACTGCGGTTGTGTCGCGCGTCAGGCGATGGCGTTGCTCACTATTTCGTCGGGCGCCACAGCTTGAACAACTGTCGGCCGCTGGGCCGGTATATCTTCCCGCATTCGCGACAAGGTGCCGGCGGCCCCAAGAGCGTCTCCGACGCGACTTCGCATTTCGGACACGCTGCAGCTGTGTCGCTGACTCTTGACCCGCAGCCCTGACATTGGACGAGCATCGTTTTCCCCCATCATAGCTCACGCACTCGATTTTCGGAGGGGCGGCCCGACTGCGCACACGTATCGCGCCTGAACGCCTTATCGCATGTAAAATCGCCGGAGCATCTGGTGGCGAAGCGTTAGCGCGACAACGAACAGTACCCCGGCACCCACACAAAGCTCCAGTTTGTTGTCGTAGGCTGAAAGCGATCCGAAGAGGAAGAGGCCGGCAAGCGCGAAGCAAATGATCTGTCCAATGCGCCTGTATAGCCAAACATGGCGGCGTCTTGGGCTTGCGCGGAGGCTCCGCAAGATTCGTCTCGGAGTTCACTTTGGGGGGCTTAACCTGATTGGGGTGTCCCTCGCGTTGCGGCCAAGCTACAGCAGCAATAGCCCCGCAGCTCGGGCAGGTTTGACCCTCTGTCCCCTCAATAGAGCCGCACTCAAAGCAGGCGCGAGGTTGTTTCATCAAAGAGCGTCCGAAGTTGTAATCTGATATGCGCCTAGACCTGCAAATCGCGCGAGATTGAATCTGCAGAAGTCATGAGCCAAATCCCATAGATCGTCGTCTCGAAAGCGAGGCCTGTTAGTGCTCGGAGCTCGGCACACCGCCGGACCCAGTCGCAAGGGCTTTTTTGTACCGCTCTTGAAGGGAATTGAAATCTTGTTGGCGCTGTCGAAGGAGGGCGTCGTGCTCTTCAATTGCAGACGTCAGTTGGGACTGCATGTTATTGTAAGACTCTATGGCAGCGTCATCCTCGAAGTAGATGTTATCGACGTCCGCTGTCCATTTCCCTCGATTGGCAATTAGGAAATTCGCAATCGCGATTTGGCGCCGTAGAGTGACATTTTCCAACGCCCACGTTTTCGTGTTGAATTGCTTTGTCTCCTGCGCGGTCTTAAGCGCGCCATTCACGAATGAAGTCTTTGCGTTCTTGTTTTGAAGGTCGAGTGCCCGCACTTTTCCCAAAAACTTCATACTCCTCCGTTGCTCGTCTCTCGAACTGCGCAACCGTCCAACTTGCTGCTCGGACGATCTTGTCTGTCTCGGAACCGTCTGTGTCGCGCAAAATTCGCTCAGTCGATAGCAATTCCATGAGCCCGGAGGCTTCCAAGGCTGCTTCATATTCCTTTTGAAAGGTAGCATTACTTTTGATCGTCTCCCTGAGCAGCCCTTCAATTTTTCCAAGGTCGCCTTGAGACTTCGGCACGGCCTCAGTGAGGTCGGCTTGCCAGCGAACGCGTTGCTAGCACTTGGCAGGAGTTCGTCATTCATTGCCGATGTAAAGTTCTGAGCATTAGACGCGTTGTAGGAATCCTTGATGGAGTTGGCCAAAAAGAGTGAAACAAACAGCGCGAAGAAGGCGGCCGCTCCCATTCCACGCCAAAGTCTGCCGAAGACCGCGGTAAAAGTGAGCGCGCCCACCGCTGCACCCCCGAGTGCAGTACCGAGAATAACTGGAGTGGACATCACAACGCCCGGTGGTGTGAGGAGCGGGGCCAAAAACCACTCCGCTAGTACCAATCAAGAGAAGGCTCCAGTAGATCCGGTGCGACCTGGAATGGGACGTAACTTTGGGTCGAGTTGTGCTTGGGTCTTTTGGATCGCCGATTTCCCTTCGAGCGCTGCCCGCCAAGTGGCCCTGATCGGGCCCATGAAAAACAGCCAACCGAGAGGAAGGTCTCTTGTTGTTGGAGGTGGGCCCAACGTCGCCGACGATGTCAGAAGCGATCGAGGCGTTATCGGGTTGCGCCGTAAGCCGCGCTCGACTTCCCAGAGCCATTGCTGACGGTGCGCCACAGTGCAAGCAATTTGGGAAGGAGCGGCGATACTCCGCGCTGCATTCGGCGCAGGCGAGTATGTCACCCAAAAACGCCTCAGGCTGCGCAGAACACTTAGGGCAGTTGGATGCACTGTCGCTGATTGAAGATCCGCATTTTTGGCATTGAATGAGCAAGCTGTTCCCCCAAACCAAAAGCAGAGCACTTGCATCAATGCTCCAGATTTAGGTTATGACTCTCTGCTTGATTATTGCAATTGGTCCGAGCCCCTAGGGGTATAGTGATATCCATCTGTAATTACAGCGACGTCGCGCTCTTACGCGTCCGACACGTCTGCATATCCTTTGATGCTTCCGCTTTTAGCTGATCGGCAAGCTTCTATCATGAGCGCTTGCAATGGCTCGGATGATAGGAAGCAGAGCCAAAGCACTTAGTATCCCAGTCAAGAGCGAAACAACGCTCAACTGAGTCAACGGTGTGATTAGAGTGACATCGAATGTTTCAGGGCGTGACAGAAGGAGATTGATGCCGAAGGCCCCGATATTCGTGACGCCTGAAATTAGCCACGCAAGCCACCAGATCCAAAATGCGAGCGGTACGCGCTTCTCTTGGTCGATTAATTGCCGAGTAACGCGCCACAGCTCAGTCATAACCATAAATGGTGCGTACAAAGACCCAATGGGCACAAAGCTCCAAACAACGCCCATGACTGGCGTGGTCTCAATTCCAGGCGCGTTGGCCTTCGCAAGTTTCGAAGAGCCCGAAACACAAAGTGACTGTAAAGAAACGCGGAAGCTGCGAGGCTTGCCATCCAAAGAACGGTAGCAGGGAAGCTCAGCCTAACTGAAAAATCTAGCAGCGCTCTGCTCTGTTCAGACAGGGGATTTCCGCCAATCGAGTCATCGACAATCAGAGACGCGCCGACAACAAAAATTAACAACGCGACGTCCGCGGCAATGTAGGCCCACAATGAAGCGCTGAGCATTGTAGCAAGCGTTGAAAGGCGCTTGACCTTGAGACGCTCGGAGCGAGGCGAACTATCAACGAAATCGCTGCGCTGAATTCCTGATGCTATAGTCTCGTCGCTCTTCGATCGCGAGAGGCCGTCTCGACCTTTAGGATTTGCGATCAGCTTGGGGGGGCCGCATTCCAAGCAAGTCGGATACGAGTTGTGAAAGGTACTGCCGCATTCAGCGCAGGCGATTGCTGGGCCAACGAGTTTTCGTTTCTCGCAGCGGCAACGGGACAGACTTCGGCGCTATCGCTGACAGCTGCACCGCACTCCTGACATTCAACAATCATAGTGCCCCCCATCGCCGCTGTTACGGCACCTTTGAGCCATCGGCACTATTTTTTGCGGTAGTGACCTGCTCGGTTTCTTCGGACCGAATGGCCCCTACTACCATCGCGCAATCAACCTGATAGTGAACCGCCTCGAAAACTCGGGCGGCTTCTTGTTGTTAGTCACGCTGCATGGCCGCCCCGGATCAGAAAGCAGTCAATTCCTGCATTCAATTTGAACGGTCGCCGCCCTGGCTATCTCTGCCACATCAGCATTGCTCTTGGGCGATGACGAAGCACGGGTCTGGTAGTCAATGCTGTTGGCATCGAGGAACGCCTGCAGCGTCCCAAGCGAGATGGCAAAGTTCACGTTCTGCGGGATGTCTCCGGTGACTGAGGCGACAGCTACTGCGTCCAGTTTGGAGACCACGACGCCAACCACATTTCCTGACGTGTCGAGCAAAGGGCCGCCACTGTTGCCAGGCTGAACGGGTGCAGTGATTTGAAGCAGACGCCGGTCATCGCCAGGCCCGGCGAGAGCGGAGACCGCGCCAGTCGTGACGTTGAGTCCCGATGACAACAACCCTGTCAGCGGATATCCGGCGACGACGATACTGTCCGCCAGGCGTACGCCTCGTCCCTGCCGAAGCATCAACGGCGTTCGGCTTGTGCTTCCGCCTGCCTTCAGTAGCGCGAGGTCGGAACCAGGATCAGCGTCGAGAACGGTGAGCCGAGAGCCGCCCGTGAGCGAAACTCGCGAGCACCCCTCGACGACGTGAGCGTTTGTCAGCAGATGGCCGGCTGCGGTGATGAAGAAGCCAGATCCTGTGCTTTCGATGTCGGTGGCGGTCGCCGATTGTCTGGGAGCGCCATTTGGTTCTCCTGCGTTCGCATATCTACGTGACTTCCACGCCGCTGCGAGCCTTTGACCTTCAGCAATCTGGGCGGGAGTCATTTGGCTTCGAACCTGATCCCAGTTCCCGATCGCATCAGCGGCTCCCCCTGCCGCCGCCAGACTCAGCCATTTGTAACTCTCAACGAGATTCTTCTCTACGCCCAAGCCGCTGGAGTATAGGCCGCCCAAGTTGTTTTGAGCCAATGCGTAATTCTGATCCGCCGCAAGCAGATACCAGCGTGCGGCTTCCGCATAGTCCTGTGCCACACTTGAGCCGTTGGCGTACATGATGCCGACATTGGTCTGGGCACTCGCGTCGCCCTGGTCGGCGGCGAGACGGTACCAGCGCACCGCCTCAGCGTAGTCCCCACGGTCGTATGCAGCTTCAGCCTGTGACAAAGTCTTTGCGCGGTCTGCGCCGACCTGCGCCTGTCCTGGGACTGGCAGCGCGATTGCTCCGACAGAAACCAGCAGCAGTCTTCGAAGCGTCGCTAGCATGGCCCTTCCCCCGGTCAGTCCGCAGACCACGACGATAGGCTGGGCAGGACCCAAAGCAAAATCGTTCGCCGATGTCGGCAGAGACAGCGCGTATCGAGCTATCGGCGGGCGGCTACCATCGCAGACCAGGACGGATATGCGCTGTCGTGCTGGAGCACCATTTCGCGGCATAGCTTATTCCGCGCCCGCGCCCGCCGGCCGCTCCACGGCTCTACCATCCGGTGGTTACATCGTGCTTACACGAAAAACCCAAGTGGGGCCGGCAGGAGCCGGATTTTTATAAGCCACAGTTTTCATTGTGAATTTTGGAGCGGGCGAGGCGATTCGAACGCCCGACCCCGACCTTGGCAATACCCGATCCGTTAGGTTGTCTAAAGTCGGAAGCGTGTCGATGAATTCGACAATTCGCTTTGTAGCAAAAGCGCTTGATGAGTTTTTGTGTGCAGATGAGTTCTTTTGTTTTTCTAATCGGTTTTGGTCGGTGCAGCCCCATTGTGTGCCCCAATTCCACCCAGCTAGACCTGCGACTTGAACGCGTTCTGCTGTCGGTTTCGGCAGGGCGCCTAGCCAAGCTGGTGTGCCCCAATGCTCACGGACGCAAAACTGAAATCCCTCTATTCGTCGCCACCGGCGGAGCGAATTGAACTGAACGACGGGACGATCTCCGGGCTCCTGCTTCGCGTGGGCCCACGCGGCCGGCCGACCTGGACGCTCCGCTACACCGTGAAGGGACGCGGCGGCGTCACCGAACGCGGCAAGAAGCTAGCCGGCCGCAAGTTCTATCGGATCACGCTCGGCGAATATCCGGCCATCTCCCTGCTCAAGGCGCGAGCCCAGGCCGCCACCATGCTGGCCGACGCCGACAACGGCATCAATCCGATCGAACGGCTCGAGAGCGCCGCGACCGTGCGGCGTGGGACCATCGCCGAACTGTCCGAATCTTTCCTCGAACACCATTGCCGCGGCCGCCTTCAGAGCGCCGGCAAGGCCGAATGGATCATGCGGGACTACGTGAACCCGCGGTTCGGCGACTATGCCCCGAAGCAGGTAACGCGCCGGGATGTCATCGCCCTGCTCGATGACCTCAAGAAGCGCGCGACGCCAACCGCGACGATGGACACCCGGAAATGGCTTTCGGTCTTCTTCAACTGGGCTCTGGAACGGGAACATGTCGACTTCAACCCGGTCAGCGGCGTTCGCTCACCGGTCAAATCGAAGCCGCGGGAGCGCGTTCTCAGCCTCGATGAAGCCCGCGCCGCCTGGAAGGCGGCCCAGACGGAGCCCTACCCGTCCGGCTCGCTCATCTGCTTACTGATGCTTACGGGCGCCCGGTTACGGGAGATCGGCAACGCGCAGGTGGGCTGGCTGGATCGCGCCAATGCGTGTCTCGATATCCCTGGCGAGGCCTACAAGACCGGCGATCCCACCATCATCCCCTTGATCCCCGAAGCGATGGAGATTGTCGAACGCATCCCGAAACCGCCGCGAGGGCCGTATCTGATCACCTCGAATGGCGGAAAAAGACCGGTCTGGACGGCGACGCCAGCGGCGCTCGCGCGGATCCGTGAAGGGGCCGAGGCTCGTCTCGGCCGCAAGATCGACCGTTGGACGATCCATGACCTCCGTCGCACTGCTGCCACCCACATGGCGCGTCTGGGCGTCGACGAGATCGTGGTTGAGCGTGTGCTTGGGCACCGGATCGGCGGCGTCAAAGGCGTCTACAACCGCTACCGCTACATCGAGGAAAAGCGCGCTGCGCTGCAACTCTGGGCGTCCGAACTTCTCGCGGAGCCGAGTGCCGCGAAAACCCGTGGAACTAGAAAAGCCCGAGCTGACGCTCATCCGCAGCCGGAGCTCGTTTCCGCTGAACAGGCTTAACAACCGGCTCGGGCGCCATGATGATGGGAGGAGCCTTGACCTGCGGCTTCGCGACGATCTGCGGCTTTGCTGGCGGAGCGACCGTCGCCTGCGGCGGCGGCAGGTGGTACGGTCGACGTTTCGCGACCCACACACGCACGTCTTCGGCGCGGAACAGGTTGACCTTGCCGCCGGGTTTCACAGCCGCTGGAAATGCCTTCGCCGGATCGCGACGGATGTCCCACAACGCGCGCCGCTTCAGCTTGAGGTAGGAGCAGACCATCGCGGTGGTCCACCATTCATCGTCCAGCGGACGGATTGAGGCACTCGGCATTGTCGATCCCTGTTGAGAACCCTCTGAGAAAATCATCTCGCGGTGCGTTTTCCACAGGAGACAATCCATCGTTGTATTTGCGGCGGAACCGCCGCACGAGGCGATGCGCCTGCAAGCGAGGTCTTGATCACGCATCACATCAGATTCCGAGTCCGAGCCCTCTTCCGCGCTGGAGGCTCCACGAGATCGATCGACCGCGTTGAACGCCGACCACGTTCTGACCCGCAAACCGTTCCAGCGCCGGACGCCACGGTACGAGCTGCGAGGTTTGATCCCCGACGATGAGGGCCACCCTTCCCTGCGCCAGGTCGATGCGGCGGGTGTAGACCCCCGACACGGTTCCCGAGCCCAGCGTCACTGGCATGCCAACCTCGCTGGACAGGATCTTTGCTGTCGTTCGAAGCTCGTGCGCTTTCATGTCTTCAAGCGCCTGTCGCGGCAGCATCTTGTCCGCCGCCCCCATCCAGCCTTGCTCGATCAGGAACAGACGCCGTTGTCGAAGCGCGGCTTCAAACTCCCGCGCCAGATGGCCGGCGCCATCAGGTGAGGATTCCTGACCCGCGAGGGCACGGTCGAGATGCGTCGGTCCGGCCGCGGCGATCTGGTTGGCGAGCGGCATGTAGCTAAGCACACGCGGGGCCATCGGGGCACGGACGAGACGCGCGCGCTCATAGGTCAGCACACGATCGAGATGGTCAGGAGCGATGTCGAAGATGCCGTCCCTGCCCCGAGAGATCAGGCCTGCCCGGCGCATGGCCTCCAGCCGCCTGATGTTGGCGGCGACAAGACCGTCGGGGACGTTCGCTTCCATCCGGGCGTGGATGTCAGCCGAGTAGAGGCCGCGGTTGAGGCGGGCGACGCGCGCCACGGCCTCGTCTGACGGGCCGATGCGGGCCTCCTGGGGCTCGAAGGCAATCAGCGCGCCTTTTGGGGTGTCCTCCAGAACCGCAGCCGCGCCGGGTTCCCGGAAACGGGTATAGCGAAGCTCTCCGCGGCCATTCTCGATGATGGCGATAAGATTGTCTGCCCCGTCATCGGAATGCGATAGGCCGACAAGCCGTCCGGATTCCTGGCGGGTCACATCAGCAGCCAGAACCGGCATGCCGGTGAAGGCGCGTCCCTGACGGGCGACGATGCGCGCGACTTCGTCGCTGTCCGCCATCTGACTGAGCTGGGCTGGCAGGTCCGAGGCAAGGCGCCAGCTGCCATCCGGACCGACAGCGGCAAGTCCCCACCCTGACAGCGTGTCGAGGCGGCGCGGTAGGTCGGTGTGTCGGAATGAGCTGCCAAGGCCGCCCGGACCGTCGAGGGCGATGAGCTCCCGGTCGAGCCGGGTGAATGCGCGGGCCCCGATATCCCGGTCGCGCATCCGCTGGAGCTCCAGCGCCGGCCTCGGCCCCAGGATCCGGGTTGCGATCTCCTGCGCATCTTCTCGGATCGCGACCGATAGCACCTTGCCTGGGATGATCAGGTCTTTCCCGTCGGCGCGGATCCCCCGGACGAGGACATGGGTGTGCGGATTGTCGGTGTCCCAGTGGTCCACCGCCAGCCATTGGAGGCGGGTTCCGACATGGCGCTCGAGGCGCGCCATCGTCTCACGGATGAACGGGCGGAGCTCGCCGAGATCGGTGCCATCCTCGGCGCTGATGATGAGGCGGAAGTGACGCTTGTCCGCATGCCAGCCTTGCGTTGCGTCTCTCGCATCGAGCGAGTTGCGGGACTGGTCGTAGAAGCGCTCATCGCCGCCTTGTCGCTCGCGCGACAGGTATCCGATCGTTGCATCAATATGCTGTTCAGATGACCGCTCCTGGCTACGCGAAGGCTCCCGCTGATCGCCGACCTCAGGCTGGTTCTGCCGCGCGGCACCCTCCCGGCCGAGGTAGGCGACATGGGCTCGGAGCGTCTTGGCCTGCCCTGCGACATGGGCCACGAACCTGGCCTTCACCACGACGCGGCGCTGAGTAACGCGGACCGGTCGCGCGCGTGATGCCGACCCCTTTGCGAAGTGCGCGCGCACTGGGGACTGTGCGGCAGGTGCGCTGCTTTTCGGCTTGGATGGTGGCGCACGTCGCGCAGCCGCGCGCACCTGCTTCAGTGCAGGACGAGCGTCGCGCGCTGAACGTCCGATCCGGATTTGGAATTCATTTTCGTCACGCTGCATGGCCTCAGCATCGCGCATCCAAGACGCGTGTCGACAGCTTGCAATCGGTTCGAGAAATTGCGGCGGATCCGCCGCAAACGTCCTGGGGGTTAGAGGCGGATATTCCTATGTGCAGACAAGGCGGTGGGCGTCCACACCGCCGCTCTACCTTAATCTTGCATTCCACCGCACCCACCCCTCCACGACCGTCTCCTGCTTCACCGCGCTTCAGACCTCACGCAACAGAGACTGCTCGTCGAACGTCATCGCACCTGCGGATCACGGAGATCGAATGAGACGAGAGCGACATAGGCCGCTCTCGCTGGCCGCCTCAGATCATCGCCTCATTTACCCGGTCGAGATCGCCGGTAAGGTCCAGCATGGCCGCCAGCTCAGCCTGGATCTCGCGGGCCTCCTCGGCGTCAGTCGTCGTCCGCAGTTCGGCGCGCAGCTCCTCGATGTGGCGCTCGATCGTGAAGGTCTTCGTGAACATCGTCGTCTCCTGTGTTTGAAGGACGATGTCGGCGGGCGGGCGTGATGGAGCGGGTCAAGGGATCGCGCTAAGGCGCGACCGCGCAGCGGCGATGGGGGTCACGATTTTTTTGGCTCTTCCGCCAAAAAAATGGTGGGGCCTCGTCGTCCCTTGAGGCGGTCCATCACGCCCGGCACACTGCAATGACCTGAGCAACCAATTCCCCTCCTGCACGAGCCAAGAGACGACTTGCAGAGACAGATCCGCACCCGCCGACCGTCAGGGCGGCCAAACAGAATGAAGATCCCATGGGGCGGGTTAGCGCTCCGCTCGGCTCCCGGCAGAGTGCGGCTCTTGCCCACTCAACCCCACTGGAGCTGACTGATGCAGAATGATCATCGACCCGACCAGAGCGCCATCCGTACCGATCTAGGCGCCCTCTTTGTCTCGCTTGAACTCAGCCGCTCGACTTGGCTGATCACGTCCCTGTCGCCCGGTGTTGGAGAAAAGCTGTCCAAGCATTCTATCCCGGCTGGTGACGCCGGCGCATTACTGGCTCGTCTCACGCTTCTCAGGCAGAAAGCGACTGCCCGGACAGGGCGTGCGTTCCCGATTATCGTCATACAGGAGGCCGGGCTGGACGGGTTCTGGATCCACCGTGTTCTTGAGAGTGAAGGTGTGGAGAGCCATGTCGTTGACGCAGCCTCGATTCTCACCTCGCGCCGCCGGCGGCAAGCCAAGACCGATCGCATCGACGGCGAGACGCTGGTTCGAACGCTGCTCGCCTACAAGCGCGGCGAGCCGCGCGTGTGCTCAATGGTCCGCGTGCCGACGCCAAACCAGGAAGACCGCCGTCGCATCTGCCGTGAGCGCAAGGCCCTCCTCACCGAGCGGATCGGCCATACCAACCGGATCAAGGGACTTCTCTGCACGCAGGGCGTCTTCAACTACAACCCGCTTCTCCGCGACCGTCGCGCCCGGCTTGAAGTCCTTCAGACCGGCGACGGCCGTCCGCTTCCGGAACGTATGAAGGCGCAGATCAGCCGGGAGCTGGATCGCATCGAGCTGATCATCGCCCAGCTCAAGGCGGTTGAGGTAGATCGCGATCTGCTCCTCGAACAGGAAGAGGCTACCCCGACAGTTCCTGCCGTGATGCTCGGCCGGTTGAAGGGGATCGGCCCCCAGATCGCCACCCTGTTATGGTCTGAAGCGCTGTACCGCCACTTCGACAACCGGAGGCAGGTCGCGGCTTATGCTGGCTTGGCGCCGACGCCGTGGAAAAGCGGATCGATCGATCACGAACAGGGCGTCTCGAAGGCTGGCAATCCCCGGCTACGCACGACGATGATACAGGTCGCCTGGCTGTGGACGCGCCATCAACCGGGCTCGGCGCTTACACTCTGGTTCAAGGACCGTGTCGAGCGCAACGGCGGCCGGATGCGCAAGACCGCCATCGTCGCCCTGGCGCGAAAACTTCTGGTTGCGTTTTGGAAGTACGTCACCAGCGGCGTTGTCATTGAAGGGGCCGTGATGCAGGCAGCCTGACTCGATTTTGGCAATCCCCGGGACCTGATCAGTCCTGACGGATCCAGGCAGACGAGCCGATTGCAGCCATGGCCTAACCCGCCGCAATGAAGAATGGCGTCGTCTACCTGAGCTCAACACCCGTCGAATGCGGGATATTGGTTGGCTGCGACAACGCGGCGACCGGATGTGAGGTTGATCTGGTCTTGGGACCAGGTCCGGCGAAAGAGCTCAGGCCTTGGACTCCGAACTGATCTTGCGAGGTAGCCGATGCCGATCTGACATCCGTTGACACGAAACACCCCATGTGAGGCTGCAAGGAGCCTGCGCACCGGGTCTATCCGGTGCTGCATGGCGGGAAGCGCCGTCGAGCGGCTGGCGGCGCGGAGCGCCCGCAGGGTCGCGCCCGTAGGAGCCGCGCAAGGCGCGGCGGGACCGAGCGTGACCGCCCGCCGCCCTCCGTCATCTTGCCTCCCGGTCCCTCATCGGCAGACCCTCTTGCTGCCCCGCAGGCGCCGATCCAGCACTTGGGGCCTCTATTGGAGTTGCCGGCGTTTGTCAGAAATATGTATGCGGGGTTCTGACAAACCGGCGTCGCAAGCCTTCAAGAGCCGCTTGACGCTCTTGTGTCAAGCGAAGTGGAGATTTGCTCCCCTGGGCGAAGTGAAGAACTGACCCCCCTCTCACTGCGTAGCTGTGCTGTTAGTTTCGAGCGTCGATCCGGCCTTCTGCAGAAGGCCGGATCGACGCTTTTCGCGAAGCCGATAGCTGTCACCGCGTATGGTGATCACCGTGGAATGGTGGAGCAGCCGATCGAGGATCGCGGTGGCGACGACAGGATCGCCGAACACGCTTCCCCACTCACCCACCGAGCGGTTTGACGTGAGCAGCATCGCGCCTTTCTCGTAGCGTCGCGATACGAGCTGGAAGAACAGGTGCGCTGCGTTGGCCTCGAACGGCAGGTAGCCGAGCTCATCGATGATCAGGAGCTTTGGCCGCGACAGGATTGTCAGCTGTTTGTCCAGCGCGCCGTCAGCATGCGCCTTGGCGAGCATTGCGACCAGCGTCGCGGCCGTGACGAACTGGACGCTGTAGTTCTGCCGGATAGCCTCGCGGCCGAGGGCCACGGCAAGATGAGTTTTGCCCGTGCCAGGCGGCCCCAGGAACAGGACCGCATCGCCATGTGCAATCCAGCGACAGGTCGCCAGATCACGTAGCTGTCCCGGGTCCAGCGACGGCTGCGCCTCGAAGTCGAAGCTGTCGAGCTCTCGAACGAAGGGGAACTGCGCCAGCTTGCTGGACATCGAGATCCGGCGTTCATCGCGCCGCGCGATCTCTCGCGTCACCAGGAACGACAACGCCTCGCGCAACGTCATTTTCGACCGCGCCGCCTCGTCGAGCAGTGTGTCCAGCTGGTCCCGGATCGCTGTCAGCTTGAGCCGGTCGAGTTGAACTAGCAACGTATCCATATCGATGGGCTTCTTCACCAGCCACCCCCGACCAGAGCTTCGTATTCGGCGAGCGGTCGCAGCAACTGCGCTCGTTCCGGCTCGGGCGACTTCGCTGCCCGCACGGCGCCCGACGCGCCCGCCACTCCGACCAGATGCGCCCGGTCGACGATGCGCTGGCGGCGACCCTGGGACAGCGGATGATCAGCGACAATGACGCCGGCATGACGCACGACCACGCGACCACCCAGCACCACGACCTGCACGCTTTCTCCGATCAGCCGCCAGGGCACGGAGTAGCTGTTTGTGTCGAGATCGACGGCGCAGTCGGCCTGAACCTTGCGCACCAGATCCCGCAACTGGCCGAATGGCGCGCGACCGCCCAAGGGCTTCAGCGCGTCCGCCTCCTCACTGAAGCGCTCAGCTGGCGCAATGCCGGTCGTGCCATGGATGCGTTGATCAGCCACCTCACGTGTCCAGTGCTCGAGATGCGCTTCAAACGCCGCCCAGCTGGCGAAGCGCCGTCCCGCAATCGCGTTCCGCTTCACATAGCCAACACCGCGCTCATCCTTACCCTTGGTTCGCGCCCGGTAGGGAGCGCAGGCTCGCGGCTTGAACCCCCAATAGCGGGCGAAGGCGTGCAGCCGCGCGTTGAACCGCACCTCTCGTGTAACAGCGTCATGGTGCTCGACCAGCGCCCTCGCATTGTCGAGCAGCACTTCCTCGGGAACACCGCCGAACGCCAGGAACGCGCCCTCCATGCCGGCGAACCAGTCCGCCTGACGCTCGCGGAGCGAGGCCCGGACATGCACGCGACGCGAGTAGCCCAGCGTCGCCACAAACACGTGGACCCGAACCCGTTCCTCGCCGATCCACACCCGCGCTTCGCCGAAGTCGATCTGCAGCTGACGACCCGGCGCAGTCTCGAACCGTACGGTCGCACGCTTCTGCGCCGCCAACTCCCGGCGCCAGCCCTGCACCCGCAGCTCCACCGATCGCAGGCCGATTACGATCCCGTGCTCGGCTGCAAGCTCCTGGCGAATGACGTCGGCGTTGCCGCCATGCCGGAAAAAGCGCTCGCGCAGCCAATCCTCCAGACCATCGAACGCCGTCCGCCGCTCCGGCTTCCGGAACACAACAGGCCCGCTCTCACGAAGATAGCGCTTCACCGTGTTCCGCGCGCACCCAAACTCCCGCGAAAGACGCTTGGCGCCCCAGCCAAGCTCGTGCAGCCGCTTCATCGCGGCCACCTCCTCGGCATCCAGCATCAACTGCCCCTGCATCGACCTCGCCAATGCAGGACTTTCCCCGACGTCTCTCGTCACTTGAACCTCCTCGCGTCCAATACCCGAGGGGGTCAATTCCTCAGTTCGCTAGGGGGTCAATTTCTCACTTCGCCTGACATCTTGCTCAGGACGGTGGACGAATCTAACAGCCTGTCGAGCGCCCCATGACGAAATCGGCTGCCTTGGACGCCATCGACGCGGCCTGGAATATGGCCCGGTTATCCCCTTGGAGAATTTCCAGCCAGGCGCCGAGGTAGTCCGCATGGCGAACAGTGGGGACGACACCGAGCTCGGCGCAGAGAAAAGCCGAGCAGAGTTCAGCGACGAGTTCCTCACGCGCATAAGCTTGGCTACCATGTCGGCCAGAGAAATCGCGGTTGAGACGCGAAGGGCCGCCTGCCCAATGGCCAGCCTCATGCAAAACGGTCCGGTACCAGTTGATCGGCTCGAAATACGCCTGCTGCGGGGGAACCTGAATGAAGTCGTGGCTTGGCGAGTAGAACGCCATCTCACCGCCGATCCGTATGTCTGCGCCCGTCGCCGCGACAACCGCATCGACATGTGACAACACCTCGGTTCGCCCGGGAAGCGGCGGCGCATCCGCATCAAGTGGAAGCCCGTCGCACTGCTCCACATGGAACACAGTGAAGCGCTTCAGGAAGCCAACGCGGCGGGCATCCTCCCCTGACGCACTCGCCTTCTCCTGCTCGGCTTTCGGAATGAAGGTATCAGCGTAGACAACCATCGTCCCTTTCTCGCCCTTGCGCACATTGCCGCCGAGAGCGAGCGCCTGTTTGAAGGTCAGCCAGCGTTGCGAGGGTCTCCCCTGCTCGATCGCGGCGGACCAGAGCAGAAGAATGTTGATCCCGGAATAGGTTCGTCCGGTCGATGCGTTCTGGGGCAAACCAAGCGGCGTCCCTCCTGATGAAGACGCCCATGGCTGGACCCATGGGAAGCGTCCCTGTTCGAGTTCTGCGATAATCCGGGCGGTGACGGCATCGTGAAGCGATTGCGTATTCGCGATGGCGGTCATGGTGACCTCCTTGAGAATCCGGATTGTTGGAAGAGCGAGACAAGGCCGGCGGCTTGGCGCCGCCGGCCAGGCCGTCAGGCCGCGCGCTTGCGCTTCGGCTTCGGCGCTTCTTCGCCGACGATCACCGGTTCGGATTGTGCGTCAGCCTTCGGCTTGCCGCGTGCGAGGATCTCGACATCACCCAAACCGGTCACCACGAACTCGATGGAGTAGCGGGTCTGGCCGCGCTCATCTTCCCAGGAGCCAGGACGGATCTGTCCAACAAGGCGGAGGCGGGTGCCGACCTGAACGGCTTTCTCGATCAAGGAGACCTTGGCCGGCGCAAAGACGGCAACCCGATGCCAGTAGGTTTTTTCATTCCAGTCGCCAGACTCGGCCTTCCAGCGTTCGGACGTTGCGAGGGAAACGATGGCGAGGTGTCTGTCGCCTTTGAGCGGCTTGATCTCGAGTTTGCCGACATTGCCGATGAGTTCGAAGGACGCGCGGTCCATGATGATCTTCCTTGTGATCCCGCGGGATCAGCCCCGCCGGGGTCGCGTTTGCGACGCCCCTCAGGAGCGGCCGGAAAGCAAGCGTAGCGGTGACCGCGCAAGGGGTTGGTGCGGCCTGCAGGACCGAAGGTCCGAAGCCTCGGCCCCTTGAGCGGTCATGCGACGGACGCTTGATGGGCGTGACAAGCAAACGTGTCCCTGACCGGTGCATGCACGACGGGCGAGGTTAGATCGTCATGGCCTGGAAGCTGTCGGCGGACTTACGGCAAGGATAGCGACCAACACCGTAGATCGCGCCGGCAAATTGCCGCGTCGATTTTTGTCATATCAGTCTCTCGGCGCTCCGATCGAACGAGAGACGATGGCCTGTTCAAACGCTGGTATTCGGCAATCGACAGGCCCTGCCCCGCGACCGCCCGTGTCTGTCGCTTTACAATCAAAACGGCGTCACAGCTATCCCACGAGGGCTTGAGCGCGCCCTGCTCATCGCCAAACAGATCCTCGATGGTGAAGCGCTAGAGATACCCGAGGAAGCGGCCAAGGCCGTCCTGATGCTGTCGCAGCAAGCATTCGACACGCACAGCAGGATCCAGGGCATTGATCGTGACTTGCAGCGCTGGCATTGCAGCAATGGGCTGTCGCGGCGGCTTGCGACCATCCCCGGCATTGGACCGATCGGGGCCTCTGCCCTCGCAGCCTCATACCAGCCGTCTTAAATTCTGACTCGGGGGGATTCCCGGGTCGAGGCGAGCGTGATTCCTTCGAGCGATTGAGTCGCATGGAGGGAGGCGATGGCGGTTGCGATCGAGCGGGACGAGTTGTCGGCCGGGGAGTTGCGAGCGGCGGCGCGGCGGTCGAAGGACGTGGCTCAGGCTCGGCGTCTGTTGGCGCTCGCGCTGGTGCTGGAAGGGGCGTCGCGGACCGAGGCGGCTGCGGCGGCGGGGATGGACCGCCAGACGCTGCGCGATTGGGTTCACCGCTACAATGAGGAAGGGCTCGAGGGCTTGAGCGACCGGCAGCGGCCGGGCCGGCCCTCGCGGTTGAGCGAGGAGCAGAAGGCCGAGCTGGCCGAACTCGTCGAGGAGGGTCCTGATGTCGCCGTCACCGGCATGGTGCGCTGGCGTTGTGTCGATCTTCAGGGTGAGATCAAGGTGCGCTTTGGCGTCGACCTCTCTGAGCGCCAGGTCGAACGGGTCTTGAAGCAGCTCGACTTCACGCGGCTGTCGGTGCGCCCGCGCCACCCCAAAGCCGACGAAGCCGCGCAAGAGGCGTTTAAAAAAGTTCCCGGCCCTCGTGAAGGCGGCGCTGCCAGCCGAAGCCCAAGACAAGCCGCTGGAGATCTGGTTCCAGGATGAAGCGCGCATCGGCCAGAAGGGAACACTGACGCGCATCTGGGCCAAGCGCGGCTCGCGGCCGCGGGCCCGGCGCGACACCCGCTATGAATGGGCCTATCTGTTCGGCGCGGTCTGTCCTGAACGCGGCGTCGGCGCCGCCCTGGTGCTGCCTCAGGTCAACGCCGAGGCCATGAACCTGCATCTTGAGGAAATCGGCCGCAGCATCGCTCCCGACGCCCACGCCGCCTTGGTGATCGACGGGGCCGGCTGGCACTCCCCGACCGCCATACGTCCGCCGAACAATGTCACGCTCATCTACCTGCCGCCCTACGCGCCCGAGTTGAACCCGGTCGAAAACGTCTGGGAGTTCCTGCGCGCCAACAATCTCGCGCTGCGAATCTACGAGACCTACGACGCCATCGTCGATGCTTGCTGCACCGCCTGGAACAGTCTCATCGCAACGCCGGCCCGCCTCACCTCCATCACACAGCGCAAGTGGGCGACCGCGTCATGATTTGTGGCGGCTGGTATCAGTCACCGATCCCGGTCAGTTCCGCTCGGGTCGCGAGTTCGCCGCCTGGCTTGGCCTCACCCTGCGTCAGAACTCCAGCGGAGGCAGAGAACGTCTCGGGCGCATCACCAAGATGGGAGATCGCTACTTACGCAAATTGTTGTTCGTCGGCATGATGTCGCTTGTCCGGTACGCCAAAAACAAGCTTAAGAGCGTCGATCCGCGCCTGGTTGATCTCCTTGCACGCAAACCAGCTCGACAGGCTGCAACCGCGCACGCCAACAAGACCGCCCGCATCGTCTGGGCTGTCATTCACCCAGAAGGCGACATTTGAAGAGCTTGCGTTTATCTGCCGGCCTGCTCTAGCATCGATACATGCTAGAGATTGCGAGAATCCGCTGATCGTCTCGAACTCACGGGACGCATAGCC
This sequence comes from Hyphomonadaceae bacterium, assembly GCA_016714495.1. Classification (GTDB taxonomy): domain Bacteria; phylum Pseudomonadota; class Alphaproteobacteria; order Caulobacterales; family Hyphomonadaceae; genus UBA7672. Next base: position 42,437 of record JADKDU010000016.1, on the reverse strand, counting down.
GCAACTGTCCGCGACTGCGTTGAGCGCAGTACCATGATCGGTCGCGTAGTTTGGTTCTTTGATAGGTTCTTCAATATGCAGATTAGACAGGAGCGTCCTTCGGACGCTGCGATCATCCGTTTCATTACAGAGTCGGCCTTCAAGGGTTTGCCTCACAGCGATCAAACGGAGAGCAAGATCATTGACGCGTTGAGGGCTGCTGGGGCGTTGACCATTTCGCTGATTGCGATTCAGGGAGGTGAAGTAATCGGCCACGTAGCGTTCTCACCCGTCGCAATCAACGGAAAAATCGACGACTGGTATGGCCTAGGACCTCTGTCAGTCAGGCCAGAGCATCAGAAGAAGGGCGTCGGCCAGGCTCTTGCCCGCGACGGCCTTCACAGGCTCATGTCGATGAAGGCAGCTGGTTGCGTTGTCTATGGCAACCCGAGGTACTATGGTCGCTTTGGATTTGAGAGCGATACAGAACTCTACTATGGCAACGTGCTGTCCGGATATCTTCAGCGCGTAGTTTTCAGCGGCCCTACACCGAGAGGCGAAGTCACCTACCTGTCCGTCATCAGATAATTTGAGACCTGTGGCTGCCTGATGTTCAGGAGGTTCGGCTCATCTGGTTTGAGTTAAGCAGCGGCTCTGGCGTGGTGCAAGCGCCGTAGTTTCATTGTCTTCCTTTTCGTCTTCTCACGTTCAAGCAGGATGGTGTGGCCGCGCCCGGTGTAGACGTCGGCGGGCGTCAGGTTGTTCAGGCTCTCGTGGTAGCGCTGATGATTGTAGTGGCCGACGAACGCGGCGATGTGCGCTTCGAGGTCGCCGGGCAGGAAGTAGTTCTCAAGCAGGATGCGGTTCTTGAGCGTTTGATGCCAGCGTTCGATCTTGCCCTGGGTCTGGGGATGATAGGGCGCACCGCGCGTGTGCGGCATGCCCTTGTCTTCCAGATACTCAGCCAGATCACCCGAGATGTAGCAGGGACCATTGTCAGACAAGAGCCGCGGACGATGCACAACATTGGCGTGGTCGAGTCCGGTTTCTTCGAGCGCCAGGTTCAGCGTGTCCTGGACGTCAGTCGCCGCCATGCCGGTGCAGAGCTTCCAGGCGATGATGTATCGCGAGAAGTCGTCCAGGATAGTCGAGAGATAGAACCAACCCCAGCCGATCACTTTCAAGTACGTGAAGTCGGTCTGCCAGAGCTGGTTCGGCGCAGTTGTCTTGTCGGTAAACTCATCGGCGGCTTTCATGACGATGAACGCCGGACTGGTGATGAGGTCATGCGATCGCAGAAGCCTGTAAACACTGGCCTCTGAGACGAAGTAGCAGCGTTCATCCGTGAACGTGACCGCAAGCTCTCGCGGGCTGAGCTCCGGCCGCGCCAGCGCCATTTCCAGCATGTCCCGGCGCACGTGATCGGGGATGCGGTTCCAGATGCGCCCCGGATGGGACGTGCGGTCTTCCAGGCCGACTTCGCCGAAGCGACGATAAAGGTCGTACCAACGATAGAAGGTCGGGCGAGAGACCCCAAGCTGCGCCAGCGTGCGTTTGACCGGCAGGCTCGATTGCTCGACGAGCCGGATGATCTCCAGTTTTTCGGATGCGGGATATCTCATTCTGGGTCGCCCCCATCCGCGATCATGCTTTTTTTGAGCAGGCGGTTCTCCAGAAGGGTCTCGGCGAGCACCTCCTTCAGGTCGCGAGCTTCACGCTTCAAGCTGACGACTTCGCCGGGCGTAGCCTGACGCGCCGTGTCCCCCGACAAGCGCTTCTTGCCGGCCTCCAGGAAGTCCTTCGACCAGTTGTAATAGAGGCTCTCGGCAATCCCTTCGCGCCGACAAAGCTCGGAGATCGAACTCTCTCCGCGCAGGCCGTCGAGCACGATCCGGATCTTCTCTTCAGCCGAAAACTTGCACCGCGTCTGGCGCTTGATCTCTTTGACGTGCCTGTCGGCCGATCCGTTCGGCCCAGTTCTCTGTCTCATCGCGTATCCCTTCAAGGATTACGATGAGCCAAAACACTCCTTTAGCAAAACGCCGCTGTTGTCTCAAAGGCCGTGACGGGGAACACTGCCTTCAGCGATGGGGTCATCGCTATCATCATCACGATCATGGTGCTTGAACTGCGTGCGCCCCAGGGTCACGAGCTACCAGACCTGGCCGCCGCGACGCCGACCTTTTTGAGCTACGCGCTAAGTTTCATCTACGTCGCGCTCTATTGGCTCAATCACCATCACCTCTTGTATGCGGCGGAGCGTGTGAATGGCGCGATCCTGTGGGCCAACATCGTCCTCTTGTTTTTTCTTTCGCTCATGCCGTTCTCGACGGCGTGGCTTGGCGACACACATGGGGCGCGCTGGCCGACCATTGTCTATGGGGCTTCGCTGCTGGCGCCGGCGATCGCGTATTACGTCTTGCAGAGCCTCTTGATCAATGCGCATGGACGAGACCACGCGCTGAAGCGCGCTGTTGGGGGCGATGCTAAGGGAATCGTGTCCTTGCTCATCTACGTCGTCGGCCTCGCCACTGCCGCGCTCGCCGATCCTCTCTGGGCGCAGGCGTGCTTTGCCTTCGTCGCCTTGCTCTGGGTTGTTCCCGACCAGCGCATCGAACGTGAACTTTCCAAGCAGATTGCGCCGGACACGAACTAGCGCTGAACGCTAGCCCCACCCGAGGCTCTTTCGCCCAGGTGATCATCTCCGGTACAGCAGCATGCCGCCCCCCCGCGAACGACACAAATTCCATAAAACTTCACGCAGCGAGACCACCCGCGGTTGACACTCTTCGCTTAAAGTCATGCTTCGTCACAGCAACCAATCACAGATACGCATGTCCAGGCTTGCTCTCAAGAACGCTGCTACGGATCTGGCGAACCTCGCCAAGATCTGCGGCTGCGTGGTCGTTTGCGTTTCCTGTCTCGGCATATTTCGCGCCGCCGCCAGTGGCGCGCTCATAGTGCTTTATTGATCCTTACTGACGCGCTGTAAATTCATCGATTGATTACGCTTGGTCGCTAGCGTGGTCCTGCGGTCGCGTGATCGCGGTGAAATTTTCGCGACATGTCCGCCTCAGCAACATTCGGCATCGAGCGCACTAAGACGCTCAGCGCGCTAGTCGCGCTGTTCACGATCGCCGTGCTTGCATCGACGCCGGTCGACCTCAACGGACAAGTCACGCTCGCAGTTGCAACCGCCTGCGTTTTCGTCACGATGACGTGGGTTCAGCCGGCGGGCGGGCCACTCCGCGTCTTTATCCTGCTGCTCACGCTGTTCACCAGCACGCGCTACATGCTGTGGCGTGCGTCCGAGACGATTCCGTTTTCGGATCCGGTGTCGCTGTTCTTTGCGCTCGCCCTGTTTGGCGCCGAACTCTACGGCTTCGTGATCTTGCTGCTGTCGATGTTCCTTTCGGCGGATGTCGCGGATCGCAGGCCCGTGCCGGCGCCGGTGGGCGCGACAAAATCGCCGACGGTCGACATTCTTATCCCCACCTACAATGAGGATGAACAGTTGCTGGAGGTGACGGTCCGGGCGGCTATGGCGGTCTCCTATCCGGCGGGACGATGCAGCGTCTACCTTCTGGACGATGGTGGCACTGTGGCCAAACGCACTCAGATGGACCCCAGGAAAGCAGCCGAGGCGGAAGAACGGCATCAACGGCTACAGCAGCTCTGCGAGCGGACGGGCGCCACCTATCTCACACGCGAACGCAATGATCACGCCAAGGCGGGAAACATCAACGCCGCGCTGACGCAGACATCCGGCGAGCTGATCCTGATTCTGGACGCTGACCATGTACCCACGGCGGATATCCTGCTTCGCACGGTCGGGTACTTCCTGGCGGACCCCAAACTCTTCCTGGTGCAAACGCCGCACTTCTTCCTCAATCCGGACCCGGTCGAGCGGAACCTCGACACGTTTGACCGGATGCCTAGCGAAAACGAGATGTTCTATTCGGTCATTCAGAAAGGCCTGGATGGCTACAACGCCTCGTTCTTTTGTGGTTCGGCTGCAGTGCTCCGGCGCAAGCACATCATGGAGATCGGGGGAATTCAGGGCGAAACAATCACCGAGGACGCCGAAACCGCACTCGAGCTTCATGCGCGCGGCTATCATAGCGCCTATGTTGCGCGCCCGATGGTGGCTGGACTTTCGCCGGAGACGTTCTCGGGTTTCATCGTCCAGCGCATGCGCTGGGCGCAGGGAATGGCGCAAATCTTTTTGCTCAAGAACCCACTGGTCAAGACTGGGCTGACGCTGGCGCAACGGCTTGGCTATCTCAATTCGTGCTTCTTCTGGTTCTTCTCGCTAGCGCGTATGGCCTTCATCCTCACGCCACTCGTGTACTTGATCTTCGGCATCCAGATCTACGCGGTGGGCGTGGAGTACTTCCTGGCGTATGGTGTGCCGCACGTCATTGGCGCGCTGCTTCTCACCAGCATGCTTTACGGCGGAAGCCGATGGGTGTTCGCCTCGGAACTTTACGAGATCGTCCAGGCCGTGCATTGCTCGGGCGCGATCCTGCGGGTGTTCCGCAATCCCCGCGCGCCGACATTCGACGTGACGCCTAAGGGTGAGTCGCTCGAACGCAACTTCGTCTCGCCGCTGGCGCGGCCGTTCTACATCCTGATCGCGGTTGTCGGTCTTGCGGAAGTGGCGGGCCTTGTCCGCATGCTACTTGAACCTCAGATAGCCGGCTACATCGTCGTCGCACTGCTGTGGAACACTTTCCACCTGTTCCTGCTGATCGGCGCACTTGGCGCGCTCTATGAACGCGCCCAACGCCGCGTGTTCCCGCGCATTGATCGCGCCGCCTCCATCGAACTGTCAGGCGCCTCCGGACGGCTCAGCGTGCGCATGACGGATATCTCGGTTACCGGGATCGGCGTCGTCGCGGACGCACTGTCTGCCGAACAATTGTCGCCTGGCTCAGTGGTGCGCATCGACGCCCGTCTGCTGGGCGCGGCGTCCCACTTCCCGCTCGATCTCTACGTCCAGTCGATCGTTCGTCAAGGCGGCGAAGCGGCCGTCGGCCTCCGGTTCGAACTCAAGACCGCCGCCCAGTGGCGCACCGTCGTGGCGCTTGTCTACTCGCGCAGCCAAAACTGGCGCGCATTCCAGGACAAGCGCGTGAGCTCGCGGGGCGTCATCGGCCAGATCGGCTTCCTCGCGCATCAGGGCGTCACCGGCGCCCTCGATCACCTGACCGTCATTCGCAGCAAAGTTTTTCGCACATGAAACGCCTGTCCCCTTCCCTGCTGATGACGTTTGTCGCCACCGGATGGCTTGTCGCTCCTGCCGGCGCCCAGGACGTCTTCGCACGCAGCGCTCCGCCGAAGGCGGCCACCAGCCGCGATCTCGCGAACGGGACCAGTCAGTTTGCAGCGCCGCTCACGACGCTGCGTGCGCAACAGGGTAGCATGCGTCTTAACGGTGCTTCGGCACGCGAGGATCTCTCATTCGCGCTCGCGCCCCAGGCCGATATCAAGTCCGTCCGACTCGTCCTGCGTCATGCAACCAGCCGCGCCCAAGCCTCCACCAGCGCCCATCTGAGACTTTCGCTGAACAGCCAGTTCGCCGCCCAACTGGACGCGGCGACAGGGCTGACGGGGGCGATGGATTCAGTGTCGATCGTTGGCGGCTTCAAGCCCGGTTTCAACACGCTCGGTTTCGAGGCTGTCCAGCGCTACACGTTTGACTGTCAGGACCCGACGGCGGATGAACTGTGGACGGAGATCGATACTGAACGCTCCAGCCTTGAGGTGAGCTACCAGCGGCGCAAGTTCGCTTGGACTCTCGCCGATCTCGACCGTTTCCTGTCGCCAGGCGTCGGCGGCGTCGAACATCTCACGATCGTTACGGCAGCCGGAGAGCCGCGTCGCGCGCAACTCACCTGGGGCGCCTTGTCGGCCCAAGCCGTCACAAATCGCCTTTCGTTCAAGCTACCCGAAATCTCTCATGCCTCGGCCCGGGCGGTTTCCAGTAGCGTTACGGGATCGCCGGCCCCACGCCTTGCGCTTGCCAACCGCGATACCGACGTCATCATCGTTGGCACGTTCGCGGAAGTGGGAGCCCTGCTGGCGATTGATCCCCGTACAGTGGACAAGGAAGAGGGCTATCTCGCCGTCGGGCCCTCCCCGCTTGATCCAACGCACTTCGTGATCGTGGCGTCCGGTCACACGGACGAAGCTGTCACGCGGGCTGTCCTGGCTCTTGGCGTCACCGGCTTTCCCCTGGCCGACGCCACAAGCATGCAAATCAGCGAACAAGATGCTCCCAGAGGCTTTGCGCTCAGCGCACACGGCCCGCTTCGCACCGGCGCGACCTACACTTTCGAGCAGTTGGGCTTGGCGTCCAAAAGCACAGTCGGTGAGGAATCGGCCGCTTTCGACCTGTCGTTCGAACTGCCGGCCGACTTCTTCGCACGCGAAAAGGATGAGATCATTCTATCGCTGGACTTCGCCTATGGGGCAGGCCTTGAGCCGGGCTCCGTCCTCAATCTCTTCGTGAATGGTATATTCCGCCGCGCCGTGGCGCTGGCCCGGACGGACGGTGAAGCCGCTTCCGGATACGAACTTCGACTGCCGGCGCGCAACTTCCGTCCCGGGCGAAACACCGTTCGCCTCAGCGCCGAACTCGCCCGCGTTCAGGCCGGCGCCTGCGCGACGCGCAACAACAGGAATCTTGCCTTTGTGTTGGACGGATCATCGATGATCCAGGTTCCGAATTCACCCAGCTATGCTGAGCTGCCAAACCTCGCACTCTTGAGCGAGACCGGCTTTCCGTTCTCCGCAGCCTCGACGGCGCCGTTCGCAATCCGGGCGGCCGATCATCGCAGCGAGACGCTGGCAGCCGTGTGGACCCTCGCGGCAAAGCTCGGTCAGACTCATGGGGCGTTGTTTTCCGGCATAGACTTCGACTTTGGGGCCGAGCCGGCCAAAATCCATACGCTGATCGTGGGCGCCCGGCCCGCCGTAAGAAACCTCATCGACGGCCCAATCCGGCTTGCGCTGAACGATCCGAAATTCCCGGACGACATGTCCGGCGCCCATCTTGTGCGCCTGCGTCAACTGTCCGACCTCGGTAGCAGCGGCCTGATCGCGTCGGCGGAAAACGCGTCCCATCGCGGCCAGCTGGTGACAGTTGTAACAGCCCAAACAAGCGAGGCGCTGTTGTCATCCGTGCGTCATCTTGTCGAGCCTACGCACTGGAGTCAGCTAAGGGGCAGCGCCGCGGTTTGGCGCGAAGACCCGTCAACCGTTTCGGTCCAGCCTGTCGGCAAGTCCTTCTTCTCGGGCGACGCTTCGAGCGCCGACCGCGTCGCACTGCAGAATGGGCAATCGCCCTGGCGCTGGGTGCTGACGCTTGGAGGCCTGATTTTCGCCGTCGCCGTGGTTCTGGCCGGCATCGCTCACTACATGCGGCGACGGAACCGGGCACAGTGACGATCCATTTGCCTTTCCTGCGCGGTTTGCGCCAGCTTGTCGTGGTCGCTGTTGCTCTCGCAATCGCGCCGCTAGCTGGCGCGCAGGCCGTAATGGAGGTGAACGTCACGCGCCTCGGGATTCCGGACGAAACGCCTGACGCAGCCCGGTCGCCGGATCAACCGCAAAGGCTTGCACCGGCCTCGCCCGCGAGGGAATCGCTTCGCGCGATATGGAACACGCTGGCGACTGGCGACTGGCACATGGCGGAAACCCAGGTGCTCAGCCTGCGCACGCGCTATCCCGCCTGGCGACCGGATGACAAGCTTTTGGCGGCGATCACCCGGGGCCAGCGTGACAGCGGCCTGCGTGATGCCTTCGCCACCCGGACCTGGACACAGGTGCTCGCGCTCGCGCCGGAAGCGCCCGCATGCGAAGATGACTACGCCATCTGGCTGCGTAGCGAAGCGCTCACCGCCCTCGAACAGCAGAAGCCGCTTCTTGCCTTTCACACCTACCTGTTTGCGACGTGCAGCACGCCAGCACAGCGCTCCACGAACGTCGAGCGTGCGGCGCGCCAGCTGAATCTTGACGGCCTGGATCGGCTGCTGGCTACGGCGACGGCCCCAAACCATTCGCCGCCGGCTCCAGCAGAGCTGGCAACGCTTCGCGACGCGCGGCATGAGGCCCAGTTAAAGCAGGCGATCGCAGGCAAGGCCTGGTCAGACGCGGCGATTCTCGCGTTCGACTCCGGCCGTCATGATCTTGCCCTCACCGCCGGCTGGGCGATCCTGGAATCGGACGCAGCGCTGGCGCGCGCGCTCTTTCACGAGGCAGCCAAGCTCGGTCCAGACCAGGAGGCAAGGCTTGGCGAGGCGCTGGCCGGCTTGCGCCTGAACGATCCCGCACCGGGGCTGGCGCTTCTCGCGCTCGATTCCAACGTCACTCGCCCGGATGATATTCAAACTCGCCAGATCTCCGTCGCTGCGGACGCCCTTGTACTCGCCGCCGCGCAGGCCCGCGCACACAAGGACTGGAACGCGGCCGAGGCGTTCGCTGCGCGCCTGCGCGACCTCGGCGTCGGGTATTCCAGTGATGCCGATCGCATTGTTGGAGAAACACTGCTTGACCGCGCGACCGGCGCTTTCGAAGCGAGACGGTTCCGAGACGCATTGGGATGGGCGCAGCAAGCGTCGGCTTATGCCGGCGTTGCTCGACCCGCACGGATGCGTGAGGCCTGGACACGCCTTGAGCTTGGAGAGGCTCGGTCGGCGGAACTCGCGTTTCGCGATCTCTACGTCCAGTCCGCCGATGCGGAGAGCGCCGAGGGCCTTGTGCTGGCCGCTGCACGCGAGGATCGCCTCGACGAGTTGACGACGCTCGCCAGCGCAGGGCAAGGCCCGCTTGCGCCCGCGCTCGTCAATGGGCAGGCAGACGCCGCGATCGCGCGGAAGGACTTTGCGACAGCGCAACGCCTGGCGCCATCGCGGCATCAACGGCTGGCTGGTGTTGGCGCGCCATGGGTCGAGCAGACAACCACCGCCCGCCTGCCCCGCAACTCAGCAGGCGATGGGCGGTTCGAGGCGCAGGCGGTGCGTGTTTCGACCGGCTTCGCCTACGGCGGGTTCTTGCTGGAAGCCGGCGTTACCGGCCTGGCGCTCGACTCCACCCTTGGCGGCAGGACTGAGCACGCCCTTCCCTATTTCGCCGCAGGCACGGAAGGCGCCATGCGACTGTCTGTCCAGATCGCCGAGGCGCCAGGCCGCGCAATCGGCGGAGCGCCGCTCGTCGCCGAAGCATCCATTGAAAGACGTGCAACGTGGTGGTCCGTGGCAGCGCGCGCCTTCGCCACGCCCAAGGACGACTCGGCGACCTCCCTGGCAGGGCGGCGTGATCCGGCGGGAGGCGCAGGCTGGGGCGCCGTGATCGAGACAGGTCTTGAAGCGCGATCCAGCATCGCGCTTGCCCCCGGGGTGCGCGTTACGGGCGGCGTGCTTGCATCGCGGCTGACAGGATTGAACGTCGCCAACAATGATCGCGTGCGTATCGACATCGGTGGAGCACAGACGCTGGATGCGCCGGGTTTTGACTACATCGCCACCGGCCCGTTCTACCAGTTCGACAGCTATGCAAGGAACACCAACTTCGAGACGCGGGGCCATGGCGGGTACTTCAGCCCTCAGGAGTTCCATCGCGCCGGCTGGTCGCTGAACCTCCAAACCGCCGAGATGCAAGACTGGATGCTGCGCCTGGATGGATCGCTTGCCTATGAGATGACGCGGCAATCTAGCGCCCCTGTCCTGCCCTTGCAGAATCCTTTGGGCGCGCAGTTTGCATCAAGCGCGTCCTCCAGTGTCGCTGGCGCGGTCCGCGCTGAGGCCGCCTATCGCGTCAGCGCGAACTGGACGGTCGGCGGATGGGCCGCCGCCAATGCCTCGACCGCCTACAGCGACGTGCAGCTCGGGCTTTCCTTGCGGTTCACGCCGGAAGGCCGGCGATCCGTTGTAAGCGGCGACTTTGCCGGCCATGGCCGCGGGATCTGGTGACGCCATGCAGCCATCCACCGCCTCGCAACTCTCGCAGCCGCCGCCAACAGCTTTTGTGCGGCGGGTCAGCGATCTTGCCGATCCGAAGCTGATCGGCGCCCTCCGGCGCGCGGGCGGCATCGGCCTGGCGATCGGTTTGGTGGCGCTGTTCGCCGTGATGTCACAGAAGACGCACGAGGTTGACCGGAGCCGGCTCGCGGTCGCCGCACAGTATGGCGCCACGCAGATCGAGGCAATTCTGGCGAGGGCTGAAACCGGCGTCCTCAAGCATCGCGCCGCGCTTGACGCAGCACTTGCCCCAAACGCGACAGACGTGGAACGGCTGGCGGCGCGCCGGGCCATCGTGGAAGCTGCGGCTGACTCACCGATCCTCGGCGCGACCATTCTTGACGCTTCCGGGTCGGTTGAGCTCGATGTCGGCGCGGTCGATGCAACGGGCTTCGGCCCGGTCATCGCGCCCTTCCGGTTTGAAGACGCACGCCGCATCGACCAGCGCGCCCGTCTCATGCCTGCGCCTGAGCGCAACGCACTCCTTCTCGCCATACCGATGGACGCGCCTTCTCCGCGCACGCTGGTTTTGGCGCTTGATGCCAGCGTGTTCACCGACAGTCTCGTGCTTGCGCGCAACACAGCCGCCAAGGCGCCTCTTGCCTTTCTGTCCGACAGGGATGGCCGCCTGATCTTGGCGTCGGGCGCAGACGTCTCGCGAACGCGCGTGGTTGTTCCAGCAATGCCCGCGGAACATCAGTCGATCGAGGACATGGCTGTTTCCGAACTCGCCCGCGAGTCGGACGAGAGCAATTCGGAAATGGCATCTGCGCCGCTCGCAAGCGGACAGCTGGCGGTTCATGTCATCGGCGCAAAAGTCGATGTATGGCGCTTGACTCAGGAGAACTGGCAAGTCTTGGTCGCTGCATTCGCCCCCATGTTGCTGGCGCTGATCCTAGCGGTTTCCATCGTGCAGAATGAATGGCGACGACGCGATCGACGGGCTAACACATCCGCCGATGCCGTAGCGCGAGCGGAGATCGCGGCCGATCTTCTCGATGCTGGCGTCCTCGAATGGCGAATTAGCGACTCAGGCCTTTCGAGCTCCGAGGGCTGGCGCACGCTGTTCGCCGAAGGCGCAGCCGTCGCTGATGAAGACATCTCGAACTGGTTGAGCAGAATCCATCCTGATGACGAGGCTGCCGCGCGCCAAGGCTACCAGAGCTTGCAGGATGGCGAGCGTGACACACTGAGCCAGATGCTACGGGTACGCGGCTCGTCGGGAGCCTACATCAAAGTACAAGAACGAGCGCGCGTGCGCCGCGGTCGAGACGATAAACCGGTCCGGATCGTGATGGTTCATACCTTGGTCCATCGCGATCCGCTGACCGTCCGCGAGTGATCCGGCGCGCTGACAGCTCAACTGAGAGAACTGTCAGGGTAACTGGGTGAGGTTTTGCTGGGCTTTCGGCGAGCTTGCAGCAACTACGCCGCCGCCCTGCTCAAGACAGATTCCGAGCGCGCGCGCAGAATCCACGCGGCGCGATCTCAATGACCGCTAGGGCTCAGGCCAAAGGATCGAAAGCTCAAAGTCAGTATGCGAGTGCGATCGAAAACCTCGAGATGATCCTGAGGAGCCAACCCGTGGTCACGCGCTGGCGGCCTTGGAAATTGGCGTCGGCGCTAGCGCGCTTAATATCGGCTCTAAAACCTTGACCTTTTTGCGCGCGAGCGGCCCGCTATACTCTTGGAAACATGAGGCTGGCAACCAAGACGCGGGTTTTGAAGCGGTTGCGGTCAGCCGTTCAAGCGGTACCCGGCGCCCCGAACTGTCTTGATGACATCGCGCACGCCGGCTGCATCAAGTTTTCTTCTGAGGCGACTAATCGCATGCTCGACGGCCGCAGGAGCAATTTCGTCGCCGCCCATTTGGTCGAGCAGCGATTCGCGACTGAATACGCGCGCTGGTGCTTTCAGGAAAACGGACAACAAGACGATATCCTGGGCCGTTAAATCGATCCCATGACCATCGACCAACGCTTCATGGCGCGTCAGGTCCAGTACCAGGCGACCAAAGGAAAGTGTCCGGGGCAGCGGTTGCTTCGGGCGTCTGAGCAGCGCTCGCGCCCGGGCAAGAAACTCCTCGATCGCGAATGGCTTGGTCATGTAGTCGTCCGCGCCAGAGTCGAGCCCCTGCACGCGATCACCCGTCGCGCCGAGAGCGGTCAGAAACATCGCAGGCGCGATAACCCCTCGCAAACGGAGCATCTTGAGAACACTCAAACCGTCCAGGCCTGGAAGATTCCGATCAAGTACCAGCAAGTCGAAATCACGTGTGAGGGCGAGCTGCAGCGCCTCTTCACCGTTGCTCACGCCGTAAGCTAAGAACGTGTCCTGTTTGAGTCCCGCGAGGATAAACGCCCTCAGCAGGTCATCGTCTTCGGCAACTAGGATGGATCCATTCAAATTTTGATCCCAACGACGGGCTGAGAGGCGTTTGCGAGCATAGCGCGTCAGATTGGCGACAGACAACGCTCGGGATGGCCAATCAGCCCCTAGCCCCGGCCAACCCAGCGTCGTCTTTGTTGAGTACGAGTTATCGTCGGGGAAACGCCGCGTCGCCGGCCGCACCATCGTGATGCGGCCGGCGTTCGTCGTTAGGAGCTATGCTGCGCGGACCATGCTCTCGACGGCCCTGAGCAGCGGTTCGAAGCTTTGAGAATCTGGGGCTCTTCCCGCCGATATCGCGCTTTCGATCACTTGCGCCGCCTGGCCGGCTTCGACATAGCCAAACGTCCCAGCAGTTCCCGCAAAGCGATGAACCAGGGCGAACAACTCCTGCGAGACCACGCCCTCTTCGCTCGCGACTAGCTCGTTCATTCGTTGCAAATCGTCGCGACTGCGGAGAAGAAACCGACTGCGCAACGAGGCCATTACATCCAGTTGACCTGACGCGTCCGATTTGGCGTCGGTCCTCGCTTGCGCCCATTTGGTGATCATGACCGGGAGGCTTTCCGCGGTGATCGGCTTGGGTAGGTAGTCGTCCATTCCGGCTTCCCGGCACGCCGCGATCTGGTCCGGCAACGCCTGAGCTGTCATGGCGACAATGGGAAGGTTGCTACGGTTAGGGATCGCGCGAATCAGGCGAGTTGCCGTCAGCCCGTCCATGCGAGGCATCTGCACGTCCATAAAGACGATGTCGTAGTGTTGAGTCTGAACAAGCGCTGTCGCCTCCTGCCCATCGGACGCCAGATCAACCAGATGTCCTGACGTCGCCAGAAAAGCTGCCGCGAGTTCCCGGTTGAGGTCGACATCATCCACAACAAGGACCCGCAGTTTTTTGCCGGGAGCGACAACAGCTGGCGGCGCGTCACCGAGCGGTCTTGGGATCTCCGTGGAGCGCGCAATAGGCAGATTCAGCTCGACCCAGAATGTCGTCCCCTCCCCGAGGAGAGATTCAACGCCGATCTGCCCCTTCATCAGGTCAACAAGGCCTTTTGTGATCGCTAATCCCAAGCCGCTTCCGCCAAAACGTCTGTTGATCGAGGAGTCGATCTGCGAGAATCGAACAAAAAGTTGATCCAGACGATCTCTGGGAATTCCGATGCCGGTATCGCGCACCGTGATCCGGAATGCTTGATAATCCCGAACGGATGGAAGTGTGTGAACCGAAATCGCAACGCTGCCCTGATCCGTGAATTTTACGGCATTGCCGATCAGGTTCAGGAGAATCTGGGTCAGTCTCGTGTCATCGCCCACCAGATATGGCGCGAGGGTTTCGTCCAGTCGCGTTTCCAGTCGAAGGTTTTTTGCATCAGCTTGCAAGGTGAGCGAGTCCACGCAACGGCAGATTGTCTCGCCGACCGAAAACGGTCGTTGCTCAAGGCGGATACGGCCTTCGTCCAGAGTGGAAAAATCAAGAATGTCATTGACGACCGTCAGCAGGCTGCGGCTCGACATTGCAACGAGATCAACATGCCTTCGCTCGGCTTGCGGCAGCGCGGCGCTTCCGGCCAGCAGTTGCGTGAACCCGATAATGCTGTTGAGAGGTGTCCGCAGTTCATGGCTCATATTTGCGAGAAATTCCGCCTTAGCCTCCGCCGCCGCCTCTGCCGCCACACGAGCCTCGGCCAGCGCTTGCTCCAGCTCCTTCCGCGCTGTCACGTCGCGAGCCGAGTCCTGAATCTCGCTCGGCCTCCCCGCTTCGTCGAAAAGAATTTTGGGAATTCCTTCCAGCCAGATGATCCGGCCATCCTTGCGTCGCGCGCGAAACGTGTACGGCCGTGGCGGTGCGTTCGGGCCGTCGGAGATGAGTTTCGCAAAAAAGCCCTCCACGTCCTCCAAATCTTCACGGTGGGTATGAGCCATGGTCGTTGTGCCCAGCATTTCCTCTTGGCTAAATCCCATGACCGTTTCACAACTGGGACTGACAAAACGAATGACGCCGTTCATGTCCATGCGCGCAACCATGTCACGCGACGTTTCCGCTATGGCTCGGAATCTGTGCTCGCTCGCGCGGGGTGCTTCGGTTGCGGTGTGCGCCGCCAGGTTGGCGTCCCGAAGCTCATCCTCGAGCTGACGCCTTGTCGTCACGTCGCGATAAGTGGTCACGACTTCAACTGGAGCCCCGTCGGCATCGCGAATGATACTTGGGTTACCTTCCAGCCAGAGGACGGCTCCATCAGTGCGCGGAACACGAAATTCCCTGCGAATTGACCGATCCGGTTCGGCGCCGCTGAACAGATCTTCCAATGTCTTGATGGCGAACGCGCGATCTTCCGGCGCTGCGAAATCGATCGTCGAGCGCCCTACCGCCTGTTCGGGTGTGATGCCGAGGATCCCGCAAGCGGGCGACGCGTAGGAGATAATTCCGCCCTTGCCCAACCTGACAACGATGTCGGTTGAATAATCAGCTAGCGCTCGATAACGATTTTCGCTTGCGCGTGCTTCAACTCCTGCACGCTCAGCTTCTTCTCTTGCCGCACGCAGCGACGCGCTTGCGCGCGCGCGTTCGGCCAGCGCCATTGCAACCGGAAGTGACGTTAGGGTCATGACCGCCAAAAAGCCCTGAAGCACGAGAACGCGGTCGGTCTCGGACCCAGGGATCAACTGAGTAGGCCCGTAGCCAACAACGGATGCCCAGATGGCTACGCAAGCGGTTACAAGTATGGACATCGCCGTGGCGGTAAGTCCGCCACGGAAAGTCGCGAGAATCACGACTGGGTAAACCAGAAACAGCAGTGGATAGCTTCGCTGGCCAAAGACGGCAAAAAGAACCGTCACGAGAATGGCGACGCCAAGTCCCCACTCCGTGAAAGACCTGCGCGGAAACACTCCTTCGGCGCGTGTAGAACCGACTACCAGAAGGGCTGGCGTAAAAATCAGCATCCCTAATGCGTCAGCGGCAAACCAGACGCCCAACGTCTCTAAAAAAGTAGCCTTAGTGGTCAGGACGCAGGCTGCGATTGCGGCGGATGCCGCTGGCGCGATCCCGCCAGCAATAAATACGAAGCGAAGAAGTGAGTGCGGGCGTGAGATATCGAACGTCGCGCCCTTGGGGCGGAGGAAATAAATACAGACTGCCATTTCGACGACGTTAGCGAGCGTAAGGGCCAGGCCGTTGAAGACCGTGTCGCCCATAGCGAGATCAACGGCCACATTACTGGCGGCGCCGATGGCAATCACGACCGCGGGAGATGCGCCTGGCCAGCGAAGGATGATCGCAAGCAGGAGCGCATTCAGAGGCCAAATGGACGCCACACGGCCTGCGTCCTGCGTGAACTGATGACTTAGAAAAACAACCCCTGCCGACAGACCTGCAAGACACAGGGCAGAAGCAACTGTGCCTGCGCTGATCTCCATGGCGCCAAACCATGGAGTTTGGGGGCGTGAAGCGTCCTGATTAAAATTCCGCATGCGTGCGATCCGGCTATCTCTGTCAAACTGTATCAATTTGCACCGCACGACTACCGGCCTGCCCTGAGCGAGCTTCACAATTGATCATGAGCTCGCGGGTGGATCGCCGCTACGAGTCGAGAACTCGCTCTCGCCGCCGGGGCCACTTAAGAGGGCCCCGCCAGGACCAGCAGGCGGCGTTCCGCCAATCGGAACGTGTCGCGCTTGCCGGCGGCGCTGAAACGCAACCGCAACTCTTTAACGCAGATGGCCAGGATCACATGGCTTTGCGACCTAGCCCTCAACTTTAAATTCTCGCGCCCTCGCGAAGTCGGCTTCGGACCGCAACGCCGTGAGCATTATTACAGGAATTCGCCTGAGAATCGGATCTGCCTTGAGAGCCACGAGAACTCCGAAGCCATCGAGCACCGGCATGTTTGCGTCGAGAAGAACTAGGTCAGGAACGCGTTTCTCGATCACCCGGAGCGCCTCTCTGCCGTCGTGCGCCACTCTGGTTTCGTCACCGTCCGGCTGGAGAACCGCCACCGCAAGCTCAGCAAGCAGGACGTCGTCATCCACGACGAGAATGTAGCCGCGGCTCATGCGACCGCTCTCAACTTTCTCCAGGATACTGCGCCCCCTAACTGAACGAAGAAATAAGCACGCGAATCTCGCAGTTTGCTCGCAGAATTGAGAGCGGCGCTGCAAGCGTTTTTTCACGCCGCTGTGAGATGGATGCGCTTGATCACGAGAGCCTCGCCATGCCGAACAAAACGAATCCGACCAATCGCGTCATACTCGTAGCAGACGATGACCCGCTGCTAGTCATGCTGCTTGAGCATCACCTGTCAGCGGCTGGATATCGCGTGGTCTCCGCCCCTGATGGCGAGGCCGCCCTCGCGCTGCTCGACTTGGAATCACCTGATGCGATGATTCTCGATCAGATGATGCCCGTGATGGGCGGTCTTGAGGTGCTGCGTCACCTTCATGCTGAATCTCAGTTACAGCAACTCAAAGTTCTGATGCTGACGACCCTGAAGGGCGAAGATCATGTCATCGGCGCCCTGCGATTGGGCGCGTCTGATTTTCTCACCAAGCCTTTCAGCCCTAATGAGCTTGTCGCGAGGATCGAAAGACTCGTTCCGCGGGCGGCGGCATGAACGACCTGCTCAAACTGTCTGCGCTAGTCGCCATCTACTCAGTCTGCGCGCAAGGAGCATCGGCCGATCCGGCTTTACGGATTGATGCTGGCGTCAGCCAGAGCAGGCTGTCGGGCGGATTGCAGGACTGGCGCGAGACTTTCGTCGCCATCTCGCGCCCGTTCAAGGACGGATGGGCGACGGCCTTGAAGGTCGAGGAACAGGAACGCTTCGGAAAGCATGATCTTTATTCGGAACTGAGAATCGATCGAACACTGCCGCACGGATCGTTCTACCTTGCGGCCGGTGGGGCGACTGAAGCGGACTTCCGGCCTGAATTCGGCCTGAAGGTGGGCGGCGCGATGGACCTGGCGGCTCGGGCGGACGTAACGCGCCTGACGCTGGATGCTGACGCATCGCGGTTCGCTTCGGGCGATATCTATGCACTGAAGATTGGTCTCGATCATCTCTTCACTGCTGAAGGTCTGCGAGGAGGCCTCCAGGCTGTCGCCGTGGGTGAGCGCGGCGGGCCGGCGCTGATGGGCTTTGTTCTTCGCGCCGACATACCCCTGGCGCCACAGATCCATGCCCGGATCGCCTATGTTGAAGCGCCGGAGACGACAGAGGGAATCGTCACACGTGTTCAGGGATGGACAGCCGGCGTTCGTTTCGATGCGAGCGACACACTGCTCTTTCGACTCGACTTAACCCGCGAGGATCGAGGCCCGTATGATCGGGAAGAGGTGTCGGCTGGCGCGGCATACAGATTTTGACATGAACCTGCTCAGCTTCCTCTGGACTCTGTCCGTGTCGCTCGCGTCTGTGTCCTTTTTTGGCCTGGCGATGATACTGATCGCGCGGCCCTTTGGAGCATGGCGCGACAGGCGCATCGCCCGCGCCAGAGCCGGCATTCTTCAAGTCCTGATGAAGTCGAGCATATCAACGCGCGTTCTTCGGCGGAGCGTTAGGCGAGCAGCAAGGCTCGACGCGCTTGCGCCATTGGTTCTCGAGGTGCTTGGGTTGGTTCGCGGCGAGACCCGGAAGGATTTTGTCGAAGATCTTACCAGAGCGGGAACCGCGGAGGCCCTGCGCCGGCGCCTGCAGGATGGCAAACCGCAGGATCGTCAATGCGCAGCAGAGGCTCTCGCCGCTTTTGCGCCCGGCGAGTCGGAGGCCGCGCTTCAGCAAGCGTGGTGGGACTCGCATCCGGACGTGCGCTTCGCAGCCATGCGTGCCTCGATCCTGATCGGAGCGCCACCCGCCTTTTCCGACATACTGGCCATTGCGGGGAATGCCGCGCCGCGCAACCGCGCGCGGGCTCTCGCACTAACCAAACTGATGGCGGAAAAATTCCCACGCAACGGCCGGCATATTCTGGTGCTCGCCGACACTCCAATCGCAACGCGCGTCGCCATCATAGAGGGGCTTGCCGCCAACCTGGATCAGGGGGCATTCGATGCGCTAATTGCGATCGCAGATGACGCGGCGCCTCAAGTCCGAGCAGCCTGTATTGCCGCCATTGCACAACGACCCGGAGTGGCGAGCGATGAGCTTGTCATGCGAGGATTGGGCGATGCCGACTGGACTGTTCGTGCGAGCGCCGCTTTGGCGGCCGGCCGGGTTCGGCTCGCTAGGGCGGAACCAGAATTGCGCGCACTGCGGCATGACGAGCATTGGTGGGTCCGCCTGCGCGCGAGCGAAGCACTCCTGGTCCTGGAGTCGGCGGACCGAGACACGGTCGCAGCATGAGCCCATTTCCGAACCTCGCACTGGCCGGTATCGAGTTAACCGCGTTGGCGCTTGTACTGCTTGCCAGCGTACAGAACGGACTGCACGTCGTGCAACTCGTCCTCGCGGCGCGCGCCCTGCGGGATGATCCGCCCCAACCGCGCTCCGAACTTGTCTGGCAACGCACTTCGGAAGAAGCACCCTCCATCAGCATCCTCGCCCCCGCTTACAACGAAGCAGAAACAATTGTCGAAAGCGTGCGGTCTCTGCTGCTGCAACAGTACCCGTCCTTCGAAGTCGTTGTCATCAATGATGGATCCACTGACGGAACGCTCGAAGTTCTACGAGATGCGTTCGGGCTTGAACAGGTTCGACGCGATAGCGCAGCTACCCTTTCGCACACGCCCGTCCGAGGCCTGTTTACCTCGCGCCTGCAGCCTGCCCTACTTGTGATTGACAAGGAGAATGGCGGCAAAGCCGACGCGCTGAATGCGGGCCTTAATTACACCAAAAACGCAGTCTTCTGCTCGATGGATGCCGACTCGATTCTCGAACCGGACGCGCTGCTACGCGCCGTGCAGCCGTTTATCGCCGACCCGGAGCGTGTCATCGCTGCGGGCGGAACCGTTCGAATTGCGAATGGATGTCTGGTCGCCGGTGGGCGCGTGAAGCGGTATCGACTTCCTCGAGACCCACTCGCCCTGCTTCAGACCGTCGAGTACATGCGCGCGTTTCTCATGGCGCGATTGGCCTGGAGCCGTGTTGGAACACTTACGATCATTTCCGGCGCCTTCGGGTTGTTTCGTCGGAGCGCTGTCATCAAAGCGGGCGGCTATGCGCGCGGTCTGGTTGGAGAGGACATGGAACTTGTCCTGCGCCTGCACCGCCTCCAACGCGAGCAGAAGCGCGAGTACAAAATAGCCTTCGTTCCTGAGCCCGTTTGCTGGACGGAGGCTCCGGAAACCCTTAAATCGCTGTCTCGGCAGCGCAGACGATGGCAACGCGGATCACTTGAGGCCTTCGCACTGCACCGGACCATGCTGTTCAACCCGCGCTATGGCCGCATAGGTTTCGCTGGACTGGGGGGCGTCCTGGTTGTCGATGTCCTCGGACCGGTCGCCGAGATTCTCGGATACCTATTGTTGCCTACATTCTGCTTGCTCGGAGTCTTATCGGTCGAATTCCTCTTGGCCTTTCTGGCGGTCAGCATCGTTTTCGGCATCGCGGTCAGCGTCGGCGCCCTCGTACTGGAAGAGCAGCAACTGCGACGAGCGTCGCAGAGCCGTGACCTATTGGTCCTCGCCGCTTGGGCAGTTGTCGAGAATTTGGGATACAGGCAGCTCAACTCAGTGTGGCGGCTGATGGGCTGCTGGGACTGGCTGCGCGGCGGTCGCGGCTGGGGTGAAATGCAGCGCAAGGGCTTTGCCCGCGCCTGAATCGTGCCACAGGGTATACTACCAATCCGCCGCCGCCGGGTCTCTGCTCATTTGTTGGAGCTTCGCAGCGGATCCGTTACCGCAACTCGTAATTGTACCGGTAAGTCATGTTCTGGCGCGAAGGCCACCCCAATGTAGGCGTCCGGCCTGCCTGAGGGGCGCGCTCGGCTTCGCCGGCGTCCAAAGATGACCTCTATGCCGCCATGGCGTCAGCTGAATGGGCTATCGGTACCTGCGGGCCCAAGTCGACGTCCGGATCGCTGCCCGCACGTTGGAAATCTTCCTCAAGGGCGAGCGGATCGTAGCGCATCGCCGCGAAGGCACATGTGGCCGGCACAACACCCAGCTCGATCACATGCCGGAGAACCATCGCGCCTACGCCGACTGAACGATCGAGAGGGTCACGGCGGACGCCAACGCGATCGGCGGCTCGCAAGACGGGCAAATCATGTCTTGGCACGAGCGCCGAAGCTTACCGCGCTACTCCGCAAGACTTGGATGCCAGAAAATCTCCCTTCTCACGATTTTTGAACCGGCGCTGGTTGACACTCGACCGACTAGACGCTCGTGAAAACTGAGAGTTTGGCGCCTGGTGTTAACCATTCCGGTGCAGCCTCATCCTCAAAAAAGGAATTGACGTGCAAGACGAAGACGAGCGGCTCGCAGAGGTCGAGCACTTCCAGCCGCGGGATACCGCCTCCACGCCTGCGCTGGACCGGCTCGCGCAACTTGCGGCAAGCCTGTTCCGGGCGCCAATGGCGGCAGTCAGTCTCGTAGATGGCGACCGGCAGTGGCTGAAGGCGCGCTGCGGCCTCGACCTCACCAGCACGGCTCGTGAGCACGCGCTCTGCTCGCACGTGCTGCCACTTGGTCCGTCAGGAATACTCGTCGTGCCCGATGCGGCGCAGGACGCTCGCTTTGCCGCCAACCCGCTGGTGACCGGAGCGCCGTGTATCCGTTTCTACGCCGGAGCGGCATTGACGTCGCGACAGGGACACGTTCTCGGCGCGCTTTGCGTCATCGACAGCCGGCCACACCCAGAGCCCGATAAGGACAGCCTGAACCAACTGCGCGTGCTCGCAGACGCTGTTGTGGATCTTCTCGATCTGGAGCGCATCGCCCGCGCGCAGGACGAGCAGGTGAACCTCCTGAAAATGGCCGAAGGCGTTAGCGGAATGGGTCACTGGCGTCTGGATCTGCGCTCCAAGCGTGTGGTCTGGTCAAAGGAAGTCTACGCCATTCATGGACTATCTCCGGATTCCTTCGACCCGAACCTCGACAGAGCGGTCGACTTTTATCATCCGGATGATCAGCCCAAGGTTCACGCAGCGCTCGATGAAGCTATTTCGAGCGCGGGGCCGGTAGGCTTTCAGCTACGCCTGCGGTGCGCCGATGGTGACGTGCGCGACGTTGTTGGCCGCTCGCTCTGCGAACGCGACAGGTCGGATACGCCGGTCGCGGTCTTCGGCGTGTTCCAGGACATCACCGAACACACGCGCGCGCTTGCCGCCGCCCGACGAAATGAGGAGCGATATCGCCTGCTTGCGGAGAATATGGCGGACGTTGTAACGCGAATCCGCCCCGACGGATCGAGCAACTACATTTCTCCTGCGATCGAACGGCTGCTTGGCTATCGTCCCGAGGAGATGGCGGGCCGTTCGGCGCAGGATTTTGTCCACCCCGAGGATCAGGCCGCGGTTGCTTCCGTTTTCGCGACGCTTTGCCGGAGCGAGGCGCAGCGCACAATCGAGGTCAGGGCCGTCAGGAAGGATGGCGCGCTTCGCTGGGTAGAAGTGAGCTTCCGATCCATGCCGATGGAGAAGGGAGGCTTCGAGATCGTCGCTGTCATTCGCGACATCACAGCGCGCCGGGAGCTTGAGAGCGCCGCGGCCGAACGCGAACGCTTCTACAGACTGCTGGCAGACAACAGCATCGACCTCATCAACCGCAGCAGTCTTGACTGCGAGATTCTCTATGTTTCACCATCTGCCCGCGAGCTTACCGGCTATGAGCCGGACGAGCTGATCGGACGCAAGACAACGGACCTGATCCATCCCGAGGACTGGCCCGATGTCCGTCGCGCCTACACAAAACTGGTTCATTTCGGTCATGCGGCGCGCGTTGAGCCGATCACCTACCGGATGATGCGCAAGGATGGCGCGCATGTCTGGGTTGAGGTCGCACCAAAGCTGGTCTGGGACGGCGACAAGCCGATCGAGTTTGTCGATGTGGTCCGCAATATCTCCGCACGCAAGGCCGTCGAGGAGGAGCTGGTCGAGGCGCACACGGCCGCAGAGGCGGCCGCCGAAGCCAAGGCGCAGTTCCTCGCCACCATGAGTCACGAGCTACGTACACCACTCACGAGCATTCTCGGCTTCACCAAACTCCTTGCCGAACAACCAAACCATTCCGAGCTTTCGGCCAGGTGCCTCAAGCATCTTGATGTGGCCAGCCTTGCGCTCCTGAGTACGGTCAACGACATCCTCGACTTCTCCAAGCTGGAAGCCGGTCAGGTCGCGATCAGCCCGGTCGCTACAGACGTGCGTCAATTCTTCAGGATGACGCTGGACCTCCTGTCACCCCAGGCGACAACAAAAAACCTCGCGCTACTGCTCGACATTCACACCGACGTGCCTGTCCTGCTGGCAATCGACCCGGACCGGGTCCGCCAGATCGTGCTCAATCTTGCCGGCAATGCGATCAAGTTCACGGCTGCAGGAAACGTTGCGCTGTCAGTCGCTTACGACGCAACCACCGGCCAGCTGAGCTTCGCTGTGACAGATACGGGCACGGGAATACCGTCTGACCGACTGGGTCTGCTCTTCCAGCGCTTTTCGCAGGTGGACGGCGGCAATGCACGCACAAATGGCGGTACGGGACTTGGTCTTGCCATCTGCAAGGAGTTGACCGAGCTCATGGGCGGCCGCATTGGCGTTGACAGCAAGCTTGGCGCCGGCAGCCGCTTCTGGTGCACGATCAATGCCGAAGCGGTGGCCGCCTCGGGCAATAATGAGCTCGACGAACGGCCAGGCCGCCTTTCGGGGATCCGCGTGCTCGTGGCTGACGATCATCCGCAACACCGGGAACTCGCAATGACGATCCTCAAGCTTGCCGGTTGCGAGATCACCGAGGCACGGGACGGATTTGAGGCGCTGACACTTTCCATGCGGACGCCGTTTGATGTGATGCTGATCGACATGATGATGCCGGGCCTGACTGGAATCGAGACGCTTAAATCTATTCGGCGTAGCCGCGGACCGAACGACACAACACCCGCCCTCGCGTATACGGCCGCAGACGCCGGTGAGGCGGCCACCCTCGTCGCAGCCGGTTTCGCAGGCGTCGTCTTCAAGCCTGTTCAACCCTCACGCCTTATTCACGCCATCAGCAATGCGACGGAGATTCTTGCCCATGCCTGCTAACCGCCTCAGCATTTTCGTAGCTGAAGATGATGATCTCATCCGCGAGCTCGTGCGGACACGCCTGGAACTCGCCGGCTTTCACACACGCTGGGCAGACAACGGTCCCGAAGCGATGTCGCAGTGCAACCTCGTCAAGCCTGCCGCGCTGATCCTCGACATCAACTTGCCCGGACTGGATGGGCTTTCGATCTTGGCCCGGTGGAAGGAACGCGGGGTCACGCCGCCTCCAACTCTGATGCTGACCGCGCGCCACAATGCAGCTGACGTGAAGGAGGCCATTGCGCTTGGGGCGAAGGACTATCTGACCAAGCCGTTTAGCGACTCCATTCTCCTGTCGCGTGTCGCCCGACTGGTTCGCAGCGTAACCCCGAGGTCCGCACCGCTCCCCTCACCCGAGCATGACGACGTCTTCCTGTAGATGATTGCAAAGGTCGAGCTGGCGAAATCTTATTGGCGTCGTGCCGCTCGACTGCCGCGATCCTATAGATGATTGGTGTCCCGCGACCAGATAAAAGCTGTTGCCTGGCGCTAGCGATGGGTCGAGGGGCGGGCCATGCAGAGCATCGATAGGGTCCCTCAAAATTGTCGAATCCTGCGCCTACCTCTCGGCAAGTGTCGACGGGTAGCAACCGAAGGTCCTGGCTGTCATGCCCAGAGCCTCGGCGCGCCCCTGATGCTCTCGGGTCTCGCGGATCCACACAGACAGGTAGACCCTCTCAACTTGGCATAGGGCGCTGTCGCACTCCTGCGATCGCCCATCTTCTGGACGAATCGGCACCGTCACCGACGAGGATGATCTGCCCGCTCCTCCGAAACCACCCTCGCAGGAATTCGGGCGCCTTCGTTGAATGGGCAGTTAGCCCGGGCTGACCTCGGGGGCGGCAATTTTGCCTTGCACTGCGGACTTCAAGGCGGCGATCAGCGACAGCTTTTGTTCGGCAGCCAGCTCGGCCTCCAATGCCAACGTGTGGAGACAATCGATGTGGTCGTTGAGCAGCGTCAGGTCTGGCCTCTCCCGCACGCCAATTGCGGACAAGTAGCGGCCGAAGGACTTTGCCGCCTCGCCTAGTGCGTCGTCACTTGCCTGGTCGGTTCTTGTTTCGAGTTTCATAACCGAGAGGTAGATGGCGCGCAGCTTCTTGTAGGGCTCGGGCGGAAGTGCGCTCCGATATTCGCTCATTTTCTGGACGCAGAGTCGGACTGCCGATCGATTGCTCTCCGAACTCCAGAGAGGCCCAGCAGTAGGCGCCTCGTCAGGATCCGCTGCGCGCCGCAGGGGCCCCTTGTAGTCCTGGAGCATCACGCGCCTACGACATGGGCCAACGTACGTAGGACAATCGACAAACGGACGCGGACGATCGACAACCGACCGGATGCGCGCCATCAGCGTCTGCATCGTGAACGGCACCGCGACAACTTCATCCACCCCGACGGTGCGGGATGCTTCCAGAAACGAGCGTGTGGGAGCATCCGTCGTTAGAATGATGGACGTCTCCCGCGGCACGAAATTAAAGCCGTGCCTAATCTGCTTGGCAAAGGTCAATCCCGAAAGTCCCGGGAAATCAGCCGCCATTACGATGATCTTCGGCCTGTGCTGATCGACCAGCTGTACGAGATCCGCCTGGCTCGCCGCTTGAATCAAGTCGCGGAAGCCTGCGCTCCGAAGTACGTCGGAGATCATGGCGCGAGTATGCCGACCTGCGTCCCCAACCAGAATGCGCGGTGGAACTGCCATCTGCGATGTCCTTCCTTGAATCAACGCGCGCCACTTGGGTATGGGTCGTTCTGATCCGCCCTCTGCAAGGACCTTACGGCGCGGGTGTTTACAAGCCTTGAAGCGCGCGACCTGTGCCGCTGCGGAAATTCCTGGACCCATACCCACTCTGGGGCATTCGTCGGCGCGCCCGTTGGTGCGCCCGTTGGTGCGATGTTACTAGTCTCCCAACCAAAAACGCACGCTCCCGCGATGCGTGCATGCCTCCACTTGCGGCAGACAGCGCAAGCTCTGACGCAGTCGCGGGCTGGCGGTTGAATCGCTCCAAGGGATCAAAAAAGGGGCCGCCGCCTTTCCGGTAGCCCCTTCTGATTTTGAGCCAAGCGATCTCTACTCAGCCGCGACCGCAACACCCGAGCTCGTCAATACGAACTTCCCAGCACGAACCGGCGTAATCAGCATGTCGGGCAGATAGCCTGCCCCTTCGAACGCCTCGCTAACCTTGGCGGCGAGTTCCTCCTTCCTGAGCTTGCCATGAGCCTTCAGCGTTGCTTCCTGCGATCGCTGCGATTGCACCAGTCGAGCACCTCGTCCTCATCGTCAGGAACTTGGGCCAGAATTGCATTCCGGGTTTCAACGAGCGCTTCCAGGTCCTCGACATGCGCAGCGCTCGCCGACAGACCGACACCAGACAATTCGCTTCGGAACACGGTCCGCATGATCATCGCGGCAACTGTCACGGCAAGTGCAGTCTCCCGATCCCGCGCCAGCAGGAGACGGATCGCGCGTGTACGCGCCAGCGACAAATCGCGGATCACAGACTTTGGGAGACCGCAGGCAGTCTCAGGCTCTGGAGATGCGACCGCCTCGTCATCAACGACGGCGTCATCACCGGTCTCTGCCCTCTCCAGTCGTTTGCGGATGTCCTTGATCGTCTTCTCGTCAGACTGCCGGACAACGCCCAGTGTGGCATAGGCTTCTCCGTCATGATTGATCGCGATGACCACGCCAGCGTGTGCGATGAGATCCTTGTTCCAGACGCGGGCTGACTGACGCAGTGTTTCGATTGCCGCCGCAAGCGTGTCACGCGCGTCCCAGCGTGGATCATCCTCGATGCTGTCTTCATCCAGCGCCGCGTCGAGCGCATCCAGTTCGTCACGCAGGCGCGTCAGTTCGGCCTCTTCTTCATCGGTGTAGTCGCGCCATTCAGGCTGAAGGCGCATCACAGCATGGCTGCTATCGGTACGGCCCTGACCAAGGCTCGTCTCGACCCATCCCCAGCCTTGCGCGATCCAGCTGTCGCGTTCGCCTGCGAGCTTCTGTTCAGCCAGTTCCGCCATCAGTGCCGGATTTTCAACATAGACGGCTTCAGCGTCGAAGAGGTCGCGCAAAACGGCGCCGCCCGCCTGCTCATAGGCTTCAAGCCCGACAAACGCCGCCAGACGATCCGACGCCCGCATGCGCCCTTCCATCAACCGGGCGCGAACGGATCCGGCATGCGTCACCGGCCGGCTCATGCTCTTGAACACGGCCTCTTGCTGGGCATGGCTCTCAACGAGGCAGAAGGCCCGGGCTGCTTCCAGGCTGACATCCCCGCGTTTCCACGCGGCCTTGATCCTGGGCGACAGTCCCGCGAGCGCCAGGCGCTGGTCGACGTGACGACGGGTTACCCCAAATCGGCGGGCGACATCGTCTGCCGTGGCGCCCTCTGCGACGAGGGCGGCATATGCATCAACTTCATCCATGGCGTCCATGGCCACCCGCTGCACGTTTTCCGCAAGCGACACCTCGATGCCCTGCTCCGTCGTCACGACATGGCAGGGAATCAGATGATCTTTGGCAATCACCCTCTGCTTGGCCAGTTGTTTGAGAGCGGCGAGACGGCGGCCGCCTGCATCGACTTCGTATTTGTCTCCCTCGGTCGGAACAACGCAGAGATTCTGAAGCAGGCCATGGGCGGCGATCGACGCGGCCAGGGCATCGAGATCGGCCTTGCGATCCTGCTTGCGAACATTGCGCGGCGAAGCGACCAGCTTGTTGAGGGCGATCAGCTGGATGGAGTGAGCTTGAGCAGTCATGAATGAGCTCCTTGAGCATGCCCGATGGCGGAACGCCGGATCGGGGTCGCCTGCGCGACCCGCCTCCCCGGCCTGTCGCATGAGGCCGCTGCTCAAGGGCGAAGAGCGCCAGCGTCCCTTGAACGGCGGACGCGACAGGCCAAGGCGAGGTCTAGCGTGCAGGCGCCGTGGGCCGGCTTCGACATCCATCGGCTCGACGTATCGCCGACTGTCAGAACGTCAGCAGCAGGTCCGCCCGGCCGACGATCTCGCTTGCCCGTGTCACGCCAAAGTACCGCCCATCATAGGACCCCGCGGTATCACCCAGCAGGAACACCTGGCCCTCGTTCAAGGAGGTGCACCCCTGCCATGAGGGAAGCGTCTCTCCTGTCGAGTCGTTCGATCTGGCTTGTGCAACGGCCTCATCGTTGACGAAGACCGTACGATCAACGCGACAAACGGAAGCCCCGACCACAGCAACAACGCGCTTGATCAGAAGTTTCCCATTCTGGAGAACGCCTCTGGCGGCGAGGTCAACGGCCAGGTCCTTCGACGGGAGAACAGCGACACGGTCGCCGACAGTCCAGTTGCCGCGCTCGATGCGGTAGAGCCCTCCGGGCGCGCTGGGCGAGAGGTTCCACACGAACTCCGCCGAGCCTGCAGTGACCGGGATAGCGAGCAGGACGACTGCAGCGGCGCCGACAACCGCCAGCAGCCTGCGGCGGGACGCGATCGCGCGAATGGACGGCCCTGCCCTCGATGCGTGCGCCGCTGCCTTCATCCTTCGGCGCTCGTGGTTTGGGGACCCGGACGTAGCGGCCGGCCTTCGGCATTCAGAAATGGCGCACGCTCCGGTGTTGCCGGGACTGTATCGTTGGCTGCAACACCAGCCGGCAAGCGACGCTGCGGCGGAACATAGACCTCCCGGAAGCACGGATGGCGGACCGGATCGAAGCACGACCGGAT
The DNA here is from genome assembly GCA_016714495.1 of Hyphomonadaceae bacterium. GTDB lineage: Bacteria > Pseudomonadota > Alphaproteobacteria > Caulobacterales > Hyphomonadaceae > UBA7672. The sequence goes on along the minus strand of JADKDU010000016.1, from coordinate 14,139 downwards.
CCAGTGGAGGACGGGCTGGCTGGCCTCCATGCTGCGCACCCGCTCGGTGTAGGTGAGCCAGAACCGCAGCGTTGCGAGCGGCTTGATGTGCGTCAGCGGCGTCAGGCGGTCGTCGAACTGCGAGACATAGCTCGGCAGTGCGGCAATGCCCGCGCCCGATGCGCAGGCTTCCATCAGCACGGTGCCAGCGTCGGTCCCGACCGTGTCTGGCAGGATCGCGCCCCAGGCTGCGGCGGCCTGCCGCCAGCTTTCGGGTTGATATTCGGCGCCGGACAGACGCAGGCACTGATGCGCCTGAAGGTCCGACATGGCGTTCGGCTCACCGTACTGCGCAAGGTAGCTGGGCGCCGCGTAGAGGATGTAGTGCAGCCAGCCCAGCTGGCGCGAGACGAGGTTTGCGGCGGCTGGCTTCTCGAACTGGATGGCGATGTCGCCATCGCCGTCAGCAAGATTTGGCGTCGTCGGCATGACTTTCAGGAACACCCTGGCGTCCGGTTGCAGCGACAGCAGCTCAGGAAGCCGGCGCGCCAGCCAGTAGGTCGCAATCCCTTCGCGCGTGCAGATAACAAGACGGTCCGATATCTTCTCGCTCGCACGTTCGACGATGGCCTGAACCGAGTCGGCCATGCTGCGGGCCGAGCGGAGGATGTCCTCACCAACAGCTGTCAGCTCAAGTCCCCGGTGCGAGCGTTCGAACAGCTGGTGACCCAGCGCCCGTTCGAGTTCATCAAGATCGCTCGACACCTTGGTGTAGCTCCGGCTTAACGCCTTGGCTGCGGCGTTGATGCTGCCTGTGTCAGCCACAGTCTGGAAGACCTTAAGCCTCTCCCAGTCGAGTTTCGCCCCACCCACGTTCGCTCCTTTTCAGCGACCCCATAGCCAAAAAACGGTGAATCGAACCCGCGCCGTTTGCGCCTAAGCCCATGCTCATCAACTTGCTGAGTGCTGCGATGAGCTGGTCCGTCCCCCCGTTAACACCTGTTTTTTGCAACCCACGGACCACGCAGGCTTTTTCCGATTTACTCCGTACCCGGACGGCCTTCAAAGCCGCTGGCCGTGGCGAACTGGATTGCATCCTACTCCCGCAGAGGGCGACTCCGGCAGAAGCGTCTTCGCCGCGCACATTCCGTACCGCCACGACAGCTTCGCGCGTCAGGCAGCATGCCGCTCTTAACGCTCGCCGGGCGACCGGAGTCGTAAACGCATGAGCGCCGGACGCGTCTACTGGGGTCAGATCCTCTGCGTGCTTGCAGCGTTCGCGGCGAGTCTTGTCATCACGACACAATGGACGGCGGAGGCGCTCGGTCATCAGTCACAACTCGGCACGCCGGACCTCACCCTGTTTGGGTATCCGCTCTATGCGCCCTGGAAGTTCTTCCTGTGGTGGTATGCCTATGACGCCTATGCGCGCTCCATCTTCGAGACCGGCGCGCTCATCTTCCTTGCCGGCGTCATCATCTCGGTCGCGATCGCGTTCGGGTTCTCACTCTGGCGCGCGCGGGAAGCCAAGGACTCGGTCACCTATGGCAGCGCCCGCTGGGCCACGCCACGCGATGTCCGCAAGCTCAACCTCACCACCGGCGATGGCGTCATCCTGGGCACGCTGGACAACCAGCTCCTGCGGCATGACGGGGATGAGCATGTGCTGGTCATCGCCCCGACCAACACCGGCAAAAGTGTTGGCATTTCGCTGCCCACCGGCCTTGTCTGGCGGCATTCCTACCTGGCCCTCGACCTCAAGGGCGAGAATTGGGCCGTAACCTCCGGCCTCCGCGCAGCTTTCGGCCCGGTCTACAGGTTTGCGCCGACCAAGGCGGACACGCATCGCTACAATCCGCTGACCCAGATCCGCCGTGGCGATGCCGAAGTGCGCGACGCGCAGGTCCTGGCCGACATGCTGGTCGATCCCGAAGGGGCGCTGCGCGAGCGCAGTCACTGGCAGCTGCGCGCGTTCGAACTCCTGGTCGCAACGATCCTCTGGACGCTCTATGCCGAGAAGTCCAAGTCGCTTGCACGCGTCGGCGAGTTGCTGGCCGACCCGGCGCGGCCGGTTCTCGACCTGTTCGACGAGATGCTGCGTCGTCCCATCAAGGATGGCGCACCCCATCCCGTTGTCGCGGCCGGCGCGCGTCAACTCCTGGACATGGCGGATGCCGAGCGCTCGGGCGTTGTCTCGACCGCGCTCGGTTTCCTTGCGCTCTATCGTGATCCTCTCCTCGCCCGCGCGACCGAGACGTCTGATTTCACGATTGAGGAGCTGATCAACGGCGAGCGGCCGATCTCGCTCTATCTGGTTGTGCCGCCCGAAGAGATCTCCCGTCTCAAAGCACTGCTGCGCCTGATGATCAACCAGATCCTGAAGCGGCTGACCGAAGTCGCCTCGGAAAACCCCAGCGGTCGTCGCGTCCTCCTGATGCTCGATGAGTTTCCGCAGCTCGGGAAGCTGGATTTCTTCGAGCACGCCCTCGCCTATATCCGCGGCTACAGGATCAAGGCCTGCCTGGTGGCGCAATCGCTAAATCAGCTCGTCCAGACCTATGGCGAGAACACCTCCATTCTCGACAACGCGCATGTGCGCGTCGCCTTCGCCTGCAATGATGAGCGCACCGCCCGGCGTATCTCGGACATGCTGGGCGTCACCACCGAGACGCGCGCCCAGATGAACTATGCCGGCTCGCGCATGGCGCCGTGGCTTGGTCACACCATGGTCTCGCGCCAGGAAGTGCCGCGGTCCTTGCTGACGCCGGGCGAGGTCATGCAGCTTCCGCATGCCGACGCGCTGATCCTGACCGGCGGGGCGCCACCCATTCGCGCGAAGAAAGTGCGCTACTTCGCAGAACCCATCTTCAAGGCGCGCCTCAAGCCGCCTATTGCGTCCCCCCGCCATTCCCCCAACGGCCTCCCCACGGTCTGGTCCGGCCTCATCGCGTCCACGACGCCGCTCCCGCCGTCCTCGCAGTCGACGTCTCTCAAGCGCGCATCCGGTCCCGGCCATACGCACGCCCAGGACCAGAGCGAGCAGTCGCTGCAGCACGCCTTCAACTTTTCAACGCCTGCCGCAGGCGAGGCGACGCAAACGAACGACGCAGCATCGCAGGCAACACCGCCATCGTCCGACGATCTTGGCGCGGCGTTCACGGGGCCGGGCCTCGCGAGAACCGTGTTCGCCTTCAACCCCGAACATTTCGACACGGATGTCTGAGCTCATGCCGCGCGCCAAGATCACCGCCTACATCAACCAGGATCTCGTCGCCGCGATGCGGCGTCTGGCCGTGCATCAGGGTCGCAGTGCGTCAGACGTGCTGGAGGATGCCGTCCATCGCTTCTTCGATGCGACGCGCCAGGAGGGCGAGCACCACGCCCTGATGGCGCGCTTCGACCGGATCATGGCGCGGCTTGCCCTGCTCGAGCAAGGCCAGGAGACGCTCTTCGAGCTGACCGCACACACGACGCGCTTCGTGATGAGCGTCTCGCCCGACATTCCGGAGATGGACAAGGCGGACGTGAATGCGCGCGGGTCGGAGCGCTTCCGCAATGTCATCGCCGCGATGGTTGCCAAGCTCCGGACGGGCCGCAGCATCCTGCGCGACCAGTTCGGTCCGACCATCGAGCATTCTACTCCCGACTCCCATGTTGGAGCGGCCGCCGAATGAGCAACGCCGTTCCTCAACACGACGCGTCGCGTGGCCATGATCCCTCGCGTGGCCTGGCCATGCTGACCACGGCGCTTGGGCCATCGATCGCCGCCATGCTGGAGGCGCCTGACACGATCGAGGTCATCGCCAATCCGGACGGACGGCTCTGGCTCGAACAGGTCGGCAAGGGACGGATCGCGACCCCGCATCGGCTCGAAGCATCAGAGACCGAGCGCGTCATCCGTCTTGTCGCCACGCTGACCGGCGCCGAGGTCAATCGCGACACGCCGATCGTGTCGGCCGAACTTCCTCCGCGCGGCGAGCGGTTCGAAGGCGTCCTGCCGCCGGTCTCGCGCGCGCCCTGCTTTGCGATCCGCAAGCCAGCGGCACGCGTGTTCACGCTCGACGACTATCAGGCGTCGGGCGTCATCACCGCAGAGCAGGCCGCAACCCTCCGGCGCGCGATCCGCGACCACGCCAACATCATGGTCGCGGGCGGCACGGGGTCGGGCAAGACAACTCTCGCCAATGCGCTCCTGCATGAGATCGCCCAGCTTGGCGAGCGCGTGGTCATTCTCGAAGACACACGCGAACTGCAGTGCGCGGCAGAAGATGTGGTCGCTTTGCGGACGCAGCCCGGGTCAGTCTCGCTCTCGGACCTGGTGCGATCCACCCTCCGGCTCCGGCCTGATCGCATTGTGGTCGGCGAGGTGCGAGGTCCCGAAGCCCTCGACCTGCTCAAGGCCTGGAACACGGGTCATCCCGGCGGCATCGCAACCCTTCATGCAAACTCGGCGCAGGCCGCCCTGTCGCGGCTTGAACAGCTCACCATGGAAGTCTGCGAGACGCCGCCGCGGGCGCTGATCGCGGAAGCCATTGATCTCATCGTCTTTGTGGAGCGCGGCGGCCCTGCCGGCCGCCGCATCCCGGAAATCCTCGCGCCGAAGGGCAGATTGCCCGCAGCGCCGGACCCCGCTGCGCGAGGGGGAAGCGCGCTTCAACCTACCAACAGGAGTGAACCATGAGACTGACCAAGACGCTGCGCGCAATCGTGCGCGCAGCAACCCTCGGCGCCACCGCCGTCCTCATCAGCGGGGCCGCGCATGCTGCGACCGCCGGCGGCGGCATGCCGTGGGAAGGGCCGCTGACCGCGGTGCTCGATTCCATCACCGGCCCGGTCGCGCGGATCGTCGCCATCCTGATCATCGTGGCGACCGGTCTCACGCTGGCGTTCGGCGATGTCGGCCAGGGCTTCAAGAAGCTGCTGCAGATCCTGTTCGGTCTCGCCATCGCGTTCGCTGCGGCGAGCTTCTTCCTGCCGCTGGTTGGCGGCGGCGGTGCGGTTATTCCGTAGAGGAGAAGCTCTGATGCGCGACCCCCGCGATGTTCCAGGATTTGTGGCGCCCGTCCGGCAGGCTTTGACCGCTCCCCTCCTCATGGGCGGCGCTCCCCGGTCCTACGCCATCCTCAACGGCACGCTGGCGGCCATCGTCGCCTTTGCCGGAGCCCTCCTCCCCGGGCTCATCCTGGGCATCGCGGGGCATGTGCTCGGCGTCTTCCTCGCCCGGCGCGATCCCGACGCGGTCGAAGTGATGAGCCGCGCCATGCGCATCCCAAATCGCCTCGAGACCTGACGCTTCCCACGTCTTCGCACCCAACGGATCTGAACATGTTCTCGCTTGCCCCTTACGCCCACACGCCCAACCGCCTTGAGGATTATCTCCCCTGGGCGATGCTGGTTGCGCCCGGCATTGTCCTCAACAAGGACGGCTCCTTCCAGGCGACAGCGCGGTTCCGCGGACCTGATGTTCGCTCCTCCACACCGGAAGAGCTGGTCGCGTTCACGGCGCGCGCCAACAATGTGTTCCGGCGGCTGGGCCATGGCTGGGCCGTCTATATCGAAGCGGATCGCCGCGAGATCACGGACTATCCCGATGGCGCGTTCGAGGATGATCTCTCGCGCCTGATCGACTCGGAGCGCGCCGCCCAGTTCGAACAGGCGGGCGCGCAGTTCGAGACGGTCCATCACCTCACCCTGCAATGGACGCCTCCAGCGGATGCCCATGCAAAGGCGTCGGCATTCTTCTTCGAGATCGACCAGAAGAAGGCGGCGCAGCTCCCGCCCCCAGGCAGGACCCGCCAGACGCGTCAGCGGCAAGAGCAAGGGCTCGACCGTCGTGTCGCCCGCGAAGCGCTGGAGACCTTCCAGCGCAGCGTCGCGCATGCGTTCGGCATGTTCGAAGGCGTCGTCGCCGAGTTCCACGCGCTCAGCGATGACGAGACGCTGTCCTACCTGAAGCGCCAGGTCTCGCCGCGCCCAACGAGCGTACGCGCCCCGGCCGGCGCGGCCTTTCTCGATGGCATGCTTTGCGACGCCCCGCTGGTGGGCGGCATCGCGCCGATGCTGGGGAGCAAGCATCTGCGCGTTCTCACGATCAAGGGGTTCCCGCCCTTCACGCATCCGGGCGTGCTCGATGATCTCAGCGCCTCGGCCATGACCTGGCGCTGGATGACGCGGTTCGTCTGCCTTGGCCGCGAAGAGGCGGAGCGCGAACTCGTCAAATGGCGCCGGCTCTGGTTCGCCAAGCACAAGTCGATGGGCGCGCTGATCAAGGAGATGCTGACCAAGGAGGCGGCGACATTCGCCAATCCCGACGCCATCGCAAAATCCGAAGAGGTCGATGAAGCCCTGGCCGAGCTGGGCTCCGAACTGGTCGGGTTCGGGTTCCTGACCTCGACGCTGGTTGTCCTGGGCGCGACGCCCGAGGAGGCCGACGAAAAACTGCGCAATGCCGAGCGCATCATTGCCTCGCGCGGGTTTGTGACCATCGCGGAAAGTCTCAACGCAGTAGAGGCCTGGCTCTCCAGCCTTGCGGGCCACGCCTACGCCAATGTGCGTCACCCGATGGTCTCGACCCTCAACCTCTCCCACATCGCCCCGCTCTCGACCGCGTGGGCGGGGGACGCCCGCAACCGGCATCTCAATGCCCCCGCCCTTGCCGTTGCGCGCACGGACGGATCAACGCCATTCCGGCTGGATCTGCATGTCGGCGATGTCGGTCACACCATGGTTGTGGGCCCCACGGGCGCCGGCAAGTCAGTGCTGCTCTCTTTTCTGGCCCTGCAGTGGCGCAGGTTTGCCGGCTCCAAAGTGTTCGTGTTCGACAAGGGCGGCTCGGCGCGCGCGGCCATGCTCGGCATGGGCGGGACCGCGATCGACCTCGGCGGCAACGGCGTCGCCGCTTTCCAGCCGCTCGCACGCATCGACACCCCGAACGGACGCGCCGACGCCCTCAACTGGGTGATGACGCTTCTGGCTCAGGAAGGACTTGCCGACACGCCCGAGGTCAAGGAGCCGGTCTGGTCGGCGCTTGGCAGTCTGATGTCCGCCCCGCCTGAGCAGCGACATCTCACGGGTTTGCGGCTCCTGGTCCAGAACGCCGCCGTGCAGGCAGCGCTCCAGCCTTACACGCAGGAGGGCGCCATGGGGGGCGTGTTCGATGGCGCCGAAGACCGCCTCACGCTCTCCGACCTTGTCCTGTTCGAGATGGAAGAGATCATGGCGCGGCCCAAAGCTGCAGCGCCTGCCCTGCTCCACCTGTTCGACAGGCTGGAAGAGCAGTTCGATGGCAGCCCCAGCCTGCTCATTCTCGATGAAGCCTGGCTGTTCCTGGATTCGCCGATCTTCGCGGCCCGCATCCGCGAATGGCTCAAGACCCTGCGCAAGAAGAATGTCGCAGTGGTGTTTGCAACCCAGTCGCTGGCGGACATTGCGACCAGCAGCATTGCGCCGGCCCTGATCGAGAGCTGCTCGACCCGCATCTACCTGCCGAATGAGCGCGCGTTCGAGCCGCAGCAGCGGCAGGCCTATGAGCGGTTCGGGCTCAACGAGACCGAGATCGACCTGATCGCAACCGCCCAGCGCAAGCGGCACTATTACTATGCGAGCCCCAAGGGCCGCCGCCTGTTCGAACTGGCGCTTGGCCCCGTGGCGCTGGCGTTCTGCACGGCCTCCGACCCCGACGCCCGCGCCACGATCGCAGCCCTCGAGCGGCAAGCCTCGTCAACACCGTTCTGGCGCAGGTTCCTGCGCGCCCGCCAGCTCGGCTGGGTGCTCGACGCAATCGATGCGCCTGAACGCAACACCGCCACTTCCTCCCACCGCACACTGGAGACTGTCTGATGTACCGGCCGACACTTGCCCGCATCTTCCGCCTGATGCTTGCCTCCGTGGCCATCATCTCTCCGCTCCAGCCAGCCGCCCAGGCGCAGCTCACCGTCTTCGACCCGACCAACCTGATCCAGAACGCGCTCAGCGCGACGCGGGCGCTGGAGCAGATCCGCAACCAGGTCCTGCAGATCACCAACCAGATCCGGCAGCTGGAGAATGACGCGCGGAACCTCACCAGCCTCGGGCGCACCTTTGCGCCGGAGCTCATGAGCCAGCTCGATCAGCTGGACCAGCTCATCAATGCGGCGCGCGGGCTGGCGCTCAAGGTGAACGAGACGCGGACAGCGCTCGAGACGCTCTATACGGGCGATTATCGCAACACGGATATCGCGAGCCGCGCGCGGTCGGCGGCCCAGCAGATGGACAATGCCCGCTCCGCGCTGCAGTCCTCCCTGCTCCTGCAGGCGCAGACGACCGAGCAACTCAGGAATGACCAGCGCATCCTGAGCGCACTCGCTGATGCAAGCGCCAGCGCGACCGGCGCGCTGTCGGCGCAGCAGGCCACCAACGAGATCCTGTCGCTGCAGGCCCAGCAGGCGATGCGGCTGCAGGCGTTGCTGGTGGCGCAATCACGCGCCGAGGCGCTGGAGCGCGCTCGCGAGATGGAAGTGCTCGCTCAGGCGCGCGCCCAGCATGCGCACTTCTTCGGCGGCGCGCGCACGGCGCATCCCGAAGCGCCGCCCTGGCCCTGAGACCGCAGATCCACGCCACCCCAGACGCGCAGCCCATGCCCGCTCAGAGCCACGCGCCATGAACGACTTCTCGGCCATTGACGGGTTTCTGAACACGTTCATCACCTACATCGATTCAGGCTTCGGCCTGATCTCGGGGGATGTGACGTCGCTGGCGGCGATCCTGATCGTGATCGATGTCACGCTGGCGGCGCTGTTCTGGGCCTGGGGCCAGAACGACATCCTGCAGAGCCTCGTCAAGAAGACGCTCTATGTCGGCGCGTTCGCATTCATCTTCGGCAACTTCGCCATGCTGTCGACCATCGTGTTCGACAGCTTTGCAACGCTTGGGCCTGAATGCTGCAGCCTCTACTTTCTCCCTGCTGATCTCCTGAAGCCCGGGCTGGTGGCTGCCGAAGGTCTGGCGGCCTCGCAGCCGATCTTCGATCACATCGGTACGATTGCGCCGGGTCCGATCGAGTTCTTCGGCAACCTCACGGAGGTGATCCTGCTCTGCCTTGGCGGCATCATCGTCATCGCGGCGTTCTTCGTCCTGTCGATCCAGCTCTTCGTGCTGGTGGTCGAGTTCAAGATCACGACGCTGGCGGGCTTTGTGCTGGTGCCGTTCGCGTTCTGGAAGCAGACGACGTTCCTGGCCGAACGCGTGCTGGGGAACGTCATCTCGTCGGGCATCAAGGTGCTGGTGATCGCGGTGGTGATCGGCATCGGCTCGACCATGTTCGCAACACTGCGGACCGCCCTCTCGCCTGATGACATGACCATCGAGCAGGCCTTTGCGGTCGTGCTTGGCGCCCTTACGCTGATGGGCCTCGCCATCTTCTGCCCGCGCATCGCGGCCGGCCTCGTCTCCGGCGCACCGCAGCTCTCGGCGGGCGCGGCCGCCGGAACCGCTCGGCGTCGGTGGAGCTGCTGCAGGGGCGTTCACGGCTGCGCGTGCCGGCGCCAGCGCTGCCGTCGGCGCAACGCGCGCGGCAGCAAACGGCTCAGCGTCCGCCGCCGGGGGTCTTCGCGCTGCAACCGCGCTGGGCGCCATGCGCACCGGCCTCTCCGGTCCCATCGCTGCGCCGCTAAATGCTGCCGTTGGACTTGGCGCCTCGGCTGCTGGCGGTCTCTCTCAAGCAGCAGGCCGCGTCGCCGGTCACTTCCGAGCGCGCGGAACGGCAGGCCAGCGCGCTGTCGCTGGCGCGGCCGGTGCGATCACGCCGCCGCCCACATCAGCATCAGCCTTCGCATCCGGATCTCCGTCATCCGCAACATCGTCTTCCACTTCTGGCCAACCGCCTGGGCCAACCGGTTCAAGCGCACCCAGGCGATCCGTGAGGGCGTGCTGGTTGCCGCTCACACGCTGAACGCCGGCGACGGCGGCGGCGCGTCCGAAGGCCCCAATCTCAAGCAGAGGGACTGAAACCATGTTCACCGCAACCTCGTCTGGCCGGGGGCGATCCTCGCGTCTTGGCCGGACACCCGAACCCGACACGCCCTACCGGCAGGCCCAGCAGCTCTGGGACAACCGCATGGGCTCATCGCTTGCCCATGCCCGCACCTGGCGGACAGCAGCGTTCGCAAGCCTTGCACTTGCAGGCGCGATGGCGGCAGGCGTCGTGGTGCTGGCCCTGCGCCCCGCAGCCGTTCCGTTCGTGATCGAAGCAAACGAGACGGGCGAAGCGAGGCTCGTAGGCCCCGCCACGTCGGCCTACGTGCCGAGCGACGCCCAGCTCTCCTGGCATCTTGCGCGGTTCATCGAGATGATCCGGGGGTTGCCGTCAGACGCCATCGTGGTCCGCCAGAACTGGCTCCGCGCCTATGACTGGACCACGCAGGGCGGCGCGCAGGTGCTGAACGCCATGGCGAAGGAGGACGATCCGTTCGCCAAGGTCGGCAAGCGGACGGTTGCGGTCGAGGTGATCTCGGTCGTGCGCGCAAGTCCGGACAGTTTTCAGCTGCGCTGGCGCGAGAGCACCTATGCCAGCGGCACGCTGATAGATGTCGAGCGATACTCCGGCGTCGCCAGCATCGTGATTGCGCCGTCCTCCTCGCCCGAGCAGCTCGCGAAGAATCCGCTCGGTCTTTACGTCCACGCCTTCAACTGGTCACGGGATCTCCAGCAATGACACGCCCTCTTCTCGTCTCCGCCTGCCTTGCCACGCTCATGCTCGCTTCACCCGCGCTGGCGCAACCCAACGCGCCGCTTCGATCTCCGCCAGCAATGAAGGCGGCAACACGCGGCCCCGGCGATGCATCGCTCGTCGGCGCCCTGCATGAGTTCGCCTATGAGCGGGGCGCCCTCTACGCGGTCCAAGCCTCGCCGCAGCGGATCACCGACATCGCGCTCGAGCCCGGCGAGACCCTGCTGTCCGTCTCTGCGGGCGATACGACAAGATGGATCGTTGGCGACGCGCAGTCCGGCATTGCGGGCAACATCCAGTCCCACATCCTCGTCAAACCGAATGCCGCCAACCTTGCGACCAACCTCGTCATCATGACGGACCGGCGCGTCTATCATGTCGACCTCAAGAGCACGTCCAGCGCCGCCATGGCGTCTGTCGCCTGGCGCTATCCGGTCGAGATGACGCTGGCGACCAGCCAGCCGCCTGCTCCACCGCCGGCTGCAGCCGCTCCTCCGCCCTCGCCCGTGTTCACGCCGGAGACGCTCAACCTTCGCTACCGCATCGATGGCGACAAGCCGGACTGGCGCCCGCTGTCGGCGTTCGATGATGGGAAACAGGTCTATATCGAGATGCCGGACAACCTGATCGAGGCCCCGCCGCTGTCGGTGATCGGGGATGAAGGCCTTGAAGCCGTGAACTACCGCATCCGCGGCAAGTACTACATCGTCGATCGCCTGTTCAAAAAGGCGGAGCTTCGTCTTGGCTCCGGCTGGACGCAGAAGAGGGTCGTGATCATCCGGCAGACGCCAATCGCTGCGGTGAACACGAATGGAGGCCCCAATGGCTGATGGTCTCCCGCCCCGTCCTGATGCTGGCGCCGATGAGCCGCCGCCGCAGGAGCCTGCCAGCCCCACTGAACCGGCACAGCTTGATGCGATCCGTGTGAAGGCTCCGGGCGCACGTGGGCTCAACAAGCCAGCTATCCTCACCGCTGCCGGCGGCGGCGTTGCGGTCGTGTTGTTACTGGCGTCAGGCGCGTTCTCCAGCAATCAGTCCACAAAGCCCGCGACTACTAAGCCGATGATGTCTGATCCAGCGCGCCCGGAGATGGCGCAGGGGGCCATCAAGGCCCTGCCGGCGGACTACGCGCAGGCGGCTGCGCTTGAAGCGCAGCAGGCAGATCGGGCGCCGGCGTCCTTCGATCAGGCGGGACCTCCACAACTTGGCCCGCCCCTGCCCGGCGACATCGCGGCGTTTGCGCAGGCACAACCAGTACCGGGTGACATGCCGGCCTACAGCAATGACTGGAGCACGCCTGCAGCCTATGCGCCGCCTGAGGCGCTTGATCCTGCGATCGCGGAAGCCGCAGCGGCGGACAGGTCGGGGATTTTCTTCGCGCTGCGGGATGAACCGCGCGAGGTCGACACAGCGTCAGCGCAACCGATCGCATACCAGACGCCGCAGCGCTCTCCCCTCACGGCAGTGGCGCCTCAGGATCGCGACCAGCCCGCAAGCGCTACCTACAACGATCGTGTGCTGTTCCCAGGGACGGTCATTTCTGCGAGCCTGATCACGGACCTGAACTCAGAGTCTCCCGGGCCGGTCATCGCGCAGGTGACGCAGACCATCTACGACAGCGCGACTGGCCGCATCGCACTTATCCCGCAGGGCGCGCGGCTGATGGGCGAGTACAGATCGTCCAGCCGCTACGGCCAGAGCCGTGTCGCGATCATCTGGTCGCGGCTGATCATGCCGGATGGCGATGAAGTGGCGCTTGATGAAGTTGGAGCCGACCCTTCAGGCGCAGCTGGGGTCAAAGGCGAGGTCGACAACCATTGGGGCGATGTGTTCGGCGCGGCAGCTCTCGGGACGACGATCAATGTAGGCGTGGCGACAACGGAGGAGCCGCAACTCACCTACAATGGGATAGGCGCAATCTCGCGCGATCCTGTTGATGCGGCCATTGCGGATGGCGTTCAGCGCAGCGCGGGCGGCGTGACCAACCGGGTTGTCGATCGGGGGCTTGCCATACCGCCGACAATACGGGTTGGAGCGGGCACCCGGATCTCGATTATCGTCACGCGACGAATAGGATTCTGAGAACTTGGCGGGGCGATTGCCTTGACGTCAGAAAGCGTGCCGCAGGACTAAGTCAAGCTCAAAGAGAACCGCTAAAGCGATCAGCCGCCGAAGCGCCGGGCAATCCATCTCCACAGACGCGACAAAAGTGAGCGTTGCCGGTCGCGGGCGGCATAGTATTCGTGTCTCCGCTTCTCTTCGGCTCGACGTCCCGACAGTACCTGCGCTTCGGTCCAGTTCCCGGCCCAGACGATTTGGCCATCGCGAATCACATAGTGCGATCGACAAGGAAGTTGCCAGTTGCCGATCGAGGGGCGGAGCGATGGCCTTCCACCCCGTTCCGTGAACGTCCACTCCACCGGGCCGAGCGGAACGATGACCTTGTTCCCGCACCCGCAGGCGCACAGATGGCCGGCGACACCGAACTCGTCGGAGACATAGAGGATTCCTGGCGCGAGCACGCGCGGCATTGCGACGACGCGCTGCAGGACAATCTCGTTCATAGATCGGTCTCTGAAAACGTCTTCAGATTGGCGATGTCGGTCAGCAGATTGTAGGCCCCGCTTCCATCCGCGTAAAACCCGCGCAGCTGCTTGAATCGTATCACCGCATAGCAGGCGTTGAGGGCGTTGAGTTCGGCGATCTGGACGTTTTTCCGATAGATGTCGTCCGCATCATCCGACAGTGGCGCAAGTTGCTTGTCCCGGACCGCCGCCGCCGTCTCCGGCGCGTAGTAGGTCGTGCGGACCTGGCCTGACAGGCCGCCCTGCTTGCGGTCGAGCCCCATGCCGACGTCGATGAAGGGGATGTTGAGGCTGATCAACAAGTCGAATATTTCGGCACGCGCCGAGCCCTTGTCGACGCAGACAAAAGAGAAAGTGACGCCGGAAAAGTCTTCGGCGCACGAGCGGTCAATGTACTTTCGGTGCAGCGAGAGGCCTTTGCGGAACGACTCATAGCGCCGCTCGAACACCCTCGGTTTTGCCCAGACCGAGATCGCTGTCGTCAAGCTGGCCGGGCGAGCGATAGGCGTTGTGAACGTGGTAGGCGTCGCCGTCGAAACCCCTGATGGCCTTGACCGGGCTTTTGACGAGCAGGTCGAGCACATAGCCACCTGTGCCGCCGAGGCCGATCACGGCGACCACGTCGTTGGCGAGGAGGGCGGCAAGGTCGGCAATTTCGGCGCGGCTGGTTAGAGTGTCCGGGTATTTGAAGACCGATCCTTCGACCGCGTCGGCGTCGATCCGTTTCGTCAGGGGCGTTGCGCCGTGCAGCTCCATGGCCGGCCCCGAGATCACCGTCACATAGTGCTCGATCTTGGCGAAGAAGTCCGGGAAGCCGTTCGGCGGTTTGTTGGAGAACGAGCGCTGCACCACGACATCCGTCTTTCTGAG
>JADKDU010000015.1 GCA_016714495.1 Hyphomonadaceae bacterium | reverse complement strand
GTCGAGCCAGAGCATCGCTACCGACGGACCCAAATCCTGCGCTTCTGGTTTCCGCGGGAGAAGTCGGCCCGATCACCGCCATCGGGATATGCCATCCAGCGAGAACAACCGCGCCGAAAACTCGCGATCTGCTGGATCCGAAGGCGCGAGCGGAGATGCCTAACTTTAAACCGCAAAACTCGGTGCGGGCTTTCCGGAAATGCAAGTACGCCATCTCCGGCGCGTTCGGCATTCAACGGCACATGATCATAGGCCGACCTTGCGCGTCTTCCGGGTACGCTCGGACTCCGTCTGGAGCAAGGCAGTGGCGTGATCGCAGCAGACCGCAAAGGCCAACAAAACCCATGCGAGTTTACCTGACAGAACCCTTCGGAACGTCCGCGGGTCGGACAAGGAGGGAAGTGAAGATCCTGATAAAGCTGTCTGAGTTGGACCGGCTCTAACGAAGGCCTGCGCGTCGACAGGCGAGAACCATCGTCGACTTAAGAAATCAAGTGTCCGCAGTCACGATGACCGTGATTGGAAGGTGCAACAGAAGGAGGTTTAGGGACGTTCTCGCAAATGCACTGTGTGCCTGACCGGATCATTTGTAACTCCTAGTATTGGGTAAGTTGAGGACGCTTTAAAGCGTAGATCGGTCGTTACGGCCGCATGTCTGGCAATAATGGCGCTGATATCAGTCCATCCCGGCTCAGGCGTCAGATACACAGGCGCCCGGGCCACAAGTGCCTGCTGCAGCTGGGTCAAAAGTCCAAATGAGACGATCCTTGACTCACTTTCTCGTGGGCGATTGCCTTCTTCCAGTCGGCGACGCCCTGATTCTGAAAAAGGAGCCAGAGAACGCCTCCAATGCTGCGTAAAGGGAACTCGACCTGACTCCCGATCACCGGGTATCCCGCCGGTGATGGAAGTGAAGGGCAGAGTGCGGTGGAGTCGATGCCATCGTTCACCCGTGCGGCAGTACGCGACGAATAAATTGATTCATATCGCCTACAATCAGCTCATGGACGGCAGGCTGGACATTGCGCGGCTGGAGCCAGCGCGAGCCCGTTACGATGCACGGCGGCAACAAGCCAACTGACGTGAAAGACATCTCTGTCTCCGATGCTTGGAACGACATTGGCGCGACAAGGATCACTTTGGGCCAGGATGGCAAGCTCCAGACGGTGATCGGCACTGCCTACGAGTACGCCTCTTCGCCAAAACGCCGCCCAGCGAACATGGCAACAGCCTGGATGCCTGGGAACCCATGCGGAAGCATGCTGCAAACTGTCGCCCTTTAACGACGACGGCTCGGTACCCTTGTGACAACCCAGCTCAGGGCAATCCGAAGTATAAACCCGAAATCTACGCCATGGGTTTCTCGTAACGCGATGGGCATGTACCCGGAGCCGGGAACTGGTAATTCCCGCTGACTGACAACGGCCCGCGCGGTGGGGACGAAATCAACATCATCGGGGTTGTAGCAACCCATGGATGGCCCTTGATCACCTACGGTCGCGTATACATGTACGACACCGATGGCGGGCGTCAGCAACCATGGCGTGCCACCGCCTGAGTAAGCGCCGATGCACGCGCCCGGTACGGAGCAACTCTTCGCGTATCAGCGGCTCTCACCTTCAAGCCTACGGCCATCACCATCTACAAGGGGTGACAAATTCCTGCTTGGAAAATACGAAAGTATCCTTCTTGGGGAGCTGAAACTTAAACGAGCGGAATGTGCGTCACTCTCACCAATCAGGTTGGGAAAACGAGCGTATCCCGATGTTCAGCGAACTTGATCGTTCGGTGGGCGATCTGAAGGAGGGACCGGTCAAATTTACCCACATGGTCACCGGGACGAGAACGGCGTCGTCCCCAAGGCTGAGCCTGGCTAATGCGGTTACCCTATGCGCGGTACGCCAAGCTCGCTTAACTGATCGAGATCATCTTCCGACAGGCCGCGCCGCTTCACGGGCGGACTCCGTCTGGAGCAAGGCGGTGGCGTAAGCTGATCTCATGCGCGGTGTCAATTGAACCCAGGCAAGTTAACTTGATGGGGTGGATGGCCCCTGACTGCGGCGTCGAAGCGCCTAAGGTGGCTGTGTTGAGAAGCAACCTGCGCAGGAGCCATCCACATGCAGCCTATCATTGTCGGCCTTGATCTGGCCAAGTCCGTTTTTCAAGTTCACGGCGTCGACGCCGAGGGCCAGGTCGTGGTTCGCCGAAAACTTCGGCGACGCGAAGTCATCCCCTTCTTCGAGAAACTGGATCCCTGCCTGATCGGGATGGAGGCGTGCGCGACGGCGCACTTCTGGACCCGCGAGCTTTCCAAGCTGGGCCATGACGTGCGCATGATGCCGCCCAGCTATGTGAAGGCCTATCTCCGTCGGCAGAAGAATGACGCAGCCGACGCCGAAGCGATATGCGAAGCGGTGCAGCGGCCGAACATGCGCTTTGTGCCGCTCAAGAGCGCCGAGCGCCAATCGGTTCTGACCCTGCACAAAGCTCGGGAGCTGCTGGTCCGTCAGAGAACAATGCTGATCAACGCCATTCGCGGTCACTGCGCCGAGTTCGGTCTGATCGCGCCTCTCGGCGCACGCAAGGTCGATGAGTTGATTGAGGACGTTCGATCGGCGGACGAAGCCATTGTGCCCGACATCGCCAGGACGGCGTTGCTGGCGTTGGCAGATCAGCTTGCCCTCCTCGCCGATGAGATCGGCCGGATGGATCGGCGGTTGCTGGCTTGGCATCGCCAGGATGAACTAAGTCAGCGTCTGGCGACGATACCGGGCGTCGGCGTCATCGGCGCCACAGCGCTGTCAGCCTCTATCCCCAACCCGACGATGTTCCGCTCGGGCCGCGAGTTCGCCGCCTTCCTGGGGCTGGTTCCACGTCAGAACTCCTCCGGCGGCAAGGACCGCCTGGGTCGCATCTCCAAGATGGGCGACGGCTATCTGCGCAAGTTGCTGGTCGTCGGCGCCACCTCGGTTGTGCGACGAGCGAAGACCGACGCCCTGGCCGCAGCGCCATGGGTCCGCTCGTTGCTCGAACGACGGCCGGCGCGCGTTGCAACCGTCGCCATGGCCAACAAAACCGCCCGCATCGCCTGGGCCGTCATGGCGCGCGGCGAGGTCTATCGGCCGATAGCCGCATGACCTGACATGGACTGAGATCAGCCGCTCGACGAGCGAGCCGGCGCTGAAGCTGTGAGGGGCAAGAGAGCTTGATGATGATCTGACCGTGGCCGCGGACCAGGACAACCCGAGGTAACTGACTGAGCGTCGTGCTCGTTAACTTGTATGGGACCTGATCAGCGGACTCCATCAGGGCCAGCGGCCATCATCCGCCGCACAAACAGGCCGAACAGATGTCCGCACCCCGCAGATTACCCTCGAAGCTCAATTATCTCTTGCGGACCAGGGGCCATCCACAGATGTCAGCACCGTCGGAATTGCTCCGTGTTGCCGGATGCTTCCGAGGGGAACTCGAAACCAGTGTGTCCCCAGTGTGTCACGACCCTCGTAAATATCTGAAAAGATAGAACTCTCTGTCCAGTCCATCAGGCGGGACGTCGCCCAAGATCAGACGTTGACGGTCGAAATGAAAACCCCGGCGATTGTCCAGCTTCTCCCAGCCGCAAATAGACTCTAACATTCAGTATCTTCTCGATGAAAGGCCGGCCCATGCTCGAAGGCTCATGCGATTGCGGCGCGGTACGCTATGCCGTGGACGGAGCGCTGGACGAAGTGACAGAGTGCAACTGCGGCATCTGCCGCCGCTCAGGCGGGCTGTGGGCCTACTACTCGCCGACGAAAGTGACGATGACCGGGCCAACGGACATCTATCTGCGCGGCGACCGCATGCTGGAAATGCATCACTGCAAGACCTGTCGCTGCCTGATGTGGTGGGCGCCGGTGGACAAAAGCTACGACCGCATGGGTGTAAACGCCCGCATGCTTCCGCTGGGCGCGTGGGATGACATACCGGTCAGGAAGAGCGACGGGGCGAGCTGGTGACGGGCTGGATCATTGTCCTATTTCAGACGGCCCCTAGACGCCCTTGCCTCAAATCATGAAGCCTTCCCCACCGAACGAGTGCCGCGAATGGGCCCTCGAACACCGAGCCCGCCGCATTGTTACTGACGACAGGGTCGCTCGTTAGCTGCCGGTCGCTTCTGCCCTACTGATCAGGCGGGAGCTCGCCCAATTCGAGACGTTCGCAATCTTCGGAAATCCGAGGCAAGACTCGACCTATTTCAGACATTCGGGCCGTCCTGCCGATCAACCAAACGCACAAGGGAGCGGAGGCAGGTAGAAGTCGACGGCGTCAATTCTCGTGATGGTGTTATTGCAAGTCTGATAGGCCCAACGACGCTCTATCGGACCAAATTTTCTCGTCCGATCCCAGATTGGGCGAGATATCGGCCACGATTTGATATGCGGCTTTCGCTTCTGCCAACGCGGCTGGATCACCAAACAGTTTGTACTGGGTCCCGTGAGCCAGTCCGAGGTGAAGAAACAATCGTATTCGTTCGCCCCAAGCCTCGGCCGGAGCCAGAGCGAGGCCAAGCCGGATCTGCTTCACCGCACGGTCCAGAGAAAAGCGCCGCTCCCAGTTTCTTCACCGATCCGGACATGCGCGGCAGCAACATTATTGTGCAACTGGACGCGGTCGATGATCTCGCCCTGAAGGTCATCCCGTCCCAACGTCTTTTCTGCGAACATCACTGCGGCTTCCAAGTACTCCCAGCCGACACCGGGGCGGAGCGCCTTCAGCGCTATGGCCACATATTGCGCAACTTCGTAGGCAGAAGGCTCGGCTGCGACTGCAGCAAGCTTGTTGAGGCGCGATGTTTCTCGATTGATGGGCTCGTTGGGATCAAGACCCTCTGAATCCAATGCCAGTTTGGCGACTTCTGGGACGAACTCGCTTGCAGCGCCGGTGTTAAACCACCAGACGCTTATCGGCGCACGCGCACGCTCGGGAAACCGGTTGCGCGACCAGGCGATGTAGAAATTGCAGAACGGTTCTGGTTCGAACAATGCGAAGTAGTTGGGATAGTCTTGGGCCTGACGAATGGCTTCCGCTAAGGCGTCGAGTCGATGCTCAAACAACTCTGCATCATCACCACGAAAATCGTAGGCTGTTTTCGCACACAACGTGCCGCCGATCAGACCAAGTTGCACTTCCTTTTGCTCTCCCTTTCTCAGGATAGGGAGGGCCGCAATCGAACCTGCTTGCGCCAACCAAGCCCCGCCTTGAAACTCCTCAAACACGACGCCGTATTGTATTGCACGTTGCTCTTCACCGTCCCCAAGCCCCAGCCGATCAACATAGGCCGGCGTCACAACCGGTACGAACGCTTTGCGAGTAGCGTGAAAGCACGTGATACTTCCGCGCAAAGCGGAAGCTCTCTGGGGTCTATGCTCGAGTGCTGCACGAGCGCTTTTCGAATATCGTCATCCCAAATGACGCGGACGCCACGGGCTCCGAAGACCTCCAACCAAGGCTTCGACCCAGGTCCTGTGGGCGTCGACTTCCTCGGCAGTCGATCCGTCCACGTGCCGATAAGAAAGAAATGCTCTGACTTCAGGACCCGCCACGAGGGACCCCCATGATGCCGCATTCTACAACAGGTACAGCCGCATGTCTTCGGGCCCGTTGGCTTGCGCTTGGAGCCTGTACTCCGCCCCTCCGCTTCATGCTGATTGCAGCAGGTGAGTGAGAGTAAGTCGCCCTGCTGCCCCAGTTGGAAAGCACGGCGCGCTGAATGACTACCTTGGGACGCCGGCATTCGCCGCAATCCGGCTGAGTCGATCCAGTGCGGCCATTCAGATACGGTGCTGCGTTGCGGCGGGAGCTCGCCCATAATGCGTCATTCACCGTCGTTCGTCGCTATGCCGTAACTCTATGCGCTGATGTACGGAGGCTTCAGATGGAGTGGCAAAATTTCCGAAAGGACTGAAATAAGGCGCTGCGGCGCATACGGCTTCTGAATGCTCGGTACGCCCCTGAAAACCTCTTGCTGCTGACTGGGTAGATAGCCCGATACAACAATGAAGGGCCGTCCGCTCGCCCCCAAAGCTTCTGCTGCCGGCCCCGCGCTGACGCCAGCCAGGTTTGTGTCCAGGATTGCTGCATCAAATCCACCGCCCTCGATCATTGAGAGCGCCGTCTCAAGTCGACCTGCCACGCCGGCGATTTCAAATCCTCCCGCAAGCAAGGTTTCTTCGGCCGCAAAGGCAATCATGGCTTCGTCCTCGACGATAAGGATGCGCGCCTTTGGCTGCTGCGGGTCAGCGGCGGGAAGCAGACTCATGACTTTCCCATGGCTGATTTAGTCAGGACGTTTTCTGCAGGTGCGCTCAAGCTCCATAAGAGGCCCGTCTCCGCAAATTTGATCTCAGCGGCACCCTGAACAGATGCTTGCGCCATACGGCCGATCACGGTGTGGCCGAAGCCCGCGCGTGTCGGTGCGACGACTTTCGGACCGCCGCGCTCCAACCATGACATGGAAAACTGAGGGGCGACGTCACCGGTGATCCGCCAGCCAATGAGAACTCGGCCCTCGCCGTTTGATAGCGCGCCATACTTGGCGGCATTTGTTCCAAGTTCGTGGAGCGCCATGCCGATGCCCTGAGCCGCGTCGGGCGTCAACTGCGCTGCGGGGCCGTCAAGCAACACACGCGTGCCAATCAAATCCTTGAAATGATCCAGTTGGCTGGCAATGAGTTCCGATAGCTCAACACCCTGCCAGTGATTGCGCACCAGAAGATCCTGACCCGCCGCAAGCGCAACGATGCGCTCAGAGAGCCGGGCCGAAAACGTTGCCGGTGAACCCTCTTTGGCTGTCTGATTGGCAACGGCCTGCACCACAGCCAGCAGATTTTTGGCGCGGTGATTCACCTCTGCCATAAGCATGTTCACATGCTCCTCAGCGCGCTTGCGCTCAGTAATGTCCCGAATATTGCACTGGATAACGGTGCGTTCGCCCTCGGTGTACATGTTGGCTATGACTTCAACTTCCTGGTGACGACCCGTTCGACTCTCAAGCGGCAGGTCCTCATAGCGGATCTGATTTGTCCGATTCAATTCCGCGATCATTTCCCTGCTCGCGGCCTCGTCCTTGAGAAGGCCGATCTCGTAAAGCTCCTTACCAACCAACTCGGCATGCTCGTATCCGAGCAACTTCGTCATGAAGGGGTTGGCGTCGATGATCTTGCGCGTGTCAGCGTCCAGAATGACGACGCCATCGTGGGCGCATTCGAAGAGACGGCGGTAGCGTGTTTCAGAGCGGCGAATGTCTTCAGCAACCCGGTTGCGTTCTGTCACGTCCGTCATGACGCCGTAGGAACGAATGACATTCCCCTCGACGTCGCAGTTTGCGCGGCCGTGCGCAGCGACCCAGCGAATCTCGTCGCGCTGTCCCAGCACCCGATACTCTGCGTGATACTCGCCCCCGGCCTTCAGGCTCTCTGCGAACATCGCCTTGACCTCGACCAAATCCGCTGGGAACACTCGCAGCGCCCACACTTCATAGGAGGCTGACGACGTACTCGGATGCACACCAAGCATGGAATACAAAACTGCTTCCAAGGCGATACGAAGCCGCTCCTCCCCTTTGATCAAATTCAGCTCTGTTCGGCGACGATCAGTAATGTCGCTGAAGATAAGCGCCACCCTGTGGGAGCCCGCTTCGCCAATGCCAACGGCATCGACCTTGAACAGCCGCCCCATCGCCAACGAACCTTGCTCAAAGGCGAAAGCTTCTCCGGTTTGCGCTACCCGGGCATAAGTCTTGACCCATTGAGCTTCGAGATTGGGAACGGCCTCGAAGGCGGTTCTGCCAACCGCGTTACGGATGCCAGTATGACGCTCGAAAGCACGGTTGGCCTCGAGGAAGCGGTAGTCGACTGCCTGCCCCGCCTCGTCATAGATGATTTCAATCAAGCAGAACCCTTGCTCCATGTTTACGAGCAAATGCCGATAGCATTGATTGCTAAAGTCCAATTGGCCTTGGGCGCGACTTGTGAGATTGGTGTCGGTCAGCATGGCGACAAGCTTCTGCCGCCTTCGCGTACAACTCGCGCTGGTGGCCAGAACCAAACAACATGCCGCTCGGCCGACCCAGATCGCAATTCCATGAAGGACCCACCTACCGACTTAACGCGAACGGCGCGCCTTGGTTCCACCAGCCCGACAGAAGTTTCCTGGAATGTCTGGAGAGGGCCTCGAGGTTTCCGTAACCGAGAATGGGGCGATCCGACTGAGTCCATCCACTTTTGTCCTTCGACGATGATGCGGCGCTGCGGCGGGTCATCGCCCAATATGCGACATTCCGCGAGCGTCTATTCGGATTACTCCGTGAAAGCCGGCGACGGACGCCACAAATACAAAACCACCGTCAACCCAATGACGCTGATGAGGCCGGGAATGCTGGCTTCTAGGCCGAAGGCTCCTCCCGTGAACCAGTCTGACCCGGTGAGCGCGGGGTTAGTAGACCCTGCTCTTCGCTGCCGCTGACACCAAAGCCAAGCACGCTGCCTTGCACGAAGTTGGCGGCGAAGTGGATGCCGATCGGCATGGCCAGACTTTTCGTGCGGAGGAAGGCCAGGCCGAACATGAGTGAAGCGATGAAGATGTTGACGCCCGCTAGATAGCCAATGGGGCCAGCGTTCTGGATTGCGTCAACGTGTGTCAGCAAGAAAAGCGCGGCGATCAGGGCTTGGGCGGGCCACTGGCCCAGTCCGTCGAGCAAGCGTTGAAAGATGAAGCCGCGAAAGAGGACTTCTTCGGTGACGGCGACGGCAGCAAAAAGTGCGAGGGCAGAGAGCAGCAGGTTCGTGCCGCCGGGGTTGGGCAAGAAGTGCACTTGGCCTGTCGCCCAGAGGAGCGTTGCTGGGACGAGCATCAGGGCAGTGCCGAGGCCAGCACCGATCGCTAGGCAGTTGAACCAGTTGAAGTCGAGCCGGCCAGTGAGGTCGGTCAGTGGGCGCCGACGCATCGCCTGGCAGATCAGCGACGCAAAGATCACGACGAGCATTTGTTGCCAAATCGGCGTGGACGCGCCTCCGCCACTCCAGACCAGAATCAATGGAAAGAGCAACGAGGCGAGCACTATGAAGAAAATCGCGATCCACCACCCACTGCGAAGCCGTCGTTGCGCATTCAGGAAAGGTGAGGCAGCATGATCGATGAAGTCCCCATGGGCAGGGTTTGCGCCAGTCCCTTCGCACCTAGCGCGCAACCGCGGTGCGCGCAAAGGCGTGTTTGGGCGCCGAGGTCGCCGAAACCTGATTGTGGCGATCCGGCTGAGTCGCCCAAAAGCGGTCATTCGCGATTATTGCTCGCGAGATGAGAACGCCCCTAGGGGATGGCGACCTGCATTATCCGTTGGGGAGCGGAACCACCGCGGGTCGGCCAGTAGAGGGTCTTGTTGTCGTTGCTGACGACAGCCGAGGGGCCCCAAGGGATCGGGTCGGCAACCGGCGTGACGACGCCATCGGCGGACACCTTAAACAGGATACTGCCGTTGGCGAAATAGGCCGAGCCGTCGTCGGCGACATCGAAGTCGTCGACGCGCAGACCCAGCTCCATCGGTATCGCGCCGCCCTCGGGCCGGCCGTTAGCTCCGATCTTCACCTTGAACAGGCCACTCTTGACCGGACCGGAGAAGTAGACCCAACCGTTCTTGGCTCGCACGCCGTTGAGGCCCATCGCCTGTTTCGGCGTGGGGGCGAGGCTATCATCCTTGAACCATGGGATCAGGCTGCGGGTCGCGGAATCGATCCTGAACACCGTTCCGCTGTTGGAGTCACCGCCGTAATAGATGCCGTCGCCGGCATAGTCGAAGCCGTTGATCGCCATTAGCCGGGGCCGCCACATCGGCTTTCGGCTTGCCGGCCAGATCGTAGAATTTCAGGCGGGCGCCGGTATCGGTGAACACCAGACCGCCAGTGGGTTTGCGGTAGTCTTTGGTGAAGATGCTGACCCCGATCTCGTTGCTGCCGCAGGCCACACCGATGACGAACATGGCGTCCGGGATGACGACAAAATCGATGATGCGGCCGTCGGGCGTGATCTTCACCACTTTCTTCGTGTCCAGCATCGTCACATACAGGTCGCCATTGGTCTGCTGACAGATGTTTTCAGTCGGCGCGGCGTCAACGAAAGTGACGAAAGCGCTTGCCGAGCTCTGCGGCGGCGTCACGGGCGTTTGCGCCGAACCGGTCGCCGGCACGATCAGCAGCGCCGCAGCCAGCGTTGCAGAAAGAATCATCTTCCTGGCATCCCCCTTTTTTGGCGCAACATGCGGCGTTCAGCCGGGTCAGAATACGCCCGCAGCTCTGATTGATAAAACGCGCGACCCTTCAAGGGACGCGTACTGCTTTCTCGCTTCGTAACGCGTGACAACGCCTGAAGCGCGCGATCCCGCGTAGAAGGTCCGCACGCGATCTTCTGGCGTTGGAGAGATATTCGTCACCGCGAATCGAAGCGTCAGCTCTCGTATGGCCGTCGTCTCGAAAAAGAGATCAAGCTTGTCAGCGTCGCGGTTGAAATAGCTTTGCTCAGCCAGCTTGTACTCAAAATACTGTGACTGCCGCTTGAGCGCAGCTCCCCCGGCAAAGTTCAGCTCAGGCAGCTCCTGCCTGAACGAGGCATTATAGTTCCAAGCTTGCTCCAGCGAAAATTCAGGGTCTCTTCAGTCACTGGGTCAGTTACGCTTGTCTCCTGAAGTTTGCCCGTGAACCGGATTTCGGCATTTGGGATGCCCAGAAAATCTAGCGGAGCGCCAAAGCGGGTTTCGATCCCCGTGCGTTTTCCGCGTCCTATATTGCCGGCGCCATCAAGCGTTCTGATGTCAGCGAGCCCACACGTACCGGCTTCGACGCTGCCGGGTCCGGCGCAAAGCGACAGCGGGATCAGATCCTGCGTGTCCGAGACATCATCGCGGAACAGGCTGATTGTAAGCGCCATCTTGGGTGTAAAGCGCTGTTCCCACTCCAGTCTGCCCTTCCAGGTTTTCTCGGGCTCGAGGTTCGGGTTGCCGAAGGTTGTAAGGTTGTCGATAACAGCGACACTCGATGCAAACTCGGCGAAGTCGAGTTGCGCGACATCCCGGATCACGCTGGCACGCAGTTGGTTTGATGGGTCAAGCTGCCAGGTGAGGATCGCGCGAGGTTTCGGGTAAGTGAATTCTCGCTCCTGCTGAGCATCCCCGGTCTGGGTAATTTGAGAAGCCTCGAATGTGAAACCCGTTTCCAGTGTCAGGGTAGGCGTCATTTTCCAGACGTCCGTCACGAAGGCTTCGCCGCGAAGTTCTTCAACAAGGGTGTCGGCAACGGGCAGAACAGCTGGCACCCGCCCCGAGCCCGCGTCGTTGGCGATCGCAAGATTGGCATCCCGGAAGTTGAAGGCTGCCTCAATGCCCGCTTCGACTGTGTGATCGCCAGAGGGGCGCCAGGTCAGCGAGGCTCGCCCCAGCCGTTCTCCGGTTTCAGTCTTGCGATCTATATACTGGGTGTTCGTCAGACCTCCGATAGCGCGTATCGTCTGGAACGTATCCGCCTGCTCGGTGCCAGTACCTGTCGCGAGTCCGACCAGCTTGACGGACAGCTCCGGCGAGAACTTGTGCTCCCAGTCAGTTGCGACTTCCGCCCGATAGATGGGGCCGTAATTCACTCCACCTACCGTCGCGACGCGAAAGCGTTCGCTGCATCAAACACGAACGAGCTTGAGTTGTTGTGGTTTATGGACGGCAGGTAGAGAACGTTCAGATTGAACGTGTCCGCTGCGCCCGGGCGCCATTCCAGATTGGCAACGCCTTGAATCGACCGCGTGTTGGTCTGAGTCCGTTGCAGACGATACTCTAGGAGTTCACCGGAAGGATTTCTGACAGCTTCGAAATTCTCGACCCGTCCTGCAAGAGCCGGCGTTTGAAGGTCGACCGTAAGCTTGGTCGCGTCGCCGAATTCGAATGTCTTCGTCACCTGAACCCGCGGAAGGAACAGGCGGCCATCCCAGTTCAGCATCGGCCAGTTTGTGGATTGCAGCTCGACAGACCAGGTCGCCGGTCGGTCTTTTTCCGTTTGCTGCTTGAGAACGACATTGACCAATTGAGTCTGGCCACGAACGTCCACGTCGGATGCCGCGCCTGAAATCAGCTCGATGCGCGCAACGCTATGTGCCGGAATACGTTTGAGCTGATCCGACGTGAGGGATTTCGAGCTGGGACGCTCGTTGTCGACCAACACGTTGCCGGCCGTTGCGCCATACCCGCGTCGATCAACGCCATCGAGAATCTCGAAGCCTGGTACACGCGAGACCATGTCGAATGCAGTGACCGGATTGTAAGTTCGGAAATATTCAGCTTCGAAGACCTGTCGAGCTTCTCTCTTTTCATCACCTGTTGTTTGTGGCGATGTCGCGGCCTGCTGTGCGAAGGCAGCCTGTGACAGACAGGTGGTAAGGAATAACGTGGCAAACGATGCAGCATATCGGTGCGGCCTGTTCAACACTGTTGTCCCCAGTTCACGTGTTTTTAGTAGCACTACGCGCAACGAATGATTTTCTGTTTTCGCATCCTTGGCGGCGTCAAAGGCGCGCCGCCAACTAACTGGGTGGAAAGATCGAAGAAATTACCCTCGGAGCACCGAGCGTCCTTCGAGTGATTGCGTCGACGGTAGCGACGCCCGTGAGACCAAAAGCGGTGAGATGGCCTGGGCTATCCTGCCGCCGCAATAAGATGGACGCCGCTGCCACACGAAGCCCAACTTACTCCGGGACTCCAGCAAAAATCTGCTTCCGTACACCGTTCTTGCGGCCTTCGCGCTCAAACGCACGTGCGCCGGAAAGCAGATTG
Source organism: Hyphomonadaceae bacterium (assembly GCA_016714495.1). Classification (GTDB taxonomy): domain Bacteria; phylum Pseudomonadota; class Alphaproteobacteria; order Caulobacterales; family Hyphomonadaceae; genus UBA7672. Next base: position 36,832 of record JADKDU010000015.1, on the reverse strand, counting down.
GACATGCCGTAGTTGCCTTCGTGGCAGGCATACTCGTAGAGACCGTTGGAAATATTCAACGGCATCTCGCCCTTCCATGGTTGGGTGTATTTGGAAGGGTCCTCGACGGTGTATTGATAGAGGACGCGACCGTCGCTCATTCGCGTGAAGCGCTCAATCACCTTGCCTTTTTCAGAGATGAAGCTGTTCTGACGCGGCATGACGTTCATGGTTTCGACGACCAGAGAATTGCCTTCGTAGTGACCAATCGAGTCGCCGCCCCATTTGGGCAGACTCGCCGGATTGCGCGTCGTGTTGATCGCAATAACACGCACGTCATGGGCCATTTCCGACAAGATCACCACATTGTCCGGCGTCTGCACGATCTGGAAGTTGTTGTTGTACAGTGCGTTGCCCAACACCGGCCCCGGTCCCATAAATCCCATCCAAACGCAGCGCTCGGGAAGAGCGCGATCTTCGGGGTTATCGCTTAGAAGATCCGCAAACTGTTCCTCCGCCGCGGCATCAGAGGGACGCGTCCCTCGGCCCGAGGGAGACGCGATGTACGGGATCTGCCCGTTGGCGGGTTCGACGATCCAGGACGAGCGATATTGTCCATTGATCTTCCCCAGGTCCGCGCCCGGATCCATCCAGAAGACGTTGTAAGCCCGATCCGGGTTAGCATCCGTCAGAAGCTTTGCCTCAGAGAGGGCGCTCTCATCCTTGTACACGCGCGTATAAATGTTCTTGTTGAAGATCTTGTCGCGCTCTTCCACGCTTATGATCAAACAGAGGCCCCAGGGGGGCGCGTCATGGTCGTGAGCGAGGCTGTGCTATAGACGCCCTGCACGTCCGGTACGCCCCAGCTTGTCTTCGGAGGATCATAAGCGGGTGAGTTTTGCGCCAGTGCCACAGGCGTTCCTGCCAGTGCGCAAATCAATGCGCTCAGTATCGACGAATATCTCACTGCGCTTCTCCTACTGTTACGCGCGGGTAGTTCGCGACGATTGCTGTCTTGCCTTCCCGGCTTTGAGTGCGGCCGCCCGAAGCAACGCCCTCAATCCGTAGCGCCACTCCTTTTGCGATGGGCGCGCTTTTGCCTAAGCGCTCATGCTTGCGCCGCTATTTCTGAAGGCACCGCAATATACTGAAAAAAGACATGGCGTTCGTGCCGCACTGAAATGCAAATTTGCGATTTTGCATGAGCGCGATCAGACTGTGATCGGCTGATGTTATTTACGCACGCAGCAAGCTGAGGCGCGGAAAGCGTCGGCCAGAATTGGGCGTTTCAAGAATTGGCACATGGTCATGGGCACGTTTGGCGAAATTCTCGAATGGCCCCTTAGGGGCCCGAGTCGGCCGAACCGGCGATTGTGGCGAAACGGCTGAGTCTATCCAATCTTCCCGCTGATCCTGCCCTCGCGGACGCGGCAGGTGATCGCATCGATCGAACCACCGAGGACGTGGCGCGGGAAACTCATTACCAGAGTGCGCACCGATCATTTCGTCTTCATAACTATAGAGGTTGGCGCCCGCCCAAGACGGATAAGACTGATCGCCCTTCCTTGCTTCGGCTCGTAACAGGGCTGGCCATCGATCAAGGGCAGCGGCGCCCGGCGGCCATCGGAATAGATGACCTCGCCGTATTCCCCGCCTTCGAAGACATAGCGATTGAGCCCGGGGGCCAGAAAAGCAAGCAATCCCGCTTCACTGCGAATGCCTTCGTTAGCTTGCGCAAGCGCGCGTTCGAGGTCCTGGCCCTCCAAGGAGGCAGAAGCCGGCAGTGTCGCTTGCAATTCCACGCGCAGGCCGATTCTGGCGCCGTCTCCGTACACCAGCTGAACCTTTCCCCTGGTAAGCTCTGATCTGTTAGGCAATCTCAGGATCAACCCGGACTCCGAGACCGGGATCGAGGTGCGGCGCCCGTCCAGCAAAATCCAGACCTCGACGCCTCGCAGGTCGCCGGATTTGGCGTAGAGAACGTATCGCGGCTGAAATCGGTCTCGATGATCAGGCGGCAGGGCGAGATATGATTCCAGCTTCGGAAACATTTCAGACGCTTCAACGGTTCGTTCTTCGGCGTGAGCGGCGCTTCCGAGAACGGAACCAAGAACGGCAAGTCGGAGCACGACACGGCGGATGAGGTGCAATAGGTGATAGCTACGCGTGGCGGTCATTTCGATGTTTCTCCTTCGGGATTTCGCGGAAGCCAGCGCAGCGATAACAACGCGATGCCCAAACCACTGAGGGCCAGCAGACGAATGACTTGCCACTCGTCCAACGCCTCGATTTTGGGAGCCCACTCAGCGGCGGCGAACGCAGCCCACCCATTCAGCGCGCCATGAAAAATGATTGCGACAAGAAGGCTGGGACCATAGCGAACCCAGACGAAGGTAAGGATGACGCTCACTGAGACTGTTAGGACGAGTTGTGCGATCCAGATAACCGCAGGCTGGCCCCAGAGCGCAGGAAGGTGCCAGAGTGCCCACGCAGCACCCAGGATGAGACTCGCGAGGCGAGGTCCCATGCGGTCCAGCAACAACGGAAGGGCCACACCTCGCACGCCAATTTCTTCACCCAGGCCGCCACCGAGCAGAATCTTGACGGCTATCCAATAGACTGCCCCGAAAAGAGAGAACGCCGCGAAGAGGCTCGAATTGTCGACCCCCTGCACGCTGGCCGCCAACCAAAGAGATCCAAGAGTGATCGCGCCTGGCACGCCAATGGCTGCCGCAAGGAGTACCGCCGGCAGCCGTCTCGCTGCGTCCCAGAAGAGGATGCGCGCGCCGGCGCCTGGGATCGCCAGGACAACCACACCGGCTATAGACGGGCCAAATTTCGCGACAAGTCCCAGCGGATCGCGGACCAGCGCGGATACCGTTTCTGCGTCAGAATCTGAAGGGGCAGAGAATGCATACGCCAGCCAGCTAATGGCGCAGGCGAGCACCCAGAACGTAGCAAACATTGCGAGCGGTCGCTGAGACTGCCGCGCTCCGGGAGGTTGAGCAGAAGACATGCGGGCACCGGATCGAATTCCGCCGCCAGGATAGCCCGACACGCTCGGCCGTCTTGAACGAATGAAACCTGACGCCTACGTGAGTAGCTTGCACAATTGGTTAGGGGACATCCCGCACAGGCTCTTCAGGACTCTGCTGAAGTGGGCCTGATCCGAAAACCCTGCAGCGAGCGCGCTTGAAGCCAGTGTCTGATTCTCGCTCAGAACAAGCGACAGCGCCTGCCCTGCCATCGTGCGAAGCCGCATCGTCGTGGGCCGTGCGCCGAAATACCTCTCGAATTGTCGCGAGAGATGAACCCGATGAACCCCAAACTCCAGCGCCAGATCCGTCAGCGAGAGACTGCTCGATCGATCCAGTAGCACCTGTCGCGCTTCGATTAGCCAGGCGGGTATCGGGCACGGGTCCTCGCGGGCCGGGCGCTTTGGTGGCGTTGGACAAGAATCGAGAGCAAGAGATACGGGCCTTGATCGAGCTCCAGCCGCGGCTGCCCATATCTGACCGGTCGCGTTCCAGTTATCCGATCGCCCGGCTTGGTTGCTCCCATCACCATTCGACTGGTGAACGCTTAGGATGAGGGCGCCCCGCGGTCCGAAGCGAACGCCGTGCTGCGCCCCGGCTTTTCGAACGAGGTTTTGACCGGCCAGGACAAACGCATCGGCCCTGGCAGGAACACGCTCCTCGAAGCTTCCGAGAAGCAGGAACGAGATGTGAGCCGCATCGTGCTCATGAAGTGGCTGCTCGAGCCCGGCGGGATAGAAGTAAAGATGACCAGCAATTGCCTCGCCGGGGACGTCGACACGAGCGCTGCGAATTTGAAGAGTTTGGTCTCGCATTGGGTTTCAAGTCCGCAGCCAGTTCCAGCGATGCGCAACCTCACCGGTGGAGTAATGCCGTCGAATCTCTGATGCCTCGGTAAGTATGGGGCGCATGAACTATCTATGCACCCACTTGAATGATCACTCAAGACGTGCTTGAATGATCGTTCAAGAGAGATGACGCTTGGAACCCACGCGCGAACGCATCCTCCATGCAGCGCTGCAGCTCTTCGGCGAGAAGGGCTACCTGGCGACGTCGATCACCGACATCCTGCGGGCCGCCGAGGCCAATGCGGGCAGCCTGTATCACTTCTTCCCAACCAAGCAGGACGTCCTCCTCGCGGTTCTGGAAACCTACCGGGACGGCATCTATCCCATGCTGCTGCAGCCTGCCTGGGCTGGGGTTGATGATCCCATCGAAAGGATCTTCGCGCTGCTGGGCCGTTATCGCTCTCTCCTTGAGGCTAGCGACTGCGCCTACGGCTGCCCCATCGGATCGCTAGCGCTTGAGCTGCACGAACCTGACCCGCCCGTGAGGGAACTGCTGTCGTCCAATTTTGTCGGCTGGGTCGGTCATGTTCAGAAATGTCTGGAAGATGCCGGCTCCCGACTGCCACGCCGCCTCGATCGCAACAAGCTAGCCGTTTTCATCCTGACCGTCATGGAAGGCGGCGTGATGCAGTCACGCACCCATCGCACACTTGAAGCATTCGATGCCTGCATCGAACAGCTGCGCGAATATCTCACCCGTCTGGAAGAGGCCGCGCCAGTCGGGGCGAAGAAAAGCGGCCGGAGAAAAGGTCGATGAAACGCTTGATCTGCACGCTCGCAGCAGCGATGGCGCTAGTCTCGGTCGGAAACGCCCAGACTGCCAAGAAGAATGAATTCCCGGATGTTCTCAACACGTCGTCGGCTTCCGCCACCGGCGACCGAACGATGCAATTGTCGATCGTTGTTCCGGCCTCGCGCGCCGAGGTCTGGGCGGCGTTTACGACGTCCGAAGGCTATCGCAGTTGGGGGACCCCGCTCGCCTCGGTCGAGTTGAAAGTCGATGGGATCATCGAGACCAACTACGACACCGCAGCCAAACTGGGCTCGCCGGACAATATCAGGAACCAAATCACCGCCTACGTGCCCGAGCGATTGCTGGTAATGCGAAACGTCCAGGCGCCAACCGGATTTCCGAACGCTGCGGAATTCGCAAGGACAGCAGTGATCATTGAACTGGAAGCGCTGGATACGCGCAGTACTAGGGTCACCCTGACCGGCGTGGGCTATGGCCCCGGTCTGAAGTTCGACGAACTCTATCGGACGTTCGAATGGGCCAATGCCTATTCGCTGACCGAACTGAAAGCCAGATTTGTGGGCGGTCCAGTCGATTGGGCCGACCGCGCCGCCAAGGAAAAAGCACAGACAACCAACCAGAAGGTGAAGAGCGGAGACAAACCATGAGAACGCGACACATGCTGACTGTGACAGCGCTCGGGCTCGCCGCTCAATTGGCAATGGTTGTCGCGGGCCACTACGTCCCGCTGATCAGGGACAACGTCTTCGCAGTAGGCGGAATGGCGATCTCCCTGGCCGCGGGGCTCGCCTACTCAAAGAGTGCAGCAACGGGGTGGGGGAGCCGTGTTGCCATGGCGGCGATCATTGGCGGTGTATGCGCCCTGCTTGGCATCGGTGTCTCCGCAGCGCTGGGAGATGTGCCGCTGTTTGTGCTGGCTGTAGGCACGCTGAGCTCGACCGCAACGGGCGCGATTGGGGGAACGGTCGGAATGTTGCTTGCAAACCGAGCGAGCCGCCGAAACGCCACCGCGGTCGAAGCGGATCTGCGCTCACGTGATCGATGAGGCTCGGATTTGCCGACCCGAGTGATCGCGTGTTGAACGCACCTGAACGGCAGGATGCAATCGCGGCACTCTTCTGGCCGCCCACCCGCGCCATGCGGGCTGATCCGCGCTTTCTGCCGCTGGTCGAGAGGCTGGTGCTGATGGATAACTGGCGCGCCACCAAGACCTAGCCGGATGCCTGCGAGAGCGAAGATGTTCCGTTCTGTCGGGAGCTGAAGGCGGCCCAACCGTAGCCTGGTCGGAGGATGACGAATGTCAGCTTCGGGTCCCGACTCGCGCGTACGGCCATCAGCCCACGACCGCCCTACGCCACCAATTGAAGTCATTCGGAATCGGAGCCGAGCCCACCTAGCATGTCGCCCCCCGCCGGCATGGTGCGGGCGGGTGAGCAGAAGGCTCACGACGATGACATTCGAACTCGTTCACAAATCTCCGGCTCGCTCCGGCGGTCGGGCTCATGTTGCTACAGGCAGGAAACTCACTGGCCAGAAACCCGCCCTCAAGATGAAAGAGGTCATGGCCATCCGCATTCGCCTCCAGATGGCGGGGAAGATTCGTGAACTCGCCCTCTTCAATCTCGGGATCGACAGCAAGCTGCGAGGGTGTGATCTGGTCCGACTTCGAGTGGAGGACGTGGCCGTCGCTGGAAGGGTCAAGAACCGGGCGGCGATTGTGCAGAAGAAGACCGGGCGGCCAGTGCAGTTCGAGATCACCGACCAGGCCCGGGCGGCGGTTGGCGATCTGATCCAGAAGCACGGCTTGTCGGGTTCTGACTTCCTGTTCCACAGCCGCCTTGCATCTTCAGAGCGATTGTCGACCCGGCAATACGCAAGGCTGGTTCAAGGCTGGGTAAGTTCGATCGGTCTCAATCCGGCCACCTACGGCACGCATTCGCTGCGGCGAACCAAGGTGGCGATGATCTACCGGAAGACCGGCAACCTACGCGCCGTCCAGCTCCTGCTGGGACACACCAAGCTCGAAAGCACCATTCGTTATCTGGGCGTGGAGGTCGATGACGCCTTGGCTCTTTCCGAACAGGTCGACCTCTGAGGGCTTCAACGGAAGTGGCCGGTGCTCTCCAATCCGGCCATTTCGGCAGTCCTGGTAGCAATCCACGTACCTCGCCCGTAGCGGTCATGCGGTAACGCATCCAAGGACTTGACGTTAGTACCGGTAACCGGTACTGCTGGTCCTGTGCGATACGAATGGGACAAGGCAAAGGCCGCCTCTAATCTACAGCTGCACGGCGTGGATTTTCGGGATGCAATTGGCGCCTTGGAGGATCCCGATCGTATCGAAGACGGTGACGATCGCTTCGACTATGGAGAAGAGCGAGATCTCGTCATCGGAATGTCGAGCGGAGGTGTTCTCTTCGTTGTAGCCACCTATCGCGATGAAGATACCCGCCGCATCATTTCTGCCCGCAAAGCTACGAAACATGAAAAAGACCGGTACTACGCTGGTGACCGCGAAATCTGGTGATCGCCCAGGCGCAACGGACTGGAAGCGCCTGAACTCAATGTCTGATTCTGACGTCCGCAAGGCTGCTATTGCCGACCCGGATGCAGCTCCTTTGACCAAGGCGCAGATCTCTAGAATGCGGCGCATCTCGCGCGTCAAGGCATTGCGCGAGCGTATGGGCCTAACGCAACGCGAGTTTGCCGAGGCGTTCCACCTGCCACTTACGACGCTACGCGACTGGGAGCAGCGTCGATCGGTACCAGACGCTCCGGCGCGAGCGCTGCTGTTGGCGATCGAGCGAGATCCAAAGCGAATGAGGTCCTTGCTCGCTCCTGCGGGCGCCTAACACCAGTAACGCATAGATGCTGCCATAGCGAGCAACCAAGCCGGGCTCGCGCACACGCAACCCGGACCCTAGCCGCATGGTACGAACCCGGTCGCGAGTCTCTTGGGCGCTATCCAGCGGAATCGAGCCCGACTTCGCCTAGCCTGTAATGATGTTGCCAATGGCAGCGGCGCTCGTATGTTGCCAGTCGCTTCTGCCCTTCTGATCCGGCAATTCATCGCCCAATCTCAGACATTGGCACTCTCGCGCTCAGAGTCGCCACCTCACAGCAATCAGGCAACGGCGCGCTTCGCGCTCTCGTCCGCGATGATGCACCTGTAACCGTCGCCAGCTAGGCCTCGACGCTGGCATGCAGGCTCGCGACGAGGGCAAGGCGCTGGGCTAATTCGATCTCGCCGCCAAGAGCGAGCGAATGAAGAACCTCAATGTGTTCGTTGAGAATTCCAGGTCCGGCGCCGCCCGGGGGCTCAATCCCGAGAAATAGCAGCCGAAAGATCTCGCGGCGTCTCCAAGCAGTGCATCCCCATCCTGATCTGACCGCGTTTCGAGCTTCATGACTGACTGATGGACTTCCCGCAGCTTGTTGTGTTGATCCGGCTCGAGCCGCTTCCGGTACTCGCTCATTTTCTGCACACAAGCCGAACAGCCGAGCGATTGCCCTCAGCGCTCCACAATGGACCGGCGTCAGGCTCCCTGGTGGGATCCTGCGCGCGTCGCAAAGGGCCCTTGTGTCCTGCAACATCAGCCGCCTGCGACAGGGACCGACATAGGTCGGACAGTCGACAAACGGGCGCGGTCGTTCGATCACCGACCGGACCCGCGCCATCAGCGTCTGCGTTGTGAAGGGGATCGCGACAATTTCATCCACGCCCACGGTGCGAGCCGCCTCCAGGAATGAACGCGTCGGAGCTTCCGTCGTCAGGATGATGGAGGTTTCGCGCGGCACAAAGTTGTAGCCATTGCGGATTTGACTGGCGAAGCTCAAGCCTGAGAGGCCGGGGAAGTTGGCCGTCATAAGGATGATCCGTGGCCGGTGCCGGTCCACTAGTATGCGAAGGTCCGCCTCGCTTGCGGCCTGTATCAGGTCACGGTGTCCGACGCTGCGAAGAACGTCGCAGATCATACCAAGTGTTACGCGCCGCGTCAGCCACCAGTATGCGTGGTGAAATCGCCATTGCCTAAGTCCTGTCCTCGCGCCGGCGAGGCTCCATCATCCGAAGCCCGCCCCCAAATGGTCCGCCCTGCTCGCGATCAATCCTGAACGCCAGTGGTTTAATCGTTCCTAAGCCGAAGACGCATGTCGTAACGGAACGTCGGCACCCTTCACCCAAATTGGGTCGCTTGGCCGAAACTGCCGTGCGAGTCGCTGACGCTGAATCTATCGAAACAACATTGATTTCGTCGCAAACCGAGGGATCATCTTGCGGCACCTCTTCACAATCCAGACGGCGCGCCGGCTGGGGATGGAGCTGGCGCAGGCGGAGCGCGTATGGCGCCGCGCTCACCCAAACAGCCCAACGCTTGAACCTGACATCGCCGTCGTTCGCGCGCTCTATGCGGCGGCGGAGCCGGGCGCATGAACAGGGCGCGATAGTTCGGGCTGGCTGAATGGCCGGATAGGGCCCCGGCGTCGCCGTAGCCGGGATTGTGCCCATCCGGCAGAGGCGATCCACATTGGTCATTCGACGATGACGCTGCGTTGCGACGGGACCTCGCCCAATTCGAGACGTTCGCAATCTTCGGAAATCCGAGGCAAGACTCGACCTATTTCAGACATTCGGGCCGTCCTGCCGATCAACCAAACGCACAAGGGAGCGGAGGCAGGTAGAAGTCGACGGCGTCAATTCTCGTGATGGTGTTATTGCAAGTCTGATGGGCCCAACGACGCTCTATCGGACCAAATTTTCTCGTCCGATCCCAGATTGGGCGAGATATCGGCTCCACGATTTGATATGCGGCTTTCGCTTCTGCCAACGCGGCTGGATCACCAAACAGTTTGTACTGGGTCCCGTGAGCCAGTCCGAGGTGAAGAAACAATCGTATTCGTTCGCCCCAAGCCTCGGCCGGAGCCAGAGCGAGGCCAAGCCGGATCTGCTTCACCGCACGGTCCAGAAAAGCGCCGCTCCCAGTTTCTTCACCGATCCGGACATGCGCGGCAGCAACATTATTGTGCAACTGGACGCGGTCGATGATCTCGCCCTGAAGGTCATCCCGTCCCAACGTCTTTTCTGCGAACATCACTGCGGCTTCCAAGTACTCCCAGCCGACACGGGGCGGAGCGCCTTCAGCGCTATATGGCCACATATTGCGCAACTTCGTAGGCAGAAGGCTCGGCTGCGACTGCAGCAAGCTTGTTGAGGCGCGATGTTTCTCGATTGATGGGCTCGTTGGGATCAAGACCCTCTGGATCAATGCCAGTTTAGCGACTTCTGGGACGAACTCGCTTGCAGCGCCGGTGTTAAACCACCAGACGCTTATCGGCGCACGCGCACGCTCGGGAAACCGGTTGCGCGACCAGGCGATGTAGAAATTGCAGAACGGTTCTGGTTCGAACAATGCGAAGTAGTTGGGATAAGTCTGGGCCTGACGAATGGCTTCCGCTAAGGCGTCGAGTCGATGCTCAAACAACTCTGCATCATCACCACGAAAATCGTAGGCTGTTTTCGCACACAACGTGCCGCCGATCAGACCAAGTTGCACTTCCTTTGCTCTCCTTTCTCCAGGATAAGGAGGGCCGCAATCGGACCTGCTTGCGCCAACCAAGCCCGCCTTGAAACTCCTCAAACACGACGCCGTATTGTATTGCACGTTGCTCTTCACCGTCCCCAAGCCCCAGCCGATCAACATAGGCCGGCGTCACAACCGGTACGAACGCTTTTGCGAGTAGCGTGAAAGCACGTGATACTTCCGCGCAAAGCGGAAGCTCTCTGGGGTCTATGCTCGAGTGCTGCACGAGCGCTTTTCGAATATCGTCATCCCAAATGACGCGGACGCCACGGGCTCGAAGACCTCCAACCAAGGCTTCGACCCAGGTCCTGTGGGCGTCGACTTCCTCGGCAGTCGATCCGTCCGTGCCGATAAGAAAGAAATGCTCTGACTTCAGGACCCGCCACGAGGGACCCCCATGATGCCGCATTCTACAACAGGTACAGCCGCATGTCTTCGGGCCCGTTGGCTTGCGCTTGGAGCCTGTACTCCGCCCCTCCGCTTCATGCTGATTGCAGCAGGTGAGTGAGAGTAAGTCGCCCTGCTGCCCCCAGTTGGAAAGCACGGCGCGCTGAATGACTACCTTGGGACGCCGGCATTCGCCGCAATCCGGCTGAGTCGATCCAGTGCGGCCATTCAGATACGGTGCTGCGTTGCGGCGGGAGCTCGCCCAATTCCTGACGTTCTATTCGTGTTGCCCGCGGCCGGTCGCCATGCCAGCGATCAGCGCTTGTAACGGCGGTGGAGTGGGCTTAGGAGCGACCCGGCTTCACACGCGCCGCGCAACGACGCGTCCAGAGCCAGCCGCAACACATCAATAGACATCCCGAAACGACTCCAAACGCCGGCAGAGGAGATCGACCATGATCACAGTCTTTGGGATCAATAGCGGCAAACTCGTTCCGCTCGGCGACTCTCTCGGTCGTCCGGACGACGCAATCTGGATCGACCTTTTCCGCCCCACCCCAGAGGAAGAGGCGCTGGTTGAACGGCAGGCCGGCCTTGATGTGCCGACGCGCGAGGAAATGCAGGAGATCGAGCTATCGAGCCGCCTGTATGAGGAAGGCGGGGCGACGTTCATGACCGCCACCATCCTGTCCCATACGGATTCCGACGACGTTGTGATCTCGCCCATTACGTTCATTGTATTCGGCAACCGCCTGATCACGGTGCGGTATGAAGACCCGCGCACCTTTGGCGCATATACGGCTCGCGGTCAGCGCGTCGGAATCGCCTGTCCGAGCGCCGGCGGCATTGCGGTTGGCCTTTTGGAAGCAAGCATTGAACGTCTGGCTGACGTGCTTGAGCGAACGACACACGATCTTGAAGTGCTGTCGAAGGACATCTTCCGGCCGGGCGTCACGATTCAGCAGAGCGCAGGCGGCAAAAAGGCCGTGGTTCGCTCAACTGACTTCCAGCGCGTTCTCGTCGGCATCGGGCGGAAGGGCGATCTCGTTTCCCACGTGCGCGACAGCCTGATCACGATCAGACGGTTATGCACCTTCTTCCTGACAACAATGACGGACAAGAAGGCTAGCAAGGACGTCATTGCACGCGTGAAGACGCTGTCGCGTGACGTGGAGTCCCTGTCGGATCACGCAACATTCCAGTCGCAGAAGGTCAATTTCCTGCTCGACGCCACATTGGGCATGATCAACATCGAGCAGAACAGCATCATCAAGATATTCTCGGTGGCCGCGGTGGTGTTCCTCCCGCCGACGTTGATTGCGTCGATCTATGGAATGAACTTCGATTTCATGCCTGAACTTGCCTGGCCGCTGGGATATCCGTTTGCGGTCGGCCTGATGATCCTGTCGGCGATCCTGCCTTATTTTTTCTTCAAACGGCGTGGTTGGCTCTAGGGTCCGGCCAGATGCCGCTCTTATTGGTTGGGAAAGCGGCCAAACCCTCGACTGCGGTTCATGGCCTTCTCACCCGCGAAGCAGTCCGCCTTTTCCGTCGGGAGTTTCAACTGCACGCGCATAGGCGGTGCGTTCCCGTAGGCTGTTGCAAGCTGGGCTTTGGCTAACTGAATTGGCGCCGTGCCAGGAAAAAGTGCGGGATCGCTCTCCAATCCGGCGATCTCCAGCACCAGCTTCTTGCGGATCGTCGCCGAAAGCTGCTTCAGGTTGAAAACCGGCGCAATAAAAGCCCCTCCCCTCCGATGACACAATGCCTGTAGTATCTGTCGAGGTGTTCGATGTCGTAGAACTCCATCGGCTTGCCCAGCATGATCGGCAGGCCATTGATGATGATGCCACGCTTGAGCACGTCGTCTCGCGCCCGTTCGACCGGAGGGCCGGCATTGTTGGCCCCGTCGCCCGACACGTCGATCACCTGGCGGTGGGAAGAAAACTCGTTGTCGTCGATCAACCTCGCCGCCTCGTAAAGCGCAGTGGAGATTGACGTTCGCTGCTCACCGTAGACAGGCTCGGCCGCGATCCTGTCCGCGAAGGAAAGCGCCGCCTTTTCGCCATCGATGATGGTCCACGGGATCAGTTGAATCGGCTGAAAGTCGCCCGCCCATTCCATGTACGTCACTGCGATGCGACCCCGCGGCCCTGAGATCAGCGCGTTGATCACGTCCTTGTGGCGAAACGCCTCGACATATCCATTGCGCTGAAGCGTGTGCTCGTCGAAATCCATCGATTGAGAAATATCGACCGCGAGTACCAGCTCGAGATCCACCGCTTGAATCCTTGCGCTCTGCGCGGATGAAGAGCTCAGGCCGGCAAGCAAAGCCGAGCACGCAAACAAGGCTGAACCGCCCCGAATTTGCCGGAGGCTCCTTTTCTTGAGAAAGTGGAGCCATGAGCAAGAAGCATAGGGCGAAGTATTCGCCTGAGGTCCGCGAGCGAGCGGTCCGGATGGTGATGGAGCATGGGGCCGAGCACGCCTCGCAGTGGGCGGCGATCGTGTCGATCGCGGCGAAGATCGGGTGTTCGGCGCAGACGCTGCACAACTGGGTCGTCCAGGACGAGCGGGATCGAGGAGCTCGCGCTGGTTTGTCGACCGAGGAGCGCGAGCGGATCAAGGCGCTGGAACGCGAGAACCGCGAGCTGCGGCAGGCCAACGAGATCCTGCGCAAGGCCAGCGCGTATTTTGCCCAGGCGGAGCTCGACCGCCGGTTCAAGCCATGATCGCGTTCATCGACGATCACCGGGGGTCTACGGGGTCGAGCCGATCTGCAAGGTGCTGCCGATCGCTCCGTCGACCTACTACGTGCACGTGGCGCGGCGGGCCGATCCCTAGACGCGGCCGCGGGCCAAGCGCGACGCATGGCTGAGGCCTCGAGATCCTGCGGGTGTTCGCCGAGAACTTCGAGGTCTATGGCGCGCGCAAGGTGTGGCGGCAGCTCAGGCGCGAGGGCTTCGACGTCGCCCGCTGCACGGTGGCGCGGCTGATGCGGGCCATGGGGCTGCAGGGCGTTATCCGCGGCAAGCCGCATCCGCACGACGGTCAGCGACAAGGCGGCGCCTTGCCCGCTGGATCAGGTGAACCGCCAGTTCCAGGCGCGGCGCCGAACACGCTCTGGGTCAGCGACTTTACCTATGTCGCCACTTGGTCTGGCTTCGTCTACGTCGCCTTCGTCATCGATGCCTACGCCAGAAAGATCGTCGGCTGGCGTGTCTCTCGCTCGGCCCACGCAGGCTTCGTGCTCGATGCGCTCGAGCAGGCGCTGCATGATCGCCGGCCCGCTCCGGTGGCGGCCTCGTCCATCACACCGACCGGGGTCGCAATACGTGTCGATCCAGTACACCGAGCGCCTGGCCGGAGGCCGGGCATCGAGCCCTCGGTCGGCAGCGTCGGCGACAGCTACGACAACGCCTTCGCCGAGACGATCAACGGGCTCTACAAGGCCGAGGTGATCCCGGCGCGGACCGTGGCGCAGCTTCGAGGCCGTCGAGTTCGCCACGCTCGAATGGGTCGACTGGTTCAACAATCGCCGGCTGCTCGAGCCCATCGGCAACGTCCCGCCTGCCGAGGCAGAAGCCGCCTACTTTGCATCGCTGGAGGAAACAGCTATCGCTGCGTAACCAAAACCAAATGGCCTCCGGGGTTACCGGGGCGGTTCAGGCTACCCCAATTTGACGAAGCACGTTATCATCCTTTCGGTTCCCACTGTGACCGGTCCGTGGGTCCCGGCCCGCTTCTTCAAAGACAGCGTTGCCTCTGGCACGCTTGGCGGAATGGGAGCGGGCGGCCAGCCAACGGCCCCCGGCGAGCTGCAATGACGGTCCGCTCAAAACCCTCCGTCCAGTCAACTAGCTCAGCGTTACGATCTTAGGAAGCTGATCGGGCGAAACCACAAGCTGCCAAATACCGCCCGCGTCCGTCACGATCTTCTCCCATCTGTTCAGCCGCGCAAAATATGCCTCTGGGTCGGATGGGTTCGACTTTACGACATTAGTAGCAACTACGTGAATGCCGGTAAGGTCGAGTTCGACCTTCGAGGTATCGCACTTCTTCGAATAGTCCTCGATCATGTCGGAGAACATCACAATGTATCGCGCCTTCTCAGGTCGCTGGCGTAGCTCGAATGCGGCCTGAGCGAGTGCGCCGTGGATGTCGGTGTAACCGCTCGACTTCACCTGGCCAGCATAGGCGGTGAGTTGAGCGAACAGCTCGCGCTTGGTGGACGAGGCCAAGCTCGGTGTTTCAGGAAGTTGTCGCTGAAGAATGATTTCTTTTTCCGAGAAGGAGCAGGTGGAGATTTGACTGGCCGCTAGCCAATCGCCGGGTTGGAGATCGGCAATCATCAGGTTTGCCAGCTTCACGGAAGCAGGCGCGTTCTTGGCATAGCTGCCAGACACATCAAACAGTATGAATACGGATCGGTTGGTGGAGGTAACAAGGCCACAAGCAGCAAGAGCTGCAACCGCCGCGGCGACTACCGCTCCGAGCAGAACTCTGAGTTTGAATGCCGTGTCGGTCGGGTCGGTCCCCGCTTGATCTTCTTCGCGCCGGAGGCGGAGACTTGCGGCGGCGATTTCACCGAGATTGAAGGAGGACAAGGCTGCACTCCCAAACTTTTCATCACTCGCTAAGATTAGCATCAATGCTGGCGAATACCAGTATTTGGCGTTGAGGAGTCGAGAGGCCCTTATTCAGAACGATTGTTCGAACGGCAGCTTAGGGCCCCGGTGCCGCCGAATACAGAATGTGGCAATCCGGCTGAGTCGATCCAGTTAAGCCATTCACCGATGACGCTGCGTTGCGGCGGCTCGTCGCCCAATCTCAGACATTGGCACTCTCGCGCTCAGAGTCGCCACCTCACAGCAATCAGGCAACGGCGCGCTTCGCGCTCTCCTCGTCCGATGATGCAACTGTAACCGTCGCCAGCTAGGCCTCGACGCTGGCATGCAGGCTCGCGACGAGGGCAAGGCGCTGGGCGACCTCGATCTCGCCGCCAAGAGCGAGCGAATGAAGAACCTCAATGTGTTCGTTGAGAATTCCCAGGTCCGGCGCCTGCCCGGGGCTCAATCTCGAGAAATAGCAGCCGAAAGATCTCGCGGCGTCTCCAAGCAGTGCATCCCCATCCTGATCTGACCGCGTTTCGAGCTTCATGACTGACTGATAGACTTCCCGCAGCTTGTTGTGTTGATCCGGCTCGAGCCGCTTCCGGTACTCGCTCATTTTCTGCACACAAAGCCGAACAGCCGAGCGATTGCCCTCAGCGCTCCACAATGGACCGGCGTCAGGCTCCCTGGTGGGATCCCGCGCGCGTCGCAAGGGGCCCTTGTAGTCCTGCAACATCAGCCGCCTGCGACAGGGACCGACATAGGTCGGACAGTCGACAAACGGGCGCGGTCGTTCGATCACCGACCGGACCCGCGCCATCAGCGTCTGCGTTGTGAAGGGGATCGCGACAATTTCATCCACGCCCACGGTGCGAGCCGCCCTCCAGGAATGAACGCGTCGGAGCTTCCGTCGTCAGGATGATGGAGGTTTCGCGCGGCACAAAGTTGTAGCCATTGCGGATTTGACTGGCGAAGCTCAAGCCTGAGAGGCCGGGGAAGTTGGCCGTCATAAGGATGATCCGTGGCCGGTGCCGGTCCACCAGTATGCGAAGGTCCGCCTCGCTTGCGGCCTGTATCAGGTCACGGTGTCCGACGCTGCGAAGAACGTCGCAGATCATACCAAGTGTGTTACGCGCCGCGTCAGCCACCAGTATGCGTGGTGAAATCGCCATTGCCTAAGTCCTGTCCCTCGCGCCGGCGAGGCTCCATCATGAAGCCCGCCCCCCCCCCCCAAATGGTCCGCCCTGCTCGCGATCAATCCTGAACGCCAGTGGTTTAATCGTTCCTAAGCCGAAGACGCATGTCGTAACGGAACGTCGGCACCCTTCACCCAAATTGGGTCGCTTGGCCGAAACTGCCGTGCGAGTCATGACGCTGAATCTATCGAAACAACATTGATTTCGTCGCAAACCGAGGATCATCTTGCGGCACCTCTTCCACAATCCAGACGGCGCGCCGGCTGGGGATGGAAGCTGGCGCAGGCGGAGCGCGTATGGCGCCCGCGCTCACCCGCAAACAGCCCAACGCTTGAACCTGACATCGCCATCGTTCGCGCGTCTATGCGGCGGCGGAGCCGGGCGCATGAACAGGGCGCGATAGTTCGGGCTGGCTGAATGACCGGATAGGGCCCCAGTGCCGCCATACGTAATGTGAGCCCTGACTGTCCGGAGTCAGGGGGTATTCCGGTCATTGGCGGAGTACGGCCTTACCGACCAGCTGCCGCGCAAAGTCTGGATCGCTATCGGCGTCAGCGACTGGGCGCCCGAGCCCTCTTCCCCGCCGCTGCGCATCGTGCGCATGACAAACGCTCTGCTCGGCGACGGCGTAGAAACGCACACGATCGAAAACGTGCGGGTGAAGGTGTTCAGCATCGCCAAGACTATCGCCGACTGCTTCCGCCACGGCCGCTCGGTCGGTCTCAGCATCGCGCTGGAGGGACTGCAGGAGGCCCTGCGCCAGCGCAAGGTGACACCCGCTGCGATGTCGCGACAGGCGGCGAAGAGCGGCGTCGCCACCGTCATGCGACCCTACCTTGAAGCGCTGACTGCCAATGCCTGATCCAAAGAAACCTGAGCCGAAGAAGAATATGGGCGCCTCGGTCCGCGCCCGTCTGCTGGCGATCTCAAAAGCGAACGGCCAGGTCTTCGACCTCGTCCTCAACTGGTATGCGGTCGAGCGCCTGCTATACAGGCTCAGTGTCTCGGCGCACGCCCAGCGCTTCGTTCTCAAGAGGGCCACCCTGCTGATGACCTGGCTAGATGCCCCCCACCGCGGCACGCGCGACCTCGACCTGCTCAGCTTCGGCGATCCCGATGGGGCAAAGATGCTTGCCGTCTTCCGTGAGATGATGGCGGCCGACAGTGACGATGGCATTGTCTTCGACGTGGCCGCCCTCAAGGTCGAGCGCATCCGCAACCATCTCGCCTTTGGCGGTCTTCGCCTCGTCACCACCGCCGACATCGGCGGCGCACGAGTCAAGATCTCGATAGACATCGGCTTCGGCGACGCGCTGGAGCCGGAGCCCGAGACACTCGACTACCCCGTTCTGCTCGACATGCCGGCACCGCAGCTCCGCGGCTATGCCCGAGAGACCGTGATAGCCGAGAAGTTCGAGGCGATCACGTCGCTCGGCCGCGACAACACTCGTATGAAGGACTTCCATGACATCTGGATTCTCAGCCGGGCCTTCAGCTTTACCGATGATCGCTTGGCGCGCGCCATAACCGCGACGTTCGCTCGCCGCGGGACCCCGATCCCGACAGCGCCGCCCGACGCCCTGACGCCTGCCTTCGCGGCAGACGACCGGAAGCGCGCGCAATGGATAGCTTTTTCAGAACGTGCGCGCGGGATTTCAGTGTGACCCCAGCGTGACAGGAACCTCGTAAATATCTGAAAAGATTGCACTATCTGCGTCCTCCATCATCGGGGCAATGCAGAAGCGGTGAACGTTGCTTTTCATGTGTTTTTCGAGCAGCATCAGGCAGTTAGGTGCTGTTGTTTGCACCCATTTGTTCGACGGACGTTCCGCCAATTTCCGGGTGTTGCCGACTGCGGTGCACCGGATTTGCACCAAGGTGCAAGGACCAAGTCGAACACGAGCCGGAGCGACGTGCCGTGGCCACGATTTGTCCGGCCAGTCCACAGCGATTCGATCTCGCCAAAAGGCGACACTGATCTCTCCGCCTATCCGCGCCTTCAGGTCCTTTGCCCGCCGGGCGCCATCGCGCGAATAGGGTGGGCAGGATGGATGTTCCATGATATCGCAGCGCCGCCATCCGGCATGTTCACACCGGAGCCGGCGCAGCGATGGAGAGTTTCAAATCGTACTGATCGTGGTCCGTGACAACAACGTCGAGCAAGCGTTAAAGGCGCTCAAGAAGAAGATGCAACGCGAGGGCGTCTTCCGGGAAATGAAGGCCCGCACTGCTTACGAGAAGCCGTCCGAGGCCAAGGCTCGTCGGAAGGCCGAGTCCGTCCGCCGGGCGCGGAAACTGGCCCGAAAACGCGCCCAGCGCGAAGGCCTTCTTCCGAAGCCGGCTTCCACCCGGACCTAGAACCGGATGGGCAGCTGGTGACTGCCCGCGCGAAGAGGACGATCGTGTCCGACGCGGCCAGAACTCCGATAATGTAGATAAGCCGACGCTTGTCCTTCTATCACGCCCCATGGTCACGCAGCATCTCGGCTTTCTCGTCAGGCCGGCTTGCTGTTCCTTGCCCACAGGCCGGAGGCTAGCAGCGCGCCTTACTTAGTCTTATGGCACAGCGGAACTGCTGGCCTGGATGGTCGGCATCGCGCCACACGTCCCGCTCTGGGAGAAGGGCGAACGAGCTGGTACATTCCGCCGGTCGGTGTTTGCATACGACGCGACAACGAACACGCTGACATGTCCGGGCGGCAAGACGCCTCGCCAGTTCAACCGCAATAATCAAACGCCCCTTAGCGGCATCGACAAGAATGGCTAGCGTCGCTATCGCGCCAGCCAGAAGGACTGTCGGGCGTGCGCGTTGAAGGAACAATGCCGCCCTGGCCAACCAATGCGAAAAGTTGTCCGCAGCCTCTACGAGAGCGCACGCGACGTCGCACGCAATCTCGGAGGCGCGCCTGAGTATCTCCGGTCGCGCAAAGACTGGAACAAGGTCGAGATACTGTTTGCGCATCCCAAGCGCAACCTGAAGCTTGAGCGCCTGCGTGGACCGCACCGCGCAAGCGACGAGTCCCACCTCGCCGCCGCAGCTCAGATCGCGCAAGATGGCGACGGTTCTCTTCCCGCCGCAACAGGGAACCACGGCATCATCGCGGCCTCGCGCCGGGGACCCCGCGGGCCCAGAGGTCGGAAGCACTATCTCACGATCGCCATTTGCCGATGGATCGAACGCTTCCGAATTCGCATTTTTCAACACAACTGGCCGACAGGCGACATTGATCGCCCTCGCTTAACCTTGGCGCCGACGATGCTGTCTTGCAGATTTCTATGAGGACCCCCGACTTCTCGGTCCGATGGCATAAACGGTGCGACCACGTTGGAAAACAGTCAGCGTCACAACATCCGATCAGGCAGCGGCGTCACACGCTACGGGCGATCGTTGACGCGCCACCTTGTGAGAGTCTCAAAGTATCTGCTGAGTCATATCATACAGCAATCAGATCGAACGCGCGATCCGCATGGCTCCGCGAGCTGCGCCGACCTCCCGCTGCCCGGAGGTTGACCGGCATCAAGCTCGCTATCTCCTGATGCGATATTGAAGTCGTCTCAGAAGGGGGGTCAGGAGATGTGATGCCGACATTCTCACTTCGCAAAGTCGGCAAACGCTATGGCGATGGCCCTGCGGCCGTTCACGCACTGCGCGAAGTCGATCTTGAGGTCGCCGAAGGTGAACTGCTCATCCTGCTAGGCCCCTCCGGATCTGGCAAGTCGACCTTGCTCAACATCCTTGGCGGTCTCGACCGAGGCACTTCGGGGGACATCACTTTTCGAATGACTTCCCTGACGGCGATGCCGGACCGAGAACTGACGCTGTACCGGCGGCGGCATGTCGGCTTTATTTTCCAGTTCTACAACCTCATTCCCTCCCTCACCGCGCGCGAGAATGTCGAGCTAGTCAACGAGATTGCGCAAGACCCAATGCCGGCAGCCGAAGCGCTTGATCTGGTTGGGCTTGGCGATCGCCTCGACCACTTCCCCGCGCAACTTTCCGGCGGCGAACAGCAGCGCGTGGCGGTTGCGCGCGCCATCGCCAAGCGGCCGGCTGTTCTTCTGTGCGACGAGCCAACAGGCGCGCTCGATGTCAACACCGGAATCCGGGTCCTTGAAGCGTTGGTCGAAGTGAGCACTCGCTTCCGCTCAACGACGCTTATGGTGACGCACAACGCAGACGTTGCAAGGCTTGGCGACCGTGTAGTCAGATTTCTCGATGGCGGCATCCGCCAGATCGAAGTCAACGCGCGCCGCGCCGCGCCTGCCGATCTGGTCTGGTAGGGCGCGATGCGAACACTCGACAGGAAGCTCTTCCGGGATCTCTGGCGAATGCGGATCAACGCGATTGCGGTCGCAATGGTTTTGGGGTGCGGATTGTCAATCTTCGTCATGGCCGTCGGCATGCGCGCGTCGTTGGAGCGCACGCGAATCCAGTACTACAGCTCCGAACGGATGGCCGATCTGGCGGTCTCCCTCGTACGGGCGCCCGAACAGGTTGCAGTTGAACTGGCCGCGGCGCCTGGCATTTCCGCAATGGAGGCGCGTATTGTCGGGTACGCGTTGCTGGATCTGCCGGGGATCGTCGAGCCTGCTTCGGCGCGCCTCGTTTCCCTTCCGCGCAAAGGGAGACCGACGGTCAACGATCTGGTTCTTTCGCGAGGCCGCTGGCCAGATCCCGGCCTCGTCGACGAGGTGCTTGTCAACGAGGCGTTCGCAGACGCGCTCGGGCTCAGCATGGGGTCCTCGCTGGAGGCGACGCTCCACGGCCGCCGCCAGAGTCTCAAGATTGTCGGCATCGCCAACTCGCCGGAATTCGTGTTCGTCAGCGCCCCCGGCGAACTCTTTCCACAGCCAGATCGTTTTGCCGTGGTCTGGATGGGACGCGAAGCACTGGCCCGGGCTTATGACCTCGAAGGCGCGTTCAACGAAGCCATATTCCGGCTCACCGCAGGCGCCGACCCGGGACAGGCCAAGCGTTTCGTGGACGCCATCGTGCAGCGCTCCGGTTCGACGGGAGCATACGGCCGCGACCGCATGCCTTCCGACCGCTTCCTCGTCGAAGAGCTGCGGCAGCTCGCGACCATGGCTGCATTCCTGCCCGCCTTTTTCCTCATCATCGCAGCCTTCCTGGTCAACGTCGCGCTGGCGCGCATCATCGCGACGGAGCGCTCCAACATCGGACTGCTTAAGGCATTCGGCTACAGCGACACCGCGGTCGCCTGGCACTACGCCAAGAACGCCCTTCTGCTTGGAGCGATTGGCGCAGCGCTTGGGTCAGGCGCGGGCGTATGGCTCGGCCAGCTGATGGCGTCGGTCTATCGCGACTACTATCACTTCCCTCGCCTCGACTTCGATGCGCCGGTATGGGTGTTCGCCGCCGCCTGGACCGCGGCATTCGGGAGCGTCGGGGTCGGCGCGCTGGCGGCGGTGCTGAATGCCGCCCGGATAGCGCCTGCCAGCGCGCTGGCGCCGCCCAAGCCTGTCGCCTTCTCTGGAACCAATGGGCTTGCGGGCGCCCTTGGACGCCGCCTGGACGCCAAGAGCCGGATTATCCTCCGCCGCATCGTTCGCTTTCCCCGCAGGTCCGCCACCACTGTAATCGGAGTTGCCCTGGCGATCGGCCTTCTGGTCGTCGCGCGGACTTTTCCGGCAGTCATGGACCGGCTGCTCGACGTGCATTTCTCGCAGACCAACCGCCAGGACGTGACGCTGTCCTTCATCGACGCCCGGGAGGAAGCAGTTCTGCATACGATCGAAAGCCTGCCCGGCGTCATCTATGCGGAGCCTGTCAGGATCGACAACGTGATCCTTCATCACGGATCCCACAACGTCGAGGAGGCGCTAATTGGCTCGTGGCCTTCCGCTCGCCTCAGCCGCCTTATGGGTGCTAGCGGCGATATCGTGGCGCCGCCTGCAGCGGGCGTCGCGCTGGCGCGTGCGCTGGCGGCGAAGCTAGGCGTCAATGCCGGCGACACGATTGAAATCGAGCAAACGCGCGGCAGTCGGCTTCAGATGACCGTCCGTGTGGCGGCGATCATCGATCCGATGGTCGGATCATCCGCCTACATGGACATGGATGCTCAAGCTCGTCTGATGCGCGAGCCCGGCCAGATCAGCGGTGCAAATGTCCGGCTCGACCCGGCCGCGTATGCCGCTTTCAACCGCGAACTAAAACGCACGCCCGCCCTCGTTGGCGCGAGTTTCCTCAATCTTGCCGAAAGCGCCATGCGACGCAGCTATGCCGAAGGTGTCGGCTACATGAACCTCATCTATCTTTCATTCGCGGCCATAATGGCGGGTGGGGTCGCCTTCTCGGCTGCACGCGTTACGCTTGCGGAGCAGGAACGCGACCTGGCGACACTCAGGGTGCTCGGCTTCACGCGTCTTGAGGTATCGTATGTGCTGGTCGGCGAACTGGCCGCGCTGGCGCTGTTTGCCGTTCCCGCCGGCTGCATCATTGGAACCCTGCTAGCCAACTGGCTCATGCAGTTGTTTGAAACGGACATGTACTCCTTCCCTTACGTTTTCAATCCGCAGGGATATGCGTTCGCGATCGCCTTTACATTGGTATGTGTAGCGGTCGCGGCGCTGGTTGTACGCAGCAGCGTCGACAGGCTGGACATGGTCGGCGTTCTAAAAGCGAGAGATTGAGCGTGAAGATTCCGAAGTTCACAACCGCCACGCGCATCTGGACGCTCTCCGCCCTTGCTGTTCTTGCTATTGTTGCCTGGCTCGCATGGCCACGGGCAATCAACGTTCAAGCCGTCGCGATCGATCGGGGCGATGTCCGCCGCGAGATCTCGGAAGAGGGGCGTGTGCGAGTTCACGATGTCTATACGGTCGCCTCGCCTGTTGGCGGCATGCTGAAGCGCATTCAGCTCGAAGCGGGCGACGCGGTGTCGAAGGGAGATACTGTCGCTTCGATTGCGCCAGCAGACCCCAGCCTGCTCGATGCGCGGATTGCGGAGGAGGCGGCGGCCACCGTCACGGCCGCGCGCGCTGCGCTTGCCCTCTCGGAAGCCGACCTCGACCTCGCCAAACGTGACGAGGCGCGGATGGCGCAACTATTCGAGCGCGGCTTTGCGGCCCAGGCAGTTCTGGATCGGGCCCGGGCGGGCCTCAAGGTTGCAACCGCGGCGGTCGGACAACGCAGGGCTGAACTCAATCGAGCGCTTGCATCCCAGGGCGGCAAGCCCAGCGCCCGAGCCCGGACGTGGACGACCGTACGAAGCCCTGCGTCTGGGAAAGTTCTGAGGGTCCTGCAGCAGAGTGAGACCGTGGTCGGACCGGGCGCGCCGCTACTTGAAATCGGCGATCCTGCGCAGATCGAGGTCGTGGCGGAATTCCTGTCGCAGGACGCGGCGCTGATGCAGAAAGGCGCCTCCGCCGTCGTCGAGAACTGGGGTGGCAACGAGCAGAAGGCGGCAATCTTGCGCACAGTTGAGCCTTATGCGCGCACGAAGGTCTCAGCCCTGGGCGTCGAGGAGCAGCGCGTGAACGTGATCCTTGATCTCGTCGACAAGACGGCGGACGCAGCCCCGCAACTGGGACACGGTTTCCGGATTGATGTGAGGGTTGTGGTGTTCGAGCAGAACGATGTCGTTCGCGTGCCAACTGACGCGCTGGTGCGGCTGGGCGAAAATGGCTGGGCTGTATTCAAGGTCGCCGACGGGCGGGCTCGCTTGACGAACGTGACAGTCGGCGATGGCGATGATCGCTTCAGAGTAATGGAGGCGGGTTTGGCGTTAGGCGATAAGGTCATACTTTTCCCGGGCGATACACTCCGGGACGGCGATGCTGTGCAGGGGATCTCGAAATGACACGTCATCCAAAGCCGCGCACAAGCGATACATCATCTGGAATACAGCACGAGCGTCGCTCGCAGCTCACGATTCGCCCGATCGGGCTGGATACCATGGGCGAAAACGTAGTGATCCTGTCGCGCGATTGCAACGCGCTTCGGCCAGAACGTCTTGCGGGCTTCCGGAAGGTCGCCGTAAGCGTCAACGGCGCGAGCATTGTCGCGAATGTGCTGATCGCCGACGGCCTGGAGTCCCTTGGCGCTGGCGAAATCGGGCTGCCGCAACCTGCCCTGCAGCGCTTAGGTGTGAAACCTGGAGACAGCGCCCACGTCTCGATCGCTCCACCCGCTGCAAGCCTCGACGCCGTTCGCGCCAAGATTCGCGGAGAAGAGCTCACCAAGGCGGAAATTCAGGCGGTGGTCGAAGATCTGGCGGGCCATCGCTACACAGACATCGAGGTAGCGGCGTTTCTAATTGCAACGTCCAGCTTCATGACGACTGGCGAGGTCCTGGCCCTGACAAGCTGCATGGCGGCCGCGGGCACGCAGCTGAAATGGAACCGGCCGGTTGTGGTCGACAAGCATTGCATTGGCGGCATCCCGGGCAACAGGACCACTATGATCGTTACGCCCATCGTCGCTGCGCACGGATTGATCATGCCCAAGACGTCATCCCGCGCAATCACCTCGCCGTCCGGCACCGCCGACACAATGGAAGTACTCGCCCGGGTCGAGCTGACAGAAGACGAGTTGCGCGATGTCGTCGATCGCTGCAACGGTTGTATCGCGTGGGGAGGACACGTTAATCTGTCGCCGGCCGACGATGTTCTCATCTCCGTCGAACGACCACTCTCCATCGACACGCCAGAACAGATGGTGGCGTCAATTTTGTCCAAGAAGATCGCTGCGGGCTCCACGCATTTGCTGATCGACATGCCTGTAGGACCCACGGCGAAGATCCGCTCAAACATTCACGCGCAAAGCGTGCGGAAGCTTTTCGAATTCGTCGCCTCGCGCCTTGGGCTCGTCACGGAAATCATCATCACGGATGGGACGGGGCCGATAGGGCGGGGAATTGGGCCAGCGCTCGAAGCCCGGGACGTGCTCGAGGTGCTCGACGGCAACCCTCATGCGCCGGCTGATCTGCGTGAGAAATCGATCCGCCTCGCTGGCCGCCTGCTCGAGTACGACCCGAAGCTGGCTGGCGGTCGGGGCGAAGAGCGGGCGCGGGAACTTCTCGAAGGCGGCGATGCTCGCGAGGCGCTCGAGCGCATGATCGAGGCGCAAGGCCCGCCACCCCGGCCCGCGCCGATTGGTTCGCTGGTGTTCGAAGCCCCCGCTCCAAGGGACGGGGTCGTGACCCAGATCGACTGCTTTCGTATCGCGCGCATCGCACGCACCGCCGGAGCCCCCAACGACCCTGGCGCGGGAATCGATCTCAGGAAAAAGCCGGGAGACGTCGTACGAAAAGGAGAGCCGCTCTATCGCATCCATGGACTCGATCAGTCCGACTTTTCCGCAGCGTGCGAAGCCGCAGATGAAGACTCCGGATTCGAGATCGGCAGCGCGGGCCGATGAGCGCCACGCTGCATGCCTTTCCCGATGAGGTCGCCCAGGCTGAGAGGCTTGCTCGCGCACTGGGTCGTCCTGTGGCTTACGTAGACGTGCATGCCTTTCCCGATGGCGAGGTCATTCCTCGGGTGCCGACGCCAACTTCGACGACGATTGTCTACCGCTCACTGAATAATCCGAACGCCAAGATCGTGGAACTGTTGCTGGCGGCGGACGCCTGGCGCAGGGGCGGTGTGGAACGGCTGGTTCTGGTGGCCCCGTATCTGCCCTATATGCGCCAGGACAAGATCTTCCGGACTGGTGAGCCTGTAAGCCAGCGTGTGATCGCAGGCGTGCTTGATGCTGCATTCGACAGGATCATCACGGTCGATCCGCATC
This sequence comes from Hyphomonadaceae bacterium, assembly GCA_016714495.1. Taxonomy (GTDB): domain Bacteria; phylum Pseudomonadota; class Alphaproteobacteria; order Caulobacterales; family Hyphomonadaceae; genus UBA7672. Next base: position 10,690 of record JADKDU010000015.1, on the reverse strand, counting down.
TCCATCGCACGAACACCCTTGCTGAGCTGTTTCATCGGGCGGAATGCACTCATCTTCATTCTGCGGATGCCCTGACGCCATATCTGCGCCAGCTGCCCCTGGCAGCAGACACAATGGTCATAGGCCCCGATTCGGAGTCCGCCCCCTGGGTCAGGCAGATCGCGGAGCCGATGCGGCTCGCTCACGCCGTCATGCGGAAAACCCGGCATGGTGACACTGATGTCGAAATCCTGGGCCCAGACAAGCTCACATTGAAGAGCCAGCCGATACTCCTAATCGATGATATATGCTCTACCGGCAAAACCCTCCGCGAGGCCGTGCAAACATTGAAGCGGGCGGACGCCGGCCGGATCGTAATCTTCGTCACGCATGCACTTGCCGATGATGCGGCAATCAACGAACTAATCGCGGCAGGCGCGGACCGTATCATTTCGACGGACTCGTGCACGCACAAAACCAATGAAATTCATCTCGCAGGCCTTCTCGCCAAGGCGCTGGAGACCGAGCCCTGGTAGGCCAGGTCGGGATCGACCTGTGCGTATGCCATCTATATTATATGCTCCGCGAACGCAAAACGGCACGCCGTCATGCGCCGCGTTGCAACCTGAAAATTGCAACTGAAGCTTGTGATCGAGATCAAGGCGGCGGACGCCCGGCGACCTGATCATTACTTGTTCAATGATCGTGGAGACACCCGTGAGCGGTCATCACATCAGCAGTTGGCCATGGCTCCTGTTCATGAAGCGGCATGGCGGTCGGGATGTCAGACGCAATGACGGAACTGCCTACACACAATCATCCCTACTGCCGCTACGTGGAGCAGAGAGTTTGGCTGGCGGCGGGACTTGCAAATGGCGGTTGAGGAACGATCGCGCCGGCCCGTCCCCACGGCTTTCCGGACTAACGCTAGTCACTCGATGAAGCAGCCGGGCGCAAACAAGGTGGCCGAATGACAACGCTTCTTAGCTTCTATGGCGCAGCCGGTTGCGTCACTGGCGCATGCATGCTGATCGAATGTGGCGAAAGCCGAGTGCTCGTGGAATGCGGAATGTTCCAAGGAACAAAGACGCTGAAACAGCTGAACTACGGCGCGTTTCCCTTTGATGCGAAATCCCTGAATGCCGTGATCCTGACGCATGCCCACATCGATCACAGCGGCCTACTTCCCAAACTGCGCCTCGCGGGTTTCGACGGACCCATCTATGCGACAGCGGGAACCCGTGATCTGTGCGAGGTTCTTCTGCCCGACGCGGGAAACATTCAGGAGGTTGAAGTCGAGCAGCTCAACCGCCGCAACAGACGACGCGGCGAATCTGACCTGCAGCCGATCTTCACTGCGGTTGATGCGCGAGATACGCTCACCCAGTTCCAGACAGTCAATCTCAGGGAATGGGTCACCGTTGCGAACAGCGTTCGAGCCCGATGGTGGAATGCAGGTCACATTCTTGGCGCCGCCTCGATCGAGGTCGAAGTCGCGAATGACAAGGAAGCCGCCCCGATCCGGCTCTGCTTCTCCGGCGACATCGGCCCCGGTGGAAGGGGTATCACAGATGACCCGGAAGGACCGGTCGATATTGATCATCTGATTGTCGAGAGCACATACGGCGGCGTCGAGCGCCAGCAGGTGGATGTGACAGCCCGCCGGACGATTCTCGCGAACGAACTGCGAGCGGCGCACGCCGCTGGCGGCCCTCTGCTGATCCCCGCATTTGCGGTCGAGCGCACTCAGGAACTCTTGGTCGATCTTCTCGACCTGATGGAAAGCACTGAAGCTCCGCCCGGCCAGATATTCCTAGACAGTCCCCTCGCAATAAAGGCGACCAACGTCTTTCTTCGCAGCGGTCACAAAGAATCCGGCGAAAACCCTTTTAAGGGCCTGCGCGAGTCACGGCTTCTCCGCTTCACCGAGAGTTCGTCAGAAAGTCGCGATCTGGAGCGGCAGCGCGGCTGGCACGTGATCATTGCAGCCAGCGGCATGTGCGATGCTGGTCGTGTCAGGAACCATCTTCGTCGGCTCCTTCCTCGTCACGACGCCACTGTTCTGATCGTTGGGTATCAAGCGGTCGGCACCCTCGGCCGACTATTGCTCGAAGGCCGCCGCGATGTGCGCATTCAGGGCGACGAGATCGCAGTCCGGTCGCGCATCCGCGAAATCGATGTGTACTCTGGGCATGCCGACGCCGGAGGCCTCGTCAAATGGGTGGCGGCCCGAAGACCCATCGCCGGGACGATATTCCTGAATCACGGGGAAGTTGAAAATCTCGTCGGACTGCGCTCCCGCCTGGTTGCTTCGGGCTACGCGGAAGATCAGGTCAAGATTGCCGAAATTGACCAGTCATACCGAATTGGCTCCAAGGCGCGCGCAGAGCGCACTCGGGGGGCTCAGCCTCGCATCATGCCCGATGCATTGTCTCATCTCGACTGGCACAACGCGCGCGTTACCTTCCTGTCGGCGCTTCGCGCAAAACTCGACAATGCCCCCGACGACAAATCCCGTGACGCCATCTTGGCTCAATTGAGCGAGACACTCGCGCGAGCGTGAAGAGGACTCTTGGCCGTTTCGCCCGCGGGCGGCGTATGTCCGTTTGATCAGGCTCAACGTGATCAATTGAATAGAGCATGATCCTTGATCAACTTGGCGGATCAACCCGCCCCGTCGCCGTAAACAGAGACGCAGTCCATGAGTTCTTCCGATCCCAGGACCCGAATGTGGTCTGACGCCCTTGACATGATGGCCAAGGCCGAACGGTTGCATCGACAACTGTTCGAACCGCGACCGTCCCACGGAAGCGCTCCGAGTTGGGAGCCGCCCGTCGATGTTCTGGAGACGGCGGAGGAAGTCCTGATCCTGGCCGCGTTGCCGGGCGTCAGTCCGGACAGCATTGAGGCAACGATTCATGACGGGGTGCTGGTCATCTCGGGGAGACGCTTGCTGCCCCCAGAGCTACGCATAGCGATTATTCACCGGCTTGAACTTCCGCAGGGCGCGTTCCGGCGGGACATCGCCCTGCCCCCCGGCTCCTATCGCAGCGTCGACCATGACTTCGTGAATGGCTGTCTTGTCATACGTCTCGGCAAGAACTGAGGGCTTCGCATGTCTGATGACATCAAAGAGACTCCGTCTCCTTCAGAGTTGCGCGGTCCCGCGCCAACCGCTCCGGCCGATGCTCTCCTGGTCGTACCGGTACGCGGCTTTGTGCTTTTCCCGGGCGCTGTGATGCCTCTCACGATCGGCCGGCCACGTTCGGTCGCAGCGGCCCAGCAAGCGGTGCGGGAGGGCCGTCAGATCGGTGTTGTCCTGCAGCGTGATCCTGAAGCGCCCGACCCTTCGCCGACTGACCTTCATGCAATCGGCGTGATCGCCAACGTGCTCCGGTTCGTCACCGGCCCAAACGGCGTTCATCACCTCATCTGCCAGGGCCAAGATCGCTTCAGGGCGGTCGAGTATGTTCAGGAAACGCCATATCTCGCCTGCAGGTTCGAGCGGATCGCCGAGACGGACGCGCAATCCGCCGAAATCGAGGCTCGCTTCCTGAACCTCAAGAGCCAGGCCGAGGAAATTCTCCAGCTAACTCCCCAATCACCGCCGGAGCTTCTCTCGGAAGTCCAGCAAGCGACATCGCCCTCGGCGCTTGCTGACCTCGTTGCGGCCTACATGGACGCAACTCCGGAGGAAAAGCAGTCCGTCCTCGAAACGTTGAATCTCAACGACCGTATCACGAGAGTGAGCGCTCTTCTGGCTCATCGCCTGCAAGTTCTCAGGTTGTCGCGCGAGATCGGTTTGCAAACCAAAGCTTCGCTGGACGAACGGCAGCGCAAGATGTTGTTGCGTGAACAGCTACTGGCCATCCAGCGCGAACTTGGCGAGGGCGAAGAAGGCGCGAAGGAAGCCGATGAGATCGCCGCTCGGATCACCAACGCCAACATGCCATCCGATGTGGAGGACGCCGCACGCAAGGAGCTCCGGCGACTGGAAAGAACGCCGGAAGCGGCGGCCGAGCACGGCATGATCCGGACTTATCTGGACTGGTTGATCGATCTCCCGTGGGGCCTGCCCGAAGCCGCCCCGATCGATGTCGCCGCAGCTCGCCGCGTACTTGACGAAGACCACTTCGGCCTCGAGAAGATCAAGGAGCGGATCATCGAGTATCTCGCTGTTCGCAAGCTTGCACCTCGCGGGAAAGCGCCCATCCTCTGCTTCGTCGGCCCTCCCGGCGTCGGCAAGACCTCGCTCGGTCAGTCAATTGCACGCGCCATGCAACGCAAGTTCACTCGCGTAAGCTTGGGCGGCGTGCACGATGAAGCGGAAATTCGCGGACATCGCCGCACATATGTCGGAGCAATGCCCGGAAACATCATCCAGGCGATCCGCAAAGCAGGGGCGCGCGATTGCGTGATGATGCTGGACGAGCTGGACAAGATGGGTGTCAGCACCCACGGCGATCCGGCGGCTGCGATGCTTGAAGTCCTCGACCCTGAACAGAACGCGACGTTCCGGGACAACTACCTTGGGGCGCCATTCGACCTGTCCTCCGTCGTCTTCATCGCCACGGCTAACATGCTCGACACCATTTCAGGACCCTTGCGGGACAGGATGGAGATCATCCAGTTGGCCGGATACACGGATGAAGAGAAGTTCGAGATTGCGCGGCGATATCTCATTCCGCGGCAGCTTGAGGCCAACGGCCTGTCGTCCAAACAGGCGCAGTTCGACGATGAAGCCCTGCGCGCCATTATCCGCGGCTACACGCGCGAGGCCGGCGTTCGAAACCTAGAGCGAGAGATTGGTAAGGCGCTGCGGCATGTAGCGGTTTCAGTGGCAGAGAAGGGAGCCTCCACAACGCGCATTGAAATCGCGAATCTGGCCGCAACGCTTGGGCAAAGGCGGTTCGAGGACGAAGTCGCGATGCGCACCAGCGTCCCGGGTGTCGCGACGGGATTGGCCTGGACGCCAGTAGGCGGCGACATTCTGTTCATTGAAGCCGCACGCATGCCCGGCAAGGGCAACCTGATACTGACCGGACAACTTGGCGACGTCATGCGCGAGAGCGCCCTGGCGGCGCTGAGTCTGGTCAAGGGCTCGGCAACCCAGCTCGGGCTGGACGCCAGCGTTTTCGAGAAGAATGACATACATATTCACGTCCCCGCCGGAGCGACTCCCAAAGATGGCCCCAGCGCCGGCGTCGCCATGTACATGGCTCTCGTGTCGTTGCTTACAGGCAAGACGATTCGAAGCGATACCGCCATGACTGGAGAGATCAGTCTGCGCGGATTAGTGCTTCCGGTCGGCGGGATCAAAGAAAAGGTAGTCGCCGCGGCCCGCGCCGGGCTCACGCGCGTGATGCTTCCCGCGCGCAATCGACGGGATTTGGATGATATACCGCAGGCAGCGCGCAATCGACTGGATATCGTGTGGATCGAGCGCGTAGAGGATGCCGTCAGCGCCGCGCTCGATGCTCAGGCCGTCGCGAACACTGAGCTTGGCATCCTTGCCTAGGACGGAAGGCCACAGCCACCCGCGGTTTCGGGCGGCAGGATGAGATCGTAGGCATCGACAACATTCATATCCAGCGCTCGTCAGGGCGCAGCTTGCGCAGGATCAATGCAAGGCTCCGTGGCCGCTCCACTCTCCGGCGGATCTGTCCTGGATGGTTGCCCCATGAAGAGTGCTGCTCCGCACGTTATCTGGCTCGAAGAACTCGGGAAGGAAGACGTGCCGCGCGTAGGCGGCAAGAATGCATCGCTAGGGGAAATGATCCGCAACCTCGGCAAGCAGGGCATACACACGCCGCCAGGCTTTGCAACGACAACCGATGCCTACTGGGCGTTCGTTGACTTCAACGGTCTTCGCGACGCGATCGCGGCGACATTCCGCAGGCTGGATGCGGGAGAGATAGAACTCAGTGAGGCCGGCGAGACTATTCGCGCGCTCTTCCTGCGCGGCAAGTGGCCTGACGAAGCGGCGCGAAGCATTGCTGCAAGCTATGCCGAACTCGGCCAGCGCGTCGGACGATCCAAGGTTGAAGTGGCCGTACGATCCAGCGCCACCGCCGAAGACCTGCCTCACGCCAGTTTTGCCGGGCAACAGGAAACGTTTCTGAACGTGCGCGGGGAACGTGACCTGCTGCGCGCATGTCGCAAATGCCTTGCATCGCTCTTCACGGATCGAGCCATCAGCTATCGGGCAACGCAGGGCTTCGATCACATGAAGGTTGCACTCTCCATCGGCGTTCAGCTGATGGTTCGTTCCGACCTGGGCGGCGCCGGCGTCATGTTCTCCGTCGATACCGAGACTGGCTTTGATCGCGTCGTGGTTATCGACGCGGCATGGGGCCTCGGTGAGAATGTCGTAAAAGGCGCTGTCGACCCCGACGAGTATCAGGTCTTCAAACCGCTCCTGCAGAACCTTACGCTGAAACCCATCGTCCAGAAAAAGCTGGGCGCGAAGACGTTCAAGATGGTCTACGGGACGGAAGACGGCGCATTTACACGCAACGTACCGACATCGAAAGTCGAGCAGTCGTCATTCGTCCTCTCCGATGACGATATTCTGACCCTCGCACGCTGGGCTTGCGTCATTGAGGCTCATTACGGCCGCCCGATGGACATTGAATGGGCCAAGGCTGGAGACACAGCGAAACTTTATGTCGTTCAAGCGCGACCGGAAACGGTGCAATCGCGGCGGGATGCGGCGAACCTTCGCACGTATCGCGTGCTGTCGAAGGGGCCCACGCTGGCGAGGGGTCTCAGCATCGGCGAGGCGGTTGCAAGCGGGCGCGCCTGCCTGATCGAGGATGCGAGCCAGATAAGCCGCTTTGTCGATGGTTCGATCCTGGTCACGAAGACCACCGATCCGGACTGGGTGCCGATCATGAAGCGCGCCGCCGCCATCGTCACGGATCATGGCGGGCGTACGTCGCATGCGGCAATTATCAGCCGTGAACTCGGCCTACCTGCCGTCATCGGCGCAGGCAACGCCATGGCGGTGCTTCACGATCTACAGGAGATCACGGTTTCCTGCGCCGAAGGCGGGGAAGGCTACATCTATGAGGGCGCGGCCAAAATTGAGGTCACCGAGGTCAATGTCGATTCAATCCCTGCGACGCAGACAAAAGTGATGTTAAACCTCGCCAATCCGGCAGCAGCCTTCCGTTGGTGGCGTCTGCCGGCCGATGGCGTGGGCCTTGCGCGCATGGAGTTCGTGATCAGCAATCACGTCAAGATCCATCCCATGGCGCTTGTACAGTTTGACGACCTCAAGGATCAGGAGGCCAAGTCGGCGATTGTCGAGCTCACACAGAACTACGCCGATCGTACGGAATACTTCGTCGACCGGCTGGCTTTGGGACTGGCGCGACTGGCGGCCGCCTATTACCCGAAGCCCGTGATCATCCGGACCAGCGACTTCAAGACGAACGAGTATGCACACCTTCTGGGCGGTGCGCAGTTCGAGCCTCAAGAAGAGAACCCCATGATCGGCTTCCGCGGGGCTTCGCGCTATTATTCACCGCGGTATCGCCCTGGCTTCGCCCTCGAATGTCGCGCTCTGAAGCGACTCCGCGAGGACATGGGGTTCTCGAATGTCATCGTGATGATTCCATTCTGCCGCTCAATCCGTGAAGCTGACCGCGTACTAGCGGTTATGGCCGAGAACGGCTTGCGCCGCGGCGAGGACGGCCTCGAAGTCTACGTGATGTGCGAGATTCCATCGAACGTTGTTCTTGCAAGGCAATTTGCACAACGTTTTGACGGGTTCTCGATCGGAAGCAACGACCTCACGCAGTTGACCCTCGGCGTCGATCGGGACTCGGCGGAGCTTGCCGAACTGTTCGACGAGCAGGACGAGGCGGTCAAATGGATGATCAGGAACGTCGTCACGGCGGCGCACGAAGCCGGTGCGAAGGTCGGTCTCTGCGGCCAGGCGCCGTCGGACCATCCTGAGTTCGCCGAGTTCCTCGTAGAATGCGGCATCGACTCGATGTCGGTGAGCCCGGACAGTTTTGTCGTAGTGAAGCATCGCGTAGCGCAAAAGGAGCGCATGATGCAGGGCGAGCCGGCCACGCTATCCGACAAGGTTTAGCTGCACATCCGAAGACATGCGAACCACGTCTGCCGGATCGCAGAGTTGCGTGCCGGGAGCGAGCAATGCTGCGGAACCCGCCGCCACCGCATAGCGAAGCGCCTCTTCGACACCGCGCCCTGATGATAGCGACCAGACCATCGCGCCAAGAAAGCTGTCGCCCGCGCCTACCGAACTCAGGACGTTCACTCGAAGGGGCTCACTGAACCAGGCGCGATCCTTCGTCACCACCAGCGCGCCGGATGACCCAAGCGACAGCGCCACGATCTCTGCACGCCCCTGTCCGACCAGCCGGCGACAGGCGCTTACCTGGCTGCTGCGACCGGCAAGCGACTCGCCCAGCATGTCTTGCAGTTCGCGCAGATTGGGCTTGGCAAGATAGACCCCTGCCTCAAGCGCAGCTTTCAGGGTCGAACCCGCAAGCGTCAACGATGAAGCGGCAGTCGGCTTTCCGCGCGAGTGAGCCAGACGGGCGTAGAAATCGTCAGGAACGCCCACAGCCAGGCTACCGCTGGCGATGATATAGCCTTGGCTGCTTGCTATCTTTTCGACCTGCTCGAGACAGCCGCGCCATTCGGATTCTGACAGTTCGGGTCCTGGCAGCACAAATCGAAATTCATCCCGTGTTGTTTCATCAACGACAGTGAAACTCTCGCGTGTCACGCCAGCAATCTCGACGGCGTGCGCTGCCACGCCTTCTGTCTCCACCAACTCGCTCAGCAGCCGCCCGATCACGCCGCCGGCCGCGTAGACGGCGAGAACATCCCCGCCGAGCCGGCTGATCACCCTGGCGACATTGATGCCGCCGCCGCCCGGCTCCCGTCGCTCGGTCCTGCAGCGCAGTTTAAGCACCGGCTCCACACGGTCGACAGATGTCGACACGTCTACCGCCGGATTGATGGTCACTGTAATGATCTTGGCCATAACCGCTTCCGATGTTTTCAATACCGTCAAGACAACGGATCCGGCTGACGGCGCGCCTGTGCTGATCCTGCGATCTCGACCAGAACGCTTCTGAGACCGTATACCTTGTCAACCAGATTGAGAATGAAGCCGACCCCTTCGGCATAGACGCCTAATGTGTCAACGCACGTTCGCGGAGCGCCAAAAAAGCTCGCGCGGCGCGCCGACGGACGGCCGATTGCCCATCGGTGTCGAGCAATATCCAAGGGACAATGCCGACAGAACCGCCGGCAAATCCGCCCATGGCAGAGCTCGGGCTATTGGGAAGCGGGGCCCCGACTTCACCATCCATCTTTTCTCTTCCCGTCCGCTACACGCGCGATGGGACCAATGCGGTGACATCCGCGACTGAATTCGTTGTGGCGGCCCAATGGTTCCGTTCGGTCGGCCTTGGGAGATAGCGCCGCAACGTCTCGCGGGCCGAGCCCGGAGTTTAAGCGAAGTCATATCCACTCGTCATTGTGAGGCGGTTCGCCACATTCAAATTGGTTCCCCGCACGCTGTGATGTTACTGCCGAACCGAATGGACCCGGTTTCCAATATGCGCGTTGCTTTCCAGACGAAAGGAGCCGCCCGTTCATGCTTACAGGTCGAGTTGCTGGAAAGCTGGTGAAGGTCGACGACAAAGCGCGCTGGAAAATGCCGAACTCAGCTCTTGCGTCATCGTCGGTGTGGACCGGCGGTTCGCTTCGATGAATTCCAAAGCGTGGCTTTCATGAACTGCGTCTTCCTCTATGACGGCATGGAAGTGGAAGGCCGCGAATGGCTGTCGTTCAAGAGCATGGAGCGGATGTCGGCGCAGGCGCGGCGCAAGCAGAGCTAGCCTGACCTTACGTTCCGGCGTAGTCGCGCATGACCCCGTCTCGACCACGAAGCCGTACGCGCCCGCTTTCAGTTTCAACATCAGCGGGCGATGCGAGCGCTTTCGAAACACCCCCAGGGATATCGATCACATAGGCAGGCTGTGCGAGCCCGGAAATCCTGTCGCGTAATTGGCGTGCTAAGTCCTGACCCTGCTCCACGGTCGTGCGGAAATGCGAGGTGCCAGGCGCAAGGTCTGCGTGATGCAGATAGTAAGGTTTTATCCGCGCCTGGACGAAGGCGCGCATCAGTTGTTCCAGCGTCGTTATGTCGTCGTTGACGCCTTTAAGAAGAACAGTCTGGCTCAAGAGCGGAATGCCGGCGTCCACCAGTCGATCGCACGCACCGAGCGTCGCCGGGGTCAGCTCGCGCGGGTGATTGCAATGCACAGCAACATATACGGCTTTCGACCTGCTGCTAATGACCGCAACGAACTCGCTTGAAACGCGATCGGGATCTGCGACGGGCATGCGCGTGTGCCAGCGTATCACCTTCACATGGGGGACCGCCTCCAGCAAGCGCGTCAGCGCAGCGGCGCGACGCGCGGACAGCATGAAGGGATCCCCACCCGTAATGATGACCTCCCAGATTTCAGGATGTTGACGTATGTAAGCCAACGCAGCTTCAAGTTCGGATGGTGACAGACTGCTGTCCTTGTCCGGCCCGACCATCTCGCGCCGGAAGCAGAAGCGACAGTAGACAGGACACACCGAGACAGCCTTAAGCAGCACACGATCCGGGTAGCGATGGATGATGCCTGTGACGGGCTCATGTGTGTGATCGCCG
>JADKDU010000014.1 GCA_016714495.1 Hyphomonadaceae bacterium | reverse complement strand
GGCAGTTCCGCCACGATGCCGGCGAAGATGATCAGCGAGATGCCGTTGCCGACGCCGCGCGCGGTGATCTGCTCGCCCAGCCACATCAGGAACATGGTGCCGCCGACCAGGGTGATGATGGTCGAGGCCAGGAAGGATCGGCCCCGGGCGCGAACTGGCCATGGTGTCGTCGTTGTGACGCAACCGCAACGCCCCAAGCCTGCGCAAGCGCAAGGAGGACGGTCAGATAGCGCGTGTACTGGTTGATCTGCTTGCGGCCGGTCTCACCTTCCTTCTTCAGGCGCTCGAGCGCGGGAACGGCGGTGGACAGGATCTGGACGATGATCGACGCCGAAATGTACGGCATCACGTTGAGGGCGAAGATGGCCATGCGCTCGACGGCGCCGCCCGAGAATGTGTTCCACATTCCCAGGATGCCCTGCTTCATGCCAGCGAAAGCCAGTGCATACTGGGCAGTGTCGAGGCCCGGGATCGGGATCTGCGCGCCGATGCGATAGACCAGCAGTGCGCCAAGCGTGAACCAGATGCGGGCCTGAAGTTCTTTCGCCTTCCCGAATGTCGAGAAGGAGATATTTCGAGCCAGCTGCTCGGCTGCGGAAACCATTAAGCCCGCCCTCCAGATCGCGTCACTACCGCCCGCGAGTCATCTCGGGGGCGGCAGAGAGGCTCACGCCTGCCCTTTTGGGGCAAGCCTACTCGGCAGCCTCAGCGGCAACCGGCTTCGTGACAGTAACCTTGCCGCCGGCTTTTTCCACCGCTTCGATAGCCGCCTTGGAAGCGCCGTGCACGACCAGATCAACTTTGGACGTCAGCTCGCCCCTTTGCAAGGAGGCGGATGCCGTCCTTGCTGCGACGCAGCACGCCCGATGCGATCAGCGCCGCGGCGTCGATCGTCTTCTTGCCGTCGAGCTTGCCGGCTTTGATCGCGTCCTCGATGCGGCCGAGGTTCACCTCGGCGTACGACTTCGCGTTGAACGGCGTGAAGCCGCGCTTGGGAAGGCGCATGTAGATCGGCATCTGGCCGCCTTCGAAGCCATTGATGGCCACGCCGCGGCGAGGGCCTTCTGGCCTTTCACGCCGCGACCGGCGGTCTTGCCCTTGCCCGAGCCGACACCAAGGCCAACGCGCATCCGCTTCTTGCGGGCGCCTTCCTTGTCGGAGATCTGGTTCAGTTTCATCTCACTCTCGCAGGTAGCGCCCGCCCCAGGCTGGGGCGACCAGCAAATGTTAGTCAGTCACGATCTCGACGAGGTGCGCCACCTTGGCGATCATGCCCCGAACCGAAGGCGTATCTTCAAGCTCGCGCTCGCGCGCCAGCTTGTTGAGGCCGAGGCCGACCAGCGTCGCGCGCTGCGAAGCTTCGCGGCGCTGCGGGCTTTTGACCTGCTTCACGCGGAGGGTTTTCTTGGCAGCCATCTCGACCGTCTCCCTTACGCGACTTCGGCGTTGCCCGAGCCGTCAGTACGGCGGGCGATGATGTCCTGCACCTTCAGGCCGCGCTTGGACGCGATCTGACGGGGCGAAGCCTGGCGCTTCAGCGCGTCGAAGGTGGCGCGAACCATGTTGTACGGGTTCGACGAACCGATCGACTTGGCGACGACGTCACGGATACCGAGAACGTCGAACACCGCGCGCATCGGACCGCCGGCGATCACGCCCGTACCGGCCGGAGCCGAACGCATGATGACCTTGCCAGCGCCCCAGCGACCGTGGGTGTCGTGGTGAAGCGTGCGGCCCTCGCGCAGCGGCACGCGGACCATGGACTTCTTGGCTTCTTCGGTGGCCTTACGGATGGCCTCGGGAACTTCCCGCGCCTTGCCGTGACCGTAGCCGATGCGGCCTTTCTGATCGCCGACGACGACGAGGGCTGCGAACGCGAAGTTCTTGCCGCCCTTCACCACCTTGGCGACGCGGTTGATGGCAACCAGCTTGTCGATGATCTCGGACTGTTCGCGATCATCGCCGCCTTCACGACGACGGCCGCGGCCGCGCTCACCGCGCTCTCCACCACGCTCGCTACGTTCGCCTTCACGGGCCATTCGCGACTCCTAGAATTTCAGACCGCCCTCGCGGGCGGCATCGGCGAGCGCTTTCACGCGGCCATGGAAAATGTAGCCGCCGCGGTCGAACACCACGTCGGTGACGCCAGCCTTCGACGCGCGCTGGGCAATGAGCTTGCCCACGATCGCTGCGTCTTCCGACTTGGTGCCGCCCTTGAAGTCCTTCTCAAGCGACGAGGCGGCCGCAACGGTGACGCCCTTGGCGTCGTCGATGAGCTGCACCGAGATGTGCTTGGACGAACGGGCGACCGACAGGCGCGGCTTGCCGGCGGCGACCTTGCGGAGTTTCGTACGGACGCGCTGGGCGCGGCGGTCGAACTGTCTGTGTTGAAGCGAGGCCATGGCTTACTTCTTCTTGCCTTCCTTGCGGCGGACTCGTTCATCCACCTTGCGGACGCCCTTGCCCTTGTAGGGCTCCGGCGGACGGAAACTGCGAAGCTCGGCGGCGACCTGGCCAACGGCCTGCTTGTCGGCGCCGGAGATCTTGATCTCGGTCGGCTTGGCCGACGCGAAAGTGATGCCGGCGGGCGCCTTGTAGATGACCGGGTGCGAGTAGCCGAGCGAGAGTTCGAGGTCCTTGCCCTTCAGGGCGGCGCGGTAACCGACGCCGACCAGTTCAAGGTCCTTGGTGAAGCCCGTCGTCACGCCCGTGATCATGTTCTGGATGTTGGCGCGCGTCGTGCCCCACATCGCTTTCGAGCGGCGTTCGTCGGGGTTGCGGGCCTCGACGTTCACTTCGCCGTCCTTGACCTTGACGGACACTTCGTCCGTCAGAGCCATCTTCAGCTCGCCCTTCGGGCCTTTCACGGTGACCTGGCCGCCGGCGACTTTGATGTCGACGCCCTTGACCGCTTCAATCGTCTTTTTTCCAACGCGAGACATGTTAGCTCACCCGGCAGAGGATTTCGCCGCCAACGTTCTGCGTGCGCGCCTCGGCGTCCGACATCACGCCCTTCGGCGTGGAGAGGACGGAGATGCCCAGACCGTTGCGAACCAGCGGCAGGTCACGGACGGCCGAGTAAACCCGGCGGCCCGGTTTCGAGATGCGGCGGATCTCGGAGATCACGGGCGCACCGTCGTAATACTTCAGCTCGATATCGAGCTCCTTGTATCCGTCCTTCTCCACTTCCGTGAAGCCGCGGATGTAGCCTTCGCGCTGGAGCACTTCCAGAACGTGGGCACGGAGTTTCGACGAGGGCGACTGCACCGTCGAGCGGCCGCGACGCTGGGCGTTGCGGATGCGCGTCAGGAGATCGCCGAGGGGATCGTTCATTTGCATTTGTCTATGCCTCCCCTACCAGCTCGACTTCACGAGCCCAGGGATAAAACCCTGGGAGCCGTACTCGCGCAGGGCGATGCGGGACATTCTGAGTTTCCGATAATAGGCGCGCGGGCGACCGGAGATTTCGCAACGGTTGCGCACCCGGTTGGGCGCGGAGTTGCGCGGCAGCTTGGCCAGCTTCATGCGGGCATCGAAGCGGTCTTCCAGGGGAAGACTTTCATCGAGGGCCACAGCCTTCAGTTCAGCACGCTTCTTCGCGTACTGGACAACAAGCCGCTTGCGCCGGGTGTTCTTTGCGATCGAGCTCTTCTTAGCCATCTCGTTCTCTCCAGCGCGCCTAGTTGCGGAAGGGGAAGCCAAACTCCGTTAGGAGCGCCTTCGCCTCTTCGTTGGTCCGCGCCGTTGTGCAGACAATGATGGCCATGCCCCAGACCGTGTCGATGTTGTCGTAGTTGATCTCGGGGAACACGATGTGCTCCTTCAGACCCATCGCGAAGTTGCCGCGACCGTCGAAGGATTTGCCGTTCAGGCCACGGAAGTCCTTCACGCGCGGAAGGGCGATCGTGGTCAGCCGGTCGATGAATTCGTACATGCGCTCGCGACGAAGGGTGACCTTCGCGCCGATCGTCATGCCGTCACGCAGCTTGAACGTTGCGATCGACTTGCGCGACTTCGTCTCGAGCGGCTTCTGGCCCGAGATCGCAGCCAGGTCGGCGACGGCAGAGCGGATCTTCTTGGAGTCGGCGACAGCTTCGCCCACGCCCATGTTGATCACGACCTTGTAGAGCGCCGGCACCTGCATGCCGTTCGTGTAGTTGAACTGCTTCGTCATCTTCTCGCGGATCGTCGAGTCATAGAGCGACTTGAGGCGCGGCGTATATTTGGCGTCAGCCATCGATGGACTCCCCGGAACGCTTCGAGAAGCGGACCTTGCGGCCCTTGTCGTCGGTTTTGAAACCGACGCGCGTGGGCTTGCCCGACGTCGGATCGACGTGGGCGACGTTGGAAACATGGATCGGCGCTTCGTTGCGCTTGATCCCGCCTTGCGGATCAGCCTGGCTCGGCTTCGTGTGGCGCGCCTTGATGTTGACGCCCGACACGACCACGCGGTTTTCGTCGGGAATCGACTTCACAACCTGGCCGGTGCGGCCCTTGTCCTTGCCGGTCAGGATAACGACCGTGTCGCCCTCTTGCGGATCTTGGCGGCCATTACAGCACCTCCGGCGCGAGCGAGATGATCTTCATGTGGTTCTTGGCGCGGAGTTCGCGCGGAACCGGTCCGAAGATACGCGTGCCGATCGGCTCGTTCTGGTTGTTGACCAGGACGGCAGCGTTCGTGTCGAAGCGGATCACCGATCCATCGCGACGCTGAAGGTCTTTCGAGATGCGCACGACAACCGCGCGCTTCACTTCGCCCTTCTTCACGCGGCCCTTGGGCGCGGCTTCCTTGATCGAGACGACGATGACGTCGCCGATCGAGGCGTAACGGCGCTTCGAGCCACCCAGCACCTTGATGCACTGGACACGACGGGCGCCGGAGTTGTCGGCGACCTCGAGGTTTGTCTGCATCTGGATCATGCGGCATCCCCTTTAGCGGGTACGATTTCCCAGCGCTTCAGCTTGGAGCGCGGCGGGCACTCCTGGATGTCGACGATCTGGCCGACTTCAGCCGAGTTCGTCTCGTCGTGAGCGTGATAGCGCTTGGATTTCCGCACCGTCTTCTTGAAGAGCGGGTGCAGGAAGGTCCGTTCGACTTTCACTACGGCAGTCTTCGTCATCTTGTTGGAGACGACCGTGCCCGTCATAATTCGCTTTGGCATCGTGCTCTCCTTACGCCGACTGCTTCGACTTCTCGGACAGGATCGCCTCGATGCGGGCGATCGTGCGGCGAATGTCGCCGACCCGAGATGTCTTTTCCAGCTGGCCGGTCGCCTTCTGGAAACGCAGGTTGAATTGTTCCTTGCGCAGCTCGGACAGTTCCTCGCGGAGCTGGTCCGGCGTGGACTTGCGCCAGGTCTCGATGTCCTTGCGGATTTCGTACAGCTTGGTCATGCCCTACTCTCCGATCCGCGTGACGATCTTGGTTTTGACCGACAGTTTCGCCGCGCCGAGCGTCAGCGCCTGACGCGCAATCGCGTCCGGAACGCCGTCGATCTCGAACAGGATGCGACCCGGTTTGACGCGGACCACCCAGAATTCCGGCGCGCCCTTACCCGAGCCCATGCGGACCTCGATCGGCTTTTTCGAAACCGGCACGTCCGGGAACACGCGGCACCAGACCTTGCCGAGACGCTTCATCTCGCGGGTGAGCGCGCGGCGAGCCGCCTCGATCTCACGTGCGGTGACGCGGTTCGGTTCCAGGGCCTTGAGGCCGTGGCTGCCATTGCTCAGCGTGAAGCCGGACTTGGCGATCCCGTGGATGCGGCCCTTGAAGGCCTTCCGGTATTTTGTGCGTTTGGGCTGAAGCATTGCTCTATCTCACTCAACCGCGCTGGTCTTGACGCTCGCGGTCGCGACGCGGGCGATTGTCGCCTGCCGCTTCCTGCTTGCGGTCCACCGCCATCGGATCGTGCTCCATGATCTCGCCTTTGAAGATCCAGCACTTGATGCCGATGATGCCATAGGTCGTTTTCGCTTCGGCCGTGCCGTAGTCGATGTCGGCGCGCAGCGTGTGCAGCGGAACGCGGCCTTCGCGATACCATTCGGTGCGAGCGATCTCGGCGCCGCCAAGGCGGCCAGCGACCGTCAGACGAATGCCCTGGGCGCCCATGCGCATCGATGTCTGCATCGCGCGCTTCATGGCGCGTCGGAACGAGACACGACGCTCGAGCTGGCGAGCCACGTCTTCAGCGACGAGGTTCGAGTCGGTCTCCGGCTTGCGGATCTCGACGAGGTTCAGGAACACTTCGTCCTTGCAGAGCTTGCCGATCGCCTTGCGCAGCGTCTCGATGTCCGCGCCCTTCTTGCCGATCACCATGCCCGGGCGGGCGGTGTGAACGGTGATGCGGCACTTCTTGTGCGGACGCTCGATGATGACCTTGCTGACGCCGGCCTGTTTGAGCTTTTCCTTGATGTACTTCCGGATCTTGATGTCTTCGTGCAGGAGGCGGCCGAAATCGGCGGTCTCGGCATACCAGCGGCTGTCAGCCGTACGGTTGACGCCAAGGCGAAGCCCGGTCGGGTTGATCTTCTGACCCATTATGCGGCCTCAGATGTAAGAGCTGCGACGGACGTGTCGCGCAGCACGATGGTGAGTTGCGAGAACGGCTTGTTGACGCGAACACCGCGGCCGCGTGCGCGGGCGTGCATGCGCTTCATCACAAGGTTCTTGCCGACGTGAGCTTCAGCAACGACCAGGCTGTCGATGTCGAGGCCATGGTTGTTGTCAGCGTTGGCGACAGCCGACTTCAGCAGCTTGAGCACGTCGATCGCCGCGCGCTTGCGCGAGAACTCGAGCTCGGCCATGGCCTTGTCGACCTTCTTGCCGCGGATCGATGCCCCAGACAGGTTCAGCTTTGCGGGCTGATGCGGTACATGCGAAGGACCGCATGAGACTCGTTGTCAGCCTGCTTCGGGGGGGCCTTGGGCTTACCCATGGGTTATTTGCCTCCCGGCTTACGAGCGACTTTCTTGTCGCCACCGTGGCCCGGGAAGTTCCGGGTCGGCGCGAACTCGCCGAACTTGTGACCAACCATCTCTTCCGAGACGTTCACCGGCACGAACTGTTTGCCGTTGTGGACCTGGAAGGTCAGGCCAATGAAATCGGGCAGGATCGTCGAGCGGCGCGACCAGGTCTTGATCGGCGTCGGGCGCGCGGCGCCTTTCGCGGTCACTGCTTTCTTCAGCAGGTAACCGTCGACGAAGGGGCCTTTCCAGACGGAACGGGACATGTTACTTCTCTCCGCTACGCTTTGTGCCGACGACGCACGATCAGGCGATCGGTCGACTTGTTCTTGCGGGTCTTGGGACCACGGGTCTTCTTGCCCCACGGCGTGACCGGGTGACGGCCGCCCGAGGTCTTGCCCTCGCCGCCGCCGTGCGGGTGGTCGACCGGGTTCATGGCGACGCCGCGAACGTGCGGGCGCCAGCCCTTGTGAACGTTGCGGCCAGCCTTGCCGAGCACTTCGTTCATGTTGTCCGGGTTCGAGACCGCGCCGATCGTGGCCATGCAGCCTTCCGGGATCAGGCGAACTTCGCCCGACGAAAGCTTGACCTGGGCGTAGCCGTTGCCGCGACCAACCAGCTGCGCGTACGAGCCGGCCGAACGAGCAATCTGCGCGCCCTTGAGCGGCTTCATCTCGATGTTGTGGATGATCGTGCCGACCGGGATGCCCTTCAGCGGCAGCGCGTTGCCCGGCTTGATGTCGACGTTCTCACCGGCAACCACAGTGTCGCCAGCGGCGAGACGTTGCGGCGCGATGATGTAGGCCTGCACGCCGTCCGTGTAAGTGATGAGCGCGATGAAGGCAGTGCGGTTCGGATCGTATTCCAGACGCTCGACCGTCGCGGGCATGTCCCACTTGCGGCGCTTGAAGTCGATGATGCGGTAGCGCTTCTTGGCGCCGCCCCCGCGCCAGCGCGCGGTGCGACGGCCGAGGTTGTTGCGGCCACCGGATGAATGCTTGCCCTCGGTGAGCGCCTTGACCGGCGCGCCCTTGTGCAGCTCCGAGCGGTCGACCAGCACGAGCTGGCGACGGCCGGGGGAAGTCGGATTGAATGTTTTCAGCGCCATGACTTAGAGCCCCGTCGTCACGTCGATGGATTGGCCTTCCTTGAGCGTCACGATCGCCTTCTTGACGTCGGAACGCTTGCCGGGAACACCGCGGAAGAGCTTGGATTTGCCCTTGACGACGATCGTGTTCACGCCGGTGACGTTGACGTTGAACAGAGCTTCCACCGCTTCCTTGATCTGCGGTTTCGTCGCTTCGAGCGGAACGCGGAAGACAACCTTGTTGAACTCGGACAGCAGGGTCGACTTCTCGGTGATGATCGGCGCCGTCAGGCGCGTGTAGTGGAGGGCTTTGGGAGCGGCCATCTGATTACGCCTTCTCGGCTTCGGCGAAGCGCGCGTTCACGCCTTCGACCGCTTCACGCGACAGCACCAGCGTCTTGCGGCGCAGAACGTCGTAGACGTTGAGGCCGGCGAGCGGGAGCACGTCGATGTTGGGGATGTTGCTGGCGGCCTTGGCGAACTTCGCATCGAGTTCATTGCCGCCGATGAAGAGGGCGTTCTTGATGCCGAGCTTCTTGAGCTGGGCCACCAGGTCTTTCGTCTTCTCGCCCGAGAAGGCGTCGAGCACGATGAGGGCTTCGTCCTTCACCTTGGCCGAGAGCGCGTGCTTCATGGCCATCGCGCGGACCTTCTTGGGAAGGGCGTGAGCGTGGCTGTGCGGGTGCGGGCCGTGGGCCACGCCGCCGCCGACGAAGATCGGGGCGTTGCGCGAACCGTGGCGAGCGCCGCCCGTGCCCTTCTGGCGATAGAGCTTCTTGGTGGTGACCGAGACATCGTCACGGTTCTGGGTGGAATGCGTGCCGGCCTGGCGCTTGGAGAGCTGGTAGCGAACCATGCGCTGCAGGATGTCACCGCGGATGTCAGCGATGCCGAACACGGCGTCGGAGAGTTCGACTCGCCCGCCTTTGGCGGAGTCGAGTTTGACGACTGGGAGTTTCATCAGTCTCAGCCTTCTTTCTTGGCGCGAGGCCAGCCGGCGACGGGCGCGTCTTTGTGCGCCCTTGCTTCACGGCGTCCCGGATCTCGACCCAGCTGTTCTGGGCGCCGGGGACGGCGCCTTTCACGAGGATCAGGCCGCGGGCGGCATCGGTACGAACGATTTCGAGGTTCTGGGTGGTGACGCGCTCCATGCCGAGATGGCCAGCCATTTTCTTGCCTTTAAACACGCGGCCCGGATCCTGGCGTTGACCGGTCGAGCCGTGCGAGCGGTGCGACACCGACACGCCGTGCGAGGCTTCAAGACCGCCGAAGTTCCAGCGCTTCATGGCGCCGGCGAAACCCTTGCCCTTGGTGATGCCGACGACATCGACCTTCTGTCCGGCGACGAAATGCTCGGCGCTGATTTCCGCGCCGACTTCGAGAAGCATGCCAGCCGGAACGCGGAATTCGCGGACGATGGCTTTGGGCTCGACCGAGGCCTTGGCGAACGAACCGCGAAGCGACTTCGCGACGTTCTTGGCCTTGCGGGTGCCGGCGCCGAGGACAACAGCGGTGTAGCCGTCGTTGGCTTTGCGCGTGCCGACCTTTTCACCCTTCTTGGTGACGTCGACTTCGCGGCTTGTCTTTCTTGACGCCGACGACCTGGCAGCCTTCGAGGGCCAGCACCGTCACGGGCACGTGGGCGCCATCAGCGCCGAACACGCGGGTCATACCAATTTTCTTGGCGAGGACTCCTGTGCGCATCAGCCGTTCCCCAGCTTGATCTCGACGGCGACGCCGGCCGAGAGGTCGAGTTTCATGAGGGCGTCGACCGTCTGCGGGGTCGGATCGACGATGTCGAGCACGCGCTTGTGCGTGCGGATCTCGAACTGCTCGCGCGACTTCTTGTCGATGTGGGGCGAGCGGTTGACGGTGAATTTCTCGGTGCGGGTGGGCAGCGGAACCGGGCCGCGAACCTGAGCGCCCGTGCGCTTGGCGGTCGACACGATCTCGCGCGCCGACATGTCGAGCGCCCTGTGATCGAACGCCTTCAGGCGGATTCGGATATTTTGTTGTGCCATCGGGACCACCGAAACAGCGTGAAAGCAGCCTGACCGGGAAGAATCCCCCGGAGGACCGCCGCACTCGTTGAGTTTTTCCTTTTGTTTCCGTGGCTTACGTTTATCCGAGAATCCTCGGATACGGCTAAGCCGGTCGGAAACGAGCCGGGGTATTAGTCCCCTCCCCTTGGCCCGTCAAGCGCTCGTTTGAGGCGCGCTGCCGCAGGGGATGAAGAATCTCCGGAAACCACGTTTTCGGGCGGATTTCCTTGGCCATTTCCGGGGGCCGCGCCCCTCAATAAGGCCCGCCGCCCGGCCCTCAAGAACCTCCGTCCGGGCGATAACTTCGTCCCGTCGCCGCCTGAGTTCCACGGTTTCCGGATCAGCCGCGTAGGATTCGGCCGCTTCCCTTCCCGGGAAGCTGACGACGTGCACCTCAAACGGCGAATCTCCGGCCTGCCCCGCGGCCACGCGCACGGCGCGGTCGATCCGCCCTCCGTACCGGGCCATGATCCGGGACGCGGCCCGTTCGAATGCCTCGAAAGCCACCTCCTGGCCCGGATGGATCCAGAGACTCACGACCCGGATATGGCGCTCAGGCATTCCTCCCCTCGGCGTAGCCCCCGGGGCCCGCCAACCTACCCCGCAGGCGACGTTGCGCGGCGACCGCCTGCGCCCTCCGGCAGCTGCGCCCGATCCACCAGCACTCCCTGCTTCCTGCCGCGGGCCCACCGGGCGGTCGGTACAAGCCGGCAGGGCTCCCCCCAGCCCGCGCTCGCCCCTCCAGGGCCCCCTCGACAGATGATGAAGCAGCAGAAGACGACTGCCCCCCTCCCCCCCCCCCTCGCCGCGGGTGACGCGGGCCACACCGCACCACCCAATGACGAAAGGGCGCCAGGTTTCCCTGACGCCCTCTCCAGTGTTCAGTAAGTCGGTCGAGGACTACTCGAGGATTTTCGCCACGACGCCCGAACCGACCGTGCGGCCGCCTTCGCGGATGGCGAAGCGCTGTTTTTCTTCCAGCGCGATCGGCGCGATCAGCGAGACAACGAGTTTGATGTTGTCGCCAGGCATGACCATCTCGGTGCCGGCCGGCAGTTCCACGATGCCCGTCACGTCGGTCGTGCGGAAGTAGAACTGCGGACGGTAGTTGGCGAAGAACGGCGTGTGACGGCCGCCTTCATCCTTGTTGAGGACGTACACCTCGGCTTCGAACTTCTTGTGCGGCTTGACCGAGCCGGGCTTGCACAGCACTTGGCCGCGCTCGACTTGCTCGCGGTCGATGCCGCGCACGAGGATACCGACGTTGTCGCCAGCCTGACCTTGGTCGAGCAGCTTGCGGAACATTTCGACGCCCGTGCAGGTCGTTTTCTGTGTGTCCTTGATGCCGACGATTTCGATCTTCGTCGCCGACTTTCACGATACCACGGTCAACCTTGCCGGTGACGACGGTGCCGCGGCCCGAGATCGAGAACACGTCTTCGATCGCCATGAGGAACGGCATGTCGAGCGGACGCTCTGGCGTCGGGATGTATTCGTCGACAGCTTCCATTAGCTTGAGGATGGCGTTCTCGCCGATTTCCGGATCGCGACCTTCGACAGCGGCAAGAGCCGAACCGCCGATGATCGGGATCGTGTCGCCCGGGAAGTTGTAGGAAGACAGGAGTTCGCGAACTTCGAGTTCGACGAGTTCGAGCAGTTCCTTGTCGTCGACCATGTCGACCTTGTTCAGGAACACGACGAGCGCCGGAACGCCGACCTGACGGGCGAGCAGGATGTGCTCGCGCGTCTGCGGCATCGGGCCGTCAGCGGCCGACACAACCAGGATACCGCCGTCCATCTGCGCGGCGCCCGTGATCATGTTCTTCACGTAGTCGGCGTGTCCGGGGCAGTCGACGTGCGCGTAGTGACGGTTGGCCGTCTCGTACTCGACGTGGGCCGTGTTGATCGTGATGCCGCGCGCCTTTTCTTCCGGCGCAGCGTCGATCTCGTCATACTTCTTGGCGGTGGCGCCGCCCGTTTTGGCGAGAACGATCGTGATCGCCGCCGTCAGCGTCGTCTTGCCGTGGTCAACGTGGCCAATCGTGCCAACGTTCACGTGCGGTTTCGTACGCGCGAATTTTTCCTTACCCATCTTATCCTACTCCGTAGCTTCGTTCAGCGGGGGTTGGCCGCCAGTTTGGGCTTCATCAGCCGCTGAGTTTTCGATCATTTCTTTCGCGACGGCGCTCGGCACCGCCTCGTAGTGGTCGAACTGCATCGTGTAGTTCGCCCTGCCTTGCGTCGAGGAGCGCAGGTTGTTCACGTAGCCGAACATATTGGCAAGCGGCACCATCGCGTTGATGACGGTCGCGTTGCCGCGCATTTCCTGACCCAGGATCATGCCACGACGGGAGTTCAGATCGCCGATGACCGTGCCGACATAATCTTCCGGCGAAACAACTTCCACCTTCATGATCGGCTCGAGCAGTTTCATGCCCAGCTTGTCGGAGACTTCGCGGAAGGCAGCGCGGGCCGCGATCTCGAAGGCCAGCACGCTGGAGTCGACGTCGTGGAACGCGCCGTCCGTCAGCGTGACCTTGAAGTCGATGACCGGGAAGCCGACGAGCGGACCCGAGTTCATGACCGACTTGATGCCCTTCTCGACGCCCGGGATGAATTCCTTCGGAATCACGCCGCCGACGATTTCGTTCTCGAACACAAAGCCCGAGCCCGGCGGCAGCGGTTCGAACACCAGCGTCACCTTGGCGAACTGGCCCGTGCCGCCCGACTGCTTCTTGTGCGTGTAGTCGATGTCAGCCGCGCGGCCGAGCGTCTCACGGTACGCCACCTGCGGCGCGCCGATGTTCGCATCGACCTTGTAGGTACGGCGCAGAATGTCGACTTTGATGTCGAGGTGAAGTTCGCCCATGCCCTTGAGACGCGTCTGGCCCGACTCGAAGTCGGTCGAAACGCGGAAGGACGGATCTTCAGCGGCCAGACGCTGCAGCGCGAGCGCCAGCTTCTCCTGGTCGGCCTTGGTTTTCGGCTCGATAGCGATCTCGATGACCGGCTCGGGGAATTCCATCTTCTCGAGGATGACCGGGTGGGCCGGGTCGCACAGCGTGTCGCCCGTGGTCGATTCCTTGAGCGCCGCCACCGCGACGATGTCGCCGGCGAAGGCTTCCTTGATGTCTTTACGGTCGTTCGCGTGCATCTCGAGCATGCGGCCGATGCGCTCTTTCTTGTCCTTGGTCGAGTTCAGCAGCGTCGTGCCCGAGTTCAACGTCCCCGAGTAGATACGGCAGAACGTGATCGAACCGACGAACGGGTCGTCCATGATCTTGAAGGCTAGCATCGACAGGGGGGCGTCGTCCGTTTGCGGACGTTCGATTTCCTGGTCGTTCTTCGGATCGATGCCTTTGACGGCCGGCACGTCGAGCGGCGATGGCAGGTAGTCGACAACGGCGTCGAGCAGGGGCTGCACGCCCTTGTTCTTGAAGGCCGAGCCGCACAGAACCGGGTAGAAGGCGCCAGTGAGCACGGCCTTGCGAATGAGGCGCTTGATGGTGGCGACGTCCGGCTCTTTGCCTTCGAAGAAGGCGGCCATGACGTCGTCATCGAGTTCGGCGACAGCTTCGATCAGCTTGCCGCGATATTCCTTGGCCTTGCTCGACCAGATCGTCCGGGATCGCGACAACGTCGTATTTCGCGCCGAGCGATTCATCGTGCCAGACGATGCCGCGCATTTCGACGAGGTCGACGACGCCCTTGAAGGTGTTCTCGATGCCGATTGGAAGCTGAAGCGGAACCGGCTTCACGCCGAGGCGCTTCACGAGGTCGTTGACGCAGTTGTAGAAATCCGCGCCGATCTTATCCATCTTGTTGGCGAAGACGATGCGCGGAACGTTGTATTTGTCGCCCTGGCGCCAGACGGTTTCGGTCTGCGGCTCAACGCCCTGGTTGCCGTCCAGCACCGCAACAGCGCCGTCGAGAACGCGGAGCGAGCGCTCGACTTCGATGGTGAAGTCGACGTGTCCGGGGGTGTCGATGATGTTCAGGCGCTTGTCCTGCCAGAAGCAGGTCGTCGCGGCCGACGTGATCGTGATGCCGCGCTCTTGTTCTTGCTCCATCCAGTCCATCGTGGCCGCGCCATCGTGGACTTCGCCGATCTTGTGCGACTTGCCCGAGTAGAACAGGACCCGCTCGGTCGTGGTCGTCTTGCCGGCGTCGATGTGCGCCATGATGCCGAAGTTTCGGTAGTCTTCGAGCTTATGTGTGCGAGGCATGGGGAGCCCTCTGAATTCGTTACGCGGCGAACCGCTGGATTACCAGCGGTAGTGCGAGAAGGCGCGGTTGGCTTCCGCCATCCGGTGCGTGTCTTCGCGCTTCTTCACTGCCGTGCCACGGCCGTGGGCCGCGTCGAGCATCTCGGCGGCGAGACGCTCTTCCATCGTGTTCTCCGAACGCGCACGCGCGGCGATGATCAGCCAGCGAATGGCGAGAGCCTGACGGCGCTCGGGACGAACCTCGACCGGAACCTGGTAGGTGGCGCCGCCGACGCGACGCGACCGGACTTCCACCGACGGGGCGACGTTGCCCAGCGCTTCGTGGAACAGCTCGGTCGCCGGACGCTTGGACTTCTGCGCAACGGTTTCCAGGGCGCCGTACACGATCTGCTCGGCGGCGGACTTTTTGCCCTGGTACATGACCTGGTTCATAAACCGGGTGATGACCTGATCGCCATACTGGGCGTCGGGAAGGACTTGGCGTTTTTCTGCGCGGTGGCGACGGGACATGTCTTGCTCTGCCTAGCTTATTTCGGACGCTTAACGCCGTAATGCGAACGGCGCTGCTTGCGATCCTTGACGCCCTGGGTGTCCAGCACGCCGCGGAGGATGTGGTAACGGACGCCGGGCAAATCCTTCACGCGGCCGCCGCGGATCAGAACCACGGAGTGCTCTTGAAGGTTGTGGCCTTCGCCGGGGATGTAGCAGACCGCCTCGTACTGCGTGGTGAGGCGAACCTTCGCGACTTTCCGGAGCGCCGAGTTCGGCTTCTTCGGGGTCGTCGTGTAAACGCGCGTGCAGACGCCGCGGCGCTGCGGACACGCCTTCAGCGCCGGAACCTTGTTCCGTTTGGGCTTGTCTGTCCGCGGCTTGCGGATCAGCTGCTGAATCGTAGGCATCTACCCTCGCTCGTCACACCGTTTTCGCCGGGCTTTTGGCAGCCAAATCGGCGTGTCTTGCTGCAAAAACATATGCCGCGACAAGCCATTAGCCTGCCCCGGCGGGAACTCAATCGGAGGCTTTCGCTCTCTTAAAACACACTGCCTTAACCGCGTTTGGATCGGAATCCACGGCCGGTCCGGCAATGTGAGCCGGGGCTATACTGGCCTCCCCCAGCGGGGTCAGTGCGGCGGGTGAGGCCTTGCGCCGTTGGCCGGTCCCCGGGCGTTCTTTCCGCCCTGGCTGATCTGCGGCAGGCCGCGCGGGAGCGTGCCGCTGGGCCCCGGCGGAATCCTCAGGATTGCCGCAAAATCATCGCTTGGCTGGTGATAGTCGGGGTGATCCTCGACCCCAAATGACCCCTGCGGGAGGCCGGGTGTGGGTGAGTCGTCCTTCCTGGCGGATGCAAGGTTACCGGCGCGGCGGCCACGATCTCCTGGAGATAAGGCTTCAGCGCCGGGAATCGGAACCCGCCAGCCGCGTAAAGCTCGTTCTTGTCGCTGCGACTCACGGGATCGCCAGGTTGTCCGTCCGCGCGGCTGAACGCGGCGCCCCGCCTCTCCCCGCGCCCGGCCGCCCGCCACCCCCGGTCGCGCCTTCGCCCCGCCCTCTGATGACCAGCCGCCCCTGTGTCGTCAGCCACAGGCGGACCGTCCAGCCCCGCGCGCTTCCTCCGGTGCAGCCGGCGCAGGTGGGCGCGCGGAGTGGGGGCGCGCAGGCCGCAATGGCGCCCGAGGAACATCGCCGCCAGAAGACCGCGTGAAGCCATCATGCAACCCGTCGACCCCCGCACCGCACCCCCGAAACGACGGGCGGCGGGTCCGAAGATCCGCCGCCGCCGGTCCACAGTCGCTTGCCCGCCTATTCGGCCGAGGCAGCGCCGGGAGGGGTTGGGTCACCTTGCGCTGTTCTTTCAGGCGAATATCGCGGTCGCCGGCGAGCTTGCGGTATTTGCGCAGCGCGCCGCCGGTGCCGGCCGGGATGAGACGGCCAACGATGACGTTCTCCTTGAGGCCTTCGAGCGGATCGACCTTGCCCTGGATCGCCGCTTCCGTGAGGACGCGGGTGGTTTCCTGGAACGAGGCCGCCGAGAAGAACGAACGGGTCTGCAGCGAGGCCTTGGTGATGCCCAGCAGGACGCGTGCGCCCTTGGCGGGCTCGCGGCCGGCCCTGATCGCCGCAGCGTTGGCTTCTTCGAACTCCAGCGAATCGACGGCTTCACCGTTAAGCAGCGTGGTCGAGCCGCCTTCGGAGACTTCCACCTTCTTCAGCATCTGGCTGACGATGACTTCAATATGCTTGTCGTCGATCGGCACGCCTTGCAGGCGGTAGACCTTCTGGATCTCGTTCACGAGATAGTCGGCCAGAGCCTCGACGCCGAGAATGGACAGGATGTCCTGCGGCGCGGGGTTGCCCTCGAGCAGGTATTCGCCCTTCTTCAGCAGGTCGCCTTCCTGGACCATCAAGTGCTTGGTCTTCGGCACCAGGTATTCCTGCGGCTCCGCACCTTCTTCGAGCGGGACGAGGCGCACGCGGCGCTTGTTCTTGTAGTCGCGGCCGAATTCCACGCGGCCGGTGATGTCGGCGATGATCGCGTGATCCTTCGGACGGCGGGCTTCGAACAGTTCCGCCACGCGCGGCAGACCGCCCGTGATGTCGCGGGTCATGGCGCCGCCCGTCTGAACACGCGCGAGCGTGTCGCCGGGGCGGACTTCGTCGCCTTCCGCAACCGAGAGGATGGCGTCGATCGGCAGCAGGTAGCGCGCCTGCATGCCGCCGGCGTGCTTGATCGGCGCGCCGTTGTCGTCGACGAGCACGATGCTGGGCTTAAGCTCGACTTTCTTGGAGCCCGAGCGGGCGTCGATCACCACCTTGTTGGCGATGCCCGTGGCTTCGTCCGTTTCGTCGCGGGTCGTGACGCCTTCGATCAAGTCTTCGAACTTCACCTTGCCGGCGAGGTCGGTGACGATCGGGGTCGCGAACGGATCCCAGTCAGCGACACGTTCGCCGCGCTTGACTTTGTCGCCGTCGCCATAACGCAGACGCGCGCCATAGACCGGCTTGAAGGTCTGACGGATGCGGCCTTCGGCGTCGATGAGCTTGACTTCCATCGAGCGGCCGTTGACCACGTACGTGCCATCGTCGCGCTTCACGACAGAGCCGTTCTCGAAGCGCACTTCGGAGTCGAAGGCGGCTTCGAGCGAGCTTTCCGTCGTGACCTGAGCGGCGCCGCCGATGTGGAAGGTACGCATCGTGAGCTGCGTACCCGGCTCGCCGATCGACTGGGCGGCGATGACGCCGACAGCTTCACCGACGTTGACGCGCGTGCCGCGCGCCAGGTCACGACCGTAGCAGGAGGCGCAGGTGCCGGCGCGGGTTTCGCAGGTCAGCACCGAACGGACCAGGATCTTGTCGACCCCCGGCCTTGTCGATGGCGAGCGCGACATCCTCGTCGATATAGGTGTTGGCCGGGCAGATGATCGCGCCCGTGTTCGGGTGCTTCACATCTTCCGCCGTGGTGCGGCCGAGCGTGCGGTCGGCGAGCGAGACGATGACGTCCGCGCCTTCCATGACGGCGCCGAGCGTGATGCCCTTGTCCGTGCCGCAATCCTCTTCCGTGACGATGCAGTCCTGCGCGACGTCGACCAGACGACGCGTCAGGTAGCCCGAGTTCGCGGTCTTGAGCGCCGTGTCGGCGAGGCCCTTGCGTGCGCCGTGCGTCGAGTTGAAGTACTCGAGAACGGTGAGGCCTTCCTTGAAGTTCGACACGATCGGCGTCTCGATGATCTCACCCGACGGCTTGGCCATCAGGCCGCGCATGCCGGCGAGCTGCTTCATCTGGTTCTTCGAACCCCGAGCGCCCGAGTGGGCCATCATGAACACCGAGTTGAGATCGCCCGAAGTGGAGCCGGCGGCGTCCATCATGGCGTCGGCGACCTTGTCCGTACAGGCGGACCAGGCGTCGACGACCTTGTTGAACTTCTCGCCGCGGGTGATGAGGCCGTCGGCGTATTGCCGCTCGTACTCGTTCACCAGCTTGCGGGTGTCGGCGACCAGTTTTTCCTTCGCCTTCGGAATGACCATGTCATCCTTGCCGAACGAGATGCCGGCTTTCGCCGCTTCCTTGAAGCCGAGCGCCATGACGCGGTCGCAGAAGATGACCGTCGCCTTCTGGCCGCAGTTCCGGTAGACGATATCGATCAGTTTCCCGACCGATTTCTTCGTCATCAGCTCGTTCGCGACGGTCGGATCCATGCCCTGTTCGCGCGGCAGGCAGTCGGCGATCATCATGCGACCCGGCGTGGTGTTGAACACCTTCGCCACGTCCTTGCCGTGCTCGTCCTTGGTGATGAAGCGCGCCTTGACCTTGGCATGCAGCGAGACCTTGCCGGCCTGCAGGGCGTGCTCGATCTCCGCGAGGTCGGAGAAGATCATCCCCTCGCCCTTCTCCTTCTCCCGTTCGATCGAGAGATAGTAGAGGCCGAGAACGATGTCCTGCGACGGCACGATGATCGGGCGGCCGTTGGCGGGCGACAGGATGTTGTTGGTCGACATCATCAGCACGCGCGCTTCCAGCTGGGCTTCCAGCGACAGCGGAACGTGCACGGCCATCTGGTCGCCGTCGAAGTCAGCGTTGAACGCGGCGCAGACCAGCGGGTGCAGCTGGATGGCCTTGCCTTCGATCAGCTTCGGCTCGAACGCCTGGATGCCCAGGCGGTGGAGCGTCGGCGCGCGGTTGAGAAGCACGGGGTGTTCGCGGATCACCTCTTCGAGGATGTCCCAGACTTCCGGCTTCTCTTTCTCGACCAGCTTCTTGGCGGCCTTCACCGTGCCGGCGAGACCTTTCGCGTCGAGACGCGCGTAGATGAACGGCTTGAACAGCTCGAGCGCCATCTTCTTCGGCAGGCCGCACTGGTGGAGCTTGAGCTCCGGGCCGACGACGATGACCGAACGGCCCGAATAGTCGACGCGCTTGCCGAGCAGGTTCTGGCGGAACCGGCCCTGCTTGCCCTTCAGCATGTCGGACAGCGACTTCAGCGGGCGCTTGTTGGTGCCCGTGATGACGCGGCCGCGGCGGCCGTTGTCGAACAGCGCGTCCACCGACTCCTGCAGCATCCGCTTCTCGTTGCGGATGATGATGTCCGGCGCGCGGAGCTCCATCAGGCGCTTGAGGCGGTTGTTGCGGTTGATCACGCGGCGATAGAGATCGTTGAGATCCGACGTCGCGAAGCGGCCGCCATCCAGCGGAACCAGCGGACGCAGTTCCGGCGGAATGACCGGCACGATCGTGAGGATCATCCATTCCGGGCGGCAGCCCGAGGTGATGAAGCTCTCGATGAGCTTCAGGCGCTTGGCGATCTTCTTCGGCTTCAGTTCGCCCGTGGCTTCGGCCAGCTCAACGCGCAGGCGCTCGGCCTCGGCGTCGAGGTCGATGCCCTTCAGCAGCTCACGCACAGCTTCGGCGCCGATGTGGGCGGTGAACGAGTCCTCGCCCATCTGCTCTGGCGTGCTGCATGTACTCCTCTTCCGTGAGGAGCTGCTTTTCCTTGAGCGGGGTGAGACCCGGCTCCGTGACGATGTAGCTCTCGAAGTAGAGTACGCGCTCCACGTCCTTCAGCGCCATGTCCAGCATCAGCGAGATGCGCGACGGCAGCGACTTCAGGAACCAGATGTGGGCGACGGGCGCCGCCAGTTCGATGTGGCCCATGCGCTCGCGCCGAACGCGGGCGAGCGTCACTTCAACGCCGCACTTCTCGCAGGTCACGCCGCGATACTTGATGCGCTTGTACTTGCCGCACAGGCACTCGTAATCCTTGATCGGCCCGAAGATGCGGGCGCAGAACAGGCCGTCACGCTCGGGTTTGAACGTGCGGTAGTTGATCGTCTCCGGCTTCTTGATCTCGCCGGACGACCACTTCCGGATCTCTTCCGGGCTGGCGATCGCGATGCGGATCGACTCGAAGGTCGGAACCGGTGCGTTGGGGCTGAACAGGTTGGTGACTTCCTGGCTCATCCTATAGTCTCCCTTTTGGGGTGACCGGGGGCCGAAGCCCCGGATATTCAATTGCGAAAAGGCGCGAACGCAGACCGGATCCGGGTCTAGGTCGGCGCGTCCTCCGCGGCAGTCTCGACTTCGGCTTCCTGCAGTTCGACGTTGAGGCCGAGCGACCGCATTTCCTTCACCAGCACGTTGAACGATTCCGGGATGCCGGCCTCGAAGTTGTCGTCCCCGCGGACGATCGCCTCGTAGACCTTGGCGCGGCCAGCCGTGTCGTCCGACTTGACCGTGAGCATCTCCTGCAGCGTGTAGGCGGCGCCGTAGGCTTCGAGCGCCCACACCTCCATCTCGCCGAAGCGCTGTCCGCCGAACTGCGCCTTGCCGCCCAGCGGTTGCTGGGTGACGAGCGAGTACGGGCCTGTCGACCGGGCGTGGATCTTCTCGTCCACCAGGTGGTGAAGCTTGAGAAGGTACTTGTAGCCCACCGTGACCTTGCGGGTGAAACGCTCGCCCGTGCGGCCGTCGTGCAGATAGACCTGGCCCGACGTGTCGAGACCAGCCTTCTTCAGCATGGCGGCGATGTCGTCCTCGTCGGCGCCGTCGAACACGGGCGTCGCGATCGGAACGCCCTTGGTGAGGTTCGAGGCGAGCTCTTCGAGTTCGTCCATCGACTTCGGCAGTTCCTCTTCCTCGCCATACGCATCGCGCAGCGATTTTTGCAGAGCCTTGCCGTCATGGTCGTGACGGTACTCTTTCAGCGCCGCATCGATCATCTTGCCGATACCCGCACAGGCCCAGCCCATGTGGGTTTCGAGGATCTGACCGACGTTCATGCGCGAAGGCACGCCCAGCGGGTTCAGAACGATGTCGACCGGCGTGCCGTCTTCCAGGTACGGCATGTCTTCGAGCGGGTTGATCTTGGAGATAACGCCCTTGTTGCCGTGACGGCCGGCCATCTTGTCGCCCGGCTGCAGCTTGCGCTTCACCGCGACGAACACCTTGACCATCTTCATCACGCCCGGGGGCAGTTCGTCGCCGCGCTGGACCTTCTCGATCTTGTCCGCGATGCGCGCTTCGATCAGGCCCACCGAGTCGTCGTAGGAGCCTTTGAGGGCTTTGAGCTGGGCGTCGACCGCGTCGTCATCGACGCCGATCTTCCACAGGTCGGCGGTCGACTGCTCGCCCAGGAACTCCTGAGTGATGTCGGTCTTCTTGCCGCCGCGAGCGACAGCTTTCTGGCCGACGAGCAGGCGCGCGCAGACGCGTGAGAGCGTCGCGTTCGATGATCGCGATCTCGTCGTCCTTGTCGGTCATCAGCTGGTCGATCTGCTCGCGCTCGATCTGGAGTGCGCGCTGGTCTTTCTCGACGCCGTGACGGTTGAAGACGCGGACTTCCACGACCGTGCCGGTCGCGCCCGGAGGCATGCGCAGCGAGGTGTCGCGAACGTCGGAAGCCTTCTCGCCGAAGATGGCGCGAAGCAGCTTCTCTTCCGGCGTCATCGGGCTCTCGCCCTTCGGCGTCACCTTGCCGACCAGGATGTCCCCGGCCTGCACTTCGGCGCCGACGGCCACGATGCCCGCTTCGTCGAGGTTGCGCAGGGCTTCCTCGCCGACGTTCGGGATGTCGCGGGTGATCTCTTCCGGCCCGAGCTTGGTGTCACGGGCGGCGATCTCGAATTCCTCGATGTGGATCGAGGTGAACACGTCGTCGCGCACGATGCGCTCGGAGATCAGGATCGAGTCTTCGAAGTTGTAGCCATTCCACGGCATGAACGCGACGAGCACGTTGCGGCCGAGCGCCAGTTCGCCGAGGTCGGTCGACGGGCCGTCGGCGATGATGTCGCCCTTCGAAACCTTGTCGCCGACCTTCACGATCGGGCGCTGGTTGATGCACGAGTTCTGGTTCGAGCGCTGGTACTTCGACAGACGATAGATATCGACGCCCGACTTGGCGTTATCGAGATCGTCCGTGGCGCGCACGACGATACGCGTCGCGTCCACCTGTTCGATGATGCCGCCGCGCTTGGCCGCAACAGCCGCGCGGCTGTCACGCGCCACGACGCCTTCAAGACCGGTGCCGACGAGCGGGGCTTCGGTCTGGATCAGCGGCACGGCCTGACGCTGCATGTTCGAGCCCATCAGCGCGCGGTTGGCGTCGTCGTTCTCGAGGAACGGGATCAGCGCCGCGGCGACCGACACGACCTGCTTCGGCGACACGTCGATGTAGTCGATGTTCTCACGCGCGACGAGCATGGCGTCGCGCGCCGGTCCGACGCGCGCGTTGACGAACTCGTTCACGAGCATGCCCTTGGCGTCGATCTTCGCGTTCGCCTGGGCGATCGAGTAGCGCTGCTCTTCCATGGCGGAGAGGTAACGCACCTCAGCCGTGAGCTTGCCGTCCTTCACCTTCCGGTACGGGCTCTCGATGAAGCCGTACTTGTTGATGCGGGCGTGCGTGGCCAGCGAGTTGATCAGGCCGATGTTCGGGCCTTCCGGCGTTTCGATCGGGCAGATACGGCCGTAGTGGGTCGGGTGCACGTCGCGGACTTCGAAGCCCGCGCGTTCGCGCGTCAGACCGCCCGGTCCAAGCGCCGAAAGACGGCGCTTGTGCGTCATCTCGGAGAGCGGGTTGGTCTGGTCCATGAACTGCGACAGCTGCGAGGAACCGAAGAACTCGCGAACCGCGGCGACCGCCGGCTTCGCGTTGATCAGGTCGTGCGGCATCACGGTGTCGATATCGACCGACGACATACGCTCCTTGATCGCGCGCTCCATGCGCAGCAGGCCGACGCGGAACGAGTTCTCGAGCAGTTCGCCCACCGAACGGACGCGGCGGTTGCCGAGGTTGTCGATGTCGTCGACTTCGCCCTTGCCGTCCTTGAGGTCGAGCACGGTGCGCATCACGGCGACGATGTCTTCCTCGCGCAGCGTACGCTGCGTGTCGGGAGCTTCCATACCGAGACGCATGTTCATCTTCACGCGGCCGACGGCCGAGAGATCATAGCGCTCGCGATCGAAGAACAGCTGGCCGAACAGCGCTTCGCCGGCTTCCAGCGTCGGCGGTTCGCCGGGGCGCATGACGCGATAGATGTCCGACAGCGCGTCGATGCGCGACGTGGCCTTGTCGACTTTCAGCGTGTTGCGCAGCCACGGGCCGCGGGCGTTGTCGCCATCGGTGTCGAGCAACTGGATCGACTTGACCTTGGCGTCGCGCAGCGCCGCCACGGTCTCCTCGGTCAGCTCGTCGCCGGCTTCGGCGTAGATCTCGCCGGTCGCCGCGTTGACGACGTCCTCGCCGATGAACTTGCCTTCCAGGAAGGTCGACGGAACCAGGATGTCTTGCAGACCATCAGCCTCGGCCTTCTTGGCCTTGACTGGGGTGATCTTCTTGCCAGCCGGGAAGACGGCCTTGCCCGTCTTCTTGTCGACAAGTTCGAACTCCGGGCGCGCGCCCTTCCAGCGGTCAGCGGAGAAGCCCGTGACCCAGCCGGCCTTGTCGAGCTTGTACGTCACCTTGTTGTAGAAGGTGTCGAGGATCTTGGTGCCGCCATAGCCCAGCGCCTGCAGCAGCACGGTGGCCGGCAGCTTGCGCTTGCGGTCGATACGGACGTGCAAAATGTCCTTGGCGTCGAACTCGAAGTCGAGCCACGAGCCGCGATACGGGATCACGCGCGCCGCGAACAGCAGCTTGCCCGACGCGTGGGTCTTGCCCTTGTCGTGGTCGAAGAACACGCCCGGCGAGCGGTGCATCTGCGAGACGATGACGCGCTCGGTGCCGTTGATGATGAACGTGCCTTTGTCCGTCATCAGCGGGATGTCGCCGAGATAGACGTCCTGTTCCTTGATGTCCTTGATCGACTTGGCGCCGGTCTCTTCGTCCGTTTCGAAGACGATCAGGCGCAGCTTCACCTTCAGCGGCGCAGCGCAAGTTCAGGTCACGCTGCATGCACTCCTGCACGTCGAATTTCGGCTGTTCGAATTCGAACGAGATGTACTCGAGCGTGGCGCGGTCAGAGAAGTCCTTGATCGGGAAAACCGACTTGAACACGGCTTCCAGGCCATCCGCCTCACGCTTGTCAGCGGGCGTATGCATCTGGAGGAACTGTTCGTAGGAGGCGCGCTGAACCTCGATCAGGTTCGGCATCTGCACTGTTTCAGGGATTTCGCCGTAGGACTTCCGAATACGTTTCTTCGACGTGAACGACAGAGCCATGTCTTGGTCAGCTCGCTTTTGCTGGGCCGCAGCATCTACCCGCGGGGATCGGGCAGCGCCGTTGGACCGTTAGTATCCGGTGCGCGAATGACGATCTGGAACCAGACCGCCCGGTAACTCTACACCGCCCGTCAACCCCTCTTCGCGCCGGGGGCATAAGGCGGACGCACCGCCGGAGAGCCGAGCCCTCCGGCGGTGCGAACAAGGCCTTACTTGATTTCGACCTTGGCGCCGGTTTCTTCCAGCTTCTTCTTGATGGTCTCGGCTTCTTCCTTGGTGACGCCTTCTTTGACGGCCTTGGGAGCAGCTTCGACGAGGTCTTTCGCTTCTTTCAGGCCGAGGCTCGGCACGACTTCGCGAACGACTTTGATCACGTTGATTTTCTTGTCGCCGGCATCCTTCAGGATGACGGAGAACTCGGTCTGGACTTCAGCAGCCGGGCCGGCGGCAGCAGCCGGGCCAGCCGCAGCAGCGACCGGAGCAGCAGCCGAAACGCCCCACTTCTCTTCGAGAAGTTTCGCGAGGTCGGCAGCTTCGAGGACGGTCAGCGAGGACAGGTCCTCGACGATTTTGTCCAGTTTCGACATTTCAGGTTTTCCTTGAATACGGGTGTGTGACTTCGGATTGTTGGTCTCGGGAGCAGGTCTCAGGCAGCGTCCTTGTTGGCGTAAGCGCCAATGACGCGAGCGAGCTGACCAGCCGGCGCAGCCAC
Organism: Hyphomonadaceae bacterium; assembly: GCA_016714495.1. Lineage (GTDB taxonomy): Bacteria > Pseudomonadota > Alphaproteobacteria > Caulobacterales > Hyphomonadaceae > UBA7672. The sequence continues at coordinate 49,287 of JADKDU010000014.1, read as the reverse complement.
GATTCCAGCGATCTTGGTCGCCGGAGCCTGGATGAGGCCGATGATCTTGCCACGGAGCTGGTCCAGCGACGGCAGTGCAGCAAGCTGCTTCACTGCGTTCTGGTCGAGCACTTCGTCGCCCATGAGAGCGCCAATGAGAACGAGTTTGTCGTTCGTCTTGGCGAAGTCCGCCACGACTTTTGAAGCCGCCACCGGATCGGGCGAAAAGGCGATCGCCACGGGGCCGACAAACATCGCCCCCGCCGCATCACCACCACGACCATCCAGCGCGATTTTCGCAAGCCGGTTCTTGATGACTTTCAGAGCTGCGCCTTCGCTTTTCAGCTTCACGCGCAGATCCGTCAGCTCCCGTACGGTCAATCCGGAATACTGCGTGACAACGATCACGCCGGCGTCGGCGAAGACCTTTTTATAGGCCTCCAGCGCCACCGCTTTTCCAGCTTTATCCATATGCGGTCTCCAGGTTGGACGACCGGACTAGCCCGATCGCCCCAGGAAGCGCACGCAGGACTCGCGGCCGTTTCACCCTTCCCAGCCCTACCGGAGCTTGTAAGCTACCGATCGGTAGTGGAGAGAGCGCGCGGTCCGCATGACCAGCGTGCCCCCGTCCCAGGGCAGAAACGAACTCAAGGGTGTCGTCGTTAGCGAATACGCCAACTACGCACCCTGTCCCGTCACACCCCGTCTCATGCAGGAAATTGAGGAGCAAAACCAGATAGTTAGTCTGGTCTGTACGCCTTGCTCCACCTGCAATCTTGGACGAGAAACGGCAGGCCCGAATTAACGAATCTGCCGCTCAGGGGGCTCCTATAGCCGTCCACCAGCTTTGTTGCAAGCGGGGCCTTGCTTTTTCCTCAAATGCTGATCCGGCGAGTTAAACCGGCCCGTATTCGAGGTGGAAGCTGTCCCTGAGGCGCCCAAAATGGGGAAATCCGGCCCTGGCTTCAAGGCGCCCCCTTGCCCGGCTGGATCTCAAGCCGCCGCCAGCCCAACCGAGAGCGCCGCTGCATTGCCAGGCTGGAAGCTATGCCCGCGCTAGTCTGGCTTGTCGTTCGGATCTGGACGGCCCACGGCTGCCGCGTCGAGGGCTTGAAGGATTCGCCAGCGGGCCAAGCCGAAGCCCGACGGGTCGATGGACGCTGCGTTGATCGCGATGATCACGTTGTCATCGGGATAGATAGTGACGGACTGGCCGTAGGCGCCCATGGCCTCGTAGGCCATCCTGGCGCACCCACCAGCCCAAGCCGTAACCAGACCCTTTATCCGTTGCAGGAAAGACCGACGAGCGCGCCATGTCGAGCCAACCAGGCGGCAGCACTGCGCCTGCAGGCCCGGCGCCCTTCGCTATGAACAGGCCGAAGCGCGCGAAATCCCGCAGGGTCGCCGAGACGAAGCCGCCGCCGTGCTCAATGCCTGCCTTGATCAGCGGCCAGTAGGCGTCCGCCTCCATGCCGGCGCGCCGTCAGATTTTCTCCGAGAGATAGTCTGGCACAGTCCGGCCGCCGGGCGCGGCCATCAGCACGCGGGAAAGGGCGATGCCGACGAGGTCGGTATTGATCGTCTGGTATTCGTTGACGGCGCCGGGCGGGGCCTGACGCACGAGCTTCATGGCGCAGGAGATGATCGGCGGACGGCCATCGATCACCTCGCCACCGTCGGTAAAGCAGATGTCCGAGGTCAGGTCCGTGTAGATCTCGTTGCACTTAAGGCCTGAGCTCATGGTCAGCAGGTGGCGCAGGGTGACGCCGTCAAAAGCGGGAGTGGCCTTGAGCTCCGGAATAGAGCGCGTGATGGGGTCTTCGAGCGAGCCGATCAGCCCGTCCCCGATGGCCGCGCCGACCAGTGTCGACGTGATCGACTTGGTGACCGACATGGAAACCAAGCGATCCTGCGCCCTGCGACCGTGGGCATAGCGCTCGTAGACGATGCGGCCGTGATGCAGGGCGATGACGCCGGTGACGTGCTCCCCCCCCATCAGTTGTTCGATCGAGAGCCTGCGGTCGTCGAGCGGCACGACTGGATCGATGGGGTCGCCATTTGGCTGAACTCCAGCGGGGCTACCCTCCGCGCTCTTGCTTAGCGCGCAGGAAGCTGGAGCGAAGACGGTCACAGCTCGTCGTTTTTGGAAAAGCGCCGCACTTTCAAGTTCGGCAAGGCATTGCCGCCATGCAAGGCCTTTGCACTCGCAGCCTTCTCCATCAGAAGCAAAAGGCCGGCGGATTTCTCCACCGGCCCTTCTTCATTCCATCAGTCAGCAAACCTTAGTTCGCGGCAACCTGGCTGACATCCGTCACGTCGATCGAGACGCCCGGGCCCATCGTCGAGGAGATCGCGATCTTCTTGACGTAGGTGCCTTTGGCGCCCGACGGACGGGCTTTCACCAGCGCGCCGACGAAGGCGCGGACGTTCTTCTCGAGGTCAGCTTCCGAGAACGAGGCCTTGCCCACGCCAGCGTGGATAATGCCCGTCTTCTCGGCGCGGAACTCGACCGAGCCGCCTTTGGCGTCTTTGACGGCCTGGGCGATGTTCGGCGTCACGGTGCCGACCTTCGGGTTCGGCATCAGGCCGCGCGGGCCCAGCACCTTACCGAGACGGCCGACGAGGGCCATCATGTCCGGCGTGGCGATGACGCGGTCGAAGTCGACCTTGCCGCCATTGACCGTTTCGAACAGGTCTTCAGCGCCAACGATGTCAGCGCCGGCGGCGCGGGCTTCGTCGGCTTTCTTGTCGCGAGCAAACACAGCGACGCGCACGGTGCGGCCCGTTCCGGCCGGGAGGTTGACGACGCCGCGAACGTTCTGGTCCGCTTGTTTCGGATCGATGCCGAGGTTCACAGCAATCTCGATCGTTTCGTCGAACTTCGCTTTTGCGTTGCCCTTCACGATTTTGACGGCGTCCATGACCTTGTAGACCTTGGTCGGATCGACCTTGGCGCGAGCGGCGGTTGTGCGTTTTCCGAGTGCCATTGGACTACGCTCCCGTCACTTGCAGGCCCATTGCACGGGCGGAACCGGCGATGATCTTCGCGCCGGCATCCACATCATTCGTGTTCAGGTCCTTGAGCTTCTTTTTCGCGATCTCGCGGCACTGATCCATCGTGACCGTACCGGCCGAGTCGCGGCCCGGCAGTTTCGAGCCGGCCGTGATCTTCGCCGCTTGCTTCAGGAAGTAAGACGCCGGCGGCGACTTGATCTCGAAGGTGAACGACTTGTCCTGGTAATACGTGATCACCACGGGAAGGGGCGTACCCTTCTGTTCCTGCGCGGTCCTTGCGTTGAAGGCCTTGCAGAATTCCATGATGTTGATGCCGCGCTGACCAAGAGCGGGGCCGATCGGAGGAGACGGGTTTGCCGCTCCGGCGGGAACCTGAAGCTTCAGGCTCCCCAACAGTTTCTTCGCCATGTTTCCCTCACGTGCGAATACGACCTCCAGTCCCCTTGGCGGGGGCCTTCAGCCTGGGAATGCGTGGTGCGGCGGCTAGCCTTCCACGCGCTTGCGGGGTGCATGCACCCCAGTATGCGATCAGATCTTGTCGACCTGACCGTATTCCAGATCGACCGGGGTAGATCGTCCGAAAATCGTGACAGTTACCTTCAGGCGGCCCGTGGCTTCGTCGATCGAATCCACCGCGCCCTCGAAGCCTGAGAACGGACCTTCGTTGACCTTGATTTTCTCGCCGATCTCGAACTGGATCTTGGCGCGCGGACGCTCCGTCGCGCCGGCTTCGATCTTGCCCAGAATGCGGTCGACTTCGGCTTGCGGCACCGGCAGGGGCTTCTTGCCGCCCTCTGCGCCCAGGAAGCCCGTGACCTTCGGCGTGTTCTTGATGAGGTGATAGGCCTCATCCGTCATCTTCATCTTGACCAGGACATAGCCCGGCATGTGGCGCTTCTCAACCGTGCGCTTGCGACCGCGGACGACCTCAACCACTTCCTCGGTCGGGACCTCGATTTCCTCGATCAGGTCGCTGAGGCCCTGCATTTCGGCCTGCTCGCGAATGGTCGAGGCGACCTTCTTCTCGAAGTTCGAATAGGCGTGGACGATGTACCAGCGTCCGTCAGCCATCAGTGCCAGATCCCCGTTGCGAACCCGACCGCCAGCTTCACGATGCTGTCCGTGGCGTAGAAGAAGATCGCCGCCACAACGACCATCACCACGACCATGATCGACGCGACCATGGTTTCCTTCCGCGTCGTCCACGTCACCTTCCGTCCTTCAGCGCGCACCTGGCTGAAGAACGTGATGGGGCCGACCCGCTTTTTCGGCGGGTTACTGGAAGCGGTCTCGGAGGTTCCGGTCGGCGTTTTCATGATATTCCGGGGGTTGGACGGGACCGTCTAAGGCAAAGTGGCCCGGTCGTCCATGGGTTTTGTAACGAGTGGCGAATAGTCCGCTGTGATCAGGGATCTGGGGGCTGGGGCCCTCAAGATAAGGGGGTTTCCTGCAACACCCCTGCCCCATTCACCATTCCCGGCGTGGCTCTTAGATCGGAATCCACTTCGGCCTGAACGTCTTCAGCCAGATCGACATGATCCAGCGGGCGACGATGACCGCCGTGAAGATCGAGGTGATGACCCCCAGCGCCAGCGTCAGGGCGAAGCCTTTAACCGGTCCCGAACCCAGGTTGAACATAACCAGCGCCGCCACGAGGTGGGTCACGTTGGCGTCGATGATGGTCGCCATGGCATGCTCATAACCCGCCTCGACCGACGTGATCGGCGACCGCCCATTCCGCTTCTCCTCGCGAATCCGCTCGAAGATCAGGACGTTGTAGTCGACCGCCATACCCATGGTCAGCAGGATGCCCGCAATGCCTGGCAGCGTCAGAGTCGCCCCGAAGAATGACAGCACGCCGATCATCATGAACATGTTGCAGAGCAGAGCGATCACCGCGAACACGCCCAACAGGCCGTAAGCGGCGATCATGAACAGCGCCACGAGGCCCACGCCCACGACAGACGCGGTCACGCCCGCACGGATGGAATCCGCGCCAAGGCTGGCGTCCACCACCCGGCGCTCGGCCACTTTCAGCTTGGCCGGCAGGGCGCCTGAGCGCAGGACGACGGCCATCTGCTCAGCTTCCTCGATGGTGAAGCTGCCCGTGATCCGACCGCTGCCGCCCGTGATCGGGCTCTGGATGGTCGGCGCAGAAACGATGCGGTCGTCCAGCACGATGGCGAAACGCTGGCCGACATTCTTCCGCGTCTCGTCGCCAAAACGCTTCGCCCCTGCGGGATGCAGCGAGAAGCTGATGCTGGCCTCTCCGGTTTCGTCGAAGTCCTGCCGCGCGCCCGAAAGGTCCGAACCCTGGATGATCGAATCCAGCAGTACGACTTCGATCGCGCCATTCAAGCTGTCATCCGGCAGCGCCACGCGGTTGTTGCGCGGCACGCCTGGGGTGTAGTCGGCGACGTTCGCGGCCGGATCGACCATGTTGAACGTCAGCACGCCGGTCTTGGTCAGCGTCTCGATCAGCGAATCCATCTGCGCCGGGTTGAGCCCCGGAACCTCGACCAGAACGCGGCTATCGCCCTGTTTCTGGATGTTCGGCTCGACCAGGCCCGAATTGTCCGCGCGGCGGCGAACGGCCTCGATGGAGCTGGAAAGCGCATCAACCTGCAATTTTTCGAAGCGGCTTTCTGAGAAACGAATCTCGATCGCGCCATCCGCCCGCTCTGTAACGAGGTAATAGTCCTGAATGCCGATCGACCCCGGCGGCGGCTTGCCCAGTGACTTGATCCGCTCCAGCGCCTGCGCCTTGTCCGTCGCGTTGCGCAGCTTGACGACGACCGCGTCCCCTTCCGGGTTGCGGCTGGTCACCGGAATCAGCGGCGTCTCGCGCAGCTTCTCGCCCACCGCCCGGTTCACATTGCGCAGCTCGTTCTGCCGCAGTTCGACCGGATCGACTTCAAGCAGGATCGACGCCCCGCCCTTCAGGTCGAGACCCAGGTTGAGCGGCTTAACCGGCAGCCAAGCGATGTATTGTTGGCGTTGTTGCTCGCTAAGCAGGTTCGGCAGGCACGCAAGCGCGCCAAGCAGAAGCGTCACGAGAACAAGCGCGACCTTCCAGGCAGGAAAACGCAGAAGCATGGAAAGATCAGCTTTCCTTCGAGTCGTTCGCCGGCGCGGGCGCCGACGGGTTCTTCACATCCACGATCATGCCCCGCACGATACGCAGCTTGCCGCCCTCGCCCGTGTCGAGAACGATTTCGTCGTCCTTTAACGCGAAGATACGGCCGATGATGCCGCCCTGCGTGACGACCGTGTCGCCTTTTTTCATGCCGGCCAGCATCGCCTTGTGCTTCTTCATGCGGTTGTTCTGCGGACGTATCAGCAGGAAGTAGAAGATCACGATCATGCCGATCGGCAGCATGAGGTTCGCAAGCAGGGCGCCCATGCCGTCGCCGCCCGGGGCGGCGCCGGCTGCGGGGGCAGCGGCCTGCTGGAAGAACATGATAATCGACGACATCGGGTCTCCGTGGGAATCTCTCGACGCTCCCGCCAGTCAGGGGAAGCTTGGGCGGCCGGACTATATCGGGAGAGGGCGCCTTGGCAATGCGCTGAAAACGCCCCGCAAACTTAACGGCAAAGGCGAATTTCGGCGCCTGCGCGGGCGTAAGGCGGAAGATCAGCGCCTAACGGCGGAACGATCGCTTGACCCGGCCCTTGGGGCTGGCCCGATAAGCATGCCGTCAACCCTACGCGAGGCGAGTCGTGCCCCCTTCCGCTCAGTTTTTGAGCCCGTCCGAAGCTGCCCGACGGCTCGGCGTCTCCACAAAGGCATTGCGGCTGTATGAGCAGCGCGGGCTGGTTGTTCCCGGTCGCACCGTCGCCGGCTGGCGGGCCTATGGCCCGGATGAGATGGCGCGGGCGGGCGAGATCGTCGCACTGCGGGCGCTGGGGCTCAGCCTCTCTGAAGTGGCGCGCGTAATCGCCGGTAAGCCGCAGGATCTCGAGCGGGCCATCGCAGCCCATCAAGGGGCGCTGGAGAGGCAGCAGCTGCAGGTAAGCGACAAGCTCTCGCGCGTCCGGGCGCTGCGGACCGACCTCGCCGCCGGCAGACCGCCAGACGCCGGAGCGCTTGCCCTGTTGCGTACAGGGAAGCCTGCGGCAGCGTTCGAGTTGCCATGGCCGTGGGGCGGCGAATGGTTCGAACTTCGAGAACTCATGCCATTGAGCTTCATCGTCGGCCCGCTGGGCAGCGGCAAGACCCGGCTAGCCATGCGGCTGGCGGAAGAACTGCCAAACGCCCGCTTCATCGGCCTCGACCGAGAGAGTGTGGTTATTGCCGATCTGGCATTGCAGCTACGCGTCGATCAGGCGCTCGCATGGCTTGTCGAGTACGGCGGCACGGTTTCAGATCCACTCATCGCCCTGCTGGGCGAACTGGAAGCCGATGGACCGTCGGTCCTTGTTATCGATCTGGTCGAGCAGGGCCTTGATCATGCGACACAGGAGGCGCTGATCGGTTGGCTCCGGACCCGGCGAACCAACAAGCGGCCGCTACTGTTGATGACGCGGTCGAGCGCGATCCTCGATCTGGCTGCTGTCGGACCGGAAGAGGCGATCATCTTCTGTCCGGCCAACCAAAGCCCGCCCATGCTGGTCGCCCCTCATCCGGGCGCTATTGGCTATGAAGCGCTGGAGATGTGCCTTGCGGCGCCCGAGGTTCGGGCGCGCACAACCGGCATCATCGCGATGCTGCCTGCCGCATCGAGGTAGAAACGCCCATACGACGGGCGCTTATCCGCGCAGGCCCGGCAGGTGCAGTGCGGGATCGACCGGCTCTTTGCCCTTGCGAAGCTCGAAATGGACCTGCGTAGTAGTGGCGTTTCCGGTCTGCCCGGCCGTCGCGATCGTCTGGCCCTGCTTCACCAGATCGCCTTCCTTCACGCGCAGTGCGTTGGAGTGTGCATAAGCGGTCACCCACCCTCCCGGATGCCGGATCAGCACGAGATTGCCGAACCCGGCCAACTCGTTACCCGCATAAACCACTTCGCCGCCCGCCGCCGCCCGCACTTCTGATCCGGGCGCTGCTGCGATATTGACCCCATCATTGCGGATGCCGTCGACGCCCTGCCCGAACCCCTTCAGCACATTGCCCGAGATCGGCCAGATGAAGTCGCGTGTCCCTGCCGTGTTTACAGGTGTCGATTTCGGCGCCGTCGCAGGCGGCGTGACAGGCGCCGGCTTCGGCGCAGCCTTGGCCTCGACCACCGCCGACGCACCCGCCAGCGCAACCGCCTTTGCGTCGACAGATTTCACAACTGGCGGCTTCGCTGCCGGCGCGGCCTTGGCCACAGCGACGGGCGCCACAACCTGAGCCGGCCTCACCGCCTCGCGTGCCTGCGCGCGCGCCAGCGGCGGCAGCTGCAGCTCATCGCCTGGATAAACTGTCCATGGCCGCTGCATGTTGTTCAGCAAAGCCAGCGAGCGCGTATCCACATTGTAGCGCCGCGACACCGAGTAGAGCGTCTCGCCTCTCTCCACCACGTGCACATTAGGCGGGGGCAGATAGACCACATCACCCTTGTCGAGCGCATAAGGCGGCTCAAGCGCATTGGTCTCGATCAGGGCCCGCATGTTCACCGAATAGCGCCGCGAGATGTCGTACAGCGTATCGCCCGACTGCACCTCGATCGCCCGCGCCGAAGGATTGTCTCGCGCCTGCCGCAGTGTGCCGCCCGGCCGCAAACCTGCTTCCGCCGCCATGCTCTTCGCTTCATCGATGGCGCTTGTCCCGGTTGGCGACCGCCCCACATCGACCACGCGTTGCACCGGCTCCGGGTTCGCAGAAGGCGCAGTTGGCGCTGCCACCGGCGCACTCGGCGCAGTCACGATCGGGGCCGGCGCAGCCGCCACACGCGGCGCAGCCCCCCGTAAGTCGATCGGCGCCGGCCCCAGAGGTTCAGGCGGATTGGACGCGCATGCCGACAGCCCCGCCGCAGCGGAGGCCAACAGACAGGCGCGCAGGGCGATCTGGTTCACCAGCAAACGTCTCCGCAATCTCGGCCGGAGCTTGCCCTGATCATGCTTACCGGAAGCTAAAGCTCGCGTGCGACGCCGGGCTGCAATGGCCCAAAACGGGCCTTTTCCACCAGTGCTTCGGCAAAGCCGCCGTCCGCCAGCTTCTCAAAGCGCAGGATCAGCCCCTCCCCGTCCCGCTCCACCGGCGCCACCGCCACGCCGCCGACCGCCAGCTGCCGCCCGATCTCCTCGGGCAAGGCCCGCACGGCGCCCATCAGCACGATCCGGTCAAACGGCGCCGCTTCCGGCCAGCCCTCCAGCCCATCCGCGAGCCGGAACTCGACCCGCGACGACACGCCCAGCAGGTCCAGCGTCGAGCGCGCTCGGTCCACCAGCGTACGATACCGGTCGATCGAATAGACCCGGCGCGCCAGCTTGCTCAGCACCGCCGCGCCATACCCGGACCCTGAGCCGATCTCCAGAACCGTATGCTCCCGCTGCGCGCCCAGCGCCTGCAGCATCACCCCAACCGTCACCGGCCGCGTCATCGTCTGCCCGCAATCGATCGGCAGCTCGACATTCTCCCATGCATGATCCGCAAACGGCCGCGGCACGAACGCGTCGCGCGGCGTCTTCTCCAGCGCCTCGGTAAGGCGATGGTCCGTCACGCCCGATTGCCGCAGCGCCAGCACCAGCCGCGCCGCCTGGAAGCGCGGATCCTCGCTCATCCCTCGTCAGCCACTTTGAGCTTCGAGGCCAGCTCGGCGCGAAACGCATGATGCGTCATGTCGATATGCAGCGGGGTCACCGACACCCGCCCCTCATAGATCGCGCGCAAGTCCGTTCCCGCATCCGGCTTCGACGGCTTCGACGAATACCCGATCCAGAAATAATCCGCCCCGCGCAGGTCCGTCCGCTTCTCCAGCGTCGAGATCGCCTCATCGCGAAACCCTTGGCTTGTCACCTCCACGCCCGCCACATCCTGCGGCAGGCGATCCGGAAAGTTCACATTGATCACGCAGTTCTTCGGCCACCCGCTCTTCAGCAGCGCCTTCAGCACGCGCGGCCCCCACACCCGGCCCGTCTCCCACGGGATCGGCTCGCCGCGCCGAAAATTCCGCGCCTGGCTGAACGCGATCGACGGCACGCCCAGATGCATCCCCTCGATCGCCGCCGCCACCGTGCCCGACTGGCTGGTGTCCTCCGCAAGGTTTTGCCCACGATTGACGCCCGACAGGATCAGGTCCGGCGGATGATCCGCGAGAATGTCCTTCACGCCCAGCAGCACAGCATCCGCTGGCGTACCCTGCACCGCATAGCGCTTCGGCCCCTCCTCACGCACGCGCACCGGAGCATTCAGCGTGATCGCCCGTGCCTGTCCCGATTGCTCCTCGTGCGGCGCAACGATCCAGATGTCATCCGACACCGACCGCGCAATCTCCTCAAGCACAGTCAGCCCGGGAGCAAACACACCATCATCATTCGAAAGCAGGATCCGCATCCACCCTGCCTCTCGCGATCAGGCTGCGAAGTCAAATAGCTCACGCAACGTGCAGCCGCTCCAGAATCGTGAACGGCGGGATCTCGTCGTCGAACCCGATCTCGTCATGGCGAAACCCGGTGATGTCCTCGGCCAGGTCGAGCGGAACCTCGAAGGCCGCATCGAAATCCCCGCCTTGCGCCGCGACCTCCGCCTCCAGCTCGGCCATCTCGCGCCGGATCTGCTCGAACGCGTCAGGCAGCGCGCCTTCGACCGCCAGTTGCTTTTCCTCAGCCGAGCCATCGTGGAACACCGACCACAACTGCTTCCCGTCCCGCCACTCCATGGCGAGACTGGTCTCCGTCTCCTCGTGCACCACCGCCGCGACCAGCCGCCCGCCGGCCGACCACACCGCCAGCTTCGCAGGCTCGAGCAGTTCCGCCTGATCCGTCACGATCACATACCAGCCGCCCGGCAGCTCGCCGCCTGTATGTTCGGCCTCGAAATACTCGTCCAGTTCGCCGGTATCGACGAACCCCGCACGCTCCAGCAACTCGTCAGGCGCAACGCCCTGCACAGCCACCCACGCAAGCGAACTACCGGACGTCATCCGATCACCTCAAGGCCGCCCATGTACGGAACCAGCGCCGTCGGCACGCGGATGCGCCCGTCCGCCTCCTGGTAATTCTCCAGCACGGCCACCAGCGTCCGCCCCACGGCGAGCCCCGAGCCGTTCAGCGTGTGGACGAACTCAGGCTTCGGCTTGGGATTGTCCCCGCTTGGCGCCTCGCGATAGCGCGCATCCATCCGGCGCGCCTGGAAATCCCCGCAGTTCGAGCACGAGGAAATTTCCCGGTACGTATTCTGCGACGGCAGCCACACTTCCAGATCGTAAGTCTTCTTCGCGCCAAACCCCATATCGCCCGTGCACAGCATCACGGTGCGATACGGCAGCTCCAGCCGCTCGAGGATGCCCTCCGCACACCGCGTCATCCGCTCATGCTCCGCTTCGGAATCCTGCGGCTTGGTGATCGACACCAGCTCCACCTTGATGAACTGATGCTGCCGGATCATGCCTTTTGTATCGCGGCCGGCAGAGCCTGCCTCTGAGCGGAAGCAGGGCGTTGCGGCGGTCATTCGTATTGGTAACGCACCAGCCTCAACGATCTGTTCGCGCACTAGGTTCGTCAAAGAAACTTCAGCGGTCGGAATTAAAAGATAACGCTGCGAAGCAAGCTCTTCGGTTTTGCGGATGGCTTGTTTCCAAACGTGATTAATTGCCAGGCCACCCAAGCCTTGTAGTGCAGCATTATCGAAATCACGCGCCTTCATTGCCGCTTGAATTTCGGGATGAGACGAAAAATGCTCGTCCGCGATCTGATCAAACAGCGCACCATCATTCACATCCCGACGCCACGCTTCGAGCGGAACAGTCTGGAACAAATCTTCCGCAAACTTTGGTAACTGACCCGTTCCGAACATAGCTTGCTCTTTCACCAGCAGCGGAACGCTCGTTTCGGAATATTCATTCTCCCCCGTCTGCACGTCCAGCATGAACTGCGTCAGCGCCCGCTCAAGCCGTGCCAGCTGACCCTTAAGCACGACGAACCGCGCGCCGCTCATCCGCGCCGCCGCTTCGAAGTCCATCATCCTCAGCGCTTCGCCTAGATCAGCATGATCCTTCGGCGCGAAGTTGAACTGCCGGGGCGTCCCCACCGTGCGCACAACCTTGTTGCCATGCTCGTCCTCGCCCAGCGGCACATCCTCGAACGGCACGTTCGGCAACCGCGCCAGCGCGTCATCGCGCTTGGCGACAGCATCCGCCTCCAGCTTCCCGGCTTCCTCGATCGTGGTCTTAGCCGCCGCCACATCCGCCATCAGCCTCGCTGCCAGCGCTTCGTCCTTCGCAGCCTTCGCCTTGCCGATCTCCTTAGACTTGGCGTTGCGCGAGGCCTCGGCCGCTTCCTTGGCGAGAATATGTTTCCGCACCTCCCCATCCAGCGCGAGAATCTCCGCCACCACGGACTTGCCGTCCACCGTAGGCCGGCGCGACAGCGCCGCCGCGTAAGCGTCGGGATTGTCGCGAATGGCGCGGATGTCGTGCATGGGGATTCCTCGTGTTCCGCGCGGGTCTAGCGCGATGCGCGGCGGAGCCCAAGAGGGTGCGGAAGGTCTATTCCAGCGACCCTACTCGCCAGCCGGCAACGTCCCCCGCGGCGCGCCAGTCGCAGCCGCAGCCGCTCGCCGACGCGCTTCCTCGGTTGCTTCACGCCGGGCTTCCTCTTCTTCTCGCTTGGCCTCCGCCGCCTCGCGCCGCGCCCGACCCCGTTCGATCACGGACGCGCAGATGATTCCGCTCTCGTAGAGCATGTAGAGCGGCACCCCAAGAACGAACTGGCTGAACGGGTCCGGCGGGGTCACGACGGCGGCGACCACGAAGATCACCAGCAGCGCATACTTCCGACCCCCGCGCAGGAACGACGACTGGATCACCCCGGCCATCGAAAGAAGCGCCATCACGACCGGCAGTTGGAACGCAAAGCCGAAGCACATGAGCAATGAGATGACGAGCTAGTAGTACTCCTTCACCTTCGGAACGTAGACGGCCTTGACGTTGGTGCCGACGAGTTCCTGGCTGAACGACAGGTCCATGAAGGCCGGCATCACGAAATAATAGACCAGCGCCGCGCCCGCGGCGAAAAGCGGCGGCATCACGAACAAGAACGGCATGATGGCGGCGCGCTCGTTCTTGTAGAGCCCCGGCGCCACGAACGCGTAAACTTGATAGGCCACATACGGAAAGCCAACCGCCAGCGCCATGACAAAGGCAAGCTTCAGCTTCACGAACAGCATTTCCAGCGGCGCCGTGGTCTGCGCCACAAAGAGTTCATCCAGCGGCGGGCCGGCGCGGTGAGCCGCATCGCCCAGCGGCGTCAGCAAGAAGCTGAGCACCGTATCAGTCACGAACCACAGCCCGCAGAACAGGACGCCCACAACGATCAGGCTGCGCGTCATCCGGTTCCGCAGCTCGACCAGATGATCCATCAACGGCGCGCGGCTGGCCTCGACCTCGTCGATCGGCTCGGCTGCAACGTTCGCAATGGCGGCTTTCTTGGCCATCAAGCGGGCGTATCCTGCTTCACCGGCACAGGCGCTGCCGGCGCATCCTCGTCAGGAATTATGTACGGCGCCCCGGCTTCTTCACCATCGCCTTCGCCATTCACATGAACGCCGTTCGCGCCTTCATGCGCATCCCCGCCGATCTTGTGGTCTTCGTCGTCCTGATAGCCGCCAATGTCATACCCCGGATGATCCGGCGATAACCCGGCATAGGGCGCAATCACTGGCGCGGCCGCAGCGGCCGCGAGCGCCGGATGCCTCGATGGACCCGGCACCGGCGCCATCACCTCGCCGACATCCTTCTCGATGGCGGCGCGGTCGTCCTCGAGTTCCTTCCTGATTTCGTCGAGCCCGGTATTCGCCTTGAGGTTCGCCACCTCCTTGCGCAGCTCTTCGAGCTCGGCCTGCCGGCCCAGCTCGTCGATGCCCTGTTTGAACTCGAACGCCATCGCGCGCATCTTACCGGTGAAGCGCCCGAACTTGCGCATCATCAACGGCAAATCCTTCGGGCCGATGACGATAATCGCCACCACGACCAGCAGGATCATTTCCTCGAAGCCGACACCCGGCATCATGGCGTTGTCGCTCCCATATGGAGAGACGAAAGTTCAGACGCGCCCATTCCGCCCCCGGACGGGCGTATCAGACTTTCGTCTTTTCCTTCTCAGGGGTGACGTTGATCGGCTCGTTGACCAAGGCGCCAGAAGTCGTCTGACTGGTATCGACTTCGCCGTCCTTCAGCCCCTTGCGGAAGCTTTTGATGCCCTTGGCCATATCGCCCATCATGGCCGAGATCTTTCCGCGGCCGCCGAACAGCAGCAGCAGGATCGCTGCGATAACCAGCAGCTCCGTGATGCCCAGTTTTCCAAACATGCGGTCTACTCCGGTGCGCCGTTTCCGGCGGATTTCAGTGGGCGTCCGTCGCCCCGGTATTGCTGCAGCGTAACCCTCCGGGCCCGACTCTGCAAATGCTGGCGGCCTTCAGGGCCACACGATTGCATTAACTGTGTCAGGTCCGGTCTTCAGCCCCTTCAAGGAAGTCGGGTTGGAATTCCTGACTTTCAAGCGGGTCTTCACCCAGAAGCTCGCCCGTTTCGGGGTCGCGCGGCGTGCCGGCAAATTCGAAATCGCGCGGAATGTCGGCTGAAAGCAGCCCCGCGGCCTTCAGGTCGTCCCGGCCAGGCAGGCTGTCAATGGCGTCGAGCCCGAAGTGGATCAGGAAGGATTCAGTGGTTCCAAATGTCACAGGACGCCCCGGCGTCCGACGTCGCCCCCGCGGCCGCACCCAGCCCGCCTCCATCAGGATATCCAGCGTGCCCGACGACACCGCCACGCCGCGAACATCCTCGATCTCGGCCCGCGTCACCGGTTGGCAGTAGGCGATGATGGCCAGCGTCTCCAGCGCCGCCCGCGAAAGCGCTTTGGGCTGCTCGCGTGTCTCTTCAAATAGGAACGCTAGGTCCGGCGCGGTCTGGAAGCGCCACTTGCCGGCCACCTCCACCAGCTGCACGCCCTTGGCTGAATAAGTCGCCTTCAGCTTCAGCAGCACATCACCTGCCTCCACGCCTGGCGGCAGCGCCTCGGTCAGCGTCACCGCGTCAACCGGCTCGTCAGACGCAAACAGCACCGCCTCCACCCGCCGCATCGCATCCGCCAACCGCTCCGGATCAGGCTCCGCCTTGGCAGGCTTTGCGTGCGCTTCCGCCTTCGGCGCAGCCACAGGCTCGCTCACCACCGGTTCGGCCGGCTTTGCCTTGCGCGCCTTCGCCAGCTTGGCGACCGCCTCGCGCATGTCCTCGAGCTCGGGCCCCTTCTCCTTCCCGCCGCTCATTCCGCCGCCTTCAGCGCTTCACGCGCCTTGCGCACATATACATCCGAGAAAGGCTGATCCTGGCGCAGCTCCACCGCGCGATCCTTGGTCAGCTCCAGCGCCGCCGAGAAGAAGCTCGCCACCTCAGACCGTCGCGGCGCGTCCTTCGAATCCTCGTCTTCCGCCCGCATCATCTGGATCGACGCCCAGTCGATCAGGTCCGGCACCAGCGCCGCCAGCTTCCGCCGCGCTGTATCGAGCGGCACCACCGGCTGACGTCTGATGATGTGCGCCTGCACCTTCACCTTGCGCACATTGATGTCGCCGAACGCCTTCAGGACATCATGCAGCGTCGAGTTCCAAAGCGGCTTGCGGATGATCTTCGCCAGCTGCGGATCGCCGCGCGGAAATACATCGCGCTTGTCGACATTCCCCACATACAGCTCGTTCACAGCCTTCCGCATCGCATCCAGCCGCCGCAAGCGGAAAGCCAGCCGCCCGGCCAGCGCCTCCGGATCAAGCTCATCCTCGTCCTTCTTCTCGGACGGCAACAGCAGCTTCGACTTCAGGAAAGCCAGCCACGCCGCCATCAGTAGATAGTCCGCCGCCAGATCGATCTTCCGCGCCTGCGCCTCGCGCACATAATCCAGATACTGATCCGCCAGCTTCAGGATGGAGATCTTCACCAGGTCGATCTTGTGCCGCCGCGCCAGGTCCAGCAGCAGATGCAGCGGCCCCTCATACCCTTCTAGATCGACGACAAAAGCATCCCTGGCGTCAGCCGCTTCCGCGGACGCCTGTGCCAGCATATCTTCATCAGGAACGGGCAGTACCGTCATACGCCCGCAGTAAACGAGCCAGGCGCCTCCAGACAACAGCTTCTCCAGTCGCGCCCTGCCTTGAGCCTTGTCGAAGGCCTTCGCATGCGCAGTTGCCGCGTCCGCAGCCTGCGCCCGGCGCAGCTGTTCGCCTGACAGTTGCGGACAGACATCCGCCACTTCGGTCATTTCACGCAGCACGGTCGCCGGGTCCCGCAACACCTTGCCCCAGGCATCCAGCCCCGAGCAGTGCAGGATCACATCGCACCCGGCCTCCAGCGCCCGCGTCGCCCGGCTCGCCAGATCCCCGCCCAGCGCCTTCATCCCCAGATCGTCTGTCATCAACAGACCGTCGAACCCGATCTCCTTGCGGATCACCTCATGAATGATCTTCCGCGAATGCGTCGCCGGCGTCGTCTCATCGTCCAGCGCCGCATAGGCCAGATGCGCCGTCATCCCCATGGCCGCGTGACGGATCTGCTTGAACGGAGCAATGTCCCGCTCGACCAGCTCACGGCTGGCCCGCACCACCGGCAAGGTCTCATGGCTGTCGACTTCCGCGCGGCCATGCCCCGGCATGTGTTTGATCACACCCGCGACGCCGCCTGCCGCCAACCCGGCCAGCGCGACCTGCGCCAGATCGCCAACCACCTCCGCACTGTCACCCAGCGCCCGATCGCCCACGATCTTGTGCATGCCCGCATGAAGGATATCAACCACCGGCGCGCAATCCGCCCGGATGCCTATCGGCTCCAGCTCCGCCGCCATCAGCCTGTGATGCAGCCACACCGCCTCGCGTCCCAAGTCGGGCTCCGCCTTGTACAATTCCAGATAAGACAGCGGCGCCGGAAATTCCGGCCACACTGGCGGCCGCAACCGCCGCACACGCCCGCCTTCCTGATCGGTGAAGAATAATGTCTGCCGACCAGTGACATCCCACACTGACTGCGTCAGCGCCGTCACCTGTTCGATGCTGCCGCACGACCGGCCCATGAGGATCACGCCCCACGGATTCGCCTCACCCAGCAGCTTCCGCTCTCCATCTGTGAGCGTATGCCCCGAGACGGACAGGATGCAGGCTTTAGGCTGAGACATCAGCTCGTCCGGATAACTTCGCTATCTCTAGCGGACCGCCGGGAAACAGTTTCCGCCCTTGGCCTTGTAAGCGCTGCAGAACGCGTCCGCATCGGCTTTGGAAGCAAAGGCGCCGGCGCGCAGACGGTAGACAAGTTTGCCGTTCACGTCTGCCTGCACGATGAGCCTTTCCGCAGCTGAAAAGAACTCCGGCAGGCTCTTCACGCGCTTCTCCCACTCGGACATCGCGCCCGCCTCGCTCGACGGCGCGGCAACCTGAACGAGCCAGCTACCGCCCGGCGAGAACGCAGGCTTGAACGCCGCAACCGGCGCCGGCGCAGTAGCCGCAGCAGTCGGCTTCGGCAGATCAACCGACGCGGTCGGGACAGATGCAACCGTCGCCGTAGAAACCGCCGATGCGGCTGGCTTGGAAGCAACAACCTGCGGCGCAGGCGCAGCAGCCGGCTGCTTCAGCGGCGCAGGCGGCGGAGCCGTGAATTTCGATGGCGGCGGCGCCTGCGCGACAGCGGCAGCCTGCACGGGGGGGGGAGCAACTATTTTCGGCTCGGCCCGAACTTCCGGCGGCGTATCGGCAACAGGCGACGGCCCGCCCTCAAGCTGTTCGAGTATCCGTGCCGGCTCGCTGTCTGCGACAGGCGGAGCAACCTCGCGCGGCGGCGTCTTGAAAGCGCCAGACGCAGCAAGTTGCGGCGCTTCTTCAACCGCATCCGTCCGCACGCCTTCACGATAGGCATTCCACACGACGCCGCCGAACACGGCGACAATCACCAGGGCGCCAACAAGCAGGATCGGCCCGCGGCTGCCGGGATCGCCGCCGCGGTGCGCAACAGGCCCTTCACGCAGCGGTTTATAGTCAGCCTGACGGCGGGTATCCTGCTTGCGGCGGTCGGCCTTTGCACGTCTGTCGCCACTCGGCCCGCGACGCTCCTTGGTCGAACGCTCAACGAGGAAACCCGCCTCGTCGACATCCATGTCCATCGGGTCGGGGTAATCCTGATCGCGGTCATTGGCCGGCGGCATGATCGGCTTCTTCTTCGAGCCGAAGATGACGCGATCCAGGCCGTCGCCGTCGTCAGCCGGGCCGCCCTCTTGCGGCCGACCGGGGATCACAGATCGAGAATAGCGTGTCATGGCCGCAACCAGAGCTTTCCTGAGCATGCGGGCGCCAATGTCCCGCCAGCCTGGAACCCTGCCAAACGGGCGTTAACGAAGAGGAAAGACTTGGAACCCGGTTTGAAATGCCGAGCTTACGCGCTCGCCTCACACCCACCGCTCCAGGTTTAACAGCCGGCGATGCTCGTCGATCGCATACGTGTCCGTCATCCCGGCGATATAATCACAAACGACACGCGCACGCTTCACCATGTCCTTGTCTGCCAGCTGCGCCCTCTGACGCCAGGGCGACGGCAGCGTGTCCGGCTCGGCGAGGAACAGGCCGAACAGTTCGCGCACGATGCGACGCGCCTGGCTCATCATCCGGTTCACCTTGTGGTGCCGGTACATATGCTCGAACAGAAAAGCCTTCAGCGGCTTCTGCTTCTGCGCAATGTCGTTCGAGAACGCAGCCAACGGATGGTCGAGCGCCCTCACATCTTCCACCGAGCCCGGCTTCGCCTTAGCCGCCCGCCGCTGGAATTCCTCGATCAGGTCCCGCGTCCAGATGCCAATCAACCGGCGCACGGCTTCCGCGACAAGACGATCGCGCTCAAGATCGGGAAACTCCCGCATCACTTCGCGGAAGACATTCCCGGTCAGCGGAATATCCATGAGATCATCGACCTCGAACAGCCCCGCACGCAGGCCATCCTGAATGTCGTGATTGTTGTAAGCTATGTCGTCCGCCAGGGCCGCCACCTGCGCCTCCGGACCCGCGAACGTGTCGAGTTCCAGCGACTGCAAGGCGTCATAGTCACGGAACGCCGCCGGCAAGGCATCGATCGGCTTCTGCGCAGTCACCAGCGGGCCGTTGTGCTTGATCACGCCTTCCAGCGTCTCCCAAGTCAAGTTGAGCCCATCGAATTTCGGATACTTGCGCTCTAGCTTCGTCAGCACCCGCAACGCCTGAGCGTTGTGATCGAAACCGTCATACGGCCCCATCGCCTCGTTCAGCGCACTCTCGCCAGCATGCCCGAAGGGCGGATGGCCGATGTCGTGCGCCAGCGCCAACACCTCCGCGAGATCCTCGTCCAAGCCCAACACACGCGCCACTGTGCGCGCGATCTGCGAGACCTCCAGTGAGTGCGTCAGCCGCGTCCTGTAATGATCGCCCTCATGCGCTACAAACACCTGCGTCTTCTGTTTCAGGCGTCGAAAAGCGTCCGAATGGATGACACGGTCGCGGTCCCGCTGAAATTCCGTGCGGGTCTCGCTCGACGGCTCGACATGCAACCTTCCGCGCGAGCGGTCCGGGCTGGTTGCGAAAGCCGCCCGTGGAGGCGCGGTAAACCCCTTCTTATGGTCGGGATGGGGCATGGTAGACTTCCCTTTAAGCTTCCGGCTTCATATCTGAGATGCTGCGAACAACGAATTAAGGCCTCAAATGCCTGACACTGCGACAGCAATCCCTGAGATCGGCCTCAGCGCCTCGGCGGCGCGGCGGATCAACAAGATCACTGCGGGCCAGCCCGCCGGGACGATGCTGCGCGTCGAAGTCATAGGTGGGGGCTGTTCTGGCTTTTCCTACCGCTTCGGCTTCGCGGACAAGGCGAATGCCGACGACCAGGTGATCGAGCGTGACGGCGCCCGTGTCGCCATCGACGAGGCCAGCCTGCCCTTCCTGGCCGGCTCCGAAATCGACTTCGTGGAAGAGATCATCGGCGCGGCATTCCGGGTCCACAACCCGAACGCCACCAGCGGCTGCGGCTGCGGCACAAGCTTCTCGGTCTGACCCGAAATGCAAATGTCCGGCCTTCGCAGGCCGGACATTCAGAATAGAACCTCATAATCGTATTATGCGCGTGCGCGCCTAGTTGGACCGCCCGCCGCGTCCGCCCCGGTCGTCGCCGCGATCATTGCCACGGTCGCCGCCGCCCGGATTGTACCTGTTGCCGCCGCGATTGCCGCGATCATCGTCCTTCCGGTCGTCGTTTTTCTGTTGCGGCGGCGGAGACGGCTGGCTCCGTTGCGGCGCAGGAGCGGGGGCTGCCTGCTGAGGTTGGGAACCTCCCTGCGCGCCCTGACGTCCGCGGTCGTTTCCACGATCGTTGTTCCTGTCGTCGTTACGCCCACGGCTCCCGTCACCGCCGGGGTTGTAGCGGTTCCCGCCACGCGGCGCGCCATCCAGCTGCGGAGGCGGGGTCGGGTTTGCGCGCGGAGGCCGTTGTCCCTGGAACTGGGGCGGGCTGCCATTGTTGTCGCCGCGTCCGCCGCGATCGCCATCGCGGTCCCGGTCATTCCCGCGCCCGCCAGCGTTGTTATTGTTGTTCCCGCCCTTCCACTGCCCCGAAGGACCCGGATTGGCGCGCGGATTATTGTTATCCCGCCCGTGATCACGATCCCCATCACGGTCGCGATCCCGGTTGTTATTGTTCTGGCCGGCGAACAGCGGCGGATAGGTGTTGCGGTCATTGCCGCGCCCACGATCGCCGCCACGATTGTCCTGATAGCGGTAGTGCTTGTACCCGCGATAATCATCCCGCCTGAAATGCCGCGAATGATCGCGGACATAACTGCCGCCTAAGCGGTTCTGATACCAGAAGTAACCATCTGGCGCCCAATAGCCGCCGTATACGGGGCCGTAAAAGTCGTCGTAGTACGCGTCGTACCAGATGTCTCCGCCGTAAGACGCGCCATAGCCGTAGCTGGGGCTGTAGGAGCTGTATCCGTAATTCCCGTAATCGGAACCGCTATAGCCATAGCTGCCATAGCCGTAACTATCGTAACCGTAGGTCGAGCACGCGCTCAGACCGACGAGCGCGGCGGGAACCACCGCAAGTGCGAGAAGCTTTTTCATATGAACAGTTTCGCAGGCGAACCTGAACACAGCGCAACGATTTGGACATCTACTGCGCAATTCACCTGACCTGGGTTAGAGTTCAGATATTGCCCTGCGTTTCGGCGGGTCCTGCAACATCTTCTGGCGGCGCCTCCCGCGGTGGGCTTCCAGGACCATAATATGGGCCATAGGCGCCGGCGAACCGCGAAACTCCATCATACTGACCGCCTGCAGATTCGCATGCCGCAAGGGCGCAAAACGCGCCCAGCGCCGCAAGCGTCATCGGGAACGATTTCATTGCAGCCTCCCGGTTGCGTGGGCGGGTTGAACCCGTCCGGGAGCCTGTTGTTCCAGCGTCGATGCTTAAGTAAAGACCCGCTCAGGCCTGCATGGTCGGCCCGGCAGCGGCCTTTTCATCCTTCGGCGGCGCGGGGAGCTCGGGATAGTCAACCAGCGTGATCCGCTTCGGCCGCATCAGGCCGAGCACCGCCAGGAATGCTATCGCAACAACAGCGACCGCAATAAGGGTCGCAATCATTGGCTGCGTCATGCTGGGCCCCTCGATCCGTGAACTAACTGGGGCGAAGGCTCGCTGTGATCCGCCTGATGGGTCAACAGAACAAATGGTCATGTTGCGAGCCATGTTCTTGCCCGATTTCGCATGGCGGCTTCCAAAGCGCGACGACACGCGGCTAAGGTCCATCGAGAGGACCCCGCGATGACTGTCACCGAAGCTGTACGGCAACGAATTTCGACACGGGCCTTTCTCGATACGCCCATCCCCCGCGGGCAACTCGTCGACCTTTTGGAAACCGCGCAACGCGCACCTTCCGGCGGCAACCTGCAACCCTGGAAGCTGATCGCGGTTACTGGCCCCGCGAAGGATGAGATCATCCACCTCGCGCATCGCGTCCTCGCAACCGATCCCACGGGCCATGTGACAAGCGACCGGCCGGTCTATCCCGATCTCAACGCTGTCGATCCAGTCTATAACGCACGCCGCAAGCGTGTCGGCGAGATGATGTACGCCAGGGTGGGCATACCGAAAGAAGACCGCGCTGGCCGCACACGCTGGTTCGCCAACAACTATCGTTTCTTCGGCGCGCCGGTTGGCCTGTTCCTGATCATCGACCGCCGTATGGGCCATGGCCAGTGGGCGCACATGGGCATGTACATGCAGACGATCGCCCTGCTCGCCGAAGAACGCGGTTGGGGTACATGCATGCAGGAATGCTGGGCGCGCTTGCGCGACGAGCTGCACACGCTTTTCCAGCTTGACGAACATCACATGGTTTATGCCGGCATCTCGCTTGGCGTGCCCGATCCGGAGGCCGAAGTGAATGATCTCTATGCTGAGCGTGCGCCTCTGGGCGAGATTGTGGAATTCAAGGGGTGGTAAGATTGGTCGAGCTGGCGCGCATTCAAACTCCACTGCTCGATATCGCCTATGAGCACAGCGGCCCGCTGCACGCCCTGCCGGTCATCCTGCTGCACGGCTTTCCCTATGATATACGCGGCTATGACGAAGTGGCCCCGACCATCAACGCCGCCGGCTTCCGCACCATCGTGCCTTATCTGCGCGGCTATGGTCCGACCCATTTTCTGTCCAAAGCGACATTGCGTTCGGGCCAGCAGGCGGCCCTCGGAAAAGACCTGCTCGACCTGATGGATGCCCTACATATCGGCAGGGCTGTAGTCGCCGGCTATGACTGGGGAGGACGCGCTGCTTGCGTGGCGTCGGCCTTGTGGCCGGAGCGCGTGCATGGCCTCGTCACGTGCGCCGGCTACAATATCCAAGATCTAACCAATGCAACAAAGCCGCTCGAACCCGAGCAGGAAGCCCGGCAATGGTACCAGTATTACTTCCACACCGAACGCGGCCGGCACGGCCTGATGCAGAACCGCGCCGCACTGAGCAAACTGTTATGGAAGATGTGGTCACCAACCTGGCGCTTCGATGACGCCACCTTCGCGCGCTCGGCCGCCGCATTCGACAACGACGATTTCGTCGATGTCGTCGTGCATTCCTACATGCACCGCACGGGAAGCGTAGCCGGCGACCAACGTTACGTTGCCATCGAAAGCCAGCTCGCCGCACAACCGCGGATCAATGTGCCGTCCATCGTGCTGCAAGGCGCCGATGATGGCGTAACTCCCGTTCAGATGTCGGAAAATCACGGCAGACTTTTCACCGCACCCTACGAACGCCGCGTGATCTCCGGCGTCGGCCACAACGTTCCGCAGGAGGCCCCACAGGCATTTGCCGATGCCGTCCTGGAGCTGTGCAGAAACGCATCGACATAAGGACTAGTCAGCCCACCCCCAACGCCGCCATGAAATCTGCAGGCGGCGCCGCCTCCCGCCAGCTCGGAATGCCGTCAGCGATCGCCAGCCATGGCTGCTTCCGCTTCGTCCAGATATGCGCAACGACATTCAACGTATCGCTGTCGTCAAGTGTGCCCGCCCGCAACACGGCAAAGCCGGGTCGCGCGGAATTCGTGTTGAAGAGGCGCGTGCGACAGACAGGGCACACGCGATGGCGCGAGATGCGGCCGCTGGGGCTGGTGAGCTCATAGACCACTACATCGCCGGTCACGGCCAAAGAAGGTTCCAGCAGATACATCGCCTCGGAGAAAGCGCTGCCGCTCCATGTCTGGCAATCGAGGCAGTGGCACGCATAAGCCGCTGGCCGTTTCTCGACCCTGACCGCATAGCGCACCGCGCCACAGCGGCATCCGCCCGTCAGGTCCACACCGGTTTCCATCGCCATCTTCCGTTTCCAGCCAATCGCGGTATCAAGCATGCCATGAAGATCGCGACCTGGAACGTCAATTCCGTCAACGCCCGCCTGCCAACGGTGCTGGACGTGCTGAAGACCTGCGAGGCCGATGTCTGGTGCTTGCAGGAAATCAAATGCATCGACGAGAAATTTCCGCGCGAGGAGATCGAGGCGCTGGGATTCAACTGCGCAGTCTTCGGGCAGAAGACCTATAACGGCGTGGCGGTGCTGTCGAAATTCCGCATCTTTGACGAGGTGCGCCGCCTGCCTGGCGAACCGGAAGACGAGCAGAGCCGCTATCTCGAAGTGCTGATCGAATCTCCCCGCCCGATGCGCGTGGCGTCGGTTTACCTGCCCAACGGCAATCCGCGTCCCGGCGAGAAATATGACTACAAGCTACGCTGGATGGATCGGCTGATCGAACGCGCCGCCGCGCTGCGTGAAACGGAAGAATCCGTCGTGCTGGCGGGCGACTACAACTGCATACCGCGCGACGAGGATTGCTGGGATCCGCGCGCATGGCAAGAAGACGCCCTCGCCTTCCCAGACACACGCGCGCGGTTCCGCAAGCTACAATATCTTGGCTACACTGACGCCTTCATGGCGCGCGACGGGCGGATGCAGAAATACACATTCTGGGATTACCAGGCCGGCGCGTGGCAGAAGGATTGGGGCATCCGTATCGACCATCTCATGTGCTCGCCACAGGCGGCGGATCGTCTTAAGTCCATTGCGATCCACCGGGCCGCGCGCGGCATGGATGCGCTTGGCAAGCCGTCGGATCATGTGCCGGTGATCGGAACCTTCGAAGACTGAGGAAGGGGTATGCAGAAATTCCTGGCCGCCGCCTTTGCCGGACTGGCTCTGCTGATGGCGCCCGCCTGCGCGACGAGCGCAGGCGCGGTTTCCGCCAAAGAGGTGAAGATCATCGAACCGGGGGAAATCTTCTCACTGGTCGAATGGCCTGCCGAAGGCGACGACGCTTTACGTGCGGCTGGATGGGGCGACAAAATCGCGGAAGTAAAAAGTCATGTCGGCGAAAATTCAGCGTGGCCGCCGTCGCTGAAGGATGGTGAGACGCGCCATTTCGGCGCTGAGACGATCAAGACCTACCGCACCGAGGAAGTGGCGCGGTTCCAATATTTCAAGCAGGACGTTGTTCTGCTGCGCGTACCCGCCGCCAAGAACAGGCATATGGGAAAAGACTGGCAGCTCGACACGGATTTCTTCATCCTGATCGGGCGAGCTGGGATCGCACGAAGCTGAAGCCAGGCGGAGGGGGACGACATGCCTGACGTCTTTCTCTCCTACTCCAGCAAGGACCGCGCGGCCGCACAGCGCGTGCAGCAGGCGCTGGAAGCGCGCGGCATCGACGTGTTCTGGGATCAGGAAACGCCGCCAGGGCAAGACTGGGACACGTGGATCAGGGGCAAGCTCACGGCCTGCAAGCTGGCCGTGGTGCTGTGGTCGCGCACATCGATTGCAAGCGACAATGTCCGGCACGAGGCGCTGGTCGCGCGCAAGGCCAAGAAGCTGCTGCCCGCGATGATCGATCCAATCGCGGCCGAAGACCTGCCCATGGGTCTCTATATGGTGCAGACCGTAGACCTCACGGACTGGCGCGACGTGAACTCCAGAGGATTGGCAAAGCTGGCGGACGAGATCTCCGCGCAGGTCGGACGCCCGGCGACGCCGCGTGTAACGACCGCGACCGCGCCGGCAATCAAGCCGAAAACTTCTGAAAGCGGAATGTCTCCGCGCACGCAAACGACGCTGGCGCTTGTAGCGATTGCGGCGGTGGTCGGCGGGGTGGCGTGGTTCGTGACGCAACAAAAGCCCGGTTCGCCGGAGCCTGCGGCAGATCCCGCCGAGATTGCCGGCAATGCCCCGGAACCAGCCGCCGCCAAGCGGGGCGAGACTTGCCTGGATGGATCAACGCCGACGCAAGGCACGTGTGCAAACGGCGCTAGGCCGATCCCTCCCGCGCCGGTGCTGGGCGTTTCCGAAACACCGTCGCGCCGTCTGGTCGGTCATTGGAACTGGGATGGCCTTTCCTGCGCGGAGGGCCCGAACGTAACCATCGAGAGCGGCAGACTTGTGTTCACGGCGCCGGGTAGCCGCTTTGTTCACTCAATCGAGAGCGAGACGGACCAGCAGGTGCTGACCCGCGTACTTGAACCTTCCTTCGCTCTGGGAGAACAATATGCCCTGACGCCGGAATATGTCGCGACCGATCAGGCGCGAAACTTCAATCTGGTTGTCGAGAACAAGACGGCGGGGACGAGGAACACATGGGGCCCATGCGAGCCATAGCGGCTATACTGGCGTTTGGACTTGGGCTCGCCGCTCCGACCGTGGCAACGGGTCAGGATCCAGAATCGGCAGTCTATGCAGCGGCGAAAGACTGCTCGTAATTACGCAGCTATCTGAGATCATACCCCAATGGGCGCTTTCGCGCCGATGCTCAGGCGCGCACCGCCAAGGACAGCGAAGCGCCGAAGCCAGTCGCCCGTACCGCCGCCCCTCCGCCCGCGCCCGTCGATCCGTGTATCCGGGCGCGTGCGGACTGGCCGCAGATCTCGGATTCAAACGACCTTTCCGTGCTGCGCGCCTTCCTAAGCGCGACGTCTTACGAGCGCCAGGGATAACGCGCGCAAGCTGCGAGCTGGATCAACGAGATCGAAACCGCACTGCGGGATGCCGCCGCGAGGCAGGCTGCGGCGCAACTGGCAGAAGCCCAACGCGTCGCCTCCGCCGCCGCGCAAGCTCAGGCGGTTCTGAACCGGAGCTGGTCCGCGATTGCCGTTTCGGATTGGGGCGACTTCGGGGAGACGAGTTACGTTGATTGGGGAGGCGCCACCGGTCAGTCTTCTCCTGCGGCAGCCGAGACAGCGGCCATCAAAGCATGTGATGAAAAAGGGGATGGCAAAGGATGCCGATTGATCGGGGGTACGTTCAATCAAGGCCGCCTCGCTTTCGCTTACAAGGGCGAAGTTCCGATAAATGGTCAGCAGTTTCGAGTATCTTGGGACATGAGCGAAAGCGAGGCGAGTAGCGCAGCTTTGAAAAAATGCAATGTCAAAGGATGCAAAGTCGAATTGGTGATCTGTGCAAAGCCCGGCTAGCGATGGGCAAGCGCGCTAGGGCTGTGAAGCCGCTGCGCTCCCGTTCTTAGGCGACGCAGATGTCGTTCTTTCTGCGGCCGCGGGAAGTGAAGCAGGCGCATTCCGATCCGGCGGCTCAACGCCCATCAGCGCTTTGACAAAAAAGTCCCAGCGGCGGCGCTCGCCATACTGCCCGCCTTCGCTGTGATCGACGCCGGGCAGGAAGATGAACTCGAATGTCTTGCCCGCTTTGATCAGCGCATCGACCACCTGATAGGTCGAAGAGGGATCGACGTTCGTGTCGAGTTCGCCCACCACCAGCGCTAGCTTGCCCTGCAGCAGCCGTGCATTGTCGATGTTTGACGCCGCCGCATATTCCGGTCCGACCGGCCAGCCAAGGTATTGTTCGCTCCACCAGACCTTGTCCATGCGGTTGTCATGGCTGCCTGCGAACGACCACGCCGCCTTGTATACATCATTGTGGAACAAAAGCGCGCCCATCGCGCTCTGGCCGCCGGCCGACCCGCCATAGATGCCGAGCCGGCTCATATCGTACCAGGGATACTTCGCGGCCGCCGCCTGGTGCCAGAGGATGCGGTCCGGGAAGCCGGCATCCTTGAGGTTCTTCCAACTCACATCATGGAAAGCCTTGGACCGATAGTTCGTGCCCATCCCGTCCATCTGCACGACGATGAAGCCGAGCTCGGCCTGCGCCTGCATCTGGCGGTAGGCGAGGAAACCCTTCGGCGTGAACGCGCCGTGCGGGCCGGCATAGATGTTCTCGATCACGGGGTATTTTTTTGACGGATCGAAATTGCTCGGCTTGACGATGACACCGTAGATGTCCGTCTTGCCGTCGCGCCCTTTTGCGATGAACGGCTCGGGCGGCGACCAGCCGGCTGCAACCAGCGCATCTGTCGAGGCGCGCTCCAGCTCCATCAACACGGCGCCATCGGAAGACCGGCGCAGCTGCGTCACCGGCGCCATATCCACGCGCGACCAGGTATCGACATAGACCGAATAGTTCGGTGAAAACGTCACCGTGTGCGTGGCCGGAGCATCCGTCAGAGCGACCAGCCCCGTGCCGTCGAAGTTGATCCGGTAATAATGTACAAAATACGGGTCCTCGCCCGGCCGCATGCCGTTGGCGCTGAAGATGATCTCGCGCCGTTTCGGGTCCACTTTTATCACGGTGCGCACGGCCCAGTCGCCCTTGGTGATTTGCGACTTCACCACGCCTTTCACGCCGTCATAGAGATAGAGATGGCACCAGCCATCCCGCTCCGACATCCACACAATCTCCTTGCCGTCATTCACCGGCTCGAACACGATCTTCGAGCTGTATTCGACATAGGTCTTCGCCTGCTCGTCGATCAGCACGCGGGGGACGCCTTGCTTGCTTACTTCGATGACGCGATAGACCTGATGGCCGCGCTGGTTGTAGCGGATGTAGAAGCCCCGCCCGTCTTTCCACCACCTCGGCTCGGACTGCGCGTAGGCGTTCGGAAACAACTTGCGATCGATCACCGTCGCCTTGCCGGATGCAACATCGATCAGCACGGGCTGGCGATCCGTCAGCACATCGCCAGGCTTTTCGTAGAACAATTCCGTCAGCACCGGCTCGCGTGAATCTTCGGGGGCGCTCTCGATATAATGAACGTAGCGCTCTTCACCCGGTCGCGTGCGCGAGACTGCCAGCATGCTGCTATCGGGAGACCAGCTCTCCCCGGTGACGACATAAAAGTTCGCTTCGCCGCCGTCGAACGTCAGCTGGCGCTCCGCCATTGTCGCGAGATCACGAACGTAAAGATTGCTCTCACGAACGAACGCTTCAGATTTTCCATCCGGCGACTTCACCGGTTTCGGATCGGGCTTGTCAGGCCGACCCGAGCCGATCGGCTTGCGCGTTCCCATGCCTAGAACCGGCGGCGGCCGGTTGACCTCTTCCAGCTTCTCGCACGTCCACACATTGAGCATGCAACGCCAGCGCGCACCCGTTCCCTCGAACTCCATCGATGTGCGGTCAGCATCCAGCTTGTACTTCGAGAAAGGAAGGTTCGCGCCGCCCCATGGCCGACCAGTCGCATTCGCCAGCGACTTCGCCACCGCCGGCTGATCGAAAGCCGGCGACTTCGTCATCGTGACCAGATCCAGCTGCATGAATGTGAAGCCGCCGCCGTTCAGCCAGCGGCGATAGACCAACGTCTGCGAGTCTTCGGAAAATGTCGGTTCGTCGACGATGCCTTCGACAAGACCGTAATAGCGTGTACGGAGGTTCTCAGCCCGGCTGTAGTCCTCCGCGGTTCCCTGCGCCATTGCCGGAATCGCGACCGAAATCAAAGCCAGCGCCAGCGCAAAACCGCGCAGCGTTCCCCGGATACGCTTCCCCCTGTCTGGTGCAGGCTTCATGCGGGAAATCCAGAACCTGCCGGCGCTAGTGTCAACTGCCGCGCCGCAATTGCGCCCCAAACAATCCCGTCATCGCCCCTTTGCGAACTTGGGGTCGGCGCCGCAGGGGTCGACAACACACTCATTCTCTCCCCCGAGAATCACCCTTTGGCCCCGTCGGCATTGTCGACGGGGCCTTTCTTTTTAGCACGCCGCGTTGCGGAAAGCTCAGTCCTTCTGGTGGCCCGTCAGCCAGTCCATCAGCGCGAGCAGCACCCCAGAGACCACAAAGGTCAGATGGACAATTACCTGCCACATCAGCTTGTCGCGGGCCACCGGGGTGAACTCCATCCCGTCGCCAAGCGCCAGGAAGCTTTTCAGCAATGCGATGCCTGAGATCGCGACGATTGAGGCGACCAGCTTCAGTTTCAGCGCCGAGAAATCCACCGTGCCCATCCATTCCGGCCGGTCTTCGTTTTCGCCCGTGTCGATCTTGGAAACGAAGTTCTCATACCCCGAGAACATCACAATCACGACCAGGTTCGCCGCCAGCGACAGGTCGATCAGCGACAGCGCCAGCATGATCGCGTCATCGGCCGTCATCGCATAGGCGTGCGTGACGGGATCGAACGTCCACAACATCGGGATCTGGTGGACCAGCTCCTGAAAGAACACGACCAGCAGCGCCGCCACCGCCGCAATAAGACCCACATAGAAAGGCGCCATCAACCAGCGGGCGCGGAACAGGCCCGTCTCGAGGGCGCGCTCTAGAAATGGCTTCTTCATGGTCGGCGGGCTCCCGGTTCTGGCCACGAAGGGCCACAAACCAAGAACGCCGATTCACCGCAACCGAAATCGCGCCGGGCCAGACTGAAATAGCGCTATCAGCTCGCGCCGTGGGCGAATGCTTAAACGTTCGGCCCGCGCAACGCATCCGGCGTCAAGCGCTGCGACATCGCATCGATCAGCAGGAAGACCGCGGCGAAGTCCTGCAGCATCTCCCGCACGCGGCCAAGATCATCCATCTTCCGGTACATCGATCCCGCTTCGAGCAGGTTCTTTCCCTCGCAGCACAGGAACATCTCGCCGCCTGCAAACGCACACCGCACCTGCTTGCCCTTGAACGTGCGCTCAAGCCCGAGCAGACGCTCCATGAAATCCGGCGTCAGGATAAAGCGCGCCTCGATCTGGTCGGTCGAGAACACCTCGAACGATTTCTCGAACACGACATCTTCCAGCTTCACCTTCTCGCCCTTGCCCATCTGACCCAGCTTCGCGAACCAGTTGAGCATGCCCATGTCGCGATAGACTTTCGTGACGCCATTGAACTTCTTGTGGAACTTCACGATGAGGCACTGACCGCGGAACACCGTCACCCAAGTCGTGCGCGTGCGGCCCTTGGAATCCGTCGTCGTGCGCTTCTCTTCCAGATGCGCCTCGAAGAATTCGAACGGCGTGTCGTTGCGCGAACCAGTGAGCTGGTCCTCATACTTCGCGCGATCCCAGCCCGGCACGAGGCCGAGCGAGCGGAACGTATAGATGTCCTGCGGCTGCCCCGGGTCGAGCTGATATCCCATGCCGAACTCGCTCGAGACCGGCTCGATCAGCATCAGCTTGGTCTCTTTCGCGAGTTTGGTGAGCGCCATTCCGCCCCAGGCCCACATGCCGCCCAGCGCCGCGATGCCCACGAAGATACCAAACGGCCAGACGTCTTCGCCCAGGAAGAACCCGCCGACGCCGATCATCAGTCCTATCAGTACGCCAATAATGATGAACGTCCGTTGCTTCTTCACAGCCGCTTCGCGATCCGCCTCGCGGCCGACGAGACCCGGCTGAACGGAGGTGCGGAAACGCTCGGCGAAGAACTGGAAATCCGGCGGAAGGCCTTCCATGGCCTCCTCGATCGTCAGGATTTCCTGCTTGTCCGCCATCGCCGCCCCGAGTCGCTATCCCCGCGCCTTAATACAC
This sequence comes from Hyphomonadaceae bacterium, assembly GCA_016714495.1. Taxonomy (GTDB): domain Bacteria; phylum Pseudomonadota; class Alphaproteobacteria; order Caulobacterales; family Hyphomonadaceae; genus UBA7672. The sequence goes on along the minus strand of JADKDU010000014.1, from coordinate 17,824 downwards.
CAGCGCGCCGCGTTCGCCAGTTCATGGCGACAGGCAACAAGGGTCAATCCGTCAGGACAGCGTCGCCTTGCCATTGTGAAAGATGCGCAGGATCAGCAATTCATCATCCAGTCGGCGATTGACCACCACATAAGGCGTCCCTTCGATTGGCAGTTCGCGCACGCCAATGCGCCGCGACTTCCGCCCCAGGTGCTCGAACCGGACGAGCTGCAGGATGCGATTCTCCATCAACGACTTGTCGCGCGATGCATTCGCCGTATGCCCCGCGCTGGACTCGTCTATGAGACGTTCGAAGTCATCGGCCGCGCGCGGGCGCCAGGTGATGTTCATCGTCCAAACCTCGCGCGCATGCGGAGCATGACGTCGTTATGCGCCAGGCGCACGCCATCGTCGCTATCAAGTTCGATTTCCACCTCCGCCCATTGCTGCGGCGTCAGCAGCGAAGCAGGTTCACAGAGCAGGGCTTCGATCTCCGCCGAGATCATCTCCTGCTCCGCCTCAGGCAAGGCTTGCAAGCGCTCAATAACGGTTTCCATGCGGGTCATCGTCCAAGCTTACCACGCAAGGCACGCCAATCGGATTAACGGCAATCACGCCTTGTCTTTGCTCGCTATTCCGGACGGATACGCAAAGCCGCCCTCAAAGGTCCAGCGCTTTCATGTCGTCCGCACTCAGCTTCAGCTCCGCCGCCGCCGCCAGTTCCTTCAGCTGCGTCGCGCTCGTGGCGGAAGCAATCGGCGCCGTGATGCTCGGCCGCGCCATAAGCCACGCCAGCGCCACCTGCGCCTGTGTTGCGCCATGCGCTTTCGACACGGCATCCAACGCTGCAAGAATAGCGAGCCCGCGCGCGTTGAAATGCTTCTTCATCCCGCCGCCGCGCGCCGACTTCCCGAGATCGGCCTCCGACCGGTACTTGCCCGTCAGGAATCCACTGGCCAGCGCAAAGTATGGGATAACGCCCAGCCCTTCCTTCACGCACAGGTTTTCCAAGCCGCCCTCATACTGGTCACGCACCAGCAGATTGTAATGCGGCTGCAGCACCGTGTACCGCGCACGCGACCCGCCCGCCGCATCCAGCGCCTGCTTCAGCCCCGCAGCATCATAGTTCGATCCGCCCACGCTGCGCACCTTGCCTTGATCGATCAGCCGCTGATGCGCCTCCAGCGTTTCCTCGATCGGCGTTTCCTTGTCGGGAAAGTGCGAGAAATAAAGATCGATGCGATCAGTCTTGAGCCGCTTCAGCGACGCATCGCAGGCGCTCTGGATGTAAGCCGCCTTCAATCCCTTGCCCGCCGGCATCTCCGAGCCGACCTTGGTAATCACGACTACCTTGTCGCGACTGCCCCGTTCCTTCATCCAGTCGCCCAGCACCGTCTCGGACTCGCCGCCCTGATGTCCCGGGGCCCAGCGCGAATAGACATCCGCCGTATCAACCGCGTTGAATCCGCCGTCGAGAAACGTATCCAGCACGGTGAACGATGCCGCCCTGTCCGCCGTCCACCCGAACACATTTCCGCCCAGCACCAGCGGCGCAATCGAAAGACCTGAACTGCCGAGTTTGCGTGTCTGCATGGCGCTCTCCTGTGAGACACAATTTCTTGCGCGTTGACGCGGGTATTGGAAGCGGAAAGCGCGACCTGACTAAGCGGTTAAAGCCAGAGTATCGGCGCTTCGTCAAACAGAGACGAGGCGTATACGCCCCAAGCGCCAGCCAACACGAGCGTTACAACAAACACGACACGTTGCCTACGAAGTCTACGCGGAGCACTACCAAGCCCGAAACGTAGAACGATGCTGATCCCCCCTAGGGTGAAGCCGGCGACCAGAAAGCGATCGGAATGTGAATCACCATCGGATTCTCGACGATCCATCTATTCAGCTCGGCCAGCACATCCCCCGGCTTGCAGAGTTCGAAGAATGTCAGCCCTTGGCAAAAACCCGCTTAAGCCAATCTATCGAATGGATAGTGGGCCTATAGGACTGGCTTACTCGTCCGCGTAAATCCCCATCCGTCGGAAGCCCGTCGCATCGGCGCGCCCGCGAAACATGCCTTCGGTGTTCATGCGCAGCGCCGCGCTGCCATCATGGCTCAACACGATGACGCCGCCCGTTCCGCCCAGCGCCGCTACTTCATCAAGCGTCGCACTCGCCGCCTGCTCCGCACTCATGCCCTGCATCTGCACGCGCGCGCAGATCATGCGCGCCACGCTCGCGCGGATGAAATGCTCGCCATCACCCGTCGCCGAGACTGCGCACGATGCGTTGTCGGCATAGGTGCCTGCTCCGATGATCGGGCTATCGCCCACGCGCCCTGGCGGCTTCGCATTCATCCCGCCCGTCGATGTCGCAGCGGCGAGATTGCCTGCCTTGTCCATCGCCACCGCGCCCACGGTTCCATGCCGATCCATCGGCTGCCAGTCGCCCGCGATCGCACGCTTCAGCGCATCAAGCCGGCGCGGCGTGATGAAATATTCCGGCGGCACGATCTCCAACCCGGCCTTCGCCGCCATCGCGTCGACTTCCTTGCCCGCGAACATCACACGACCCGTTGTCTCCATCACCAAGCGCGCCGCCCGGATCGGATTCTTCACCGTCCGCACCTGCGCCACGGCCCCGGCATTGCGATCGCGGCCGTCCATGATCGACGCATCTAGCTCCGCCACGCCCTCACGGGTCAGCACCGCGCCCTTGCCGGCGTTGAAACTCGGATTGTCCTCGAGCACACGCACCGCCGCCTCGACCGCATCAACGGCCAGCCCGCCTCCCGCCAGCACCTTCGACCCAGCCTCCAGCGCATCGTTCAATCCGGCGCGGTAAGCCGCATCCATCCCCGGCGTCATTTCCGCGCGGCGCATCACGCCGGCGCCGCCGTGGATTAGGAGGGTCCATTCAGGCTTGGCCATGGGGGTCTCCACACTTGCGCAGGCAGACAGGAGGGCGGCCGCGATCGCCAGAAAGACAATACGCATCGCTCGCCCTCCCGTCGCATGCTCAGAACCCTGCGGAGCTTTTGGGTTTCCAGTCGGCCGGCGGGATCAGGTTCACCATCCACGGAATGCCGAACCTGTCCGTCAGCGAACCATAGCCCGGCGACCAGAAGGTTTCACCGTACGGCATGCCCACCTTGCCGCCCTCGGAGAGCGCATCGAACCACCGTTTCGCCTCCGCCGCATCTTTTGTGTGCACTGTAACGTCGAAGCCGTTCTTGGGCTTGTCGATATTGGGGGCCCACGCGGCGTCCATGTCCGCTCCCATGATCGCTTGGTCGCCGACATCCAGCCAGCAATGCATCAGCCAGTCCTTGTGCCTGGGCTCCATCGGCATGCCGGGAGGACCGTCCCCATAGGGCATGGCGGCAGTGATTTCGCCGCCGAGAACCTTTGCATAGAATTCGAACGCTTCGCGGCACTGCCCGCGAAAGCTCAGGCTTGTCACGATCTTCATGGGTCGATCCTTCCGCCGAAAACCCAAGGACGATCCGCCGCCGGTTCAGCCGACAACACCCCGAAGAATTTCTACCCCGCCGCTTTCAACTGCACCAGCGCATCGCCCAGCTTCACCAGCGCCGCTTCCGCCGCGGTGTTACGCGTATGCTGTTCCTCGATCACCTCGGGCGGCGCCTTCGCCACAAACTGCTCGTTCGACAGCTTCTTCGCGATGGCCGCAATATCGCCCCTGTGCCGCGCAATCTCCTTCTCCAGCCGCGCAATCTCGGCCTTGAGATCGATCAGAGCCGCCACATCAAGGCATGCAGTTGCTTCATCCAGCACGATCCGGATCGCCCCCTTCGGCGCTTCCTTCGCAACAGACACGGATTCCAGCCGCGCCAACCGCTCGATCAGCGACTGATATGTCTTGAGCCGCTGCTCCGTTTCCGCCGAAGCGCCCACCAGTGCGAACGGGACTTTCGCCCCCGCCGGCACGTTGAGATCCGACCTCGTCGACCGGATCGCGGTAATCAACCGGATCACCCAGTTCACCTCCGCATCCGCCGCCGCATCGATCAGCTTTTCATCCAGCGCCGGCCAGCTCTGCGAAATCAGCAGACCCTGCCGCCCGATCGGCTTGCCAAACTCCTGGAACAACTCCTCTGTCACATACGGCATGAACGGATGGAGCAGGTGCACAATCTGATCCAGCGCCCATGCCGCCGTCGCGCGCGTCTCTTCCTTCACAGCCTCGTCCGAGCCTAGGAAGATCGGTTTGGTCAGCTCGATGTACCAGTCGCAGAACACATTCCAGACATAGCCGTAGATCGCGCCCGCCGCGTCGTTGAACTTGTACTCCGCAATCCCCGCCTCGACCGCCTGCGTCGTGCGCACAGCGTCCGAGACAACCCACTTGTTAAGCGTGTGCTTCACCGCGCCCGGATCAAAGCCGGCCTTCAACTCGCAGCCATTCATCTGCGCGAACTTCGTCGCGTTCCACAGCTTGGTCGAGAAGTTGCGATAGCCCTCGACGCGGCTCTTCGCGAGCTTTATATCCCGCCCCTGCGCCGCCATCGCCGCCAGCGTCATGCGCAGCGCATCGGCCCCGAACTCGTCCACCAGCTCCAGCGGGTCGATCGCATTGCCCAGCGACTTCGACATCTTCCGGCCCTTCTCGTCCCGGACGAGCGCGTGGATGTAGACGTCCTTGAAGGGTACTTCGCCCATGAAGTGGATGCCTTGCATCATCATGCGGGCAACCCAGAAGAAGATGATGTCGAACGCCGTCACCAGCACCGCGCCCGGATAGAACTCCTTCAACGCCGGATCGATATCTCCCGGCCATCCCATGGTCGAGAACGGCCACAGCGCCGACGAAAACCACGTGTCCAGCACGTCCTCGTCCTGCGTCAGCTCAACCGCCTTGCCATAGTGCTTCGTGGCCTGCGTCTGCGCGCCGGCCTCGTCGGTGGCGACGAAATACTTCTTGTCCGGGCCGTACCACGCCGGAATCCGGTGGCCCCACCACAGCTGGCGGCTCACACACCACGGCTCGATATTCCGCATCCACTCGTAATACGTCTTCGACCAGTTCTCCGGCACGAACCGCGTCTCGCCATTCTCCACGGCCTTGATCGCAGGCTGCGCCAGCGTCTTTGCATCGACATACCACTGGTCCGTCAGATAGGGCTCGACGACGACCTGCGAGCGGTCGCCGAACGGCTGCATGATCGTCTTATCCTCGATCAGCATGAGGCAGCCTTCCGCCTCCAAGTCCGCCACAACCTGCTTGCGCGCTGCGAAACGCTCCAGCCCCTGGTATTTCTTCGGCACGTTCTCGTTCAGGTGCGCCGTGTCGGTGAAGATGTTGATCATGTCGAGCTTGGCGCGCTTGCCGACCTGATAATCGTTGAAGTCATGCGCCGGGGTGATCTTCACCGCCCCCGACCCCTGCGCCGGATCGGCATACTCATCCGCCACGATCGGAACCAGCCGCCCTGTCAGCGGCAGGCGCACCATCTTGCCGATGATCGCCTGATAGCGCTCGTCATCGGGATGCACAGCCACGCCGGTATCGCCCAGCATTGTCTCCGGCCGCGTCGTCGCCACGACGATGTAGTCGCGGTCCTCGAACACGGCTGGCCTGCCCAGCTCATCGAACTGCGTTGGGTATTTGAACGTCGAGCCATCGGCGAGCGGATATTTGAAGTGCCAGAAATGGCCCTTCACTTCCTTGTTCTCGACTTCGAGGTCTGAGATCGCCGTCTGGAATTGCGGGTCCCAGTTCACCAGCCGCTTGTCGCGGTAGATCAGCCCTTCCTGGTACAGCTCGACGAACACCTTGGTCACGGCGTGGTTCAGCCCCTTGTCGAGCGTGAACCGCTCCCGGCTCCAGTCACAGCTCGCGCCAAGACGCTTAAGCTGGTTGGTGATTGATCCGCCGGATTTCTCTTTCCACTGCCACACGCGCTCGAGGAACTTCTCACGGCCCAGCTCCCGCCGACCGACATTCCCCTCCTGCGCCAGCTGGCGCTCCACCACCATCTGCGTGGCGATGCCCGCATGGTCCGTCCCCGGCTGCCACAGCGTGCGATAGCCGCGCATCCGGTGATAGCGGATCAGCACGTCCTGCAACGTGTTGTTGAGCGCATGCCCCATGTGCAGCACGCCTGTCACGTTCGGCGGCGGAATTACGATCGCATAAGGCTCGCCCTCGCCGGAGGGCTTGAAAGCCCCCGACTTCTCCCATGCTTCATACAGACGCGGCTCGGCCGCCTTATGGTCAAAACGATCATCAATCATGCCCTGCGGATAACCCGCACATTCGCGCTTGTCATCCCGGCCGTCGCCCAGCGGGGAGCCGGCCCCCGCCTATCCGCCGGGACGGGCCGAAAAATGGGTCCCGGCCACTGTTGCTTTCATGGGCTTCGCGCCGCCGGGATGACAACCTAGATAAGCCTCATGAAACGCGTCTGGGTCTTCCGCCACGCTGAAAGCCTGTCCAACGCCGGGGGCAAGACCCTCGACCCGGAGGGTATCCCGCTGACGGAACACGGTCTGCGCCAGGCCCGCAATCTCGCCTGGACGCTTGCCGATCCGCCCAACCGCGTCGTCACCTCACCCTTCCGCCGAGCTATCGACACGGCCAAGCCGATTGACGCGCGCCATCCCGAGGCGATCAACGAGGTCTGGCCGATCCAGGAATTCACCTATCTCGACCCCGTCAGCTGCGTCGGCACCAATTGGGCCGACCGCAAACCCAGGATCGACGCCTACTGGGCCAACCTTGACCCGGCCTATGTCGACGGCGAAGGCGCCGAAAGCTTTTCAAACCTGCTGATCCGCGCCCGCGCTTTCATCAAGGGCCTCACCGAGCTGGAAGACGATCTCACCATCGTCATCTCCCACGGCCAGTTCATGCAGGCGGCCAAGCTGATGGCCCTGCGCCCCGACATCAGCGACCGCACCGCCATGAGCCTGTTCATCGACCGCCAGCTAAGACGCCCCTTCTCCAACTGCGAACGCATGGCGCTGATGGTGGACGGCGATAAAATCACGATCGCCGACTGAACTCGCAATTGGGGGGACGCAGCCGTTCCGGATTCGCAGGATGGCCCGAAATCTTCGCGCGTGATCTCAATCCACCAGCGCGGGAATTTGTGGGACAGCGCGCTCCAGAATCTACCGGGCGCTGGGTGCGGGTATAATCGCGCCCATGACATGGCGCAAACACACGCACACTGGGCTGGTAGCCCCGCAGCTTCCTCAGCTCGGGCTGACAGCTGTGCTGGGTGTCTTCGCGATGCTCGCATCCAACGTCTCTCGACTTTCCAGATGCCGCCGCGGTCCGCCCGCCTGCCGCACGAGCCATGCGGGCGTCTCTGCCCGGAGAGAAAGATCGACACCCTTGAGGAAACGAACGCTGTCTCGCACGACAGCTCCACAAGCGATCCACCTCCCCTGCCAGGCAGGTTGAGGCAACGCAACGAAGGGGAATTGCCTTCACCAGTTTGCAAAACTGCGGGATCGACGCGCAGCGTCGACGATTGCGCGCCCTCGCGCACAAGATGGAGGGGGCTTGCGCCTCAAACTCCGTTCTAACCTAGCGCTCAACTGCGCACTCATTCCGCCCCGACTCGCCCATCAGCGAGATCGCACCCCCATGTCCGAAAACACAAAAGGCGCACCGGTGAAGGTGCGCCCTGTGTTTGTGAGATTCGTTGGGTCAGCCCGAAGTTCGTTTGATGTCGCGCCAGCCCGCGACCGGGTTCCGCGTCGGCTCCTAGCGAGCGAGACGGCGGATGCGGTCGATCTCCTTTGCAACTTCGGCTTCGACGAGTTGCGGAAGGTTGGCGTCGAGCCACTCCTTCAGCATCGGCTTCAGCAGCTCGCGGACAACGTCGTCCAGCGTGCCGGTGGAGGAAACGAGCATCGAGCCCATCAGCTTACCCAGCGCGCCGGCGGCATGATGGGCGACAGGGGCGCTCGTCAGTGTTTCGGTTGGAGCAACCGACGCGGGCGGCGGCGTCCATTCGGCTTTCGGCGCGGGAGGCGTCGCTGCAGCGGCGACAACAGGGGCCGGCTCAGGAGCGGGAGCGGGAGCGGGAGCGGGCATCGGCTCTGGCTCGTTCTCGACGATGATCAGATCTTCTTCGATCGAACGCATCGGCGGCATGAAGTCTTCCGGCTCGTCAAACACCGGCGGCGGCGCTTTGGCCACGACAGGTTCAGGCTTCGGAACGGGCGCGGGTTGCGGCGGCTGGGCCTTCACTTCCGCCACGGGCGAGGGTGGCGGCTGCAGATCGAGCACGTCGCCGCCAGCTTCGGCGGGCTTGTCTTCTTCAGAGATGATCCGGCGGATGGAGGCGAGAATCTCCTCCATCGTCGGCTCACGCTGAGCTTGTTCCGCAGACATCGCCGTCCTCGTTTCAAATCGATTGGGCGGAAAGGAACGTGATTCCCACTAGCCCACGATTAAGGAATAGACAGGCGTATGGTGTGAAATTCGTTAACAGCTCCGGCCGGCCGCAAAGCCTTATTTGGCGATGGATTCGGGCCGCAGGCGGCCCATCGCCGCCAGCAATTGGTGAATCGCGAGATATGATTGGCGTTCGGCGTCGACCAAGCCAAGTCGTGCGTTTAGAAGCTCCCGCTCCTGATCCAGCACGTCGAGGGTGATGCGCGTGCCGACAGCAAGCTCCTGCATCGCGCCTTCCAGCGCCACTTCAGCGGCGGCGACGCGGCTGGCCGAAGCGGTGATCGCCTCGCGCGCCGAAATCACTTCATGCCACGCGGTCGTCGTCTCCTGCGTGACTTCACGCTCGGCCGCCATGCGCAGATAGCGCGCCCGGTCGGCTTCAAGTTGAGCGCCGCGCGTCTTCGATTGCAGCAACCCGCCGCTGAACAGCGGCCAGCGGAATTCCGCCACCACGCCGACATTGGTGTCCTGGAAGCTCTGATCATAGCGCGTGTCGGTCAGGCCGGCATTGCCGACGAGATCGAATTTCGGCGCCAGCGCGCCACGCGCCACGTCGACGCCGCGCTCGCCCTGGATTTCCTGCGCCTGCGCGGCGAGGAGTTTCGGATTGCCGGCGCGAGCGATGCCGATCGCTTCATCTAGCGTGCCGGGAAGCTGCGGCGCAGGCGGCGGCTCGGCCAGTTGCACCGGCGCACGGCCGACAATCTGCTCGTACACGGCGCGCGCACGCGCGAGGTTGGATTTCGATTTGGCCAGTTCGGCCTCGGAAGCCGCTTCCTGCGCCTGCGCCTGCGAAACGTCGGTGCGCGTCACCTCGCCCACATCAAAGCGATCTGTCGCGGCCCGCACCTGTTCGCGCAGCGAGGCGACGTTGGTCTCGCGAATTTCCAGCTCGCGCTCGGAGCGGCGCACATCGACGAACGCCGTCACGACGGAAAGAACCGTCTTCTGCTCGACATCCAGCAGCCGCGCCTGCGATTCATCGACGCCCGCACGCGCCTGATCGCGCTGCGCCGTCAGCGAACCGCCCGACCAGAGCGACTGCCGCGCCTCGAGGCCGACCTGCCCGCGCTGGTTCACGCCATCTTCAGGGAACGAGCCCGAAGCCGTGGTTACCTGCCGGCCGATCGTGTTGTTCGATGTCCCATAACTGCCGGACAAGTTGAGCTGCGGCCCCATCTGGGCCTGCGCCTGCTTCAGCACCTCGTCGGCGACGTTGCGGGTCTTCCGTTCCGCCATCAGCGTCGGATTGTTGGAAATCGCGGAGTCCACCGCGTCAGCCAGCTTATCGTAGCTGGCCTGCGCCAGGGCTGGCGTCGATACCGACGCCATCAGCACCAGGGCTGCAAAGATTCTCATGGCCGACTCCCTCGAGTTGCTGGGCCCCATGCAGGGTTCCAGCCAACAGCACACAATCCCTCGCCGCGCAGGTCGACGACCAGCGACAGCGCGCGGAGGCTGACGGTTAAGACCCTAATTCGCTCTAAAGACGAAATTCCGAAGCTTTTTCAAAGCCGGGAAGTAGCGGTATGGCTGTGTCAAAGGGTGTTCGCCACGCCGTCTTGCCGCCGAAACGGGTATAAATGCGTCCGCGGCGCACGCTGCCTTCAGACACCGCGACCGCCAGACGGCCGCCTTCGGCCAGCTGGTCGAGCCAGGCTTGCGGCACTTCTTCCACCGCGCCGTTCACAAAGATGACGTCGAACAGACCCTTGGCCGCCGCGCCTGCCTTCAGCGGTCCCACGACAACGTCCACGCCAGGCACATTCTTGCGAATGGCCGCCGCCGCGGCTTCGTCCTGTTCCAGCGACACGACACTTGCGGCCAGCTTCGACAGCACAGCGCTCGAATAGCCTGTGCCCGCCGCGATATCGAGCGCCCGGTCCGTCTCGCGTATGGCGAGGCTGTTCAGCAGTTTGGAAAAATCCCGCGCGGCGATCAGCCAGCGGCCAGGGCCGGTTTCGACCATCACGTCGGCATAGGCCGAAGCGCGCTTGGCCGGCGCAACGAAAGTCTCGCGATGAACGCCCGCCATGGCCGAGATCAGGCGGCGGTCGGTGACGTCATTGGGACGTACCTGGCTGTCGATCATCGCAGTGCGCGCGGCTTCCATATCCACGAATAGCCCCTGTTTTCCTGCACAGACTCGGGGGTCTTGTGCGCTGGGGGCTCTTAGCATACGCACCAACCGGCGCAACGCGCCCGACCGTCGCTCCGCCAGCGATGGACCCGGATGAGGCCTCGTGGCGGAGTGGTGACGCAGAGGACTGCAAATCCTTTTCCTCACTGATTTTGCTGAGGATTTTTTGTAAAAAACCCGCGAACAACTGACGAACATCCGCACCTTTTGTAAAACGGTGGAGCATGTCGCGGCGGGCCGGACGCCATCGCGCGCCGCAAACCGGATCGACTTGATTATCGCTGGGTGGAGTATCGCGCCTGCTCCCAAGCAAACAGTGTCCGCTCGAAGATCGAACGAGCCGTTCCTTTTCGGAGTCTAGAATAGGTCGAGCTGCCGCTGGTCTGAGGGCAGAAGACCTTTCTGGCGCCGAGCCTTGGGCCTCGAACTCAAAAGGCTGGCGTTGCGTCGGTCGCCCGTCCGGCGCTTCTCGAACTTCCCCCGACCTTCGAACCTCAACAACGCATCTTCAAGCCGACCGACGTCGTCCTTCCGCCAGAAGATCATGTTTCGAATAACGATTGGCTCCGGAAATCCCGGGATGCCGCTTCGCCGAGCACGCCAGAGGGTGACGATGCTGACGCATAAGTCGTCGGCTACAACCTTCTGAGGGACGAGGTCTGCAGGAAATCTCATTTCGACGCCGTGTGCCTTCAATCCGGGCGATTGGTCCCGAACTATCCACAGGCCCAAATTGGCTTCCACGCCTTTCACCTCGCGGCTGCAAATGGCGCGCTTCCGCCGCTCTTTGACCTGCTTCATCCCATCGGCGGCAGGTTCGGTCCCAACCCGCGTGCGAGCCCCCATGACAGCGTCTGGCCACGCAGCACGCCTTCGACCTGACGGCCAGCGAACCGCTCCAACGCGGGGCGCCACGGGACAATGTAGGCCTGGCGCTCCTGCACGATGAGAGCGACGCGACCCTGCGCGAGATCGATGCGTCGCGCGTAGACGCCGCTCACTTGGGAGGGCGACTCCGGCAGTACCCTCACTCCAAGCTCGACGGACAGTCGCCTGGCAAGGTCGGCTCGTTCATTGGCCGCCATGGTCCGCAACGCCGTCGGCGAAAGCTGCTTGTCGGTCTCGCCCATCCAACCCTGCTCGATCATGAAAAGGCGTCGCTGCTGGAGCGCCATCGCATGCCGGCGCGTGAATGCGCCGTCTCCTTCCGGAGCCATGGCTTTGCCAGCGAGCACATGGTCCAGATGCGTAGGACCGAGCGCATTGACCTGTTCACTCAAGGTCCAGTAGCTCACGACGCGCGCGTTCACGGGCGATTTCCGGACAAGCTCGCTTTCAAAGCGTGTCGCCTGTTCGAGATGATCCGGAGTGATCGCAAAGGCGCCGTCCGCCCGCCGTTCGACCAGGCCGCTGCGCCGCATGGCCTCAAGTCGACGGACATTCGCCGCGATGAGGCCGGTGTCGACGTGAGCCTCGAGGTTCGCGTGGATGGTCGCCGAATAGAGCCCGCCGGCTCTGGCCGCGACACGCGCGACTGCTTCATCGGACGGCCGCGGGCGCGCGACGGCCGGTTCGAACGCGACGATGGAGCCGGAAGGAATGTCGGCCAGGATGGCGAGATCGTCTGTCCGCCCGAACCGCGCGTATCGCAGCTCCCCAGCGCCGCTCTCCACCACAGCAAGAAAATTGTCACCGAAATCACTATCGAGCCTGCCATGGACAAGCTCGCCCAGCACGGGAGCGCTCGCGTCGGCAGCCAGGAGCGCTTTCGCTTGCCCACGGCGCAGATGGGCAACAGCTTTCTCGACTTCGGCGCGCTCCTTCATGGCGCCCAGCTGGACGGTCAAACCATCGGCAAGACGCCAGCCATCAGATCGGCGTGTCGCCAGGCCCCAGCGTTCGAGTTGCTCAAGTCGCGCAACAAGATCGGGCCGGCTCACGCTGGCCCCAGCGCGGCGCAGCTGCGCCGCCAACTCCCGGTCAAGTGACGTCACCCCGATTTCGCGGATCTCGCGTTCGCGCTCGCGCACCAGGTCGACCGATTGGCGTGGGCCCAGCACGCGCGTGACCACCTCCTGAGCGTGCTCCCGGATGCCCGAGGAAATCATCCGGGATGGAATGAACAGGTCTTGTCCGTCGCTGCGCCGTCCGCGGATCAGGACATGGGTATGGGGATTGTCGGTATCATGGTGGTCAACGGCGACCCACTCCAGGGACGTGCCAAGTCGGGCTTCCAGATTGGCCATCACCTCGCGGATGAAGGGTCTGAGGTCTCCAAGCGCCGCCCCGTCCTCCGCGCTGATGATCAGGCGGAAGTGCCGGCTGTCATCGGCCCAGCTGGCGGTCAGCTTCTGAGCGTCGAGACCGCTCTCCCGCTGGTTGTAGAACGTAAAGTCGCCGGCGTGCTCACGCCCCTCTCTGGCGAGATAGTCGACTGACCGTTCCAGATCGTTCGCCTGGCGCTGCTCTACCGCTGGATCACCCGGCGACTTCTGCGGCCCCACCTCCCGCGCAAGATAGGACACGTGCGTGCGAAGCGGGGCGCCGCGCGCTGCACTATGAGAGACATAGCGCGCCTTCACCACCACCCGCCGCTGGGTTGGTGAAGACTTTGTCGCCCGTGTCGTCACTCCCTTCGCGAAGTGAGCACGTACGCCTGTCCGGCTGATCGGCGACGGCGAGGCGCGCGGCGCCCCGACGTGCTTTGCGATCCCGACGGCTTTGCGCAGCTGCCCGAGATGCGGGCCGCGATCTCCACCGCTCCTGCCCATCCGAGGCTCGAATTCGATGTCTCCGGGATTCCGCTGCATGAACCGAATCTGACAGAACGCGACGTGTCGTCGAGCACTTGCGCGTCACAAACGAGGCCCAGCAAATCCGACGCAACGTGGAGGTGAATGCGCCGCGCCTTATCTCTATGTGCAGACAGGCGATTTTGAAAAAAGCGCCGCTCTATCTTTATCTTGCAAACCGCCCCCATCCACTTCCACCGCCCTCTCCTGCCTCAGACCCTTCACACTTCAGCGCACAGAGACTGCTCATCAAACGTCATCGCACCTGGGGATGACAAAGACCGAATGCAGCGAGAGCGACGCGTACCGCTCTCGCCAAACTCGTCAGATCATTGCTTCGCTGTCACGGTCGATATCACCGGCACGCCGCAGCATTGCCGCCAACTCAGCCTGGATCTCGCGCCTCTCCTCGGCGTCAGTCATCACCCGCAGTTCGGCCCGCAGCTCCTCGATGTGGTGCTCGATCGTGAAGGTCTTCGTGAACATCGTCGTCTCCCGTGTTTGAAGGACGATGCCGGCGGGCGGGCGTGATGGAGCGGGTCAAGGGATCGCGCCCAGGCGCGACCGCGCAGCGGCGATGGGGGTCACGATTTTTTTGGCTCTTCCGCCAAAAAAATCGTGGGGCCCCGTCGTCCCTTGAGGCGATCCATCACGCCCGGCACACTGCGATGACCTGAGCAACCAATTCCCCTTCCGCGCGAGGCAGGAGACAGCATGCGGAGGCTGGCGCGCACACGCCGACCTGTCAGGACGGCCAGCAAGAGAGAAGGCTGCAATGAGCCTGCGCACCGGACCCATCCGGTCCTGCATGGCGGGACGCACCGTTTGCCAGTCTCCCGTCTCCAGCCCGCAGCTCACGTCGCCGCGTTGGCCGCCCGCTCGATCTCACCGCACCGCACCATGAGTCTGGCGAAGGTGAGCGCGTCCACCGGCAGCAGGCCATCGGTCTGCATTGCCGCATAGTCCGCCTCGAGCTCTGCCAGATGCGGCCCCACCGGCACGAGCTGCAGCCCTCCCCCAACGGCGGCATGATAGTCGATCCAAGCGCCTGCCTGGTCGCGCTCGCGGAAGAAGGCGGTCTGGTGTGAGGCAACCTGCGCAGCGAGGCTGGCATCCGTAATGGCACGCCTCGCGACGCCGTTGGCGTGGAGCCGCTCCAGATCGTACCAGTGACGCGCCTTGTGATCTCCGACGGGATCTCCACTCCGGCAGAAGACGGCACCGCCGTCGCCTTCTCCCAGAACGTCCGTTCGGCCTTCATGACTCTGGGCCGCGCTGTTGGAAGGTCGATGCCCAGGCCAGCCGCCGCGCTGTCACAGGCGATATCATGGACGTCGGCAGGTTCCCCCGTGGCGCGAGCGCCAAATTCCAGGAGCACGGCGGATTTGACCTGCCCGTGGTCCTGTTCGGCGTAACGGATGCTGAGATTGCAGCCATCGAGCTCGACCATCGCCTGGGCGCCATCCCTCTCCAGCCGCGCCTGAATGATGGGTGCAACGGTGCCGCTGACCCAGGCAGGGAGCAGCTCGTTGCGTATGGCCTCGCTGACCCGCCGGATCTGGCTGCGCGTCTCCGGGATGTCGAGCACCTCGCCTCCATCTCCTCGCGGCAAGAGGTCCGCGGCCAGCTCCCGGATGTCATGGGTCAGGTCGACGTCCTCGGAGGACCGCTCGATCAGGCGGTGAGCTTTCGACAGGAGTGCCCCCTTGAAGACGAGGTGGGCGCCGACGGGGTCCTCGAAGAGCGCCGCAGCGCCCACACGACCCAGACGTCCTTCTCCAGCGGATGGCGGTCCGGCCGACGCGTGCGACGGCGGCCTGGAAGAAGTCTGCCCTATCCCGCGCGCTGAGACTGAAGATGCTGTCCGGCATAGGCTGCTTCGCTTACTGCCGCCGCCATCCAGGTCGGCATGCCCGCCGCGCGTCGCGCGAGGGTCCGCCGCTCGGCTGGCTTGAGCGTGAGAAGCATGGCTCTGGCTTGTTCAACACCATGCGGTCCCAACCATTCGATCGCCCGCAGCAGTCTCTCATGGCGCGCGTTCTCGGCCAATGGCGGAGCATGGCGCAGTTCGATTGTCTCGCCTGACACCTTAAGCGTGCGAGTCCGTCCGCTTGTCACGTAGGTCCGGCGCAAAGGCACCTGCGTCGTCAGGCCAAAGGCGTTGGCGACGGCAGCGCCTGCAGGCGCGATCTGCTCGCCCTTCAGACGGGCGATAGCTTCCATCGCCTCCCCTGCATTGGGCGGCAGGAGCCCGAACCGGCTTTCCACGGGAACGGCGTAGAAGCCCCGTGACACGCGCACGAGCTTCTTCCGCCGGACAAGGCGCGCCAGGGCTTGGTCCACGGCGGCGCGATTGCCGAGGTGGAGCAGCTGCTTGGCGCAGACGGGCTCGCCCCGCTTGCGCGGCTTCAGGAACTCAAGAATGGCCTTCGACACCGTCATCTGACGTCTCCATAGTGTCAGATATATAGCTCATCTTCTGACACTTTTCCACGTGAAAGACGAAAAGTCCGTTGCAATTGCCCGCTTTCCTTCAGGCCGCTGATTCCACACCGATTTCACCAGCATCGTGCTGGCCGCGCCCGGCATCCCGGCGGCCCATGACGAAGTCAGCCGCTTTGGACGCCATCGACGCGGCCTGAAAGATCGCCCGGTTGTCGCCCTTGAGAATTTCCAAGCCAGGCGCCGAGATAGTCCGCATGGCGAACAGTTGGGCGACACCCGAGCTCGGCGCAGAGGAAAAGCTGAGCAGAGTTCAGCGACCAGGTTCCTCGCGGGCATAAGCCTGGCTGCCGTGTCGCCCGGAGAAATCGCGGTTGAGACGCGAAGGGCCGCCTGCCCAATGACCGAGCTCATGCAAAACTGTCCGGTACCAATTTATGGGCTCAAAATAGGCCTGCTGCGGGGGAACCTGAATGAAGTCGTGGCTCGGAGAATAGAACGCCATGTCACCGCCGATCCGTATGTCCGCGCCCGTCGCCGCGATAACCGCATCGACATGTGACAACACCTCGGTTCGCCCCGGCAGCGGCGCTGCATCCGGATCGGCGGGCAGCCCTCGCACTGTTCGGCATGGAACACGGTGAAGCGCTTCAGAAAGCCGACGCGGCGGGCGTCTTCGCCGGACGCGCTCGCCTTCGCCTTCTCGGCCTTGGGCACAAACGTGTCGGCATAGACAACCGTCGTTCCCTTCTCGCCCTTGCGGACATTGCCGCCAAGCGCGAGCGCCTGTTTGAAGGTGAGCCAGCGCTGGGATGGCCTGCTCTGCTCGATGGCGGCCGCCCAGAGCAGGAGGATGTTGATCCCGGAGTATGTCCGGCCGGTCGATGCATTCTGGGGCAGACCAAGCGGCGTCCCTCCTGATGAAGACGCCCATGGCTGGACCCAGGGGAAGCGTCCCTGTTCGAGTTCTGCGATGATCCGGGCGGTGACGGCGTCGTGAAGCGATTGCGTGTTCGCGATGGCGGTCATGATGACCTCCTTGAGAAGCTGGATTGTTGGGAGAGCGAGACAAGGCCGGCGGCTTGGCGCCGCCGGCCAGGCCGTCAGGCCGCGCGCTTGCGCTTCGGCTTCGGCGCTTCTTCGCCGACGATCACCGGTTCGGATTGTGCGTCCGCTTTCGGCTTGCCGCGCGCGAGGATCTCGACATCACCAAGCCCAGTCACCACGAACTCGATGGAGTAGCGGGTCTGGCCGCGCTCATCTTCCCAGGAACCGGGACGAATCTGTCCGACAAGGCGGAGGCGGGTGCCGACCTGAACGGCTTTCTCGATCAACGCGACCTTGGCAGGCGCGAAGACGACAACGCGATGCCAGTAGGTCTTTTCATTCCAGTCGCCAGACTCGGCCTTCCAGCGCTCGGAAGTTGCGACAGAAACGACTGCGAGCTTCTTCTCGCCTTTGAGCGGCTTGATCTCGAGCTTGCCGACATTGCCGATGAGTTCGAATGATGCGCGGTCCATGATGGCTTTCCTTGTGATCCCGCGGGATCAGTCCCGACGGGGTCGCGTTTGCGACGCCCCTCAGGAGCGGCCGGAAAGCAAGCGCAGCGGTGACCGCGCAAGGGGTTGGTGCGGCCTGCAGCGGCCCTTGAAGCCGCGAAGCCTCGGCCCCTTGAGCGGTCATGCGACGGACGCTTGATGGGCGTGACAAGCAAACGTGTACCCGACGGGGTTAGGCACGGCGGACGAGGCCAGATCGTCATGGCCTGGAAGCTGTCGACGGGCTTGCGGCAAGGATGGCGACCAACACCGTAGATCGCGCCGGCAAATTGCCTCGTCGATTCATGACAAATCAGTCGCTCGGCGCTCCGATCGAACGAGGGACCACAAGCCTGTTCAATCACTGCGTCAGGCCCGGCCCCGCGACCGCCCTTGCCGGTCGCTTTACAAGCAAAACAACGTCACAGCTAACCAACATTGGGAACGGCTTGAACGGAGGAGCATTCCGGCCAGTCAGCCCAAAGATTACGAATGCACGTTCATCG
>JADKDU010000013.1 GCA_016714495.1 Hyphomonadaceae bacterium | reverse complement strand
AGGCAGCGCAGTCGTTCGATTGGCGTATGAAGCAGGCATGGATCAACCGAGCGTTTGACTACTACGGGATCGACAGGTGGTTCGTCGTGGCCGACGCCGATGAACACATGATCTTCGATGGGGCCGGAGTTCGTTCGTTGCCTGACCTCGCGCAGCGCATGGAGGCGATGGGCGTCACGCGCGTGCGTGGCTTTCTGTTGGACATGTATTCCGAAGGGCCAATCTTGTTGACCGGGAGCGACGATGATCCGCTTGAGACGTCCTATCCGTTTTTCGATTCTCAAGGATATTCCGAAACGCTCACCATGGACTTGGTGTCTCGGATCGGCGGTCCGCGCATGCGGGCTTTCGCGCGCAACGACCCGGAATTCAAACCGCAGCTGACGAAGTATCCGCTCTTCCGTCTTACGGCTGGGGAGTTCATGCCGAATCCGCACCATATTTGGCCGCGGGCCGCGAATTTCAGGAGTCCCTGCTACATCGCCATCTTGCACTATAAGTTTCATGGCGACGTGACGGGGCGGGTCGCGCGAGCGGTAGCACGAGGCAACTACTGGGATGGTAGTCGCGAATATAAGGCTTACGCGCAGGTTCTCGCCGCTAGCCCAGAGAAGTCGCTACTCTGTGAACTCAGCCGGCGAATGACCGGCTTCGATTCCATCGCAGAATGCGGGCTCATTGAACGAATTCTTTGGCCTCCTTTCGACGCAAGCAGCCACTTCATTCTAGTATGATGACAGCCATGAGGAGCGCGGCGGGCGAAGGGTTGGCGCAGTGTGAAGGCGGCGCTGGTCTGTACTGGTCTGGCGAGGAGGAGCGGGCGGTCATGAACGAAGCCGACGCCAGCCGACTTTTCGAAGCGACGGTATCCTATCAGGGAAGGCCGCCCGACTGCTACACTCAGATGAGAGCGATCATATATTCCGAGTGCTGAAAACGAGCGGCGCTTTCTACGAGGCAGAGTTTCTCGCGGCACTGGCAAAGCATGTGAGGTCCGGGGATCTCGTGCTTGATGTTGGTGCGAATATTGGCACGCACACGGTGTTTCTCAGGCATCGGGCGCCGAGTAATGGCATTTGAACCCAATCCAGATGCTGTCAATCTGTTGAGGGCCAACGTCGAAGCAAACGGGCTAGGGTCTCGGGTCGAGGTGCCAGATCGGCCTCGGCGCGAGCGTTGGGCGGCGCGGATCGATGCGTCCAAAGCCAATGGCAATCTGGGGGCAAGCTAACCGTGGCTGCCCCAATGGGTGATGCGTCCATCGAAATTCTAGACAATATCGAATTCCCGTCGTCGCCAAAGCTCCTAAAGATCGATGTTGAAGGCATGGATTTCGGCGTGCTTCAGGGCGCTAAAAAGACGATTGAAGCAGCGCGCCCCGTCGTCGCCGTGGAGGCGGCGGATCGCGGACAGTACGACCAGATCGCAGCGTTTTTGGAAGAGCTAGGCTACGTTCACGCTGAGTCATACAATTACACGCCAACTCACATCTTTGTAGTGTCGGCAGCGCGTACAACCAGCGCTGTCAAGCAGATCGCGCGCGAAATGGGCCGGAACTATATCGAGACTTCTACTGTACGCAGTCTGAGCGATTCTCGATTCTCGCATATGAACGGCAAATTAGTGGCGCTCGAGCAAGCGCAAGCTGCAACGACGATGGCGGACAAGGAGGGACGGGAAGCGATCGCCGCCGTTTCGGGTGCTCTAGACAAAGTACGCGACGAGCATGCCGACCGTATCAAGATGGTTGCACGATCCTTGGACGCCGAACGAGCACAGACATCCGAGAGGCTGCACCAGCAAGAGGTGTCAATTGAAACGATACAAGCAGCTGTCTCGAATTTCGGGGACCGGTGGCTTATCGCGCTAGAGCAAATTGAGGCCGGAGCGGCCGCGCAATCTGGCCGGCTAGATCGACATCAACTGGAGATCGCAGAGGCAATGCGCGCAAACGCTAAGGCCGACTCCGAAAAATGGTCCGCCCTCCGCGATGCGATCCGCGAGCGAGACACGGAAGGGCGGGAACGTCTCGCGGCTTTATGCGAGCGGCTAGAGAAAGTGCTGTGGGCGCAGACAGGGGACTCGGCGGCGAAACGGGATGCGGCGTTGGCGGGCCTGGAGAGACGCCTGACTGAAATTGAGGCCGCGCGGGAAGCTGGAAGCGACTGCTAGTTCGGAAGGGCTGAGCCTCCGCCTTGAGGAATTTGCGTCCGCCGTAAGCGTGCAACTAACATTGCTTACGGATAGGCAGGACACGCAGTTGGCGGTCCTGCGGGAGCGGATCGACGCTTTAATGGCGGAGCAGCACCGCAAGGCGGAGGTCGACGCGCAAGCCTTAGAGGTTGCCTTCAACTCGCGTATTGAACAGGCCATGGTGGTGGTGGATGGGCGGTTGAAAGCGGTTGCAGAAAGGCTGGATACAACCGCGGGGGCGATCGAAGAACATATAGACATTTTGCTGATCGAGCAGCGTCGCAGGGCGGAAGCTGAGTCAAGTGCCCTTGGAAGTGCGTTCGACATACGCTTCGAGAAGCTTGAGTCTGTCGTCAATGAACAGCTCAAATTGCTTGATGAAAGGCAAGGTGCAGAAGTCGCCGCACTGTCCGAACGTTTCCAGGCGGTTGTGGTGGATGTGGGTGCCCGCGCGCAGGCGCTGCTGCAGAGATGGGTAAGCATTTAAGGCTGAGGTGGAGTGCGGGTTTTCTTGAGGCCAAAACTCATAGTAGCGAGGCGGTCGCGGAATCTAATCGTCAGGTTGGCACGTATAGCTGCAGACATGGGGCAGCTAAGAGACAACGTAGGGACCGCGGCAGATGCGCTTGCTGGGGAGCGAGCCAGATTGTTGGCCGAGCTAAATGCGGCGATCGCGGAGAAGGTTGCAGTTGTGGAGGGCGGCGTCGATGCGTTGCTGGAGACGCATATCTTGTCGGGAGCTTGGCTTGAGGATCAGCTTGCGGAAGTGAAAGGTATGCTAGCCGGCAAATTTGATCACGCCCGACAACTAGTCGAGAGCAAAATTTCGGGTCTTACCCGGACGTTCGGCGACGCTATGGGCACGCAGCTTGCCGATCTAATCTTGGAGATGGACCGAGACTTCCTAGACAGGCATCCACGGCATCGCCGTCGCGTAGGCGCTTTTGACAGCGGTCGCGAGGCATATGAACCTGTTGCGCCACGGCTGCGTTTGTTGCGTTCGACGGCAAGCGTCCATGAACCGTCACACGATAGCTCGCGGTCGATGCCGCAAGTGTCGATTCAAGAATCTCCCCGCCCACCACGCCGGCTATAAAGTGGGCGTGGCAGGTGATGATGATTTCAGCCGAGCGGAGCGCGCGGGCTTGGCCGCAGCGGGCGCGCGCCTGCTTCCGGATGGAGGTGATTGCCTGGCGGACGAAGCCTGGCATCGTCACACGTTTGTACGATGCGGAGGGAGGCGGCGTCTTGCGCATCTCGATCGAACTGCCGGCAGCTCCTTCGATGCCGAAGTAGTCGCACGAGTGCGTAGCAACGAGAACGAGAATCTTGGGCCTGATACGCCTCTCCATATTGGCTCGAATGAGGTGCTCGTATTTGCGCCGCTGCGTACTCGGAAGCTGAAGATTTACATATTGGCGAAGCAACCCCGCGCCGACTCTTCGTTCTGTGTGGGGCGAGTACGAGTAGATCGTTTGGACGCGAATTCCTACCAGGCGGCCGTAGCGGCGAAGATTGGTGAACCTGTTTGGCGTCATTGGCGTCGATCCCATCGCGCCGAAATATGTTGCAGGACTGTGTGAATAGCCTGCTTGCACAGTGCGATCGCGTGCGTGTGTTCCTGAACCAGTATGACGACGTGCCAGATTTCCTGCACCATCCGCGGGTGGATGTCGGGCGCTCTCAGGATTGGGACGATCGGGCGATGCGGGCAGTTTTTTGGATCGGCAGCGATAGCAAGAAAGGCTACAGGCTAATCACAGATGATCTGCTGTTCCCGCCGAATTTCGTGGAGATATAACGGCAAGGTGCGAAGCCACCAACGCGATGTTTTTCCATGCCGGCACTGTTGATATGAAGTGGTCTGATTTCAAATACTGCAATTCTGCTGACGTCTGGATATCACTTTATGCGCAGCGGCATGGGGTTCCAATTCTCACCCCCGCGCGTCCGCAGGGATGGGTAAGAGAAAATCAGCACGAAGCGCCCGAGGAGACGATTTACAATCATTCTCGCAAGCGCACGAAGACTCGGTTCGATAGCTCACTCGTACAAGATGCGGTACTGCGCTACCATGGTCCTCTCACTATAAAGCCGGCTGCGAGACGCAAGCTCGGAGTCGGCTTCGTAGCTTCCTCGCGCGAGGCCCTAGATATGAGTACTACGTCTTGGCTCGCGACCCGATCGCTGGATGGATTGGGTGGTGTTTCTTATTGCCGAAGGCGAGCCGGGTTTCGCGTGCTGCGCCTCCGCTGAAAATTGAACACGAAACTCATCTGGTCGAATCCGGAGATACGCTTGAGCGGCGTCTTTCGTCATTGCGCGCGCGGTCGGTGGATTTGGGTGTTGAGGCGCTTCTACTAGCGCCCGCCGCACTGCGCTTCCGGAACGCGACTGGGAGGCTGGGGTCTTCGCGGCTTTTGACCAACGGGCTGGCGAATGTCACTCAGCTTAAGGCGCTCGGTAGCTGCGCCATTCTATCGCCGTCGGGGGTCAGCGGCGGAGCGCTTGCGGGCTGTTTTTACATTTTGAGGCGGAGCGAAAAGCGGCGACGAAGCTGGGCGCCGGCCCGGCGTGTTCGCCCTCACATGCGAAGATGCGTTTGGCGACTCGTCGGCGGCGGCCATAGCTGCGGAAGCAGCACGGCCGCTCAATAATGCGCGAAGGCTGAACCACACGAACGGCGCACGTGCGCCGCAGATGAGCGCGCCCTTGCGCATCAATGATGTGTTCGAGCGAGTGGTTGTCCTGAATCTGGAAAGGCGACCCGACCGCTGGGCACAGGTGAAGGAGCAGCTCGACCGCTTTGGTATCAAGGCAGATCGATTTAGCGCGGTAGACGGTTCGGATCCAGCTGAAGAAGCTGAGTACGAAGTTTACGCGCGGTCGCTCTTCTGCCGGTTCCTTCAACTGCGCCGATAGGTCCAGCGTAGAACTCTATCTCAGTGACGCAAGCCAGGCTGCGCGGGCGTCTCATATCGAACAACGATCGGGCAAGAAGGCGATCGCCTCCAAAGAGCGTGGGGGTACCTGGAAATCCTATCGCCGCATTTTAGAACAGGCGTTGACTGATCAGGTCGAGTCTCTGCGTATTTGACGACGACATCATCCTTCACCAGAGGACCTCCGACTTGTTTGCTTCCGCTATGGCAGAAGCGCCATCGGACTGGTTGGTGATGCAACTCGGGACCCTGCAGTATAACTGGGATCGACCGTGGCACGAACCTGTCTCGCGGCATCTCTATCGAACCAACGGTTGCGCAATCGGATCTCACGCGGTGGGCATGCGTTTCGACGTCATGCCTTTCTTGCTAGACCAAGCCAACCGAATGGACATGCCTTACGATGTCGGCGCCCTTAGCGCCGCAACGCGTGCTTACTCAGATCGATGCTTTGTTATACAACCGCATATCGCAATCCAGCGCTTGGGAAGTGAGAGCGACATCAATACGTCTGATTTCCAGAAGGCGAGTAAGGTCGAAGAGATGGCCGCGACTTACCGTTGGAAATTGAGCGAGTATTTGGCTGATTCCGAGCGCACCACCTAATCCACGCTAGAGCCAGACGTGGCCGCCAACCTCAGTCGCTAAGCGTTGCGGCCCGTCTTTGAGGTACCTCCGGCCTGAGCCGCCTGTCCCCGCGGTGGTATTGCGATGAGTCGGGGAGCACTAGTTTATCAATGGTCTTTAAGCTAGTCGCTACGGAAGCGTCGGGTGCAGATCATCACGGGCCAGCCGCGACGGCGCTGGTCGGGGAGAGCAGAAGCTTGCGGCGGTTGCGGCGACGTTTGAACCAGACGCGACCGTTGCGGGCGTGGCGCGTCAGAACGGGGCCAACACCGGGATGGGTGCCTTTGGAGAACCGTATCTACTGCGCAATCAGTGTGGTCGCGCCAAGTCATACACAACGCGTGTCGCCGACCGCACGAAGTTGAAGAACTTCGACCTCCGCGATGTCGGAGTTAGGAACGTAGATCAGATCGTCGGCGGATGGGAAAGCTATTGGCGATGAAAGAAGCTGGCCGGATCGCGAAGATCGAGGCGGTAAACAACGGGCACGCCTTTTGGCGTCTGACGGGGCAGCTGCGTGCCTGGCAGTGACGCCGTGAACGAGCGGGCGACTTCTGTGCGCTCGAACCGGAAGAGGAGGACGGACGAGGGGTTTGCCTTCGCATCGTCCAAACCGCCAGACCTGCTGATTGCGCTGGCAAGCGTAAGATCATCATCGCCAATCCGAGTCTGCGCTACCGTCGCAAAGGCTCCAAAGGTACTATAGGAGCGCGGACGGTGGTTCAGGCGAATTTGGTCATGTGGAGCCAAACGAATGTTTTGGGTGAAATCCTCGTGACAATTTCCAGCGCGGCGCGCTGACTGATTTAGCGCCACGCACCACTACAACTTCAATATCACCGGTCGGCTTGGTGGCGCCCGCCCCCTGCGCAATTGCATCCAGTAGCGTGTCGCCTGGTTTGAGGGCATAGCGGCCCGCCGCCTAACCTCGCCTATGACCGTGACGGGGTTCGAGTGGTTTTCCACGACGGACACCACCACCTGAGGATCGACAGCTCGGCCTTTCAGCGGCTTCAATACCAGCGCCCGCCTGTTGAGGCGTCAGTCCTGCGACCTTAACCTCACCAGCGAAAGGCATGCTGATCTCGCCATCGCGATCCACAGCGACCCGAGGCAATGTTTTCCGGACTTGCCGCGATGACTTGACCGCGAGAAGAGGAAAAAAGGCCCCCAGACCCGGCCTCAAAAACCGTTATCGCAAGCACGTCTCCGATTCCGATCAGGTCGATCGGGGAAACGCTCGACGCTGATTGCAGCGACGTTAGCAACGGCGCTGGCGTGGAGGTGACGACTTGCGCGGCTTCGTAGGTGAGGTTGATCAGCACGTAGCCGGTTTGATCGCCCCGACCGGCGGCCGATTCAACCGTTCCGGCGCTGGGACCTCTCCCCGGCATCGACGCGCATGCGGCGCAGACAGTGACTAGCGCGCTGGCCAAGAAAAATTGCCGCATCATCAATTCCCCGCTGAGTCAGCGAGCATACCTTCGCTTAAGCCCCTGAGCCAACTCCAATGGTCAGTGCCCAAAATAGGCGTATGTCGGACCTTGGCTCGGGCTGGGACCAGATCGCTCAAAAGCGGCTTGAAATGAATATGCTCACGCAGAGGCGCAGAACGTTTCGCCGGTGGCGCAGTTGTCGCAGGGCGACAAATCAGCTTCGACGCTTCCCCGATCGCGCAATTCGTTAAGCCAGTCGCAGCCCAATATAAACAACAGGGAACTTTGAACTGCCCCGGTAACCCCGGAGGCCATTCGGCTTTAGTTTCGCAGCGATAGCTGTTTCCTCCAGTGACGCAAAGTAGGCGGCCTCTGCTTCGGCGGGTGGGATGTTGCCGACGGGCTCGAGGAGCCGGCGATTGTTGTGCCAGTCGACCCATTCGAGCGTGGCGTATTCGACTTGATCGAGCGATCGCCACGGCCCCTTCCGCCAGATCACCTCGGCCTTGTAGAGCCCGTTGATCGTCTCAGCGAGTGCGTTGTCATAGCTGTCGCCAACGCTGCCGACGGAGGGTTCAAGCCCGGCTTCGGCGAGGCGCTCGGTGTACTTGATCGACACGGATTGGGCGGATTCAACCGGTCGTCGCAACACTCTGATCGAGGAGGTTGCGATGAAGCCCTGCCAGCGTGCCGGATCGGTGTACGGCAGGATCTGCGTTCGCCTGGACATCCGCCCGGTTGGCAGCGTGAGAACCGCTGCCGCTTCGGCGAGCGATAGCCTGTGGAAGATCGAGCGAGGACGCAGCGATAGATGCCGACGTTTCGGCGGCCGTTGGCGTGCAATGGTTTCGGGGGAGCAGGAGGAATGCCGCCAACCCCATTTATCGCCATCTGCGCCACCTAAGATTGGGCGCTATCTGACATTTCCCGAGCGTGAGGATATTGCGATCGAAGTGGCCAAAGGCACGGGGATCAACGCCATTGCTCGCAAGCTTGGACGGTCGCCGAGCACTATCTCGCGCGAGCTGAAGCGCAATGCCGCCAATCACGAAGTCCAGAAACGCACGCGCCTTTCCAGGCATACGGCGGTTCGATGGGCACACGGCATGCACGTCTATCGTTCCACCGCGCCAGTCGGGGAGGATCCGGACGAGCCGTCCAAGTTTAATATCCTTTATGACGAAGAAAGCTGGAACGAGGCCGATGCCAATCCCGCGCAGCATCGCTTCGTGGACAATGCCGCCTGAATTGGCGCGGATCGGTCCGGCGATTGGGAGATCAATCGTGCGGCCGCTGTCAGATAGGTGCCATGTGTCCGCGTCGGGCGTTGTCGTGAACGCGATGCATGGCAGGCTCGAAAGGTCTTCGGGCGTTCGCGCCTGCCCATTGTGCTGGATAAATTCCGGCCATTGGAGATGTGAGGATGGCGATCGGCGAGCTACCTAGTTGAATCTCTTTTGGGGCAGGGGTCATTAGCTGGCGCCGATTCACATTCAAACCGCCGCTTGCTGCTGGAACCGTACGACGTTCGAGCTAATGCAAAAGCGCCCCCAGGCGTCCATCAGCTGACGGCGCTTCTCGAGAATGTTGTCGCGTTGGTACGCACTCTCAACCTTGTTGTTGTTCTCTTCGTGCGCAAGAGCCAGTTCCGAGAACCTCGCGCGGGAAGTTGATTGGCGGCGCCCACCGTCCGTGCGCTGGACCGGAAGCCATGAACGGTGACGCCATGGCAGGAGGCGTTCTTGCGTTCTTACCCACCGGCAGGTTCGCGCGAAGCTTTTCGGTCGCCGCAGCGTCGAGCCGCCGGACCGTTGCAGAGTGTGCAGCACCTTGTTGATTCCCACATCCGGACAGCAGGCCGCCTCTCGCTCCCGGGAAAATAGCTGAGCTGCCTTCGTGTCGGCGACGGCTCATCTCCGTCAGAATTTCCCTGGCTTCCTCAGAGAGCGGGATCACGTGCTCCCGGCCTGCCTTCATGCGCCGGCCGGGTATGGTCCAGAGCTGCTGGTCGGTATCGATCTCCTCCCACACAGCCGCCCGTGCCTCGGATGACCGCGTCCAAGTCGGGATGGTGAAGCGCAAGCACAGGGCGGTGGTGCTGGTGAGCTCTCGCAGCTCGGCCATGATTGTCGGAACGTCGGAGGCGGGCCGGCCGGATGATGTCTGATCAAGGCTGACTTTGCGTGGCTTTCGAAGCCCCGGTGTTCGAGATTGCCCCTGAAGGTCGCGGGGTTCCATTGTCGATGCTGGCCTTCAGCTAACGTAGGCATAGTCAGAATGGCGGCGATACGGGACCTGACGCGTGTCGCCGTTTCGGTTTTTCACGAGCCAGGCCAGGCCGCAGGATCGTTTCAATGTCGCTGAGGGTGATATCCTTTGCCCGTTTGCCGCCGACTACCGGGTAGACGTACTGCTTCAGGGTGGCGGACCACTGCTTTCCCCATTTCCCGACCGGAACTCCTTGCACTTCGCTTCGATCAGCTCCTCGGCGTAGAGGCGAAACGTCATCTATCCGGATCGCGCGCGTTGAGCAGCGCGCCAGTGATCCAGCCCGTCGCGAACAGCTTCGCGCATTTTCTCAGGCCATCGCCCGCGCGTCACTAATCATGCGCTCCACGGTCGAGCCGAAGTCCAAGCTGCCGGACCTTGCCGTTGATGCTGTAGCGGAAGATCCACTGCCGGGACTCGCGGGACATGACCCGCAGATAGAGGTTGGAGCCATCGCTGTGAAATCCGACCGGGAGCGTCGCGACTTGTCTCGGCTTGAGCAGGTTGATCTGGGCCATCAGGTGCGCGTCCTGGTTACAGCTCGTGTTACAGCTCCGTGTTACATTTGGGCTCGGATTAGCCTGAGCGTCGCCGAACACAGGCGAGCACTGTAGCGTCAAAAGCGCTTATTTTACAGGGCTTTTTGCGGTTGTCGGCGAGTGCATGCGAACAGACGCGAACACGAGTTCGGCTCCCACCTTTCACCGCCAGCAACCGTTTTTTCGGTTGTCGAAACAAAGCGATATGCTCGGCCTCGATTGCTTACCCCACATTTCGCCCCTCATTAGGTGAAGCTGTGGGCCAAACCAGCGCTCGCCTGATCTATGGTCAGCGGGACGGATCGGTGGGGTTTGAAGATCGGTAAAGCCCGCTGGCAGTTACTGGCTCATTTGTTAGCGTCCGAGATCTGGGCCGATGAGGTGGCCGGAACCGCTGCATTCGCTTTCCACGCTTCCAGTCCACCCTCCACCGAATAGGCATCGATGCCGTGAGCGGCGAGGTAGGTTGAACGCCCAGACGGCCGTCGTACTCAATATTGCTTTCCACGAGCTGGTTACGAACGCCGCGAAGTACGGCGCATTGTCGGTAGGCGGCGGCGCCGTGACGGTGGTGTGGACCGTCGATGCTTTGCTCGACCCAGCAGCGATTGAAATCGTATGGACCGAGCGAGGTGGTCCGCCCGTCCAGCCGCCGAGCCGGCGCGGGTTTGGATCGCATGTGCTGGAGACCGGCATTGCACATGATCTGGGCGGGCAGGTGACGATAGACTTTCAACCCGAAGGCCTGCTCTGTCGGATGCGCTATCGCGCATCGCATAGAAACTACCCAGTCGCCTGACCGCAGGTCTTCAGCGCCTCCGATGTCCAACACATCGCCGTAGGCTTGGGATCAAGCTGCGAATGGGATCAACCTGCGAAGTCCCGTTTCCTGTTGCATGGGAATATGCTCTAGCCTCGATGACGTACCTGGGAGGCTTTTTACATGAAGACCGTGTTTCTGGCCGCGGCTGCGGCAGCGCTTGTTGCGCCTGCTGCGAACGCGCAGATCGACAGCGTCCGGCTTGGCGTGATGAAGCACAACATCTGCGTTTCAGACTGCAAGAACGCGGACAAGGAATCGGGCGTCAACATCAATGGCGAGTTGCGGTTTGCTTCGCCCGACTGGCTCGGCTGGGCCTGGTCGCCCCATCCCTATGTGATGGCGTCGGTGAACACGGACGGCAACACCTCCTATGGCGGCGTGGGCCTTGAATGGGACTGGCAGTTCGCGCCGGGCTGGCGCCTGGAGCCCGGCTTTGGCTACGTGATCCATGATGGAGCGATAAACAATCCCTATGGCTCCGGTAACCAGCAGGCCGCCGATTTTGCCGAGGACCATGTGTTGCTTGGATCGAAGGACCTTTTCCGTACCTCGCTTGCGCTGACCTATGACATCGCGCCGGCCTGGGCCGTGCAGGGGATCTATGAGCACCTGAGCCACGGCCAGATCCTCGGCACGGGCCGCAACCAGGGTCTCGACGAGATCGGCGTTCGCGTGCTGTGGCGGTTCAACTGATGCGCGTGAAACGGCTGCTCGTTTTGCTAGTGTTGGCCTTGGGTCTTGCTGTGCCGGCGGCGGCCGACACGATCGACGTGGTGCGCGAGGCTACGCTTTCGTTCACCCCGCAGGACAGCAAGGTCACGACCATTCTGCTCAAGGAAGGCCAGGATTTTGAACAGGTGAACGGGGCTGGCATGTGGGCGGCGGGGACGTGGGCGCTTGATGCGCAACGCGGCTCTTGCTGGACGGCGCGCGCGCAGTCGATGCAGTGATCAAGATGCCGGTATCTGTCGCGGCCGGGGAGGCTGGGACGTCCTTGGACCGACCGGTCAGCTCGTCTGGCGGGCCAAGACCGTCGACGGCCGGGCGCACCTGAAGGCGCTTTCGAGCGAAAGCGGCCATGTGCATCATCATTAGGCTCGCAATAAGGTCCTGAAAGCTCGGCGCTTTGGCGGCAAAACGCCGATGGCGGCGTATGTTATGACGCCTCTTGAATACCGGCCCAGCGCCCTGTATCACGCCCGCCTTGCTATCTGCCCAGATGGCGGAATTGGTAGACGCACTGCTTTCAGGTAGCAGCGCCGCGAGGCGTGGAGGTTCGAGTCCTCTTCTGGGCACCATTCGTTCTTTCCACCAAAACACAGTTGTCAGAAGATGCCCCGGGATTTCGGGGTATCTTTTGTTCGCCAAGCACTTAGTGCGCATTTTGTGCTGCTAGTTCGACGACCGCCCTGTCCTCGAAACCTTGCCCACCGATCACAGTTTACGGCACCGTTCCGGTATCTGGGGCGGGCTTCGGCACGGGTGATACCGTAAAAATGAAGCTCACGGACGTACGTTGCAGGAACGCCCGTTCGAGAGACATTCCCTACAAGCTGGCCGATGGCCAGGGCCTGTACCTCTATGTCGCGGCCAACGGCTCCCGCCTGTGGCGGATGGATTGTGCGTTCGATGGCAAGCGGAAGACGCTCTCGCTTGGCTGCACGGGAGGCCCATGCGCTAGCGGCTGAATTGTCGGCTGAGATCGGCAAACCTGTGGCGGTGGAGAGCGTTGCACGCGTTGAGGGCGTCTATGCGCGGCGGGTCGATCTTGCGCAGGCCAGAGTGGCGCTGATCGTTGGCGAGCAAGAGGGACATCTCGTGCGTTGGCGTCCATCGCTTGAACCGCTGGCGGGGAAATACGTGTCGGGCCTGAAAAGCCTGCAAGCGCCGACACGTTCGCTGCATCGCGACATGCCGCTGCCGCCGATGTAGGCGGTGCGGCGCGCATGATGTTTTTTGCGCTCAAAACGCGTCTGGCGCGGGCAAAAGATGCGTGAAAGCTTCGCGACTTGAACGGAAGGATGTTCGCCATGAAGGATGTCGCTGTCGTCGGTTATTGCCGCACCGGGATCGCGAGGGCGTTTCGTGGGGCGTTGAACCAGACACACGGCATTCCACTGGCGGGGCACGTGTTGAAGGAAGCCGTCGCGCGGGCTGGCGTTGAGAGCGGCGAAGTTGAGGACATTGTGCTTGGATGCGGCCTGCCGCAGGGCGCGACGGGCCATAATATTGGACGGACGGCGGCGCTCGAGGCAGGGTTCGATGCGCCGGGCGTGACCGTGAACCGCTATTGCGGGTCTGGTCTTACAGCCGCCTCGATGATCGCGAGCCGGATCGCAACCGGGGAGATCCGCTGCGGGATCGCGGGCGGCGTTGAAAGCATCAGCCTTGTGCAGATGGGCATTGCGGTCGACGGGTTCTTCTATGCCCCCCTGCAGGCGCGCATGCCCGCCGTATGGTGGACGATGAACGAGACGGCGGATTTCGTCGCCAAGAAATATGGCGTCAGCAGGGAGGCGCTGGACGCCTATGTTGTCGCGAGCCAGCAACGCGTCGAGGCGGCGAGGGCGGCAGGCAAGTTTGCCGAGGAGATCACGCCATTCAAGGCGGTGATGAAGGTGACCGACAAGGCGACGGGTCAGAGCCGCGAACAGGACGTGACGCTTGATCATGATGAAGGTCCGCGGGCCGACACGACGATCGAGGGCCTGGCAAGGCTGAAGCCGGTGTTTGAGGGCGGCACGACAACGGCGGGCAATGCGTCCCAGCTGTCGGATGGCGCAGGCGCCGCTGTCTTGATGGATGCCGACCTGGCGGCGAAGCGGGGCCTGCCAATTCTGGGGCTATTTCGCGGCATGCAGCTGGCCTCAGTTGCGCCCGAAGAAATGAGCATCGCCATCACGCCCGCGATCCGCAAGCTGATGAAACGCCACGCTCTCGCCACGGGCGATGTCGATCTCTGGGAGCTGCACGAGGCCTATGCCGTCACGACGCTCTACAATCAGGCGCAGCTTGAGACGCCGTGGGAGACAACCAATGTCAATGGCGGCGCGATCGCGCTTGGCCATCCTTATGGCATGTCGGGCATCCGCTATCTTGGCTCGACGCTGATGGAGCTTGCACGGCGTGGGAAGCGCAGGGCTGTGGTCGGTGTCTGCACGGCTGGCGGCATGGCGACGGCGGCTTATCTCGAGCGGGTCTAGGCCAATTGACCTGCGGAATTGGCCGGGTTGTGTTTCCCGGCGTTTCCCGCCATTCCTCCTCCCGAAAGCGAGGGTCTATGACTATTCACCACCACGAGGGGGATCTACCAGCTGACGTGGCCTTCACGGGCTCTGTCGCCATCGACACAGAGACCATGGGTCTCAACCCCTTCCGTGATGCGCTCTGCGTGGTGCAGCTGTCGGACGGGAAGGGCGATGCGCATGTCGTTCGCCTGAAGCGGCCGGATTATGATTGCCCCAACCTCAAGGCGCTGGTGTCCAATCCGCGCATCCTGAAGATCTTCCATTTTGCGCGCTTTGATCTTGGCATGATTCAGCAATGGCTCGGCGCGCCGTGTTTTCCGGTCTACTGCACAAAGATCGCTTCGCGCCTGGCGCGGACGTATACGGACCGTCATGGCCTCAAAGACCTCTCGCGCGAGCTGCTCAACCTCGACATGTCGAAGGCGCAGCAGAGTTCTGACTGGGGCGCTGACAAGCTTTCCGACGCGCAGCTCGCCTATGCGGCGTCAGACGTGACGCATTTGCATGAACTGAAGGCGAGGCTCGACGCCATGCTGGCGCGCGAGGGCCGGACCGAGCTGGCGCAGGCCTGCTTCGATTTCCTGCCCGTGCGGGCCGCGCTCGACCTGTCCGGCTGGGCCGATCAGGACATTTTTGCACACAGCTAGGGAATTCCGCGCCTTTTGGGTCTTCCGGCTGACGTCAGCAGGTTTCCCTGAACCGGTTCCCGTCTTAGGCTGAGTCATGAACACCGCCGCCCATTCTCACCATTCGATGGACCTCTGGGGTCCGCGGCGCGCCACCTCGCTGAAGGAGGCCCGGCGGCGCACGGCGCTTGTGCACATCCTGCGGTTGATCTTCACGATCGGCGCGGTGCTATCCGCCGGCATTCTCGTCGGCACGGTGATCAATTCCAGCCTCATGCCGGCGCCGGTGACGGGTCCGACGTCCGGCCTCAGCGTCACGGTGCTGGCGCCGCGTTTCGAAGGGTTCGATTCCAGCGACCGGCCCTACAGCCTGACCGCCGAAACGGCCCGCCGTCGGCGCGAGGACGTCTCGCTGATCGACCTGGTGAGCCCGCGGCTCGAGGACGCAGCGTCCTCGGTCGTGCAGGCGCGCGAGGGCGTCTGGAACGCCGACACCGAAATCCTCGATCTGGTGGGCGATGTCGTGATGACCGACGCTGCAGGCTACACCTTCACCTCGCAGCGAACGCGCATGTATGTGAAGGACAACCGGGTCGAAGGCCAGACGCCGCTCAATGGCGTCGGGCCCATTGGCGAGATTCGGGCTGACGAGTATGAGGTGCTCGAAGATGGCAACCGCATCATCCTCAAGGGCAATGTTTGGACAAAGTTCACGCCCAAAAGGAAGCGCGGCCAGCCCGCCGCGGCCGGGAATAGACAGGTGACGCCATGATCAGATCGCGCATTCGGCTGCTTATTTCGGGCGTTCTAGGCGTTTTGCTTCTGGCTGGCCCCGCCGCCGCGCAGATCGGCCGTGGCAATGCCCCGGTCGAGATCACATCGAAGCAGGGCGAATACCTGCAGAACCAGGGCCGCGGCGTCTACACCGGCGACGTGGTGGCGACGCAGGGTGAAAGCCGCATCTCGACCGACAAGCTCACCGTGATCTGCTCGAAGTCCACGCCCGCAGCAGGCGAAGAGCCAGTCTGCGAAGCCATGGAAGAACTGATCGCCGAAGGCAGCGTCTACTACACGGCCCCCGACGTGAAGATCCGGGGCGACCGCGCGCAGTACGACTATCCCTCCGACACGATTACAATCACCGGCGACGTCATCCTCTCGCGCGGCAATGAGGGTGTCGTGCGCGGCACGCAGGTCGTCTACAAGGTCGGCGAAGGCCGCACCGTCATCACCGCCGGAACCAAGCGCGTCACCTCGATCTTCACGCCAGCCTCGAAGCGCAATTCCACGCCTACGCCCGCCGCGCCCGCGACAGCGCCCCGCCCGAACTGAGAACCTGATGGACGCGCCCGCCGGAAAGATGGCTCGAGAAGGTCTGGGCGACGCACAGAGCGGCGCCGACGATCGCGATGGGCTGCGCGCCCACAATCTCGCCAAGGCGTTCAAGGGCCGCAAGGTCGTCAAAGATGTCAGCCTTCACCTGCGCCGCGGCGAGATCGTAGGCTTGCTCGGTCCCAACGGCGCGGGCAAGACCACCTGCTTCTACATGATGATGGGCCTCATCCACGCCGATGCTGGTCGCGTCACGATTGACGGGGCCGATGTGACGGCGCTGCCCATGTACCAGCGCGCACGCCTCGGCGTTGGCTATCTGCCGCAGGAGAACTCGATCTTTCGAGGCATGAGCGTCGGGGACAATGTCATGGCCGTGGCCGAGCTGACGGAGAAGTCCCGCGCCAAGCGCAAGGAGCTGACAGAATCGCTGCTGGAGGAACTCCAGATCGCGCGCCTGGCTAAGCAGAACGCAAACTCGCTGTCGGGCGGGGAGCGCCGCCGGGTCGAGATCGCCCGCGCGCTGGCCTCGCGGCCCAACTTCATGCTGCTCGACGAGCCGTTCACCGGCATCGACCCGCTGGCTGTGTCCGACATTTCCGACCTTGTCCGTTACCTCAAGGGCAGGGGTCTTGGGGTGCTGATTACGGACCACCAGGTCCGCGAAACCCTCGAAATCGTGGACCGGGCGTCGATCATCTACGACGGAAAAGTGCTGTTTGAGGGCACTCCCTCGCAGGTGCTTACGAATGAGGATGTCCGTCGCGTTTACCTCGGAGCAAGGTTCAACACCCAGTGACGGGGTTTATCGACGGTTCTGACCTCGCCGATTATGCAATTTTAATACCGGCCGGTTAATGTGACCCTCGTCGGATGGGTCAGCCGGCCGGGGTGTTCAGCCCGGACCGGACTCTGGGAGGTTAGTTGTGGCGCTTGCGCACCGTCTGCAGCTGAGACAGGGGCAATCCCTCGTCATGACGCCGCAGCTCCAGCAGGCGATCAAGCTGCTCCAGCTCTCCAATGTCGAACTCCAGGAATATGTCGAGACCGAAATCGAGCGGAACCCGCTGCTCGCCCGCGCCGAAAACGAGGGCGGGGCGGATGGCGATGCGCCGGAGAAGGTGTCCGACAAACGCGAAGAGATGCGGCTGGACGAAGCCGACGGCGCAGCCAAGGCCAGCAGCGATCTCGATGCGCGCTCCGACGACGTCTATGAAAATGACAGCCCCTCTGAAGGCGGCGAGGCCGGCTCGCAGGGCGGTCCCTCGGCGCAGCTCGACTGGTCCAAGGCCGGCTCAGGCAAGCAGCGTTCGGAAGACTTCGATCTCGAATCGATCACGGCTGAGGAAAAGTCGCTCCGCGATCATCTCGATGATCAGCTCCAGATCGCTGGCCTGATTGCATCCGATCGCCTGATCGCCGCGCGTCTGATCGAGGAGACCGACGAAGCCGGCTTCATGCGCGGGGATCTGCATGAGATCGCCAATGCGCTCGGCGTCGAATTCGAAGACGTTGAAGCTGTTCTGCAGACCTGCCAGGGTTTCGAGCCCACGGGCGTCATGGCGCGCAACCTTCAGGAATGTCTGTCTCTTCAGCTGATCGAGCGTGATCGCTTCGATCCGGTGATGCAGAAGCTGATGGAAAATCTCGAGATCGCGGCGCGCCGCGATTTCAAACGGCTCGCGGAAATCTGCGGCGTCGACCAGGAAGACGTCGTCGACATGCTGGCCGAACTGCGCACGCTGACGCCGCGCCCCGGCGCAGCCTTCGCAGGCGATGCAGCCCCCGCCATCACGCCCGACGTGTTTGTGCGCGAAATGCCTAACGGCACATTCTCGGTCGAGCTCAACGCCGACACGCTGCCGCGCGTTCTGCTCGATCGCACTTACTACAACGAAGTCTCAAGCCTCTCGAAGACCGAGGAAGAAAAGACATTCATTTCGGAATGTCAGGCCAACGCCAACTGGCTGATCAAGTCGCTCGATCAGCGCGCCCGCACCATCCTGAAAGTCGCGTCCGAAATCGTGCGCCAGCAGGATGGCTTCTTCGTGTCGGGCGTGCGCGCGCTTCGTCCTCTCAATCTCAAGACGGTGGCTGACGCCGTCGAGATGCACGAATCCACCGTAAGCCGGGTTACATCGAACAAGTATGTTTCGACCCCGCGCGGCGTGTTCGAGCTGAAATACTTCTTCTCCGCCTCGATCCCTTCCGTTCAGGGCGGTGAATCGCACTCGGCGGAAGCTGTGCGGCACCGCATCAAGGATATGATTGACGCGGAAAGCAAGGATGGCGTGCTGTCCGACGACCAGATCGTCGAACGCCTGCGCGCCTTCGGGATCGATATCGCCCGCAGGACGGTCGCAAAATACCGGGAGTCGCTGCGAATTCCCTCATCCGTGGAACGCCGCCGCATATTCGCGTCCGGCGGCTGAACTGATCACGTTCTTGCCGTTGACCTTCGTGTTCGGCGAACACAGACTTACATAACAGAGGTCGGGCGAAATCCGCGGGTGAGTGCGGGTTCAGAAAAGGAGCCTCCTGTTGCAAGTCCAGATCGCAGGCAAGAAGATCGAAGTCGGCGCGGCGCTGCAGGAACGAATATCGTTCGGTCTTGAGAGCCGCGTATCGAAGTACTTCAACCGCACTGGCGAAGCCTTCGTCACTGTTTCGAAGCCCGGCTGGGCCTTCTATTGCGATTGTTCGATTCATCTTCCCTCAGGCGTGACGCTGCAGGCGCATGGCGAGGGTGATGATGGGTATCAGGCGTTCGAGATGGCGCTCGATAAGATCGAGAAGCGTGTACGCCGCTACAAGAACCGCCTGCGTGATCACCGTGCAGCGCCCAATGGCAACGGCGCCGCGCCCGAGATTGCGGCCGAACGGGTCATCTTGCCGCGTGATGAAACCGACGAGCCGGATATCGCCGAATCCGGCCTAGACGGCGCGGCTGGGGATGCCCCTGCCATTGTCGCGGAATCGGACACGAAAATCCGCACAATGACTGTTTCCATGGCGGTGATGCAGCTCGAACTGGCCGATTCTCCGGCGATCCTGTTCCGTAACGCCGCGCATGGCCGCCTCAACATGGTCTATCGCCGCCCCGACGGTAATGTTGGCTGGGTTGACCCCGGTAAGGACGGCTGACTATTCGCGGCTGAAAATTTGCAGATGTTTTTGCACTGGCGGCCACACCCTTGGCGCTCTCGCGATTTACTGCGCTATGGGCTTATCAATCGGGCATCGGGGCGTCCCTTCGGGAGGGGACTGTAGAGTATGAGTATCCAATCTGTTTCGCTCGCCGGGGTTCGTTCATGAACGGACAGGTCACAACCAGCCTTGGCGATCTTCTGCTTCCCAACGCAATTGTGCCGCGCGCCCGCTGGAAGGGTCGAAAGCAGGTGCTGGCCGAAATGTCGGCCGTCATGGCCAGGGCGCTCAATCTGAACGCCCGTGAGGTTCATGAAGCGGTGCTGGAACGCGAACGTCTGGGATCCACGGGTGTCGGCGAGGGCGTCGCCATCCCCCATGCGCGGATCGAAGCATTGTCTCGGCCCGCCGGCGGCTTCGCCCATCTGAGCGAGCCGGCGGATTTCGAAGCGATTGATGAACGGCCTGCCGATCTGGTCTTCATGCTTCTGGCGCCGACCGACGCCGGGGCGGATCACCTGCGGGCGCTGGCCCGTGCGGCCCGCGTTTTCCGGCAGGAGCGCATCCGCGCCGCCCTGCGTCAGGCGCAAACCGAGGAAGCCGTGCTGGCGATCCTGTCGCCGGACCGGACGATCCACGCGGCCTGATCCTTACCCTGTGAAATTCCGCAATGCGAGCGGCCAGCCGGTCTGGCTGTTCGAGCGGTATCATGTGCCCGGCGTTGTCGGCCCCAATCGCCTTTGCCCCGGGAATGCCGCGATAAGCGTGCTCCGCCATGAGATCCAGCGCCCGCACCCGTTCGGCGGCTTCCCGCATCGCTCAGCCCGAAAGCGGAAGATGCGAGTATCGCCAGCGAAGCGACCCGGCCGGGGCATCGAGCGTATTGCAGCGCCAGCTAGCCGCCCATCGCGAACGCGATGAGGTGAAGCCGATCGCCTGCAGAAGCCGCCAAATGAATAAGGCCAAGCATGCCGGCGCGCGCGGTTTCGGATTCGATCGCGACGTAATCGGTGGAAAACCGCGCCGCCAGCTTGGCCCGGATCGGGCTCCAGCCCCGCTGATTGCATATCGTTCCGGGCAAAAAGGTCAGGATTTCAGACATTCGCGATCTTGTTTTCCCCGCTTGATCACCGGGGAGCCGCAGTATAAGCAACGCGCTCCCAAATCGGGGCTGGCCTTCGAGGGT
Source organism: Hyphomonadaceae bacterium (assembly GCA_016714495.1). Lineage (GTDB taxonomy): Bacteria > Pseudomonadota > Alphaproteobacteria > Caulobacterales > Hyphomonadaceae > UBA7672. Next base: position 70,145 of record JADKDU010000013.1, on the reverse strand, counting down.
CAGAGCCCGGTCCACGGAAGTGGGGCCATAGCTCAGTTGGGAGAGCGCTTGCATGGCATGCAAGAGGTCGTCGGTTCGATTCCGTCTGGCTCCACCATCCGTCCTGACCTCACAGGAAACGCCGTCTGAAACGAAAACGGCCCGCGATCGTCTCGCGGGCCGTTTCGGTTTTCTGCCCGAGGGGCGCGCGATCAGGTCTCTTCCTCCTCCGCAGCGCCGTCTTCGAGATCCTCGTCCTCGAACTCGTCATCCTCATCGATGACGGTCAGGTCGTCATCTTCATCGTCATCGTCTTCGAGGTCGTCGTCGACATCGTCGTCATCCTCGGCGCCGGAGAAGGGGGCCTTGCCCTTCACTTTGACGGGAGCGACGACGCCTTCCTCTTCCTCTTCCTCGGTCTCAAGGACCTCTTCGTCGTCTTCGAGGTCGATATCGTCGTCTTCGTCCTCATCGTCATCGTCGTCATCGTCGTCATCGTCGTCATCGTCGTCTTCATCCTCGTCGTCGTCATCGTCCTCGTCGTCTTCCTCGACCACGGCGGCTTTCTTGACCGGTGCGGGCTTGGGTTTGGCGGCGGCCGCCTTCTTCGGCTTGGCCGGTTCGGCAGTCACGGTGAGGACGGTTTTGCACTTTGGACAGACCGGCGGGTGTTTCCCGAGGTCGTAGAATCTGGACCCGCATTCCGGGCAGATATGCTTGTCGCCGAGGTCGGTGTTAGCCAAGGTCATTTCCCCATGCTTGGGTCGGGCGCTTGCCATGTCTGCGCGAACCTGTAAAGCGCCCATGTTTCTTGAAGTCCAGCGGCTCTGCTGAGGCTTTCCACAGGCCCGCTAAAGGCGCTTAGAAGATCCATGCGCGCTATCTCAAGACCTGTCAGCCGGATCGCCGGCTCGGTTCGTGCGCCGGGCGACAAATCCTGCTCGCACCGCGCGATCATGATGGCGGCGGTTGCAACGGGCGAATCGACCGTTACGGGCCTTCTGGAAGGCGAGGATGTCCTCAATACGGCCAAGGCCGTGAAAGCGCTGGGGGCCGGCGTCGAGCGGACCGGGCCGGGCGCCTGGACGATCACGGGCGTTGGCGCACGCGGATTCGCCAGCCCGCAAGGCGATCTCGATTTCGGCAATTCGGGAACCGGCGCGCGGCTAATGATGGGCCTGGTTGGCGGCCATGAGGTTAGCGCCCGCTTCGTGGGCGACGCCTCGCTGTCCGCGCGTCCAATGGAGCGGGTGTTGAAACCGCTGCGCGAAATGGGCGTGCTGGCTGAAACCGCGCCGGGCGGGAAGCTGCCCGCGATGATCCGCGGCGGGAATCTGAAAGCCATCCGATATGCCCCGCCCGAAGCTTCGGCGCAGGTGAAGTCCGCCATCATGCTCGCCGGTCTGCGCGCCGAGGGCGTCACCATCGTCGAAGAAAGGGAAGCGACCCGCGACCACACCGAGCGCATGCTGCGTGCTTTTGGCGTCGAGGTCGGTGTTGAAGAACGTGCGCATGGCGGACCGATCGTGTCGGTGCGTGGCGGACAGATGCTGAAGGCGCTCAAGGCCGAAGTGGCGGGCGACCCATCCTCAGCGGCGTTCGCGCTCGCGATGGCGTTGATCGCGGGCGAGGGCGGGGCGAGCGTCACCGGGATGCTCGACAACCGCACGCGCACCGGCTTCATCGATGCGGCCAAGGCGATGGGCGCCGATCTTCGCACGGAAGAAGACGGGCAGGCGACAGGCGAGGATACGGTGCGGGTGATCGCATCGCCCTCGAACCTGCGCGGCGTGTCGCTCGATCCCGCGCTGGTGCCCTCGATGATTGACGAGCTGCCGATCTTCGCCGTGCTGGCCGCCTTCGCCGAGGGCAAGACGAAAGTCACCGGCGCCGCCGAGCTGCGCGTCAAGGAGAGCGACCGCATCAAGGCGATCTGCGCGATGCTCGCCGTCAATGGCGTCGAAGTGGAAGAACTGCCCGATGGCTTCATCGTGACGGGGCGTGGATCTCGCGGGGTTGCCGGCGGCGGAACTGTCGAAACGCGGCACGACCACCGCATCGCCATGTCGGCTCTGGTGATGGGATCGGCCGCGAAGGACATGGTGAGCGTCGACGATATTGCAATGATCGCGACGTCGTATCCGGAATTCTTCGACCACATGGCAAGGCTTGGCGCGGATGTGGTCCGGGGCCGGCCATGATCATCGCGATCGACGGCACGACGTCTTCGGGAAAAGGCACGCTCGCGAAGCGTCTGGCGGCGCATTACAAGCTGCCGCATCTCGATACCGGGCTGCTCTATCGGGCGGTCGCGGCGTCGGCGATCAATAAAGGCATCGACTTCAAGGACGAGCGCGAATGCGCGCTGCTGGCGGCGCATGTCGAGCTGTCGGAATTCGACGAGCGGGAACTGCGTGGCGCAGGCGTCGGCGCGGCGGCCTCGATTGTGGCGTCGCTTGGCGCGGTGCGGCGGGCGCTGTTTGAGCTGCAGAGGAAGTTTGCGCGCCAAGAGGGCGGCGCGGTTCTCGACGGGCGTGACATCGGCACGGTGATTGCGCCGGATGCGGATGTGAAACTGTGGGTCGACGCCTCGGTGGAAGAGCGGGCGCGGCGCAGGTTCGCGGAGCTGTCGGGCATGGGCGAAGCGGTGACCGAGCGCGGCGTGCTGGAACAGCTCAAGGAACGCGATGCGCGCGACGCCTCTCGCAAGGACGCGCCGATGAAGCCTGCGGACGACGCGATCTGGATGGACACGACGCTGACCAATCCGGACGAGACGCTCGCCAGGGCGATCGCAATCATCGAAGAGCATCGCGGCAAGCCGCAGCCGGCCGCCAAGAAAGCGGTGAAGAAGGCCGTCGCGAAGAAGCCGAAGGGCTAATCTTTCGCGAGGGCTAATGTGCCAGCACTGCTTTCTGCACATCGCGTACGAGCTGGCCGACCATGCCCTCGAGCGTGGTGTTGGTCAGATTGACGATCGTGGTCCTGCGGGCCGGATCGACGTGCCAGGAATGGCCCCACACGCCGCCCCACTGCCAGGAGCCCGGCGACAGGTGCAGGCCGGATTTCGCGGGATCCAGCAGGATCGAGCCGCCAAAGCCGAAGGCGGTGTTGCCGGTGGGGTCGAAGATGATGCGCAGCGGGCCGATCTGGTTCGACATCATTGCGGCGGTTGATTGAGGCGACAGGATTGGCTCGCCGCCTGCGCGGATCGTGTCGAGGAAGCGGACAATGTCGATCGCCGCGCCATTCATGCCGGCGCCGCCGGCGGGAAAAGCGGTGCGGTTGAAGGCGCGCGAGACGCTCATATTGATGGGCGCCAGCATCGGGACGAAAGGCTGCCGGTGGCCGTCTTCGATGCGGATGGGTTCGGGCGCGGCGTTGGAATAGGGCTGAACGAGACGCGCGGCGTCGGTGACGAAGAAGGATGTGTCCTTCATCGCCAGCGGGCCGGTGACGTATGTCTTCACGACCTCTTCGAGATGGGCGCCTTCGGCTTTCATCATCACGGCGCCCAGGACGTCGATGGCGACGGAATAGAGCCAGGCCGCGCCGGGCGGGAAGACCAGGCCGGCTTTGACGATGCGGGCGAGGTTCTCTTCCATGGAGATGTCGCCATCGGCGCCGGCGGAGACTTTCAGGCGGTTATAGGGGCCGGATTCAGGTTGCATGAAATCATAGGCGAGGCCGGCGGTGTGGGTCAGCAGGTGGCGGATGGTGATTGTCGGCGTTGAACCGTCCGGGGCGCTGGGCGTGAAGTCAGGCAGCCATTCGGTGACGGCTGCCTCGAGCGAGAGCTTGCCAAGCTCGATCATGCGCATCGCTGCGGCGGTGACGATCGGCTTGGAGATCGAGGCGAGGCGGAAGAGCGAATCTGGCGTCATCGCGGCGCCGGCTTCACGATCCGCGAAGCCATAGGCTTTAAGATGGGCGAGGTCGCCATCCTGCATGACGGCGATGACGGCGCCGACGATGCGCTTGTCAGCGATCGCGGATTGAGCGGCGGCGTCGACACGTTGAGAGATGTTTGTCATGGCGGGACGATAGGGGCGGACTTAGCTTCTGTTCAAGCCAGACGCCTTACGATTGCCGCGTCAGGCCCAGGCGTTTGGCGATTGTGCTGTCGACCAGGCGTTTGGGGAGATTGTTGCCCAGCCAGTTGGTGAGGGGTTCTGGCGTGATGACGTACCGGGTCTTCGGGTTCGACGTTGTCAGCGCGGTGTGGACGGTCTCGCCAATGCGTTCGGGGGCGAGGCCCTTGCGACCCATGTCGAGCATGTAGGTCTTCACCCTGCTGAGCGGCTTTGCGTAGGGCGTGTTGGCGTAGCGGGCGACATCGACCGTGTCGGCCTTGTCCCAGATCGGCGTGGCGATGGCGCCGGGAGCGATGATGATCACGTCGACGCCGTAGATCATCAGTTCGCGGCGGAGCGCTTCGGAGACGCCTTCAAGCGCGAATTTCGAACCGCTATAGGCGCCGACGAACGGTGCGGCCTGCTTGCCGCCGACGGAGCTCATCATGCAAATGCGGCCGGGCGTGGCTGTCTTGCGATCAGGGGCTGCGCCGAGCAGGGGGGCGAAGGCCTGTGTGACGATGAGCTGGCCGGTGACGTTAACCTCCAGCTGCTGACGGAAGCTGGCGATGTCGATGTGGAGCAGCGGACCGGGATTGGCGATGCCGGCATTGTTGACCAGGCCAAAGAGCGGCTGGCCGTTGAGCTTGGCGTCCGTCGCCCTGGCGGCTGCTGCGACAGCGGCTTCGTCGGTCACGTCGAAGATGAGGGGCGTGAAGCTGGCGCCGAACTCTTTCGAAAGACGCTCGGCGTCGGGCTGTTTGCGCACGCTGCCGAAAACGTGGAAACCCTTGCCCGCGAGGACCTTGACGCAGCCCCAGCCAATGCCGGTGGAGGCGCCCGTTACCACGATCGATTTCATCGGCTCATCCTTCATGTCGCGGCGTAACGGTCGCGCGCGGAACGTCGCCGGTCGCGGGAGACAGGCGTATCCTTATCGGCGCCGGCGCTGGCCTGGAAGATGTCGGACGAGCCGGCTCGGGATTCCACCCTGCGAACGCCGAATTTCGAGCCGATCGCCTATGTCCGCTTCGATTCCGACCTCAGGCTGGACGGTGCGGCCTTTGCGGCGTTCAAAGCCGTGGTGATCGAGCGGCTGGAACTGGAGCTGACGCCCTAGAGCGGGGCAAGTCGCCAGCTCCTTCCAAAGCTTGACTTTCGGGGGCCAGACGCCCATTAAGCCGCCCGTCTGTGGACAACCCGGCTTTCGCGGCATTTCCGATCAGGAATGGTCCGGCGGCATGGGGGCTTTCCCATAAGAAGCCTGCCTTCAGACTTGACCTAAATGTCTTCTCGACAACGCCGCATTGTGCGGCCAGTCCGCCGGATGAGCCGGTTGGCCCGTAACGACGAACCCTTTTGGAGCCTTAATGCCTGCCGCAGCTACGATGAACCCCACCACCGATGATTTTGCCGCTCTTTTTGAAGAGAGCTTTGCTGGCTCCAACATGATCGAGGGCCGCGTCGTCGTCGCCACGGTCACATCGGTTGGAAGCGACTTCATCACTGTCGACGTCGGTCTGAAGACCGAAGGGCGCATCCCCGCCCGTGAATTTGCCGGCGACGACAATCAGCCGAAGGTCGGCGAGGTCGTCGAAGTCTACCTTGAGCGCATCGAGAACGCGCTCGGAGACGCAGTTCTTTCGCGCGACAAGGCGAAACGTGAAGAGGCCTGGACGCGCCTCGAGCGCCTGCACGAGAAGAAAGAGACCGTCAAAGGTTCGATCGTCGGCCGTGTCAAAGGCGGCTTCACCGTTGATCTGGGCGGCGTCAACGCCTTCCTGCCGGGAAGCCAAGTCGATATCCGTCCGATCCGCGATGTCGGTCCGCTCATGGGCCACGCCCAGCCTTTCGCCATCCTCAAGATGGACCGTCCGCGCGGCAACATCGTTGTTTCGCGTCGCGCGGTGCTCGAAGAGAGCCGTGCGGAACAGCGCGCCGAAATCGTCGGCAACATGGCCGAGGGCGAAAAGCGCCGCGGCGTCGTCAAGAACATCACGGACTACGGCGCGTTCGTGGACCTGGGCGGCATCGATGGCCTGCTGCACGTCACCGACATGAGCTGGAAGCGCGTTTCGCACCCGTCTCAGGTTGTGGAAGTCGGCCAGGAAGTCGAAGTCCAGATCATCAAGATCAACCCCGAAACCCAGCGTATCTCGCTCGGCATGAAGCAGCTGGCCACCGATCCGTGGGATGGCGTCGCCGCCAAATACCCGGTTGGCGCCAAGCTGACCGGCCGCGTCACGAACATCACCGACTACGGCGCCTTCGTTGAACTGGAAGACGGCGTTGAAGGCCTGATCCACGTCTCGGAGATGAGCTGGACCAAGAAGAACGTGCATCCGGGCAAGATCATCTCGTCCAGCCAGGAAGTCGACGTGATGGTTCTGGATGTCGACGCCGAGAAGCGCCGCATCTCGCTGGGCCTCAAGCAGGTGATGAACAACCCGTGGGAAGCGTTCATCGCTGAACACCCGGTTGGCTCCAACATCGAAGGCGAAGTGCGCGGCATTACCGAGTTCGGCCTGTTCGTCGGCCTGGGCCCGGATCTCGACGGCATGGTCCACATCAACGATATCGACTGGAATGTCGCCGGCGAAGAAGCCATCAAGAAGTACGCCAAGGGCGACACCGTGCAGGCGCGTGTTCTCGACGTCGACGTCGAGAAGGAACGCATCTCGCTCGGCATCAAGCAGCTGTCGACCGACCCGACGGAGTCGATCGACCTGCGCAAGAACTCGATCGTCACCGGCACGGTTGTGGAAGTCACCACCGGCGGCATCGAAGTCTCGATCGCCGATGGCGCGATGAAGTCCTTCATTCGTAAGGCTGACCTCTCGCGCGATCGCGCCGAACAACGTCCGGAGCGTTATGCCGTGGGCGAGAAAGTCGACGCGCTGGTGACGGCGTTCGACAAGGCGGGCCGCAAGGTTTCGCTCTCGATCAAGGCGATGGAAATCAGGGACGAGAAAGAGGCTGTCGAACAATATGGTTCGGCTGACTCGGGCGCGTCGCTTGGCGACATCCTCGGCGCCGCCCTCAAGGGCGCGGCGAAGAAGGACGAATAGCCGTCTTTTGCGTGATAAACCTTGTGAAACGCCCTTCCGGTTTCCGGAAGGGCGTTTTGCTTTTGGGCTGCGGCTTGCGGGCCGCCCTTGACCAGGGCAAATGCGGGTTTCATCGCCCGTCGTTTCGATACGGCACAAGAACGATCTGTCCCGCTTCAGGTTGTTTGCGAAAATCTCTTGTCTTTGGTTCGGGTTAGCGCGAATTTCCTCCCATGCTACGTTCAGAACTCATCGCCCGACTGGCCGAAGAGAACCCCACGCTCAAAGCGCGTGAGGTCGAGAGGATTGTCGACGTCATCTTCGACGAGATCGCCGCGGCGCTGGAGCGCGGGGATCGCGTGGAATTGCGCGGGTTTGGCGCTTTCTCCGTGCGAAAGCGCGAGGCCAGGACGGGCCGCAATCCCCGTACGGGCAATTCCGTATCGGTCGACGCCAAGCACGTGCCGTTCTTCAAGGCCGGCAAGGAGCTGCGCTCGCGACTCAATAACGGGCACGATCCAGAAGACCGCGACTAAGTCCCTCGCGTGAAAGGGGAATAGCCGTCCTGCCGGATTCGGGCTGGACGCAACCGTCGCGTGTGAGACAGTGGAATCGGCGCGCAGTTAGGCGCCGGACCACAGAGGGGATATCGGGGTGTTCAAGGAATTTCGCGAATTCGCGATGCGCGGAAACGTCGTTGACCTAGCGGTCGGCGTCATCATCGGCGCGGCGTTCGGGGCTATCGTCACCTCGCTGGTGACCGACATCATCATGCCGGTAATCGGCCTGATCACCGGCGGGATGGATTTCTCCAAACTGGCCTATGAACTGAAGCCCGCCTCGATCGGGCCGGATGGCAAGGAGATCGCCGCCGTCACGATCAACTATGGCCGTTTCATCAATTTCATTATCACCTTCCTGATCGTGGCCTTTGCGATGTTCATGGTCGTGAAGGGCATGAACTCGCTGAAACGGAAGCAGGAAGCTGCGCCCGTTCCGCCGCCGGAAACGCCCGCGCAGGAGAAACTTCTGTCCGAGATCCGGGACTTGCTTGCCAAGCGGGCCTAAGGTATCCGGGCCATCTGAGTAGAGTTCGTAGCGTAAGGAAGGGGCGGCCCAAGCGCCGCCCTTTCTGCGTTTCTGGGGCCTGAAAAAGCGCTGCGTTTTCAAGCTCGAAGCCGCCGGATGGCGAAGATGATCAGCGTAAAGATCTGCGGTCTCACCAGCGGATCAGACGTCGAGATGGCCATTGAGGCCGGCGCCGACTTGGTCGGCTTCGTGGTCGTTGAATCGAGCCCGCGTTTCGTGCCGTTTGAAAAGGCGCAGACGCTGATCCAGCGCGCGGCTGACTTGGGCGCGGAGCCCTGGGTGGTGGCGACGCTTGGCGTGCCCTGGCTCGACAGGCTGGTCGAGGAAACGCCCGAGATTGGCGCGGTTCAGCTGCACGGCAAGGAAAGCCCTTCAGCGCTGGCCTCGTTCGCAAAGCGGCATCCGCTGGTTCCCGTGATCAAGGCGCTGGGCGTCGCCTCGAAACGCGATCTTGAAGAGGTTGGGGAATTCGAAGCGGCTGACGCCTTCCTGTTCGACGCCAAGCCGCCCAAGGGCGCGAGCCGCGAGGGCGGGCATGGCCGCAGCTTCGACTGGTCGATCCTCAAAGGCTTCCGCGTGCAGGACCATGAGGACTGGACGCTGTCGGGCGGGCTGACGCTGGAGAATGTCGCCGAGGCGATCCGGGCCTCGGGCGCGCACGCCGTGGATGTCTCCTCCGGCGTGGAGAAAAGTCCCGGCGTGAAGGACCCCGTGAAGGTGCGGGCTTTCATCAAGGCGGCCAAGGCGGCTGAATAACGACGTCCCGCGTCGTGACTAAACGTCGTCTGCACCCCGGCTGGATCCGCCGCCCGCGCCCAGACCCATGCCGCCGCCACCCCTTCCCCCACCCATGCCGCCTTTTCCCTTGTCGTCGCCTTTTCCCTTGCCGCCGCCTGACGGCTGACGGGTCGGACCTTGCCGCGGGATCTGGACGTCGGCGGGGATGGGCGCGAGATCGAGCGCCTGACGGATGAAGTTGCGGAGCGATGTCACGAGTTCCGCCGTTTGGATCGGGCGGCTTGCGGCCATATCGGTCGCGGCCTGTCCGGCCAGGCGGACGTGTTCTTCTGTGCCGAGCAGGATAATGTCGGAGAGGGCGGCCCCGACAGTGTCGCGGATGCGGCGGGGGCGTTCGGAAGGCTCGTGTGCGACATCGCCCTGTTCCTTGGCGCGCTGCTGAAGCTCGCGCAGGTGCGTGGGATCGACAGTGAGTTCGCCCGTGAACGAGCCGCCAAGCGTCTTGTAGGCGGCGATCAGCGTGCGGATGCGCTCGTTGATCTGGCGGTTCAGCCGCTGCTGGCGCTGCTGGATGGTGAGCATCATCAGTACCCGGATGCCCACGCCAATCAGCGTGAACAGGGAAAGGCCGATGATCGTGGCCAGGACGCCCTGCCAGGAACTGAAGTCCAAATAGCGCATGGTGGCGATCCTGCTATCACCGGCGATCAGCTTAGCTGCAGGCAGAAGCGGACGCGATCTTCCTTCCTGTCATACGCGAGCTAACTAGACATGTAATGTTCGCGGTGATTCGCGACATCATCTGAAGGAGGCTTCTCTGTCCCTCGATCCTGAAATCCTGCTAGCCGACCAGCACATGACCTTGCTGCTGGCAGGTCTCCGCGCCAGCACGCTTCTCGCCACGCCCGAGGAGGAAGACGAGGAAGAAGCCGACGAGGATGAAGAAGACGACGAAGACGAAGACGAGAAGACGAGGACGAGGACGAGGACGAGGACGAAGACGAAGAAGAGGAATAGCCGCGTCCGCGACGCGGAACAGGCGAGGTTTGCGCCTCGCCTCGCGCTGGATCCGTTGCCGGGCGGAGCGAGGGTTTCGGGCCTGCTTCTGTCTTGCGCTGGATAAAGGCGGGCTCTGGGGCTTGGAACTGGACGGCGGGCGGTTTATCGGAACGCGATGACAAACGCCGCTCCGTCTGGTTCCAGCACGACACGTCCCAATACGTGGGCTCAATGGCCCGACGCCAACGGTCGCTTTGGCGCTTTTGGCGGACGTTATGTGGCCGAAACGCTGATGCCGCTCGTGCTCGATCTCGAGCAGGAATACATTCGCGCCAAGGCTGATCCGAAATTCCAGGAAGAGTTCGACTGGCTACTTGAGCATTATGTCGGCCGGCCCTCGCCCATGTATTACGCCGAGCGGCTGACCAAGCATTTCGGCGGCGCGAAAATCTATCTCAAGCGCGACGAGCTGAACCACACCGGTGCGCACAAGATCAACAATTGCATCGGCCAGGTTCTGCTGGCGCGGCGCATGGGCAAGACGCGCATTATCGCGGAGACAGGCGCTGGCCAGCACGGCGTTGCGACGGCGACGATCTGCGCGCGGTTCGGCCTGCCGTGCGTCGTTTTCATGGGCGAGACCGATGTCGAGCGGCAGAAGCCGAACGTGTTCCGCATGAAGCTGCTGGGAGCGGAGATCGTGCCGGTGTCGTCGGACACGGGCACGCTGAAGGATGCGATGAACGAGGCGCTGCGCGATTGGGTCACCAATGTCGCGACGACATTCTATGTGATCGGCACGGCGGCGGGGCCGCATCCCTATCCGATGCTGGTGCGTGACTTCCAGAGCGTGATCGGGCGCGAGGCGCGCGAGCAGATCCTGAAGGCCGAGGGGCGGCTGCCGGATGTTCTGGTGGCGGCGATCGGCGGCGGGTCGAATGCGATCGGGCTATTCCACCCCTTCCTCGAGGACGAGTCGGTGAAGATGATCGGCGTCGAAGCGGGCGGGCATGGCGTCGACACGCCGATGCATGCCGCCTCGCTGACCGGCGGGCTGCCGGGCATCCTGCATGGCAACCGCACCTATCTGCTGCAGGACGAGGACGGCCAGATCATCGACGCGCACTCGATCTCGGCGGGGCTCGACTATCCGGGCATCGGGCCGGAACATGCTTTTCTGCACGAGACGGGCAGGGCGACCTATCGCACCTGCACCGACAAGGAAGCGCTTGAGGCCTTCCAGCTCTGCACCCGGCTCGAAGGCATCATCCCGGCGCTGGAGCCCGCGCACGCGCTCGCCCGCGTCGGCGACATCGCGAAGGAACTCGGTAAGGACGGCCTTATCGTGATGAATATGTGCGGCCGCGGGGACAAGGATATCTTTGCGGTGGCCGGTCATCTGGGGATGAAAATCTAGCTGGAGGTTGAGATGACCACACACGCCGGCAGCTGTCATTGCGGAGATGTCGCTTTCGACGTGGAGGGCGATTTCACGTCGGCGCTGGTGTGCAACTGTTCGTACTGCCGGAGGGCGGGGCATATGCTGGCGTTCACGACGCCGGACAAGTTCCGGATGAAGACGCCGCAGAAGGACGTCTCAACCTACCTCTTCAACAAGCAGGCGATCAGCCATTTTTTCTGCGGCAATTGTGGGATCACCACGCATGGCGGCGGCGTCGCGCCGGATGGCAAGCGTATGGTCGCGGTGAACCTGCGTTGCGTGCCCGATATCGATCTCGATGCCTTGAAGATCGACAAGTTCGACGGGGCGAAGCTATAGCCACGGCCTGACCGGAGGGAGACCAGCGCGATGGCGCTCAGCGACGGCCCTGCCGCCCCTGCAATCGAACTACGGGCCTTCGAGCCGGCGGGCGCCCGACAGGCCGCGTCGGACGTGTTCGCCTTCCATGACCCATGCGTGCTCGGCACGCGGGCGAGCGTGTATGTGCGGGCGGACGGGCAGGGTGCGGCCTATGCCGCTGCCTGCGCCGTGCGCCGCGAAATCGACCGGCTCGATCGCGTGTTCAACTGGCGCGATGCGAGGAGCGAGCTGTCTGTGCTGAACAGCGCGGCGCGGCGCGTCGCATCGGACGATCTTTTCGTGGTGGTGTCTGCCGCGGAGCGATGGCGCGAACTGAGCGCGGGCGCTTATAGCGGGCGGCTGGGGCGATTGCTGGAGTTATGGCGAACGGCGCAGGCGCCGCCCGATGCTTTCGAGACAGCGCGGTTGGCAAGGGAGATTGCGGATGCGCCTGTGAGGCTCGATCATGAGTCTCGCCTTGTTATCCGGCCCGAGATCGTGCGCTTCGATCTGGATGGTCTGGCGAAAGGCTATATTGTCGACCGGGCGCTGGCGGCGGCCATGGCCGAGCCGGGCGTTTTTGCGGCAATGGTGGATATTGGCGGCGATATCCGGTGTGCGGGCGCAGGGCCGGAGAAGGGTCGCTGGCGCGTGAACCTGCCCGATCCGCTGATGCCCTTCGACAACGCGTCCGCCCTGGGAAGTTTCGCGCTGGCCGATGCGGCGATCGCAACGTCGGGCTGCGGTCCGCGCGACCGGCGAGTTGGAACGCAGATGGTGAGCGCAACGCTTGATCCGCGCACGGGCTGGCCTGTGGCGTATCGGCGCTCCGCGAGCGCGATTGCGGCCTCAGCGATGGACGCGGATGCGCTCGCGACCACGATCCTTGTGAGCAAGACGGATGAGGCGCGCGCGCTGATCGCGCGGACGCCTGGCATGGCGGCGCGCGTCGCGCGGCCCGCAGGCGCGGACTGGTTCGGCGCGGATCAGGCGGGCGGTCTGTTCCGCTGGATCGATTTTGAAGCGCCGCAGAAGACGCAGGCTTCGCCACAGCCGGACTACAAGTCCGGTTGGGAAGATGGCTGGATCGCCAAGCTCACTTTCAACGCGCCGCCGAAGGACATGCGCCGCGACATCGCCTTCCGCTCGCCCTATGTGGCGATCTGGGTGAGCGACCCGGACGGCAAGCCGGTGCGCACGCTGCTGCTGATCGGGACGATCAAGGAGTGGCAGGAGAACAATCACGTCTGGTGGCGGCTCAATCGCGGGCGAACGACGGAGCTGCTGGGCGGGCGTTCGATGTCGACGCGCGGGTCGGGCGTCTACAAGGTCTACTGGGACGGCGTGGATGATGCCGGCCGGGCCGTGACGCCGGGCCGGTATGTTCTGCACGTCGAGACCAGCCGCGAGCGGGGCGGGCATACCCATCGCACGATCGAGGGTGATTTTTCGCGCGCGCGGGAGTTCGCATTGGAGCTGCCCGTGGAGGCTGAGTCCGGCGGGCTGGAGCTGTCGTTCGAGAAGTTCTGAAACCAGGTTTTCCCGGCCCGGAAACACGGTGTTCCCTCTTTGTTGCAGTGCGGCATCGGGAAGCGTCCGGGGGGATAGGGCGGCGGGTCGATTTAGGCTAAGACCTGCGCCTGCTTCGGCCCCCTCGGGGCTCCAGACCCGCGCACAACCGCCAGGCCAGATACAAGCAAGCATCCCAGATATGACCGCCGACCGGATCTCAGCGACATTCGCTGCCTGTGCGCAGAACGGCCGCGCCGCTTTCGTGGCCTATCTCATGGCCGCCGACCCGGACATCGAGACCTCCTATCTCAATCTCGTGGCCTTATCGGAGGCTGGCGCAGACATCATCGAGCTGGGCGCGCCCTTTACCGACCCGATGGCCGACGGCGTCGCAATCCAGAAGGCGGCGCTGCGGGCGCTGGCGGCGGGCGGAAGCTTGACCGTGACGCTGGAGCTGGCCCGGCGTTTCCGTTCTGTTAACTCTAAAACGCCTCTCATCGTCATGGGTTATGCGAACCCGATCCACCGCATGGGCTTTGCCGCGTTCGCGCGGGCGGCTGCGGAAGCGGGAGTGGATGGCGTGATCACGGTTGATTTGCCCCCTGAAGAGGACGCTCCGCTGCGCACGGAACTGGCCGCGCACGGTCTCGCCGTTATCCGCCTGGCGACGCCGACGACGACGGAAAAGCGCATGGAGACAGTCGCCAACGGCTCCTCCGGCTTCGTCTATTATGTCTCGGTGGCGGGTGTGACGGGCGCGGGCGTCGGCGCCGAATCAGATATTTCCGCCGGCGTCGAGCGCGCCCGGCGCATCTCGAAACTGCCTGTCGCGGTCGGTTTTGGCGTGCGCACGCCGGAACAAGCTGCTGTTTTTGCGCGTATTTCTGACGGCGTTGTCGTTGGGTCAGCGCTTGTGGAAGAGGTTCGGGCGGCCGTGGAACAGGGCGATCCAGGCTCGTCTGTCAAGAGAATAAGTGTGGTTGCGCAGTCACTGTCAAACGCCATAGCTTCGGCACGTGCAGTACGGAGTGTCCATTGAACTGGCTCACCAATCTTCCGCCTGGCCTGAAATCCATCTTCGCCAAAAAGGACGAATCCGAAGGCGACAGCCTCTGGGTCAAATGCCCGAAAACCGGCGAACTGGTTTACCGACAGGAGCTTGAGAGCTCTTACTGGGTGACGCCGTCGGGCGCGCACATGCGCATCACGCCCGAACAGCGCTTCAAATACATGTTCGACGGCGGGCTGTGGACCGAGATCCCGATGCCGCCGGTCATGCGCGACCCGCTGAAGTTCAAGGACGACAAGCGCTACACCGACCGCCTCAAGGCCGCGAAGGCCAAGACGGGCCGTGACGACTGCATGATCGCGGCTCATGGCGACATCAACGGACGCAAGGCCGTGATTCTGGTTCAGGACTTCGCCTTTATGGGCGGCTCGCTGGGCATGGCTGCGGGCGAGGCCTTCATCAAGGCTGCCGAAGTTGCTGTCGCGCGCAAGGCCGCGCTGATCGTGGTCACTGCCTCGGGCGGCGCGCGCATGCAGGAATCGTCCTTCGCGCTCATGCAGATGCCGCGCACCGTGCTGGCGATCCAGGACGTGAAGCGCGCCAAGCTCCCTTACATCGTCATCCTGTCCGACCCGACGTCGGGCGGCGTGCTGGCGTCCTACGCGATGCTGGGCGACGTGCAGATTGCAGAACCCGGCGCGCAGCTCGCCTTCACCGGCCCGCGCGTGATCGAGGCGACGATCCGCGAAAAACTGCCGGAAGGCTTCCAGCGTTCGGAATTCCTGCGCGAGCGCGGCATGGTCGACATCGTCTGCTCCCGCAAGGAGTTGACGGCGACCCTCGGGGCTATTCTCGGCATGCTGATGCCTGCGATGCGTGGCCGTAGGTCGAAAGCGGTTGCAGCCGAAGAAGTCGCCAGCGCGAAATAGGCTTTCGCGACGATCCAGCGCTGCATCTGCCGCCCTTCTTTCAGGCTGCTAGACGGCCGCGCGGCCTCTTTGGTGCAGGACGTCGCTTGCCTTCATCGCCTCGCGAATCTCTGTGGCGCTCGCCGGTTCGCCACCTGTCTTGCGGATGATCTCGACCGCTTCTTCCACAAGAGCCCGGTTGGTTTGTGATGCGCCCCAGGGCATGTCTTCCAGTCCCACGCGCACATGTCCTTCCCGCTGCACGGCCGAGGGAATGAGCGGCCGGATGTCGACGCCAAGCCCGCCGATCATCCACGGATAGCCGTCGGCAACCTCGCGAAGCAGCGCCAGATGCGCGTCCAGATAGGCAGGCTTTGGCGGGAAGCCGAAGGTGAACGTATCTGCGAACATGAAGCGATAAATGGGCGAGGGCGTTCGCACTGTCGCCCTTGCGCTGGCGGCGCCCATGCGCGTGAAGCCTGGCTCATAGATGGCGTAGCTTGGGTGAACGTCGTGCCGCGCAGATGCGCATGCCTTCGTAGAAATGATCGTCCGGATTTTGATAGACGAAACCGGGCTCACCCCTTGCGACTTCTTCGAAGCGGGTAAAGTTGCACGAGCCCGGATCGACGACCGCCCATTCGGCAAGCCCGCGTTTCGCAAGCTCCTCGATGTGCGCATAGCGTTCGCGCGCTGTCGTCATCGCGCCGTTGGCATAGCTCGATCCGGCGATGGGGATTGTCGGATAGACGATCGCGTCGCACTTGGCGCGGATGCCTTCGATCACTGCGGCATAGAGGCGCCAGTCGTCTTTCTGCTGGCCGGTCGTTTCATCGTAAGCATGCAGGTGAATGATGGCCGCGCCGGCTTTGGCGCAAGCGATCCCATCTGCGATGATTGTGCTGGTCGTTACGGGAATTCCAGGCTGTCGCGCCTTGCCCCACGGGCCGTTGATCGCAGCTTCGATCCAGACCTTGGTCATGGCTGCGTCTCAATCCTCACCTGGCCGGTCCGCTTTACGATCGGCGTTTTTATGTTCGGCAAATGTCGACCTGGATGATCGCGAGCGCAAGTGCGACCCCAGGCCTGCTCCTTGACGGTCTTAAGGCCGTATTAGGCCAATCACTCTCCCGTGCCGGGAAGTTGGTTTGCCGCAAGGCGATCTCTACCTAATTAGCGCCGGCGGATTGAGCGCTGCGATCTGGAGACTTGGACTTGGCCGACGCCGCCATCGTGAATTCTGAGCTGGAGCGGTTTCGGACCAATTCCGCAGGACGCGTATCGCCAGCCTGGGGCACAGCGCATATCCGCAAGGCTTTGGTTGAGCTGGGCGATCCGCAGGACCGGATCGCGCAGGCGATCCATATCACGGGCACCAATGGCAAGGGATCGACCGGCGCCTTCATCCGCGCGATGGCGGAAGCGGCGGGGCTGTCAGTTCACGTCTTTACTTCGCCCCATCTGATCCGGGTGAACGAGCGCATCCGGGTCGCCGGCAAGCTGGTCGAGGACGAGGCGCTGGCGGATGTGCTGGCCGATATCTGGCGGCGCACCGACGGGCTCACCTATTTCGAGGCGCTGACGGCGGCGGCGTTCTGTCTGTTCGCGCACAACCCGGCGGACATAGCCATCATCGAGGTCGGCGCCGGCGGGGCGACGGACGCCACCAATGTGATGAACCATCCGGCGGCGACGGTGGTGACGCCGATCAGCCGCGATCACGAGACGATGTTCGGCGTTTCCGGCGTGGCGGCCATCGCGCGGCTGAAGGCCGGGATTTTCCGCGACGGCGTGCCGGCGATCATCGCGCCGCAACCGGCGATCGCGCTTGGCGTGCTGCGCGAGGAAGCGCGGACGACGGCGGCCCGCGTGCTGGAAGCGGGCGCCGACTGGACCACGCGCTGGGAAGGCGAGGCGTTCGTCTATCAAGGGCTCAGCTTGAGCGTGCGCGCCCCATGGCTGGGTTTGCGCGGCAAGCATCAGGCGCAGAATGCTGGCGCCGCCTGCGCGACGCTGGAGGCGCTTGGCGACAGGCGGATCACGCCGGCGGCGATGGCGGCCGGGCTGCGCGAGACGACATGGCCGGCGAGGCTGCAGCGCCTGAAGCCGGGGCCGCTGGCGGGCGATGCCGCGGTGTGGATCGACGCCGCCCACAATCCGGGAGGCGCCGCGATGCTGGCGGCGGCGATCCGTGCGTCGGGCGAAGAGGGCGAGCGCGCCGCGATCGTATTCGCTTGCCAGGCTGTGAAAGACGTCGAAAGCCTGCTGGCGGAACTGATGCCGGTGGCGGATGAGCTGATCCTATGCCCGCTGCCCGACAGCGGCGGGCAGGAAGGCGGGCCAGGCGCCGAGCCCCGCCACGTGGCTGGGATTGCCGCGACCCTGGGCAAGCAGGCGCGGATCGCAGACAATCTGGAAGACGCCGTCCGAATGGCGCAGGGAAGCGGCCTGGAGCGGACCTATATCTGCGGTTCGGTCTATCTGTGCGGGGCGGCCCTTGCAGCGAACGACGAGCCTGTAGCGTAAACACCGTCTGCTCACGAAGGCGTGGGGCTCTGATCCAGCTCAATCGACACCGCCGGGAACCCAACGCATAGTCGCAACATGCGTGCTGTGCGGCTGGGCTTATTGCGGTTTGTTGCGGGGCTTCTTGCTCTGTTTGTGGCGGTTGCCGTCCCGGCATCGGGGCAGGCCGGACCGCCGGCTGCGTGGGCCTTTGAAGCGAGCGACATCGCGCCCGATCCCGCCGTGCGTTTTGGCGCGCTGGCGAACGGCATGCGCTATGCGCTGCTGAAGAACCAGCTGCCGCCAGGAGCGGTGTCGATCCGCCTGTCGGTGGATTTCGGATCGCTCGAGGAAGCCGAAAACGAAAAGGGTCTCGCGCACTTCATCGAGCACATGGCGTTCAACGGCTCGAAGAATGTCCGCGAAGGCGAGATGGTGAAAATCCTCGAGCGGCTTGGCTTGGCGTTCGGCGCCGACACCAATGCCTCGACGGGTCAGGAATTCACGACCTACCAGCTCGATCTTCCGAACGCGTCCGACGCGTTGGTGGACGAAAGCCTGTTCCTGTTGCGGGAAGTGGCGAGTGAGCTGACATTCGCGTCCGAAGCCATCAACCGCGAGCGCGGCGTGGTGCTGTCGGAATGGCGGCGCAGCGACAATTTCCAGCAGCGGCGTAGCGACCAGCTACTGAATTTCCTGATCCCCGGCGCCTATGCGGTCAGCCGCATGCCGATCGGCGACGCCGCCGTGCTGGAGGCGGCGACGCGCGAGACGATGGTGAACCTGTACGAGCGGTATTATCGGCCCGAGCGCACGGTCCTGATCATCGTCGGCGATGTCGATGTCGACGCGGTCGAGAAGAAGATCGCCGCGAAGTTTGCCGACTGGACCGGCAAGGGCGAGGCCGGCAAGGAGCCGGACTTGACTATATCGCAAAGTCGAGGCCGCCCGAGGCGTCGGTGTTCGTTCACAAGGATGGCGGGGACTCGATCGCCATTTACTCGTTGATGCCTTTCACTGATCCCGCCGACACAGCCGCGCAGCGGCGCGAGGACAATCTCCTGATGTTCGGGATCGGCGCGATCGGCCGCCGGCTGGCGCCGATGGCGAATGAGGCTGACCCGCCCTTCCGGAATGCGGGGCTGACGAGCGGCGACGTTCTCGAAGCGGTCAACATTGCAGGCGCGTCGGTCACGGTGACGCCCGAGACGTGGCGGGCAGGCCTGCAACGTGTGGAGCAGGAGTGGCGACGTGCTCTGCTCTATGGCTTCACCAAGGATGAGATCGCCCGCCAGGTCGATGCGCTGCGCACTAACCAGAAGAATCAGGCCGAGCGTGAGAACACGCGAACCACCGGCGCGCTGATCGGCTCGCTGCTGTCATCCATCCAGAACGAGATGGTGTTTGCAACGCCGTCCTCTGGCCTGACGCGGCTTGAAACCTGGGCTGACGCCGTGACGCCCGAAATGGTCAACGAAATCTTCCGCAAACGCATGCCGATGAAGGATCCGCTGTTGTTCGCGGCATCCACCGCGGAGCGGTCGCCGACCGAGATCGTCGATGCATGGAAGGAAAGCGCGCTGGTCGATGTCTCGCCGCCGGAAGTGAAGGCGCGCGGCGTGTTCGCCTACACGAATTTCGGTAGGCCTGGAAAGGTCGTGACGGATACGCGCCTCACCGACATCGACGCCCGACTGGTGACGTTCGCCAATAATGTGCGGCTTAACATCAAGAAGACGACGTTCGCCAAGAACACGGTGCAGGTGTCTGTTCGGGTCGGCCATGGCAATCTCGATTTCCCCGAAACGCCGTTCGGTCTAAGTTCGATCATGAGCGCGTTCAGCAATGGCGGGCTGGAGAAGCACTCGATCGATGACCTCCGCGCGATCCTGCAGGGGCGCCAGGCGGGCACGCGGTTCAATTCGTCGGGCGCCTCGTTCGGCGGCGCGTATGCGACGACGCCAAAGGACCTCGAGCTTCAGCTTCAGCTGGTAGCCGCCTATGTCACGCATCCGGGCTATCGCTCCGAGGCGGAAAGGCGCTGGCGGGAGTCGCAGGTTCTGAGCTGGCCGCGACTGGACCAGGATGCGCAGACGGTGTGGGCGGCAAAAGGCTTGCGCGCGCTGGCCTCCGGCGACAAGCGCTATGGCATGGACCCGGATGATGGCGACGCGTGGCGCTCCTTCGTGGAGCTGCGCCACTATCTGACGCCGGCTCTTGCGACGGGTGCGATCGAGATCGCGGTTGTAGGCGACATCGATGAGGATCAGGTCATCAAGCTGGTGGCGAAGACGTTCGGGGCGCTGCCGGTGCGAGCCGCGGCGCCGACGAAGTTCAGGTCCGACAAGCCGATCGTCTTCCGACAGGACAAGACGCCGCTGGTTTTCACGCATGCCGGCGAGGCGAACCAGGCGTTGGCCTATGTCTATTGGCCGGTGACGGACGTCGATCCTGATGCGGATCCGCAGACAGCGCGTGTGTTGGCGATTACCGCCGGCATCATGCGGTTGAAGGTGATCGAAGAAGTTCGCGAGACGCTGGGCGCGACCTATTCGCCCTCGACCAGCGCGTCGCTGTCGGCGGTCAATCCCGGCTTCGGCTATGTGAACGCCGGCGCCGAAGTGAAGCCTGAGGATGTCGATCGCGTGATCGCAGCGCTTGAGAAGATCGCCGCGCAGATGCGGGCAGGCGAGATCAGCGACGATGAATTCAGCCGCGCGCTCACCCCATCGCTGGAAGCCCTGCCACAGAATGCGACGTCCAATGGCTATTGGCTCGGCCTGATCGCGCAGGCGCAGACCCGGCCCGATCTGATGGAGCGCAGCAAGCTGCCGGCCGTCGAGGCGAGCCTTCGGGCGTTGACCAAGGCCGAGGTCGTTGCAGCGGCCCGGAGATGGCTGACCGAGGCGGCGCAGCAGGAAGCGCGCGTGATCCCCGCCGCGGCGGCCGCAGGCGAATAGACCAAAAGAAAGTGGCCCGGCTTTGAGGGCCGGGCCGTCATGGTCTTCGGGGAGTAAAACTTATACCGTAACCGCGTTGAGCGCTTCTTCGAGCTCCGCGAAGGAGGGCTGGGCTTCGCTGGGGATCTGGCCGCGGCCGATCTCGACCGAGACCTGGGCGGCGTTGCCGTGCAGGTGGGCGACCAGCACGTCCTTGATGATCTTGTAGAACTGGCCCTCTTCATCGATGACCTGGCCGAGGCGCGCGGCGAACGGGCCGACAAAGCCATAGGCGAGGAACACGCCGAGAAAGGTGCCGACGAGCGCTGAACCGATCAGCGCGCCCAGATATTCGGGCGGTTGCGAGATGGCGCCCATGGTCTTGATGATGCCGAGAACGGCCGCGACGATGCCGAGCGCGGGAAGGGCGTCCGCCATGCCTTGCAGCGCGTGCGCGGGTTTGTGAGCCTCGTGATGGTGTTTCTCGATCTGCTTGTCGATCGAATCCTCGACCTGGTGCGGGTCCTCGAGGTTCATCGTCATCATGCGCAGCGTGTCGCAGATGAGATCGGTGGCGAAGTGGTCCTTCAGGATCTTCGGGTAGTTCTGGAAGATCGTGGATTCCTTTGGGTTCTCGATGTGCTGTTCGATCGCCACCACGCCCTTCGTCTTCATGGTCTTGGTCAATACGAACAAGAGACTGAGCAGGTCAGTATAGTCCTTCGGCTTCCACTTGCACCCACCCATGATCTTGCCGAAGCCGCCGCCGGCGGCCATCACGGTCTTGAACGAGTTGCCGATCAGGAACGCGCCGACCGCGGCGCCGCCGATCATCATCATCTCGAATGGCGCGGCCTTGATGATCACGTCGAAATGGCCGCCGGCGAGCATGAAGCCGCCGAACACCATCACGAAGACAACCACCACCCCGATGATCTGGAACATAGTTCGACCCTACCGGCGCATTTTGCGTTGTCCCGTTTATGCACGATCAAGCTTAACCAGCCGTGTCGCGTCGGCCTGAAAAAGTGTTGCGAGGAGATTAAAGGGCGCGTTGGCAATGCCCGACGCGTTCCCGGGCGGGGAGCCTATCAATGCAGCGTTTTGGCTGACGTCGCGTCGAAGGGGGCCGGTTGCATTGCCTGAACAGCCGGATTTTGCTATGTATTTTCGAGCTGTTGTGACAACTCGCGCAGGGGGACGACATGAAGGGCAAGATTCTCGGGTTCGACGCGGCCAGCGGTACGGGCGCGATCAGCGGGGAAGGCGGTCAGCGCTACAATTTCACCGCGGCGGATTTCAAAAGCCCCGCGCCTGCGAAGACCGGCGACAATGTCGATTTCGAAGCCGACGGCGCTACAGCTAAGAACATCTATATGACGGCTGCCGCGATGCCGAATGTCGATCTTGCGGCTCTCACATCAAATCCGACGGTCGCGAACATCCTCGCCAAGCCGTATGTGATCTGGGCTGCGGTCATCATTCTGGGCTCGTTGATCGCCGGCTATTTCAACACGCTAGGCGCGTTTGGCGACATGAACGGACCCTTCGGCAGCGGTCTCGGGCTGAGCGCGGTTTTCATCGCCCTGTTGTTTGCGATCCCGGTCGTGGCGGCTGTGCTGATCTTTTTCGAGTTCACGAACAACAAGCTGACCGCTCAGTTCCGGCTGATCACGGCCGCGGTCGCGATCGGCGGCCCGATCCTGCTGCCAGTCCTTGCGGGTCTCGTTGCGCCCGAGATGCTGCGCGGCATCCGCGAGATGGGCGCAGCGTTTGGCGGGGGAGGCCGGATGGGCATTCTCGAATTCGTCGGCTTCGGCATTTCGCCAGGCATGTTGATCACTGTCGCTGGCGGCGTGCTGATCGTGCTGAGCCACATGGGCATCATCAAGAAGCTGGGTTAGCTGCAGAAACCGGCGCCGCGCCGGCATTCGGTCGCGTCCTTGCCGTAATTTCCGGGCCCCCTGACATCGTGTGATGTCAGGGGGTTTTCATGTCTGACCTTGGGTCTGTCACGAGCGACCGGCGCGTTTTTCTGTTCGGGTTGGGCGCCGCCTGCCTTGCGCCGCAGGCTCTTGGGCAGGACATCGCCTTTCCAGTGAAGGTCGCGATCGGCGCGGAAATGCGGGCGTTGAAGAGCGAGGTCTATGATCCAGCTTATGTGAAGCTGGCTTATCCGATGGGCGATGTGCCCGATGACCGGGGCGTTTGTACGGACACGGTGATCCGCGCATTCCGCCATGCAGGCGTCGACCTGCAGGTGAAGGTGCATGAGGACATGGCGGCGAATTTCGGCGCCTATCCGAAGATGTGGGGGCTGACCAAGCCGGACCGGAATATCGATCACCGGCGCGTGCCGAACCTCGAGACGTATTTCAAGCGCCAAGGCGGGGCGCGGACGATCAGCCAGTCGGCGACGGATTACCTGCCGGGCGATGTGGTAAGCTGGCGGCTGACCGGGGGCGGGTTGCCCCATATCGGAGTGGTGACGCGCAAGAACCGCGCGGGCCAGCCTTTGATCGCGCACAATATCGGCGCTGGCACGCGCGAGGAGCCGTGCCTGTTCGACTGGCCGATGTCAGGCTGGTTCAGGTTCGAGCGCTGGGCCTAGTTGGGCTTCTGCTCGACGAGGTGACCTTGCGGCGGGTTCTGATCCCGGAACTGCTGGTGGCAGGCGGTGCAGCCGGCCATCATGTCGCCATTGGTGAAGACGAGGTCTTCCGCGTTCTTCTTGCCGAGGGCTTCGGCGGTCACCTTGGTGGCGGTGATCACGGTGTCGATCGTCGCGTTCCAGCTATCGCCTTTCGAGCGCGGGGCTTTCTTGAGCAGCTCGGCGCCGGTGATGACGTCCTGCGCGGCTTTCTGAAGCTTGGTCCAGCCCGCCTCGTCGGTGGGCGCTTCGGTTTCGGCGGCGAAGAGGGATTCGGATCCGGGGATGACATAGGCGTGCATCACCTCGCCAACGGTGGAGGCGTCCGTGATGGAGGCGGGATCGACGGTGGGGATGCGGGGGTCGGCCTGGCCGGCTGCGGCGGCCGCGGCGACATCGGGGGCGAGGGCTGCGCTTTCAGCGGGCGCCGGGGCGGCGGCGGTCTCGGGCGTTTCCGCTTTCGGGGCGCAGGCGACGAGCGCCAGGAAAGCTGCGAGCGCGAATGACGTTTTCATGTGGCCCAATCTCCCATCGTGCAGGGCGTCTGGCCCCGAGGAACGCCGTCTAGATTACAGCCAGATTACAGCCAACTGACAAAAGAGGGATCATTGCTGCGGCAGGCCTTTGGCCACGGGCAGGATTATCCGTGACGGGTGACCGGGGCCATGGAGGACCTCGTTCCGGGCGATGCGGGTTTCGGTGGACGTATACGGATTGGCCGACATGTTGAGGTTGCGGGCGTAGGTTGGGAAGTTGCTGGACGAGACCTCGATGCGGACCCTGTGGCCTTTCTGGAAAACGTTGGCGACCAGCATGGGCGGCGGGGCGATGGAATAGATCTCGCCGGGCTTCATGAATTTGGGCGTCGCATCACCGTCACGATAGCGCATGCGCTGGATTGTGTCGGAGATGTTCCAAGCCATGCCGTTGGGCTCGACATCGACGAGTTTCACGGTGAAGTCGGTATCGGGCGCGTCGGAGCCGACGAAGAGGTTCGCGGTGACGAAGCCAAAGACGGCAAGGTCTTCGGTGAGCGGCGGGGTGGTGTAGACGAGCACGTCCTTGCGCGTTTCGATGTCGCGCTGGTCGAAGGCGCCGTCGCGCTGGTCCGTGCCGACGCCGGAGATCTGGCCGCCATTGCTGATGACGGGGTTGGCAGGATCATAGCTGAACTTATCGGCGCCTGACTTGGCCGGCGCCGTGTTGACGAGCGCGCCGTCGCCGGCGGCCGTATTGGCCGCGCCGCCACTGGAGAGATAGAGCGTGCGGCCGTCGGTTTCGCTGGCGGTCGGCACGCTGGAGAAGTCGGCCCAGCGATCGGCGCCGGCGAGATAGGCGCGCACGGGCAGGCGCGGCGTGGGCGCGCCCTGATCGCTCTTCATCCAGCGTTCGATCCAGTCGAACGCCATGGATTCGAAATCGAACGTCGCATTGCCGAGCGTGCGTGCGCCGATCTGGGTGCGCGGGCGGCTGAACGAGCAGTGCTGTCCGTTGGTGATGACGATGGACTGCGTGCCCGGCATGTTTTCGCGGCGGGTCTTCTCGAAGAAGGCGGCGCCGGCGGGGGCGGAGATGTCATAAAGCGCCTCGGCCCAAAGGCCGGGGACCTTGATGTGGTCCTTGTCGGTGACGCGGTCCTCCGCCCAGGCCGGGTTGGAGGGACCGCGCGCGAGATATTCTTCCAGCTCGGTGTCGGGCGCGCCAATTATCTTGGCGAGATCGACCACGGGCAGGTGCATGCGCGCCGTGTCGAAGGCGGATTTTGGAAGGGGATTTTCTTCGGGGAATTCGTAGGCGGCGGTCTGGCGCGTCCTTTCTTCATCGCTGAGGCCGGGAGGAAGTTGCGGCCAGTCGAGGCGCATTTCCGCGAAGAAGTAGTCGGCCCAGCCCATCTGCCATGCGCCGCCGCGCCAGAAATTTCCCTGTTCGTGGTGCGGGCCGACTTCTGCGATGCCGACGCCGGATGAACCGACGACCATCGCCTTGTGAGCCGGGTGGCCGAGCGAGGCGAGTTTGAGCTGGTTCTCGGCGGAGGACGAGCAGCCATAGGTGGCGATCTTGCCGTTGGACCAGACCTGCTGCGTGATCCAGTCGAGCGTATCCCAGCCATCCTCGTCGGCGCGGCCGAGCATGCGCATTTCGCCTTCCGAGAGGAAGCGGCCACGCTCATGCTGTTCGACCACGGCGTAGCCGGCGGCGAGCAGCCGTTTCTGAAGCGAGCCGAGCTCGCTGCTGTAGGGCGTGCGGGTGAGCACGGCGGGGAATTTGCCTTCAGCCGCCGGCAGCCAGACGGATGTGTCGAGGCGGACGCCGTCGCGCATCTTCGCCTGCAGGTGCATCAGGGCGACCGGTTCGCCGGAGGTTCCGTGCGGCGGCGCGGCGGCGGGCTCGAAAAGCGGATCCTTCGTTTCGCTGGAGCAGGCGGCGACGAGCAGGGCTGCGCTGGCGAACAGCGTGCGCGAGATGATGTGTGCCATGCTTGCCCTGCTCATTCGGCCTACAATCCGTAAGCCTTCGCCATATCCGGGTCTTTCGCGGCGACCTGTTTTGCGAGGTCGACGATGACCTTGGCCTGCTTCCAGGTGGCGTCGTCCTGCATCTTGCCGTCGAGCATGGCGACGCCGGAACCGTCGGGCATGGCTTCGAGGATGCGCAGGGCGAACTTCACTTCGGCGGGCTCGGGCGAGAAGACGCGCTTGGCGATGTCGATCTGGTTGGGGTGCAGCGACCAGGCGCCGGCGCAGCCCATGAGGAAGGCGTTGCGGAACTGCTGTTCGCAGGCGGCGTGGTCGGAGATGTCGCCGAACGGGCCGTAGAACGGCTTGATGCCGGCGGCGACGCAGGCGTCGACCATCTTCGCGAAGGTGTAGTGCCAGAGATCCTGTTGATAGGCCTGACGCTCGCGGCCTTCGACGGCGTCCTCGATGACGCGGTACATCGGGTGGCCGCCGCCGACCCGGGTGGTTTTCATGGCGCGGTTTGCGGCGAGGTCGGCCGGCCCGAGCGAGATGCCCTGCATGCGGGGGGATGCCTGCGCAATTTCTTCGACAAGGGCGACGCCCTGCGCGGTTTCGAGGATGGCGTGGAACATGATCGGGCGTTTGACGCCGGCTTTCGCTTCGAGCTGGGCGACGAACTGGTCGGCGTAGTGGATATCCCACGGGCCTTCGACCTTGGGGAGCATGATGACGTCGAGCGTGTCGCCGGCCTTGGTGACGAGTTCGGTGACGTCGTCGAGGAACCAGGGCGAGTTGAGGCAGTTCACGCGCGCCCAGAAGCCCGTGCCGGTCGATTTGAAGTCGACCGATTTCGCCATTTCGAGCGCGCCGGCGCGGGCGGCTTCCTTGGCGTCGGAGGGGATCGCGTCCTCGAGGTTGGCGAGGATGACGTCGACCTTGGCCGCCGTCTCAGGAACCTTGGCGCGGACCTTGTCGAGGTGCGGGGGCACGAAATGGATCATGCGTTCGAGGCGGACGGGCAGGTCGCGGAACGGTTCGGGCGCCCCGATGGCGAGCGGCTTGAAGAACTGGCGGGGAGTCTTGGCGCTCATAGACGTGTTCCGGTGTGCATGGTTGTCCGTAGGGAATGCATTAGACGGGCGAGGGGGCGGAGGGAATAGGCATGCAGGCGCGTTCCCGCTGGTGGGCGGGTTGAGGCTTTTTTCGAGTGAAATGGCCTAGCGCGTGTCGCAGCGCGTGAGCGCGCTCTGACGCGTTGGAAGAAGCTGGGCGGTTGTGGCCGGGTGTAGCGAATGGGCGGCGCGTGCCATAGCGGCGGCTCGATCGTGCGTGGCGCGTGGCGGGCGCGGCGCCGAGCGCGAGCAGGGGATCGGCTCCAGGCGCTGCGCCGGGCTCGCGATTGATGTCGGTGCGCAGATGGGTGGGGTCTTACATGTTCGCGAGCCGCGCCGCCCAGCCGCACGGCTCGGCCCACAGGCCGCGCAGGCCGGCGGGAAGGGCTGTGTCATCTCCTGTGTTGTCGCGCGCGCCTCCTGGGATCACGCGTGCAGATGACACTGGCGCGTGAGGGGCGGAGATTTGCGGTTTGCGAATCCGACAGCTTCCGCCTTGGTGGAATTGGGAAAACGGCCATGATGCGGGTGCGGCCTTTGAACAATTGCGAGGCGATGCGAGTGGCGGGAAGCGGCCGGTTCGCGCGAGGCGGAGGCTCGTCCGGGGCGGTTGCCGTTTAGGGAATGCACGGCGCGCCGGACAGAATTGCAGGTAGTTTGCGCAACTATGCAGCTTAGGCGCGGCGCTACTCTATTGTGAGCATTGCCCCTCAGGGCGCAAACTTGCGCGATAAGAATTGAGGGAGAGAACTGTCGTGAAGTACTCATCGATACTGGCGTCGTTCCTATGTGTCCTGGCAGGCGCGCCTGTGGCGCTGGCTCAGACTGCCTCTTACACGCCTCCCAAGACCAGCTGGGGCGTGCCGGATCTGCAGGGCTTCTTCAGCAAGGCTTCGCTGACCACCATGACCCGACCCCAGGGTGCTACGGGCCTGATCGTCAGCGACGAGGAAGCGGCCAAGCTGTTCAACCGCAACATCTACACGCGCGTTGCCAAGGAGGAAGCGGAGGACCAGCAGGCCGTCACATCAGGCAAGGAGAAATTGGCGCTGTTGACGGACGCCAATCCGGATCGCGCCTATAATCGCTATTGGATGGATCCGGGCGCCGACCTTGGAAAGATCAATGGCAAATATCGTTCCTCGTGGATCGTCGAGCCCGCCGACGGCCAGATCCCGTACCTCAAGAAACCGAAGGAAGGAATTTCCGCGCTCGCTTCCGTGGATGAAGAGTATGCCGACCTGCCGAGCAACAATCCGGAGGAGCGCGGCAACGGAGAGCGCTGTGTTTATCACGGCTCGGGCGGACCGCCGCTGCAGAACCAGATGTACAACAACATCATCCAGATCGTTCAGAGCCCGAGCCATGTGATGATCCTGACGGAGCAGATTCACGAGGCGCGGATCATCCAGATCGGCACGACGCACGGCGTCGTTCCTAAATGGGGTGGCGATTCGATCGGCCGGTATGAGGGCAACACGCTGGTTGTCGAAACCACCAATGTCGAGCCTCGTCAGGGCGGCATGATCTCCGCCAACGGCAAAGTCACCGAGCGCTTCACGCGGGCCAATGACGGCCAGATCCTCTATGAATTCTCGATTGAAGATCCCACCCGCTACTCGCAGGTGTGGAGGGCTGAGATGCCGCTCAATGTGTCGGCGGAGCCGCCCTACGAATACGCCTGCCATGAAGGCAATTACAGCATGTTCAACACACTTTCGGGCGCCCGCGCCTTCGAGCGTGAAGGCAAGGAAAATGGCAAGCGCAAGGCGATCTTTGCAGGGGTTGCGGACGTGAACGAATAACACTGGCGGCGTTTGCGTCGGCTATAGGTTGCAAAGGGCGTCCTGTTTCAGGGCGCCCTTTCAATTTGACCAGGTCGCTGCAGATCCCCGAAACGCCGCCGCTTGACGGGTTGCGATGCACCGGTAGCGTTGCCGGTCTCTGAATGATTGACGGTCAGTCGCTCAGAGGGGTGTTGGACGATGAACATGCGCGTGCTGGCTCTCTGTCTCCTGATGACCTTTGCGCCTGCTGTTGCGGCGCAGACCATGCCTGCGCCCAGGACAGACGTCGCCGCGCTTCGTCGAGAAGCGATGTCGGACCGGGCGGTTCGGGTGGCCATCGGCGACCTGTCGCGCTCGACGGAGGCCTTGCTGAAAGACCAACGGCGCGATGCTGCGATCATTCTCAAGGCGTCGCGCGCAAAAGCGGGAGACCGGGTGCTCGATATCGGCTCCGGCAACGCCTATCTCGCCCTGCTGTTTTCGACACTCGTCGGCTCGGAGGGCCATGTCGACATTCACAACACGCCGAGCTGGGTCGCTCAATCACGGCGAATGTCCGAAACCATCCAGCGCAAATGGATCAAGCGGCCGAATGTCGGCTGGATGATGACATCGTGGAACGAGGTTAAGGCGCCGACCGGCACGTATGACGTCGTCATACTGGGCCGGATCTTTCATGAGATCCTTCTTGAAGGCGGCGATGTCGAACGCGTTCGCCAGCATATCTTCGACATGGTGAAACCCGGCGGCTATGTCATGGTGGAGGACCATAATATCGACCCGGCAGTGCCAATCCAAAGACAAGTCTTTCTTCATCGCGTCAGCCATGAATACACCGCCAAACAGTTCATGGCGGCGGGGTTCGACATGACCGAGCTGATCCTTTTCGAAAGCGCGTTGGACGACCAGAGATTCAACGTCACCTGGCCCGGGGTGAGAGGGCGCACGGCGCATTACATCGCCGTGTTCCAGAAGCCGCTTGATGGACGCGTGGCGCACTAGCCAACTCTGACATTGCAAGCGGGCGATGCTGGCGGGTGTTGGCCCAGTGCATATGTCGCGCGCGAGCGACCAGATGCGTCAAGAATTCTCTTAGCATTATAATTGAAATCGGCGCCCAGGCGACCGATTAGCATTCATGGCAAATCTGCAAACGGTCTCCGCAATTTTGCGGAGCGTCGCTACATTGCTTCAGCGTATCAGACGTGTTCGACTTTGCGTGTGAGCAAGCTCACAAGCGCTTTGGGCTTTCCCGTTGCGGCGAGACGACAGCGGCTCCATGCGAGCGTGTCGGACAAGTGCAAGAGGAACAGTTCAGCGCGAGTTCTTTTGGCGTGTTTTCGATTGTCCCGAGCAGCGACCGCAACTGTAGGAGAAGCGCGATGAAGTATTCGGCGATCCTGGCCTCAGCCATATGCATCCTTGCAGCAGCGCCGATGGCGCAGGCGCAGACTGAGCCGAAATACAATCCGCCCAAGACGAGCTGGGGCGCCCCGGACATTGGCGGCATGTTCAGCACCGCCTCACTGACGAGCATGACCCGTCCGGCAGGGGCGTCTGGCCTGATCGTCAGCAACGAGGAAGCAGCCAAGCTGTTCAACCGCAACATTTACACGCGCGTTGCCAAGGAGGAAGCGGAGGATCAACAGGCCGTTACAACGGGCAAGGAGAAGCTGGCGCTGCTGACGGACGCTAATCCGGACCGCGCCTATAATCGCTATTGGATGGATCCGGGCGCCGACCTCGGCAAGATCAACGGGCAATACCGTTCGTCATGGATCGTCGAGCCCGCCAACGGCCAGATTCCCTACCTTAAGGCTCAGACGAGCCGGCCGAACAACATTGGGGATGATGAAGAGCAGTATGCGGACCGGGCCAGCGACAACCCTGAGGATCGCGGCAACACCGAGCGTTGCGTTCACTTCGGCAGCGCTGGCCCGGTGCTGCGGAACGGGATGTACAACAACACGCTTCAGATCGTTCAGACGCCGGATCATGTGATGATCCTTGGCGAGATGGTCCATGAAGTGCGGGTCATCAAGATCAACGGCCAGCATGGGCCCGCGGCGATACCGCAATGGAGCGGCGATTCGGTCGGCCATTTCGAGGGCAATACGTTGGTGGTGGAGACGGTCAACGTCGAGCCGCGTCAGGGCAGCCTGATCTCACTGAAGGGCAAGGTGACCGAGCGCTTCACGCGCGCGAACGAGCATCAGGTTCTGTATCAATACACGGTCGAGGATCCGACCCTCTACTCGCAGACGTGGAAGGGGGAGATGCCGCTGAATGTCACGAACGACAAGCTGTACGAATACGCCTGCCTCGAAGGCAATTACAGCATGTTCAACCTGCTTTCGGGCGCGCGCGCATTCGAGCGCGAGGGACGCAAGAATGGAGCGCGGAAGGCAATTTTCGCTGGTGTTGCGGATACCGAGTAGGCTGGCGTCTTTAAAAGGTCGAACGATCCCGCTTGTCAGCTTGCGCGGCGCACCAGCCCGATCAGGAGCAGGAGCACCACAGCGCCTATGGTTGCGTAGGCGATAGAGGTGACAAGCGGATTGACGATGCTGAAGCTGATGCCAAGCGCTGGCAGCAGGAAGCCAGCGAGGAACGCGCCGACGATGCCCACCACGAGATTTCCGATAAGTCCGAAGCCGTAGCCCTTGACGATCACGCCGGCGAGCAGACCGGCGACAATGCCGACAATCAGCCAGATCAACAGGGTTTCAGTGCTCATCTCGGCGCTCCAGGTTTGTGTGCTGGAACACAGGCCAGCATCGCGAAGATCAATGGGACACTGGCGCTGCGACAGGATTTTCTATCCTGCCGCGGCGCGCTTGTGCGGCCGTTAGTTCAGAATGGTCACTTCAACCCGGCGATTGATCGCACGGCCGGCTGCCGTGTCGTTCGCGGCGGTAGGGGCGGATTCGCCCATGCCGACTGACGAGATCCTGCCGGCGTTCACGCCCGTTGAAATCAGGTAGGCGCCAACCGACTGGGCTCGCCGGGCCGAAAGATCCATGTTGAAGGCATCCGAGCCTTCGGCGTCCGTGTGACCCGAAATCTGGATCTTTGTGTCAGGTTGTTTGGCGAGGAAGGCGGCAAGCGGCGCGAGACGTCCCTGCGCGCCGCTTCCAAGCGTCGCTGATGCGCTTTGGAATTGAAGATCGCGCAGGATGAGTGTCGTTCCAAGGTCCGACTTCGTCTGTTCGTAGCTGGCAAGTTCCTTGGTCAGCGAGGCGGCGCGTGTTTCAGCAGCAAGACGCGCGGCTTGGGCGATTGCCGTGTCAGCGACGGCGTCTGCTGCGAGGATCTGCGATTGAGTGGCGCGTGCTTCTGCGGTGGCTGTCGCGGCGTTGGCTGCGGCAGTTGCGGCTTCCGCGACATTGACCTGACGTGTGCGGGCCTGGGTGACGATATCGGCGCGGTCGCTGTTGAGCGTCGTGATCTTGCGGTTGGCTTCGAGCTGGTCCCCCTGCGCCGTTGCCAGCGCCACATAGCTTTCGCCCATGCGCACGGAATGGACGTAGCGGTCTTCCTTGCCGTCCATGTAGGATTCGCGGGCGTCGCGCAGGGCGATTTCGGCTTTTTCAAGCGAGGCGCGTCCGGACTCATACGTTGCCGGGTCGGCCTTGGCCTGTTGCAGCGTAGTTTCAGCGGCAAGCAGTCTTGGGCTGGGGTTCGGCGTCGACATGCAGCCGCCGAGGGCGAGCGACAGCGCGGCTAGTGCGGCCGTCGTTTTCAGAACGTTTTTCATGGTGATGACTTTCTAGGAGTTCAGTTCGCGGCGAAGCGTGGCGATTCCGGTCTC
Source organism: Hyphomonadaceae bacterium (assembly GCA_016714495.1). GTDB lineage: Bacteria > Pseudomonadota > Alphaproteobacteria > Caulobacterales > Hyphomonadaceae > UBA7672. The sequence continues at coordinate 37,727 of JADKDU010000013.1, read as the reverse complement.
GATTTCCGAGACGGTGCGCTCAAGCCCGCGCAGTTTGATCTTTTCCTGAACGATATTCGCCTGAAGCAAGGCTTCCTCGGAGCGCCAGAAGGATTCTTCATCCCTGTTCTTGTCTTCGGCCGTGCGCGCTTCATTCAGGCGCGTCTGGGCGGTCTGATATTCGTTGGCTGATGCGGCGCCGGCGTCAGCAGCATTGAGCGCCTTAATCTGTGCTTCGGCGCGCACGATATTGTCGCGAGCCTTGTCATCGGCGAACGCGGCAGGCGCTGCGGCCAGCAGGCCAACAAACAGACCTCCGACAATGGCGACGGAAATGCGCATCGAGTCTCCCCTTCAGGGAACAAAAGTCGCCAGGTTTTTCTGGGATATGTTGGGTAACTCGCTCGATGCGCGACAGTTCCACTTATGATTGTCGCACCCCCAACGCCCGATGTGTCGTTGTGAGACGGCGCGTCGCGCTGGAGAGCTATTGGCGTTGAGGGTTTGCAACGGCCGCGTTAAGGCCAGATCCGGCAAAGTCTTCGATGCGAAAGGCCTTGCGGCCCCTTCTTGAGGGCCATGATGCGGTCATCAGCGCCGCGCCGTTTGACGGAACCGATCCGCGAACGCTGATCGCGGCGGCGCCAGCGTCTTGCCAGCTTCCCGCCTGCCGACATCAGCTTCGACAAGGAGTGCCGGCTCGATCTCGGCGGGGTTGAGGCGCGTGTGGTTTCGGTTGGGCCAGCCATACGCGCTGATCGGGCAATATACCGACAAGGGGCGGCTGGAGGGAGCGATCCGCAACGCCTGGAAAGAGGCTGTCTAGCGCTTCAGGCTTGTCCAGTACCGTGCCAGGAAATTTGCAGGACGATGTCGGTTCCCCGCCCCGTCATTCGTCTTTACGTCGTGATGCAAGTCGGAGCCCGCCAATGACGCCCACCCTTACGGCCTTTGAAAGCTCGCCTGATCGCGGCAGGGGGCTGGCGCGGGACATGCGCGTGCGCTGGGCGCTGGAGGAGGTGGGGCAGGCTTACGACGTGCGGCTGCTTTCATTCGCGGCGATGCGGGAGCCTGCGCATCTGAAGCTTCAACCGTTCGGGCAGATTCCAACCTATGAGGAAGGCGATCTCACACTGTTCGAGACGGGGGCGATCGTGCTGCACATTGCCGAGAGCCATGCAGGGCTGCTGCCGGCCGATACGAATGCGCGGGCGCGCGCGATCATGTGGATGTTCGCAGCGGTGAACACGGTGGAGCCACCGATCGTCGAGCGGTCGATGGCGATGATGCTTGAACGCGACCAGCCCTGGTGCGAGCAGCGCCTGCAGATGATCGACAAGACCCTGCGCAAGCGGCTTGGCGACCTGTCGACCTATCTTGGCGATGCGGACTGGCTGGACGGGCCATTCAGCGTCGGCGACCTGATGATGGCGAATGTATTGCTGCGGGCGAGGGGGTCAGGCGTGCTGGACGCGTTTCCAAACCTTGCGGCCTATCTCGCGCGCGCCGAGGCGCGGCCGGCCTACAAGCGCGCATTCGCGGCGCAGTTGGCGGTGTTCGAGGGCCGGTCGGCGGAATGAAGGTTGCGGCAGGCGACGGTTCGAGGAATCGTCGATCATGCCGATGGTTTTCCGATTTTGAGATCAGGAAGGAAGCAGCCATGAACAAGAACACAATCTGCATTTGGTATGACAAGGACGCCGAGGCGGCGGCGCGCTTTTATGCCGAGGTGTTTCCCGACAGTTCAGTGGGCGCCGTGCATCGTGCGCCCGAGGATTATCCCTCGGGCAAGAAGGGCGATGTGCTGACGGTCGGCTTCACGGTGTGCGGGATACCCTGCATCGGGCTCAATGGCGGGCCGGTGTTCAAGCAGAGCGAGGCCTTCTCCTTCCAGATCGCCACCGAGGACCAGGCGGAGACCGATCGCTACTGGAACGCCATTGTTGGTAATGGCGGGCAGGAAAGCGCGTGCGGCTGGTGCAAGGACAAGTGGGGTCTCAACTGGCAGATCACGCCGCGCGTGCTGACTGAGGCGATGGCCGCCGGCGGCGAGGAAGCCAGGCGCGCATTCGTGGCGATGATGGACATGGGGAAGATAGACGTCGCCAAGATCGAGGCGGCGCGGCGAGGTTAGCGCGCGGTTGCGAACCAGATGGTGTGTCGGGGGCCTTTGCCGTTGCTGCGGGCGCGGACGGTGACGGCTTCGGCCTTGAAGCCGGCCTTGTCGAGGCGGCGGGTGAAGGCGTCGTCAGGGGCGGCGGACCAGATGGCGAGAACGCCGCCGGGTTTGAGGGCGGTCTTCGCGCGGGCGAGGCCTTTCATTGAATAGAGGCCATCGTTCGCGGCGCTGGTGAGGCCGGATGGGCCGTTGTCGACGTCGAGAAGAATGGCGTCGTAGCTTTTGGCTGAGGCGGCGATGTCGGCGGCGACGTCGCCTGTTATGAGGCGGACGCGCGGATCGTCGAGGCAGCCGGCGGTGAGCGCTGACATAGGACCGCGCGCCCAGTCGATGATTTCGGGGACGAGTTCGGCGACCGTGATTTTGGCTTGAGGGCCGAGGCGCGCGAGGGCGGCGCGCAGGGTGAAGCCCATGCCATAGCCGCCGATGAGAAGGTGGGGTTTCGTACGCTCGCGCAGGCGGTCGCATGACAGGGTCGCGAGCGCTTCTTCAGAGCCGCCGAGGCGGCTGCTCATCAGCTCGTTGCTGTCGATCATGATGATGTGGTCGTTGTCGTGCCGGACAAGGCGAAGCTCGACGCCGCCGGGGGCTTTCGCTGTGGCGATGATTTCGCGCGGTTTCATCGTTTTCCGGTCTGCAAGCAAAAGGCCCGCTGTTTCCAGCGGGCCTTTGTTTTGAAAGATGTCACGGCGATCAAGCGACAGACGGGGCGGTTTCCTTGATCCACTCGGCGAGTTTCGTCTTGGTCATCGCGCCGGTCTTCATCGAGAGGAGTTTGCCGTTCTCGAAGATGAGCAGCGTGGGAAGACCGCGCACGCCGAACTGGCCCGGGGTCATCGGGTTCTCGTCGGCGTTGAACTTCACCAGCTTGGCCTTGCCCTCGAGCTCGCCGGCGAGCTGTTCGTAGGCGGGCATCATCTGCTTGCACGAGCCGCACCATTCGGCCCACAGATCGACCACGACGGGACCCGTCGCCTGTATGACTTCGGCTTCGAAATTGTCGTCGGTGACTTCTGCGAGGGCCATATGCGTTCCTTTGTTCCTCTTACGCCACGGAGGGCGTCGATTCCTTGAGCCACTCGACCATGCGCGATTTGCTCATCGCTCCAAGGTGCGTGGCGGTGACCTTGCCGTCCTGAAAGATCATGAAGGTGGGCAGGCCGCGCACGCCAAACCGGCCAGAGGTGAGCGGGTTGTCGTCGATGTTGAGCTTCACGACTTTCACCTTGTCGCCGAGTTCGTCGGCGAGGGCTTCGAAATGGGCCGAGACCTGTTTGCAGGGTCCGCACCACTCGGCCCAGAAATCAACGATGACGGGCTTGTTGGCGGCGAGGACTTCGCTGTCGAAGCTGTCGTCGGAGATGATCGCTACGGGCATGGGGAGATTCCCTTTTGAAACTGTGGCCCCTTAGGTGGGGAGGCCCGGTCCCACATCAACAGAGCGCCGCTAAACGGACGGTTCACGGCTGAATGGCCCTGAGCGCTCGATCGAGGGCGGAGGGGGGTATTTCCATGAGTCTGGGCCCATCTGTCCAGACCAGCAGGCACCGAATGGTACGGTTTGGCCAGCGTTGCGCCAGAACGGCGCGGTAGGCGGCCATCTGGGCGATATAGGCCTCGCCCACGCCCTCAACCGTGGGGGGAGAGGGGCGGTCGGTCTTGTAGTCGACGATCAGGATTTCGGTTGTCGTGATCACGAGGCGGTCGACGCGGCCACTGATGGTGTTGTCGCCAATCCTGCCGATGACGGGGGCTTCCGAGCGCCCGCCGGGGGCGAAGACGGTCGCGAACTCCTTGTCCTCCAGCACACCCATTGCGGCTTCGAGCATTTCCTTGCGCTGGGCGGGGGAAAGGTCGGGCTGCTTCTTGAGGAAAGCCTCGGCGGTCTTGCGGCGGGAGGCGCGGGGGAGTTCGGGCAGGACTTCGAAGAGGAGGTGGATGAGGCTGCCGCGGCGCAGGCGCTCGGAGCGGCCGGCGCCGAAGGGGGAGATGACGGGTGGTTCGCTGGCGGCGGTGAGGCGCGAGGGCGAGAGGATGCGGCCCTTGAATTCCAGCGTGATCGGGCGGGTGAGCCAGGCGGGCAGCGGCGTTACGTGCTTCGCAGTGACGATGGCGGGGATCAGGAGTTCGGGCGCGGCGCCAAAGCGGTGAATGGTGCGGTCTGCGTCATCTATCTCGGCAACGCGACCGGTTTGGGCGAGGCGGGTCATCGCTCCTAGCGCGAGCGTGTACCAGGAGGTGTCGGCATGCCCGGCGCCCTTTGGGTGGCCGGAGAAGGCGCCGCAGATGATGAGGCGATCCTGCGCGCGGGTGAGAGCGACGTAGAGCAGGCGGCGGTGTTCGCGTAGCGCACGGGCTTCGGCGATGGCGCGAAGCCTGGCGCTGAGTTCGATGTCATTGGTCTTGGGGCCGGCCCAGATGGGCGCGCCGGCTTCGGTCATGAAGACGCCGTCGCGATCGGTGCGATGGGTCGAGCAGGTGTCGGGCAGGATGACGATGGGGGCTTCGAGGCCCTTGGCGCCGTGGACGGTCATGACGCGAACTTCGTCCTGGGGGCCGGAGAGTTCGCGCCTCACTTCGCCGCCGCGGCGTTCGACGGCGTCGAGGAACATCTGGAGGCTAGGGGCTTCGCCCGCGTCGAAGGCGGCGGCGCGGTCGATAAGGGCGGTGACGGGTTCGCGCGCGGGGCCGCCGAAGCGGGAGAGGATCAGCTCCCAGCCGGGGCGCGGCAGGCCATGGCCGCGTTCGAGGGCGTGGGTAAGGAATTCGAAGGGCGGCTGGTGACGGCGTTCGAGGACGTTTTCCAGGAAGGCCGCAACGGGGATGTTGGCGGCCTGCACGGCCGGCCAGAGGCGGCCGGTGCGCGGATTGGCGATGGCGAAGAGTTCATCGTCATTGAGGCCGCCAAATGGACCCTTGAGGACTTCGGCGATGGCGAGATCGTCTTCTGGGCAGAGCGCGAAGCGGATGAGATTGAGCAAATCCTGCACGGCGAGCGAATCGAGCAGGTGGATGCGGTCGGCGCCGGCGACGGGGATGTTCTCGCGCTTGAGGGCTTGAAGGATGCCGTCGAAGAGGCCGCCGGTGCGGCCGCGCACGAGGATGAGGAAGTCGCCGGGCCTGGCGGGACGTTGCTGGTTCTTTTCCCAGACGGCGGCGCCGCTGTCGATTTCGCGGCGGATGAACTTTGCGATCCGGGCGGCGAGTTTGGCTTTCGGGCTGGCGGCGGATTCCTGGCCCTTGGGAGCAGTCCACGGTTCGGCGGGCTCGACGACGGGCTTTAGTTCCAATGGCCAGAGTTCGACCGAGCCTGCCTCGTTTCGGCGGAAGGGCGTGTGGCGGAGCAGGTCTGTGGCTGCGGGCGGCAGGAGGGTGAAGGGAGCGTCGGGGGCGAAGACGTCGGTATCGAAGACCGCGTCAACATAGCTGAGGACTTCCGACGCGGAGCGGAAGGACATGGCGAGGTCTGGGAGTTCGTAGTCGAGCTTCGCGGTGCGAGCATTGGTTTCGAATGTCTGCTTCTCGAAGATAAAGTGTTCCGGGTCGGCGCCCTGGAAAGAGTAGATCGACTGCTTCTGGTCGCCGACGACGAACAGCGTGCGTCGTTCTTCGCGCACGGCGCCGTGGCCGGAGAAGATGTCGTCGGTGAGCGCCTTGAGGATTTTCCACTGGGCGGGGCTCGTATCCTGCGCTTCGTCGAGCAGGATATGGGAGATGCCGCCGTCGAGCTTCCACAGCACCCATTCGGCGGCGTGGCGGCGGGTGAGCAGGCGGCTGGTGGTTTCGATCAGGTCGTCGAAATCGAGGCCGGCCCGGGCGCGCTTGCGGGTGTCGAATTCGTTGAACAGGACGTCGGCGAGGCGGAGGAGCGCGGCGGAGCGTTCGAACAGGCGCGCAGCGTTGAGGGCTTCGGCGATGGCGTAGATGCGGTGGATCTCGCTGCCTTGCGGGATCTCCTTGATCTGGAAGAAGAGGGCGACGGCGGGCGCGGCCTTGAGGGCTTCGGCCGTGTAGGGATTGGACTTGCGCTCGTCGCCTGACTTGGTGAAGGCGAGGGCGGCGTAGGCGGCGAAGCGCTCTGCGGCGGGGGCAGCGGCGAGGACAGTCGCAAGTGTAGATGCGAGTTCGACGTCGGATTTTTTTGCGGTCGGGAGCGCGCCGAGGAGGTCTTTCAGCGCCTTGCGCGGGAGGTCTTCGCCCATCGCTTTCTCGAGTAGTTCGGCTGCGCTAAGAGCTGGGGCGCCGATCTCGCGGGCGAGGCGTTCGACGGCGTCGTCCATCCCGCCAGCCTCGGTGATATAGCGCTGGATGGCGGCGCGACGCGGGAGGAGGGAGCGCACGGCTTCGAAGCCCTTGCCGCCGCCGGCCTCGGCGGCGTAGCGGGCGGCTTCGACGAGAGCGGCGTCGCCGCGCACGACACGGCGGCCCATGGCCCGGAAGGATGCGTCCCAGATGTCGGCGGCGTCATCGTCGTCGAGTTCGGAGAAGCCGGGGGCAATGCCGGCCTCAAGCGGGAAGCGGCGCAGGACGCGGCCGGAGAAGGCGTGGATTGTCTCGATGCGCAGGCCGCCGGGCGTCTCGAGCGCCTTCGCGAAGAGTTCGCGGGCGCGGCCGATGTCGTCATGGCCGTAGTCTTCGAGCGGGCGGTTTTCTAGGTCGGACAATTTCTGGCGAAGCTGGTCTTCGGCCATGACGCACCAGCCGCCGAGGCGTTCGAACAGGCGGGACTGCATCTCGCTGGCGGCGGCTTTGGTGTAGGTGACGCAAAGAATGGAGTCGGGTTCGACGCGTTTCAGCAGGAGGCGCGCGACGCGGTCGATCAGGACTTTCGTCTTGCCTGAGCCGGCATTGGCCTCGACCCAGGCGGAGTGATCGGGCAGCGCGGCGAGGCGTTGGCCTTCCGAGGCTGCGGCGTATTCGGGCCATTCGTGATCAGGAGGCGTCATTCATCACCTCCTTCATCCGTGGTCCATTCGGCGCGGCGGGCGAGATTGTCGTAATCGGAGACGGACCAGGCGAATTCGACGCGCGGCTTGGAGTAATAGGGCTGGGCCGGATTGGCGTAGTGTTCGATGAGCTGCTTCAGGCCTTCGAGCGCGGCGTCGGCGACCTGCATGGTGACGCCGTTCTCGAATTCGAGCGGCTGGCCGTTCTTCTCGCTTGTCGTCTTCGCGCTGAGCGCCATCTGGAAATAGATCAGCTCGGAGGTGGGCGCCGGGCCAATATGGCCGAAGGGGGTTTGCGCGGCGATGGCGGCTTCGAGCGCGAGCTGGGGCTCAAGGCCGCGTTCGACCTGCGGGGCGGTTTTCGGCTGGCCGGTCTTGAAGTCGACGATGGCGAGCGTGCCGTCGGAGAGTTTTTCAACGCGGTCCGCGGTGGCTTCGAGCGTCACGGGCTCGAGCGACGACATGAAGGTGATGCCGGCCTTCTTTTCAGTGGCGAAGTCGATGCGGCGGTGCGCGCGCTGGGCGGACCAGCGCAGATAGGCCTGTCCGGCGCGGAGCCAGAGGGGCTTTTCGAGTTCGATCAGTTCGGGAGGAGCGCCCGCGTCTTTGAGGCTGGTGGTGATGAGTTCGTCGATTGCGCGCTCATTGTCCTTCTCCTCGAATGTCTCAACGGCGAGGTGGACGGCGGTGCCGCGTTCGCGGGCGTCGATGTCCTCACCGACACGGCGCAGGGGTTCGAGCCTGAGGATGCGGCGGGCGTAGTCGGCGTAAGGATCGCGGATGAGCGTGACGACGCGGCTGGGCGAGAATTTGTCGAGGCGGCGCTTGTCGACGGGCGGCGTGGGCATGGGCGTTTTGGCCGGCTTCACATCGGCTATGTGGCGCAGGGCCTTGGCCCAGACGAGCGGATCTGCGCCTTCCTTCGGCTTCAGCGCCGTTTCGGCGGCGTCGCGGCCGCCGAGGCCGCCGGCAGCGAGCGTGCGCAAGCGCCAGAGCCAACGCGAGGCGACAGCGGGCTTGTCGTCGACGCGCTTGGCGCGCAGGAGGATGACTTCAGGCGCATTGGCCATTTGCGCGAAGTCGTGCGCGGAGAGGCCGATGCGTTCGTCGGGATCGGGCAGGCCCAGCTTCTTGCGCAGCGTGCGGTTGAGGAAGGCGTCGGCGGCGGCGGGCTTGGGCCAGGCGCCTTCGTTGAGGCTGGCGAGGATGACGCGATCGCGGCGTTGCAGGCGCGCTTCGAGCGGACCCCAGATGGCGATGCGTGGATGTTCCGCTGCGTCGGGCGCGGCGATCATGCGCTGCATGACGGTCTCGGCGAAGTCGGCAAAGTCGGCGGCGTCGATTTCGCCCATGGCGGTCGAAAGTTCGCCCATCTGCGTGATGAACTGGGCGGCCTGTGCGCCGGGCTTGCCCGACCAGATGTGCGCGCCGCCCGCGATGGCTTCGGCGAGACGGGCGATGGCTTCGGCGGCCGTCTTGCCGTCGATCTGGTCGTCGTGAAAAGCGGCGCGGGCGGGATGGTGCAGCCTGTCAATCTCGCGGATGAGCTGGGCGCAATGCGGGCGGGGCTTTTTTCGGCGCTCCTCATGCTCGTTGTCGTTGCGGGGATTTTCGAGACGATCGGCGAGGTCTTCGAGCGTGGTGTGGCGGCGGGGCCCGCGCAGCGCGTAGCGTTCTGTCTCGCTGACGAGCTTGTGCAGCTGTTCGGGTGTGCGGCCGATGTTGGCGAACGGGTGCTTGAGCATGGCGAGCAGGTGGACCGGGTGGCCAGGGTCGCGGACCCAGCGGCAGAGCATGAGGAGGAATGCGCCGATCTGGCAACGTGTGAGCGGCGCGCCAGAGGACGGCGCGATGTCGAGGCTCCAGCGCTCGAGGATGGCGGCGACACGGCGGGCGAGTTGCGCTTCCGGCGTGACGAGGGCGACGGTCTTGTCGGTGGTTTCCAGGGTCTCGCGCAGGAGGAGGGCGGCGAGGAGGGCTTCCTCGCTTTCGTCTTCCGCCTCGATGAGGCAGAGGCCGCCGAGGGCTTGCGTGACGAGATCGTGGGGGCTTGCGGGCGCCGCGAGGTGGGCGAGGCGTTCGGTCCAGTCGCGCGTTTCGGTGGCGGGGGCGAGGGCTTCGTTGAGGAGGCGGCGGCGCGCTGTTTCGCGGGGCGTCTCTTCGCTGTTGGGCCAGGGGTGGACGTCGGCGGGTTTGAGGCGGAGCCATTTTAGCGTTTCGCCGAAAGCGTGTTGTGGATGGCTGGCGGCGTCGCCGACGGCTGTCCAGCCCTTGGGCGTGAGATCCGGGTCGAGGCCGGGAAGGACGATGAGACCGCGCGGGAGTTTCAGCACAGCGTCCATCAGGATGCGCGTTGCGGCGCCCGTGCCGGTGGAGCCGGCGATGATGACGGGGTGGTCGGGGTTCTGATTGCGCCAGCGCGTCTTGAGGGCTTCGGCGGCGGCGAGGCGGCGGGTCTGCGCGTCGATGAGGCCTTCCTCTTTCAGGAAGGCGGGCCAGGCGTGCATGACGATGTCGAGGAAATCGGCGGAGACTTGCCAGTGTTCGGCGAGATTGGGGGCGAGTTCGCCGGAAAGATCCTTGAGCTTGTCCCAGTCAACGCCGCCCGCGAGGGCCGCCTGATCCATCAGCGCGGCGAGTTCGTCGGCGGCGGCGAGGAGCGATGAGGGCGGGAGCGGTTCGGCCTCCTGCGCGCGGCGCCAGGCCTGGATCAGTTTCGCGAGCGCGCCGCGGCGACGGGCAGATGACAGGGCGGGCGGCAGGTCGAGCGCGTCGGGGCCGAAGGCGGAAAGGCCGCCTTCCTCCTCAATATCGCCCAGGGGGCGGATTTCAGGGGTGAGCAGCGTGCCGCCCACGGCGCGATAGAGCGCGAGCGCGAGTTCGCGGGCGGCGCGCTGGTTGGGCGTGAAGATGAGTGCCTCGGCGAGGGCTTCAGGATGTTCGCGAGCGTTGGCGGCGTCGATCAGGCCACGCGCGAGTTCGTCGAGGAAGAAGGACGAGCCGGGGAGGGAGAAGACTTTGGGCGAGCCTTCCGCGAATATCCCCCCGAGTGCAGGCTTGCGCGTCAGCTTCCAGGCCCCATCGTATTGAGGCGCGCTTCCGCCTCCTCTCTTCCGGCGGGATCGCCGACGTGCATCCAGAAGGGGGACATCACCGTGCCGTAGAGACGTCCGGCGCGGCCCATCGCGTTCCAGTAGATGTTGGCGGAGAAAGGCTTGACCTCGTAGTCGCGGAGGACGCCGGCATGCGTGATGTGGGCGCCAGCGAAGACGTAAGGCGCGGAGGACTTGTCGCCGCGGCGCTGCACATGGCCGTCATGGCCGAGGAAGAAGTCGCCCGGACCTTTGAAGCCGAGCGTGGCGCCCATGTCCGCGAGCAGGAGCAGGGCGTCCATCTCGTTCGGGTCGTAGGCTTCGGCCATTTTGAGGAAGGTCGCATCGCCGGGCGTCGCCCAGGTGACATCAGTGTTGATGACGAAAAACGGGTCATCGCCGAGCAGGGGCAGCGCCTGAATCACGCCGCCGCCAGTTTCGAGCAGCACGGCGCGTTCGTCGGAGATCACGATCTCTATGTCTTTGCGTGTCTTAAGGTGCGCAATCATCTGCTCGGCGAGATAGTGGACGTTGACCACGGCGCGGGTGACGCCCTGTGCGACCAGCTTGTCGAGCACGCGGTCGGCCAGCGTGCGACCGCCGACTTCGATCAACGGCTTGGGGCGCGTGTCGGTGAGCGGCTTCATGCGCGTGCCGAGCCCGGCCGCCAGCAGCATCGCTGTGGTGATTTTCGTCATGCCGAGACCAGAAGATGGGGCGCGACGGCTTCGACTCAACCGCGCGTCTCGGACATGGCGGGGTGGCTGAGCGTTTCGTTGAGCAGGCCGCGCAGGCGGGGCTGGAACTGGTCGTAGCGGGGTTTCTTGTCGCGTGTGACGAGCCTCGCGAAGATGCCCATGATGCGCATCATGTTCATTGCGCCGAGGACGGAGAAGCGTTCGTCGAAGTCGCGGCGCGTGCCGCCCGTGCCTTCGAGATAGGCGCGAATAGCGGCCTCGCGTGCTTCGGTCGAGACATCGCGGCGCGCGTCGTGCAGCAGCATCGACATGTCCCACTCGCCCCAGCCGAGGACGGCGTCCTGGAAATCGAGCAGGCCTACGCGCCGCAGGCCGTCGCGCTGCGGCAGCCAGATCAGGTTTTCAGCGTGCGTGTCGCGCAGGATGAGGGCGCGGGGATAGTCTTCAGCCTTGGCGATCAGGTTCTCGCGCACGCGCTCCCAGCGCAGGCGGGTCTGTTCGCTGACGCGCATGTTGAGATCGCGCTGCGGCATCCATTCGACGAACAGCTCGATATTGGCGGAGAGGGCGAGATGATCGTAGGTGAGGATCGGCCATTCGCCGCCGCGATAGGGCAGTGTGAAGGGCGCAGGCGCGCGGTGAACGGCGGCGAGGACATCGCCGGCGGCGGCATAGAGGGCAATCTCGTCGCCGCCACGCGCGATCACTTCTGCGAAGAGATCATCCCCAAGGTCTTCGAGGATGGCGAGGCCGTGCGGGATATCCTGGTCGAGGATTTTCGGGGCGGAGAGGCCTAGGTTGAACAGATGACCGGCGACGGCCGCGAAGGCTTCGACGCGCGAGGCGGCGAGGCGCGAGATGGCGTTCCAGCCGAGTTTGAGGCGCTCTTCGTCGTCGGCGCCGGGTGGGCAGGGTTGCGTCTCGAGCGGCGGGGCGTCCATAAGCATCGCTGTTTCGGTCTTGCGGCGCAGGCGCTCATAGCGGCGGGTTGAAGCGTCGGCGTTGAGCGGCGTGCGGGCGGCCTCACCCCAGCCGCTTTGGCTGAGGAATTCCTGGATCTCGCTTGCGCGCAGGTTGTTATTCATGGTGTTGGGCGCCAGTCGCCATCGATACGCGAACTCCAGTCACAAAAATCAACAAGCTGGGCGATTCGGCCCTGCTGGCTAAAGCTTAGCCGAACTTCCAGTCGCACGGCGGGAAGATCGCGGCCCAGTCGTTCCGGCCATTCAATGAGCGCGAGCCCATCCACAGCTTCCTCCAGCCCCAGCTCCCTGGCCTCGCCTGGGTGTTCGAGCCTGTAAAGATCGAAATGCCAGATGGGGAAGCCTGGGGTCTGATAGGTCTGGACCAGCGTGAAGGTGGGGCTGGGCGCCTCGGTTTCAGGGCCGGCGAGATGGCGGATCAGGCCACGCGCCAGCGTGGTCTTGCCCGCGCCGAGATCGCCGACCAGTGCGATTACGTCGCCGGCGCGTGCGGCGGCGCCCAGCCGGGCGCCGAGGGCGGCGGTAGCTGCATCATCATGCAGGTCGAAAGTGAGCACGAGGTGCGCCATCGAGGCTGGTTTGACCGTCCGAATGAGGCCGATGTGAGTCATTCGGCGACGCGGCGGCGCGCGTCAACTCATTCCCGCCAACTGACGGTTGGCCCAGCTGAAAGGGATACGTCCACGCGCCCATTTCAGAGCCGGTCAGTCTGCAATCGACTCCAGATACGCAACCAGCGCTTGCTTGTCCGAGAGGCTCAGGCGAAGGGGCGGCATGGCGCCGTGGACCAGATCGGTCTCCTGGGAGGGCGATCGCTCAAGCATCTTGAATTCAAGGCGAGGCAGGAGACGCTTCATCGGGGGAGCGTTGGGATTGGAACCCAGTTCGTCCCGGTCCATCGCATGACAGCTTGCACATCTGAGGCTGGCAAAGCGCCGACCGTCCGCGGCAGGATCGGTCAGCCCGCCCGCCCCGCTGACCGGCGCCGAAGCGCAGGAAGCAAGCGCGGCGAGACTCGCCGCGGAAAGTGCAAGGATGGCCAGAGCACGCCTGATTCGGCGCTCCGGCGTTCTTTCTTTCAAGACGGTCGGGTCATTGTTGAACATATCCATCGCCTTCACCAACCGCAGCAAACGGGAATAATCACGGAACGCGCCTTAACGAACTTTCGGCGTCCCGCCTTCTCAAAGGTAGGCTCAACTTATGGACGCCGAACGTGGGTTCGCGCGTGATCTAGGTCAAAGGTCGGGTCACAACGGCAATTCGGCCCCGGGCCAGGTTCGATGATCCTCATTGATGTCGAACGGCCCGCAATGCGTGCTGCGAAACGCGGCGCCATTTGGCTGGCGCGCCGGTCTGTTCTAAGCGCGCGCCCATGCTAGAACCCGGGCTTCTCGGGAAGGGAACAGGATGGCGGACGCTCCCAAGCGCGTGGTGATCATCGGCGCAGGCCAGGCCGGCGGGCAGGCGGCCTATTCGTTGCGCCTTGCCGGCTATGAAGGCGCAATCACGCTGATCGGGGATGAGCCGGCGCCGCCTTACCAGCGGCCGCCGCTGTCGAAGGCCTATTTCAAGGGCGAGATGGAGGCCGAGCGGCTGTTCCTGAAGCCGCTGGAATACTACGCCGAACACCAGATCGACCTGATCACGGGAAAGACGGTGAATGCGATCGACCTGCAGGCGCGGCAGGTTGAGATTGCGGGCGGGCAGGTTGCGACCTGGGACAGGCTGGTGATCGCAACGGGCGCGCGTCCGCGCAAGCTGGCGATTGAAGGCGCGCATCTCAACAACATTCTTGAGCTGCGCACGCTGGCCGATGTGGACCGGCTGAAACAGCTGGCCGTGCCGGGCGCGCGGCTGGTTGTGGTCGGCGCAGGCTATATCGGGTTGGAAGCCGCCGCGGTTGGCGTGCAGCTCGGATTGAAGGTGACGGTGCTGGAGGCGATGCCGCAAGTGTTGTCGCGGGTCGCCGGGCCGGAGATCGGCGCGTTCTATACGCACATTCACCGCGCGGCGGGGACAGATATCCGGCTGGGCGCGCGGCTCGAAGCGTTCGAAGGCGTAGGCCAGGTGACCGGCGTGCGCATCCATGGCGGCGAGATCATCACGGCCGATTTCGTGCTGGTGGGCGTCGGCGTGCTGCCCAATCTCGAACTGGCTTTGCAGGCGGGCCTTGTCTGCGGCAATGGCGTCGTGGTCGACGCCAACATGCGCACCAGCCACCCCGACGTGTTCGCGGCGGGCGATGTCGCCTGGCGGCCCTTGCCGCATTACGGGCGGGAGGGCCGGCTGGAATCGGTCCATAACGCGATCGAGGGCGGCAAGCTGGCCGCCGCCGCCATGCTGGGCCAGCCAGCCCCGGCGCTGGACGTGCCATGGTTCTGGTCTGACCAGTTCGACCTCAAGCTACAGACGGCGGGATTGTGGACCGGGGCGGACCAAACGCTGGTGCGGGGCGACCCGCAAAGCCGCGCTTTTGCCGCGTTTTACCTCAAGGAAGGCCGGGTGATTGCGGTCGATGCCGTCAACGCCGCGCCCGAATACATTGTCGGAAAGAAGCTGGTTGCGTCACAGGCGCAGGTTGCGCCGGCCGAACTAGTGGATAAATCCATTTCCATGAAGGACATCGGCGCTCGCGCGCTGGGTTAGTTCGAAATTCCAAGGAGCGGCGCGACGCCTATGCCGAAGATCACCTACATCGACGCGACCGGCAAGGAACGGGTGGTCGAGGCCAAGAACGGGATGACCGTCATGGAGACGGCCATCAAGCACAACGTTCCGGGCATCGACGCCGATTGCGGCGGGGCGTGCGCGTGCGCGACCTGCCATGTCTATGTGGACGCGGCCTTCACGGATAAGGTGGGCAAGCCCTCGGCGATGGAACAGTCGATGCTGGACTTCGCTGAGAACGTGCAGCCGAACTCAAGGCTGAGCTGCCAGATCAAGGTTCGGGATGATCTCGATGGTCTCCGCGTGACGACGCCCGAGAGCCAGCACTAGCTTTCAACTGAGATGAGGCGGGGAGGGCGCGCGATTTGGCGCGCCTTTTTTCTTGGCTGGAAGAGGGGGCGGGGGCGAAGCCTGTTTGGCGCGAACGCCTATGCGCAGTGGGCTTTGGGCGCCAGCCCGTGCCAGGCGGCGCCCATTTAAGTCAGTCCAAAGCTTTAACTTTCACGCCAATGCGCGCCGGCGCTGATTGCAGTCACAGCGTTTACCACCTCCCGCGCAGCTGCGTCCTGCTCTGCCTCGTCGAGTGAGGACAGGGCGAGCGTTGCGAACAGCGGCCGCTCATCTCTTTGGTTCGCTCGTGTATAGGACGGATCATAATGACGCTCGACCACTTCTTGGACGAGCGCAAGGAATTGGCCCGCGTCCGCCATGAGCCGCCAGCTCTGAAGGCGCTTTCTGCCCGGGAAGACTTCAAGACGTGAAAGGGCCGCCTCCAAAAGCTCCCTGTCTGCTACGACTTCGGCATAGGACTTCAGGAGATATGACGCTCGCGCCTCGAGCGGCGCAGTCAGTTCTATCCGCGGCGCTCTTCGCATGGCCTGCCAGACAGCGGGAGGAAGCGTGCGCTTGCCGATCTTGTTCGACTCCGCCTCCACCAGGATGGGTTTACGGACATCGAAGCTGTTCAGCTTGTCGAGCAGCACCGTTTCGAACCATTTCTGCGAGGGCTGCGATACGCCCGACAGCGCGCCGAAAAGCGATCCGCGATGCTGCGCTAGATCCTCGAGATCTATGACCTGCAAACCGAGGCTTGCCGCCCGCTGAAGGATTGCGGTCTTGCCACATCCCGTTCCGCCGTCGAGTACGACAAATCTTACGCCAAGGTCGCTTTGATAGAGTTTCTTCTGCGCCGCCCGTCGGTAGGTCTGATACCCGCCCCGCAGCACCATCGTGCGCCAACCGACCTGCGCAAGAATGGTGGCCATGGAGCTGGACCGTTGCCCGCCTCGCCAGCAATAGACGAGGGGTTGGAAGGCGGACGTTAAATCGGCTAGCGAAGTTTCAAGATGACGAGCGATGTTTCGCGCCACCAGCGCGGCGCCAACTCGCCGGGCGAGAAACCGTGACTCCTGCACGTAGATGGCGCCGACCTTGGCGCGCTCTTCATTGTTGAGCACGGGCAAGTTTACCGCGCCGGGAATATGGTCTTCTGTAAACTCCCCGGGGCTGCGAACATCGATGATCATGTCAAATTGCGACAGGGCTCTTCGATCGACTGCGTCAGTCACGCCGGGATTTGTCATGTAAGATGGCTAGCTGCTTTGCATTGCGGACCCCAACGCACTGTTGGGGTCATGCATGCCCTGCTATCAAATCAGTCAGCGCAAGCAAGCTGGAGCCCCGCCAATGCCAGAAGACATTCGCCTGACGTCCCTTGCGCACGGGGGGGGATGCGGCTGCAAGCTGTCGCCCGCGGTGCTGCGCGATATTCTGGCGACGATGCCGGTCGCCGCGCCGTTTGCAAACCTGATGGTTGGCGCGGAGACTTCGGACGACGCCGCTGTCTGGCGTCTGAACGACGAACAGGCGCTGGTGGCCACCACAGATTTCTTCATGCCAGTCGTCGACGATCCCTACGAGTTCGGCCGCATTGCGGCCACCAACGCGCTTTCGGATATCTATGCGATGGGAGCGACGCCCATTCTTGCGCTTGCCATCGTCGGCATGCCCGTCGGCGCCATGCCGGTGGACATGATACGGCAGATATTGGTGGGCGGCGCTTCGGTGTGCTCAAGCGCAGGCGTTCCCGTCGCAGGCGGTCACTCGATCGACAGCAAAGAACCCATCTATGGCCTCGTGGCCCTCGGGCTGGTTCATCCCGACAAGCTGCTGACCAATCGGACCGGGCGGGAAGGGGACTTGCTTATTCTCACCAAGCCGCTCGGCGTTGGCATCTACAGCGCCGCTCTGAAACAGAACCGCCTGGATGAGGAGGGCTATGCGGCCTTAATCGCCTCGACAACCAAACTCAACACGCTGGGCATGAAGCTGAGCGGGGTCGATGGCGTCCACGCGCTGACGGATGTTACGGGCTTTGGCCTGCTCGGTCATACGCTGGAGATGGCGCGGGGCGCCGGTCTGGCGGCCGAGATCGACGCGGCGTTCGTTCCCATGCTCCCAGGCGTCGAGGCGCTAGCGCGCGACGGCGTCCGAACTGGCGCAGCAGCAAGAAATTGGGACAGCTACGGAGAAGCGGTGCAAGCGCCGGTTGGCTTTGAGGGCTGGCGGCGCGATGTGCTTTGCGATCCGCAAACGAGCGGCGGCTTGTTAATCGCTGTGGACTCCGAGCAGGCGCCCTCTGTGCTCGCCTTAGCAATGAGGGCTGGCTTTGCAACCTCAGCGATAGTGGGCCGTCTTATCGGCGGCAGCCCCGGCATTGCGATACGCGCCTAAGCCCGATGCATCACATACGCAGTGTACTCAGTGGATAGACCTGGAACGCGACGCTGTTCGCGTCACGCAAGCCCTGGCGGATCCAAGCTGCGCAAGACAATCCACTAAAGCGGCTGCAGGCTCACCGGTGAACTCGCCCGTTCCAGAGATCCGCACTCAACGCAAAAAAAATGACGAGCGAGACCGGCTCGCACCAAGTAGCCAGCTCTGTGCGGCTCTGACCCGCAGGCTCAGCTAGATCGGGTCAAGCCCCAAGCGCCGCCAGGTCGATGGGCAGGCTGCGTATGCGCTTGCCAGTGGCGGCGAAGATGGCGTTGCAGAGAGCCGGGATCGCCGGTGGAAGAGCGGGTTCTCCAAGTCCCGTCGGATTGTTGTCCGACATGAGGAAATCCACCTGCACCTTGGGCGCCTGGCTCATGCGGATGAAGGGATGGTCCGCGAACGTTCTTTCCTTCACGCGACCGTTCTCCAGCGTGATCTTCTGTCCCAGCGCCGAACCGATGCCGTCCAGCGCCGAGCCTTCGCACATCGCGGTTGCGTGCAGCGGGTTTACGATCTGGCGGCCGACATCGCCGACGATCCAGATCTTTTCCACCTTGAAGGTGCGCTCGCTCATCGCAACCTGCGCAACTTCGGCGAAATAGCCCTGGTGCGAGAAGTAGAAGGCGACGCCCATGGCCGAGCCCGCGGGCAGTTTCCTGCCCCAGCCCGATGTTTCGCCGACCTTCGCCAGCACGGCATGCATGCGGTTCGCGTCAAAATTGCCGGGCGCTCCCGTGCGCGCCGTTTTCAGCAGGTCGAGACGGAATTGCAGCTGGTCCTTGCCCGCCGCATGCGCCAGTTCGTCGATGAAGCTCTGAAAAGCGAAACCAAGCGCATTGCTGCGCGGCGCACGCAGGGGGCCCGTTGGCGCCGCAAGCGGGATGAGCGACGCGCCGAGGGCGAAATTGGGCACATGGCTGGCTGGAAATTCTCCGGCCGCGATATCGGCGCTGGGCGCGAAACGGCCTCCCTCGCCGAAAGTCACGAAGTGATCCTTGAAGGCGATCAGCTTGCCGTCGCTGTCGATGCCCGCCTTGAAATGATGCCAGCCGGCGGGGCGATAGAAGTCGTGCTGGAAATCATCCGCGCGCGACCACAGCAATTTTACGGGCTTCTTCACGACCTTTGCTACCGCGATGGCTTCGGCGACGAAGTCCGACTGCCTGCGGCGGCCGAACGCGCCGCCGGCGCGCACGATGTGCAGTTTGACATCGGCCTCGGCGATGTTCAGGGCGCGCGCGACATAGGCGCGAGCCTCGCCGGGCATGCGGCTTGGCGTCCAGAGCTCCGCCTTGTCGCCGGTGATATTCACGACGCAGACCTGCGGCTCCAGCGTGCCGTGCGCGATGAAGGGGTAATGGTAGGTCGCCTCGACCACTTTGGCGGCCTTGCCAAGCGCCGCGTCGACATCGCCATCCGAGCGGATAGATTGCTCTGGCGTCTTGCCGGAAAACGCAGCGGCTCCGGCCGCATAGCCTGCGCTGGAGTGCGCGGCGCCGGCGCCCTCATCCCATTTGACCACCAGCTTCTCGCGCGCCTTCTCGGCCCGCCACCAGGAGTTGGCGACGATGGCGACGCCGTCGAGCAGCTCTTCGGGATTGCCATTGCCCTTCACGATGAAGGCGTCGACCACGCCGGGCTGCGCCTTCACGACATCGGCGTTAAACGACACTGCCTTGCCGCCGAACACCGGGCATTTCTGATAGACCGCGTGCAGCATGCCGGGCACGGACACGTCGATGCCGTAGAGCGGCTTGCCCGTGACGATGCGGGGCGCATCGACATTCTTCGTCGGCTTGCCGATGATGGTGAAGTCCTTCGGGTTCTTCAGGCTGACGCTCGCCGGATCGGGTGGGGCGATGCCCGCTGCGCGCGCGGCAAGTTCGCCATAGCCGATGGAACGCTTGCTGCCGTCGTGATGCACGCGGCCCGACGCGGTTCGCAGGCTAGCCTCCGGCACGCCCCACTGGGCCGCCGCCGCCCGCACCAGCATCAGCCGCGCAGCCGCGCCAACACGGCGCATCGGCTCGTAATGCGTCGGCGTGCAATTGCTGCCGCCCGTAGCCTGCCGGCCGTATCTGGCGGCGTCGGCCATCGCTTGTTCAACACGGACATCTTTCCAGTCCACGTCCAGCTCTTCTGCGATCAGCATCGGGAGCATTGTCTGGACGCCCTGGCCTTGCTCCGGGTTCTTGGACACGATGGTGACGGCGCCGTCGGCCGCGATGGTCACGAACACGTTGAGCGCGCCGCCACCCGTCTGGGCGGATGCATCCAGCAATCCGGGCATCGAGAAAGACAGCAGCAGACCGCCGCCGGCCGCGGCGCTGGCTTTCAGGAAACCGCGGCGCGAGGCGCTTACTTCGCGGGAGGCGTGGTCGGGCTTGCTGGCCATGACTATTCCCCGCCGATCTGACGCGCGTCGCCGGTGGGAAGTCCGGCCGCTTCCTTGATGGCGGCGCGGATGCGCGGGTAGGTTGCGCAGCGGCACATATTGCCGTCCATCGCGCTGTCGATGTCGGCGTCTGTCGGCTTAGGCTTGGCGGAGAGCAGGGCGGTCGCCGCCATGATCTGGCCGGCCTGGCAATAGCCGCACTGGGCGACATCGATGCTGAGCCAGGCGGTCTGGACTTGTTTGCCCACTGCCGTCTGTTCGATGCCCTCGATGGTCGTGATTGCGCGGGCTCCCACGCTCTCGATCGGCGTGATGCAGGCGCGGGTGGGGACGCCGCTCAGATGCACGGTGCACGCGCCGCATTGCGCAACGCCGCAGCCGAACTTGGTTCCCTTGAGGTCAAGCTCGTCGCGGAGCACCCAAAGCAGCGGCATGGCGGGATCGACATCCACCGTGCGGGCCGCGCCATTGATCGCGAGCGTATAAGCGGTCACTCGGTCCTCCATCACTGCGCAAAGCGAAGTTTAATGGAAATCCGCTTTATCGCAGCCCTTGGGCGACCTGTTTTTAGAACAAGCTTCGGTGATCAGGTCTCGATTGCAGGCGACGGCGCCACAAAGCGGGCCGGCATTGCACAGATGCGCGGCCTTCATTGGACCGCGAGGTCGGAAACGGCCGCTTTTGCGGGGGATCGCATGCGCAGACACGACCCGGCAAGGGTCCGCCCGGACGCTGAAAATTGATCAGCTGGCGCGGTCCATGCGTATGAAAGTGATACGGAGACAACGCATGCGCCTGTTCCCCTTTCTCGGTCTTCCGCTGCTCGCTGTGGCTTGCGCTACTGAACGTGTCGAGGAGCCAGCTTTTTCGCTGCGGCTTTCAGATGCTTCCTTCGAGGTGCGTGAGTATGCGCCGACGGTCATTGCGGAAACGACGGTGAAGGGCGATGCGTGGAACTCGCGGTTCGAGGGGTTCGGACCGTTGGCGGACTACATTTTTGCGAAAGGGCGAGACGGCGAGAAGATTGCGATGACCGCGCCTGTCACGCAGTCGCCGCGTGAAAAAATCGCGATGACAGCTCCAGTTACCCAGCGAGCAAGCGAGGCAGACGCTTGGACGATCGCATTCACGATGCCGGCTGGGTATACGATTGAATCCCTCCCTAAGCCCGCCAGCCTCGCCGTCAAACTCGTCGAACAACCGTCGCGAACGATGGCGGTGTATCGGTTCACGGGGTTAGCCACGGACGGGGACATGGAGGCCGCAGAACGCGCGCTCATGCGAAAGGTCGCAGGCATGGGCATCGAGACGTGCGGCGAAGCCATGTTCGCCTTTTATGATCCGCCCTGGACGCTGCCGTTCATGCGACGCAATGAGGTGATGATCGAGATCGCGCGCAGCCCTGAAGCGTCGGCCTTGAACGCGCCGAAGGTAAGGTAGGATAGTCCGGCGGCTGGTCGCTGCCTGCCGAAGTGCAGGAGCGTGTTTGCTTTCCAATCAGTCGAGGTCGTGGAGATCGCTCGCCGCCGGCCCCGCTTGCCAAGTCGAGGCTAGGTCTCGCGCCGTGCAGAACTGGCCTCAGCAATGAACTTCCTCCATAGGTTGGGATAGCCCGGTTGCCGGATTCATTGGAACGGCGCTTGGCCGTCTTTGCATGTCTCCTGGCGGACACCTAAAATTCCGAAGATTTCTGTGAAGGCGATGGCGGCATGCCGCCTTCCGTCCGACATCCGACACACGGGTCGGCTGTTGCGTCAAATTCGTCGGTCGCGAGCTCGGTTTGGATGTCCAGACGCGCGGCATTGACCCAGGTCAACGCGGCGATGGCCAAAGTCTGGCAGTGAGTCCCATGATGCGAACGTTGATCGCCCTGATCGTCTTTAGTCTCTGTGGCTGCGCCGGAGAGGCGCCCGGAAGCAGTGGCGGCGCTCGGCTATCGGTGGCGACCGAAACACCTGATCAGGTTGAGGCTGGGCGGCGCATTGTCGAGTTCCAGTGCACCAGCTGTCATGGGGTTCGTACAGACGACAAAAGCCACAATCCACGTGCACCTGCGCTGCGCACGCTTGCCGAGCGCTATCCCGTGACAGGCTTGGAAGAGGCGTTCGCCAATGGCATCATGATCGGCCATCCGGGCATGCCGGAGTTTCGGTTCGATCGCGATCAGATCAAGGCAATTCTCGCCTATCTCGAAAGCATTCAGACGCGCCAGGCCGCCTCTCTCGAGGCTCATCGGCTATAGTCTTTGCTCCAAGGTATTGGTTCGCGTTGAAGGCGTGGCGTTATTGCTCTGACATCTTCGGTTCCTGTGAAGGGTGGAGGGGGGCAGCGCCTGCCTCGAACGATTATCTTTCGCGGTGCACCGCTTCCATCGGTGCAGCGGCGACCCAAACTGATCCTGAGTGCAATAATCTCTCGAAATTCGTGAGTTGCTCGCAACCCACCATGGTTTTGCCCTTTGTTCGAAGCGAAAACCTCCCCCAAAGCGCCTGGCGAGAATGAATGCGCCGCGCGACCCCTTGATCAGATCCGCTCCGTTCAAGTTGCGTCGCCAACCCCAATCCAAAAACTCGCACGCGCTGATGCGCAAGCCTTTCGGCGTTCAATCTTGACGCCGATCAAGTCGCGCGCGTGCGGGCAGGGCAGTATGCCCATCATACAACTGAACCGGGATGTTGAAACTTGGATGCCGCCATATCCATTCGAAGTCGCAATGCCCGACCCAGCCAAGCACAACGTCCAACTATGATCGGAGAAAAAATGGTCCGTCCCCAGCATGCCGTCGCCGCCCTTGCTATCGCTGCTTCGCTAGGCGCCTGCGCGCCTGAGAAGGCGGATGTCCCCGCGCCGGTTGCGAGCGCGCCCGTGGAAGCGGCGCCGGCGAGACCCTCGCTTACCCTTCCCGTCAGCTTGAATGCCGTCATGGTCGCATTGGTCGACCACGCCTCTGAGCCTCTCTGGCTTGATGCGTACGTGCCGCCCTCAACCGAGATGCGGTGGCTGGAAGCTGAACACAACGCCTACCTGATGGCGGTCAGCGGCAAGCTGATCCAGCTGGCAGGAACAGGACCGAACGACGTTGACTGGGTTGCTGATCCCGAATGGATCAAGATGGCTGACGAGATGACGTCAGCCGGGATGAGCGCGCTCGAGGCGGCGAAGGCGAGGAGCGTAGATCAGTTGAACACAGCGGGCGACCGTCTGGTGGAAGCATGCGAAAGCTGCCACAAGAAATTCAAGCCGGGTCTGACGAGCATGGGCATCTATAAGTCGCCCAACTATCCGCCCAAGCCCAACTGATACCTAGGGAGCCAGATGATGGCGTTGGTGCAGGTGGTCTTGAGGCTGGCGCGGAATCCGGGCGCCCCGGAAGGGGACGATACGCAAGGATATGTCATCACCGCGCCTTTGACGGCCGAAGGGCGTGTCTCGGAAAACGAGTGGCGCGAGCACAAATCGGCCTGCACCGTCGTGAGGGTCAAACCCGGAGATGAGCGCGACGCTGATGGTTTGCTGACCCGTCGCGGCGACAACTGGTTCTTTCACTACGATGAACCGCGCGAGGGTGATGACGAGCCAATCTTTCGCTTGTCAGACCATTCGCTTGCGGTCGGCGCCTACATAACTATTCGCGAGAACGATGGACGGGAGAACACCTATCGCGTTATCGAACACGTGCCTGTGGTGAAATCGTAGCAAGGCGTGCTAGGGAATTCGCGACTAGCACGTAGCGGACGAAAGTTACCGATGTGACGCAGCGAAATTTGCCGAAGCTGGCGAGCAGACTGATCGCGGTCGTGCTGGCGGCGGAGGCGGCTAGCTGCGCCACACCGGCCGAAGATCGTGACCGCGATCTCCTGGCGCATTCCGAAAGTGAAGCAACCGGCTGGAAAGGCGTCGACCTCGACGGCCAGGATCCGCTTCAGATTGCCGCCGGGCGTGAGATTGCCGAGCAACATTGTGCATCATGTCATGCGATTGACCGGCGCTCGCGAAGTCCGAACATGGACGCGCCGCCTTTGCGGGATGTTCTTGCAGTGAACGACCCGGACCGGCTGGCCTATCGGTTCATTGATGCGTTGCGCGTAGGTCACGATGATATGCCGCTGTTCGATTTCGACGTACGATCAGCCGATGCGCTTATCGCCTACCTCCAATCCATCAGTGGGATTGCCGACTAGAGCTTTCTGAACAAAAAGTTCGCGCAAAAACGCAGCGGCTGCGCGCAAGATGCTCAGGCGCTTTGTCATACGCGCGGAGCATCGTGCGTCAGCGCCGCACCCTCTGTGTCATGCCTAGGGTCGTCTTGATCAGGATCAACAGGTCCGCGCCGGATATGTGCTCTGTGGACACTGGAGGCAAGCACATGCGCGCAGCTTTACTCGTTGCAGTTTTCCTATGTCTGGCGGCGCCGGCGAGCGCGCAAGATAGCGCCGGGATCGCGCGCGGAAGGTATTACGCTGTCCGTGCGTGCGGCGACTGTCACGCCGTTACGGTCGACCAGACGCAATCCGCCAACCCGGCAGCGCCAACATTTGCGGCGGTCGCCAACACGCCGGGCATGACGCCCATGGCGCTCAATGTGTGGCTCCATACTTCGCATCCGACCATGCCCAATCTGATCATCGAACCTGATCGCGTCGCCGATCTCATTGCTTACATCGGCTCTCTCAAGAAAAAGCCGAATTGACGCGGCAAAGTTGGGTAGGTCGGGTCAGACTTGAGGCGGGCGCAGCGTAGGCGAGCTGCTATCGATGGTTCCAAGGCGGCGACTTGAGCCCAATACGACAAGGCGTTGAAACTATTCTCAAGGAGACGCGATGCGACTGGCTCTTTCCCTTGCTCTCCTGACGATGCTTGTCGGCTGCGCGGCGACGCCACGCCCTGACTCAGGGGATGACATCATTGCAAGCCCGGCTCAGATCGAAGCCGGTCGGGTTATGGCGAGGACACATTGCAAGAACTGCCACGCCGTCGGGTTGAGCGACCATAGCGCCGTGCGCGAAGCAATTCCCTTCCGGCGTTTGTCCGAACTCTATCCCGTGAGCGGGCTTGCCGAAGCGTTGGCGGAAGGCATTGTGACCGGGCATCCCAGCATGCCCGAATGGGTTCTCGAGCCGGAAGAAATCACATCCCTGCTTGGCTATATCCAAAGCATCCAGGCCCGCTGACACCGGCGGCGGGTCCGCTCACGTGGGGTTTTGGCGCGGCCGGTGTCTTTTTGGCGCCATCCCGCCAAGACCGCCGTGTCAAATGACGCGAAAATGAGCAGCGCGCTGTTGGCGCGGTCGTGTCCTTGCGACTGCTTTACGCTTTAAACTATGGATGTCATCAACGGCGCAAAGCGGCATCCAATCGGAGACCCAATGCAAACCCAATCCGTCCTCAAGGCGCTTGCTGCGGGCGCGGCTGCTCTCGGCCTGTCCGCCTGCGCCACTCCGGGCGATAGCGGGCGGGAAACGGCCAGCGCCGACGCTCCTATCGCCATTGCGTCTACGCAGGCCGCGGGACCATTGATCGCCAATGTGCGGCAGCTGACGTTCGAAGGGCTGCGCGCGGGCGAGGGATATTTTTCCGCGGACGGCTCGCAGATGATCTTCCAGAGCGAGCGCGAGGCGGACAACCCGTTCTATCAAATGTATCTGATGGACATGGCGTCCGGCGATGTGCGCCGCGTGTCTCCGGGATACGGCAAGACCACCTGCGGCTGGATCAGCCCCGACAAGAAGCGCGTGATCTTCGCTTCCACGCAGGATGATCCTGAAGCCCGGAAGAAGATGGTCGATGAGATCGCCTTCCGCAAAAGCGGACAAACCCGACGCTATGCCTGGGACTATGATCCTACCTACGACATCCAGGAATTCGATCTTGCGACGGGCAGGTATAAGAACCTGACCAGCACGCTGGGCTATGACGCGGAAGGCGCTTATTCGCCCGACGGCAAGCAGATCGTGTTCTCGTCCAACCGCGCAGTCTATGGGCGCGCGCAAACCGAGGCGGAGAAGAAGCAGCTCGAACAGGACCCGTCCTATTTCCTCGACGTCTATGTGATGAACGCAGACGGATCGAATGTGCGTCAGCTGACCAATGTGCCCGGCTATGATGGCGGCACGTTCTGGAGCCCGGACGGCAAGCAGATCATCTGGCGGCGTTTCTCCGAAGACGGGGCGCGCGCCGAAGTCTACACGATGAACGCCGACGGTTCGGGCCAGCGAAAGATCACGAATATCGGCGCGATGTCATGGGCGCCGATCTTCCACCCGTCGGGCGATTACATCATCTTTTCGACCAATGTTCTGGGTTTTGCGAACTTCGAACTCTACGTCGTCGACGCCGAGGGCAAGCGAGAGCCGGTTCGCGTCAGCGAGCGGGAGGGCTTCGACGGCCTGCCGATGTTCTATCCGGACGGCAAGCGGCTCGCCTGGACCTCGAATGCCACCAGCGCGAAGATTTCGCAGATCTTCACCGGCGACTGGAACGACGCCGAAGCCCGGCGTCTTCTGGGTCTCGACGCCAAAGGCGCTTTGCTTGCCAATTTCAAGCCGCAGGCGGCCTCGACCAAGACCGAGATTTCGGAAGACGATCTTCGCCGTCATGTGCAGGCGCTTGCGTCGGATGAGATGGAAGGCCGTCTAACCGGCGCGCCTGGCGGAAAGCGCGCGGCGGAGTATGTCGCTGCCGCCTTCAAGGCCGCCGGACTTCTGCCTGCGGGCGATGCAGGCACCTATATGCAGAGCTTCGAGTTCACCGCCGGGGTCTCGCTCGACAAGGACAACGCGCTCAACGCAACGATTGCAGGCAAGGCGCTTGATCTCAAATCGGACATCGATTGGCGGCCGCTATCGTTCTCGCGCGTTGGCGCAGCAGCGCCCGCCGATGTCGTCTTCGCGGGATATGGTTTGACCGCGCCGAAGGATGGCGACAACGCAGAATACGATTCCTATGCGCACCTCGACGTCGAGGGGAAATGGGTGCTCGTCTATCGCGGCCTGCCTAACAATGTGGACTCGAAAACGCGGATTCACCTCTCGCGTTTCTCGGACATGCGTTACAAGGCGTCGACGGCGCGCGCCAACAAGGCGGCCGGCATCATCTTCGCGCCGCCGCCCGGGATCGACGCGGAAGAATTGCCGAAGCTCTCCTACGAATCCGGATCGGGCGCCTCCTCCCTGCCTGTCGTCGCGGTTGGCAAGAAGGCCGCCGAAGCGATGCTCGCGCGCGCGAACACCAACCTCGACGCGCTGGCCAAGCGGCTCGACGCAGGCGAGATGGTCGCCGGCCTGCCGCTTAGCGGGTTGAAGGTCGGGACGAACATCGCTCTCGCCTACCAAAAGCGCACCGGCTTCAATGTTCTCGGCAGGCTCGACCTGGACGGCGCGCCTGATGCGCCTGCGCTGGCGATCGGTGCGCATCTTGATCATCTGGGGCATGGCGAAGCCTCGGGCTCGCTGGCGCGCGCCAACGAACGCGGCGAGATCCATCACGGCGCCGACGATAATGCATCTGGCGTCGCGGGGCTGCTGGAGATCGCCGAGGCGCTTGCCGCGGAGCGCGCAGCAGGCCGACTGCAGGGCGCCCGTGATATCGTCTTCGCAGCGTGGGAAGGCGAGGAGCTGGGTCTGCTCGGATCGGCCTATTTCGTTGAGGAGGCGAAGAAGAAGGCTGGCAAGGAGGCGTTGGGCGGCGCGTTCTCGGCCTATCTCAACATGGACATGATCGGACGGCTCAGGGACGCGCTTATCCTGCAGGGCGTGGGCTCATCCAGCGTCTGGGCGCGCGAAATCGAGCAGAGGAACGCTGTTGTCGGCCTCCCGATTACGCCGCTTTCGGACACCTATCTGCCGACGGATGCGACCTCATTCTACGTCGCTGGCGTTCCGATCCTCTCGGCATTCACCGGCTCACACGAGGAGTATCACTCCCCGCGCGATACGGCTGATCTCATCAACTACAAAGGTCTTTATGACGTGACGCGCCTTATGTCGCTGATCGCCCGCTCACAGGCGAACGCTGCGACCGCTCCCGACTATATCAAGGTCGAACAGACGCAGACTCAGGGCCGGGTCGGTAACATCTTCCTTGGCACCATCCCTGATTACGCCTCCGAGAACATCAAGGGCGTGAAAATCTCGGGCGTGGTTCAAGGCGGGCCGGCCGGCAAGGCGGGCCTGCAGGGCGGGGACGTCATCGTCGCTCTCGGCGGCGCCGAGCTGACAAACATCTACGACTACATGCAGGCGATGAATGGACTCAAGATTGGTCAGGAAACCGACATCAGCGTCGAGCGCGGGGGTAAACGCCTCGACCTGAAGATGACGCCGACAGTGAGGGAGTAGGGCCGCTCGCGGCTTATTGTCATGGCTGCGTGGCGGGGTTGCATAGCAGGCGAGGCCTGTTGTGCCTGTGGCGTAAGCCGTCTGGCCTCCGGCAGCGTTCGCCATAGGAGATTTTGCGTAAATCTGCCTAACTCAACGCTAACGTCTAGGGACTACCGTGCGCGTCGCGCTGTCACGCGCCGCAGGGGTCCGTCATGCTTCACATCAAGCAGACCGAGCTGTTCGAAAACGCGTTTCATCACGCGCCAATCGGCATGGCGCTGGTGGCCCTTGATGGCGAGTTCCTTAAAATCAATGACAGCTTCTGCCAGCTTGTCGGCTTCTCCGAGGAAGAGATGCTGGCCGGGGATTTCCAAACGATAACGCATCCGGAGGATCTAACTCGGGACCTCGACCTCTTAGGCGAGCTGACACGCGGCGAGATCACGGGCTACCAGATGGACAAGCGCTATATCCGCAAGGATGGCGCGCTGGTCTGGGTCAACATGTCAGTCTCGCTGGTGCGGGGAGTCGGATGGCCAGCCCAAACACTATATCGCTCAGGTCCAGGACCTGACGGCGCGCAGGCAGGCCGAGGACGGTTTGAAGAGAGCGATGCAGGCCGCCGAAAGCGCCATCCGAGCCAAGTGCGAATTCCTCGCGAACATGAGTCATGAGATCCGCACGCCGCTGACAACGATCATCGGCTATGCTGGCCTGCTGACGGAAGCGGAGGGGGACCCGGCCTTCGCGCAGACCTGCGCTTCGCGGGTTGAGACTGCCTCCCGGTTGCTGCTCTCTGTCGTGAATGACGTCCTCGATTTCTCGCGCCTCGAAGCGGGCGCCGTCGAGATTCGCAGCAAGCCGGCTGATTGGGTTCGCGCGGTTCGCGACAGCGTTGCGCTGTTCGAGCGTCAGGCTGAAGCAAAGAAGTTGCGGCTGGTATTTGAAGGACCGTCTTACGCCTCGGAGTTCGCCGTTTTCGATGAAGCCAGGCTGAAGCAGGTTCTGGTCAACCTCATTGGCAATGCGCTCAAATTCACGGACCACGGCCAGATCACCGTGCGAGCCGCGCATCGGCTGGGAAAACTTCACTTTGAGGTCGTCGATACCGGTCCGGGCATTCCACTCGATCAGCATGATCTTTTGTTCGAGCCGTTCCGACAGGGCGGAAGCGAAACCTCGGATGGCGCCGGATTGGGATTGGCGATCGCGAAACGGCTTGTGGCGGCGATGGGCGGAGCCCTGTCATTGTCTTCAGCGCCCGGCGCCGGGTCGAGCTTTTCGTTCGCGCTCACAGCGAAGGTCGGACCTGACAAAGCGCCTGCGCGTCGGCGAGACACGGGGCTGATCCTGCAAGGCATGCGCGTTCTGGTGGGCGAGGACAATGAGTCCAACCGTGCGCTTGCGCGCGCGGTTCTCGAAACATCCGGCGCCATCGTGACAGAAGCGGTTGATGGTCAAGGCGCGCTCGAGGCCGCACTCAAGCAGCCGTTCGATGTCATGCTGATTGATCTTCGCATGCCCTACCTCACAGGCGTGGAAGTCATCGGGCGGATTCGCGCAGAGCCGGGACCAAATCAGAAGGCTTTCGCTATCGCATTCTCCGCTGACAGCCAGCTTGATGAGTACGCCTCCTTGGACTTCGATGCATTCCTCGCCAAACCCTTCAGCGTGGCGATGCTGCTGGCGAAGGTTGTCGGATCGCGCTCCCACTCGGACTTGCAGCAACGGCCCGCGGTCTGATTAGACGATCACCACGCACGCCCAAATGGCGGGCCCAGCGGCATTGGCGTAGAGCACCCAAGGCGCGATGGGCGCCACGGTGCGCGCCGCATCGCCATAGCGCTGACACGGCAGATGACGCCAAGCGCCAGTGACCCAGCGTCACCATGCCGGACTCATGTCCGTTCATGCGCTTCTACCGCTCACAGTCCGCTGGCGAGCGGGCTATTGGCGATCACGTCTCACATAGACGTGCGCGATGGCGTTCTCATCGGCCCAGATCACAGCGCGTTTGAGTATGACGCTCACATCGTGCTCGCTGTCGTCGGCGAAAAAGGTCTGGCCGTCATCGCGAATGGCAATAGCCGCGCCCTCTTTTGGCGGTTTTGAACTCACGAAGACCAGAGCATAGCGCTCGTTCTTGCGCGGCTCTTCTCCGCGCTCCAACTCGATGACTGTTGTCATTCTGCTCCGGACCTTCATGCCACACGGCGATGAAAATCGCCGCCGTCCTCGGGGGTAGGGGTGGGGACGGCGGCTTTTCTCGCGGCAGAAGGTCTGGGCAGAGCCTCGACCGCTACGACGTGGTTAGCACTTATCTGCGCCCCACTCGGTACGGTAACGGGCAGGAAGCCAAATATCTGTGCAGGTATAGTTGGGCGCCCGTTCGCCCAATCTAGAAGGCATGGACCAGAGCGACAAGAAATTCTCCGCGCGCATCCTGTTTTGGAGCGTGAGGTCCGCGAGCTGCGCCAGGCCAACGAGATCCTGCGCAAGGCCAGCGCATATTTTGCTCAGGCGGAGCTCGACCGCCGGTTCAAGCCATGACCGCCTTCATTGACGATCATCGCGCCACGTACGGGGTCGAGCCGATCTGCCGGGTTCTGAAGATCGCCCCATCCACCTTCCATGCACACGCTTCGCGCCGGCGGCGCCCTGACAAGGCGCCGCCGCGGGTTCAACGCGATGCGGCGCTGAAGCCCCAGATTCTTCGGGTCTTCAGCGAGAACTTCCAGGTCTACGGCGTCCGCAAGGTCTGGCGGCAACTGCTGCGTGTAGGCTTTGAGGTCGCTCGCTGCACGGTCTCAAGGCTGATGAAGGCTACGGGACTCAAGGGCGTCACCCGTGGCAAGCCGCAGCGAACAACGTTCAGCGACAAGACCGCGCCTTGCCCGCTCGATCGGGTCAACCGCCAGTTCCACGCGCCACGACCGAACGTGCTGTGGGTCTCCGACTTCACCTATGTCGCGACCTGGTCGGGCTTCGTCTATGTGGCCTTCGTCATCGACGTCTACGCTCGCCGCATCGTCGGCTGGCGGGTCTCTCGTGTCGCGCATGCCGGCTTCGTTCTCGATGCGCTCGAGCAGGCGCTGCACGATCGCAGGCCGCTCTCGGACGGCGGACTCGTCTGCCACTCGGACCGCGGATCTCAGTACGTATCCATCAAGTACACCGAGCGGCTCGCCGAGGCGGGTCTTGAACCTTCCGTCGGCAGCGTCGGCGACAGCTATGACAACGCTCTCGCTGAGACGATCAACGAAGCGGAGGTCATCTGGCGGAAAGGGCCGTGGCGATCGCTCGATCAAGTCGAGTACGCCACGCTCGAATGGGTCGACTGGTACAACAATCGCCGGCTGCTCGAGCCCATCGGCAACATCCCGCCCGCCGAGGCTGAGGCCGCCTACTATGCGTCGCTGGAGGAACAGCTATCGCTGCGTAACTAAAACCAAATGGCCTCCGGGGTTACCGGGGCGTTTCAAACCTCGTCTTTCCGGGACAGTTGCGCGGCGTCTTGTCAGATGCAGTCGTGAACAAGGTGCATCGCGGTCTATCAACTGTAGCCCGTCCGGACGAAGATACGCAGACCAAGGCAAATGCGGGGGCAGGATCAGTTGTTGCGATACGACTACAGAGCAAGGCTGGCATATGGGTAGCCGCCCACAGGCCCAAGCAGCCACACGAGCCAGAAACCAGCAGCGATAAAGGGGCCGAACGCCACTGCGCGGGATGGCGAAAGCGCACGTGTCGCGACGGCGACCGCCGCCATCCACGCGATACCGGCGATCGACGCCGCGAGCAGAACAGTCGGCAAAGCGGCCCAGCCCAACCATGCGCCGGCCGCGGCCATGAGTTTCGCGTCACCCATGCCAAGGCCTTCTCTTCCACGGAAGCGTCGGTAGGCGAACGCGACGCCGGCCAAGGCGAGATAACCAAGAGTCGCTCCGGCTGCGTGGTGAAGAAGCAAGGAAGCTCCCTGCGTTGCTGCAAGCGCCAGACCGAGGACCGCAAG
Source organism: Hyphomonadaceae bacterium (assembly GCA_016714495.1). Taxonomy (GTDB): domain Bacteria; phylum Pseudomonadota; class Alphaproteobacteria; order Caulobacterales; family Hyphomonadaceae; genus UBA7672. The sequence continues at coordinate 5,680 of JADKDU010000013.1, read as the reverse complement.
ACCTATGGTCAGGATATCAGGCAGTATGAAGCGGTCGATATCGACCGCCGCCGCCCACGACAACGCCAACGCCAGAATAGTTCCGGCCCACGCGAAACCGGCGGGCCCCCATAGATATCCAGACAATGCGACGGCGGCGCCGAAAGCCACAGATGCTGCTGCCTGCGCTGGACGCAGTTTGAGCGATTGAATGGGGTTGTGGACCATACGTTGCCTTGAACAGGGTGAATTTCACGCAACCTATCGGCATCGCATCGATTCACAATGATTCTGCGGGCGCCGTGCAAGCTCCGGCTGACGAGATCAAGGGACTGTCCGTCGGCAGTGTCGGAGACAGTTCCACAACACTCTCGCAGAGACGATCAACGGTCTCTGCAAACCAAAGGTGATCTGGCTGACCAACCGTTTGGTGGCGAACGAGCACCTGGCGGTCAAAGTGGTTAACATCGGTCTGTTTTCGACGAATTGGCCGGAGCCCTCTCAAGCCCTGCGAGGCCTTCAGGCCGTTGCGCGGAGCATGAACAAGCCGTCCATATCCGCCGCGTCGCGGAACTTGGCCACTTGGAGCACCATATGCGGGGCCACATGGGTGAGCTCCGGCCGCCCAAACTTCGAAACGTCCCGGCCTGTATTTCCCCTCCGCTCGCGATCGTTCTCGCCATGTAGGCGGAGTAAGCTCCCCGGCTCCCATCCTCGCCGTGTTCCCGAGGAGCCCTTTCGCCCAATCTCTGTTGTGGCCCGTTCTTCCAGGGCCTTTTGCCCCCCCTCCGGGATCATCAGCCCGCTGTCTCGATCCCCTGATCTCAGGATCCACTTCAACTCGCTCTCACCGCTGCGCCAAAAGCCTCGCGAGCGTCTTGGAAGCGGCCTGGTGGTGTCGCAGCCCACCCGGGTAGCTCGCCCGGCTTCCCTCCCCCGCCCATCCCCCCCCCCCTTGGTGCAAGGCCCCCCTACCCCCCCGTCGCCCTCCCCCCCCCCCCTGGGGGAGCCTTCGGGTTCCCCCGGGACCCCGTCTTTCCCCCGCCTCGGGAGGCCGGGGAGCGTGGCGGGCCCCCCTCCCCCCCGGGCACCCGTTTTTCCCCCGCCCCCCCCGCCCCCCCCCCCCGGGACCCCCCGGCGGGGGTGGCCGCGGCTTTCCCCCCCGCGGCCCGCCGGGGCCCTGCGCCCTCTCCCCCCCCCCCCCGAACAGTGGGGGGGCCGCGGGGGGCCGGTATCCGCGGGGGCCCCCCCCGAAAGTTCCCCCCCCGCCCGGCCTTTACAACCGCCCCCCGGACCCCCGCCCCGGATGTTTTTGGTTTCTCTCCGACCTTTCGGGGCTGCCTCGGCCTGCTCGCCCAAGGCCGCGAGAGACGAACTCGGGCCGATAGGACATCGGGAAGCCCCCCCCCGAGACCCCCGGGCCCGGCCCCCCCCCAACCCCCCCCCGCCAGCGCCGGCCCGCGCCCCCCCCCCCCCCCTCCCCGCCCCCCAGGAGGGCCCCCCGGAGGCCCCCCCGGGCCATTCCCCCAACCCCCCCGGACTCTTGGGGGGGCGGGTGGCCGCCCCCCCGGTTTCCACCCGGGGGGCGCGGGACCCCCCCGCCCGGCCCCCTGGCCGGGAAAAGGAAGATAAAAACGCGGTGTTTTGTGTTCCCCGGGGTCTTCGGGGGGGAAAAGTCCGGCGGGCGGGCGCCCCCCCCCCCCCGGCGCCCCGGGTGGGGCGGCCCCCCCCCGCCCCCCGGGGTGCCCCCCGAACCCGGGGGCCGGGTTTTCCCCGGGCCCCCCCCCCAGCGGCGCCCCTCGTTCCCCCGCCCCACCCCCGGGCGGGGAGACCCCGGGGGCGGGCGCCCTCTCCCCCGCGGGGGAGACCCCCCCAAGGGAACCGCCCCCGCCCCCCCGGCCCCCCGCCGGGGGGCGGGGGAATTCTCCACCAGGTGGCTGCTCCGGGCGAAGTGCTCCCTCGCACATGCCCGCGGTTGTCATGACCGGCTCTTGAACATCTCCCGACGTGACGCGTCATCAGCCTCACTACCGCGGGGGGGGCCCCCCCGGGGCGGGAAGAGGGACCCCCCCCCCCCCCGGCCCTCCGCGCGTCGGTGACATGACCGGCCATGTCCCGCACTCATTCTATGCCGGACAACGCCGTCGTCGTCGCGGTCGATACAGCCAAGGCGCCATCGACGTTCTGCTCCAGATGTAAATAAAGTCCGGGCCCACATTTCGTCGGCGCAGCCGCCTGCTGATGGTCGAGAACGTGCGGGCGATCGCTGGGCCGATCGCCATATCGAGAAGCGTCAGGCGCTCGCGTTGCGATGACGCCTCAAGTCGTCGCCAACGCTCACTCGCGTCACCTGATCGGGCCTGCAGCCGCACACCCTTTTTCGCGGCCATCTCCTTCAGCGCCTCGCCATCTAGAGTTCAGCGCTCGGCGAGAAGCTTCTTCACGCCCGCCCACATTCATCGGTCCCCCCTCGGCCCCCCCGGACCCCGCCCCCCCCAACAAAGACCCCCCCCCCCCCCCCCCCCGGAACCCCCCCCCCCCCCCGAACCCCCCCCGCGCCCCCGGGCCCCCCCGAGGACCGGAGCGCCGGGGGGTTCCCCCCCGGAGTAGCCCCCCCCCCTTTTAAGAGGTCCCCCCCCCCTGGGAACTCCCCACCTCACGTGGAACCGCTCCAGGCCGCGCGGACCTCATCTGTGCCCAGTGCGCCGGGAAGCGGCCTTCGCCAGTTCCGTCGATCCTCTGCATTCGCAGACCTTCTCGTGCCGCTGATCGCGACGAGCCTGACCTGGCGCCTCACGATCCGCATCCAGCAGGATCGCCACCTCCCTCTACTCGTCCGCTGAACGCCGTCGTCCTTGCGCATCCGCCCTCGTCCCTAGAAGGCCCCTCTCTCAAGTCAAGGGGTCCTGAAACCTTAGGGGCGGCTCACAGCCGTCGGGGGGCGACATCTGCTCTCGGGGCTGGCGATGATTGAGGCGGCTGTCCGGTTAGGCATGGTGCGGAAATGGACGACAAGATCAGTGCGTTCCCGCGCCAGCCGCGTGCGGGCCTGATCACGATCAGCGAGGGCGGCCCAAATAGATCGGTGGTCGTAAATTCCGCGAAAGCTCAGTGAGCAAATGAGACGCCCAAAGTCACGTCAACTGATCCCATATGTTTGAGTTTGTACTGCACATCCGGGCCGATCACATAGGGGGTCCGAGCAATCCACGTCGATGTAACAAAGGAATCAAGCTTGTAGGTTGCCCCAGCAAATATTTTCCAATTGTCGTTGATTTCCAAGTCAAGTCTTCCACCAAGCGAACCATAGGACATGGTCTTGGCAAGCTTGCGTTTTGCGGAAACGGCCGTCCCTTGGAGCAAAGCCTGCGCAGGTGAACCTTCTGGCGCCTCATTCGTTTTCATCTCCAGATCAACGAAATCTGCTCCGTACTCGGCTGACAGTTTCCAGCGCAGCGGTAGCCCGCCCGGAACTGAACCCGCCACATCCGCCCCCACACCGAACCGACCGGAATGCCCGCTTCCGGAACGGACCCAACGTAAGGGCTGCGCTGCGATCATTGGATCGTAGAAATACTCGACCTCAGTGACGTCCCATCGCTCGTAACCAAGTCGCAGGCGCGGAGAAATCTCTAGGGCCTTAGTGAACGGCGCTCCTACTGCCGGTGCGCCAATGATTCCGCTAAAACCGTATCGGCTGGTTTCGCGGCGGACCTGATCGAACTCGAACGCAAAACTGTCATTGGCGATCGAAGAACGCCTTCCGGTTCATAAGAAACCGGCATATTGCTGGGTGCAGTTATCGCATTGAAGGTCGCAGCGACATTTCTAAAGCATTCGACCACAAAGCTGCCTCCAGGTCTGAAGGCGCACGCCGATTGTATTGGTCCGGTTGGTTGCGAACCGATCAAGCCTGGTGAGAAATCCGCACCGGTTAGCTGCGATTTTACGGTGAGGTGTGTTGAATGAGCCTCCAAGCCATAATTCCAGCTCCGCAGATCAAGTCCTCCGGGGCGAACTCCCAAAGGGCTCCGAAAGAAGTTGTATAAGCATCAGTGCGAGGAGCCGGGGTCGGCTGTGAACCAGTCAGAGATTCGATGTTGAATTTGGACATCTGGACTGAAAAAGGAGCGGCGAATGTTGCCGCCAGATCAACCTCAGCTGGAGTCAATGGAATGGGGTGACCCGGGCTTAGTATAAAAACTGGCTGCACTTGTTCTCTCAGAACCCCCTTTGCTGTTTCGGTCGCCAGCCGGGCTCTATCGCGGGCATTGCTCTCCCCGGCGGAAGAGAACGCGCTGAAACGCATCGTCGTGCGCTTGGGCGCGGGTCGAGGCTTGGTTGCGCTCGAATCTCCCGTTTCCGTTTTTTGTGGTTCGAGCAACGCCGTAGGGTCGACTTTGGGAGGGGCCGCGTCCGCCCCTCCGCTGAGAGCTATCAGAGCAGCGAGTATCAAGAGGTGTCCCCCTCACTATAAACGATGTCATTAGGGGTTGTGAATCACCCCGGCAACCCCGGAGGCTGTTTGGTTTTAGTTACGCAGCGCCAGCTTTTTCTTCCAGCGACGCAAAGTAGGCGGCTTCTGCCTCGGCGGGCGGGATGTTGCCGATGTGCTCAAGCAGCCGGTGATTGTTGTACCAATCGACCCACTTGAGCGTTGCGGACTCGACAGCATCGAGCGATCGCCACGGCTCCTTCCGCCAGATCACCTCCGAACTGTAGACCTCGACGTTCTCGGTGAACACGCGCACGACATGCGGCTTCAACGCTTCGTCGCGCATCGCGTGCATGGAAGGTGAACGGGGCAATCTACGAACCCGGCAGATCGACCCGACCCCAGACGAGGTGCAACGACCGTATCTGAAGTTGATCATGCCTGGAGCCGGCGGTCGAGCTTCGCCTGGGCAAAATATGCTTCCGCCTTGCGCAGGATCTCGTTCGCCTGCCTGAGCTCTTGGACCGCGCGCTTCAGCGCGTTCATCCGCTCTCGCTCGTCGGTCGACAGACCTGCGCGAGCGCTGCGATTTCGCTCGGCCTGGGCGACCCAGTTGTGCAGCGTCTGCGCAGCACACCCGACCTTGGCCGCACGGTCGTCGCACATTGCGAGGCGTGCTCAGTCCCATGCTCCATCACCATCCGTAGAGCGCGCTCGCACGTCTCAGGGCAACCCCGGGGGCGTTCAAGCCCGCTAATGACCCGAAGCGCTAGCATTGTGCGACACCGTCCCGAACACGGAGACTTCCTGAGCTCTGATGTTCACCTGCCTATCAGAGTTGGGGGCATGACCTGAGGCTGGCGGAGCGCGCAACCTAAAGCTTCATGCTGGTCAAGAATTACCTAGATTAGCCAGTTGAATAGCTGTTAGATTACGGTCTGGGAAAGAGCGCTGGATCACCAGCCTCGGGCAACGACGTGAGCGTCATGGGCTTCAGGACAGACGACAGTCACGACGCCCGCATCGCTGCGGAAATCGAACACTTTCGTGCCCAGACGGACATCCACGCGCTACCGGACATATTCCACTATTGGTCAAACAGGTTTCTCGGACCCCACATCGCTGATGTGTTTGGCGCATGCGACATGCATGCTGTATTTGCCAGCGAACTCGCCCGATCGGTCGCCGCGTCAGGTTGTCGGGACATCGTCAGCATCGGCGCGGGGGACGGCGTGGTGGAAATCGGCGTGGCGGAACGTCTGCTGC
>JADKDU010000012.1 GCA_016714495.1 Hyphomonadaceae bacterium | reverse complement strand
AGACCACGCTGCAGCGTTGACCGTGCATTTCGACCTATGAGGACCTACCTGTGACCCGGCTTCGTGTGATCGATCTAGAGACGACGGGTATAGAGCCGCCCGCCGAGATCATCGAGTTCGGGCGGGCTGACGTCGTCACCGGGGGCGGTACGGCCGAAATCGAACGACCGATGGCACGACTGTATCGGCCTCCGCGGTGGCTTTCCTGCCTGAGACCAAGGCGGTGCACCACATCACTGAGGCCGACTTCGACGACCAGACACCTGTCTGCACGCCCGAGCGGCTGCGTCAGGCCGTCTGGGGTGGCGAGACACCTGATGTGCTTGTTGCCCACAACGCCGAGTTTGAGCGGCAGTTCGTCACCCGGAGGTCACAGCCGGCCTGCCGTGGATCTGCACCTACAAGGTTGCACTCCATCTGTGGCCGGACGCACCGCGGCACTCAAACCAGGTCCTTCGCTATTGGCGCGAGCTAAGCATTGATCCTGCCTACGCCATGCCGCCGCACCGCGCAGGTCCGGACGCCTGGGTAACCGCCCACGTTTTGGTCGAGCTCCTCAAGGAGACAACGATCGAGCAAATGATCGCTTGGACCGAAGAGCCAAAGCACCTGCCTGCGATCCCGTTCGGGAAGCATCGCGGCATGAAATGGGCTGAAGCGCCGGTCGATTATCTCCAGTGGATGGTTCGCCAGACCGATATGGATAGAGATGCACTGGCGGGGGCGGAACGCGAGCTTCGCGACGCCGAAGTGCCGGGCGCTAAAGCACCAGAACTGGCGGTTGATGGCTAAACGGAGCTGTCTGTGAACCGGCGTGGGGTCCGACGTTGATCGGCACGCCATCGCGTTGATTTAGCGTGAGGGCCAGGTGTCACTCGCCGACGCTTGAATTCACAGATTTTGTATCGCGCGCGGAAGCAGCCCCGGCACCTCCCGAATGTGTTCGCCGGCTGCTCCCAGTCCAAGTGATTGGCTACGGCCTCGCTCTCTCAATCGTGCGCACGACACGGCGGCCATCTGTCGATACCGGCGCCGCCAGCTTCGCAGCGATCTGTCGCCCGATTTCATCGGCGGCTCGCCGAAGCGGCGTGTCTGCCAGGTGCGCATATCGCTGAGTCGTGGACGCCTGTCGGTGACCGAGGATCCCGCCGATAAGCGGAAGCCCGATCCCGCCACTCGCACCAACGCTGGCGAACGTGTGCCTCAAGTCGTGAATGCGGACATCGCCGATGCCGGCCGCCTTGCGGATCCGACGCCACTCCTTGGAGAGTCCATCGAAGTGCCCGTCCGAGCGCGCCGCCGGAAACACCCACTTTGCATTGTCGCTCGCCCATTCGCGCTCGGCCGCCAGCAGGTCGATGGCAGCCCCGGCCAGAGGAATGATCTTTGCGCCGGTCTTGCTGCTCTCGAGCCGGAGCATCCCGAACTCAAAGTCCACTTCGGGCCATTTCAGGGCTTCAATCTCGCCGCGACGCGCACCCGTCAGGATGAGGAGCCGGATGATGGTTGCTGCCTTGCCAGCCGTCGGCGAGGGAGCGGGCGTATCAAGCGCCTGACCGAGCTGTCTGATCTCCGCGGCGCTAAGATAGCGGTGCCGCTTCTGGCTCGGAGCCAGTTTGACCCCCAATGCCGGATTCCGCTCAATCAGCCTTTGATCAACTGCGAAGGACAGGATTGACGACAGCAGGCGGATCGTACGGGCAGCTGTGCCTGCACCTCCCTTGACGTTGACGAGGCCACGCTTCCTCCTTCCGCTTGGTGCGAGTCTCCTTGGCGATCTGATTGCGGAGGTGCTCGATGTCACTTCTGCGTAAGATCGACGACGGGGCGGTGTCCAATCAGCGGTTTCAGGTGGTGGTTGGCCTGCGCCACCTCGTTGGCGATATTCTGCTGGGAGCGAGGCTCGCCGGTCCGTCGGTTGGTCGTGACACCTGTTGTCGACCAGATGTCGATGAGCTCGGCAACCGTTGCAGCCGTCCGATGGCGAAGACGTTCCTCCGCTGGATCTTCCCCGAGCCCCGCTTTCCGCAGAACCGCTTTCGCTTCAATCCGGGCCTCGTCCACGGTCGAGGTTCCGTAGACGCCGACGGTGAGTTTCTTGAGCCTCGCCTTGCGACCGCCGCCCACACGATACTGAACGACGAATGTCTTCTTGCCAGCGGGCCTGACGCGAAGTCCGAACATCGGAAGCTCGTCGTCCCAATAGATGCGATCCACCGCTTCGGGCATCACCGCATCGACAGATCGTTTGGTCAGGCGCACCGGAACCCCCGTTTTTGCTCTATTTCTGAGACCCTAGCGCGAGATTTCTGGGCATCACCTGGGCATCACCGTGCACGGGATCGGGGTGATTTGAGGAAACAGGAGGAAACATAAATTGCCATCGGACCTTCCTCTCTGATGGATTTGCGGACTGTGAGTAGCGCTGCAAACCCTTGTGGCATCAGCGAAATTGCCACGCGATGCTACAGCAGGTTATGGAAGGTGGCAGTCGCTGATGCATGCCGACTCAGCCGACCGCGGACGCCAGTTCTGGATTCGTAATGCGGGGGTCAGGTGTTCAAGTCACCTAGGCAGCACCATCTTTTCAAGAACTTAGCTCAACACTTACTCGCCGCGATGTGCACCCGGAAGCACATCGGAAGCACCGCCAGCCAAAATCATTCACAGCAATTGAGCGCGACACGCCCCGTTTGCTGGCGTGAGACGGCGTTTCCAAAAATCGATTGAACGGCCTTAGGCGCCCATCGCGGCGGATGCTGCGTCCTGCGAAGTCGACTGACGGCGTCGCTCCGCTGCGAAGGCTTCGAGGTCCGCCGGGTCATAGCGGATGGCGCGGTCGGTCGCTCGGATAAATCGTGGACCGCGACCCAGGCACCTCATCTTGTCGAGTGTCGACTTTGACAGACCAAGCCGCAGCGCGGCTTCGCGAACATCGAGCAGGCGGCGCGGTTCGGCGACCGACGCGACAACGGCATTCAAGATGTTCTGCGGCCGACCTCGACCACGCGATGCGCCGAGTATGTAGTCGAGAAGCGGATCGAGCGGGTTCACGGCCGGTTGCTGTCTCTCCTGCGCGATGACGGTGGCGCGCACCGGCTCGACCACGAGCGGGGTTCTTGCTTCGACGGCTGTCGGGAACGGCCGAGAAAACAGGTCGAGCTGCGCCGAACCCTTCGGCTTGTTAGCGACCCTCGCTGGTCTGCCCTTCATCACGCACTCCACGCCATCGTTATTGGGCGCGGGCTTGGTCAGAGTTCAACCGCTTGAAACCGACGCGCGTGTTTGCGGTGGATTCACGGTGCAGAATTCTACTCGGGCGAGAAGACACTGCTTGCCAGGAAAAGGAGCCTAACCGACGGCCAATACAGACCACGGCAAAGCTCTTCCTACTGCAATCGCCCTGACAGATCCGAAATTCGCTGAACCGGGCCGTTCGAAGTTGAAGCTGGGCAGCATTCGACTAGCTAGCGGCGGCGGTGGCTGAATGCTCATTCCGTTCCAGTCTTGAGGGCGCCGAGCAACAGCGCGAAAGCCGGCGCCGGTTGGCGGCGGCTGGGATAGTAGAGGTGATAGCCCGAAAACGGAGGGCACCAGTCGACCAGCACGCGCTCGAGGCGGCCTTTCGCGATGTGCTCTCTGACGTGGTCCTCCAGCACAAACGCGACGCCGAGGCCCGCGCAGGCCGCCTTCACGATGAGTCCGCTCTCGTTGAACGTCAGCTGCCCGCCGACACGGACAAGCAGTTCGCGCTCGTTCTTCTCGAACTCCCAAACATAGACGCCGCCCAGCGTGGGAAAGCGGAGGTTGATGCAGCTGTGCTGGGCAAGGTCGTGCGGCGTTGCCGGCCTGCCGCGTTTCCGGAAGTATTTCGGCGCCGCGACCACGGCCATGCGGAGGTCCGGCCCGATGCGGACGGCGATCATGTCCTTGTCGACCTGCTCCCCCAGTCGGACACCGGCGTCGAACCTGTCTGCAACGATATCCCGCAGGCCGGTGTCGACTGACAGCTCGACCTGCACGTCGGGATAATTCGGCAGAAGGCGCTCGATGACCGGCCACAGGATCGTGTCCGCGGCGTGCTGACCCGTCGTGATCCGAACGATTCCGGCGGGTTTGTCGCGCAGCTCGGTAAGTCCGGTGAGCTGGTGCTCGATCTCGCTGAGCGCAGGGCGCAACCCGGCGAGCAACCGGTCGCCGGCCTGTGTCGGCGCGACGCTGCGCGTGGTGCGGGTGAGCAGGCGCAGGCCGAGCCGCGCCTCCAGGCGGCGGATCGTCTGGCTTACCGCCGATTGAGATGTACCGAGTTTGGCCGCCGCCCGCGTGAAGCTCCGCTCCTCTGCAACGACGACAAAGACCGAGAGGTCCGAAAGATCCTCGCGCGCCATATATAAGCCCTGGGAATAGGTTCATGCACCATTCAGTGTCTAATCAATGTGCTGGCCAAGGTCTACCTCCGAAGCTGAACGAAGGAGCCACGTATGCCCGCATCGAATTCCTCAATGGATATTGGCCGCCGCAGCCTGCTCACTGCAGGCATTGCCTTGCCCGCGCTGGCGGCGGCAGCGTGCGCAAGCGCGCCTCCGGGCGACCTGGGGGCATCGCAGCGGCCAAGCCTGGATCGCCGCCGGCTTGGCAGTCTCGAAGTTTCGAGCATCGGCCTTGGCGTGCAGAACAACTTCCGCAAGTACACAACTGAAACGCCTTACCGGCCCGAGATGGTGAACCTCATCCGTACGGCATTCGATTCCGGCGTCAGGTTCTTCGACACGGCCGAGGCGTATGGCCCGCATGAGTGCGAGCGCATCCTGGGCGACGCAATGCAGCCATTCCGCGACGAAGTGGTGATCACATCGAAGTTCGGCTGGAACATCGATCTGGAAACCGGCGAACGGCGGCCGGGGCTCAATAGCCGCCCTGATCACATCAAGCTTGCCGTCGAGGCCATGCTTCGGCGCCTGCGCACGGATCGCATCGACCTCCTCTATCAGCATCGCGTTGATCCGGACGTGCCGATCGAAGACGTCGCCGGCGCAGTGCAGGACCTCATGCGGCAGGGGAAGGTCAAACATTGGGGCCTGTGCGAGATGGGGCTGAATACGCTTCGTCGTGCGCACGCGACCTTGCCTGTCACGGCGGTGCAGAACGAGTACTCGATGTTGTGGCGCGAGCCGGAGCAGGAGGTGCTACCGCTTTGCGAGGAGCTGGGCATCGGCTTCGTGCCGTGGAGCCCGCTTGGCGCGCAGTTCCTCACCGGATGGATCGATGCGAATGCACGTTTCGCCCCGGGCGATATTCGCGCGGTGGAGGCCCGTTTCTCGCCAGAGAACCTGCCGCACAACCTGCAGCTTGTTGCGATCCTGAAGACATGGGGCGAGCGCAAGGAGGCCGCGCCATCGCAGATCGCGCTGGCTTGGCTGATGGCGCAGAAGCCGTGGATCGTGCCGATCCCGGGGACCACCAATGCGGCGCACATGATCCAGAACACTGGCGCCGCTGCGATCAGGTTCACGTCTGACGAACTGGTCGAACTCAACACGGCGGTGCGCGCCATCGAGGTGCGCGGCCAGCGCCTGCCAGACGCCGTGCTGGTGCATTCGGGCCGCGAAGCGCCGCCGCAGGTGCGCCAATGAGATCGTTGGTCATGGGCGTGATCGCCACGGCGGCGTTGGGCGCGACACTGGCTGCGCCGGCAGCGGCGCAGGAACCGGCGCCACGGGTTGCGCCGGAGGATATGCGCTGGGTCGCGCCTGAGCTGGCGGGCTATACCGACGAAGTTCTGTTCGGCGACGTCTGGAGCGGGAGCGACCTCTCGCCACGGGACCGCAGCATGGTCACGCTGTCGGCGCTGATCAAGGGCGGGCATACGGGGCAGATGAGGGGCCACGTCAACCGCGCGCTCGACAACGGCGTGCAGCCGGCAGAGATCGGCGCGGTGATCACACCTCGCATTCTATGCGGGTTGGCCGAACGCGGTCTCGGCGCTCAGCGAAGTGCGGCAGGTGATGGAGGCGCGCGGGTTCACGGCCGCCGACATGCAGGCGCCGGTTCTCACTGACGCAGACCGCCAGCGGATCATACGCAGGGGGTCGGGCACGGCCACGGCAGGCGCGGCTTCCAACTTCACGGGCTCGGTGCAGGTCACGGCGCCCTTCAGCGGCGCAGACGGCGCACGCATCCGTGGAGCGACCGTCCGCTTCGAGGCGGGCGCCAGAAGCGCCTGGCACATACATGAGCGCGGACAGACACTGGTTGTCACCGAAGGGTGTGGATGGACGCAGCGCGAGGGCAGCCCCATCGAGCGCATCTGCGCCGGGGATGTCGTCATGCTGGCGCCCGGCGAGAAGCACTGGCATGGCGCGACGGCGTCCTCGTCGATGACCCATGTGGCGCTGTCAGAAGGCACGGGTGTCGAATGGCTGGAACATGTTTCCGACGCCGAATATGCGAACGGCCCCGCCACACCTTGATTGCTGGCCAGAGCAGGAGAGTCAGATGCTACGAAAAACACTCATCGCGTGCGCCCTCATGACCGCCATTCCCGCCGTCGCCCAGCCTCAGGCCAAGCCGGCCATCGGGTACGGTTCGCCTATCGGCGTGGGCGAAGCGCTCGCGCTGATCGAGCGGGGCATGGAGAAGAGTGCGGCGCAGGGGCTGAAGATGGTCTTTGCGGTCGTTGAGCCTTCGGGCGAGCTTGTCGCCTTCGCGCGGATGGATGATGCGCCTTATGCCTCGATCCGGCTGGCGCAGCAGAAGGCGAGCACGTCCGCCCGGCTGCGGCTCACGACCGCAGAGCTGGAAGAGCGGGTGCAGGGTGGGCGCATGGCGCTGCTGTCGTCCGACGAGGTTATCGCGATCGGCGGCGGCGTGCCGATCGTGGTGGATGGCCGGATCGTTGGCGCGCTGGGCGTTTCCGGCGGGACGGCGGCGCAGGACGCCGCGATTGCCGAGGAAACTGTCGCGTCGCGATAGGTAAGCGAGATGAGCCCGGGTGAGGTGTCATCCCAAACCTAGTCCGATTCCTAGCGACAGGCTCCAAGACAGCCCCTGCCCGCGCATGACCCCCTCGACTTGTCGGCCGGCAAACCTCTCGAGCGCCGGCCGCCACGGCACCAGATTGGCCTGCCGTTCCCCGACGATCAGCGCCATTCGTCCCTGCGCGAGATCGATCCTGCGCGCGTAGACGCCTGACACCCGGTGCGCGTCATAGGTCAGCACCGGCACGCCTAGTTCGCCCGACAGCACCCTCGCGCGGTTCGTCAATTCGAGCTGTGCCAGTCGCTGCATCGCTTGCCTGGATGGCGCTTCCTCATGCGGCGCCATCCACCCCTGCTCGATGAGGAAGAGTCGCCGTTGCTGCAGCGCCTGCTGGAACTCACGCGCGATCCTGGCCTCGCCCGAGGGCCCCTCCGCCTCACCGATCAGGACGCGATCCAGATGTGTCGGGGCTCTTGCTTCGACCTGCTCGCCAAGCGACCAGTAGCTCGCGACCCGCACCGAGAACGGCGCTCGCCGTACCAACCGCTCTTCGAATACCATCGCGTTCGCGAGGTGGTCGCGGCCAACGATGAACTCGCCATTCCCCGACCGCTGAACCAGCCCCATGCGCCGCATGACCTCGAGCCTGCGAACGTTGGCGGCAACGAGCCGGTGGTCGACGTTCGGCTCCAGCTCACCGTGGATTCGCGTCGAGTAGATACCACCGCTGCTCGCGGCGATCCGAGCGACAGCCTGATCCGAGGCATGGACCGTCGCTACATTTGGATCAAAGCTGACGATCGCTCCCGGTTCGGCGCCGGCCAGGACAGCGAGATCCTGCGGACGCTCGAACCGCGCGTAGCGGAGTTCTCCGCTGCCGGTTTCGACGACGGCCAGGAACTGGTCGCCGATTTCATCGACGGGGCCGAGATGGACGAGTTCCCCGATGACGGGAGCATCGCGATCGGCTTCAAGGACAAGGCGTGGCTCCCTGCCCGGCTGCACTGACGCAACGGCGCGCACCACTTCCTCATGCGCGGCCATGGCCCGGAGCCGCGTCGCCAGGCCGCCGTCGAGACGCCAGCCATCCGTCCCCCGTTCGGCCAGCCCCCATCCCTCCAGCCGCTCCAGCCGGGCGATCAGATCCGGTCTGGTCGGCATGATGGCCCCGGCGCGAGCGGCCGCCGCCAGCTCGCGGTCCAGCGGCGTTACCGCCATCCGGCTGATGTCGGCGAACCGCTCCTGAACCAGGTCAACGTGGAGCCTCGGTCCCAGGACGCGGGTGACGATTTCCTGCGCCTGCTCCCGGATACCGGAGGAGATCAGCCGGGACGGAATGAACAGTTCCTGGCCGTCGGGCCGCCGTCCCCGGATCAGGACGTGGGTGTGCGGATTGTCAGTGTCGTGGTGATCGACAGCCAGCCATTCGAGCCGCGTTCCGAGCCTGGCTTCCAGCCCTGCCATGACCTCCCGGATGAATGGACGGAGCTCGCCAAGCGCTTCTCCGTCTTCGGCGCTGACGATCATTCGGAAGTGCCGAGGGTCTTCCGACCAGCCCGCGGTGATCGCCTTTGCATCCACCACGTCACTCGCCCGATCGTAGAATGCGAAGTGGATTGATCCGCCGGCTTCCTCGCGCGTCAGATAGTCGACTGACCGTGTGGGATCTTCAGGCTTCGAATCGGCGGCGACCTCGGGCGAGCGTCCGCGCTGCGCCCCTTCGCGAGAGAGGTAGACGACGTGCGCGCGCAGGGGCGCCGCCCGCCCGCCGCCATTGGCAGCGTAGCGCATCTTCACGACCACCCGCCTGGCGGCGACAGACGGCTGCCGTGTTCGACCAGCCGACCCTTTGGCGAAGTGCGCCCGCACGCTTGGCTGACGGGGTTTGGGACCGGAGGCGCGAGGCTGGCGCGTCGCCTGCCGCACGGCGGCGCGTACCCCCTTGAGCTTCGGCGGCCTGTCAGCGGGCGGCTTGCCAAGCCTCGGTTCGAATTCGTTGTCGCGCGTCGCCATGATGACGAGCATCATCATCGGCGGCGTGGCGATTTCCACCGCTTGCACCCTCACAACGAAACGCAGCGCATGCACTGCAAGCGAGACGCTAATCCACGGTGCAAAGATCTATGTGCAGACAGGGCTGTAAGGCCCGCAGCACGGCACGTGCTTTATCTTGCATTCCACCGCACCCTCCGTAACCGTCCGGTCGTTGCACGATTGTTCCGCACACCGGATTTGAATCACAACGTTCTCCTGACAGCGAGTGAGGAGACGTCCGATGAGCGACACGAAGCCAGTCGATACCTCGGTGCGAGACTACTGGGCGGGCCATATCGAGGCTGGCTGGCGAGCGGTTGAAGCGCAACGACTACTGTCGCGCGCACGGCCTTCACACCAGTTCGATGAACTGCTGGGTGAGACGGCTTGCTCCGCATGTCTTGACCGAAAAGGAAAAACGCCCTGGTTTTGGGCGGCATCATCCGTCATCCCGATCGGCGCGGAGCAAGGCCGTGCAGGCGTTCTGGGCGATGCATGTCGAGGCGATGCTGTGGAGCGGCTTCTCGGCGCAGGGTATGCCAAGGCTCACAACCCTCTGCGCCTCCACCTGCGCGAATGGCGCATCCGTTTCGAGGAGACCCCACCGAAACCGACTGGCGGGAGATGGTTCACCCGGCGCGCGTCCCCGAACGCTGCGCAAGATAGGCAGCGCTGCTAGGCAACAAGCAGCGGATTTGGCCTTGACGGAACCCGAGCCGCCAAAACTTCCCGTCACGCGCCGAACCTTCAGCGACGACGAAAAACGCGCAATTGTCGCCGAGTCAGAACTACCCGGAGCGACCGCCGCCAAGGTCTGCCGGAAGCATGGCATCGTCACCAGCATGCTGTTCCGCTGGCGGGTCCAGTATGGCCTTCGCCGTAAACCGCAGGCGCACCTCGCCTTCGTCACCACAGGCGCCGACGCGGGGTCTGCCCCGCTGATCCTGGATGGGCTGATCCCGGTTCCGGAGGGCATGACGCCGGTGGACATTGGCGATGGCCGGCATGTGTACGCCGCCATCGGCATTGATGCCGCAGCCGTCCGCGAGCACGTCGCCCAACAGGAGAGCAGCCGATGATGATCGCTCGCTGGCGTCAAAGTGCATCCCGCATTCGGCCACACGGATATGCGCAAGGGCTGGAGGGTCTGTCCGCGCTTGTGCAAGAGGCCTTGAAGCTCGATCCCTTGCGGCCACCTGTTCTGCTTCCGCGGCCGGAAAGCGAACGTCATCAAGATTCTGTTCTGGGATGGCACCGGCCTCTGCCTGTTCACCAAGCGTCTTGATGGCGGGGTGTTCGCCTGGCCGATGATGGGTGAAGCTGGCGATGCGGTTGCGCTCTCCTCTGGCCAGCTCGCTCTTCTGCTGGAGGGCATCGACTGGCGAAATCCCGAACGCCGATGGAAGCCGACCAAAGCCGCTTGAACCAGAGACGATGAGAAAAATGCGGGGCGCTCACCGCATTCCTCTTGGCGGTCATCTCGAACGCAGCCAGAATCAGGCATGCGGCTCGATCTGGACAATCTTCCGTCCGACGTGGAGCTCCTGCAGCGCCTGGGCGCGACTGGCGGGAGCGGTCGCCCCCGCGATGGCGAAATCGGTCGGCGCGGCGCTTATCAGCAGCTTCAGCGCATGCAGTTCGGCAAACGCTCGGAGCAACTCGACCCCAGCCAACTGTTGCTTGCCCTGAAGATCTCGACGCCGACATCGCGCGCATCGAAGAAAGCGTGCCGAGCGCGCCAGCCGATCCACCCTCGTCACCTTCGCGCCGCTGCCGGACCATCTTCCGCGCGAAACCGTCGTTCTCGATGTCGGCGGCGATGCTTGTCCTTGCTGCGGAGGAGCGGTTCACGCCATCGGTGAGAGCGTCAGCGAGATGCTCGACTGGTTTCCTGCGCAGCTGAGGGTGTTGCGTATCCTGCGTCCGAAGTACGCCTGCCGCACCTGCAAAAACGTCGTGCAGGCCGCTGCACCGGAGCGGCTGATCGCAAACGGCCTGGCAACCCCGGGCCTCATCGCCCAGGTGCTGGTCGCAAAATACTGCGATCATACCCCTCTTTATCGGCAGTCGAAGATCTTCGCCCGTCATGGCGTCGACCTGCCGCGTTCGACGCTGGCCGGTTGGGTAGGCGGCGCTTCGTGGTGGCTTGAAGCCTTGCATCGCCGGCTGAGCGAGCATGTGTTCGGCTCCGACATCCTGTTCGCTGACGACACGCCGGTTCCGGTGCTCGATCCCGGACGCGGCCGGACCAAGACCGGCAGGCTCTGGGCCTATGCCCGCGAGCAGCGCGGGTGGAGCGGCGCCGATCCGCCGGCCGCGGTCTTCATCTACGCGCCGGATCGGAGAGCCGAACGACCGGAGGCGCATCTGGCGCGGTTCGAAGGCGTGTTGCATGTCGATGGCTACGCCGGGTTCGAACGGCTGACCGCCAGCGGCAAATCGGCTCGCCGCCTGCTGGGCGCACACGCGGCGCAAGTTTTATGAGATCGCCGAGGCTGAGGTGACGCCGCTGGCGACCGAAGCGCTGCGCCGCATCGCCCTGCTGTACGCCGTGGAAGAGCTGGTGCGGGGCCAGTCTCCGGCGCATCGGTTGGCGGTCCGCCGGGCGCGCTCGAAGCCGATCGTGGACGCGTTGCAAAGCTGGCTTGAAACGACGCTGCCCAACCTGCCTCCTCGTGGAAAGCTCGCCGAGGCAATGCGCTATGCCCTTACCCGATGGGACGGCCTGACGCGGTTCCTCGACGACGGCCGCATCGAACTCGACACCAATCCCGTCGAGCGGGCGATCCGGCCAGTGGCACTCGGGCGCAAGAACCATCTGTTCGCCGGATCTGACGAGCGCCGCGGCCTGGCTTCACACCTCGCCGCCGGAAGCCGACACGACGTGCATCGACCGACGCTTACCACCCTCCCCCTCCACCGCACTCCGCAATCTACCCACCCCTCCACCGCAATCCACCGCCCGCTCTCACTTTGCCGCACACCACTGCAGGAGAGGCCCGGCATCCAGCTGGGGAACGACAGCAACGAGAGCGACAAGCGCCGCTCTCGCCGCGCCCGCGTCAGGCCATCATCTCGTCCTCGCGGTTGAGGTCACCGGCGACCAGAAGCATGGCGTCCAGCTCGGCCTTGATCGTGCGCGCCTCTTCGACATCCGCAGTTCCGCGCAATTCGGCACGCAGTTCCTCGATGTGGCGCTCGATCGTGAAGGTCTTCGTGAACATCGTCGTCTCCTGTGTTTGAAGGACGATGCCGGCGGGCGGGCGTGATGGAGCGGGTCAAGGGATCGCGCCCAGGCGCGACCGCACAGCGGCGATGGGGGTCACGATTTTCCTGGCTCTTCCGCCAAAAAACTCGTGGGGCCCCGTCGTCCCTTGAGGCGATCCATCACGCCCGGCACACTGCAATGACCTGAGCAACCAATTCCCGTTCCGCACGAAATCGGAAGCGGTCTGCATGGACAGTCACGCCACGCCGACCGTCAGGGCGGCCAGCCAAAATGAAGGCTGCAAGGAGCCTGCGCACCGGATCTTTCCGGTGCTGCATGGCGGGAAGCGCCGTCGAGCGGCTGGCGGCGCGAAGCGCCCGCAGGGTCGCGCCCGAAGGAGCCGCTCTTGGGCGGCGGGACCGAGCGTGACCGCCAGCCGCTCTCCGACTCCCTGTTCTCGTTCCTAGCCCCCGCTGTCTGGCGACCTCAAGTTAACAATCGAGCGCTTGCCCCTCGCAATCCACCGCACCCTCGGCAACCGTCTGGTCTCTGCACGTCGATCACCACCTTCGCGACTATCAGGACGCGGTGTGCCTCCCGCAGCAGAGTCGCGCGATGACATCAGCAAAACTCAACGAACCTGCACGACGCGATGAGTGGATCGGGCACGTCGAAGCTTGTCGTCCGACAACTCTGTCGATGCGCACCCGCTGCCGCCATCATCGTCTCTGTCGGCATCTTTCGGCGCTGGGTGCTGACGCTCGAAAATGCCGACAGCGTTGAGGCCGCGGCGCGGCACGCACTTATGCGACGCAAAAGGGCGAACGGACGGACGCAATCGACGGTCCGGATCAGGGGCTGGGTCACTTCCCATGCACTTGAGAGCGCACGTCTGCTGTGTCTAGGCGCGCGCCAAGTCCTCCGCCGATCATGCTCGAGCTGAAAAAGGAAGTGCCGCTCAACTAACTTTGAACTTGGACCGCCCCATGGGGCTGATCACGCCTCGATGAAAAGTATGTGACAGGCTGAGGCGCCGCAGCGTTTCCCGATCTTGATCGACAACCGTGCGACCTTTTCGGCTCTGGCGGAAACCGCCCGAGCGCGCCGATAGCATCGCGCGCACCAATGCGTCGAGGCAAACAGATGGACTTCGGCGATCTTGATCTGGACTGGGCGATCGAAGTGGTTCGCAGTCATAAGGAAGCAATCCAACAACTCGCCGTCCTTCCACCGAACGCCCATGAAGGCTTGCGAGCCCGACTTGTCCCGGAACAGATCGTTCTCGGCAGCCAGGAGTTTGCCGAATTTCTTGCGCTGATGAACGCGCAAGGTCGAGACCTTTTTCGATATCGCGAGGAAGGGCAATCAATGTCGCTCGAAACTCGCTTGGCGTTGGAGGCCGTCATGACCGATCGCCTCACCATACTCCGCAATAGGATCGCCTTGTTCAAAGTGTTGCTGGGCCGATAGTTTCGGCGTCACACGAAGATCCTCGCCTAAGACCTGATTAGCAGAGCAGCGCCAAAGGACCACGGATGGAACGTCATGCTCGTTTGGTTGAACTTGTAAATCGACTTGGTGGAGATTTGTGGCCACGTTTGATCACCGCCGCGGGCGTCGCGGTTGTACTTTGGCTTTATATGGACGCTAGGCTTGCCTTGATCTGGTTGATCCTGATCGGCGTCAACGAGTCCTTCGAACTGTGGTCCGCACAGGGGATCAGAAAGGGCGGCTCAATGGCGGGCCGCTTCGAGGCCGCATTTCTGGCAAACCTCAGCTTCGGATCAATCGTCTGGGCAGCAATGGCGTGGCTTTTCTGGACGAGTGGCGGTGTCGGTGGGATTGTAATTGGCTTAGCCGTTGTGCTGGGCTCGCTCTACCACGTTTCATGTAATTGCGTTTCATATGCGCGATCGCTGATCGCCGCAGGCACACCATTTCTGGCGGTCTTTGCGGCAATGCCATTCCAGATGTTTCAGGACCAACGCCATGCGAGTTCAACGGCGATCGAAGTGACGTTAGGGTTTGTCTTTCTGTCAGCTTACATGCTCACAGCACTGCTAGCATCGGTCGAACGAGATAATCGCCTGCGTGCGGCCCTGAATGAGGCCGAAACCGCCACGCACGCCAAGTCGCATTTCCTTGCCGTGATGAGTCACGAGATCCGAACGCCGATGAACGGCGTCATCGGCATGCTTGATTTGCTGAGCCGCCATGACCTTGAATTCAGTCAGCGTAAACGCGTGCAAACTGCCCTCCAGTCAGCACGCGACCTCGTGGTGATACTTGACGACGTGCTTACCTTTTCGAAGCTCGAGGCTGGGGAGAGCAAGTTCGAACGCCTGCCAGTATCAGTTCCCTACCTAGTCTCGACGACGGTTCAGCTCTTCACCCCAACCGCGGAAAAGAAGGGTTTGAAGCTGGAGTGGTCATCCACCCCGACAACACCGCATTGGATCGAAAGTGATCCGTCTCGCTTGCGGCAAGTCCTGTCAAATCTCATCAGCAACGCGATCAAGTTCACCGATAACGGAACTATCAAGGTCTGCGTCGATCACAAAGGCGATGCCGCCGACGGACGCCTCAGCATTTTTGTGATGGACACCGGGATTGGCGTGACCGAAGAGCAGCGGTTGCGCTTGTTCAAACCCTTCAGCCAGGCCGATACGGCGACCGGGCGTCTTTATGGTGGAACTGGCCTCGGACTCGCGATCTGCAAGCAGTTGATTGAGGCCATGGGCGGGCAGATAGGCGTCGTCAGCGAACTCGGTGTGGGCAGTCAGTTCTGGTTCATTCTGCCTGCACCACCAACGACCGCGCCAAGATCATCAGCAACCAGTGTGCGTGCGCTCCCGGAGCCTGCCGCCACTCAACGATCCCTACGCGTGCTGACCGTCGATGATCACCCGGTGAGCCAACAGCTGCTAAAAATGCTCCTCGAAATTTCTGGCCACTACGTACAGCAGGTGAGCGACGGAGACTCGGCAATCAAGCGGCTGAAAGAGGAGCCCTTTGACCTCGTCCTGATGGATGTCCAGATGCCAGGGATAGACGGTCCAACGGCAACCCGTCTCGTACGCACGACAGAGGGGCCGAACCGCACCGTACCGATTGTCGCGGTTACCGCCAACACCGACCAGATTGAGCACGAACGCTACAGGGCCAGCGGTATGACAGATTGCATCGCTAAGCCGATTGAAGCTGAGATTCTGTTCGAGACGATTCATCGCTTGGTTGGAACGGGAAACTCAGCTCGAGTGTGAGCCCCTTCTCACCGCTAGTGAATCTACATAGACAATCGCAGCTACTCCGTCGCGCAGGTTTTGGAATGAAGTGACCCCGTGAAAGTGGTCCCTTTCTGATGTTAGTTCCCGGCGGCCGACCAAAATGAAGGCTGCAAGGAGCCTGCGCACCGGATCTTTCCGGTGCTGCATGGCGGGAAGCGCCGTCGAGTGTCTGGCGGCGCGAAGCGCCCGCAGGGTCGCGCCCGAAGGAGCCGCGCTTGGGCGGCGGGACCGAGCGTGACCGCCAGACGCTCTCCGACTTCCTGTTCTCGTTGCTGGCCCCGGCTGTCTGGCGCCCACACGCGCAACGGCGGAGCACTGGTACCCTCCAGCCTCCGGCGCTCCGCTCACCTTGCCGCGTTGGCCGCCCGCTCGATCTCGCCGCAGCGCACCATGAGCCTGGCGAAGGTGAGCGCTCCCTCCGGCAGCAGCCCATCGGCCTGCATGGCCGCGTAGTCCGCCTCAAGCTCTGAGAGATGCGGCCCCACCGGCACGAGCTGCAGTCCGCCCCCAACGGCGCCATGATAGTCGATCCACGCGCCTGCTTGGTCGCGCTCGCGGAAGAAGGCTGTCTTGTGCGTGGCAACCTGCACAGCGAGGTCTGTGTCCGCAATCGCGCGCGGGGCGACGCCGTTGGCGTCCAGCCGCTCCAGATCATACCAGTGGCGCGCCTTGTGATCACCGACGGGGTTGCCACTGCGGCAGAAGACATGCACCGCCGTCGCCTTCTCCCAGAACGTCCGCTCGGCCTTCATGACCCTGGCCCGCGCTGTTGGAAGGTCGATGTCCAGGCCAGCCGCCGCGCTGTCGCAGGCGATGTCGTGGAAGTCGGCAGGCTCTCCCGTGGCGCGAGCGCCAAACTCCAGCAGCACGGCGGATTTGACCTGCCCGTGGTCCTGCTGGGCGTACCGTATGCTGAGATTGCAGCCATCGATCTCGACCGCCGCCTGGGCGCCATCCCGCTCCAGCCGCGCCTGAATGATGGGTGCGACCGTCCCGCTGACCCAGGCAGGCAGCAGCTCATTGCGGATGGCTTCGCTGACCCGCCGGACCTGGCTCGGCGTCTCCGGGATGTCGAGCACCTCGCCGCCCTCTCCGCGTGGCAAGAGGTCCGCAGCCAGCTCCCGGATGTCGTATGTCAGATCGACGTCCTCAGAGAACCGCTCGATCAGCCGGTGAGCCTTGGACAGGGATGTGCCGCCCTTGAAGACGAGGTGGGCGCCGATGGGGTCCTCGAAGAGAGCCCGCAGCGCCCACACGACCCAGACGTCCTTCTCCAGCAGGATGGCGTTCCTACCGACGCGTGCGACGGCGGCCTGGAAGAAGTCCGCCCTATCCCGCGCGCTGAGACTGAAGATGCTGTCCGGCATAGGCTGCTTCGCTTACCGCCGCCGCCATCCAGGTCGGCATGCCCGCCGCGCGTCGCGCGAGGGTCCGCCGCTCGGCTGGCGTGAGCGTGAGAAGCATGGCTCTGGCTTGTTCAACACCATCCGGTCCCAACCATTCGATCGCCCGCAGCAGTCTCTCATGGCGCGCATTTTCGGCCAATGGCGGAGCATGGCGAAGCTCGATTGTCTCGCCTGACACCTTAAGCGTGCGAGTCCGTCCGCTTGTCACGTAGGTCCGGCGCAAAGGCACCTGCGTCGTAAGACCGAAGGCGTTGGCGACAGCAGCGCCTGAGGGCGCGATCTGCTCGCCCTTCTGGCGCGCGATGGCTTCCATCGCCTCCCCTGCATTGGGCGGCAGGAGACCGAACCGGCTTTCCACGGGAACGGCGTAGAAGCCCCGCGCCACGCGCACGAGCTTCTTCCGCCGGACAAGGCGCGCCAGCGCTTGGTCCACGGCGGCGCGATTGCCGAGGTGGAGCAGCTGCTTGGCGCAAACGGGCTCGCCCCGCTTGCGCGGCTTCAGAAACTCGAGAATGGCCTTCGACACCGTCATCTGACGACTCCATAGTGTCAGATATATAGAACCTCTTCTGACATTTTTCCACATGAAAGACGAAAAGTCCGTTGCGATTGGCGGCTTTCTTTCAAGCCGCTGATTCCAGCCGGATTTCAGCGGCACCGTTCTGAACACGGCCAGCTTCACGGCGGCCCATGACGAAGTCAGCCGCCTTGGACGCCATCGAAGCGGCCTGAAAGATTGCCCGGTTGTCCCCCTTCAGGACCTGAAGCCAGGAGCCGAGGTAGTCCGCATGTCGGACGGTCGGCGCGACGCCCAGTTCGGCGCACAGGAAGGCGGAGCAAAGCTCCGCGACGAGTTCCTCACGCGCATAAGCCCCGCCGCCATGCCGACTTGAGAAGTTGCGGTCGAGACGCGAGACATACCCCGTCCAGTGACCCAGCTCGTGAAGCTTGGTCCGATACCAATTTACGGGCTCGAAATAGGCTTCCTGCGGCGGGACCTGGATGAAGTCGTGCGAGGGCGAATAGAACGCCATCTCGCCACCGATCCTGATGTCAGCCTTGGTCGCCGCGATGACAGCTTCGACATGCGGCAGGACTTCGGTCCGTCCCGGAAGCGGCGCGGCATCCGGGTCCACGGCAAGCCCATCGCACTGATCGACGTGAAAGACGGTGAACCGCTTGAGGAAGCCGACGCGGCGGGCATCCTCCCCAGATGCGCTCGCCTTCTCCTGCTCGGCCTTGGGCACGAAGGTGTCGGCGTAGACGACCATCGTTCCCTTCTCGCCCTTGCGCACACATCCACCAAGAGCGAGCGCCTGCCGATAAGTGAGCCAGCGTTGCGAGGGCCTGCCCTGCTCGATGGCGGCGAACCAGAGCAGCAGGATGTTGACGCCGGAATAGGTCCGGCCTGTTGAAGCATTCTGCGGGAGCCCAAGCGGCGTCCCGCCCGACGAGGCCCAGGGTTGCACCCACGGGAAGCGTCCGGCTTCGAGTTCCGAGATGATGCGGGCGGTCACGGTGTCGTGGAGAGATTGCACGTTCGCGGTGGCGGTCATGACGACCTCCTCGAGAGTTTGAAATGATGGGAAGAGCGACAAGCCGGCGGCGATGCCGCCGGCCGCTGACCTGCGGTCAGAGTTCAGTGTTCGCTTGGCAGGTAGAGGGTCCGGTTGGCGAACCAGAGCGTCACGGTGTCGAGCGGGAAGTCAGTCCACGGTATCGGATGGACGTAGAGTTGCTCGTCGTCGCCGTCGGTGCAGATCAACGTGGCCGAACGATCCTGACCGACGGCCAGCGTCCAGACTTGAAACTCAGCAGCACGGAGCGCGGGATCGTGCGGCTGAGGACAGAGGATTGCGTCGAGCAGCCAGTAGGCTGATCCGGCTTCGGCCAGATACTGGACGCCTTCAGTATAGACGCATCCAGCGGACAACGGATGACGATAGAAGGTCTCGCTTCCCGTGAACTGGTCGAGGTCCTGCGCTTTGAGCGCAGTCGATGCAGCGGATGACATGAGTGTTTCCTGCGAAATGAAATGATTGACGGGATGGGGACCGGCCGCTTGTGCGGCCGGTCCGGCGCATCACGCGGCGCGTTTGCGCTTGGCCTTGGGGGCCTCTTCGCCCGCAGGCGCTTCCTCGGACGCAGCCTCCGCCTTCGGCTTCCCGCGCGCGAGAATCTCGACCTCGCCGAAGCCGGTGACGACGAACTCGATCGAGTAGCGCTTCTGGCCGCGCTCATCTTCCCAGGAGCTCGGACGCACCTGACCGACGAGCCGGAGGCGCGTGCCCATCTGCACGGCCTTCTCGATCAATGCGACTTTCGCGGGCGCGAACACCACGACGCGGTGCCAGTAGGTTTTCTCGTTCCAGTCGCCGCCTTCGGCTTTCCAGCGTTCGGATGTGGCGAGCGAGATGATGGCGAGCTTCTTGTCGCCCTTGATCGGCTTGATCTCGAGTTTGCCGACATTGCCGATGAGTTCGAATGATGCGCGATCCATGATGCTCTTCCTTGTGATCCCGCGGGATCAGCCCCGCCGGGGTCGCGTTTGCGACGCCCCTCGGAAGCGGCCGGAAAGCAAGCGCAGCGGTGACCGCGCAAGGGGTTGGTGCGGCCTGCAGCGCGTAGCGCGAAGCCTCGGCCCCTTGAGCGGGCATGCGCCGGACGCGTGATGGGCGTCACAAGCAAACGTGTCCGCGGCGGCTACCCGGGAGCAGGAACGGGTCGTGCTGTCCGCTCGTCGACCGTCGCGCTACGAGTTGCCTCTCGGGTTCTGGCGTTCACCAAAAAGCGCCCTAAAATTCGCGAAAACCTCGAGCGCCACGGGCGGTTTTGCCGATTGGCGCCTGCGCTTATCCCCCTCCCAAAATAGCCAGTCAGAATGTCGGGAAACACGGTCGGCCCGCTAAGCAGCACCTGCGCGACTCACCCGCGCGATCGGTGCGTGGAGGTCGGGCCGCACAGGGCCCACCGTCAATCCGCGTCCCCCTGAACCAGGGGGACACTCAGGCAGATGCTCCGGCCGAATCACAGGCCAGGACGTCCAAGGGACGACACGATGAGCCGGCGCAAGCGACCTCCAACGCCCACCCGACCGCCACCTCTTTCGGCTGCGGAAGCATCCGTGAAAGTGGCGCGGATCAATCGATCGACGGCCATAGGCGTCGCGCTCATAGGGGCCGTGGCAACGGTGGTTGCCGCAACAATCAGTGTGATGGTGCTGCATGGCGGGTGAGACGTCCGCGACAGGGATTGTCACCCGAAGGGCCGAGACCTCGTGGCTCGGGGCGAAGCCTAAAGCCCGGCGCGCAAAGCGCGGTCGCCAAGCACGCTCGCTTGCCTGTCCCGGAAAAGTTTGAGAGTATCCCAACATGCGTACCCACGCTTCCCCCCTCCAACGGGAAAGCACTTAACGTGCAGGGCTGATCGATAGCGAACTCGCCATCCGAACATTCGCATAAGGAGGGATTGTGAAATCATGCTCGAATGGAAAGTTCACAATGAAACTGTCTGCATCGATCCCAAACCTGAAATCTCAGGCCAAGCGTAAGGCCAAGGAACAGGGCATCCCCCTTTCCGAAGCCTTGAACCAAATCGCGCAGCGAGAAGGCTTCAACAGTTGGAGCTTGCTCGCGAAGAAATTCGAAGAGCACGAGACCGCTCAGCGCCAGACGCTGACAAAGACAATCGTCGAGCTACCGCTCACCGGACTGCTCCGGAAAGAAGCTGTTTCGACGGCGAAGAGCGCCTTCGCGAACGCGCTGGGAAGAATGGAAGCTCGAAATCCGCGGACGGCAAGGAGTAGCTGGAACGCCGAAGAATATGTCGACAGGGTGCTCACGTCAGACATGCTTCCTATCGAGACGGATTACGCGTTGTCATTGTTCGAGGCGTTCATCGTCATGGAAGCGGTTGATGCCGCAGTCGATGCGGATGCCGAAGACTAGGAACTGAGCCGGTCGCCCCGGAGCGCTCCCGGGGCGACCAGCGCTACGGTCTCATGCCGCCAATAGGAGTACCGGAGGGAGCGATGACACGCATTGACGAGTCCAAGTGGGTTGATCTGTCGACGCGCGGAGACAGGGATGCCGGACGCAGCCGTTTCGTGAAGACGCTCGGTGTGGAGGGCGGCTTCGGCCGCGCCGCCAGAATTGAAGTTGTCGGAGATGGCAACGCGAAAGCGCCGCCCGAAGATGTGCTGACCTATGCACTTTATGAATGGCTGCGCGCACGTTGAGCGCCTCCACCTATCGGCTCCCAGCGACGGTTGACCTCACGCGAGCCGGAACCCGCGTGAGGCCGATGCGCAGCATTATTCTGCGGCCACCGCCGGCTGCTCGATCATGGAGAGACCTTGCTCAGTCAGTGCGAGCGATCCTGCCGCCACCGGAGTGACGAGAATTTCTGGCAGGTATCCACTTCCTTCGAAGAGCGTGGCGACCTTGGCCGCAAGCTCGTCCTTGCGGAGCTTTGTATGCGCCTTGAGCGCATCCTCGCGCGCCCTGCTGCTGCGCTCTGCCATACCGGGGGCATCTGACATCGACCCAAGCAGGGTCGATTTTGGCAACCTTACCCAGAAATCGATTCCAGCAGTCCAGAAGGCCCGCATGTCGATATCCAGGTGCTGGGCAAGCCGATCGGCGATGACCTGCTTCCTGAGGTCCGCCGGGGAGGTGTCCTCGTGAGCAAGGTCAACCGAAACGGCGACGAGGACGGCAAGAACAGCCAGCAGCCTCTCTCTGGAAAGACCGAGCGCCCAGTCCAGCAGCTCGATTTCATCCGCTGGGAGACGCCCTTCCATCTCCGCCCACGCATCCTGCAGCGCGGGCAAGTCATCGACTTGCCTGAACTGCGCATTGATGGAGACGCCGATCACCTCGGAATGGTGCACAGCGCGAAGCGCCATGGTCGCTACGCAAACGGCCAGCGCGACATCTGGGTCGCCTGACAGAGCCAACCTCACCGCTCGCGTTCGCGCCAGCGTGAGATCCCTGTTCACTGCTTTCGGCAAAGCGCTGACGCGCGTCGGCGCCACATCCTCCGAACTATCAACGCTTTCGGCGCCATCATCTCCCACCCTGCGCTGCTTCAGGAAGGCTTTGGCGCGATTCTCGTCTTCGTTGCGAACGAGTCCCTCGCTTGCCGAGATCGAGCCGTCGCGATCAACCGACAGAACTACCCCGGCGAGTTGCTTCACCTCGAGACTCCAGTAACGACCGGCCTGACGAACCAGCTCGTAGGTTGCCTCGAGCTCATCACGTATCGACCACCGTGGATCGTCGTCGATCGACGACGCATCGAGTTCGGCATCGAGCTTCTCGATCTCACCGGAAATCCTATCAAGCTCCGCTTGTTCTTCGAGCGTAGGATCACGCCATTCAGGATGAAGCCGGATTGAGGACAGCCCTGTTCCCCGGCCTTCGCCCAAATGGACTTCAACCCAGCTCCACGCGTCCTGCAGCCAGACCGCACGCGACTCTCCAAGCTTGTCTTCAGCAAGCTTTGTAAGAAGCGCCGGGTTGTCGATGAAGACGGCGTCAGCGTCGAAGAGGTCGCGCACGAGTTTCCCGCCGGCCGCCTCGTAGGCCTCGAGGCCAACGAATACGGCGAGACGGTCTGAGGTACGAACCCGGCCATCCATTAGCCGGGCGCGAACGGAGCCCGCGTGCGTGATGGGCTTTCCCATGCTGCGGTACACGGCCTCTTGCTGACCGTGATCCTCCACCAGGCAGAAGGCGCGGGCCACGTCGAGCGTGACATCGCCCTTCTTCCAGGCTGCTTTGATCTTCGGCGCCAGCCCGGACAGAGCGAGCCGCTGATCGACGTGCCGGCGGGTCACACCGAAACGATGGGCAACCTCGTCGGGGGATTTGCCTTCAGCTACCAGCGCTGCGAACGCATCGACTTCGTCGATCGCGTCCATTTCGTTGCGATGGATATTCTCCATGAGGGAGACTTCCCGCCCCTCTTCCAATGCCACAACGTTGCACGGCACGAGGAGGTCCCTGGCGATGACCTTGTCGCGCGCAAGCTTCTTGAGCGCAGCGAGTCTGCGCCCTCCTGCATCTACCTCGAACGTGCCTTCGGAAGAAGGGACGACGCAGAGATTCTGCAGCAGACCGCGCGACGCGATCGACGCCGCCAGGGCATCAATGTCCGCCTTACGGTCTTTCCTGCGAACGTTCCGTGGCGAAGCGACAAGCTTGCTGAGGGGGATCAGTTGAATTGATGACGATTGAACAGACATCGGATGCTCCAGAGAGCTTCCCGGCGGCAGAATGCGAAGCCGGGGCCGCTTGCGCGACCCCAGCCAACAGCGCCTGTCGTGTGAGCCCGCCGCTCAAGGGCGGAGAGCGCCAGCGTCCCTTGACCGGCGGGCGCGACAGGCGATCGGCATCGAGGCGCAATGGCCGCGGCATCGCATCGGCGGACGAGCCCAACCCGGCCGACCGCATGTGCGATCGACATAACGACCATGACGATCCTGCTAGGTGTCGATCTCCAGCGCGCCCGCCATCTCTACGGTCTTCGCCTCAACGAGCGCTGCAGCCTCGGTATAGAGGTCCGCTGGCGTGTTGGGCGCACAGATGGAGATTGCAAGGCTGTAGCGCGCCTTGTCCGCGAACCGCCTCTGTCCCAGATGGGATTTCCACCAGCCCCCGACAGGATAGATCCCGATCATATCGTGCAAAGCCAGATCGATGGCGCGTCCGCGCCACAGGTCGCAGTGAAGCGACCCTGCCTGCTGCGAATTGCTCCCTAGCAGCCAGTAATTTGCGTCGCGGTCCTGCTGCAGGCTGGCGGGGTCTTCCTCGGCGCGATTGATCCGGCGCCGGAAGCGCTTGGTCGTCTCGCTACCCTTCTTCATCGCGAAGCGGAGGCCGAAGGAGCGGTAGGTGTCAGGGCGCGTTGCTGCGCGGCCATTGAGATTGGGCTCGATGAAGTATGACAGCACCACCTTCATCAAGACGATCTCGTTGGGGATCTTTTCGAGCGCGGTGGTCGGCCAAGGCAGATCGTAGAAATGCATGTCGTTGAACACGGCCGTTCCATTGTCCCCTAACCTGTAGGGCTGGAGGTCGGCCTGGGCGACAAGCGTCATGTCGTTCTTGGCCGACAGCATGGCGCGCTCGAGATCCGGCACACCGTAGCCCACCGTGCGGACGATCTGTAGTTTCTGCGCCTTCGAGCCGGACTTCCAATGTGCGCCGCGACCCACGAGCTGCTTGCGGATTGGCGCGGGCCAGTCGGCCGATTGGACTGCAAGGGCGCGATAGGTTTCCGGCCACAGGCCAGGAAGGCTGCTTTCGAGCGCGCCAAAGAACTGTCCCGCGCAGCCGGTGGCAGCGCTTGTCGCCCAGAAGGGCGTCAGCGGTTCGTTCTGGACATCCTTGCCAGCGGCGACAAGCGAGACGCTGGGATGCCATTCGCAATTGTCGCCGCCATCAACGGCCATGTTGCCCGCCTCGAACAGGAGTTCAGGCTTGATGGGGGTCAGGTCAGGCGGAAGGTTCAGCGACATCGCGCTGTAAGGGCTGCGTTCGTTAGCCGCCGCCAGCGGCTTCAGCGGCGGCGCAAGCGAGGGAATGGTTTCCTTGGTCGTGTAGCCGCCGATGGTGATCGCGTTCCAGCTCTGCGCTGGGTCCTCGATATCCTTCGGCTTCAGCACTTCCAGTCGGGGTCCTTCGAGGACGTTTCCGGCCGCCACAAGCATCAGTCGCTTAGGCCTGTCCGTCGCCGGCAAGTCGTCGCCATTCGGATCGCCCGGCATGGAGCCGGCGCAGGCCTGATCGAGCGCACCGCTCCAGCTCGACGGACGGCCGGCGGGGAAGTCCTCGGCCGAGGTTGCGATCAGATAGGTTGGCCGCTCGCGATGATCGACCTCGACAAGCGCGATCGCACCCTGCGTGACGAAGCCGTAGCTGGGGGGCTTGGTCGGCGGGAAGCCCTTGGGCGGCAGGAACTTCATCGAGATGGCAGTGTGCGTGAGCTGAAACTGCTCCTGCCCTCTCAGATGGGGTTCAAGATCGCCGTAGAGCGAGAGCCCAACCATCCCCGTGCCATGTCCGCCGTGCGGATGATGATCGTCGGTCAACCATGCCGCATCATAGGTCATGGGCGCGGCGAGCGCTTTCGCAAACAGCGGATGAGCGGCGGAGACGCCGGTGTCGAGGACGCAGACCTTCGGCGCACCATCGACCGGCGGAAGAATGCGCGCTGCAAAATCGTTGACCCAGTCGGCCGGCCCTACACCGCCCTCGGTCCGCTCAAGAAAGATGCCTGGCTCGCTTTTCGAGGGCCGTACCTCGGCCACGACACCCGCGCACCGAGCAACGAAGTCACGGATGGTTGTGTAGTCGCCATGCGCGAACAGGACGGTGGTGTCGGGAAAATGCAGGCGGTCGGTGTGGATAGTGACGTCGCGCCGCTGCGCAGCGGCAGCCAGCTCGCCAGCGTATTGCTTGCGGGTCCAGATTTCCCACCAGAGCTTTCCTTGCGGCCGCTCGTCAACGCCTTCGAACAGTGCGTCGGCAGCGGCGCCGCGGATCACTTCCACCACTTCGAAGCGCGCCACGTCCGGCCTCAGGTCGCCGGGCGCTACAGGCCGGCCGTAACGGTCGAGCTTTTCATCGAGAAAACCGCGCGCGGCGTCCGGCACGAAGACTAGCGCCTGCTCGTTGCGGTTGTCGGTGCGCAGCGATTTCAGGACGATGATGTCCTGCCCCGGAAATTCGAGGCCGCCGGGCAGCTTGGTCGCGACCGCGCGCGCGCCGGGTAACAGCGCGCCGGTCTCGAACTGGACAATCGCTCCTGGCTGAAGTCCGGCGATGGCCTCGCGGGTGTCGGCCTGCCTGTCCGGGACGGGCCCGAGCGCGAATGCCAGCTGGGATCGGAGCGCATCGGCATGCGCCCGGTAGTCGGCGCGCCGGGGCCTGCCCTTCATGTCCTTGTTTGGAAATAGGTAGCCCGCGCGTTCGACGGTCTTGCTGATGTCGATATGGCGCTGGCTGCGCGCATTGTAGTCGTTCAAATCAGTCATCGTTCCCCCAATGCGCTACTGGGAGACCACAGTTCGTAACGAATTTCTACTTAGCGTTTTCGGATGAAACGGCTGCGAAACGCGCGCCTGTCCTCAAGCGCGTCCTTCAGTGACGCTGCGGAAATTTTGCTGGCGCCATCGAGAATCGCGGCCTTCACCACAACGTCTGCCGCGCGCGTTAGTTCGGCCTGACTCAGGCCCTCGGTGTGCTTGGTGATGCCCGTCCAGGCGCGCGCGGTGAGCTTGAAATGTCCCAGGCGCCGCGTGAGCACAGCCTTTGCGGCCTCGGCGTCGGGAAGGTCGTACATCACGACTTCATCGAAGCGGCGGGCAAGCGCGCCGTCGAGCAGCTCCGCGTGATTACTGGCTGCGATCACGAGGCTATCGGTCGCATTCGGTTCTTCCATGTAGACGAGGACAGAGTTCAGGATGCGGCGGATCTCGCCGATGTCGTTCGTCGCGCTGCGGCTGCTGCCGATCGCATCGAACTCGTCGAGGAGGTAGACGCCGCGGACCTGTGCGATCTGATCGAAGAGCAGTCTCAGTTTTCCAGCGGTCTCGCCGAGGAATTTGCTGAATAGGGCGTCGAGATTGACCGTGAACAGGGGAAGGTGGAGCTCTCCGGCAAGCGCTGACGCCGTCATCGTCTTTCCGGTTCCCGGCAGGCCGGCGAGCAGCATGTGCGTGGTTGGGATGCGTCCGTTGTCGCGCAGCTTCGCGCGCATCTGCTGTTCACGGATCACGCGCTTCAGGCGTTTCGCGATGCCCTCGGCGAGCACCATGTCCGACAGCCGTATCTTCGGATACGCGCTGCCGACGAGCGCGGAAAGCTCACCCTTGGGGCGCGCAAGCGGGATTGGCGTCTGCTGCGCTGTCACGGGGCGGTTGCGGCGCTGGTCGCGCGCCTTCTGGACAAGATCGCGGAGGCGTTCGGCTTCTTCGGTGCGGCCTTCGCGGGCCTCGGTCGCGGCGACTTGAAGTGCGACGGACAGGAAGCGCTCGTCGTCGCCTTCGATATGCGAATTCAGCAGTGCGACTAGGTGTTTCATCGTCAACTCTCCCCCCGATCGCGGCATGTCACAGCTTACCCTCTGGCCACTCTCCAACTCTTAATGGCGTCGAGCTCTTTCCTGCCGCGGCGATGAGCTCTTGCCGATGTATTAACGCGATGCCTTGGGCGTCGCTCCGCAGCCTGTCAATCGCGGTTTTCTCGGACGACGCGGCGCCCGGCCGTGACGCTCTGTCCACAAGGCGATGCCGCTGCGTGCCGCGGCGGTCGAATCGCCCCGATTGATTCTACCAGCCGAACAGAACAAAACAAGAACTCTTTTGGAGGGCGCTAAGCGGTCCTTGCGATAGAGGGGACTTTTCTTGATATGGGAGACCCGCACCGCAACAAATTTCGAAACACGGCGCTGCGAGGGGCCGCACTTACCACCCGATCAGTAATTCGACGCGGCCGAAGACTTCTTCGGCAGACGTCACCCCGAAATACCGCCCATCGTAGGAGTCCGGCGTGTCTCCAAGAAGAAGAACCTCTGATGCGCCCAACCGTCGGCAGCCGCCCCACAACGGCAGCGCCTCTGCGGTGCGCGACGCGACCTTCGCGACCGCTACCTGCAACCTGTTCACCGTGACACGCTTGCCATCACGACACACCGTATCGCCTCGACCGGCAGCAACTCTTTTGATGAGCAGCTTGCCGAGCGGAAGAATGCCGCGCCGGTCGAGATCTTCGGCAAGCGACGCCGATGGACGAACCGCAACGCGATCGCCTACGCGCCATATCCCCTGCTCTATGCTGTATAGTCCAGCAGGCGCGCTCGCCGTCGTGTTCCAGACGAGGCGTGCCGAGTTTGCGTTTCCCGTAAAGCAGAGCATCGCGATGGCGGCTGCAGCGACACTCAGGGTCACGGCCCGTCCGCGCATGTTCAGGTCAGCGACGCGGTGCGGCGAGCACTGACGCGGCGTGTCACGGCAACGTTGTCATTCCCCTGCTTCGGGGCCTGCGCCTCCGCTGCTCCAGCTGTGTAAGCGGGTCGCTCCGGCGGCACGTAGATTTCCCGGAAACACGGATTGCGGACCGGGTCGAAGCACGACCTGATCCAGTGCAGCACCGGCTGACTGGCCTCCATGTTCCGCGCGCGCTCGGTGTAGGTCAGCCAGAAGCGCACGGTTGCTAGCGGCTTGATGTGCGTCAGCGGCGTCAGCCGATCTTCAAACTGGGAGACGTAGCTGGGCAGAACGGCAATGCCCGCCCCGGCCGCGCATGCTTCCATGAGGACAGTGCCAGCATCCGTTTCCATCGTGTGGGGAAGGATTGCGCCCCAGGCCGCCGCGTCCTGTCGCGAGCCTTCCGGCTGGTACACTTCTCCCGTCAGCCTTAGGCATTTGTGCGCCTGCAGATCCGCCATCTGCCGAGGTTCGCCGTGCCGCGCGAGATAGCTCGGCGCGGCGTACAGAATGTAATGCAGCCATCCAAGCTGACGCGAGACGATGTTGGCGGTTGTTGGTTTTTCGAACTGGATTGCGATGTCGCCATCACCTTCGGCCAGGTTAGGCGTCGTCGGCAGAACCCTGATGAACAACCTGACGTCGGGCTCGATCTGCAGGAGCTCAGGCAGGCGACGCGCCAACCAGTAGCTGGCGATGCCCTCGCGCGCGCAGATCACGAGCTGGCCCGGGCCGCTGTCGTTGGCACGGTCAATGATGGTCTGAACGGAATCGGCCATGCTGCGTGCTGTTCGCAGAATGTCTTCGCCAACGGTTGTCAATTCGAGCCCCCGGTTTGATCGTTCAAACAGCTGGTGACCGAGGGCGCGCTCGAGTTCCTCGAGGTCCTTCGATACCTTGCCGTAGCTACGACCCAGCACCTTGGCGGCTGCGTTGATGCTTCCTGAATCGGCTACGGTCTGGAAAACCTTAAGCCGATCCCAATCCAGTTTCGCCCCACCCACGTTCGCTCCTTTTCGACGACCCCTTGTCGAAATAACTGGGAAGCGGAACCGCCGCGGTCGCGACTAAGCCTAGCCAATCGAATGGCTGGTGCACGCGATGGACAAGTGTCTACCCCCGTTAAGAAATTATCCAAGCAAGGCCCGGACCAGCTTCGCCTTTTGGTGCGCTGCGGGCGCCGCTTACGTAAGCGATGCGCGTTGCCGGCGAGCAGTCGTCAGGAGACCTTCCCGCCCTCGCACGACACACGCAGTGTTCGCCGGCCGGCTCATGATCAAGCCGAAGGCGGCCGATCAATGAGCGCCGGCCGCGTCTACTGGGGCCAGATCCTGGCCGTGCTGTGCGCCTTCGTCGCCAGTGCCGTCGTGGCGACGCAGTGGACTGCGGATGCGCTCGGCTATCAGCCACAGCTCGGGCCTCCGGACGCATTGGTCTGGGGCGTCCGCCTCTACGCGCCGTGGAAGTTCCTGCTGTGGTGGTATTACTTTGACGCCTATGCGCGTGAGGTTTTCGAAGCCGCGGGGCTGATCTTCCTCTCTGGCGTCGCCATCGCTGTCGCAATGGCATTCGCCTTCTCGCTCTGGCGGTCCCGCGAGGCCAGGAACTCCAACACCTATGGCACTGCGCGCTGGGCCAATGCAGCCGACGTCAAACGACTCCATCTGACGAGCGGCGACGGCGTCATCCTCGGCGCCTGGAACAAGCACATCCTTCGCCATGATGGCGACGAGCACGTGCTTGTCGTGGCGCCGACCAACACAGGCAAGAGCGTTGGCGTCTCACTGCCGACAGGCCTCGTCTGGCGTCACTCCTATATCGCACTCGATCTCAAGGGCGAGAACTGGACGGTCACATCCGGATTGCGCGCGTCATTCGGACCCGTCTATCGCTTCGCCCCTACCGAGACTGGCGCCCACCGCTACAATCCGCTGACCCAGATCCGGCGCGGCGATGCCGAAGTTCGCGACGCCCAGATCCTCGCCGACATGCTGGTCGATCCCGAAGGCGCCCTGCGCGAGAGAAGCCACTGGCAGCTCCGCGCTTTCGAACTGCTCGTCGCCGTCATGCTGTGGACGCTCTATGCGGAACGACAAAAGACCCTCGCCCGCGTCGCGGAACTGCTTGCCGACCCGCAGCGGCCTGTCTCGAACCTGCTCGAGGAGATGCTTGGCCGGTCCATAAAGAACGGCCTGCCCCACCCTGTCGTTGCTGCGGGCGCCAGGCAGCTTCTCGACATGGCGGAAGCGGAGCGCTCCGGGGTCGTCTCGACTGCGCTGGGCTACCTCGTCCTCTACCGCGATCCTGTTCTGGCGCGCGCAACC
Organism: Hyphomonadaceae bacterium; assembly: GCA_016714495.1. Lineage (GTDB taxonomy): Bacteria > Pseudomonadota > Alphaproteobacteria > Caulobacterales > Hyphomonadaceae > UBA7672. The sequence goes on along the minus strand of JADKDU010000012.1, from coordinate 61,502 downwards.
GAGGTTTCGGACTTCTCGATCGAGGACATCATCACCGGCGCGCGGCCGATCTCGCTCTACCTCGTCATTCCGCCGGAAGAGATTTCACGGTTGAAGGCGCTGCTGCGCCTGGTGCTCAACCAGATCCTGAAGCGCCTGACAGAGGTCGCGGCCCGGCAAAACGGCGCCGGTCGGCGCGTGCTGTTGATGCTCGACGAGTTCCCGCAACTTGGGAAGCTTGATTTCTTCGAGCACGCCCTCGCCTACATCCGCGGCTACCGCATCAAGGCTTGCCTTGTCGCCCAGTCCCTGAACCAGATCAGCCAAGCCTATGGCGAGCATTCGTCGATCCTCGACAACGCGCATGTACGGGTCGCGTTCGCCTGCAATGACGAACGCACCGCCAAGCGCATCTCGGACATGCTGGGCGTCACGACCGAGTCGCGCTCGCAGATGAACTATGCCGGCTCGCGCATGGCGCCGTGGCTCGGTCACACCATGGTCTCGCGGCAGGAAGTCCCGCGTTCCTTGCTGACGCCGGGCGAAGTGATGCAGCTGCCCGCAACCGACTCTCTGATCCTTACGGGCGGATCGCCGCCCATTCGCGCGCGCAAGGTTCGCTATTTCGACAATCCGGCGTTCGCATCGCGTGTCCGGCCCGCCGTGACCTTCCCGCCGGTGCGCGGCCCGGGCGTGCAGACCGTTTGGGATGGCGTCGCCCTGCCCGTGACCCCGCCGGCGCCTGCGCCCGCGCCGAAACCCGCCAAGTCGCCCGCGCGTCCAACCCCGCGCCGCGCTGGCGCCTCGTCCCAGCAGAAAGCTTTCGAGTTCGGCGCACCTGTCCCGCCGGCCGATACAGCCGTTGGACAAGCCCCACCTACACCAGATGATCGCGACGATGCGCACGCAATCGACGCGCCCGATCCTGTCCGCCTGCAGTTCGGTCTCGACGATGACCTGTTCACCGGAACGGAGCTCTGACAAGTCATGGCCCGCACCAAGATCACCGTCTACGTGACACCCGACATTGCCGAGACGCTGAAACGCGTGTCCGCGATCGACGATCGCAGCATGTCCGACATCATCGAAGACGCGATCGTGCGCCGGCTCGGCAACACCGGGCGCGACGTCGAACACGCAGCCCTGATGGCGCGCATGGACCAGTTCGGACGCCAGCTCCGCCAGATCAGTCAAGTGCAGGACACACACTTCGAACTGACCGCGCAGGCCGCGCGCTTCTCCCTGAGCGTCGCGCCCGAGATACCGGAAGCCGATCTCCCCAGGCTTGAAGCACGCGGAAGCGACCGGTTGCGCAACATCCTGTCGATCGTCATCGCCCGGCTGGCGGCGGGTCGCAGCGTCTGCCGCGAAACCCTTGGGCAGCTCATGGCGCCCAGAGACGAAATTCATGCCGTGCGGGAGGCCGCAGAATGACCTCCCCGAACACGACCGACCCTACGCGCGGCCTCGCCATGCTGTCGACAGCGCTGGGCCCATCCATCGCCGCGATGCTTGAAGCGCCTGACACGATCGAGGTCATTGCCAATCCGGATGGACGGCTCTGGCTTGAACAGGTCGGCAAGGGACGCGTGCCCACGCCGCACCGGCTGGAAGCGGCCGAAACCGAACGCGTCATCCGGCTCGTCGCCACTCTCACCGGCGCCGAAGCCAACCGTGACCGGCCGATCGTCTCTGCGGAACTGCCGCCACGCGGCGAGCGGTTCGAGGGCGTGCTGCCGCCGGTTGCACGCGGGCCGTGTTTTGCAATCCGCAAGCCGGCCAGCCGCGTCTTCACGCTGGACGAGTATGTCGCTCTAGGCATCGCCTCGCCCGAGCAAGGCGAGGAACTCCGCCGTGCCGTACGGACACGCGCGAACATCATCGTCGCGGGCGGAACGGGCTCGGGCAAGACGACGCTCGCCAACGCCCTCCTCCACGAGATCGCTCGGCTGGGCGAGCGTGTCGTCATCCTCGAGGACACCCGCGAACTGCAATGCGCCGCCGACGATGTGGTAGCGCTCCGCACCCAGCAGGGATCGGTCTCGCTCTCGGACCTGGTCCGCTCGACGCTCCGGTTGAGGCCCGACCGGATCATTGTGGGCGAGGTGCGCGGACCCGAGGCGCTCGATCTCCTGAAGGCGTGGAACACCGGTCATCCCGGCGGCGTCGCGACCCTTCACGCCAATTCGGCCCCGGCGGCGCTGGCGCGCCTCGAACAGCTCACCATGGAAGTCTGTGAGACGCCGCCGCGCGCGCTCATCGCGGAAGCCATCGACCTCATTGTCTTCGTCGAGCGCGGCGGGCCCGCCGGCCGGCGCATTCCCGAAATCTATGCGCCGAAGGGCATGTCCCTGGCGTCGCAGGACCCCGCCGCGCGAGGGGGACACGCGCATGACCCAACAGCCAGGAGAACCACATGAAACCGCAGACGATGACGCGTGCGCTGATGCGCGCGGCAGGCAATGTGACGACGATGGGCCTGATGGCCCTGGTGATGACAGGGGCCGCACACGCCGCGACGGGCGGCGGCGGCATGCCGTGGGAAGGACCGCTCACGGCGGTCATGGATTCGATCACCGGTCCGGTCGCGCGGATCGTCGCGATCCTGATCATTGTCGCGACCGGCCTGACGCTGGCCTTCGGCGATGTCGGCCAGGGCTTCAAGAAGCTGCTGCAGATCCTGTTCGGGCTCGCGATCGCGTTCGCGGCCGCCAGCTTCTTCCTGCCGCTCGTCGGCGGCGGCGGCGCGGTTATTCCGTAGGAGGCAGACTATGCGAGACCCCCGCGATGTTCCGGGATTCCTGGCGCCGGTCCGGCACGGGCTCACCGCTCCCCTCCTCATGGGCGGCGCGCCGCGATCCTACGCCATCCTCAATGGCACGCTGGCGGCGATCGTCGCCTTCGCTGGCGCGCTCATTCCGGGGATTATCCTGGGCATTGCGGGGCACCTGCTCGGCGTCTTCCTCGCCCGCCGTGACCCCGACGCCGTCGAGGTGCTGAAGCGCGCCATGCGCATCCCCAATCGCCTCGAAAGCTAGACCGCCCAACCCCTCAGCGACCTGACCCACTCATTCGCCCGCACGCAACGGACCAGACCCATGTTCTCTCTCGCGCCTTATGCTCATACGCCCAACCGCCTTGAGGATTATCTTCCCTGGGCGATGCTGGTCGCGCCCGGCGTCATCCTCAACAAGGATGGCTCCTTCCAGGCGACGGCGCGGTTTCGCGGACCGGACGTCAGGTCTTCGACGCCGGAAGAGCTGGTCTCGTTCGCTGCCCGCACCAACAATGTGTTCCGCCGCCTTGGCCGCGGCTGGGCCATCTATGTCGAGGCCGACCGCCGCGAGATCAACGACTATCCCGCGGGCGCGTTCGAAGATGACCTGTCGCGACTGATCGACTCGGAGCGGGCGGCGGAGTTCGAGCAGACAGACACACAGTTCGAGACCATCCACCATCTCACCCTGCAATGGGCGCCGGAACCGGACTCGAGCCGAAAGGCCTCCGCCTTCTTCTTCGAGATCGACGGGAAGAAACCCGCGCGATCGCCATCTCATGGCGCGGACGCAAAGCGCGCCCGCCCGGACGCCAAGGAGGCGCTCGACCGCCGGGTGGCGCGCGAGGCGCTGGAGAGCTTCCAGCGCAGCGTCGCCCAGGCCTTCGGCATGTTCGAAGCCATCGTCGCGGAGTTCCAGCGCCTCGGCGATGACGAAACCCTCTCTTACCTCAAGCGTCAGGTCTCGCCGCGCGCGACTCAGGTGCGGGCGCCTCGCGGCGCAGCCTTTCTCGATGGCTGGCTGTGCGACGCCTCACTCGTCGGCGGGGTCGCGCCGATGCTGGGCGCGAAACATCTCCGGGTGCTCACGATCAAGGGCTTCCCGCCCTTCACACATCCCGGCGTGCTCGATGATCTCAACGCCGCCGCGATGACCTATCGCTGGATGACCCGCTATCTGTGCCTCGATCGCGAGGAATCGGAGCGCGAACTCGTCAAATGGCGCAGGCTCTGGTTTTCCAAGCACAAGTCGATGGGCGCGCTGGTCAAGGAGATGCTGACCAAGGAAGCGGCGACCTTCGCCAATCCCGACGCCATCGCAAAATCGGAGGAGGTCGACGAGGCCTTGCATGAGCTGGGCTCCGAACTGATCGGCTTCGGCTTCCTGACCTCGACGCTGGTTGTCATGGGGACAACAGCGGAAGACGCCGATGAGAAGCTGCGCACGGCGGAGCGGATCATTGCGTCCCGCGGCTTCGTCACCGTCGCCGAGACGCTCAACGCTGTCGAATCCTGGCTGTCGAGCCTTGCGGGGCACGCCTGGGCAAATGTCCGGCATCCCATGGTGTCGACGCTCAACCTGTCGCACATCGCACCGCTCTCAACCGCGTGGGCCGGGGACGCGCGCAACCGTCACCTCAACGCGCCGGCTCTGGCTGTCGCACAAACGGACGGATCGACGCCGTTCCGGCTCGACCTCCATGTCGGCGATGTCGGCCACACCATGGTGGTCGGACCGACCGGCGCGGGCAAATCCGTCCTGCTCGCCTTTCTCGCGCTGCAATGGCGGCGCTTCGCCGGCTCCAAGATCTTCGTGTTCGACAAGGGCGGATCGGCGCGCGCCGCCCTCCTCGGCATGGGCGGCACAGCCATCGATCTCGGAGGCGATGGCGTTGCAGCGTTCCAGCCGCTCGCCCGCATCGACACACCCAACGGCCGAGCAGATGCGCTCAACTGGGTGATGACCATCCTCGCACAGGAGGGCCTGCCCGATACGCCAGAGGTCAAGGAGCCTGTCTGGTCCGCGCTCGGCAGCCTTCGCTCGGCGCCGCCTGAACAGCGCCACCTCACGGGCCTTCGGCTGCTGGTCCAGAACGCCGCGGTGCAGGCCGCCCTCCTGCCCTACACCCAGGAGGGCGCGATGGGCGGGGTGTTCGATGGCGCCGAGGACCGGCTGAACCTGTCCGACATCGTCCTGTTCGAGATGGAAGAGATCATGGCGCGGCCAAAGGCTGCCGCGCCCGCCCTGCTCCACCTGTTCGACCGGCTGGAGGAACGGTTCGATGGCAGTCCGACACTGCTGATCCTCGACGAGGCCTGGCTGTTCCTCGACTCGCCGATCTTTGCCGCCCGTATCCGCGAATGGCTGAAGACGCTCCGGAAGAAGAATGTCGCCGTCGTGTTCGCAACGCAGTCGCTTGCCGACATCGCGGAGAGCGCCATCGCACCCGCGCTGATCGAGTCCTGTCCCACGCGCATCTATCTCCCCAATGAGCGTGCCTTCGAGCCTCAGCAGCGGCAGGCCTATGAACGCTTCGGTCTCAACGAGACCGAGATTGACCTGATCGCAACGGCGCAGCGCAAGCGGCACTATTACTATGCGAGCCCACGCGGACGCCGCCTGTTCGAGCTGGCGCTGGGACCGATTGCGCTGGCCTTCTGCGCCGCTGCCGACCCCGCCATCCGCGCCCTGATGACGTCAATCGAGCGCCAGCCATCGGCTCAGCCCTTCTGGCGGCGGTTCCTGATAGCGCGACAGCTCGGCTGGGTGCTGGACGCGCTCGACCCAGCCGATCCGCCTGCAACCGCCCTTTCAAAACCCCTGGAGACTGTCTGATGCCTGCGTTGAACCTCAAAAAACTCATCCGGGCGCTGCTGGCGTCTTTCGTGATCGCGCCTTTCATCGCCGCGCCTGCGCAAGCGCAGCTGACGGTGTTCGACCCGACGAACCTTGTGCAGAATGCACTCAACGCTGCGCGCGCCCTTGAACAGGTGCGCAACCAGCTGACGCAGATCACCAACCAGATCCGCCAGCTCGAGAACGACGCCAGGAACCTCACCACGCTCGGCCGGACGTTTGCGCCGGACATCATCGGCAAGCTCAGCGAGCTGGATGCGTTGATCAACGAGGCCCGCGGGCTCGCGCTGCAGGTGAACGACACCCGCGCAGCGCTGGAAGGTCTCTACACCGGCAACTATCGCGGCACGGACATCGCAACCCGTGCTGCCCAAGCCGCCCAACAACTCGACAACGCCCGCGCCGCGCTTCAGACCTCGCTCATTCTGCAGGCGCGCGTCACCGAGCAACTCGCCGAAGACAGCCAGATCCTGAGTGCGCTTGCAGACGCCAGCGCGAGCGCAACTGGGTCTCTGTCGGCGCAACAGGCGACCAACGAAATTCTCGCCTTCCAGGCCCAGCAGGCGATGCGCTTGCAGGCCTTGCTGGTCGCGCAATCGCGCGCCGAAGCGCTGGAGCGCGCCCGCGAAATGGAGGCGTTGGCGCAGGCGCGCGCCCAGCATGCGCACTTCTTCTCCGGCGCAAGGTCGGCGCATCCCGAGCGGCCGCCGTGGAACTGACCAGCCAGAACGCATGACGCAGAGCGACGACGGGGGACACCCATGAACGACTTCTCGGCCATTGACGGCTTCCTGACGACCTTCATCACCTACATCGACTCAGGGTTCGGCCTGATCTCGGGCGATGTGACGTCGCTGGCGGCCATCCTGATTGTCATCGATGTCACGATCGCTGCTCTGTTCTGGGCCTGGGGCCAGAACACCGACATCATCCAGAGCCTCGTCAAGAAGACGCTCTATGTCGGCGCGTTCGCCTTCATCTTCGGCAACTTCGCCATGCTGTCGACCATCGTGTTCGACAGTTTCGCGAGCCTTGGCCTCAACGCGTCTGCGGCGAGCTTCACGCCCGCCGATCTCCTGAAACCCGGCCTCGTCGCCGCTGAAGGCCTGTCTGCGTCGCAGCCGATCTTCGACCATATCGGGACCATCGCGCCGGGTCCGTTCGAGTTCTTCGGCAATCTGGCGGAGGTCATTCTTCTCTGCCTCGGCGGCATCATCGTCATTGCATCGTTCTTCGTCCTCTCGATCCAGCTCTTCGTCCTGATCGTCGAGTTCAAGCTGACGACGCTGGCCGGCTTCGTGCTCGTGCCTTTCGCCTTCTGGCGGCAGACGACCTTCCTCGCCGAGCGGGTGCTGGGCAATGTAATCTCCTCCGGCATCAAGGTGCTGGTGATCGCGATCGTCATCGGCATTGGCTCGACCATGTTCGAGACGCTGCGCACGGCGCTCGATCCGGACGACATGACGATCGAGCAGGCATTTGCGGTCGTGCTCGGGGCCCTCACCCTGATGGGCCTTGCGATCTTCTGCCCGCGCATCGCGGCCGGACTCGTGTCGGGAGCGCCTCAGCTATCAGCCGGCGCCGCTGCGGGCACAACGCTGGGTGTGGGCGCGGCAGGGGCTGGCGCTTTCGTTGCCGCGCTATCGGCCGCGGGCGCCACGGTGTCAGCCAGCCGCGCCGCCGCCAACGGCACAGCTTCCGCGGGCGGCGGCCTGCGCGCCGCCACCGCGTTGGGCGCAATGCGAACCGGCCTGTCGGGTCCGGTCGCCGCGCCCCTCAATGCCGCCATCGGCCTGGGAGCGTCCGCGGCTGGCAGCATGCGTGAGGCCGGCAGCCGCGTCGCCGCTCACTTCCGCAATCGCGGAAGCGCAGGTCAGCGCGCGGTTGCTGGCGCCGCCGGCGCGATCACACCCGGTGCAGGCGCCTCGTCATCGTCCGGCGCCGGCCAGTCCGGCTCGGGCAAACCGGATTGGGCGAAGCGGTTCAAGCGGTCTCAGGCGCTGCGCGAAGGTGTCTTCGTCGCGGCCCACACGCTCAATGCCGGCGACGGCGGCGGCGCCTCCGAAGGCCCCAACCTCAAACAGCCCGGCTGACCCGTCGAGACCCCATCCACCAACCTGAAGCAGCCAAGCCAGACCAGAAGGAAGAGACCATGTTCACCCGCGCGCGATCCTCGCGCCTGTCGAAGACGCCAGAGCCGGAGACGCCCTATCGCGAGGCCCAGCAGCTCTGGGACCGCCGCATGGGCTCTTCGCTGGCCCATGCCCGCACCTGGCGCACCGCCGCTTTCGCAAGCCTGACCCTCGCTGGCGCGATGGCCGCCGGCGTTGTCGTCCTTGCCCTCAGGCCTGCCGCCGTGCCGTTCGTCATCGAAGCGAGCGAGACGGGCGAAGCGCGGCTCGTAGGCCCCGCGCAGTCGGCCTACGAGCCGAGCGACGCCCAACTGTCCTGGCATCTTGCACGGTTCGTCGAGATGATCCGCGCATTGCCGTCAGACCCCATCGTGGTTCGCCAGAACTGGCTCAGGGCCTATGACTGGGCCACGCAAGGCGGGGCTCAGGTCCTCAACGCCATGGCGGACGAGGAAAACCCCTTCGACAAGGTCGGCAAGACCACGGTCGCGGTGGAAGTCCTCTCGGTGGTGCGCGCAAGTCCCGGCAGTTTCCAGCTGCGCTGGCGCGAAAGCACCTATTCCAACGGCACGCTGATCGATGTCGAACGCTTCACTGGCGTTGCGACGATCGTGATCGAGCCGGCCTCCTCGCCCGAACGGCTCTCCAAGAATCCGCTCGGCCTCTACGTCCATTCCTTCAACTGGTCCCGGGATCTCCAGCAATGACACGCGCGCTTCTCATCTCAGTCAGCCTTCTGACCCTGGGCATAGCTTCGCCCGCCCTCGCTCAAACCAAGCCGCCGCCGCTGCAGCAGACGAACCAGGCCGCCCTGCGCGGCCCGGCCGACGCCTCGGCTGTCGGCGCACTGCTCGAATTCGGGTACGAGCGTGGCGCGCTTTACGCCATTCAGGCTGCGCCGCAGCGTATCACTGACATCGCTCTCGAACCGGGCGAAGCGGTCCTGTCTGTGTCCGCCGGCGACACCACGCGATGGATTGTCGGTGACGCAAAATCGGGCGGCGGCGCAAACGCGCAGGCCCATGTGCTGGTAAAGCCGAACGCTGCGAACCTCACGACGACCCTTGTCATCATGACGGATCGGCGCGTCTACCACATCGAACTCAAGAGTGTGTCAGGCGCGGCGATGGCGGCGGTCTCCTGGCGCTACCCGGCCGAGATGGTGCTGGCGAACAATCCCGCGCCGGCGGCTTTACCGCCACCGCCGCCTGCCCCGCCGCCCTTCTCCCCGCAGCAGCTCAACCTACGCTATCGCATTGATGGCGACAAACCGGACTGGCGTCCGCTCGCAGCCTTCGATGATGGCCGTCAGGTCTATATCGAGATGCCGGAGAAGATGCAGACGCTGGAAGCGCCGCCCCTGTTCGTGATCGGGGAGTCAGGCCCGGAGCTGACCAACTATCGCATCGCGGGCCGCTACTATGTGGTGGACCGCCTGTTCAACCAGGCGGAGCTGCGCCTTGGGACGGGCTGGGGCGCCAAGAAGGTTCAGATCCATCGCCAGACCCCGATCGCGGGAGGCCCCGTGGCTGATGGCATTCCACCACCCGTCGACGGGATGGATGAACCCCGCCGCAATCCCAACCCGCGCCGCCGCCACTCGACTCCATTCGCGTCAGGGGCCAGGGCGCCAAGGGCATCAACAAGCCCGCCATTCTGGGCGCTGCTGGCGGCGGCGTCGCCATCGTGCTGCTGCTCGCATCCGGCGCCTTCTCTGGCGACCCGGCGCGCAAGCCCGCTGAGACGAAGCCGATGATGTCCGATCCGGCGCGGCCCGAGATGGCGAAGGGCGCTATCCGCGACCTGCCCGTGGACTACACGCAGGTTGCGACGCCGCAGCCAGCGCCCGACCCCGTCCTGCACCCGCAGCTCGGTCCGCCCTTGCCCGGCGACATCGCCGCATTCGCCGAGCCTGACTCAGGCCCTGGCTTCTACAGCCGTACCGAGGCCGAAGACTGGGGTTCGTCCGACATCTATTCCCCCGCTACGACCGTCGACCCTCTCGAGGCTGAAATGAAGGAAGCCGAACGCTCAGGATTGTTTTTCGCCATGCGAGAACAGACGACACCAGGAGCCTCCGCCTGGTCGCAGCAGCGCGCTGCCCTGCAGCTGCCACCGTCCGGGCTTACAGTTTTCGCTCCAGAGGCACAGGACGAGCCGACGGCCGGTGACACATCTGATCGCGTGCTTTTCCCCGGCGCAGTCATTCCTGCGAGCCTGGTGACCGAAGTGAACTCTGAATCGCCTGGCCCCGTCATTGCCCAGGTAGCACAGTCCATCTACGACAGCGCAACAGGCCAGACGCTTCTCATTCCGCAAGGCGCGCGGCTGATCGGCGACTATCGCTCATCGACGCGTTACGGACAGAGTCGCGTGGCAATCGTCTGGTCACGACTGATCATGCTCGATGGCCGCGAGATCGAACTGGCCGAAGCTGCGCTCGACCCGTCAGGCGCCGCAGGCGTGAGCGGCGAAGTCGACAATCACTGGTCGGACGTGTTCGGCGCGGCTGCACTCGGCACGCTTATCAATGTCGGCGTCGCCACAACCGAAGACCCGGTCGCCTATGGCGGCAGCGGCATTGTTGTGCGTGATCCTGTCGATGACGCCGTCTCTGACGGGGTCCAGCGCATGGCCAGCAATGTCACCAACCGGGTCGTCGATCGCGGCCTCGCAATACCGCCGACAATTCGCGTTCCGGCAGGAGCAAAACTCACCGTGATCGTAACGCGAAGGAGCGCTTTCTAGCCGCCGACACAACTTCTATTGGATCGTGCGAAGGCCTTCGCGCGCGGGTCTCGACCGTCACGACGCTCCTGTCCTGGCGAACTCCCTGTCCGCGTTGGCCCAGTCGAGCGCACCCATGTAGGCATCGACGTAGGCGGCAGCTTTGGCGCCAAAATCCATGTGATAGGCGTGCTCGTACATGTCGAGGGCGATCAGTCCGCGGCCGTCGGCAATCGCCATGGTGTGATCCGCCGCCCACTGGTTGACGAGCTTGCCGGCGCGTGGCGACCACATCAGCAAAACCCAGCCTGATCCGCCGCCAAGCGCCTTGCCTATTGCGACGAATTGGTCTCGCCATTTTTGCTGGCTGCCAAAATCCTTCTCGATCTGGGCGGCAAGTTGTGCGCCCGGCTTGCTGCCGCCTCTGCCTAGCGAAGCGAAGTAAAGCTCGTGGAGGATCATCGAATTCATCGCGAGCAGTTCCTCGCGCTTGAGACCGTTGAACATAAAGCCCGGAGCCGCCGGATCCAGCTGCGCGACCTGCGCCTCGATTGCGCCAAGACGCGTCACCGCGCCCACATAATTGTTGTCGTGATGACTTACGAGAATTCTCTCGGACAGTCCGGGGATTGTTTTCGGGTCGAATGGCAGCGGTTTGGCCTGATAACCTTTGAGCGAAACAGCGGCTGCGGACTGCTGCGCAGTGGCGCATCCTTGAGCGGCGAGCATGACACCGGCGGTTAGCGTGGCAGCCAGCGCCGTGCGGCGATCAATCCCTGTCGGCATCGCTGTGTCATCCTTTGTTTACGTGGGGGAACGATCCGATGGCTTGCGCTCAACCCAGCTACAACTCAATATCTCGCTCGACAGCGCTGTCCATCAAGGCGCAAACTGACTCCCGTCAGTGACCCGAACGTCATTCGGCTTTTGTGACACCGCAACGGGTAGCTCAACCCGGCTGCGTTCGAGGACCTAGCGCCTTTGACCTGGTCGTGCGTTATGGTCCCGGCATCAGCTCACTGGCCTTTCCGCGTCCCACGCCCCAGCGGCACGAAGCGGATATCGTTCGCCTCGGCGTACTGCCGGCGTAGCTCGGTCTCGAGATAGTCGAGCGCATCGGAGTCTGTGATGTCGAGGTCGGTCAACAGATCGGTGACCACGACCAACACGTGCGAGACTTCGAGATAGTCTCGCGACGACGGTCGGCGCACGACGCGCCCAAACCAGAGATCGTGAACGTGCTGCATGCGAGGCTCCGGTTAAAGGCACAGCACCAGACTGTTGACCCCGATCTCGCAGAAAGTCGGTACGGGAAGCGTCATTCAGCCCCGAGGCGAGCTGCCTCAGGCTTTGCACGCCACGCAACGTCAATGAGCATCCTATTGGTCACGTAGGGCGTGCGGCTCCGGGTATTCCTCTCGGGAGCCAGCAAGTGGCGATTGGTCCGCCGATACTGATCGCGGGCAGCGGCAACGTATTTCTTGTTGGCGGCGCCCAGGCTCAACGGCATCGATCCGCAAGGCTGGTTTCGTGCGAGTTCCGGGTAGCGCACTACCGCTGGTGAGACACCACTCGACCAGCGCGTGCGAATGATGGCGCCAAGCGCTCTCCGCTTTCGGTGTTCGGGGCTTCTAGCGCTTTGTCGCCAGCGAGTTCGGACATTCATGGTAAAAGTCGACCTGCATCCGCACCGGGCCTTGCGGTTCGACCAGATGCGGCTGGTCCGGCAGTATGAGGCCGGGCGCGCCGGGCGAGAGCATCTGGGTGTCGCCTGTTTCCGTGAAGGTCAGCTTCAGCTCTCCGTCCAAAACACGAATGACACCCCACACACCCAGCTTGGTGCGGTGCTCGCGGCGAAGGGCGGCCGGTAAGGTGGCTTCGTCGAACACGGGCGTTGAGCGATATGGTGACGGCGTCGGAGTATCATTCATCTCGTCACCCTTGTCGTTTCACGGGCAAGCCAGGAAAGCCGAACATCGCGAGCTGCAGGCTTTCAGCGATCCGATTGGCGCGCTCCATGAAATAGTCCACCGCTTCGGGGGTGGGAGCGGTGTCTTGCAGGGTCTGGCGAAACAGCGCCAACCAAGTCTGGAAATGCGACTGCTCGACCTGGCTCAACTTCTTATGGGCCGGAACTGGCTGACCAGAATACGTGCCCGCATTGAGTGCGACCGAAGCCCAGAAGCTCTTCATTCGCGGGAGATGATAGTCCCATCGGTCTCCGATCGCTTCCTCGAAGATGGGTCCAAGCGTCTCGTCGGCGCGGATGCGCCTGTAGAACTCATCTACCAACAGCGATATGTAGGCCTCGTCGATACCAATGACATTTGCACGTCGCTGGATCTCGGCGCGACGCGCATGAGCTGTAACGACAGGATCGCCCATCAGGCGGCCTCGCTGTTCAACAGTGCGCGAAGTTTTGGATTCGCGACCAGGTCTGCCAGCGTGTACCGGTCGAGTACGCTGAAGAATGCATCGACCGCTTCGTGCATCACCCCTTTGAGCCTGCACGCGCCGGAAATCACGCAGCCGCCCGGCTCTGCGGCGAAACACTCGACCAGGTGGATGTCACCCTCCATCCGTCGGACGACGTCACCGACGCAGATTTTCTCTGCTCTCCCCGCCAGCCGCAGTCCACCGGAGCGTCCGCGTACCGTCGTGATCAGCCCTTCCTTTCCCAGCAGGTAGGCGACCTTCATCAGGTGGTTGTGAGAAATCCGGAACCGGTCGGCGACCTCACCGATCGTGACCAGCCGGTCAGGACTGGACGCGAGGTGCATCAGCATCCTGAGCGCGTAGTCCGACTGGAGGTTGAGACGCATGGTCGCTCCTAAAGCAGTATCTTATATATTGCTTTATTCTCCAGGAAGTGCAAGGTTGCGTCGGCGACAAGTTGCGCCGTCTGACTGTGAGCGAGGAACTCTCGATGCTTCGGCTGCTAATGCGACCTTCGAATGCGGTTTGCGATGTCATGGGGATCAAGAACGAGAACGAGCGCGGCATGGTCCGCATGCTCGTCAACATGCTGCTTCTGACTGTGCTGTTCGTGTTCCTCTTCGTCGCCACCGTTGGTAGCTTTTAGGCTCGCCAACCACTGCCAAGCACACCCTATGCCCGGCGCCAAACCGTAGACGGTGTTGCGAAAACCGGACGTCGCAACGATCGCATACAGCCGGACCTCGAGGAGCCAAGCCTCGCCCGTACGACAGGGCTGCTCACATCGAAGCATCCTACTGCGCGCCCGTCAGGCTCGGCTGCCCGCCTGTCTTTTTTGTCTCTATGATGATTGAGCCCCCCCACCCACGCATGATGACTTGACGAGCTCAAACATATTACATAGGTGTCCTATGTATGAAGATCGATCAGTTGTCAGAAGGATTGGCCCGTCTCGCGGCCGTGTCGCGGCAGGTTGACTGGCGCACGGGCGAGGTTGAAGGCCTGACGCCTACGCAGGGTGATATTCTGCGGTTGCTTATGGCGCGCCCCAAGGGCGTCCGCCTGTCGTTTGCGTCTGCGCATATCGGCGTCAGTCAGCCGACCGGGAGCGATGCAGTCTCTGCATTGGAGCGCAAAGGGTATCTTGAGAAGATTTCCGATCCAGCCGATGGGCGGGCCCTGCTCCTGCGGGCGACACCCGCCGGCAAGGCGCTGGCGCGGCGCTGGCCGATGAGCTTCGGCGGGATGATTGAAGCTCTTTCCGAAAGCGACCGTGTCGACCTGCTGGGGATCGTTTCCCGCGCCATTCTGGCTTTGCAGACGCAAGGCGTGATTTCACGCCAGCGCATGTGCCTGAGCTGTCGGCATTTCGCGCGGGATGCGCATCCGGGCAAGTCCGCACCGCATCATTGCAGGTTGATGGACGTCGCTCTTGGGGCTGGCGATCTTCGGATCGACTGTCCGGAGCATTGCGAGGTCAACGCCGCCTGAGCTCAATCGCCCGCACAAGAATTTGAGACGTTGTCTCAAGCAAGCGCGCGCATCGCTTCCATGCGCATAATACATAGGAGTCCTAATATGAAAACAGGAGCCACCTTCTACCACGCCGGTTGCGCCGTCTGCATGAGCGCCGAGCAAGCTCTCGCCGGCTCACTCGATCCCGCTCGCTACGATGTCGAGATCGTCAATTTTGCAACCGCGCCTCAACGCATCGCAGAAGCCGAAAAGCTGGGCGTCAAATCTGTCCCCGCCTTCGTGATCGATGGGACAGCCTTCCACATAAACTTCGGGGCCTCGATGGCCGATGTCAAAGGAGCTGCCTGATGAACAGCAAACCCATTCAGGCGGTGGCGCTTGCGCTGATCTCCTTGGCGGCTTGCTCGCAACTGCCTTCCGCTCAGACCGGCTCGGCCCAGCCCTCTCACTCCCATACGGGTGGCATCAGTAACCCGGCCTCCCCCGCTGTTCTGGCCCGTTCGACATCGTGCACGCCAAGATAACGACGGACGGGAACACTGCGGTGTTCCACATGGCTGTGTCGGGCAAGGCAGGCGCGACCAGACCGATTCCGACCGGGCAGTTCGCTGGCAGCGAGGTGTTCTCGTATGTCTGGCCGACCACGATCGATCCCTTTGAGGTCGGATTCGATCGGGATGCAGGCATTCTGGCGGCTGCCGTGACATCCCACCCGGATTTCGACGATACGCCCCTGTTCGATGAGACGCATGATGGCGACCGCACCAACGATGGCGGGCTTTGGCACATGCACTGGGTCGTGCTGGGACCGGATGAGACGTGCGGCAAGGGCGCCCTCAAGGTGATCGATATTCCGGAGGGCCGAAAGCCGCGTCTGCCCAAGACGTGGCCAGGCGTTCCGATCCACATCGACAGTCCCGGTTGGCAGCCTCAACTTGATCGAGACACGGTGGAAGTCCGCGTGCCTTTCGATGATATCGGCATCGTCCAGGCGGCCCGCTTTGATGGTGTGACGGCGGGTCTTCGCGTCAGCGCAAGCGCACACGCGCCGCTGCTGTGCGTCGCGAATGTCTTTGAGGTTGCTTCGGGCGATCTCAGCCTGCCCGGCAAACCCAACCAGTAGTCGCTGCCTGCCCGTGCCTCGCCAGTAAGCGGCGCACGGGCAGACGGTCGGTCTGCACAAGGAAGTAAGATGAAAGACATTTACCCTGCCAGCCCTGAGTGGCGCGTCTCTCGCTGGTTCAATTCCGAAGCACCCCTGTCCCTTGGCGCCCTGCGTGGCAAGGTCGTAATGGTGAGCGCTTTCCAGATGCTGTGTCCTGGCTGTGTCAGTGAAAGCCTTCCACAGGCGCTGCGTGTTCGGGAGGCTTTTTCAGAGGGCGATCTCGCCGTCGTGGGGTTGCATACGGTGTTCGAGCACCACGAAGCGATGACGCCGACTTCACTCGCAGCATTCCTTCATGAGTACCGGATCACGATTCCAGTTGGGGTCGACGAAGCCAATCCGGCCGGTCCCATCCCTCTGACCATGCAGGCTTATGCGATGCGCGGAACGCCCACGACATTGTTGTTCGACCGCAGCGGCCGGCTCCGCAGGAATGTGTTCGGCCATGTTCCCGATCTGCGCCTCGCTGCTGAGATCGTGGCGCTTGTTAGAGAGATCAATCTCTCGGGCGGATCGGCGGCCAACTCTGAAAATTCGGCCTGCACACCGGAAGGTTGCAGCGATCAGACTACGTGACTCAGGGGGCTCTACCCGTTTTTATTACTCAGAGCCGGACTACGGTACAAGCGCAGCCCGGAAGGCCTCAGTGCGCGGTAGATACTCATTGTGATCGACGCGAATTCTCCAGCCTTGACGAACAGCCAGCGCCGCAATCGCACCCAACCACATCCACCTCTGTTCCACGCCCGTGTATGATGGTGCTCACTACGAGCGACGATAGTCCCGACGCAATCGACATTCGAGCGGGCAAGAGAGCCGCAATCTCACTCGCTGAGACGCCTCAGGTCCGACAGCGTGTTGATATTCTCGAACGGATCGCCCTCCGACCCGGTCCACCAGACCTCTACCGCCTGACAGGCCTCCAGAGCCCCCGCGAGGCTTCGTCGCCCCGCGGAGGCGTATTCGAGGATGTCCGCAAGACAGGCGACAGGCCACACGGCGCAGACCGGGTGAAGTCGGCCACCCGAACCAGCAACCGCTGCCCGCGCCTCACGCCTCGAAGTGTCGAACAAGCGCTCTGCCATGTCAGCGGGAACGAGCGGCATATCACACGGCAGCGCCACAACATGACTTAGACACAGGGCTTGCGCCCGCTCCAACGCAGCTATCAGTCCGCCAAGCGGTCCTTCGATATCTTGCCGGTCGAGCAGCTGCTCGCCGGCCGCAGTCCTGACCTGCCCAACTGTGCGGACGCTGATCAATACGATCGGCGACCAGAGGCGAGCCTTGTCGATGGCAATATCGATCAGTCGCTGCCCCCGAAAGATCCGATCCGGTTTGAGGCCGCCGATTCGCTTGCCTTCGCCACCAGCCAGGATGACAACCCCCAGGTCAGGCATCGGGGAACCATTGGCGTGCCGCCAGTTCATCGACGTGGCCTGGGCGATCGACTGTGAGTTCCAGATTGCGGAGCAGCCCATCGCGGATCGAGTAGATCCATCCGTGGATACTGAGTGCCTGCCCCCTGCGCCAGGCGTCCGTCACGAAGGGATTCCTGCCAACATACTCCACCTGCGCACGCACATTGTGTTCGCAGGCGACATTCACACGCGTCTCGAAGTCTGAAATTGCCATGAGATGGGTCTGGTGTCGGTGCGCCAGGTCGGCCACCGGCTGGAGCCAGTGATCGATCAACCCCCGGCGCTCCTTGTCCAACGCTGCTCGCACGCCTCCACACCCATAGTGGCCGCAGACGATGATGTGCCGAACCTTCAGGACCTCGATCGAGAATTGCAGCACGGCCAGGAAATTCATGTCTCGCGGCGGCGCCAGATTGGCGATGTTGCGATGAACAAACAGCTCGCCCGGATCCAACCCAACGATCTCGTTGGCCGGAACGCGGCTGTCGCTGCAACCGATCCAGAGATATTCCGGCGCCTGCTGAGCTGAAAGCCGTCGGAAAAATTGCGGGTCGGCACGGACGCGAGCGCTGGCCCACGCCATGTTGTTGCTGAGCAGTTGGTCAATCATGAGGCTTGGACGAAGGGATCGGGAAGGCCGCGTCGCGCTGCGAGGCGCTGACCCAGGCCCCGTAGATCGCTTGAAGTCAGTCGGAGCCTGGCAATAGGAAGAACGACTGCATTCTCCACGGCTATGTGCCGCTTCTGGGAGACACAGAACGGCTCGATGACCGCCCAGGCGTCAGCATATGCCGCCAGCCCTCGCCCATCAGCCATCGCCTTGGCGACCAGCGATTTGACCGCGCTCGCCAACTGGAGATCGCTCGCATGCTCTCCAGAAAGCATACCAAGGACGCCTTCGATGTGATCATCAGGCTCACACCTGCGCCTCATCAAGGGAAAGAGATCGTCTTCCTCATCGATGACGTGGACAGCAAGATCATAGTCCAGGAAATCATGGATCTCTTCCAGCGCGTCTGGCTCCTGCACGACTGTCCTGGCCATCACAAGAAGTCGGCTGCAGACATCGCGGTGCCGATAGTGCTCGGCGAAGAACCAGACCAGTGGTTCTCGCAGGAGGTCGAGCGGGACACGTTCAATCGTCGACTGCATTCCGGTGATGGTCATGGCACATTTCCTTCCTTTCAGGATTTTGTCCCCGCCGCGTTCCTCATTCTGATAAGCGTGTGCGCCGGCCTGCTGCCCGACAGTTCGCGTTCGACAATCAGGCTCAGACAGTCTGCAAGCGGCGCATCGCTGTCGCGCAGCCTGGAGATCAGCTGCGTCCAGGCTTCATCACTTGCCGATGAGAGGAATTTCCCGATGGCAGCCGCCAACGCATCCTCTGCAGTTTCGCCCGAACGTGCTGCGGCCTCCTCGACGACCTGCCGTGACTTTGGGGGTAGTGCAGCGAATGCCCGCCGGATATCGGCAAGAGCGAAACCCAGAATATTGTCCGCGCGGGACATGCCATCCGGGCCCTGATCCAGTCGACCCGCGCTGTCCAGTTTCAGATGGGGCAATGTGAGCGACTGAGCGATGATGCCGTCCACATAGCGCGCGGCTGCCTGCGTCCACGACCTTGCTTCCAGTTCCATCGCTATGTGGGGCCTGACGTGCGCGAACGGCAGCCGCTGGCCGGCCGCCGCCCGATCCAGTCTCAGGACATGCCAACCATGCTCGCTCCGAATGGGGACGGCGCAGATCGCACCAGCCTCGAGATCCGCCAGGGCGTCCCAGATCTCAGGCAACACGTCGCCGGGACGAAGCTGGCCAAGCCATCCGCCCTCACCTGCGGATGGACAGGCCGAGTGTTCGGTAGCCAGTTGCGTAAACCGGGCCGGCTGCGCCTCGATCTGCGCAATCAAGTCGTCCGCCCGCGCGCGCGCATCAGATACATCGGCATCCACGACTCTCGGTAGCGCAACGAGAATGTGGGACGCTTCGACAAGCGGGGGCGATTTGAAGCTGTCGGGATGTCTGTCATATACCTCCCGTATCTTTTCTTCCGACGGCGGAGACACGTCGATCTCCACGCTGAGAACGGCCCGGATGAGCGCCTCTTCCGGCCGTCTCCTCCTGACCGTGATCATTGCGCTCAGGCTCCGGGTGCAAGCCGAGTTCGCACGCGCGCGCCAGCAGCCGAGCTCGTATAGCAAGAGCCCGGCCGGCCTGAATGCGCGCCTCGGACAACGACGCCGCTCGGTGGTTCTGCATTTCACCCGCGAGCAATGCTTCAGGAATTTCGACGCCGTGAAAGACTGATGTCATCTTTGTCATCAGCGGCCTCCTCGCGATGGGCGGGCTCGGCCCTTCTGGTCGGCCATGCCGCGGCGAGTGCGAACGAGCTGCCAGCCACGACGGTTCAGATACCAGATGGGGGCCGAGAGCATGTGGACGAGACGCGTAAAGGGGAAGACGAGGAATATGGTCAGGCCAAGTGCGAGATGAGCTTTGAAGATCCAGTGGACTTCGGAAATGTGAGCTGCGGCGCCCGGCTGGAAAGTGAAAATGCCCTGCGCCCAGGCCATGAATTTCACCATCTCCGAACCATCGAGATGCTGCGACGACAACGGGATCGTTGAAAGCCCGAGCACAAGCTGGGCCGTGAGTAGCGCCAGGATGGCTGTATCGCCAAAGCTCGACGTAGCGCGAATGCGTGGGTCAAAGACTCTTCGGTGCAGCAGGATCAGTGCGCCGACAATCGCCATAGCTCCTGCGATGCCACCTGCGATGATCGCCAGAACCTGCTTGGCGCCATGACTCACCCCGATGGCATCGAACACCTCAATTGGCGTCAGCAGCCCCACAAAGTGGCCGCCGAAAATGATCAGCACGCCAACATGAAAGAGCACGGAGCCAAGCATGAGCTGCTTGCGCCGAAGGAGCTGGGACGAGCCTGATCGCCACGTATAGGGCTCTCGATCAAAGCGGATGATGGACCCGATCGCCAGCACTGCGAGCGCGATGTAGGGGTAATAGCCAAACACGGCCTGATCAAACCATCCGGCTGTTGCGAGTGTTGCAGCGTGTTCCTGAGCCATGACGGTCTCCTCTGTAGGTTGGCTAGAAGCTTGCTTCCAACGCCAACCAGAACTTGCTCGTGTCCGGCGGTCCACCGGCGGCCCCGCTGAACACAGCAGCCTTGGTTTCGATCGCAAGAAATTCATTGATCGGGATGCGCAACACGGCATCAAACTCTGCACCGTATGTCAGCCCGCCGTTGTCGCTTTCAAACTGATGCGCGAAGGCAGCCCAGCTGACAGGCTTCGCCCCAGAGACCACCGGTGGGCCTTTGCCGGTTATGCCGATGCTGAGGTCCCGGATGCCTGACGGAGGCGTATTGAGGAAGACGTCCGCCCAGCCCTGAAAGGCGTGAAGGGTGGCAAGCGGTGTTGCGAAACTCTGCCCCGCAGCGCCTTCCAGAACCTCAAGTCCGCCGACAAATGTGATGTCGCCGCTTGAGTACGTCGCTCCGTATGACTGAAAGCCCAGGTCAACAGTAGGGCCCATCCCCTCATATCCGCTCTGTTCAGCGGCTTGAATGTTCGCAGCCAGAATGCCGTCGCCGAGGGGCCAGCTCTTTGACCAGCGAACAGCGTATGTCTGCGATGAAGCCGATCCAGATCCGCCCAGGTCCAGGAGAAGCACAGTCGCGACGAGATTTCCTACACCCGTCTCACCGGCAAGACGGATGACATGAGAGCTGCTTTCAAACTCGCCAACCGGGCTTTCGTCTCCAAAGATGCGATGTACCTTGTCGATGTAGACGTACTGCAGGTTGAAGGCCTCGCTACCCGTGTAGCCAAGCCGCACGGCATCGAACGTCTGTTCATTCTGACGGAATCCGACACTGCCGACGAACCTTCCATCATCCAGGACGATCCGCTGACGGCCCAACGTGGCATTGGCACTCGTGTTGGCCCACGCCAGCTGTAGCCGGTTCAGCTCCAGCACCTCCGGATCGGTGTTCCGCACGCACCCGGACGTCCGCGATCACGTCGCCCTCGACATCTGAGCCCTGGGCAAGCGCCGGCCCGGAAAATCCGACGGCCGAAAGCACCAGGATGAGACACGCGCCTGCTCGCTTCATGCTGCACCACCCTGTGTTGCAGCGCGCCCAGGTAGCGACCCTGAACACCCATCCTTTGCATCGCCGGCGCCGAAATTGACCGGAGCCTCCGCCCAGGCCTTATCAAGAGCTTCGAGGTCATCGGGATCATCGTCCTGAATCGCGAGCAGACTTTGGACTGCCGCTGTGTCGGCGGGTTTGTCGGAGATCGTGAGAAGCGCCCGGAAGATTGATTGATAGGGGTTCTGTCGTTTGGCGAGCCGCGCCGAAATCGCTTCCAGGACGTGCGCCGCCTCCCCGATCAGCGAGGCCGCTTCGGCGTCAGCAATCACAGACAGAAACTCCAGGAAGACTGGAAGATAGTCGGGAAGGTCGTTGGCCTCCATTTCGAGACCGTGAGCCCGGTAGAGCTCAACGAGGCCCACCATGGCGGGCCCGCGCTCCCGACTTTCGCCGTGCACGTGCTCATAAAGATGAAGCGACACGCTGCGTGTGCGGTCGAACAGATCAACATAGGCGGCTTGTGCTTCGTAGATGTCCTGGACCGCAAGATGATCCGCGAGTTTTCGAAGCTCGGCGATGGTGCGCCCCGAGATCAGGCCTTCACGCTCAACCAGTTCAACGCAGGTATGCGCTTCGCTTTGAAGCTGCGCATCGGGATAAGACAGAAGGCGCGACAGCGCCCGGTAGGTCATGGCCATGGCTCAGGTCTCCATTGGAGTCTTGGGGCGTGGTCGCTTGTCCTTGCCGAAGAGTCCGAGTTCGGTTCGTCCGCCGGAGCAGTCGTTTCCGAATGTGAACCCGCATCCGCCGCGGAGGTCATAGACGTCCTCGCTTGTCTCCCTGTGTGTGGTCGGAATGACGAACCGGTCCTCGTAGTTGGCAATCGCCATGTATCGATACATCTCGTCGATCTGCTGCGCCGTCAGTCCAACACGCTCTGCCGTGGGATGATCGATGACACCTTCGATCGTCTTCGCCCGCATGTACTTTCGCATGGCGATCATGCGCTCGAGCGCGGACACCACAGGCGCTTCCTTGCCAGCCGTCAGCAGGTTGGCGAGGTAGCGCACCGGAATGCGCATGGATGCCACATCGGGCATCTCGGCGTCGGTTTCGAGCGCTCCGGCCGCCAGCGCAGACTGGATGGGCGAGAGCGGCGGCACATACCAAACCATCGGCAAGGTGCGATACTCAGGGTGAAGGGGAAAGGCGACTTTCCACTCCATCGCCATCTTGTAGACCGGGCTGGCCTGCGCCGCCTTGATCCATGCTTCGGCAACACCGTCAGCACGTGCCTGCGCAATAACTGCGGGATCGTTGGGATCGAGAAAGAGGTCCAGCTGAGCCTGATAGAGATCTGCCTCGTCGGGAACACTGGCGGCCTCAAGGACCCGGTCCGCATCATAGAGAAGAACACCAAGATATCGGATGCGGCCAACACAGGTCTCAGAGCAGACCGTCGGCTGTCCCACTTCGATACGTGGATAGCAAAAAGTGCATTTCTCGGATTTGCCGCTTTGCCAGTTGTAATACACCTTCTTGTACGGACAGGCTGATACGCACATGCGCCAGCCGCGGCACTTGTCCTGATCGATGAGGACAATACCGTCCTCCTCACGCTTGTAGATTGCGCCTGAAGGACAGGCCGCCACACAGGTTGGATTGAGACAGTGCTCGCACAGCCGAGGCAGGTACATCATGAAGGTCTGCTCGAAGGCGCCGTAGATTGCCTTTTCAATGCCTTCGAAGTTGGAGTCCTCGCTACGCTTGTCGAACTCGCCGCCGAGAATCTCCTCCCAATTCGGACCCCACTCGATCTTCTCCATACGCTCTCCAGTGATCTTCGATCTCGGGCGCGCGGTGGGGAATGCCATCATCTCCGGAGCGGTTTGAAGATGGGCATAGTCGAAGTCGAATGGCTCATAGTAGTCGTCGATCTCGGGAAGATCGGGGTTGGCGAATATCTTGGCGAGGATGCGCCACTTTGATCCCATTCGCGGCTCGATCCGACCGTTGGCTTTCCGGCGCCAACCTCCGTTCCAGCGCTTCTGGTTCTCCCAGTTCTTCGGAAAGCCGATGCCAGGCTTGGTCTCGACATTGTTGAACCAGGCGTATTCAACGCCCTCCCGACTGGTCCATACGTTCTTGCAGGTGACGGAGCAGGTATGACAGCCAATACACTTGTCGAGATTCAGGACCATCCCGATCTGGGCCCGGATTTTCATCGTGCGGTCTCCTTCTGGGCCAGAGGCGTATCCAGCCAGTCGACCTTCGCCATCTTTCGAAGAACGATGAACTCGTCGCGGTTCGACCCGACGGTGCCGTAGTAATTGAAGCCGTACGAAAGCTGCGCGTAGCCGCCGATCATGTGAGTTGGCTTCAGGATGGCGCGCGTGACCGAGTTGTGGATGCCGCCGCGCTTGCCGGTGATCTCCGAACCCGGCGTATTCACGATCTTTTCCTGCGCGTGATACATGAAGACCGTACCTTCACGGATACGCTGGGACACCACCGCCCGCGCCGTCAGAGCTCCGTTCGCGTTGAAGACCTCTACCCAGTCATTGTCGACGATGGCTGCCCGCTTCGCATCCTTCTCGGACACCCAGACGACCGGACCGCCACGATTTAGCGTGAGCATCATGAGGTTGTCGGTGTAGGTGGAGTGAATACCCCACTTCTGGTGCGGCGTGATGAAGTTCAGGGTAATCTCGGGATTTCCGTTCGGCTTGTCTCCTTTCACGTGCAGTGTCTTGAGATCGATCGGTGGCTTGTAGACGACCAGCGCCTCGCCGAAGGCGCGCATCCAGTCATGATCCTGGTAGAGTTGCTGGCGTCCTGTCAGCGTGCGCCACGGGATCAGTTCGTGAACATTCGTGTAGCCCGCATTGTAGCTGACGTGCTCGCTTTCGATGCCGGACCAGATGGGAGAGGAGATGATCTTTCTCGGCTGCGCGACGAGATCGCGGAAGCGGATTTTCTCGTCCTCCTTTGGCAGTGCGAGGTGAGCGTGCTCCCTGCCCGTCTGTTTCTCGAGAGCGCGCCACGCCTTGACCGCCACTTCGCCATTTGTCTCTGGCGCCAGCATCAGGATCGTCTCGCATGCGTCGATGTCGCTGACGATTCGCGGGCGCCCTTTGGCGACTGTATCGTCAAGCACCGCACCATTGAGTGATGTGAGCTTGTCTATCTCATGCTGCGTGCTCCATCCGAGTCCCTTCCCTCCGTTGCCGAGCTTGTCCAGTAGCGGACCGAGCGAGGTGAACTTCGAATAGATCTGGCTGTAGTCCCGGGTCACTTCCGAGACCTGCGGCATCGTTCGCCCCGGCACGGGATCGCATTCTCCTGCGAACCAGTCCTTGACCCCCCGCGCTTGCGCCAGCTCCCCTGCGCTGTCGTGCTGGATCGGGGTAAGGACGACATCCGTTTCTTCGCCCAGGACCTCTGGGGCTATCTCCGAAAATGTCTCGGCAAGTCCCTTGAAAATCTCCCAGTCGGAACGCGACTCCCAGGCTGGATCCACGGCCGCGCCGAGCGGGTGGATGAACGGATGCATGTCGGAGGTGTTGAGATCGTTTTTCTCATACCAGGTCGCCGTCGGCAGGACGATATCCGAATAAACAGCCGTCGTTGACATCCGGAAATCGATGCAGACTAGGAGGTCGAGTTTTCCCTTTGGCGCCTCGTCGCGCCACTTCACCTGACGTGGCTTGTCGCGACCCATCTCGCCCAGGTCTTTCCCCTGAACGCCGTGGTCGGCGCCAAGCAAATGCTTGAGGAAATACTCATGCCCCTTCCCGGACGAGCCGAGCAGGTTCGAGCGCCAGACGAACATGTTGCGAGGCCAGTTGTGGGGGTCATCCGGGTCCATGCAGGACATTTCCAGATCGCCTGACTTCAGCGCGCTCGCCACATAGGCGCGTGTATCGACGCCGGCCGCCTTGGCGCGCGCTGCAATGTCCAGAGAATTTGCCTTGAGCGCGGGCGCGGACGGCAACCACCCCATTCTCTCCGCCTTGGCATTGTAGTCGATGAAGCTGCCCGCCCAATCCCCTGGCTCGGCTGTGGGGGATAGAATCTCGCCGACGGGCACCGTTTCGTAGCGCCACTGATTGGTGTGCGCGTAGAAGAAAGAGGTCGAGTTCTGCTGCCGCGGCGGCCGCACCCAGTCGGTTGCAAACGCGAGAGGGGCCCAACCGGTTTGGGGGCGCAGTTTCTCCTGGCCCACATAGTGCGCCCAGCCGCCACCGGATTGGCCTACGCATCCGCACAGGATGAGCATGTTCATCACTGCGCGATAGTTCATGTCCATGTGGTACCAGTGGTTCATGCCGGCGCCGATGATCACCATGGACTTGCCACGGGTCTTTTCGGCATTGGTGGCGAACGCTCGTGCCGTGGCGATGATGTTCTCGCGAGTCACCGATGTGATGGCCTCGGCCCAGGCAGGCGTGTAGGGCTCCATGTCGTTGTAGCTGCCGGCCAGATGCTCGCCGCCATATCCCTGGTCGACACCATAGTTGGCCATCAGCAGATCGTAGACGCAGGCCACGAGTGCTTCCTCGCCGCTGGCGAGCTTGATCTTCTTGACCGGGATGTTTCGGACGAGAACGCTGGGATGATTGGTTGAAGCAAAGCCGTTCGACGCGGTATTGGCGAAGTATGGGAATCGCACCTTTACGACATCGTCTTCGACGCCCTTCAGACCAAGCCTGAGCTCAGTCTCCGCGCCCTTGGCCTCGCGCTCTTCCAGATTCCATCGTCCATCTTCTCCCCAGCGAAATCCGATGGACCCATTCGGCACGACGATCTCACCCGTTTTCTCGTCGAGTGCGACAGTTTTCCAGTCAGGATTGTTGCTTTCGCCAAGCGCGCCATCGAAGTCCGCCGCGCGCAGGAGCTGTTCGGGTACAAAGCCATCGTCCTGAGGCGTGAGCTTCACGAGCAGCGGCAAATCTGTGTATTTGCGAATGTAGTCCCGGAAGTACGGCGTCTGCCGGTCACGATGGTATTCTGTCAGGATGACATGCCCGAGCGCCATTCCGAGCGCTGCGTCAGTCCCCTGCTTCGGCGCGAGCCACAGATCAGCGAACTTGGACGCTTCGGAGTAGTCGGGACAGATGACCACCGACTTGACGCCCTTGTAGCGCGCCTCTGTATAGAAATGTGCATCCGGCGTCCGCGTCTGTGGGACGTTCGAGCCCCACAGGATCAGAAATCCCGAGTTGTACCAGTCTGCGCTTTCGGCAACATCAGTCTGCTCACCCCAGGTCTGCGGGCTGGCGGGCGGCAGATCGCAGTACCAGTCGTAGAAGGAGCCGGTTACGCCGCCGATGAGCTGGAGATATCTGGCGCCCGCAGCATATGACACCATCGACATGGCCGGGATGGGCGAGAAGCCGAAGATACGATCTGGTCCCCACTGCCGGATCGTATAGGCGTTGGCTGCGGCAATGATCTCATTCACTTCGACCCAGGTCGCGCGCACGAATCCACCGAGGCCACGCCGGGAAACGTAGTCGGCGCGCTTGGCAGGATCGTTCTGGATCGAGGCCCAGGCCGCGACCGGAGGAAGCATCTTGCGTGCGGCTCGCCAAGCCTTGAGCAGCCGCGCCCGCACAAGTGGATACTTCACCCGGTTGGCGGAATAGAGATACCAGCTGTAACTCGCGCCACGCGAACAGCCGCGCGGCTCATGGTTTGGCAGATCGTCGCGTGTGCGTGGGTAGTCAGTCTGCTGTGTCTCCCAGGTGACGATGCCGCCCTTCACATAGATTTTCCAGGAGCACGACCCGGTGCAGTTCACGCCATGCGTGGAGCGCACAATCTTGTCGTGGCGCCACCTGTTCCGATAGGCCTCCTCCCAGGTTCGATCGTCATCGTTGAGCACCCCATGCGCGTTCGCAAAGGTCTCCGTGCGCCGGCGAAAGAAGGTCAGGCGGTCGAGTGTGTGGCTCAAAGGAAATCTCCCCTTATTTGGCGGCGACGGGAGCGCCACGCGACCTGCGAGCGCTCTCCACGTCGAACAGGAGCCCACCGGGCCGGACGTAGACAAACCAGGTGATCAGCAGGCAAGAGACGTAGAACGCGAGGAAGGCATAGAGCGCTGTCGCCGCGCTTCCGGTTGCTGCGATCGACATCCCGAAGCTGTTGGGAATAAAGAAAGCGCCATAAGCGGCGATCGCAGAGGTGAACCCGGTGATCGCCGCGCTTTCCTTTTCTGACTGCCTGAGCAGGTGATCGCCGCGAAGATGAGGCTCTAAGCGCGCAACTTCCTTGCGCATGATCGCGGGTATCATCTGGAAGGTGGAAGCGTTCCCCACGCCTGAGGCGAAGAACAGAACGATGAAGCACGTGAAGAACCCTGCGAAGGCGCCGTCAGGAAGTAGAGCACACCGACAGTTCCAGCCATCATCACGAGGAATACGACAAGGGTTACGCGAGCGCCGCCGAACCGATCGGCGATCCAGCCAGTAAAGGAGCGCGCCAGCGCGCCCACCAGAGGCCCGAGGAAGGCGATTTGAAGGACGTTGACCTCCGGAAACTGTGTCTTGGTGAAAAGCGGGAACGCAGCCGAGAAGCCGATGAACGAGCCAAACGTGCCGGTATAGAGCCAGCACATGATCCAGTTGTGCTTGCGTTTGAAGATCACCGCCTGATCTGCAAACGAGGCCTTCGCGGTCGAGAGGTCATTCATGCCGAACCAGGCCGCGAAGGCGCTGAGAGCGATGAAGGGCGCCCAGATAAATCCCGCATTCTGGAGGAAGAGCTTTTCTCCCGAGGATGCGATCTGGGCCTCTCCACCGAATGCACCGAACACACTCACGGTGACGACAAGTGGCACAACGAACTGCATCAGACTGACGCCAAGATTTCCAAGGCCGGCATTCAGTGCAAGCGCGTTGCCCTTCTCCCGCTTGGGAAAGAAGAAGCCGATGTTGGACATGGACGACGCAAAATTGCCCCCGCCAAAGCCGCACAGCAAAGCCAGGCCGAGCATGATCCAGTACGGTGTCTGCGGATCCTGGACGGCAAACCCGATCCCCAGGGCCGGAATCATCAGGGTCCAGGTCGTCAGCGTCGTCCAGAGCCGGCCGCCAAACACCGGCACCATGAAGCTATAGAATATCCTGAGTGTTGCACCCGATAGTCCGGGCAGCGCAGCCAGCCAGAACAACTGATCGGTTGTGTAGTCAAAGCCAACCTGTGGAAGTTTCGCGACGACGACGGACCACACCATCCAGACGGAAAAGGACAGCAGCAGCGCAGGTATCGACAACCAGAGGTTTCGCGCGGCGATCTTCTTGCCTTTGCTGTTCCAGAAGGCTGGGTCTTCAGGTCGCCAGTCGTCGATCAGCTTGGGCGCCAGTGCGCGCGCCTCTCTCTCCCCGTGTATCGGCTGCATTTCGGGCAGCTGGGGTAGCGCGTCCAAGGTCTTGCCAGCAGCCTCTCGTTCCATGTGCCGGATTGCGAGATGCATCCAGATGAGCGAGGCAGAGACGATGAGGAAGAGAAGCATGAAGCTGCTCGTCCAGATGCCCGTGAGGTCGTTCAGTAGTCCGAACACGATTGGAAGGATGAAGCCGCCAAGTCCGCCCATCAGGCCAACGAGTCCGCCAACCGCTCCCACATCCTTTGGATAGTAGACCGGGATGTGCTTGTAGACGGCGGCCTTTCCGAGACTCATGAAGAAGCCGAGGATGAAAATGGCGACGACAAACGCGATCGGGCCAGTTTCAAGCCGAAAACTGATAGGTCCCCTCACTCCGTCGACGACATAGGAGGTCGGCGGGTAGGACAGAAAGAAGGTGATGGCGACGGACACCAGGAAGGTCCAGTACATGACAGTCCGGGCCCCAACCCGATCCGACAGGTAGCCGCCATAAATGCGGAACAACGACGCTGGAATTGAGTAGGCGGCAGCCAGCATGCCGGCCGTCGCGATGTCGAAACCGTAGACACCGATCAGATAGCGCGGCAGCCACAGCGAGAGCGCCACGAACCCCCCGAACACGAAGAAATAGTAGAGCGAGAAGCGCCAGACCTGCACACTCCGCAGTGGCTCGAACTGAGCAGCGAAACTGCGCGGCTTGGTTCCCGAGGCGCGCCGCGCCGCCAGTTCCGGATCATCTTTCGTGAACGCAAAGAAAATCACAGCCGCAACAACGAGCCCAATGGCCCACACGTTGGCGACGCCTTTCCAACCCATGGCGGCCATGACAATCGGGGCGGCAAACTTCGTCACGGCAGCGCCGACATTGCCGGCTCCGACAATTCCCAGGGCCGCACCCTGTTTCTCTGTCGGGAAGAATTTCGAGACGTAGGTGATCGATACGGAGAACGAGCCGCCCGCGAGTCCCAGACCAAGTCCTGCAAGCAGAAATTCGGGATAGCTGGAGGCGAATGTCAGAAGCCATGTCGCCACCGCGGACAACAGCATGACCGCCACATTGACGATCCGGCCACCGTACTGGTCCGCCCAGATTCCGAGGAACAGGCGTGAAAGCGAGCCTGTCAGTATTGGAGCGCCGACCAGAAGGCCGAACTCTGTCTCCGATAATCCAAGATCCTTCTGGATCTGAAGGCCGATGATCGCAAAAATGGTCCAGACGGCGAAGCAGGCGGTGAAGGCGAATGTCGTCAGGCCAAGA
The DNA here is from genome assembly GCA_016714495.1 of Hyphomonadaceae bacterium. Classification (GTDB taxonomy): domain Bacteria; phylum Pseudomonadota; class Alphaproteobacteria; order Caulobacterales; family Hyphomonadaceae; genus UBA7672. The sequence continues at coordinate 31,771 of JADKDU010000012.1, read as the reverse complement.
ACGACATTGGCCTCTCTGGGTGTGTGTGCCTGGCCACTTGGCATTGTGTCGCCCCTGCTTCGACCGCGATGGTCTCCTCAAGTTGCAGGATGACACCCGACGCGCAGGCAGACCTTGATATTTGTGAAGCGCGGGCTTGCTCTGTTTCCAATCCAACGGCGCGTGCGAGATCGACCTTTCTCTCGGCGCCCAGCCATGGTCGGTGATCGCAACGGGGACGCTTTTGATGCCTCAAAGTCCGTTCACTGCACACGCTTGATTTTGATCAAGCGAGAGTCGGTCTCCCTGCGCCACAAAGGCACAACGTCTGCCGTCCAGGCCGAGGCAGGCGGTCGTCAGGCGCCGCTGGAGAACCCATGCCGATCCGGAACACTGAGACCAGCCGAGTCCGCAACACCCCCTTGTTCCGTGGCGCAAACGATTCTGCGTTCGCCATGGCCCTGTCGGGAGCCTTTCTTCAACGATTCCCCGCAGGAACTACATTGCTGATGGAGGGAGACAGCGTCGATTTTCTTTACATCCTGCTCGAAGGCGCGGTTGAACTTGGCGCAAGCTGGAAGTCCAAGGACACGACGCTCGCCATCATCAGGCCCGTCTCCACGTTTATTCTGGCGGCGGTGGTTCTGGACTCCGATGCACTCATGTCAGCGAGTACGCTGGAGCGATCCGAAATCCTGATGGTGCCCGGAGAGTCGCTTCGAAGAGCCATGAAAAGCGATGCCAACTTCTGTTTTGCCGTCTCGGAAGAGCTTGCCGGCTGCTACCGAGGCCTCGTTCGCTCGGTCAAGAACCACAAGCTGCGCGACTCAACGGAGCGTCTTGCGAACTACCTGCTGACCCAGCGGGCGCGGCAGGGCGGCAAGGACACCATTCTGCTTCCCCATGAGAAGCGGGTGCTCGCTTCGCTCCTCGGAATGACTCCCGAAAATCTCTCGCGCGCCTTCGCAAAACTGTCAGCGCAAGGCGTAAGCGTTGACGGCGCCCAGGTTCAGCTTGGCAAGATCCCGGCGCTGGAAAGACTCGCACGGCCGAGCCCCTTGATCGACAATCACTATGCCCAACCAAAGAATGAGTTAGGAGAATCGCATATCGAGCGTGGCAAGGGATTGCTTGACGGAGTCGCAGCGCTCTAGCCGCCTGTCTCTAGCCGCCTGTCTGGGCCAGATTTCGTGTGTCGCCTGCGTCCCCGACGTGAAGGGCGTGGGAAGAAGGCTTGAATTGCATGGCATCCACAATCCGCCGTTGCAGCTCCGCTTTCTGATCGTCCGACGCGAGTAGATCGCGGAGGTCGCGCCCTCCCCGCCCGAACAGACAGAGACGCAGCTGGCCGCGTGCATTGACTCGCAACCGGTTGCAGCCGTCGCAGAACCCGGGAGCGTATGGCGCAATCAGGCCAATGCGACCAGCGTAGTCGGTATGATGGAATTCGACGGCAGGACCGTCATCTGCCCCGCGCACAACGGGGACCCACCCGCGAGCCAGGAGCCAATCGCGAAGGACCGATCCGCTTACATGCTGGCGCTCGAAAAAGGCCTGGTTGTCTCCGGTGCGCATCAACTCGATGAACCGCACAGAGATGGATCTTTGCCTCACGAATTCTGTCCAAGCCAAAAAGCCCTGCTCCAAGCAGTCCCGAAGCAATACCGCATTCACTTTGACGGACTTGAGCGGCAGGTCTTGTGCGACGTCCAGACCGGCAAGCACATCCGGCAGGCGGTCGTGCCCGGTGATCGCTGCGAACACGCTCCGATCGAGAGAGTCGATACTGACATTGAGGTGAGTGAGGCCTGCTCGAGACCACTCAGCCACGTTGCGTCGGAGATTCCAGCCATTGGTTGTGAGAGCAACCTTGTCAATACCGGGCTGAATCGCAATTCGCGAGATCAGTTTTGTGAGATCTCTCCTGACGGTTGGCTCACCGCCTGTGAGACGCACCTTGCCGATGCCAAGGCCCGCGAACGCACTAACGAGTCGCGCCGCCTCGTCGACCGATAAGAAATCCACCGTCTCCGACTTCCGGTAGCCTTCAGGCAGGCAGTAGGTGCAGCGAAAGTTGCAGACTTCGGTCACGGACAGCCGGAGATAGCGAAACCTCTGTCCGAAGACGTACGCTGCCACCAAGTCAGCCGCTGTCATCGCCGGACTCCTTTGCATGCAAGGCAGGCAACGTCAGTTGCCTCCGTCACGCACGCGCCGAATACGCTCGGGCGTTGGTTCCACAAGACGCCTTTGGCACTCTGGCTCGCGACAACGTTTGGACCATATGAAGAGTTGGTCGGCACTGTATTTGACAGAGGCCTCCCAAGGTATTGATACGTGTCAAGCTGGCGGCGCGATGCGCGCGCCGACCAGCCTGGGCCCATAGAGGAGAGCGAAACCGGCGAAGCCGCCGGCCCAAAGCGCCGCCGCCCAGTGGTTCGCCTGCGACTGTATGGGCGAGTCCAGAAACGGCGCGGCGACGCGAATGAGAGCACCCAGATTGACGAGCGCATAGATAGCCACGGTGCCGCTCCCCGCATGAAGTGCACGCCCAGTGTGGCCGAGACTGGCGCGGGTCATCACTGCCAGCGTCATCACGCCGACCGCCCCTGCACCAGCAGCGTGCGTTCCCGCGACCGCCGGCACATGGGCGGGCGCCAATCCAGCCAACCCGATCAAGACAAGTGCGGAGGCGGTCCAGAGATATCCGACATGCAGGGCGATCAGAAGCGGCTCGGCCATCGTAAGCTCGCCTCGCCAGCGCAGCATTCTCATTACGTTGAGAAGCCCGGATACCACCAACAGGACCGAAGCGACCCCAGTGGACTCAAGGATCGTCCAGCCTGCGAGCGCGCCAAGCGAAAGGATGAGGCAGAGGTCATCGAGTTTGCCATGTTGCGCCGGGAGTGACTTCGATTGTCCAGCCAGCCAGTTTCGCGTGAAGGTCGGCGTAATGCGGCCGCCGACTAGAAGGATAAGAAAAATCAGAACCGACAGGCCTGCGCGGATTGCCATTTGAGGCAACCCGCCAGACGTCAGCACGACCGCGTGAAAGCCGATGTTCGCGACCGCGAGGGCAGTCACCGCAGCCGCCACTTTGAGGTTGCGCCCATTGTGTCCTGCGATGATCTCTCGCCAGACCAGGCCGGCCAACACAACAAGAAAGGCAGCTTCAATCAGGCTCACGATCCAGATCGGCTCGGTTCCCAAAACCATTGCGATCCTGCCAGCGGTCCACAGCAGAACGAGCAGGACGAGCGGACTTCCGCAAACGGGACGACGTCCTGTCCAACTGGGAATTGCGGTGAGCAGGAAGCCAGCCAGCACGGCACTACCGTAGCCAAACACCATTTCGTGCACATGAAAGACTATGCCAGCGTTCACGGACATCGCACCCGGCCCGAGCGAATGGGATGCAATCCAGAGCGGGATCGCGATTGCGGCCCAGATGGCGCTCAGCAGAAAGAAGGGCCTGAAGCCATAACTGAAGAGCGGATGCCCCCTATAGTCGCGCTTTGGTTTGATCGTGGAGGTCATGACGCCCTGCCCAGGCAGGTCCTATCCGCACTTCGAGTGGCCGCATTCCAGACACGCATCGCATCCCTCCTTGCGAACCAGCGCCCGTTGCCCGCATTTGGGACAGCACGCCGCGCCAAGTGCTTCTGATTCAGAAACCGCCGATGACTCGGCGCGGCCCAAATGCCCGGCGATAATGCGTCCGATCGCTGCCGGCAGTGAGGGAACATAACGTCCAGCCATGAACGTTCCGCCCTGCGGATCGAACACCGCCTGCAGTTCCTCGGCAACGAAGCTGACATCGCCGCCGCGTCGGAAGACTGCTGATATCATGCGTGTCAGTGCGAGCGTCCACGCATAATGATCCATGTTCTTGGAGTTGACGAATATCTCGAAGGGGCGATGTCCCTGCTCGTCGTCGATGTCATTGATCGTCACATAGACCGCGTGCGCGCTTGGAGGCCATTTGAGTTTGTAGGTTGCGCCAGCAAGCTGGGCGGGTCTGGGCGCGAGGCGGCCCTCGGTGGTCTGCGCTTGCGCCGGGGCCTCCTTCGGTTCGCCCGTCGACAGAACAGCTCCGGTGATTGCGTTCGGGCGATAGGTGGTGAGTCCCTTGCACCCAAGCTGAAAGCCATCGCGGTAAATGTTCTTGAAGGCTTCAAAGCTTATGTCCGCCGGACAGTTCACGGTCTTGGAGATCGAGCTGTCGACGTGGCGCTGGGCGATCGCCTGCATCGTCAAGTGAGCATCGGGTGGCAAAGTCTGTGCGCTGACGAATACATCAGCTGGCGGCGACACGTCTCCCTTGATGGTTCGCCAGCGCGCCAGAGCATGGTCAGTCACGTCCTCTGATCTGAAGGAGCCGTCGGCCTGCGTGATCTTTCGCGTGTACGAGAACGCGAACACGGGCTCGATTCCCGAAGAGATATTGCCTGCGAGCAGAGATGTTGTGCCCGTCGGAGCAATCGATGTCAGGCAGGCGTTTCGGAGACCCGACGTCGCGATCATCTCACGGACCTCGCGATCGAGCCCGACGAGATTCGGGCGGTCCAGGACAGACGGCGAGAATGCGGGATAAGGCCCCTTCTCTGCTGCAAGTCGTGCCGACGCCCGGTATGCGGCCTGCTTGATGGTCTCCAGCCATCCTTCAGCGAGCGCCGCAGCTTCGGCCGAGCCGTAGCGAGCGCCGCAGAAGATTAGCGCGTCAGCCAGCCCGGTGATACCGAGCCCGATCCGCCGCTTCAGCCTGGCTTCACGCTCCTGTGCCTCCAAGGGAAAGCGCGAGATATCGATCACATTGTCCAGGAAGCGAACTGCCGTCTCGGTCAGCATTTCGAGTTCGGCAGCGTCAATGCCTGCTTCTGGTGTAAAGGGCGAGGCAACAAGTTGGGCAAGATTCAACGAGCCGAGGAGGCACGCGCCGTAAGGCGGCAACATCTGCTCCCCACAGGGATTTGACGCGGCGATCGTCTCAATCTCTGCAAGATTGTTGAGTGCATTCACCCGGTCGACAAAGATGACGCCCGGCTCGGCCGCATCATAGGTCGCGCGCATCAGCCGGTTCCAGAGATCTGCGGCAGGAAGCGTGCGATAGGCCTTGCCTCCGTGTTGCAGAGTCCATTCACCGTCACGCTCCAGCGCTTCCATGAAGGCGTCGGTCACCAGTACAGAGAGATTGAAATTGCGTAGCCGGACGCCATCCCGCTTTGCATCAATGAAGGCCTCGATGTCGGGGTGATCGATCCGCAGGCAGCCCATCATCGCGCCTCTGCGCTGCCCTGCGGACATGATCGTGCGACACATCGCATCCCACGTATCCATGAAAGAGAGCGGACCGGAGGCTTCGGCTCCGACACCCATGACGGCTGCCCCGGCCGGCCGGATCGTGGAAAAATCCATGCCGACGCCTCCGCCCTGCTGCAGGGTGACGGCCGCTTCGCGAAGGTGTTCGAAGATCCCCGGGAGATTGTCCGGTATGGTTCCCATCACGAAGCAATTGAACAGCGTGACGTTCCTGCCCGTGCCGGCGCCCGCCAGGATGCGCCCTGCGGGAATGAAGCGGAAGTCGCTGAGAGCCTCCCTGAACCGCGTCCGCCACTGTTTGCGCACGGAGGGTTTCTCAGCCCGCGCGACAGCCTCAGCGACCCGATCGAGCGTTGCCCCCAGATCAGCGTCTTCGGCATCTGCCGAGCGGAAGCGATACTTCGCGCCCCAGATCTCTTCAGCGAGCGGCATATCGAAGGGCATCTGTCCCGTCCTGTTACGTCAATGGGAGAAACAGGCTGACTGAGTCGCTGCTGCGCGCGGGATGGTGCGCGGATTGGAAACCGCCGCAAAAAGGTAGGTGAGAGCGCTTGATTGTGATCAAGCCATAGAGCCGGAGCGCCGGCATTACTGCTCGTTGGCAACCGCCTTCATGTACGTGTCCAGGTCGAAATAGTCCCGCCAGACCTTGATCTTGCCGGCCTGCATCTCGAACACGCCACAACACGGCAGCTCGACATACCTGTCGCCCAGCTGCGTTCGGTCCAGGCGCTCGGCAACGACGATGTTGTTCGAACTGATCAGCGTTAGGATATCCCATTCGGTTGCCGTCCAGCCGCCAATGAAGCGGCTGATCATGACCTTGAGGGCGGCATGGCCCTGCACGATCCGAAGCGGCATGTTGTGATAGACGCCGTCGATAGCGAAGTAGTCCACTATCTCGTCAACATCGAGGCGCGACCACGCTGCGATGAAATCTCGTACAACGCGCTCGTTGTTCTCCATCCCGTCCCCTTCCCGTCGGCTAGCGCCCCTCGATCATCCCTTGGGAGAATTCGGCGTCAGAAGCATAGCGCCTGGACCTCATCACCCAATGCAAACGCACGACTGTGTGGCGGCAGGCGGATCAGAAGATCAGCGCCGGCAAGAGCGCGCTGACCTGCCGAGCTTTGGTCATCGAGCGGAATCGCTGCCTCCGTACATGCCCGCGCGAGGACAAACGACTCACGATCTCCACTTGCGGACAACTCGCCGCCAAGCCGCCAGGTTCTGAAAGCCGTCGCGTCATCCGCATTGCGACCACCGAGGCCCGCAAGCAGTGGAGCAAGAAACAGCCGCGCGGTGACAAGCGCTGACGTCGGATTGCCTGGCAGCCCAAGTATCAGCCTGTCTGATCTTCGCGCCAGCCACACAGGCTTGCCGGGCTTGATGGCAACGCCTGAGAAGACATAGTCGGGCGTCTCACCAAGGATTCGACGCGAAAAGTCCCGGTCACCGACGGATGCGCCACCGATCACAATGACGAGGTCCGCGTCTCTGACTGCCTTTTCGGCCGAACACGCGAGTTGCCCGAGGTCGTCAGGAATATGTTGGGCACGCATGATCTCGCAGCCATGTGCTCGTGCAAATGCCGCTATCCCATAGGAGATGCTCTCGGGGATCGCGCCAGGTCTAGAATGCGCTTCGCCCGGCGGCGCAAGTTCGTCTCCCGTCGCGAGGATGACGAGGCGCGGGCGCCGGAATACTTCGACTTCGCTCCGGTCTGCAGCTGCAGCTGTGGTCATGGCCCGCCAGCCCATTGTCTGCCCAGCCGGCGCCAGCACATCACCTTGCTCGAAATCTGAAGCCCTTGCCCGTATGTTTCGGCGTGGCCCGGCCGGCGTCATGATCTCGATATGATTGCCTCTGCGACAGACGTTTTCCTGGATGACAACGCGGCTCGCGCCATGCGGAACCGGCGCGCCGGTGAGGATCCGGAATGCGGTACCCTGCGGCAACTCAGAACGCGGCTCATCCCCTGCCGCAGCCTCCCCGGCGACAGGCAACACAGCGGGCTGCGTGGCAAGGTCCTCATCTCGCACGGCGTAGCCGTCCATGGCGGATACATCCCATGGCGGCATGGAAGAGCGCGCCCGGAGCGGCGAGGACAACACCCGCCCTTCAGCCTCCGCGAAGGGCACAATCTCAACACCAAGAGGCTTCGCGAGCGCGACCACGCGGCGAAGGGCCTCGTCGAACGACGTCAGGGCCTGACTTCGAACCTGGTCGGTCGCTGAGCGAGGCAGGACATGCCCGGATCCCGACAACGGCCGAAGACTTGAGTATGCAATCATGGCTGCACGAACACGGACAGGGCTCGAACAGACAGCTCGAACGCGCTCCGGCGGCAGAGTGGCAGGCTCATGCACATACCCCTCTGAACCGTCCTATCTGACCGACCAGCGAACAGGGCCGGAAGCGGCTGTCCAGTTCCAGCGCCAGAACCTCGTCCCAGGCGTCGCGACAGGCGCCCGTCGATCCTGGAATGCAGAAGATGAAGGTGTCGCCCGCCTGCCCTGCAAAGGCGCGAGACTGGAGTGTGGAGACGCCGACCGTTCTGAAGCTGACCTGATGAAAAACGGCGGAGAACCCCTCCATCTCCCGCGAGAACAAGGGTTTGATTGCCTCAGGCGTCATATCGCGTGGAGAGAAGCCGGTGCCTCCGGTCGTAAGGATCACATCCACCTCGTCACTGGCGATCCAGCGCGCGACAGCTTCCCTGATCGCGACCACGTCGTCCCGGACAATGCAGTGTTCAACAATCCGGTGACCCGCCGAAGCTGCGCGGTCTGCAAGGCAAGCGCCTGACGTGTCGGTATCCTTGTTGCGCGTGTCCGACACGGTCAGCACGGCAATATTCAGCGGATGAAAGGTCAGACTTGGGTCGATCCCGGGCGGGTTCTTCATTTCACTTCTCCAGACGTGCGGCGCCAGCCCAGGAAATCACAACCCCGCCGAGCTGATCGCGGCGTCAGGTCTGAATTTCAGCCCAACATTACGCGCGCTGTCGGCGCCCTCCCATGATTTAGATCATGCGGGCGCACGGCATATTTCATCACGGCCCGGGACAGGCCTTTCCCGGGCGGTCAGGTTTCGCGGCTATTGTCAGACGATGGCCATGCAACGAACCAAGCGCTGGAGCTTCATGACGCCGCTGCCAACGGTCGCCCTGCACTACCCGGCAAACCACATAAGCGGGCTGCGTGTCTGTGCAACACCGATGATGTAGCAGAACACTGCCATGGCACTGATCCAGCATATGATGCGGACCGTGCGCGTGCGTCCACGCTTGAGGGCAAAGCTGCCAAGAGCAATATAGAGCAGCAGCAGCAGAATTTTTGTGGTGAGCCAGGCGTCGACGAACGGATACTGCCGCGTGATTCCCGCGAGGAGAATGGCCGCTACCAGCAGAACCGTGTCGATCAGGTAGCTTGAGTATCTGAGTGGCGCCGCCATCATCCAGTTGAGATTCAGCACATTGAGGCCAAGCCCCCGAAGCGCGAACAGACTACCGCTCGCGAATACAGCAGCGATGTGAACATGGCGGATAAGGCTGTAGTATTCTTCCATTCCACTCACCGAAGCGTCACGTCAGGATCAGGCATGGACGTCACGCGCATGTCGGATTGAGTCGCTAGCCTAGGACAATCGAGCGCCATCGGGAATGCTTCCAGAGCTTCATCGCTCACGCAGACACCTCGAACACGAGTGGGACTCCGGCAGCATCTGATACAAAATCAGCATTAGCACCCGACATCGAACCGAAAGGACAAGGTGGCCGCCACCGCGCGTAACCGCGACGCTATCACGTCAAGCGGCGCAACGAGCAAAGCCGGCAACGCAGTGGTTTCAACGAGTTGGCAGGAGCGAATGACTTCAAGCGTCTGGAATGGTGAGGTGCGTCGCCTCAACTCTCGCCTGGCGTTGAGCGCGCGCCGAGAGAGCGCAGCAACCTGCGGGCGGCAAGATAGATGAAAGCCCAGACCAGCGTGCGAATGGTCATGGCGACAAGCGTTCGCACCTCATAGGCTCCGCCGAGAGCGAGGTGGAGTGCAAATGCTGCGAACGTCGCCACCGTAGCGGCCACGATCAAAGCCGCGAGTAGTTCGCCCCAACGCCGCCGCAACCAAAGGCCCAATCCCGACGCCACATACACAAATCCCAGCAGAAAATTCGACCAGAGCACGAACGGAACATAGTCGCCCGCCGCGGCACGCGCCGCGTCCTGACCGAACAAGACATCGCCGCCTTCCTTTATCGTCAACGCGCCGAATGCCATGGCCAGTAACGCCAGGGCGCGCAGTCGTGTCGTGCTGCTGAAGAATCTTGGCATTCGCCAACTCCTGAGTGCCCGCGGCGACAAATGCCGTCGTGAACCACTCTATCTGGCCACCTCGACGCGATAGGCCGCGTGGCAGCTCGTGCATTGATGCAGGGTTTCGCCAAGTCGCGTCATTACGGCCTCGGTACCGGCGGCCTGGCGCGCCAGGCGCGCAATGTCTTCGAACCCGCCATGCGCGGCCGCTCCTGAATGCAGAAAAGCCTCCGGCAGGCTGGCATGCAGCTCCTGGTCGACTGTTTCCGGTGCACTGGGCGCAGCACGCGCGGCTGCTTGTTCGACCCTCTGCATGTCATTTGCTGCCAGCCCCGCAACAATGCCTTCGGTCGATTCCAGCATCATACGCATCTCGGCGAGCACGAGGTCGCGCTCGGCGCGGCTGAGGATGATCGCTTCGCGGGCGTCGGTCGCGCCAACTGAAGCGTGGTCGTCGACCGTGTGAGGGGGCTCGGAACACGCCTGCAGGACGCATATGGCCACAAAGCAGGAAGCGGCGGTGTGAAATTGTCGAGCCATACTTGTTTCTCCGGCACCCAGATCGCATCTTCTCAAGTCTAAGTCAATCGATTGACTGATACGTTGCGGTGGACCATTTGGCTCTGCAAATGAAGGTCAGAATGAGCAAGTCACCATCCCGAACGGCCGCGAGCGGCTCTCCAGGCGCCAGCAGGTCTCGCGGACGCTCCGTCGCTGCAGAGCCTGAAGCCAAGCGCGGTAAAAAGGAGGCGCTGACGCCGCAAGACACACGCAGCAAGCTCATGCATGCCGCGATGCGGGTGTTCGCGCGCGAGGGCTTTGCCGCGGCGAGCACACGGATGATTGCCACCGAGAGCGGCGTCAATCTGCAGGCGATCACCTACCATTTCGGCAGCAAGGCCGAACTCTATCGCGGCGTGGTCCAGCACATCGCAGACGCCATGAGCGCCATTGTCGGTCCTGCCGCCGTCGCGATCGAGGGACGCTTGAGCGCTGGGGCCGTCCCTCCCGATGACGCGCGCGAATTGGTGCATCTGGCGCTCGCCAATATCGCGCGCGCATTGCTTCTGGAGGCCTCCGACGATTGGGCGCGCATCATCCTCCGCGAACAGATGCAGCCAGGTCCGGAGTTCGAGATCCTGTTCTCCAGTAGTATGGGGCGTATGCTGACCATGCTGGTAAGGCTTACCGCAATCGCGCTCGATCGTGATCCAGCGGACACCGAAACGCGCGCGCGCGCTCTGGCCATGCTGGGGCAAGTGCTTGTCTTTCGCATGGCGCGCGCCGCTGCCCTGCGGGTCCTCGGTTGGAACAAGATAGGTAAGGACGAGTTCCACGTTCTCGAACGCGCCATTCGCGCAAATGTCGATGCGATTCTAGCCCAAAAAGACGCTGAAAGATCAGCGTCATGACACGCAAACGCCTGATCGTGCTTGCGGCGGCGGGAGCACTCGGCCTGGCCCTCGCCTTTGCGCTCTGGAACTTCGCGATTGCGCCTATGTTTCGCGGCCAAGCCGAACAGTACTTGGTTCTCCAAGGCAATATCGACATTCGACAGGTGCAGCTTGGATTTCGTGTCAACGGACGCATAGCAGAAATGTTTGTCGAGGAAGGTGACAGGGTCGAAGCGGGCACGGCTTTGGCGCATCTCGATCCTGAGTCGCTTGAGAACGAGCGCGCCGTGGCGGCGGCGGAATTGGCGACGCGGCAGGCAGACTTGCACCGATTGGAGGCTGGCATGCGTCCAGCCGAGATTCGCGGCGCCGAGGCACGCGTGACCGAGGCGCGCGCCTCGCAGCGCAGCGCCGAAGAAACCGCGCGCCGGCAGGAGACTTTGTTCGCCAACGGGGCTGTTTCCCAACAATCCGCCACCGAATCGCGGGCACGGGCCGAGGAAACCAGAGCACGCCTGCATGTTGCTGAAGCAGCGCTGAATCTGGCACGAGAAGGCTTTCGAGCCGAGGATGTCGATGCAGGTCGCGCTGCGCTGGCGGCCGCCGAAGCGCGTCTACGCACTGCGGAAACGAGGCTCGCCGATGCGACATTGAAGGCGCCTTCGGCCGGTGTCGTGCTCGCCCGCGTCCGCGAACCGGGTGCAATCGTGCAGCAGGGAGAAACCGCGTTTACGCTGGCGCTAGATCGTCCGCTTTGGGTGCGCGCATATGTGCAGGGCGAGGATCTGGCGCGCGTCGCCCCCGGCGCAGAGGCCGAGGTCTGGACCGATGCCGCGCCCGACCGGCGCTATCGCGGACAAGTCGGCTTCGTTTCGCCGACCGCGGAATTTACGCCGCGAACAGTCCAGACTGAAAACCTGCGCAGCGGCCTCGTCTATCAGGTCCGCATCATCGTCGCCGAGCCCGACGCACTCCTGCGCCAAGGTATGCCGGCGAGCGTGGGCATTCGCGCACTAAACCTGGAGTCCGCGCCGGATGACGATCGGGAAAGCCCGTGACAGCACCGTTGGCGATAATCCAAGGCGCCAGCAAGTCGTTTGCCGGAATGGACCGCCCTGCGCTCGACGCCATAACCGCCTCAATCGCAGCTGGCCGACTCACGGGCATTGTTGGTCCTGACGCTGCCGGCAAGACAACCTTGATCCGCCTGATGACGGGCCTCGTTCTGCCCGACCACGGCGATGTGAGCATTCTAGGCGCCAACACGCGAAGCAACCCGGGGACGGCGCAGGCCAGCATCGGCTACATGCCGCAACGCTTCGGCCTCTATGAGGATCTGAGCGTCCAGGAAAATCTCGATCTCTATGCCGATCTACAGGGCCTTTCAGCAGCGGAACGTAACAGCGCCTTCGATCGACTGCTCGACTTCACCGATCTCGGTGCGTTTCGCGCGAGGCTGGCGGGCAAACTATCTGGCGGCATGAAGCAGAAACTCGGGCTTGCCTGCGCTCTACTGCGCCGTCCGCGCCTCCTGCTGCTCGACGAGCCGTCAGTTGGGGTTGATCCCGCGTCCCGACGTGAATTGTGGGCGATGGTGCGTGGCCTTGTCGATCCTGAAACTGCTGTCGTCTGGTCGACCTCGTATCTCGACGAAGCAGAGCGCTGCGACGAGGTTCTGCTGCTGAGCGAGGGACGCTTGCTCTATGCCGGTTCGCCGCAGGGACTGACGGCGCGTGTGGAGGGGCGCGTCTTCCGTGTCCGCCCCGAGGCGGGCGCCAAGCGCGCAGTACTGCAGCATCTTGAGAGCGACCCCACAATCGCAGACGCCGTGCTCCAGGGCGATTCCATCCGCGTGATGACGCGCGCACACGATAAGCCCGCCGGGCTCTCCTCGGCTTCTGCGGCGGCGCCTCGCTTTGAAGATGCTTTCGTCGATCTTCTGGGCGGATCTCATCTCCGAGACTCTCCACTCGCAGCCGCTATGCGCATGATCCCCGCAAGCGACACGCCCGTTATCGAGGCGCGCGGACTGACAAAACAGTTCGGCGCCTTCACTGCCGCAGAAAACATCACCTTCCAGGTACGTCCCGGGGAGATCTTCGGGTTGCTCGGCCCGAACGGTGCGGGCAAGTCCACGACGTTCAAAATGCTGTGCGGTCTGTTACGACCCACAAGCGGCGAGGGCCATGTGGCGGGTATCGATCTTCGCCGCGCCGCGCCCAAGGCGCGTGCGCGTCTGGGCTACATGGCGCAAAAATTCTCGCTCTATGGGGAACTTTCGGTGCGCCAGAACCTCGAGTTCTTTGCTGGCGTTTACGGCCTCACCGGTACGCGCCGTAAAGACCGTGTCGCGACTATGATCGAAGTGTTCGAGCTCGGTCCCATGGCTGGGCGGAACGCAGGGGCCCTGCCCTTGGGATTCAAGCAGCGGCTGGCGCTCGCCTGCGCACTGCTGCACGAGCCTGACGCTCTTTTTCTAGACGAGCCAACCTCTGGCGTTGACCCCTTGGCGCGGCGCGAATTCTGGTCGCACATCAATGCGCTCGTCAAAAAGAACGTGGCCGTACTGGTAACGACCCACTTCATGGAGGAGGCTGAGTATTGCGACCGTATCAGCCTCATCTATCGTGCGCGCCTCGTGGCGGATGGCAGCCCGGATGAACTCAAGGACGCGGTGCGCGACGCCGACCTGCCAGACCCGACCATGGATGACGCGTTCATCCGGCTGATCGAGCGCTCGAACGCCGAGCGGGAGGAGCCATGACCCGGCCGCGCCAACTCGGATCGCTTGGGCGCATCGCTGCCTTGGCCCGCAAGGAAGCCAAACAGATCCGCCGCGATCCCTCAAGCGCGGTAATCGTGCTGTTCCTGCCGCTCTTTCTCCTGTTTCTCTTCGGTTACGGCATCTCGCTCGACGCCGCCTCGGTGCGGCTTGGCGTGGTCCTGGAAGAGCGTGGTCCAGATGCGCGGAGTCTTGCCGACGCCTATTCCAATGCCCCCGACTTCGAGGTGCTGCTATATCCAAGCCGAGCCGAAGCTGAACGCGCTCTTCGGGCCAACCAGCTGCGGGGCTTCCTTGTCATCCCCCCTGATTTCTCCCAGCGCCTGCATGCGCGCGGTTCCTGGCCCGCGCAGATCCATATCGTTACCGACGGCTCGCAACCCAACACTGCCGAGATCGTCGCCAATTATTCCCAGGGCGTGCTGGCAACCTGGTCGACACAATTCGCTCGCGATCGTGGTGTAGCCTCCACGCCTGCCATTTCGATCGAACCGCGGTTCTGGTTCAACGAGGATCTGCGGACGCGGTACAATCTGGTGCCGGGCTCGATCGCACTGGTCATGACGATCATCGGCACGCTTCTCACCGCATTGGTGGTGGCGCGCGAATGGGAACGCGGCACACTCGAGGCCGTGTTTGCGACCCCCGTCAGCGCCCTTGAACTGCTGGCCTCCAAGTTCATCCCCTATTTTCTACTCGCGCTGGCGACCATGGCGGCGTGCGTGGCGGCGGCAATCTTTCTGTTCGGCGTGCCTTTCCGTGGCTCGTTCCTGGCTATCCTTGCGCTGACTGCCGCATTTCTGGCGCCGGCGCTCGGACAAGGACTTCTCATCTCCTCTGCGGCAAAGAATCAGTTCGTCGCCTCGCAACTTGCGCTCTTCTCCGGCTTCCTGCCGGCGATGCTGCTTTCCGGCTTCATGTTCGAGATCGAGTCGATGCCCGAGCCCATCAGGGCGATCACCGCGATCATCCCGGCACGCTATTTCGTCACCGGGCTGCAGACTGTGTTCTTGGCCGGCGACGTTTGGGAAGTGCTGCTGCCGGTTATACTCAAGATGCTCGGGCTTGGGGCCGTGCTTTTGTTCTTCGCGTGGCGCGTGACGCCGAAGAGGATCGCCTGACGATGTGGGCGCGCATTCTCTCGCTGATCGTCAAAGAGCTACTGGCGCTCACGCGAGATCCGCGGGGGCGCTTGGTGCTGGTCGCGCCCCCACTCATCCAGCTCTTCATCTTCACCTTCGCGGCCACACTCGAAGTGCGCAACGTCGACATAGCCATCGTCAACTTGGACCACGGCCGGTGGGGACGCGAAATCGTCGCTCGTATCGAGGCGAGCTCTACGTTCGACGAGGTGATTGTGCTTTCAAGCGTCGGTGAGATCACGGACGTCATCGACAGCGGCCGGGCTCTTGCCGCTATCCATATCCCACAAGACTTCTCCCGCGACATCGAAGCGGGTCGCACCGCTCACGCCCAAATCGTACTCGATGGTCGGCGCGCAAACGCCGCCCAGATTCTGTTCGGGTATATCAACCGGATCGTAGCAGGCGTCGGCGCGACGGCACGCCCCCTCCCCGTTTTGACCGACGGGGTGGTACGCCACTGGTTCAATCCGAACCTTGTCTATCGCTGGTTCATGGTTCCAGCGCTACTCGCGATGATCACCATGCTCACTGCCATCGTTGTGACCACGCTCTCGATCGCCCGCGAACGTGAACTTGGGACCTTCGACCAGTTGCTGGTGTCGCCGCTAAATCAGACCGAGATCATGCTTGGCAAGGTTGCGCCAGGTTTTCTCATCAGCGCAGCGCAAGGCACGATTTTCATAGCCTTGGCCGTGTTTGCATTGGGCGTGCCCCTCTTGGGATCGCTGCCGCTGCTCTATCTCGCGATGGTGTTCTTCCTGGCGGCCGTTCTCGGAGTGGGTCTTTTCATATCTGCGATTTCTGCAACGCAGCAGCAAGCTATCATCGGGGCGTTCGCCTTCATCGCTCCGGCCATCATGTTGTCCGGCTTTGGCGCGCCGGTCGAAAATATGCCCGAGTGGTTGCAGGCGTTCACCATGATCAACCCACTGCGGCACTTCCTGGTGATCGTGCACGGCGTGTTCCTGAAAGACATGCCGGCTCTGGAAATCCTGAGCAATACCGCTCCGCTCATCATTATCGCGAGCATCACCTTGCCCGCTGCGGCCTGGATGTTTCGAGCGAGGACGCAATAAGATTGGTGAGAGCCGTCTTGTTGACTAGATGCCGGCTTGCTTGGCCTCAGCGCCGTGCGCTCGACCTAGGGGCGCGCCCTGTGGCCTGCTCCAGACAGCCTGGGAAAGTACAAGCAAAAACTCTAGTTCAAAACGGTCAAGGTTTCGAGAAGCACGGCACTTCGCGCGTGGACGATAGGCCGGCTCCGGTGAATGCCTCGATTGGACGGGCTAGCATCCGTCTCTGCGCTCGGAATCCTCGCTACCTTCTACGATTTGCCCGGAAAGAGGCTTTCCAAGGTGACGGCGGCGGACAGCGGCTTCCCGAAGCAGGTGGTTGAACGCATGGCGCCCTATGCGGCCTCCGGCGGCGCAATCGGCCCTGACGGCCTCCTCTACATCCTAGGCCACGACCGCCCCGAAATGTACGTGCTGGCGAAGCCCGTGATGGGGCCCTCACTGATCCATGTCGCCACCATTGATGTCGAAGCCGAAGGACAGGCCTTCACTTTCGCAGAAGGCCGCACGATCTTCGCCATCGACCGCCGCAAGGGCGCTGTACGCGAGGTCATCCTGCCAATGGGGGATACTTCGAACTTTCCTGATGCGCGTGAGCTTCGTTAGGCACACGACAGTCTGCATTGGGCCGAGGCTGTGTGGAAACGCAGAAGCGCCGAAAAGCGGCGAAATGAAATTGCGTACGCCAAGTCTATTCGCGAGACGTCATTCGCCTCGAAGTACTAGCGGGACGCTCAACGCAAGTTCCCACCTCGCAAAGTCGGCGCTCACGCGTTTTCACACAGCCTCGGCCAAAAACAGTCGAATGGCGTCATCGAGGCGATAAGCCCGAATGACCACTCGATTCGCCAAGTAGCAACATTTGTTCGAGCGGCTTCGGTATTGGACGCTGGCGTTTCGACTCCAGCGAAGCGGCGATCTCGGCGCCAATAAAGTCGGCTGCTGCTCTTAGCGGCGTATCGGCGAGGTGCGCGTACCGCTGCGTCGTGGAAGCCTGCCGATGTCCCAAGATGCCGCCAATGAGAGGCAGACCAACGCCACCCCCTGCCCCTATGCTCGCGAAGGTGTGGCGGAGATCGTGAACACGAACGTCCTCAATGCCTGCTTCTCGGCGAATACGCCCCACTCCTTGCTCAAACCGTCGAAATGTCCGCCCCCCTTCTGGGCGGGAAATACCCAGACCTGGTTGCTGGAAGTCCATTGGCGCTGGCCTTCGAGATCTGGTGCGGCCCTGCCCAGCGGGATGACCTTCGCGCCTGTCTTGCTGGTCTCCTTCCGAAGCATGCCGAAGTTGAAGTCCACCTCAGACCACTTCAATCCTTCGATCTCGCCGCGGCGTGCGCCGGTCAGGACCAGCAGGCGGATGATGGTGGCTGCAGTACCCGCCGTCTCGGAGGCAGCCGGTTGGTCCAGAACTTCGCCCAGGCGCTTCAGCTCCTGAGGCGACAGATAGCGGTGCCGCTGTCCTGAGGGAGCGAGCTTGATACCGAGCGCCGGGTTACGCTCGATCATCCCGGCATCGACCGCATAGGACAGGATCGAGGAGAAGAGCCGGATTGTTCGGGTCGCGGTGCCCTCCCCGCCCGTGACCTTGATCAGGCCCCGCTTGCGCCCCTTGCGCTTGGTCTTGGACTCGCCCGTCGCGATCTGGGTGCGCACGCGCTGGATGTCGCCTTTCACCAGGCTCTCGACCGTTCGGCGGCCGATCAGGGGACGGATGTGGTGGTTGGCCAGGGCGACGTCTTGGTCGATATTGACCTGCTTCCGCCTCACCCCGGTCCGTCGGTTGTTGAGCGCGCCGTCGACCGACCAGGCATCGATGAGTTGGGCGACCGTTTGGGAGCGGCGCACCTTGTCCCGTTCTTCGGCGGTGTCCTCTCCCAAATGAGCACGCGCGAGGACGTCCTTCGCCTTGGTCCGGGCTTCGTCCGCAGTGATCTTCCCGAAGACCCCCAACGTGTAGCGACGCTGGCGGCTCCCTCGACCACCGCCGACCCGGTACTGCGCGATGAACACCTTTCGTCCGGTCGGATAAACCCGGAGGCCGAAACCCGCGAGGTCATCGTCGAAAAGGTAGAGGTCCTTTTCGGGCTTCTCGATCGCATCAATGTTGCGTTTGATCAGCTTCACGCGGCGGCTCCGAACAACAGCCGCACAACAATGCGGGGGTCAAATCCGGAAGCACATCGGAAGCACCGTGACGGGGAATCCGGGGTGATTTGAGGAAACAGGAGGAAACGCATGTCGCTGCCAATCGCCTCTAGAGCGAGGAATTATTGGCAGAATCTGACACGCGTGCTAAATAGTGGAAACAGGGAGAAACACGGCCCGGCGCCGTTCGTAATGCGGGGGTCAGGTGTTCAAGTCACCTAGGCAGCACCATCTAACACTTTGTTTTTGCTGTTTTTTATTGGTCGCTTCGGCCACGCGCGGACTACTCGATTCAACCGAGTGCGAGGGTCCGCATATCGTTTGCCTACAAATACGGGAGCCTTCATTGAGCTTGGAAGCACATTGGAAGCACCGGCGCGACATATAGCATGAATGCTCGCCCGCGATCGGCTCGATTAAGTTCTGCAAGCCGCTGCGGGTCGTTCGCGCTCGACCTGCGCTCGGCTGGTTGAATACAGGCGAATTGAAGACTCGGCCCCGCTACGCCGGCCGCAACGTCTTGCATCGAGACGGCCAACTTCAACCATGTAGTTGGACAAATCGATAGCCGACGCCCGGTTCGATCAACAGCCGCTTCGGCTCGTCGGGGCTTGTCTCGAACTCCAGCACAGATGGCGGATAGAGATCCGCATTCAGATGCTGCTCTTGAGCATCCACGCCGCCTTGCGATGCACAGTGAGGCGTTCAATCATGAAGCCCGCCACCACCTCGTCGCTTTCCGTCTGCGCCGCCTCTAGCGCAGCCTGCAGCGTTTTCTGGATCAGTGCCTGGTCTTCGCGAAGTTCGGCGACCATTTGTTCGGCGGAAGCGCTTTCGCTACCTGGCTTGATAGATGTTGCGCGCGCATAGGCCTCGAACGTTCCAGGCGCCTTTTCTCCGAGCCCACGGATCAATTCGGCGACCGTATCGATCGCAGTCGTCAGATCCGTATACTGTTCCTCAAAAAGCAGATGCAGGCCTCTGAAGTTGGCGCCCTCGACATTCCAGTGATAATTCTGAGTCTTCAGGTACAGCGCATAATTGTCCGCCAGAACGTTCTTCAGAGCTTCCACAACGGGCCGCTTGCTCATTTCAGTCTCCTTTTGGCGGCACGCATTTCCGATACAGGTGATGCCTGCCGCAGATCTCAAGTCACAGCCTCTGTGACCGAAGCAGTTGGTTGAATTTTGGTTGGCGCGGACGTCGAGAGCGGCCGACCATCATCGCGCATCGCGACATAGATCGCAGGGATCACGAGCACCGTCAGAAGCGTTGATGACGCAAGACCAAACAACAACGAGATGGCAAGCCCCTGGAAGATTGGGTCACTCAGGATCACTGCGGCCCCGATCATCGCAGCAAGCGCGGTCAGCAGGATCGGCTTGAACCTGATCGCACCGGCTTCAAGCAGAACATCGCGCAGCGGCCTGTCGGTGTCCTTCGAATGCCGGATGAAGTCTACCAGCAGGATCGAGTTGCGAACGATGATCCCCGCCAACGCGATGAAGCCGATCATCGACGTGGCTGTGAACGGCGCGTTGAACAGGACGTGGCCGATCACGATCCCAATCAGTGTGAGCGGTATCGGCGTAAGAATCACCAGCGGCAGACGGAACGATTTGAACTGGGCAACGACGAGGACGTAGATGCCGAAGATGGCGACCGCGAATGCAGCGCCCATGTCGCGGAACGTGACATAGGTGATCTCCCATTCGCCATCCCACAGCAACGTCGGTTTGGCTTCATTGTCCGGCTGGCCGTACAGACTGATCGCTGGCTTGGGTAGAGCGCCCCAGGCGTGGGCTTCGATCGCCGCCTGCACGTCGAGCATGCCGTAAATTGGCGCCTCATAAGCGCCGGCCAGGTCGGCCATAACCATCTCAGCGGCCAGACCATCGCGCCGGAAGATCGGATAGCTACCGATCTCGTCTCGCGCCTGAACAAGCTCGCCCATTTCAACGAGACGTGACCCGTCAGCCGCCTGAGCGACTGGCATTGCCGCCAGCCCCTTTGACCAGGTGCGAGCTGACTGTGGCAAGCGGACCGCGATGCCGATCGGATTGCGCCCTTCCCCGCGATGGGAATAGCCAATGGCCTGACCGTTCAGCGTGACCGCGATGGACTGCATAACGTCACCTTCAGCAACGCCGAAGAAGTCCATCTGCGACCGGTCTGGCGTCAAACGAAGACGCGGACGCTGCTGGCCGAAGCTGTCGTCAGTATCGACGATGTAGGGAACGCTGTTGAAGATCTTTCGGACTTCGGTTGCGACGGCACGGCGGGTCTCCGCATCAGGCCCGTAGATTTCGGCCAACAGGGTCGCAAGCACCGGCGGCCCTGGCGGGACTTCGACAACCTTGACGGATGTCCCTTCCGACAACTCAAGCGCCTTGAGACGCTGGCGCATGTCCAGGGCAACCTCATGGCTCGATCTGCTGCGCTTGTCCTTCGGCGCGAGCGTGACCTGAAGGTCACCCATCTCCGGCTTGTTACGCAGGTAGTAGTGACGAACGAGGCCGTTGAAATTGAATGGGGACGCCGTGCCGGCATAGGCGTCGGACGCGAGCACTTCCGGCATGGTGCTAACGATGCCCGCAGCATCGATCAGGACACGTTCCGTTGCCTCCATGGTCGCGCCTTCGGGCAAGATCGACGACAACTTGAAGCTCGGACTTGTTGTCGAAGGGCAGCAACTTCACGCGCACGGTCTTGGTTGCGAAGAGAGCGCAGGCGGCAATGGTCACCACGCCGACGACAATCAGGAAGATCACCGAAGCCTTGCGGGAAGCAATGATCGGCGTCGCAACCTTGCGGTAGAGGCGGCCGAGTTTGCCGCCATCAGTATCATGCCCACCGAGCCCTTCCCCACCATGGGCTAGTGTTTTGCGGGCGAAGCGAACCATGAGCCAAGGCGCCAGAACCATCGCGACGAAGAACGAGAACAGCATCGCTGCTGAAGCGTTTGCAGGGATCGGCGCCATGTACGGCCCCATGAGGCCGGACACGAACATCATGGGCAGGAGTGCGGCGACGACCGTCAGCGTTGCCACGATCGTGGGGTTTCCGACCTCGGCCACGGCCTCGATGGCAGCCTGATAGCGCGAGCGGCCATCGTTCATGGCCCAGTGGCGCGCGATGTTCTCGATCACCACGATGGCGTCGTCGACGAGGATGCCGATCGAGAAGATCAGCGCGAACAGGCTGACCCGGTTGATCGTGTAGCCCATCAGATTGGACGCGAAGAGGGTTAGCAGGATGGTGGTCGGGATGACGAAGGCTGTGACGATCGCCTCGCGCACGCCAATCGCGAAGCCGATCAGGATGACGATGCTTATGGTAGCGAGCGCAAGATGGAACAGAAGCTCGTTGGCTTTCTCGTTCGCTGTCTCGCCATAGTTGCGTGAGATGTTCGCCGAAACGCCCTCTGGAATGAGTTTGCCTTCCAGTTGGTGGAGGCGCTGCTCGATTGCCTGGGAAACCACAACTGCATTTGCCCCGTCGCGTTTGGCGATGGCGAGGCTTACGGCCGGAGCCATTCGCACAGCATCGGCTTCGTGGCTGAAGCGCCAGGCTCGGGCCTGATCTTCACGCGCGCCCAGGGAAATGTCCGCCACGTCCCGGAGATAGACGGTGCGTCCGTCGGCGGCGCGGATCGAGAGAAGCTCAAGCTCCGAAACCGTATCAATCGTGCTGCCGACAGCAACGGACTGGACCTTGTCGACGCTGCGCAGGTCGCCCGCCGGGAAGGAGGCGTTAGCGCTGCTGACGGTGTCGATGACCGATTTCAGTGGGACGCCGTAAAGCGCCATGCGGCCCGGATCTGGCGAGATCCGGATTTCCTGAGGACGACCGCCAACGATGAAGGTGAGACCAACGTCCTGGACCTTGGCCAGTTCGGTCTGCAGTTCCTCTGCGACCAGATAAAGCGCCTGGTCGTTCCAGCGATCCGCGGCTGCCGCTTCGGGAGCAAGCGTAATCACGACGATGGGGACGTCGCTGATGCCGCGCCCGACGATCAGAGGCTCGGGAATGCCGGTGGGAATTTTGTCGTAGTTCGCGCGGATGCGCTCGTGGATGCGCAGGATTGCATCGTCGCGCTCCGTCCCAACCTTGAAGCGGGCCGTGACGAGGACGCCATCATCCTGCGTCTGGCTGTAAACATGCTCGACGCCGTCGATGGCCTTGACGATGGTCTCGAGCGGCTTGGTGATCAGTTCGGCAGCATCGGGCGCCTTGAGACCGTCGGCACGGACGGCAATGTCCACCATCGGCACGCTGATCTGAGGTTCTTCCTCACGCGGGATCGTAAACAGCGCCAACAAGCCAAGCGCGATCGCCGTAAGCAGGAAGAGCGGCGTCAGCGGCGACCGGATGGTCGCCTCGGTCAGCTTACCCGAAATGCCGAGTTTCACGATGCGCGCTCCACCGGCAGGATGACATCTCCGGCGCGCAGACCCGACAGGATTTCGACGCCATCGGGCATGTCCTGAAGCGGAACGCGCGATCCTCGCTGCACCGGCACTTCAATAACGATTCCGCCCTTGCGGCTGAGGCGCGCATAGTCCGCCCCGTAGCGGGTATCGATGTAAGCGTCCGGTATCACAATCGCCACGCGCTCGCCGGCGGGCGCCATGACGCGGACGCGGCCGCCGACAAGCTGGCGATCAATGCCCGACGCGTCGATGTCAGCCATCACGCGACCCGAACTTACAGCAGGATAGACCTGACGAATGGTGGCGAACCTCGGCTCTTCGCTGTCGTCAGCCAGGAAGCGGATGGACTCGCCCTGCTTCAGGTTTGCAGCTTCGGACTCGGGCAATTCGATGCGGAGAACGGGGGCGCCAGTCGTAATCTGCACCACCACCTCGCCGGGCATGATGACTGCTCCGCGGGGAGATGGAATGCGGGTCACTTCGCCTGTGGATGGAGCAACAACCTGTCCCTGGCTGTTCAGTGCGCGAGCGGCGCCCGCCTGGGCGCGCGCGGCCTGAAGTTGGGCCTCGGCCGCCTTCGCTCCGGATCGCGCCTGGTCGATGGCTGCCTGGGAAATGGCGCCACTGGAAAAGAGGCGCTCAGCCCGCTGCAAATCCTGCTGGGCTTGCTGGCTGGTCGCTTCAGCTGCTCTGACCGCCGCGCCGGCCGCGTCGGCCTCAAGCGAGATGCGATCATCACCAATAACCGCGACGACCTGCCCGGCTCGGACTTTCTCGCCTTCCTTCACGAGTATCTGCGTTATGCGACCGCCAATTCGGGCGCGCGCATCGCCTACATCGCGATTGGTCAGGACGGCCGAAACCATGCGGAAATCGGGCACAGTTCGCTCGGCGATTGTCAGCGCCGCGGGCGAAGCACCCTGCTCTGCCTTCGGGGCATCGGTCTGCGCTCCGCCACAACCGCCAGCGAACAGCGCCGTCGCCAGAACCAGACTTCCTATCAAGGCTCGCATGCCCATTCCCACTGCTGTTTAGACCGGGTCACGAACATTGCCGGTCGATGGATCGGTCGAGACAACCGGAAGACCGGCTGCTTTCCAGGCCGTGATACCGCCTCCCATATGGCTGCGAACAAGCACGCCGGCGGCGAACGCTTTGCGGAACGCCATCTCGGATCGCTTTCCAGAGCCGCACTGCAAGACAATCTGTTTTTCCTGCGCGTCGGGAAGACCAGCAGGGTCAAAAGTTGAAAGCGGGAACAGCATCGCGCCGTGGATGCGTTCGACGGCATACTCGGTCGGCTCCCGAACGTCGATCAGAACAACTTCTCCTCGCGCCATCGCGTCGTGAATTTGTTGCGGTGTTTCCGTAGGGACTGCGCGTGACTTGAACATTGAGGGCTCCTAGCTCGTCCTGCTGGCGTTGGTAGGGGGCGCGCAGAAATGGGACGCCAGCGTTTCTGCGACGGCGCGAGCGATGCCGCTCGTCAGGCGGTAGCGGATTGTCTGACCGGCGCGCCGAGCCTCCACGACGCGCTGACGCCGCAGGATTGCCAGATGCTGCGATACCAGCGTCTGCTGCAGATCAAGATCGGCGGCCAAGCCGCCAACGCATTGATCTCCCTCAATCAGGCGGCAGACGATCATGAGACGATGCGGGTTCGCCAGCGTCCTCAGAAACTCGCTGGCGTCCGATGCTCGACCTGCCATATCCGTAGTCTTTATTTGCATACTTGCGCATATGCGCGTCTTCGCATATATTGTCAATACCGGATGACGCAGAACCCGGGAGGAAATCATGGCTCACATCGTCGTACTTGGCGCTGGACTCGGTGGCGCAATCGCCGCCTACGAGATTCGCGATCAACTCCGAAAGAACGACAGAATCTCGGTTGTGTCGAAGGGCGCAATCTACCAGTTCGTTCCGTCAAACCCGTGGGTCGCCGTCAGCTGGCGCAAACGCAAGGATATTGAGGTTGACCTTCGTCCGGTGATGAAACGGAAAGGCATCAACTTCATAACGACAGGCGCCTCCCGCGTTGTGCCGGCTGAGAACAGGCTGGAACTCGAGGACGGCCAGTCGCTCAGCTACGACTATCTGGTAATTGCCACGGGACCTGATCTCGCCTTCGACGAAATTCCGGGGCTTGGGCCACAGGGCTTCACGCAGTCGATCTGCCAGGCCGAGCATGCCGAACACGTAGCAGAGGCTTTCGAAGCTTTCTGCAAAAAACCAGGACCTATCGTCGTTGGCGCCGTGCAGGGCGCCTCGTGCTTCGGCCCGGCCTACGAGTTCGCTATGATCCTCGATACAGAGCTGCGCAAGCGCAAGATCCGCGACAAGGTGCCGATGACGTTCGTCACCTCCGAACCTTATGTCGGGCACCTTGGCCTTGACGGCGTTGGCGATACGAAAGGCTTGCTCGAAAGCGAGATGCGCAACCGCCACATGAAGTGGATCACCAATGCGCGCGTGACCAGCGTCGAAGCAGGAACGATGCATGTGGAAGAAGTCGGTGACGATGGGGCCGTCAAGACGACCCACGCCCTGCCCTTCGCTTTCTCCATGATGCTGCCCGCCTTCCGGGGCGTCTCGGCTATTCGTGGCGTAAAGAATCTCGTCAACCCGCGGGGCTTCGTCCTGATCGACAAGAACCAGCGCAACCCAACCTACCAGAATATCTTCAGCATCGGCGTGACGGTGGCGATCCCGCCCATGGGCAAGACGCCTGTCCCGGTCGGCGTACCGAAGACTGGGTTCATGATCGAATCCATGGTGACCGCGACGGCCCATAACATCGGCGCACTCCTGCGCGGCGAGCCAGCAGATGCCGAGGCCACCTGGAACGCAATCTGTCTCGCCGACTTCGGTGACGGTGGTGTTGCGTTTGTCGCGCAGCCGCAGATTCCGCCGCGCAATGTGAACTGGTCCGCCAAGGGGGGCTGGGTCCACATGGCGAAGGCGGGTTTCGAGTCTTACTTCATCGGCAAGATCAAGAAGGGTGAAAGCGAGCCGTTCTATGAAAAGCTCGTGATGGACACCCTTGGGATTCACAAACTGAAGGGGTGAGATGATGGGTGTCGCGCTATCTAATCAGGCCGTCTGCGTCGCCTGTGGCTCTGTGAACCGCGTGCCGGCCGACAAACCAGCCGCAGCGGCCAAATGTGGGCGATGTGCAGCGCCGCTAGGCCTCGACCGACCAGCGGAAGTCAATGATGCCCAGCTTGCGCTTCTTCTTGAAAAATCGACGGGACTGATCCTGGTCGATGTCTGGGCTCCTTGGTGCGGTCCATGTCGCGCCATGGCGCCTCAGTTCGCCACTGCAGCCGGAGCGCTAGCGGGCAAGGCCCGGCTCGTGAAACTGAATGCAGATCAGAGTCAGATGGTCCAAAGTCTCGGCGTGTCCGGCATCCCCGCGCTGATCCTGTTTCGCGATGGCCGCATCGTCGATCGCAAGGCGGGTTTGATCAAAGCTGACGCCTTGGCCGCGTGGGTTGGCGGTCACCTGACCAACTCAGGCAAACCTGCAATCTGAAGGAGTCTTCCATGTCACTTGATCGCGCTGTCCTCGCTTTCGCAGGATTCGTTGTTTTAACCGGCGTCGCCTTGTCCCTGACCGTTCATCCGCTGTGGATCTGGTTGTCGGCATTTGCCGGGGCGAACATGCTTCAGGCCGCGTTCACGGGCTTTTGTCCCGCAGCGATGATCTTCAAGAAGCTCGGCGTGAAGCCGGGTACAGCATTTCGGTAGTCTTGTA
Organism: Hyphomonadaceae bacterium; assembly: GCA_016714495.1. GTDB lineage: Bacteria > Pseudomonadota > Alphaproteobacteria > Caulobacterales > Hyphomonadaceae > UBA7672. Next base: position 5,423 of record JADKDU010000012.1, on the reverse strand, counting down.
GCCTTTAGTGGCTGGGCCCACCGTAAAGTTCGCAGAGTACGCCGATGAGGCGCTCTGCGATCGGGTCGGAAAGCCGATAGTAGATCGTCTGGGCTTCCCGGCGTGTGGCAACAAGGCCTTCGGCGCGCATCTTTGCCAGATGCTGAGACAAAGCCGATTGCGTGAGATTCACGTGCTGGCCGAGTTGGGTCACAGACATCTCTCCACCGCTCAGCCGGCAGAGAACTGTCAAACGCTGGTCATTCGCCAACAGCTTGAGCAATTGCGCCGCCTCGGCCGCACGCGGCTCAAGCTTGCGCACAGCGGGAACTGCTGCACTCGGCTTGCGACGGGCTGCGGGCATGGGCGACTCCGGAATATCCTGGCCGCTAATTTAGCGACACCTAAAACACATACAAGGCGCAGGATGTAGCAGCCGTTCGTTCAGTCTGGCCATTTGATGCGCCGAACGGGGGAACCTGCCCAGTCCGGGCCAACTTCGTGGCCCGTAAAGACAATGGCGCGGCGACCCTCCCCGACCCAGCGAGCCAGGTTGGCCCTGATGCGCTGAGACAGGTCAACTTCCAGTCCCGCAAATGGCTCATCCAGCAGAAGTAACTCGGGATCGGCGATGAGTGCACGCGCAACTCCGAGCCGGCGCTGCTCTCCGCCTGAGTAAACGGACGCGTCGTCAGGACCCCGACCGACGACGACGTCAGTCATACACACCATAGCAAGCGCAGCGCTGATGTCCTCGTCGCTTGCATCCGGCCGGCCATAGACAAGCTGCTCCCGGAGCGACCCAGGCAGGAACGAGGGAATTTGCGGGGCAATGGCGACGCGCGCCAGAACCGACGCCGGTCTGACGGTTTCCTGCTCAATCCCGCCATACGAGAGTGACCCCGCGCAGATCGGTCGCAGCGCCGCGATAGCCTCCAGAACTGTCGATTTTCCTACCCCCGATCTTCCCGAGAGTTCGACAAGATCCCCAGGACTGCATAGCAAGCTCACCGGTCCAACGCGCCCTGCTGAACCGACTCCAACCAGAACCTGATCGAGCTTTAGGGCAGCGCCGATTGCAGAACGGTGTCTCCGCCGTATGTGGATTTGGCGTCCTGCAGCCGTTCCAAAAGTCGTCTAGCCGATGCGGAAGCCTGCGCGCCGGCATCGAGAACCCGTGCTGCAGCCGACGCTGCCTCGAACGCAGCAAGCGTTGCCAGGGATGCGCCGGCCGCTATGGCTCCGTCTGCATGCGTAGCGATCGCCCACACGATGACGAGCAGCGCCGCCAGACCTCCCGCGAGACTAATCAACGCCGCCGTGTCGCGAAATGGCGCCTGCAGCCGGTCCTGTGCCTGCAGACCAGCGGTGAGCCTGTCGCTTACACCCGTCATCGCCGCGCCGAGGACGCCGGATACGTCCATTCGATCGCGTTCTCGACAACGCCCGTGACATCGGACCGAAGGGCGCCCTGCTCGGACGCGAGCGACACGGCCGCCGCCCTGGCGCGACGTAGCAGGAGGTATGGAGCGCCTACACACGCAACGGCAAAAAGAATAAGGACAGCCATGGATGCGAGCGCTGAAACAGCCGCCACCCAGCCGATAGCGACGAGTACCGCAGCGCCAACGCCAAACGCTGGACTGACGACCCGCAGGAAGCCGCCTTCGACCGCGCCAACATCATCGACGATGACGGCAAGATCGCGTGCCGGCAGCGCTGCCAGACCCAACTCTGCGCGAGCAATGCGTTCGAACACCAGCGGCCGGATGGCCGCAGACACCTCCAACGTCGCCTCATGCCCGACCAGTTGCTCCGCGTAGCGTGAAGCCACGCGGCCGACGGCAATCGTTCGGACGCCGGTGCTCGGATAAAGGTGATTGAATGCGTAGCTGGCGCCGGAAGCACCAGCCGCCGCAGCCGCTGCGAGAAACCATCCAGAAAGTCCCAGAAGCGCAATGCCGAGCAGCGACGACAGAACGGAAAGGGTCATTGCCAGCACGAAGGATCGCGCGGCCGGCCGGCCAAGAAATGTCCATAGCGCAATCATGTCGTAGCCATCTCCCTCGACGGCATACGCACAACCAGGTCGGCTGCCTTCATCACCGCGGCGCTGTGGCTCGCGACGATCAACGTACGCTCCCCAGCCTGATCGCGGAGGAGATCAAGCAACTCCGCCTCCGCAGTCGCGTCGAGGTGCGCCGTCGGCTCATCCAGCAGCCAGAGCTTCGCTCCACGCAGGAGCGCGCGCGCGATCGCACTCCTCTGGCGCTCGCCGCCGGAGAGGCCCTGCCCGCCCCTTCCGATTTGACGGGACAGCCCACCATTCTCGCCCGATGCCAGATGACTCGCGCCGACGCGCGCCAGCGCATCAAGGAGATTCTGATCGGAGGCCTTGGGCCCGCCAACACGAAGATTTTCAGCGAGGGTCCCTTCGAACAGCCATGGCGACTGTCGAATGTAGGCAACGCTATCTGCGAGGCTGGCGCCAGCGAGCAATGATACGCCATCGACGGTGACCACACCGCCATTCACCCGCGCCAATCCGAGCAACGCAAGCAGGGCGGAGGTCTTGCCGGAGCCGGACCGACCGCTGAGCACTGTGAGCCGCCCCGGCGGAGCCTCAAAGCTGAATCCTTGAACGACCCGGTTGGAGCCGAACCAGATCGAAACGTTGTCGAATGCGACACGGGGCGGGCGACCTAGTACCGGAAGCCGTTCGTGTGCATCTCCGGTGGCGATGAGCCAGCCCTCCAGAACGGTGCTCGCGGCGACTGCCGCTGCGCGGTCATGATGAAGCGACGACAAACGTCGGATCGGCGCGAAGAACTCCGGAGCAAGAATCAGCACCATCATGCCTTCTTGAAGCGTCAGAACCTCCCCTGTCTCAAAGGGAAAAAGCCCGAGCAGTTTGAAGCCGACATAAACGGCGATCAGCGCAATCGAGATGGCTGAGAAAAACTCCAGAACTGCCGATGACAGGAAAGCGATGCGCAGCACGCGCATGGTGCCATCTCTGAGCGACTCTGAGGCCGCGCGCACGACTGCCGTCTCGCGTCCGATCGCGCGGAATGCCTTGATCAGGCCAGCGTGTTCCGTGCGTGTCTGGAAGGCGCCCGACAGCGCGTCGAGCGAAGCTTGCTGGGCACTCGCAATCGCGCGCGTCTCACCGATCGTGAGCCAGAGAAATAGCGGCAGCGTAAGAACAGATACCGCAAGCAGTAGCGTCGCTATCCATGACTGCGTTGCTACCGCGATCAGGATGGACACCGGCACAAGAACAGCAAGGCGCGAGCCCGGCGACCACCGACTTGCCCAACCCGACAGCATCGCGGTGCGATCGACGATCTGGCTTACCCGCGCGCCCGGCGCCTCCCCCAGCAGCTGACCAGCACCGCAAGCGATCACGCTCGCAAGAATTTCAGCACGCGCCGCTCCGACAATTCGAAGACCTGCGCGCGCTGCGGCGCGGTCGGAGAGCCACGAGGCGGCCGTACGTCCAAATAGCGCTGCTGCACCCCAGATGAGCCAGCCACCGCCCCACTCCCCATGGACGGCCTCGGCTATGCCGATCGACAGGCTCCACCCGAACCCAATCGTGAAAACGGCTGATGCCAAGCTCAACGCTGAAACTCGGGTGATGTCTGCGCGCGCAGCCGCTGCCCATCTTCGAAGGGCCATCTTGCCGGATGTCGGTCGTTTGGCTTCTGGCCGATCCATAGTGCGCTTCGTAGGTTTAAGGGTGCGGCATTTCGCCAAGTAAAGTTGACCATGCTGTTGCGCGGAATCAAACAGCGCCTGTATCTATATTATAAGTTTCTGATATACGACACAGCAGGCGAACCAGTCGGACGAGGTTCCTCATGACACCTGATTTTCTGGTTTCCGATCTGTCTCGCTGGCAGTTCGCACTCACGGCCCTCTATCACTTCCTGTTCGTTCCACTGACGTTGGGCCTTTCGATGATCCTCGTGATCACCGAAGGCGCATACGTCATGACCGGGAAGGAAGTCTGGAAGCGAATTACGAAATTCTGGGCCAACCTGTTCGGCATCAACTTCGTGCTGGGCGTCGCGACCGGCATCACCATGGAGTTCCAGTTCGGCACGAACTGGTCCTATTACTCCCAATATGTCGGCGATGTCTTCGGTGCGCCGCTCGCCATCGAAGGGCTGATGGCCTTCTTCCTAGAAGCCACTTTCGTTGGCCTGATGTTTTTCGGTTGGGACAAACTCTCCAGGCCGGCCCACTGGTTCGTCACTTTCCTCGTCGCGATAGGCTCGAATTTCTCGGCGCTGTGGATCCTGATTGCCAATGGCTGGATGCAGAACCCCGTCGGTTCGGCATTCAATCCTGATACAATGCGAATGGAGATCACCAACTTCATGGGAGGTGATCTTCAATCCCGTGGCGCAGGCAAAATTCGTTCATACAGTCAGCGCAGGCTATGTGGCGGCGGCCGTATTCGTGCTCGGGATCTCGGCCGGTACATGCTCAAGAAGCGCCATCTGGGGCTCGCCCGGCGATCAATGGTTGTCGCTGCCTCCTTCGGCCTTCTCTCTGCCCTGTCCGTCGTCGTACTCGGCGACGAGAGCGGCTACACGCTCACAGACAACCAGAAAATGAAGCTCGCAGCTCTTGAGGCAATGTGGGAGACAGAGCCAGCGCCAGCGCCTCTAACACTCTTCGGCATCCCCGATCAGACAGAACGCAAAACGCACTTCGAGGTGCAGGCGCCCGCCCTTCTTGGCCTGATCGCCACCCGCTCGCTCGACAAGGAAGTTGCCGGCATCATTCCGCTCGTGGAGAAGGCCGAGCATCGTATCCAGAACGGCATGCTGGCTTACGATGCCCTGGAACGCATAAAGGCCAATCCGAAGGATGCAGCCGCGCGCGCAGACTTCGACCTGCGCAAAGCAGATCTTGGGTTCGCGCTGCTTCTCAAACGCTATGTCGACGATCCGCGCACGGCCAGCGAAGAGCAGATTCGCAAAGCAGCATGGGATACCGTTCCGAGCGTACCATCAGCCTTCTTCGCGTTTCGGGCCATGGCGGGGCTTGGCTTTCTGTTCATCGGCATGTTCGCCCTCGCCTTCTACTTCATCAATCTGAAGCGTAACCCGCCCAAATGGTTCCTGCGGGCGGCAGTGCTTGCAATCCCCTTGCCCTGGATCGCGATCGAAGTGGGCTGGTTGCTGGCGGAGACTGGACGCCAGCCGTGGATCATCGACAGCGTTCTGCCGACCTTCCTCGGCGCGTCTAGCCTGACAGCGAGCCAGATCATCATAACAATGGTCGGGTTCACCCTGCTCTATGGCCTGCTGGCGGTGATTGAGGTCAAGCTGATGCTCAAGGCGATCTCGGCCGGGCCGGGCGCACGCCTCTTCACAAGTCCTTCGGGCGGGGGGCGGCCAGATACGCCTGCACCCGCACTTGCCGCGACG
>JADKDU010000011.1 GCA_016714495.1 Hyphomonadaceae bacterium | reverse complement strand
AAGCTGGGTCTGGGGAGCGAGGATGATCTCGACGCGCGCATTGCGCGCGGCGTGCTTGTTTGGCGTCCGCATCTGACATGGTCGACGGACGTGTATCTGCAGTTGGAATTCGACCCAGAGCAGGACAATCTGGTCGGACTGGGTGAGGCATATATTCGATATAAGCCGCTCACGTCTGGGCCTATGCGTTATTCCGTGCGGGCGGGCGTTTTGTACCCCCCGGCGTCGCTGGAACACGACGGCGTTGCCTGGTCCACGACGCGCACGTTAACGCCCTCCGCCATCAACAGCTGGATTGGGGAAGAGGTGAAAGTCGCCGCGCTCGAGGGTGCGATAACCGCGCCGGTTGGCGATGGCAGACTTACCGCGACGGGCGCAGTGTTCGGATACAATGACACGTCGGGCACCTTGTTAACATTCCGCGGTTGGGCGTTGCATGATCATCAGATCCCGCTCAATGGAGATTTCCCGCTTCCTGATCGTTCACAGACTTGGTGGTCTTATAGGCCAAACCAGGCGCATGTTGCAGAGCCGCTCCGCGAGCTGGACGATCGCGCCGGCTACTACGGAAAGCTGGAATGGCGCCCGGACGCGCCTTTCATGGTCACTGCCTTCTATTACGACAATGCCGGCGATGAGACCTCGCGCGATGACTTTCAGACCTCATGGAAGACGCAATTTGCGAATATAGGTGTGGTCGCACAACTAACCCATGACACTCAACTGCTGGCGCAGGCCATGACAGGCAGCACGGCGTGGATTCCGTTGGCCAATGGACCTGTTGCGAAAGTCGATGATGTGGGCTTCCGCTCGGCCTATCTGCTTCTCGACCACACCTTTGGATCGCAGGGGTTAGCGGCCCGGCTCGACGCTTTCGAGACCACAGATGAAAACCAGGCCTATTCATTGAACTCGACACCCGAGACAGGATGGTCGGTCACAGCCGCGTGGCGCAATCAGCTCAACACCAGCCTGATGTGGATGATTGAAGGCGTATATATTGATAGCGAGCGTGCCTCGCGTGGTCAGGTTGGGGCAGATCCTCAGCAGTCACAACTTCAGGTGCAGACATCCCTTCGCCTGGGATTTTGAGGGCTGATCGATCGTATAATTGCTGCCAGGCAAACAGGCGTCGACTTTTCTGGCTTTTGGGCTCGTGCTCGATGGGCTGCAGGACGCTGGCTACCTAAGTCGCTTGACGGGCCGCCGGGCGAGCGGCCCGATAGTCATGCAGTCCGGCGCGCGCACATGCCGAGGTCAGCTTCCAGCGGATTGCCCTGGTCCGCACCGGGCCTCCACCGTTGTGCCGAGCGAGGCGAAGCAGGCTTTGTGCGGGATAAAGGCGTCCGCGCAAGCGTCGGCGGATCACCACACCACGCTCGCAAAGGAGTTGGCGCCCGTAGGGACATCCGTTGGCGTTTTATCACTTACCGCAGTGGATGAAGCCTATATGGCCAAAGGCCAACACGGTGGCGACGCCGAGGTCGTACTGCCCCCTTCCGTGCACGGAAAGATCCGGGGCCGATCTGTAGAAATCGCCTTCTTTGGTCGAAGAGCGGTAATCACCCAGGATTGCGCATATGGCTTGCATTAATGCGCTATCGCTTGTGCCGGGTCTGACCGACCCTTCGCAAGAAGCGGAGTTCATCCGCGCGTAGAAAGAGGAGAAACGTCACAGTGAAAAGCACGATGATCGTGACCGCAGTTATATGTGCTCTTGGGGCGCCTGCCGCCTTGGCGCAGACTGAACCAAAATATACTCCGCCGAAGACCAGCTGGGGTGCGCCAGATCTCCAGGGCTTCTTCACCACGGCCTCGCTTACGACCATGGCGCGTCCCCAGGGGGCATCGGGCCTGATTGTCAGCGAGGAGGAAAGGGACAAGCTTTTCAACCGCAACATCTACACGCGCGTTGCGAAGGAGGAAGCGGAGGATCAGCAAGCCGTTACAACAGGCGAGGAGAAGTTGGCGCTGTTGACAGACGCCAACCCGGACCGGGCCTATAATCGCTATTGGATGGATCCGGGCGCCGACCTCGGCAAGATCAACGGGCAATACCGTTCCTCATGGATCGTCGAGCCTGCCAACGGCCAGATCCCGTATATAACAGCACCGAAGGCAGGCATTTCCGCTCTGGCTTCATCCGAAGAAGAATATGCCGACCGCAGCAGCGACAACCCTGAAGACCGAGGTATTTCGGAGCGATGCATGTGGTTTGGCAGCAGTGCCGGGCCGGTGCTGAGCAATGGGATGTACAACAACAATATGCAGATCGTTCAGACCCCGGATCATGTGATGATCCTGGGCGAGATGATCCACGACGTGCGGATCATTTCACTCACCGGAACGCGCAATCCTGCTGCCGTGCCCAAATGGGGTGGGGATTCGATCGGGCGGTATGAAGGCAACACGCTCGTGGTCGAAACAATGAACGTTGAACCCAAGCAGGGCAGCTTCATCTCTGATAAGGGCAAAGTCACCGAGCGCTTCACGCGCGCGAACGACGGCCAGATCCTCTATCAGTACACGGTCGAGGATCCCACGCGCTACACGCAACCGTGGAAAGGCGAGATGCCGCTGAACGCGCAGCCGGAAGGCCTTTACGAATACGCCTGCCTCGAAGGGAATTACAGCATGTTCAACCTGCTCAACGGCGCGCGCGTCATGGAGAAGGAAGGCCGCAAGAACGGCACGCGCAAGGCAATCTTTGCAGGCGTGGCGGAAGCGGAATAATCGAGGCTTCCGAGCTCGGGTGTGACCGGTCAGGCGACCGGCTTTACGGGGCGAAGCGGCTACGGCGCTTCGCCCCATTCGATTCTGAACGAGCCGATTGCGATGGTGGACTGAATGGTCCATAATGGGCTCATGGCGAGGCCCATCCAGTTTGAAACTGATCAGGCGCGCGAACGCGCAATGATCTTGTTCTGGCGGAGGGGGTACCAGGCTACGTCGCTGCCGGATCTGCTTGAAGCGATGGGCATTAGCCGCAGCAGCTTCTATGCAGCGTTTGTCGACAAGCGCAGCCTGTTCGCTGATTGCCTCGATCTCTTCGCGCGGCGGACCCACACGCTTCTCGATCACGCGCGGCAGTCGCATCCGCCCGTGGGCGCATTGCGGCACTTCTTTGAGCGTACCTTCGCACGAGCCAATGAGGCGCAGGCCAATTGGGGCTGCATGCTGGTCAACACCGTCGTCGAGCTTTCCGGTGTTGATGATAATCTCAGCGCGCAAGCCAGCGGGCATCTTTCAGACGTTCAGGCTGCTTTCCAGCGGTGCCTGGTCGATGCGGGCTACAGCCGACGCGGGGCGGCTGAACTCGGTGCGTTTCTCATGGTCGTCAATGAGGGCATGCGCGTTTCCAGCCGCCGCGGTCTCGCGCGCCGGCAGCAGCTTGAACGTATCGATGTTGCATTTCGCTTCCTTGAGACAGCACGCGCATGACCCAGCCTGCGCCATCTGATGCGATGAGGAAGTTTTGCGAGGTCGACGGCAAGCGTCTCGCCTATCTGGAGGCCGGCTCAGGGCCGCCGATCGTGCTCCTGCACGGCAATCCAACGTCGAGCTATCTCTGGCGCAATGTGATTCCGCACCTGGCGGGTAGTGGCCGGGTCATTGCTCCAGACCTTATCGGGCAGGGCGACTCGGACAAATTGCCTGAGGCCGGCGGGCCGGGGCGCTACTCTTTTCAAGTTGCCTACGATTACCTCGCGGCCATGCTCGAAGTCCTCGATGTAAGGACAAACGTCACGCTGGTCCTGCATGATTGGGGGAGTGCGCTTGGCTTCCACTGGGCCTGCCTGCATCCCGAACGTGTTCGGGCGATCGCCTACATGGAGGGAATCGTCATGCCGATTCCGTCGTGGGACGACTGGCCCGAGAAGGCGCGCGGGATCTTTCAGGGATTTCGCTCCGCCAAGGGCGAGGACCTGATCCTCAAGCGCAACATGTTCATCGAAGCCGTGTTGCCGAGCTCGATTCTTCGGAAGCTGACCGACGAGGAGATGACCCACTATCGCGCGCCCTTCCTCGCTGAAGCCAACCGGCAGGTAACTCTGAACTGGCCGCGGCAGATTCCGATCGCTGGTGAGCCTACACGCATGGTCGCACTCGTGCAGCAGTATGCGGACTGGCTGAAGGCAAGTCCAATACCCAAACTGTTCATCAATGCCGAGCCGGGTTCGATCCTGGTTGGCCGGCAACGGGAATTCTGCCGAAGCTGGCCCAATCAGACCGAAGTTACGGTCAACGGGCTGCACTTCATTCAAGAAGATTCTGCCGACGCGATTGGCGCCGCCGTCGCCAACTGGTTGGCGTTCATCCCGGAGAGTCGCGCATCATGACAGATCAGCCTGTCTACCTGATCGCCAATCTTGTGGTGAAGGACCCCGCAGAGTACCGGCTGTACGAGAAGGGGTTCTTCCCGCTGTTGAAGCGGCATGGCGGGGAGTTCGTCACCTACGATGACGCCCCCCTGACATTCGAGGGCGAATCCCCTCGCCCCGGTCGGGTGATTATCTTTCGATTCCCCTCCGAAGCTGATGCGAAGCGCTGGTACGCCGACGCCGATTACCAGGAGCTGTCGAAGCATCGGCGCGCGGCGACGCAACTCGAATTTCTGACAATGGTGCGCAGCATTCCGCCGCGGCCGGTTTCGTGAGCGGGTTACACAAAGGACGGGACGAGCGATGAAGCTATACAATCTCAAGGCAGGCATGAATCCGCGCCGTGTCCGCATCTTCCTCGCGGAGAAGGGCGTCCAGATTCCCGCCGTTGATATCGATATGGCGAAGGGCGAGAACGCGACGCCGGAATTTCTGAACATGAACCCACTCGGCAAGTTACCCGTTCTGGAACTTGATGACGGCACGTTTCTGTCAGAATCCATCGCCATCTGCCGCTATATTGAGGAGCTGTATCCAGACCCCAATCTGTTCGGCGCGACGCCAACTGAGCGGGCTATCGTCGAGATGTGGAACCGTCGCATGGAACTGGAACTGGTCGTGCCGATGAGCGCGCAGTTTACGCATCTCTCTAGCTTCTATGCAGGGCGGACAGAACAGGTTGCCGCGTATGGCGCCTATGCGCGCGCGCACGCCTTGAGGACCCTGACTTGGCTGGACGTGGAGTTGGCGCAGCGGACCTACATCGCTTCGGATCGCTACAGCGTCGCCGATATCTCAGCCCAGTGTGCGGTGCTGCTCGGCAAGAACACCGGCGTCCCGTTGCCCCAAAGCCTTGAAAACCTGGCCCGTTGGTGGGGAGATGTGTCGTCACGCCCAACTGCGAGAGCATGATGGCGCCACGCCTATCGCAATTGCTGATGCCGCTCATGTGGCGGCCGGGATAAGCCTCCAAACTCAGCCGATCGTGAGTGTTCCAAGACACACCCGAGACGGCGGCCAATCACTACAGAGGTTTCCTCTCGGCAGGATAGGGGCAGCCTTGGCGGCGGAGGTGCTGAACAAAGTATGGGCTGCAACTTAACGGCAAGGGCAGGGCGGGTTTATGACGCCGTATCCGCCGACTTACATAGCGCCCGGCTGGACCATGTACGAGGGTTCGTATCCTCTCTGATCTACCCAATCTCATCAAGATGGCAGCGCGGTGACGCGGCGCCTGACGGCGCAGCGAATGGTTTCATAGCTGACTTCGATCCCGCGCTGAGCCAGCATCTTCTCGACATCGCGCAGGCTGAGCGTGAACCGGAAGTTGAGCCGGACAACGTGTTTGGATGGATCGCTGGCCGGCGCCGCTTTTTGGAAATTCGCGTCATTGAGGCCTACCGACAGCCTGACAGCCGGACAGATGCGGAGACCGTGTCGCAGCAGACCGCTATGACAAATCGCGCGGCGCTGTCTCGTGCGGAACAAATGCTTCGAGGGTGCTGAGGTAAAGCCAGGTCTCCTTTGGTCGACCGGACAGGCTCCCGATCTTGACAGGTGGCCGTGGTCCGCTTGCCGGCACGTGCAACAGCTCATTGCCTTCATTGCCAAGAGCTGGTCGGTAAAGGGTCGCGTTGAAACCTCTGTCGACCATGGCGCTGGCCAGCTGCCAGGCCGGGATCGCATGGCCGCCATCGCTCGCAAGGTTGAGCACCAGCGAACCGTCGCCGCGCACAACGCCAAGAGATTCGATAAGGCTTTCTGGCTTTGCGAACGTTTCCACAACACCACGCTCGTCGCACGCATCAATGACGAGCGCGTCGAATCTGTCCTGGCACGATCTGAGAAATGGTTCCGCGTCTTCGGTTATCCACCTAACTCGATGGTCAAGCCCGAAATAACGCCGCGCGAGTTCTTCGGCAGCGGGATCGATATCGACGACTGTGACGTCCACGCCGCGGCGCGCGAGCATGGTTGCGAGGCTGCCCCCGCCGCCGCCAAGCATCAACACAGTACTGGCCTCTCCAATCAGGAGCTTGATTGCGTGGACATACCCAAAAAGGCTGGTTCCATCAGGCGTCGACATTGTCTGGACGCCGTCGCCGACGCAGTAGAGGCGCGCGCTGTCGCGACGGCGTTCCATAATGCGGATCTCGCCGAACCGCCCCTGCCTGCTATCGATCTCTTTCATCGCCGTCGCCCTCTGGTTCTCGTCAGGCGACCGTCAGTGAGTTCGCCGCCTGGACTTTTTCGTCGGCGAGCTCAAGCGCGCGCGCATAGGTCGGCGCTACACTCACATGCACGAAGTTCAGTACGCCCATTTTTGCCAGGACTTCCCGCGAGCGTGGTTGCAGCTCGGATAGAATAACCGCAACGCCGTGGCTCTCGCATCGCTTCAGAAACCGGACGAGCGCACCAACGCCGGACGTGTCAATCATCGGCACGTCAGCGAAGCGCAAAATGATTGCCTTGGGTGCAGGGAATGCCGCCTCGAGCGCATCATTGAGCCGGCTCGCGGCTCCGAAAAACAGAGGCCCATGCAGCGCAAACACTTCGACCCCTTTGGGAAGTTCGCGCCGCGCCGTATACGGCGCGCGACCCGCCTCACCAAGATCATCATGATCAACGTCGTCGAGTGCGACGCCCTTGTCGAACGCAGCGGCCTCGGCCATGCGATGCATGAAAATGAGCGCGGAGAGGACGATGCCTACTTCAATAGCGACCGTGAGATCGACCAGCACTGTCAGGCCAAACGTTGCGAGAAGCACGATGCGGTCGCCGATCGGGCCGCCGAGCAGATACCGAAAGCGTTCCTTCTCGCTCATGTTCCAAGCGACGATCGTCAGGACCGCGGCAAGGGCGGCGAGTGGAACGAACGACATCAAAGGTCCCAGACTCAGTACGCAGGCGAGCAGAAACACGGCGTGAAGCATGCCGGCGACGGGCGTCCGCCCCCCGGACCTGATGTTTGTGGCGGTGCGTGCGATTGCGCCTGTAGCGCACAGGCCGCCGAAAAGCCCTGAAGCAATATTGGCGACGCCTTGAGCCACGAGTTCGCAGTTTGAGCGGTGACGGCGACCCGTCATTCCATCGGCGACCATGGCCGACAAAAGGCTTTCGACGCCTGCAAGGAAGGCGATGGTGAACGCGGACGGCAGCAATTGTTCTAATCGTTCGAGCGTGAACGATGGAAAACCAGGTGACGGAAGGGTTGTAGGCACACCGCCAAACTTCGATCCGATTGTCTCGACCGGCAGCTTCAGCAGCCACACGATCAGCGCGCCGCCCGCTACAGCGACAAGGAAGCCTGGGACCTTCGGAGCAAACTTGCGTAACAGGATGATTGCCACAATGGCAGCGCCAGCGACGCCAATGGCGGGCAGTGCGACCGTGTCTCTTGCTGCCCAAAACGTTTCGATTTTCGGGATGAACTCAGCGGGAACGTCACCGGTTGTAAGGCCGAGCAGGTCTTTTACCTGGCTGGCGAAGATGATGACCGCGATACCCGCGGTGAAGCCGGTCACCACGGGCTCAGGGATGTATTTGATCCAATCGCCAAAGCGCAGGACGCCCGCGACGATCAGCATCGTCCCGGCCATCAGCGTGGCGACGATCAGCCCGTCGAAGCCGAACTTCGCGATCACGCCATAGACAACGACGATGAACGCGCCAGTCGGGCCGCCGATCTGGAAACGCGACCCGCCGAGAGCTGAAATCAGGAAGCCTGCGATCACCGCCGTGATCAGGCCTTTGTCGGGCGTCGTGCCCGAAGCGATTGCAATCGCCATCGCGAGCGGCAAGGCGACAGTCGCGACGGTAAGTCCCGCTACGGCATCCGCGCGAAAGTCAGCAAGGCGATAGCCTTCGTTGAAGATAACCGTGAAGGATTTTGGGACGTAGAGTCGCCAATCGAACCAAGTGCGTGAAACAGGCGCAGCAGGTTGCTGGAGCGACATCTCGACCTCACGCAGGCATCTTGGCGCGCTTGCGGCGCGGGCGGGATTCCTGCGGTCGCGAACGGGAGGCGCGTGTCTCGGGCGCGGCCGGATCCTTCAATCGTACGCCGCGCCCGCCGCGGGTGCTGACGCTGTTCTCGCTAATGAGTTCAATCCCCGCGTCTTCGAGCGCCGCGACGACCTTGATCAGCGTGTCGACGACGCCGCGCACATATCCATCGCTCGCTTCCATCCTCTGGATTGTGGGCAGGGAAACGCCGGCCTTGGCCGCGAGCGTTCGCTGATCGATGCCGAGAAGGGCGCGGGCTGCACGAAGCTGAGCAGGTGTAAGCATTTGGCAGATGTATAAAACATCAACCTTGATGTCAATTAGTGCGATACTAGCTGAGCTTTCATGCAAATTGGGTTACAAGGTTGCAAAAGGGAAGCTTGATCTGTTAGTGGACGTCAAAACACCTATCAATGATGTTTTATGCATCATCTGGATGGCTGCCCGGCCCTGCCGAAATGTTGGAGTCCGGCATGCCCTTCTCTGTTCCTGTTCCTGTTTCGCCTTTCGCCATGAACCGAACTTCTCCGGTTACTGGTGCGAGACTGACGGAATTGGATCGGGTGTTGCTTTGGGCGTTGCAGCCGCCGCCGGTGGAGACCTGACGGGCTGCAACGATTTTTTGGTCTGAAGCGCCCAACAAGCCCCACCTCGGCTTTCAGCGTCGAGCGCCAAGACAGGCATACCCTCAGGCGCGCCGGGCAGATTTCAGCTGCATCATGAGTGAGGCGTTGCGCTTAGTCTCCCGCGCGAACTAGCGGGCGTTTGCGCGCGGGTTTCATCCCATGTATCTGCGCATGCGTTTCTGTTCCGGAGAATCCGATGACCGCCAGCCGTGAGATTCATCTCGTGAGGCGCCCAAAGGGCATACCAGTGTCAGCGGATTTTGCAGTTGCTACGGTGGATGTGCCCGCGACCGGCGAAGGCGAGGTTCGGGTGCAGACCTTGATCATGTCGGTCGATCCGTACATGCGGCCGCGGTTGAATGCAGACCAGGCGCTGAACGCGCCAATGCTGGGCGGCGGGATTGGGCGGGTGGTTGAATCTCGCAATTCTAAATTCGCGGAGGGCCGGCTGGTGAAGCACTGGTCTGGCTTTCGCGAGGTTTTCGTCAGCAATGGTCAAGGATTGATGCCGCTGGATCGGGATCCGGCCCTGCCCTTGTCGGTCTATATGCACGCGCTCGGCGGCACGGGGATCACTGCCTATGGCGGACTGCTGGAAACGGGCAAACTCAAGGAGGGCGAGCAGGTGTTCGTTTCGACCGCCGGCGGCGCCGTTGGTTCAGTCGTGGCGCAGATCGCCAAGATCAAGGGCTGCTATGTTGTCGGATCGACAGGCGCGGACGAGAAGGCGCAGTGGTTGCGCGACGAGGCCGGGCTCGATGCGGTGATCAACTACAAGACGCAGGACCTGGCCGGGGCGCTAGAGGCGGCGACGCCAAAGGGCATCGACGTGTATTTCGAGAATGTCGGCGGGGCGCATCTCGATGCGGCGCTGCCGCGCATGAATTTGCATGGACGCATTCCTGTCTGCGGCATGATTGCTAGCTACAATGGAGGCGGCGACGGCGTCACTGGACTGTTCAACATGATCTACAAGCGCGTGCGCATGGAGGGGTTCGTTGCGTCAGACTTCCCGCACCTCAATGCACAATTCGTGTCGGACATGACGGGCTGGCTGAAGAACGGACAGATCAAGTATCAGGAGACGATCCTCGACGGCTTCGAACGCGCGCCGGAAGGGCTGATCGGGCTGTTCGAAGGCCGCAATAGCGGGAAGATGCTAATCCACGTCGCCGACTAGGCTGTGCAGAAGGCGATGCTTGGGCTCAAATCTTTCTCAGCCTGTTTGCAGCATTTGGGCTCCGTCCGCTTCGCCGCCCTGCGCAAGGTGCTCAAGGACATGCCGTTGCAGCAGTCTGCAATGATAGAGCGATGTCAGCTTGATCCATCCGCGACGCTGGAATTCCGTCATTTTGCGGGAAACTGTCTCTAGCCGCAGCCCGAGAAATTCAGCCATATCGCCCCGACGCATGGGCAGATCGAACTCGCGATCAAGACTTTCCTCGCAGAGGTCGGCGATTGTGAGGAGGAAGGTAGCAAGCTTCTGTTCAGCGGACTGAGCGCCTATGGTGGCAAGTTGGGCTTGCGCAGCGCCGAGCTGCCGCCCGATCTGTCGAAGAACCTGCTCGGCAAGTGCGGGGTCACTCCTGCAGATGCCATTCAGTCGGCTCGCCGGAATGGAGCGCATCGTCACATCCGTGATCGCTTCGCAGCTGTTGAGATGTAGCGTGTCAGCCTCGACGCCTAGGACAGAACCACCGTTGGCGAAGCCGACGATCTGGCGCTGCCCGTCGATCAGGGTCCGGTACAGCTTCACCCATCCCGACTCGACTATGTAGATGTGGTCGCGTGCGTCCCCCTCGAAAAAGAGATGTTCGTGCGCTCTCACTTCATTCGTTGGCGATGCTGGCGTCATCACGCCTGTCGTGAGTCGGCCCGTGCCGCGAAGCTCTTGGATTCTGCCGCCCGCAATACACATTTCAGTCCCCTTTTCCGCACGGCATGACGTTGCAGGCAGGGCGTTGCCGGCGTTTGCCGGAGTGTGACAGGCTTTGTGACAAAACGTGTCCGGAAGCGCCGTCGGCCCCGATTGGACCGGAATCAAGCTGTTTCCGAGTTGGGCGAGGTCCCTTGCGCCCGCAGGTGCGACAGCGAGTCGCTCATGGACGAAGCCATCATTCGAACCTGGTCTGGTCCGGGAACAGTTGTGAAATTCGCGTTGCTGGCCAGGTGCGCGAAGAGCGCAGCATGCTTGCCAGTGCCGTAAGGATGCCCCCGCAGGATGCAGACGCTTTTCGGCATCGCTAGACCGCGAGACTGTGTCGGCCGGCTGATCGGACGAATTCTGGATCAAAACAGGCGGCGATATTGCGAACATAGGGACGCCCGCTATCGGTTACGGTCAGGTGCGTTCCCGAAAGGTGGGCAAGGCCCGCGCGTGTCAGCGGTATGAGCTGGGGGCAGGCGGCGATCAGCAGATCACCTGGCACATCCACCTCAAACTCGCAGAGGATGCGTTCGATCAGATCTCCCGTGCGCCGATCTTCCTGCGTGTGTTCGACGCCGCGAACCACTGGCATGCGGCCAGCCATGATCTCCGACTTGTAGACCGAGGTGTCGGTCGTGTTCTGGTAGGTGAGCCCCGGCAGCGACGAAATGGCCGATGCGCCAAAGCCGATCAGAGCGATCGCGTTGTCGTCGGTGTAGCCTTGGAAATTGCGCCGCAGGCGACCTTCGCGTTCAGCGGTGACGAGGGAATCTCCGGGCGCTGCAAAGTGATCAAAGCCAACTGGCAGGTAGCCTGCTGTTTCAAGCGTGCTGGCCGCTATTTCCGCTTGCCGGAAGCGTTCCTCCCCGGTTGCGAGTTCTGCCGTGGCGATCGAGTTCTGATGCTTCTTCATCCACGGCACATGAGCGTAACCGAACGTCGCTACGCGATCGGCATCCTGTGCGGCGACAAACAACGCGGTCTCGATGACATGCTCGCGTGTCTGGCCGGGAAGGCCATACATTATATCGAGATTGAGGCTGGCGACTTCGGCGGAGCGCAGAAGGCGTACGGCGGCGGTGATCTGGTCTTCCGTCTGGATACGATTGATCCGCTTCTGCACCGACGAATCAAGCACCTGGACGCCCAAGCTGGCGCGCGTGAGGCCGCCCGTTGCAAACGCCTCGATCACCTCTTCGCAGGCGCCGCGCGGATCCAGCTCTGCAGCAATTTCGGCGAACCGACTGACTTGGAATGACGATCGCAGGGCGGCGAAAAGGCGCTTTAGCTGATCGGGCGTCAGGATGTCAGGCGAACCGCCGCCAAAATGGATATGTTCCACGACAGCGTCTGCCGGCGCGATTCGTCCAACGAGTTCGATCTCGCGAATGAGCGCATCGACGTAAGGCTCAACCGGATCGGCAATCGTTGGAACGCTGGTGTGGCATCCGCAATACCAGCAGAGCTTCTGGCAGAACGGGATATGAAGATAGAGCGAGAGAGGCGCGTTCGCTGGCAGGGCGGCAATCGCACTGCCAGCCTTTATTGCATCGACGTCGGTCGTGAAGCGGTTGGCTGGGGGATAACTGGTGTAACGCGGCGTCTGCGCAAGCGCATATTCAGGAATATAGTCCCATTTGCGCCTCGACGAGTGGAAGCTGGTGACAGACATCACGCCTGCTCCCGTACGGCGCGCCGACGCGGCAGGCCGCCGACGACAATGGCTGAAATCATCAGGATAAAACCGAATGCGAGGACTTCGCAGCCTGCGCAATGGGCATGGCTTTGTGCGAGGAGGCATGCGGCTGCGGGCCACACCAATAGCGCTCGAAATTTGCTTCAAGGCCGCTGTTGCAGGATCGGAGGAGAACGCCACCGGTCGTCGCCGCCAAGCCCAGGAAAAATATGATCACTGCTGTCATGAACAGCTCCGGCGCCTATGCAATGGGACTTTCCCCTGCCAGCGAGCCGATCTCTAAATCGTCGCAGGCGCGAAACCCTTGAGCTGGATCAAGCGCGCACGAGTTCGCTTCGGGCACGAGGCGGCGTCGATGGCGGCGTCGCTGGCGCCGCGCTCAAGAGGACTGGTTCATGACAGCCGACATCCCGCGCGAAGAGCGTCTTGATGGCAGCGCCGCTATCGTTGGCTTGCTGCTATTTGTGGTCCTGATCCTGGGTTTTTCCGGTGCGGCGAATGCCGTTGACGGGCGGTTTGCCGCGCAAGCATGGACATTTGTCGTTGCCGCCGCCGCAGGCCTAGCCGCCCTCTTGTTCTGGCATGAAGAGAAAGCTCCGGCGCGCCGCTTCGATCCTGCGGTCTATGAAGAGGGAGTGGTGAAGGCAGGCGTGATCGCCACAATGTTTTGGGGAATCGCAGGCTTCCTCGTCGGCTTGGTCATCGCACTGCAGCTGACCTGGCCAAACCTCTTTTATTTCCCCGAACTTGGCTGGACCAATTTCGGCCGCATGCGCCCGTTGCATACGTCCGCAGTGATCTTTGCGTTCGGCGGCAACGCACTGATCTCCACATCCTTCTACGTCGTCCAACGCACCTGCCGCACGCGCCTCGCCGGCGGCATGTGGCCATGGTTCGTGTTCTGGGGATACCAGCTCTTCATCGTGATAGCTGGCACGGGCTATCTGATGGGCGTCACGCAATCGAAAGAGTACGCCGAACCGGAATGGTACGCTGACATCTGGCTGACCATCGTGTGGGTTGCATATCTTGGCGTATTTCTGGCGACGATCCTGCGGCGCAAGGAGCCGCATATCTACGTCGCAAACTGGTTCTATCTCGCTTTCATCGTGACGATTGCAATGCTGCATATCGTCAACAACCTGTCGCTGCCGGCGGACATCACGGGCTCCAAATCCTTCGCGGTGTTCAGCGGTGTGCAGAGCGCACTGATCCAGTGGTGGTATGGCCACAACGCCGTCGGGTTTTTCCTGACAGCCGGCTTTCTGGCGATCGTCTACTATTTCATTCCCAAGCGCGTTGAGCGCCCCGTCTGGTCTTATCGGTTGTCGATCGTCCACTTCTGGTCGTTGATCTTCATCTATATCTGGGCCGGCCCGCACCATCTCCACTACACGGCGCTGCCACAATGGGCGCAGACGCTAGGCATGACCTTTTCGATCATGCTGTGGATGCCCAGCTGGGGAGGCATGATCAACGGCATGATGACGCTGTCTGGCGCGTGGGACAAACTGCGCACTGACCCGGTCGTGCGGATGCTCGTTGTTTCGGTGGCGTTCTACGGCATGGCGACATTCGAAGGCCCGGTGATGTCGATCCGCGAAGTTAATGCGCTCTCGCATTATACTGATTGGGGCATCGGTCACGTGCACTCCGGCGCGCTGGGTTGGGTAGGCTTCGTCACTTTCGGCTCCATGTACTGCCTGACGCAATGGCTGTGGAAGCGTCCGAAGCTCTATTCGAACACGCTCGTCGAATGGCACTTCTGGATCGCGACGCTCGGCATCGTTCTTTACATCTGCGCGATGTGGGTGTCCGGCGTTATGGAGGGGCTGATGTGGCGCGCCTACAATGAGTACGGCTTCCTCGAATACTCGTTCATAGAAACTGTCAGCGCCAAGCACATCGAATACATCATCCGCTCGGCCGGCGGGGGGCTCTACCTGCTGGGGGCGTTCATCATGGTCTACAACCTAGTCCGCACAGCGCGCGGCGACGTTTCGGTCCAAGACCGCAAGCGCAGCGCAGCTGCGCCCAGTCTCCAGCCCGCAGAATAGGAAAAGACAGATGGCGACCCGCCCAAGCTGGCTGATGCGCAACCACAAGCTGCTCGAGAAGAATAGCTACATTCTTCTGATCGGCATTCTGATCGTCGTGGCGGTCGGCGGCATTATCGAGATTGTTCCGCTGTTCTATCTCAAGAACACAATCGAGAAGGTCGAAGGTATGCGGCCCTACACGCCGCTCGAACTCGCTGGCCAGAACATCTATGTGCGCGAGGGCTGCAGTGTTTGCCACTCCCAGATGATCCGCCCCCTGCGGGACGAAGTCGAACGCTATGGTCATTATTCGCTAGCGGCCGAAAGCATGTACGACCATCCCTTCCTCTGGGGCTCCAAACGCACCGGACCCGATCTTGCGCGTGTTGGCGGCAAATATTCTGACGACTGGCAGAAGCAGCACCTGATTGATCCACGTTCCCTTGTGCCTGAATCGATCATGCCGCCCTACGCCTTCCTCGACGATCGCTCTCTCGATCTGTCGACGATCCAAAGTCAGATGAAGACGCTGAAGTTGGAAGGCGTGCCCTACACCGACAGCATGATTGCGCGCGCTATCGACGACGCTCACGCGCAGGCCGGCGAAGACTATGACGTCGAAGCGCTCCGGCGCGATTACAGCATGGCTGCCGGACGCGACAACACCGTGAACGTCCGCGAGTTCGACGCCGTTCGTGGCGCTCCATCCGAACTGGATGCGCTTATCTCTTACCTCCAGGTGCTTGGCACGATGGTCGATTTCTCGACCTACGAAGCCGAAGACCTCTCGAACCAGCGGTGAGGTCATGAGCTACTATAACTGGTCTCGCTTCGCGCAGGATTGGGGGACGGTCTATTTCGTCGTGATCTTTCTGATCGCGGTTGGCTACGCGCTGTGGCCGCGCAACGCGAGCACGTTCAAACGCGCCGCGCATATCCCAATCACAGAACAGGAGCAGGACGATGACCGGCCACTCACCTGAAATCGATCCGCATACCGGCGTTGAAACCACCGGCCATGAATGGGACGGCATCAAGGAGCTGAACAACCCGCTCCCGCGCTGGTGGCGCTTTGTTTTCTGGGCGAGCGTCGTCGTTGCAATCGGCTATTGGATCCTGATGCCGGCCTGGCCTGCCTTGCCGGGCCTGCAGGGCAACACCACGGGTGTGCTGCAGCAGTCGGATCGAACGGATGTTGCATCGGACATCGCGGCGATGCGTCAAGACCGGGCCGCCCTCAGCGCTCGCCTTGCTGCAGTCGATGCCTCGACCATCCTGCGCGACCACGATCTTAGCCAGCTGGCGCTCTCGCTTGGCGAAAGCGCGTTCGGTGACAATTGCGCAACCTGCCACGGCGCGGGCGGGCGCGGCGCCAAGGGCTTCCCGCGCCTTGCCGATGATGTCTGGCTTTGGGGCGGCAAGCTGGAGGAAATCGAACGCACGCTCCGCTACGGCATCCGTTCGGGTCATCCCGAAACGCGCACCAGCGAGATGCCCGCCTTCGGCCGAGACGAACTGCTTCCGCAAGACCAGATCGAGGATCTAGCCCAGTATGTCATGCAAAAATCAGGACAGCGCGCCGATGCAGCGGCCGCCATGCGTGGCCAACCTCTATTCGAGACCAATTGCGTCAGCTGTCATGGCTCCGACCTCCAAGGCGATCGAAGCAAGGGCGCGGTGAACCTGACGGACAAGGATTGGATCTATGGCGGAGACGCCGCCACTATTCGGCGCACAATCTACGGTCCCCGTAACGGCGTCATGCCTGCTTGGGTCGACCGGCTCGACCCGGCGACCATCCGTGCACTCGCGATCTACGTTCACTCTCTCGGCGGCGGAGAATAGATGGCGAACGCGACGCTCATCAATCTTAGGGATCGGCGCCCGAGCTCCGGCGGGGGAGGCGACGCGCCTCCGCCCGGCGACGAGGGTCCCGTCGTCCTTTATGCGCGGCGCAAGCAGATCTATCCGCAGCTGGTGTCCGGCCCATTCCGCAACATCAAATGGATACTGCTATTCGCAACACTCGGCGTCTATTACATCCTGCCATGGCTTCGCTGGGACAGGGGACCAAACGCGCCGGACCAAGCCGTCCTCGCAGACTTCGCCGGCGGGCGCTTCTACGTCTTTGGTCTCGAGATCTGGCCGCAGGAGGTCTATTACATCACGGGTCTGCTGATCCTTGCAGCCGTAGGCCTTTTTCTGGTCACGGCGCTGCTTGGCCGCGTTTGGTGCGGCTATTTCTGTCCGCAGACGGTATGGACGGATCTCTTCCTTGTCGTGGAGCGCTTTTTCGAGGGCGATCGAAATGCGCGCATGAAACTCGATAAGGCGGCGTGGTCCTTCAACAAGGTCTGGCGCAAGGGCGCCAAGCACGCCGTCTGGCTGGTCATCGCTTTCGTCACGGGCGGCGCTTCATTCTGTATTGGCACGATGCCCGCTCGCTGGCCGACACATTCTTCATCGGTCAGGCGCCGTTGACGGCCTATGTGTTTGCCGCCCTGCTGACCGCGACCACCTATGCGCTTGCTGGAACGATGAGGGAGCAAGTCTGCACCTACATGTGTCCGTGGCCGCGCATCCAGTCCGCATTGATCGATCGCGATACGCTGATGGTCACCTACCGTTCGGAGCGCGGCGACCCACGCGGTCCCCACAAGAAAGGCGAGGCATGGGAAGGTCGCGGCGACTGCGTCGACTGCAAGCAATGCGTCGTCGCCTGCCCGACGGGCATCGATATCCGCAATGGGCCACAGCTCGAATGTATCCAGTGCGGACTCTGCATCGACGCGTGCGATGGCATCATGAAGAAAATCGGCCGGCCAACCGCCTTGATCGCCTACGACACTGACGAAAACGTTCTCCGCCGCTGGAAAGGCTTTCCTGCGCGCAACTTCTCGCCCTTCCGCCCGCGCATCATCATCTACGGGTTAGTCTTCGCGCTTACCGCCGGCCTTATGGCGTTCGGCCTGACGACGCGCACGGACATCGAAATATCGGTTCTGAAGGACCGGTCCCTGCCGTTTGTCCAGTTGGCAAATGGCGACGTGCGCAATGGCTACACGATTAAGGTCGTAAACAAGCAGCGTAGCCATCGCACCTTTCATGTCCATATCGAAGGATTGCCGGGCGCTGTCGTAGAGATCATCGGCGAAGGCGGCGATGCTAGCAGCCCGGTTGTCTCTGAGAGCGCCGATAGCGTCGAACGTTATCGGCTCCTCCTTACGGCTGGCCCCACAGCGCTCAATCAGTCCAGTTTGAATATTCGCGTCGTGCTGTCGGAAGCCGGAAGGAATGTCGCCGCCACAGCAGCCACATTCTTGAAACCGGAGGAAGCCGATGCAAGCTAGCGGAGGTCTTCGTGGCGTACATGTGCTCTGGATGGTCGTGGGCTTCTTTACTCTGATCATCGGCACGGACACGTACTTCATCATCAAGGCCGTCAACACATTCCCGGGTGAGCAGGTCAAGAATTCCTACGTCCTCGGTCTCGACTACAATCGCGAGCTCGAGGAGCGAACTCGTCAGGCAGAGCTGGGCTGGACAGCCGAAGCCGGTGTCGTCGTTGACGGCAAGGCGGCGCTCGTCGTTCGCTTCGTTGACAAGGCGCAATCGCCTGTCACCGGCCTGCGCGTCGATGCCTCCTTCTTTGTCGCGGGAGGCGGGCGCGCTGAGCACAAGATCGCCCTTACCGAAGATGCGCCGGGTGAATACCGCGCTTATCTCGACGATGCGCTCGCCGGACGCGCCGAATTCAGGATCGCGGCCCGGCGCGGCGAGGACAGCACAACACTCTTCAGCGCCAGCAAGGTCGCCGTGATCCCATGACCGCCGTTGTCTCCGCTTGCCCGAGCGGCCTCTCTGCTCCCAGTACGCCAACGCCTGCGCAGGATCCTTCGGCATTTGTCGTACAGAAGGATGGCGTCAAGTCGCTTGATCTTATCGTCAAGGGCCCGAGCTGTGGCGGCTGTCTGTCGAAGATCGAAAGCAATGTCGGCAAGCTGGCGGGCGTTAGGATTGCCCGCCTCAATCTCTCAACCGGACGTTTGCGCGTCGAATGGAGCGGTCAGCTCAAGCCGCGAACGATCGTCGAGATGGTCGCCAGTTTAGGCTATGGCGTGACGGCATTCGACCCGGGCAAGGCCGATATCGAAAGTGCCCGCGCAGAACGCCGCCTCATCACCGCGCTGACATTCGCGGGCGTGGGAACCGCGGCGGTCATGTTCATGTCTGAGCCCCTCTGGTTTGGTAGTGACCTGACTGCTGACATCCGCAATACCCTTCGCTGGATCTCTGCCGCGGTAGCGCTTCCCGTTGTGATCGTGTCGGGTCAGCCCTTCTTCTCGTCCGCGCTTGCATCGATCCGCGCCCGTCATCTCAACATGGACGTGCCCATCTCGCTGGCCGTGATCCTCGCTCTGGCGCTCAGTCTCTACGAAACCGTTGTTGGCGGCCAGCACGCCTTCTTCGACGCCTCGGTGATGCTGCTGTTCTTTCTGCTGATCGGCCGCGTGCTCGATGCGCGGCTACGCCGCCGCGCCTACGCGGCCGCCAACGAGCTGGCCTCATTCCAGACCGCCACCGCCACTCGCCTCACCTCAGGCGGACGGGCTGAGGCTGTTCGCGTTGTCGATATTCGTCCAGGCGACGTTCTGCTCGTCGCCGCTGGCGAAAGGTTGGCCGTCAACGCTGAGATCGTATCCGGCAAAAGCGAAGCCGATCTCCGTCTGGTAACCGGCGAAGTTTTGCCCGTCGCAACTACCGCCGGCCAGACGCTGCATGCTGGCGCCGTAAACCTCTCCGCTCCCATCCAAGTGCGCGCGCTTTCAGCCGCCAACGACTCCTTGATGGCCGACATCGCACGCTTGCTCGAAGCCGGCGAACAGAAGAAATCCGCTTATCGCCGCCTCGCCGACAAAGCCGCCGAACTTTACATCCCGCAGGTTCACGCCACTGCCGCCCTCGGATTTGTCGCTTGGCTGATGTTTGGCGCGACCGCGGCGCAGGCCGCCTATGTCGCCGTCACGGTCCTGATCATCACTTGTCCATGCGCATTGGCGCTGGCCGCCCCGCTTGTTCAGGTCGTGGCAGCCAGCCGGTTGTTCCGTGAAGGCATCTACCTGTCATCAGGCGATGCACTTGAACGATTGGCCGCCATCGACCACGTCGTCCTGGACAAGACGGGAACGCTAACCCTTGGCGATCCCGTGCTCGGCGCCATTTCGGAAGAAGCACGCACAGCGCGCAATCAAGCCGCCATGCTTGCCCGCGCCAGCCATCACCCGTTCTCTCGCGCGCTCGTAAAGGCCGTGGGAGCGGGGCCCATCGCCCAGAACATTCGCGAAATCCCGGGGCAGGGCGTCGTCGGCACAATAAATGGCCGCCACGCAAAATTCGGCTCCGCATCGTTCCTCGGAGCAACGGCAAGCGGCGGGTCCGAACTCTGGTTCGCATTCGAAGGCGACACGCCTGTTGCTTTCCATTTCGATGACGCCATTCGGCCAGATGCTGCAAAGACGGTGATCGAGCTCAGCGCGATGGGCATTGAAGTCGAACTTCTTTCCGGAGACGGCGAGGAACGTGTCGCGAGAGCCGCCAAGGCGGCTGGCGTCCGAAAATGGCGTGCGCTTGCCAGCCCACAATCCAAGGCTGCCCATGTGAAAGCATTGGAAACGTCTGGTCAGAAAGTTCTCATGGTCGGCGATGGCCTCAACGACGCCGGCGCACTGGCTAGCGCCCACGCCTCCATCGCTCCGGGCGGCGCCGTCGACGTTTCCCGCCTCGCAAGCGACTGCGTCTTCTCTGGCGATAGTCTTCGCGCGATTGCTCAGATCATCACCACCGCTCGCGCAGCCCGCGCTCGCATGCGGGAGAACTTCGCTTTCGCAGCGCTCTATAATATAGTGGTCATTCCCGTCGCGTTGGCCGGATGGGTGACGCCATTGATCGCAGCTATTGCCATGTCGGCGTCTTCGGCCGTCGTCACCCTGAACGCTTTGCGAATTGCAGCGCCGTCGCGTTCCAGATGGGCAGGCCTGCCATGAATGTGTTCATCCTCATGCTTCTCGGCATTGTCGGCTTCGCGCTTGCAGGGCTTGCCGTCTTCGGTTGGGCGCTGAAATCGGGCCAGTTCGAGGATCCGAAGGGTGCAGCCGCACGCATTCTTGATGAAAGCGACCGTCCTCGCTGACCTGGACTGCTGCCGAGGGATGCCGTCAGCCAATGACGAGCCCATGCTGCTGGCGACGCACCTCGGTTCGCCTTCAATGCCGTCCGCCAGCTCGATGGCCCGCCGCCGGAAATTCCGATGGTCCCCCTGCGTGGACATACGCAAGGGCGTGCCGGTGCTGCAATTCAGGCAGGTAAGGGATGGCTGCTCCACGCCGGCGACGCCTGTCTCTATCGCTTGCAAATGAATTTATCCCGTCAGAGCTGCATGCCCGGATTGGCGGTCTACCAGCACATCATCGACACTGACCGTCCCAGTCGCCGCGCCAATCAGGAACGCCTGCGGGCCTTGGAAGGCCCCAGCTCTGAGATCAGTGTCTTTTGTTCACACGATACCGCCAAGCTGACTGACTTGCAGTTGCGGTAATGGCGGTCGCGCCCGCCAGAAAGCATGTACCGGCGCCGGGCTAAAGGTATGAGGTCGAGGGCATCTGTTGCCCGACCGCGGACGATCAATGATCGCAGCTCACACGGGTTTGGTCGTGCGGCAGAAGCACATGGCCCGCCATCTGGCTGGATCGTTTCACTTCGCTCCTTTGCTTGATCCCGGTCAAAGGCGCTTTGGGAAGAGCGCATAACATGGGTGAGGCAACGGAGATGTATGGTGACATACCGATGCGTTCTTGTTCACGCGGTCGTTTCCGCTTCCGGTCAGGCGCCGGCCGAAGCAGCCGTCTCGATCGCTACAGGATTCGACGGCGACCTCGTCGTTCCCGGTCTTTATTGCCGGTCGGTGTTGCTGGAGTTGCTTCTGGGCGGTGTGACGAAGCACATGCTCGATCACATGACCACGCCGCTGCTTGTTTCACTCTAGCGATGGATGGGCACAATGGAGGCTGGACCTACCTGCATTATTGTCGCCGATAAACACGCAGCGCGATTGTTCTTGCGGGCGCGTCCAGGCGAACGGCTCACCGAGCTACACGAGTTGTCCGAGTCCGCGGACCTGTTTGAGCATCACGAGCGTCTGCCGGAAATTCTCCGCCGTGTCGGAGGCCGGACAATGGTGAAGACGCGCACCGCACGAAGTAGGGAAGAGAACGCCCTGTTCATCCGGCGTGTTGCGGCGCGGCTGGACCAGGCCGTCGAGACGTTTGTCCCGGAAAAAATTGCGCTCTGCGCGCCGCCGGACATTCTGTCACTACTGCGTGACCAGGTCACCGCCTCCACAAGCAGCCGGATCGCCTGTGAAATATGTCGTGACCATGTGTCGCAATCGGTCGACGCAATCGACAGGGTCATGCGCGCAGCTGGGCTGTGAACCCCTATCGTGACGTCCAGCAGCCAGCTGCTTGGCGAGATGCTCCCATTGTCACGAGCGAACCGGCGCCTATGGTGATTACATCACAGGCCGTTTCGACGGTTGGCGGCACGCGGGAGCAGCGAACGTGTCTGGGACGAGTCCCCAGGGCAACATTCTTGTCGTCGATGACGATGTCGGTCTTCGCGAAACGCTGGCCGATTTCCTGGCGAGTGAAGGCTACGCCGTCCGGGAGGCGGCTAACGTCTCGGATGCGCGGTCTTGCATTGCGGCCGAAACGCCTGACCTCATTTTGCTCGACATCAACATGCCCGGGGGCGACGGTCTTACGCTGGCAGGCGAACTGAGACGGTCGATTTCCACGCCGATTATCATCCTCTCGGGCAAGGACTCGATGGTGGACAAGGTCGTTGGTCTGGAGGTCGGGGCTGACGACTACCTTACCAAGCCATTCGAACTGCGAGAGCTGCTTGCACGTATTCGAGCAGTCCTTCGCCGGTCCCGGCCGCAGGGTGCTGAACCGACGCCCTCTATTGTGGAGCGCTATGCCCGCTTCGATTCATTCGTGCTCACTCCGACGCGCCGCGAGCTGAAATCGACGGCTGGCCTACAAGTCGATCTTACCGGCGCCGAGTACAATTTGATTGCAGCTTTTGCGGAAAGGCCCAATCGCGTTCTGACACGAGACGCTATTGCTGACATCACGCGCAAGGATGATTGGGAGGCGTTCGACCGGAGCATCGATACGCTCGTGAGTCGACTCCGGCGCAAGCTCTCTCCACACACCGACGCGGTTGCGCTTATTCAGACTGTGCGTGGCGAAGGGTATGTGCTGGCCAGTGACGTGAAATGGTCCGACCAGCGCTGAGCCAATCTCTTGCTGAGCGAAGCGCGCGACAGACCATCTGCGTCAGTTGATTTGGCGATGCCGGCTTCGGAGAAACCGCGGGGCCGTCGGCTTGTCCGGTGAGGATAAGCTCTACGGAAGCTGGAAGTTTCTTGAGTTCGTTGCCGACTGCGTGACCGTCCATCCCCTAGCATCACAACATTCACAACCGCCAAGGCTGCACTCGGAGTCGAGCGCGCCATCCGCAGGGCGCTAAATCCGTTTACCGCTATTACCGCACGATAGCCGGGTTCTGCAGCCGGCCAGTCTCTCGCAACACGGATATGAACAGCTCGAAAAGTTGACGGACTGATTTGACGCTGATCAGACGCTTGGTGAAAGGCGACTGCTATCGATGCCTCAGAATGGAGGCGTTCATGTCGATATCTCGAATTGTTCTGCGACTTGCTCGAAATCCCTACCACCCGGATGTCTATGAAGCGCGCTCCCGACGCGCTGGCTTGGTCGCTCTGTGCGCCCTCGCCGCAAGTGCGTCACTGGCTGCATGCGGGTCAGATGCTTCTCCTGAGAAGGTTCAGGAGTCCCTGAAGGCGGTCACAGCTTCAGCACTGACCGACGTTGACGCCAGCGGCGTGGAGGTCGTGTCTTCTGAACAGTCGGCGGCCAAATGGATTTGGACGGCAAAGGCTGGAGGCAAGACCTACCTGTGCGACGCTGACAACTTGATGCGTCTTCCCTCGTGCAATGAGCAGGAGTGAGTGGAGCTCATGGTACCCGAATCCTACTTTGTCGGTGGCGTCATTCTCGTCATGACGCTCTTTGCTTTCGTGCTGGCTGGCACAACGATCTACTCTCGCGACCGCAAATAGCTGCAAAGGCGTGCTGGGCCGTGTTGGCGAGCACTTCATCGCCATCGGAAATGCGCGTTTCCGCGACGAACAGGGGATCGACATACGGCCTTTGCATGGATCGGCTGAAGAGCTCCAGACAGAGGGCGCAAAAGCGATCTTTGTCGGCGTTGATGGCAGGGCTGCTGCAGTCATTGGTATCGCCGACACAATCAAGGCCTCGGCGCGAGACGCGCTAGCCGCCCTGAAAGACGCGGGCATCCATGTTATCATGCTGGCGGGCGGTAATCGGCCACCTCAGCAGCCATAGCGCGACGTCTCGGCATGGCCGAGGTCGAGGCTGACGTGCTGCCTGATCAGAATGGCGCTGTTGTTTCCAAATTGCGTTCGGAAGGTCGCGTCGTCGCCATGACCGGGGATGGGGTCAACGACGCGCCAGCCGATGTCGGTATCGCCATGGTCTCTTGAACAGACGTCGCTATATAAAGCGCCGGCGTCACGCTGCTGATAGGCGACCTCACGGGCATCGTGCGCGCATGGTCGCCTGATTCAGGCGACCATGCGGAACATTCGTCAGAACCTTTTCTTCGCCTTCATCTACAACACTGTTGGCGTGCCGATCGCGGCGGGCGCGTTCTAACCGGTTTTCGGCTGGCAGGTCTCGCCGGTTCTGGCGGCAGCCGCCATGGCGGCGAGTTCAGTCAGCGTGATCGCAAATGCGCTGCGATTGAAAAGCGCCGCGCTGTAGCTCGGCGCCGGAAAGCGGCATGGTTCGAGCCCGGCCCTATTTCATCTCTCCGCGTTCCCGGCCAGTGATCCGAAGCTCTTATCGCCTCAGAAAGTAACCTGCAGGCTCGCGCCGGCCATTCGCGGCGGCAGCGGAATGCACTGCAAAACGCCGCTCGTCCCGGCCACGCCGAATGTGGCGTTGGGCGCAGAGTTCAGCACCCCCTGCGACTCAGGGATGCACGCCTCCTCGTTGAAAACGTTCTTCGCGAACAGGCTGAGGTCTACCTTGCTGTTTCCGATATTAACGATGTCCAGACGGATATCCGACAATGCATAGGCCGACGTCCGCTGCATGGCGTTGAACGTGCGCATGTCCGCTTCGAACCGGCCTTGATGATAGACATGATAGCTCAGGTCCACCCGGTCGAACGACACGCCTGCCAGATCACGAATGGGCAAGCTGTAGATCGCGCTTGCGTTGAGCTGGACCTTCGGAAGCGGAAACGGCGTGCCCGAAAGATCAACGCGGCCGCTGGGCAGCAGATATCCGGCGGGTGGCGTGAAAGTGTAGTCCGTGTATACGGCATCCAGATAGCTGCCCGACATTTCCAGTGTAAGGTCCGGATTGGGCCTCGCAGCTACACTCAACTCCACTCCCTCGATGCGGGCCTGCTTGGCGTTGAGCGTCACGGGATCGTTGGTCGTGCCGAGGCATTGCCCCGCATTGAACGCAGTTTGCGTGCAAGCTCCGCCCGGTGCGCCCGGCGCCGTGGCCAGGGTGACGTTCGGCAAGCTGGTCTGGATTTGGATGTCGCGGTAATCTGAGTGATACAGCGCCAGGTTCGTGCGCAACGGCACTCCGCCAAGCGACCAATCCGATTTCACGCCTATCTCGTAATCCTGCACCTCTTCCGGATCGGCTGTGACCACGGTGGGATTGATCGCGGAGCTGTTGATGGCGCCCGACCGATAGCCCGATCTTGCCGTCGCATAGACCAACGTGTTGTCGAACAGGTCGTGATCGACCGCCAGCGTCCAGGTCGGCTTGCGGAATGTCTTGTCGATCGCGACAGCGCAGTCCGACGGAGGCCGCAGGACACCATTGGCATCCGTCAATGCGCAGGCGCGCGTGATGCCGGTATAGGTTGTGCCCTGGAGGGTATATGTGCCCGGATCGAAGACACCGTTGCGAACGCCTGCTGTGCTTGTCGTTGTCGCCGGGAAACGCAGCGAACGGGTCGTCAGTACAGCCTCGCGCTCATCAATCGTGTAACGCAGCCCTGCCGTCACGCGCGTATGCGGGAGAATGCCATAGGTCGCTTGCGCGTAGGCCGCGTAGCTCGTGTTTTCCCGGTGTTTGACGTCTGGTCCGTATAGGTGATCTGCCGCCCTGCAGACGGCGCCGGCGTCCCGGCGCTGGGCAGGTAGAGCCAGTTCTCGCCACCGTCATTGGGGCTGGTCTCACGAAAGTAGAACAGCCCGGCCGTGTACTTCAGCTGCTCGTCCAGGGCAGCCCCATTCAGCGTCAACTCGGTCTGGTACGAGCGATATTTCGGCGTCCGGTATGCATTGATGTTCGTGACATAGGAGAGGCCACGACCGGCGGACGCGCCTTCATTGTCGAAGGTGCGATAGGCGGTCAGCAGGCGCACATCGATCGAACCGAAACGCTTGTCTGCAACTGCGGAATAGGTCTGATAGTCGCCAGTGTTCTTGTTGGTGACGGCCTGCTCCGTGCTCCAGAAGCCATAAGTCTGCTCGCGCGCAACCGAGTTGAGCAGCGCATTATAAGCGCCGGGAGCGGTGCTGACGGCTGTGCCGGTCTGGTAGTTTGTATAATAGGGCGTGACCACATGGCCGAGCAGGTCGGTGAAACCAGTGCACGTGCCGGGGATGTTGCAGATAGACGGCCGCCCGGCGGCCGCCAGCGTCGTGCCGACAAAGTATCCCAGATCGTGATAGACGACGCCGGTATAGTCCTCGCTCGCAAACTTTCCGCGCAGGAGCAGGCTGAAATCGTCTGCGGGCGTCCACAGCAATGCTAACTGGCCGGCCGTCCGTTGATAGCCCATGCCGGGCGTATAATTGCGATAGCCCGATGCAGGATCGGAGAAGTAGTTTTTGACGTAGCCGTTCTGCCGCGAGTCGAGTGCGGACACGCGCAACGACAGAGCGTCGCCCAGCGGAACGTTGATTGCGCCCTGGATCTCCTGACGCTCGTAGTCGCCGACCGTCACCCTGGCGAAACCTTCAAAATCGGACGTCGGCTCTCGGGTGTTGTAGAGGATCGCGCCGCCGGTCGAATTGCGCCCGACCAGCGTGCCTTGCGGACCCTTCAAAACTTGAACATCAGCGACATCGAACAGCGAGCCGGTCAGGCCGACAGGTCGCGCGTAATAAACTCCGTCCACATAGACGGCGGCTGATGTGTCGAACTGCAGGCCGGTGCTGGGGAAGTTCTGCTGACCGCGGATCGTTATGTTCAGCGTATCCTGACGAAACGTCGATGGAGCCGCATAGACCGACGGTGAGCTGAATCGCAGATCCTCCAGCGTCTGGATGCCAAGGCGATCGACGGCGCTCTGATCGAATGCGTCGATAGAGATTGGCACGCTCTGTGCTGTCTCGTCGCGTTTGCGGGCCGTCACGACGACGGTGTCAAACGCCGTAGCCTCACCCGCATCCATTGACGTTGTCGGTTGAGCCGATTGAGCCATGGCGCATGGGGTCAAGGCGACTCCGGCGCCGCCGATGATGCCTGCACTCATTAGACATCTGCCAAGACCGGATGTGAGGCTCAATGACATTCCCCGACGCCCCAA
The DNA here is from genome assembly GCA_016714495.1 of Hyphomonadaceae bacterium. Lineage (GTDB taxonomy): Bacteria > Pseudomonadota > Alphaproteobacteria > Caulobacterales > Hyphomonadaceae > UBA7672. The sequence goes on along the minus strand of JADKDU010000011.1, from coordinate 97,570 downwards.
GATCGTGTTGGCCATGGTTTGGCTTTCCCTGTCTGTCGGACCCATCATCCCGGCAATTCCGGGATGCTTTCAATTCATAGCCGTCGGAAGACATAGCCAAGACGAGACAGATTGATCGTCCGGCGCCGCCCCCGATTCCTGACGATTCTGATGCGGCGCGGGAGCATCAACACGTCCCGGGCCGTTCGGCGCGGAAATCGCGCCATTTCCCCTGATGAAATACCTCCAGCCTCCACCGCTGGCCCGAGGAAATTGCACGATTTAACCTCTGGGCGCCAGTACTTGCCAAGAGGTGATAGGGTCCTCTCTTGCAAGAACACCTCACAAATAGAACAATCAACCAGCATTCTCGCCGCGCACCATAGAAGCGAGGAGCTTTCGCCAGAGGATCGCTCACGCATGACGGTTGACCTCACGCCGCTGTCGGACAGCGACTGGAACGCCCAGCGCGCAGCGCATCTGCTGGCGCGCGCCGGCTTCGGTGGAACGCCTGAAGAGATTGCAAAGGCTGGCCGCGATGGGCGCTCGTGAGGCTGTCCGCAGCCTGGTTTATTTTGGCAAAGCCGACAACAAACACCTTGAGCCATTCGATCACTCCGGCATCCACGAGCCCGGGCTCGAGCCGTTCCCCGAAAGCCGGCCCGCAGCCACCGATCGCGCGAAGAAATCGGGCGAGTCGCTGGGGGTCCGCGCAAAGGCTTCCGGCAACCGGCCTCTTCAACCTGTCACCAACAAGTTCTTCTATTGGTTGCGGGCCAGCGTGCTTGAGACCAATCGCGTCGCTTACTGGTGGGCAAACCGGATGCTCACCACCAATGCGCCGCTGCAAGAGAAGATGGCGCTGTTCTGGCACGGCCACTTCGCCAACAATGAGGACAAGGTCCGCGACTATCGCAAGCTGCTCAACCAGCTCGAGCTTTTTCAGGCCAGGGGCACGGGCAATTTCCGCGATCTCGTCGTCGCGGTGGCGCAGGACCCGGCCATGCTGTGCTTTCTGGATGCCGGAAAGAATATCAAGGGAGCGCCTAACGAGAACTTCGCCCGTGAAATCATGGAACTCTTCACCATGGGCGTCGGCAATTACACCGAGAAGGATGTGCGCGAAGCGGCGCGCGCGTTTACGGGTTGGAACTATGTCGACACAAAGTTCGTCGTGAACGACGATCAGCACGATGCAGGATTGAAGACCTTCCTTGGCCGGGCCGGCAATTTCGATGGCGTCCAGATCATCGACATCATCATGGACCAGCCTGTCACGGCCGAGTTCATGGCGGCCAAACTCTACCGCTTCTTTGTGCGCGAGGATGTGGACGCCAAGGCGCAGGCGGCGCTCGGGAATGCGCTGCGCAAGGGCAAGTACGAAATCGCGCCCTTCCTCGAGACTGTGTTTCTGTCAAAGGACTTCTACAGCGACGACTCGATCGGGGCGCAGATCAAGGGGCCGGTGCAACTGGCCGTCTCCACATGCAAGAAGCTCGGGCTCAAGGCCGTTCCGGGCGTGCCCGATTTCAATGCGGCGACTGCCGCGCTGGGACAACGACTGTTCGCTCCACCCACAGTGGCTGGCTGGGCGCAGGGACGCAGCTGGATCACGCCCGGCCTGCTGCTCGAGCGCGGCAACTTCGCGCGTGACGTCCTTTTCCCCGACATCAACTTCATCCCACCCGACCGTTACAACGCGGCGCCTGACATCCGCCAGGTGTCGCAACGCATTCGCGATGGCGCTGACATCACCGCCGCCACCAGCCAGGCAGAAGGGGTTGTTGTCGCCGAATCCAACATGGCGGCTGATCGGGACGAGGATTTCAACACCCGCTACGCCAGCTATCGTGGCTGGCAGATGGCGATTGAACGCGTGAAGCCAATTCCTCGCGCGACTGCCCAGCTCAACCTCAGCGCCATGGTGCGTCAGAACAAGTTGGCGACGACGACGCAGGCGGTGGACTACTTCCTCGATCGCTTCTTGCACGTTAAGCCGCCTGCGGATGCACGTGCGAGGCTTGTCAAATTCATCGACGCCGACCTTGGCACATCCGAGTTGGCTGCAGCCGACACTTACATGGAAGACTCGCTGAGGCTGCTCGCGCACCTCATCATGAGTCTTCCGGAATACCAGTTGGATTGATCGTTATGACGAAGCACGATGATTGCGATCACACGCTCACGCGACGCGGCCTTCTGCACGCAGGCGCCGCAACCGGGATAGGGCTTGCGACGGCGCCCTTGATGTTCGCGCCCATGGCGATGGCGCAGGAGCGGCAGGGCCGCATTCTCGTTATCCTGGAACTTTCTGGCGGAAATGACGGCCTCAATACGGTCGTGCCTTACGCAGACGATGCCTACTACCGGTTGCGCCCACAGATCGGCATTCGCAAGGAAAAGCTGCGCAAGCTGGATGATCATTTCGGCCTAAACGCCGGCATGGTCGGCATGGAGAAACTGTTCAAGGACGGCAAGCTCGCAATCGTGCATGGCTGCGGCTACGCCGACCCGTCTTTCTCCCACTTCACATCGATGGCCTATTGGCACACCGCCGCGCCAAATAGTGGCGAACCTTATGGCTGGGTTGGCCGCCTGGCCGATGCGATGGCGCCAAAGGCGCCTGCAAATTTCCTGATCAACATCGGCACAAACCAATCATTGGCGGTGCGGGCAAAAAAGCACGTTCCAGTTGTCTTCAACAATCCGGACAACTTCCAGCGCGAGGCTTTTTTCGAGGAAAAGGCCGTGCTCACCTCTCTGTCCGATCCCGGCAAGATGGCGAATCCTTCGCAACGCTATCTGCTCGACATCGCGAAAAGCGCCAACGACGCCTCAGCGCTGGTGCGCAAGGCATGGTCCGACTATCGCTCGCCGATCGACTACGGCATCACTGATCTCGGCCTTCGCCGCGTCGCCGCAATGATCAGCGCGGGCCTGCCGGCGAGACTCTACTACTCGTCCTACGCAAACAACGCCTTCGACACTCATGTCGTGCAGAACGACCTCCACGGACGGTTGTTGACTTACACTTCCGACGCGCTTTCGGGCTTTATGCAGGATATGGAGCGCATCGGTCGCGCCGATGACGTGACCATAATGATCTTCTCCGAATTCGGTCGCCGCGTCCCCGAAAACACCAGCCTTGGCACAGATCACGGCGCGGCCAACGTCATGTTCGTGGCTGGAAAGAAGGTCAAAGGCGGGCACTACGGTCAGCTTCCAAGTCTCACAAAGCTGGACGCTGGCGACAACCTGCTTTTCACCACGGACTTCAGGCAAGTGTATGCGACGATGGTCAAAGGCTGGCTTGGCCAGCAGGCCACGCCAGAACTGCTCAACGGCAATTTCAAACCGTTCGAAATGATCGCCTGAAAGCTAGCAATGAGAACGCGTTCAAGAGTGGCGACCGCCTGACGGCTGTCTCGCTTCGGCCAAGCTTGTAACTCTCAATGTAAGTGCTAAAAGCGAACCCACACGCTGTTGCCGGGGAGTTCGCTATGAAAACGCGCATTACGGAATTGCTCGGGATCAAGCATCCCATCGTGCAGGGCGGCATGCATTATGTGGGTTTTGCCGAACTGGCGGCTGCGGTGTCTAATGCTGGCGGGCTGGGTATCATTACCGCACTTACCCAGCGAACCCCGGAACTCCTTGCGGCGGAAATCGGCAAGTGCCGGAGCATGACGGATAAGCCGTTCGGCGTGAACCTGACCTTCCTGCCTTCAGTGACCCCTCCCGATTACCCCGGATACGTCAAAGCGATCATCGAAGGTGGCGTTAAGATCGTCGAGACAGCGGGAAACAATCCTCAGAAATGGCTTCCGGCATTGAAAGACGCCGGGATTAAAGTGATTCACAAATGCACGTCCGTGCGCCACGCGCTCAAGGCTGAGGCGATCGGTGTGGACGCGCTGAGCATCGACGGTTTCGAGTGTGGCGGACATCCGGGCGAAGACGACGTGCCGAACTTCATTCTGCTGCCACGCGCAGCGGAGGAGCTGAAAATTCCCTTCGTCGCTTCCGGCGGCATGGCGGATGGTCGTTCGCTCGTGGCGGCGATGGCGCTGGGCGCCGAGGGCATGAACATGGGCACCCGTTTCATTGCGACGAAGGAAGCGCCCGTGCATGATAATGTGAAGGCGGCGATCGTGGCCGCGAGCGAGTTGGACACACGGCTTGTGATGCGCCCCTTGCGCAACACAGAGCGCGTGCTCACCAATGCCGGCGTAGAGCGGCTGCTGGCGAAAGAGAAAGAACTCGGTTCCACCATCACATTCAACGACATTGCGTCCGAAGTGGCCGGGATCTATCCGCGGGTCATGAAAGGCGGCGAGATGGAGGCTGGCGCCTGGAGCTGCGGAATGGTTGCTGGTCTCATCAAGGATGTGCCGACGGTCAAGGAGTTGATCGATCGTATCATGAATGAAGCTCGCACGATCATTCGCGAGAAGCTTGAGAACGCTCTTGCGGACGCCGCGGCCTGACTTCCAGACACGCGAAACATGATCAATTTCACGGAGGCAATGCGATGAGCTTCAAGGCTCTGGTGACCGAAAAAATAGGCGATTCATTTGCGACGTCGCTTAAGGATTTTGAAGCAGCTGATCTCGGTGTGGGCGATGTCACCGTTGCAGTCGAATGGTCGACCTTGAATTACAAGGATGGCCTGGCAATCGCCGGCAAACGCATCATGCAATCTTATCCGATGATCGGCGGAGTTGATTTTGCCGGAACGGTCGAGGCTTCGGACAATGCTGCTTACAAGCCGGGCGACAAGGTTATCGCGAATGGCTGGGGTCTCAGCCAGACTCACAACGGCGGTTATGCGCAGAAAGCGCGCGTGCCGGCCGAATGGCTTATCCCGCTGCCGAGCGCGTTCACGACTCGCGAGGCGATGGCTATCGGAACCGCGGGCTACACGGCGATGCTGTGCGTCATGGCCCTCGAGCACGGCGGGCTTTCACCCGACCGCGGCGATATACTGGTTACTGGCGCCAATGGCGGTGTCGGATCCATCGCGATATCGCTTCTGTCGGCGTTGGGATATCGCGTGACCGCGTCCACCGGGCGCCCGGCGGAAGCGGACTACCTTCGCAATCTCGGGGCGGCGGAGATTGTTGACCGTGCGCAGTTCTCCGCGGCTGGCAAGCCGCTTGGCTCAGAGCGGTGGGCAGGCGCCGTGGATTCGGTTGGAAGCCACACGCTTGCAAACGTGCTGGCGCAGACGAAATATCGCGGCGTTGTCGCTGCGTGCGGGCTTGCGCAGGGAATTGATCTTCCCGCCTCTGTCGCCCCTTTCATCCTTCGTAACGTGACGCTTGCCGGTATCGATTCCGTCAATGCCCCGCGCGATGTTCGTGTTGAGGCCTGGGCGCGGCTTGCGCGGGATCTCAAGCCCGCCAAACTTGCTGCGACGATTACGGAAATCGGCCTTGCTGACGTTCCACGCGTGGGGGGCGCCATTCTCAAGGGTGAGGTGCGCGGCCGTACAGTGGTCAATGTGAACGCATAGGCGCCCGACACCGGCGACACACGCTATTTGCGAGGAAGGCGGCAATAGATGCAGTGGGGCAAGCTTGATAAGGAGCCTTGTTCGGTATCCCGGACCTTGTCCGTCATCGGCGATCGCTGGACGCTGCTTATTCTTCGCGATTGCTTCCTGAAGGTCCGCCGCTTTGACGACTTCCAGGCGCGACTCGGTATCGGTCGTCCTGTTCTTGCTGAACGCCTGCAGAAGCTGATCGACAATTTCGTTCTGACGAAGGTTGCGTATCAGGAACGTCCCCCCCGATACGAATACCGCCTGACGCAGAAGGGATTGGATCTTTATCCGGTCGTGATGGCGATCAATCACTGGGGCGACACATACATGGTCGAAAAGAAGGGGCGTCCGCTTTTGCATCGGCATGCGACGTGTGGTCATACCTTCAATCCGGTACATGCATGCTCTCAATGTGGAGAGGCGCTCGATCCACGCCGTGTTCAGGTCGAAGCAGGCCCGGGCGCCCGCGACACGACGCCGATGCCGATCTCCTATCCAGCTTCGGCGGAATCCCGTATGAAGGTGAAGCAGGCGCCGAAGCGCAGGACTTGAGTTTCAGGCGGCATTGGTCAGGATCGGGCAGGCCAATGGGGCGGGTCCTTTGCGAGGCTCGTCTTAGTCGTGCTGCATCAGCGAAGATATCGCTGAGCGCCTGCCCAATCACTTCTGGTTTTGCCGGCATGCTGGTGGTAGCTGTTGGCCCGGGGAGATAGCAGATGCCGATCAGCATGCCGGCGATCGATCCTGCAACGTTGCAAAGGCGGCAGGAAATAGTGGCGGCGCTCAGGCGCATCGTCCCTGACGGTGTTATCGACGATGCTGCGTCGATGGCGGCTTATGAAAGCGATGGCCTGACAGCCTACCGGCAGCTGCCCATGGTTGTGGTGCTGCCGGAAACGACTGTGCAGGTTTCAGCCATTCTGAGATTTTGTTCGGCCAGCAATGTAAAGATCGTGCCGCGCGGCGCGGGCACCTCGCTCTCCGGCGGCGCCCTGCCGCTAGCCGATGGCGTCCTGCTCGGGATGGCCAGGTTCAATCGTGTACTTGAAGTCGATTACGCCAACCGTTGCGCCGCTGTGCAACCGGGCGTGACGAACCTCGCAATAACGCGGGAGGTCGAAGGGCGGGGTTTCTACTACGCGCCAGACCCATCGAGCCAGATCGCGTGTTCGATCGGCGGCAACGTCGCGGAGAATTCCGGGGGCGTGCACTGTCTCAAATACGGCCTCACCACCAATAACGTGCTCGGCGTTGAGATTGTGCTGATCGACGGCGAAGTGATCCGCCTCGGTGGCCGGCAACTTGAGCCGCGCGGATTGGATTTACTTGGTGTAGTTGTTGGATCCGAAGGCCTGCTAGGCGTCGTCACTGAAGTAATCGTGCGAATCCTGCCAAAGCCCGAGTTGGCGCGAGCGCTGCTGGTAGGATTCCCCGATGTGGAATCTGGCGGCAAGTGCGTTGCCGATATCATCGCCGCCGGCATCATCCCCGCCGGCATGGAGATGATGGATCGTTTCGCAATACATGCCGCCGAGGCATTTGTGCATGCCGGCTATCCGCTCGATGTCGAGGCTCTACTGATCGTGGAACTCGATGGTCCCGGAGCCGAGTGCGATCATCTGATCGAACGCGTGGCTGAACTCGCGCGAGCCAACGGCTCCACCACTCTCAGCATGTCGAATTCTGAACAGGAGCGCCTGGCGATGTGGGCGGGCCGCAAGGCCGCTTTTCCTGCGGCTGGTCGAATTTCCCCCGACTACTACTGCATGGACGGCACGATCCCGCGCCGGCGTCTGCCGGACGTGTTGCGGCGCATGTACGAGCTTTCCGTGCATCATGGTTTGCGCGTCGCCAACGTCTTCCATGCGGGGGACGGCAATCTTCACCCGCTGATCCTCTACGACGCCAACAAACCGGGCGAGCTGGAAAGCGCGGAGGAATTCGGCAACGACATCCTGCGCATGTGTGTGGAGGTTGGCGGCGTGCTGACGGGAGAACACGGCGTTGGCGTTGAAAAGCGCGATCTGATGCCAGTGATGTTCAACGAAACTGATCTTAAACAGCAGCAGCGCGTCAAATGCGCGTTTGATCCTGCGTCGCTGATGAACCCGGGAAAGGTGTTTCCGACGCTGCACCGCTGTGCGGAGCTTGGTCGGATGCATGTTCATCGCGGCCAAGTTGCTCATCCGGACTTGCCGCGTTTCTGATGGTCACTTTAGTTCCCAGAGATGCCGCCGATATCCGCGATGCAGTCGCGAGCGCGGCTGACTCGGGCGGGACGCTTGAGATTGTCGGTGGTGGCAGCAAAGTGAATTTCGGCAACCCAAACCGGCAGGCTGACAAGCTCTCGACGGCTGGATTGGCGAAGGTGATCGACTATGATCCGCCGGAACTCGTTTTGACCGTCGAGCCGGGAGTTCGTCTTGCTGATCTCGAGGCAATGCTTGTTGGCCACAACCAGATGTTTGCGTTTGAGCCATACGATTTCGCAGGAGTGATCGCTGGCGAGCCGGGCCTTTCGACAATAGGCGGTGTTGTCTGTGGGGGCCTGGCCGGCTCGCGCCGCATATCTGCAGGCAGCGTGCGTGATCATGTACTCGGGTTTTCGGCCATAAACGGACGGGGCGAGAGCTTCAAGGCGGGTGGCAAAGTCGTGAAGAACGTCACCGGTTACGACCTGCCGAAGCTCGTGGCCGGCTCATGGGGGCGCCTCGCCGTGCTCACCGAAATTACTCTTAAGGTTCTGCCCAAGCCTCCTGTTACGCGCACGCTAGTTCTACACGGGCTTTCGAACCAGGCCGCGCTTGATGTTATGACGCGAGCGATGGGATCGCAGGCTGAAGTGGCTGCTGCATCCCATTTTCCAGCCAGTAGAAAGTGTGACGCCATTACTTCGATCCGCATTGAGGGCTTTGGCCCCTCCGTCGATGCGCGTGAGAAGATGTTGAAACGGAGCCTCGTAGACGCTGGCGATATGGAAGTGCTTGATGGGACGCGGGGCGATGCTCGCTGGACAAGAACTAATATCGCAGCGGACCTAGATGCAGTGGGGCGCCCGGTGTTATGGCGCATTTGCACGCCTCCGTCGCAGGGCGCGAAGATGCTGTCGTCCATTGCAGAGCTTGGCGGCGTTGCGCTGCTTGACTGGGCAGGCGGGCTTTGCTGGGCCCGTGTGCCGATCGAGGCGGCCGCCGCGACCGTCCGCGAACTGGCGGAGCGCGCCGGCGGCCACGCCACGCTGATCCACGGCCCCGACAATATCCGCGCCATAACGCCGGCCCTGCATCCTGAGCCGCCAAGTCTGGCGGCATTGTCCAAGCGGGTGCGTCAGGCTTTCGATCCGGCAGGTGTGTTTGATACAGGGCGTTTTGGTGCTCCATGAAAACCACATTTGCGCCTGAACAGTTGAACGATCCCGCGACCGCCACATCGGAAAAAGCGATACGCACTTGTGTGCACTGCGGATTCTGCACGGCCACGTGCCCGACCTACGTGCTGCTGGGCGACGAGCGAGACAGCCCGCGCGGCCGGATCTATCTTATCAAGGATATGCTTGAAAAAAATGCGACACCAACCGCCGAAGTCGTGACGCACATTGATCGCTGCTTGTCGTGCCTGTCCTGCACCACAACCTGCCCATCAGGCGTCGATTACATGCACCTGATCGACCATGCGCGACTGCATGTCGAAAACACCTATCAGAGGCCGATCACGGATCGCTTGATGCGATGGGCGTTATTGACCATCCTGCCGCACAGGGCGCGATTTGGAGCGGCGATTGCGTTGGGAAAGCTTGTTTCCCCGCTGCAAGGTTTATTTGAAAAGCTCGGCGCCAAGCGGATCGCTGCGTTGTTGCGTATGGCAAGGACAAGCAAGGCGTCGGCAGCTGAATTGGCGAGTTCAAAAGCGATGAGCGCGCGCAAGGGAAGCGTCCTCCTGCAGTCGGGCTGCATCGAGCCTGTTCTGCGTCCAGAATTTCAGGCGGCGACGATTCGCTTACTCAACCGCCAAGGCTATGACGTAGCGCGAGCGCCCGGAGAGACGTGCTGCGGCGCTCTTGCGCATCATCTGGGTCAAGAAGACGAGGCGCTGACCATGGCGCGGCGCAATGTAGATGCCTGGTCAACCTCACGCGATGAAGCGGGCGCCATAGTCGTCACTGCATCGGGATGCGGTTCGATGATCAAGGATTATGGATTCTTGCTGCGCAACGATCCTGCCTACGCAACAAGAGCCGCAAGTATCTCGGCGTTAGCGAAGGATATTTCGGAATTCGTTGCAATGGATAGCCGGCCCGTGACGGCGGCGACCCGCAAGATTCGAATTGCCTATCACGCCGCCTGTTCCTTGCAGCATGGACAGAAGATAACGACGCACCCGAGACGCCTGCTCGAACAAGCCGGATTCGAAGTGGTAACGCCCGTGGATGCGCATCTCTGTTGCGGATCTGCCGGGACATACAGCATCCTTCAACCGGAGATCGCCAACCGGCTTGGCGATCGGAAAGCGGCAACACTCGAAGCATTGGCGCCGGTCGCGATTGCCGTCGGCAATATCGGTTGCGCGCAACATATCGGCATGCGTACCGCGCTTCCGGTCGTGCATATTGCAGAACTGCTTGACTGGGCTGCCGGTGGCCCGTGTCCCAAAGCGCTAGAGCAAATTGAAAGTCAGAAGGAAATGCCCCGTGAGTGAGGCGCTCGAACGTGCAGGTCTTCGTGTAGACCCTGAGCTCGGCCGCTTTATCGAACAGGATGTGCTGCCTGGTCTCGAAATGACCGCGCCGCCGTTCTGGGCGGGATTAGCGGATATCCTGACGCGCTTCACACCCGAGAACCGCGAACTGCTGGCCGAGCGCGATCGCATTCAGGGGGCTGTCGACGCCTGGCACACAGAGCGGCGCGGACAAAAGATTGTGTGGCCAGAGTATAGCGAAATGCTACGCCGTATCGGATATCTCGCGCCCGAGCCGGCGCAGGTTCGCGTCGGCAGTATGAATGTCGACGACGAGGTCGCGACCATGGCGGGACCGCAGCTCGTGGTGCCGGCGCTGAATGCGCGCTTCCTCCTCAACGCGGTCAACGCACGATGGGGTAGTCTTTATGATGCGCTTTACGGAACAGATGCATTGCCGGGTAAGGCGAAGCCCGGCGCCTATGATGCCGGTCGTGGCGCGCAAGTAATTGCACGAGCCAAGTCGTTTCTCGACGAGGCAGTCCCACTTGCGAGCGGTCGCCATGCCGATGTTACAGGCTGGCGCGTCATAGATGGCGCGCTCGAGCCGGCGCTGAAGAACTCCTCGGCCTTTGTTGGGTATCGCGGCGATCCGGCTTCACCGAGCGCATTACTTTTCCGCCACAACGGCCTTGGCGTAGAGTTCGCGATCGATCATGGCCATCCTGTCGGCGCCGGCGACCCATCGGGTCTGGCTGACGTCGTTCTCGAATCTGCGCTCACGACAATAGTCGATCTCGAAGACTCGATCGCGGCGGTCGATGGACCCGACAAGGCTGCCGCCTATGCCAACTGGCTCGGTGTAATGCGCGGCGATCTTGTTGCAACGTTTGACAAGGCTGGTCATGTCGTCACGCGCACGCTGGAAAAGGACCGAGCTTGGCTGACGCCGCAAGGCGCCCCTTTTGAGGTGAGTGGGCGGGCCTTGCTGTTTGTGCGCAACGTCGGTCACCTGATGACGACGCCCGCTGTGCGATTGCCCGACGGTTCAGAATGCCCCGAAGGAATTCTCGACACCGTTATCACCAGCCTGATTGGCCTTTATGACCTTCGCGGGATCAGCAGGTTCCGCAACAGCCGCGCCGGTTCAATCTACATTGTGAAGCCCAAGATGCATGGGCCGGAGGAAGCAAACTTCGCCAACCGCCTGTTTGGCGCAGTCGAAGACATGCTCAACCTGAAGCGCCACACGTTGAAACTTGGCCTGATGGATGAGGAGCGCCGCACATCCGCCAATCTGGCCGCCTGCATTAGCGAAGTCCGCGATCGGCTCGTGTTCGTCAACACTGGTTTTCTCGACCGCACGGGCGATGAAATTCATACATCGATGGAGGCCGGCGCCATGGTCCGCAAGACTGAGATGCGGACGTCGCAATGGATCAAGGCATATGAGGACCGCAATGTCCGCATAGGGTTGGCGTGCGGACTTTCCGGGAAGGGGCAGATAGGCAAGGGCATGTGGGCTGCGCCAGACCGCATGGCCGACATGATCGACCAGAAGATCGGACACCCGCGCGCCGGCGCATCCACTGCCTGGGTGCCCAGTCCCACCGCCGCAACACTGCACGCCATGCACTACCACATGGTTGATGTGTTCGAGGTGCAGTCTGCATTGGCGCGCGAAGCCCCTCCCGTCCTCGAACAGCTGCTGACCATACCTCTGCATCACGGTGCGAATTGGTCAGCGGAAGCGATCCGCGAGGAACTGGACAACAATGCCCAAGGAATTCTGGGTTATGTTGTGCGTTGGGTGGACCAGGGCATAGGCTGCTCGAAAGTGCCTGACATCCATGATGTCGGCCTGATGGAAGATCGCGCGACGCTGCGCATTTCTTCGCAGCACATTGCCAACTGGCTGTATCACCGCATCTGCACGGAGGCCGAGGTTGATGCTGCTCTGCTGAGAATGGCCGCGAAAGTCGACGCGCAGAACGCGGCCGATCCGTCTTACCGACCTCTGCTGAAAGATCCGCGAAACAACTTCGCGTTCATGGCGGCTCGCGCGCTTGTGTTCGAAGGACGATCCCAGCCAAACGGGTACACCGAGCCTTTGCTGCATGGCTTCCGAGCCAAGGCGAAGCTGATTGTTTCAGGATAGCGTGGCGTCTTCGATTTGCGCCGAAGTATGCTGCCGGGAGTATTGCGATACTCACAGCATCCGGTCTTCGCTTTTGATCGCGAATGACGTTATCAGCTTCCGATGATCCGCACAGCAAGACCGCGTGCGGAGAACTGGACATCACTGAATGCACTCCACATTGCCAACCTTTGTAAGCCAAACTGCATTGTCGAAGGCGCGACTGGGCGTCGCGAACTAATGGCTGATCGGGGTGCTTTATCGTCACAGCCGGCTGTTCGTTCCGACTGCGCATCGGGCATTGCGGCCACACGCATTGCGGCGGCGCTGGCCGAAAATGACGTCTTGGGTATCCTTTCCAGCGACTATCGCGCGAAAGATATTCTTGCCGCACTGAAAGGCGCCGCGCCGCACGCGGAGATCATCTTCTTCCCGTCGAGCGATGCGCTGCCCGGTGACACACAACCGCCGACCGCGGCGAATATCGGCCAACGTCTGTCTGCGTTGAGGAAGGCGCGCGAAGCTTTCAAGGCGACGGGCCGCTCGCGGATTGCTTGTGTGACGACTGCGGAGGCTGCGTCTGAACTGCTTCCTGATCCGAAAATATTCGACTGTGTTCTTTCGCGTTTGCGCGTGCGGGATCGGCTTGACGCGGAAGTGTTCGCCAAGAGCGTCGAGGCGCTTGGCTATTTCGAGGACGATCGCGTCGACGAGCCTGCCGAATTTGCGGTGCGGGGAAAGGTCATCGACATCTTTCCGGCTGACGCTGCGAGCCCGGTCAGAATCGAACTGGCGGACGGTGCGATTGCGCGTATCCGCGAGTTCGACTCTGTAAGTCAACGCGGCCTTCGCGATCTTGCTTTTCTTGAAACCAGCCCCGCTGTGGAGCCGGAAATCACCGGCAAGGGCAAGACGCTTTTCGATTATTTTCCTGGCGCCGTCATTGCGATGGATCCCGGCGCCGTCGGCGAGCGGGCGAGATTTCTGGCTTTGGCAGCCGATGCGGCGGAGGCTTCGCGTGGCGCATCAGGGGGGGCGCGTCGAAAACTTATACCAAAGGGCGGTTGGCAGGCAGCGCTCAAGAGCCGGACTGTTATCGATCTCGGCGCCAGCGCCGGCGAACGCGCTATGCGCCTCGCGTCCATGCCAAACCCCGTCCGTGCGATGAACGCGGAGATCACGACAGCGTTGAGCGAAAAGGCGCGAGTGGTGGTGGCCGGATCGGCGCATGATCTTCGCTTTGTGCGAAAGCGCCTGGGCAAGACAATAGCCGCGGCGGCCAAGCCGGTGAAGAGCTGGTGTGACGTGGAGCGAGGCCCGCGTTCGCGTATCGCCTTGCTCGAAATGCAGATCGACCAGGCCTGGCGCGAACCTGGAAAGCTCGTGATATCCGCGCGCGATGTGCTGGGCAGCAATGCGGGGCTGGCTGCTGCATCACAAGACACGCACGGACGTCTGCTGGAGATCGGTGATGTCTGCCAGGGCGATGTTGTCATTCACGAGGATCACGGAGTCGCCGTGATCGCTGGGCTGACTCATAAATCGTCGGCCGCTGGAGATAAGGCTCCCGGCGACGCGATCGAGCTCGAATATGCGGGAGGTGCACGCCGGCTGATTCCGGTTGAAGAGGCAGATCGCATCTGGAAGTACGGGGCCGACAGGTCCGCTGTTACACTCGACAGCCTTGATGGCGCCAGCTGGCGCAAGCGTCGTCTCGTGATCGACAAGGCGATGACGGAAGCTGCTGCGGACTTGACGCGTATTGCCAGGGAAAATGCAAAGCGTCGGGCGGTGAAGATCGCGCCGGATGCTGCGGCATACAACGAATTCGCGGCTGGCTTCCCGTTCTCAGAGACGCCGGATCAGGCGCGCGCGATTAAGGCCGTGCGGGATGACCTTGCTTCCGGTAAGCCGATGGATCGACTGGTGATTGGCGATGTCGGCTATGGCAAGACCGAGGTGGCAATGCGGGCCGCGGCGCTTGTCGCGCTGACTGGGCGCCAGGTCGTGATCGCGGCGCCAACGACAGTGCTGGTGCGCCAACACTTGGAGACATTCCGCCAGCGCTTTGAGCGGATGGGAATTAAGGTGGCTTCGCTATCGCGTCTGTCTGATGCAGCGGAGCGCAAGCGCGTGAAGGCGGGTCTCGCTAACGGATCGATCTCAATCGTCGTTGGAACAGGGGCAGTCGCAGCCAAGGATGTCGTCTACGCGAAACTCGCCCTGGTTGTGATCGATGAAGAGCAACGGTTTGGCGCTGCGGATAAAGCGATGCTGCGCAAGCTGCCAGGAAACGGACATGTGCTTAACCTTACGGCGACGCCCATTCCAAGAACGCTGCAGAACGCGCTGCTCGGGTTGAAGAAAATGTCGGTGATTGCGACGCCACCTGCTCGGCGCCAGCCGATACGCACGATTGCCGGCGTGTTCGATGAAGGGCGTGTGCGCACAGCATTGCTGCGGGAGAAAGATCGCGGCGGACAAAGTTTTGTGGTCGTGCCTCGTATCCAGGATATCGAGGCGATCGCCGCCAAACTAGAACGCTTGGCGCCGGATCTGACATTGCTGAAGGCGCATGGCGAGATGCCGCCAGCGCAGATTGACAGTTCGATGGTTCGTTTTGCGTCAGGCCTTGGTGACGTGTTGCTGGCGACCAACATCATCGAGGCTGGTCTGGATGTGCCCCGGGCGAACACCATGATCGTCTGGCGAGCTGACCGCTTCGGCCTGGCGCAACTTCACCAATTGCGTGGACGGGTAGGGCGCGGCAACCGGCGGGGTCATATTCTGTTGACCACCGAGCCCGGTGTTGCGCTGGCGGAATCCACGCGCAAGCGCCTGCGCACGTTGGAATCGCTCGATAGGCTCGGCGCTGGTTTTGCGATCAGTGCGCGTGATCTCGACATTCGCGGAGCCGGTGATCTCGTTGGCGATGCACAAAGCGGGCATATGAAGCTGATCGGGATCGATCTTTATCAACATTTGCTCGAGCGGGCCGTGCGCGGAGCGCGCGGCGAAACGCTGGAGAGGTGGACGCCGGTGGTCAATGTGGGCCTGGGCGGCCGATTGCCGCCGGAATGGATTCCCGAAACCGATACACGTTTGTCGCTCTATCTTCGTTTGGCGCGACTGATGTCACGCGCGGAGCTCAATGCGTTTGAAGATGAGCTTGTCGACCGTTTCGGAACAGAACCACCTGAAGCAGCCATGCTGCTAAGGCTTGCAAATGCGCGCGTGCTAGCGCGGCAGGCGAACATCGCGAAAGTGGAGGCTGGGCCGCAGGCGATTGCTTTTACTCCGCGTATACCGATGTCGCGACGTGCGGCGACTGCTGGACTGCAAATGAGAAATGAACGACTCCTGCTCGATGCATCCATCGCGGCGCCGATAGACCGGCTGATGCGAGCCGAAAAGGTGCTGAAGCTGCTGGCCAAGGGTCGCGGAAAGACCTGAGCATCGCCGCTGATGCGCCATTGCCTGCGCGTGAGTGCGGCGGGCTGACTTGCCCCTGAAGAGTTGATTGGCGCAGCCGGTTCCAGATGACCTGGCGCAATATCAAATCAAGGCCGAGTGACCGATCTTCCCCAGATCCAAGCCGCGCACGAAGCGCCCAATATCGGTCGATTATCGGCGGCGCGTATTGACGCGGCAGCGGCTGCTCTCAGACGGATATCGTTGTCTCGCAACCCTTGACGCGGCGCGACAGCCTCTTTTCCAAGCATATGAAGCCGCCTCGCTATGCGCCTTCCCCGCTAAAGCGTTGGAAAAGTTGCTCCATCTCCCCCGATTCGCTCAAGACCAGAAGATTTGGCGGTCATTAAATTCGACACCGACGGAACCAGGTTGTCGTGTCCGGCGTTTTTTCAGGTCTCGCACTAGACGCTTCGGGGATGGATGGAGAAGTCGAAAGTCTCGTGAATATGGCAGTGTTGCGTCTGAAAGGTCAGCGCGTCGGAGTTCGTGCTGACGCTTTCAGCGATGTGCGAACAGCCGCCGGGGTTGCGTTGTATTTTCATGTTGGTGAGCCCGTCCATAGGGCCGTCCAACCCGCGCAGGACCTGATCGCGATCGGCGTGATGGAGATCGCCTCGGAGCCGCCCCCATGATCGATGCTCCGGCCCGCTCTGCGCGAATCATGGTGGTCGAGGATTCTGACGACCAGGCGATCGAGCTCAGGTCGATCCTGGAAAGCAATGGCTATGAAGTGATCCGTGTGTCCAGCGCGGAAGCCGCGATGGATATGCTCAATCGTGATGCGCCCGATCTTATCATCGCCGACTACCAACTTCCCAGTATGGACGGCAGCGAACTGACCCGGCAACTGCGGTTGAATGAACGCACGCGGGCCGTTCCAATTGTTCTGATGACAAGCGACGAGCGGATCGGCGAGCGCGCGGGCCTCGAGAGCGGCGCTGATGTTTACGTCCCCAAGTCGCGTGATCCCCAGCCTCTGCTCATGCGCGTCAGTGCGCTTCTGCGCGGTCGCCGTTACAGCCGAGCCGAGCCTGGCGCTCAATTTCGCCGCGGCGAACTGCTGATTGTCGATTCCAGCGCGGCGAAGCGGCTTCAGCTCCAATCGTTGCTCGGAAAGGAAGGATATCTCGTAACAGCCGTCGAGCATCCGGAGGAAGGAGCGACATTCGTCGCGAACACACCTGTCGATTGCGTTGTGATCAACCTGCTCGATGCAAAATTCGATGGCGTCGAGGCCTGTCGCGTATTTGCGGGGATGCGAGATGCCCAGGCTGCCGGGGAAGATGCCCGTCAGCCGTTTCTCGTGGTAGCGGTCGGCGAAGGCCGGTCAACCAATGAAGGGTTGCTGAAAGCAGCCTTTGCTGCTGGCGTTGACGATGTGGTGTCGTCCACTTCGGACACGGAGCTCCTTCGCCTCAGGTTACGTGCGCTTGTTCGCCGTCAGCTGATGATGGACGAGGCCCAGCGCCTCGATGATGAGCGCATATTGGCGCGCGAAGCGCTTGAGCAGTTCCGCATTCTGGTCGAAGGCGTGACGGACTATGCGCTCTATATGCTGGACCCGAACGGCAAGGTTTCGACATGGAACTCCGGCGCGGAACGTATCAAGGGTTATCAGGCCGCCGAGATTATTGGGCAGCACTTTTCCAGGTTTTACACCGCAGAAGACTGCGCCGCCGGTGAGGATCGTCGTGCTCTACGCATCGCGCGCGAGGAAGGCCGGTACGAAACGGAGGCCGAGCGTGTGCGCAAGGACGGCACTCGCTTCCGGGCGCACGTCATCATCGATTCCATTCTTGCGGGGGACGGTTCCTTGCGCGGCTACGCCAAGATCACGCGCGACATCACCAAGCTGAAGGCGGCGACCGATGAACTGCAGGCCGCGCGTACCGCGCTTATGCACGCTCAGAAGATGGAGGCCATTGGTCAGCTGACAGGCGGCATCGCGCACGACTTCAACAACATGCTTGCCGGCATTATCGGCGCGTTGAGCATCGTCAAGCGCCGTATCGAGATGCAGCAATACAATGAGGCGAACAAGTTCATCGATGCAGCGCTGGCATCCGCCAACCGCGCTGCGTCGCTTACCTCGCGTTTGCTAGCCTTTGGGCGACGGCAGTCGCTCGACATCAAACCGGTGAATTTAAACGCTTCGATCCTGTCGATGAGTATTCTGCTCGAACGCACGATGGGCGAAAACGTGACGGTACAGACGATATTCGAGTCAGACGAGCTTTGGGCGCTGACCGATGTCAGCCAACTCGAGTCCGCCATTCTGAATCTCGCGATCAATGCGCGCGATGCAATGCCGGAAGGCGGATCGCTTGGGATCGAAACTCGCACTGTGACGGCCTCCGATGAAGCCGCCTCCATCGTGTCTGTGGTTGTTCGTGATACGGGGATCGGAATTCCGCCAGATGTTCTGGCCAACGTCTTTGAGCCGTTCTTTACCACCAAGCCGCTTGGACAGGGCACCGGGCTTGGTCTTTCTATGGTCTACGGCTTCGTCAATCAATCGGGCGGCAGCGTGCGGATCGACAGCGAGGTGGGGCAGGGCACGACGGTAACGCTTCTGCTGCCGCGTAGTTCGCCAGCGCAATCCGAGCAAGAAGAGGCGCCGCTAACCGGCAGCGAGGTTCACGGCGTGGGCAAGACGGTGCTCGTCGTGGAGGACGATCCGCAGGTGAGAATGCTGATTCTCGAAGTCCTGCGCGATCTGCATTATGGCGCAATCGAAGCGAGCGATCCTGAACAGGCGCTCGCTGCGTTGCGTCGCCACAACCACGTCGATCTCATGGTGAGCGATGTGGGCCTGCCGGGCATGAACGGCCGCCAGCTGGCTAAGATTGCGCGCAGCATGCGACCCAATCTGAAAATTCTCTTCATGACCGGCTACGCCGCCGAGGCGGCGATCCGCAGCGAGTTCCTCGAATCCGGCATGGAGATGCTGACGAAGCCCTTCCAGCTTGATGACCTCACCGCCAAAATCCGTGAAATGATCGACGCCAGGTAGGCGTCCTTCGATCAGGCTCAGTGCCGGCCAGGCTCGAACCCTGCGCGCGATGCAAAAAAGGCGGACTTCCTGAAGGAAATCCGCCCTCTTTCGAAGATCAACAAGGCGGGCCAGCCGTTTTGGCGAGCTGGCCGCTCCTTGCGTTAGCGATTTTCCTCGGCTTCTGTGATGCGCCGGTTGAGAACCGGGAGCAGGCTGGCTGCTTCGGTTTCGCTGATCAAGCCGTTCTTGTCCGTGTCGAAGGTGTCAAACTTGGCAAGCACAGCTTGGCCGCCGCGCCCCCGTAGCTCGGTCTTCGCTATCTGGCCATCATAGTTGAGATCCAGAAGGCCCAGCGCGCGAGAGTTGTTCAGTTCCTTCATATACTCAGGCTTCGGATTCGCGACCGTTTCGTCTTTCCAGGTGAAGCCCACGACCGTGTACTGCATTTCTTCCCAGGACTGCTCGCCCCAAAGCACGTTCTTGGTCGGATCGGGGTTCGCCGGGTTATTCTTCGAGTTATCCCATTCGTAGCGCGTGATCAGAATGGAACCTGCAGGCACATCGATCGGCTTTTCGAAGTAGTAGCCACGTTGCCAGTTGAAATCGAACTTCGGCAGGCTTCCGATCAATTCTTCTTGGCCGCCTGGTTTCTTCAGGAAGACCTGGCTGTTCTCGGTGCGATAATGGCCATGATACAGCAGCGAGTACATCGTCGCGTCACGCGGGAAGGTGGTGTGAGCAACTTCCTGATGGCGAGGCGCGTTGGCGAGGATTTCGATGTTCGGGTTTGCAATCACGAAGTGACGGCGAATGATTTCCGGCGGCTTGTCTTTCGGGAAGAAGTACAGACCGATCTTGGAGTCATCGACGGCTTCCTTGCCGAACGGTGTGTAGTGCATCGACAGCGGCATTTTCATGTTGGGCGTAATTTCCATGCCCTGGCCTTCCGGGAAGACCTGCGACTCGGCTCCGACTGCGTATTCGGCCATTGGCGCGACGATGTGGTGCACGCCTTTGCGCTGGCCGATGTTGAAGGTGATCGCACGCAGCCAGCGCGTTTCCGTGACCGGGATGTTCAGCACGGGGCGTTCGTACTCCACAACGCCGCTCGCCGGAATGGTGAATTTCGGAACATCCATGATGATGTCCGGTTCTCCGAGTTCCCACACGGGGGCAGCCTTCGCGTTGACCTTCAGATAGTCTTCGCCATCGCCCCGCGGCGCTCCCGCTTCAACCCAATGCACCAGCGTCTGCAGGTCGCTGTTTGACATGTTCATGTTGTTCTTAAACGCGCCAACATGCGGGTCGGCATTGAACGGAGGCATACGGTCCGTGCGGATCGCCTCACGGATCATCGGCGCGAAGCCTCTGACCGTCTCATAGCTATTCATGGCGAACGGAGCGATGCCGCCTTCCGCGTGGCAGGACACGCAGTTCTTCGCGAGGATCGGCGCGATTTCCTTGGAGTACGAGATCTTCGAGAATTCAGCCTGCCGGTCGCGCTTCGGGAAGCTCAGCGCGGGGCTGTCGATCTGCACCGTCGAGACGGCCACCGACTTGCCAGCAATCAGGTTGTCGAGGGCGTTGGCGACATAGGCGGTCTTGACGGGGGCGTTCGGCTTGGCGGTCGCGCCAGCGAAGCGGTCATCGATCGGACCGCTGTAGACGACGCTCCAGGTCTTGGGTTGGATCACGAACGCTTGCGCAACGCGCGTCACGCCGAGGCTCTCGCCGACCAGCTGCGCGTCGTCCGTGAGCACCGGAAGATCAAGACCGATCTTCTTCATCTCAGCCGCCACCGCTTTCGGATTATCCGTGAGCGAGGAGTTCAGCATCAGGAAGGTCACGTCCTGACCTGCGTATTTATCCTTGAGGGCTTTGATCGCTGGCGCGGCGTCCTTGACGTACTGCGCGCCGTTGGCTTGCGTGATGATCACGACGGCCGCTGAATTCTTGAAATAGTAGAGTTCATGCGCCTTGGAATACTGATCCACGAGGCGGAAGTTGTCCGCCTTCACCGGAACTTTCACGTCCGTGACGATCGCAGCGTTGCGGATCGTTTGACCGTAAGCAGTCACGCCGGCGAGGGCGCCAGCGGCCACCGTCGCGAGGGCAAGAGCCATCAGTTTCTTGTTCATGTGTTTCCTCCACGTGGTCGGATGCGCTCTCAGTCTGGAGTCGCCCATTTGCTTGATACAGGAATGTGCGAAAATCCGGAATGGAAACGGCGACCAGCGGCGTCACGTTGCCGTTCGCAAACTCCCCAAAAGCTCACAAGCCGCACACGAGGTTCGTGAGCCAGTAGTCACCGGAAGGTTGACCTTACGTCATATGACGCGGGGTCCTCGGCCGATTTTCATGGAAAGCGATTGCACTGTTAGCGTTCAACGGTGGCGAGATCCCCAACACCCGCCTCAGCAGCAGGTTCGACGCTAACCGCCTTCACCCGCCGTCCCGGAAGACGCTCCGAGATCCAGCGGCACACCACGGAGAAGACGGGCGTAAACAGCAGGCCCAAGATCGTCATGCCAAGCATGCCGAAAAACACGGCCGTACCCAGCGCTTGGCGCATCTCCTGCCCCGGTCCGGTCGCCACCATCAGCGGCATGACGCCGAAGATGAAGGCGAATGACGTCATCAGGATCGGGCGCAGGCGCGTCGGGGCAGGAACGTTTCTTCGGCCCGATTGAAAACTGGCTGGGCGGGCCTGATGCGCGCGTCCGGGCGCGTCTGATTGCCGACATCGTTATGGGCGTGACCATTGATCGGGTCATTTCGGACGATCTGGGTCTCGACGACAAGGCCCGCGAAGCGTTCCGCGTCGGTCTTGCGCGCACGCTTCAGAGCGCTATCGAGGTCTGAGGTTCGCCGCTATTCCAGCGGCACGACGTCAACGGCCTGCGTGCTCTTCTGTCCGCCTGATATGCGAACAACGCCCCGCACCGGCGCAACGTCGCCATAATCGCGGCCATAAGCGACAATGATGTGGTCGTCGCCTGAAAACATTCCATTCGTAGGGTCGTACTCCACCCATTTCATCTTGGCGCCACACCACGCACGCACCCAGGCGTGCATCGCATCAGCCCCTTCAAGCCGCGCTTGGCCTGCTGGCGGATTTGTTCGCAGGAAGCCGCTCACATAGCCAGCCGGCACGCCGATCGCGCGAAGACAGCCGATCATGATGTGTGAGAAATCCTGACAGACGCCATGGCGGCGGGCGAACGCTTCCTCCGGCGGCGTGTTCACATCTGTCGCGTCAGGATCGAACGTCATGTCGCGGTCGATCGCCTTGCCGACGGCTTCCACAACTTCCAGCGTCGTCATGCCGGGCTGGATATGCGATCGCGCGTAAGCGCCAAATTCAGCCCGGGCCGTGACCCGCGGCGAATCGGCAAGAAAATGCTGCGGCGCCTCAGGCGCCAGGGATCTCACAGCTGCGATCTCTCCGCCCAGAGCGTCAAGCTGCGGCGACATATCCGGCGATGCAGGCTCCGCAAAACGCTCGACGCGGGAACGCAGGCGAAAGACGATTGCTGCGTGCGGCGCGCGAAACGCGGCCTCGACAAGCGTGTTGCCGAAGAAATCTGTGCGCGCAAACCGCTCGTCCGGCGCCGGTTTGATCTCCAGAAGCGACGTTATCGTGCGCTGCCGCCCCGGCACGTCCGCGGGCGTCATGTACAACACATGTCGTCCGCCTGCCGCCGGAGTGGCGTAGGAATAACTTATGCGAAGGCCGACATCATACAGCATGGATCAACGCAGATAGGTTGAGGTGAGCAGGTCAGACAGCAACGCCAGCTTCGAACGCACCAGCATCAGCGCTTCGGGATCGAGCGCCTCCGGCGCCGCCACCGCGAGGTCAGCCCGCAGCTTCAATGACGCGCTCGCCAGCGCCGACATGTGCGCGCCTTCACGCGCGCCCGGAAGATAGCCAACCTGGCTCTCGATCTCGGCAAGATGATAATGGATTGACCGCGGGTTGTTGGCGTCGCACGCCAGCAGGTCGACCACCGTGCTGCGCGACGTCGCGACCGCATACAGCCTGCGATGCGACAGCACGCTGTCGCCAACCTCGACCACAAGATCGAGCGCGCCTTCCGGCGTATCCGGCGCCGCGAACCAGGCCAGCAGCTGCGCCATCGCGCTCGCCCGCTCCAGCGATCTTCCGATCGACAGGAAACGCCAGCCTGCAAAGCGATACATGTTGTCATGCACGAGGCCGGAGAATCCCGTGATCTGCCGCAACAGCATGCCAAGCGCTCGCGCCGACGCATCGCCTGGCGCAACCGAAGCAAGGCTCCGCGTTGCACTCGCTGACAGCTCGTTCAGCGCCGCCCAGCCATCGACCGAGAACCGATCGCGCACCACGCTTGCACTCGCTGTGGCCGATGCGAGCGCGCTGAAAAGATCGGGCGGAATGCTCTGCAGCGGATCAACTTTGGCAAAGCCCGGAAACTGCCGCGCGTGATCAAGCAGTTCGGTGTCCGCACGGCCCGCTTCCGCGAGCCGGATATTTATGGAGCGCAGCAGGCGGATGAGCCCTTCCGCCCGCTCCACATACCGGCCCATCCAGAAAAGATTGTCAGCGGCGCGGCTGGGCAACGTCCCGATGTGCGCACGCACATAAGGCGAAGCAGGCGAGGGCAGCATCGTCTCGTTGCGAACCGCACGGTCGCTGACGACCCAGACATCCGAGACCGATCCGCCACGTTGCAAAGCGATCGCCGCGGCATTGGGCGAGCGGCCAATACGCCCATAGCCGCCCGGCATCACACGCCACCCGCGGGATGTTCTCGCCAGGAACACGCGCAGACTCATCGGCCGAGGCCTCAGCTTTCCATCCATATGCGCCGGCGTGGTCGAAAGCGTCACCGCCTCCTGGCCAACCAGAAGCGGCCCCTCCGCGTCGAGCAGCCCATCCACCCCGCCGGGACCGTTCTGCAAGTTGGAGCCCAAGGTTGTTGAATCCTCAGGGTCAAACGGCATGCGCGTCGACAAAGCCGACCCGATCATCATGCGATGCGCGTTAGCCCGCACATGTGCGCGCTCGCTTTCCTGCCCGCACCACCACGTCGCAATATTGGGCATCTTAAGCGGTTCTTGCCGGAGCGCCTGACATATGCGCGGCAGGAAGGCCAGCAAGGCTCTCATCTCCAGAACGCCTGAACCCAGCGCATTCACCATCGCCAGCTTGCCACGCCGGATCGCGTCGACGAGACCCGGCGTGCCAAGCCGCGACGACTCGTTCAGCTCCAGTGGATCGGCATAGCTCGCGTCGATACGCCGCCACAGCACACTCACAGGCGATAACCCAGCAATCGTGCGTACCATCACCTGTCCGTTCTCCACGGTCAGGTCCTCGCCTTCCAGCAGCATGAAGCCGAGATACCGTGCGATATAGGCATGCTCGAAATACGTATCGTTCAGCTGGCCCGGTGTGAGAATGCCGACCCGGCTTTCGCTATCGCCACGAAGATCATTTAGCGCGTCACGGAAGGCGCGGAAAAATCCTGCGAGGCGATGCACGTTCGCATTCGCATAGAGGTCGGCAAACACCCGCGCCGTCGCCACGCGGTTCTCCAGCGCAAAGCCGGCGCCCGACGGCGCCTGAACGCGATCGCCCAGCACCCACCACTGACCATCAGGCCCGCGCCCGATCTCGAAAGCGATGAAGTTTAGAAAATGCCCCGATCTTGGCCGCACGCCCACCATGGGACGCAGCCACTCAGGGCTCATCGCGATCAGCGATGCCGGCAGATGCCCCTCGCGAACCAGCCGCGCATCGCCGTAAAGATCGGAACACACGCTTTCCAGAAGCTCTGCGCGCTGGATCAACCCTTCAGAAATTTTCGCCCATTCCGATTCATGGATCAGCACGGGCACATGGCTCAGCGGCCATGCGCGATCTACAACTTTATTTTCCTCGTACTGGCGGAAAAATACGCCCGCATCGCGCAGATACTGATCGCCCAGCTCGAACCGGCGTATCAGGTCTTCCGGCGATATCCGCGCCAGCCTGTCCATGAACGGCCGCCAGACGGGACGCAGCGCGCCGTTGGCGTCCACGAGTTCGTCCGCCGCGCCCTGCAAGGGCTTGTATCCCGCCAGCACGCTGGCGACCGGATCAGTTTGTGGCCGGTTCTGCGCGGACACTTCTTGGTTCTGGCCTCAGATTCCCGCCGACCGTCTAAGGTCCAGCGTGAAGGGAAATTCGGGATGCGGCGACTCGTGAGCAAGTTCGTACATCCCCGGGGAATGTCCATGCCCTTCGAACCGGGCCAGACGCCGCGCCTCCGCCTCATTGCCATTGACGGGGAAGGTATCGTAGCTGCGCCCGCCCGGATGGGCCACGTGATAGACGCATCCGCCGATCGCCCGGCCGGACCACGTGTCGAAAACATCGAACACAAGCGGCACGTTGGTCGGCAGGATAGGGTGCAGCGACAGGGGTGGTTTCCACGCTTTGTAACGAACGCCAGCCACGGCGACGCCATCGCTCGCTTCGGTCAGCGGCACGGGCCGCCGGTTGCAGGCTACGCGATACCGCCCCGGGTCCGCTGCCGTCAGTTTCACCTGCACGCGCTCCGCGGACGAGTCCGCATAGCGCACTGTCCCGCCAATCGCGCCGGTCTCGCCCAGCACATGCCACGGCTCCAACGCCTGCCTGATTTCGAGATTGACGCTTTCAACGTCGATCTCGCCGCAGAACGGGAAGCGGAATTCCTGCTGCGCCTCGAACCATTCCGGCCGCAGGTCAAAGCCGTGCGCGGAAAGATCCCGCAGTACGTCCAGGAAATCCTCCCAGACGAAATGCGGCAGCATGAACCGGTCGTGCAGCGTCGTGCCCCATCGCACGAGATTGCCCGTGATCGGCGACCTCCACATCCGCGCAATGATCGCTCGCACCAACACCTGCTGGGCGAGCGACATGCGCGCGTTCGGCGGCATCTCGAAGCCACGGAACTCCACCAGTCCAAGTCGCCCTGTCGGACCGTCAGGCGAGAACAGCTTGTCGATGCAGATCTCTGTCCGGTGCGTGTTTCCCGACACGTCGATCAGCAAGTTGCGCAACAGGCGATCCACCAGCCAGGGCGGCGTATGTATATCGCCGCCCGGTCCGCCGCCGGGCGAATGGATCTGCGATAGCGCAATCTCCAGCTCGTATAGCGAGTCATGACGCGCCTCATCAATGCGCGGCGCCTGGCTCGTCGGCCCGATGAACATGCCTGAAAACAGGTAAGACAGCGACGGCCGCTTCTGCCACAGCAGCAGAAGGCTCTTCAGCACGTCCGGCCGCCGCAGGAAGGGCGAGTCCATCGGTGTTGCTCCGCCGACAACCACATGGTTGCCGCCGCCCGTGCCCGTATGCCGCCCGTCGATCATGAACTTGTCGCAGCCGAGTCGGCACTGCCGCGCCTCGTCATATAGCGTTGTGGTGATGGCCACACATTCACGCCAGCTCGTCGCCGGATGCACGTTGACTTCGATCACGCCCGGGTCGGGTGTCACGCGCATCACATTGATGCGCGGGTCGTGCGGGGGCGCATAGCCTTCGATATGCACCGGCATTCCCAGCGAAAGCGCAGCGGCCTCCGCAGCCGCCACGAGTTCGAGATAATCTTCCACTCGCTCTACAGGGGGCATGAACACGCAGAGACGACCATCGCGGGCCTCGACGCTCATCGCCGTGCGAACCGATCCTGCGACTTCGGAGAAAGACTGTTCCTGAATCTGCTGCTTTGCGCCTTCGCTTGCCGTGAAGCGCGAGCGTGCGCGTTCGCCGCCCGGAGCGCTTCCGTCGGATGAGCCGCCCTCCCCGGAAGGCGCATAGTCGGGCAGGTCGCCGCGCTCTTCAGCCGGGTCGGCTTCCACCACATGCGGATAGAGCGTCGGCGGAATCCAGGTCAGCGATTCCAGCGGTAGGCGATAGCCGACGGGGCTGTCGCCAGGCGCGAGGAACATATGGCCGCGGCGCAAACGCCACCGCTCCGACTTCCAGCGGCCCGGTGGAATCTTGATCGGCGCAACTGGCGTGACAGCGGCCGTTGCAGTCTGGCCCGGCGTCGACTTCGCGGATTTCTTGGCGACGCCTTTGCCGACCTTCGCCTTGCTCGACGCTTTTGCCTGCCAACGCTGGATCGGCAACACAAAGCCGGTGGGTTCGGTGAGTCCGCGTTCGAACACGCGCGCGATGCGGTTGCGTTCTTCCGGGTCCTTCAGCCTGGAATTCTCCGGCGTCACATTCTCCGGCAGGTTGCCTTCCTTGAGGATCCAGTTGGCCGGGTCTTCATATGCGGGGATCACCATGTCCGCAGCGACACCCAGTTCCACGGCCATCAGCTGCAACAGCTGCTCAGCCTCGACCTTAGTCGCCTTGCCGTCGCCATTCTCACCCGCAACCAGCTTCGGATCATGCCAGATCGGCTTCCCGTCGCGCCGCCAGTAAAGCGAAAACGTCCACCGCGGCAGCGTCTCCCCCGGATACCACTTGCCTTGCCCGTAATGCAGGAACCCGCCCGGCGCGAAGCGATCACGCAGCCGCTGGATCAGCTTGTCCGCCAATCTCCGCTTGGTCGGACCATCCGCGCCCGAATTCCATTCGTCCGACTCGAAATCGTCGATCGAAACAAAAGTCGGCTCCCCGCCCATGGTCAGGCGCACATCGCCCTCCTTGAGCACAGCATCCACCTTGTCGCCCAGCGCATCCAGCGCCGCCCAACTCTCATCCGAGAAGGGCTTGGTGATACGCGGATGCTCGGCGACGCGCGTCACCTTCATGTCGAAGTCGAACTTCACCTTCGGATTGCCCGTCAGCCCGCCCGTGATGGGTGCGGCGTTGCGATAGTGTGGCGTCGCCGACAGCGGAATATGGCTCTCGCCCGTCAGCAGGCCCGATGTCGGATCAAGCCCGACCCATCCCGCGCCCGGCAGATACACTTCGCACCACGCATGCAAGTCCGTGAAATCAACGCTCGTTCCGGGCGGCCCATCAAGCGCTACCAGGTCCGGCTTCAGTTGGATCAGATATCCCGACACAAATCGCGCCGCGAGCCCGAGATGCCGCGCCGCCTGCACCAAAAGCCAGCTCGAATCCCGGCACGACCCCTTGCCGCGCTCGAACGTCTCCTCAGGCGTCTGCACGCCTGGCTCCATGCGAATGATATAACCCACCGCTTTCGACACCGCAGTGTTCAGCATCACAATGAAGTCGACCGTGCGCAGCCTGTCCTTCGGTATGCCCGCAAGGAATGTCTTCAGATGCGGCCCCAACGGCTCGGTCGTGCGATAGATCGCCAGATCGTCCGCGATCTCCTGCGGATACTCGAACGGCCACGTCTCTGCGCTCTCCTCGACGAAGAAGTCGAACGGGTTGTAGACCGTCATGTCCGCGACGAGATCGACCTCGATCTTCAGCTCGCGCACCGGCTCGGGAAACACATACCGCGCCAGCCAGTTGCCATAGAGGTCTTGTTGGTAGTTCACGAAGTGCTTGTCCGGCGTGACCTTCAGCGAATGAGAGATGACCCGTGTCCGCGAATGCGGGGCAGGCCGCAGTCTAATGACCTGCGGCCCAAGCACGACCGGCCGGTCATACTTGTAATGTGTCAGGTGATAGATGCTTGCCTTGATCGACATATTGCCTCGAACGCCCACGTGATGCGCACATAGAGCGCACTTTTCAGGCGCTTGTCCCACCTTTCGCCCGATGGGTTGCGTTCACGCACACTTTTGGCGCTGAACCCGGCCGCACCGAATAAAAACCGGTCAGCAACAACGGCGAAAGTTTTAATGTTTCTGATATGTTCCGACAGATTGGAAGTGGCCACGCCTGGCTCCGGAACAGATCGTGCGCCCCTTGTTCGAGCACAGCTTCCCACCGCCTGTGATCAACCTGCGAAAGTGTTTCGCGCTGCTGCCGGATTCGCCCGCGACTGCAGGCGCACGTGAAATTGACGCTCAACACATGCCTGAACGTAAATAGAGGCGCGGCCGCTTCCCGCTGACCGGCAGCACGTCACGCTGCTGCCGGTATGTGGCTTCACGGATCCGGTTCCGGACGAGACACGAATAGCCGCCACTGCGGCCGCGTATTCAATGAACCCAACGCCCTTTGAAATTCGCTGGACCGTGCTGCAAGTTTTGCACGCCGAACAAACAATCGCCCATACGTATTGCTTGGCGGCGACAGCATGGCGGATGTGATGCGCTTCTAGCGCGATCTGGGCGGAGGGATGTGTCGCGCCGGCTACCCGATCGGCGCAGGCTACTCGTTCCTGCCCCTTAACTTTGGCATATTCATCTAGCCTCCACGCAGACGTACCAGTTCCACCAGTGTCTTGGACCGTCCGCGATTTCGTTCTTATCCAAAGTTGGACCAAACCAACGCGCTATCGCCTTCTTGGACGATGGCGTCTGCGCCAATTGCCTTAGTCGCTCCCCAGCTGCTTACGCTCCCAACTCCAGCCCACGCCTTTCCTTCGCCATCAGAATCCCTCCCGCCATCGCGTCCGCCAGCGGTTCGGTCAGGCGTGCTGCGGTCGCCGCCGGGATGTGCGGCTTCAGGAACTCCACCAGTCCGCCGACCAGGGCCACGCGTGGCGCGCCGCGCGCGAGCACAGCCTCGGTCAGACCGGCAATATGCACCGCCGCATCGCGCAAGAGATTGGTTGCGGCCGGCTCTCCCTCCGCCGCGTGCCGGATGACGATCGCGGCGAATGCAGCATAGTCCGTCGCGCTCGCCGTTTCCGACCATCGGATTACAACGGCAGGGTCCGACGAAAACCGCTCCAGGATTTCCTTCGCGAACGCCGTCGATGTCGCGCGTCCATCCAGCGTGCGCAGGGCATAGCGGATCGCATTCAGCCCGATATGCGCACCGCTGCCTTCGTCTGAAACCGGAAAGCCATACCCGCCGACACGAATGGTGCGACCCTTATACGTAATGCCGATGCTGCCCGTGCCGCAAACGACGATGCCGCCTTCCTCGCCGCCAAAGGCGCCAAGCCACGCCAGATAGCCGTCCCCTTCGAACCACGCCTTCGCGAAAGGATGCCGCCACGTCTCGAGCGCTTGCCGCGCCCCCAGATGTCCCGTGCCCGCAAGACCAATGCCTGCATACACGTCTCCCAGCACACCTTCGCCCAGCCCAGCCTCACTGAGCGCCTGCCGGGTCGCCGCCATGATCGAACCTGTTGCGGCATCAAGCCCAAAGCGCATGCTTGCTGGCCCCGCAAGACCACACCCCAGCACCACGCCGTGGGCCGTTTCCAGCCGGGCCCGGCAACGCGTTCCGCCGCCATCGACGCCAAGGTAGAATGTTGCAGCCATCCCCTTTGTCTAACGCGATTTGCCTGCCATTCAATCAACCTCATCAAAGCGCGATCAAACGCCGAGGACATATGGGCACCGAGGACATCAACACGCGCTACGCCGATCTCGATCTGTGGAACACTGCAGAAGGCGTCAAAGCCTTGCATGAAGGTCAGGTCGAGGCTGTCGCAGCTGTCGGCCCGGCGCTCCCCGCGATCGCGACCGCCGTTGATGCCGCGGTCCCGCGCCTAAAACTCGGCGGCAGGCTGGTCTATGTCGGCGCAGGAACCTCCGCACGCATCGGCGTGCAGGACGGCGCCGAGCTCTTCCCGACATTCAGCTGGCCGAAAAACCATGTCGCCTTCGTGATAGCGGGCGGCGAGGGCGCTCTGCTGCAGTCTGTTGAGAACGCGGAAGACTCAGCAGCCAATGGCGCGACCAGCATTGCTGATCTCTCGGTCGGCCGCAACGACGTCGTCATCGGCCTGGCAGCCAGCGGCAATACGCCCTTCACGGTCGCCGCGATCACGGAAGCCCGCACGCGGGGCGCACTCACGATAGGCGTCGCCAACAACCCGGGCTCAAAACTCCTGTCAGCCAGCGAGCACCCTATCCTCGTCGAAACCGGCCCCGAGGCGGTGGCGGGCTCCACCCGCATGAAGGCGGGAACCGCGCAGAAGATCGTTCTCAACCTATTCTCGACAATGGCTATGGTGCGGCTGGGCAAGGTTTATCGCGGCCTCATGGTCCACATGCGGCCCACCAACGAAAAGCTGCGCCGCCGCGCCGTGCAAATGGTCGTCTCGGTCACAGGTTGCGACGAGCAGGTCGCCATCGACGCGATGGAGCAAGCAAGCGGCGACGTGAAGCTCGCCGTCCTGCTGGCCAGCGGCGCCAGTATCGACGTCGCGATCGCAGCACTGGACATGCACGAAGGCAATCTGCGTCTGGCCCTGACGGAGATCGCCTAGCTTAGTGAAGCTCGCGCCCGCCGATCCAGGTCGATTTGGTCTTTAGGTCAGTATCCAGCAGGACAAGGTCAGCCCGATACCCAGCCGCGATTCGTCCGCGCTCATGACCGAGCTTCAAAAACTCCGCAGGTGTCAGGCTCGCCATCCGAAGCGCTTCTTCGCGCGACGCATGCAGCATGGATACTGCATTCCGAACCGCGCCTGACATTTCCAGATGCGCGCCAGCCAGCGTCCCCGCAGCAGTGCGCAGTGCGCCACCCTGCACAGCGATCCTTTCTCCGAACAGCGCCATGGATGTATCATCCGATCCGATCGTCGCCATCGCGTCTGAAACAAGGATCAGCCTGTTCGCTGTTTTCGCCGCAAACGCCGCGCGGGCAGAAGCTGGATGAACGTGAATGCCATCCAGAATAAGTCCGGCCCAGCTCTGCCGGCTGCCTAGCGCCACGCCAAGCGCGCCGGGATTGCGTCCCTCCATCGGCGGCATCGCATTGAACAGGTGAGTAAATCCGGTCGCCCCCGCCGTAATCGCACGCTCGACATCATCCGTGGGCGCCGCCGTATGCCCAAGACTGACGATGACGCCAGCCTCCGTCAGCGTCTTTATCGTCGCTGCATCGATCTGCTCAGGCGCGACCGTCACGAGCAGCGGGAAGGGCCGCCTCTGCGTAAGCAGTTTCAGATCTGCATCATCCAGCGCTCGCAGGAATCTCGCTGGATGCACGCCCCGCCGCGGCTCAGACAGCCAGGGCCCCTCAAGATGCAGGCCCAACAATCCCTCAACACCAGCCTCAATCGCCTCGCTCACCGCCCGATACGCGCTCGCCGCCTTGCCGCGCTCATCCGATATCAGCGTCGCCATAATGCCGGTCACGCCGAACTTGCGGTGCGCCACCGCCATTTTCGCGAGCGTGTCGACCGTCTGCGAGTCGTTGAACAACAGGCCGCCGCCGCCATTGACTTGCACGTCGATGAACCCCGGCGCGAGAAGCCCGTCGAGCTTCATGGCATCAGCAGAAACACCGGGCGTCACGTCCACAATCCGCCCGCCATCGATGCGCACCGTCGCGCCCTCGACAATGCTGTCACCGGTGAACAATTGCGTGGGCGATAGCGCCAGCATCAGCGTGTCTCTGTGATTTTGGTCAACATGGGCGGGTGATCCGGCGACCGTCCGCGTTTCAGCGCTGTTGCACTTGCCAACACATAGAAGCGCGCGAGCATCGCCAGCAGCTCCAACACGGGCTCCGCATCGGGCTTCACCATCGCCTGCCCATGCGCCGTTTCTGACGAAACAAGCAGCACGGCGGAGCCTAGCGCTTCAAGATCGCCAGCCAGCTTGCTCAGACCATCAAGCGCCGCATCGCGTTGTGCGAAAATCACAACGCGCAGGGCAGGGCCCACCAGTGCAAACGGTCCATGCCGCACCTCAGCGGCGCTGACCGCCTCGGCGTGGAGGCCGTTCGTCTCTTTCAGCTTCAGCGCCGCCTCGGCCGCAACAGCGAGCCCCGGTCCGCGTCCGATCACATAGATCGGCCCGTCGCCATCGAAGAAGGCTTCCGCCGCCGACCAGTCCTCCACAAGCGCCGCCGCCAGCACGTCAGGCGCCCGCTCAAAAGCCGCAATCATGACTTGGTCATTCCGCCAGTGCGCGGTGAGCCCGAACACCAACGTCATCGCAGCAATGCACGACTTGGTTGCCGCCACGCTTTTCTCTGGGCCAGCCTCCAACGACAGGAGCACATCCATGATATCGGCGAGCGGTGATGCCTCATCGTTGATCATGCCGACGCGCAGCACATCCGGCCCCGTGGCCGACCGGCAGAACTCGACAAGATCCGGGCTGCGTCCCGATTGCGAGATCGCCAGAACCAGCGCTTTCTCGATGTTCAGCTGCCGTCCATAGATCGAACGTATCGACGGCGCGGCTGACACGGTCGGCAATCCCAGCCGCGCCTCGAACAGATACTTCGCCAATAGCGCCGCCGCATCCGAGCTTCCGCGGCCGGCGGCAACGGCATAGCGCGGCGATAGCAAACGCAACCTTTCGCCCAGCTCACGCAGGCGCGGCGTCGCTCGCTCAACCAGACGCGCCGCCACCGACGGAGATTCGCGGGCTTCCGTTTCCATCAGTGTCGACCGTTTGTCCATGCAACAACTCCGCCCGTCTGACTGTAGAGATCGCGATCCCTGAAGCCCAGCGCGTCGGACGGATTACTGCCGCTCACGAGCGTACATTGCATTCGTCACGCAGCCGTGTAGGCCGCCGCACGGTTAATTATTGACAACGTAAAATATAAAATAGACACTGTCTAACAAATCGTGAGTGATGGGTATGATTGCGCGGTCGGGAATGTGGGCGATGGCGGGGCTTGCGGCCCTGATGGCGGCGGCCTGCTCGCCCGGCGGCGCTAAGGCGGAAGCCGCAAAATCCCAAGCGGTCGCGCCTGTCGAAGTGGAAGTCTACCGCATCGCGCAAACTCGGCAAGCCGGTGTTCTGCGCGCCAGCGGTCTTCTCGCCTACAAGAGCGAAACCATTCTCTCGTTCGGCGTCCCCGGCATGATCGAGAGCCTCCTTGTGGATGACGGCGCGCACGTCTCCGCCGGCCAGACCCTCGCCACCCTGCGCCGCACCTCCGTCGGCGCCGATCCCGCCGAATCCGAAGTCGTTCGCCAGACCGCGCAGCAAACCTTCGATCGCATCAGCCGCCTCCACGCCGCCGGCGCAGCCTCGCAGGCCGATCTCGACAATGCCCGCCTCGCGCTTGAGCGCGCACGCGAGATCGTCTCCCTCGTCGCCCCCGCCACCGGCGTCATTCTCCGCCGCGACGCAGAGCGGGGCCAGACGGTTACAGCAGGTCAGTCCATCCTCCAGCTCGGTGAAGACCGCACCGGAGTTATCGTGCGCGCCCAGCTCTCATCCGTCGATGTCGCTCAGGTCCGCGTCGGCGACGTCACGCAGGTCAACATCCCCGGCCGCGACCAGCGCATGGGCAAGGTCACGCAGATCTCTCCGAAAATGGTCGCCAACATGGGTTCGTTCGAGGTCGAAGTGCGCCTCGACAATCCGAAGGATCTCAAGAGCGGTGAAGTCGCCGAGGTCCTCATCGCCGCCAAGCCCGTCCCGGGCCAGGTCGAGCGCACAGCCTATCTCATCCCCGCCATCTCGCTGATCGACGCGCGCGCCGATCAGGGCATGGTCTACGTCGTCGGCTCGGACGGCAAGGCCGCGCGCCGCTCGATCCAGACCGAAGGCGTCACCGACGCCGGCGTTGTCGTCACCGGCGGCCTCGAGCCCGGCGAGGCGATCATCACCCGCGGCGCCTCCATGGTGCGCGATGGCGACGCCGTCAAATTCCGCCAGGAATAGCTCATGCAGGCGATCACACGGTTCTTCATTGAGCGCTGGCAGTTCACGCTCATCCTTTTCGGCATGCTCTTCATGCTGGGCGTCGCCTCCGTCCAGGCGATCCCGAAATCCGAGGACCCGATCGTGCAGTTTGCCGGCGTGGGCGTGTTTGTCGTTCTGCCCGGCGCTGATGCTGAACAGATGGAGCGCGTCGTCGCCATTCCGATCGAGACCGCTCTGAACGGCCTCGAATATGTCGACGAGATATCATCCACCAGCAGCGCCGGCCTCGCGCAGATCAGCGTGCAGTTCGAATACGGCGTCGATCCCGAAAAGAAATACGACGAAGTCGTTCGCGAGCTTAACGTTCTCCGTCCGACGCTTCCCGCCGGCATCACTCTCATCCGCGCAGACCGCGCCAACCCGGCCCAAACCAGCATCGTCCAGATGGCCCTGGTTTCCGAAACGGCGCCGATCCGCCAGATGGAAGCCTACGCCCGCGAGTTGCGCGATGCTGTCGAGCGCGCCAATGGCGTACAGGCAGCCGAAATCTGGGGTGTTCCTACAGCCGAAGTCCGCGTCACCGTCGATCTCGACAAGCTCGCCGCGTACCAGCTCCCCCTCGGCGCCGTCACCGAAGCGCTTGAGCGCGAGGGCGCAGATTTGCCCATTGGCTCCGTCGAAAGCAGCGGCCGCCGCTTCAACGTCGAAGCCACTGGCCCGTTCGACAGCGTCGAGGAAATCCGCGACGTGGTCCTGCGCAGCGGCAATGGCGTCAGCGTCCGCGTCGGCGACATCGCCAATGTGGAATGGGCCAACGACGAACAGACTCACATCACGCGCTACAACGGCCAGCGCGCCCTTTTCGTCACGGCGCGCGCTAAGCTGGGCGCCACGATCTTCACCGTCATGGATGGTGTCAGGGCGCGGGTCGACGCGTTCGAGCCTCGGCTGCCGCCGGAGATTAAACTCGAACGCGGCTTCGATCAGTCCGAAACCGTCGCCCATCGCCTATCATCACTGGCCCGCGATCTCGGCATCGCGATCGCGCTCGTGCTGCTCACCTTGCTGCCGCTCGGCTTCCGGGCGTCACTCATCGTCATGGTCTCGATCCCGTTCTCGTTCGCGATCGGCATCACGATCCTCAACATACTGGGCTATTCACTCAACCAGCTTTCAATCGCAGGCTTCGTTCTGGCCCTTGGGCTGCTCGTCGACGACTCCATCGTCGTGACCGAGAACATCGCCCGTCACCTGCGCACCGGGCTCGGACCCCGCGAGGCCGCGCTTGAAGGCGTCAAGGAAATCAACGTCGCCGTCCTCGGCTGTACGGCCGCGCTGCTCCTCGCCTTCGTGCCTTTGCTGAACCTGCCGGAAGCCGCTGGCGACTTCACGCGCTCCCTGCCTATGGCCGTAGTCTGCACCATCGCCGCCTCGCTGTTCGTCGCGCTCAGCGTCATCCCGTTCCTCGCCAGCCGCCTGCTGCCGCGCAAGGGTCACGGCAACGTTTTTCTCGACGTGCTCATGGGCGGCATCCATGCGATCTACCGGCCAATCCTCCACGTCGCGCTGACATTCCCGCGCATCACGATCGCCATCGGACTTGCCTTGTTCGCGGCTACGCTGACGCTGGTGCCGAAGCTTGGCTTCAGTCTCTTCCCGGAAAACGACAGTCCCTATTTTCTCGTCCGCGTCGAACTCCCGCAGGGCATCTCCGTGACGGAAACGGATCGCGCCGTTCAGTTCGCTGATGGCGTGCTGGCCAAGCGGGAGAATATCTCCTGGCGCTTCTCGAATGCGGGCAGGGGCAACCCGCGCGTCTACTACAACGAGCAGCCTTCCGAGACCCAGTCCAACGTCGGCGATATCTACGCCCGCTTCGACCATTGGGAAGCCGAAAGCGGCCACGCCGAACTCGAAGCCATCCGTAAGGAACTGGACACCTTCGCCGGTGCTCGTTTCAACGTGAAGCGCTTCCTCAACGGTCCTCCGATCGAGGCGCCCATCGCCGTTCGCATCCGTGGCGCCGACATAAACGTGCTCACCGATCTCGCCGCCCAGGTCGAACGTCTTGTCACCGAAGCAGACGGTACGCGCAACGTCCGCAACCCGCTGGGCGAAAAACTGGTAGACCTCAATCTCAACATCGACACCGAGGTCGCCGCCCTTCGCGGTGTGCCGGCCGGCGCCATCGACCAGACGCTGCGTATCGCCATCGGCGGCGCCCGTGTGGCCACATTCCGTGACCCGGTTGGCGATTCTTACCCCATCGTCGTCCGTGCTCCACGCGCCGAGCGCATGGGCATTGCAGACGTCAGCAAGCTCTACATCTGGACCGGCTCAGGCGCCGCAGCGCCGCTTTCCGAGTTCGCCAAACCCTCGCTGCAGGCGGGGCCCTCGCGGATCAGCCGCTACGAACGCGAACGCACGGTCACGATCAGCGCCTTTACACAACCCGGGCGTCTTGCCGGGGAAGTCACGCGCGCCGTCGCGGCCAAGCTGGATCCTCTGAAGCTCCCGCCCGGCTATTCGATCCAGTATGGCGGCGAAGCAGAGGCGCAGTCGGAAAGCTTCGGCGGCTTCGGCCCAGCCATCATTATTGCCTGCTTTGGCATCCTCGCCGTCCTGCTGCTGGAATTCGGATCATTCTCCAGCGCCGCAGTCGTCGCGTTCGTCATTCCGTTCGGCGTAATGGGCGGCTTGATCGCCCTCTTCATCGGCAAGGAGTCGCTGTCCTACACTTCGATCATTGGCTTCATCGCGCTGGTCGGAATCGAGATCAAGAACTCCATTCTGCTGGTCGAGTTCGCCAACCAGGAACGCGAACGCGGCACGCCTCTGCGCGAAGCCATCGAGAAGGCTGGCGAGGTCCGCTTCCTGCCGGTCCTGCTTACCTCGATGACCGCCATTGGCGGTATGATCCCGCTCATCATGGAGCGCTCGCCGCTTTATTCGCCGCTGGCCATGGTCATCGTCGGCGGCTTGATCAGCTCCACGCTTCTTGCGCGTATCGTCACGCCGCCGCTCTATCTCCTGCTGGCGCCCGGAGAGGCGAAGCAGAAGAAGCCGAAGCGGTCGCGGCGCGCTGGAAAAGGCGGCGTCGATCCGGTCGTCACGCCAGCGGAATAGACTGCCTCTGGCGACCCGTCCCGCGCGGCGCTACACACGCGTATGCGCCACGCCCTGACTCGACATCCGTCCTCGGCCTCCCCAGCCGCCGCGATTGAAGCCGAAATCGTGCGCAAGCCCGAAAGCCTCGCGCTTAGCTACACAGTCACCGGCGATATCGGAAAACTCGCCATCCCCGAGCTCGCCAATCCCACCCGCGCGGACGAGCTCTGGAAGCACACCTGCTTCGAAGCTTTCATCATGCCGAAGCAGGGGAGCGGCTACAGTGAGTTCAACCTGTCGCCCACAGGCCAATGGGCGGCCTACCACTTCAAGGCCCATCGCTCCGGCATGTCCAATATCGCTCAGGCGTCCGACCCAGGCGTCGGCAGCCGGGCCTTCGGCGACCGCTTCGATCTGCGCGCTATTTTTGATCTCCGCGGCCTTCCCAATCTCGACGGCCCCTGGAAAGTCGGCCTGTCCGTGATTCTCGAAGACACGAGCGGAATCAGGTCCTACTGGGCCGTCAAACACCCGATCGACAAGCTGGATTTCCACCATCTGGATTGCTTTGCCCTGCAACTTCCTTCAGCAGAGTGAACCATGAAATTCGGGATCGATCGTCTCCTGGCTGAACCCGCCCTCCGGGCCCCGCTCAGGGGTAAGCGCGTCTCCCTCGTCGCGCACCCAGCCTCCGTTACGCGCGACCTCACCCACACGCTCGACGCGCTCGCGGCCACTGGCGACATCAAGCTGACCTCCGCATTCGGCCCGCAGCACGGTATGCGCGGCGACAAGCAGGACAATATGGTCGAGAGCCCGGATTTCGACGACCCGATCCTCGGCATCCCAGTCTTCAGCCTCTACGGCGAACACCGCCGCCCCACCGGCCAGCAGACGAGCACGTTCGATGTCGTGCTGATCGACCTGCAGGATCTCGGCTGCCGCATCTACACCTTCATCACCACGCTGCTCTACGTCCTTGAAGCCGCTGCGAAAGAGGGCAAATCCGTCTGGGTGCTCGACCGCCCGAACCCCGCCGGCCGGCCCATCGAGGGTCTGTCACTCCGCAAGGGCTGGGAAAGCTTCGTGGGCGCCGGTCCCATGCCGATGCGCCACGGGTTCACACTCGGCGAACTCGGTCACTGGTTCATCGAGCACTACAAGCTCGACGTCGACTATCGCGTCATCGAAATGGAAGGCTATCAGCCCGACGCCGCCCCCGGCTTCGGCTGGCCGTCGGGCGAACGCACCTGGGTCAACCCCAGCCCCAACGCGCCCAATCTTTGGATGGCCCGCGCCTACGCCGGGACGGTCATGCTCGAAGGCGCCACGCTGTCAGAGGGCAGGGGCACCACGCGTCCCCTCGAACTCTTCGGCGCTCCCGACATCGACGCCCGCCGCGTCATCCTCGAAATGCACACCCTCGCGCCCGAATGGCTGCGCGGCTGCAAGCTCCGCGACTGCTGGTTCGAGCCCACCTTCCACAAGCATGTCGGCAAGCTCTGCAGCGGCGTCCAGATCCACACCGAAGACCCTGCCCTCTATGACCACCAGGCCTTCCAGCCCTGG
The DNA here is from genome assembly GCA_016714495.1 of Hyphomonadaceae bacterium. Lineage (GTDB taxonomy): Bacteria > Pseudomonadota > Alphaproteobacteria > Caulobacterales > Hyphomonadaceae > UBA7672. Next base: position 58,456 of record JADKDU010000011.1, on the reverse strand, counting down.
CGCATCCAGGCGCTCGCCTTCAAGGTCATCCGCAACCTCTATCCGGACTACCCGCTCTGGCGTGATTTCCCCTACGAGTACGAACTCGGCAAACTCCCGATCGACGTCATCAATGGCGGCCCGCTCCTGCGCGAATGGGTCGACGACCCTACCACCCGCCCGGGCGATCTCGACGCCATTACAAGGCCTGACGAACAAGCCTGGGCCGCTGCGCGCCGCCCCCATCTGCGCTACTAGCTGCGGCGCACAGCGCCGCAGGGCAGAAACCTTGCAAGCCTGCTCAATTGCCTGAACATTGCGCCAGGCGACTGCAACGGACTCAGGGGAACTAACCGCGAATGGAAGGCGAGCCCAAAACCGCCCAGCTCATCGCCGACTGGCGCGGCGGCGCGCTCGACGCGCGCAACACCCTCATCGCCCGCCTTCACCCTGAACTCAATGCCCCCAATGACCCAACGGGCCGCCACCCTCGTGATGATCTTCGCCCCTCTGGGAGGGCTCGCGCCTCTCTGGCGGGCCTTGATCGCCGATTTCGACGGCCTCGGGGCGATCCTAACCGACGACACCCTCGTCCATGAACTCGACGACCCGTAGGTGCGTGCCTACGCCGAGCGCTACATCATTATGGCCGAGTACGGCATCGCTATCCTGACAACCCGGCGCCCCCGCGAACTCCTCAGCCTACTCTTCCAGCGCATCGAGACACGCCAGCCGGCCAACTCAGCCATCTGCGCTCACGCGAGAGCTCGATGGCGCGCCACGCCTGTAGGCTGGCTTCGCTTGACTCCATCGAACGCGCTGCGCAGAAACGCGCCGCGCGCATTCGCTGCGACACGCAGCAAAGCTCCTTTCGTCTCGATGCTCCGCATTGATCTACCTCCCCAGTCTGCAACGGGTTGGAGGCAATACACCGCTCCCTTGCGCGCAAGACGGAGGGCGCGCGCATCTGCGCGCGGCCCGTCGCCTTTACCTTCGCAATTCCAGGATCCAACCCGCGCGCCCTTCGCAGCCACGTGCGAGGTCGCGCCCATGTGCGCTATCGGCCCACCGCCGTCTTCCGCGCGCCCGCCGCCGGCGGCGTTTCGGCATCCCCCGCAAAGCACTGCGCCTTCGACATCCAGTTCCGCGCATTCGCGCCGACAATCGTCAGTTTCGTATCCGCGACATTCCGCACCTGCGTTACGACCTGGCAGAACTCTTCCGCCAAACCTTGAACCAGCTCGGTCTCGCTCGGTTCATTGTACAACCACAATTCGCCCGAAGGCGCCGTCAGCCGCAGATGCGGCCGAGGCTCCGGCGCCGCTTCGCCGCGAACCTTGAATGTCCACCCATAGGTATTGTTGCCCAGCACTACGATGTTCCGAATCCGATCGCCATTCTCTCGAACGATGCCGAGCACATCATAAACTTCCTGCCCATGCGCCCACGTCTCCATCAGGCGCGCCGTCAGCGACGACCTGACGCTCATGTCCGGCCCCGCCCATTTCACCCGCGCTGAAGGATCAGCGTTTGCGAACCGGCCTGCAATTTCCTCAGACCCCTTGCGCCAAGCCTCAACCAGCGCCGGCCCGCTCAAAGCGCCAAGCCACTCCCGCTCGAAACTCCCCATCGTCCCGCCTGCAGCACGATGCGCCTCGAGCTTTCCGTAAAAGTCGGAAAACGACCCATCGCCGTTCAGCGACATGTCCGCCGCCAGATTCCAGACATGCAGATGCTGAATGACCCGATTGATCGTCCAGCCCTTGAAAGCCGTCGCCTGATCCAGCTCCGGCTCGCTCAGGGGCTCAAGCACAAGGTGCAGTGCTCCGCATTCTTCGAGGAAGTGGGTCGCAAGGCTTTTCATGCCGGTGTCTATCGCAGCCCGTCATTGATCCTGGCAAGAGCCGCACATCCCGGCGTCAGCTGCTCTGACGTCAGCTGGTTCAGAGGCGTCAAGGTTGTTCCCAACCGGTCATGCAGGTCCGTTGCGTCCGGATCAACAAACAGTAGCCCGGTTACGATCTCACCTTCGGCATGCCGCTCCTGCAGGTAATTCGCCGCAGCGATCTTGTTGGTCGGATCATAATCCTCCGCCAGCTTCCGCAGCCGCAGCGTCGACCCATCATGCTGCGTCACTTCCCGCAACTCGCCCGGTGCATAAGCCGTCGCGATCGGCGTGCGCCCCAGGATGACATCCAGCCGGTTCACCGCCTCGTTATGCTCGCGCACATAGTCGAAGCTCTTGGTTGAGCCTGCATGGTTGTTGAAAGCCACGCATGGGCTAATTACATCCAGGAACGCCGGCCCGTGATGGGAAAGCGCGCCCTTGATCAACGGCACCAGCTGTTCCTTGTCGCCGGAGAAAGACCGCCCAACATAGGTCGCGCCGAGCTGCAGGGCGAGCGCGACCAGATCGATCCCGCTCTCGGTATTCTCGACGCCCTTCTTGGATTTCGATCCCTTGTCCGACGTTGCCGAGAACTGTCCCTTGGTCAGCCCGTAGACCCCATTGTTCTCGACAATGTAGCTCATGTTCACACCGCGCCGTATCGAATGCGCGAACTGCCCCAGCCCGATCGACGCGCTGTCGCCGTCGCCAGAAACGCCAAGATAGATCAGGTCCCGGTTCGCCAAGTTCGCCCCGGTCAACACGCTCGGCATCCGCCCGTGAACCGAATTGAACCCGTGGCTTTGTCCCAGAAAATAGTCCGGCGTCTTCGACGAACATCCGATGCCCGACATCTTCGCCAGCCGGTGCGGTTCGATATCCAGCTCCCAGGCGGCTTGAACAATCGCCGCGCTGATCGAGTCGTGGCCGCAGCCCGCGCACAGGGTCGAGACGCGCCCCTCATAGTCCCGCCGCGTGAAACCGAGATCGTTCTTCGGCAGGCTTGGATGATGCAGCTTCGGCTTCAGGATGTAGGTCATGTCTTCCTCGTGATCTGCCGCGTCGCCTGCCGGGCGTCGAGCCGCTTGCCAATGGCGTCGATCAGGAAGCGCGCCGTGATCGGCGTGCCGTCATAATGCAGGATGGACGTCAGCCGCGCCGGGTCGATGGCGCCCTCGATCATCAGCAGGGAGCGCAGTTGCGCGTCCCGGTTTTGCTCCACAACGCAGATCTCATCATGCGCATGGATGAAGTCATAGACATCCTGCCCAAACGGAAACGCTCGCACGCGCATTGCGTTGATATGGTGGCCCTTGTCCTCGAGCGTTTCGAGCGCTTCGTCCATGGCGGCGCTGGTCGAGCCGAAATAGACTACACCGGTCTTCGTCTTCTGCGCAGCCGGCCTGATCACCGGGCCGGGCACAAGGGTCGCCGCCGTGTGAAACTTCTTGAGCAGGCGCTCCATGTTGTCCTGGTAATCGACGCCCTTCTCGGAATATCCCGCCATCCGGTTCCGCGACGTGCCGCGCGTGAAATACGCACCCTTCGTCGGATGCGTGCCGGGATAGGTACGGAACGGAATGCCGTCGCCATCAACGTCCGTATAGCGACCGAAGAACTCGCCCGCTTCCAGCGCATTGGCTGTCATCACCTTGCCGCGGTCGATGCGCTTCGTGTCGTCCCACTTGAAAGGCGGCACGAGCCATTGCTGCATGCCGATATCGAGATCTAGCATCACGAACACGGCCGTCTGCAGTCTGTCCGAGAGATCGAACGCTAGCGCTCCCATCTCGAAGCATTCGCCCGGGTCGGCCGGCAGCAGCAGCACATGCTTGGTGTCGCCGTGGCTGGCATAGGCCGCAAGCAACAGATCGGATTGCTGCGTCCGCGTCGGCATGCCGGTGGAGGGCCCGCCGCGCTGTACATCGAAGATAACCGCAGGGATTTCGGCAAAGTAGGACAGCCCGATGAACTCGTTCATCAGCGATATGCCGGGTCCGGATGTGCAGGTAAATGCCCGCGCCCCGTTCCATCCGGCGCCGACCACGATGCCGATGGAGGCTATCTCGTCTTCGCCCTGCACGATGGCGTAGCGCTTCGTTCCATCGGGGTCGGTGCGAAGGTCTTCGCAATAGCCGGTGAACGCTTCAGCCAGAGAGGTCGATGGCGTGATCGGGTACCAGGCGCAGACGGTCGCCCCGCCATACACCGCGCCCAGCGCGGCGGCGGCATTGCCTTCGACAAAGATGCGGTCGCCAACGGCGTCGGCTCGCTGCAACTGCAGGCCAATCGGATCCAGATGTCTGGCGGCCCAGTCGCGGCCCAGATTAAAGGCGTTGAGGTTGGCGCCGATCAGCTTGGGCTTGGAGGCGAACTCCTCTTTCAACAATTGCTCTATCACCGCCGGCTCGATGCCGATCAGGTGCGACAGTGCGCCGACATAGCAAATGTTCTTGAACAGCTGCCGCTCGCGCGGAAGCTTGTAAGCTTCGTTGCAAATCGCCGTCAGCGGCACCCCGATGACGTGAATGTCTTCGCGGAATTTGGAGGCGGGTAGGGGCTTGGTCGAGTCGTAGAAGAGATAGCCGCCGGGCACGATCTCCTTCACGTCGTCATCCCATGTCTGTGGGTTCAGCGGCACAGCAAGATCAACGCCGCCGCGTCGGCCAGATGCCCCGCGCCCGACACGCGCACTTCATACCAGGTCGGCAAACCCTGTATGTTCGAGGGAAAGATATTCCGCGCCGCCACTGGCACACCCATGCGGATGATCGACTTCGCGAACAGACCGTTGGCGCTGGCCGAACCCGAACCGTTGACGTTGGCGAACTTGACCACGAAATCATTGACCGCCGTCAATGGCGCGGTCCTTGCGACATTCGCCTGCGTTATCGTGTCCGGCATGTCGTGCCTGCTTGCGTGATGTCGATCAGGTATTTCTGCATGTCCCACGCGCCGGTTGGGCAGCGCTCGGCGCAGAGCCCGCAATGCAGGCAGACGTCTTCATCTTTCACCATCACGCGCCCGGTCGGCAGGCCGTCGGCCACATATAGATCCTGCGCGAAATTGTATGCTGGCGCTTTCAACCGACCTCGCAGGTCCGGCTCGGCGCCATCATCGGTGAAGGTGATGCAATCCATCGGGCAGATGTCGACGCAGGCATCGCATTCGATACAGACCTTCGCCGTGAACACGGTCTGCACATCGCAGTTGAGACAGCGCTGCGCTTCCTTGAAGCCGACCGCCTGGTCAAACCCCAGTTCAACTTCCGCCTTCACGTCCTTCAGCGCAACAGCTTTGTCGCGATGAGGGACCTTGTAACGCTGGTCGTTCGCGATGTCGTTGTCGTAGCTCCACTCGTGAATGCCCATCTTCTGGGAAATCACCGTGACGCCGGGCGCTGGGCGTACCGCGATATCTTGCCCATTCAGGAACATGTCGATCGAGACAGCGGCCGCGTGGCCATGCGCCACCGCCCAGATGATATTCTTCGGGCCGAAGGCTGCGTCGCCGCCGAAGAACACGTTCGGAATGGACGCCTGCATCGTCTCCTGTCCGACGACGGGCATTCCCCACTTGTCGAACTCAAGGCCGATATCGCGTTCGATCCAGGGGAAAGCGTTCTCCTGACCCACGGCGACAAGCACGTCGTCGCAATCGAAATGCTGATCCGGCTCGCCCGTCGGCACGAGATTGCGCCGGCCCTTTTCGTCTTTCTCGGCTTTGACCTTCTCGAAGGTCATGCCCGTCAGTTTGCCATTCGTGTGAACGAAGGCCTTGGGCACGAGATAGTTCAGGATCGGGATGTCCTCGCCAATCGCGTCTTCCTTCTCCCAGGGCGAGGCCTTCATTTCCTCGAAGCCGGAACGGACGATCACCTTCACATCATCGCCGCCAAGCCGCCGCGCGGTGCGGCAGCAGTCCATCGCGGTGTTGCCGCCGCCCAGGACGATCACGCGCCTGCCGATCTTGTTGATGTGTTCGAACGAAACGCTGGAAAGCCAATCGATGCCGATATGGATGTTAGCGGCGGCTTCCTTGCGGCCGGGCAAGTCAAGGTCGCGGCCGCGCGGCGCGCCCGTGCCGACGAAGATCGCGTCAAAACCTTCGTCCAGCAGCGCTTTCATCGAGTCGATGCGCTCGGACAGATGCATCACCGGCGCAAGGCTGGTGATGTAGCCGACCTCTTCGTCGATGACTTCTTCGGGCAATCGGAAACGCGGGATCTGGCTGCGGATCATGCCGCCGGCGCGGCGGTCGCTGTCATAAACATGGACCTCGTATCCTAGCGGGGCGAGATCACGTGCGACTGTGAGGGAAGCAGGCCCGGCGCCGATGCAGGCGATCTTCTTGCCGTTGCTTGGAGCGACCTTGGGCAGGAGGGCGGTAATGTCACTCTTGTTGTCGGCCGCGACCCTTTTCAGGCGGCAGATCGCCACCGGCTCCTCTTCGACTCTTCCCCTTCGGCAGGCAGGCTCGCAAGGCCGGTCGCACGTGCGGCCCAGGATTCCTGGAAACACGTTCGACTTCCAGTTGATCATGTAGGCGTCGGTGTATCGTCGGTCAGCGATCAGCCTGATGTATTCGGGCACGGGCGTGTGCGCTGGACATGCCCACTGGCAGTCAACAACCTTGTGGAAGTAGTCCGGACGGGTGATGTCCGTGGCCTTCAAGGCGACCCCCTCAAACAGCGACCACCCAATAGGGTCGCGACTTGTGTTCACCTGTCTTGAGAGCGCCACGCACAACTGCGGCCGTGTTCTTTTCGCAGTTGCGAACAGCGCCCCAATAACAGACGGGCGCATACTGACGGGCCGGCTCAGGCCCGCGAACGTAACGGGAGACTACTCCTGTCGGGGGAAAGGTCTACTGCCTTCAGCGAGGAAGGCTGCTCGACCCCATCAGGTATTCGTCAACCGCGCGCGCGCACTGCCTTCCCTCACGGATAGCCCATACGACAAGCGACTGACCACGGCGCATGTCTCCGCAAGCGAAGATCTTGTCGGTCGAGGTCTTGTAGTCGCCTGTGCTTGCCGCGACGTTGCCGCGCGGGTCGAGCGTTGCGCGCGTCTGGTCGACGAGACCGGGAACGACCGGCCCCGCGAAACCCATGGCAAGAAGCACAAGATCGGCTTTCAGTTCGAACTCGCTGCCGGCGACTTCCTTCATCTCCATGCCTCGCGCGCCACGCACCCATTCGATACGAGCGCAAATGAGAGCCGTCACCTTGCCGCCTTCGCCGATCGCGCGCTTGGTCACGACGGCGAAATCACGTTCGCAGCCTTCTTCATGGCTGGACGACGTGCGCAGCTTCAGCGGCCAGTCCGGCCAGGTCGTGGCCTTGTTCTCCTTGGCTGGCGGTTGCGGCATGATCTCGAGCTGCGTGACAGACAGCGCCCCGTGGCGGTTGGACGTGCCGATGCAGTCCGAACCCGTGTCTCCGCCGCCGATAACGACGACATGCCTGCCCTTGGCGCTGATGGTTCCACCCGGGGCGGCCTTGTTCTCGTCGTCGCCCGCAACACGCTTGTTCTGCTGGGTGAGGAAATCCATTGCGTAGTGAACGCCATCCAGTTCGCGTCCAGGGATCGGCAGGTCGCGCGGTTTCTCTGCGCCGCCGGCAAGCACCAGCACTTGATAGTCGTCCAGCAGGCGCTGCACCGAAACATCAATGCCGATATGCATGCGCGGACGGAAGATCACGCCTTCGCCTTCAAGCTGGCGGATGCGCTTGTCGATGAGATGCTTCTCCATCTTGAAGTCAGGAATGCCGTAGCGGAGCAGGCCGCTGATCCGATCCGATTTCTCGAACACCGTCGGAGCATGACCCGCCCGGGCCAGCTGCTGCGCGCAGGCGAGCCCTGCAGGCCCCGAGCCCACGATTGCGATACGCTTGCCTGTACCGCGCGGCGCGAGTTGCGGTTTCAGCCAGCCCTCATCAAAAGCCCGATCAACGATCTCGCACTCGATCGTTTTGATCGATACCGGATTGTCGTCGATGTTCAAAACGCACGAGGCTTCGCACGGGGCAGGACAGACCCTGCCAGTGAACTCGGGGAAGTTGTTGGTCGAGTGCAGGTTGTCGCTCGCGGCCTTCCAGTGGTCGCGGAGGACAAGGTTGTTCCAGTCAGGGATCTGATTGTTGACCGGGCAGCCCGGCGTTCCCGGCGCGACCGACCCGGTGCCCTGGCAGAATGGAATCCCGCAATCCATGCAGCGCGCGGCCTGGGTGCGGATCTCCGCGTTGTCCATGCGCTTCAGGAACTCGGAATAATTCTTCTTACGAGCTTCGGGCTTTTCGTAAGCGCGCTCTTTCTTTTCGTATTCGAGGAAGCCTGTGGGTTTGCCCATGTGCTTTGTTCCTTGAACTCTACTCGGCCGCGACGATGGTGCGCGTAGACTGCATGTCCTTCAGCGCACGGGCATAGTCGGTCGGCATGACCTTGACGAAATGGGTGAGCGCCTCGCTCCAATTGTTGAGCAACTCTCGCGCCCGTTCGCTGCCGGTATGAAGCAAGTGGCGTTCGACCAGGATGCGCAGGCGCTCCGCATCGTAACGGAGCATGTCGCCCATGCCGTTGTTATCGACCGCAGGCGAACGCTGCAGCGGCGCGTCGGCGTCGGCTGAACCTTCGGCAGGTTTCACGGCCTGCAGAGCGACCATCGATGGGTTGCATTGATTAGCGAAGCCCTTCTCCGGATCGTAGACGTAAGCGACGCCGCCTGACATGCCGGCTGCGAAATTCCGGCCGGTCTGGCCAAGCACGACAACGACGCCGCCCGTCATGTACTCGCAACCATGGTCGCCGCAGCCTTCGGCAACCGCGACAGCGCCGGAATTGCGCACCGCAAAGCGTTCGCCGGCCACGCCTTCGAAGTAGGCTTCGCCTGCGATCGCACCGTAAAGCACCGTGTTGCCGACGATGATGTTCTCCAGCGGCGAGCGGCTCACATTTTCCGGCTGGCGCACGATCACGCGGCCGCCTGACAGGCCCTTTCCGACATAGTCATTGCCATCGCCCACCAGCGTCAGCGTTACGCCGCGCGCCAGGAAGGCGCCGAAGCTTTGTCCGGCTGTGCCCGTCAGCGTGATCTGGATCGTGTCATCCGGCAGGCCGGCGTGACCGTGCCGCCTGGCGACTTCACCCGACAACATTGCGCCGACCGTGCGGTTCACATTGTTGACCGTCTCGTTGATCTGAACCGGTTTCGGCGTCTTGCCGAGCGCAGCTTTGGCGCTCTTGATCAACTTGTGATCCAGCGCGCCTTCCAGCCCGTGGTTCTGCGTCTCGCTGACTTTGATCGCCACGCCGGGCTTCGGCTTCGGCTGATAGAGCAGCTTCGACAGGTCGACCCCCTTGGCTTTCCAGTGATCGACGGCCTGCTTCATGTTGAGCAGATCAACGCGGCCGACCATCTCCTCGACTTTGCGGAAGCCAAGCTGGGCCATGATGTGACGCAGTTCTTCGGCGACGAAGAAGAAATAGTTGATCACGTGCTCCGGCTGGCCTGTGAAACGGGCGCGCAGCACCGGGTCCTGGGTCGCAACGCCGACCGGGCAAGTGTTGAGATGGCACTTGCGCATCATGATGCAGCCTGATGCGATCAGCGGCGCGGTGGAGAAGCCGAACTCGTCGGCGCCCAGCAGCGCGCCAATCGCCACGTCACGGCCCGTACGCAGGCCGCCATCGACCTGAACCGCAATGCGCCCGCGCAGTTCGTTCAGCACCAGCGTTTGCTGGGTCTCCGCCAGGCCGATCTCCCACGGAGAACCGGCATGCGTAAGCGAGGTGAGAGGCGATGCCCCCGTGCCGCCCTCGAATCCCGAAATCGTCACATGGTCCGCGCGCGCCTTCGAGACGCCAGCGGCGACCGTGCCCACACCAACCTCAGACACCAGCTTCACGGATATCCGCGCAACGGGGTTCACGTTCTTGAGGTCGTGGATCAGCTGCGCCAGATCCTCGATCGAATAGATGTCATGGTGCGGCGGCGGTGAGATCAGGCCGACGCCCGGCGTCGAGTGGCGCACCTTGGCGATGTTCTTGTCGACCTTGTGGCCGGGCAGCTGTCCGCCTTCGCCGGGCTTCGCGCCCTGCGCCATCTTGATCTGAATATCGTCGGCATTGACCAGATACTCGGTCGTGACGCCGAAGCGCCCTGACGCCACCTGTTTGATACGCGAGCGCATGGAATCGCCGTTCTTCATCGGCGTGAAGCGATCGGCCTCTTCGCCGCCTTCGCCGGTGTTCGAGCGGCCGCCGATGCGGTTCATCGCAATCGCAAGGTTGGTGTGCGCCTCTCGGCTGATCGAGCCGAAGCTCATCGCGCCGGTCGCAAATCGCTTCACGATCTCCGCCGCCGGTTCGACCTCGGTGATCGGCACAGGCATCTCCGCGAACTTGAACTGCATCAGCCCGCGAATGGTCAGCAGGCGTTCGTTCTGTTCGTTGATCGATTGCGCGAAAGCCGCGTAGTCTTCCGAGACGTTGCCGCGCACCGCATGCTGCAGCTTGGCGACGCTGTCCGGCGTCCACGCATGATCTTCACCACGAATGCGGTAGGCATAATCGCCGCCGACATCGAGCAGGTCGCGATAGATCGGGTTGTCGCCGAACGCGTTGGCGTGGCGGCGAACCGCTTCCTCGCCGATCTCCAGCAATCCAGCGCCTTCGATGGTGGTCGATGTGCCCGTGAAATATTCCGCAATTAGGTCCGTCGACAGGCCGACGCCATCGAAGATCTGCGCGCCGCAATAGGACTGGTAGGTCGAGATGCCCATCTTCGACATGACCTTGAGAATGCCTTTGCCGATCGCCTTTATGTAGTTCTTCTTCACGTCCTTCTCGGACAGTTTCATTCCCTCGCGCTGGCGAATTTGCTCCAGCGTCTCAAACGCGAGATACGGGTTCACAGCTTCGGCGCCATAGCCCGCCAAGGTGCAGAAATGATGCACTTCGCGCGCTTCGCCCGTCTCAACAACGAGCCCAACCTGCATGCGAAGGCCCTGACGGATCAGCTTGTGATGCACGGCGGAAAGCGCCAGCAGGGCTGGAACCGGAATGCGGTCCGCATTCACACCACGGTCCGACAGGATCAGGATGTTGATGTCCTGCAGGACGTGCTCGGTCGCTTCAAGACGGATGCGTTCTATGGCCGACTTGAGGCCGGCCGCGCCTTCGGAGGCGTCCCAAGTGATGTCGATCGTCGCCGTGCGGAAAGCGCCGTCGACCAGCTCGCTGATCGATCGGATCTTCTCCAGCGCCGCGTTGGTGAGAACCGGCTGCGTGATCTCCAATCGCCTATGCGTGCCAGCCGCCAGGCCGAGCAGGTTCGGGCGCGGCCCTATCATCGACACCAGCGACATGACCAGTTCTTCTCGGATCGGGTCGATCGGTGGGTTGGTCACCTGCGCGAAGTTCTGCTTGAAATAGTTGTAGAGCAGTTTGGGCTTGCGCGAGAGCACGGCGATCGGCGTGTCGGCGCCCATGGAGCCGATCGGATCGTCGCCCTGCGCCGCCATTGGCTCGAGGAAGAACTGCACGTCTTCCTGCGTGTATCCGAACGCTTGCTGGCGATCGAGCAGGCTCACGGAATTGTCGCCGCGCTGTGTCGGCGCCTCTTCCGGGTCAGGCAACTCCGCCAGCTTGAACTGCATTTCGTGCAGCCAGTCTGCATACGGATGCTTGCCGGCGATCGTGTTCTTGATTTCTTCGTCCTCGATGATACGGCCTTCATCGAGATCGATCAGCAGCATTTTGCCGGGCTGCAGTCGCCATTTGCGGACGATTTTCTCTTCCGGGATCGGCAGCACGCCGGATTCCGAGGCCAGAACCACGAGATCATCGTCCGTCACGATGAAGCGGGCCGGGCGCAGGCCGTTGCGGTCCAGCGTTGCGCCGATCTGACGGCCGTCAGTGAAGGCAATGGCGGCGGGACCATCCCACGGCTCCATCAGGGCGGCGTGGTATTCGTAGAAGGCGCGGCGCTTCGGGTCCATGTGCGCGTGGCCCGCCCAGGCTTCCGGGATCAGCATCATCATGGCGTGCGCCAGCGGATAGCCGCCTGCCACGAGCAGCTCGAGCGCGTTGTCCAGGCATGCCGTATCCGACTGTCCGTGCGGGATCAGCGGCCACATCTTGTCGAGATCCGCGCCGAGCAGCGCGCTCTCCATCGAGCGTCTGCGCGCATACATCCAGTTCACGTTGCCGCGCACGGTGTTGATCTCGCCATTATGCGCGATGAAGCGATAAGGGTGCGCGAGGCGCCAGCTGGGGAAGGTGTTAGTCGAGAAGCGCTGGTGAACGAGCGCAAGCGCGCTCTCGCACAGCGGATTGGTGAGATCCTTGTAGAACGTGCCGACCTGGCCTGCGAGCAGCAGGCCCTTGTAGACGATCGTGCGCGTCGACAGCGACGGCATGTAGAATTCGGCGAGGCCTGGCAGGTTGTTTTTGCGGGCGACCTCCGCCAGCGGGTTCTGCGTCTCCTTGCGAATGGCGAGCAGCTTCCGCTCGAAAGCATCCTGGCTCATCGCGGGCGAGCCCTTGGCGATGACGGCTTGTTTGATCACCGGCATCGAGTCGATGACTGCCTTGCCGACGCCCTTGGCATCCACCGGCACATCGCGCCAACCCAGCAGGTTCTGCTTCGACTTGCCGAGAAAGTTCTCGAACTGCTTCATCGCGACATCGCGCGCGGGCGCATCCTGCGGAAGGAAGCACATGGCCACAGCGTAGTCGCCGGGCTTGGGAAGCTCGACCTTCGCGGTCTTCGCCCAATCGCGGAAAAGCGCATCGGGAATCTGGATCAGGATGCCGGCCCCATCGCCCAACAGCGGGTCAGCGCCTACGGCGCCGCGATGGTCGAGATTGACGAGAATCTGCAGACCCTGGGCTACAATGGCGTTGGACTTGACGCCCTTCACATTGGCGATGAAGCCGACGCCGCAGGCATCGTGCTCATTGCGGGGATCGTACAGTCCCTGTGCCGGGGGAAGGCCAATGTCCATGCGCGTAAACTCGTCAGATCACTACTGGAAATGAGCGCGTAGCAGGTGGGCACAGAATTTCAATCCGATAGCCAGTCCGGCGTCACTAATTGCGCGCGAGTGCCCGCCCGGAGCCGACTTGCGCACAGGTCGGCCTCCGCAAATCGCTTCGGTCCAGTGCGACCTCGCTGCAAGCTCATGCTGTGGATTGGGTCAGACACGGAAATTCCGTCGAAGCGGGCCTGCGGTTAATGCGGCGCGTTGAAGGCGCGGGTCGCGGCGGCGAGGGCGCGGACGAGCTCGCGTTCTTCCTGAGCCAGAAGCGGGTTCCAGACGTCGAAGATGAGAACGACCCGCAACTGATCGCTGTCATTCCGGGCGGTATGCTCGATTGTGTCGTCGAAGATCAGCAGCTCGCCTTCCTTCCAGATGCGGTGCTCGAAGCCGACCCTGTAGGTGCATTTCTCCGGCACGACGAGCGGCAGGTGGACAACCAGCCGGGCATTCGTCTCGCCAGTATGCGGCGGGATCTCTGTGTGGGGCGCGAGGGCGGAGAACATGGCGTTCGGGCAAAGCCCGCCGATCTTCGCCATGTCCACCGCCTCAAGCGCCTTCCGCGTCTGCGGGCACTTCGCCAGATGCGCTTCAACCGGCTCGCCATGCTTCCACAGCGAATAGTGGCTCCACTTCTGCGAGTGGTTCAGCGCCTGCCACTGGTCCACCGGCTGCCCGGCGCGGATGTTGATGTACGGCGCGAAGTCCTGCCCCTCGCTCGCCAGCGCCGCCTTCAGCTCCTCGCGGATCACATCCGTCTTCGCTTCAAGCTGCTCCGCCCACGGAAACAGCTTGCGCTCATAGAAGGGAATGGCCGGCAGCCTTGGCACGTAGATCTGGTTGGCCTGCTGGCGATAAGGCTCCGTCAGCCCCGCCACCACCGAAGCCGCCTCGCGCCAGCGCTCGGACTGTGAGGCTCCGAGACCGGCCATCATCGGCGCCATCGCCGCTTCAAGCTGGCCGTGCAGTTCCGCTGCCTTCCGTGCCGCATAGCTCCGTGCTTGCGTCAACTGCTGACGCAACACCTCCGGCCAATGCTGCTCCGGCCCCGCCACCTTAACCGCATTGCGGTAGAACATGGCCGCCGATGGCGACGCGCCGATCCGGTCATAGCGCTGCGCCTTCGCCAGCAGGGCAGGCAGGTAATACGGGTCGATCGCCAGCGCTGCATCGATCGCCTGCGCCTCTCCCGCATTGTCCCCCGCCTCACGCCGCGCCTTCGACAGCGTCAGCAGCATGAACGGGTCCTGCGGTGAGGCCGCAACCGCTAGCTCCAGTAGCTTGCACGCTTCCTTGAATTCGCGCCGCTGCATCGCGTGAATGGCGAGACTGAACGCAGCTTTCGGATTGCGCGGATCGCGCTTGCGTACGTCCAGCCAGAGCTTCTCCGCCTGCGCCCAGTGGCCAGCTTTAACAGCCGCCTCGGCCTGGCGGATCAAGTTTTCTGTGTCGTCAGCCATGGCCCGCAAGCGTGCCTCCACCTGGTCTGCCGATCAATTCGGCCACCCGCAAAAAACGCGGCGGCCCCGTGAAGAGACCGCCGCGATGGAGTCATCCGTCAGCCCAGTCCTAGAACTTGACCTGGGCGCTCACCGTAAAGACGCGTCCGACAACGTCGTACAGCGACGGATAGGTGTTGCCCGAGTTGAACGGCGTGGAGCCCGTCTCTGTCTGCACGAAGGGAGCCTCCTCGTCGGTCACGTTCGTGATGCCGGCGCGCAGCTTCACGTTGTCGGTTACTGCCCACGATCCCATCAGGTCGATATAGTTGTAGTCGGGGATCGAGGCCGATTCCGGATCGGTGATGCCGGCCTGGGCTGCATCAACGTCTGAACCGCTCAGGTAGCGCCAAGCATAGCCCAGGCTGAACGGACCGACATTCCAGGTCGTGACCTGCACGAACCGGTTCTCCGGCGTCGGGCCGCCCGTGGTGGCCGTGACGGTCGAAGGAAGGCCGCACTGTTTGCCGTAGCGGGCGACGCACTCAACGCGCGAACCGCCGATGATCGGGATATAGCTCGAATCCAGCACGTGCGTGCCGTCGAACGAGAGATCGAGATCACCCATCGGCAGCTCGAAGTTGTAGCGAACGGAGTAGTCGATGCCTTCCCCGTGAACCTCGCCGATGTTGCCGTTAAGTTGAACGAGGCCGAACTCGTCATCGCCTTCCAGCGTACCGTTGAGGTTGTTGCGGATCATCAGCTGGCAATCCGTATTGGCAGGGTCCAGCGACGGGTTGCGCGCCGTGCTGAAGCAGGCGTCAACAACGTCGAAAGCCGGACGCAGCGAGATCGCGTTGTCCACGGTGA
This sequence comes from Hyphomonadaceae bacterium, assembly GCA_016714495.1. GTDB lineage: Bacteria > Pseudomonadota > Alphaproteobacteria > Caulobacterales > Hyphomonadaceae > UBA7672. Next base: position 43,239 of record JADKDU010000011.1, on the reverse strand, counting down.
TGTCGTAGTAGTCCACCGTCAGCGCGAGGCCCGGCGCGAAGTCCGGCTGCCACACGAATCCGACCGTCACCGTGTCGGCCTCTTCTGGCGTCAGAGTTGTGTTGCCGCCGGAGAAGTTGTTGATCTGACCAGCGGTTGGCTGGGTGATTGTCGCGTTGTCGATGGTCGGAGTCGGGGCGCCTTGCGCTATGCAGATGTCCCGGATTGCGCCCGTCAGCGGATTGCCCGGCGTGCCGTTGGCGCAGGGATCGACCAGAAGGTCGCCCGTTCCAGGCGTGCGAGGCGTGTACAGTTCGGACACGTTGGCTGCCCGGACGGCGCGCTGGAACATGCTGCGGAAACGCAGCCCGTCTACCGGCTCCCAGTCAGCCCCGTATTTGTAGCTGTCCGTCCCGCCCGACGTCGAATAATCGGAGTGGCGATAGCCGACTTCGAGGTTGATCGACCGGGCGAACGGCGCGCCTTCTACGAGCGGGAGGATCGCCTCGCCGAACGCTTCCGAGACGTCGTATTCGCCGAAGGTCGGCAGCGTTTGGCCGAAGCCCGGCGAGATGCCGGCCTGCGAAGCGAAGTCCGGACGATAGTCGGACGACTCCTGCCGGTATTCCACACCGAACGACGCCGCCAGTGTCCCCGAAGCCCACGGGCTCTTCAGTGCATCCACATCGCCGCTGATCGAAGCCGTCACATAGTCCTGCTTGGTAATCGACTGCAGCTGCAGGTTTAGGCGGATGAAGTCCAACGCAGCTGGATCAATGCCCGTTCCGGCGTTGAACAGGTTCAGCGGCACGCAGCCGCCGGCCGGATCAACGCACGCCGTCGTGCTGGTTGCGAACAGCGCCTGCTGGATCGCATCGGTGCTGATATCGTTGTTCTGCTGACGGTTTAGCGATGTCTCACCATGAGCGCCGGCGACATCCCAGTCCCATCCCCAGATCTCTCCACGCAGACCGCCCATCACCTGGAAGGTATCGTAGTCGAACACGTACTGACGCGGGCCGACATCGGCCGCACGCCAGCGAACGCCGACGCGGGTGCATTGTCCTGCAGCGGGGTCCGAACATGCGGCTGGCGCAGTTCCGTTCGCAGCGAAGTAGGCTTGCGACGCGGGCGTGATGAACGGGTTGCTGAGCTGGACTTCCAGCGTGTCGCCGAACACCGCCGAAGAGGCGAGCGCCGGGGAACTCGTCGAACTGGACGAGAGATAGCGGCCGTAGGCTTCGACATAGTCGTTGATTTCGTACTTCGCGAGCGCAGTCACGGTCCAGCGCGTTTGCGGCGTCTGGTAGAGGTTCTGCGGGTTGAAGTTGAACGGGGCATACGGAACGACCAGCGCGCCGGTGTCGGCAATCTGGCGACGACCCGAAGCGAAGTCGAACGAAGCAGGCGTCGCATAGGAACTCGCGCCCGGCGTCAACGAAGCCGGCCCGCGGACCTGATAGATCGGTTCCTTGTTGAGATAGCCAAGCGACAGCACGACATTGCCTCGACCATCGTCGAAGCCCGCGCCGACCGTGGCTGCATAGTTCTCCGTCTCGCCATCGCCGTGATCGGTGATGGAGTACGCGGCGTCGAACTGAGCGCCCTGGAAGTCGTCATTGAGGATGAAGTTCACTACGCCCGCGATGGCGTCGGAGCCGTACACGGCCGATGCGCCGCCGGTCACGACATCAACGCGCTCAAGCAGGGCGAGCGGCACCGCCGTCACGTCGAACACGCCGTTAGGGTCGTAGGGGACCATGCGCTTGCCGTCGATCAGCGGCAGGGTGCGTGGCGTCGTCAGGCCGCGCAGGTCGACGGATGAAACACCGGCGGAGCCGTTGTTCACCTGGTCGCCGTTGCCGGGCAGGAATTGCGGCATCGCGCGCAGGACGTCTTCGACGTCCGTCGGCTGCTTCACCGCAAGTTCTTCGGTGTTGATGGTCTGGATCGGGCTTGAGGAGACATAGCCTTCGCGCGAAATGCGCGTACCGGTCACGACGACGACGTCATCATCTCCGGATGCTTGTGGGGCCGCTTCCTGTGCGGAGGCTGGCGCCACAGCGACAATAGACAAGCCTGCAAGACCAAGCAGGGTTGAGCTGAGAAGCAATTGCTTCAGTTGGGGTCGGTTCACGGTTCACTCCATTCTGATGATTGCCTCTCCTTTCGCTGTGACGACCATGTTGAAGGCTCTGACCCCACGTCCCCAGTAAGAGAGTGGCGTTGCCAGAATTCAGCCACACTTCAGATCGCGTCAATTAAGAGTCGGGCCTGAAGCAGGCCGTTTCGCTAAACTGCCTGATAGTGCAGCATTTTTGCATCAGGGGCGCTTCTAGCGGAATTCGATGCCATCAGTGCGCGCGGAATCGGTCCAGGCTGCCGCTCGGGAAAGTCCGCAAGTTGCCGCCAGACATCCACATAAAGACGCCCTACATAAAGGGACGAAGGAGACCTCCCATGGCCACGCCCCTGCGCATCGATTTCGTTTCCGACGTTGCGTGCCCGTGGTGCGTGATCGGATTGCGCTCGCTGATGAAGGCGCTGGAGGCGGTGGGCGGCGATGTCGACGCGGAGATCCATTTCCAGCCGTTCGAGCTGAACCCGGACATGGCGCCCGAAGGCGAGAATACGATTGAGCATGTGATCAAGAAATACGGCTCGAACCCCGAGCGCTCCGCAGCTTCGCGCAACGCGATGAAGGAGAGCGGGGATGCGCTGGGCTTCACGTTCAACTACGGGCCGCAGAGCCGAATATGGAACACGTTTGACGCGCACCGCCTGCTTCACTGGGCAGGACTCGAGGGCAAGCAGCCCGAACTGAAAGAGGCGCTGTTCAAGGCGAACTTCACCGACCAGCTTTCGACGAGTGATCATGAGGTTCTGGCCGGCGTGGCGAGGAGTGCGGGGCTGGATGAAGAGCGGGCGCGGCAGATTCTGGGTTCAAGCGAGTTCTCCGACGAGGTGCGGCGCGAGGAAATGCTGTGGCGCAATCGCGGGATCAATGCAGTTCCTTCGGTGATCTTCAACCAGCGCTGGATGATCCAGGGCGGGCAGCCGCCGCAGGTGTTCGAGCAGGCGATCCGGCAGATCGTCTCTGGTAATGCCGAGACTGCTAGGGCGTAAGGAATAACGTGCGCTCCCGCGCGCGCCGTTTCGCGAGCGCCTGCATCACGATGCCGTTCATGCGGTTCCAGAGCAGGAAGGCGTTTGCGGCGCCAGGGCGGTCTTCGTCGTTGATGCGCTTCACGATCGACGATGCACGCGTCTTGCCGCTGCCGACATTATAGCAGAAGGCCACCATCGCGCTGAACTCATTGAGCGTGACGGGAATGGTCACGTAGCGTTCAATCGCGCCTTCGCACCAGTGCAGGTCTTTGACGAGGAAAGCGTCTGCTTCTTCTTCGTTGATCGTGTCCTTCTCGCCTTCGAGCATCAGGTGGCCATAGCCGATCAGCCAGAGGCCGCCGAGTTCGTAGGCTTCGAGCTGGAGCGTTTCTTCTTCTTTGATGATCTGAACGGCTGTGTGGTTCGTATTATACACCTCGGGCATCTGGTAGATCGGCTGCGGCTCGAGGGCGTCGAGAAAGTTTACTGGGCCAGTCAACGGCACGAGCGGAACGCCGTTGGCTGTCGGGATCGAGTCAGCTTCTTCATCCGGCGTGAGTGCGGGCGCAGGGGCGGCCGCAGCGCTGGTGGCCGCCGCAATGACTTCGCCGGCGTCCGACACGCGGCCGCATGCTGTGGCAAGCAGACTGATGGTCATCATCCAGATGACCGCAAGCGGCCTGGTCACGGTTTCGCCTCCCACGTCTCCGCAGGCTGCAGACAATCACAAGTCGCGATGTTGTAAAGCAGCGGGCGGCAGTCTGCGTGCATGACTTTTGCGCTATCGGGGGGTAAGGCCGGAGGGTGAACATTCCCAAACTCCTGGTCAGCACCGTGGCGCGCGGCGCACAGCGCGGCGAGAGCCATGGCGGGCTATATCTTGTCGATGTCTGCCGACAATACGTGGAGCAGGTTGCTGATGCGAATAGCGTCGCGATCGATTTTGCCGGAAGGGGCGGCGAACGGGGGCTGCGCGGCATCGTGGTGGTTGGGCAGGAGATTTTCGTCGCAGCGAGCAACGAGATCACGATTTTTGATCCGTGGTTCCGTGTTCTTGCGACCTACCGGAATTCGTATCTGAAGCATTGCCACGAGATGTCGGCGCATGGCGGCAAGCTCTATGTGACCTCGACGGCGTTCGATGCGGTGCTGCGAATGGATCTGAAATCGCGGCAGTTCGAGAAGGGCATGCGGATTGCCAACACCGGCGGGTTGATCAGCCTGAAGCCGTTTGATCCGCAGAAGTCGGGCGGGCCGGGCGAGAGCAATCTTTATCATCTCAACAGCGTTAATGCGGGTGAGGCCGGTCTGTTCGTCGCGGGGCGGAAGATGCCGGCGCTGGTGGAGATGACGGAAACGTCGCTTGAGGTGAGAGCTGCCTTGCCGCGCGGGACGCACAATGCGCGGCCGTTCCGGGGCGGCGTGCTTTATCACGATGGCGATACGGACACGCTCGTGTTGGCGACGCGGGAGGACAAGATTGTGAGCGCGTCGCCACGATATGCGAAGGAGGAGCTGCTTGGCTCTGATCCTGGCGACGTTGCGCGGCAGGGGTTTGGGCGGGGGCTTTGCGTTCTATCAGAGACGCTGGTTGCGGCGGGGGCCTCGCCGGCGACGGTTGCGATCCACGATCTTGAGGCTGGGCGTGTGGTGGAGACTCTGAATCTCTCGATGGATGTCCGGCATGCCGTGCACGGGCTGGCGGTTTGGCCGTTCTGATGAGAGTGCGACCCCGCAGGTGGCTGCGAGGCGTCGATTGGTTGGATTTCCGGAAATGTGGTGCGAAGGCGGGCCACGTGCGAACGCGCAGCCGCTCCGTCTTGCGCGCAAGAGCGCGCAATCCACCTGCCCTGGTCCTTCGGACGGAGGGGCATTCCCAGTTGTGACTAAGCAGCTGCGTTTACTTCCCGGTTACAATAACGAACAAAGTAAACTCGAACAAAGTCCAATAGAAAATTGCACAAAAGTGGATCGACTTAGCGATTGCTTAGCTTTGCTCATGTAGCTTCACCAATAAGCCGACAAGAGCGGCAAACAAAAACGATGGTGGTGGTGATGTTGAACGCTAAGGTCCGCGAAAGCGGCGTTGAAGAGAACGTTGAGCAGTCTTTCCTGAAGGCCCTGTCGCTGCTGGAGCAGGCTCATCGCCGTCTCCACGACGTGGTGAAAGACAATCTGGAACGTAACGGCGAGCGTTCGCTGACGGGTGTCCAGGCGCTGCTGCTTTATGAAATCGGCGAAAGCGAAACCCCGGCCTCGGCGCTGCGCGCTCGCGGTTCGTTCGCCGGCACGTCGATGTCCTACAACGTGAAGAAGCTGCAAGAAGGCGGCTATCTGATCCAGTCACGTTCCAACGATGACCGCCGCACGGTGCGTCTCAAGCTGACGCCGTCGGGCAAAGCCGTTCGCAACCACGTGGCTGTCCTGTTCGAGAAGCAGGCCGGCGCCCTGGAGCCTACCGCTTCGGTTCGCTCGGACGATCTTGACCAGCTCAACAAGGCGCTGGCTCGCCTTGAGCGCTTCTGGTCAGACCAGATCCGCTACCAGCTCTAAGCATAGACACAGACCCCGGCCTGATAGTCTGGGGCTGACAACCTTGGGGAGGAAACGGCGGACTCGGCTCGTGAAGTCGACCCTACCGTAAATGCCCAACGACCGCCGGTCTCGCGAGAGGCCGGCGGATTTGTTTGGGGCCCAGGCTCAGGAACCCTTGCGCTTTTCCGTGACGCGGCCGGCCTGCAGCATGAACCATCCTGCGAGGCTGCCATGCGCTAGCAGGGGGCCTTGGTCCAGGCGCCGCCGTCTGCGCGTTCGATGATGTAGCCGTCAGCGTTCGCGCAACTGATTTCGTAGGCGTCCGGGTTGAGGAGTGTTCCAGCGTCGACCGTGCAGGGCACGCCGGCGGCCCGAGCGTGGCCGGCAAAGATGGCGACGGTGTTTTTGTCGCCCTTGAGCGCGCAAGTGGCGTTGGGCTGAACCTGCTGTCCGGCGGCTTTCGCGCGCTCGGCCTCATCGGCGAGCAGCAGGCAGTCGACGGGATCGGACTTTCCGGGGCTGATCACGAGATAGCGCGGCCCGCTTTGGCAGGCGATTTCAAAAAGATCATTCCTTTCGGTGGTGACGCCGAGCAGGGCGGCTTCGGTGACCTGGCAGGGCAGGCCCGAAGCTGCCGCTGCGGTCTTGGCGGCTGACAGGACCTGCCCTGACGACAGCTTGCAGCCGCGGCGATCCAAGACTTGCGAATTTGCGCCGGTGAGATCGTTGGCGACGCGGTCGCGGTCCATCGTCGCCATCCGGTCGCGCTGCTGTTGCATGGCCCTGGGCGTCTGAGCATGGGCGACTGAAATGGATGTGATGAGCGCGTGGCCGCTGCGACGGCGAGACGTCTGAGGCATATCAACTGAACACTGTCCCCCTGGGAGAACAGGGAAATTGATATTTGCCGCTCGCAGGAAGACGCAAGAGACAGGCAATCCTCCATGGCAGCCGGTTGGCGGCTGACTTGTTTTCGATCTCCGGCGCCTCACGCAAGCTTGTCGACCAGTTGCGAGCCATTCGCAAAATCCCTGCGACTTGAAGGCGCTATTGGCAGGTTGGATTTGATCTGCGTCTAGAAACATGACGCGCGTGGGCTTAGGTTCCTCGCTGACGCGCCCGTCAGAGGCGTGGAAACGCTGCGCCAAGAGAAACGCCAAATGAAGCACCTGGCTGCCTTTGAGAATGCTCTCGAGGAAATCCGCTCGGAGGGGCGGTATCGTGTATTCATCGACGTGAAGCGATACCGGGGCGAGTTCCCCAAGGCTTCCGTGCGCCACACGGATGGCCGCGAGCAGGACGTGATCGTCTGGTGCTCGAACGACTATCTCGGCATGGGCCAAGACCCTGACGTGATCGAGTCCATGAAGGAAGCGGTCGATACGTTTGGCGCCGGTTCGGGCGGCACCCGCAATATCTCGGGCACGACCCGGTATCACGTTGAACTTGAGAAAGAGCTGGCGAGCTTGCACGGGAAAGAATCCGCGCTGCTGTTCACCTCCGGCTATGTGTCGAACGAGGCGACATTGTCGACGCTCGCCAAGATCATGCCGAACGTCATCATCTATTCGGACGAGCTGAACCACGCCTCTATGATCGAGGGTATCAAGCGCGCCCATTGCGCCAAGCGCATCTTCCGCCACAACGATCTGGCGCACCTACGCGCGCTGCTTGAAAATGATCCGGCCGACGCGCCGAAGGTCATCGCCTTCGAGTCCGTCTACTCGATGGATGGCGATGTCGCGCCCATGGAAGCAATCTGCGACCTTGCCGAAGAATTCGACGCGATGACTTATCTCGACGAAGTTCACGCGGTCGGCATGTATGGCCATGAGGGCGCGGGCGTCGCCCAGCGCGATGGCGTGATGGACCGCATCACGATCTGCGAAGGCACTCTGGCCAAGGCCTATGGCGTGATGGGCGGGTATATCGCCTCGAAGACGGCGATCGTGGATGCGATCCGTTCGATGGCGCCGGGCTTCATCTTCTCGACGTCGACTTGCCCGGTGCTGGCGGCGGGCGCACTCACCTCCATCCGCAAGCTGCGGAGCGATTATGGCCGCGACTTGCGCAAAATCCACCAGGAGAAGGCCGAGATGCTTCGCCAGAAGCTGATCGCGGCGAAGCTGCCGGTGATGATGGCGGACACGCATATCGTGCCGCTGCTGGTTGGCGATCCGGAGCGCTGCAAGGCGCTGTCCGACACGCTGCTGTTCGATTTCGGCATCTACGTGCAGCCGATCAACTATCCTACCGTGCCGAAGGGCACGGAGCGGCTGCGCTTCACGCCATCGCCGCAGCACACGGAAGCGATGATGGACGAGCTGGTGTCGGCCCTGCTGGCGATCTGGGCGCAGTTGGGTCTGCAACGCGCGGCCTAAGGCTTTAAGACGATTAGAGAAATCGGGGCCGCGGAGTCTTTCTCCGCGGCCCTTCGCGTTTTGCTCGCGCGACCGATTGCGGCTTTGCCGCTAGATCGCGCGCCTCACTCCCAAGTTGGCGGCTGACGCTTCGGTTCAACGAAAACATCGGCGGACAACACGCCGTATCAATAAAGCATGCAGTTCATGCCAGTTATCGCGATGGCGTTCTTTGTTTGCGGCTCTGTGCGGCGTGACCGGCATGGCTTGGGGCATGGCAATGGGGGTTGCCGAAAACCATTCGACGTTTTCCGCCCATGCCCACCTCAACCTGCTCGGCTGGGTCAGCTGTTCGCTCATGGGCGCCTTTTATGCGCTGGCGCAGGAACGGGCGCCGGCCAAGCTGGTGTGGGTTAATCTCTGGCTCTCGACATTCGGGCCGGTGGTCATGATCCCCTCGCTGGCGGCGAAGCTTAGCGGCTTTGATGCTGTGTGGGTTCAGCCGGGGATCATTGTCGGATCGCTGTCGGCTTTTCTTGGAATGGCTGCCTTCGCGGCGAGCGTGATCGCTGTCGCGCTTCGCGCGATGCGGCTAGCGGTTCGGGCGTAAGCTTCCAGGCTAAGGCTTCGGCGCGGTGTCCTTGACGGACATCCCGCCGAAGACGCCCAGCAGGCCCGCGGCCGAGCCGACGACCGAAATCAGCAGCGCTATGCCGGCGGCGAACAGCAGGACCAGGCGGGCCGCCTGCATGAAGAAATCTTCCGGCGCCCAGGGCAGAGCGAGGATGAAGACAGTCAGCGCAATCCACGCGCCGAAGACATAGAGAAGCGTTTCACCGAGGCGGCCGAGGCCGGTTTTGCTTGGCTTGTCCATCGGGGCCCTCACGCATGTGGCTGAAGGGAATCTACGCCTTGCACGGTGAAGAGCGAGCGAAGATAGCAGTTGAAGTTCACGGTTTTCGACCGGTATGGCCAGCCATGATATGCTTGCCCTGTGACAATGGTAGTGGGCCTGGTAACTGAAGTTACGGATTCTCACATGACGCACGAAGGCCAAATCGCCATTGGCAATATTCGCGCATCGGGCGGGACAGGAGAGGCTGGCCAGCCAGTCGTCCGGTTCGTGCATTATTCCGGCTCGCAGCAACTCATGCTCTGGCTGCCGCGGCCGGGCTATCAGGGCTATGGCGAACTGACCGTGACGTGCGATGGCGATTTGATCGAGCGCGCGCCTGTGATGAGCCGGCTGAATGGCAGCGTGCAGATCCTGTGGGACACGCTGGCATGGGCGCCGGGCGATTACCTTATTGCGATCAGTCACGCCGAAGGTTGGCGGCACGAGATCGAGCTGCGAAAACTGGCGCCGGGCGTGAAGCCGCTCGACCCGGAACGGGTCGCGCCGGCTGAAGAGGAGCCGCGCGGTCCGATCGTGTATCGGGACGGGTTCGGCAATGTCATTCCCGATCTTGATCTAGAAATGCGGGCTGCATCGGGCCGCGCGCTGGCGCGGAAGTTGTCCCGGCGCGTGGACTATGAAGGGACCTATCGGGCCGGGACGATCACCTATGTCGATGGCGATGCACGGATCGCCTTTCCGTATGAGATGTGCGGCGGCGCGCTAAAGTTCAGCATCGAAGTGCCCGCGGCTGAGCACTGGGAGGCGGCGACCGGGACGCCGCTGTCCAGCCGCGATGAGATCATCGCGTTTGTGGCGCAGCGCGTTGGACAGGAGCAGGCTTCTTCCTGGCGCTACGAAATCACCGGGTGTTCGATCGACTTCTATGACCCGCACAGCGGATGACATAAGCGGCCGAAGGAGGCATTCTCCCGGCATGGTCGGCAGTCCTGACAGCGAGATCCTGCTGGAGATGAACCGTATGCGCGGCGCCATGGAGGTGCGCGCCGTGTCGGCGGGCGACGGCCTCGAAGTCGTGTTCGTGGCGCCGGCGAATGCGGCCCAGAGCGATATCGAGCGGCTGGCGCGGGCGAAGCTGGCTTATGTTCGCGGCAAATCGCGCGAGACGGAGGATACCGGGAAGAGACCGGACAAGAAGGGCGGGTGGATTGCCTAGGGCGGCGGCGCCTTACCTGACTTTGCGGACCCCTTTGCCCAGGCCGATCTTCTTGGCGAATTCGCTGCGGCGCTCTGTATAGCTGGGCGCGACCATCGGATAGTCGGCGGGAAGCGACCAGCGACGGCGGTAGTCGTCGGGGCTCATGTCATAGCGCGAGCGCAGGTAGCGCTTGAGCATCTTCAGCTTACGGCCGTCTTCGAGACAGATGATGTAGTCTTCGGTGACAGACTTACTCACTGGCACGGCAGGTTTCAGCTTTTCGTCGGACCTCGTTTCTGGCCCGGCTGAAAGAGAAGACACTGTGCGGTAAACAGAACGGATGACTTCGGGCAGGCTGTCTGTGGTCACCGGGTTGTTGGAAACAAATGATGACACGATCTGAGAAGTTATGTTGAGAAGATCTTCATTTGGCAGCGCAGAATTGCCTGATGCTTCTGGCATTTTTTCTTCCCACTCAACCGATCAGCGTGCCTGCTAGACGCATCATCATCAGACGAGTGCAAATAAGACCAAGTAACTGACCGCAGATTAAGCCGGAATACTGATTCTAATCCATCGGGATCACCCTAGCAGTGAGTGAGATCGGCTCATCGCTTCCGTGAAGTTCCCGTGAGGCTTGCCAAGGCGCGGGGGAATCCTTATCGCCCGTGAAATTCGCCCCGAAACGCTTGGAGTCGCGCCGATGAGCCAGTCGAATACCCTCACGAAGGGGTTCTTTTCGGCGGGTCTTGGGGAAGCTGATCCAGTAATCGCCAAGTGGATCGGCCAAGAACTGGGACGTCAGTCTCATCAAATCGAGTTGATCGCGTCGGAAAACATCGTCTCCCGAGCAGTACTTGAGGCGCAGGGCTCGCTGCTGACCAACAAGTACGCCGAGGGGTATCCGGGCAAGCGCTACTATGGCGGTTGCGAATTCGTCGACGAAGTCGAGACGCTGGCGATCGACCGGGCGAAGCAGTTGTTCGGGTGCGAGTTCGCGAACGTGCAGCCGTCTTCGGGCAGCCAGGCCAACCAGGCGGTGTTCAATGCGCTGATCGCGCCGGGAGACAGTATCCTCGGCATGAGCCTCGATGCGGGCGGACACTTGACGCATGGGGCAAAGGCCAACCAGTCGGGCAAATGGTTCAAGGCGCACTCCTACGGCGTGCGGCTGCAGGACGGCCGGATTGATATGGACGATGTGCGCAAGGCGGCGAAGGAGTCTTCGCCGAAGATCATCATCGCGGGCGGCTCGGCCTATTCACGCACGATCGACTTTGCGGCGTTCCGTCAGATCGCGGATGAAGTCGGCGCGTACTTCATGGTGGACATGGCGCACTTTGCCGGTCTCGTGGCGGCGGGGCTGATCCCGAGCCCGCTGCCCCACGCACATGTGGTGACAACGACGACGCACAAGACGTTGCGGGGCCCGCGCGGCGGTATGGTGCTGACGAATGACGATGCGATCGCGAAGAAGATCAACTCGGCCGTGTTCCCCGGAATCCAGGGCGGACCGCTGATGCATGTCATCGCGGGCAAGGCAGTGGCCTTTGGCGAGGCGCTAAAACCGTCGTTCAAGGCTTATGCGCAGGCTGTGATCGACAACGCCAACGCGCTGGCGCAGACGCTGAAGGCGGGTGGGCTGGATATCGTATCGGGCGGCACGGATACGCACCTGATGCTGGTCGACCTGCGTCCCAAGGGCGTGAAGGGCAATGCGACCGAGAAGGCCCTCGAGCGCGCCTACATCACCTGCAACAAGAATGGCGTGCCGTTCGATCCCGAAAAGCCTATGGTGACTTCGGGCGTGCGTGTCGGTTCGCCGGCGGCGACGACGCGCGGGTTCGGCGCCGCAGAGTTCAAGCAGGTTGGCGCCTGGATGATCGAGATTGTTGATGCGCTTGCTGCCGGTGGCGATACGGCCGCTGTCGAGACCAAGGTGCGTGAGGAAGTGAAGGCGCTGACCGCGCGATTCCCGATCTACGCCGCGCCGTGGGGTTGATTTCGAAGGGGTGAATATTTGCGCTGTCCCTACTGCGGTTTCGCAGACTCAGTTGTGAAGGACAGCCGCCCGGCTGAAGAAGATACCGCTGTGCGCAGGCGGCGCGGGTGCACCAATTGCGGCGGGCGGTTCACGACATTCGAGCGGGTGCAGTTGCGCGACCTGATCGTTGTGAAGCGCGATGGGCGCAAGGCTGCCTTCGAGCGGGACAAGCTGCGGCGATCGTTGAAGATCGCGCTGCAGAAGCGGCCGGTAAGCGAAGATCAGCTCGACCACATGATCTCCGGCATCGTGCGCCAGCTTGAGAACATGGGCGAGAGCGAGATCAAGACATCCGACATCGGTGAGATGGTGATGGAGTCGCTGAGCGGGCTCGATCCGGTGGGCTTCATTCGGTACGCGTCGGTCTACAAGGACTTCAAATCTCCCGCGGACTTCGCGGCGTTTGTCGCCAAGCAGACCGAGGACGAGGGAAACGGCGAAAAGGAATGAGCGGTTCGGCTCCCTCCTTGCGTCCTGTCGTCACCTTGAAGCTTGCGACATCGCTCGACGGGCGGATCGCATTGGCGAGCGGTCGCAGCAGGTGGATTACGGGCGAGGCGGCGCGGGCGGAAGTGCATCGCCTGCGCGCGGCGCATGACGCGGTGATCGTCGGGTCAGAAACCGTGCTGGCGGATGATCCGGAGCTGACCGCGCGGACCGATCCGATGCCAGAAAAGCAGCCTTTGCGCGTGGTGGCGGACAGTCGGGGGCGGGTGCCGGCGAGTGCGAAGCTGTTCTCGACGCTGGAGATGGGACCGGTGGCGGTGGCCACGCTCGAGACGATGGATCTGGAACGCTGGCCTTCGACGCGCGGCCTGCAGTTCTGGATGCTGCCGGCGGGCGAAGGGTCGAGCAGTGTGTCGTTGATTGAGATGATGAACTCGGCGCAGCGCGCGGGCTTGGCCTCGATGATGGTGGAAGGCGGTGGGCAATTGGCCGCTTCATTCGTGAAGGCAGGACTGGTGGACCGGATCGAGTGGTTCCGGGCGCCGGTGCTGCTGGGCGGCGATGGGCGGCCATGTCTTGGCGCGCTGGTGATTGAGGCGCTGGACGCGGCGCCGCGGTTTGCACGGACGAGCGTGCGCGAGTTGGGCGTCGATCTCTGGGAAAGTTACACGCGAGTCTAGTTGGATTTCGGCTTCGCGGCGCCGATCGTCTTCATCTTCTCAGGCGTAAAGCCGAGTTCGTTGAGTTGGTCGCCAGCTTTGGGGTCGCGTCCGAGGGCTGTCGCGACAAGGCCTTCGCCCCTTGGGACATCGCCATAAGCGATGACCGCGAGGCCAGCGCCGTAGCGCGAGTACGGCATGGTGAGGAAGCGGGCAGCGACCCTATAATCTTCGAACGCCTCGGCCCATTTGCCGTCGCGCAGGTTTACGAGACCACGACTGTCGAACGGATTGGGGTCGTCCTTGTTGATCCGGATCGCCTCTGTGCAGGCCGCGCGAGCCTTATCGAGTTCGACGTTGGCCACAGCGCGGGTCCAGCACTGCATATTGAGCGCCTGCGTGTCGTAAGCACTCGCCTTCACCGCTGCATCGGCGTCAGCGATGGCGTTCGGGTAGTCCCTCATGGAGAGGTAGGCGTCGGAGCGGTAGGTGAAGAGCTTCGCCTCGTCGAGGACGTTCATGGATTGCTTCTTGCCGAGGTCGATCGCGGCGGTGCAGCGGGGGAGGCGGTCGGCGGCGGGAGTCTTGGTGTCGTAGCAGAGGCCAGCTTCGTAGTTCCAGTCAGACGTCTGGGCGAAGGCAGGATCAGCCAAGCTTGCGGCCAGTAGCGCGATCAGACCTAAGCGGCGCATGAAAACTCCCCGAATCCCTGCGTCTTTTCGACCATGAGGCAGGCCGGTTCGCAATAACCTTTGGCTGTCCGGTTGGTGTTGAGGGCGGCTAACCCTACCTGTGGCGGGGCGAAGGTTGTCATCCCGCCCGTAGCGTCGTAGCGGCTTGGAACCGAGGTTCGGACGGACCCCGTTCAGGATGTTTGAATGTTCACCGGACTGGTTACCGATGTTGGTCGTGTCGCGTCCGTCGAGGATGCGAATGGCATACGGCGTGTGACGGTGCGCAGCCGGTATCGCGTCGAACAGCTGCAGTTGGGCGCATCGGTTCAGCATTCCGGCGTGTGCCTGACGCTGGTCGATTTCGGGCCGGACGATGATGGCTCGTGGTGGGCTGTCGAGGCCATTCCTGAGACATTGTCGCGGACGACGCTGGGAAGCTGGAGGCAGGGCTCGTTGGTGAACCTGGAGCTGTCGCTGAAGGTGGGCGACGAGCTGGGCGGGCATCTGGTCTACGGGCATGTCGACGGATTGGGAGAGCTGAGCCAGATCAGGCAGATGGGCGACAGCCGCGTGATGCGCGTCTCAGTCCCCCAGCAGCTTTCGAAATTCTTCGCCGAGAAAGGTTCGGTCTCGGTCGACGGGGTGTCGCTGACGGTATCGGCGGTGAGCGCTGCGGCAGGTGACGCCTGGTTCGAGGTTTCGCTGATCCCGCACACGCTGTCGGTGACGACGTTGGGCGAGCGTAGCCAAGGCGACAAGGTCAATCTGGAAGTGGACATGCTCGCGCGATACGTCGCGCGCATGCTTGAATGGCGAAGCTGATGAAAGACCACACCGAGAACTATGACTTCTCCGCGGCGATCTCCCCGATTGAAGAGATTGTTGAGGAGGCGCGCAACGGGCGGATGTACATCCTCGTCGATGCCGAGGATCGCGAGAATGAAGGCGACCTTATCATTCCGGCGCAATTCGCAACGCCGGCGCAGGTGAACTTCATGGCCAAGCATGGGCGCGGTTTGATCTGCCTGTCGGTGACGCGGGATCGCGCCAAGTTGCTCGACCTTGACATGATGGCGCGGGAGAACCGCGAAAGCATGAAGACGGCTTTCACGGTTTCGATCGAAGCGCGCGAAGGGGTCACCACCGGCATCTCCGCACACGACCGCGCGCATACGATTGCGGTCGCGATCGATCCGACCAAGGCGGCTCCAGACATTGTTTCGCCGGGGCATGTGTTTCCACTTGTGGCGCGAGAAGGCGGCGTGCTGGTGCGTGCGGGCCATACCGAGGCAAGCGTCGATATCTCGCGTTTGGCCGGGCTGTATCCGGCTGCGGTGATCTGCGAGATCATGAACGATGATGGCTCGATGGCGCGGCTGCCGGAGCTGGTGACGTTCGCGCAACTGCACGGGATGAAGATTGGAACGATCGCCGACCTGATCGCGTGGCGACGGCGGCATGACCGTTTCCTCGAGCGCCGGATCGAAAGCGACTTCGAGAGCGCGTGGGGCGGCAAGTTTCGCGTCGTGGTGTTCCGCAACACGCTGGATGGCGCGGAGCATGTCGCGCTGGTGAAGGGGCGGGTGCAAGGCGACCTGCCGACGCTGGTGCGTGTGCATCGTATCGATTTCCTGTCGGACTTCCTTGGCGAGGCCGGCAAGCGCGAGGGGCTTGTGCGGCGCGCGATGGAGAAGCTTGCGGCGTCTGACGAGCCGGGCGTGGCGGTGTTCGTGCGCATGGGCATGGGCGAGGAGATTGCCCGTGCGCTGGGCGGGCAGGGCATTTCCGCCGCCGAAGAGCCGGCTCACCCGTTGCGCGAATATGGCGTGGGGGCGCAGATCCTGAAGGATCTTGGCGTGCGGCGCATGATCCTGATGAGTAATACGCGGCCTAACGTACTGCCGGGCCTTGACGGATATGGCCTGACAGTCGAGGGCTGGCGTCGCATTGACGGAGAGTGAGCCTTGGCGCACGCACCACGCATCCTGATCGTGACGTCCCGCTACTACGCTCATATCGCGGCAGAGCTGGAGGCGTCTGTCATCGAGGGGCTGGAGAAAGTCGGCGCGACGCATGAATTTCTCGAAGTGCCGGGCGCATTCGAGATTCCAGGCGCGATCTCCATGGCGGCGCAGACGGGCGAGTGGGATGGGTTCGTGGCGCTTGGCTGCGTGATCCGCGGCGAGACGAGCCACTATGATCTCATCACCAATCATGTGGCGCGGGGATTGATGGAGTTGTCGATCTCGGGCGTGCCGCTGGGTTTCGGCGTGCTGACGGTCGAGAACGAAGAGCAGGCGAAAGTGCGCGCTGACCGCAAAGGTAAGAACAAGGGCGCCGAGGTTGTGGCGGCCGTGCTGCGGATGGTGGGGCTATCCTATCGCTTCACCCGGCTTGCCGAAGGTGATGAATGACCGCGCCTTCTGCTGATGCTGAACGCAAGCTGCTGGCGGCGCGTCGCGCGGGCGCCCGGCTCGCGGCTGTGCAGGCGCTTTACCAGATGGAGCAGACCGAGCAGTCGGCGCGTTCGGTGATCGCGGATTTCATGGAAGACCGGCTGGGGCTCAATGACGAGGGCGAGCCGGTTGAAGAAGCCGATCCGGATATCTTCAAGGCGATTGTCGACGGGACCGTCGAGCGGCAGGAAGTGATCGACAGTGCGATCATGAGGCGGTTGGCGACGGGCTGGAAGATCGAGCGACTGGATGCAACGTCGCGCGCGATCCTGCGAGCAGGCGTCTATGAACTGATCGCGGAGATCAGTCTGCCGTCGCAGATCATTCTCGATGAATACGTGTCCATCGCGCACGCCTTCTTCGAGGGGGCGGAACCGAAATTCATCAACGGCCTGCTGGATGCGGTGTCGCGCGATATTCGTTCGGCCTGATCGCCATGGATGAGTTCGATCTCATCCGCAGATATTTTGCACCACTGGCTGGTTCGCCCGGCGCGGACGGATTGCGCGACGATGTGGCCGAGATCGCGCCTGGCTTGATCGCGACCAAGGATGCGATCGTCGAGGGCGTGCACTTCCTGTCGAATGACCCGATCGCGACCGTAGCGCAGAAGCTCGTTCGGGTGAATGTCTCTGACATCATCGCCAAGGGCGGCAGGCCGGATGCCGCACTGCTGGCGCTGGTGTGGCCGAAGGGGCGGGCGCACGAGCAGCTTGGCGATTTTTCGCGAGCGCTCGGCGCTGATCTGGCGCGGTGGGGCGCGCATCTGGTCGGCGGGGACACGACATCGACAGACGGGCCCCTGACGTTGTCGCTGACCTTGCTGGGGCGCGTAGGCGAGCGGGGGCCGGTGCGCAGATCTGGGGCGCAGCCTGGCGACGATGTCTGGGTCAGCGGGACGATCGGCGATGGTGCGCTTGGGCTGATGGCGGCGACGGGCGTGCTTGGGAATCTGTCGGCCGAGGCGAGCAACCTGCTGGTCTCGCGCTATCGCGTGCCGGAACCGCCCCGGCTGGCGTTCGCTGATCTCGTGGCGACGTATGCGACGGGATCAATTGATGTCTCGGATGGACTTGTCGCGGATGCTGGCCATGTGGCCGAGGCGTCCGGCGTGCGGCTGGTGATCCGTAGCGCGGATGTGCCGCTGAGCCCTGCTGCGAACTTCTATGTAACCAATGAGCAGGTTTCGCTTCAGGCATTGCTTACGGGCGGCGACGATTACCAGACGCTGTTTGCTGCGCCGGCCTCTGCCCGGGATGCTATCGCGCGTACGGGGCAAATCGTGACGCGGATCGGGACGGTGGAACAGAGTGCTGGCGTGAAGGTGCTGGATGCGTCAGGCGCGGACATGACGTTCGATAAGGCTGGCTGGAAACACTTTTCGCGTTCGGCAGAAGCGTAAACGAGGCCTAAACCATTCAACGGCAGGCTAGGGGAATGCGCTTTTCCCGTCGTGAATTGCTGACTGCCGTTTCGGTTGCCGCCGTGATCGCGGCGTTCCCATCCGCCATGGCGCAGGAGCATGCGGCGCCGGGCGCGCCGGATGAAGCGGAAGTTGCGCGTTCGATCGACATGGGCGGCCTTGTCTTCCCGATCTTCGACGAGAAGCTGAAGCTGCGGAACTACCTGTTCATCAGCGCGCGCCTGCTGGCCGGGCCGGGCAAGGACGTGTGGAAGTATCGCGAGCAGCAGCACTTCATTCGCGACGCCATCGTGCGGGCCTCGCACAAGGTAAGCTTCAACGTAAAGGACGACTACAAGAAGCTGGACGAGAAACTCGCCGCAGCTGAATGCCTGAAAGCGGCGAACGAGGTCCTCGGCGAAAAGGATGCGCTGGTGACGATGACATTCACACAGGTCGCAAGCCAGCTTACCAGGAACTGAAGCTCTAGTTGTTGCGGCCGGGGTTGTCGCCCGGCTGGCGATTGTCCTGTTCCATGCCGGGAAGCTGGTTGCGCAGGCTACCGAGCGTTCCGAACAGTTGTTCCAGGATGCCGAGTTCGCGGCCGCGCGTGGGCGTGACGCGCGAGTTGTAGTCGATCACGCGGCCATCCTCGGTGTCGTAGATGAGCACGTCGGATACGACGTCATCCTCGTCGAACTGGACCGCAATGATGTGGCGCTGGACGACTTTCGGATAATAGAAGGCCAAACGCTCGCGCGTGGACGACATGTAGACCCATAGTTTTTCTTTTCCGACGGCGGGTTTGCCCTGCACGCCGGGTGTGTCGAAGAGTGACGCGGTCGAGGGCGTCCCGAGGCGCGCGAGGACGGTGGATCGTGTATCGACAGCGGGCTTCACATCTTCCGGAAGCGCCTGGTCTGGCACGAAGCCGTGAAAGTCGCGCGTTGCCGTGCAGCCAGCGCCGGCAAGGGCGGCGGCGGCGATGCCAGCAAGTGCGAGGTGGCGCATGGCCATAGCGGAAACTCCGGGTACTTGCGGCTAGCTACAGGCAGGCCAGCTAGCTTGGCAAGGCTGGGGGACATCAGGTCTTTTTTTGGGCAAAACTCGCCGCGCGCGGGCGCCTTCCCAGACTCGGGAAGCCTGCTAGTGTCCCGCGCCTCAGGGAGAGGTCCGCGACTGGCGGATCCAGAGGGCAGGCATGGCGCTGGGCTGGTTTCAATCGAAAAAGAACCGCTGGGCGGTGGACCGCCTGCACCGGTCGATCCAGGAGCAGGCCCTGCGACCTGATTTCTACTATGAGGGCGGCGCCCGCGACAATTTCTCCGGCCGGTTCGAGATGACCTCGCTTCATGCAGCGCTGATGTTTCGGCGGTTACGGACGGCAGGGGCGGCGGGCAAGGCGCTATCGCAGGACGTGTTCGACGCCCTGTTCGAGGGATTCGACGAGGCGCTGCGCGATATCGGCACGGGCGACCTCACCGTCGGGAAGAAGATCCGCAAGATGGGCGAGGCCTTCTATGGCAGGGCCAAAGCCTATGACGAGGCGCTGGCCAGGCAAGGCGATGAGATAGATCTCCAGCACTCGCTGGTGCGGAATCTCGGTCTGGCCGACACGGAAATGGACCGGTTCGGGCGGTATGTCAGGCTCGTCGAGGCGACATTGAAGCGTCACACCGACGAGCAAGTCATGTCGGGTGAGGTCAACTGGCCACGGCTGGCCTAGGCGGGCGTCTATTTCCGGCGTGAATCCATTGGCTTACCTTGACGCAGCGACGGGAAGGCCGGGGCCTGTTACCTCCCGGCGCTCGTGCTATTAGACCCTTGAATCATGGGCTGGACCGGGTTGATTCCGCTCGGTAATCGCCATGCTGGAGCTTTTCGGCGGACATGGCGAACGGCAAGATCATTTCCATCGACGGGATGGGCGGTGACCACGCGCCCCGGATCGTTGTTGAGGGCCTTGAGCGCTTCGCCCAGCGTCGCGCCGACCTGCAATTCCTGCTGCATGGCGACGAGACCCAGCTGAAGGCTCTGCTGGCCAATGCGCCGGCGGCTGCGTCGCGCACCACGATCCGCCATACCGACAAGATGATCTCGATGGACGCGAAGCCCGCGGACGCTGTCCGGCGCGGCAAGGGATCGTCGATGTGGAACGCCATTGAAGCGGTCAAGACTGGCGAGGCCATCGCGGCGGTTTCGGCCGGCAATACGGGCGCCCTGATGGGCCAGTCGATGCTGATATTGAAGAAGGCCGAGGGCGTGGAGCGCCCGGCGCTGGCGGCGAGCTGGCCGACGCGCAATGGCGTTTGCGCCATGCTGGACCTTGGTGCGGATATCGCCGCGACGGCCGAGCAGCTGGTCGAGTTCGCGATCATGGGCCAGGCGTTTGCGCGTGTGGTGAACGGTGTGGCGAACCCGCGCGTGGCGCTGCTGAATATCGGATCGGAAGAGCTCAAGGGACATGAGTCGATCCGCGAGGCGGCGCGGCTCATTCGCTCGAGCAATCTACCGATGGATTTCCGCGGCTATATCGAAGCGGACAAGATCGGCTTCGGCGATGTCGATGTGGTGGTGGCTGACGGGTTCACTGGCAACGTCGCGCTGAAGACCGCCGAGGGCATCGCAAAGATGATGTCGGACATGCTGCGGGAAGCCTTTAAGTCTGGGCCGCTGGCAATGCTTGGCGCATTTCTGGCGATGCCGGCTCTGAAGAAATTCAGTGCGCGGCTTGATCCACGGAAGGTCAATGGCGCGGTTTTCCTTGGTCTCAATGGCGTTGTGGTGAAAAGCCATGGCGGCACGGATTCCGTGGGCTTCGAGCAGGCGATCTCGGTTGCCGCCGGTATGGGCGAGAGCCATTTCCGTACGGAAGTCGAGGATAACCTGAAGCGGTTGGCGGCCAGCATCGCCGCTGGCGCTGCGTTGGCCGCGGCGACGCAGGAAACGGCCAAGTAGTACGAGGCGTTTGAGTGACAGAATACGTATCAGTCGTGCGCGGTGTTGGCGGTTATCTCCCGGAAAGGGTGCTGACCAACGACGATCTGGCGAAAATGGTTGATACGACCGATGAATGGATCACCGCGCGCACCGGCATCAAGAAACGGCACATCGCGGCTGACGGCGAGACGACGTCTGATCTCGGGACGGTCGCGGCGACGCGGGCGATGAACGCAGCGGGCGTCGGGCCTGGCGACATCGATCTGATCGTGGTGGCGACGGCGACGCCGGACTACACGTTCCCGGCAACGGCTACGGTCATCCAGCACAAGCTCGGCATCACGCAGGGCGCGGCGTTTGACCTGCAGGCGGTATGCTCCGGTTTCGTGTTCGCCGTGGCGACCGCCGACAATTTTCTCGTGCGGGGGCAGTTCGAGCGGGCGCTGGTGATCGGCGCCGAAACCTTCTCTCGCATCCTCGATTGGTCTGATCGTTCAACCTGCGTGCTGTTCGGCGACGGCGCGGGCGCCATCGTTTTGGAGCGGCAGGAAAAGGCGAAAGCCGGCGACCGGGGCGTGAAGGGCATTCACTTGCGCTCGGACGGGAGGTTCCGCGAACTGCTTTATGTCGATGGCGGTCCATCGACCACCCAGACGGTTGGTCACCTGCGGATGGTGGGCAATCAGGTGTTCAAGCATGCGGTCGGCAAGATCTCCGAAAGCGTGAGAGCCGCAGCGCAGCAAGCCGGCATCGATGTGAAGGACATTGACTGGTTCGTGCCGCACCAGGCCAACCAGCGCATCCTGTCTGCCGTTGCGGAAAGGCTAGGGCTCGACGACCACAAGGTGGTGTCGACCGTTGCTGATCACGGCAACACATCGGCGGCTTCCGTTCCGCTGGCGCTCGCGGCGGCGACCGATGACGGGCGCATCAAGCAGGGTGACCTTGTGTTGATCGAAGCGATCGGCGGCGGGCTCACTTGGGGCTCTGCGCTCATCCGCATTTAACATCTCGTAAACGAATGAAATTGTTCGAGATTTAAGAGAACGCCCCCTTAACATCCGAATCGCACCAGTTTAGTCTTTCCTATCGCTACGGAGAGGCTGGGTGCCGGAGAATACTCTTACGCGCGCAGACATCGTTGATCGGCTCGTCCAGAAGGTCGGGTTGACCAAGCAGGATTCAAGCAACTTCCTCGAGCGTGTGCTTGAGCTGGTCTGCGTGGAACTCGAGGGGGATGAGGACGTGAAGTTCGCCCGCTTCGGCAATTTCGTGGTGCGTCGGAAAAAAGCACGTGTCGGTCGCAATCCAAAAACCGGCGAAGAGGCTCCAATTTCGGCAAGACGGGTGGTGTCATTCAAACCTTCTCCACTTCTTCGGCAGAGGGTTGAAGCAGCACAGACCGCCCGGAGAGACTAATGAACCCCGCATCGCAGGCCGTCCTGGCGTCAGAGTCGGAATCCGAGTCGGTCCAGGCCTGTGACAAATCCGCTGACGCCTTCCGCACGATAGGCGAGGCCGCGGCGGAACTCGGGCTCAAGACCCATGTGCTGCGCTTCTGGGAAACAAAGTTCGATAATCTTCGTCCGATGAAGCGGCCCGATGGTCGCCGCTTCTATCGGCCGGATGACATGGAGTTATTGCGTCGGTTGCAGAATCTGCTGCACGTTCAAGGATTGACGATCCGCGGGGCTGTTAAGGCTCTGGATGGCGACAACGGAGAACAGCCGGGGGCGGCTGCCGGGGTCGATGAGAATGGGGCTGATGAGATGATGGTTCCGGCTGAAACCGGCGCATCCGTGCGCGATTTGCAGGATGCCGTGCGCGACGCGGTCGAGCGGGGCGATTTCCGCGCGCCGGACTTGCAGGTTTCGACTGTTGCCCGCTCGCGGCTGGAGTCGCTGCTTTCGGACCTCACCAACCTCAAGTCCCGGCTCGATGCCGTCCGGGCTGTGGCTTAGACCTGTAAAACCAGCGTCATTGGGCCGGTTGCCCCCGGGCAAGTCGGCGCCTATAAGGGCGCTCCTGAATTGGCGGAGCGTGGCGCAGCCCGGTTAGCGCACTAGTCTGGGGGACTAGGGGTCGTGGGTTCGAATCCCGCCGCTCCGACCATTTCGGGCCAATCCTCGCTGCTGGAAGATTGGCCGGAGGAAGAGTTCGGGCGGTTAGCTCAGCTGGCAGAGCGCCTGCTTTACACGCAGGATGTCGGCGGTTCGATCCCGTCACCGCCCACCACTTCACCTCAAACAAGCATCCGGAACCGTCCGCGCCGCTTGTCCGTTCGGGATCTGATGTCCCCCGACGGAGATGCGCGATGGCGGACAAGCAGATGCAGGTTGAAAAAAACGGCGGCGGCGCATCGGAAAATCCAGGCCGAAGTCGACGCCAAGCCCAAGCCTCCGCAGAAGGAGGAGGCGCCTCAGACGGGCGCGCGGAAATATCCGGTCCCGCCTTTCGCAAAGCAGCACCAGCCAAAACCGGGATCGGAAGAGGATCTCGACCCCCAGCCGATGTATGATGAGCCCTTCTACAATGGGTCAGGCAAGCTGGAAGGAAAGGTCGCCATCGTGACAGGCGGCGATAGCGGTGTCGGGCGATCTATAGCCGTGCTGTGTGCGCGTGAAGGCGCGGATGTGGCGATCATCTATCTTGCGGAGCATGAGGACGAGGAGCAGACGCGCCTTGCAATCGCTGATGAAGGCAAAGAGGCGCTGTTGATTTCGGGTGACATCACGA
This sequence comes from Hyphomonadaceae bacterium, assembly GCA_016714495.1. Taxonomy (GTDB): domain Bacteria; phylum Pseudomonadota; class Alphaproteobacteria; order Caulobacterales; family Hyphomonadaceae; genus UBA7672. Next base: position 19,845 of record JADKDU010000011.1, on the reverse strand, counting down.
GCCGTCAGTTCTGCAAGGAAGCAATTGCGGAAGTCGTGAACAAGTTCGGGCGGCTCGACGTGTTGGTGAACAATGAGGCCTTCCAGCTCCACGTAGACAAGTTCGAAGACCTGACGGAGGAGCATTTCGACAGGACGCTGAAGACCAACCTCTATGGCATGTTCCACATGTGCCGGGAGGCCGTACCGCACATGAGGTCGGGCGCGGCCATCGTCAACAATGGATCGATCACGGGGTTGCAGGGAAACAAGGCGCTGCTCGATTACTCGCTGACCAAGGGCGGCATCCACGCCTTCACGCGCTCGCTGCCGGCGCATCTTCTGCCGCGCGGCATTCGTGTGAATGCGGTGGCGCCTGGGCCTGTGTGGACGCCGCTCAATCCGGCAGACAAGCAAGCCGAGGATGTCGCCCAATTCGGATCGCAGACGCCGATGAAAAGGCCGGCGCAACCCGAAGAGATTGCGCCGGCCTTTGTGTTTCTCGCGTCATCTCAGATGTCGTCGTATATCACCGGCGAGATATTACCGGTCATTGGCGGCTATTCAGGCGGATAACGTCTCAATCATTCCCAGAAGGGGGCGGTCCCTGGCGTTCGGCTCGCGGTTGAGGGCCGAGCGTCTTTACGACGTGCTTGGCGATCGCTTCGATCTCCGCCGGTGTAAGCAGGGCGGCGAGCGCCGGCATTTCACCCTGACCCTGCGCGATCGCGCGAGTGATGTTCGCGTAGTCAGTGCGATTGGTGATCGGCGGGGCGCTACCCCCGACAATGCCGGCGCCGGTCAGACCATGGCACATCGCACAGGTCTGCTCGAACTTGGTCTTGCCGAGTGCAAGTTCATCGGGCGTCGCTGTGATGGCGAACGCAGCAGCGCGTGTCGATGGCGGCGCAGCGGCGAGCGGAACGCCGCCGGCCGGGGCCGCGCCATTCTCGCTTGCGCCGTCGAGCGTGAGAGCAACCATTTCTGCCGGCTCGCCACGTTTGGAAACGGCGACGACGATGTACTGCCGCCCGTTCAGTTCATACGTGATCGGCGCCCCAGTCACGAGGTTGGGCAGCTTGACCTCCGCAATGACCTTGCCGTTCCGCTTGTCGTAAGCGCGGAACATCGGACCGCCGGAGCCGCCGCCGAGATTTCCTGACTCACCGAGAAACAGAAGTTCCTTGGTCAGCAGAGGGGAAGGGCGGACATCGAACTTTCCCATCTTCGAGAAGTCGAGGTTAAGGCCCTTCAGCGCTGGATTGTTTTTGACGAAGTCGTCCGCGTCGCCGATCGGGATGCGCCACATGTGCTCACCCTTGTCCATGTCGGTGGCGATCACCTCGGAATAGGGCGGCTTGAGGATGGGCAGGCCGCGCGGGCCGTTGACGGGCGCGCCGCCACCGCCGCCGTAATAATGCATATCGGTGGTCTTGGGGTCGCCCTTGTTGAGGCCTGCGGACTGCACCTTCAGCCGTACGGGCGTATAAAGCATATGCGTTTCTGGATCGAACGCCGCGCCGTTCCAGTTCGGTCCGCCGCCCGTTCCAGGGTACAGCCACGTGCCCTTGTTGGTCGGCGTCACCAGCGTTGGCGCCGTGTAGAGCGGTCCTTTCGTGTATTGATCCGCGATCTTCTTGCCCTGCTCGCGCAGCTCGGGCGTGAAGTCGATCAGGTCGCTCTCGTCGTAACCTGGGCGGAGCATCGGCGCGGGTTTTGTCGGAAAGGGCTGAGTCTTCGACGGTTGCTCTCCCGGAATGTCGGATCCGGGAACCGTTCGCTCCTCGATCGGCCAGACGGGTTTGCCGGTGGCTCGGTCGAACACGAAGGTCAGGCCCTGCTTGGTTAGCAGAGTCGCCACCTTGATCGTCTTTCCGTCCTTCTTGAGGTCATGAAGGATCGGCGCGGTGGGCATGTCGTAATCCCAGATGCCGTGATGCACGATCTGGTAATGCCAAACGCGCTTACCTGTTTTCGCGTCGAGGCAGATGATGCTTTCGCCAAACAGGCCGTCGCCGAGGCGCTGGCCGCCATAGAACTCGTTGGTCGGCGTCTCAAGTGGCATGTAGACATAACCCAGCTCGGGATCGGCGCTCATCATCGACCACGCGCCGGCCTGACCGCTGTAGGCGTTGCTGCCGTCTGTCCAGGTTTCTGCGCCGACCTCACCGTTCTTGGGGATCGGGTTGAAGGTCCATACAACCTCGCCTGTGCGCACGTTGAACCCGCGGATCTTGCCCGGCGCACCAGTTTTGTTACGGGTGTTGTTCGGGATCACCTGCACGACGACGATGTCGCCGACGACCAGCGCCGGCGAAACAGAGCCGACGTCCGTCGCGGAGGTGCCCTCGATGATGCCTTCGCGCAGATTGATCCAGCCATTCTTGCCGAAGCCTGCGGCGGGCTTTCCGGTCTTGCCGTCAACCGCGATGAGGCGCCCGTCGCCGGAATTGTGGAAGACGCGTTTCTCAACGCCGTCAGTCCAGTAGGCGAGAGAGCGTAGCGCTAGCGAGGCGCCGCGACCGCCAATGTCGGTGGGTTGGGGTTCAAAGGTCCAGATCGTCTTGCCGGTGCCAGCATCGATCGCCGCCATGCCGTGATTGACCCATGGAACGTAGAGCACGCCGTCGTCGAGCAGGGGCGACGACTTGTAGTTGGCTGATTCCGGTCCGCCTGACGTGTCTGCGCTCCACCGCCAGGCAACTTTCAGACGATTCACATTGCCGGAGTTGATGTTGTTGAGGGGAGCGTAACGGGTCTGGCCCGCATCGCCGCCCCAGTATTTCCACTCGGTTGAGTCATAGGTCTTGGCGGTGTTCGTCATCCCGGCCTGCGCCATCGAACCAGTGTTGCCGCCGGGAATTGTGCAGGCAAACGCCAGCGCCACGGCCATGGCGCTGAGAGCGACCGCACCCGCGATTCTGCGGTTCAGCATGACTTGGTATCCTCCCGAGCAGGCCCAGCGTTGGCTCACTGGGTCCTTGGCATTGTCTGGGGAGGTTAACCGGCTTTAGGCCCGACGCAATCCGCAACGGGACATTACCAGCCTGTGTTATGGTCGAAAAAAGCGTTCGGTCAGAGAGTCTTCCTTTGCAGCGCCTTGTTCATTGCGACCTTTGCAAGCATCCTGACAGTATAGGCCGCGCCGCGCAGGTCTGCCGCCATCAATCGAGCGGACTCGCCAAACTTTCTCGTCTTCATTGCATCGGTGACGGCGATGAGCTTGTCGACATTGCGCAGCGTCCGGCCGCGACGCGCAAGCGCCGACAGCTCTCCTTTCGAGAGGTTCGCGCCATGCCTGGCAACAAAGCGCTGTTCGGCGTCCAGCCACGCCCGCGTTTGGCTTGGCTTCAGTCGATGCGACGTCGATCCTGTTGAGCGGGTATAGACGTAATCCGCATCCGGGCTGTAGGTCATGCGCGCCTTGGCTGCGAGCAGATGGGCGACAAGGTAGTAGTCCTCGCTGTTTCGCAAGGACGGGTCGTAGGCGAGTCCGGTCTTGAGCAGGGTCTGGCGGGAGATGAGCGGCTTCAGATAGCCAAGCGTATCTTCGTCGGCCAGCGGATTGTTGAAGCTGATCCAGGTCTCCAGGTCGATGTTGCAAGAGCGGACAAAGCGCGGCGCCTTGAGGAAAGGGTTCGCGCCCACCGGTGCGCCAGACTCGTCGACGGACATCATGTTGTCCACGACAATATCCGCGCCACTGCTGTCTGCGAGCGACACGAGTTTGGCGAGACGATCTGACCGCATCGTGTCGTCAGCGTCCAGCACGGCGACATAGCGGCCATGCGCGAGGCTGATGCCAAGGTTGCGGGCGACAGAAGGGCCGGCGTTCGCAGGCAGGCGCCTGGTCACGACGCGAGAGTCGGCGGCGGCGATACGGCTGAGAATCTCGAAGGTCGCATCGGGCGATGCATCATCGACCACGATCACTTCCAGTTTGACGTTTGCAGACGCCAGCGCGGATGCGACCGAACGTTCAATTGAGGTCGCTGCGTTCCATGCGGCGATGATCACGCTGACGTCGAGCGCAGCAGCATTGGGTTGGGCGCGGCTGTCGCTCATGCGCCGGCGCGCCAAAATGTTGCGCCGCCGCCTGGCTGCCGTTGTGGCTTGAGATGAAGTTCCTTGCGACTGGCCGAGACGAACAGGATCACAACCATCGCGCGGAATTCTTCGGAAAGATCGGCCTCGCTCGTCGATCGCAGGACAATCATCAGAGCAAACATGAGGAAGGCTGCGTTGACGGCCGTCTGGTTGCGAGCCCAGTTCATGCCTGCGCTTGCGCACGCCCAAGTGGAAAGGATCACGGTCGCCCAATATCCAGGGTATCCGTAACTGACGCCATTTTCGTAGTAGGCGTTATGGAAGGAGAAGCTGCTGAATCGTTCAGCGCCCTGCAGAATGGCGGTGATCGAGTTCGCCATCCCGTGTTCCACGCGCCAATAGCCGTTTGCTCCAAGTCCGGTCCACGGGTGCTCCGCCATGGAGCGCTCGGCAAGTTCCCACAGCATGGTCCGGCCGGTCAGTGTGGAATCCTTGCCGAGAGCGCCAAGGACTTCCTTCATCAGGTCGATCTGCAGGATTCCGAACGCAACATAGGCGCCCAACAACCCGACGACTGCAAAGCCCATGACGATCAGCGCTCGCGCGTTTGGAATTTTCGAAGCCGGTTGCCAGACAAGCGTTTGTCCGAGCATGGCGGCCGTTGTGGCCAGGACGAGCAGCGTCGTGGTCCCTGACTTGGCCAGAACCACCAGGAGCAACGCGAGCGGCGCGCCTGCCATCGCAACTCGACGGATCCAGCGACCGTTTTCGCGATCCAGGATCAGGCCCAGCGCCGCCACGTAGAGGATAAACATGTTCACGGCGAAGAAGTTCTTTTGCCCGAACATGCCGGTCCACGCGCCTTGGGAGTCGATCGTGTTGGTTCTCAGACTGATCACCGCCGCGATCAGTTCCGCCAAGAAGTATGCAAGCAGAATTTTGCGACCCGGTATGCGCGTCGCCACGTAAATGGCCACCAACGCGGTCAACGCAAGGCTGAACCCCTTGCGCAGCGCTTCATTCATTGAGGGCGCCCAGATCGCCGAGATCGTACAAAGAATTGGCAGCAGAAAGAGCGGCCAGCAACGCGCGACAGCCGGAGACACCTGGCGAGCAAAGAGCAGGAAGGCGCCAGCAAAATAGGCGGCAGCCAGATAGCGAAGCGGTCCCAAAAACCCAACTGGCAACGTCGTGGAAATGGTCCATCCGAGGAAGACCATGAAGTCTGCGTGCTTGGCATAGTTCAGCAGCGACCGCGACTGCGCGGGCTGATAGCCGGCAGGCGGTTCTGCGGGCGGAGGGCCCATGGCGCCAGTGGTTGCGGTGTTCATTCCAGGTAGCAGCTCTGCCGGTCTGTCTCGTGCGATCTCCGCCCCTTACCACGGGCAAGGTTTGCATGGAGATAACCAGAGCAATCTGCATACCATCAGGAGAGCCTGTCACGCATGCGTTGCCTAACAGGCGAGTTTTGGCGATTAACTACTACAGACCGGAGAACGCTGGAAAAGCGCGCATCAGAGAGGCAGGTTGCCCGCTGGCGTGGTTGGCGCGAAGTTAACCTGAAGGCAGAGTGTGAGGCGATGTCCCAGATCAAGGTTGCCTGTGTCCAGATGCGGTCCGGGACCGAAGTGGGGGAGAATATCTCGGCGGCGACCTCTCTTATCCGGGAGGCTGCCGCCCAGGGCGCCGAGTTGATCGCTACTCCCGAGATGACGACGCAACTGGATCGGAAACCGGGTGCTGTGTGGGAAAAGTCCACGACCGAGGAGGCTGATCCAGGCCTGAAGGCATTCCGGGCGCTGGCGAAAGAGTTGGGCGTGACGTTGCTGATCGGATCGATCGCAATCCGGGCGGAGGGCGGCAAGTGCGCGAACCGCAGTTTCCTGATCGGGCCTGACGGCGCGCTCATCGCGAAATACGACAAGATTCACATGTTTGACGTTCAGTTGAACGCCGGAAATATCTACCGAGAGTCAGACAGCTTTGCCGCGGGCAAGGAGGCGGTGCTCGCCAGCCTGCCTGCAGGACCGCTCGGGATGACGGTCTGCTATGATCTGCGCTTTCCCGACCTGTTCCGAACGTTGGCCCTGAGCGGCGCGAAGATCATCGCCGTACCTGCCGCCTTTACCCGCATCACCGGCCAGGCGCACTGGCATGTCTTGCTGCGTTCGCGGGCGATCGAAACGGGATGTTTCATCATCGCTCCGGCGCAGGGCGGGAAGCATGATGACGGGCGGGAAACTTATGGCCACTCGCTGATCATCGATCCGTGGGGCGTGATCCTGGCCGAAGGCAGTGTTGATCCCGGCGTGATTGTCGCGACGCTCGATCTGGCCAAGGTCGATGACGTACGAGGCAAGGTGCCTTCGCTGAAGCACATCAGACCGTTCGGTCTTCCCACGTCGCGAACCCGATCTACGCTTCACTGCCTGATACGATTTTCGATGTCATGTCCGGCCTCGCGCGTGAGACCGACGCCGTGAATCTTGGGCAGGGCTTTCCCGAGTGGGATGGGCCGCAGGATATTCGCGAGCGCGCCGCCAAGGCGGTGATTGAAGGACCAAACCAGTATCCGCCAATGCGGGGTATTCCTGCGCTGCGTGAGGCAGTCGCGGAGCACTACGGCCGCCATCAGGGAGTTGAACTGGACTGGAAGACCGAAGTCACAGTGACATCGGGGGCGACCGAGGCGTTGGCCGCCGCACTGCTTGCGGTGCTGCAACCCGGCGACGAAGTCGTGCTGTTCGAGCCGATGTACGATAGCTATCTGCCAATGTTGCGACGGGCGGGCGCGACGGCGCGGTTTGTCTGCCTGAGGCCTCCATCATGGCGCGTTGATCCAGCGGAGCTGGCGACTGCGTTCACGGATCGGACACGGGCCGTCGTGCTCAATACGCCACTCAATCCGTCCGCCAGCCTGATCGGTGCGGAAGATCTGGCGCTGATCGCGGCTCAATGCGTGAAGCACAACTGCATCGCCATCTCCGACGAGGTCTGGGAACATTGTGTGTTCGACGGCGCCACGCACGTATCCATGCTTCAGGCCCCCGGCATGAGAGAGCGGACGATTAAGATCGGGTCCGCGGGCAAGATGTTTTCCATGACGGGCTGGAAGGTCGGTTTCGCTTGCGCCGCGCCAAAGCTGACTGAAGTCTTCGCCAGGGCGCACCAGTTCCTGACGTTCACGACGCCGCCGCATCTGCAGTGCGCGGTCGCTTATGGGCTAGCGAAGCCTCGCGAACATTTCGATGAGATGTGCGCCCAACTCACCCGTGCACGCGACAGGCTCGGTCTGGCGCTGAAGCAGGAAGGATTTCACGTCCTGCCGGCCACGGGCACCTATTTTTCCGGCGTGGATCTGCGCGCCTCGGGAATCGATATGGATGACGCTGCCTTTGCCGTGCGCGCCGTGAAGGAATGTGGCGTAGCCACCATCCCATTCTCGGCCTTCTATGTCCGCCCGCCGGCGGCGTCGCTGGTGCGGCTCTGCTTTGCAAAGTCCGACGCGACGCTGGATCAGGGCGTGGAACGGCTGGCCAAAGCCCGACGGTTGATGGCCTGAACCAGATTTTCTCTTGCGCTCGGCGCTGTGCTCGCTTCGATAGGGTGTCAGTTGGAGGTTCTCATGGCGTCCATTCGCATCACCGCCCGCGTCATCGCCAAGGGCGAGCGCGCCTTTGGGCCAGGCAAGGCTGATCTGCTGGAGCGTATCGCCGCAGAGGGATCGATCTCCAAGGCGGCAAAAGCCATGGAGATGAGCTATTCCCGGGCCTGGCAGCTTGTCGACGCGATGAATAACTCTTTCCGCAAGCCGCTGGTCGAATCCTCTACAGGCGGAAAAAAGGGCGGCGGCGCTGTCCTCACCCGCGCGGGCGAGGAAGTCCTCTCCCTGTTTCGCAAGATGGAAGAGAAGCTCGCGGCGGACGCCGAATCGTTCTTCCCAGAGTTCGAAAAGCGGCTGAGGTAGGTTGCCGCGGAAATGGCGACCCCACTTATCCTTGCGGCTATCACGTTCTATCGCGTACCGATCATGAAGTCCTAGAGGCGTGCGGAAGCGGGCATGGAACATACGGTAGCCGGACCTGACCTTGGCTTGGCCGTCGCCCTGCTTGCGGCGGGCGTCGTGGCCGTGCCGCTGTTCCGCTTGCTCGGACTCGGCGCCGTGCTGGGCTATCTGGCGGCCGGGGTGGTCGTTGGTCCCTTTGTGCTGAAGCTGTTCAACGATCCGCAGGCCGTGCTGCACGTAGCCGAATTCGGCGTCGTGATGTTCCTGTTTCTGATCGGCCTCGAAATGCGGCCGGCCAAGTTATGGGCCATGCGAAAAGACATATTTGGGCTGGGGCTGACCCAGGTGCTGACGTGCGGGACGCTGCTGTCTGGCGTGGCGATCGCGTTCGGGCTTCCGCCCGCTGCCGCGGTCATCGGGGCTTTCGGCTTTGTACTGTCGTCGACCGCGGTGATCATGAAGATGATGGAAGATCGTGGTGAGGTGTCTTCATCGGCCGGTCAGAGGTCGGTGGCGATCCTGCTGCTTGAAGACCTCGCGATTATTCCGTTGTTGGCCTTGGTGGCGATACTTGGGTCGCTCATGCCGGGAGCGGAGGCGAATGCGCACGCCGCGCCGCTGTGGCAGACATTGGCGCTGGCGGTAGGCGCAGTGGCGCTGGTGTTCGTGGCCGGACGCTTTCTCGAATCCGCTGTTCGGCTTCCTGGCGTGGACGGGCGCGCGCGAGGTGATGACGGCCGCCGCGCTGATGGTGGTATTGGGCGCTGCGCTGTTCATGCAGTGGGGCGGATTGTCGATGGCGATGGGGGCATTCCTCGCCGGGGTGCTGCTATCGGAATCCACCTTCCGGCATCAGCTCGAGGCTGACGTGGAGCCGTTCCGCGGCATCCTGTTGGGCTTGTTCTTTCTTGGCGTCGGCATGTCGCTGGATCTCAATCTTGTTCTTGCCAGCTGGCCGCTTATCACCGGCGGCGTCTTTTCGTTCATGTTGGTTAAATCGTTTGGCATCTATGTCGTGGCCCGGCTGTTCAAGGCCAATCACCGCGAGGCGTTGCATCGCGCGGCATTGTTTGCGCAGGGCGGCGAATTCGCCTTCGTGCTTTACGCGGGCGCTCTCTCTGGAGGTGTCATGGACGCGCCCACCGCCGCGGGCATGACCGCCGTTGTCATTCTCTCGATGGTGTTGACGCCCCTGGCGGTGATGGCAATCGAGCGCCTGACGCCCGCCGAAAAGGAATCCATGGACGGCATTGAGGAGGCTAGCGATCTGCACGGTCGTGTGCTGTTTGTCGGCTTCGGACGCTTCGCCCAGGTCGTCTCCCAACCCTTGCTGGCCAAGGGCATCGACGTTTCCATCATCGAGATCGACGTGGAGATGATCCGGGCCGCCGGCCAGTTCGGCTTCAAGGTTTATTATGGCGATGGCACACGCCTCGACGTGCTGCGCGCATCAGGCGCGGCGACCGCCGAGGCCGTGCTGGTCTGTGTCGACAAACAGGAAGCGGCCGACAAGGTCGTCGAGTTGGTGAAATCGGAATTCCCGCATGCAAAGCTGTTCGTGCGCGCCTTCGATCGCGGGCATGCGCTGCGCCTGATCAATGCGGGGGTTGAGTACCAGCTGCGTGAGACACTGGAATCCGCGCTGGTGTTTGGACGGCAAGTGCTGGTCAATCTCGGCGTGGACACGTCGGAAGCCGACGAGCTTGTGCTCGATGTTCGTCGTCGCGACGAGCAGCGGCTGGAGATGCAGATCGCTGGCGGCTTGAGAGCGGGCCTGTCGCTCATGCGTGGCAACATCGCGACGACGCAGCCGGCGCCTCTGGTCGTGCCTCGCAAGAAAGCCCAGGCGCTCAACGAGGAAGCCGCCGAAACGATCGAAGGCGGCGACTAGACCAGCGCCAGATTAATCCTTGGCGCGCTCGACATAAGCGCCGTCTTCTGTCGATACGACAATGCGCGTGCCTGTACCGATGTGCGGGGGCACCATTACGCGGATGCCGTTGGACATCTTGGCCGGCTTGTAGGAACCCGACGCTGTCTGGCCCTTCACGACCGGTTCGGTCTCGACGATTTCGAGAGTCACACGCTGGGGAAGCTTGATCGCCACCGGCCTGCCGTCGAACATCAGCAGGTCGCAATCCATGTTCTCACCGAGATAGGCCGCGTCGTCGCCCAGCATTGCGGCGGGCACCATCACCTGTTCGTAGTTGGTGGGGTTCATGAACACGTAGAGCTCGCCGTCCTTGAAGAGGAACTGGTGCTTCACCTCTTCCACGAAGGCAAGTTCGAGCTGGTCGGTTGTCTTGTAAGTATCAACCACCTTCACACCGTCGGAGATGCGGCGCATGTCGATCGTGGCGGTCGGCGTGCCTTTGCCCGGGCGGTAGGTTTCGGCCTTGAGCACAGTATAGAGCTGGCCGTCCTCCTTCTCGAGGACGTTGCCTTTGCGAACGTCGCTGGCGATGACTTTGACCACGATAACCCGCCTTTGTGTTTGGATGGGCGGCGGAGTATGGCTCGGCCACCGGGAAACTGTTGAAGCGGCGCGGTCATACAATGCTCTGCCTTGGCGGCCAAGCCCGGCTTGCTGCGGCCTATGGAGTTTGTTTTGCCTAACTCAAAGCCTTGGTGGAACAGGGATTCCCACGCAGACCGTCGGCCCTTCCTCGAGGGGCGGGGGCGCATCCGAGATGCGGTGCGCGGCTGGTTTCAGGCGCACGGCTTCACCGAGGTCGAATGCGGCGCCCTGCAGGCGTCGCCCGGGAACGAGGCCCATCTGCATGGTTTCCGGACCGATTGGGTCGGCGAAAACGGCGACCGGCGCCCGCTTTATCTGCACACCTCGCCGGAGTTCGCATCGAAGAAATTGCTCGCAGCAGGCGAGACCAAGATCTTCGACTACGCCAGGGTCTACCGGAACGGCGAGGCGGGCCCGCTCCATTCCTCGGAATTCACCATGCTGGAATGGTACCGCGCCGGCGAAGGCTACGGCGTAGTCATGGCGGATTGCGTGGAGCTTTGTCGGCTTGCGCTGAAAGAGGGCCGGCGGGAGGTGTTCGAATGGCGCGGACTGACCTGCGATCCCAATCCCGAACCGGAGCGATTAACGGTGTCCGAAGCTTTCACGCGCCACGCCGAAATCGATCTGGAGCCGACGCTCGGCGACGCGAGGGCGCTTGCTCGGGCCGCGCAGTCGATCGGCGTTCGAACAGTGGCGGAGGATTCATGGTCGGACATTTTCAGTCGTGTGCTTGTCGAGCGTGTTGAACCTAGGCTCGGGCAGGGCTGGCTTACGCTGCTGTGCGAGTATCCTGCAGATGAGGCTGCCTTGGCGCGTCCGCTGACGCGCGATCCGCGTTATGCTGAACGGTTCGAACTGTATGCTTGCGGTGTTGAATTGGCGAACGGCTTTGGCGAGCTGACCGATCCCGTCGAGCAGCGTCGCCGGTTCGAGGCCGAGATGGACGTGAAGCAGGCGGCCTATGGCGAGCGATATCCGCTGGACGAAGAGTTTCTCGCTGCGCTGGAACATATGCCTCCCGCAAGCGGCGTTGCGCTGGGGTTCGACCGGCTGGTGATGCTGGCGACGGGCGCGCGGCGAATTGCAGATGTGCTCTGGACGCCGCCGGTCTAAGCGGGTCTGATGCCCGAAAGAGGATCGACCATGAAACGAGCCATCGCCGCCGGTCTTGCCGCCACGGTCCTTGGCGCTGCGGGTTGCGCCACAACGCCCGAGCCTTGCACATCGGAATGGGTGCACTGGAAGACCGAACGCTTCGTCGCCGACTTCGTGAAGGGACACCAGAAAGAGTTCAGCAACGCCCGAAACGCGACGGCGATGTTCTCCGGGGGCGGCGGGATTGATGCGTCGGGCGGCATTCCGATGTTGATCCTGACGGCCGCCGGCGTGGCCTCGCTGGCGTCGGATTTCATGAATGACCTGTGGCCCGAATTCCGTGACGCCGTGTCCGAATGCGACACCGCCCCGCGTGCCGCCCAGCTGTTCGCCAGCATTCTGCGGGAGCAGGGGGTCGACGACCGCGCGGCCAAGGCGATCGAGGATCTGGGCCTGCTGCTGGACAGACGCGGCTAACGGGGCGATAGAGCCCGCCAATCATGAACCGCCTGCTCGACGCTGGCCTTCCGGCCCCCCGCACGCTGCGCTCCGCAGACGATCTCGTCGCGGCTGGCCTTGCTGTATCCTCGTCCGAGCTGACCGCAGTAACCGCAGCCTACGCTACCGCCATCACGCCATCGCTCGCCGATTTGATAGATCGCGCTGATCGCGCCGACCCGATCGCCCGTCAGTTCGTTCCATCACCCGCCGAGCTGGATCTGCGTCCGGAAGAGCTGCCTGATCCCATCGGCGATCACACACATGAGCCCGTCACAGGCATCATCCATCGCTACCCGGATCGTGTGCTGCTTAAGGCTGTCTCGGTGTGTCCTGTCTACTGTCGCTTCTGCTTCCGGCGCGAGATGGTCGGGCCGGACAAGGACGGCAGTCTGTCACCATCCGAACTTGAAGCTGCGTTGGCTTACATACGTCAACATCCTGAAATCTGGGAGGTCATCATTACGGGTGGGGATCCCTTCATGCTGTCCGCGCGTCGCGCCGCTGCGCTGACGCGCGAGCTGGAGGCGGTCCCCATGAAGGTGATACGCTGGCACACGCGCATGCCCGTCGCAGATCCCGATCGCGTTTCAAGCGAGTTCGTTGCGGTCATTAGCAGCAGGTCGAAAGCCGTATATGTTGCTGTGCATTGCAATCACCCGCGCGAGCTGACCCCGGCGACGCTCGGCGCGTGCGCTCGACTGGTGGACGCCGGCATTCCGCTCTTGAGCCAGACTGTTCTTCTTAAAGGCGTCAACGACGACATAGCGACGCTGGAACAACTGATGCGCGCCTTCGTCCAGGCGCGGATAAAACCTTACTATCTGCATCACGCAGACCTTGCGCCTGGCACCTCGCATTTCCGTACGACCGTGGAGCAGGGTCAGGACTTAGTACGCCAATTACGCGACAGGATTTCCGGGCTCGCACAGCCTGCCTATGTGATCGATATCCCTGGGGGTGTTTCGAAAGCGCTCGCATCGCCCGCTGATGTTGAAACTGAAAGCGGGCGCGTACGGCTTCGTGGTCGAGACGGGGTCATGCGCGACTACGCCGGAACGTAAGGTCAGGCTAGCTCTGCTTGCGCCGCGCCTGCGCCGACATCCGCTCCATGCTCTTGAACGACAGCCATTCGCGGCCTTCCACTTCCATGCCGTCATAGAGGAAGACGCAGTTCATGAAAGCCACGCTTTGGAATTCATCGAAGCGAACCGCCGGTCCACCGACGATGACGCAAGAGCTGAGTTCGGCATTTTTCCAGCGCGCTTTGTCGTCGACCTTCACCAGCTTTCCAGCAACTCGACCTGTAAGCATGAACATGGGCGGCTCCTTTCGTCTGGAAAGCAACGCGCATATTGGAAACCGGGTCCATTCGGTTCGGCAGTAACATCACAGCGCGCGGGGGAACCAATTTGAATCTGGCGAACCGCTCACAATGACGAGTGGATATGACTTCGCTTAAACTCCGGGCTCGGCCCGCGAGGCTGCCTTTGCGTTGATGGTAGTCTGCTAACCGCCGTGGTCCCAGCTACGCCGGAAGCGGCAAAAGATAGGGCTTCCTCAACAGCCTATGCTTGGCCGCGAACACCGCGTCCTGCTCGACGAGATACCGCACAGCAAGCACCGGCATCGGCGATCGCATCGGTCGGAAGGCTTCGTTCCACAACCCGTGGATGTCGGCGTCGGGATGGAAGAACGCGATCCATGCGGCTGCGCAGCAGGGTGTAGTATTTGTGCCGCTTGTAAACACGCTCCAACATGGCGATCCCGGCGAGGCTGGCGCAGTTGGGAAATCCCACGGCAATCGTGCGCAGCCTTTCCTTTCCGGGCGGCGCAGGAATGTGCTCCATGTCATGAAAGCTGGTGCGTATCTCGGAGAAGACATGGTCTTCGTCTTCCGGGCCGGACAGGTTGATGCCGACGCGTAGCGTTTCCAGTTTCGAGGCCTGCTTGACGAATGGGCATACGGTGCCGGATCGTCCGAGTTCGGCATGATCGGACATGGCGTAGTCGCGTAGCCACTCCGACAGCGAGGCGAGAGCTCCATCCGCCGGCTCGGAGTGACGCGCTTCCTCATGGGTGTACAGCGGTGTCTTCATGTCGATATCCGGATAGGTTGGTCACGCCACCCGGAAAATGGCGGTCTTTCGTGAGGGTTTGGCGAGACCAGCCGCAAAGCGCAGCGCCTGCCACGACCGGCCGCCGTTGCCAATAACATAGGGCCGCACGACGGGCGGCAGCCCGAACTTGGTCAGGAATGTTCCAACTCAGGCGAGACGTAGCCGTCCAGATCTACAATCCGTCCGGAGACGGTGGGCCGTCTTCATCGCTTCGAAGGTGATCAAGCTAGTGGCGCCGACATGGTGCTGCACCCGATCCCGCGCCAGAAGCCACGTGTACAGCGCTCCGCTGTCCCACACAGCAACCATACCCGCCGCGTCGGAGGACGCATTGAGACGGCCGAAAGTGATTTCAGCCTGCCCCCGCGGCGAAGCCGCCGTGAAAATCCGTTCGAGCGTATCGTACTTTACCAACGTGCCCTTGCCATAGGACTGGCGGTGCAGCCGGATGAACCGATCCAGGTCGTTGCTTCGCTCAACCGTGCACTCGCGTTGCGCCTTGTTGATCGCCCGGCGAGCTTCCTGATGCATCTGCCGCAGGATCGTTTCCGGCGTGTCGCCGATTGTCGAGCGGAACGTGTACATGTGCGTAACCGCCAGATTGGCATGCACGAATCCCTGCGCGCTGGCGCAGCCCGGCTCAAGCGCGCGCTCGAAGCGATCATAGCGCGGCAGTTTCTTCATCAGCTCCGCCACGATGGCCTGATTTAGCATGCTACGTGTCGCTGCCTTCGCCGGCGGGGGATAAAGCTTTGGGCTCATCGTGCGCGTGAGGTGCGGCATGGTGATGAACGTCAGCCCCCAGCGCGCCGCTTCACGTGGTAAGCCATGTTCCGATCAAGACGCCGTCCCCACTGACCCGCGCGCGATCCTATCGCCGGGCGCACTCGCGTCCAGCCACCAGTCTTCATCGAAAGATGGAAAATACCGGCGAGTCGCCTGCTTCAACGGTGCAACTGCGGCCATCCGGTTGAGACTGGTAGTATATCACGCACCTCCTCCTCCTTCAGTCTCAGCAGCGCGAGATCTCCGTCGGTTCGCCATGCTGCTTGCGTAATCTGGACGACACTGTAATGAAATAGGCCTGTCTTGCGATGGGGCCAGGGCCCGTTCAACGCGTTGGACCCGAAGTCCAGCGCATCAACCGCTCGCTCGACGCTGTGGTGCGACCTTTCCCTTGCGCGCGCTTGGGCGGCGGACACGCAGCGCGACGTGGAATCACGGAGCCCGGATTTCCGTCGCAGCGCAGGGCATTCCCCATCAGATTGCGCCGTATCATGATGCAGTCGATCTCGATAAGCGCCGGAAAACACCCAGCATTGTTCGCACGTGCAATCGCCTTGCGTTCACGACGCGCAACGAAAGCAGCTTCTTCAAGCCGGCGGATAGTGAGCGGGCCATCATGGCCTCCTACTGCTGCAAGGCGGCGGACGGGTCCGTTGCGGCCGTTTGCGGCGTGATCGTCGAAAATAGTCGGCGGATCGTGCGCAGGTCCTCGCGCAGGCGTCCGCGCAGGATCCAAGCGGTCAGTCCATATCCGATCAGCACTTCGCTTGCGGCCAGCCCGATTTCGGCCCAGGGCGATAGCGGCAAGACGGCTTTCGCCGCAAAGTGGCCCAGCGCCAGCCCGCACGCGACAAGGAGCGGTATCGAGACGGCCGCTGCGTATTCACGGATGCTCGCATCGATGGGCTTCAGGAATAGCTGCAGCGTGCGCGGGAGGTAGATGACGAAGACAGCCGCATAGCCGATCGCCACCGCCGTCAGGTTGATCATGGCGAGGAAGGGGGCTGCGATCACCCAGATAAGCGTGAACTCGAACGTCAGCCGGAGGCGAAGGTCCGTCCGTCCGGTCGCCATCAGAAGCGCGCCATTGAGAGCGGTCACGGCTTGCAAGGCGCCGATCGGCGCAAGGATCGAAAACACCAAAGCCGCGGGCTCCCAGCGTTCCGACAGAAAGACATCAATGAAAGCGGGGCTGGCGACGCAAAGCACCGCCATCGGCGGAAACACAAAACTCGCCATCGCGCGTGATGCGATAAAGACCAGCGACCGCAGCGCGGGGATGTTCTCCCGCAGTCTTACCATGCGCGCATAAATTTTCGCGCTGCTGAAGGTCGGCGATTGCTGGCGTGATCATTCCGACACCAAGCGGCAGTGGCGCGAGTGCACAAACAAGAATTGCCAGCCGCGGCTCGTTGAACATCCAGGACGCTGGCCAGGCGAGCGCAAGGAGCATCACGGAAAGGCTGCCCGAGAGCAGCACGATCATCCAGAACGCGCTTGACCACACCTCGGTATGCTCGGGCGGGGTCCGCACAAGTGACTGGCCCATGCCGGCATCGCTGAATGCGACTGTGAATAGAACGAATGACATTGCCAGCGCGACGAGGCCGAATTCCGAAGGGTCCAACAGCCGCGCCAGCACTGGCAGCGCCAGGAAAGTCAGCATCGTCTGCGTGACCCGGGCTACCGAAAGAGCGGCGGCGCCCAGGGCTAGTCTTTTCAGCGCCACGGTCGGCCCGCCTCCGGCTTCAGTTCGCCTGAACGCACCGTCGATTGGCCGATCGGTCCCCATTTCTAGAGCGACAGGTCGGCCACCGTGGAGGCTTCGACTGCCGGATCTCGGTCGCGAATTTGCGGAGATCCTGCGCGCCTATGTCGGCGCCCGTATACAAGTGCACCCAGTCACGCCCGATTTCGTCCTGTAACTCCGGCAGCGTGCCTAGCTGCGGCGCCATGACGGGCCGGTTGCGTAACAAGGCAAACAACGCCGCGCCGCTGTTGAGAATTTTGCGATAAGGCAGCACGACACCGTCGCTCGCGTCGAGAGTTGTCTCGAGGTCATGCTGCGGAACCAACTGGTCGCGGATATCAAGCTCTACGGCCGGCGCAGTTGCCGCCAGCCCATTCAGAAAGCGGGTGAAATCGGGATCCTTCGACCAGCCGATAATCTTCACGCGCATTTCTTCCGGCGATACGCCGCTCGCGGCTCGGATGAGACCGTCCAGATTCTTGTATGGGCGGATCTGGCCGAAATACACAACACTCAAAACCTTGCCCGGAGAGTGTCGTGCAATCGGCGGCTTTTCCATATCCAAGCGATAGTGCCCATGTCGTGTGATCAGCGCCGGCACCCGCTTGAGCTGTGGATTATCGGCTTCGGCGGCAGCCTTCGAAGCGTGAGACAGATAGACCGCGCCGTCCAACGCGTTGAGAAATGTCCGCTTGCCCCAGTCAGCCTTCTTAACGGTATCGTGAGGCGTTGTTTCATGCACGACCCATACAAGCCGCACGCCAAACACCTGTTTTGCAGTCTGCAGCATGGCCAGCTTGAATGCGACCTTGGCGCGCGCAACTGCACTGGCAGCCGTGAATAGTTCGTCGGGCCAGTGAAGCAGGATGACTTTCGGGGCGAATACCCCACTCGGCGTCCACGAGAATTCGCGGACATTCCAGCCGGCATTCTGCACAGCCTCGGAAAACAGGGTGGTGAACCTGTTGGATGTTTTGATCCATGCTGGGCGGCAGGAGACGACCTTCATATGTCGCTCCCTGATCTGACCATGCCAGATTTTGCGCCTTCAGACCGACGATCACGCAACTCGCGATGTCTCCGATTTGATGGGCGTTGGGCCGGAGCAATCTCGCGCTTCTAAGTCACGCTGCTGGCTTGGCATCGATATTTTTCCGTAGATGCCGAGCATGCGGTCGGCATAAATCTCAGACGAGAGTTCGGCGGCAATCTCCGCGGCTCGCTCGGGTTTGACGGTGTAACCTTCGGGAGCGGCCAGAGCTGTCTCGCAAAGCTTCGCAACGTCCGCCGCCGTTGCGCTTTTTTCTGCGAGCAGGCCGCCGCCCCAAGCGCCGATGATTTCGCTATGTCCGGCGCCGCGCGTTGCGACAACCGGCGTTCCGAGAATGATCGCCTCAACCAGCGCCCGCCCGAATGGTTCATTTGGCGCCGGCGCCAGCATGAGATCCAGACAGGCCAGGTTTGCCTCGACTGGCTGGCGGAAGCCCGGGACTGCTGTCACCCCGCCAATCCCGAGGTCGTTCGCCTGCTTCTTGACGTCGGCTATGGAAAAATCGCCGTCCCGACCAAACATGACGAAGCGGTACCGAGGGTTTGTCTTTGCGAGCGCGGCGGCGACAGCCAGAAAGAATGACGGACGTTTGCGGCCCCAGAAATTACCGATCCAGCCAATTACCAGCGCGTCACCCGGCCAGCCAAACTCCTCCAACAGGCTCTCACGGACGATCTTTCGGTTGATTGCCGTGTCGATATCGAAAGGATTGAGCGCCTTGGTGGCGTCGCGTCTCCATCCCTTGATGGCGGCGTGCGTACTGTCGGAAACGCAGATATAATGGCGTTGGCATAGCTAAGAGAAACGAGATGCGGCGGCCACCACATCCGGTTAAGTGCGTGATGATGATAAACCACGCCCATTGCGGAAAGACGGGCGGGCAAGCCCCAGGCCCGAAGGGTATTCACGTCATTGCAGTGAACGACACATCCGTCCGCAGCCGCTTCCCGTTCAAGGATACGGCGCCGGTTGCCTATCCGCGTTATGTCGGACGCCAGATTGTTGCGTCCCGTCGGCGCCTCGCCTGAAGCGACCGTGCGCAGGCCGAGCCGCCTGGCCTCCTTCATGATCAGCGTGTCTTCCGCGCACAATACGACGCAATCGACAGAGGATTGGCCCTGGATAGCCTTGGCGAGCGTGAACGTCGCCACATGACTGCCCCCGAGCTCCGCACCGCGAAACGGAAATATAACCCGCTTGATCATCCGTACTACGTTTCCACTACATGCGACGACAAGCGTCGCTCGCAGCTAATAGTAGATTGGCAGCCCGCTCAGGCGCGCGATGGGCTAACAGTCTTCGCGTCCACACTGACGCGGGAGTGCAAGCCGCCTGATTTCGCGCCCTCCTGCCTGGCCGATGCTTCTAGAACATGCGTTCGCCGATACGCACCGTGTCGCCGGGACCTATCCATGTCGCCGCTGTCACGGGCGCCGGGGCTTCGCTGGTGGCGCCCTCGCGCGTGATATAGACTGTCTTGTTGTCGGCCCGGTACGTAAACCCGCCAGCCGTAGCGACCGCTTTCGTGACCGTCAGGCCTATAGAATAGGTATATTGGCCAGGTTTGTTCACCTCGCCCAGAATATAATACGGCCGGTATTCGACGATGTCGGCGCTGACCCGAGGTGTACGGACCATGCCCGACGCCGTCAGCTGTTCCTGAATGGCGGTTTCGAACCCCGTCAGCGTCACGCCGCCCGCTCGCACTTGTCCGACAAGCGGTAGCGATACTTGGCCGTTGTTCGCGATCAGGAATTCGCCTGAGAGTGCGTTCTCACCGAATACGGTGACGCGCACCTTGTCGCCCGGGCCGAGTTTATAGTCATGGCCGGTCTCGACCGAATATGCGCCATTGCCCTGAGGGAGCGCTGGCTCGGTCGCGCAACCGCACAGCAAAAGCAGCGCGCTCATGGCGAAAAGTTTCGGTCCGTCGATAGTCTTGATCGTCATGTTGGTGTCCCACTGCTCCGTATGCTGAGCTAGGAGGCGCGGC
>JADKDU010000010.1 GCA_016714495.1 Hyphomonadaceae bacterium | reverse complement strand
CCAAAACTGAAGGTCATCGCCGATGACGTTGATCATGAGGAGTGGCTCAAACGCGCCGCCCCACCAGCTGCGCCCGAACATTTCGCCGCTCGGAAGCATGACCACGCTGGCGTGCGGCACGTCCATTTCCACCGCGCCGTGAAGAAGCGGGAACAAATCGCCATCGCTGGCATCATCTGCCCCGGAAAACGATCGGTAGCCGTTCGGATGGCTGTGAAACTTGACGATCGAAAGCCCCTCGGATTCGGCGCGCTCGATCAGCGGCGCCAGAGTATCAGTCGACCAGGTCAGACTGACGGGCGTGCGTACCGCGCACTGGCTATAAGGAACCGGATGCACTTCGCGGAGCAGGAGGCGATGGCGAAGATCGCCAGCCCTGCGCGTGCAAAGGCCGATGGCGACAGCTTCGTTGCCGTCGCCGGGAAAGAGATGGGCCTGCAGCTGGTTACGCTGCAGGTCCATCATGGTGAGCGAGACCGGGGTCATTTCTCGAACTCGCGCTGCAGCCAGTCTTCGATCAGGAAGACGTGGGTTCCGAGGTTGTCGTGGCCCGGCTTCCAGGGGTTCGCGTCAGTGCGATGACGCGACCAGCGTTGGTAGGTCTTGCCCTCGATTTGCTGGTTCGACTCGGTCGCGCCGATTGCCCGGCCATCTTTCCGGGCGAGTGCAGGGAAGAAGTACACCATGTCGAGCCGCGTGTTCGGGTAGCCGGTCTCGATCCGGATCGCCGCCGTGACTTTCGGGTGGTTGTACCCTTCATGCGTGGGGAGGTCGTGGATCAGCACCCATTGGGAGCCGTCCACAACCGCTTCCCACGGCAGGCCGTACTCGTTGAGGAACTGCTCGTCCTCAGGGAGGAGTTCAAACTGCCGTTTCATGTCAGCCCTCCGTCTGGTCGCGCGGGAGAGCCTTGAACTTCTCGATGCCGGGTTTGCGGAGATCGACCTTCTCGTCCAGCCCCACTTTCTCGGGCTTCTGACCGACGACCTTCACCCGCAGGGTGTAGTCCTTCGGCGGGCGAAGGCCCGCGAGTTCGAGGACTTCCCGGCCGGTGATGAACCGCTCCGAGACCACGAACGGGTTCCCGTTCACCTTGAACCGGTAGCCCCGGCAGTGCGGGGGTTCCTTGCCCTGGCGGGAGTACTCTTCCAGATCCGCGATTTCCTCGCGGATTTCCTCCCGGATGGCTTCCGCCACCGAAAGATCGTCGTCTTCAACTTCCTTAGTCATCGAAATACCTCGTGTTTTTAAGGCGTGCAGGCCAACCCCGCCGTCCTTAATGCTTAATATAGCACGCTTGCTAAATGCATCAAGCAGAAAATTGGCACGCTTGATAAATTTAGCAAATCGGTCTAGATTCAAGGGTGGAGGGGACGTGTGAGCCCACACGTCGAGGAGTGAGTCATGAACGAAGAAGAAGTTGCAAAGGAGCGGGCAGAGGCGCTGGGGGCGTATCTCAAGAGTCAGCGGCTCGGCGCATCGCTCACGCTGCGCGACGTCGAGGAGGCGACTGAGAAGTCCGTCTCGAACGCGTACTTAAGCCAGCTCGAAAATGGAAAGATCATCAAGCCGTCGCCAAACGTGCTTCACGCGCTGTCGATGGTTTATCAAATACCCTACGCCAAGCTGATGGAGCGAGCAGGTTACGTCTCGCCCGCCGCGACAAGGAAAGATTCCGAGAAGCACGGACAGGCCGCGACCTTCGCGATTGAAAACCTGTCCAAGGAAGAAGAGTCGGAACTCTTGAAGTTCCTCTCTTACGTGCGGAGCAAAAAGGGAAAACCTTGAAGCGGCCAGACGACAGCACGCTCACGCCCCAGCAATACGCCCTTGTCCGCCGCGAGGCGGCAAGGGTCTTGAGCGCTTGCGGCGCTGCTGGAAAATTCCCGACGCCGATCGACGACGTGATGTCGATCGTCAACGTCCACGAAGTCAAGGAAGACGTCCTAGACGAGAACTTCGTTCAGAAAATGCGCAGGCAGGCCAGCGGCGCGCTAAAGCGCGCGCTGAGCAAGGTCATCGGACTCTTCGACGCCAAGTCGCGCATGATCTTCATCGACCGCTCGATCAAGATCGTAAGGCAGACTTTCATCCGCCTGCATGAAGCCGGGCACGCGGTGATGCCCTGGCAGCGCGATCTCTATGCGGTCGTCGAGGATTGCGAGCAAACGATCGAGCCCACTCTCGCTGATCAGTTCGACCGCGAGGCAAACGTGTTCGCTTCCGAGATTCTCTTTCAGCTAGACGGATTTTCCAATCAGGCCGAGGAGCATGAGTTCGGCATCCTCACGCCCGTCAGGCTTTGCAAGCAGTATGGTGCGTCGGTCTACTCGGCCGTTCGCCGTTATGTGACCCACAATTCCCGTGCTTGCGCCGTTGTCGTCTTCAATCCGCCGGAGCTGGTCGAGGGCGATGGGTTCCGCGCGACGCTCCGCCGTCACGTCGCCTCGACCCGCTTCACCGAGATTTTCGGGGAGATCCACTGGCCCGACGTTGTCACGCCGGGCGACGAGCTGGGCGACTTGATCCCGGTTGGAAAGAGAAGAATGTCCGGCGGCAGATTGCGCTCGTGGATCGCAACGGCGAGCGACACGAGTGCATCGCCGAATCCTTCACGCAGTCCTACCAGGTTTTCGTGCTGATCCATGCAGTCAGCACGCTCACCAAAACCTCGATCATCATCCCCAAGTTCGCCATCAGCAGCTAACCGCTACGTGCGGACCGGAATATCGATGGTCGGGCGGAGCGGCTCCAGCTGGGTCGCGTATTTGCGGACGACCTGGTCATAGAGATCGGCGATCTGCTTGGATTGCACGGTGACCACCAGCGCATAGGGCAGCGGGGTGTCCGGGGCGAAGTCCCGACCTTCGAGCCGGGCGTTGTAGTGAATGTCAAAGCAAGGATTACGAAGGCTCGTGCCCCTGAACCGGCGCACTGCGTGCAAGCAGTTTTCCCACTTCCACGCGTCCCTCCGGCGCTCATCTTCCATCAATCCCGCCGTCGAAGCGCCGAAAAAGGCCTTGGTGTCTGGATGCACCTGCTCATCACCGCGAGAGAATTTCTGGTCGTGCGGGCGGAACGTAATTTCCAGTCCGGCGCGCGTGTAATTGCCGGGATGGTGCGGATCAGTGAGGGACTTGTAGCAGAGCGTCGCCGTGATATTCACGTTGCCCGTCAGCGCCACGGACGGCACCGGAATGGGCGCGCGGATGTACTTCTTGGCGGTGACGGTCCCTTGATAGACGACGCGGATGGTGTCGTCCTCGGTTAACACGATTTCGTCGAGTGAACGGGCGATGCGGCCCCAGCCGACTTCTTCGCGGGGGTGATCGGAGTCCTCGGTGCTGTGGATCAGCAGCGAGCGGATCGCCAGCAGGCTCAGATTGTCGCCGAAGTGAGCGCGCACGCCAGTGCCGAGGCGAAGGACAGCAGGTGAGGCAAAAGACGTTCCGCCGGTGCCGTCCAGCATCGGTGTTGGCCCGTCGCTAACAACGAGAAACGGGCGGGCGACCGAGCCGCCAAATTCGACGAGGTCCGGCTTCATCAGGCCGGGACTGCGGCCCGGCCCTACTGAGCTATAGGGTGCACGGCGCCAGTCATCTTCAGGCGTATCGCATGCGCCCACAGCGAGGGCGTTGACGCAATCAGACGGGACCTGGATGCGGTTAAGCCCGAGAGCGGCGTCGCCTTCGCCGTCGTTCCCCACGGCCACAGAAGCAAGCGTTTCGGATCGCGACAACCTGTCATCGAGGACCGCCGTCCATGCGTGGACGTCGTCATCTTCGATCGGCAGCTGCGGGCCGAGGCTGAGGTTCACAAAATCATACTTCTTGGATGCGAGCACGCGCGCGATCCGGTCGAGGACTTCGTACAGCTCATGCGGGTTTTGTCCCGGAGCCGTGTCGAGAACGCGGTAGTGATCGACGTTGGTGTAAGGCCGTGGCACTGGCGCATTAGGGTCGATGTGACCGAAGAGCAATGCGGACGTCACGCCAACGCCGTGGGTGAGGAAGACCGGGTGCGATACACCGACGCCGGGCGCATCAATAGCTGTAGCCCACTGCGTGAGTGCGTGGTTGGCGGGCAAGCCGCCATCGAACACGGCGACTTTTGTCTTCGTGTCGAGTGGACCGACCGTTGGCAGCTGAAGCGCTTGGGCCGGAACTCCCGACGAGCGGATCGTTGGGCGCAGCATACGCAGGCGAGGCATCTCACGAAGCGCGCGTACAACCGAGAACGTGGCGATGTTTGCCGCGAGTTCCGCTGGGGCATCGAGCTCCAGGAAGCACAGCCCGCCCGCGTAGAAGCGTCTATCGAAGCTCGTCTGAATGCCAAGCTTTTGGATGTATTTCCTGAATTCCGCGATGAGATAGTTTTCCCCGAGAAGCTGGTCTGTGTGCAGGACGATTTCGAATGCCCGCGTTCCCTTCGCGGGGAGAGGCCCCTTAATCTTCGCGCTGACGGAGGGCGCGGTGATATCTTCAAGGGTGATGAGGTCCTTTGCGACCGGCGTGCCCTCGATCAGGTTCGGCAGCTGATCGCTCAGGTAGCGAAACGAGTCACGCGGCCCCATGACAAACAGCTCGGTCGTAATCGCTGACTCGGGCGCGCGGTCCCGCGAGCGCTTCTCCGGCGTCATCCGAAGCGGGCGGCTTCCGACCGATGTGATGCCGGCAGCTTTTAGAAGATCGTGGGGAAAGTAGGATTTCGCGATATATTCCGGGTTGAGTGTGAGAGCCACGACGGCTTGATCTTTGCGGGCATGCATCATCCGGTAGCGATTCTTGATGGCTTTGACGGCGGAAGCCAGCTTCGGCACAAGACGCGCGCGCTTTCCGCGAACGTGTAGGGCGCTGCTTTCGGAGCGCCGCCTGAGCGGACGACAATGTCTCAGTCAAGCGCTCGCCCTTGCCAAGCAGGAAGTTCCGCTTGCTCATTTATCACCCGCTTTTTCCGGGTGCTTCGTGTCGAAGACCGCCCGCGAATGGTGTCTCGCGAAACGCCGGTCAGATCGTGCGCCTTTCGCTGCGATACCAATCCTTTGTCGACCAGTACTGACGCCACGTTGATCCGGTCCTGCTTACTGAGGTTGGCTGTGTTGATAAGATCGCCGAGGTGGTCGGCCAGGTTTTTGCCATTAAGCGCTGCAGCGCGCCGCGCAGCCACGCCGCGCTCAAGGTCGCTGAACGAGCTTCCTGCATCGCGACTGCGAGGATGCTGGCCCACCTCGTCAGAGTGCACCCATTTTCCGCGAAGCGCAGCGCGGATGTAGGCGGCCGCCGACTCTTCGTCAGGTAACGGAAACTCGACCGTCAACTCGAAGCGCCGCCAGATCGCCGGGTCGAGAAGATCAGGGTGGTTGGTCGCGGCAACGAGCAGCCCTGTCGATGGCCAGTCATCAAGCTGTTGGATCAGGACCGTCACGAGCCGCTTGAGTTCGCCAATCTCGCCACGGTCATCGCGTCGCTTCGCGATCGCATCCAGTTCATCGAGAAGCAGAACGCAGTCGATCGATTTTGCGTAGTCCAGTACGTGCCGCAGGTTCGTTCCGGTGCGGCCCAGATAGCTGCTCATCACTGCGGCCAAATCAAGGATCAGCAAGGGCCGCTTCAGGGATAGGGCCAGCCAACGAGCGGCCAGAGTTTTACCAACGCCCGGCGGGCCGGTGAACAGGGCCGTTCTCGTCGGCTCCAATCCCGCGCCGTGAAGCTCCTTCACGTTTTTTCGTTCATTAACGAGAAGCGCAAGGTTCGGCGCGACAGCCGGGCCGAAGATCGGCTCGTCCTCGAGAACCGGGTCCTGTTCAATTCGGAGAAGGTGGAAACGCGAATCCACATCTACCGGAACGGTTGGCATCTGCCTGTCGGCGCAAAGGTGACGTATGGCTTGGCGCTTGCCTCAGTAGTCGGTGAGCGCTTTTGGAGATCGTCTCGACCTGCGCCGCTTTTTTCGCGAACCGGTGTAGAAGCGCCCGGGCCGTCCTGGACTGGCCACCTTGAACGACAGCCGCGCCAGCTGGACTAGATCAGTTTCAAGTGTTTGCTTTTCTTCCGCCATGCGTATCAGCCCTTTGATTCTTATTGAGTCTTTTCTACAAGATGGTGGGCTAAAAAGCAAGCAATACGATTGTATTAGTCCACCCTCGCGCTAGGGTGTTGGATTTTACGAGAATTTTGTTGGGCTAGTTCGAGCGCCCTGGCGCGCCATGTCGCTGTGAGACCGAGCCGCGAAGCGCCTCGGTCCATCCGGGGTGACGATCGCTGACGCGGGCTAAGTGCTTCGCACTCGCGGGCGTACGGGCGCGGCTTCCCGAGAGTCCTTCGCTTCTGTGTTCTGCCGGCCCGTCGATCCACCTGGCCTTGCCTCTCCCAGCCCTCACAACTTTTGTTCCCCGGGGCACAATCACAGAAATCCGCGTCCCCGCCTCGACCTTGATGGTCGGCGGGATCGCCAGGCTTCGATCAACGACCCGGTTGGTGACGATGGCCGCGCCGCGCTGGACGCCGTCGCGGAGGGCGTCCTGGACGGGGTCGTAGTTCGAGGCGATGCCGACGCCTCCGAAGGTGATCTCGGGCTGGTCCTCGGTTGCAGCAACGCCGATATTTATCAGCGTGCCGAGGGCTGCGGCGCCGAACACCTCGCCCCAATGGTTGTCGACGTCGCCTTTGACCCCGGCGGCCCCTGAAGGATCGACGGCGGCTTCATCGAGCGGGATCTCGTCGCCATTGGGCATGATGAGGCGCGACCACACGATGGCGACGCGGCTCTGGCCGTACTTGGCCGAGGATTTGTAGTCGCCGATCAGCTTGGCGCCCTGCGGAATAAGCAGGGTGCGGCCTGTGGCGCTGTCATAGATGGCCTGTGTCACCTGGGCGATCACCGGGCCGGGGGCTTCGGAGTTGATGGCTGTTATCAGGCTGGCGGGAATGACGGCGCCTGGGTGGAGCGTGTTTTTCGTGGTGGCGGATCGGGTAGCGGTCTGCGGATCGTCTTGTGGTGCGCGCAGCGCCGTGAGCGGGCTTTGAGGTGCGGGTGTTGCGGCGCCTGCTGTTGGGGTTGCGGGCTGGGCCTGTCGCAATTCGAAGAAGACCGAGGAGCGATCGGCGAGCTGAGCCTCCTGTTCGGCGGGATCGGGCTGGCCCGGCGCGTCTGCATATCCGCTGGGAGAGCTGGACCAGGACGGGTCTGGTTGATTGTATTGCGCCTGGTCCGGTGCGAACGCTGCGATGTCGCCAGCCATGGGCGGACCCAGCAGCGGCGGGCTGGCCGGCTGGGTCGCCGCCTGTGCGATGGCGGCTTCCTCATAGGTGGCGGGCAGGTTGCGGATGGCGCTCTTGGCCATCTCGGGCCGGGCAGGGTCCGACATCATGGGCCGGGCTTCGGCCGGGTTTTTCGAGCCATCGTTCGCGAACCCGCCTGACGCGAGGACGAGGACCAGCGCGAGGCCGCCGCCCCCAGCTACAAGTATCGCGGGCTTGTTGAGTCCCTTAGCGCCGGGACCTTTGACGCGGATGGACGAAAGCGGCGGCGGCAGGCCGCCCCCCTGCGGGGGATCCGCCGGACCGTCGTGGGGTGGCGGAGTGGGCGGGAGACCGTCAGCCATTGCGGGCTCCTGTCGTGTTCGCGGCGCGGGTTGCGGAGATCGGCGTCTGGCGCTCGATGGTAACAACCTTGGCGCCCCAGCCGGATCCGAGCCGAAGTTCGGCTTTGGTGAAGAGACGGTCCACGACGTAGTAATTGCCCTGGACCCGATAGTTCACGAGCTCCGCGCCCTGGTCTCCGATGACGAATAGCGGCGGGGCTTCCATCGTGTGGATGCGCTCCGGCATTTCGATGAAAACCTGCTGGCCGTCGTCGAAGGCGGCAAGCGGACGCCAGTCGGGTTTCGCGCCGCTGATCCGATAGCGGAGGTTGAGCGCTTCGGGCGTGAAGGGCGGCGGCGAGGGCGCCAGCGCCTGGGGCGGCAGCTGGTTCTGCAGGATAAGTTCGGCGGGATAGCGCCATGAGACAGCCGCCATGGCGGGGCCTCCGACGCTCTTGAGTTCTACATGATAGACGCGTCTGTCAGTCATGATGACGAGGTTGGTCGCAAGGCTTGGTGCGTTCGGCTTGACCAGAACATGGGCCTGCGTCGCGGGCCCCGTGCCTGAACGGGCGTCGCCGACGATCCAGCGGGTCGTGTCGCCAGCCGACACCGAGAGCAGGGTTTCGCCCTGTTCAAGCGCGATGTCGGTGATGCGCTGGGGCGAGGCCTGGATCGCGTAAAGCGCGCCGCGCTCATAAGCGAACTCGTGCAGGGCGCCGACGAGCGAAGCGTCGCTCGGTTTTTGCAACGCGGCGCGGTTGGTGGCGGCAAGATCGTTTCGGCTTTGCTGCGCGGTTGCGGGCATTGCGAGGATGATCGCAGCGAGGCTCGCGGCGAAAAGGTGTGTGCGTGTCATTGCTGGAGATCCCTGGACCAGGTGAAGGCGTGAACGTAAAGGCCAAGTGGGTTCTTGGAGAGCCGCTCGGGCGTTGAGGGCGGGTCGATCACGATGGTCGCAACGCCGGTAAAGCGTTCGACATGGGTGAGCGTGCCCGACATGTAGGTGGACTCGCGCCAACGCAGGTTGAAGCTCGTCGGGCTGGCGCGGACGACGGACAACACCTCGACGGCGATATTGGTCTTGCCGACCTTGGCGAACGGATCGTCATCGGCCGCCATGGCGTTGAGGACCTGCGCGCCGCCTTGGGTTGCCCAGTCATAGGCGCGCAGCCAGTTCTGCCGGACCACAATGGGATCGGAAGGCAAGCCGCGCACCATCTCGACAAAACGGGCGAGGTGCCAGGATATCTGGGCGTCGCTCGGCTCGTAGGCCGACGTGGCGGGGCCTACGAGCCGCGCTTCACCCGTGTCGCTTGCTTCGATCACGAACGGAACGGCGGCAGGCCGCAGGGCAAGGAAAGCGACGGCCGCTGCGAGGAATCCGGCGACGCTGATCAGGCCGAAGGTCGCCGTGCGCCAGGTGCGGGCGTGATCCATGGCGGCGCCCATGCGGCGGTCCCATAGCTGCTGGGCCTCCCGGTAAGGAGTGTCGGGCTCGGTGGTCTTCTGGAAGCGCGAGGATCGCGCGCGGGCAAACATGGGGTTTACTCCCTGCTCTTGAGGTTGGGGCCTTCGGATGCGCCGCCGCCATCGCCGGCGCCGATGGTATGCGCCGCCATCAGGACGCCTTCGCGCATCTGCTGGGCGCGGCGGAAACGTTTCGCCCAGGCGGGCTGACCGGACTTGATGAGGCGGCGGCGCCTGCCGGGCTTGGCGCCAGGGTGGCGGCGCCAGATGCGCCGGTGACCGCGCGGGCGCCGGAGGTGCTGCGGGCCTGGAAGTGGCTGGCGACCTTGGCTGCAGCCTGGCGCGCGCCGCCTACGGCGGCGGCGCCGAGGCCGACCGCCGCATTGAGCGGCGCTGCTGCGGGACCGGTAAGGCCTGTGCGAAGCGAGCCGAGAGCGGTCGCCGATCGGAGGCCGCCCGTTGCGGACGCCGCGCCGTTTGCGGCTCCGGCAGCGGCGCCGCCAGCGGTGCGGACGGCCGCCGTCCCCGCCATGGTGGCGGCGGCGCCAGCGGCGGAGACGCCGAGGGCGGTTCCAACTGCGGCGCCAGCAGAGAGCTGCGGCGCGCCGGAGACGAGGCCAGCGGCGATCCGCGGACAGAAGATGGCAAGGCCCATCAGGGTCATTGACCCCAGCACGACGGCGAATGCCTGCTCGATCGTCATATCGTTGGGGTCGAGCGCCGTCCTCAGGGTCGAGAACATCGTCGAGCCGATGCCGATGATGACGGCGATAACCAGCACCTTGATGCCCGAGGCGATGACGTTGCCGAGGACGCGCTCGGCCAGGAAGGTCGTCTGCTTCCAGAAGGCGAACGGCACCAGCACGAACCCGGCGAGCGTCGTCAGCTTGAACTCGACGATGAGGACGAAGAGCTGGATCGAAAGGACGAAGAACGCCTGATCACGATGATGCCGCCGATCGACAGCAGGATGATCTCCGGCATGTTGGCGAAGAACTCGAGCGGACCCGGCGCGATCGAGCCGATATGATCGAAGATAGGTTGCGACGCTGCGAGGCCCTCAGCCGCGATAAGCCCCGGCTTCAGGAGGTCGGCCGGACCGAACGAAGCGGCGGACGCGTTGAGGCC
The DNA here is from genome assembly GCA_016714495.1 of Hyphomonadaceae bacterium. Taxonomy (GTDB): domain Bacteria; phylum Pseudomonadota; class Alphaproteobacteria; order Caulobacterales; family Hyphomonadaceae; genus UBA7672. Next base: position 122,104 of record JADKDU010000010.1, on the reverse strand, counting down.
CAGCGTAGCGAAGCTGTTGAGAATGATCGTCGACAGCATTGCGAAGTTGCCGAAGATATAGGCGAACGCGCCGACATAGAGCGTCTTCTTGACGAGGCTCTGGATGATGTCGGTGTTGGAGCCCCACGCCCAGAACAGCGCGGCGAGGGTAACGTCGATGGTGATGAGGATGACCGCGAGCGAGGTCACGTCGCCCGATATCAGGCCAAAGCCTGAATCGATGTAGCGGATGAAGACATCCAGAAAGCCGTCGATCGCAGAAAAGTCGTTCACGTCCGTCCCCTAACCTTGCCCTGAACTGGAATGCGCTCGTGCTGGCTACTGCCAGGGCTTCTGGCCAGGATGAGCCGTCTGCGCTGTCCCGAAGAAATGTGCATGCTGGGCGCGCGAGCGGCGGCCTGCACTTCCATCTGTCGTGCCTGCTCAACCGCTTCCGCCCGGCTTTGCGCGACCAGCAGCGCCTGGAGGCGCATGCTCTGCTCAGCCTGGAAGGCCAGGATCTCGTTCGTCGCCTGGGTCGCCGACAGGGCGCCGGTCGCATTGGCGCTGGCGGTTGAAAGGCGTTGAAGCGTGCCCTGGTCTGACCGGAGCTGTTCCGTGATCTTGGCCTGCACCAGGAGCGAGGTGCGGAGCGCCGCCCGGGAGGCGTCGATCTGTTGCACGGCCGACCGGGCGCGTGCGGCGACATCCGTGCCGGCATACTGGCCGCTATAAAGGCCCTGGAGCGCGTCGCGGGTTTCCTGAACCTGCAGGGCGATCCCGCCCGCCGTGTCGATCAGCTGGTCGAGTTCCTGGAGCTGCCGCACAAAGTCTGGAGCGAACCGTTCCCCGAGTTTGGTAAGGTTCCTTGCGTCGTTCTCCAGGCTTCTCACCTGGTTAGTGATCTGGGTGACTTGATTGTTGATCTGCTCCAGCGCCCGCGCCGCATTGAGCGCCGTTTGGATGAGGTTCAGCGGATCGATAACCGCGAGCTGTGCGTGGGAGGGCGCGGCCACGGGGCCGACAAGCGCCGCTGCAAGAATGACCCGCAGCACGGAGGAAAGTGAAAATCTGGGCATGGGTGGTCTCCTGGGTTAGCTTGCGTGTTCGGGAATGCGGCGGGTGCGCGGGAGGGGGTGATCGTCGGGGCCGTCGAGCGCTTCGAGCACCCAGGCGAGCTGGCGTGCCTTGAGGAAGCGGCGCCAGAACGCGACGGCGCCTGCCTGCATCTCAAGGCGGCTGATCAACTCGCGGGAGGTTGAGTCGGAGGCGGCGCAGAAGGCCAAGGCCACCGGTCCAAGATCGAGTTCGAACAGTCGCCGACCCTTGGGGCTGGCATAATAATAGTCGCGCTTGCGCTGGGCAGTGGCGATTAGCTCGATCTCGGTCTCGTTGAGGCCAAAACGCTCATAGGCCTGCCGCTGCTGCGGCTCGAAGGCGCGCTCGTTTGGCAGGTAGATCCGGGTCGGACAGGACTCAATCAACGCAGGCGCAATAGCGCTGTCGGCGACATCGGCCAGCGACTGGGTGGCGAACACCACGGCGACATTTTTCTTGCGCAGCGTCTTCAGCCACTCACGGATGCGCGCCGCAAAGAGCGGCGAGTCGAGGAACAGCCAGGCCTCGTCCAGTACCAGCAGCGTGGGCCGCCCGTCGAACCGCTCTTCCAGCCGGTCGAAGAGATGGAGCAGGGCCGGCGCCGCCGCCTTCGGCCGCGCCATGATCTCTTCCATCTCGAAGAGGACAGCGTCGGAAAGCTTGAGGCGATCCTCCGCGCCGTCGAAAATCGCGCCATAGGCGCCGTCCTGCGTGTAAGGCAGGAGTGCCGCCTGAAGCTCTGCGTCCTGCACGAGCAGGCGCAGGCCGGTCAGGTGACGCTGTTCGCGTGGCGCGCTGGCAAGGGAGCCGAGCGCCGACCACACCCGCTCCTGCATTTCTGGCGTCTGGACGACGCCTTCCTGCCCGAGCAGCCCCATCACCCATTCGAGCGCCGCCGACCGGGCGGGGGGATCATCAATGCGCGCCAGCGGCTGGAAGGCAGGATTTGCGCCGCCGCCAAGATCAATGGCGTCGCCACCGATGCCGAGGATCGCCGCCCGCGCCGATCCGCCCTTGTCGAACACAAAGACCTGCGCGTTCGGATAGCGTCGCCATTGTAGCGCGAGGAAGGAGAGCAATACCGACTTGCCGGCGCCTGTAGGCCCGATGACCAGCGTATGGCCGACGTCACCGACATGGAGGTCGAGACGGAACGGCGTCGATCCGTCGGTCCGGGTGACAGCCAGCGGCGGTGCGTCGAGATGCCGGTTCCACGGATCTCCCGCCCACGGCGTCGCCAGCGGCGCGATGTGCGCGAGGTTCAGCGTCGAGACCATGGGATGACGGACATTGGCCCAGGCATGGCCGGGCAGGCTGGACAGCCAGGCCTCGACGGCGTTGAGAGTCTCGGCGATCGTGGCGAAGCCGCGCGCAGAGATAATGCGTTCGGCGACGCGCAGTCGTTCGTCCGCCTCCTGCGGCGTGGCCCCCATCACGACAAGGGTCGAGGTGAAGAAGCCGAAGCCGATCAGCTCTGATCCGACCTCCTGCAGCGCAGCATCGACCTCTTCGGTCTTGGCAATGGCGTCTGGGTTGGAGAAGGTCGCCTGCTCCTTCGTCAACATCTCCTTGACCAGCGCGGAGAGCGATTTGTGCTTGGAGAACCACAGGCGGCGCCATTTGGTCAGTTCCCGTTCGGCCTCGCCGCGATCAAGGCAAAGGTGCCGGGTCATCCAGCGATAAGGCATGCCAAGTGCGTTGAGGTCGTCGAGCACGCCGGGATTGGTGAAGGGTGGGAAGCCCTTGATGGTGAGGACGCGCAGGTGCTTGTCGCCCAGCATTGGCGCAACGCCGCCGACGAGGGGCGCGTCACACAGCAGGCCGTCGAGAAAGGCAGATGCCGCCGGCGCGCGGACGGGCGTCGCGCGGGGCGATACCGTGCGCTTCAGATAGGTCAGCGTCGCGTCGTCATCGAGCGCATGGAATTCGGCGACGATTGCCTGGAACAGGCCGAACGCCCAGCCGCAGCTCTTTTCGAACTGCTCCAGCGCTTCCCTCGCTATCTGGTGGTCGATCGCCTTGCCCGCTCGTCCACGTTTTGCGGTTTCGGCTTTTGACGCGGTCGCCTTCTTGTCCTGGTCGAGTTCGAAGAAGAAGCTCGACGCCTTGCGGCTGGAATCGGGCGCTGGCGTCCATTGCAGGGTAAGATGGTGGATGGTCTCGAACTGCGAGGACGCCTGCTCGAAGGCTGCCGCCCGCTCGCTGTCGATCAGCCGCGACAGATCATCCTCGAATGCGCCTGAAGGGTAGTCCGTCACTTCGCGGCGTTCGGCCTCGATGTAGATGGCCCAGCCTGATCCCAGCCTGCGAAAGACATTGTTGACGCGCGCGACGAAGGACACGAGCTCCTCCGGTGTTGACGAGCGAACGTCCGGCCCGCGGAACCGCGCCGTCTTCTGGAACGAGCCGTCCTTGTTGAGAATGACGCCCGGCGCGACCAGGAGGCCCCATGGCAGGAAATCCTCGAGCCGGTTCGGCTGGTGTGCGTAAGGAGCGAAACTGATCATGGACGGGATTCCTGTGGCTAGGCGCCGGTCAATCAAATCGATTTGGAACGCGCATCGCGCGCTTCAGGACGTCGATGGCGTCGGGGTCTTTCCTGGCGAGAAAGACCCCGACGATGTGACCCACGACGCCCACGGCTATGCCCAACAGTGGCGCGCCAGCGAAGGCGATGACCGCCGCCAGCGTTCCGTTGAGGATGGCGTAGGGGCGCGGCGCCCCGCCCATGAGGATGGGTTGAGTGAGCGCCTGTCGCACGGGTGCGAGATAGCCTGGAACGTCCCTTGGATCTCTCATGTGAGGTCGCGCATCGATCTGCCCTGCCGGCGTTGGAGCTAGGGCAGAACCGCGCCGCCACCGCCGACCATCGGCAGGAAGAAGCTCGTCGCAGCGAACACAATCGCGAGGCCGAACAGGATCTGCAGCAGCTTCTTGAAGCCCTGGCCGACATCGCCAAAGGCGAGCGTCATGCCGGTCGCCACGATGATGAGGATTGCGATGATCCGCGCCACCGGGCCGGTGATGGAGTCCATGACCGCAGTCAGCGGCCCCTCCCACGGCATGGCGCCGCCGGCGCCGCCGGTTGCGGCTTGCGCCGCGCCGGTTGCAGCCAGGGCAATCAGGACGAGCGGCGCTGTCCTCAGTATGGTGCGAAAGCTGATCGTCATTTCTATGCTCCACTGGGTGATCGATGCGCCTTCAACCCAGGCGCTGCGGGTTCCCGCGCCCCAAGCTGGTCAAGCTTGGGCGCGTAGATCTCTGAAATCCGGCGGCCCGCAGGGCCGCCGCGCTCGATGAAGACGACGAGGTCTACCGCCTCGGCGATCAACGCCGTTGGCGGGCTGGTCGAGGCTTCCATGGCGAGCTGCTCAAGCCGCGCAAGTGCGGCCCGCGCGGAGTTGGCATGCAGCGTGGCGATCCCGCCGGGATGCCCGGTGTTCCAGGCCTTGAGCAGGTCGAGCGCTTCAGGCCCACGAACCTCGCCGACCACGATCCGGTCAGGCCGCAACCGGAGCGTCGATCTCACCAGATCAGATAACGTGACAGAGCCCGGCTGCGTGCGCAGCGCGACAACGTCCTCGGCCGCACATTGCAGCTCGCGCGTGTCTTCAAGAATGACCACGCGCTCACTAAGGGCGGCGATTTCGGCAAGAAGCGCGTTGGCAAGCGTCGTCTTGCCCGATCCCGTGCCGCCGGCGACGATGATGTTCGCATGATCAGTAATCGCGCGTTTCAGCTCCAAGCGCTGCGCATCGTTGATGACGCCGCTGGCGACGTAATCGTCGAGGCTGATGATCTGGCTGGCGGGCTTGCGAATGGCGAAGCAGGGCGCCCTCACGACGGGAGGTAGCAATCCTTCGAAGCGCTCGCCGCGCGGCGGGAGCTCAGCAGAGACGATCGGCCTGTCACGCGTGACTTCCGCGCCCGTCAGCGTAGCGATCAGCCTTATAGCCCGCTCCGTTTCCGTGGGTTCGAGACGGAAGCCGGCAAATTCGCGACCGCGCCCGACACGCTCGGCCCAGACGCGGCCATCGGGGTTGACGATCACCTCGATCGTATCCGCCGCAAGCAGGATCGTCGTGATGCTTGGGCCAAGCGCCGTCGCCAGCATGGCGAGACCGCGGGATGGATCGGAGGTTGAGGAGTTGAGCGCGCTCATTCGGCCGCTACCCCAACTGTTGGCTGGCCAGGCGCAGGCTCTGCGAACTGCTCCTTCCAGACGCTTTTGCCGCTGCTCAGGCGGGCGGCGATGGCGGCGATAACATTTTGAAACCGTGCAGATCCACGTGCATTGAGCGCCGCACGGTCCATGTCAGGGATGTCCGGCGCCACGCTCATCGCGAATCGTGCCGTATGAGCCGACAGTTCGAAAAGCGTCTCCTGCGATTTTTCGATGCTGCCAAGACGACGGGCAATGCTGTCGAGCTTGACGGTCAGGGCCGCATGCTCGGCTTCGCTCCGATCCGAGAAAGCGCGGATGATCGCGTCTTCGACCACATCCGACACGCTCCGGTCCTTGAGAGCGGCGATGCGCCGAAGCGAGTCGGCCAGGTCAGGCGGGATGCGTGCGGTTATCTTGGTGCGGACCATGACGCGGCTACTCACAAGCTGGTGTCGAATGTGTCGGGATCGAGGGCGAATACGGTCTTAGAGACGCTGGGGCCGGCGAGCGCCGCGCCTAACTCGTCTTCGGGCGCCGCGACAGGCGTGTCTGTTGGAGAAGGCGTCAGCGTGGTCTCTACAGGCGACGAGAAGTCGAACGACTTCTGATGAAGCCCGGCGGCGCGGTTCTTCTGCGAACGCGGTGAAACTGGGCGTGGGGACGGCGTCGTTGATGGAGGCAAGTGCGGCGCGATACATCCCGACCAGCTCGTCGCGATACCGTCTCCCCCAAGACGCGGCGAGGCGAATGGCGGACGGATGCGCTCCTTGAACACCGGCTCGGCGAAATAGCGGACCTTTCTCGCGCGGATCGGCGGAGCGCCCCCCGTTAGGACCAGCGCCTCGTCAGATGGCAGCTGCATCACCTCGCCGGGCGTCAGCAATGGCCGTGGCACTTCCTGCCGCGACACCATGGTATGGCCGAGCCACGGCGCCATGCGCGAGCCGGCATAGTTCATCTGGGCGCGTGTCTCGGTCGTGACGCCCAGCATGTCGGAGATACGCTTGGCGGTGCGCTCGTCGTTGCAGGCGAAGGCGACACGGATATGCGCGTTGTCGAGGATCGACGAATGCTCGCCATAGGCCTGAGCAATCTGGTTCAGTGACTGCGCGATCAGGCAGGCCTTGATCCGGTAGCCGCGGATATAGGCGAGGGCGTGCTCGAAAAAGTCGAGTTTCCCGAGCTGGGGAAACTCGTCCAGCATGAGGAGGACGCGGCGCCCCTTGCCGTTCTCTTCCGCTGCGATCTCGGTCAAGCGCTTGAGGATCTGGTTCAGGACGAGACGCAGCAGCGCCTTGAGCCGCGAGATCTCCTCGGGCGGAATCACCAGGTAGAGCGAGATGGCGCGCTCTCCGGTGATGATGTCTTCAATTGAGAAGTCAGAGACTTCGGTAGCTCGCGCGAGAACGGGATCACGATATAGCGTGAGGTAGCCCAACGCCGTCGAGACGACGCCCGATCGCTCAGCTTCAGCCATGTCCAAAAGCTGGCGCGCGCCGGAAGCGACGACAGGGTGCGGGGCGCCGTCCTTGATCTGTTTCTCAAGCATCTCCTCTAGCAGATCAGCGACCGGACGCTTCGGATCTGCGAGCAATTCCCCAAGGCGGGACAGGGTCTTCTTTTCTTCCGCGTAGAGCGTCCAGAGAATGGCGGCGACGAGAAGCTCAAAGGCGCGCAGCTGCCAGTGGCTGCGTTCGCGCAGTGCGCCTTCGGGGTCGACCAGCATATCGGCGAGGACTTGTGCGTCCCGCACCTCGGCTTCGCCCTGGCGAATCTGGGTGAGGGGGTTGTAGCGATGCGCGCCGGATTCGGTGGGCGCAAAGCGGAACACGGGCCCGAAGGACGCGCGTAGTCCGGATGTGACGGTCCAGTTCTCACCTTTGAGATCAAGGGCGATGTAGGAGTGTCGCCACACAAGGCCTGTCGGCAGAGAGACGCCAACGCTCTTGCCTGTATTGGTGGGCGCCACGACGAGCACATGCTCATCGCCATCGTGGCGGAGGAGGGTGTTGCGCCAAGCGCCGAGGATCACCCCGTCGCCGGAGTTCAGGCTGAGGCGCCTGATATCGCGTGTCGTTGCCCAGCGTGCGCTGCCGTAGGTGTCAGACTGTTTGGTTTCACGCGATCGCCACAGCGAGAAGCCAATGGCCGTTGCAACTGAGAGTCCTGCACCGACAAGAAAGATCAGGGCGCCAGCCTGAAAGATGTCCCGTGCATAGGCGTCGAACCAATACCACCACAGGAAGAACTTCCACGGCGCGTAAAGACGAAGATCGAACATGACCGCATCGGGCGGACCGAGCTGCGGCTGATGTCCGAGCGCTTCAGCTGTCCATTGGGTCGTGGCCGCCAGGCTCGCGAGACACGCGCCGAGCACGCAGACAATCTGTCCCCAGTAGATCCTTCCCGCGCTCATTGGTCGGCCGCCGTCGGTGCGCGGTGCCGCCGGCGATGCGCTTGCGCCGGCGTTTCCTTGGGGCAGGTCGCGCATGGCTTGGCGGCGTGGGCGCATCGCGATGACGGCGCGCTGAACGGAAAAGGTGAGCGTGGTCCGCACCTTGCTTGGATAATTTCTTAACGGGGGGAGAGACGGGTCCATCGCGCACACTCAGCCAGTCGATTGGCTAGGCTTAGGCGTGATGGCGCGGCTTCGCTTCCCAGTTTTTCCGCCAGGGGGTGGTTGAAAAGGAGCGAACGTGGGTGGGGCGAAACTCGACTGGGATCGGCTTAAAGTCTTCCAGACCGTGGCCGACACAGGCAGCATTAACGCTGCCGCCAAAAGCCTGTGCTGCAGCTATGGCAAAGTGTCAAAGGACCTCGAAGAGCTGGAGCGGACCTTGGGCCATCAGCTGTTTGAACGATCAAATCGGGGGCTTGGCCTCACGGTTGTCGGACAGGACATTTTGAGGTCGGCGCGCACCATGTCTGACTCGGTTCAGACGATCATCGACTGCGCCAATGACCGCAGCCCGAACCATATCGTCATTTGCGCGCGGGACGGCATAGCGACTTACTGGCTGGCTCGCCATCTGCCAGAACTTTTGTCGGCTCATCCCAACGTCCGTATCTTTTTCAAGACGCTTCCAACGACGCCGAACCTGGCTGAAGGGGAAGCCGACATTGCTATTCAGTTTGAGCAGCCCAGCGCTGCAAACGTGGTGTCGCGGCAGCTGGGTTGGCTTCACTACATTCTCTATGGTTCACCGAGCTATTTTTCTCGGCACGGCGAGCCAAAGGCGATGTCTGACTTGCAGGCACACGCGTGCCTGAGGCTGTCCGGCGAAGAATATCAATCAGAGCGCTGGCGGCCCGCCGCTGCCGCCTGGGGCGCTATCCTGCCCAACACGATGGAAACCAATACGAGTACGATTTTGATGGAAGCCTGCGCGTCAGGCGCAGGTATTGCGGCCATGCCAAGCTACGTGTCTGAGTGCGAACCGCGATTGAAGCCGCTGATCGACATCAAACCGCTTGCCAGTGTGGCTTTCTGGCTGGCCTACACCGAGCGAATGCGCAACACGAAGTCGAGCGAAGCGGTGCTTGACTGGATACGCGCGTGCTTTGACCCGAAGCGCCACGCCTGCTTTCGAGAAGTGTACGTGCCGCCCGAACCCGATTTCTGCAAGGAAGCCGGTTCAGGTCGCTTGATGCTCTGACCGCAGCAGAGATGATGCAGGCACTGCTTGAAAACGCTTGGCGCAAACTGCGCGTCACAAGGAACTCCGAAGTGAGTGGCCGCAGACCCGTCATGCTGCTGAGCATCTGTGCGGCTGCGGTCGCGATGCTTGTCGTTCCCGTGAGCGCCAACTCAGCGCGCCTTGTCTGGAATGTCACGACGAGTGCACCGACGGGACTTTACAGCATCGAGCAAGGCAGCTGGCAGGTTGGTGATCGGGTTGCCGTTCGGCCATCTCTGCTGCTCGCCGGTGACCTGGAGCGCCGCGGTGTGCTGCCGCGCGGCAAGCTCCTCATAAAGCGAATCGTTGCCGGGCAGGGGGATAAAGTGTGCCGTGATGGTGTGGACATCACGGTGAACGGATCGGCAGCAGCAGTAGCCAGGGACGTATCAGGTTCCGGAGAGAAGCTGCCTGTCTGGCTTGGTTGTCGGACCCTCGGGCCTTCGGACGTCCTGCTTCTTGGCGACACGGCGGACTCCTATGATGGAAGATATTTCGGCGTGACGTCCGCCGACGATATTCTCGGTCGCGTCAGCATGCTGGTCGCTCTCTAGAGGCTCGAATTGCGGCCTGCCGCGTTTGGCGCCGGCAACGCCGGTGTCGCTTGCGCGCGTTCTCCCGCGTCGCCTGCCGCGTCCGCTGTTCAAGGGACGCTGGCGCTCTTCGCCCTTGAGCAGCGGCCTCGAACGGCAGGCGCGGGTGCGGGGTCGCGCAAGCGGCCCCGGCGTCGCACCCTGCGGCCGGGAATGCTCGATGGAGCTCGTCCGATGACTTCCGATACTCAAAAATTCCAGAACATCCCACTCAACAAACTGATCGCATCACCGCGCAATGTCCGTCGAAAGGATCGCAAGGCTGATATCGATGCGCTCGCAGCATCGATCGCATCGTGCGGGCTGCTTCAGAACCTCTGCGTCGTCGCCGGGGAAGGGGACCGTTTTGAAGTTGACGCCGGAGGCCGGCGTCTGATGGCGCTGAAGAAGCTCGCCAAGGATGGCGTCATCGCAAAGGACTTTCCGGTTCCCTGCCATGTCGTTGCGTCGGAGGATGGCCGGGAGGTCTCGTTGATCGAGAACATCCATCGTGTCGCCATGGACGCCATGGATGAAGTCGATGCTTTCGCAGCGCTGGTTGCCGAAGGCGCCACGCCAGACGACATTGCGCGCCGCTTCGGTGCCACGCAGCGTCACGTTGAACAGCGGCTTGCGCTCGCAGCGCCTCGCCAAAGCTCAAGGCCGCGTGGAAGCGCGGCGATCTCAATCTCGATGCCGCGCGCGCCTTCTGCATTGTGGAGGATCACGCGCGTCAGGAGGCCGTTTTCCGGTCCATGGGCAAACCGGTTACGCACGCCAGCTCCGTGCGGGCGCGCCTTATGGAAGGACGGATGCGCGGCGGTGATCGCGTTTCGCAGTTCGTTGGGCTCGAAGCCTACGAGGTCGCAGGCGGCAAGGTGCTGCGCGATCTGTTCGACGCCGACGCCGTCTTCATCGACGATCCTGCCCTGATGATGAGGTTGGCCGAAGAGAAGCTCGAAGGATCGCGGACGGCATGGCTCGCTGAAGGGTGGGGATGGGTCGATATCGATCTTGGCGGCGGACGGCCCGAGGGACTTGCCGCCATGCGGCTTCATCCTGACTGGCGTGATCAAACCGCTGACGAGCAGGCTGAGCTGGACCGGCTCCAGGCCGATATCGAGAAGCTAGACGCCGAACTGGACGAAACCGCCGTTGAGGAAGATCCGCGCTGGTCGACGCGGGACGACCTCGAAGCGGCCTATGAGACGATCCGTCAGCAGGCGCGCCAGTGGGATCGGAGCTTGATCGCGCTTGCTGGTGTTGTCCTGACGGTCGGACATGACGGGTCGGTCGCCGCAACCGAAGGGCTTGTCCGGAAAGAGGACCAGAAGCGGATCGACGCCATCCGTCGCCAGGCAGCATCGGCTGGCGGCGACGACATCGACGGCGAGCCTTCAGGGCAGGGGCGATGAAGCGGCGAGCGACCAGCCCCGCAAGGGCAATCTTCCGAAGGCCGTCGCGAGGGACCTGACGTCTGCTCGCACGCGGGCTATTCGTCAGCAGGTCGCGGCGGAGCCGGATATCGCGTTGGCGATCTGTGTCTCGTCTTTCGCGCTGCGGTCACTGCGCCATGCCGACATGTCTGGTGTGGCGCTCGCGGCGCGTGGCTGTGAGATGGACGACGGTGATGGCTTCTTGAGCCGCTGGGCTGATCTCGACAAAGTCGCGCCGCATGAGGAGATCGACATGCTGCGCTGGTGCCTGTCGCAGGATCGCGAGGCGCTGCTCGCTCTGCTTGCCGTGCTTGTCGGCGGCGTCATCGATCTACGTCACGAAGATGCAACCCCTGTGGATCGCCGGCGGCAGTCGGTCGCCGATCTGCTCGCACAGGCGTTGGACATTGACATGACACAGGTCTGGAAACCCGGCCTCGACTACTGGCTCCGCCTCTCCAAGACTGCGCTGATCGATGCACTCGCTCAGGCAGGTGATCACGCCTCGGCTGCAACGGCGCCGGCTGCGCTCCTCGCCTCATGCGCCAAGCTCAAGAAGGATGCGCTTGCACAAAAGGTCGAACGCGCCTGGAGCGGGCGCGGCTATCTGCCTGATCTCCTGGTCACTCCTGTGGCCGCCGGAGCGCTGGCTCTGACCGAGACAGGCGCCTACGCTGTTGCAGCGGAATAGACATCGGAGTCTTGTCCGGTTGATCTGGGAAGGCTCCACTCGCTCGTGGTCGTGCCAAACCGCAGCGCGAGTTCTTCGGCCTATCCGTCCCGGAAGATATTTTCCGAGGACGTAGATCTGAAAACCTTTTGCCATCGGGATCAAGTTCGAAGTGTTCGCGGTACTCGTCGGCGCCGACGAAATCGAACGTGTGGCGCGACTTCCAGCCCTTCGGGACGTTCTCAAGACTCTCCGATACAACGACAATGTGGCCACCCCTGCTCGCCGCCTTGTCCTGCACATAGGTGGAGACAAAGCCGAGGCTATCGAACTGCCTGAGGATCAGGAGGTTGCGCGCCGTATCGAAGCTCCAGAAATCCATGCTGGTATGGACCTCGCCAGACTTGTTCTTCTCCTACTTTGATAGACCGAGCGTCCTCGACCCCCACAAAATGACCGTCCTGAGCCAGCTCGATGTGGCGAGTCGCTGCCGACTTGCCGGGATCGCCGTCTCCAATGCCCGTCCAGTCGCCCACGAGTCCGAGCACCGGCTTGAGACCCTCCGTCGATGCCTGCTGAGCAGAGGCGGCGGGCGAGGCCACCACGATCAAAAGGAACGCAAGCATTGCAGAGAAGAGCTTCATGGACCGCCTCCAGCTTGCCCAAGACCTGACGCGGACCCGATCAGACGTCTAGCTCGGGCCCGGTACTTATCCGCGACGCGAACCGCGACATCAGAATGCTTCAGGCTTGAGGGAGGGAAGCCTTTTATCCCGTCCGCGCGAGCGTGATCTCCCGCGTCTCGCGCAGCTCAACATCATCCATAGCGAACGGTTGTTTCGACGCTGACACGGGTCGCGGTTCCCGTCGCTATGTCGATCTCGCAGTTCGTTACCGTCTCTCTTGTCATCGGTGAGAGGCCCGCACCGTTCGCAGGTAGGCGGCCAGCTGCCTGATAGGCCTGCGAGAAGCTCGCGGCGGCGGATACGGGATCAAAGGATTGGGTCATGCGCACGCGCGCTGGTTTGCTCGCCGACCCCGGGCTCTCAAGAACTACCACGACATCGAACGTTATGGGCGAGCCCGCCCCGATGCCCGGCGACTCTCCCTGCCGCGTCAAGGAGTGCTCCGGGCCGAACTTGAAATTCTGGCAGGAGCTGATCGCCGCAACTTGCGGCAGAAACATCAGTGTGAGGGTTTCCGGATCCGTCCCCTGCAGGACCCGATCTAGAGAGCCGCGGCTGATTCTGCCGGTCGTAGGTCCAGCTACGCTGGAGGACTGCGCGAGGGTGACGCTTTCAATACGTGTCGGATTGCCTCCCGCGTCGGTCTGGAATCGGATCGTGGAACCGACTAGCCCTTCCGTAGCATCCGGATCGGTAGGTGCGCCGCCGGAGGTGGACGTCAGCATTGTCCATTCCATGGTTGTGCTGGACATCGCAGTCGCCATGATCGACAGGCTTCCGGTGCTGTCCACAGCCTGCTCCGTCGTTTGCCCGGCCCGAATCGTAGTGGTCACGCGGTGTTCGGTCACTCGCCATGTGACGCCACTGGGAGGCGCGAAAGGAAACGCGATGTCTCCCTCGCGGGGCGCCGGTTGCGCGCAGGCGAGCGTCAGGAGCGAGACCGCAATCGTGCAGCACAGAAGAGCATTTCGACCACCGTCGAGGCGGCGACCGCTTTGATCCGAAACGCTTTGATAGCGCTCGCAGACTGCTTCGCGGCAACCCTTTCAACTACTTGATTCACTTCGGCTAGCCCGATCAGACCCGTCATGACGGCGCTCCCAAGCCATGGCGGCCCAACGGCCGTCAAAGATCTATCCTCTAGTCGCATCCCGCCTGATCACCAGGGTCAAGCACCGGGGGCAGGCTCCTCCGCGGTCAATGCAGCGTCGCGCGCGAAAAGAACTTCCGCGATGGGCGCGGTCAATCGATCAGCCCTATTGCCCGGGCCAGCGAATACTGCGCGCGATTGTGCTGCGTCACAGCCTGGATGTAGGCGCGGCGGGCAGCCACCAGCTGCTGCTGGGCGATTATCGTTTCGAGCACGGCGGCAAAACCGAAGTCCCGGCGCTGCTGCGACAGTTCGAGGTTGCGTGTGGCGCTTTCGACATTGCTGCGTGCGAGGTCCATCTGGTCTTGCGCGGAACGCAGCCCTCACGGCTTTCGGGACAACCTCACTGACCGATTGAATCCGCGCTCTGGCGTCGAGAAGTCTCGACTGACGCAGCAGGGACTCGGCTTCGTCAATCCGGCCCGCGTCGAACAGCCCGCCGGGCCCGATGCGCCAGGTGAACAGGATTTGCGCGTCGTCCGAATTGTCGGTGATTGAAGGGAAGCCGTCGGGTCCGCCGCGCAGGCGTCCCTGGCCATACTGGGCCGTCACCGTTGGCAGAAGGGGACCGTATACCGCCGTGGCGCGGGAAAGATCAGCCGCCTTCATGTCGGAACGGCTCTGCGCCAGTTCGGGCCGTGACTCCATAGCCTTTGCGATCATGTCGTCGAGCGAGAGATTTTCGGGGACGAGCCGGACCGGGATCTGCGCATCGTCACCGGGCACGAGCGCCACGCCGGTTGTCGAGCGCAGGAGTTCGGAAAGCGCTGTAGGCTCGCCCGCGCAGCCCGTTCTTCAGCCTGGCGCAGGGCGATCTTGTTGGTCTGCACCTCGACTTCGGCCCGAATGGCCTCGCCGCGGGCGGCAAGACCAAGGTCCACCGCGCGCCCGAGCTGCGCCTGATAGTCCTCGGAGGTCCGTACGGCATCGCGCAAGACACCGACCTCCGCGCCCGAGCCGGCAAGCTCGAAATACGCTAGAGCTGCGTTCCGGATTGTCGTCCCGTGTTGCGCATCAAGCCGCGCCTTCGCGCCGACCTGGCGTTCCTCCGCGATCATCTTGCCGCCAATGGCATTGCCAAGATCGATCTGCGCCGTGATCGTGGCGCTCAGTGTGGACAGGCTCTTGTCAGCGTCGATCACCACGCCATTGACGTTCGCCACGCCGCCGCCGTGATCGTAATACTGGCCACCGAGGGTCAGATAGGGGAACAGTTTCATCGTGGCCTGCAGGTCGCTGGCCTTGGCCTGCGCGACGGCCTCGCGTGCGAGAGCAAGATCGATGCTGTTCGCGCCAGCGCGATCAAGCACGGTTGGCAGGTCGATTGTGACCGCAGGCGGAGAGTTTGGGGTCGGCGCCGTCTGTTGCGCTGAGGCCTCACCGCCAGCGATTGCCGTGATCGCAAGGGCGCCCAGGCCTCGCAGGAGGATAGGCGAGATCATGGCTTTGCCGCTCCGGCTGCAGGCGCACTCGGCGGCACGGTCAGCGCGACCGTGACCAGCATGCCGGGGCGGAGCGCGCCATCACGATTGTCGAGTTCGATCTCAGCCAGCATCATGCGGCTGGACGCATCCAGGGCGTAGGAGATGCGCGTCACCGAGCTCTTGATGGAGAGGCCCTGCACCTGACTTGAGGTAATCACGGCTGGAGTGCCCTTCTTGATCGCCTGTGCGTCCTTCTCGGGCGCCCGCACCTGAATGCGCACGCGCTGGAAGTCCATGAGCGTCAGGATCACCCCCGGAGTTCGCCGCAACGAATGCGCCGATCGACCCTGCGTTCGGTGACCACGCCGGAAAATGGCGCCGTAATGTGCCCGAAGGCGAGCCGGGTCTCGACGCCCGAAAGCCGTGCTTCGGCGATCTGAAGCTTCGCCTTCGCCTCATCGACGCGCTCGGCGGAGACAAGGTCGGGCGCTTTCTCGATCGCGTTCTTGAGGCGGTCATAGTTCGTGCGCGCAACTGCAACTTCGGCCTGGTACTGCGTGCGGTCCGCAAGCAGCTCCGGCGCTTCGACGACCGCGAGGACCTGGCCTTTGGCGACCTTGTCGCCTGCGTCGACTGAGATCGACTTTACGAAGCCGCCGAGGCGGGTAATCAGCACTACCTGCTGGTAGGGCGCGACAGAGGCGGGCAGGGTGATCTTGCGTTCCTCCGGCGCCTTGGCGGCGGGCGCGCCGGACTGCGGCGTCTGGGCTAGCGCCGAAGCGCCCAGGCAAAGGCCGAGCAGGGCCACGTAGGTGAGAGGGACGATCCTCATGGCGACACTCCATCAGCCTGTTCGATATCGTCAGGGTGCAGCGACACCTGCCTGCGCGTCGCGCGCCCGCGCGTAAGCGCGAACAGGGCCGGCAGGACCAGCAGCGTAGCAATCGTGCCGCCGAGCAGTCCGCCCAGGACAGCGCGCCCGAGAGGCGCTGTCTGGTCGCCGCCTTCGCCTAGGCCCAGAGCCATGGGCAGCATGCCGGCCATCATGGCGAAGCTCGTCATCAGGATTGGGCGGAGGCGGCTGGTCGCCCCGTCCACCGCCGCGTCTTGCACCGACAGCCCACTCAGGCGGCTGCGCTCGGCAAAGGCTATCAGGACAATCGCGTTCGCAACCGCGACACCTAAAGCCATGATCGCGCCCATGAAGGACTGCAGGTTTAAAGACGTATTGGTAATCCAGAGCATGAGGACAACGCCCGCAATGACCGCCGGAACGGTCGAGAGGGTCAGAAGACCCAGCGTCGGTGACTGGAAGTTGGCGATGAGGATCAGCAGGATCATGACGACGGCCGCCCCGAGGCCAACACTTAGATTGCCGAGAAGCTTGTCCAGAGGTTCGGCCTGACCACGAAGCGTTACGGTGGTTCTTGCCGGTACATCACCCGCACGCTTGATGGCATCGCGAACTCCGGCCGCTGCAGCGCCCAGATCGATGCTCTCTATGTTCGCAGTTACGCGAACTGTCCGCTGACTGTTATAGCGGTCGTACTGGCCGACGACCTTTGTCTGCTCGACGCTGGCGACGTTGCGCAGAAGCGTGGATTGCGCGCCCTTGGGGCCGACGGGGAGATTGTTGATGTCATCGACCGAGGTTTGCGAGAGAGACGGCACCTGCACCTGTATCTGATACGAGATGCCCGACCCTGGCGCCGCCCAGTAGATCGGTTGGGTGAAGCGGCTGGACGAGGTAAGCGGCGCAAGGGATCGCACGACATCGCCGGTCGTGATCCCGAACTCGCCCCCGCGCTCCCGGTCGAAGGCCACGGAGACGGCGGGATAGTCCAGTGTCTCGTCGAACTGAACGTCTCGCAGATACGGCAGCTTGACCAGTTCCTGCCGGACTTTCTCGGCGAACTCGCGATCATTTTTCAGGTCAGCGCCGCTGACTTCGACGGAGATCGGCGTCGATGCGCCGAAGCTCATCACGCGGCTGACAATGTCGCTCGGCTCGAATGAGACCTGAAGCTCGGGCAACTCGGCGGCGAGCTTCTGTCGCAGGCGTTCTCGGAACTCCGGAAGCTTGATGCCGGCTGACTTGTCGAGCGCGAACTGCAAGACACCTTCGTGCGGCCCGCTGTTCCACAGGTAGATGAGATTGATCGGATAGTTGGGCGCATGAACGCCGACCAGACCGAGACTTTGCTCGACGTGGCCCGCGCCAGCTTCGCGCTCGACGATCTCGCGAAGATGCTGTGCATACTCGACCGTCTTGTCGAGATTGGTGCCCGCCGCTGCGCGGAACCGCACCTGGACTTCGCCGGTATCGCCAGCCGGGAAGATCGCGATGCCTAGCCGTGGGGCGACAAGGGCAATCGCTGCGCCCGCAACCAGCACATAGGCGAGCGCAACGAGTAGTGGCAAGCGGACAGCGCCGCCCGTGATCCGCGCATAGAAGCGAGCGCCAGCCGGTCGATGCTCTGGGTCTTCGGCCTTGTGCGCCTGCCGCTTCAGGAACCAGACCGATAGGATCGGCACCAGTGTGAAGGCGAGAATGTAGGACGCAACCATCGCAAAGCCGACCGCGAGGGCGAGAGGCGCGAACAGAGCCTTCGCCACGCCTTCCATGAGGAACGAAGGCACGAAAACGCCAAGCACGCACAGCATGGCGACGAAGAGGGGGCCGCCGACCTCGCGGGCTGAGTTCAGCGAGGCGCGCGCTGCACTCGCCCCGCGCGACATCTGGGAGTGGATGTTTTCGATAGCGACGGTGGACATGTCGACGAGGATACCGACGGCCAGGGCAAGGCCGCCCAAGGTCATCAGGTTGATCGTGGCGCCAGTCAGCCACAGGGCAACCGCAGCCGACATCAGGGCGACAGGGATGTTGATCACGACGATGAGCGCCGAGCGCCAGTCACGCAGGAAGAACAGAACCATGAGGCCGGACAGGAGCGCGCCCAGAGCGCCTTCCAGCGCCAAGCTGCTGATCGACTGCGTCACGAAGTAGGACTGGTCGAACTGGTAACTCACCTTCACGTCATCCGGCAGCGCAGCCTGGAATTTCGGAAGGTTGGCCTTGACGCTCTCGACCACCGTCAGGGTCGAGGCGTCGGCACGCTTGGTGACGGGGATGTAGACAGTGGGCCGTCCATTGGCGAGCGCCACGCTGGTCTTTAGGTCGGATGCGTCCTTGATCTCGGCAAGGTCGGAAAGGTGAAGCACGGCGCCGCCGGAGCCTCGGATCGGCACATGCTGCAGGTCGCCAATGTCGCGCACGACCGAGTTGACCGGAACGATAGGATACTGGCCGTCGAGGTTGATATTGCCGGACGGGCTGATCAGGTTCGACTGCGCAACGGCACTAACGATGTCGTCTGCGGAAACGCTGTTGGCCTGCATGCGCTCGGGACTGGCGGTGATCACAATCGTTCGCGCGCTACCCCCGAACGGAGGCGGCGCCGACACGCCGGGCAATGTCGCAAACAGCGGTCGGACCGTGTTGAGCGCGAGGTCTTGAATCTGCGCAACCGTCTTGGTCTCGCTGGTGAAGACAAGATTGCCCACTGGCACGCTGCCCGCGTCAAACCGCGTTATGAAGGGCGGCACCGTGCCCGGCGGCATGAACGCTCGCGCCCGGTTCACATAGGCAACCACCTCCCCCATCGCCTGCGACATGTCCGTCGTCGGATAGAACTGCAGCTTGATAACCGCAGCTCCCTGGATCGACTTGGACTCAATGTGCTCGATGCCGGTGATGTAGAGGAAGTGGTACTCGTAGTAGTAGGTGAGGAAGCCCTCCATCTGCGCCGGGTCCATGCCGCCGTAGGGCTGGGCCACGTAGATCGTCGGCACGCCAAGTGAGGGAAAGACGTCCTTGTCCATTTCCCGCAGCGCAAATACCGACGTCAGAAGGACGCCGAGAATTGCGACCAGGATAGTAAATGGCCGTCTGAGGGCGGTGCTGACCATTGAGGTTGCTAACTTGGCCGGAGTTGAACAAGAAGCTCGTTCGCCCGCTTGCCGAGCCGGCTTGCCGAACCGGACCGCTGGAACGCGAATTGTGGGAGCCGGGACTCGGGACCATTTCCGGTCGTGATCGACAGAAGCATGCCGCCAGCCAATCGCAAGCCGCTCGTCCTAAGCGTCGAGCGAGAGCCCGGCGCCACCAGATACGTCATTGTGAAGTCCCCGACGAGCCACGCTATCGCATCACGATATCGCCAACCGACGGTAAACAAAAGCTCTGGCGTCGTCTCAATCGGAAAGGGCGTCCGAAGATCGCCTCGGAGGAGAGCTGTTGGGCAAGGTTGTTCACATTCTCGCGATGGTCGCGATGTCTTGGCCCTCCGCACTACGGCGGACGGACGACCGCTAGCAGGCAAACGCACGGCGGCGTGTTCGGCCAAGCGCGGCGTTCGGTTCACGCAGGACTCAACAAAATGGCGGCGGGAAGTCCTTGACGCTGCGGAGATTTCGATGCCTGGACCGCTTCGACCGCCCTTGCAGCCCTTGCCGAGTCGCGTTGCCTGGCTCGGACGGCTTCCGGAATTGCGGCTTCGGCTGGCGACGTCGTAGGAGTTGCTTATCGGCTGCGAGCGCCGATCAGCGCAGATTCAGGGCGTTCGTCAGGTCGCCCATTGGCGGCGCGTGAGCCGCTTTGAGCGCGCCATCGCGAGCAGCGATGCCGGGCAGCAGGTCGAGCCCGAAACCGCCGGCTTATGAGGCGCAGAATGGAGGCCGTGTCGTATTGCGTGTGGTCCACCACTCCACGCTTCGCGAGAGGAGAAATGATGATTGCCGGTATCCGTGTGCCGGGCCCGAGGAGATCGCCCTTTGGCGGCGGAGCATGATCCCAAACGCCGCCGAACTCATCGTAAGTAAGCACGATCAACATCGAGCTCCATTGGGGGCTGCCTTGCAGCCGGGCAATGAGGTCCGCAATCCTCGCGTCGCCGTCGGCGAGGTTGGCGTATCCTTCATGCTGGTTGTAGACGCCCTCCGGCTTGTAGAAGGCGACCGCGGGCAGGCTGCCCCCAGCGATGTCCGCAAGTAGGTCCGAATAGTCCTTCAGGTGCGCAGCGCGATCTGCCGCATGCGTTACGGGATCGAACGCTGCGTAATAATTGAACGGCTGATGGTGCGCCTGAAAGTCAACATTCGCCGCCGACGACACGCCGTTGGCGTCGCCCGCGTAGATCACCTTGCGCTTGAGACCTGGAGCTTGGACGCCATCGCTAACCGCCGCATCCCAGGCGCCCGCATACCATTTCCAGCTCACGCCCTTTGCAGTCAGAAGATCGCCGATAGTCGTGTTGGAGAGAGGCGGCAAGGTGGTCGCCTTTCCCGGGTCGGCGTAAAGCGAACGATCGGCATCCGTCGGCGGGTTGCCGCTTGGCTGGTAGGTCGGCTGCATCGTGTTCACCGCATAGAACTTGCCGTCGCCGAAATAGTTTTTCGGCGCGATGTTGCCGCTCATCACGTAAGAGGGGGGACCATCCAGCGCCGAAACTGGGCTGGAGGCTGCAGTGGCGAGTTGCGGCGTATACTTGCTTTTCTTGTCGGTCTTGAGGACCGCGACGGAAGGTTTCGCAGGCGCGATGTTCGCGTCTGGATACTCCGGAGCGCAAGCGCAGATGAGATATTGATGGTTGAGAAATGAGCCACCGAAGGCGCCCTGAAAAAATTGTCGGCAAGCACATACTGTTTCGCCAGACCATAGATAGCCGATCCGCTGTAGTCGAAGTGGCCCATTGTGAGGCCGCCGGCGTCCGCCCATGCCGCGAACATGTCGTTCCTGCCGCCATTGATCTCCATCTGGTTCTCGAAGAACCGATGATAAAGGTCGCGCGTGACGGTCGAGGCCGTGAGCGTCGCGTTCGCTGCCTGCTGGAACGCCGTTTCGATCGGAAAGGGCCGGTTGGGCAGACCGGCGCTTTGCGCTTGATTTACGACCGGGGCGGCGCCACGAGCCGTCACGCCGCCCCAAGTCTGCGGCAAGGTCGCAAGGACGGTCTTTCCGTCTCGATCCTTTTGAGGGACATAGGCGCGAGTCGGCTTGCCGTCTGCGCCGAGCACGGCCCCCAAACCGTTCGCTCCGGGGAATGCGCCGAAGAGGTTGTCGAAGGAGCGGTTCTCCGCATAGATCACCACGATGGTTTTCACGTTCGCCTGCAGGGCCGCGGTTACATCGGCTCGGGAGGAGGCCAGCGGCGCGGCGGTCTGGCTGGTGCAGCCGGACAGGGCAAGGATTGCAGCCGAAAGGCCGAACAAGCCTGGCGCGACAGATTGCAGGAATCTATTCATTGATGCTCCATCAATTAGCCGCGTGGGGATCGTTCCAGCATGTGTGCGATGGGGCCGCAAGCCTATCGGAGACTTACCGGACCACTTTCAATCAAACCAGACAATGGAGCTTGGGGCGCCGCGTGGCGGGCCGCCTTCGCGCGTCTCGGGGTTGTCGAGGTCGAGTATCGAAATTTTCCTTCGCCGCCCTAGTGAACGCCACGCTAGCCATCGTCGCGATTCAAACGCCAGACGGGTGCGCGCCAATCGAGACCTCGCACTCCGGCCCGAATTCATTTTACGCCCGCAATTTTGAGAGGCGTCCGAGCGCGGGCGAACTCTCAGCGCTGGGTCGATCGCTATTTGCCGACAGGTCCTTGTCAGCATCAGGAGAGCTCGCCTGTTCGTCCTGCCATGATCCTGCCCACGCGTATGGCCCGGCCACTAATAAGCCAGTCGTGTTCGGTGGCCCGGACATGTCGCTCCCTGGGGTTCGCGCAATTCCATCGTTGACCTACC
Organism: Hyphomonadaceae bacterium; assembly: GCA_016714495.1. Taxonomy (GTDB): domain Bacteria; phylum Pseudomonadota; class Alphaproteobacteria; order Caulobacterales; family Hyphomonadaceae; genus UBA7672. Next base: position 100,446 of record JADKDU010000010.1, on the reverse strand, counting down.
AGCAGGCAGTTCCACCTTTCAGCGAGCACTTCAGCGAGACAGACGGTGACGACAGCATTGACCAGGGACCCGCAGGAGGAAGGGGGTGGGACGGTCGAGCGGCATCGGCTCACGAGCAGGCGGCCATCCCCTTGCTATCGCCCGTCGAGATGGCGAACGCTGACGGCGGTGCGCTGGTAGGCCGGTTGCGCCGCTCCCCGAACGCGGCGCTCTTTCGCGCCACGTTTGGAGAGCATGTTCTGGACAACGCGGCCTTGAGCTGGAACGGCGCCCTCCTCGCGCTGGAAGTGTTTCAGCAAAGCGCTCCGGACTTCTATCCCTACACCAGCAAGTATGATGCCTGGTTGCGTGGAAAGATCGAGTTGAGCGCGCACGCGCCTCGAGGGCTGGAGCTTTTCAACGATCCGGCCAAAGGCAACTGCGCACAATGCCATCCCAGCTCCATCAAGCGCGGACAGTTCCCCCAGTTCACCGACTATGGTTTTGTTGCTCTTGGCGTGCCCCGCAACGCCAACATTCCCGCCAATCAGGATCCGGGGTACTTCGATCTTGGCTTGTGCGGACCCTATCGAGCAGCCTTCACCAACCGAGCGGATTATTGCGGCCTCTTCAGGACCCCCTCTCTTCGCAACGTGGCGCTGCGAAAGACATTCTTCCACAATGGCGTCTTCCGCGACCTCACGGATGTCCTGCATTTTTACGTGGAGCGGGACCTTAGTCCTGAGCGGTTTTATCCCGGTAGGAGCGATGGAGCCGTGAACAAGTTCGACGATCTACCGTCGCGCTTCTGGCTTCAAATCAATGTCGAAGCGCCCTTCCGAAACGGCGGCGGCAAGCCCGCGCTCACGGAGGATGAAATCCACGACATCATAAACTTTCTGGGCGCCTTGAGCGACGGGTATCAATCGGCATCTCTCGACTCCTCGGAGCCTTAGTTTCGGATGAGCGTCGCTTTGTGTGAACAAGCGTGCGATCTGGACGCCGATCGGCATGCCACCGTGTTGATTTCACTGGAGGCTGAAGGGTCCTCTTCCGGCGCCGGTTCACAGCCTTACCCACCGATCGCGATTGGCAGGTAAGAGGGAAGGTCTATTTCCGCCGTCGCGCAATCTCCCGATAGAGCGCTTCGGGACTGGCGCCGATTTCAAGCGCCACGCCCCTCCAGCCTCCTTTGTCAGGAAGCCTGCCATGTTCGGCGATCCAGGCATCGAGACGTTCGGCGACTGTACGGAGCGAAAGAATCTCGGCTCGGCGGCGAGCGTTTCGAACCTCTCCAGAGAGGTGGATGGCCCAAGCTTGCGCGAACTCCGGGTTGGACAGGAAGAGCTTGCGTAGGGCGCGCCGGGCGATGAGCGTAGCTCTAACCAGTTCGGTTGTGATCGCATCGCAATGATAGGACGTCGTGAAGAGCGATGCTTCAGCGAGGATTGATCCCGCAGACGCACGCTGGAGCACCAAGGCGCCGCCGCCGCGATGGGCGCGGATCAGTTGAACGGCGCCGGACTCAATCAGGAACATGTTCTGAACAGGGTCGTCGCGACGGAACAGGTGCCGACCTTGCTCGTACGTGCTTTGCTGGTGCGGAAGTGAGCGAAGCCAGTTGATCATGATAGATATCATGCTCCTTCCAATTGAATGATGGCAAGAAGTCGATGTTCCCGTTGCCTGTACAGAAAGAAGATCCATGAAACCGCTGCTTCTCGCCTCTGCGCTTGTGCTGCTGTGCTTCCCCTCCGCAGTTGCACAGCAGGTGGATCACCCGCACATGGATCACGACAAGATGATGGCAGCGATGGCTCCAGGCGCCATGCCCCAGCAGACCGGAGAAGCGGCGTTCGCTGCTATCCAGGAAATCGTGGCACTGCTCGAGGCTGATCCAGCGACAGACTGGTCGAAGGTCAATATCGAGGCGCTGCGCCAGCACTTGATTGACATGAACAACGTCACACTGCAGGCGTCGGTGAAGGTCGTCGACAACAAATCGAGCATTACGTTTGTGGTGTCTGGCGAAGGCGCAGTACGCGAGTCGGTCCGACGCATGATCATCGCTCATGCGGCGACCATGACTGGCGTCGATGGTTGGAAATACGTCGCGGCGCAAACCACCACCGGCGCCAATCTCACTGTGACGCCCCCGGATGTGGCATCAATGCAGAAGCTGCGAGCGCTTGGGTTCATAGGGATGATGACGCGCGGCATGCATCACCAACAGCATCACCTCATGATCGCCCGCGGGATGTCGCCGCATCACTAGCTACGCATAGACATTCAGCGGCTGTCGCGATGCCAGAACTTCCAATCCGACCCTTGCGCGCCACGGCCACTGCCTCGTGCCGACTGTTGGAGGCGCCAGTTCAGGAGCGGCGCCCTTCGGCAGGCGACCCCTGGCGGTCGCCTGCGAAACCCTGTCGCCGCCTGTTGCGGCTGACAAGACGCGCGCACTACCCAATCGGCACCCTCATGCGGGCGCTTGGCGAAGCGCCGCGACCGGCTTACGGTGACGGCCGATGGGGATGGAGTCCCCCGACAACCGCCACTCAGGCTGATGACTCCTACCAAGCGCACGAAAGTGCGTCGGGTAGGAGTGCGTCGCATCTCTTGCCCTGCGATTGATGAAGGGATGGCGATGCCGAGCTGCACACATGAACCGCGGACATTCAATCCAAGCTACGCGCCAACAGTCACGCATCAGGAGCGCTTCACATGATGCGCGAGCTTTTCCTGGGGCTGGTCGTTTTCCTCGGCGCCGGTGCGGGCGGCGTGCTCCGCCACACTGTCAATCGCCTTGCGCCGTTGGTCCTTCCGATGACGTTTCCGGTCGCGACATTCTTCGTCAATATCGTCGGTTGTTTCGCGATGGGCGTGCTGGCCGGCTGGTTCACCTTTCGCGGCGAGGCAAGTGGTCAGACTCTCCGGCTCCTCCTCACAACCGGATTGCTCGGCGGGTTCACGACCTTCTCGGCATTCTCGCTCGACGCCGCGCTCCTGTGGGAGCGCGGCGAAACGGGCCTCATGGTGCTCTACGTCCTGGGCTCCGTGTTGCTGTCGTTGGTGGGGGTCTTCGGCGGACTCGCCCTTATCCGCACGCTCCTGTCATGAAGAGTTGCGCCCATGAACTCCTCCATGCCTGACGATATCCACGCGCGCCGCGCCGCCATCCCCCGAACAGTCTGGGCATTGGGACTGGTCAGCTTTCTGATGGATGTGTCGTCAGAGACAATCCATAGCCTGCTGCCACTATTTTTGACTGGAGCGCTTGGCGTCAGCGTCGCGATGGTTGGCGTTATTGACGGCGTGGCCGAGTCAACTGCTGCCATCACCAAGGTGTTCTCGGGCTATCTGTCGGATCGGTTGGGGCGACGCAAGCCGCTTATCCTCTTCGGTTATGGGTTGGGCGCCTTGACCAAGCCGCTCTTCGCCATTGCAGGTGGTCCGGTCATTGTCCTTGTCGCGCGATTTGCCGACAGGATCGGCAAAGGCATGAGGGGTGCCCCGCGCGATGCTCTCGTCGCCGATGTCACGCCGCTCGAAATAAGAGGGCGTGCTTTCGGGCTGCGCCAGGCGATGGATACCGCCGGGGCGTTCACCGGACCCCTTCTCGCTATCGCGCTGATGGCGCTGTTCGCCAACGACATGCGCGCTGTGTTTTGGGTTGCAGTTATACCCGCTGCACTAGCTGTCGCCTGCGTCGTGTTCGGTGTTGAAGAGCACGGCGAGAAGCCGAGGGGCGAGGGAGGCGTGCCTCGCAGCAACGTGCCGCCGCCAGTGCGCCTGCGCGACCTCGCCCAGTTCAGCGGTGCCTTTTGGATCGTTGTCGCGATCGGCGTAGTGTTTACCCTGGCGCGATTCAGTGAGGCGTTCCTGGTCCTCCAAGGCCAATGCGGAAGGGCTTTCTTTAGCCCTGGCTCCTCTGGTTCTCGTGCTGATGAACCTCATCTACGCCCTCGGCGCTTATCCTGCTGGCGTCCTTTCTGACCGGATGCCCGCCGCCGGACTTCTCCTGTGCGCGCTAGTCGCCCTGATTGCGGCAGATCTCGCGTTCGCCCTCATGCCGGGGCTGGTTGGCGCCTTTCTCGGCATCGGTCTCTGGGGCGTCCACATGGCCTTGTCGCAAGGGCTTCTGGCGAAGCTGGTCGCCGATCACGCACCCGCACATCTGCGTGGTTCGGGATTCGGCGTATTCAACCTTGCGACTGGCCTTTCACTTCTCATTGCCAGCGTCACCGCAGGTCTGGTGTGGGATGGGATCGGCCCCGTGGCGACATTCCTCGTCGGCGCGGGCTTCGCCGGTCTTGCGGGCATGCTGGTGATCGCCACGCAAAGGCGCCTGATCGGTCCGGCCGCCTGACCACAAGCAGCCGTGCGTTGCGCGCTATCGATGACCCCAGACCTTTACGGCGCTGATGACCAGGATCAGTGCAAGAACAGGAAGCAAGATCGCCGAAGGGACAACACCGACCAACTGCGCGCCAATAAAGCTACCGACGATAGAGCCTGCCGCCATCACGATCAGGAAAGTGCGATTGCGCCCGAGCACGGCAAAACTCTGATCGCGACTGTAGCGTGCAAAGCCCACGATCATAGTGGGAAGACTCACTGCAAGCGACAGGCTCCCCGCCAACTTCACGTCGGCGCCGAACAACAGGATGATGGTCGGGATCAGCAGTTCGCCGCCAGCGACGCCCATGAGGGACGCAACCACACCGATCGCAAACCCAGCGGCTACGCCAACAATCATTTGGAGCAGCCCCGTGACGAGGGAATGACCGGCGGCGTGTGGATCGTGGCCCAGGAGGAGAACGCCCGCGATGCCTACTAGCAGGACCGCGATTACCCGGTAGAGCATCTCCGATCGTAGTCGTGTCGCCCAACCGGCTCCGACCCACGCGCCCAATAGGCTTCCGGCCAGCAAGTTGACGATCACGGGCCAATGCGCAGCAACGTCTGACCATGGCACGGAGTTCGCGCGGAACGGCAGGGCCGTCGCGACGACGACAAGGCTCATGGTCTTGTTGAGGACTACGGCTTCTAGGGCAGGAAAGCGGAAAGCGCCGATCAGAAGTGGCAGGCGAAACTCCGCTCCGCCCAGTCCGATGAGACCGCCAAGCGTACCGATCAGTCCCCCGCCTCCAAAAGCCGACGCAAGCCGACGCCGCAACCGGTCTGTTTCGTGAGAAGGCGAATCGTTCATCGAGCCAACCGTAATGCGCATCCAAGCAAACGCACATGCTGACCTTCGAGAGGTTGGTCCCGACAATTGATTGCCGCTCCGTATCAGCCCCGCCAAGGCCACGTCTGCTTTATCCGCCCATCAAGCGTCCGTCGCATGACCGCTCAAGGGGCCGAGGCTTCGCGCCCCCAAGAAAGGAGGGGGCGCTGCAGGCCGCACCAACCCCTTGCGCGGTCACCGCTGCGCTTGCTTTCCGGTCGCTCCTGAGGGGCGTCGCAAACGCGACCCCGGCGGGGCTGATCCCGCCGGGATCAGAAGGAGATCGCCATGGACCGCGCCCAGTTCGAACTCATCGGCAATGTCGGCAAGCTTGAGATCAAGCCGATCAAGGACGGGAAGAAACTCGCCATCATCTCCCTCGCTACTTCCGAGCGCTGGAAACTCGAATCCGGTGACTGGAACGAGAAGACCTACTGGCATCGCGTCGCGGTGTTCGCGCCTGCCAAGGTCGCGCTGATCGAAGCCGCAGTCCAGAAAGGAACCCGTCTTCGCCTCGTCGGCCAGATCCGTCCGGGCTCCTGGGAGGATGAGCGTGGCAACACCCGTTACACCGTCGAGTTCGTCGTGACGGGTTTCGGTGAGGTCGAAATCCTCGCCCGCGGCAAGCCGAAGACCGAAGCGGAGCCCGCAGCTCCCGAGGCCGAAGCGCCTGCGAAAGCCCGCAAGGCGTCCCGCAGCCGAGCCGCCTGACGGCCGGGCCGGCGGCTCACGCCGCCGGCCACCCGCCTTTTTCAGCAATTCAATTTCACAAGGAGGTCACCATGGCCGCCAACGCGAACGTGCAATCTCTCCACGACAACGTCACCAACCGCATTATCGACCAGCTTGAACAGGGTTGCTTTCCTTGGGTCCAGCCTTGGGCGTCCTCTGGCGGAACGCCGCTTGGCCTGCCGCAGAATGCTGCGACCGGCCGGATCTATTCTGGGATCAACATCTTGCTGTTGTGGTCGGCTGCCATTGAACAAGGGAGGCCGTCTCAGCGCTGGCTAACCTTCAAGCAGGCGCTCGCGCTCGGCGGCGCCGTGCGCAAGGGCGAGAAAGGGACGATGGTCGTCTATGCGGACACCTTCCTTCCCAAGCTGGAGCGGGATAAGGCGGCTGCCTCCGGCGAGGAGCCGCGGCGCGTCGGCTTCCTCAAGCGCTTCACCGTCTTCCATGTCCAACAGTGCGACGGCATTCCGGCCGATCGCGATGCTACGCCGCTGCCGGGCCGGACAGAGGTGCTGCCGCATGTCGAAGCTGTCATTGCCGCAACTGGCGCCGACATCCGCATCGGGGGCGACATGGCGTTCTATTCGCCGTCGCACGACTTCATCCAGGTTCCGCCGCAAGAAGCCTATTTTGAGCCGATAAACTGGTTTCGCACGAAACTACACGAGCTGACTCATTGGAGTGGCCATCCCTTGCGCCTCAACCGCGATTTCTCCGGCAGGCGGGGCGGTGAGGCCTATGCGCGCGAGGAACTTGTCGCCGAGCTGGGCTCGGCATTCTTGTGCGCCGAACTAGGCGTCGCCCCGACCGTACGCCACGCCGACTATCTCGGCGCCTGGCTGGAAGTGCTGAAGGCCGACAATCGCGCCATCTTCCAGGCCGCGTCGTTGGCGTCAAAAGCCGCCAACTTCGTCATGGGCCGAAATGTCGTCGCCTCGCTCCAGCCCGATCATGTCCCGTAAGTCCTTCAGCCCTTCCTCTACCAGCTCAAGCGCATGGTCGCGCCAGTCGAAAGGTCCTTGGACAGCCAGCCCAAGCTCGATCTTGGCGAGGGCCCCTTCCGCCGACATCGTTGGCAAAGCGTAGATGGCTCCAGCTTCCTCTTCCAACTCCGGATAGGCAGATTCAATCCTTTGGTTGAGGATGCGCATGGCGCATGCCTCTGGCATGTCGCTATCGCAAGCTTTGGCGAATGTCTTATCTCGCCGCGTCTTGGCATGAAGGATTGATTCCAAGCTCTGCCATTGCCTTATCATCGACTCGAGCCGGGCTTTCCTGGTGATCCATGACGCAGCTCTTTCCGGCACTGGATCACAAGCCGCGCCTGCCGTGATCGATGACAATGCGATCGAGGCGGCGGCCACAGGCTTACGTGCGCGGGTGCTTTGCTTTTTTCGCAAGACGATCTCCTCAGAGTAGGATGTCGCCTAACAAATCGACGGTCGCGTTTCGTCATCGTTTTGAGGACGGAGGCTAATTTATTTTGAGCGTGCCCGGCCGGGACGGCGACGCTCGTGAAAGTCTCGACTTGAGGGTGGGGAAATGGCGGCGGATCGGACCGGGGGGGCGGCGCTCTTCCTATCTCTCCCGCCACGGGAATTGGCTGCTCATTTCGTCCCAGCATGCCGGGCGGGACGGACCGCCTCAAGGGACGGCGGGGCCCCACCATTTTTTTGGCCCGGGAGCCAAAAAAATCGTGACCCCCACCGCCGCGATGCGGTCGCGCAAGCGCGCGATCCCTTGACCCGCTCCGTCCCGCCCGCCCGGCCGATGTCGTCCAAGCAAAGGAGACGACGATGTTCACGAAGACCTTCACCCTCGACCGTCACATCGAGGAGCTGCGCGCCGAACTGCGCGGGTCCGCCGATATTGATGAGGCTGGCTGCATCAAAGCCGAACTGGAAGCGATGCTGATGATGAAGGACAGCCCGGCCAGTGAAGCTGAGGCTGAGGGCTGACCGAGGTCTGGGGGCGGCGCTCGCCGCTCCCGCTTTGAGGCCTGCGCGCTGGTGTCGCTCAGAAACTTCTGCAGGCGTGCTCCTTCCATTCTCTAACCCCGGCGGCATTGCGCGTCTCGCGTTGGATTAACGTCTGCCCGCAGCAGAGGTGTGTGGATCAGCGCGCGTTTGGGTTTCGACCAGTGAGATGATCGCCACTCAAGCGTCTCACCATCGTCAATGCCGCGAATCCAAGGGCGCGACGATCACGTCGGGGGTGAGGGCACAGAGATGAATGTGAAGCTGCGGTCCAGATCGTTGATTTCGCGAACGAGGCGAGCATTGCGCGCGAATATCTGGTGCGCTCTTTTCCTTTTTTTGAAGCCCTGGGCCGATGCTGGATCGAGCGTCGGTTGGACGATGATGTCAGCCCTTCTCGCGCTGACATCATCGTTGTCTCACCCGATGACACGACTGGCGTGGCCGGTCTTTCGGCAGCGGTCGAGAACTCGTGCCTTCATGGCGCGAGCCAAGATCGTGTGATTCGCATCGCACGATCATGTTGTCACCGAGCGCGGCGACGCTGTCATTGTCGGGTATCGATGGACATGGAATGGCGGTCGGAGGGCGCCGCGCACGAGGCGACCGGGCGCGAGGTCCAGCCGCTCGCGGGCCGGGATGGCGGGTGGCGGATCGTCTGGCGCACCAGCTCCCGGGCCGGGTTGAGAGTCTGGTGAAATGGTGCGACGCCGGTTGAGGCGGAGGGGAGTCTGTTTGCAAGATAAAGCTGGCGCGGCGCTTTTTGGAAAAGCGCCTGTCTGCACATAGGAAAGAAGCGCGGCGCTTTCACCTCCGCGTTGCGGCGCATGCGCCGCGCTTCGTCGATGAGGTGCAAACGATCGACGTCGCATATGCTTGTGACAGGATTCGCAGTATGCAGCTGGACCCAGACAAAGCTGAATTCGAACCGAGAATGGGCAAGAGCGGCCGAGGTCGTGGATCAGGCATGGCTCAACTCCGCGCGACGATCAGCATCGCTGGCAGATCCTCGCGGTCGCGATCTTCTCGGCCAGCAACCGGACCTGTCGCTCAAAAAGGCCTGCGCGCTCACTTCGCAAAAGGATCGAAAGGTCAAGGCAAGCGGACATTCGCCGCTCAGCGTCGCGTCGTGGTGAAGGCCCGCTATGTGGCTCATGGAGCCGGGCGCGCCGCGCCGCTTCGCATGCATGTTTCCTATCTCGCGCGGGAGGATAAGGCGCAAAGGTCCCTCACTGAACCGGCTGTCGAAAAGGGTCAGGGGGATGATCTGCAGAAGTCGGTCGACTATCTCGCGCGGGAGGGGTGCGAAGGCGCGCCGGGTATTTCATTCTACAACCAGCGGGAGAGTGGCCTCGACGCTCAGATGGTGACATCCGGCTGGGCCGGTGACGCGCGGCACTTCCGCCTCATAATAAGCGCGGAGGACGGCCCGGCGCTTGGCGACCTTAGACCGTTCATCCGCGAGGTGATGGCCAACCTTGAGGCACGGCTGGGCACCCGGCTGGAATGGGTCGCCGTCGACCACCACGACACGGACAATCCCCACTCGCATGTTCTCATCCGCGGTAAGCGCGGCGACGGACAGGATCTGTTCATCCCCTCCAGGATGATTTCGTCGGGCATCCGGGAGCATGCGCAGGAGGTCGTCACCCGGGTGCTGGGACCGCGCCTGGGGGTCGATCTGGCGCGCGAACGCGAACGCGAGATCCGCGAGGTCGGCGTCACGGCGCTCGATCGCGAGTTGGCGGTACAACTTCGCCGACCTGGCGGTCACGTTAGCCCTCCCGATCTCGTCGCCCGGCTGGAGCAGCTCGAACGCTGGGACCTGGCCACGCACGCCTCCAACGGGTGGCGGCTTGCCGACGGTTTCATTCAACAGCTGGGTGCGATGAAGGAGCGCGCCGATGTCGAGCGCGCCGTGGCGCATCTGCGGCGGGGTGACGCAAAAGCGCTGCTGGCCGCCGACGCGAGCGCTCCCGCCTTGGGCGAACTTGTCCATGCCAGCTTGGATGACCAGTTCGGCGAGAACTTTCTCGCGGTGGTGGAGACGGGCGTCGGCGAGCTGCGGTACGCACGGTTCGATCGGGCGGACGATCTCGCCATCCTGTCGGACGCTCCGCCGGGTGCCATTGTCGCGTTCGAGCCAGCGGTCGCGCGTCCTAGGCCATCGGACGAGGCTGTGGCGCGCGTGGCGGCGAGAACGGGCGGGGTCTATTCGGCCAGCCACCATGCGAGCGTCGAGCCCCAGGTCGACGGCGGGCTCATGGCGGCGAATGTGCGGCGCTTAGAGGCGATGCGGCGCGGTGGCTTTGTCGAACGGCGAGCGGATGGCGTGTTCGAGATCGCGCCGGATCATCTCGAACGCGCGACCCGGTTCGAGACCCAGCTTATCCAGAAATCGCCGGTCACCGCGCGCGTGGTCAGCTATTGGACGCTGGCCGAACAGGTCAACGCTCTTGGCCCCACGCATCTTGATCACACCCTCGCTGGCGAGGCGGCGGGGCCGAAGGGAGACGGCGCCTTCGCGCGCCGGTATGCGATCGCGCTGCAGCAGCGCCGTCTCTTTATGATTGAGCAAGGATGGATGGGTGAGGCCGAGAAGCATCTGTCCCCAGCCGTATTGCGGACGCTGGCGACCAATGAACGGGCCGATTTTGCCAAGCGATTGTCTGCAGAACTCGGGCGACCGGTGCTGATGCAAACCCCAACCCGTCTTCGCGGCGTTTATGCGCGTCGCGTCGACCTGGCCCAAGGTCGCGTGGCCGTCATTCTGCAGGAGCGCCAGGCCTATGTTGTACCGTGGCGCCCGGCGTTGGAGCGGTTCGCTGGCCGTGAGGTCGAAGGCATGCTGCGGGGCCAGACTCTGTCATGGGGATTGGCGCGGAGCTTGGGACCGAATCTGCCGCCCATGGGGTGAAGCGTCGGACATGAGCGGCGGAAGCGCGCCATTTGCATCTTCAAGATGAAAAGAGTGGAAGCGCCAGCGGGCCTGTGGATGAATTCCAGCGATGGCTGCTGGTGCGATGGGTTGAGCCGCTGCACCTCAGCGCACGTGCTCGTACGCGCGACATTCAGTTGAGGCTGTTACGTCCAATGAAGTTTCCAAGAGACCTTGTTCCCCAGAAGGCGGTTGCCGAGGATCTCTGCGTGAGCCTCGTCACATTGTGGCGTGCGCGTCAGAGCGGCATCCCTGACTTTCCTACGCCGGTCATTATTCGGAACATGGTCTTCTGGCGGAAGGATGATGTCCAACAGCTCGAAGACGCGCTGTTGAAGTTTGAGGGCCGCGGCAAGTTCGAAGCCGAGCGGAAACGTGCAACGAGGAACGAGCGCCTCGTAAGCCAGCTGCCAAAGTTGAAGCGCCAACGGCGCGTGCGCCAGTCTGACAGCCGGCAACTGGACTTTTTCTAGTGAAATGCCTCACCGCCTTTTCGCCACGGATTTCGATTTGCGCTTAGGCCTCCATGGCGCGACTGCGGGTTTGATTCGACCCATTTCCGTGTCTTTCCGACGTTGATCGACCCAAGCCTCCACTTCAGCAAGATCCCAGACAGGAACACGCGGCGTGAGCAGTATGCGGCGCGGGAAGTCGTTGCTCTTCTCAAGCTCGTAGATTGTGCTGTCAGCGAGTGGCACGATCTGACGAAGCTCGCTCTTTCTGACAAACCGTCGTGTCGGAGCATGTCGAGCTTGCATCTGCGCGGCATAGGCATAGGCGGTTTCAAGTCCCGTATCTTTCATTGAGGCACCTTTGGTTGCTGCGTGTGTTGTGGTAGGAATCTCGACACCCGACATCATCGCACGCTCGAGTCGTGAACGGCGGAATCACCAGCAAAAAATTTTGACGGTGCGCTTGACGGTGTAGTTCGTGATGACGCTAGCTCACGGTGCTTCGGCGATAAGTGGAGATAGATCGGTGATCTTCGAGTGGGAGTGACGGCACTCCGCCCTATGTGCGGCTGAATACGCCGCGCCGGCAGGGCACGCTGCGGTCATGCACGATGATCGTCTGCGTGTTCGAGCAGACCTGCTGCCCCGTCATGGTCCACCCGAAACCCCGTTGCGCGGTCAAGCCGGGGCAGGCGCGATTCATCCGGTTCACCCACACCTCGCCGCCCGCATGGTTAGCTGGATCTCCTTGTCATTGAGTACCTTGTGCTCGTGGATCCGGCTTGGCTCGATGCAGGCGGTCTGGGCGCCTGGGGACACTGCCGTTGGGATCGTCGATGATGTGGGCGAAGCACATCCGGTAAGCGCAATAGCTGAGGCCGCAATGAGGAAAACGGGTTCCATGAGCGTCTCCTTCACATCGACGCCGAATCTGCGCCTATCGCCGCTGTTGTGCAATTGTCTTATGGGTTGTCGCGCAGCCGGGAACATTGAATGGGCAAGGGCCGTCACGAAATCGCTTCACAGGAGCGCCGCGTAAAGCGGTTCGCCATTCGCTATGGCCTCCACCTCATGAAGTCGCAGAAGCCGTTCGGCAAAGTGCTGGAGCATGGCGGCTATATGCTGCGTGACGAAGACACGCGCGAGATCGTCTTCGGCAACACAGGCTATGAGTTCTCCGCCGACCTCGACGAAGTCGAAGCTTTCCTTGAAGCCAGCACCAAACCCGAGGAATAGCACCATGCCGAAATCCGCCATTACGCTCTACGGTCTTGCCACATGCGACACCTCGCGCGCCGCGCGCAAATGGCTCGAGGCGAACGGGGTCATTCATGGCTTCCACGATGTCCGCGAAGACGGTCTCACGAAATCGCTCGTCGAAAGCTGGGTGAAACAGCTGGGCTGGGAAAACGTGCTCAACAAGGCGAGCACAACCTGGCGCGAACTTCCAGAGAAAGACAAAGCGGGCATCGACAAGAAGAAGGCCGTCGCGCTCCTGTTGGCGCATCCAACGCTTGTGAAGCGTCCGGTTCTCGATTGCGGCGTTTGTGTCTCTTTGGGGTTCAAACCCGCAGCCTATGAAGGGTTTTTCGCGTAGCTGCCGCCTATCAGAGGATAGGGCGCAATTGATTTTTCGGCGCGAGAACATATAGGGAACAACAGCGCCGGGAAATCGCCGTGGATGAGAGCCTACACAGGACGCTCCGCGTACTTGCGGACGCCGCAAAGTATGATGCCTCCTGCGCGTCAGCGGCGCAAGAATCGCCAGGCCGGGCCCAAGGGGCTTGGCTCGACTGATGGCAACGGCATCTGTCGCGCCTACACCCCCGATGGCCGCTGCGTGTCGCTGCTCAAGATACTGCTGACGAATTTCTGCCTCTATGACTGCGCCTACTGCATCAATCGCCGCTCATCGAACGTTGAACACGCGCGTTTCACGGTCGACGATGTCGTCAAGCTCACCATCGCATTCTACAAGCGCAACTACATCGAAGGCCTGTTCCTGTCCTCCGGCATCATCCAGACGCCGGATTGCACGATGGAACAGCTGATCCTCGTCGCGAAGAAGCTGCGCCGCGATGAAGGCTTCGCCGGCTACATCCATCTCAAGACGATCCCGGAAGCGAGTCCCTGGCTTATCGAACAGGCCGGTCTGTGGGCCGACCGCCTATCGATCAACCTCGAACTGCCAACGCAGGACAGTCTGAAAGCCTACGCGCCTGAAAAGGACAGCGTCTCCATTACGAACGCGATGAGCCAGATGGGCGAGCGCATCGCGGAGTCAACAGAGGAAATCTCCCGCCACGCCCTTAAATTCGCACCAGCCGGCCAGAGCACTCAAGTCATCGTCGGCGCCGACGCCACCAACGACGCCGGCATGCTGGCCGCCAGCGCCGGCCTCTACGCCAGCTACGGCCTCAGTCCCGTTCACTACTCCGCCTTCAGCCCAATCCCGGACTCCAGCAAGGCGCTCCCGATCAAATCCCCGCCGCTGCAACGCGCGAACCGGCTTTACCAGGCCGACTGGCTCTTCCGCTATTACGGTTTCGGCGTCGAAGAGATCGCCTCGGGCGGAGAGGGCGGCATGCTCGACCTCGACATAGATCCCAAGCTCGCCTGGGCGCTCAAGAACCGCGATCGCTTCCCCGTCGACGTCAACACGGCCGATCGCGAAGCGCTTCTGCGCATCCCCGGGCTCGGCGTCCGCGCCATCGACCGCATCATTATCGCTCGCCGCCACACATCGCTGCGTCTGGAAGACGTCGGCTGCGTCTGCGCGGGTCTCAAACGCGTCCGCCCCTTCATCATCACCGCCGATTGGCGCCCCACCGCGGAAACCGACCGAGCCGACCTGCGTCAGCAGCTCGCCCCCCAACCAAAACAGCTGAGCCTGTTCTGATGGATCCAACCGCCCACCAGTATATCGAACTTAATGGAGGGGCAGACCTGCAGGGCTTCCGCCAGGCGCTGCGCATCCTCACATGGTCCAATATTCCGCACGAGCAGATCACCTGGAGCGTCAGCGCCGCCCCCGATCTCTTCGGCGGCGGCCAGTTGCCCGCCGCCTATGGATCCGCCGGTAGGCCGATCATTCTGCCGCGCGACGTGGGTGACCTGATCAAACTCGTCGTCTGCCACACCGAACCGCAGAAGTACGCGCTGCTCTACGAACTCGTCTGGCGCATGCGAAGGCCACACGATCCCGAGCTGCGCCTCTACGAAGTCGCCAGCGACCCGCTCGTTCACCGCCTCAACATGATGGCCAAATCCGTCCGCCGTGACCTGCACAAGATGCACGTCTTCCTACGCTTCCGTGAAGTGAACGACCTTGTCGTCGGCGAACGCTTCGTCGCCTGGTTCGAGCCCGAACATTTCATTGTCGAAGAGACGGCCCAGTTCTTTGTCGACCGCTTCACCTCGCTTGACTGGACGATCCTCACCCCCAAAGGCTCGCTCTGGTGGGACCGGATCGAACTCGCCATCGGTCCTCCGGCCCAGCGTTCAGATGCGCCCGAAACCGACGCTTTCGAGATCGGCTGGCGGACCTATTACCAAAGCACGTTCAACCCCGCGCGCACCAATCTCAATCAGATGCGTCAGCACATGCCGAAGAAATACTGGCGCAACCTGCCCGAAACACAGGCCATCCCTGGCCTCGTCAACGCCGCCGCCTCACGCGTTGATGAGATGATCGAACGGGAGACCATGATGCCGATCAGAAAAATGCCGGCCAAAGCCATCGCCGCCCTGACAGAGCAGGGCCCGGCCTCGCTGGCCGAACTCAACCGCATCATCTCCGCGTCAGACCCCTTCCTCGAAGGCTCCAACAAGGCCGTGCTTGGCGAGGGGCCTTTACACCCCGCCATCGCCTTCGTCGGGGAACAACCCGGTGACCTGGAAGACCTCCAGGTCCGCCCTTTCGTCGGCCCCGCCGGCCAGCTTTTCGACAGGGCGCTAGAGGAAGCCGGCATCGACCGCCAGAAGGCCTACGTCACCAACGCCGTCAAACACGTCAAATTCGTCCAGCGCGGCAAGCGCCGCATCCCCCAGTCCCCCACTGCCGGCGAGATCGAGCGTTACCGCTGGTGGCTCCAGAAAGAGCTGGGTTTTGTCCAGCCAAAGCTGGTCGTCGCCCTCGGCGCGTCCGCCGCCCATGCGCTGGGGGGGAAGGCAGTCACAATCAGCCCCATCCGCGGCCAGCACAGATTCGACGGTTTCAACCACCAACCGGGTTATATCACCGTCCACCCCTCCTATTTGCTGCGTCTGCCTTCCGAAGAAGACCGCGACCGCGAGTATAAAGCCTTCGTTCAGGACCTGAAGCGTGTCCGCGCCCTGGCCCTCTGATCTCGCCCGCAGCGCCGTTGGGTAAGAAAATTGTACGCCGTGCGACGCCTTGTCCGGCCCTTAGGCGTTAAGCAGGGCAACCGTCATCACGGCGCTGTAATAAACTTGGCGTAATGCCGCAGGGGATGGACGAAACCATCGCGCCGACCTATGTACCCCGCACATCTCCCAACCAACGACTCACCGTTGATTCCGAAAGCCTAGATGCAACCCAAAAACTCGACTTTTGCTGAACGGCAGGCGCTCGCCGCGGCCGCCAAGAAAGCCCTTCTCGAAAAATTCAAACCCAAGCCGATGGTCCAGGCCGAAGTCCTGATCGACCACGAGGCTGAGCGCCGCGCTCGCATGGAAGAGATCCGTGCCCAGCGCGAAGCTGAAAAGCTGGAGCGTCAGCGCGCCCGCGAGGAAGCCGCCGCCGCCGCCGAACAGGCGCGGCTCGAAGCTCTCGCGGCCGCTGAACAAGCCCGTCTCGACGCCGAGCTGTCTGTCGACGCGATGAAACGCGCCGAACGGAAAGCCCGCAAGAAAGAGATCAAGGAAGCCGCCAAGGCCAAGAAAGAGACGCGTACCGTCTCCAGCAAGCCCGGCGGTCCGCGCGAAGAGCGCGTCGTGGATCCTTTTGAGGAACACCGCCGCTATATCGCCAGCCTTGAGCGTGGGCGCGAACGCCGCCGGGCTTAGGCCTGACGCAGCGTTGATTGAATAAAATTCGGCCTCCGGGAATTTCTTTCCGGGGGCCGCATCCGTTTAGGGTCTTTCTGTCCTCTAACATTCCAAACGGGCCCTGGCGGGCCTTCTGGAAATGGAGGCCCCACGGCCATGGACGTCGAAATTCTTGCCCCGATCTCGACCTTTGTGGCGATCGTCCTGATCGTCTGGCTGGTCCAGCATTTCGCCTACCGCAAGCGCGCGGATGCCATGGCGACCCTACGCCTCGCCATCGAAAAGGGTCAGCCGCTCACGCCGGAAGCTCTGGACGCCATGGCCCGTATCTCCAGCCCGATTGCCGACCTGCGGCGCGGCATTGTCTTCGTCGCCATCGCCGCCGGTTTTGCTTCCTTCGCCACCATCATGGGCACAGGCGCGAGCTGGGGTGATGGGCGCGGCGAGGTGATGCGCGCCCTGTACGGTGTAGCGACATTCCCGCTGTTCATCGGCCTTGCTTTTCTCGGCCTTCACTTCTTCGCCAACGAGTCCAAGCGCCGCTGATAACAGTGTCCGGTCTCCTCCCCGACGAACAGGAACTGACACGCGCCGCGATGGCGGGCGACCAGAAGGCTTTCGGCCTGCTCGTCGCCCGCCATCAGGCCAGCATCCGCGCGCTCGGTCGGCGCCTGTCCCGCTCGGTATCCGACGGCGACGACATCGCACAGGCCGCCCTGCTCAACGCCTGGCGTCGGCGCTCGACCTGGCGCGGCGGCTCCTTCCGGGGCTGGGTCTGCATGATCGCCTATCGTGAATTCCTAGCTGGCCGCAAAGCGGCCCGCAGCGAGACTGAACTCGAAGACCACCCCGGCGCTTCCGGTGAATCCGGCGAACGCCTCGACCTGATGCGCGCCATATCGGCGCTGGATGAATCCGAGCGCGCGGCCATAGCGCTCTGCATAGGGGCAGGCCTCAGCCATGCCGATGCGGCGCTGGCCATGCAAGCCCCGCTGGGGTCGGTGAAGTCATGGGTCTTGCGGGGACGGGCGAAACTACAGAAGGCGCTGGCCGCTTACGAGCGGGCGTGAGAAAGTTATGTTCGAAGGATCGGCCATGTCAGAACCACCTCCGGAACTGCCAGACGAACCCGGGGCTGATGCGCTGGAACGCTTCTTCGCCGCAGAAGAAGCCGCCATCGCAGATGATGGCTTCTCGAAGCGTATCGTCGAGAAGGCGCGCGATGAGATCAGTTGGCGCCGCAGGATTGTTTACGGGGCGGGCATGGCCGGGTTCGGCGTCGCGCTTGCCAGCATCATCGACATGGCGCCTCACCTCCCGAAACTGACCGGCTGGGTCGATGGCCTGTCCACCGAACTGCGTCAGGCAGAGCAGGGCGCGCTTGACCCCTTGCTTCTGATCGCTGCAGCTGTTGTCGCGGGGGTAAGCTTCATGCTTTTCGCGATCCTTTCGCAAGAGCGTTAGTACCGCCCGCTTAAGGTTGCCTACCGCGCGCTCCTTTGCTCTGATTGGGCTGGGGATGGAGCGTTCGGGAGTCGGCGATGGAACTCTGGTACATGCTCGCGTTCTTCGCGGGCCTCCTCGTTTTCTTCGGCACGCATTTCTACACGGCGTTTCGTTCGCGCGACGAAAACGGCCTCGCCGCCCACATCGGCCCCGGACCGTATAAGGGACTCTATTCGCTCCTGACCGGCATCGGCTTCGTCGCCATGGTTTGGGGCTACGCCATGCTCAAGCCGTGGATCCCGCTGGCCGTGCCTCCGAACTGGACGCGCCACGTCACCATGGCGCTGATGCTGCCCGCGATGATCCTGATCGTTGCTGCCTACATGCCGCCTGCGGGCTTTATCAAGAAGGGCGTGAAGCACCCGATGCTGACGGCCGTGAAGATCTGGGCCCTGGCTCACCTCATCGCCAACTGGGACCTTGCCTCAGTCATCCTGTTCGGCTCGTTCCTGATCTACGGCGTTGTGGACCGTATCGCTCTGAAGCGCCGCGGCGACGTCGGCTTCGCCAACCTCAAGCCCAACGTGTTGGGAGACCTTCTCTCCATCGCCGTTGGCCTCGCACTCTATCTCCTGTTCATCTACGAGCTGCACTACATGCTGATCGGAGTGGACGTGCTGGAGAGCTGACGGTCGTCAGGCTTGTCCGGGCAGGGTAAACGGCTTGCGGATTGCCTCTGGGGCCTTTGGGGCCTATTGAGCGGCCCTGTTTGAAAGGGGACGCTCCCGGATGTCCGCCCAGGTCCAGTCCGCCCGCAAGACCGTTAAGGATATCGCCGCCGCCAAGGGCGCCGCGCCGCTGGTGTGCCTCACTGCCTATACCGCTCCCATGGCGTCGCTGCTCGACGACAAGTGCGATCTTCTCCTCGTCGGCGACAGCGTCGGCATGGTCGTCCATGGCCTGCCCACCACGGTCGGCGTCACGCTCGAGATGATGATCCTGCACGGCCAGGCCGTGATGCGTACCTCGAAGCAGGCCTTCGTCGTCGTCGACATGCCCTTCGGCTCGTACGAGGCCAGCGTCGAGCAGGCCTTCATGAACGCTGCCCGCATCATGAAGGAAATAGGCTGTCAGGCCGTGAAGATCGAGGCCGGCGAATACGCCGCCGACACCGTCCGCTATCTCGTCGAGCGCGGCATCCCCGTCATGGCCCATGTCGGTCTCCGCCCGCAGGCGACCAATGTCGATGGCGGTTTCAAGGCCCGCGGCCGCACCGAGAAGGAACGGAACAAGGTCATCGCCGAAGCCGCCGCCGCTGACGAAGCCGGCTGCTTCGCCATGGTCATCGAAGGCGTCGCCGAAGACCTCGCAGCCCAGATCACCATGCAGGTTTCCTGCCCCACGGTCGGCATCGGCGCCTCCGCCACCTGCGACGGCCAGATCCTCGTCACGGACGACCCTCTCGGCATGTTCGACTGGACCCCCCCATTCGTGCGGCGATATGCCGATCTTCGCTCCGAGATAGCCAAGGCTGTAGATGGATATGCCTCGGACGTGAGGGCCCGGACGTTTCCGGGTGAAAAAGAGACCTACACACTCAAAAAACAGCCATAATCCCAACGGCTTTGTCGAATTGCCGGGGCGATCCGCCCCGGCTAAGTTGCCGCCTTTCCGGAGCATCCCCCGCGTGACCGATATCTTTCAGGAAGTCGACCAGAGCCTGCGCGAGGAAACCTTCGCGACCTGGTGGAAGCGCTGGCAGTGGGTGGTCTACGGCGTCGTCGCCGTGGCGATCCTCGGTGTCGCCGGTTTCGAGATCTGGCGCGGCATGCGCGACGAAGAGATCAACAAGTCCGCCGTGATCTATGACGCCGGCTTCGCCGCGCGCGAGAACAACGATCTCACCGCCGCCCGCAACAGCTTCGCCCAGCTCGAAGGCGACAAGACCGGCTTCAAGGCCCTGTCCGGCCACATGCTCGCCGGCGTCGAGAAAGATCTCACCGACGACATGGCCGCCGTCGAGGCGCACCTCGCCTCCGCCGCCGCCGCCGACAAGGGCGTCATGGGCGACCTCGCCACCCTGAAGCTCGCCTACGCCAAGGCCGACAACGCCACGCTGGCCGAACTCGAGACCGTGCTGAAGCCGCTGCTTGACCGCACCGGCCAGGCCACGGCGCTGGCCAAGGAACTCATCGCCTCCAAGGCCCTCGCCGAAGGCAATATCGATCGCGCGCGTTCCGAATTCGAAGCCCTCGCACTCGACCTCGACGCCCCCCGCGGCGTGCAGGCCCGCGTGCAGCAGGCGCTCGCCACGCTCCCGGCCCGCAAGATCGACCTCGACGCCCCGGCCGCTCCCGCGGCCACGCCGGCCCCCGCCATTCCCGCTCCCGCTCCCGCGCAGGCGACCCAATGACATCAGTGATGCGTACACTCATCTTCGCCCTGCCGATGGCGCTCGCGCTCGCCGCCTGCGGCAATGGCCCCGTCGTGCTGTCGGAAGAAGAGAAGGCCGCCCGCGTCACCGTGAACCCGTTCTCGGAAAGCCTCACGCCGGATCCGACGCTTGCCGCCACCGACATCACGCTTCCGCCCGCCCAACCCTCGGGCGACTGGCTGCAGTCCGGCCTCAACGCCGCCAAGATGCCCGGCAATCTCGCCGCCGGCGCAGACTTTAAGATCGACTGGCGCGTCAGCGCCGGTGAAGGCTCTGGCGAACTCAAGCGCATTGTCGCCGCTCCCGTCGCCAAGGGCGGCCGCATCTACACCATCGACGCCGACCAGAGAGTGACCGCATTCGAGGCCAACTCGGGCAAACGCATCTGGGAGAACAAGCTTAAGGCCTCCAACCCCAAATGGGATGAATACGCCGTCGGCGGCGGCCTCGCGATCGTCGGTGAGAAGCTGATCGTCGCCTCAGGCTTCGCCTACATCACCGCCCTCAATCTTAGTGACGGCAAGGAAGTCTGGCTTCGCCGTGTCGAAACCCCGCTGTCGTCCTCACCCGCCATCCTCGGCAACCGCGCCTACGTCCTGTCGACCAACAACGAGTTCTACGCCATCGACACCGACACGGGCGAAATCCTCTGGAACGACCAGGCCCTGTCCGAAACCGCCCGCGTCCTCTCTTCGCCCAGCCCCGCCGTCAACCAGGACATCCTGACCGTCGGCTATTCCTCGGGCGAATTGATCGCCTACATCCCGGCCAACGGCCGCCGACTGTGGACCGATACGCTCACGTCCACCGGCCGGTACACGCCGCTTTCCGCCATCAACGATATCGCCGGCAAGCCGACGATCCAGGACGGCGTGGTCTACGCCTCCAGCCACTCCGGCGTCCTCGTCGCCATCGACGCGCGTTCAGGCACACGCATCTGGAGCAAGGCGTTCGGCTCGCGCCAGGGCCCGGTCATTGGCGGCGACTTCCTCTATGTCGTCGGCGTCAACAGCGTGGTCGCCGCGATCAACAAGATCGATGGTAAGGTCGCCTGGATCCGCGAACTCCCCGAATTCCGCGATGGCAACAAGGAGAACCGCATCGTCTGGACGGGCCCGCTGCTCGCCTCCGACCGCGTCGTGGTCGCCTCGTCCGAGGGCGATGTCATCGCCCTGTCGTCGAAGAACGGCGAGACCATCTCGGATATCAAGCTCGGGCAGGCCGTCTACATCGAGCCGATCGCCGCCAGCGGCAAGATTTTCGTTCTCACAGACCAGGCGCAACTGGTCGCGATCAAGTAGGCCCTCTGCTATAAGGGTCTGAAGGCCCCCTGTTTCAGGGGCCGAATTGGAGTTTCCCATGACGCTGAAGGTGGCCATCGTCGGTCGCCCGAACGTAGGCAAGTCGACCCTGTTCAACCGGCTCGCCGGACGGAAGATCGCAATCGTCGATGACCAGCCTGGCGTCACGCGCGACCGCAAGGAAACGACTGGCCGCCTCGGCGACCTCGACATGATCCTGATCGACACGGCAGGCTTCGAGGACGTCAACGACGACAGTCTCGAAACCCGCATGCGTCGCCAGACCGAAATCGCGATCCGCGAGGCTGACGTTTCGATTTTCCTGTACGACGCCCGCGCCGGCGTCACGCCGGTCGACGAACGCTTCGCCCAGCTCCTGCGCAAATCGGGCAAGCCCGTCGTCCTCGCCGCCAACAAGTGTGAGGGCAAGCAGGGCGACGCCGGCCTGATGGAAGCCTGGCGTCTTGGCCTGGGCGATCCCGCGCCGCTTTCAGCCGAGCACGGCGAGGGCATGTCAGACCTGTTTGCTGGTCTCGCCGCCGCGCAGGCCAAGCTCGAAGCCTCCGGCGCTTATGTGTCGCTCGAGCCCGAGCTTGAGGCAGAAGAGCCCTTCGATCCGGACGCCGACCCGCCGCCGGAAGATCCGACCAAGCCTATCCGCATCGCTTTCGTCGGTCGCCCCAATGCCGGCAAGTCCACGCTGCTCAACGGCATCCTCGAAGACGACCGCTTCATCACCGGCCCCGAAGCCGGAATCACGCGCGACAGCGTGACGGTCGCGTGGTCATGGGGCGGCCGCGAAATCCGCCTCGTCGATACTGCCGGCCTGCGCAAGCGCGCCAAGGTCCAGGAAAAACTCGAACGCGCCTCCACCATGGAGACGACGCACTCGATACGCTTCGCCGACGTCGTCGTGCTGGTCATGGATCCGCGCGACGCCTTCGAGAAACAGGACATCCAGATCGCCAACCTCGTCATCCGTGAGGGCAGGGGTCTCGTCTTCGCGATCACCAAGTGGGACACGGTCGACAACACCTCCGAGGCCCGCAAGGAGATGGATCACCAGGCGCTCGCCCACCTGCCGCACGCCGCCGGTACGCCCCTTGTTCCGGTCTCGGGCATCACGCGCAAGAATCTCGACAAGCTGATGGACGCCTGCGTGAAGGTCCACAAAGACTGGTCTGCCCGCGTGAAGACGCGCGACCTCAATGACTGGCTCTCCTACGTCACGCAGAAGCATCCCCCGCCAGCTCCGAACGGCAAGCGCATCAAGCCGCGCTACATGGCGCAGATGAAAACCCGCCCGCCCACCTTCGTCCTCATGGCAAGCCGCGCCGAGGAAATGCCCGAAACCTACAAACGCTACCTCCTCAACGAACTCCGCGAAGCCTTCGACCTCCCCGGCGTTCCCATCCGCCTGGTGCTGAGACAAGGCAAGAATCCCTTCGCGGACAAGGACTGAAGCGCCGCGCGCTTAATACCTCTCATGGTGAGCAACCGCGAGCCGGCACCCGTCGAACCACGAGGGCGTGCTCGCTAACGCCGGAGAAGTGCGGGACAACCGTATCCCGGCTCAGAGGATGGCGAAAAACCTTCGCCCGTGAATCCAAAGCTCTGCCCGGAAAACCTGCAGGACAGCGCCCGCCACAATCCTTACCGCCGCGTTTACTAAAAACTTCCGACGCTCGCTTGCGAAAAGCACAAAAAGAGAACACAACAAGGAACAAGAACGGAGCAAGAACATGAACGGGCTGGTCAACTTCTGCGGGGCTAACGGCAACTCCTACAAGTTCGAGCGTTTCGGCGCTGATCAGGACTGGGCGAAGGTCGCCGGCGTGGTCCTCTTCGCGGCGCCGGAAGGCAAGTCCTGGCGCATCATCCGTGTAGCCGACCAGGGTGGCGTTGAAGGCGATGTGGCCACCTTCTGGCGCTGGCGCGAAGCCCGCCGCTATGGCGCGACCGCAATCTTCATCCGCCGCAACGCCGACATCAAAGCTCGCCGCCTCGAAGCCGCTGATCTCGCCGATGGTCTCGATCCGGTCTTCGCGACGGGCAGCGAACTCCAGCGCGAGCCGGAACTGCTCGCCGCCTAGAACAGAACCTCGTCATCCAGCGCTGAAGGATTATGCGCCCTTCACCCAGGCAAGGAATGGGTCGCGCCGAACGAGACGAGAAGCGGGCCCGCGGACATGATCCGCGGGCCCGGTCTGTTTCAGGTCAGAGAAAAGGGAGGGGCACTACTGTCCGACTGCGCCGCGGCCCGTCGATTTCAGCGTCTCCTGAGAAGCGGCCGTCTTCGCGAGCCGCACCAGAGAGACGAACTCCGCGCGATACCCGAAAGCATCCTCGCCTTTCGCCCCATTCGCGAGATCGATCACCCGATCCCAGGTGAACGCCTTATCGATATACGGGTCCCCGCGAAGCATCGACCCGTAAGCCGCCACCGCCGTCGCAAACCGCGTCGACTCCGGCGCCTTTGAAATATCATTCACCTGATCCGCAATCGTGATCGGCCGATCGACAAGCTTCGACTTGTCCTCACCAGGCATCTTGTAGCGTAGCTTGAGAAAGGCGAATTCATTCGCACTGCCGGCGGCGACCGGCTTGGGCTGTTGATAACGGCTCGGATCAATCAGCGTCGCCTTCGATCCAACCGGCGTGATCTCGTAGATCGCCGTCACCGAATGACCCCGCTCCGATCTCGCCGGCGTCGACCTTGTCGTTGTTGAAATCTTCCTTGTTCAGGATCCGCGTCTCGTAACCGATCAGCCGATACTCCGCGACCTTCGCCGGATTAAACTCGACTTGTATCTTCACATCGTCCGCGATCGAGAACATCGAGCCGGAGAGATCGTCATTCAGAACCTTGCGCCCCTCATTCAGCGTATCGATATAAGCCGCCATGCCGTTGCCCGATTGGGCCAGCTTCTGCATCAGCAGATCGTTGTAATTCCCGCCGCCGAAACCGAGGATCGACAGATAAACCCCGCTCTCGCGTTCGCGGCTGACGAAATCCTCCAGCGCTTTGGTATCATTGATCCCCACATTGAAGTCGCCATCGCTCAGCAGCATCACGCGGTTTACGCTGTTCTTGGAGAAGTTTTCCTTGGCCAGATTATACGCCAGCCGCAGCCCTTCGCCGCCCGCAGTCGATCCGCCCGCCGAAAGCTTGTCCAGCGCGGCAAGGATCTTCTGCTTGTCCGCTCCCGATGTCGGCTCCAGCACAGCCCCGGCTGCGCCTGCATAAACCGCGATTGCGATCGTATCCTTCGCCGTCATCTCATTGATCAGCAGCTTCAGCGACTGGATTGCTAACGGCAGCTTGTTCTCCGCAGACATCGACCCCGAAACGTCGACAAGAAGTGTCAGGTTCAGCGGCGGCCTTGCATCGCGATTGATGTCATAGCCCTGCGCCGCAACATGCATCAGCTGTCGTCCCTCGCTCCAGGGCGAAGGCACGACTTTCACTGTTGTCTCGAACGGCTCTCCTTTCGACCTCGGTAGTTCGTACCCGTAGTCGAAATAATTGATCAGTTCCTCGATCCGCACCGCATCCTTCGGCGGCAGGTGCCCCGCATTCAGCATGCGGCGGACGTTCGAATAGCTGGCGGTGTCGACATCGATCGAGAAGGTCGAAACCGGCTCCTGCGCGACCAGCTTCACGCCGTTGATCTCGACGTCCTGATATCTGTCGCGATTGACGTCGCCGGGCGTCGGCTGCGGCGCGATCTGCGCGTAGGTTCCGCCGGCATACCCCTGCAGCGGCGCCATTCTAACGGCGGGCATCCCCACAGGCGGAGGCGGCGGCGTGCCAGCATACTGTTCCCAAGCGTCCAACCCATCCTTTGCCGCGCCAGTGACGCTCGATCCCGTAACCGCGACAGATTTGGATTCTTCGACCTTTGGGTCTGCGCGTCCTGTTCCTACCTGCACAATCTGTTCGGTGGCAGTTGGCTCCAGGGACGGGGAGGCGCACGCGGCGAGCGTCACCGCGGACGCTGCGAATAGAAAGCTTGTCTGAAAGCGAGTCATATGAGTGCCCATTGCTCAATTCAGTGAGCGCATGAAGCGCGTGGATTAGGGCGGGTTTGCGTCTCCGCCGCGTCTGACTGTGCGCTATTTCTTGCCGGGTTGAGGGCGCTGCGTTGCGATCCAGTCGGCAATATCGGCTTCCAGCACGGGCAGGGGGCGAGCGCCCGGCCCGAGTATCGCCTGATGGAAGGCGCGAATATCGAAGCCGGCCTTCAGTTGCTGCTGCGCGCCGGTCCGCAATCGCCTAATGGTTTCCCGGCCCGCAATATAAGCGCAAGCCTGACCCGGCCAGATCGTATACCGATCGACATCGGACTCGATGATCTGCGGCGACATCCCGGTCGTCGCCAGCAAGTATGAAACCGTTTCCGCCCGCGTCCACTTCTGTGAATTCATGCCGGTGTCCGCCACCAGTCGCGCGGCGCGGAACAGCAGGGACTGAAGATACCCAAGCCGGGCCATCTTGTCATCCTTGTAGGCCCCGAGTTCATCGGCGAGATCCTCGGCATAGAGCGCCCAGCCTTCGCTGAAGGCGGGCTGGGCGATCAGGTAGTTCACCAGCGGCTGGTTCATGCGTTCACGCGCCAGACCCGCCTGTATGTGGTGGCCGGGCGCGGCCTCATGGAAGCTAAGCGTCGGCAGCGACCAGATCGGGAAATCGAGCGTGGAGCGCAGATTGATGTTGTAGGTCGCTGGCCGCGAGCCATCGAGCGGAGCGGCTTTGTAATAAGCGCCCGGCGCGCTGTCCTGCGCAATTCGCGGGGCTTCGCGCACTTCGACCTTGCCCTTCGGGCCCATGACAATCATGCGGCCCATGGCCGTCTCGGCCCAGGTGATCCGCTCGCGCAACGCGTCCATCAGCGCGACACGACCCTCGGGCGTGTCGGGGAAGAGGTAGGTCGGATCCAGCGATAGCGTGCGAAGCCGGCCGCCAATGCCGCCTTCGACCTGGCCCATCTCCACGAGGATCGGTTCGATCTGGGTGCTGATCTGTTCGACCAGCTTAAGGCCCGCATCGTGCAGCTGCTTCGGCGACAGGTCAGTCGTCGTGTAGAGCTTCAGCGCATCGCGATAATATGCCTCGCCGTCCTGCGTCGCCCACGCGCCCGGTTCGGCGGGCGCTTTGGGAAGAAGGCTCTCAAGCATCTTAACCAGCGCCGCATACTCGGTCTTTACCGGACCGCCGACCTGATCGGTCGCGCGCTTCACCAGCTTGCCGATGTCGTCCTCGGGGATGTCGGGAATCTGCGCCAACTGTTCGGTGAAGTAAGCAACCAGCGGATGCTCGCGCGGAATGCCGGGCGAGAGCATGCGCGCCTTGTCGAGTGTTCGTTGCAGGATCGCGCGCGAGGGGATGACCCCTTCTTCGACATCGACTTCGAAGCGCCGGCGCTCATCCCGCATCGCTTCGTCCATGTGGTCGAGCCGGGTCAGCCAGTCTTCCGCATCCGCACGCGATCGAACCGGAGCGTGCAGTGTCATGAACCTGACGAGATCGGTGAAGGCGCCGTCAGCGAAGGTGATGATATACGGGCTCGCCGAGCCGAGCCCACTGACGCCATGTCCGTGCGCTGCAACCGCGATGGTGTTCCTGAGGGTAATCAGCGCCGTGTCGTAGGTGCGCTGCGAGTCGCGGCTGAGCGTGCTGCGGTCAATCAGTTCCAGTTCGTGGAGCAGGTCCAGGCGATCGGCGCGTGTGCGCTCACTCACCGCCATGGATCTGTCATCAAGCAGGGACTGGTAGCGCCGCCCGAAGGCCTCGATCGACAGGCCCAGCGCATCGGCTTCTTCCGGCAGGCGCGTCATCTCGGATTGGCTGAATCGCTGCATGAAAGTCGCAAGCGCCGGGTCGGTGCTGACGACCGAAGGTGAACATCCGGCAAGGATAGCCGCCGTCAGCCCCGCTGCTGCGCAGAAAAGGGCTCTGAAAGGAGATTTCCAGTCCAGCGCGGCCATATGATTCGCTTTGGTTGAGGCTGTCAGAGTTTTCCGATAAGGACCGCCAAGCATCAAGTCAGGAGCTAGTAAATGAGCACTCCAGTCCCAGGCGGCCAGCCCGAGCTGACCGGCCAGGTCATGTTCTACAAGCGGCCGGAGCCGCTTTCACTGGAGAAGCACAGGAACCTGGGCGTCAAGCAGGTTGCGGCGCCGTTCTCCTTCCTCAAAACCGCTCATGCGGTGCCGATCACGGTTAGCGAGTTTGGCGTCGCCGCCACCTGCTTCCCGATCATTTTCGTCGGCCCCGACAAGACGCCTGTGGCCGTCATGGGGGTTCGCCAGAACGAAAACGAGTATGTGGACGCCAACGGCCAGCCGGATCCGGACACTTATCTCCCGGCTTTCGCCCGCCGTTATCCATTCGTCTTCGCCTCGGACCCTAAGAGCGACAAGCTCCTCCTGTGCGTGGATACGGAAGCGTCCATGGTCTCATCGACCCCGGATGTGCGGTTCTTCGACGGCGACCAGGCCTCGAAGTTCACGCAAGAGGCGATCGAGTTCTGCAAGGAGTTCGAACGCCAGCGCCGCGCGACCGTCGAATTCGTCGAAATGCTCGACAAAGCCTCGCTGTTTGAACAGAAGGCGGTGGCTTATACCCCCCGCGACGCGCAGGGTAATGCTGGTGAGCCTCTGAAAATAGCTGATTACTGGGCGATCTCCGAAGAGGGCCTCAATGCCCTGCCGGAAAGCAAATTCCAGGACATCCGCAACACAGGCGCCCTCGCGGCCATCTACGCCCACATGGTTTCGCTGATGAACTGGCAGCGCGTGATCCAGCGCGCCATGCGCCGGCTCTCGACGACCCAGTCCGCCTAATCGGGTGCTTTAGCCTGCATGCCAGGGCTCACGATCCGGGGAGGGGTATGGACCTCTCCCCGGTCGCAGCCTTACCTCCTGCTGCTAGTACGGGTCCCCAAGCCGCCTTGCGGCCGGGATTGGCTCGACAGGAAGCGAGGTCTTCGGGCGCGCACTCCTCTCATTGGCAAGCAGATGCCTGGCGGCCATGGTTGCCGCCTCGGCCCTCGCTGGCGCCGCGACAGCCCAGGTCAGCGCCAAGAGCGACCATGCCGAAGGCACGCTTGTGTTTGAGCGCTCTGCAGCTACGCCTGGCGACATCTTTCTTGGCGCCTTGAAACTTGATCTCGCCGAGGGCTGGCACGTCTATTGGAAGAACCCGGGCGACAGCGGTCTGCCGCCAACAGCGACGTGGACGCCATCGCCCGGCGTTACTTTCGGTGACTTCCGCTTTCCGGCGCCGCACGCCATCCCGCTCGCGACGCTTATGAACTACGGTTACGAACATCAGGTTGTTCTGCCGTTCCAGATCCAGATCGCGGCGGAGGCAGAGCCCGGCACGGATGTCCCGATCGGCGGCAAGATTGAGTATCTGATCTGCTCGGACATCTGCATTCCCGAAGACATCGATCTCGCAACGACGCTGCGCATCGCCGCCGCGCCGGAGACGGACAATGCCGGCAGCACGTTGATCGTGGGCACGCTGCCTCGCATTCCAGTCGCGTTGACGGGCAAGGCGACAGTCGAACGCACCGCGACGGGCTTTCGTCTTGCTGTTGCTGATCCGGGCCTGGCCAGCGCGATCGGCGCAGCGAAGAACATACGCTTCTTCCCCGAGGGGCCCGAGCTTTCCAACCCGGCCAGGCAGATCGTTAAGACCGGCCCCGAGGGCGTGTCGATCGACCTGACCGCTTCGGACTTCGCAAAAGCGGGAGATCAGAATCTCAACGGCATCGTCGTGCTCACCGACGCCGATGGCGCCGCCCATGGTTGGGAGATTGCTGCAACACCGGGACCGGCGCCGGCCGGTGTTGCAGATACTGAATTCATCAACGCGGACACCAGCGGGCTTGCGCCTCCACCGCCTGTCGCGGAAACGCCGCCGATGGGGTTTGCTGACCTGATGCTGACGCTTGGCTTTGCCTTCGTGGGCGGACTGGTGCTCAACCTGATGCCGTGCGTCCTGCCGGTGCTGACGATCAAGGCTGCCGGCCTTGTCCATACGGCGCACGATCCGAAAGTCTCGCGAGCCCACGGCATCGCCTATCTTAGCGGCGTGGTGCTTTGCTTCGCCGCGATCGGTGCGATACTGATTGCGCTGCGGGCGGCGGGCGATCAAGCCGGTCTGGGCTTCCAGTTGCAATATCCGCCCGTAACTGCGCTGTTTGCTCTGATCATGTTTGCAGTTGGTCTCAACCTTCTCGGTGTGTTCGAGATTGGCGGCTCACTGATGGGTGTCGGCGGGCGACTCGCCGACAAGGGCGGTACATCAGGCGCATTCTTCACCGGACTGCTGGCTGTCTTCGTCGGCGCGCCGTGCGTCGGCCCCTTCATGGCGCCCGCTGTCGGCGTTGCGATCTCGCAGCCGCCAATCGTTGTCATGGCCGTGTTCATTGTGATCGGCATCGGCTTGGCCGCCCCCTTCGTGCTGCTCAGCTTCACGCCGGCTTTTGCCAAGATCTTGCCCAAGCCGGGCAAGTGGATGATGACCTTTCGGCAGGCCCTGGCTTTCCCGATGTTCCTGACCGTGCTTTGGCTGCTCTGGGTGCTCTCGGGTCAGACCGGGGCGGATGGCGTGATCGCCGTGTTGGCGGGCGCGATCGCGCTGGCTTTCGGCATCTGGCTGGCCGAACGGATCGGCCGCAACATGTTGGGCAAACTGGTCGCTGGCGTCGTGATCCTCGCCGCTTTCGTCGTGCCGGCCACGGCCACGACGTGGTCGAAGGCTGAAGCGCAGGTCACGGCGAATGCCTGGTCGCCGGAGAAGGTGGCGGAGCTGCAGGCCGAGGGTAGGGTGATCTTCGTCGATTTCACCGCGCGTTGGTGCGTGACCTGCCAGTTCAACAAGGGCGCGATACACGACGCAAGCGTCGCGAAAACTTTCTCGGATCTAGATGTCGCCTTCCTCGAGGCTGACTGGACCAACAAGGACAAGGTGATCGCTGAAGAACTGGCGAAACATGGCGCTGCGGGCGTGCCCCTGTATCTTGTCTATCCGGCCAAGGGCGGCGAGCCGAAGAAGCTTGACCAGCTGCTGACGCCGGGAATGATCGAAACGGCCGTGCGCCAGGCGGCGGGGTCGCTCTGAAATCCGGGATTCAACACTGACAGACGGGAGAAGAAGAATGGCCTTTTTCAGTCGCGACAGAGTGCAACTGGTTCTGGGTGCGGCGACAGCCGCAGCGATCACCGCCGGCGCCCTGATGGTGTCGACCGCAAACGCAACGCCTCCGGGCAACGCTGCCCCGGCTTTCACGGAAGTGAACACCGCCGGCAAGCCAATCTCACTGGCGGATTTCAAAGGCAAGACCATCATTCTCGAATGGACCAATGATGGCTGCCCCTTCGTGCAGAAGCATTACAACTCGAAGAACATGCAGAAGGCGCAGGGCGCGGCGACGGCTGATGGCGTCGTTTGGCTATCGGTGATTTCGTCGAAGCCAGGATCGCAAGGCCACGCCGATGGCGCGCGAGCGGACAAGCTGACCGCCGATCGCGGCGCCATGCCGACGCACGTGCTGCTCGATCCCGATGGCTCGATGGGGCGCGCCTTTGGCGCCAAGACCACGCCGCACATGTACCTCATCACGGCGGACGGCAAGGTCGCCTACAATGGCGCGATCGACTCGATCAAGTCGAACAAGGTCGAGGATGTGCCGAACGCCGCCAACTATGTGACGGCCGCACTCGCATCACTGAAAGCTGGAAAAGCGCCGGACCCGGCGCTAACTGTGCCTTACGGCTGCGACGTCAAATATTAGAAGTCGCGAACGGTTTCACATTTCCCGGCCGCCGCGGACTTCAGGTTCGCGGCGGTTTTCGCTTGAAGCGCCGTTGCCCCGCCGACTGCAGGGGCAATCTCAACCGCGTCTTTCAGCATATGCGAGAGGCGGGACAAGGCCACGGACTGCGCCGTTCCCGTTGTGGCGACAGAGGCTGCTTTGAGCTGCACATCGGTCTCTTCGGCCATGCCGCGGAAGATGCATCGCAAATCCTTCGGGCCGTCCCGCTGGTCGATCTCGAGCGACAGGCGGCTCGCGGCAACAGCGAAACGTTGCAGGTCTCCAACCAGCGCCGGAGCCAGCGTGGCAGGCTTCAGTCCGGCCCTGGCTTTGGCCGCAGTTCCAGCTGCATCGACCTGCATCTGCAATCGCGCAGCTTCCGTGCGAACCTGTTCAGGCAGCGTATCAGCCGCCGCTGGCAGGACGGCGCCGGCGGCAATCGCAAAGCAGGCAAGAGGGCGTTTCATCCCCCGATACTCCCGCGCTGCCGTTAAGGCTTTGCGAAAGGCCGGTCGAGAACGCGGGTTATTGCCCTTCGGACACGTCCAGATTGCCGGCGTAGGGTTTGATCGCCTGCCTGGACCGCCCCTCCCGCTCCATCTGCCGTGCGCCGGCGAGAATGGAGGGAAGGGCGTAGTTGCCCTCGTGACAGGCGTATTCGTAGGGCGGCTCGGCCGAAACATTCAGCGCCATCTCGCCGCTCCAGCTGGACGTATAGAGCGAGGGATCTTCGACGGTAAACCGATAAAGTATCTGCCCGTCTGACCAGCGCGAGAACCGTTCCGTCACCTTGCCCGCCGGCGAGATGTAGGAGCGCTGGCCGGGATGGGCGTTGACGGTTTCGACCACCAGCGTGTCGCCTTCATACCAGCCTATCGAGTCCCCGCCCCATTTCGGAATCTCCTTCGGCCCATGCTTCCCGCCGATCGGAATGATGCGCACGTCATGGATCATCTCCGTCAGGATCATCACGGCGTCCGGGATCTGCACGATCTGGTACGTGTTGTTATACAGGCCGTTGCTCATCACCGGCCCGGCACTGCGCGAGAAGCTCATCAGGCAACGCTCGGACTGCGGACGAACTTCCGGACCATCGACATTGTGAGTGCGTGAACGCTGTTCAGCGCGATAGGGGATCAGGCCGTTTGCCGGCTCGGTCACCCAGGCCGTTCGGAACTCGCCTTTCACCTGCGCATAGCTCGCGCCGGGATCCATCCAGAAGCGATTGTAGGCGCGTGATGTGTTCCGGTCCGCGAGAAGCTGGCGAGACGCGGCGTCGCCCAGATCGGATACGCTGTTTTCCTGCGAACTGGTTGCCGTCAGCGCGTGCCTGCGAGCCAGCAGAGACGCCTCGCGCTCGGTGACGACTACGCCGGAAGCATGTTCCGGCCGTTCCATCCCGGTTAGGGAAGTGTTTGTCCAATATCCCTGCAGGTCCGGGGCGCCCCAGCTAGTCTTGGCGGGCGAATAGCGTGGCAAGGTCTGGGCATAGGCTGGGGCCATCGCCAAAAGGACCAGCGAGGCGAGGAGGCTGAGGGCGGGCAGGCGCGTTTTCATGGCTCTGCTCCCGAGGGTGGAAAACGCAGCGTGTCAGGGCCCCGCCCGTTAAGCAATGCACCGGAACAGCCGGTTGCCCCTGCGAGCCCCATGCGCTATCTGCCGAGCCCATGTCGGATGGCCATCATGTCAACGGACGAGCAACAGGGCGCGGCGCAGCGCCGGCCGGAAGCCCGCAAGCCGCGGGGATTTCCTGATCGGACGGCGGCGGTCATCGCCGCCGAACGGAAGCTCGTCGACTCGATAAGCTCGGTTTACCAGCGCTGGGGGTTTGACGCGCTCGACACCGGTCCGTTTGAATATGTTGACGCGCTCGGCAAGTTTCTGCCCGATACCGACCGTCCCAACGCAGGCGTGTTCGCGCTGCAGGACGATGACGAGCAATGGATCGCCCTTCGCTACGATCATACAGCGCCGCTGGCCCGCTATGTGGCCGAGAACTGGGAGCGTATCCCCAAGCCATTCCGCCGCTATTCGGCCGGGCCGGTCTGGCGCAACGAGAAGCCAGGGCCGTTCCGCTTCCGTGAATTCATTCAGTGTGACGCAGACTCGGTTGGCGTGGCAGGCCCCGCCGCGGACGCCGAGATGATCGCCATCGCCGCCGAGGCCATGGAGGCCGCCGGCGCTGCTAAGGGCCAATACGTAATCAGGGTGAACTCGCGCCAGCTGCTCGACGGAATCATGGAAACGGCGGGCGTCATCGATCATGCCCAGCGGGGCACGGTTCTCCGCGCGCTCG
Organism: Hyphomonadaceae bacterium; assembly: GCA_016714495.1. Taxonomy (GTDB): domain Bacteria; phylum Pseudomonadota; class Alphaproteobacteria; order Caulobacterales; family Hyphomonadaceae; genus UBA7672. The sequence continues at coordinate 66,825 of JADKDU010000010.1, read as the reverse complement.
ACAAGTTCGACAAGTTTGGCGTCGAGGGCGTGACGCTCCTGCTGGGCAAGGGCCGGAAGGACGAGTCCGGCGATGTGACGCAAGGCGCAGGCCTCGCGGTGAGCCAGATCGATGTCCTGCTCGAATTCATCACCGCGCGATCGGTTTCGCGCGCGGAGACAGCGCGCAAGCTGGCGAACTCGGTGGGCATGACGCGGTCGGGCGCAACGGGCGTTGCCGAGCTTGCCGAGATCGATGCGATCCTTACAGCGCTCGGCATCGGCGATGATGCCGCCGCCTTCGATCCGTCCATCGTGCGCGGCCTTGAGTATTACACTGGTCCCGTGTTCGAAGCCGAGTTCCTGCGTGAATTCCGCGATGCCGACGGCAATCTGCTGCGCTTCGGCTCGGTCGGCGGCGGCGGTCGCTATGATGGCCTTGTCGCACGGTTCCGCGGCGAGGCTGCCCCTGCGACTGGCTTCTCCGTTGGCATCAGCCGTCTCGCGGCTGCGATGGCTGGCACAGATAGCGTCGCGGTTGAAGGCCCGGTGCTGGTGCTTGTGCTCGACAGAGATCAACTCGCTGACTACTCGGCCCTTGCCGCAGACCTGCGCCGCGCCGGGGTCCGCGCAGAAATGTATCTCGGCGCTTCGGGCATGAAGGCGCAGATGAAATACGCCGATCGCCGCAATTCGCCCGCCGTCGTGATTGTGGGCGGCAATGAACGCGAGAAGGGCATCGTCACCATCAAGGACCTGAAGGCAGGCGCCGCCGCTGCAAAAAGCATGACCGACAATGAAGCCTGGCGAGCAGAGCGTCCCGGCCAGTTCGAATGCCCGCGTTCGGAAATGGTCGCCCGCATCAAAGCCATCGCAGGCGCGCCGTGATCCTCTCGACCCAGGCCGCTGCCGCGCTGGCGCGTATCGCCCGGGTCAGCGGCGTTCGCGCCGAACCCCAGACCCTGATGCCCGCGGAGGTCATCCTCGAGCTTTCTGGCGAGGTCGTCCGCTCGCGGCTCTGCACCTTCACCGATGCAAGCGGCAAGGAGCATTGTCTGCGTCCCGATCTAACGACGCCAATCGCGCAAATGGTGGCGTCAGCGGAGCTACCCGTGGCGCGTTACTTCGGCTCGGGACCGGTCTACCGCCTGCCGCCGCGTGGATCGAACGATCCGGTCGAGCATCTGCAGATCGGCTTTGAATGGTTCGGCAATGGCGGATCACCTGCTGAGGATGCCGAGGCGCTTGCCGTTGCTCTGGAAGCCGCTCAGGCCGGCGGCGCAACCGGGGCGGTCGTCAGCTTCGGTGACGTGGCGATCTATCATGCGGCGCTCGCCGGACTGCACTTCTCGCCGCAATGGCGGGATCGCCTGCGCCGCGCCTTCTCGCGCCGCAAGGGACCGCGCGAGCTTCTCGAAGTGGCCGTTGGTGGGCAAGCCGATGCGGCAGATGATATTGCGCGCCTTGGCGCGTTGTCCGCCGCCGAGGCTGTGGCAGGCGTGAAGGCCGAACTTGCGCGGTTAGGGGTGGAGCCTGTGGGCCGCTCGGTCGAAGACATTGCTGCGCGGCTGCGTGACAAGGCCGCTGATATTGCTCCGGATGCAGCCGTATCGCAGGCGCTGACCTCATACCTGGAGCTGTCCGCGCCGATGTCGGCGAGCCTTGCTATGTTGCAGTCATTTTCGCGCGAGCATGGGCTGGATATCGCTGCGGCGCTCGAGGCTTATTCAGAGCGCATGACGTTGATCGCCAAGCTGAAGCCTCCCTTCTGGGCGGATGCCGTATTCAGCGCCGAAGCTGGCCGACGTTTCGAATACTATGATGGGTTTGTTTTCCAACTGTCGCGCGAGGGCGAAGCGGATCGGCCGATTGTCTCGGGCGGCCGTTATGACGGGCTCATTTCACGCCTGAGCGCAGGCGCGCAAACGGCCAGCGCCATCGGTGCTGCGCTGCGGGCGGATCGGCTGGGAGAGGGATGGAAGGCATGACAAGCCTCATACTTGCCGTCCCCTCCAAAGGTCGCCTCAAGGAGCAGGCCGAGACGTTCTTCATCGCGGCGGGATTCCGCATCGAGCCGCTGGGCGGCGCGCGGGGATATTTCGCCCGCATCGCGGGCCTGCCAGATGTCGAGGTGAGGCTCCTCTCCGCCGGTGAGATCGCCTCGAGCGTCATCGCGGGCGATGTCCATGTCGGCGTCAGCGGCGAAGACCTTCTTCGCGAACAGGCCGGCGATCTCGACCGCGTCGTTCACCTGCTTGCCCCCCTGGGCTTCGGTCGCGCCGATCTCGTTGTGGCTGCGCCCAAGAGCTGGCTCGATGTCGAGACGATGGCCGATGTTGATGACGTCGCGGCGCGCATGGAGTCTTCGACCGGTCGCAAGCTTCGCGTTGCGACCAAGTATGTGCGGTCCACACGCCGTTTCTTCACGGAAGAGGGGGTCGGCCATTATCGCATCGTGGAAAGCGCCGGGGCGACCGAGGGCGCTCCGGCGGCAGGCGTCGCCGAGCTGGTCGTGGATATCACCACCACAGGCGCCACGCTGGAGAGCAATGGGCTCAAGATCCTGAGTGACGGCGTGATGCTGCGTAGCCAGGCCCAACTCGCCGCAAGTCTCGAAGCGGAATGGTCACCCAAGGCGTTGGCCGCTGTCGGAATTCTGGTGCGCGGTATTGAGAACCGGGCAGGCCGACAGAGCGACAGACTGCCTCGCTTTATCACCTCTCTAAACAATACGCGGGCGTGATCACCCCGAGAGCAGGATTCCATCCGGTATCAGAACAGGCGCGTCAATGTTGCGATTGCGAACGCTTTTGAGGGTCAAATCTGCTCTATCGAGTGGACCTGCAGGTCAAATCCGGCCAAATCCATGCCACGAGCTGATGACGTCTCTGTAAGAAGACGCTTGACTCATTGCGAGGTTCGCGAGACCTTCATATCCGAACTGCTTCGGCGGTTTGGCGTTTCGGGGAGGAAACGCTCGTATCAGACCCTTTTAGTGGCGGCGCGTTCATCGCGCCGCCCTTTTTCTTTTTATGCGGCGGTTTGGCGCCGCCTTTCGTCTGAATCCCAGCTTCTCGCAGTGAGCCCGTTGGGTCGATTAAGGGCGCTCCCTTGCGCTGAATTTTGCGCTCAGGCGCCAAAGTATTCGCCATTAACGAGAACCAGTGACCAGAATGAAGTCGGGGCGGCCTGTTTCCAGACCGCCCCGCCAACGGCATTCCGAAGTTCGGGCATTTATGGCGCGCCCGGGGTCAGGATGGGCTGCCAAATCGAACTTCTCGAAAAACAATAATATCATATCGACTATCAAGCAATCCTATCAGGATAGGTACACGACGGAATATGCAGGTATTATGAAACTGGGAAGGAATTCCAGTTTTCCCGGCTTTCGAGAACGGACCTTTCTGCCAGTTGGATGTCCGACGGATCAGATTCTGCGAAACCTTGCTCGCTTCGACATTTGAGCCTTGACGGGTCTAGGCGATCACGGGCTCGTGATCCACTTGCGCCCCATCTGACATGAAAAAAAGGGCGGCTCTTTCGAGTCGCCCTTTCGCATTCATCCGATGTGAGTCGACGTAGACTAGAAGTCCATGCCGCCCATGTCAGGCATGCCACCGCCCGGGCCGTGACTGTGGCCCGCGTCTTTCTTCGGCGCGTCAGCGATCGCGGCTTCCGTCGTGATCAGCAGCCCGGCCACCGAAGCGGCGTTCTGCAGGGCGACGCGAACCACTTTCGCCGGGTCGATGATACCCATCTCGACCAGATCGCCGTATTCTTCAGTCTGCGCGTTGAAGCCGAAGTTCTTCGAGCCTTTTTCCGAACGGATGCGACCGACAACGATGGAGCCTTCGACGCCAGCGTTTTCAGCGATCTGACGAAGCGGGGCTTCGAGAGCGCGGCGGACGATATCGATGCCAGCTTGCTGATCATCGTTGTCGCCTTCCGATTTGATCGCGAAAGCAGCGCGGAGGAGAGCCGTGCCGCCGCCAGCGACAATGCCTTCTTCCACCGCAGCGCGCGTGGCGTTCAGGGCGTCATCAACGCGGTCTTTGCGTTCTTTCACTTCCACTTCCGTGGCGCCGCCGACCTTGATGACGGCAACGCCGCCGGCCAGCTTGGCGAGACGTTCTTGCAGCTTCTCTTTGTCGTAGTCCGAAGTCGTCTCTTCGATCTGTTTCCGGATCTGCGAGATGCGGCCTTCGATCTCTTTTTTCTTGCCGCCGCCGTCGACGATCGTGGTGTTCTCCTTCGAGATCTGCACGCGCTTGGCTTTGCCAAGCATGTCGATGGTGACGTTCTCAAGTTTGATGCCGAGGTCTTCGGAGATCACCGTGCCGCCCGTGAGGATGGCGATGTCTTCCAGCATGGCCTTGCGGCGGTCGCCGAAGCCCGGGGCTTTGACCGCAGCGACTTTGAGGCCGCCGCGCAGCTTGTTCACGACGAGGGTCGCGAGAGCTTCGCCTTCAACGTCTTCCGAGATGATCAGCAGCGGGCGAGCCGTCTGCACAACGGCTTCGAGAACCGGGAGCAGGGGCTGGAGCGAGGCCAGTTTCTTTTCGTGAAGCAGGATCAGCGCGTCTTCGAGGACGGCTTCCATCTTGTCTGCGTTGGTGACGAAGTAGGCCGAGAGGTAGCCGCGGTCGAACTGCATGCCTTCGACGACGTCGAGTTCAGTTTCGAGCGCTTTGGCTTCCTCAACCGTGATGACGCCTTCGTTGCCGACTTTTTCCATCGCTTGGGCGATCATTGCGCCGATTTCGGCTTCGCCGTTGGCGGAGATGGTGCCGACCTGGGCGATCTCTTCGTTGGTCGTTACTTTTTTCGACTGCTTCTTCAGGTTCTCGACGACTTCGAGAACGGCTTTCTCGACGCCGCGCTTGAGGTCCATCGGGTTCATGCCGGCGGCGACCCGCTTGAGACCTTCGCGGACGATCGCGGCGGCGAGAACGGTGGCTGTGGTGGTGCCGTCACCCGCGACGTCGTTGGCCTTGGAGGCCACTTCGCGGATCATCTGGGCGCCCATGTTCTCGAACTTGTCGGCAAGTTCGATCTCTTTGGCGACGGTGACGCCGTCCTTCGTGGTGCGCGGTGCGCCGAAGGATTTCTCGATGATGACGTTGCGGCCTTTCGGCCCGAGCGTGACTTTCACTGCGTTGGCGAGGATGTCGACGCCGCGCATCATGCGCTCACGGGCGTCGGTAGAGAATTGTACGTGTTTGGCTGCCATTGGATTGGATCTCTTGGCTGAATGATGGGGAAGGGCGAAGGGCCGTCAGGCCTACTTCTTCGCCGGGGCCGGTTTGTCGACGATGCCGAGGATGTCGCTCTCTTTCATGATGATGAGCTCCTCGCCGTCGATGGTGACTTCCGTGCCCGACCATTTGCCGAACAGGATGCGGTCGCCGGCCTTCACGTCGAGCGGGGTGACTTTGCCATCTTCGCCACGGGCGCCGGAGCCTACAGCGACGATTTTGCCCTCCTGCGGCTTCTCTTTGACGGTGTCGGGGATGATGATCCCGCCCTTGGATTTCTCTTCTTCCTTGACGCGGCGAACCAGCACGCGGTCATGGAGCGGACGAAAGCTCATGATTTGCCTCTATTTTTCTGATCGGCCAGCCCCTTGGCGGGCCTCAAAACGGGCTGCTAGCAGTCTCGATGCACGAGTGCCAGCAGTGCCGGTGAGATAGGGCCGGCGCCCAGACCGCGTCAAGGGTTGCTGACGGTCTTTTGGGGCCGAGCAAAGCCCCGTTTCCGGAGCCATGCGTTAGACGGGCGTTCGACGAGATAGAAGGACAGAAGGGCTAGGCCGATTGATCCCGCCAGCGAAATGATACCCGTCAGTATCCCAGTTGCGATACTTGCCCCCAGGACGGCGATTGCGATCTTTCCCACCAACTCGATGACGTAAGGATGGCCCAGATAGAGGGAGTAAGAGGCGTCGCCGAGACGCGCGCCGGCGCGCCGCGCAGGCCCATCTTGAAAGCGTAGCCCGAGGAACGACAGAACGATCAGGGCGGCAGGCACGCCTTTTTCGATCTCTCGCGGCAAAGGCACGTCAAAGAAATTCTGGGCGAGCAGCGCCGCGAGGCCGATCACCCAAAGCGGTTTCAGATGCCCGATCAGGCTCGGATAGCGGTTGAAAACTACGAAAATCAGGCACCCCCACACGAACTCTAGAAGCAGACCGGAGGTGTAGAACCGCACCAGAAGATCGCCTCCGCTGCCGGCTGCCCAGCCGACAGCCGTCAGCGCCCCCATCGCCGCGAGAACGAACTGGATGCGAAAACGAGGCGCCACAATCAGTGCGATGGTGAAGATCGCATAGAAGAACATCTCGTAGTTAAGCGTCCAGCCGAGGAACAGGACCGGCGCGACAGCTCCGTTGGCGCGTTCGTAAGGGATAAACAGCAGCGATTTTGCGAGTTGTTCGAACGTGGCTGAACCGGAAGCCAGCAGGGAAGGCATCACAAGCCCGACGGCGAACAGCACAAGCGTCATCAGGTAATAGATCGGGATGATGCGCGCGGCGCGCTTCATCGCAAAATCTGCCGGAGAGCGTTGGTCTACGCCCGCCGTCGTGTAGCACATGATGAATCCGGATATGACGAAGAAGACGTCGACGCCATCGGATCCCGCGGGAAACGGGTTGGACGGAAAGAGCCCGAAGTTCCGGGCCAGCGAATCACCGAGATGGAACAGCACGACGGCCATGGCCGCGGCCGCCCGCAAAATCTGGATCGAATGAAGCTGGCCGCCCATCATTTCCGCCGAAAATCGCATCGCGCGGCACGGATAACGACGCGAAGATTTACCATGCCACGTATTTGCTGATCTGGGTTTGCAATGTCCGAGCCATATATTGCTGGGCGTCCAATCCCGGATGCCAGTCGCATCCCCAGCGGCGCGGTGCGTCAGGAGGTGTGAATTCAATAAAGTGAATCCGATCGTCGCCAGCCTGCCGCAGCTTGCCGATGGCCGCCGATACCGCGGCGCGCCCGGCGAGGTAGCGTTCACCATCAAGCATGCCGCCGAACACGCCGAAGATATGAGCCTTCTTGTACGCTCCGCGCAGTTTCCGGATAAAAGCAACGTAGTCGGCAGCGAAAGCTATCCCGACGTCTCCATTGGCGAAATCATTGGTCCCAAGCGCAACGACGATGACCTGCGGCGAGCTCTTGCTATGTGGCCATGGCGTCGGGTCTGACGGCAGTGTCTGCCAGGCCATCTGTTTCATTGTAGACGAAGAGCCTTGGGAGTTGGGGGTCAGGCCCCATCCATCCATCGCAACCAGTTCCAGGTCGGCGGCGAAGCTCCGGGCTGCGAGAGCCGGATAGGCTCGATCCGCATTCTGGGTCGCCTTGGTGTACCTGCAATGCTGATCCGCGCCTTCGACGCCGTAGCCGGACGTGATGGAGTCGCCGATCACCAGCATGTGGCGTTTGGGCGTTGCGGTTGGCGCGATAGCGCCATCGGACCGAATAGCGAGGAGCCGCATCACACCGCCCTGCGAATTCGTACGGCGTGTCACCCGCACAATGTGAGAACCGGGTTTGCCGGAAAACAGGACATAATCGGCCGCCCCGCGTTTGAGCTGGAGAGCGGAGCGCTGTCCGTCGACCTCCACATTGAGCCAGTTCTCGCCACTCTCATCGAAGACGGTCGCGGTAAGCGACTTGCCAACAACGTGGGCTTCGAACCCGCTGGCGGCCCATTGCAGTGCGAAGCCTCCGCCCTCAATCGGCGCGGATCGCCCCAGGATGCGAACTTCGTCGGGATCGGCGAAAGCGGAGCCGCCAAGCCATACGCTAATGACGAAGCCAATCAGCATCCTGCCGGCGAGGGGCCGGAAAACGTATCGCTCCGCCACGGACGCTAGTCCGCCGCGCGATTGGTAGTGGTCCAGCCGAGCGAGTTCGAGATCTCCTGTTCAAGCGCAGCGGCCATTTCAATCTGCGCGCGTTGGCCGGGATGATAGTCGCAGCCATAGCGACCCGGGCCAGACCTCAGCTTGAACTCGACGAAGCGAACATTTGCATCGCCTTCCTTGCGGACGAGGTCGATAGCGTCAGAGATGGATGTTCTCGCAGCAGCAAAGCGTTTGCCCCAGAGCGACCCGCCAATCGAACCGACAATCAGGGCGTCAGGATAGGTGGCCCGCAGGCGGCGCAGCATGAACACATAGGCCGCATCGAAAGACTCGCCGGGGTCGCTGGCGGTGAAGTCATTGGTTCCGAGATTCACCACAATGACCTGCGCCTTATAGCTTTGTGGCGTCCAGCTGGTCGCGCCGTCCGGCAGCGTCTGCCACGCCAGCGTGCTCATCGTCGGATCTTCGCCGGTCCAATTACGGATCAGGCCGCGACCATCGGTGGCTATAACGTGGATATCGGCGCCGAACGTCCGGCCGAGCAACGCTGGAAAAGCGAGATCCGCGTTCTGGGTCTGATGGCTGTAGGCGCACTTCTCGTTGACGCCCTCCACGCCAAAACCAGAAGCGAACGAGTCTCCGATGACCATGATGCGATGATCCGGCGCCGAGGTCGGATGCAAGCCGGCGGCCTCGACATTTTCAAAGCGGGTGATGCCGACATTGGAGGCGGTGCGACGTGTGACCCGGATGGTGTGCCTGCCGGGCGCGCCGTCAAAGAGAGTATAGGTCCTGCTGCCTTCTTCCAGCGCCAATGGGGATGTCTTCCCGTCAATCTCGACGTTTAACCAGTTGGAGCCCCAGTCGAAGATCGTCGCCTTGAGGGTAGGGCCGTCAAAAGTGGCTTCAAAGCCGCTGCTGGGCCACTGAATGGCGAATCCCCGGTTGGCACAGGGTCTGACCTGCCGAGTATCCGGACGTTCTGGGCATGAGCCGCGCCAGCGAGGGCTGCGGCAGCGATCAGGGAGCCGATCAGGCGATGAATGAGCTTCATGGGCATGCTGCAGCAGGAACGGCGCCAGCCGGCCCGGTGGCGATAGGGTAAAAGCAGTGCGCATTTCGCGCAGAAGGGGATAAGGCCCTCCAAGCAAGGCCCTTCAGCGCCGATCTCGCTGTTCAATCGAGTATGACTGCGAATGCCAAAGCCGGCGTCTGCAAGCGGTTAACAGTCTTGCCGCCAATACCCCCAAGCGGGCTGGCACAGGCGGCGGATTATTATGTATTCGGAAAGGCGATCGCGTGCGTCAGGCCGGCGTGAAGTTCAGCGCCACGCCGTTGATACAATAGCGCAACCCGGTCGGAGGTGGGCCATCGGGGAAGACGTGTCCGAGATGACTGCCGCAAGTGGCGCAATGAACCTCGGTGCGCATCATGCCATGGCTGCGATCGACCTCTTCTTCTACGGAGCCTTTGACGGGCACGGTAAAGCTGGGCCAGCCCGTGCCGCTTTCGAATTTCAGCTTGGATTCGAACAGGGCAGCGTCACAGCCCGCGCAGGCGAACGTTCCCGCGCGCTTCTCATGTAGAAGGGCGCAGGAATTGGGCTCCTCGGTGCCGTGACGTCGCATGACGATGTATTGCTCCGGCGTCAGGCGCTCACGCCATTCCTGTTCGGTGCGGACGACGGGAAAGCGATGCGGGGCCATGATGAACCTCCTGAGCGGCTGACCGGGATATGGTTGCTGGCGTCAATGTTTGCCAACCTAGGTTATACGGCCGTGACGCCTCCATCGACCACGATGTTTTGACCCGTCGTCCATGAACCGGCCTTGGAGGCGAGGAACACGGCGGCGCCGGCGATGTCGTTGGGTTCGCCAAGGCGACGCAGCGGGGTTTCTTCCTCTCGCTGCTCGCGGGTATTGTCGTCAGACCACAGCGCCTTAGCGAAGTCCGTCTTCACGAGGCCAGGCGAGATGCAGTTGACCCGGATGTTGCTGGGGCCGAGTTCGGCCGCGAGGTTCCGGGCGAGCTGCACATCGGCAGCCTTGGAAATGCAGTAGGCGCCAATCACGGTCGAGGCGCGCAGGCCGCCGATCGAAGACACGATGATCACCGCGCCATCCTTCCGCTCCTGCATCTGCGGGGCAACCATCTGGATCAGCCAGTTGTTTGAGATGATGTTATTCGAGAGAATTTTCGAGAACTGGTCGTCATTTATGCCGGCCATCGGACCGTAATACGGGTTCGATGCGGCGTTGCAGACGACAATGTCGATCTTGCCGAAGGCGGCATTCGTTTCGTTCACGAGGCGCTGCAGGTCTTCCTTGGAGGAAATGTTGGCCGGGCAGGCGATCGCCGCGCCATCCCCATGCTTCCTGTTCAGCTCGCCGGCGACCTCTTCACACGGGCCTGGCTTACGGGACGAAATGGCGACGCGGGCTCCATGGGCCGCGAACTGCTCCGCAATGGCCTTGCCGATGCCCTTGGTCGAGCCGGTGATCAAGGCGCTTTTGCCGGAGAGGTCGAACAGGCTTGCGGGTGCGTTGCCCATGGTGGCGCTTCCTTCCTTGTGGCCGCGTCTGGCCCCGAGTTTTCTGACGCTGATGGTGTCGTTCTTAACGTGGGTTTTGCTGGAGGGAAACGGGCGCAGCGGCGGCATGACGCGGGCCGATGCTGCAGGGGAAGGTTGCCTCATGACTCCGGCTTATGAGAGCTTCCGCTTGGGCGTGGGAAATTGCAGGGAAGATGGGATGAGCGCCTACGAACTCTTGGTGTTGGCAATCGCAGGCGCCAATGGCGGTATGTTCTACTACGCCCTTCGCCGCCGCGAGCAGGTGCTGGCCTGGATCAAGGTCAAGGCCCGCCGCCGTTAAGGCAGTAAATCCGGAACCCATCGGTCCGCCTCACGTTGCAACACCAGCAACGGAGTAGCGTCATGAATGAAGTCTCGATTATTGGCGCGGTGATCATCGGCATTCTCGCCGGCTGGATCGCTGAGCAAGTTATGGGTCGCCAACACGGCCTAGTCACCAATCTTATTGTCGGCGTCGTCGGCGCATTCCTCGGCGCGTTTATCGCGAGTGCGCTCAACATCGGTTTCGCTGGGTTCTGGGGCAGCCTTCTGGTCTCGACCGTAGGCGCCGTCGTGCTTCTGGCTCTTGTCGGAATGTTCCGCGGCCGCCGCGCACTCTAATAGGCCAGTCCACGTCTTGGGCTGTTGGTGAAACGGCCGCTTTCCGAAGCGGCCGTTTTCGCATTGTGGGGATCAACCCGGCTTGTACGGGTTGTTTTTCACGTAACGCCAGCGGTCGTAGATCACGAAGACAAAAACGAGCCAGCTCAAGGCGAGAATGCCGCCGCCGGCCCACATCGCCCAGTCGGGCGCCACGGGAGTCATTTTCCACCACAGCAGCATGCCTGCGCCTGCAATGATCCCCGCAAAGCCAATCACGCGCTTGTTGCGATGCAGGCCGCGCACTTTCGTGATCCATGCAAGGCGATTTGCGAGTTCGGGGTCCTGATCGAGGGTAGGCTCGCTCATGTCTCGGGATGCTCCAACGCAGCGTAGGTCAGGCGAGGCGAGATAACGCGCGTGCGTGGTGTGCCGCCCGTGGGCGCCGAGCCGTTCAGGTTCTGGATCATGCCGACGAAGACCAGATCATTGGTCGGATCGATCCAGAACCACGTTCCGAAAGCGCCGCCCCAGTAGAAGGTGTTGAGGCCCTGCGGCGTGCCGGCGCGCTGTGGATCCATCACGATGGCGAAGTCCATGCCGAAGCCGATGCCTTCCTGGCTCGGGCCGTAGAGGTCGACCTTTGCTGTGGACGGCAGGACGTTCGTTCGCATCAGCTTGACGGTCTCTTCCCTGAGCACGCGCTTGCCGTCGAGCTGGCCGCCATTGAGCATCGCTTGGGCAAAACGCCAGTAATCTTCTGCCGTGGACGACAAACCGCCGGATGCTCCGAGGAAGGCGGGCTTGGTCCTAGTGATCCGGTTTTCGTCAGGTCCCTTGATCTTCCCGGCGTTATCGTAAGTGTGGATGGCGACGACGCGGCTGGCTTTCTCCTGTGGCGTCCAGAAGCCTGTGTCGACCATGGCCAGTGGCCTGAAGATGTGCTCGTCGAAATAGACGTCGAGCGACTGCCCCGAAAGTTTCTCGATGATGTAGCCCTGGATGTTGACGCTCGGACCATAGTCCCAGTTGGTGCCGGGCTGCGTTTCCAGCGGCAGCGTCTTCAGCTTGTCGATCATGCCTTGCAGATCGGTTGCGGCGAGATTGCTCTCTTCATAAACCGCGCTGACGCCGAAGCCGGCCGAGTGGCTCATCAGCTGCGCCATGGTCATCGGCGAACGCTGGGGCTCTGTTCCCCCGCCGGGCTTCTTGACCTGAAGATTTGCGAACTCCGGAATGAATTTCGACACCGGATCGCTGAGCTTCCACTTGCCTTGTTCCCAAAGCTGCATCATCGCAAGGCCAGCGATCGGCTTGGTCATCGACGCGATGCGGAAAATGCTGTCGGGACGCAGCGGAGCTTCTTTGGAAGCGTCCTGTTTGCCGTAAGTGTCGAAGTGCACGACCTTGCCATGGCGCGCGACCAGCGTGGTCACGCCGGCGAGTTTTTGCTGATCGACCAACGCGCGGAATTCAGCGGTTAGGGCGTCGAGCCCGGCAGTCGAGAATCCGACAGTCTCGGGGTTCGCAGTCGGCATCCCGAGATCCCGCGCGATCTGCGAATGCGGAGACGTCGCTCCCGTCACGCTCTCCATCACAGCGCAACCTGACGCGAACAGACTGGTAGCGAGGGCGGTTGCAACGAGCAGCTTGCGGCAGATACCTGCATTCATGCGAGTCATATGCGTTTCTCCCCGGTGGCCGGATGTGACCGGCTATTTTGAGAGAAGGTGACGCGCCGTAGCCGGTGGGTCAACGCAGCTATCCAACTAACCCCACGGAAGGCTGAACCTACAGGCCCCAATCCTGCGCCAGGCGCTGGATCAAGGCGTCGCGGCGGACGCGAACGTCCTCCGGCGTCCACCGCGTGCGGTTCTTCAGGTCGTTGCTGTAGGCGTAGGAGGGTTCGCCACTGCGGAAATAGATGGCGAGCTTGTCGTTGAACGACTTGCGGTCAGCTTCCTGGTTTTCGGCGTGAGTCAGCAACGTGAAATTGCCGATGCATTCGGTGAGTTCTTCGCGGTCGCGGGCCTTCGACCATTCCTCATACCATTCGGAACCCTTCGACGGCGTGCGGGGTAGGATGTGTTCCACTGTGCAATCGGTCTTCGGATCGAGTGCGATGCCGCCTTCGGCGCTGGCCGAAATCCGCATTAACAGCGCGCGGCGCTGCTTGAAGTTCGGGAAGCGGCCGCGCAGCCGCTCGATCAGGTCGGATTTTTCCCGCCCGGTTAGATCAAGCGGCGAGTCGGAATCGAACAGCACCCCCGGCTTGTCCATCGCATCAAGCACGCGACGATAGCGCTTGTGGCGATACTCGCGATCCTTCACTGAATACTGCAGGGTGTAGGCGAGGCGATCGAGCGCCCAGAAGAAGCGATCCGCCTGTTCGGTACTGTGCGCATGATCGACGAGGAAGGCGATCGCCGGCGCCCGCCAGCTCTCATGGTGCACTGAACGAAGATAACAGATACGCCGCAGCGCTTCCGGCCCAAGATTGTTGCCGCCCGTGTTGCCGTTGACCACCGCGTCGTAGGCATTGACGAAACGCGGCAGCTGTTCGCCCAGGAACGTCCGGAAACCGCCGCGCGGAATGATGGCCGCGATCAGGTCCGTCACCATGTCGCCGGCGCTTTCACGGTCATAGATCGAACGCACCTGTTTCAGCATGTCGCCGAAGCCGCGATCGCCAAGACGGAGCGTGTAAGTGTTCCAGCGCTCCGCTTGCTCGCGCGCCTCTTCCACGCTGAAGCCCGCACGCTCAAACAGGGCCGACTTCAGGATGTCGTGGTCGGACAGCGGTTTGCCGCGATGGTTGAGCGACTGGAAGACCTTGTAGGCGACCGAATATTCGGACACGCGCACGCGAACCATCGTCACTTCGTCGAGCAGCCATTGCGCAAAGCGCGAACGCTCCTCGTCGGCCATGTCCGACAGGTAATCGTACATCTGGTTCACCGCCGCTGCGAGGCGCGACTGGCTTTCGGAGACGCCGCCATTCGCAAGCGCGCGAATGTTTTCCTGTCGGCGTGTGGCTTTCCGTTCCTGCACATTCTCGCGGAAGAACGGCGTGTCGGCCGTGTTCAGCGTGATGCGCCAGCGGTGTCCGCCGCCGAACATCATGCCCATCGTCTCATGCCCGATCATGGTGTGGATCAGGGCCTGCTCGTCCGTCGAGGGCGACAGGTCGCGCAGCACGGCGAGGATAATGGTGAGGGTCGTCAGGCGTTGCTGACCATCTACCACGTCGGATGGCCCCCTGTTCCGGGGGCGGATGACGACAATTGCGCCGAGGAAGTAGACGGTGTTGTGCCGGAAGGCGTCGAGCAAGTCCTTGATCAGGATTTCCGTTTCTTCGTCCTCCCAGGCGTAGCTGCGCTGGAAAGGCGGGACCCTGATGTCGGTCGTCGCGCTGAAAACGTCGCGAATGCGCTGGACCTCAGCGGCGATCGCCATGAACTACACATCCCGAACTGAACTCGAAGTACCTATCCATACACGTCGACCGGGTCCAATGTCCCGGCGCAGAATTGATCGAGGCAAGTCATGAGGCTGTGTGTTTTTGAAGCCACTTCCGGAACCGGCGTCGGACTCGTGATCGGGGAGGAGGTGGCGGACCTGCGGAAAGTCTTGCCTTACCTCTCGCCCAATCCTGTGGATATTCTGGCTGCCGGACAGGCCGGTATCGAAATTGTCGAGCGCGCGGCCAGAACGGCGCCACGCATTCCGTTGGCGAACGCAAAACTGAACTGTCCGGTAAATCGGCCGGGGAAAATTCTCGGCATCGGGCTCAACTATCACGATCATGCGAAGGAAACCGGGCGTGACGCGCCGACGACGCAGATGTGGTTCAACAAGCAGGCTTCGTCCGTTCACGGTCCCTTTGATCCGGTTCTGATGCCGGCGGTATCGACGGCGCTGGATTATGAGGTTGAACTGGTTGCGCTGATCGGCAAGCGCGGCCGGCATGTTCCGCGTGAGCGGGCGCATGAAATCGTCGCGGGCTACATGACGGGATGTGACTTCTCGGTGCGCGACTGGCAGCGCGCGACACAGACCATGATCATGGGCAAGGGCTTCGATACGCACGCGCCCGTGGGGCCTTGGATCACCACGCCGGATGAGGCGGGCGATATCTCGAAGATGAGCCTGAAGTGCTGGGTGAACGGCGAGCTGCGGCAGAATGGCAATACGGGTGAGATGATCTTCGATCTCGCCCAGCAGATCGAACACGTCACCAAAGCCTTCGCGCTCGAACCGGGCGACTTGATCTTTACCGGCACGCCAGCTGGGGTTGGCGTAGCGTTTACGCCGCCGAAATTCTTGAAGGTAGGAGACACCGTGAAGGTCGAGGTCGAGCGGCTCGGCGCAATCGAGACGATCATCGCGCAGGAAGTTGCGCAAACACGGATCGGCTGAGTGCAGGTGCGGCGCGACATTCTTTTGTTCGTGACGCTGGCTGTGGTCGCGATCATCGGCGGTGTGCTGCTGGTGCTGAACCGGCCGGGCGCGACGATCGACAGCTTTCTTAAGGCCGCCAGGGAGCGCACCACTGCCGCGCGAGCCAATCCGGCCAATGCGGAAGCATTCCGGGCGACCGTCTGCGCAGGCGGGCCATGCGTTCTGGTCGAAGCCGGCGGCCTCGCGATCCTGGTCGGCGCGGGCGAAGGCGCCGCTGAAGGACTGGCTGCGCGCGGACTGATGCGGGCGGATCTCGATGCGATCATCCTGTCTGATTTGACGCTGGATTCGGTGGCGGGCCTGCCGGGCGTATCGCGGGCGAGCCTAGCGGCCGGGCGTCGCGACCGGCTCAAGGTCTATGGGCCGGCGGGCATGGTGCCCGTGGTCGACGGGGTCAACCTGCTGCTGGCGGCCGAGCCCGGCGTCCGGCTCGAGGTTGGAACTGACAAGGAAGATCAGGGCCTCGAAGGCCTGGTGGTCTTCGACTCAGGCGTGGTGAGTATCCGCGCGTTTGGCGGGCGTGAGCTGGGCGAGGGGCGCGTCTACCGCATCGATTTTGAGGGCAAGTCTCTTGTGATTGCCGGTTGCCGGGCAAGGCCGGCGGAAATCGTTTCGGCTGCCCGCGGAACACGCAGCGCGGCCAGTATTCTGGCCGCTGGCTCGCCGCAGCTGCTGCAGGGCCCGGCCGATTCGTGTCTGCCAGTGAAAGATGTCCTCGAAGCCGCCGGGCAGGCGCGGTTCGATGCGATCCTGCTGAGCCCCCTGCAGCCCTCGGCCATGATTCCCGGGTCGCTGGCGGCGTGGCGGCAGGTGCTGGTAACCGAAAAGACTGGCGGAGCTATGGTCGGCGGGCCGGGATCAGTGATCGACCTTTCGGCCGGGAAACCCGTATTGCGGCCAGCAGGATAAAATAATCAATAAAAAACAAGGGGCTGAAAAACAGGCGGGGTCCTGACCCGAGTCAGAACCCCGCGCTCCCCGGTCGCCCCCGTCACCGGCCTTTGCTTCGTCCCAGAAGCTCCCCGAGGCCGGCGCGTTCGATTGTGGCGATCTAGAGGCAAGTCTTCGGTCACTGTCTACTTGAGAAGACAGAACACCTGCTCGAGACCCGACGCATGTGTCCGAAAGACCACATGAGCATAGATCACATGTTGCTTGGCGATGCCGCAAAGATAGGGAAATCAGGGTTGGCGGAGCCGACATTGAAGTGCTTCGCTGCCTGATGCTTTCGAAGGCGGATCGCCGATGCGCCTCAGCGCCGCTACACTCGTGACTTGTCATTCGTCGCGGATGCCAACAGAAACAATCTCGTGGACACGAAAGTCCGCAACCTGAGGGGCTGCTCCGGTTACAATGCCTGCCATCGCCCACATCATGCTGGCGCTTGTCTACATTACTGCGTCAGTTGTCGGCGCAGTTGCGCTGTACGTGAACGGCATCGTGCCGTCGGTCACGGCGGGAATCATTGGCGCGACCTCTGCCCTGGCGATGATCCAGCTGCACATGGCCATTTCGCGCACCAGCGGCGGGGTCAAAGAGAAAGACCTGTTCGAGATCAAGCAAGAGATTCGCAAACTGACCTCGCGCGTGGCGCAGAACGAACAGCATGCGACCGAACTGAAAGCCTCGTTCGAGCGCGAGATCGCCCAGCGTCGCGAAACGATTCTCAACGAGATGCGCGGCCTCGAGGGGATGATCCAGAATCTCTCGAAGAAGTTCGAGACCCGTCTCCAGTCCGTTCGCGCCGCGCCGGCCGATACGCCGATCGACGGCGCCTCGGTGCTGGACGCCGTGAAGGAAGCGCTGCGCGAGAACCGGGTGGACCTGCATCTGCAGGCGATCGTGAACCTGCCGCAGCGCCGGACCTGCTTTTATGAGGGCTTCACCCGTCTGCGCCGGGCCAACGGCCAGGTCATCATGCCGGCGGAATTCCTTGGGGCGGCCGAGCGGGCCAACCTGCTGGGCGTGATCGACAATATGCTTTTGTTCCGCTGCGTTCAGATCGTGCGGCGGCTTTCGGAGCGGGATCGCCGGATCGGCGTGTTCTGCAATATCTCGATGGCGTCGCTGGAAGACGAGCTGTTCTTCCCACCCTTCCTCGAGTTTATGCGCGAGAACCGCGACCTGGCGCATGCGATGATCTTCGAGCTGGGCGTGCGCCAGTTCAATCAGCGTTCCGAAACGGCCATGAAGAATATGAGCAAGCTAAAAGAGCTTGGCTTCCGCTTCTCGCTGGACAAGGGCGACGGGCTCAACTTCGACCTGCCGCAGCTTCAGGCTGCTGGCGTGAAGTTTGTGAAGGTGAATGTCGAGCGTCTGCTCGAAGAGCTCACCCCGGGCGGCGAGCGGCCGATCTCTTCGATCACGCGAGACATCGCTGCCGAAGATGTGCCGGCAGTGTTCGTGCGTTATGGCATCGACCTGATCGCCGAGAAGATGGAGACCGAGAAGTCCGTTATCGAAGTTCTCGAGTTCGAGATTCCGTTCGGCCAAGGTCATGTGTTCGGCGCGCCGCGCCCGATCAAAGGCACGCTGCAGGACGAGACTGCCCCGCCGCCGGATTTCGTGCGGCGTGTTTCCGCCGCGGCGATGTAGGGCGTGAGCTCCGTCGCGCTGCTGCCCGGGCTTTCCAAAATCGCCGCCGATTACGACGCGATCCTCTGCGATGTGTGGGGCGTGGTCCACAACGGGCGCGAGGCGTTTGCTGACGCTTGCGTCGCTCTGAAAACATTCAGGGAGACGCGCGGGCCGGTGGTTCTGATCACGAATGCGCCCGTGCCCAAGGAGCGCGTGACGCGGCTGTTTCCGAAGTTCGGCGTGCCGATGGATTGTTTTGACGATGTGATCGCGTCGGGGGATGCGACCCGGAATGAGTTGAAGCGGCAGGGGCCGGGGCCGGTTTATCGGATCGGGCTGGATGAGGATTTCGGGGTTTATGCCGGGTTGCCGCTGGAGTTCAGCGATGATCCCGAGGTGGCGACTGTTATCTGCTGCACCAGCCTGCGGGAGTATCCCGATGGGACGCCGGAACCTTATCGCGAGGAGCTGAAGCGGCTGGCGCAGCGGGGGCTTCCGATGATCTGCGCCAATCCCGATGTCGTGTTCCGGCAGGGCGACAAGCTGATCTGGTCGGCGGGGTCACTGGCGAAGATCTACCGGGAAGAAGGCGGGAAGGTGATCTCGCCGGGCAAGCCGGATGAGCCGATCTACCGGCTGGCGTCCGAGCGCGTGGCGCAGCTGGCGGGCAGGGTGATTTCACTTGGACGGACGCTCGCGATCGGCGACGGGCCGGCGACGGATGTGCTGGGCGCGAACCGACGGGGGATCGATGCGCTGTTCATCGGCGGCGGCATTCATGGTCATGCGATGGGGGCGGGGGACGCGTTCCTGGCGTCGGCGGAAAAGATATTGGCTGCAGATGGTGTGAGCGCCAAGTGGGCGATGCCGGAGCTGGGATGGTAGGCGTGGCGGCGCGAGATGGGCGAGGCGCTCGCGGTCGTCGAAGCGTGTTCCGAGACGGGGGAAGCTGCGCTGGCAGTTCTCGGGCGTGCGGCGTGAGCCGGTGCTGGTGAAGGTAGGCTCGAAGCCGCGGCTGGCGGGCTGGACGCCGGCGAACTCGCAGGCGCGGAGACAAATCATAAGGTCGAGCTTGGCGTGGGCGTCGGCTGTTGCGGCGATGATGGTGCAGTGAGCGGAATCTGCCGCCATTGCCTCGAGGGTTGCCTTGCCTGCAAAGAGGGCAAAGCCCAAGCGGATGATCGACGAGGTTCTTCTCCACCGCCATTGCTGGACGGAGCCGCCAGAGTATCCAGAAGATGAGCTGCGACTGCTCGTAGATGGGTCGGAGTATACGCCCGCTTCCGGGCCGGTCGGTTCTGGCGCGCTGGTCGGCGCCGTTGGTGGCGGCGCCCGTATCCTTCATGCCGAGGGCGCCGATTCCTGTGGCCTGAATATGTTGCTAATGGCAAATAGAAGAGAAGACGCCAAATAGTTGGTGAACGCGAACGCGGCTTAGCCTAGAGCGGCGGCTCGGGCGCGGTTTTGCGCCAGATTCTTGGTCGAAAGCGCCGGTTTGACGGGAAACGGTTCCCACTTGCCGGCGCTATGCATTATGGGACCGCGTTGCACGGGCGGGACACCGGATTCGGGTTTTAGGGGCTGACGTATGAAACAGGGCAAGACGTTCGCGGACCTAGCGGTGGGGATGCAGGTCGCCATCCAGAATACCGTGTCCGAACAGGACGTGATCGATTTCGCGCGCGTATCTGGCGACTACAATCCGCTGCACATGGATGAGGACTACGCCAAGACCACCCAGTTCAAGGGGCGGATCGCGCATGGCGCGCTGACGGCGTCTTATATCTCGGCGATCCTTGGGAATGACCTGCCGGGGCCCGGCGCCGTGTTCATGGAGTTGAACCTGAAATTCGTGCGGCCGGTGCGCATCGGCGACACGGTGACGTCGACGGCGGAAGTGACCGAGATGGTCGAGCGCGGCTGCCGCGTGACGCTCGCCGTGAAAGGCGAAGTGGACGGCAAGATCGTGATGAAGGGCGAGGCCAAGGTGATGGTGCCGTCCGGCAACGCTGAATAGCACAAGATGGCCAAGGGCGCCGCAATCGCGCTGGGCAATTTTGACGGACTGCACGCAGGACATCGCGCGGTTATCGAAAGCGCGCGCGAGGCGGCGAATCGGCTTGGCGTGAAGCTGGGCGTGGCGACGTTCGAGCCGCCGCCGCGCAGGTTCTTCCAGCCGGACGCGCCGCCTTTCAGGCTGATGACGCCGCGGCGGCGCGAGATCGCGCTGGATGCGGTTGGCGTAGAAGAAGTTCACCTGCTGCGGTTCGACGCTGTGATGGCGGCGATGACGGACAAGGAATTCTGCAAGCGCGTGATCGTGGACGAGATCGGCGCGTCGTCCGTGAGCGTGGGATTCGACTTCCGCTTCGGCAGGGGGCGGATGGGCGATGCGGCGTCACTGCAGCGGATCGGAGCGGAGTTGGGCTTCGAGGTGAAGATCGTCGCTGAGGTGAAGGGTGACGGGGTGAAGGTGTCGTCGTCGCGGGTGCGCGAGACGCTTGAGCGGGGCGACATGGCGGCGGCGACTGCGGCGCTAGGCGGGCCGTGGATCGTCGATGCGATCGTGGAGCATGGCGAGAAGCGCGGACGGAAGCTGGGCTTTCCGACGGCCAACATGCAGCTGGGCGAGATCGTGCATCCGCTGCACGGGGTCTATGCGGTATGGGCGCGGGAGGACGGGGCGACGTCATGGCGACCGGGAGTTGCGAATTTCGGGCGGACGCCGACCACGGGCGAGCGGGATGCTCTGCTTGAAGTGGTGGTGTTCGACTTTACCGGTAACCTTTACGGCAAGCGGCTGCATACGGCGTTCGTGAAATTCCTGCGGCCCGAAGTCGAGTTTGGCGGGCTGGAAGAGCTGGTGGTCGCCATGAAGCAGGATGTGGCGGAGGCGCGGGGCGTCCTTGCCGGGGCGAGGCCGCCGCTGCTATGAGCCTCACCATGAAACGGGTTGCGAGCCTTCGAATTATGGGCCCGGCGGACGCGGTTTAACGCGTTTACCGCCGGGTATGTCGTATCCGTCCACGCCAGCCAGATTAGCGGCAATCAGTTCAAAGCGACGCCCACCATGAGTAAACCTGAAAAAGACGACTCGGCGAACCCTTACAAGGACGCGCTGTTCCTTCCGAAGACCGACTTCCCGATGCGCGGGGGGCTGCCTCAGCAAGAGCCGGTGCGGCTGGCGAAGTGGGAGGCCGAGGGCCTCTACGAGAAGCTGCGTGCGGATGCGAAGGCGCGGGGGGCGAAGGCGTTCATGCTGCACGACGGGCCGCCCTATGCGAACGGGCACATCCATATAGGCACGGCGATGAACAAGATCCTGAAAGACCTTGTTGTGCGCACGCGGCAGATGACCGGGTTCGATGCTGACTATATTCCGGGCTGGGACTGTCATGGCCTTCCGATCGAGTGGAAGGTGGAAGAAGAGTTCCGGGCGGCGGGCAAGCAGAAGCGCGACGTGCCGATGGCGGAGTTTCGCGCCTCGTGCCGGGCCTATGCGCAGAAGTGGATCGACATCCAGCGGACCGAGTTCAAGCGGCTGGGGGGGGCGGGAAACTGGAACGATCCCTACCTGACGATGGCGTATTCGTCGGAAGCGGCCACCGTGAAGGAGTTCCTGAAGGTCGCGATGAGCGGGCAGCTGAAGCGCGGCGCCAAACCCGTGATGTGGAGCCCGGTGGAACAGACGGCGCTGGCCGAGGCGGAGATCGAGTACGCCGATCGCAAGGCGTCGGTGATCTGGGTGAGATTTCCAGCGAAGTCGGGCGGCGTGATGAATGCTAGCGTCGTCATCTGGACGACGACGCCGTGGACGATCCCGGCGAACCGAGCCGTATCGTTCAACCCGGAGATCGCGTACGGCGTTTATGAGTGCGAAACGCTTGAGCAGGGACTGGCGTTCGAGCCGTGGATCAAGCCGGGCGACAGGTTAATCCTTGCCGACAAGCTCGCCGAGAGCGTGATGAAAGCGGCGAAGGCCGGCAGCTGGAAGCGCATAAGCGATGTCAGCGCGGCTCAACTGCAGGCGATAACGCTGGCGCATCCGTTGAGTGCATTCGGCTATACGTATGACGTGCCGATGCTCGCTGGCTCGCATGTGAGCGATGATACGGGTACGGGGTTCGTGCATACGGCGCCGAGCCATGGCGAGGATGACTACGAAGTCTGGATGGCGAACGCCAAGGCGCTTGCAGCGCGTGGCATCGATGTGTCCATCCCGAATACGGTCGATGAGTTCGGGCGCTACACCAAGGTGTGCCCCGGCTTTGAGGGGCTGGAGATCATCCAGATTGAGGGCAAGAAACGCGGGCAGGATGGGCCGGCGAACAAGGCCGTGATGGATAAGCTGATCGAGGCGGGGGCGCTGCTGGCGCGTGGGGTGACCACGCTGCGCGATGCGCACTCTTGGCGATCAAAGGCGCCGGTGATCCGGCGGGGGACGCCGCAATGGTTCATTGCGATGGACCGGCCGCTGACGCATTTCAGAGGCAAGGAAGGCAAGACGCTGCGCGAGCTGTCGTTGGCGGCGATCGATGCGACGTCGTTCACACCGGAGCGTGGACGGCAGCGCATTCGCGCGATGGTCGAGGAGCGGCCGGACTGGCTGATCTCGCGCCAGCGCGCGTGGGGTGTGCCGCTGACGTTGTTCGTTGACCGCGAGACGGGTGAGATCCTGAATGACCCGGATGTGAATAACCGGATCGTAGCGGCAGTCGAGAAGGCTGGCGCCGATGCCTGGTTTGGCGGGGAGTCGGCTGGCTTTCTTGGCGCCAAATACGACGCGTCAAAGTACGAAAAGATCAACGACATTCTCGATGTGTGGTTTGACTCAGGAACCACGCACGCCTTCACGCTGGAAGATCGCGGGCTGAAATGGCCGGCGGACATCTATCTCGAAGGCTCGGACCAGCATCGCGGCTGGTTCCAGTCTTCGCTACTGGAAAGCTGCGCCACGCGCGGACGGGCGCCTTACGACGGCATCGTCACGCACGGCTTCGTGCAGGCCGAGGACGGCGAGAAGATGTCGAAGTCGCTCGGCAACGTGATCTCGCCGATGGAAGTCTGCGACAAGTTCGGCGCGGACATCCTTCGCATCTGGGTCGCGTCATCTGACTATGGCGATGATCCGAGCTTTGGATGGAACCTGTTCAACGCCAACAGCGACATCTACCGCAAGCTGCGCAACACGATGCGGTATCTGCTCGGCGCGCTTGACAACTTCTCGGAGAAAGAACGCGTTGAGCTGAAGGATATGCCGGGGCTGGAGCGCTGGGTTCTCCATCGGCTGGCGGAACTCGACAAGATCGTCACCGAGGCGTGCCTCGGGTTCGACTTCAAGGTGGCGTTCCATGCGCTGGTCAATTTCTGCGTCGTTGATCTCTCGGCGGTGTATTTCGACATCCGCAAGGACAGTCTTTATTGCGACGCGCCGTCGTCGCTGCGCCGTCGTGCGTGCCGGACGGTGATGGACGAGGTGTTCACGCGCCTGACGATCTGGTTTGCGCCGGTGATGGTGTTCACCTGCGAAGAAGCGTGGGAGCAGCGTCATCCAGGCAACGGCTCGGTGCATCTGCAGCAGTTTCCGAAAACACCGGAGGGATGGCTTGATCCGGGCGTCGCCGCGAAGTGGGAAGCAATCTTCCGCGTTCGCAAATCTGTGACGGAGGCGCTTGAGGTTGAGCGCCGCGAGAAGCGGATCGGTTCGTCGCTCGAAGCGGCGGTGGATGTAAAGATTGGCGTCAAGGCTGATCTTGATGCCTTCGCCGGCGAGGATGCGGCGGAAATCTTTATCACGTCGGACGCCAAGCTGAGCGCCGACGCCGACAGCTCTTCTGTCAATGTTATCAGCGTTCGTGTGCCGGACGACTGGAAGAAGTGCGCGCGGTCGTGGAAATACTTCGCCCCGTCGAGCGCTGATCCGGCGTTTCCGGATATCACACCGCGGGACGCCGCGGCCGTGCGTGAATACCGTGGTCTCTAGGGAAAAAACATGGCCGTTACGATGGACTGGCTGTCGCGTGAGAAGATGACCCGCGAGTGGCGCTGGGGCATCCCGCTGATCATCGGCATTGTCGCGCTGGACCAGCTGACCAAGGCCTGGGTGCTCGCGACGCCGGCGCTCAACGCGATGAACTGCCTGCAGGATAATGTGCTGTGCGGGAAAGTCGAAATGTCGTCCGTCCTGGACTTCTCCATGACCTGGAATCGGGGGGTCAGCTTCGGCGTAATGCAGGCCGAGGGACTCGCCCGTTGGGGGCTGTTCGTGCTGATCGGGGCGATCGCTTTGGGCTTTACCCTGTGGCTGTTCCGCGCAGAACGGCGGATGACGGCGCTGGCGCTGGCCATGGTCGTGGGCGGGGCTGTTGGAAACCTGATCGACCGGGCGCTTTTTGGCGCGGTGGTCGATTTCATTGACTTTTCAGGCCCCTGGTTCGGCCTGGAGATTGGCGGCTGGAAGGTCGGTTTCCCTTGGATTTTCAACGTGGCAGACGCCTCGATCAGCCTTGGGGCCGCCGCATTGCTGCTGGATCAGCTTCTGGCCGGGCGCAAAACGGCAGGTTAGAAGGGGCCGGAGCCGGCAATAGCCGCACAGGAGAATTTCGTGAAGCGTATCGCATTGCTGAGCCTTGCCGCTATCGCCGCCACGGGCGCGACCGCTTGCAGCTCGATGACCACTCCGGACGAGTTCCGTGTGGTGCGCAAGGCGCCGCTGACCGTGCCGCCGGAATTCAACCTGCGCCCGCCTGCTCCGGGCACCTCGCGTCCGCAAGAGCTTTCAAGCGAGACCCAGGCGCGCATTGCCGTGTTTGGCGCCGACTACGCTCAGAACGCCAGTGAGGGCGAGAAGCTTTTCATCAAGCAGGCCGGCGGCGATGCCGTGGACCGCTCGGTGCGCAGCGCGGTCGACTATGACAACGCTCAGATCCTGCGCAAGAGCCGCAACTTCGCCGACACAATCTTGAACTTCGGCAAGGATGCGTCGACCGAGCCGCTGCTTGACCCCGCCGCTGAGGCGGAGCGCCTTCGCTTGCGGGAAGAGGGGCTGAAGGAACTGACCGGCGGCGGCAAGGTCGTCATCCAGCCCAAACAAACCAGCAAGCTTCCGGGGCTTTGATCCTGACGAAGCGGCTGGCGACGTCGCGCATTGTTCGCAGCATCGCGGCCCTGGTTGCGGCCACGGTTGCGCTGATCGCCTTGCCGGCGTCGGCCCAGACCGAGGCAGTGTGGAAGCCCGAGACATTCAGGCTTTCCAACGGTATGACGGCTGTGGTTCTGCCGGACCATCGCGCGCCGGTGGTGACGCACATGCTGTGGTATCGTGTCGGGTCGGCTGATGAGGTGGCGGGTAAG
The DNA here is from genome assembly GCA_016714495.1 of Hyphomonadaceae bacterium. Classification (GTDB taxonomy): domain Bacteria; phylum Pseudomonadota; class Alphaproteobacteria; order Caulobacterales; family Hyphomonadaceae; genus UBA7672. Next base: position 41,414 of record JADKDU010000010.1, on the reverse strand, counting down.
TCCGGGCTCGCGCATTTTCTCGAACACCTGATGTTCAAGGCGACAGACAAGATTCCGGCCGGCGAGTTCTCGAAGATCGTGGCGCGCAATGGCGGGCAGGACAACGCCGCCACCTCGTTCGACTATACCGTCTATCATTTCCGCATCGCCAAGGACCGTCTGCCGCAGATGATGCGGATGGAGGCGGACCGGATGGTTCACCTCAAGCTCGACGAAGCAGAAGTGATCCCGGAACTGAACGTCGTACGCGAAGAGCGGCGGCAGAATGTTGAGTCCAGCCCCGCGGCGGAGCTCGACGAAAAGGTGTATGCGGAGCTGTATGCCGGGCATCCTTACGCTATCCCGATTATTGGCCATATGGACGAGCTGGCGAAGCTGTCACGCGATGATGCCGTAGACTGGTATCGCACCTGGTATGGGCCGGAGAATGCGATCCTGGTGGTTGCGGGCGACATGACGGCCGCAGAGCTGAAGCCCCTGGCGGAGCAGATCTATGGCGCCGTTCCACGCCGGGGCGATTTGAAAGTGCGGAAATGGCCGCGGGTGCGGCCGCTGGCGAAGTCGGTCGAGATTTCGCACGCGGATCCGAAGGTGAGCCAGGCGAGCTGGTCGCGTTACTGGTTGGGCGTGGCGATGGGCGATCCGGATGCGGAGGCGCTTCAGGTCGGGATGGAGATTCTCGGCGGCGGGCGTGTCAGCCGGCTCTATCGCGAGTTGAACGAGCAGGGCCAGGCGGTGATGAGCATGGGCTATTCCATGGAAATGGAAGGGCGCGGCTATGCCGCCATCAGCGCGACCCCGGCGCCGGGCGTGGCGATCGAAGGGATCGAGGCGGCGGCCATGGACGTGACGACACGCTTCTTGCGCGAGGGGCCGACTACGGAAGAACTGAAGCGCGCCAAAGATATGATCGCGGCGTCTGCGATCTTCGCGCGCGACAACCAGATGAGCATGGCCGAATGGTATGGCGAACGGCTGACGGCTGGGCAAACGCTGGAGCATATCGAAGGCTGGGATGAGCGCATCCGCGCCGTGACGGCGGCGGATGTTGTGCGCGTGCTGAACAAGTATCTGGCGGGCGTGAACCATGTCGACGCGCTGCTAGTGCCGGAGGCGCCGCGATGAGGCGGCTGGCGGGATCGGTGCTGGCGCTGGCGCTGGCCGGTTGCGCGACGCAGGCGCCTGTGGCGGTTATCGGCGCGAGCCGGTCGTCTCTGGCTGACGTGCAGGTGGTGACGTCGCCGGGCGGGATCACGGCGTGGCTGGTGTCTGAAAGTTTCGTGCCGATGATTTCGATGGAGTGGACCTGGCAGGGCGGGGCCTCGGTCGAGCCGCCGGAGATGCGAGGCATCGGATGGGTGCTGGCCTACATGATGAATGAGGGCGCGGGAGACATGGATACGTCCGCCTATGGCGCGCGGATGGAAGACCTCAACATGAAGTTCGCGTGCGGCGTCTGGGCCGACTGGACGAATTGCGGGATGACCACGCTGAAGGAGACGGCTGACGAGAGCTTCGACATGGTCCGGTTGGCGTTTTCCGACCTGCGGTTTGACGATGAGCCGTTTGGGCGGGCCAAGCGCGAGATGATCGTGGGGCTGCAAGACGACGAGACAAATCCCAAGGCGGTGGCCAGCAAAGCGATGAACGCCGCGCTGATCTCAGGACACCCCTACGCGACCGTGGCGACAGAGGCGACTGTTAGTGCGATCCAGAAGGCGGATGCACGCAAGCTCATGGCGCAACTGATGACGAAGGATCGGTTGAAGGTCGTCGTTGTCGGCGACATTACGGCTGAGGAGCTGAAGCCGAAGCTGGACGAGGTGTTCGGATCGCTCCCGGCGACATCAGTGTTGCCGGTTGTTCCTGATGCGCAGGCCCGCCCCCCGCTGGCTGAGCCCGTGGTGAAGGAACTTCCGCAGCCGCAGACGCTGATCCTGTTCTCCGGGCCTGGCGTCAGGCGCGAGGACCCGGATTTTTATGCGGCCTATGTGCTGAACTATATTCTCGGCGGCGGCGCGTTTTCCTCGCGGTTGACCGACGAAATCCGCGAGAAGCGCGGGCTGACCTATGGTATCGGCACGGGGCTGAGCATCCAGCCGCATTTCTGGCGTTGGACAGGGTCGAGTTCGACGATGAACGACAAGGCGGATGAAGTGGTGACGCTGATCCGCGAGAACATCGCGCGGCTGGGCCGCGAAGGTCCGACGACAGACGAGCTAGCGGACGCGAAAGCTTTCATTACGGGGGCTTTCCCGCTGGCGTTCGATAGCAATACCAAGATTGCGCAGAACCTGATCGGCTTCCTTCAGGACGGCATGCCGGCCGATTATGTTGAACGCCGCAATAGCTATTTCCAGGCAGTAACGCTGGATGACGTGAAGCGCGTCGCCGCGACCTACATGAAGCCTGAGAACTTCACGTTCGTGATGGTCGGGAAGCCGGTCAGATAGACCGGCTTCCCGTTTCCAATCACTGGCTCTTCTTCAGAGCAGCTTCCTGTTCAGCCTTCTCGTCGTTCGCGCGCTTGATGACGTAAGCGAGGATCGCGTCGGTGGTCTCCACAGGCAGGACAGCTTCGAAGGCCGGCATTCCGCGCTGGGCGCGATCGCCGCCGCGGACGGTGGGGTTCCAGCCGTTGCGGATCGGGAGCAGGCCTGAGTAACGCAGGTCCGGAGCGATCGAGCCGGCGCCCGGTACGGCGTTCGGGCCGTGGCACATAGCGCAATTGGCGGCGTATGCCTGTTCACCCGCGAACACTGTTTCGTTGTTGGCAGTGAGCAGCGGCGGATCGATGCGCACGCCGAGCTTGGCGGGGTCAATCGCCGGCATCTCGGTCGGCAACTTGGCTTCACCGCCGGCCTGGAACACCAGAAGGCGTGAGTTGTTGGCGCTGTAAGCGTTCGTCCGGATCTGGTTGTCCGGTAGGCCCCGGGCGCCGACGAGGAGGGCGATTTTCTGCTTGCCGTCGGCCATGAAGGTTGACGGGGCGGCGACGACGCGGGCCTGCGTCGGCGCAGTCCAGAGCTTCTCGCCCGTGGTCGCGTTGTAAGCGTTGAATTCGCCCTTGTGGTTGCCGGAGAAGATCAGGTTACCCGACGTAGCAAGGATTCCGCTCGAGCCGTAGACCTCGTTCGGCACGCGCCAGACTTCCTTCGCCTTCACCGGATCCCAAGCGAGGATGTAGCTTTCAATGTTGCCGCATTTCGCTCCCGGAGCTGCACAGAGAGCCGCGCCGCCGGAGAAGTCGGTGCCGGTGTTCGTGCCTTCCAGGTTGAGCTTGAACTCTTTCGGACCGGCGTATGAGTTGGCCGAAACCTGAACCGGAATGTAGACGTAGCCTGTCTCCTGGTTGAACGCCATCGGATGCCAGTTGTGCATGCCCAGAGCGGCCGGCGCGACAATGTGCGGTTTGCCCGTCACTTCATAACGCGCTTCCGGGATTTCAACGGGTCGGCCGGTGGTCATGTCGACGTGGGTCGCCCAGGTGAGCGGAGCAAACTTCTCAGCCGAGATGAGTTTGCCGTCCTTGGCGTCGAGAACGTAGAAGAAGCCATTCTTCGGCGCCTGCATCACGACGCGGCGCTTGCCTTCCGGATAATTCAGATCGGCGAGCATGATGGGCTGTGTGGCGGTGTAGTCCCAAGTCTCGCCTGGCGTCGTCTGGTAGTGCCACTTGTACTTGCCGGTGTTGGGATCAAGCGCGACGATCGAGGCGAGGAAGAGGTTATCGCCGCCGCCCGGCGAACGGATCGACTGGTTCCACGGGTTTCCGTTACCCGTGCCGACATAGATCGTGTCGAGAGCGGCGTCGTAGGCCATGCCGTCCCAGACCGTGCCGCCGCCGCCGATCTTCCAGTAGAAGTCGCCTTTCCAGCCCTTGGCTGCTTCCGCAAGCTCGGGTTGTTCGTAGGGCTTGGACGGGTCGCCCGGCACTGACCACCAGCGCCAAGCCTGTTCACCGGTCTCAGCGTCGTAGGCAGTCACGTAGCCGCGCACGCGATATTCGGCGCCGCCATTGCCTATGATGACCTTGCCCTTGATGATCCTCGGGACGCCTGTGATTGTGTAGGGCAGGTTGGTGTCGGTGGTCTGCTTCTCCCACACCAGCTTGCCGGTCTTGCCATCGAGCGCGATCAGACGGCCGTCGAGCGCGCCCAGATAGATCTTGCCGTTCCACGCGGCCACGCCGCGATTGACCACGTCGCAGCAGGCGTCAGCCGCCTTGTTCTTGCGGACGTCGGGATCGTACTCCCAGAGCTTGGCGCCTGTCTTGATGTCGTAGGCCTTCACCATGCTCCATGCAGTGGTGAGATACATCACGCCGTCGACGATGACGGGCGTGGCTTCCTGACCGCGCTCGGTGTCGATGTCGGCATACCAGGAGAGGCCGAGCTCTTTGACGTTCGTGTCGTTGATCTGATCGAGCGGGCTGTAGCGCTGCTCTTCATAGGTGCGACCTGCTGTGAGCCAGGAGCCGGGCTCCTTGTCGGCATTCAGCAGCCGCTCCGCGTTCACAGCAGCAGCACCTTGGGCGTTTGTCGAAGCCGCGCTTTCCGGCGCAGGCGCTTCACCGCTGCAGGCAGACATCAGCGCCGCGGCGGCAACGCAGATCGAAGCCAGATTGGCCTTCATGTGGAATTCCCTCTCTCCCCAGCGGTCCTTTTCCGTATGGATGGACAGCTTTTTCGGGCGCGAAGCTAAAGCGAGTGGGTGCGGGCGGCAATGACTGCCGTGCGCGGCATGTTGGTCTGCAGTTGATCGGGAGAGTCCGGTATTCGCGATGGTTGGGAAGACGGCCAAACTAGGCTGGTCGGCTTCCCGGTTTCATCACGGCTTCGTTGGGTGGGCGGCGGCGACCGCCGCTTCCTGCGCTGCCTTCTCGTCATTCGCGCGCTTGATTACGTACTGGCGGATCGCGTTGGTGGTTTCCATCGGCAGCGTAGCAGCCCATGCCGGCATGCCGCGCTGAGCAAGGTCGCCATCACGCACCGTCGCGTTCCAAGAGCCGGCGAAGGGCAGAATGGCCGAATAGCGCAAATCCGGAGCGGTCGAGCCAGCACCGGGGACGGCCGCCGGGCCGTGGCAGACGGCGCAGTTGGCGGTGAAGGCCTGCTCGCCTGCGAACACCGTCTCGGTGTCGCCAGTGAGCAGGGGCGGATTGATGGTCACAGTCAGCTTGTTGGGATCGGCCGGCGGCATTTCGGCTGGCAGCGCACCCGTACCGCCCGCGCGGAACACCATCAGGCGGGAGTTGTTGCCGCTGTACGGGCTGATGCGCTTCTGACCTGTAGGCAGGCCGCGGGCGCCAGTCAGGATGGCGATCTCTTGCTGTCCGTCGACAGTGTAGGTGGCTGGCGCGGCGACGACGCGAGCTTGCGTTGGTGCGGTCCAGAGTTTCTCGCCGGTTGTGGCGTTGTAGGCGTTGAACTCGCCATTGTGGTTGCCGGCGAAGATAAGATTGCCGGACGTGGCGAGAACGCCCGACGAACCGTAAGCCACGTTCGGGATACGCCAGACTTCCTTCGCCTTCACCGGATCCCAGGCAAGGATGTAGCTTTCGATATTGCCGCACTTGGCGCCGGGAACGGCACAGAGAGAGGCGCCAGCGCCGAATTCAGTGCCGGTGTTTCTGCCTTCCAGGTTGATCTTGAAATTTTTGATGCCGGCGAAGGACGCCGCTGCGATTTGCACCGGAATATAGATGAGGCCGGTTTCGGGGCTGAACGCCATCGGATGCCAGTTGTGATGGCCAGCGGCAGTGGGCTGCACGATGACGGCTTTGCCGGTGATCTCGTAGCGAGCTTCGGGCACTTCGACAGGACGACCTGTTTTCAGGTCGACGTGGGTTGCCCATGTCACCGGACCGAACTTTTCAGCGGAGATGAGTTTTCCGTCTTTCGCGTCGAGTACGTAGAAGAAGCCGTTCTTCGGGGCCTGCATCACGACGCGGCGCTTGCCTTCCGGGTAATTCAGGTCGGCGACCATGATGGGTTGCGTAGCCGTATAATCCCATGTCTCGCCTGGCGTGGTCTGATAATGCCACTTGTATTTGCCGGTGTTGGGGTCGAGCGCGACGATCGAAGCGAGGAAGAGGTTATCGCCGCCGCCGGGCGAGCGGATGGCCTGGTTCCACGGGTTGCCGTTGCCGGTGCCGACATAGATCGTGTCGCTTTGTTCGTCATAGGCCATACCGTCCCAGACAGTGCCGCCGCCGCCGATCTTCCAGTAGTTCTCGCCCTTCCATCCTTTTGCGGCTTCAGCGAGTTCCGGTTGTTCGTAGGGCTTGGAGGGATCGCCGGGCACGGCCCACCAGCGCCATGCCTGTTCGCCGGTTTCAGAGTCATATGCCGTGACGTAGCCACGGACGCGATACTCTGCACCGCCGTTTCCGATAATGACCTTGCCGTTCACGATGCGAGGCACGCCCGTGATGGTATAGGGCAGTGTTGTGTCAGTGGTTTGCGTTTCCCAGACGACCTTGCCGGTCTTGCCATCGAGCGCGATCAGACGGCCGTCGAGCGCGCCTATGTAAACCTTGCCGTTCCACGCGGCGACACCGCGGTTCACTACGTCGCAGCAGGCGTCGGCGTCTTTTGCGCGGTTGACCTTCGGGTCGTATTCCCAAAGCACGGTGCCGGTCTTGACGTCATAGGCTTTCACCATGCTCCAGGCGGTGGTGACGTAGAGCACGCCATCGACGACGACCGGGGTTGCCTCCTGGCTGCGCTCTGTATCGAGGTCGGCATACCAGGAGAGGCCAAGCTCCTTCACGTTCGCATCGCTGATCTGGTCGAGGAGGCTATAGCGCTGCTCGTGATAGTTGCCGCCGGTGAGGAGCCAGGAGCCCGGTTCGCTGTCCGCCTTGAGCAGGCGCTCTGTGTTGACTGCCGCGGCGCCTAGATTGGCGTCCGCGGCGGGTTTGGCGGCAGGCGCCTCCCCGCCACAGCCGGACATTAGCGCGGCCGCAGCAACGCAGGTCAAAGCCAGTCTGGCTTTCATGGTAGTTCCCTCTCCGATGCCTGTTCCGCATGGACAGGCTGTTTTCTTAGGCGCGAAACTAAAGCGAGTGTGCCCCCGGCGGCAATGTCGCGAATTGCCCACAGGGTAAGGCATCGCAATTTTCTTTCGTACTTCATGGCCGCCTTGAGCGCGTTTAAGGTCTGCCAATGGTCGAATCAGCCATGAACCCCCCGTACGCAAGGATCCGCCGGTTGCCGCCGGACGCGGTCAACCGCATTGCGGCGGGCGAAGTCGTGGAGCGGCCTGCTGCGGCTGCGAAAGAGCTGATCGAGAATGCGCTCGATGCCGGCGCGCGCTCCGTGCGCGTAAGGATCGAGGGCGGTGGCCTCACCCGGCTGATGATCGAAGACGATGGCCACGGCATGTCAGTGGAAGAGCTGCCGTTGGCGATCGAGCGGCATGCGACGTCGAAGTTGGCGGCCGATGATGATGGTCATGTCGATCTTCTGGACATCCGCACGATGGGGTTCCGGGGTGAGGCGCTGCCATCGATCGGATCAGTGTCGCGGCTGTCGATCCTGAGCCGCGCGAAGGACGCCGATGGCGCGTTCGAGATCGGCGTGGATGCCGGGAAGGTTGATGGGCCGAAACCGGCGGCATGGAGCGGGCTGACGAGCAATGGCACGCGCGTCGATGTGCGGGATCTGTTCTATGCGACGCCCGCGCGCCTGAAATTCATGAAGACCGAGCGGTCAGAAGCGCAAGCGATCGCGGACACTGTGCGGCGTCTGGCGCTCGCGCGACCGGACGTAGCCTTCCATCTGGAAACGGAAGAGCGGGCGGTCATCAAGCTTGCGGCCGAGCTGGGGAATGAGGCGCGGCTGAAGCGATTGGGCGCTGTGCTGGGCAAGGAGTTCCGCGAGAACGCGGTCGAGATCGATGCGGAACGCGAAGGCGTGCGTGTGTCGGGGTTCGCCGGCCTGCCGACGTTCAATCGGGGGAGCGCGCAGCACCAGTATCTGTTCGTCAACGGGCGGCCCGTGAAAGACAGGTTGCTGGTGGGCGTGATCCGCGCGGCGTATCAGGACTTCCTCGCGCGCGACCGGCATCCGATGGCGGTGCTGTTTGTCGATCTCGATCCGATGCAGGTGGATGTGAACGTGCATCCGGCGAAGACAGAAGTGCGCTTCCGCGACGCCGCCAACATCCGCGGGCTGATGATCGGCGCGTTGCGCCATGCGCTGGCGTCGGCGGGGCACCGGGCGAGCACGACGGTGGCGGGCGCTGCGCTGGGCGCGGCGACGAGCCATGTGGCGTCGTCGCTTCGATGGGGGGCGCCAAAGGCGAGTTGGAGCCCTGCACGACCTGTGGTCGGTGAGTTGGACTATACGAACAATTATCCGGCGATGTCGGACAATCGGCCCGCATCGTTCGAACTCGGGCCGTCGGCCCGCGTCGAGCCGGCGCCGGAGATGCCGGCGGAAACGCCGCCGCTGGGCGTGGCGCGGGCGCAGGTGCACGAGACTTACATCATTGCGCAGACGGTGGACGGCATGGTGATCGTCGACCAGCATGCGGCGCATGAACGGCTTGTCTACGAGCGGATGAAGTCGGAGATGGGCGGCTCCGGCGTGCGACGTCAGGCGCTGCTGATCCCGGAGATCGTGGAGCTGTCCGAGGAAGAAGCGCTCCGCGTGCTGGATCGTGCGGACGAGCTGTTGGCGATGGGGCTGGAGGTGGAGCCGTTCGGTCGCGGCGCAGTGGCCGTGCGGGCGACGCCGGCGATCTTTGGCGAGATGAATGTGAAGGGCCTGGTGCGCGATCTGGCGGATGATTTCGCGGAATACGAAGCTGGTCTCGCGCTCAAGGAGCGTATGGAAGAGGTAATGGGCAACATGGCCTGCCGCGGCTCGGTGCGCGCGGGGCGGCGGCTGACGGCGGACGAGATGAACGCGCTGCTTCGGCAGATGGAGGCGACGCCTCACTCCGGCCAGTGCAACCATGGTCGGCCGACTTATGTCGAGCTGAAATTGGCGGATATCGAGAAGCTGTTCGGACGGCGCTAGGCTGCGACGCCGGGCAGCGGAAGCTGTTTCGCGATGATCACATCATCGAAGATGCCCATCGCCTCGCGGACGGGGCGGAAGCTGCGGCGATGGATGGGTGTCGGGCCGAGCAGTTTCAACGCTGCGAGGTGCGCGGCGACGCCATAGCCCTTGTGCCGGGAAAAGCCGTAGCCGGGATACTGCGCGCAGAGTTCCACCATGTGGGCGTCGCGGGCGGTCTTGGCGAGGATCGAGGCGGCTGAAATGCAGCTCTCCAGCGCGTCGCCGCCGATGATGCAGGTGACCCGGCAGGCGATGGGCGGCGGATCGTTGCCGTCGACCAGCACGTGGGTCGGTTTGACGCTAAGCTGGGCGAAGGCGCGCTGCATGGCCAGGAAATTGGCCTGACGGATGTTCACCGCATCGATCTCTTCGGAGCTGGCCCAGCCAATGCCCCACGTAATCGCGCGTTCCTTGATGCGGGCGGCGAGGACGTCGCGGCGTTCCTCGGTCAGCTGTTTGCTATCGTTCAGGCCGTTGATGCGGCGCTTCCTATCGAGGATGACGGCGGCCGCGACGACGGGGCCGGCGAGAGGGCCTCGCCCGGCTTCGTCGATGCCACAGATTATCTCAACCAGGTCCATGTTTGTAACTGGCCATGCTCGTTTCCGCGCCGTGGACGGGTTAGACATGAGTCCGAAGCCACCCTGCAACCCCGTGAGTTAGCCATGGCCACCTCTTCCACAGCAGACGTCATTCGCATCCACAGGCATGGCGGGCCGGAGGAAATGAAGCTGGAATCGGTGGAGCTTGCCCCGCCGGGCGCGGGGCAGGTGCGGCTTAAGCACACCGCGATCGGGGTCAATTTCATCGATGTCTACAAGCGCACAGGCCTGTATCCGAGCCAGCTGCCGGCGGGATTGGGGGAAGAGGCGGCTGGCGTCGTGGAGGCGCTGGGCGAGGGCGTTACCAGCCTGAAGGTGGGTGACCGGATAGTCTATAACGGCCTGCAGGGAGGTTATGCGTCCCACCGGAATGCGCCCGCCGAGAAGATGGTGTTGATCCCGGATTACGTGAAAGACGAGGAGGCGGCGGCGGTATTCCTCAAGGGGCTGACGGTGTGGATGCTGATTTTCGAAATCAGGCGCGTGCAGCCGGGCGAGACCATACTGGTGTGGGCGGCCGCTGGCGGCGTGGGGTCAATCCTGACGCCGTGGGCGAATGCGTTGGGCGCGCGGGTTATCGGCGTGGTCTCGACGCCCGAGAAGGCGGAGCTGGCGAAGACCTACGGTTGTGCCGAAACAATCCTATCCAGCGAAGACGTGGCAGCGCGCGTGAAGGAGCTGACCGGCGGCAGGGGCGTGCCGGTTGTCTATGACAGTGTCGGCAAGGCTTCGGCGGAAGCGAGCCTGAAGTCGCTGCATCCGCGGGGCTGGTTCATCACCTTTGGCAACGCGTCGGGACCGGTTGATCCCGTTGCGCCCTTACGGCTCAGTCAGGGCGGCTCGCTGGTCATGACACGCCCGACGCTGTTCAGCTTCACGGGGACGCGGCCGGAGCTGGAGCGTGGCGCTGCGGCGCTGTGGGGCGCGATGCGCTCGGGCGCGGTGAAAGCCGACGTGCGCCAGCGCTTTGCCCTGAAGGATTCAGGTGAAGCCCACCGCGCGCTGGAAGGCCGCAAAACGAGCGGCGCGACGATCCTGCTGCCATGAGCGACGCTTCGGACCTGCACCCGTTTCAGCAATGGGTGGATGCGGCGCGTCCGCGCCATCAGTTATGGCGCACGCTTCTTGGCCTGCTGCTGATCACGGTGGTGTGGTTCATATGGACGTTTGCGCTGATCCTGATCGCCATCGGCAGCAATCTGATCGACGCGAATTCATTCCGTGTGATGTTCGGCATGGCCGAGTCGCAGTTGAGTTATGCGCAGACGGTTGCTGTTCTGCTCGTCGCGCTGGCGACCATCTGGGGTTTTGCAATTGGCGTGTGGGCTGTCCTGAAACTGCTTCACAAGCGGCAGCTCGATACGCTCGGGGCCTGGAACCGCAGGTTCAGCATGTCGCAGTTCGGTATCGGCTGCGCGATCGCAGCAGGCTATCTCGCAGTGAGCCTGACCTGGAGCATTGTTTCGGGTAACGCGCCGCGCCGTTCGGAGCTTGAGACCGCCACGTGGCTGCTGACGTTGGGCCCGATCGCTCTCATCATCTTCATGCAGGCCGCAAGCGAAGAGCTGATCTTTCGCGGATATTTGCCACAGCAGCTGGCAGCACGCTTCAGCAATCCGATCGTCTGGGGATTCCTGCCGTCGCTCGCCTTCGGTTTCATGCACGCGGCGAATTCACCGGAGAACCAAACATACGCGGTCTATTATGTCGTGATCGCTGCGGTCATGGGCATGGTGATGCTGGCGATGGTCTGGCGCACCGGGAGTCTTGCGGCGGCGATCGGGTTTCATTTCATCAACAATGTCGGCGCGCTCACACTGGCCGGAGCGGACAGCGGCTCATCTTCGCTGGCGCTGTTCGTGTGGCGGTCGGACCAGCTGATGCACGGCGCCTCGACAGAGCTGTTGCTGATTGGGGTGCTGCTGGCGTTCGTGCTGTCGCCGTTCTCGCCCTTGCCGAGAGGTCAGGCGTTCGCACGCAGGAATGAAACCCGCGCTGCGCCGTAGGTGCGCTCGTCGAGCATGTCCCAGCCGGGCGCAACAAGCGCGGGTTCGTGGCTGCCGGTTTCAGCAACGACGAGCCCTTCAGGTGTGATCCACTGCCCGATGAGGAGTTGCTCGAGCGCGGGCGGCACAAGGTTCATGGCGTAGGGCGGGTCCATGAAGACGAGATCGAATGGCGCGCCGAGGCCCGCGGGCTTGGCGCCCAGGTCGGTCGCTGAGCGACGATGGATGCGTGTGTTCCCGAAGAGCTGGAAGGCCTCGACATTGTCGCGGATGCAGCCGCGGGCGGCCGCTTCCGTTTCGACGAACAGGCAGAAAGCCGCCCCGCGCGAGATTGCCTCAAAACCCAGCGCGCCGGAGCCGGCGAAGGCGTCCATCACGCGGACCCCCTCAAGCGATGGCGACCATTCGGCGTGGGCAAGGATATTGAAAATGGACTCGCGCGCACGGTCGGATGTTGGCCGTGTATCACGGCCATTCGGCGTGCGGAACGTGCGTCCCCTCAATGTGCCGCCGACGATGCGCATAGGCGTCGATCTAGCATCCCGCCGCCGAAATGCTATGGGGCGGCATGGCCGACGATTTCGACCTTGAGATGATGCGCCGCGCGCTGGCGCTGGCGCAGACCGCGGCTGATGCTGGAGAAGCGCCAATCGGGGCCGTTATCGTCGATCCCGTGACGCGCGAGATAGTGGCGGAAGCTTACAACGAACCGATCGGTCTGAGCGATCCGACGGGGCACGCGGAAATACTGGCGTTGCGGTCGGCGGCCGCGAAGCTTGAGAATTATCGGCTGTCTGGACTGACGCTCTATGTGACGCTCGAGCCGTGTGCGATGTGTGCGGGAGCGATCAGTCACGCGCGCATCGGGCGGGTCGTCTATGGGGCGAGGGACGAAAAGGGCGGCGCTGTTGCGAACGGCCCGCGCTTCTTCGAGCAGCCCACCTGCCATTCGCGACCGGTGGTTGAGAGCGGGCTAATGGCGGAAGAGTCCTCCGCCATGCTCAAGGCCTTCTTCCGCGCCCGGCGCTAGGTCGGGTCAGCGATCGGCGGCGCTGTTCCGCCGAACAGGAGCTTGAACTCAGACTTGATGTCTTCGGCGAATACGTCCTGCTGAACAACAAGCTCATAGGAGCCCTCGGCGTAGGAGCCGACTTCGTAGGCTTCGTAATAAACCAGAATGCCGCCAAACTTGCCCGCCTGGTTGGAGGGAGCGAGGGCGAGCTTCGCCTTCTCGATCTTCACATTGCTGTCCGGTCCGGCGCAGGTGACCGGCTCGTCATATATTGTAGCCGTGTCAATGCGGGCTTTCTTCACGACCTTTAGCGCCTCGCAGATTGCAATGACGAGCGCGGGCGTGATCCCACCCTGAAGCATGTCTGGGACCTGAAGCTGCTGACCATTTGTGCGTGCGACGTGGGTGTCCAGATAGGTCATGCCGTGCGCGCCGCCGGTGTACTCATAGGCCGATCCGAAAAGGCTGACGATGTCGCCGGCCTTGGCGGTGTAGTCCCACTTGATCATCACTTCCCAGGGATAGCCGGCCGGGATATCGCCGGCTTTCTTGAACTCGTCATAGGTTGCGCGCGCGTCGGCTTTCTTCGAGGCGAGATAGGACAGCGCATCCTTGCGGATGTAGTCGAGGTTGGGATCGTCGCTGGGGCCGGATGGAAGAGCTGCGCTGTAGGCAATCGACTCATCCGAAAAGCTGATCGCCGCGCCGTCGGGCGATACGACACTGGCGCCATTGGGTTGCGGCGGGATAGGCGGCGCCGGCGCATTGGGATCGGACTGCCCGAACTGCGCGGTTTGCACGACTGTCGAGTTCGGATCAGCAGATTGTTGAGCGGCTGCGTCCGCCGCCGGCGTCGGGGCCTTGGCCTTGTCGGGCCGGTTGGGGCTGAACAGCAGGAATAGCGCCGCTCCTATCGCCACGGCTGCGCCTGCCAACGCCACCGGCGGAACCTTTTTTCTGTCACCATTCGGCGTGGTTTCTTCCGGCATCAACGACTCCAGATCCGTCCCTGACCGAGAGTATCCGCTATATCGCGACCGCTATGAAGGCCCAGCCTGCAAACAGTAGAACGCCTGCTTCGCGGTTCGCGCGGAACAGCATGAGCGCGAGCTGGCTGTGGGCGGGCTGGAGGCGAACCGCTTGCTGGATCAGGTGCAGCGCGAATGGCGCGACAGCCGCTGCGCCATGGCAGCCTGCCGCGACGTATCCTGCGGTCGCCGCAAGCGCGATGCACAGTATGTAGATTACCGCGACGGCCGGCTTGAGGCTTTCGCCGAAGCGGAGAGCGGTAGATTTTACGCCGATGAGAGCGTCGTCTTCGCGATCTTGAATGGCGTAGATCGTGTCGTAACCGAGCGTCCAGAAGATCAGGGCACCATAGAGCAGGGCGGCTGCCTGCGTGATTTCGCCCTGTATCGCGGCGGCGGCGACGAGGGCTCCCCAGTTGAAGGTGAGACCGAGCCAGACCTGCGGCCACCAAGTGATGCGCTTCATCAGCGGGTAGAGCGCGACCATCGGAATGGCGCCCAGCGCGACGAGCTTGGCCATATCTGGTAGACACAACAGAACGGCGAGGCCCGCGAGGCATTGCGCCAGCAGCCAGACCCATGCCTGCTTCATCGTCACGGCGCCAGATGGCAGAGGGCGAAGGGCGGTACGCACCACTTTCGCGTCGATGTCGCGATCGAGGATGTCGTTGTAGGTGCAGCCCGCGCCGCGCATGGCGACCGCGCCGACAATGAAGAGGGCGGCCAGCCACGCGTCATTCGGAACGAAGTCGTGTGGCGCACGGGCCAGCGCGAGCCCTATGAGACACGGAAGAGCAAGCAGCCAGAATCCGGCGGGGCGATCATAGCGAGATAGCTGCAGGTAAGGCCGAGCGAACGTCGGGGCGTGAGCGACCCACGAGCCACGCACGGCGTCGGCTGGAGCTGTCGGGGCGGCGGGATCTGTCACGGCGGGTCCTTGCGCCCAAATACCTTGCACGGTGGCGCGAGCCCGATATAGCGCAGAGCCATGAGCGCGACACCCCGACTTCATGTCGCCCCCGACCTTGGCGTGGGCGCGGATATCCCAATCGATGGCGATCAGGCGCACTACCTGACGCGCGTGCTGCGGCTTGGCGTGGGCGCTCCGGTGCGGGTGTTCAATGGACGTGATGGGGAGTTCGAGGCCAGCGTATCGGCGGTCACCAAAAGCACGGCGCGGCTGCTGCTGGGTGACCGGATGCGCGAACAGGCGACCGTTCCGGACCTGTGGCTCCTGTTTGCGCCGCTGAAGAAGGCGAGGACGGATTTTCTGGTCGAAAAGGCTGTAGAACTCGGCGCGGCAGAGCTTCTGCCCGTTATCACCGAACGGACCGACGCCGAGACCGTACGCGTGGATCGTCTGAGTCGGATCGCCATCGAGGCTGCGGAGCAGACCGAGCGCCTGGATGTGCCGCTGGTGCGCGAAGCCGTGAAGCTGGAACCCCTGTTGGCCAAATGGGGAGCGTCCCGCCTGCTGATCTATGCTGACGAGGCAGGGGATGAGGGTGGCCGGCCGTGGGGCGGGGACGCCGGGCGGGCGAGGCCGATGGCTGACGTGTTGGCCGCCATGGGGGATTCGCCGGCAGCGGTTCTCATCGGGCCCGAGGGCGGGTTCTCGCCTGCAGAGCGCAAAAAGCTGCGCGATCTTCCCTTTGTTCGCCCTGTCGGGCTCGGTCCCCGCATCCTGCGCGCGGAAACCGCTGCCCTTGCGTCGCTTGCCTTGTGGCAGTCGATCCGGGGGGACTGGCGGCGCTAAACAAGCCAACGTGCAATAGTTTTACTTCACAAATCGAACATTTGACGGCGTCTGCTGGCGCACTTATCGGGGCGTACCTATCTGGCTGGTGAGGACCGGTCCGGGACATTTTGCATGACAACACCCACTCGCGACATCGACGAGGACGCGCCGCGTATCCGCGACAAACGCGAACTCGTTGAGCGACTTGCGGGCGGCTCCAAGCCAAAGACAGCCTGGCGGATCGGCACCGAGCACGAGAAGTTCGGCTTCATCGAGAAGACGCTACGCCCAGTGCCGTATGAAGGTCAGTCATCCATTCGCAAGCTGTTAGAAGGCATGTCGAGCGAGTTCGGCTGGGCGCCGATCATCGAGGGCGAGCACATCATCGGCGGCAAGAAGGGGATGGCGAGCCTGAGCCTCGAGCCGGGCGGTCAGTTCGAATTGTCGGGTGCGCCCGTTGAGACCATTCACGAGACCTGCGCCGAGATCAGCGAACACTTGCGCGAGACGAAGGCGATTGCCGGACCGATGGGTGTCGACTTCCTCGGCCTTGGTTTCTCGCCCGTGTGGTCGTTGGAAGAAACGCCGATGATGCCCAAGGGGCGCTATGGCATCATGAAGGCCTACATGGAGAAGGTCGGCCGTCTCGGACGGCAGATGATGTTCCGCTCATGTACGGTGCAGACCAATCTCGATTTCGGATCCGAAGCCGACATGGTGAAGAAGCTGCGCGTGAGCCTCGCGCTGCAGCCGATCGCGACGGCGCTGTTTGCAAATTCGCCTTTCGCAGAAGACCGCACGAACGGTTTCTTGTCCTATCGATCGCACGTCTGGACCGACACGGATCCGGATCGCACCGGCATGCTGCCCTTCGCGTTCGATGAAGGCTTCGGCTTCGAACAGTATGTCGACTACGCGCTCGACGTGCCGATGTACTTTGCGCGCCGCGACGGGAAGTATCTCGACGCATCGGGCCATTCCTTCCGAGACTTCATGGCGGGCAAGCTCTCGCTACTGCCAGGCGAGAAGCCGGCGATGGATGATTTCGACGATCACCTCTCGACGATCTTCCCTGAGGTTCGTCTTAAGACCTTCCTCGAAATGCGCGGCGCCGATGCCGGTCCGCAAGACAGTCTTTGCGCGCTGTCCGCGTTCTGGGTGGGGCTGCTGTATGATGAGACTGCGCTCGATGGCGCGTGGGAGCTGGTGAAGCACTGGAACGCGGCAGAGCGGCAAGCGCTTCGCTCGGCTGTGCCCATGCAAGGCCTCAAGGCGCCGATTCGTAACACAACGGCTCACGCGATCGCAAAGGAAGCGGTGAAGCTTTCCACCGCCGGCCTGAAGGGCCGCAATCGGCTGAACAGCTCGGGCGAGGACGAAACCGTATTCCTGGCCAAGCTTGAAGAGATCGCCGATAGCGGCATCACGCCGGCCGAGCGCCTGCTGGCGTTATATAATGGCCCATGGCGGCGCGACCTGCGCCTCGCCTTCAAGGATGCGCTGATCTACTCGCCCCGCTAGGCTGCTCACCTACATGTTCACGTCCCGAGGCAAATCCTTGCTCGCTCGCAGCGATTCAAGGGGTTGAGCCTGCTTGAGCGGCGTGTTGATCTTCAGTGCTTGCCTGAGCGCTGAGGGGGCCATGGATTTTTTCAACATAGTCGTCGTTGTCGGGTTGCTCATAACGGTCCTGACGGCGATCCCCGTTTTCACGCAGATGCGCCGGCACCCCAAAGGGCTGCACATCCTGTTCTTCGCCGAAATGTGGGAGCGCTTTTCCTACTACGGCATGCGCTCGATCCTGATCTTCTACCTCACGCAGCACTTCCTGTTCTCGGATTCCTTCGCGGGGTCGCAGTACGGCGCCTACACGTCACTGGTATATCTGATGCCGTTGATCGGCGGCATTCTGGCTGACCGCTATCTCGGCACCAAGAAGTCCGTTGCGTTCGGCGCGCTGCTGCTGGTCGCCGGTCACATCCTGATGGCGGCGGAGGGCGAGCCCGCTGTTCAGACAATGACTGTCGCAGGCGCAGAATACCGCTTCGAAGTCGAGGGTAGAGCGGGCGACCGCCGCATCTACCTGCCAGTTGAGGGCATGCGTTGCGAACTCAACGCTAAAGTCGACTCGGAGGCTCTCTGCAAGATCTCGCCGAACCCCGCAGGCGATCTCGTCTTCACCGGCCTACCGGCCGCCGCAACGCTGCCCGCAGTGGTCGCCAAGGCCGACTACACATTCGGCGTCGCGGATCGCAATCCGCTGTTCGTCGGCATCTTCTATCTCGCCTTGTCGTTGATCATCGTCGGCGTCGGCTTCCTGAAGAGCAATATCTCCTCGATGGTGGGCCAGCTATATCCGCAAGGCGATCCGCGCCGCGATCCGGGCTTCACGCTCTACTATTACGGGATCAATCTTGGCTCGTTCTGGGCCAGCGCACTGTGCGGCTTGCTCGGACAGACTGTGGGCTGGTGGGCCGGGTTCGGACTCGCTGGGGTCGGCATGCTGTTTGGCTGGCTGGTCTTCACCCGCCAGCGTCTGCTGTTCTGGTCGCCGGGGCCCAAGCAGCTTCCTGCAAATGTTGGCAACCCGCCCGAGCCCGAGAAGCTTGCGGCGCGGGTCAAATTCGGCCTCAGCCGCGAACACATCATCTATATTGGCGGCGTCCTGAGTGTCGGCATCCTGTGGCTGCTTGTTCAGTCACCGCCGACTGACATTCTCGCCAGCCTCAACGCGTTCGCCGAGCAGAATCTCAGCGCTCTCGGAATTAGCAGTCAGCCGCACATTCATATCGCGATTCTCTTGCTGGTCGGGTCGATCTTGATTCTGGGTTACATTTTCTGGAACATGACCAAGCTAACATCGCACGAGTCCCAGAGGCTGGGCCTTGCGCTGATCCTTGTTGTCGCCGCGACCGTATTCTGGACGCTCTTCGAGCAGGCCGGATCGTCGCTGAACCTGTTCGCCGAACGTAACACCCAGCTGCCTAATAATGGCTTCTTCACCATCAACGCGGCGCAGACCCAGTCCTTCAATTCGGGCTTCATCCTGCTGTTCGCGCCGGTGTTTGCGGCCCTGTGGACGTGGTTGGGTGTTCGCAATCGTGATCCGAACCCGACGCTGAAGTTCGGCCTTGGCATCATTCAGGTGGGCGTCGGCTTCTTCATGCTGACCTGGGGCGCGGCCTTTGCTGACGACGCGTTCCAAGTGCCGATCATCTTTCTGATCCTGCTCAACATGCTCCACACGACTGGCGAACTCTTCGTATCGCCGGTCGGCCTGTCCGCTTTCTCGAAGCTGTCGGTCTTCCATCTGCTCTCAACGATGATGGCGACGTGGTTCATGGCCAATGCGTGGGCCGGCTATCTCAGCGGAATCATCGCCGGCTTCACGGAAACAGAGACGATCGCCGGCGCCGCGCTCAACAACGAGGTTGCGCTGAAATCGTCGCTTGACGTGTTCTGGTTGCTCGGATGGTGGGGCGTCGCCATCGGCGCCGTGCTGTGTGTCGCCAGCTTGTTCCTGAAGCACATGGCGCACGGCGCTTTCGACGAGAAGCCGGAAGTGATGGGCGAGGCGGAGCAGGCGAAATAGTCTTGTTGACAAGCTCAAACAAAACGGCCTCCCGCGCGGGAGGCCGTTTCATGTCGAACTTTGTTGTGGCTAGCCCGCGCCGCCGACCGTGATCGCGTCGATCTTCAGCGAAGGCTGGCCAACGCCGACAGGAACGGACTGCCCGCTCTTGCCGCACGTGCCGACGCCGTCATCCATCGCGAAGTCGTTGCCGACCATGGAGATGCTGTTCATCACCGTCGGGCCGTGACCGATCAGCGTGGCGTTTTTCACCGGCGGGCCGACCTTCCCATCTTCAACGAGATAAGCCTCGGTGCACTGAAAGACGAACTGGCCATTGGTGATGTCGACTTGGCCGCCGCCGAAATCGACTGCCCAGATGCCGCGCTTGATCGAGCGGACGATCTCCTCGGGGTCATGCGTGCCGCCGGTCATGAAGGTGTTGGTCATGCGCGGGATGACGACGTTGGCATAGCTTTCGCGCCGACCATTGCCGGTGGGGGCGACGCCCATCAGGCGTGCATTCTGTCGGTCCTGCATGTACCCGATCAGCTTGCCGTCCTCGACCAGAACGGTGCGCTGCGTCTGCGTGCCCTCGTCGTCGAATGACAGCGAACCGCGGCGGTTGGCGATCGTGCCGTCGTCAACAATGGTGACGCCTTTGGCCATCACCTGCTCGCCGATACGACCAGAATAGACAGACGAGCCCTTCCGGTTGAAATCGCCTTCAAGGCCGTGGCCGACCGCTTCATGCAGCAGCACGCCGGTCCAGCCCGGCCCAAGCGCCACTTCCATCTCGCCGGCAGGGGCGGGGATGGCGTCGAGATTGATCTCGGCCTTGCGCAGCGCGCGCTCGGCAAGGGCCTTCCAGCGATCCGGTTGGATCCACTCGTCATAGGCGGCGCGGCCGCCAGCGCCGGCCGAGCCGGTTTCGCGACGGCCGTCCCGCTCCATCGTGACGGAGATGTTCAGCCGAACGAGCGGGCGGGCTTCGGAAACTGTCGCGCCGCCCGACCGGATGATTTCAACGCCGGTCCGTGAACCCGCGAGCGAAACAGAAACCTGCACAACCTTGGGATCGCGCGCCCGGCACCAAGCGTCGATCTCCGCCAGAAGCCCCGTCTTGGTCACGAAGTCAGGCGATGCGGTCGGATCGACATCGGCATACAGGCGCCGGTTCACCGGCGTCGGGCCAACAGCGAGCACGGCGGAACGTCCGCGCTTTGCAGTTGCAGCTGCCGTTGCGGCACGGCGGAGAGAGGCTTCGGAAATCTCGCTGGCATGCGCATAGCCGGTCGTCTCGCCAGCTACCACGCGCAGGCCAAAACCCTGGCCTGAGTCGTAAGACGCCGACTTCAGCCGCCCGTCGTCGAACAGGAAACTCTCGGAGCGAACGGATTCGACGTAGATCTCGCCATCCTCGGCTCCCGCCAGGGCTTCATCGAGAATGCTGGCGGCCTTCGATACGCCGACGCCCATGTCTTCGAAAAGGCTGCGGTCTGTCATGGGTTCACCTCGGTCAAACGCCAGTTTCACGCACATTCACTAGATAGGGTGCGGCGCGGCCAAATGACAGCGCGAAGCAACGCAGGGTCAACCACCCGCAGGGACGACCGTAAACCGGGCGATCTGTTTTGACGCTTGGACAAACTCCGGTTTGATCTCCAGAGCGCGACGGAAATCGGCGTAGGCGGATTGTATGTCGCCAAGTTTCTCGTGCGTCAGACCACGGTTGTAGTGACCGATCGCTTTGGCGTCGGGGTCTTCGACCTCTATCCCCTCGTTCAGGGCGGTCATCGCTTCAGTGTAACGCTTCAGATTGTAGAGCGCGGCGCCAAGATTGACCTGGGCTTCCTTCAATTCCGGCATCAGCGCGATGGTCTTCCTGTAATCCGAAAGCGCGCGCATATTGTTGCCCTGCCGCATGTAGAGGATGCCGCGATTGGTGAAAGTTGCGGCGCGGTCCTTGGGCCTCAGATGCTCGGTTTCGAGCGCAATGTCGCAAAGTGCGATCGCCTGGCTCGGTTGTACGCGACCGTATTCCACGGCCTCGTAGCAGTCGTACGCGACGCCGCCGCGAATCACTGTCACGCCCCCTTGTGCAGACGCGGCCAGCGGCGCTGCGACAATGAGGGTCAATGCGGAAATCCCTAGTATAAACCGGGCGCTCATCTTCCCAATTCCTTGTGCCTCTGATAGCGACCACGCGCCTGCCGAACGAATCGACCCGCCTGCGACACTATGCTCCCGGCGGGGCGGAACGGAGTGGTGGCAACTAGGGGCATATCACGTTAAAGCCCCGAGTTCACGCATCTGGCTGGAGGATGTGCATAAAAATGCGCAGCGGTGCTTGGAAATACTGGGCGCTCAGCGCCGCCAGCCTCTTGGGTGGCGGGTCCGCTTGGGCAGCTCCTCATGATGGCGGTATCGACTTCCAGGCTCCGGTCACGGAGACGGCGAAGCATATCCATGCCTTCCACAACGAAGTGCTGATCATCATCGTGGCGATCTCGATCTTCGTCACGGCGCTGCTGATCTGGGTCATGGTGCGCTACAACAAACGCGCCAACCCCGTGCCGAAGAAGTTCTCTCACAACACGCTGGTCGAGATTCTCTGGACCGTAATCCCTGTGCTGATCCTCGTCTGGATCGCCAAGGGTTCCTTCCCGCTGCTCTACGAACAAGACGTGCTGCCCGAGCAGGCGAAGGAAGAAGAGATCGTTGATATCAAAGTCTACGGGAACATGTGGTTCTGGGACTACACGTACAATGTCGGCACGGACAACGAGTTCAACGTCGAATCGCGCATGTTGAAAGTCGGCGCCCCCGATCCGTCGCTGGAGCTGAAGCCCGCTCGTGGCGACATCGCGCAGCTGTCGGTCAACAACCCGATGGTCGCGCCGGTTGGCAAATACATTCGCCTCAAGATCTCGGCCAAAGACGTGATCCACGCCTGGGCCATGCCGCAGTTCATGCTGAAGGTCGACGCAATGCCAGGCCGCCTGAACCAGCTCTGGTTCAAGGTCGATGAACCGGGCGTGTTCTATGGCCAGTGCTCGGAACTTTGCGGCAAGGATCATAGCAACATGCCGATTGAGCTGCGCATCGTCACCGAGCAGCAGTACGTGGAGTGGCAGCGTCTGTTCAAGGAATCGCCGGAGGCCGCACGGGCCTATCTCGATCAGGTGCGGCCGAGGCCAGCACAAATCGCGTCGGCGCAGTAGGGATCAGGGAGCCGTTTGATGTCGAGCGAGCCAAAAACCGCCGCCGGACACGGTCATGACCACGGTCACGGCCATGGACACGATCACGCGCACGACCACCACGATCCGAAGTGGTACAGCCCCTCGCGTTGGCTGTTCTCCACGAACCACAAGGACATCGGCACGCTTTACCTGATGTTCGCCATGTGCGCAGGGATCATCGGTTTCGTGTTCTCCGGCTTCATGCGCGCGGAACTCGCCGAGCCGGGGCTGCAGCTGTTCAATGGCACGGCTTTCGGCGGCTTCTTCGGCTCGGAGCACAACTACAACGTCATCACCACCATGCACGGCTTGATCATGATCTTCTTCATGGTCATGCCTGCCCTCATCGGTGGCTTCGGCAACTGGTTCGTTCCGCTCATGATCGGCGCGCCGGACATGGCGATGCCGCGCATGAACAACATCTCGTTCTGGCTGTTGCCGGTTTCGTTCTTCTTGCTGCTGTTGTCGATGTTCGTTCCAGGCCCCGCTGGTGCCAATGGCTTCGGCGGCGGCTGGGTGCTTTATCCGCCGCTGTCCGGCACGACTGGCCACCCCGGCCTTGCGATGGACCTTGTGATCTTCTCCCTCCACCTTGCGGGCATGTCGTCGATCCTTGGCGCGATCAACTTCATCGTCACCATCCTCAACATGCGCGCTCCGGGCATGACGCTGCACAAGATGCCGTTGTTCGCCTGGTCTGTTCTCATCACGGCCTTCCTGCTCGTGCTCGCCCTGCCGGTTCTCGCCGGCGCGCTAACCATGCTGCTGACAGATCGTAACTTCGGCTCGAAGTTCTTCGAAGTCTCGGGCGGCGGCGATCCGGTGCTGTTCCAGCATCTGTTCTGGTTCTTCGGCCACCCCGAAGTGTACATCATGATCCTGCCTGGCTTCGGCATCGTCAGCCATGTGATCTCGACCTTTTCGCGCAAGCCGATCTTCGGCTACCTTGCGATGGCCTACGCCATGGTCGCCATCGGCTTCATCGGCTTCATCGTGTGGGCGCACCACATGTACACGGTCGGCATGGACGTCGACACGCAGGCCTACTTCGTGGCCGCCACTATGGTCATCGCGGTTCCGACGGGCGTGAAGATTTTCTCGTGGATCGCCACGATGTGGGGCGGCTCCATCGAGTTCAAGGTGCCGATGCTCTGGGCGATCGGCTTCATCTTCCTCTTCACGCTGGGCGGGGTCACGGGCGTCGTGCTCGCCAACGCCGGCGTCGATCACGCGCTGCACGACACCTACTACGTCGTCGCGCACTTCCACTACGTGCTGTCGCTGGGCGCCGTGTTCACGCTGTTCTGCGGCTGGTACTACTGGTTCGAGAAGATGTGGGGCATCAAATACAACGGCTTCATCGGCGGCCTGCACTTCTGGCTGATGTTCGTTGGCTCGAACCTGATCTTCTTCCCGCAGCACTTCCTTGGCCTGCAAGGCATGCCGCGCCGCTACGTCGACTACGCCGTGGCGTTCCGCGAATGGCACCACTGGTCGACGATCGGCTACTGGATCGCAGCTGCTGCGACGATCGTGTTCTTCATCGGCATTCTTGAGGCGGTTGTCCGCCGGCGCAAGGCTACCGAGAGCGGCAATCCGTGGGGCGAGGGGGCGACGACGCTGGAATGGACGCTGTCCTCTCCGCCGCCGTTCCACCAATACAACGACCTTCCGCGGTTCAAATAACAGGGCGCAAGCGGCCCGGGCCGGATGGTCCGGGCTGCAGCGCAAAAGCAGATGTCCGACGCGACCATCGTCAGCACCTCCACACCGACCGCCTCGGCGAGCGCGATGGATTATGTGCGGCTGATGAAGCCGCGCGTGATGTCGCTGGTTGTGTTCACAGCCCTGGTAGGTCTCGTGGCGGCGCCGGTCGGCATGCCTGCGTTTGCAGCCGCGGTCGCCGTGTTCGCTGTGGCGCTTGGCTCGGGCGCGGCTGGCGCGCTCAACATGTGGTATGATGCAGATATTGACGCGCTGATGGCGCGTACGGTCACGCGTCCTGTTCCCGCTGGCCTGATCGCGCCGACGGATGCGCTGTCCTTCGGCCTCATAATGTCCGCGATCTCGGTGACGCTGATGGCGCTGGCCGCGACGCCGCTGGCCGCCGCACTTCTGGCTTTTTCGATCTTCTTCTACGCCGTCGTCTACACGATGTGGCTCAAGCGCTCGACCGCGCAGAACATCGTCATCGGTGGCGCCGCCGGCGCTTTCCCGCCGGTGATCGGCTGGGCCGCCGCCACGGGTAATGCGCCGACGGACGCTTGGATCCTATTCGGCCTGATCTTCCTCTGGACGCCGCCGCACTTCTGGGCGTTGTCGCTCTGGACCTCGAAGGAATACGCCCGCGCCGGGGTGCCGATGCTCCCTGTCACCCGCGGGGCCGCGGAAACCCGCCGCCAGATCCTGATCTACACGCTTGTCGTCGCCCCGTTCGGTCTCGTGCCTGTCGCGACCGGCCTCGGCGGCATGATCTATCTGGTCGTCGCAACGCTTGGCGGCGCGGCTTTCCTTTGGAGCGCCATCCGCGTCTTCGGAAGCCGGGCAGGCGACGCCGATGCTCCGGTCGACATGCGCTACGCCAAAGCGATGTTCGGCGTGTCGATCATCTATCTCTTCGCGTTGTTCGCAGCCTTGCTGGTTGAGCGCGTGCTGCCGCTCCACTTTGTCGTAGGAGCTGGCGCGTGATGCTCGACAAGGGCCAGATCAAGGACTGGGAAGGCGAACCGGAAGACCCCGCAAAGGTTGTTCCCGTCGCCGCACGTTCCGGCATCGCCGGCGCAATCTTCGACAGTCACGAAGCCCTGCCGACCGGCGAACGCGTCACGCTCACGCATGAACAGACCGCCGCCCGCAAGCGCCGGGGCCAGTGGATCGCCATCGCCTTGTTCGCCTTCGTCATCGTGGTCTTCGTGCTGACCATGACCAAGATAGGCGCCAATGTCCTGGTGCGCGACCTATGAACAAGCGCGCCCGCCTTACCACCTGGATCATATCTGGCGCCTCGCTGAGCATGCTCGGCCTCAGCTTCGCGGCTGAGCCGCTTTATTCGACTTTCTGTCGCATGACTGGTTTCGGCGGCACCACGCAGGTTGCGACCGAAGCCCCGAAGACTGTGCTCGACCGCAAGGTGCGCGTCATGTTCGACGCCAACGTCGCCCCCCGCGCGCCGCTGAAATTCCGCGCCGTCCAACCCTTCGTCGATCTCAAGCTCGGCGAGAAGATGATGGCCTATTACGAGGTGACCAACACCTCGTCCGAGCCGGTCCGCGCCATGGCGTCCTACAACGTCGTGCCCGAGAAAATCGGCCTCTATTTCAAGAAGATCGAATGCTTCTGCTTCAAGGAGCAGACCTACGAACCCGGCAAGACGGTGCAGCTGCCCGTCGTGTTTTTCGTCGATCCAGACATGGCCAAGGACTGGCAGGCTGATGACGTGCGGGGAATCACGCTTTCTTACACTTACTTCCGCGCGACTGGCCCTCAGGCCTCCGCGCGGCTTGAGGACGCATCCGCGGTCAACTAGACCAGCGGTAGGAGAAACTGGACTGCGGGGAAGGGCGTCGCCCGATTCCCGCGCGAATTGAGGGACTGGAGCCATGGCCGGCGACGTCAAGCATGACTACCACCTGGTAAAACCCAGCCCGTGGCCGCTGCTCGGATCACTCTCGCTTCTGCTGATGGTGCTCGGCGGCGCTGGGTACATGAAGGGCCTCTGGTTCATTCCGCAGCACGCCTGGTGGGGACCGCTGCCGGGCCTCGTCGCGCTCATCTTCGTGCTCATTGGGTGGTGGGGCGACGTCCTCAAGGAAAGCCGAGCAGGCGATCACAAGGAAGTCGTTCAGATCTCCCTGCGCTACGGGATGGTGCTGTTCATCGCCTCCGAGGTGATGTTCTTCGTCGCGTGGTTCTGGGAATTCTTTGAGATGGCGATCTTCCACCAGCTTCGCGCGCTGCCCGAGCATGCTGACCTCGCCAACAACCCCGGGCTTGCTGGCTGGTCGGAATGGCCGGTGCCGCAGACGAATGGGGCGCGGGTCAAACCGTTCGACCCGTTCCACCTGCCGCTGATCAACACGCTGATCCTGCTGCTCTCGGGCACCACGGTGACTTGGGCGCACCACGCCCTGCAGGTCGGGGATCGCAAGTCGGCCAAGATCGGCCTGCTGCTCACCATCCTGCTCGGCATGGCGTTCACCGCCTTCCAGGTGGTCGAGTATTCGGAAGCTGGCTTCTCGTACGATGGCTCGATCTACGGTTCGGCCTTCTTCATGGCAACCGGCTTCCACGGCGCGCACGTTGTCATCGGGACGATTATGCTGATGGTCTGCCTAGGCCGTCTCATGGCGGGCGGCATGAAGCCGGAGAAGCATCTCGGCTTCGAATTTGCCGCCTGGTACTGGCACTTCGTTGACGTGGTGTGGCTTTTCCTTTTCGCCTTCGTGTACGTCGCCCCGCATATCGTCTGGGGCTCGGGCGCGCCGGGCGCTGGCCACTAGTGGATAGAGCATGAGCACGAAGGCGGCCCTTATCGGCTTCCTGCTCATGCAGGTCATCGCCGTCGCGCTTTGGGTGAGTGCGATCCAGCCCTATCTTGGCGAAGCGCCCGTCACCGGCCAGCAGATTTGGAGCGGCCGCGGCTTCTCCAACCTCTCCACCAATTTCCGCTCTGGCAGCCAGGTGGTGCTTGCAGCGCCCTTTCAGGCTAGTGGCGCTCTCATGTGGGCGACGTTGTTGATGGTGGGCGCTGGGGCCTCCGCAATCGGGGCGATCTTCGCGTTCTCCAGATCCCGGGTCTGGCTCGCCGTCGGGCTGGCGGCGCTGGGTCTCGGGCTTGGCGCGGGCGGCAACTGGTTCATCGCCGACCAATGGCTGAGCGGCGACACATCATTCCCGGAAGGCTTCCGCAACGTCTATCTGCTCTACGCCATGAGCCAGGCTTTCAACTTTCAGTTCTTCATCGGCTTCGCGCTGATGGTCATTTCCATTGTGCTGCTGATCGCTGGCGTGGCGACGAAGAAGCGGCCGCTCGGCTTCCACGTTGTCGCACTCAACTGGGTCGTCGTTGCAGCGGTGTGGGTGGGTGCCTATCTGGTGCTGTATCTAGCGCCAGCGCTTTCGGCGCCCCCGTCGCTTTGAGCTCTTCATGACCGTTTCCGCACTGTCTGCCGGGCTGAAGTGTCGCTGCCCGAATTGCGGAGAGGGCAGGGTGTTCCGCGGCTTTCTCACCTTCAAGGATCAGTGCGACGCCTGCGGCGCGGACCTGACCGTCGCTGACACAGGTGATGGCGCGTCCTTCTTTGTCATGTTCGCGGCGCTGATACTGATCGTGCCGTCGGCGATGTTCTTCGAATTCGCTTTCCATCCGCCGGCCTGGCTCCACGTTCTGATCTGGCCGCCGCTGACGTTTGCGTTCTGCATGTCCTTCCTGCGCCCCGTCAAAGCCCTGCTTTTCGCTCTGCAATGGAAACACAAGGCCGGCGAGGGCCGTGTCGAACAAGATCCGCAGGAGTAGTCCCCAATTGATTGGGGGGCTAAACCCGGCTGATGCATTTCCGTCCTTTTCCGGTCCTGACGATTATCGCCGTGCCGGCCTTGGCCGCGCTGATCGCGCTGGGCGTCTGGCAGAGCCAGCGCGCCGGCTGGAAGGCGGAACTGATCACGCAGTTCGAGCAGGCCGCCAAAGCCGAACCCCTCCTGCCGGAAGCCGCCCTGTGCGGGCAAACGCCCAAGCCGGGGGAGGTCGTGGCTCCGCCCCAAGGTGTCGGACCATCGCTGCGCATGTTCGGGCACGCCTCGGATGGCGCCGCGGGGTGGCGCCTGTTCCAGGCTGTTGATCTGTCCTGTGGCGCCATCCTGGCCGAGACAGGCTTCGAAGCCCTCGCCATAGGCGGGCCAGGCGGCATGCCTCCCCCGGCCCCAGAACGTCGCCTGATCGCTATCTGGTCGAGACTTGGCCTGCCAAGCCGCTGATGGCTGCGGAGAACTCGCCATCCACCAATGAATGGCACTGGTTCGACGCGACTCTGATGGCTGCTACGCTGAAGGCAGCCCCCCTCAACGCGGCGTTCATCCTGACACCTCTGTCAGGAATGCCTGATTTTCTCACCCGCACGCCCCCGGAAAGCCATATCGGCTATGCCGTGACATGGTTCGGGATGGCGGCGGCATTCGCGTTGATATACGCGGTGTTTCACGCGCGGGCGGGCCGCCTGCGCTTCGGACCCAGACGAGAAGACAAAGGCGCGACCCGGGAATGAAATACGTCTCCACCCGCGGCAATGCCGAGCCTGCCGACTTCGTGTCGGCTAGCCTGATCGGTCTCGCGCCGGATGGCGGCCTATTCAGCCCGGAAACCTACCCGACGATCGAACGCCCCAACGCGACCGCCACCTATGTTGAAACGGCGACGCGCGTCCTGTCCGCTTTCGCTGGCGCCAGCCTGCCGGAGCAAGCGATCCGCGAGATGTGCGTGCGCGCTTACCAGCCGTTCGCCCATCAGTCAGTTGCGCCGCTGGCCGAAGTCGGCCCTGGCCGCTGGATGCTTGAATTGCATCACGGCCCGACGCTCGCCTTCAAGGACGTTGCGATGCGCCTGATCGCGCAGCTTTACGACCACGTCCTGGGTCTGCGCGGCGAGCGTATGACGATCCTGTGCGCCACGTCCGGCGATACGGGCGGCGCTGCAGCTTCTGCTTTTGCGGGATCGAAGCACGTTGACATGGTGATCCTGCATCCACTGAATCGCGTTTCGCCCACCCAGCGCCTGTTTATGACCGCGACCGGCGCAGACAACATTCACAACTTCGCCCTCGAAGGCGATTTCGACGGCACGCAAGCGATCCTCAAACAGCTTCTGGCTGACGAACAGTTTCGTCGCCGGTCGCGCCTTGCCGCCGTGAACTCCATCAACTGGACGCGCATCGCGGCGCAGAGCGTCTATTTTGCGCAGGCGCAGGCGCAGCTCGGCCGCGACCGCAATATCCGCTTCGTGGTGCCGACTGGCAATTTCGGCGATGCGCTGGCTGGTTATGTGGCCTCGTGCTGTGGCCTGCTCGCCAGCCTCGATGTCGTCGCCGCCGTCAACGCCAACGACGCCATGGCGCGCCTCATTGATGGCCTGCCGATGAAGAAGGGCAAGACCGCTGCCACGCTAAGCCCGGCGATGGACATCCAACTTCCCTCGAACTTCGAGCGCCTGCTGTTCGATGCGGCCGGTCGTGATGGCGCCGCCGTCGCCAATGCCTATGCGCAGCTCGCCAACACTGGCGAAGCGCCGTTGCCGAAAGCTGCCGCCGCGAAGTTGGGTTCCATGGGTCTGTCGGCCGAGCGCGTCAACGACCATGAGACGCTCGACGAAATGAAACGCACCTACGCCGAAACCGGCTGGATCGTGTGCCCGCATACCGCCGTCGGCCTAGCCGCCGCCCGCCGCAGCCGTCATGTCGATGGCCCAGTAGTCACCCTCGCCACCGCCCACGCCGCCAAATTCCCCAAGACGGTGAAGCAGGCGCTTGGCATCGATGTCAGCCTGCCGGACCGCGCCCACGAATTCACCTCGAAGCCCGAAAAATTCGACACCGGCCCGATGAGCGCCGATTTCGTCCGGCAGCGCATCGACGCCATCGTCGCGAAAGCCGGCAAATGAACGACGCGCGGGAAGTCATCACACTGCACAACGGCGCCCGCATCGTCTTCGACGCGATGCCAAACCTGCGCACATCCGCCGTGGGCGTCTTCCTCGCGGCTGGCGCGCGGCACGAAGCCGACGAGCGCAACGGTCTAGCGCACTTCCTCGAACACATGGCCTTCAAGAGCGCCGCTGGCCGCAACGCCCGCGAGATTGCCGAAGCCGTCGAAGCCCGCGGCGGCGTCATGAACGCTTCGACCGGCTACGAACTCACCAACTACTTCGTTCGCTGCCTCGCCCCCGACGCGCCTGACATGCTCGACGTAGCTCTCGCGCTCGCCTTCGGCCCGGACCATCCGCAGGAAGAAATCGAACGCGAGAAGGGCGTCGTCCGCCAGGAAATTGGCGAGGCCGCAGACCAGCCCGACGATCTCGTCTTCGAGCTCGCGCAAGTGGCCAGCTATCCCGGCCACCCCCTTGGCCGCCCCATCCTGGGCACCGAACCGACGCTCGACACCATCCGCCGAGACGATCTCGTCGGCTTCGGCGCCAGCAACTACTCGCCCCAGCGCACAGTCGTCTCAATCGCCGGCGCCTTTGACCGTGAGGCCGTCCTGAAAGTCGTCGACCGCTGGCTCGCCAACCGCAAGGGCGAACCAGGCCCGGCGTCCGCCGCTCCCGTCGCCAACGCCGCCGCCATCCGCACCGAACAGCGCAAGCTCGAGCAGACTCACCTCGTCCTCGCCCGCCGCTCCGTGTCCGCCACCTCGCCGGATCGTTTCGCCGCCCGCATCTTCGCGGAGATCTTCGGCGGCGGCATGGCCTCGCGTCTCTTCCAGGACATCCGCGAGGCGAAAGGTCTTGCCTACACGATCGACGCTTCCTGCGATCAGCACTCCGACTGTGGTCGTATCTCGGTCTACGCCGGCTGCGACGCGAAAGACGCCGCCGAAGTCGTGAAGATCACGCAAGCCATTTGGGCCGACATCGCCACCGCTGCTCCCACTGAAGCCGAACTCGCGCGCGCCAAGGCTGTCGCTGCCGCCCAGTTCGCCATGTCCGCCGAAGCCCCCGCCGCCCGCGCAGGATCAGCCGCCTACGAACTTCTCACCTTCAACCGCCTCGTCAGCGTGGAAGAAGTCCTTGGCCATATCGGAGCCGTAACAATTGACGACGTCCGCCGGGTCGCCGCGGAATCACTGGCAAATCCGGCTATCGCATCGGCTGTCGGTCCAAAAGCTGGACTTGCCGCCGCCGAAGCGTTTGTCTCCGCCTGACTTTAACCCGGGGCGACATGAGCCAGCTTGCCGCCAACACGTCAGCCGCTACTGCGCGCGCCGCGCTCTGGTCATGGAACGCCGTCAACGGCGTCCTCACCATCCGCGCCGAAGCCGGCGGACCGCTGTCCACGCTGGACGGCGCCTGGTCGCTTGAAGCGCTGCTCGCCCAGTTTGATGGTCTCGCCCGCGTCCGCATCGCTACGCCCCTACGCTCCGGCCGCCCGGGCGATCCCATCGACATTCGCGTTACGCTTCTCGACGGCCGCCCCGCGCATTTCTTTGGCGCCTTCCATGACCGTGGCCTGGCGCGCGGCCTCATCGTGCCCGCCGAAGCCGGCACACGTCTCGTCCACGGCGAAAGCAATGTCGAACCCGTCTTCCAGCCCATCCGCCGTCTCGACACTCTGGCCGTCGCCGGCTTCGAGGCGCTGGCCCGCTTCCGCGCGCCTGATGGTCAACTCGTCGGCCCGGACACGCTCATCGGCCTCGGCGGCGACACCGACTGGACCGCCATCGCCCCCGTCATGCTCGAGAAATCCGCCAATACGCTCGCCAGTCTCCGCGACGCCGGCCACGACGTCTTCATGCAGGTAAACCTCTCCGCCGCCGAGATCGCGCGTCCGCTGCTCGTCGAAGAAGTCGCAGCCATCATACGCGACGCCAAGCTCCCGCACGGCGCCCTCCGCGTAGAGCTCACCGAACAAGCCGCGCTGCGCGACTTCGAAGCCGCCCTCGGCGCGCTCGCCGCCTTCCGCGCCGCCGGCGCCGGCATCGTGCTCGACGATTTCGGGGCAGGGCATTCATCTTTCGCCTGGCTGGCCGAAATCCCGGCTGACGGCGTGAAGCTCGACCCCAAGCTCTCCCGCATGATCCGCCAGCCCCGGGCCTGCCGCATCATCACTGCGCTCACCGGCCTGATCCGTGGCCTCGGCATGACGGTCACCGCCGAGGGCATCGAAGATCCGGCCGTCGCCGGCGAATTCCACGCCATCGGCTGCGACTTCGTCCAGGGCTACGCCTACGACATGCCCCTCCGCCTGCCGGATATCGGCGTTGCGTTCGATCCGCTTCCGGCCGAGCGCTAGTCGGGAATCTCGGGCGTCACCAACTTCGCGAGATACTCCAGCGACTCTTGCCAGCCGAGATAGCAGGCCTCCAGCGGGATTGCGGCGGGTACATTGGTCTGTTCGATGCGGACTTCCGTGCCGACCATCCCCTTCTTCAGCGTCACGGTCACCACCATCTCGCCCGGCATGTTCGGATCGTCGAACTTGTCAGCGTAGACGATGCGCTCACCAGGCACGAGTTCCACGAACTTGCCCGTCCACGAATGAGAGTTGCCTGTTGTGAAGTTGGCGAAGGACATCTTGTAAGCGCCGCCCACCTTGGGATCGAAGTTGTGCACCTTGCAGGTGAACCCGTTCGGCGGCAGCCACCGAGCCTTGGCGTCGGCATCGACAAAGGCCTTGTAAATCTTTTCAGGCTTGGTCGGCAGCACGCGGTGAAGGCGGATCGTGCGGTCGTTCGTCATGGCTTTCTCCCGGTTCAGATTCTGCTTGTTCTGCCTGTAAGACGTAGACCAAAGCCTCGTTCCGACACTCTTTCCGGACTTTTCTCACCTCGGGGTGACGCCCCGGGAAAACCCCGCTAGAACCCGGAAATCACCCCCGTTGAGGACGCCATGGCAGACCGCAAACCCTACGTGATTTCGGGCCGCACCGGCGCCTGGGAAGTCGTCATGGGGCTCGAAGTCCATGCGCAGGTGGCATCCAACTCCAAGCTGTTCTCCGGCGCCTCGACGCATTTCGGGAATGACCCGAACTCCAATGTCTCGCTGGTCGATGCGGCGATGCCCGGCATGTTGCCGGTGATCAACGCGTTCTGCGTTGAGCAGGCGGTGAAGACCGGCCTCGGTCTCAATGCGAAGATCAACGAATGGTCGCGCTTTGACCGGAAGAACTATTTCTATCCCGACCTGCCGCAGGGCTATCAGATCTCACAGTTCAAATCGCCGATCGTGGGCGAGGGCGCCATCGATGTGGATGCCGACGATGGCTACACCTTCACGGTGGGTATCGAACGCCTGCACCTCGAGCAGGACGCCGGGAAGTCGATCCACGATCTCGATCCCAACGCCACCTATGTCGATCTCAACCGTTCAGGCGTCGCCCTGATGGAAATCGTCTCGCGACCGGATATCCGTTCACCCGCGGAAGCCGCCGCCTATGTAAAGAAGCTGCGGTCCATCCTCATCGCGCTCGGCACCTGCGATGGCGACATGGAGAAGGGCAACCTGCGCGCCGACGTCAACGTCTCCGTCTGCAAGCCAGGCGCTTACGAACGCTATAAGGCATCAGGCGACTTCAAGCATCTCGGCACGCGCTGCGAGATCAAGAACGTTAACTCGTTCCGCTTCATCCAGATGGCCGCCGAATACGAGGCGCGGCGCCAGATCGATATCCTCGAAGACGGTGGCAAGATCGATCAGGAAACCCGGCTTTACAACGCCGATAAGGACGAGACGCGCTCCATGCGCTCGAAGGAAGACGCGCACGATTACCGTTACTTCCCTGATCCCGACCTTCTGCCGCTCGAGCTCACCGGAGCATACATCGACAGCATCAAGGCGAAACTGCCCGAACTGCCCGATCAGAAGCGTGCGCGCTTCGTGAAGGATTACGGACTCAAGGAATACGACGCAGGCGTGCTCGCGGGCGATGCGGAGAAGTCGGCCTATTTCGAAGCCGTCGCCAAGGGCGGGGATGCGCGCCTGGCAGCCAACTGGGTCACGCAGGATCTGTTCGGCTATCTCAATAAAGAAGGCCTCGAGCTGAGCCGGTCGCCAATCAAGGCCGACCAGCTCGGCGGGCTCATCGCGCTGATTGCCGACAACACGATCAGCGGCAAGATCGCGAAAGATGTTTTCGCCAAGATGATCGCCACGGGCGACGGCGCTGGTGCCATCGTCGAGCGCGAAGGCCTCAAACAGGTCACGGATACGGGCGCGATCGAGAAGGTCATTGATGAGGTGATCGCCGCCAACCCCAAGCAGGTCCAGGAAATCGCAGACCAGCGCGCGGCCGGCCATGAGAAGCCGAAAACCCTCGGCTGGCTCGTCGGCCAGATCATGAAAGCGAGCGGCGGGAAGGCAAACCCCGCTGCGGTCAACGAGATCCTGCTGAAGAAGCTGGGCCTCTGATCGCGACGCAGTTGGGGGGAGCCGTTCCGGACTTGTAAGACGGCCGGAAATCTTCGCGCTCAATCCACCAGCGCGAGAATTTGTGGGACAGCGCGCTCCAGAATCTACCGGGCGCTGCGTGCGGGTATAGTCGCGCCCATGGACACGGCGCAAACACACGCACCCTGGGCTGGTAACCCCGCAGCTTCCTCAGCTTGGGCTGACAGCTGTGCTGGGTGTCTTCGCGATGCTCGCGTCCAACGCTTCTCGACTTTGCAGACGCCGCCAAGGAAACAATCACTGTCCCCCAAGGCAGCCCGATAGCCCATGCTGAGGAGCGCAGCCAAGCAGCACATCTTGAAGCACGAGGGCGTGTTCACAATCGTGAGCTAAGAGCAACGCGGAAGCGGAACTCCTGTTCGCGTTCCCCGCGAAGGTCGGAGCCCAATATATCGCGAGAGGATTCTGAGCATTTCGCGCAATCTGTTTGCTCAAAAGGACTGGCGATCCCGCCTTGGCGGGGAACACGGCGGATAGAATCCGTCAACACATCAGTCGGATCTGCCGTCGGGCCAAAGCCAATCCCAACTCACTCGCCAGCGAGGCCGCGCTCGCGCGCCTATTGGGGCGCCGCAGCCGGCGCGAGCCCATCATCGATCGCCGACTTCACCTTGTCCGGCCAGTCATCACCCATCCCAACGCAATCGCGCCGGAAGGCGCCGTCGGCTTCGGTCGTCATCCCCTTGTCGGCGGTCGAGGAAATTTCCCAGTCCATCTGGCACGCCCGCGTTGCAAAGCTGCGCGAGCATACCGCCATAGGATCCGGATAGTCCTCGTGCGCCTCGCCATAGATGCACGAGAAGCCAGCCGCCTCGACCGCATCAATCGCCGCCCGTCGCGACAGCTTGCCGATAACCGCTTTCACCCCCTCAACCCACGCCACGTTCAACGCCTCGCCCGGCTCGTGCTGCCAGTCATGCGCTGCTTCCAGCGCCTTCAGATCCGTGGGGGTAGGGAGCGCCACCGGCGCAGGTTCAGGCGCCGGGGTGGAGGCAGGGGGCTGCGCTGGCGAGCAGGCCGAAGCCGCCAGCATCAGGGCGAAAGCAATGCGGTTCATGTGTCGTCCTCCCATCTTCACCATACTCTGAATCCGGGCGTTGCAAGGGCGGACTGGCGCCCGAAGCTGTTCCCCGCTATGGGCGCCCCATGAAGCTGTCCGACTTCGATTTCGACCTGCCGGAAGAGCTGATCGCTCTGCGGCCGGCCATTCCACGCGATTCCGCACGGCTTCTCGTCGTCCGCGGACGCGAAGGGCAATTTGAAGACCGCGCTATCCGCGATCTCCCCCAACTTCTCAAATCCGGTGATATCCTCGTCGCCAACGACACTCGCGTCCTCCGCGCCGCCTTGCTAGGCCGCCGTCCCGCGCGTGGGGAGCTTGGCGATGTCGAGATCGAAGTGAACCTCAACAGTCGCCTCTCACCCTTCGAATGGTCGGCTTTCGCCCGCCCAGGCAAGCGACTGAAGGAAGGCGACACCATCGCCTTCGCGAATGGCCTCATGGCGATAGTCATTTCCAAGTCAGAAGCGGAAGTTCGTCTTGGTTTCAATCGAACGGGCGCCGTTCTCGACGCCGCCATCGACGCGGCGGGCGACATGCCGATCCCGCCCTACATCGCCTCGAAACGCCCCGCCGACGAGGCCGACGCCAGCGATTACCAGACGCTGTTCGCACGCGAAACCGGGTCCGTCGGCGCCTACCGCAGGCCTCCATTTCACGCCACAGCTTCTCGAAGCTTTGTCATCCGCCGGCATTCGGCGCGCGAACGTCACGCTCCACGTCAATGCGGGCACGTTCCTGCCGGTCAAATCGGATGACGTCGCGAGCCACCGCATGCATGCCGAGCATGCCGAACTTACCCCCGACTCAGCCGACGCTATTGTCACGGCCCGCGCCGGCGGAGGCCGCTGCATTCCCATCGGCACCACTGCTCTCCGCACCCTCGAAAGCGCGGCGGCGTCGGGCGAGCTGCAGCCGATGAATGCCGATACCGCGATCTTCATTACGCCTGGTTACCAGTTCCGCGTGGCCGATGGCTTGATGACGAACTTCCACCTACCCAAATCCACGCTCTTCATGCTCGTGAGCGCGATGATGGGCCTGGAGTTGATGAAACGCGCCTATGCTCACGCCGTGAAGGAGCGCTATCGCTTCTTCTCTTATGGAGATGCCTGCCTGTTGTTGCCCAATGGCTGAGTTCCCGTTCCATATAGCCGCCTCCGACGGCGATGCCCGCACCGGCCGGCTCACGACGCCGCGCGGGGATATTGCCACACCTGCTTTCATGCCCGTCGGCACAGCGGGAACCGTTAAGGCGATGTTCCTCGATGACGTCCGCTCGGCCGGCACGGACATCATTCTCGGCAACACCTACCACCTGATGCTCCGCCCCAGCGCCGAACGAGTGCATAAGCTGGGCGGATTGCACCATTTCATGGGCTGGTCGCATCCGATTCTGACAGACAGCGGCGGCTTCCAGGTCTTCTCACTCTCCGAGCTTCGCAAGATGAAGGAGGAGGGCGTCGAGTTCCGATCGCATATTGACGGGTCCTCGCACTTCCTCTCGCCCGAGCGCTCCATCGAGATCCAGTCGGACCTGCTCGGCTCGGACATCGCAATGCAGCTCGACGAATGCGTCGCCAATCCGTGCGAACACGCGCCCGCCGCCAATGCGATGCGCCTCTCGGCTCGCTGGGGCGAACGCTCGAAAGCCTATTTCGGTCAGCGTGATCGTCAGGCGCTGTTCGGTATCGTGCAGGGCTCCACCTATCGCGACCTGCGCAAGGAAAGCGCGGAGCGTGTTGTCGAAACCGGGTTCGACGGCTACGCGATCGGTGGTCTCGCGGTGGGCGAGGGACATGAGGCTATGTGCGACACGATCAGTCTCACGGCGCCTCTTCTTCCGAAGGATCGCCCCCGCTACTTGATGGGCGTCGGCAAGCCGATCGACATCGTCGAAGCCGTCGCACGTGGCGTCGACATGTTCGACTGCGTGCTGCCCACGCGGTCAGGCCGTCACGGCCAGGCATGGACCTGGGATGGGCCGATCAATCTCAAGAACGCCAAGTTTGCGGAAGACGATCAGCCCATCGATCCGACATCGAACTGCCCAGCTAGCCGCGACTATTCCAAGGCCTATCTGAATCACCTTTTCAAGGCCGGCGAATACCTCGGACCGATGCTACTTTCCTGGCATAACATCGATTTCTTCCAGACGATGATGGCGGCGATGCGCCACGCGATCAGCGAAGGCCGCTTTGAGTCGTGGCGTCAGGAGATGCGTGGTCGTTGGTCGCGCGCGCCAGAAGGTCAGCCTGGCTGAGCCTTGCCGCGGTATTCGATGTTCGGCGGCGGCGTGATGCCGGCGTTCGGCTCAGGGGCGGCGGGCGGGGCGCACCCCAGCTGTGCGCCGACGCCCTTGAGATAAGCTCGCCGCGCGACACCGCGCTCATAGGCGGCGCGCAGCCTCCGCGCATGCGCCGACGCGCCGGTAGCCTCGCGCACCACCGACCGGAACGGGATGAAGTCCGTCATGGTCGACGAGACCGTGTTCAGGGTCAGATCAGCGGCTCCGGACCCGGCCTGGTCGGCCAGCGAGGCGTCAGGGCCGGCCGGAGCGTCTGCATCGGGCCCAAGGATCTCCGTTAGCTTGGCAACGGCCGCGCCGATCGTTTGGCAGCTCACTACCGAGATTGGCTCATAGGGCGACTTGATCGCTTCGAGCAGGGCGGGGACCTCCGTCCGCCTCAGATTGAGATCGGTCAGCGGCGCCATGGCCGCGTCGCCGAGCCCCGCCTGGGTCTTATCGACGACCGTCGTGCACCCGGCGATAAGGCCGACGGCCACAATTATCCCCAGTTTCCCAGTCGCTTTCATCGTCCTTCCCGCCCTTAATCTCTTATTCTACCCCTGTTTTGGGCGGGTTTGGGATCGTCCCGTGAAAAACTGGAGGTGCGGCCTTTCCTACGTTGACCCAACCGGAATCGAACACTAGGTTCCGCCGCTCTTGAGAGAGCCGGTAGCTCAGTCGGTAGAGCAGCTGACTTTTAATCAGCGGGTCGCAGGTTCGATTCCTGCCCGGCTCACCAAAACTTTCAAGTAGATAGACGGGTTGGAAGGCATTGCGCGAAAGCGCTGCCTTCCACCTGCCTTTCACGGCTCCGGAGGCTGTATCGGAGACCGGAAGCAGTAGGACAGCTAATGTCTGCCCGCCGGCGGCGGCGAAGCTGACCGCCGTTCGGGGCTCGGCTATCCACTCTCACGTTCTGGCCTTGAGGACTGCGCTCACCGCGTCTCGCACCACTTCATATGCCTCACTGAACGAAAGTAGAGTCGGCGGGACGTAGCCGCGCAGGTATCGACACGCGTGTCGATGGGAGTTTGCCGTCGTCTTGGCCAGCTTCAGGCGCGGAAAGATCGCCGTGAGTGCGTGTTCGCCCTCTTCTATCTTCTCCGCCATCTCGATCGTCTTGTAGAGGTCGAACCAGGTGTCAGCCCTGCCGAAAAAGATCAGCAAGTCAGCGACGTCTTCGTTGTCGAGTGCCACAGCTATCCACTGTTGCGCTGCGATCGGCGTGGGCGGCGGCTCAACTAGGTTTCCCTCGCCATCTCGGGCGGCGATTTTCGCGGGGTGGCCGATGATGCGGAGCCTCGCGGTAAACAATGCCGAGACGTAGGCATCGATCCTACCTTCCTTCCATACCCGGAACACCGACCCCACAGCGACGGGTACAGGGTCGCCTGTGAGCTCGACTGCACCTCTGATCAGAGCAACGATCGTTTCCGCCACGTCGCGACCTTCTGAAGGCTCGGTCAGTGGTTCGAAGGCCCGCGCAGCAGATCGCTCGTTTGCCAATCACATCCGTCAACCGCGGGTCGAAACAAGAATCCAGAGATTGCTCGATCCGATCGAGGTCGTGGCCGACGCCGACAAGCTCCTCCGCCCAGTAATCGTCGGTCACGCCCGCCCGTGCTCTTCCAGACGCAGCCGCGCACGTTCCCAAAGCAGATGGACTTGGTCGGCGACCTTTATGCCCGTGGCGCCCGCTTCAGCAGTCGATGCGAGGTTGAAGCTGGTTAGGAACTTTTTTGAGCGCTGCTCCCTTCAGATTGCCGTAGATGCGTTTGAAAGTGTGCTCGTCATAGCGCACGGCCAGTTCGGCAGGATGCACGGTCGCCAGGTCATCCTGTCCCTCGAATATGACGGGGACGCAGATGGCGTTGAGGTGGCGGGCTGATCATGAGGAGTTCTGCCGGCGCCTCTCAACCCGCCTAGTCGAAGCGCTGGCGATTGAAGGTTTCGCGTAGGCGCGCATACCGCGGCAGGGGGATGATTTCTACAGGGTCCTGATCGGCGCCACCAACGATGTGAGCTGCCCAATGCGTACGGGCTTGATGTCGGAGAGCGCGGGTAGCGGCGAAAGTGCGCGGTATGAAATCGCCCAAAGGATTCTGATGTTTCTGGAGCGAACGCAGACTGCTATCGTAAGGCGTAGGCTTGGCAAATCCGCCCTTCGCAAAAGGGACGCGCCCGCGATGTGAAGGACGTCGCGGGCGCTTGAAGTCTTCCAACATCAGCGGGGGGAAGAGAGCAACGCCGATACAGGTCTCAACCCGCGGTTGTTGATCGCGTTCCTGAAGTGCGCGTGTATCTTCTTGATAACCAGTCACCTATTTTAAGAGACTGGCGCTCTAGCGAGGCCAGAGCGACAACCCGACTAGCGCAGCGATCACAGTATAGATCCCAATCCACGCCGCGTAGGTCATCGGTCCGTGGCGGTAGATGCTTCTGAGGTATTCCATCGGCGGCCACTTTCTGAGGGAGCGCCACTTAACCACTCGCTGAGGGCGCAAGTCGGTACGCCAACCGACAGGGGGAGGGCGAAAAACCTTCAGATCTGGAATCCCTAACGCTTGGTGGTTTTGTTGGCGTACAAATTAAAATGGGGCGCCACCGAAATCAGGGCGCTATGACGCTTCCACAATAGCCAGCTCGTGATCTGGAAGTGGTCGCTGCAACTCAATCGCTCAATCACTCATTCGATCGGCTCGTTGAGCCACGTCTTGCACTGTTCCCACGTCGTCAGCATGGCGTATCGCACCGGCCGACGCGATCGACCGTTCAGCGCTTCGCCGCCTTCCGCCTTGTACCGGTTGAGGATTTTGTAGCCGGTCTTTCGCGATTTCCCGAACTCGCGGCAAACGTCCGTCATCGCCTCGCCCTCAAGCAATCGGGCGACAAACCGCAGGCGCTCTTCCATGACCGAACACGCTTTCCACGGCATCAACATCCTGTGTCCATCAGGGAAAGTGTTACCCATGTGTCCGGAACGCTCTGTGACCCATGTGTCGGGTCGGGCATCCCCCCAATCCGGCAGACACTATGTTCCGCCGGATTGGGGGGAGAAGACTGGCGCTTCCCATCACCCGCCTAGACTTCCCGTCCCACCGGGTAGAGCAGGTAGCGGTCGTCGTAGAACGGGCTGCGTTCGTAGAAGAACTGCAGCCGGCGCAGGGGCGAGGCGGCGAAGCCCTCATCCTCCTTCAACCGCTTCTCGAACTCCGCTTTGAGCGTGGGATCGTCGGCCAGCATACGTTCCGCCATCGGCGCGATCGCGTAGGGCTCCATATACTCGACGCGCTGTAGGATTTCCGAGAAGAAGCCCCACGCAAACAGCGAGTCTTCCGATTCCGGTTCCAGCAGATGGGCGGCGAGCGCGCCGAGCGGCTGGTCGGTCGAAACGCGCACAGAGCCCGGTGGGAAAGTCGCCGTTCGGGTTTCGTGTGAAACGCCTGTCGCGACAATTGGGACGCGGCCCTCTGACGGCGCTAAGGCTGTGAAGCCGGTGAGCCGGATCATGTCGACCGTCACATCCAGCGTCTTCTTGATCGTATCGAAAGCGACACCGTGAACCTTCAATCGCGCGATCGCCTCCGGCTTTGTGGCTGGGATCCAGTAGGCTTTGGGAACGGACAGTTGCAGGCCGGGTTCG
>JADKDU010000009.1 GCA_016714495.1 Hyphomonadaceae bacterium | reverse complement strand
CAGCGCGATCGCGGTGATACGTCAGCAGATTAAAATCCATCGGGAGCGCCGGTGTGGAACCCGCTGGTCGTGGATGAGAAGCGCAATCTTCGCTCCATTTCTGGCACAGGCGAATCCAATTCCCCGCCGGCGCATTAAAAACACCAACGCGATCATCGCGGTGGATCTGAAAACCGGCAAGGAAAAGTGGAGCTTTCACGCCACGCCGAAGGACATCTTCAACTCGGGCTGCGGACCCGCTCCGAAGCCCGGAGCCGCTGAACTGCACGCGGTCGCCCGGAAACGGTCTATCGCGACGTGGATTTCGGAGCCTCGGTGATCCTCGGCACGCACAGCGACGGCAAGCAGCTGCTGTACGCAGGCGAAATCGGGTTCGTTGTGGGCGTCTGAGCCTGACACGGGCAAGGTTGCCTGGCGCACGCCGCTCGGCACAGGCGGGCGCTCTTTGGCGCCATTCACTGGGGCATCGCCTTCGACAAGGACACACCCCACGCCCCGATCTCCGCGGTCGGCGTCGCCATTCCCGGCGAATGGGACGGCGACCCCTCCATCAAGCCTTCCGGCCTCTACGCGCCTAACGAAGTATACAGGGAAGATCAAGTGGCAGTATTAATCCCGGAGTCTGCCGGGATCAACGCCGCCGCCTGCGGGTCGGGCTTCCTGGCTTTCTGGCGATGTCGGCTGCGCCGACAATCATCGACGGCGTGAGCGTCGCGGGCCACGCTGGATGGGACGCTGCATGTGGTTGACGCAGCCACAGGCTCCCTCTCTGGAAGAAGCCGACGCCGAAACATACACGACGTTGAATGGCGTGCCGGGTAAGGGCGGTTCGACTGACTCGGTGTCGATCTATGCCGCCAACGGGCTTCCTTGAAGGCGGTAACCCGGTTACGGCATGTTTGGCCAAGCGCCCGGAAACGTGCTATTGGCGTTCGAACCGACACCATGACACTGTCAGGCAGATGGCGCGCGTCGGATGACGCGCGCCCATCTGGAATTGTGACTAGACCCAAGCTTGACGCTACGAAAACCTGAGCGGACCGTGATCAGTTTCACGAAAAAGAATGTCGTTTCACAAGGCGACGTAAGGGTAGGATTCGCCTGAACTCTGCGTCATATTGCGCCGCACGGCCGTACCAAGCGGCCACCATGGAGAGGGAAGAGGATGAAACTGATGTCGAGGCTCTTGATAGCCGGCATGATCCTGGCTGCCTGCTGCGGTGGCCCAGCAGGCCGCCGCACCGCTGCCGGGCCTGAAGGTGCAGCTACACCAAACCGAAGACCCATTGGGGCGTACCCGATTTCGAGGGGTTCTGGAAGCAGCAGTCGTTCACCACGATGCAGCGCCCGGAAGACGTCAGGAAGAGCTGGTGCTGACACAGCAGAAACTCGAGGACCTAGTTTATCACAACCGCTACTCCGCGGCCGAGCGCCAGGAAGCAGGCGCGTCCAAGCTCGACAAGGCGTCGAGCGACAAATTGCTCTCCGACAAAAACCCGGCCCGAGGCTACAATCGGTTCTGGATGGATCCGGGGTCGACCTATGCCCCGCGTCAAGGGCGGGTTCCGCTCATCCCGGATCACGTTCCTGAAAACGGCCGCATCCCGTATACGGATGCTGGCATTTCCGCCAACGTCCGCGCCACCAACTCAGTGAGTACGAAATCCGCCCGCTGACTGAACGTTTGCCTGATGAGCTTCAGCACTGGCTCGGGCGGCCCGGTGCTCGGCAATGGCATGTACAACAACACGATCCAGATCGTGCAATCACCGGACTCGGGGTGATGATGCTGCGGGAAGCGATCCACGACGTCCGCGCGGTCCCGATCGTCAAATCGGCGGCCGAAGCCAAGCATGCACCGAGCGAGGTTCCGAAATGGGGTGGCGACTCGGTCGGCTGGTATGAAGGCGACACGCTGGTTGTGGAAACCGTCAACTCACAATCCGAAGCAACGCTCTTACATCGCCCACGGGCAAGGTGACCGAGCGCTACACACGCTGGTCGGACGGCCAGATCTTCTGTGAGTTCAAAGTTGAAGATCCCAAGCTCTACAAATCGGCTTGGGGTGGCGAGATGTCTCTGAACCACTCGAGCGACCGCTCTACCTGTGAATATGCCTGCCACGAAGGCAACTATGCTCTCCCGGCATTCTTGCAGGCGCGCGCAAGCTTGAAGCGGAAGGCCGCCCGCACCCCGCCGAAAAGCCCATCTTCGCGGGCGTCGATGAAGCGGACGGAGAATAACGTCATCTGACGGTACAGATCGAAGCCGGCTCTCGCTGCACAAGCGAAGGGCCGGTTTTGGCTGACATCGGGAGACAAAGCGGGCATAACAGCCTCCTAGCCGCGCATGAACTCGTTGCGCGGTAGGGGGCGGGATAACGGCGAAACAGCCGAGAAACTAAGGGGAGATCATGGAAACGACAGCAACCGGCCAGCCGGCTGAGATCACGCAGAAACAGGCTGATCGCAACATCCGCAAGGTGGCGCTGACAGCGCTCGCCGGCACCAGTATCGAATGGTACGACTTCTTCCTGTACGGGACGGCAGCGGCGCTGATCTTCCCGACTGCATTCTTTCCGGCGGACATGCCTCCGTTCGTGGCGCTTATCGCCTCGTTTTTCGACCTTTGCGATTGGCTTCGCGCTCGCCCCCTGGGCGGGATTATCTTCGGCCACTTCGGCGACAGCGTTGGCCGGAAGAAGGTGCTGGTGATCGCCCTCCTACTCATGGGTGTCGCGACCACGGCCATCGGTCTGCTTCCGACCTATCAGATGATCGGGATTGCTGCGCCGCTGGCGCTGGTTCTCCTGCGCTTCGTACAGGGCCTCGCGATCGGCGGCCAGTGGGGCGGAGCAACGCTGCTGGTCGAAAGCGCCCCCACCGGCAAAGCGCGCTATTATGGCGCGTATGCTCAGGCCGGCGCTCCGGCAGGCGTGATCCTGGCTAACCTCGCCTTCCTGGCGGTCTCCAACAATTCCTCGAGCCGGCCTTCTCGGTGTGGGGCTGGCGCATTCCGTTCCTCGCGAGCGCCATCCTGATCGGCATTTCGATCTATGTGCAGGTCCACCTCGAGGATACGCCCGCGTTTAAGGCCCTCGAGAAGGCCAAACAGCTTGAACGTGAACAGGCCGCCAAAAGCGGGATTCCGACGCCGAAGAAAGCTCCGAAACGTTCGCCGATCCTCGAGGCCATCCGACTCTATCCGGCTCGCATCATGCTCGCGGCCTGCGCCTTCCTGTCGATCCAGGTG
The DNA here is from genome assembly GCA_016714495.1 of Hyphomonadaceae bacterium. Lineage (GTDB taxonomy): Bacteria > Pseudomonadota > Alphaproteobacteria > Caulobacterales > Hyphomonadaceae > UBA7672. The sequence goes on along the minus strand of JADKDU010000009.1, from coordinate 23,313 downwards.
TCCTTCTACATCCTGGTCGCCTTCGTGGTCGCCTATGGCGCCTCCAAGGCCGGTCTGGGTCTTGATCGCAATCTCGTGCTGTCAGCGTTGCTGATTGGATCGGCCATCCAGATTCCCATTCAGTTCTTCGCGGCGAGCCTCTCGGACAAGCTGGGCAGGAAAGGCATCTTCATTGTTGGCGCAATCCTGTCGGGCGCCTGGGGCTTTGTCCTGTTCCCGCTGCTTGGCACCAAGGACTTTCTTTGGATCACCGTAGGCATCACCGGCGGCCTCGCTGGCATGGCTTTCAGTACGGCCCGCAAGCCGCGTTCTTCTCTGAACTGTTCAGCACTCCGTCCGTTATTCCGGGCGTCGCTGGGGCTATCAGATCGGCGCAATCCTCGGCGGCGCGCTTGCGCCGCTGATCGCCACCATGCTGTGGGACACCTATGGCATTTTTTTCCATGTTTTTGCGCACGCTACACGTTCGACCTGGGGGATAGGGGCTCGCTCACGACTTCGGCCAGCTATTCATGGCAGGACGAAGCCAAGTCGAGCATCTTCAACCCTCGCAGCACGCTGATCCCCGGAATGGGATATGTTGAACGTCCGCGCCATCTGGAACGCGGCTACAACCGGTTCACGATCATTGGCTTCATCAACAACATCTTCGACCCGATCCAGTGCGACAATCGCACCAGCGGCTTGCGTCGTGCGGACGCCGCCGCGGCTTTCCAATACGATGTGCGGCAACCAGGTTGGCGACACGACCGCCCGCTTCATCCCACAGGAACTACAAGTATAGCGGCAGCACGGCCGGACGACGATCCAGTCGGGCGGCGCCAAATCGCTGGCGGAATCCCCCTGACGACACAGGGAAGCTTACCGCATGCGGGTATGGGGTGGCGTTGAGTTCCAGAATCCACCTCTAGACTCCATGCGGCGCCAGGCCGGCGCCGCATTCTCTCCCAAAATACAAACCCCGGATCGCAAGATCCGGGTTTTTGGGCGAAGGGATTGGAGACGTCCGGAGCCAGGCGACCGTCAGGGTTGCAGGCTGTAGCCGCCGCCTTCGGTGATCAGAAAGCGCGACAGGCCCGGATTGGGCTCAATCTTCTGACGCAGCCTGTACATGTGCGTTTCCAGCGTGTGCGTGGTCGCCTGTGAATTGTGGCCCCAGACCTCCGCCATCAGTTCTTCACGCGGAACGGGCTTTCCGCCGGCCTTGTAGAGATAGCGGAGGATGTCGGTTTCTTTGTCCGTCAACCTGATCTTCCGCTGCGCCTCATCAATCAGCAGTTTGGCGGACGGGCGGAATTCGTAGGGACCCAGGTGAAAGGAAGCGTCGTCGCTCTGCTCGTGCGTGCGGATATGGGCTCGCACGCGGGCGAGCAGGACCGGGAACCTGACCGGCTTGGCGATGTAATCGTTGGCCCCGGCATCGAGGCCGAGAATGGCGTCCGGATCGGTCGTCTGTCCGGTGAGCATCAGAATGGGGGCCATTACCTTGTGCTTGCGGATCAGGCGGCAGGCGTCACGGCCGTCCATGTCAGGAAGTTCGACGTCCAGAATGATCAGGTCGGGCCGGACGGATTCCGCCTTGTCGATGCCTTCGGCAGCTGTGCCGGCGTGCTCGACCTGAAATCTTCCCTGCAGGCTGAATTGCCGTGCCAGCGCCTCGCGCAGATCGACATCGTCCTCGATCAACAGGATCGTTCTTCCGGATTTCATCGCACCTATCCCTCCTCAGTCTTCTATCGCATCCTGATTTCTGGATGCTCTGGTCGGCCATCCGTGGCGCGCACGCCCGCGCAACCGGTTTTCGCCGCCGGCGGGACACTATCAGTTTGCCCTACGGCGCCCAAACACTTGTTTGCAGCCTTTGCCCCGCCGCTTCACACAGCAAGGTCATTGAGTGGTGACCTGCCCCGTACGCGAAAAGCCCGCAAATCAGGCACACATCGCGCAATCGGATGCGCCGGCAAAGGGAGCGGTGAAGTCGCAATTCGGTCCCTTCCCCCGGCGACGGTCTCCTTTTTCTCGGGCATGATCGGCGTGCGAACCAACGTCATGACGGACCATGGCTGACATCGACGACCCCTCTCGTTAACAAAGCCGATCAGGCTGCACCCGTCGTGGAAGCCACGCGGCCGAAGATCTTCTCGGGTTTTCTTCACCGGGGTCGCCGGGCAGTTGCTTCTCTATACGGTTGGGCTGGTTCTGCTGCTCGTGGTGCTGGCGTTCCCGATGCTGATCGCAGAGCGCCGTAATGAATGGCTGGAAGGCCGCACCAACGTGGCGGACATGGCGGCGCTGGCCGCGCAGTCCATTCCCGACCATCGGGTCAGCGACGAGTTCTCGCGCGTTTATCTGGACCGCATGTATATCCTGTCGATCGTGGCGGACATCGACGGCAAGCGCGAAACCATCCTCGTGCCGCAGCAGCCCATTACCGGAACGCCGGTGCGGATGAACCTGCCCGACGACCTATCGCTATGGTTCCCCGAAACGCTCGCGCATTTCACCACTGGTGAGGAACGGCACCTCAAACTGACGTTCAAGCCCGAGCTGACCGCTTACGATGAGATGGAAGTCATTGTTTCGGAAGCCTCGTTGCGCGAGGTGATGATCGCGATGTCGGGAACCATCATCCTGAACGCATTGCTGTTCGCGATTGTCGCCGGCGTCATTGTCTATTTCATCGTCTTCCGTCTCATCGCCCGGCCGATGCAGGGGATCGCAGAAGCGGTCACGCATTTCGCCGAAGCGCCTGACACGCAGAAGATCGAGCTGCCCTATGGCAAGGGCGATGAGATACGTCGCGTATTCACAGCCCTGCAGACAATGCAGCGAACCGTCTCGAGTGCGTTGCGCCAACGCAAACGGCTGGCCGATCTTGGCGAGGCGGTTGCAAAGATCAGCCACGACCTCAGGAACTCTTTGTCCGCTGCGCAGGTGCTGTCTGACGGGTTGGCGGATTCGAATGATCCGCAGGTGCGGGACGCCGCGCCGCGCCTGGAGCGCGCGATCCAGCGGTCGATCACGCTGGCCGAAGCCACGCTGAAATACGGGCGATCGGAAACCCCGTTGCCCAACCTGCGCACGCTTCCCTTCAAGCCCGCTGTCGAGGAAGCCATGGCGGAAGGCATTGCAGGCTGGCCTGGAGTGGCGTTCCGCGTTTTGTGCGCAGACGATCTTAAAGTGTTCGCTGACCATGATCATGTGCACCGCATCATCACCAACATTGTCAGGAACGCGGCCAAGGCCATAACGAGCCGGCCGGCAGGCGCGGACGCCGGCCTGATCATCGCGGAAGCAAGGCGCGCGGGCGACACGATCACGCTTACGATCAGCGATAACGGGCCAGGCGTGCCGCGCCTGGTGATGGCCAAGCTATTTCAACCATTTTCCAAGGCGGGATCGGATGGCGGCACAGGGCTGGGACTGGCGATCGCGCGGGAGCTGGCGCGAGGCATGGGCGGGGAATTAGTGCTTGTCGCTTCGAACCCGACCGGGTCGTCGTTCATGCTGACGCTACGCGCGGGATAGGAGAACGGCGTTGCCTTGGCCCAGCTTCGAAGGCTATCTGGTGCCCAGTCAGACATGTCCGCGCCAAATCATCACTCATAAAGTCCGCGCCATCGAGGAAACTTGAGGCGATCGCCGATGACGCCAGCGGTCGGCGGCAGGAAATTCTGCTGGTCGCAGCCGACCTTTTCGCTCGGCGCGGCTATGACGGCCTGGGCGTTCGCCAGATTGCGGACGCAGCAGGCATCCTCGGCGGGTCGCTGTATCATCACTTCGACTCGAAGCGCGATCTCTATGTCGAGGTTCATGGCGCTGCGCTGGCCGGCGCGGCGAGCCTGATCAGGGAGATCGCGGCGCTCTCCGACCCCTGGGAGCGGCTGGAAGCGGCGTGCCGCGTGCATCTCAGCGTGCAGGTCGATCCAGAATCGGTGACGCTGCCAATGATGAGCGATCTTTCGGCGATGAGCAGCGACATGCGCGTGGATCTGGTCAAAGATCGCGACCGGTTTGAAGCGATCTACAAACCCCTGATCGCCGCCTTGCCCCTGCATGCGGGCATCGACCGCGGCATCAATCGGCTCTGCCTGCTGTCGCTGATCAACGCGGTTCGGACCTGGTATCGCAACGGCGGGATGGACGTGGACCAGATCGCGAAGCAGATTAGGCTGATCTTCCGAGCCTCATCGGGCGTGGCCCCTACGGCAACGCGGGCGAAGCCAGATCGCGCGGCGACGAGGGCCGCGAAAAAGCGCGTTAAGTAAGGTTGCCGTTGCGGTCAGGAACTCAAAAGCCGCATCGCGCCTCGTGTTGACGGTCAACCTAACGGCTGTTAGGTTTTCAATGAACGATGCCAGGACCGACCGGGGCGGGCGCGTTGAAATTGATCCGCCGCAGCAAGTCTCGCGAGACGTCTGTATCTCGTTGACGGCGCACAATTTCGACTGTCAGCTTCATATCAAAGCCATGGCGAAGCGCGGTAAACAGGATCGAAAATGACGTACAATGCTCCGGTCGGACAAATCGCCGACACGCTCTATGATGTGGCGAAGCTCGACGAGCTTGCCGCAACCGGTGCATTCCCGAACTTCGATCGCGATCTGGTCGCGCCGATTCTCGACGAGGCCAACAAGCTGGCGCGTGACGTGCTCGCGCCGCTCAACGCGGTCGGGCACAAGGTCGGCGCGAAGCTGACCGATACGGGCGTTGTCGCCGCGCCGGGCTTCGCCGAAGCCTATGGGCGTTTCTGCGACGGCGGCTGGATGGGCCTCGCCTTCCCCGAGGAGTTTGGCGGACAGGGCCTGCCCAAGCCGCTGGCGCTGGCGGTGATGGAGATGATGCATGGCTCCAACATGGCGTTCTCGCTCTGCCCGCTGCTGACCTTCGGCGCGATCGAGGCGATTCTCGGAGCACGCCTCGGATGAGCAAAAGCAGATGTATTTGCCGAAGATGATCTCGGGCGAATGGACGGGCGCGATGAACCTGACCGAACCGCAGGCGGGTTCTGACGTGGGCGCGCTGAAGACCAGGGCTGTTCCCAACGGCGATGGCTCGTATGCGATCTCCGGCCAGAAGATCTTCATCTCGTGGGGCGACCACGACATGACCGACAACATCATCCATCTCGTGCTTGCCCGCCTTCCGGATGCGCCGGCGGGGTCGAAAGGCATTTCGCTGTTCGTTGCGCCGAAGGTCATCGTGAATGCGGACGGCTCGCTGGGCGAGCGCAACGCGTTCAAGTGTATCGGCCTGGAGCACAAGATGGGCATCCACGCTTCGCCTACCTGCGTGATGGAATTCTCCGGCGCTAAAGGCTGGCTGGTTGGCGAACCCAACAAGGGCCTTGCCGCCATGTTCACGATGATGAACTCGGCGCGTCTGAATGTGGGGCTCGAGGGCGTGGGTGTTGCGGAGGCGGCGCTGCAGGTTGCGACCAACTACGCCAATGACCGCAAGCAAGGGGCGGCGCCGGGCGTCGAAGGCTCCGCTCCCATCATCAAACACCCGGACGTGCAACGCACCATCGCCAACATGGCGGCGGCGACACAGGCGGCGCGTTCGATCTGCTATGCCTGCGGCGCGGCAGCCGAACTGGCGAAGAACGCAACCGATCCAACCGTCCGCGAAGCGGCCAAGATGCGGGAGGATTTCCTGACGCCGTTGGCCAAGGCATGGTCGACCGATCGCGCCGTGGACATCAGCAGCGCTGGCGTTCAGGTCTATGGCGGCATGGGTTTCATGGCGGAAACCGCTGCGGCCCAGCTCTATCTCGATGCGCGTATCCTCCCGATCTACGAAGGCACGAACGGCATTCAGGCGATCGACCTTGTCGGCCGCAAATTGTCGATGAACAATGGCGCAGCTCCCGCCGCGCTGATGGCAGATGCTCGCGCCACGGCCCGTGAAGCGCGCCAGACCAATGATCCTCGCTTGGTATCAGTGGCTGACCGGCTCGAGGGCGCGCTGGATGTCTTCAGTGAAGCCACTGACTGGATGATCGCGACCATGAAATCCAGCCGCACCACGGCGCTTTACGGCGCAACCGCCTATCTGCGGCTTGCCGGCGATGTGGCGGGCGGTTTCTACCTGACGCGTTCCGCCATTGATCAGCGCCAGAATGGCCGGGGCGATCGCGCCATCGCGCTCGCGCGCTTCTTTGCAGAAGAAACGCTGGCGTCCGCCGGCGGCCATCTCGGCCCGATCACGATGGGCTCTCGCATGGGCGACGAAGACGCTATGCTGCTGGCCTCCGCGTCCGAATAGGGCGCGCAACTTCCGGAAGCTCGGAAAAATTGCCGCTGCGGACGCACCGTCCGCAGCGGCAGTGTCATGGCCAGCCCCCACAGGAGGAGGAGAGCGAGAGCAGAGGACCATGGTCTCGGTAAGAACGATCATGCGCGTGCGCGACCGGTAAATCGAGCGGTGTCTGTTGCGTATCTCGCGGTGTTACACGCAGCAGGCGCGCGCCATTTCCTCCTCAGAAGCTGCACGAACGCGCGAAAAACCTCCTGGCCGTTGCGCGTGAAGGGACATCCACGCGCCGGTGGCGCAAGCGACCGTACAGCGACCAGCAACAGCAGCACGACGATGTCCCACACCGGGCGGCTGCGCATGAAGGCGAAGTCCAGGCTGTGCAGGCCTGCTTCAAACCAGCGATAACGCTGGCTGGTTCCGTCCGCGAGCTGCCGAAGCTCGCCGGTGTTGAAATCGAAATAGGCCTTGGTGGCTTCGGGGTCGTTCAGCGAAAGCCGATAAACAGGGAATTTCACCTGCCGTTTGTGGCCATAGTAGAAGTCGTCTTCCGTATCCAGCACTTCGAGCTTGCTGAGCGGCGAGCAGTCCACCCTTCCCAGCAAGGCTGGCCTGCAGCGCGGATTGTTCAAGCGGGACGCGGCCGTTGACGCCGAATCGCGTCTCCGAGCCATCGCGGGTCAGGGCGATCAGATAAGGGCTTCCGAGCAAGGGCGCGGCGCGCACGGAAACGAGATCCGCTGGCGGATCTGTCTTGATTTGTTGGAGGACAGTTTGCACATCGGCCAGTTTCATTGAGCCTTGCAGATCGGCGGGACTGATTGCGCCTTCGCTTTCCAACAGGCCCCAGGGCGACATCGTCATCAGCCCGCTGAAGGTCCAGGTCAGAATAAGAACGCCGGCGAACGTGCCGAAGACGTGGTGCCACATCCACATCGGACGGTTCTTGTAGGGCCACCATTTGCCGGAACGGCCGCGCAAGCGGATGAAGCCAATTACCATACCCGTCACGACCAGGAAGCAACCGATGGCAGACGACCAGACGACGACCTCGGTCCATAGCGGCCCGTTCTCGCGCAGAATCAGCGGATAGAGCCAATGAGGAATGGCGCCGAGCCAGTTCCAGAACCGTTCGTGCCCGTTGGCGTCCTGCACGACTTCACCGTTCGTACCATTGATGTAGACCCAGCTCTGGGCCGGATCGTCGAAGACTGCGCGCCACAGGGGCTGCGAACGCCGGGCCGGTTGCACCGACCACTGATCGATGCGCAGCGTTCCAAGTTCGGCGACCTTTCCTTTGATTCCGTTGCCGGCCGCAAAAGTTTCCGCAACGCCGCGCACTTGCGTTTCCGACAGAACGCCGACTTCGGTGCTGGCTGCGAGATCGTAAGCCCTGGCGCCGTCTCGCCCGTTCATGCGCAAGATGGGTGCGCCGTTCAGCATCTCGACGCGATACGCATTCGCGATCGCTTCGCCATCGGGTTCCGACAGTACGCAGCATTGCGTCAGATTTAGCGTCTCAAGCCCCGCCTGACGTTCGTCCGGCGTTGTGGCTGGATACCCCTGGTACATCATCACGAAGCCGGAGAGGCACCAGATCGTCATGATAACGCCCAGCACAACGCCGACATAGCGATGCACGACGATGAGAGATTTGATGATCATTTGCTCTCACCGCGAATGCGCCGCCTCCGGAAAGCCCCGGAGGCGGCGGCGCATGCGTCCCCTAGAACGCGTAGCTGTACGAGACGTGCAGAGTGCGCGGCCCCCCGACAGTACCGACGAGGAAACGTCGGCTTGTCTGCGTTCCATCGGACCAGCGCCGAAACCGAGCGCTGTGCGATACGTCTCGTCGAACAGGTTTTCCACCCCGCGCGGTCAGCTTGTGCTTCTGATCAGCGTCAATGAAGACGTGCGCGGCGAAATCTGCGACGACATAGTCGCCATACGCGAGCCTGCCGAAGCCGGCGACCGTGTTTTCGATTTTGCCGACCCAGAGCACGCTGGCGTCCGCGCCCCACACTCCAGACTCAGCCTCGTAAGAGGCGCCGACTTTGCCGTAGCTGCGGGGAACACGAACAAGTTGCGCGCCGCCTTCGACATTGGATTTGGCGTCAGTGTAGCTGGCGATGGCCGTGAAGCCATTGTTGAAGTCGACTGTGCCGCTCAGCTCGAAGCCGCGCACTTCCACAGTTCCAGGGAGGTTTACGTAAACGCCTTCGTTGAAGTAGCTGGGGTCCAGAGTGGAAAGAGCGTCGCGCAATCCGTGGCCGCTACGGAAGCATCGCAATCCGCGAACTGGATGCGGTTGTCGATGTCGCGTGTGAAGTAGGTGGCCTGCCAGGCGAATAAAGGCCCCATGCCAAGTTCGCCGCCCAGGCCGACGTTGTAATTCTCAGCTTCCTCAGCCTCGATGTTCGGATTGCCCAGTGTGGAGAACGGGTCGATTGCGTAAAGCTGTTCGGCAGTCGGCAGCAGGAAGCTGGTGCCCGCGTTGGCCTGCGCATAGAGCCACGACGGGAAGTCGTAGCGGCCCGAAGCGTTCCAGACGGTTTTGCTTGATCCGCTGGATTCGTTGTGACGGACGCCAACCGCGAAAGAGCCGTTCTTGATGAGATCATCCGTCGAGCGAATCTGGCCGAAGAAAGGCGTTCACCTCCTCTTCCTGCTCGGCGATCAGAAGCACGTCGTCCTTGCCGGAGTATTGCTGGAAGTCGTAGCCGATGACGTATTCGAATGGCCCGCCGGGAGTGAGCTTGGCGAGGGCGTTGATGCCTTGTCCTCGAAGCCCCAATAGGTGTTCAGATCCGAGATAGTCTGACCGGTGATCGCGCCTGTGCCCGGCTGCACGGTGTTGCGCACCGTCGTGTAGGTCGAATCCCAGTCGTGCCAGTAGCCCTTCACGAGGAACTGGGCCCAATCGGTGACCTGATAGTCCACGCCCAGGCTGGCGATGTCTTCATCGCTCGTTCTTCGAGTACGCGACAAGGGTCGGGTTGGTGTTGTCGAGGCGCGCGTCGGTGTGCTGGTAGCGTGCGTCGATTGCGAGTGTCCATCAGCTCGATGCGGTACTTGCCGCCAGCTGACCAGATGTCATAGCTGCGGTCGCTGTCGGATGAGCTAGGCTGGCGCGCGTCATAGGGGTCGAAGCCGTCAGACTTATCCTGAGAGGCATAGACAACGAAGTTGCCTGGGCCGGCCTTGCCGCGGGCGTAGCCGTCAACGTGAATGCTGTCATTGGTGTCGCCGCCGACGGTAACGAGGCCGTTCAAATCATTGGTGTAGCCGCGCGTCACCATGTTGATGACGCCGGCCGCCGCCTGGGTTCCGTAGAACAGGCCCTGCCCGCCCTTCAGCACTTCGATGCGCTCGATCATGCTGGCCGGGAGCGTGTCGCTCATCGTGCCGGAATAGAGGCGGTTGTTGATGCGGACGCCGTCAACCAGCAGCAGCATATCCTGCGTGCGCGAGCCTTGCAGCGATATGTCCATGTAGGCGAACGGGCCGCCGCGGGTGGCCACGAACAGGCCCGGCACCTTCATCGTAAGGGCCTGCTGGGCGTCGACATAGACCTGGTTGCGGATTTCGGTGGAATCGACGACCTCAAGGTCGGACCCGTATTTTTCGAGTTCCTGGGGGAGGGTTTCCTCGATCGTCTGGCCGACGATGACGACCACGTCGGCGCCTGCATCGGGCGCAGCCTGAGCAGCGGCCATGGGCGCCCCAAGGCAGAGCGCCATGACGCTGGCGCTGCTGACAAGCAGGCCGCGGTAATCGATCTTACGCAACATGAAATGTCCTTCCCCTATAAATCCCGCGAGCGCTTTGGGCGCGCGTCCGAGTCGGGTCTGGATTAGGCGACGGGCGTCCGCCGCGTCAGTAATTTACGGTTACACGCATTTTTATTGGCGTTTTGCGGCGCGTTACATGCGCGGAGCGCTGCACGCTGCGCCCCTGCAGAGGCGTTACAACGCAAAAGCGGGAGGTAACAGGACATCAGCCCCGCTCTGCCGCTCATTATCAAGGCAACGTGATAGTCTCGGCGCCGCCGTTATCGCGTCTTGACCGCCTCAAGCTCTGCCTGAGCGAGCTCTTTCGTTGTGCGGCGCTTGAGGCTTGCTGAGGCTTTGGTTTTTGCCTCCTCGTTAGCCTTTGCGTTGGTCACGAGTTTGGACGTGTCGATGGTTGCAAGTACGGACGCTGGGCTTACGCCTTCAACCGCAAGGGTTCCCTCTGTGTTGGTTGACGTGGAGGCAGCGGATGAGTCGCTCGTTGCCGTCGGCTGATTCGATGTGACGCTATTGGCCTTCAAGCCGACGAGTTCGCCAGGGATGGAGCGCAGAACGGACGCATCCCTTTCGGCGGAGGCGCGCATAGCCTCGAAATCATCGCCATAGACTTTCACGGCGACGTCCGAGCGCACGCCCGCGATCAATTCATTGAAGCGCATCTGAATCGGTTGCGTGAACTCGTAATTGTTGCCGAGCAGTTTGCCGAGTTTCTCTTCGACAGCGCGACGAGGTCGGCCTTAGGCAAATTGCGGTTGGGCAATTCCTCGAGCGGAGGCAGCATGACGAATGTGTCTGACATGCTGGGCGGCATCGGGTCCAAAGCCATCTCGGCGGCGCCCGTGCGTGTGAAGAGCCGGGCGTCGCAGGGATACGCGTCACGACGCCGGAAATCGGGCTACGGATGACGGCGACGCCTCTCGTCGTGGGCGCGCCCATGGCGGCAGCCTGTGACTCGGCGGCGCGCACCTGGGCCTGCGCGGTCAGCGTAGCGGCGCGGGTGGCTTCCCATTCCTGACGCGGGATGACGCCCTCGTCGAACAGGTGCTTGTTGCGCACATCCAGCGCTTCGGCCGCTTCAAGCGCGGCTTTAGTTGCATCTACCTCGGCGCGGATTGCGCCGCCTTCGGGGCTGCGGATGGATGCGATGGCTGCGCCTTTGGCCACTTTCGATCCGACAGCGACATGGATGTCCACGATCGTCCCGTCCAGCGGCGCCGCGACGACGCTCTGGGCGTTGACGGCGACCGCCACGCGACCCGGCAGCAAGAGATCGATGCCGCCGCCACGTTCGACTTGCGCAAGCTCCACGCCGGCGGCAGGCGCATCGGCGGGCTTCAGCGCGACAAAGCCTTTGACATGCTCTGCCTTGTCTTCATCCGCGTGCGCATCGGCTGGTGCGGACGCGGAAGGTTTGGTTGCGCGTGCGACGACAAAGCCGGCGCCGGCGGCAGCCAGGATGGCGACGACAACGCCCACATGGGCGCGCTTAACGGACATGGGAAAACTCGTCGAATCTGACGTCGGACTGCGCGATGCGCAGCAGATCGGTCAGATGCGAGGGCGGCGTTCGGGCGTGCCTGGCGCTTTGAAGCCGGATCTTCCGTCTCGACGCACACGCGCGCTGGCGACTGGATCAAGGCGACTGATGTTTCGATCATCGGCGTCAAAACCGCGGCATGGCTGCAATGACCGGCCACGCACACGCAATTGGAGTCGATGCAATTGTCTGATGTGGAGTCGTTGATTCTTGACACAGCCGTTCCTTCAGTTCGCTCGGCGCAGGCCGGGTCGCAGCCTTCGGCTGCACAGGCGAGCGCTTCTAGCGACGGGCTGAATGCGAACAGCAAGGCGAGGAGGGCCATCAAGGCCCCAGCTTCCTTTGTCCGGTTTCGCAGCGCCTGCATCATGCAGCACGGCTATCACACGCCTGTATAAATCACGCGTTGATTCTCCTTGCTGGCGTGATTTTGAGCAGGGAGGCCGGCCAGCCACAGCCCGCGCGGAATGCGTAGCCACGCATCAACCTTCACAGAAATGAGAACTGACAGTCACACACCTGCCCTAACCCCGACCGGCGTCGAATGGGACGGCGCTTTGATGCGGAGAGTGTCACGTGAAAATGAAACTGCTGATGGGCGTAGCGATTGTCTCGCTGTGTAGCGCAAACGCCTGGGCACAGGCGACGCCGGCGGACGATGTGGATGCTGCGCGCGATGTCGTGGTCATCATTGGCCAGGGCGAAACGCGCCAGGTTCAGACGCTGACGGCTGAAGATCTTCAGCTGGAAGCTGCAGGATCGAGCCCGATCAAGCTGATCGAGAGCCTGCCGGGCGTGAACTACACGGCGGCCGATCCGTTCGGCGCATACGAGTGGGCCGTCAACATCAACATTCGTGGCTTCCAGAAAGATCAGCTCGGTTACACGCTGGATCGCGTTCCGCTCGGCGACATGAGCTATGGAAACTACAACGGCCTGCACATCAGCCGCGCGATCATCTCGGAAAATCTCGGCCGCGTTGAGCTGGCGCAGGGCGCAGCTTCGCTTTCCACCGCATCGACCTCAAACCTTGGCGGCGCCCGACCTTCTTCAGCCGCGCCCCTCGAACGATTTCGGCGGCGAAATCGCCCTCACCGGCGGTAGCGAGTCGATGTTGCGCGGCTATGCGCGCCTCGAAACCGGCGTGATCGACATGACCGGCGGCAAGGCCTCTATTTCCTATGTGAGATCACACACAGGACAAGTGGAAGCAGGGCGGCCAAGCAGAAGAACGAACAGATCAATGGAGCTTCGAACAACCGATCAGGCCGGGCGTGCTTTCGGGCTTCCATGACTGGTCGGAGCGCCGCGAGACCGATTATCAGGATCTCTCGCTCGAGATGATCGATCGGCTCGGCTACAAGTGGGACAACTTCGCGCCGACCTGGACACTCGCGCAACAGGTTGCCGACATTGCGAACAATCGTGGCGACACGGGCGCGCCGGTTACAAATGCAGCCGCTGGGACGATCTATCCCGCTCCGATCGTTTCGGCCGACGACGCCTATTACGATGCGTCCTGGGCTACGCGACGATCTCGCTTGCCCGCCTGTCTTATGACTGGGATGTGACAAGCGATCTCAGCGTTTCGGCCACGGCTTATCTCCACGAGAATGAAGGCCAGGGCATTTGGTTCACGCCTTACGTGAGCCCGTTCTCCTTTGGGCAAGGCGGCCCTAACGTGTCGCCGATCTCGGTGCGCACAACCGAGTATGACATGAACCGTGCAGGCGCGTTGGGCTCGGCGACCTGGATACTGGGCGATCACACGATCGAAGGGGGCTTCTGGTACGAGTACAACGACTTCAATCAGGATCGCCGCTTCTACGCCAACACGCGAGCGGCGCCGCGTCCGACGCTGGAGTTCATGCGCAATCCGTTCGCGACGCAGTGGTCCTATGCCTACGACTTCGAAACCACGATGTTCTACATCCAGGACCGCTGGGACGTCACCGACGCCCTGACCGTCTCTGGCGGTTTCAAGTCCGTCACGGTAGACATGGCTGTCGACACCAACATCGCCGGCTTCGTTGCGCCGACGTCGGGTTCCAACGCCGATCTCGACGGCACGATCACGTCGGAAGACAACTTCCTCCCGCAGATCGGCTTCACCTATGAGCTCGCGGACAACAGCGAGATCTTTGGCGGCTACACCGAAAACATGCGCGCCTTTACGCTAGCGCCGGCCGCCAGCCAGACGCAGTCGGGCTTCGACTTCATCAAAGAGAACACCGACCCGGAAAGCTCCAAGACGACCGAAGTCGGCTGGCGTTATCGCAATGGCCCCTTCCAGGGCGTTGCGGCCGCTTACTATGTGAAGTTTGAAGACCGGCTGCTCGGCCTTCTTCGGGCGCGGGCATCATCGGCAACCGTCGGTGATCAAGAACGTCGGAAGCGTGACGACCAAGGGCGTTGAGCTGGCTGGCTCGTATGACTTCACGGACGAATGGACGCTATACGGCACATACTCGTACAACGACTCGAAATACGACGACGACGTGGTGGATGCGACCCTGACTGCGCCGATCCGGACAAGCGGCAAGACAGTGGTGAACGCGCCAGAACATCTGTTCAAGGCTGACCTAGGCTACGACAACGGCGCTTTCTTCGGAAAGCTTTCACTCGCCTACACCGGTTCGCGCTACTTCTCCTACGTCAACAACGCGGAAGTCGACGGCTACACGTTGGCTGACCTGAGCGCCGGCTACCGCTTCGGCGGCAATGAGATGCTCGAAGGCCTCGAGCTGCAGGTCAACGTGACCAACCTTACGGACGAGGAATACGTCTCTACGCTTGGCACTAATGGCTTCAATACCAACGCTGACAACCAGACGCTGATGGTGGGCTCGCCCCGTCAATTCTTCGCGACGATCCGCAAGTCGTTCTAGCCAAGTTCCCGGCTACATAGACTTCGGACACGAGGCGTCGCCGGACCTGACATCCGGCGGCGCCTTTCTGTTTGCAGTCTAATGATGCGTATGCCGGCAACCACCAACGCGTGGAATCAACAGCTGTCTGGACGGCGGCAGCGGCCAAACGCATCCTTGAAAACGATCCACCCCGGAGCGTCTGCTTTTGACAGACGTCCGGGGTGACGGTTAGTTCGGGTTGTTAGAACCTAGGCCCTACTCCTTGTCGACGGCCGGGTCGCGCTTGCGGAGCTTGCCCAGCACCGGCATGGCAGCCTTGAGTTCCTTCTGGTCCAGCGCGCCCGCTCTTGTCGGCGTCGTAATTGGCAAACACGGGCTTCATCGCCTCATACACACGGCCACGCAATTCGCCTAGTTCGACCTTCTCATCAAGATTGGCATCGAGAGAGCCAAGGACGTTAGTCGCCTTAAGCTGATCAGTTGCATCGGCTTCAGCGCCGACACGCTCGTCATTCCACTGATAGAACATCGAGGCGTAGTGCATTTCTTCCCACGATTGATCGCCCCAGATCACGCTTTCCTTGGGGTTCGGATTCGCGCCGTTACGGACGGTGTTGTCATACCACCAGGTCGAGACGATTTTGGCGCCCGCGGGCACTTTTGATCGGCTCGGCGAAATCGTAGTAACGCTGCCAGTTGAAGTCATACCGCGGCAGATTGATCAGGGTCGTCGTCTTGCCATTCGCCTCGACCATTTCGACCTTGGCCGCCTGGCCGCGCAGGTGCGAGTGCATCAGCATCGAGAAGAGTGTCGCGTCCTTCGGGAACTTCGCGCAGCCGACTTCCTTGTGGAATTCGGATTCCGCCGGCACTTCGATGAAGTTATTCGTCACGACGGCGTGGCGCATGATCTTCGTCGGGGCTTTGTCTTTCGGATAGAAGTACAGGCCGACGCGGGAAACATCGACGCTTTCCTTGCCGAACGGCGTGTAGTGCATCTGGAAGCCGAAGTTGCCGCCCGGGGGCAGCTCGACGCCCCAGCCATCCGGAACGCTCCAGTCGCCGCCGCCAACGGCGAACTCGCCATAGCTGTTCGACCATTGCGAGGCTGACGCCGGGCCTTCGAGCGGCTTGCCGGCGATGTATCCCATCAGAATGTGGTGCACACCACGACGCTCGCCCGGGATGATGCTCGTCGAGCGCACCCAGTTCGACTCCGTCGTCTTATTGCTGGTGGTGGGGTACTGATATTCGACCGCGCCGGAAGCGGGGAGCGTGTAGGCCGGGATGCTGATTTCGAGATCCGGCTTACCTTTCGGCCATTCCGGAGCAACCTTGGCTGCGATGGCCAACGGATCGGCGCCGCCCGTACGCGGAGCGCCGGCTTCAACCCAGTGAACGATCATCTTGACCTGGTCGTTCGACAGTGACGCGTCATGCTTGAACTTGCCGACCAGCGGGTCGGCATGCCACGGCGGCATCGTCTTCGTGCGGATGGCTTCGCGGATCATCGGAGCCCAGCCCTTGACCGTCGCATAATCCTTCATGGCGAAAGGTCCGACGCCACCTTCGGAGTGGCAGGCGACGCATTTGGCCTGGAGAACAGGAGCAATGTCGCTTTCGTAAGAGATCTTGGCGTGGTCGGCGCCGCGTGTGCGCTCCGGGAAGGCGATCGCCGTTCCCGACGCTTTCACTTCCGTAACGGCGACCGATTTGCCGGCTTTGAGATCGGCCAGCGCCTTACCCGCGCCTTCGACGGAGCCGTGGTAGAGAACCTTCAGCGTCTTGGGCTGGAGAACGAAGGCTTCGCCGGCATAGGTGACGCCGAGCTGTTCACCGGCCAGCTGCAGTTCGTCATGCAGGACCGGGAAGGTGTAGCCTTGCGACTTGGCTTCGGCGGCAACCTGAGCGCGCGTCGCGCCAAGCGTCGAGTTGACCATCATGAACTTGGATTTGGGGTACTGAGCCTGAAGCGCTTCGAGCGCCTTGCCCGCCTTACGCGAACCGGCATCGCCGTTCATCTGCGAGACGACCACGATCGAGTCGACATCGACCAGACGGCGGAGGCTCTGCGCGAGGTTGTTTTGGTCAACAAGACGGAAGTCGTCAGCCGCCGTCGCAACCTTGACCGTATCGCCAACCCGGTAAGCCATCGCGGAACCCGCAATCGCGCCAGCCAGGGCGACGACGGCTACACCCGCCAAAATCCGCATCCGCATAGACAATCCTCCGATTCAACCCTTGTTTGCCGCATGTAGAGCCAAAGTGCGCATTTTATCGAGGGGCTCGCCGTCCACTGACGCGAAAGTCATCGTGAGTGTGGTGGCGCTCGCTCACGAAATTCGTGAGCAAAGCAAGCGCTTACGTTGGGCGACACTGTCAGTCGAATATCGAAGGCGGAGCGCTGCCGCACCGATTATGACGTAGCGGAATGCTTTCCGACGCCGGCATCGGCAACATTGGCCGGGAGCATGCTCGGCAAGAGCTGCCGATCCGTTTATCAGAATTACCTAAGTACCTGACAAACAAGCATTTCTATTGGTTAATTTTCTGGCTCGCTTCTTGCTTTGATACGCGCGCGCGGGGAAAGCCTCGCGCGTGCAGCGGCCCGTGGCCGCGATATCGGGAAGGCTGCGCGTCGAGTGGTCTCTTTCATCACCTCATACAACGCCGCCCAGATCGCAGCGATGTCGCGCGAAACAATCGAGTCGTTGACACGCACGGACATCGTCGCGCTGTCGACGACGCAGACCCTTGCCCTCACCACCACACAGATCACGGAATTTTCCGGCACGCAGCTTTCGCAACTTTCGACCCGCCAGGCCACGGCGCTTTCGCGCGCCCAGATGGCCGCGCTGTTGCCGAGCCAGATGAGCTTCAGCCCGGCGCAGCTGTTTGCGTTGTCTTCCGCGCAGGTCTCGGCGCTCGACGGGGAAGACCTTGCCGCGCTCACGACAACGCAGATCCGCGCCCTGGAGGCGGCGGATTTCTCGGCGCTGTCATCGACCCAGCTGGATGAGCTCACGACGACGCAGATCTCCGCCCTGACAGTCACACAGATCCGCGGTCTGACGGCGGCGGGGTTGGGCTCTCTCTCAACCGAGCAAGTTGCCGCCCTCCTTCCCACCCAGATCGCCGGACTGACGACGACCCAGGTCAAGGGTTTCACTAGCACCCAGATCGGCAGTCTTGGCGCGCAGCAGGTCGCCGCCTCTCACTATGAGCGAGATCGGCGCGATGAGCGCCAGCCAAGTAAGCGGATTTACCGAAGCGCAGCTCGGCCAGCTCACGGGAACGCAAATTGCCGGCTCAGCACGAGCGCGATCGGCAATCTTGCGACGACCCAGTGGGAAGCGCTGTCGATCACCCAGTTCACAGCGTTGACGGCTACGCAAGTAAAGGGTCTGAATACGACACAGCTAGCGTCGCTCGACGCCGATCATATCTCCGCCCTGCTTCCGGCCGAAGTGGGCGCGCTGACGAGCGCCCAGTTTGCGATACTCGACAGACGCAAAGATCGCGCTGCGCACGCCAGCCCAGATGAAGAACCTTACGGCGGGCTATATCGGAACGCTCTCCACCGAGGAGATTGCGGCGCTCTCCACGGCGCAGATCAGGGCGCTACTGGCGTGCATCCATCGGCCTTCAACGCTTCTCAGCTCGGCGCTCTCAGCACCGACCAGCTGGCCGCGATCACGCCAACGCAGATTACCGGGCTCACGGCGACGCAGGTGCGCCAGCTTGCCGATACCCAGGTCGCAGCGCTGACAGCCACGCAGATCAAGCAACTAACAACCGAAGAGCTTTCTTCGTTCACAGCGCGACGCAGGCGGCCGCTCTCACCACGACGCAACTGACCGCCCTGTCGACGACGCAAATAAAGCTTCTCGGAACGACAAGCATTAGCAGCCTAAGCACGGCTCAGATCCAGTCCCTGTCTACGAGCCAGCTTTCCGTCCTGACCGCTGGGCAGATGCAGAGCCTGACCAACACACATATCGACGCGCTTTCGACGACCCAGTGGCGCCCCTTCACCTCGACAAATCTGGGGCGCTAACCTCCGATCAACTCGCGGCGCTGAGCATCGACCGCCCGACGTCCCTGAGCCCCATCCAGATCAAGGGCACGCTGTAGGCGCGCTTTCCGGCGATCAGTTCGCCGCCCCGAAGTCGGACCAGTTCATGGCGCTGACTTCATCCCAGATCCGCGCGATCCCCATCGGCGAGATCGAAAACCTCACCACAACTCAGATCGGCCTGTTACGCACCACGCAGGTAACGGCGTTGACGTCCACTCAGATCGCCGCGCTCATCGAGTCGCAGATCGTCTCGCTGTCCGCCTCGCAATTTGGCGCGCTCGGCACTGTCCAGATGGCGGCGTTTTCCGAGTCGCAGATCGCAGCGCTGTCTTCCAGCCAGATCACGGGAATCGCCACAACGCAGATTGCGGCGCTGGGTTCGACGCAGATCGCCGGCCTGACGGGCGATCAGCTCGCCGCCCTGACCACGACACAGATCAGTCCGCTGACGGGCGCGGGCATCGCGGCGTTGACCCACGACCAGATCGCCGCCATTACGACGACGCAATTCGGCGCGCTGACAAGCACGCAGGTGCGGGCCTGTCGACTGACCAGCTGACGGCGCTTTGCGATGATCAGATTGCGAGCCTATCGGCCACCCATAGATCGCAGGCCTGAGCGTCGCGGCGATATCCGGCCTGGAGGCGCGGGACATCCTCAACTTCAACACCACGCAGCTTGCCGCCTTCACCCGCCACCCAACTTGGCGTTTCGGTGAAACGCAGCTCGCCGCGCTCTCCGAAACACAGATTGGCGCGCTGACCACCACGCAGATCAAGGACTGACCGCGACGAGATCGGCCTCCTCGCCGTACACAGATCTCGGCTTTCAGGAAGACGACAGTTGAGCGTGCTGACCGCCGCGCAAGCGAGCGGCTTCACAAGTGATCAGATTTCGGCGCTGGGGACGACTGAGCTAGCTGCTTTGAGCTCGACCGCTGTCGCCGGCCTCACGGCTGAACATATGGGCGCGCTTAGGCGGAAGCGATGCCGGTCTTAGGACGACACAACCCAAGAGCCTGAGTGCCACGGCCCTGGGCGGACTGTCGAGCGAACAGGCGGCCGAGCTGGCGACGACGCAGCTCGCGGTTCTTGCCGCCAGTCAAATGCGCGCGCTGTCTGTCGAAGCGCTGGATGGATTTCTTCTGAACAGCTTGGCGCACTTACCTCCTCCCAGCTCGGCGTCATTTCCGTCACAGGGCTGTCGGCGTTTAATGAGACGGATATTGCAGGCCTGACGCGCACGCAGACTGGGCATGGCGACGGCGCAGCTGGCGGCGCTGAGCGAAGCGCAGTTTGGCGCTTTCTCGACGGGTTGGCTGGCGGTTCTGAACACGACGGCAGATGCGGGCGCTGGGACCGAGCGCCATTTCAGCGCTGAACGCCACACAGATCGCGGGCCTGTCGACGCTTCAGATCGGCGCGCTTGGCGCCACTCAGGTCCAGAACCTCTCGAACAACCAACTCGAAGCGCTGAGCAATACGCAGTTCGCCGCGCTGAGTTCCGCCGCGTTTGCCGGTCTCGCGCCAGAGCAAACTGAGCGAACTTTCCGCCACCCGCATCAACGCGCTTCAACACGACGCCAAATCAAGGGCCTTGCGGCGACCGTGGTGTCGGCGCTGACCAACGACCAGATCTCGGCCTCACCACCACCAGATTGCCGCCTTCACCATCTCCCAGGTCAAAGGTCTTACAGCTGATCAGGTGAACGCCATGACGGCGGACCAGGTCAGCCGGCTGTCCTTGGCGCAGATTGAAGCCTCACCGCCGCTGCACACGGGCTGGAGGTGGAGATATCCAGAATCTTGGGACGTCGCGCCTTGCGCTGGCCTCTCTCCTTCTCGCAGATTGCGGCTTTCGGCGAGACACATCTTGCGGCGTTCAACACGACACAGCTTGCTAGCCTGAGCGTCACCCAAGTTCAGGCGCTTAACGAGACGCAGATCGAAGCGTTGAGCACTACGCAGTTTGCGGCTCTCAAGCCCTCCCAGATCGGCGCATTGTCGACAACGGCGATCGGGGGCATCACCGCGACGCGGATTGCGTCCCTGAGCACGTCGCAGCTTAGCGCTCTGGCGGCGACACAATTTTTCAGCGCTTTCGGAAACGCAGGCTGGCGCGTTCACGGAAACCCAGGTGGCCTCCCTTGGCGCGACGCTGCTGGCGCGCTTCTCCAGCACGGCTATCTCGGCGCTGGGCGCCAGCGCGATATCGGGCTTCACGACAACGCAGATGAAAGGCCTAACCGCACTTCAGTCGCTGGCTTAGCGTCAGCCAGCTTCAGGCGCTGACGACAACGCAGATCCAGGCGCTGGCGACTGCGGCGCTAAACGGCTTCGCCTCGACGCATGTAGCGAGCCTTAGCCTCACGCAATTCGCCGCAGCTGTCGAACCAGGACATCGCGGCGCTTTCTAGCGGCGCCGGCAGGCCTGACAACGACGCAGATCCGGCTCTGCTCAATGAGCCAGCTTCCGTATCGTTGAACACGACTCAGGTCGGCCCGCTTTCGACGCCACCGCGCTTGCGGGACCAGTCGCTCGGCCAGATGCTTGCGCTGACGTCGACGCAGATGGGCGGCTTCCAGCCGCTGAAGTGGCGTAGCCGGACGCTAATCATCTCGGCCTTCTCAAACATGCCATCCCAGTTACGTGCTCTTTCAGCGGACGGCGTCGCCGGCCTCCTGGCTCCAAACATCGACTACTTAATTCGTGGACCCAGTTTCAGGCCCTGCGCACAACGTAATCGCAGCGTTGTCCGCCACCCGCCCATTCAAGCAAAGCCTGGGCTGGCGCGGCGGAGATCGGCTCCTCACGTCTTCGCAACCATGGGCTTGCATTTTTTCGAACTCCAAATCAGCGCAGCGCGTTCACGTCCTCCCAACATGCCAACCTGACGACGCAACAGTTCAACGCGCGACGTACGGCACAGGCTGGCCTCGCCGAAACCCAACTCGCCAGCCTGACAGCGCACAATGCTCGGCTCTCTGCCATCGACGAAAATCAGCGCGTTAGTCGACGTCGACGCTAAGCGGCTCACTGCCAGCCAGGCGGCGGCGCTCTCAACCACGCAATTCGCCGCGCTCAGCGCCAGCAAGATCGCGCGATGTCGCCGGGACGGGTCGCGGCCCTCACCAACACCGCGCTGGCGACGTTGACAACGACGCAACTGTCGTCGGCGGATTTCCGTAGCATGTGCCTTATCGGCGCTGATCGGCGACACGATTGCAAGCTTCCGACCACACGAGTTGGCGGATGTCGTCCACGCTGATCAACGCGGCTTTACGGCTGATCAGCTTCACGGGCCCTGACGTCCCGATTTCCAGGCCCTTTCGGCGTCTCAGATCGGCTTTCCTCAACACGTCGGCGACCACAGGGTCTGACGTCACGCAAGATCAACAATTCAGATGACCCATTAATATCAACTGGGCGGGCTCAGCTACGCAGATCGGCTTGCTGA
This sequence comes from Hyphomonadaceae bacterium, assembly GCA_016714495.1. GTDB lineage: Bacteria > Pseudomonadota > Alphaproteobacteria > Caulobacterales > Hyphomonadaceae > UBA7672. The sequence goes on along the minus strand of JADKDU010000009.1, from coordinate 1,325 downwards.
CGACCACCGACATTGGCTATCTCGAAGCCGGGACGACATCGCTGCGACGACGGCTTACATGCGTCTGCGGCCTGGTGCGCGTGCACGTTCACTGACCGATGATGCAAGTGACGGCGTCTACGCCAACACAGATTGCGGCATTTCTCCGGCGAATATCAGATCGCGAGCTCTGCCGTCCACCCGACTGGCCGCCTTTTTACGCTTCCGCGCACGGCGACAACGCCGCCCAGGTTGGCCCAGACGACCCGGCGCAGCTCAACAACTCCGCCGACATGGATCGGGGCACCTGTTTACGCCCGGCCAGCTGGAGCGGGGCTTGCATCGACGTGGATCTCTGGTCTGACGCGCCAAACCACCGCGATCGGCGCCCTCAGCGTCCACCAGATCGATGCGCTCGCTCTGCAACCCAGACCTGCCGGCTTCGCCGCCTGATCAGGTCGCCAGCTCACTCGCCAGGAACAGCAGGCCGCCCTGCTCCCGCGCAATCAGCGCCAGTTCCGGCAGCGGAGCGGCACGCTGCGCTCTGAATCAACCAGGATGGGGAGTAGCCAGTTGAAACCCGCGTGCCTTTCTGCGGCTGGAGTGGAAAATTACACCGTGAGCTTCGATCGCGGGAGTCGGATGGGGCGGCTCCAGGATCTGGAGCTAGTCCGTCGGGAACAGCGCGCGCAGCCTGTTCAGCGTAAGCGCGAGACATGATCCGATTGAGCAACGGTCGCGATCGCGTGGATCGGATCGATAGAATAACGGCTGCACCCAGCCCATGCGCTTGCGCTTCTGTCCCTCAACAGCCGCGCGGGTCGCATCGCCCAGCTGGCGGCTTTCGTCGAAGTTAGCGCCGAAGTTCGGGACAGCCTGTCGCGAGGACCCGATTGAACTTCTCGATGACGACGTGACCGACTTCCCGGAGTATTTCCATGGTCAAAGGATAACCACGATCGGATGGCCTTGCGCGCAAATCCAGACCATGCGGTCAGTTGCGGATAATTCGTTAATTCAGTTCGCCCGTGACATTGCTCTTCGACACACCGATGAGCATGTCGAGGGCTTCTATGCTCTACATCTTCTGATGCATGATCTTTCCGGCGCCTTTCTTCGCATCCGAAGACGTATGCCCGGCGCCAGTTTCGCAAGAGACGACTGAGCAACTCCGCAGGCAGCAGTGGGGGGTCGCTGGCATAGGCGCCGGCAGCGGACCACGAACTCCGCGCCCCCCGTGGCTGCCATCGGGGCGAACTCTTCCTGGTTCAACGCGTGACGCAGCCGGTCGAGAGAAGGGGTGCACTCTGCGCCTGACTTCAATGGCGTACCGCGTCGGCGTTAGC
>JADKDU010000008.1 GCA_016714495.1 Hyphomonadaceae bacterium | reverse complement strand
ATGCGCTTGCCGTCGAAGGTCATGGTGGCGGGGTCCATCTTCATGGCTGGATCGGCCATCACCTTCTTCATCACCTCGTCGCGGTGCTTGCGGTTCTTGTAGACTGCGAAGGCGAACACCACTGTCTCGCCATCCTTCTTCTTCACCGCCTTGTGGAAGTCCGTCGACCTGCCGACGGGGACGTCATCCGCCACCGACTCCCAGTATTGCAGCGCGCCGTGCTTCAGCCACGCCTTGCCGGCCTTCTTCGCGTCCTTCTTGTAGGCTTTGAGATTGGCTTCCGGCACCGGAAGGATGAAACCGTCGACATAGCTCATGGGGCGTCCTTGCTGCGTGATGTGTCGAGCACTAACACCAGCGGCGGTCGCCGCACGACAACCCTGCTTCTCCTTACATGCGGATAATTTGATGGCCGCTGAAGGGCGCCCGTCTGCGCCTACTTGCAGAGAGCCTTCGCCTTGTCGATCGCATCGCGCGATCCCTTGAGCGAGAAGTGATACGCCGTGCGCGCGTCCTTCACCGAAGCCGCCTCGACGCGCAGCTCCTTCCCCTTCTTCAGCGCATCCAGCAGCGGCTTCTCGCGGTCGTCGGGAAAGAATGCCTCCTGCCCGGCAGCGTACATTGGGAAGCGGTCGCGCCCGATGATCGCCGCCGGCGCCAGATCCTTGCGCAAGGTATAGCCAACGCGCAGGCTCGGCTGGCTCGTCGCCGCGCCCGACTTGAACGCCGCGACATAGAACGTCACTTCGCCATGGTCGGCCGCCTTGGGCGCCATGTCGGAGGCTTCCACCGCCGCAAAGCACACCATATTGCGCCCCTCGCCCTCGGTATAGACGCGCCAGTCGTTGTAACGGCCGATCGCCTTCGACTGCGCGATCGCGTCCGGCGCAAGCGCCAGCAGCACAGCCATCAAGGGAACCAGTCGGGCCATAAGTCAGATCTCCAGTCCGCAGCTCAACCCAGAACTACGGATGAAATTTGACGCAAGCTTTAATGCAGCTGCATTTGGCCCGCGCGCCTTAACGCGGCGCCCGCTTCGCGAGAATGCGCTGCAGCGTCCGCCGGTGCATGTTCAGCCGCCGCGCCGTCTCGGAGACGTTGTGGTTGCAGAGTTCATATACGCGCTGAATGTGTTCCCAGCGCACCCGATCCGCCGACATCGGATTCTCAGGCGGCTCGGGACGGTCCGACCGGCCCGTCAGCAGTGCATTCACGACATCGTCGATATCCGCAGGCTTCGGCAGGTAATCGATCGCTCCGGCCTTCACCGCGGCCACCGCCGTCGAAATCGCGCCATAACCCGTCAGGATCACTGCGTGCGTGTCTTCCCGCGCCCGCTGCAACGCTTCGACAACTTCCAAGCCAGACCCGTCTTCTAGCCTCAGATCAACTACGGCGAATGCCGGTTGCGCCCGTTTCAGATGATCGCGCGCCTCCGCGACCGACCCGAGCGAGGTCACATCGAAGCCACGTTGCCCCAACGCCCGCGCCAGGCGCGTGCGGAAGGGAGCGTCGTCATCAAGGACCATCAGCGTGCGATCTTCGAGCGCCGCTACCCTTGGGTCGGACTCAACAGGTTCTTCCACCCATCATTCTCCCGCAGAGCTGTCGATGACAGCTATATAAACGTCTGGGGGTCCTTAGGCCACATGATTGATTTTTGTCTACCCGCGTGTGGGGTTTTAGGGGCTAACCACGCAAACAGCCGCCAGGCCGCCCCGGCAAGCGGCCCCTATCATAGCGCGGGGAAGATGGTTTCGCGCCATTCACCCTTCACATGGAGGTTTGCCAGGCCCCGCGACTTGACCGCCTGCGCGTATCTCTCGAAGGCTGTCCGCGCTGATCCGGAGCGATCGGCAGATCGGGGCCGATCCATGAAACGTCTTCTGACCAGCGCATTACTCGCTGTTGCACTTACTTTCGCCGCCTGCGCCCCGAAAGCTCCGGATGCGCCGGCGCCTTCTGTTCCGGCGGTTTCAGTCCCCGCCGCAACGATCCCCTACGGCGCCAATCAGGCCGCCAGCGGAACCTTCACACACGACGGGGTGACCTTCTACTTCGAAACCTATGGCGAAGGCGAACCCCTGCTCCTCATCCACGGCAATGGCGCCAGCATCGGCTCGTTCGCGGCGCAGGTCGACTTCTTCAAGGCGCGCTACAAGGTCATCGCGATGGACAGCCGTGAACAGGGCAAGTCCGGAAGCAGCGATGCGCCGATCAGCTACGAAGTGATGGCCGACGATCTCGCCGCGCTGCTTGACCATCTCAAGATCACTTCTACCGACGTCGTCGGCTGGAGCGATGGCGGCATCGAGGGCCTGCTGCTCGCCATGCGCCATCCCGACAAGGTCAAGAAGCTGGTCGCCATGGCCGCCAACCTCAACCCGTCACTTGAAGCGATCTATCCCGAGACCGAAGCGATGGCGAAGGAGATGACCGCCGCCTTCCCGGCCGCAGAGAAGGACACGCCGGACGGCAAGCGCTTCCTGAAAGTCACGGGACTGCTGCTCTCCGAGCCGCACATCGATCCGAAATCGCTCGCGAAGATCACGGCGCCGACCCTTGTCATGTCCGGCGACCACGATCTCATCCGCCTCGAGCATACGGTCGAAATCTACAACAATCTGCCGAACGCCAACCTCGCGGTGCTGCCGAATAACACGCACATGCTGCCTTACGATGATCCCGAGCCGTTCAACGCTGCGGTCCAGCGCTTTCTCGATACGCCCTTCGTCAAGAAGGACCGCATCAAGGATATGATGGCGAGCGGCATGAAGCTCTCGGCGGAAATGCCGAAATAGCGCCTAGCCTTCGATCCAGCCTTCCGGCGCCTCGACTGCGGCACGCGGCCAGACGATCCGCACGACTGCGCCGCGGGCCGGAAGCTGACGGTTATACGGCGTCACGCGCGCGCCCGTGCGCTCCAGCAACGTGCAGGCAATGAAGAAGCCAAGCCCCATGCCGCCGCCGCGCTGTTCGATTCGCCGCTCGGAGAAATAGGGCTCGCCCAGCTTCGCCAGCACGCTCGGCGCAAAACCGGGTCCATCATCGGTAATGTAGATCCGCACTTCCTCGTCCGACCAGCGCGCATTCACGCTGACTTCCTTGGCCGCGAAGCTCACGGCGTTCTCCACGAACGCGCCCAGCGCATGGATGATCTCCGGCTTGCGGATCACATCCGGCGCCTTCTCCCCCGTCGGACCGCCAGTCTGCAGCGGCGAACACGAACACTGCACATGGATGCCGGAGCCCTGATGCGGCTCCACCGCTTCCTCGATCAGCCCCGGCAATGTCGCGCGCGCCATCGCCGCATCGGTCATGTGCCGTCGTTGAGAGATTTGCTTCAAGATCATCCGGCAGCGTTCCGACTGCTCGATGATCAGCTCGACATCCTCGCGCGCCGGATGCCCTGGCTTCACGCTGCGCCCCAGCTCTTTCGCCGCGATATGGATTGTCGCCAGCGGCGTACCCAACTCATGCGCCGTCGCCGCCGCCAGCGCGCCCAGCGCCGACAGCTGCTGCTCGCGCGCCAGCACCGCCTGCACCGCATCAAGCGCCGAGACGAGGCTCGCCTCGTCTCGCCCCGTCCGCCATGACGACACCGCAAAGAACACCAACCCGATGCCCACCGCCGCCAGCTGTCCGCCCTGATAGAGCGGCGGCAACTGCAACTGCTCGCCATGCCAGGGAAGGTCCAGCCCCCAGAACCACATGAAACAGCAGCACACCAGGGCCAGCAGCGACAGCAGCACGGCATAAGCCGGCAGCAGCCGCGATGCCCCCACCGTCACCGGCGCCAAAATCATCAGAAGGAAAGGATTCTGCAGCCCGCCCGTCAGCCCGATCAGAACGGACAGCTGCACAATGTCGAACGCCAGCTGCCCCGCCGTTTCGGCCGGCGAAGAGAGGTGCTGCGTCGGGAACACAGCCATCAGGGCCACATTCAGCCAGGCCGATGCGCCGATGGCTGCAAGACACGCTACTAGCGGCAGCTCGAACCCCAGCACGAAGTTTACAAAGAGAACCGCCGACACCTGACCCGCAATCGCCATCCAACGCAGCGTGACCAGCGTTCGGAGCCGCGTTCGCCCGAAAGCCGATCCGACGCTGCGCAGCAGCGTCTCGCGCGAGGGGCCATCGTTAACCGCCGCCGGCAAGGTCACGCCTCCGCCGGGAAGTGTCTGGGTCTCAATCATGTACCCTGCTCGCGCAATCGCGCTCGATTGTCATCAGGCCACAGTTTGCTTTTTGCTGACCGCGTGCGATTTTGCACGCATGCGCAATATGCTTTCTGTTCTCGGTTCCGCTGCTCTCATGGGGCTCATTGCGGGGTGTTCGCCCGCCGCCGACAAGCCGGTCGCCGGCGGCGTTATCGCGGATGGCGGCGTCGCTTCCTCCGGCATGCCCACGGAACAGGAAAACTGCGGCAACCGCTCGTCCGACGCCATTGGCGGCCCGTTCCGCCTGACGGCCCATGACGGCTCGCCCACCACGGAGGAAAGCTTCAAGGGGCAAAAGTCGCTGGTCTTCTTCGGCTTCACGCACTGCCCTGACGTCTGCCCGACGACCATGTACACGCTCGGCAAGGCGATCAGCCTTCTGCCCCCCGGCAAGAAGGCGCCGCGCACCGTCTTCATCTCGGTCGATCCCGCCCGCGACAGCCCCGAAGCGCTGTCGCAATACATTCGCTCCAACGGCTTTCCACAGGACGTCATCGGCCTCACCGGCACGCTGGACGAACTCCAGCAAGCCGCTGAGGGATTCAAGACAACTTTCAGCCGTGACGAGGAAACCGACGGCGCAACGGGCTATCTGGTAAGCCATTCCTCCATTCTCTACCTGATGGACGAGAACTGGAAGCTCCAGACCTATTTCACTCCCGGCGAATCCGCCGAAGCCATCGCCAGCTGTCTGGCAAAGCTCGGTTAGGTCTGCGTAGAGGGACGTGCTAGGCTGCTCGCAGTACTGAAGCCTGCGCATTGGCGGGGCGGAAAGACATCATGACAACCGAAGCACAAGGCGCGCTGCGCATGCGGCGCGACATCCTCGAACGCGACCTCAAGGCCCTGACGAGGGGCGATGGCGGCAGCCGGCTCACAAGTCGCGAAACCCGCTTCTATCAGAGCCGCCTACTGGCCGTGAATGAGAAGCTGACAGAACCGCGCGCACCCAGCGCCAAAGCCCGGAGCTAGCGCCATGAAAAGCAACCAGAATATCCCCGTCTTCGGCACGCTTCTTGGGGTCGCCACCCTGTTCTTCGCCACCTTTCTTGCCAACTATCTGAATATCGGCATCTAAGCCGTGCAGCCATTAGGCTGCAGGCCGAAGCGATGATACAAGTTAGTCGTCGGCATCGTTGAGGGCGCGCCTTCCAGCCCCCGGAAAGGTCCGACCCAGGCATAAAAATGTTCGACGAAGCGGATTTGGCGACGCGACCGGACGTGCGAAGCGGGAAACGCTATGTCCCGCCTGAACTTGCAATCGACCTCGAAGGCGACAATGCCCTGTTGCGCGCGGCGCTAGCCAAGTCGGAGGGCGCAGGCGAGCGGCGCGAACTCATCACGCAGGAACTGAAGCATCGCATCGGCAACCTGCTCGCGGTCGTTCAGGCTGTCGCTCGCCAGACCTTCAGCACCGCCGATGCCGCCAGCGTCGAAGCCTTCAACGCCCGCCTCCTGGCGCTGGCGGAGGCCCAGAAACTTCTGATCGACTCCGAAACCCGTCCCGCCTCACTCGCCGAAGTGGTCACAGCCGCCCTTGCGCCGCACTGCTCTGATGGCGACCGCGCCACCATCACCGGCCCCGAGCTCGCGCTGAACGGCCGTCGCGCCCACGGCCTGACGCTGGCCCTGCACGAACTCGCAACCAACGCCGCCAAGTACGGAGCGCTTTCAACCGACCGCGGCTGGATCGAAATTGTCTGGACGATTGACGCCGGCCAACTCGCCTTTCTCTGGCGCGAACATGCAGGCCCGTCCGTCGTGACGCCGGCGCGCCGCGGCTTCGGCTCGCTTCTCATCACACGTAATCTGGGCGTCGCTTTCGGTGGGAAAGTAGACGTGCAGTTTCACCCTACCGGGCTCGAATGCCGCCTGCTCGCCACAACGGAATGATCAGCCGCCTCGCTCACAAAAGGCACGGGGCAGAGCGGGACGGCTCACCCCAAGGGACTTGAGCGCGCCCTGTCGCGCGCCAAGGCCAGCGCCGTCTAAACAGAACTGCGTGGCTCATCCCGATTCTGCATCGCGGCCGCTTCCGCCATGATCGTTTCGAAGACGCGCGCGGCCGGCACATTGGTCCGCACCCGCTGCCGGTGCTTCCTGCGATCAAGTATCGCCAGAAGTTCTGCCCGCGCGCGGCTCACGCGACTTTTCACGGTGCCTTCGGCGCAGCCGCAAATTTCCGCTGTCTCCTTGTAGGAAAGCCCCGCCGCGCCAACCAGCGCGAGCGCCTGCCTCTGCTCAAACGATAGCAGCAGCATCGCGCTCCGCACGTCGAGCAGCTCCTCGCTCGCCATCGGATCGTCGCTCGCCATCAGCGTGCTCTCGGCGACCCCCGGATCCAGCGGCTGTGATCGCCACGCGCGCCGCGCCAGCGAGGTGTGCTGGTTGCGCAGGATCGTGAAGACCCAGGCCTTGAAATTGGACCCCGGCTCAAAACTCGCGCGCGCCCGCCACGCTTTTACCATGGCGTCCTGCGCCAGGTCCTCCGCTTCAGCTGCCCGTGAAATGCTGAAAGCAAAGGCGCGAAGGTGGGGAATCAGTTTCACCAGCTCTGCCTTGAACCCCACATCATCCACCGTCGGGAGGACGACAGCGCCGGGTTTCACGATTGGCGTTTCCGATCCGCTTGCTCGAGCAGGCCCAGGAAGCCGTCTGGCACGGGCTGTTCGGCGACGTCCGCGTAAAGGCGCTTCAACGTTGTCCCGAGAACCGTCTGACGCTGGCGGTCGTTGCGCTGTTCGAGCTTGGAACTCTTGCTTCTGTTCATGCAACGGCGTGCCTCGCGCGCGGCGCAAAACTCCGCGGAATTGAAGGGGTAGTTTTTGGCTGAAGGGCCAGTTGCATCTGCCCAACCCTCCTATACGCAGAGACTTCTGCCATGTTCCGTTCGAGAAAGGGGTTTTCCGATTCGCAAAAGCAATCGGGCGGCCCTTTTCAGGGCCGCCCGCGCAAATCGAAGTCACGGTCATCTTCCCGGGGGGTCGGGGGGGACGGATAGAAAGACGTCCGTGACAGCAATAGAATGCATGTCCTCGCATCCGGTTGCATGGGCCACAAACTTTTCGCGTCCTTGTGCCGGACGACGGTCCCGGCTCAATTCGATGTAGCCGGCGTAAACGTCGCGGAAAAGCCAAGACTCTGCTTGGTCGGCGGCGACAACATAAACGTCATCGCACCCACCGGCGTCTTCGGCTTGATCTGTATGCGCAACGTCCCCGGCTCGCCGAGGAATGCGCCGATGGCGGTCGTCGCCTCGCTCGCCAGCGCGGCGTCAATCCCGGCGTCGGTGAGGAACACGCTGCTGCCCATCACCATGGTCATCAGATCCTGCCGATAGGCTTCCACGCTCTGCCCGGAAGATGACGCTGTCTGAGTGAGGATGAACTTCACGAGCTGCTTATCAGTGATCGAAATATCGAGATCGGTTACCTGCAACCCGATCAGGCCCATCACCATCGACATCACTGCACCCTGCGCTTCAGATGGAAGCCCGGCAAAGCCGCCGCCGTCTTTCGCATCCGCATCCGCGTCCGGGTCGGCATCGCCGTCCGCGCTTTCCTCGCCCTCCGCGATCGCATCAGACGCAACCGATGCCGTCGCCCCCGCCACGGTCAACAGGCCTGTCAGCAATGTCGGCAGCGCCTCGCGCAATCCCAGCAGCCCACCTTCGACCTTGATGTCGACCACATCCGTGACGCCGACATTGAAATTGGCATACCGCGTCAGGTCTTTCTTCGGATCGAACGAAGCCTCCCCCTGCGAATACGCTTCGACGACGCTGGAGGGATATCCCGCCATCGCCATGACCATCATTCCCAGTGCGCCCAGCGGCCCGCCCGAAGCATCCGCCGTCAGCTTGAACGTCGCGCGCGGCGCACTCGTCGACACCACGACGCCATCGGCGTCACGCGTTGCGGTGTACGATGCAGGCGAGGCATCAAATTTGAGGCCAGAGAAGTCCGACGTCAGGCCCGACCATTTGATCCCATCGAGACCATATTCGAGCGGGCTGGTGACGCCTGCGAACACTTTCGAAAAATCGGTCGGCGGCGCACCCGGCATGGCCGACGCCGCACCGGCGCCGAAGGCGTCCGCATAGAGACCGCCCTTGATGTTGGTCAGGTCCAGCACGCCGAAGTCGAACGCCCCCGCAATCGGGAAATCGCCGGGTATGCTGACGTCGCCCTTGACGCCCGCCAAGCGCGTCAGCCCGATCAGAGTGTCCTTGAGATTCGAGATCGAGAACTCGCCAAGCTCGAGCTTGAATTTCCCGGGCGTCCCCGCCGCGCCGCCATCTGGCGAGGCCTCGCCCGGAATTTCGCTAGCGATCGACACATCCTTGATCGCCGCCTTGGCAAACGCCCACTGCGCGAAGGGCGGCGCAGCGCCCGGATCATCCTTGCCGAACGCGCCGGCGATATACGCGCCCGTCGCCGCATTCATCCCCTCAATGCCGATCGAGCCGATCCGCATCGTCATGCCCGGATCGACGCCAAGCCCCGCCGGCGTGACGCCATTCGCCACCATGCCGGTGAACACCGGCTTGCCGTTCTTCATGTCGAGACCGGCGAAGGTCAGCGTCGCAGCTTTCACCACTGCTTCCGGCTTTGCCTGGACGGGCGCCTCGGCGACCGCCTCGCCGATCACGATCGCCGGCATCGTCGAGCGCAGCGTCACATCCTTCAGCGTGACGTTCCCGCCCGAACCGCTCAGGCTCGCATAGGAAATCCCTTCCGCTGGATTGTCCTCCAGGATCTGCATCGACTTCAGTGCTTCCAGCGCATTTCCGCTGACGCAAGCGGCCGTCGAGAGGGCCAAAACAGACACCAACGCAAGTCTGAGCTTCATTTTCGGGAGACCCCTCTTACGTGGGCGATGTTGCGTCAGGCGCGGCAGAAAGGTACGCCTTACCATGCTCGCCTCGGAATCGCATCACCGCGTATTTTTGCTTTCAAAAACAGGTGTGTCCGTTCCGATCCGGGTGCACATCGACAAGCGTGCGCGCAGGGTTTCCGTCCGCATTGACCCCATGGCCCGCGAGGCCGTTGCGACCGCTCCGGCGGCCCGCCACGCCCTTGAAGCGATCTCTTTCGCCTCCGAGCGGGTGGAGTGGATCGCTGAACGATTGGGCGCCCTACCACCCCCTGTGGTTTTCAAGCCCGGGGCCTACATTCCCTTGCGTGGCGTCATTCACCGACTGAAGCATGCCGAGACGGGACGGACCGTCAGGATCGACCGGAACTCGGGCCCTACTCCCCTTCTTTTGATACCCGGCCCGCGTGAAAATTTTCGCGACAAGACCCGCGGTTTCCTGCGCGCCGCCGCCCGCATGGATTTCGCAGAACGCGTCGCTGTCCATGCCGAAACCCTGAAAGTCACCCCGCGCTCGATCGCCATCAAGGATATGCGCTCGCGCTGGGGTTCGTGCTCGTCCGAGGGACGGCTGAACTTCACCTGGCGCCTCGTCTGCGCCCCGCCCTTCGCGCTCGATTATGTCGCCGCCCACGAGGTTGCGCACATCAGGGAAATGAACCACTCGGGCCGGTTCTGGAAACAGGTGGAACGCTGCTTCCCCGACTGGAAAGAAGCCCGCACCTGGCTCCACGAACGCGGCAGCCATCTCCACGCCATCGGCGACAACTAAACCGCCCGCAGCGAAGGGAATCGCCCCGCCAGTGAAGCACTGGCGGATGTGGGTCGTGTTCTCGGCCAACCGGAGTGGCTTCTCTTCGCCGCGTTCATCGCAAAAAGAAAGGGCGGATCTTTCGATCCGCCCTTCCCTCTTGTCCGTTATGCGATCGCTTAGAACGAGAAGCGAGCGCCCAGATAGGCCCGGCGCGGGGCAACCCACGCATTGGCTTCGTTGAAGTCGTATTGACCGCTACCCGCGATCTGCTTCTCGACGTTCGTCTTGAACTGCTGGTTCAGGACGTTGAAGACGTCGAGGAAGAGTTCGACGTTTCCGAACGGCAGCTCGTAGTCGTACTTAAAGCGCATGTCGAAGGTGTAGTAGTCGGGCGTGGTTTCCGCACCGACATAGCCCGGCAGGAAGTACGTGTCCGTGACGCCGCCAAACTCGTAAGCCGGATCGGCCATCGGCGGGAAATAGCGCCGCGAGATGGCTTCAGCCGGCGTAAAGAGCGCGCCGCTGTTCCAGTTGAACACGGCCGACGCTTCGAGACCAAAGTCGAACTCGTATGAACCATACGCCTTGAACAGGTGCTCGATGTTGCCGGCTTGCTTACCATAGACGTTCGGGGCGCGCGGATCGAGGCGCGATCCAGTCGCCCTGATAGTCGGCGTTGGAGTCGGAGTTCGAGTTGCCGCTCGCGTCGTTGTACGTGTACGACACCTGACCCATCCAATTGTCGGTCTTGTACTTCGTCAGGGTGATCTCGAGACCGTTGTAGTCGCGCTTGCCGCCTTTCAGCGTGCCGATGACGTAGTTCGAGTTCGGCGCAGACGAATAGCCGAAGTACGAATACGGCAGGTAGAAGAACGAGTTCGCGTCGGCATGACCCGTCGAAGTGTCGCCGTTCGGGTCCGAGTACAGGCCGAGGTCGAAGTCTTCCATGATGTCCCGCGTCTTGCGGTTCGTCGCGGTGACCGACAGGCCGATGTCACTGCCGAACGTGGTCGAGAAGCCAATCATGGCCTCGTCCGTGTAAGGCGTCTTCGTGCTCGGCGCGAACAGGGCGTCCGGCGTCGTGGCGCCGCCGCGTGTGCGGAAGGTCACCCAGGTGCCGTTGATGTTGATCTGCTCCTCGTCGACCGGGCCGGTGAGGGCGCCGGCAAAGTCAGACATGTTGTTGCGGATCGGGTCGTAGTAGCGGCCCCCGAAGCCGAAGACCTTCGTGCGGCCATCGCCGAACAGGTCATAAACGACGGAAAGACGCGGAGCCACATCCCAGTCGAACGCGGCCGACTTGTCGCCGTTCGAGTCGAAGTGTTCCCACTTCTCGGCGCGGAGGCCGGCATTGATGGTCAGCTGGTCCAGCGTCCAGGTGTCCTGGAGATAGAGCGTCTGTCCCTCGCTCGTGACCTCATACGGGCCGTTCACCGTACGGAGGGCGCGGTAAACGTTGAAGTTGCCGTACGGGTTGCCTGCCGTGTTGTTGAGCAGCATGGCATTGAGTTCGGGCGCCGTAACCGCGCCGCTGAGGTCGGTATCGAGCGAACCGCGAGCCGTCGCGTTGGCGTTGACCGCGGTCAGGATACGGGCGTTGTCGACCGACGTAACCGACCGGCTTGTATAGCCGTTCACAGCACCGGAGCCCGTCGAGTAGGCGCCATACGTCGTGCCCGGGTGGATCGAGGCCAGCGATGCGTAGGTCACGTTGCCCGGAACAGTTCCATTCTCGGAATAGCTGTTGTCAGTCCTGACGTAGCCGCCCTTGAAGGTGTGTGTGCCGAAGTCCGTGTCGAGATAGTATTCGGCGTTGATGCCATACTGGTCACGGTCGCGGTGCGTTTCGAGATTCGAACCGTTTCCGCCCTGCTGGCGTTGCGCCAGCGTGGAGCCGGCATTGTTGCGGAAGCCAACGTTGTCGCGGACCGATTGGTTGGCCGAGACATCGCTTAGCTCGCCTTCATGCGAGAAGTAATAGGCGTTCAACAGCAGGTCGCCAAAAGTGCGTGAGTAGTCGATCTTGTATTTGTCGCCGCCTTGTGTCCGCGCCATGTCGCGGTTGTTCAAAGTCGTCGCCAGAGCCGACCCGCTGATGTCGGTCGGGTCGCTGAAGTAGGTCGCCGTTAGGCGGTCATCCGGCGTGATCTGCCAGGTGCCCTTCAGGAAGGCGTACTCTGCGTCATTCTCGACCGAGCGAAGCAAGTTGCCGCTGGTCGTGTCAAGAACGTCGTCCTTGCGGTTCTTCTTCTGGTACGAACCGAAGATCCACAGCGTGTCTTCGATGATGGGGCCGCCCAGTGTTACGGCAGTATCGTAGGTGCTGAAACCACCGGACGTGGCGTGCTCGTCGTTCTGCACAAGGCCGTCGTTCTGGAAGTAGTAGTTCAACGAACCGTGCCACTCGTTGGAGCCGGACTTGGTGATGACGCGCGAGATCAGGCCCGTACCGCCAGCGTATTCCGCCGGCACGCCGCCGACCAGCACTTGCTGCTCCTGGATGATTTCGGAGTTGAAGTTGGCGCCGAATGTGCCCGTGGTGGGATCGGTGACGTCCACGCCATCAAGGTAATAGACGTTGTCGGTCGATGTGCCGATTGCGCCGTCGACGTCGGAGTAGTTGACGCCCGAACGCGACGAAGGGTTGCCGCTTTCCGACGAAAGCGTGCCTGCGCCGGTCGGCTTGACGCCAGGAATCAGCTGCAGGTAGCTCTGATAGTTACGGCCGGTCGGCAGCGATTCCACGGTGTCGAGCGTCAGCGTCGTGCTGACTGTGGCCGAGGTCACGTCCACTGCAGCAAGAGAGCTGCCTGTGATGACAACCACGTCACCCCCGGCCGACCCGCCGATCGCGTAACCGACGCTGAGGTCCTTGCCCGACACGACGGCCACGTTGCTGGCGGTGAACGCGTCAAAGCCAGCGGCCGCGATTTCGACTGTGTAGTTCGTCGCCGGGTCGAGACCCGCGATACGAACCGAACCATCGGCGCCGGTCGTTCCGGTCTTCGCGACAAGGCTGTCCGGCGAGCTGATCTTCACTGTCGCGCCGGCGACCGGTTGACCCGCTGAGCCGCTGACGGACACGCTCAGACTACCGGTCTGCGACTGCGCCATCGCCCCAGGCGCCAGCACCACCGTGCCAACAGCAAGCATGCCAGGCACGCCAAGCGACGCGACCCCAGCCAAAACGGTTTTGGCGAGCAGTTGCTCGCGCCACTTGATTCTCATGATGACCCCTTAAAACAAATGATAGCGACCAGAGCCCGGACCGCTGAATGCCAAAAAGCGGCCCCGGATTTGTCACATGGCCGACATCTCCGGTGAGAAGCTCACAGGCGTCAACCGGCTGGGGCCGTGACCGAATGTTTTTCCGCTAACGTGTCCCCACGTGCAGCATTTCTGCATCAGTGGCGCGACGGAAGGTAAAATTCACCTGATTGTCCGAGCCTTATGCCCGCCAAACAGGCATTTGCCCTAGGAAACCTGTGTCCGTGAAGGGAACGTTTTTGCAATCCAGAGCCCAAATAGTGTGACACTTGCCCCACGCAGAGCCTTCCGCTGCGAGAGTTCCGTAACAATCGTGACCTCACAACTGCTCGATTGAAGGCAGCGCTGCTAGATTTGCGGTCAAATTCAGCGCCGTGATTGCCCACACGCATGCGTCTGCGCGGTCCACTTTCGCCTCATTTTCACCCGTGCCCATCGCCATCAGCTCTTGCTTGAGCGCCGGGAAATTCCCGCGATGGTGGATCGATCGCCACCACCAGGCGATCCAACTTGTCGGGCCGCACCGCCCTTCCCCGCGCAAACTCTTCCGCCCGCCACAGCACGCCATCGCCCTCAACCATCAGGCCGCCAAGCTCCTGCTCGGCCAGGCGCGCGCCTCCATAGAGCGCCGATCCCCTCCATAAAGGAGCCTGCGAGGCTGGCCGCGTTCGCCGCCGTCGCCGCCTGCGTCATCACGCACGAGACTTCCGCGCGCAGCTTGCGCAACGCGCTGATCGGTTTGGGCGTCGTCGTCACCGCGAGCCGCAGATCATCGCCCAGCCGCGGCCCAAGCCACAGGTTCGACACCACGTTGCGCGGACGCTTCCGCGCGCAGAACTCGTCGGCCCACGCCGCCATGAATTGGTGGCCGCGTAGCCGCTCAGGCTGTTCAGCCAAGAAGCCATAGGCGACCGCGCCATTGTTCCAGCGCAGCATCCGGCGCGAGCTATCGTATTTGGGATGCTCGTGGCCCGGCAGAGCGCGCAGGCCCGAGGCGCCTTCGACCATCACGTCGCGAAGATCATGCTCGATCGGCGCAGCTAGCGCAAAGAAGCCGTCCGGCGTCGCCTCCGCGCGGGCGGCGACTCATTAGGCGCCGGCGCGTCTTCCCCGCGCCGCGCCCGCCCTGGAGCGGCCAGCCTTCCCTCGTGCGCGCAAAGGCGCGGACATAGGCAGCACGCGCACCAAAAATCCACTCGGGATTTGAGGCGGCGCGTTGCGTGAGGAGCGTCAGAGCAATCCCAGCAGATTGCCAGCGTGGCGATACGCTCTTGATCCTACGCAAGCGCAACTAGGTGCTAGTGGTGTCGATACGTTCAGGTTGGAGAACCACTATTCCCTACACTGAATCCTACAATCACTCAGTTCTGACGCTTCTGGCGGCCCGGACGGCTGATCCCAGTTGCGCAGTCAGCGTGTTCCTTGTGCGAACCAAGAGCCTCGTGGAGGAGATGAACGAACGCTGGACGGAAGCGACGAATGCAGCAGGCTTGCCGAGCCCGCCGCGAATTCTCAAGCTGCTCGCAGCCTGACATTTCGGCTCACGCGCGCCGCGCGTCCGTCCGTTCAAGGCAATCCTTCACGATCGATTGGCTCAAGGCCCCTTCCCCGAGCTGGTGCTCAAGGCAGGCACGTCGGGCGCGTTTGTGCTGACGCGGCGCGAGCGGGGCGCTCTGGCGAAGACGGTGAGCGTCGCCGTCTGCCCGCGGGGGCTACTCAGCCTTCGTGATCACGGCCTTGGTCACAACCACCGGCGCCTTGGGCAGCTTGCCGGGGAACGGGCCGCCTTCCGGCGCGAGTTCGACGCCGGAGATGGCGACTGCGATGTCCATGCCGGCGGTGACATGGCCGAAGGCGGCGAAGCCGGTGGTGTTGGGCGGCGCGCCGGGCGTGGCGCCGAGGCCGGTGTTTTCCGCAAGGTCGATATAGAAGGTGGACTGGCCGCTGTTCGGGTCTTCCGCATGCGCCATGCCGACGGCGCCGAGCGTGTGCTTATTGGTCTCTGTCTCGAGCGGAATGTTGCCGAGCTTGGGCTTGCGGTATTTCAGCTTGGCGTCGAGGTCCCCGAGCTGGATGAGGAAGCCCGGCTCGATGCGATAGAAGGCGGCGCCGTCATAATGCTTGGACTTCACCAGGCCGAGAAACTGCGCAGCGGTTTTCGGCGCGCCGACCGTGTCGAGCGTGATGACGATATCGCCCATCGTGGTGTGCAAGGTGACTTCTGGGCCGGTCCATTGCGGCGCGGCTTCGGCCGGGGGCGTTTCAGGAAGAGGCGCGGTCTCCGTCGTTTCCTGCGCGAAGGCTGCGCCGGTCAGGGCGAGCATCATGCCGGCGGCAAGGAGGAATCGTTTCATAGGCGCGGCCTCTGAGTTGGGTCGCGCTGAGTCTAGCATCGCGCTGGCGGCTGCAAAGCCGCCAGATCAGTGACGGATCGGTGAACTGCTCGTGCCGTGCGATCAGGCGGGGCGATAGGTGTTGACGATCGTGCCCATGGGAAAGGCTTTCGAACTGGCCAGGGTCAGGCGGCGGGGCTGGGCGACGCCGTCGAAAATCGCGAGGCCCTTGCCGAGGACCATGGGGATGATCGCAAATTCGAACTGGTCGACCAGGTTGTGGGTGATGAGGCTGCGGGCGAAAGCGGCGCCGCCATAGGCGAACATCGGCTTTCCGTCCTGCGCCTTCAGCGTGTTGATCTCTTCGACGAGGTCGCCGCTGGCGACGTAGGCCTTGGCCCAGCTTTCAGCGCCGGGCTGGAGGGCTTCGGGTTTGTGCTTGTCGAGCTTGCCTGCTTCGAGGATGGCCGGGCCGTTTTTGGAGAAAACGGCCTTGGGGATCTGGTTCATCGGGGCGGCGAAGGCGTCGGCGGCGATTGGCCAATAGCCGGCCCAGCCGCGGAAGGTGTTGGCGCCGACAATGTGCAGGCTGGTGTCCCACGCCCGTTCCACATTCCAGGCCTTGCCCGCGGGATCAGGCGGCGGCATCAGCACGCCGGGATTGCCGTCCGCGCTGGCGACAAAGCCATCGAGGGACATAAACATCTTCAGAATCAACTCTCTCACGGCCCTCTCCCCTGCTGGTTTGAGACTAGGACGTTTGGGGAGGAGCAGTCCCGACACTTGTTGCTGGCTTGGCGGGTTTTTTTGCGGGTTTGAGGATATCTGCCCGCCCGCGATATCGTCAGCCCCCTCCGTCTCGCGTGCTTGCACGCGATCCGCCTCCCCAGTCTTCGACTGCTGGAGGCAACCAAATGCCGTCAGATCATTGAACGAGCGGGATGTGGCTAGGCGTCCACCGCCGCCTCAAGCGCGAATTCCTGGATGAATTCGCGGCGGGGTTCGACGACGTCGCCCATGAGTTTGGAGAACATCTCGTCGGCGGTGTCGGCGTGTTCGACCTTGACCTGCAGGAGCAGGCGGGCGTTCGGGTCGAGCGTGGTTTCCCAGAGCTGTTCGGGGTTCATTTCGCCAAGGCCCTTGTAGCGCTGGATCTTGATGCCGCGCTGGCCGGCCTCAAGGACGGCTGCGAGGAGAGAGTCGGGGCCGAAGACTTGCGCGTCGCCTGTTTTCTCGTGGCGGAGGATGGAGCGGCCGGCATAGAGATCACGCAGGGCTTCAGCGCGTTCGGCGAGGCGGCGGGCGTCTGGCGTGGCGAGAAGCTGCGGATCGAGGGCGGCCTTTTCCTCGACGCCGCGGACGACGCGGGTGAACAGGGCCGAACCGTCGACGAATGTTCCCTTCCAGGTGTCTTCGCCCTCTTCCGCGATGCGGTTGAGGAGAACGGCGCCCTGTGTCGCTTCGGCGAGACCTGCGCCGGGGCGGAGGACGCCGGCGAGCGCGGCCTGTTCGAGGATGGATGAGGGCGCGCGCAGGGCGAGGCGTTGCAGCGTGGCCTTAAAGCCGGCGGCTTCGCGCACGCGGGCGGCGAGATCCTGCGAGGCGACCTGTTCACCGGATTCGAGGATGAGCGTCTGGCCGTTGACGCCTTGCTCGATGAGATATTCGTCGAGTTCGGCGTCATCTTTCAGATAGCGTTCGGACTTGCCGCGCTCGGCTTTGTAGAGCGGCGGCTGGGCGATGTAGAGATAGCCCTTCTCGATCACCTCGGGCATCTGGCGGTAGAAGAACGTCAGCAGCAGGGTGCGGATGTGGGCGCCGTCGACGTCGGCGTCGGTCATGATGATGATCTTGTGATAGCGCAGCTTGTCGAGGTTGAAGTCGTCGCGGCCGATGCCGGTGCCGAGCGCGGTGATCAGCGTGCCGACCTGGTCGGATGACAGCATCTTGTCGAAGCGGGCGCGCTCGACGTTGAGGATCTTGCCGCGCAGGGGGAGGACGGCCTGGTTCTCGCGGTTGCGGCCCTGCTTGGCGGAGCCGCCGGCCGAGTCGCCCTCGACGATGAAGAGCTCGGATTTGGCGGGGTCTTTCTCCTGGCAGTCGGCGAGCTTGCCGGGGAGCGAGGTGATGTCGAGCGCGGTCTTGCGGCGGGTAAGTTCGCGCGCCTTGCGGGCGGCTTCGCGGGCGGCGGCGGCCTCGACGATTTTCTGCATGACCTGTTTGGCGGGGACAGGGTTCTCCTCGAACCACTGGCTCAGCGCTTCGGTCATCAGGGTTTCAACGATGGGGCGGACTTCGGAGGAGACCAGCTTGTCCTTGGTCTGGGAGGAGAATTTCGGATCCGGCACCTTGACCGAGAGGACGCAGGTCAGGCCCTCGCGGGCGTCGTCGCCGGAGATGTCGACTTTCTCCTTCTTGGCGAGGCCGGTTTCCTGCGCGTATTTGTTGATCACGCGCGTGAGGGCGCCGCGGAAGCCGGCGAGGTGCGTGCCGCCATCGCGCTGGGGGATGTTGTTGGTGAAGCAGAGCACGTTCTCGTGGTAGCTGTCGTTCCACCGCAGGGCCGCCTCGACGACGATGCCGTCCTTCTTGGCCATGGTGTAGATCGGCTTCGGGATCAGCGGCGTGCGCTGGCGGTCGAGGTGGCGGACGAATTCCTCGACGCCGCCCTCGTACTGCATGACCACTTCCCACGGCTCTGTGCCGCGCAGGTCGCGGAAGACGATCTTCACGCCCGAGTTGAGGAAGGCGAGTTCGCGCAGGCGGTGTTCCAGCGTGTTGCGGTTGAACTCCACCATGGTGAAGGTCTGCGAGGAGGGCAGGAAGCGGACGGTGGTGCCGGTTTCATGGCGTGAGCCGTCAGCCTTCCTCGGCGCGTCGCCGATGATGCGCAGCGGGGCTTCGGGCTCGCCGAGCAGGAAGCGCATCGTGTGGATCTTGCCGTTGCGGCGGATGGTAAGGTCGAGGTGTTCGGAGAGCGCGTTGACCACCGAGACGCCGACGCCGTGCAGGCCGCCGGAGACCTTGTAGGAGTTCCTGGTCGAATTTGCCGCCGGCGTGCAGCTGGGTCATGACGACTTCAGCGGCGCTGACGCCCTCTTCCTGGTGGATGTCGACCGGGATGCCGCGGCCATTGTCGGAGACTTCGGCGGAGCCGTCTGCGTAGAGCGTCACGGCGACATGGTCGGCGTGGCCGGCGAGCGCTTCGTCGATGGCGTTGTCGACGACTTCGTAGACCATGTGGTGCAGGCCCGAGCCGTCGTCGGTGTCGCCGATATACATGCCGGGGCGTTTGCGCACCGCATCGAGGCCGCGCAGGACCTTGATCGATTCAGCGTCGTAGCTGCGGGGTTTCTTGGCGGCGTCTTCGCCGGTGGTTTCAGTCACGTCAGACATTCAAAACTTCCTTGTCGCGGCCGCCATCGCGGGGCCGCTCAGTCTTCCCGCACGACGCCATCAGACACTTCAAACCGCTGCGCGCGATCGCCGAACGCGTCGAACAGAGAGCGGTCTGTTCCCGTGAGCCAGGCCTGGCCGCCGAGCGCGGCCAGTTCGTCGTACAAGGCGGCGCGCCGATCCGAATCGAGATGGGCCGCCGCCTCGTCCAACAATAGCAGGGGAGAGGGGGCAAAATCACGCTCGAAAAGCGCCTGCGCGTTGGCTAAAATCAGCCCTATTAACAAGGCCTTCTGTTCACCAGTCGAACACTGGTCGGCGGGCAGACCCTTGGGGGCGTGAATGACGCGCAAATCTGTGCGGTGAACACCTTCCGTGGTGCGGCCTGCGGCCTGGTCGCGGGCGCGGTTTTCGCGGAGCTGGGCGGCGATTTCCTGCTCGATATCGGTGAGCGGCGCGCCGTCGGCGGCGCGGTTTTCGAACGCGCCGTCGAGATCGATCAGCGCCTTTGGGAAGGCGCCCTCAGGGCGCGCGAGGATGGCTTCCTGCATCACCTTCACCGCGTCGATGCGATGGAGCGCCATGGCGGCGCCGGCGGACGCCATGCCCAGCTCAAGTGCATCGAGCCAGACAGGATCGGCCCTGCCCCGCTCCAGCAAGGCGTTACGCTGGCGCATGGCCTTCTCGTAGGCGGCGCCGGCGGAGGCGTGGCTGGGGAAGTGAGCGAGGACCTGGCGGTCGAGGAAGCGGCGGCGGTCGCCCGCGGGGCCCGCGAAGACGCGATCCATGGAGGGCGTGAGCCAGATGATGCGCATCAGCTCGCCAAGGTCGTTCTGCGAGGTGTTCACGCCGTCTAGGCGGGCGGTGCGTTTCGAGCGGCCCTGATCGTCGCGTTCGAGCGAGAGGGCGAGCTTTCGGTCGAGGTCGCCGTCGCGGACGTCAGCGGAGAGCGCCCAGCTGCGGGCAAGCCGCCCTTCCGCGTCGCGGCGGATGAGATCGGTGAATTCCGCTCCGCGCAGGCCGCGGCCCGGCGAGAGCATGGAGACGGCTTCCATCAGATTGGTCTTGCCCGAGCCATTGGCGCCGAACAGGCAGACGTGGCGGCCATCAAGGCGGAGCTGGAGGGTGGCGTAATTGCGAAAATCCCGCAGCGCGAGCCGCGTGAGGCGGACGTGCGGGCGGCGGATGTCAATTGCCGCGCCCTCGATCACACCCGCAGCGGCATCAGGACGTATTGGGCGCCGGCGTCCTTTGCGTCGAGGACGCGGGCGGGAGAGGCGGCGTCGTTGAATTCGATGCGCGTCTCTTCACTTTCGATCTGGCTTGCCACGTCGAGGAGGTATTTTGCGTTGAAGCCGATTTCCATCGGTTCGGCGTCATAATCCGCCTCAAGTTCTTCGGTGCCCTGGCCGGTTTCCGAATGACTGACGGCCAGCATCAGCTTGCCGGGCGAGAGCGAGAGTTTCACCGAGCGCGAGCGTTCGGCCGAGACGGTGGCGACGCGATCGACGGCGTCCTTGAATTGCTTATTGTCGACGACAAGGATGCGACCGTTCTCTTTCGGGATCACGCGCTGGTAATCCGGGAACGAGCCATCGATCAGTTTCGACGTCAACACGGCCTCGCCGATGCGGAAGACGATCTTGGAGTCGGAGGCTTCTACCGTGACGGTTTCGGGCGCGTCATCGAGCAGGCGGCGCGCCTCGGCCACGGCCTTGCGCGGGACGATTATGCCCTTGAGCGTCGCGGAGCCCTTGGGCGCTTCGGTTTCGGCCAGGGCGAGGCGGTGGCCGTCGGTGGCGACGGCGCGCAGGACGTTACCCTTCGTTCCCTTGGCGTGGTGCAGGTAGATGCCGTTCAGGTAATAGCGCGTCTCTTCTGTGGAAATGGCGAAGCGCGTCTTGTCGATCAGGCGGCGCAGCTCGGCCGCCTCGATCTCGAATTTCACGGGGGCGGCTTCCTTGGCCATGGTCTGGAAGTCAGACGCCGGCAGGGTCGGCAGAGCGAATTTCGAGCGGCCGGAGGAGATCGATAGCCGGCCTTCCGACAGGTCGAGGGAGATTTCCGAGCCTTCCGGAAGTTTCCGGACGACGTCAAAGAGCGTCTGGGCCGGAGCGGTGACGGAGCCGGCCTTCTTGATCGAGGCTTCGGCGGCGTCGGTCGCCTCGATATCGAGGTCGGTGGCGGTGAGGCTCAGGCGGTCGCCCTCGGCCACCATGAGGATGTTGGACAGGATCGGAATGGTGTTCCGGCGTTCCACGACGGCCTGGACGTGGGAGAGCGCACGCATCAGGGCGTTGCGATCAATGGTCAGCTTCATAAGCCCAATCCTGTCAGTAAACGCGCGCCTCCCGTTCGAGACAGCGTCTGCGGTCCGCCGAAAAAAGCTTCGGCCCGCCCCAGGCCCGGATCGGGGGGGGAGAGACATTAGCTGATTGCGGCGCCGCGGAAAGAGCGGTTTTGGCCGGCTTCCACGCGTTCAGGCGAGGCATCCACAGGCGCGGCAGGAAGATCGATTTGGGCTCCGCGTGCTGGCCGATGGATCCACCTCCCCCCAGGCCGAAGGAGGAAAGAGCGGAAATCAGCGGGTGTTGCGCGGATCAGCCATGATGCGCTGTTCGAGCTGGCGGAGTTCCTCGGCCATGCCGTCGTTTGCCGCCACCGCGGCGGAAATTTTCCGAAAAGCGAAAAGCACGGTTGTGTGGTCCCGATCCCCGAACATCCGCCCGATCTGCGGATAGGAGCACTTGGTAAGCTGCCGGCTGAGATACATGGCGTATTGGCGCGGCAGAGCGAACTGGCGCTTGCGGCAGGCGGATTCTAGGTCCGCCTTTGTGACGCCGTAGGCGCGAGCCGTGATGTCCTTGATCGTGTCGATCTTCGGGGCGCGGGCGGGAGCGCCGCCCATCTGCAGCTGGATCGACTTTTCGACCGCCGCCTTGTCGAGCGGTTTGCCGGCGAGGACCGTGCCGCAATAGACGTTGCGCACGGCGCCGCAGAGCGCGCGGCCCGAGGCGGGCAGACGATCGGCGAGGAGATCGATCCATTCGTCGGTGAGATGGAATTCCGCGTCGATGGCGACAGCGGCCTCGGACACGGCGTCAGCTTTGGCGCGAAGGATCTCGCGGCGGAGATTGCGCTCAGGCAGTTCCATCTGGGCGATGACGCCGCCATGGATCTCGTCGCGCATGCGCTCGTCGAGCTGGTCGATCAGGGCGGGCGTCTGGTCGGCCGCGAGGACGACGACGCCGCCATTCGCGACGATGGCGCGCATGTGGGAGAAGAATTCCACCAGCGTGCCGGGCTTCGAGCAAATGAACTGGAAATCGTCGAGCAGGACGACCTTGGCGCGTCGGACCAGCGTGCGCAGATCCGACGTGTCCTTGCGCTTCACGCCATCGACGAAGGCGACGGTGAAATCTTCCGACGACATGTAGAGGACGCTGTGCTCGCCCTTGGCGGCCTTGAGCGCGTGCTCGATGCCTTTCAGCAGGTGGGTCTTGCCGACGCCGTGCGGGCCGACAATCGTGACCACATTGGCCGCAACGCCGCCGCCCATGGCGAGACGATGGGCAAGGCCGAAGGCGAGACGGTTTGAATCGCCGACAAGGAAGTTCTCGAGCGTGGGCGCCTTCGGCGCTGACCACGGCCTCCTCGGCGTCGGCGATGGATTCGTCGTCGACTTCGACAGCTGGCGCGGCGCGCTGCGCCGCTGGCTGAACCAGGGCCAGCACGTCAGGCGCGATGCGCTCGCGCGCTTCGATACGCACGGAGCGGCCGTTACGGTCGGCCTGATCCCAGGCCTGCTGGATGATGTGGCCGAATTCGGTGTCGACGCGGCTGCGCTGATAATCATCGGACGCAGCGAGCAGGACTTCGCCGTTCACTTCAGCAACGAGATCGAGCTTCGCGATCCATGCGTCGAACTTCTGGTCGCCGAGACGGCGACGCAGAGCTTCGCGCACATTGGCCCAGACTGCGGGAACTTGATTGTCGGATCCGCGCCGGGCGGCTTCGCCGACGCGGCGCGCGAAACTGAAGACGGCTCCGCCCCGCGGTTCGCTCCACCTGTCCCGTTAGGCACAAATCGGGTCGTGTTTTGTTTGCTGATCATGGCCCCTCATCTACCCTTCTGGTCGATGTTGCCTTCCCGAAAATTTGGACAAAAAGTCTCTCCGACGACTCCAGCCCCGGAGCCGCAGAACGTGTCCAAACGAAGGAAGGTTACTCGCTACAGAGGAGAGTTTTTCTCCGATCACCCGTCGTCGTCAACCGAATCAAAAGCCGCATGCGCGATTTTATTTTTAACCAAACCGTCGCATTCGGTATTGCCACTGAATCCATTGGTGAAAGAGCGAGAAATGCGGCCCAGACACGACTGAATCAGCGTCGAATATTGCACCGTATACGGAGCAATATTTCGCATCGCTACGAGCTGTTGTTGGAGGTCGTCCGCTTACTAAAGCTCAACTTCGAAGAGAGCGGAAAAGCAATCCCGGAAAACCCGGAGTCTTGCTCGCTCGCCGCTATGTTACGAGACGGCTTTCACGCGGGCTGCAAGGCGTGAAACCTTCCGCGACGCGGTGTTCTTGTGAAGCACGCCCTTCTGGACCGAGCGCATGATTTCCGGCTCGGCGGCTTTCAGGGCGGTGATGGCGGCTTTCTTGTCGCCGGACGCGACGGCTTCCTCGACCTTGCGGACGAAAGTGCGCACGCGCGACTTGCGGGATTTGTTGACCTCGGTCCGCCGCGCAATCTTGCGCACCATTTTCTTGGCGGATTTCGTATTGGCCATCGGTCTTCCAAGCTCCGTTTACCCTGTCCCCGCCACTCCCGCTTACATGGGATCCGGGGTTTTGGGGAGCGGCGTCTTAACAGCGGTCGGGTGAGCGGTCAATTCGGGGTCTGAAGGATTTCACCAGACCCCCGGAAACCGCTGCAGCAAAAGGCTTGGCGGCCCCGGGGGCAGCCCGGTCCTCACTTATTCGAGAACTTCGCCGGCCGCTTCTCGACGAAGGCCGCCATGCCTTCTTTCTGGTCATCGGTGGCGAACATGGAGTGGAACAGCCGCCGCTCGAACATCACACCTTGGCGGAGCATGGTCTCGTAGGAGGCGTTGACGCTTTCCTTGGTCATCATGGCGATAGGGCGGGACTGGGAGGCGATCTTCTGGGCCACGGCCTTCGCCTCGTCGATCAGCTTGTCGGCCGGCAGGACGCGGGAAACGAGGCCGGAGCGCTCGGCCTCGGCAGCATCCATCATTCGCCCGGTGAGGCACATTTCCATCGCCTTCGACTTGCCGACGAAGCGCGTCAGGCGCTGGGTGCCCCCCGCGCCCGGCATCACGCCGAGATTGATTTCGGGCTGGCCGAATTTCGCGGCTTCGGACGCCAGGATGAAATCGCACATCATCGCCAGCTCGCAACCGCCGCCGAGGGCGAAACCGTTGACCGCAGCGATGAGCGGCTTGCGAAAGCTTGCGGCGCGTTCCCAGTTGCGGGTGATGAAGTCGTTGCCGTAGGCGTCCATGTAGGACTGGACGCGCATCTCCTTGATGTCGGCGCCGGCGGCGAAGGCGCGACCCGCGCCCGTCAAGATCACGCAGCCGATGGCGGGGTCGCGCTCCCAGGCGTCAAGCTGTTGGCCAAGTTCGGTGACTAGCTTGTCGTTGAGCGCGTTCAGGGCGTCGGGGCGGTTAAGCGTGATGACGCCCACCGGGCCATCAGTTTCGACGAGCAGCGTTTCGTAGGCCATGGCATCCCTCCAATGTCTCTGGAGGCAATGCTTACTCCGGCAAACGCGTGGAGGCGAGCTTTACGATTAACTCGAAATTGACGGTGACAGGGCGGCTGGATGCGGGCTCGCGCATATTGATGTTCAGCCGCTCATTCTCGCGTTCGAAAGCGAGGTGGTCGGGGTCTTCGACCCTCTTCCAGCCAAGGGACGGGAGGGACGCGAGATAGAAGGCGGAAATTTCGGATGCGCCCACCTGACCCTCCGCCGAGGTGCGGACCACGCGCCCCTGGTCGCTCTCGAACACGACGGGGTCAGGAAGTTCGGTGAGGCCCTTCACCAGCGGCACATCGTCGATCGCTGTCAGGAAGTCAGCCGCGTGGGCCGGCGCCGTAGCGAAAACCGCCACAGCAGCAATCGCTGCAAGATGATGAAACCGCCTGAACACGACCGCCTCCCGATACTCCGCGAATGTCGGGGAGTTCGGGGAGTCTGGCAAATCGGTGCTGCAGGGATGTTAATGGCGGCGAAGTTCCGCCCAGCGGTTATTTCTGACAGCTTGCGCAATAGAATGTCGACCTGCCCGATTGCACCATGCGCTTCACTGGCTTTGCGCATGTGATGCATGGATCGCCTTCGCGGTCGTAGACTTGGAAGCGGTGCTGGAAGTAGCCGAGTTCGCCGGTGGTGGTTTCGAAATCGGAGATGGTGGAGCCGCCGGCTTCGATGGCTTCCTCGATCACTTTGCGGATTTCGACGGCGAGCGTTTCGAGCCTGTCGCGCTTGATCGCGCCGGCGAGCTTCTTTGGCGACACGCCGGACCGGAACAGGGCTTCGCAGACATAGATGTTGCCGAGGCCGGCGACGACATACTGGTCAAGCAGGGCGGCCTTCACCGGCGCTTTCTTGTCCTTGAAGGCCTCAGCGAGATAGGCGCCGGAGAAGGCGTTGGAGATGGGCTCTGGGCCCATGCCGTCGAAGGGCGGGTAATGATCGATGTCGGCGAGCGGCCAGAGGTCCATGAAGCCGAAGCGGCGAGCGTCGTTGAAGGTGACGGTCGCCCCGCCCTGCATTTCGAAGACGACATGGTCGTGCTTCTCGGCGGCCGCGGCCTCGTGATGGAACTTGCCGGACCTCTTGCCCTCAACCGCGAAACGGCCGGTCATGCCGAGGTGCATGATGAGAGCTTCGCCGCTCGAAAGCTCGCCCACGAGATATTTCGCCCGGCGGCCCAGACGCTTCATCCGGGCGCCTTCGATGCGCTGGTTAAAGTTCTCCGGGAACGGGAAACGCAGGTCTTTCCTGCGCGTGTGAACGTGCAGGATGCGTTTACCTTCCATCGCTGGGGCAAGTCCGCGACGAACAGTCTCGACTTCGGGCAATTCTGGCATCGATCCGCGTATAGCCCCGGTAAGGTCCTTCGCCTATGTTTTGAGGGCGATGGACGATGACAAGGTCTCTTTCGGGTTCGAAGATGTCAGCCGGGATGAAAAATCCCGCCGCGTCAAAGGCGTATTTGCGTCGGTTGCCGGCAAGTATGACCTGATGAACGACCTTATGTCGGCCGGCGTCCACAGGGTCTGGAAGGCGAACATGATTGCCTGGCTGAACCCGCAGCCCGGCGAAGTGCTGGTGGATGTCGCCGGCGGCACGGGAGATGTGGCGCGGGCGTTCCAGAAGCGCGCCAACGAGGTTTCGCGTCGCCGGAACACGGAAGCGGAGACGATGACGTTCGTCACCGACATAAACGAGGCGATGCTGGTCGCCGGCATCAAGGCGACGGACAAGAACATGCCGCGGGCGGCGTGCGATGCAGCGGCGCTGCCCTTTCCGGATCGGTCGGCGGATGCGGTGACGATTTCCTTCGGCATTCGCAATGTGGTGGAGATCGACAAGGCGCTGTCGGAATTCCGCCGCGTGCTGAAGCCGGGCGGGCGGTTTGCCTGTCTTGAATTCTCGCACATGACGCATCGCGTGTTGCAGGACGCCTATGACAAGTATTCGTTCTCGGTGATCCCGAAGATGGGCGAGCTGGTGACGGGGGATCGCGCCAGCTATCAGTATCTGATCGAAAGCATCCGGCGTTTTCCGGACCAGGATGATTTCGCGGCGCGCATCCAGGCGGCGGGTTTCTCCCAGGTCGGCTATCAGAATTATTCCGGCGGCATCGCCGCGCTTCACACCGGATGGGCGGTGTAGGGCATGTTCGAAGCTCTCTCCGACTATATGCGCCTCGCACGCGCGGGCGCCGTCATGCTGCGGAACGACGTTGTCATTCCGGACGCCTATCGCTCGCGCATGCCGTGGGCGGCGAAGTTTGCGGGCGGCGTGTTGCGTGTTCTGCCCGGCGGCGGCGGCAAGGGGCGGCCGGGCGAAAGGTTTGCGCGCGCGCTGGAGAAGCTGGGGCCGGCGTGGATCAAGCTTGGCCAGTTCATGGCGACGCGGCCGGATGTGATCGGCGTCGAGGCGGCCACGGATCTTTCGCGGCTGAAGGATTCGATCCCGCCCTTCCCCAAGGCGCAGGCGATAAGGACGCTGCGCGAGCAGTTTGGCGCGGATTCCGACCGGCTGTTTCCGGCGATCGGCGATCCGGTGGCTGCCGCTTCGGTGGCGCAGGTGCATCGGATGGAGACGCCGAACGGGCCGCGTGCGGTGAAGATCCTGCGTCCGGGGATCGAGCGGACGATGGAACTGGAACTGCGCGCGATGAAGCGCATCGCCTATTCTGCGCAGAGGAACGGGCCGCCGGAAGTGAAGCGCATGGAGCCGGCGGCGTTCATCGACACGATGGCGCGGTCGCTGACGCGCGAGATGGATCTGCGGTTCGAGGCGGGAGCGGCTTCGGAATTCGGGGAGATCGCGGCGCTGGACAATTATGTATTCGCGCCGAAGGTCGACTGGGAGCGGACGAGCCAACGCGTGCTGGTGACGGAATGGATCGACGGGCGGTCGCTGACCAATCCGGGCGTGCTTGGGCCTGACGAGCGTATCGATCTGGCCAACCGCATCACGCGCGGGTTTCTGGCGTGTGCGCTCGATCATGGCTTCTTCCATGCCGACCTGCATGAGGGGAACATGATCCTCGCGCCGGACGGGCGGCTGGTGCTGGTGGATTTCGGCATCATGGGGCGGATTGCGATGCCGGAGCGGATCTTCCTTGCGGAGATCCTGAAGGGCTTTTTGGAGCGCGACTACAAACGCGTGTCGGAAGTGCATTTCGCGGCGGGCTATGTGCCGGCCAATCATTCGATGGATGATTTTGCACAGGCGCTGCGGTCGGTCGGCGAGCCGATCTTTGGCAAGGACGCGACTGAAGTTTCGATGGCGCGCGTGTTGTTGCAGCTGTTCGACATCACGCGGCAGTTCGGGATGCATCTGCGGCCGGAGCTGATCCTGCTGCAGAAGACGATGGTGCAGGTTGAAGGCGTCGCGCGCTCGATCGATCCAGCACACAATATCTGGCAGGCGGCGAAGCCGGTCGTGGATCGGTGGACGCGGCGCGAGTTCGGGCCGGAAGGGTTGAAGAAGCTCGCCGTGGCGAGCGCGCGCGAGGCGATGGCACGGTTGCGGCGGCTGCCGGAAACCTTGCAGAAGCTAGACGAAGCCCTCAATCGCGCCGCGAAGCCGGCCCCCGCTCCGGTGGTGGTGAAACGCACGACGGCGTGGGGCTGGGCGCTGGCCGGCTTTGCGATTGCGGCGGCGTCCGCAGCGGGGCTGTGGTTTGTGCTGATCTACAAGCCCTAGCGGCCCTGTTAGCTGTCATCTGATCTTCGAACCCTCGTCGCCAATCCTTGTCGTGATGACGCCAAGGCATAACGCACACGGAATGCGATGCCTCCTGCTGGTCAACCTGAGGGTCGGCCGGCCACCCTCCCCGATCCGTTCATCGCGCAGAACCTGCGGGACGAGGAATACGTCTCTTTAGGCGGCGATGAGTATTCGCCTCGGCACGCCGCGAACGTTTGGCGTGCAGCAGACTGCGTTCTAGGATTGGCTGGCGCGGCTATGTGGGCCGCGCCACGTCCCGCTAGCGAACGCGTCTCTCGATCACGTCCCACATCTTCGCGACGGCATCGACGCCGCCGAGCCTCTTGAGCGCGCGGGCGCCTGTGGGGCTGGTGACGTTGATCTCGGTCATCATGCCGCCGATGACGTCGATGCCGACGAAGATAAGGCCACGCCGTTTCAGCTCGGGGCCGATACGCGTGCAGATCTCGCGCTCGCGTGGGGAGAGTTCGGTCGCCTCCGCCGTGCCGCCAACGACCAGATTGGAGCGGATCGCGCCAATCGGCGGCTTGCGGTTGATGGCGCCGACGGGTTCGCCATCAACGATGAGGATGCGCTTGTCGCCTTCGGTCACGGCGGGGAGGAAGGCTTGCGCGATGAAGGGTTCGGGGACCATCTTGTTGAAGAGGTCGACAATGGCTTCGAGGTTGCCGTCGTCATGGCTTACCTTCAGCACGCCTGCCCCGCCATGGCCGTGAAGCGGCTTCAGCACGACGTCGCCATGGCGTTCCCGGAATTCGCGGACGCGGGCGACGTCCCGCGTGATCAGCGTGGGCGGCTGAAGATCGGGGAACATCAGCGTCAGAACTTTTTCGGGCGAAGAACGCACGCCGGCCGGATCGTTGACGACGAGCGTATCGGGCGTGACCAGTTCGAGCAGGTGCGCGGCGGTGATGTAGCCCATGTGGAAGGGCGGGTCCTGGCGCATCAGGACTACGTCGGCGTCCCTGCGGAGATCGATCAGTTTCGAAACCTCGAAAGTCGCGTGCGGGGTCTGGCCGGGGAAGACTTTGGCGGGGCGGACACGGGCGGAAACGACGCCGCTGTCGTAGGCCAGATCGCCAACGCCGTAGACGGACACGGCGTGGCCGCGGAGCTGGGCCTCCTCGATCATCATGAAAGTGGTGTCGCCAGCAGGATTGACGGACTCCAGCGGGTCCATCTGGACGGCGATGCGAAGGGACATGGGGCGGCTCCCGCGAGGAGCCTCTTACCTAGGTTGCCCGGACCGGCAGCGCAATCTGGGTCAGTTCCGGACCGGCGCGATCGGCGAGGACTGCAGCAGGCCGATGCTGTTGGTGCTGGCGCCCGGGGGCGGCGCTGCGCCGGGGGCATAGGGGTCGGTATACTGGCCGCGGGTTGTCGGCTGGCTGAGCGGGCCGGTGATCGGCGCGGGTGCGGCGGCGGGCGGTGCGATGCGGATCGCGCCCTGCGTGTCGTCGACCGGGACGGGCTGGCCCTGTTGCGTGCTTGGCGGGGCGGCGACGACGCTGATGTCAGCCGGCGGCGAGCCTCGCTCGCGCATCTTCACGTAGGACACGACTTTCTGGACGCCTTTGACGAGGCTGGCGTGTTCGGCGGCGCGGCGCAGTTCGTCTTCGGTGCGCGCCGTGCCGAGCAGGTAGACCACGCCGCTGTGGACCTGGATGTTGAAGTTCGTCCCCTTGATGTCGTTGTCGGCGACGAGACGCAGGCGGACCTGTTCGGTGATCCAGCTGTCGTTCATGTCGCGGCCGAGATCCCAGCTCTCGATCTGCAGCTCGTTGGCGACTTCGTCGATCAAGGCGACCTGCCAGGCGATGCGTTCGGCTTCCTTGCGGTCGGTCTCGGTCGGCACGCGACCGGAGAGCAGCACGAACTTGTCGACCACGGCGACGTCGACTTCGCCGAAACGACTGAACCCGCCGGCGCCGAACAGGCGCGTCTTGATCTCGGTCGCAGCGGAGGAGTCATCCAGTGCTTCGCCGAACGTGCGGTCGGAGAGGCAGCCGCCAAGAAGGGGCGCAGCGAGCAGGAGGCAGGCAAGGACACGCGCGTTCATTCTGTCTTCCCAATAGCTTCCATCGGGCCTCAGACGGCTGATTAGCCGGGTCATAAGGCGATTTTCGGGCACGGCGCAGGTTTGCCGCAGCAGGGTGAATCTGGGGTGAACCGCATGTTTGCAGGCGACATTTCAGTTTTCGGCGCCCCCGGCGTTGCGCATACTGCGCGGAAGGCAGCCATTAGACAGCCGCACCATATCGAAACGCTAGGCATGGCTGCGCAGGTTGTGGCGGCTGGTCGACCAGATGCGGGCGACCTGTTCGATGCGGCGGCGCAGCTGGGGCGTGACGAATTCCAGCGCGGCGGCCTGCCGGGCGCGCATCTTCGCTTCGAGCAAGACGAGCAGGTTCTTCTTGGTCGCGATCAGGTCGATCGAGCAGTGGAGGGGTGCGGGCGCGGCGATCGATGATGCGATAACCCTTGAGCTGGAGCCAACGCGCGAGGGCGTTCTCGGCGCAGCGCCCATTCCGCTCGCGCAAGCGGCGGAGGATGGCGTTCTCATGCTTCTTCGTCATGAGAGGCATCGCGCAGCTCGAGCGCGCGTTCGTAGACATCGCGGCGCTTCAGCCCGAGGGTCTCGGCGATTTCGGCGGCGATCGCCTTCAAAGGGCGGGTGCTGTCCGCCGCGAGGATGGCGGCGTCGATGGCGTTGGCTTCGGGCGGCCCCTGCTCTCCCGGCGGGCCGACGAGGATGACGATCTCCCCGCGCGGCGGGCCGGCTTCGGCATAGTGGGCGGCAAGATCAGGCAGGAAGCCCCGTCGGGTTTCCTCGAACTTCTTGGTCAGCTCGCGCGCAACGGCCGCTTCGCGCGCGCCAAAGACTTCGGCCATGTCGGTGAGACTGGCGACAAGGCGCGAGGGACCTTCGAAGAAGATCAGCGTTCCCTGCAATGATTTCATTTCGCTGAGGAAACGCTTGCGAGCCGACGATTTCGGCGGCGGGAAGCCGGCGAAGGTGAAACGGTCAGTCGGCAGGCCGGACGAAGCCAATGCGGTAAGTGGCGCTGACGCGCCGGGAATGGCGTAGACCGGGATGCCGCGCTCGGCGGCTTCGCGCACCAGCTTGTAGCCGGGATCGGAGATCAGCGGCGTACCCGCATCGGACATCAGGGCGATGCGGCTGCCGGTTTCCAGTTCGTTAAGCAGCGCAGGCCGCGCCTGTGCGCCGTTGTGGTCATGATAAGGGCGCAATCGGGCGGAGACTCCAAAGGCTGACATAAGCTTGCCGGCGACCCGCGTGTCTTCCGCGCAGACGATGTCGACGGACGCAAGAATGTCGAGGGCCCGGAGCGTGATGTCCCGCAGATTGCCTATGGGAGTCGAAACAACGTAGAGCCCGGGCGCAAGCCTTGGATCAACGCGGAAAAGGCGGGACAGGACGGCATCCTCTGGTTGCCGGGAATCATCGTCCAGCCTAGCTTCCGCCTCGCTCATTTCCCCTTCTTCGGGGGCCGGGTCTGAAGACGCATCCTCAGGAGGGGTCGCGCATGTCATCCAAATCTCGGGTCCGCGGGCTCGCCGCTGCTTCTCTTGTTGCTCTGGCGTTGGGCGCCTGCGCCAGTGGTCCGGTGCGGCCGACCGCCCCCCTCTCTAGCAGCGGCATGCGCCCTGATCCAAGCCGTCCTCTTCCACCCGGCCAACCCGCGCCCTCCGGGACGGTGTCGACGCAGTTCGCGGAGAGCCGCAACGCCTATTTCCCGCGCCATATTCCGCGCAGTGGGACGCAGATCATCAAGCGCATCGCCGTGCTGCTGCCATTCAACTCGACCAACGCCGATGTGCAGCGCCAGAGCAAGGGCATCTATAACGCGATCCAGATGGCGCTTTTCCAGGTTGGCGTGAAGGACGTGATCCTGATGCCGCGGGATGCGACTAGCGCCGATCCGCAGGTGATCCAGGGCATTGCGGAAGACGCTGTGCGCGATGGCGCGGTTGCGATCATCGGGCCGGTGTTTGCACAGCAGGTTCCGGCGGTGGCGGCCAAGGCGGCGCAGGTTCGCGCGCCCGTGCTCGCCTTCTCGACCGACGTTTCGGCTTTTGGCCAGGGCGCGTACCTGATCTCGCTGACGCCCAACAGCGAGGTGGAGCGGATCGTCGACTGGGCCGCGAAGGATGGGGTCACGCGGTTCGCCATGCTCGGCCCCGACAACGCCAGCGGCCGGAACATCGAACAGGCGCTACGCCAGGAAGTCGCCGAGCGCGGCGGTCAGGTGGTGAGCGTTGAATACTATGCGCCGGGCAATACCTCGCCGCAGGAACAGGCGCGCCGCACCGCCAGCGTCATTGAGGCCGAGAACCGTTCCTATCCCGGCAAGGTGGCCGTGCTGATACCGGAAGCAGGCGTGCAGTTGCGCTCGGTGGGATCGTTGTTGCGCGCGATCGCAAACGTGACGCCGCGCGAAGTGCGGTTCATCGGCACGGGCCAGTGGAATGATGCAGATATCTGGCGCGAGCCTTCCCTGTATGGCGGCGCCTTCCCGGCGCCGGATCCCGCCGCGCTTCAGGATTTCGAAAAGCGTTATCAGGCGATCTATGGCGAAGCGCCGCCGCGGCTGGCCAGCTTTGGCTATGACGCGGGCGCACTGGCGGCGACGCTGGCGGCCAATGACCGGCTCGATGCGGCGATGATCCAGCGGCCGCAGGGCTGGAGCGGCGTCAACGGACTGTTCCGCTTCAATCCGGACGGCAGCGTGGAGCGTGCTTTGGCGATCATGCAGCTGCAGAACCAGGGCGGCGTGAAGATCGTCTCGCCGCCGCTGCAGGCTTTTGCCTCGGGAAGCTAAGGCGAGATTTCGGCCGCTATCCGGTCAGCCATCAGACGGCCGCTTCGCGTCAGCGCGATCCGGCCGTTTTCGTTTGTGATGAGACCGGCGGCGGCGAACTCCGCCACGGGCGCAGCGGCGAGTTGCAGGTCTAGCTCCGTGATGTCGGATATCGCAAAGCCCTCGACGACACGCAGACCCATCGACACACGTTCTCGCGCCTGCGCCAGCGGATCGAGCGTATCGACCACCGCCCAGCCGAGGCCGGTAGTTCTGACCTGCCGGAGGTATTCCCCCGGTTTTTCGGCCGCTTCGATGGCCCAGCGTTGAGGCCCGTTCGTAAGGCGACCATGCGCGCCGGGGCCAACGGCGGCCCAGTCGCCAGAGGACCAGTAGATGCGGTTGTGCGTGGACTGATGTTCCCGACCGCGCGCGTGGTTTGAAATCTCGTAGGCGGAATAGCCGGCGGCGTCCGCCAGCTCCTGCGTGATTTGATAGAGATCGGCGGCGCGTTCATCGTCGAGCGGCGACCAGTCTTTTCGTTTCACGGCCTGGAAGAACGCCGCTCCCGGTTCGATCGAGAGTTCATAGAGCGAGAGGTGATCGGCGCCGAGGGAGAGCGTGCGGGCGAGTTCGGCGCGCCAGTCTTCGGCGGTCTGGTTCGGCAGCGCATAGATCAGATCGATGGAGGTGGAGCGAAATTTCCCCAGCGCTGTCTCAAGTGCAGCAAGCGCGCTGGCGCCGGTATGGGTGCGGCCCAAGAATTTCAGGCGCGCGTCGTCGAGTGACTGAAGGCCGAGCGAGAGGCGATTGACGCCGGCGGCGGCGAAATCGGGGAAGCGCGCGGCATCGTCGGGATTGGCTTCGAGCGTGACTTCCGCGCCGGGCCTGAGGTCCCAGAGTTCATCCACCTTGGCGATCACGCCTTCGACCTGTTCGCCCGTCATGAGGGAGGGCGTGCCGCCGCCGAGGAAGATTGCATCAGCCTGGCGCGGACCGGTGCGTTCGCGCCAGCTCTCGAGATCCCTCAGGACGGCGCCGAACAGCGGGGCAGTGTCGCGCGCCTTGGCGGCGTAGACGTTGAAGTCGCAATACGGGCACACCCGGGCGCAATACGGCCAGTGGACGTAGACGCCGAAACCGCGCTGGGGGTTGAAGCCGGACATGAGGGGATCGCAGACGCCGAAATGGCGGGCGCGTCAACTCACTCTTGTCCGGAAGGGTGAATTCGACCCGCGCGCCATTGCGCCAGTTGGGATCGATGCGGATTTCCCCGCCATGGCTCTGAATGATGGTGCGGCAGGTTGCGAGGCCGATGCCCGTGCCCTCGCCCGCCGTGTGAACACCGCGCGCGAGCGGATTGAAAGCCACGGCGGCGAAGTTCGGATCGAAGCCGACGCCGTTGTCCACGATTGAGATGCGGCAGCCGGCTTCTTCGCGCACGCCGTCGATACGGACGGCGAGCGGAAGGTCCCGGTGACAGCGCCCAACCAGGGATGGGCGATGGACATAACCTACGTGGCGATGGCGCGCGGATGAGTCTATCGCGTCGAGTCGTCGTGTGAACCCAGAGAATGAGGCCGCG
This sequence comes from Hyphomonadaceae bacterium, assembly GCA_016714495.1. GTDB lineage: Bacteria > Pseudomonadota > Alphaproteobacteria > Caulobacterales > Hyphomonadaceae > UBA7672. Next base: position 64,703 of record JADKDU010000008.1, on the reverse strand, counting down.
AGCACAAATCGATCAGAAAGCGCTATGGGTGGGCGGCGATTTTTGGGGGACGGTTGAACAGTTTACGCACGAAGCTTGCAGACGGGCGCTCGAATACCTGTGCGAGAATAAGGGAGAGCACCGCCGTGCTGACGCAAACCATACCCAGGAATGGCCAAAACTGAAGTTCCATAGCGCCCTTCGTAAGCACGCCAACGCCCATGCCGATCAACGCCATGATGACCGTGTGGGCGAGGTAAGCCGAATAACTTGCGTCGCCGAGGCGCGTAACGAGCGTTTCGCGCGCCGGCGTTCGATATAAGTCCTGGGCTGCCGCTGCGAACACGAGAACGCCAAACGGCAAGATCGTTCGAAGCCGGAGGGCAAAATCCTGGAATACGAACGGCGCGACGGCGACCGCGGCGAGAGCCGCCACGGCGATAGGCCACATCGGAGTTGCGCGTGCGAAAGCAGCAACCGCCGGCAGGCGCAGCACGCAGGCGACGATACAGCCGACCGCAAATTCGAAAACAATGGCGTTGCCATAGTGCTGCGCGAAGCGATTCGCGCCGCCGAATTGGCAGAGCACCCAGATCGCCGCGAGGAAAGCGATGACGCCGGCAACCCTGAACCGCCGCGGCAGCGCCAGCGATAGCGCGAACAGGACGTAGAAATACATCTCGTAGTTGAGCGTCCACCCTGGGGGGAGGATTGGAATGCTGTCTCCGTTGAGATTCGGATAAGGGACAAAAAACAGCGTAGCGAAAATCGATTCAGGCGCGATGTCCGATGCGGAAAAGCCCCACGGCCTCACCATGGTGATGGCGACCACAAATAGCGTCATGGCCCAATAAAGGGGCACGATTCGTGCGATACGTTTCACCGTGAACCCGAAAGGCGTCTCGTTGCTTTTGGTCGTGAAGACCATGACAAAGCCGGAGATCACGAAAAACAAATCCACTCCACCCGACAGGACATACAGGTAGGTATAGCCAAAGTAGCCTTCGACACAGTGATGGATGACCACCGCATACGCGGCCAACGCGCGCAGATTCTGGATGTTGTTAAGCACGCCCCAGCCCTCGACGGACGTTGATTGAGCATGGGTTGGCCTGAGCAGCCAACTACCAAGCACCTGCCATCAAGCTCTTGATTACCATAGTTATTCACAGGCGCACGGGCATTCGCCCATTAATAGAAAGCCCGTCAGCTCGCCAGGAAGGTTTTGAATTTCGCGAACGCCACGGCGCGATGGCTCATGGCGTGTTTTTTCACGGGGTCCATCTCGCCGAACGTGTCGGTCTCGCCCTCAGGAACGAAGATGGGGTCATAGCCAAAGCCCCTATCGCCGCGCGGTGGAAAGACGAGTTGGCCGCGCACGACGCCTTCGAAACTTTCGACATGGCCGTCCGGCCAAGCCAGCGAAAGCACGCAGACAAAGCTGGCGCGCTTGTCGACTTCGCCATCGGCGGACGTTTCGGCCTTGAGGCCATCCTCGACCTTCTGCATGGCGGCGCGGAAATCCTTGCCCGTTCCGGCCCAGCGCGCCGAATAGATGCCCGGGGCGCCGGAGAGGCCATCGCAGGCGAGACCCGAATCATCCGCCAGCGCCGGCTCGCCCGAGGCCTTTGCAGCCGCCAGCGCCTTGAGCTCGGCATTGCCACGGAACGTGTCGGCGGTTTCTTCCGGCTCGGGCAGACCGAGTTCCCCGGCTGAGATGGCTGTGAAGCCGGCATCGCCCAGCAGATCGCGAAGTTCCTTCACCTTGCCGGGATTATGGGTGGCGGCGATCAGGCGACCGGGCGGGAGCTTTCGGCTTTCGCTCATGGCTGCGTCCTTTCGTCTACCCGGGTGGACGGGCTTATTGTTTTTCGATATGGTCGGAATCCACTCCGCCAGACAAGTTGACGTCTGGCAAGTTAGGTCCGGGCAAGCCAAGTCCCGGAGCTGGCGGGGGTATTTGCCGCGTGGACGCGGTCGGGTCGATTGGAGCCCAGTTTTCTATGCTGATGCGCGCGACCGGCCGCGGGTCGATCTCGTCATTCCTGAAAGTCGCCGTGGACGTCGCGTGGGTGATCGCGTGCGCCCTGCTAGGGTTCATTTGGATTATAGCAGCTTTCGCGATCTATGCGCTGGTAACGGGCAACCCGACTTTCCTCGATCTAGGGCAGTATCGGCTGAACACGCCGCGCGACCTTACGATCTGGATCGCGATTGGCTCGATCCTCTGCATCGGCGTGATGATCATCTGCGCTTACCTGCGTGGCGTATTCGAGACGCTTGTCGCCCGCGACCCGTTCGTCCCGGAGAACGCCAAGCGCTTTGCTGCGATCGGCATCGTCCTGGCGGTAATGGAAGCGTCCGGCATGTTCGTCGCGACCATCGTCAGTATTGCCTTTGGCGTTTTCGCCCCAAGTGGTGATGGCGTGGCTTTCAGGTTTCCCAACATAAACTGGCCGGTATGGTTGGCGGTGCTGACCCTGCTGGTTCTGGCCCAGGTGTTCCGCGAAGGCGCAGCCATGCGCGAGGAACAGAAGATGACGATCTGACCCCCACATTGATGTGATGGTTCAGTCATTGCACTCCCGCAAAGTCTGACTTTACGGGTTTGGTTAAGGGCGAGGCGCTGCCCGGACAGTGCTGAAGACATGCCGGCGGATGGTCCGCGGGCGCGAGCAAAGGACGACACCGGCGCCCATGGCGATCCGCGTCACCCTCGATCGGGTCCTTCTGGACCGGCGCATGTCGCTCACCGAGCTGGGCGATCGCGTCGGTATCACGCTTGCGAACCTGTCGATCCTCAAGACCGGCAAAGCCAAGGCGATTCGCTTTTCGACGCTGGAAGCTCTGTGCCGCGAACTTGGCTGCCAACCGGGCGACATTCTCGTCTGGGACCCAGATGAAGCCGCCGTATCCGACGATGAAGAAGGCGGACAGGCAGTCGCTGCCGAATAAACCTGCTTTTACGCCGATCGCCTGACAGTGTTTTGACGGACGGCGGGCTTTCCGGTTTCATCCGAGTCCACGGAAAGCCCGCCAATTCTCTTCTAGGCGCGTCGCTTATTCGGCTTGGCCTGCTTTGGCTTGCCCTGACCCGGCTGCGATTTCAGCCAGAACCCCAGCGCCATGACCTTGGCGTCGTCGAAGAACGCGGCATCCACGCGATCCAGGAAATCCTCGCGTGAGAACTCCACGCGCCGCACGTCTTCCTTTTCCGCCGCAAGTCCCCTCGCCTTGGGGTCGACCAGGTCTGCGGTCGCCACTGGCGCATAATAGAGAAAGACGCGCTCGGAACTCGATCCCGGCGACACATAGCCGTTGGAGACCAGCGTGAGCGCGCCGGCGCGATACCCCACCTCCTCCATCATTTCCCGGCGGATGCAGTCTTCCGGCTCCTCGTCTTCCTCGACCGAGCCCGCGATCGCCTCGAGGATATAGCCCGGGCCCTTGTCATAGGTCGCGATGCGAAACTGCTCGGTCAGCACGATCACGTCGCGCTCGACGTCGTGGATCAAGGCCGCCGCGCTGTCGCCGCGTTCGAACACCAGACGCGAGACATCGGTGAGCCGCCCACTGCCCGCCGCGCGATCGAAATCGAACTGGTATTCGTTGATCTTATAGCGGCCCTTGAACACGGTCTTTCGCGACTTGATGTCTACCGTGCGTTTCTTCCCGGCCATCAGAGACCAAGCGCCTTGCGCTGGGCGGCGAAGAGTTGCTCGCAGCCGGACTCGGCGAGGTCCATTAGTGAGTTGAACTCGACGCGGCTGAAGCTGCGCTGTTCGCCCGTGCCCTGGATCTCGATCAACTTGCCGCCGGACGCCATGACGAAGTTCGCGTCGACCTGGGCCGCGGAATCTTCCGGATAGTCGAGGTCGAGGACGGGAACGTCGTTGAAGATGCCGCACGAGACGGCGGCGACCTGGGCGCTGAGCGGATCTGTGCTGATGACGCCTTCATCCTTGAGATAGCGCATGGCGAGCGCAAGGGCGACGTAGGCGCCGGTGATCGCGGCGGTGCGGGTGCCGCCGTCGGCCTGGAGCACGTCGCAGTCAAGCGTGATGGTGTTTTCCCCCAGCGCCTTCATGTCAGTGACGGAGCGGAGCGCGCGGCCGATCAGGCGCTGGATTTCCTGCGTGCGACCAGACTGTTTGCCTTCGGCGGCCTCGCGACGGCCACGGGTGTGAGTGGCGCGCGGAAGCATGCCGTATTCGCCTGTCACCCAGCCCTCGCCCTTGCCTTTTTTCCAGCGCGGAACTTCGCTTGCCCACGAGGCCGTGCACAGGACATGGGTGTGGCCGAACTTGGCGAGGCAGGACCCTTCGGCATAGCGCGTGACCCCCGCCTCTAGCGTGATCGGGCGGAGCTGGGCGGGCTGTCTGCCGGAAGGGCGCATGGAAACCTCTGAACTGATAACGCAGCGCTGGTAGCAGAGGCGGCAGCGGGTTCCTACTCCGCCCTCAGCGCAGCGAGCGTTCGCGGTTCGATGATGCGGTCGAGGGCAAAGCCGTCGAGCACGTTGGTCTGCAGCATGTCGGGACAGTAGAAGTAAAGCAGGAAGACGCCGCCGGGCTTGCCATAGAACGCATCGTGCGCAGCCATCTGCCCGCAGGCGGAAGCTGGCCCATGGCGAGCTGGAGGTCTCGCGAATCACCCGCGCCTTTGACCCATCGCAGCAGGTCGAGCGCAGCGAGCGGCTGGCCATTCATCTAGGAGAATTGTGGAGGCATGCCGCTGGTTTTCCCCTCGCGATCGAAGCGCATGAGGGCTAAGCTGGTTGGCTTTTCCAAGAGGTCGGCCTGCCGCTGGATCTCCCAGCCGCGACGTTTCTCGGCCGAGGGTGTCCAGTGGGCCTGGTTCCATGCCCGAGGCTGCGCCTGCGCACCGCCTTCGGGTGTTCCGCGGGCGGCGACGGGGCCTGAGAAGGCGGGGCAGGCGGAGAACAGGCCAGGGCGCGCTGGGCCAAGACCCCGGAGACGAGAATGCCTGCAACTGCCCCCCACATCCCGAACTTCATCGCAATCCCCTGCTTTGGCCATCCTTGCCGCGTCGCCCGCTCATCACAACCTTGCCTGCGTCAGACTTTCGCTTTGCTCGCAGGCATATAAGCGGCTTGAACCTATTCAGCCCCGCCCATAACTTCCCCCGCAATGACGACCACCCCCCGCAACCCACCTGGAACGGGCGCCGGCATGACGGCCTTTGCCGCCATGGACAGGCGGAGCCGCGACATTTTCCGGGAGATTGTGCAGTCCTACCTCGATACCGGCGAACCGGTCGGATCACGGACGATCTCCCGTCGGGGCGTGCAGCTGTCGCCAGCGTCGATCCGGAACATCATGTCGGATCTGGCCGAGATGGGGCTGATCGACAGCCCGCATACCTCGGCCGGGCGCGTGCCGACCCATGCAGGCCTGCGAATGTTCGTGGACAGTCTGATGCAACTTGGCGAGCCGGGCGAAGCCGACAAGCGGACGATCGAGAGCCGGTTGGCTGGCTCAGGCCGGCGGATGGAGAATGTGCTGTCGGAAGCGTCCGAGCTTCTTTCGGGGCTGGTCGGCGGCGCAGGACTAGTGTCGACGCCAGCCGCGGATGCGCCGATCCGGCATATCGAGTTTGTGCGGATTTCCGCCGAGCAGGCGCTGGCTGTGATCGTCGCCGAGAGCGGCGATGTCGAGAACCGCGTGCTGACCCTGCCCCCAGGTCTGCCGGCGTCGGCGCTGATCGAGGCGGGCAATTATCTCAATGCGCGCATGAAGGGCCGCACGCTGGCGGAGGCGCGCGAGGCGGTTCTGGAGGAGGTGCGTTCGCGCAAGGCGTTGCTGGACCAGACGGCGGCGAAACTAGTCGAGGACGGTCTGGCGCAATGGTCGGGCGAGGACCCGGCGCGTGGGCGTTCGCTGATCGTGCGGGGGCGCGCCAACCTGCTGGACGACCCGAATGCGGGCGAAGACCTGAACCGCGTGCGCGGGCTTTTTGCCGAGCTGGAAAAATCGGAGAACCTGCTCAACGTGCTGGATACGGCGCGGGATGCGGATGGCGTGCGCCTGTTCATCGGCTCGGAGAACCCGCTGTTCTCGCTTTCAGGGTCAGCGATGATTGTTGCGCCTTACGTGAGCGCCGAAAGGAAGATCGTGGGCGCACTGGGCGTGATCGGACCGACTCGGCTGAATTATGCGCGCGTTATTCCGATGGTGGATTATACCGCGCAGGTCGTCGGCCGCCTTCTAGGCGGATCGGCTGCGGCGAAGGCAAAGAGAGAGTAAGAGCGTGATGAACGACAATAATGGCGGTCAGAACGAGGACGCCATCCCTTCGGCGGAGAACGAAGGCATGGACGAAGCTGTTGGACATCAACAGGCGTCGCATGCCGTCAACATTCTTGCCGCGCAGGTTTCGGCTCTGGAGAAAGAGCGCGACGAGCTGAAGAACAACATGCTGCGCGCGCTGGCCGAGACGGACAATGTGCGCAAGCGCGCCAACCGCCAGATCGAGGAAGCGCGGCTTTACGCCGTGGAAAAATTCGCACGCGACCTGCTCAACGTGTCTGACAACCTCTCGCGTGCGGTCGAGAGCGTGCCGCCGGAAAGTCGGGGCATCATGACGGAAGCTGTGAAGACGGCGCTGGAAGGCGTGGAGCTGACGCAGAAGGAACTGGTGTCCGTTCTCTCCCGTCATGGCGTGACGGCGATTGACGCAGCCCCGGGATCGGCCTTCGACCCTGCCCTGCATCAGGCCGTGACGCAGATTCCGTCCGAGCATCCGGCTGGGTCGGTCGCGCAATTGTTCCAGTCCGGCTGGCGCATCGGCGACCGCACGCTGCGCGCGGCGATGGTGGCCGTGAGCGCCGGCGGGGGCAAGCCGAACTAGCCTCAGGCGAAACGCGATTTCGCAATCCGCGTAAGGCGGCAGGCGATGTCATCTTCGCCGGAAGCGACAAGATAGCTGTCGCCATCCTCCACGATGCCGGTGGTGAAGACGATGTCGCGAAGATAGCGGGCGCCGTCGAGATCGGGGCAGAGCTCGGGGCGGGATTCGAGGAGCGGAACCTTGTCTTCGAGCCGCAGCACCTTGGATGGGTCGTCGCGATCCAGTAGCGCCCAGAAAGTGCGATACTTGCCGACGACCTCGCCGGCTTCGACGCCGTGATAGAGTTCGAGCCAGCCATGTGGCGTAAGGATTGGCGGAGTGCCGCCGCCCACCTTCATCGATGACGGCGAGCCCTTGCGCGGGCGAATGCTGCCCGTATCGAGCGGTTTCCAGTGCAATGCATCGGGAGACTGCGCGAGCTGGATCGCAGGACCGGGAAGGAAGTCAGCGTTCGGCGGCGGGATGAGATAGACCTCTCCTGCAGGGCGCGTCAGCGCCATGAAGCGGCCTCCGATCTTGCCCTCGAAGATCAACATGTCCTTGTTCTGGTGATCGAGCACAATGCCTTCAAGCGTCCAGTCGAGCCCGTTCTCCGAAGTATAGAGGCTGGTGCAGAGGCGCTCCGAGCCCACCGAGCAGGTCGTCATGAGATAGCGGCCTTCGACGCGGCTGATGCGCGAATCCTCAACCCCATACTCCTGATATGCCGCGCGTGGGGCGATGGCGCGATCATAATGCTGCGCGACAATGCGCGAGCCGTCGGCCGAAAGTTCGACAGGCAGAAGCCAGGAGAGCGAGGTGAGGATGATCGTGTGATGAAGACCGCCCTGGACGCGGAGTTCGCGCGGATCGCGTGTGTCGATGATCTCTTTCGAATGGCGGTCAACCTGTATTCTTCCATTCGACCAACGAAGGACCGCGGCATGGTCCTGCTGCACAGGGTGTTTCAGAGCTTCGGCAACCCGGACCATCAATAGCAGATTGCCGTTGGGCAACCGCGTGAGTCCTGGATTGAAAGCGCCAAGGATAAACGTGTCGGCTTCAACCTGACCGCGAAGCGGTGACCTCGCGATATCGACGTCACGGGGGCGGAAGATGATGCGGTCCATATCCATATTGGCTATCTGGGGCGAACGCCTCGCCCATCAACGGCGCTGTCATTCGTTTCATGTCCGCGCTAGTCTTTGCCCAACCCGGCGAGAGGTTGCGCGATGACGCAGGCAGACAAGCCTTCCACCCTCCAGCAATCGGGATGGGCCGAGTTTCGATCCTACCTCAGCCTTACCATCGTTCTGCTGATCATGCTGGTGCTGCTGTTCTGGCCGGCGGGAACGATCGACTGGCGCAGGGCCTGGCTGTTTCTGACATTGTTCATCGTGCTGATCTTCGTGGCGATGAGCTGGATCAAGCGGGACAACCCAGAGCTGCTTGTGGTCCGCCAGAAATACCAGGAAGGCACGAAGGGCTGGGATGCGATCGTCGCGACGCTGAGCATCATCCTGTTCGCGCTGATCCTGCCGGTGGCGGGGTTCGACGAGCGCTTCCAGTGGGCAATCGCGCCGGACTGGGTGACACTGCTCGGCTATGCGCTGCTGACGGCGGGCTTCATGGGCGCGACCTGGGCTCAGAGCGTGAACCGGCATTTCGAGGCGACAGTGCGAATTCAGACGGATCGCGACCACAAGGTGATCGACACGGGACCCTACGCCTACATCCGCCATCCCGGTTACGCGTTCGGACTGCTGATGGGGGCGGGGTGTGCGTTGTCGCTTGGGTCGTTCGCGGCTCTGATTCCGGTGGGGCTGGCGGTGATCGCGCTGACGGGGCGGACACTGGGCGAGGAAGGCGTACTGATCGAGAGCCTGCCTGGCTATCCGGAGTACAAAGCGCGCGTGAAGTGGCGGTGGCTGCCTTTCGTGTGGTGATCAGTCCTTCGGCGTGACGTCCAGGTCCTTCGCGATGGCGGCGATGGCGCGGCGGGCAATGGCGCGGGCGTCGAGCGGCTTTTGCAGAAGGCCGGTGAGTTCCAGCATCACAGCGCCGTGCATGGCGGACCAGTGCAGATGGCCGGCGAGTTCGACATCGCCCTTGAAGCGGCCCTGCTCGCGCAGAACTTTCCAGCCTGCGGTCATGGTTTCGCGTGCGCGCTTCATGGCGGCTACGAGATCAGGATAATCGAACGATGTCGGTTGGCTGGTATCGAAGATCATGCGGTAGGCGGATGGGTTCTTGAGCGCCCAGTCGAGGTAGGGCTCGCCCGGCTGCCCGCCTCCCTTCTTGCGCATCACTCCTTCGGATTTTTCCATCGCTTCCGCGAAGTGGTTGAACGCCCGCGTACGGACGGCGGCGAGGATCGCGTCCTTGTCCTTGAAATAACGATAGGGCGTCATCGGCGAGACGCCCATGGCGGTGGCGAGATCGCGCAGGGTCACGCCGTCGATGCCATGCGCGGCGAACTTCTCCTCTGCGACTTCGCACAGGCGCTCGCGAAAGGCTTCGATGTCGGCGGGTGACAGGACTTTGGGCACTGCCTCTCCAACACTTTTCCAGCCTACACGCCGGCAATTTGCAATCTTCTATTATTTACGATATAAATTTACAATGTAAGATCACATCGAGGCAGCGATGGCCGACGGACAGGCGATTAACCCCCACCTTTCGGGCAATCTCGCGCCGATTCACAGCGAGGACGATTTCGACCTCACGGTCGCGGGACGCATCCCGGACAGCCTGCATGGCGCGTATTATCGCAATGGACCGAACCCGCAGTTCGAACCGCGAGGGCAGTACCACGCCTTCATCGGCGACGGGATGATCCATGGCTTCTTTCTCGATCCCGACAGCAACACGGCGCGCTATCGCAATCGCTGGGTTCGCACGCCGCGCTGGCAAGCTGAGCACAAGGCGGGACGAAGCCTGTTCGGCGGGATGGGCCTGCCGAGCGATCCATCCGTCGCAAACATTAACCCGGGCGGCGCAAACACAAACATCGTCTGGCATGGCGGGAAACTGATGGCGCTGCAGGAACAGAGCGAGCCATTCCAGATCGACCCGGCCGGCATGGAAAAAGGCGTATTCATGAATACGGGCGGCAAATTCACCGCTCATCCCAAGATTGATCCGCATACAGGAGAGCTGGTGTGGTTCGCTTATTCAGCGGGACCGCAGCCGCTAACCAACCTGATCGATTATGGCGTGACGGACGCGACCGGAAGAGTTGTGCGCCGCGACCGCTTCGCGGCCCCTTTTGCGTCAATGATGCACGACTTCATGGTGACGCGGAATTACGTGCTGTTCCCGGTCCTGCCGCTGAGCATGGACATGACCCGCGCGATGAAAGGCCTGCCGCCGATTGCATGGGAACCGGGCAAGGGGGCGTTCGTCGGCGTTATGAAACGCAACGCAGGTATCGACGCGATCCGCTGGTTCGAGATGGATCCGAACTACATCTTCCACCCCATGAATGCATGGGAAGACGGGTCGAAGATCCATTGCGAAGTGATGGAGTATCCGTCAGCGCCGCTGTTTCCGATGGCGGATGGATCGCCTCCGCAGCATGCCGAAGCGGTGCTGACGCGCTGGACGATCGACCTGGCGGCGTCGACCAATGCCGTGAAGCGCGAGAAGCTGGACGATCTCTATGCGGAATTCCCGCGGCTCGACGAGCGCTTTGCCGGCCTGCCCTATCGCCATGGCTGGTATGTCGCGAATGTCGGCCATCGTAATCCGCTGATCTTCAACTCGATCGCGCATATCGACTACGCGACCGGCAAACGGACGACACTGACGATGAACCCCGGCGATTCCGTTGGCGAACCGATCTTCGTTCCGCGATCAGCGACCGCGCCGGAGGGCGATGGACATGTGATCGTTCTGGTGCACCGCGCGGCATCCAATCATTCCGAGCTGATGATCCTCAACGCGCAGGACATTACCGGCGCGCCGGAAGCTGTCCTGAAGCTGCCGCGGCGCGTGCCGGCGGGTTTTCACGGCAACTGGATGCCGACGTAGAAGCGTCAGACCTGCGTGCGCCCGCCGATCGACCAGGCCTTCTCGTGGAGCATGTAGGCGACTGTCCGCACCATCGGTCCGATGACGCCGACGCCAAGAGCGATGCGCCGGTCAAATGGCGATGTCGAAGCTTTGGAAATCGGCTGCTGAAGGGAAAAACGCGAGGCCCGCGCCTCAGGCCGTGACGCCGCCGAGGCCGCCATTCAGCATGATCAGATAGCGCTGAGCGATCTGGTCGACGAAATGAGCTTCCTGCAGCTTGGCAGGGTTCATCCGGCTGGTGATCGCCTTTTCCTGTGCGGCCATGGACTGCACAGCGATCTGCTTGGGAATGTTGAACGCGGTCGTGACGATCTCGCGGCCGAGCGCCGAACCGAGAATGTCGACGGCGTCTTTCATTTCCTTGGCCACTTGCTTGAACAGCACGGCGGAGCCGAGGCCGGGCATCTGCTGGTCGAGCATGTCGAGACGTTTTTCGGCGATGTAGTTTTCGCGCACGCCCTTGAGTGAGTCGGCGAAATAGGCAGGCGCGTTCCAGTCCGACGGCGTGGTTTCGCCGTCATTCGTGAGGGTTCCCGAGAACCCTTCCTTCCCAAGAGCGCCCTGCAGAGTGCTGGTGCGAAGTTCGTCAGCAGCATCCCGCCAGAGAAGGTTGAGGGTGATCGAATTGCCATCGACCGTTACCGGAACGGCCACGCCGTCGATTTCGGCCTGATAGCCGCCGCCCCGGACCTTCTTAATTTCGAGCATGGCTTCGATGGATTCACCTTCCCGTTCCAGCGTCAGCCGCCATCGGCCGGCAGCGCCGTCCTGTTGGGGATAGAGGGCGTCGAGGCCATATTCTGCGAGGTTGTAGGTCTTGGCGAAGGTCAGCCAGTTGCCATTGATCGAAGACATCTTCACTGCGACCGAATCCTCGTCGGCGGGGTCGGACGTCATGCCTTTCTTGGCGAGCGCGATATTGTTGATATCGGCCTTGAGACCATTGGCGGTCATGAGAACGGTGCGCGCGACGGGATCGTTGAGCACGTCGTCGATCGACTTGGCGCTCTTCACGACCTTCTCGTAACGGGCGAGATCCTTCTGGATCTGCGGATCCTTCGCCGTCTGGGCGAGTTGCTTGGCTTCGTTCTTCTCGGCATTGACCAGCGCGCTTTTGACCGAGCCGATACTGGCCGTTGTGGTGGCGGATGATGCAGACTGGGTCAGAAAAGAAAAATCGACGGATCCAGCACCAGAGGTGTTGGAGAACAGCATGCTGGCCATGGCCGACGTTATGTTCATGCGTGGATACTGCCCGCGGCGTGTTTAACTACTGCTTAACCCGCCAGGCGCGGTTTCTGGTCGCATGCTAACCGTGGCGCCCCGGCGCCAGAATCGCAGGATTTTCGTTGCGGACGGAACGCGCTTGGAGATGGGCCGTTGGTTCGCGGGTGGCGGCGCTGGGCTGCCGCAGATAAAGTTCCTCAGGGGCTGAAAAACATGTGGCCTTTCGAATCCCGCCGCAAGAAGGCTGTGGTCGTCTTCCACATCGACCAGAACGGCCTTGCCAAAGGCGCTTATTTCCGCGGTGAGGCGGACGTCCTGATTATCGACGAGCGCGATCCAAAGAACCGGGTCTATCGAATGGGACAGGAAACGCCGGACGACGAATTGCGCCGCAAGATCGGCAGGCATCCGCTCGGCCGCATCCTGAACGAAAAAGAATCGGACGACAGGCACGCCTCGCCTGTGCTGAATCTGCACTGGGATAGCAAGGGCGCACGCGCGAGCTGACCCGCGCAGTTAACCGAACAAATTTGTCGCGCCTTGGAATTTGCGTTCCGGGGCGCTTTATTTTTAAGCGGCGCTCAAGGGGCCGTCACACGCCGGAGCGTCAGGTTGATGCGGCCGCCGCCCGGGATGAGCGTGGAACTTTGCGCGTATATGCGATCAACGCCGTGATAGGCTCGGCGGGATGCGCCGCCGAGGATGACGACGTCGCCCGAAGCGAGCCGCATGGAGCTGGTCGGGCTCGAGCGTTCAAGCCCGCCGAGGCGGAACAGGGCCCGGGATCCCAGCGAGAGGGAAACAACCGGCGCGTCCTTCGCGGTTTCGTCCGCGTCGATGTGCAGACCAAGACGGCTGTCGGCTTCGTACCAGTTGACGAGGCAGGCCTGCGGGGGATGCGGATAGGCGGAGACGTCAGACCAGAGATCGAGAAGCACCCGCGGGATCGGGCCCCAGGGCTGGCCGGTGTCAGGATGGATGGGCTGATAACGGTAGCCCTTGATATCGGAGACCCAACCGAGCGCACCGAGATTGGTGTTGCGCACCGATAGCGGCTTGCCTGTGCGGGGCATCGCGCCCCTATAGAGCGGGTTGGTTTCAAGGATCGCCAGAATCTCCGCCACGAGGGCCTTTTGAGCGGCCGGCGGGAAATACTCGGGCAGGAAGCGGAAGCCTTCGGTCATGCGGTTTATGTAGGTCTGCCGCGCTGGATCGTCGCCGGGAATGCGACACGGATAATCGTCTCAAGCCGTCAGCCGCCCCCCAAATCACGCGCGATTTGCAGCACCGTTTCGATGTCGCGCGCCTGCTCGCCGGATGCGGGGTGGTCTGCGGCGCCGGCCTTGTCGCGCACGCCGACCACAACGGGGTCGTCCTCGCTCCGAACCACTTTCAGGGCTTCGGCCGCCGCCTCGCGCAGGAAAGCCCTGATCGCCGGGCGATCGCCGCCGGCGATATAGGGCCGACCGGCCCTGTCTTCCCGAAAGGTGATGGCCGGATGCCTGCGCGCGACAGCTGCGAAGTCTTCATTCTCAAGCACCGGCAGCAGCGCAAAGGCGTCGCCCGCCGAGATCAGCACGAAAAGCTGGAAGCGATCCGGGATGTCTTTGTCGTCGGGATCGACAATGGCCTGCGCCAGATAAACGCCATCTCCGAGGGCGACCGGCGAAACCTGAAGCGTGTCTTCAGGGTCATCGGAATCGCCAACCACAGTGTAAGTCCGGGTGGCAGTATCCCATGTGACGGGAATGCAGTCTTCCGAGGAGACGACGGTGAATGGGGGCTTTTCGCCCTCGACGCCGCAAAAATCACCCGGAGAAATGGCAGGATTGGCGAGGCGCTCGGACAGCGGCGCCAAATCCACAGCCGAGCCGTAAGAACAGGCGGTCGCCAGCATGAAAGCGAACGCGCCCAGACATAAGCAGATCATCTGTCCCTCCACGGCCGAGCCAATCCTGGATCCACCCGCAGGCGGAATGAAGGCCGGCGGCGACCGTGAACAGCGCGAGAACAGCCTGGCATTCTGGAAAGCCTGCGCGCAGGTGCATCGCGCAGAACAACTTGCCTGGAAGACGCTTTTGCGCCCTACAACGCCAAAACAGGCTCCCGTCGGGCCTCTCTTGCCCAAGAATTGCGACTTCCTTACGCCGAATATCGACTGGAACTGCTTGAACGCGGGCTGCATCCGACGGATGAAGGCGCTGCACGCATCCGGGCGGCGCGGCCTTCTGCTTAACCGTGGGCCAGATCGACGGATGGGTGAGCCTGCCCTATTGAGCCTGCCCCGCCTGATCCCATATGAGCCGCATCGCCGAAGCTTCTTGATGGGGCTCAAGGCGCTGTATTGAACCAAGGACCATAGGGGTCGTCGCAGCCAGGCGCCGCAGAGCGGGCCAACCAGGGGCGAGGGCGGCCGCCGCAGAAAGGACGTTTGTAGAATGGCCAAGATCATCGGCATCGACCTCGGGACGACCAACTCCTGCGTGGCCGTCATGGACGGCGGAAGCGCACGGGTGATCGAGAATACGGAAGGCGCGCGAACGACGCCCTCCGTCGTGGCTTTCCAGGACAGCGGTCAGCGCCTTGTCGGGGTGATCGCAAAGCGCCAAGCCACCGTGAACCCTCGCTTCACCTACTCCGCCATCAAGCGCCTGATCGGTCGCAATTTCGACGACCCGATGGTGAAGAAGGACAAGGACCTTGTCGCTTACGAGATCGTCAAAGGCCCGAACGGCGACGCCTACGTAAAGGGACGTGACAAGGATTATTCGCCGCAGGAAGTTTCCGCCTTCATCCTCGGCAAAATGAAGGAAACGGCCGAGGCCTATCTCGGCGAGAAGGTGACGCAGGCCGTCATCACTGTTCCGGCTTACTTCAACGACGCCCAGCGCCAGGCCACCAAGGATGCGGGACGCATCGCGGGCCTCGATGTGCTGCGCATCATCAACGAACCGACGGCGGCGGCGCTCGCCTACGGCCTCGACAAGAAACACGATGGCAAGATCATCGCGGTGTACGATCTGGGCGGCGGCACGTTCGACGTCTCGATCCTCGAGATTGGCGATGGCGTGTTCGAAGTGCTCTCGACTAATGGCGACACGTTCCTCGGCGGTGAGGATTTCGACAACCGCCTCGTCGACTACATCTGCGACGAGTTCCAGAAACAGAACGGCGTCGATCTTCGCAAGGACCTGATGGCGCTGCAGCGCGTGCGCTCCAAGGCCGAGGAAGTGAAGAAGGAATTGTCGACCGTACAACAGGTCGACATCACCGAGCCGTACATCACTGCCGGCCCGTCTGGCCCGGTCCACCTCAACATGAAGCTTACCCGCGCCAAGCTCGAGGCCCTCGTTGAAGACCTCGTAAAGCGCACGATCGAGCCTTGCAAAAAAGCGCTCGCTGACGCCGGCAAGTCGATCAGCCAGATCGACGAGGTCGTTCTCGTCGGCGGCATGACCCGCATGCCGAAAGTCCAGGAAGCGGTGAAGGCCTTCTTCGGCAAGGAGCCGCACAAGGGCGTCAACCCGGATGAAGTCGTCGCCGTTGGCGCGGCCATCCAGGGCGGCGTGCTGCAGGGCGACGTGAAAGACGTCGTGCTGCTGGACGTCACCCCGCTGTCGCTCGGTATCGAAACGCTCGGCGGCGTGTTCACGCGCCTGATCGACCGCAACACCACGATCCCGACGAAGAAGAGCCAAGTCTTCTCGACGGCTGACGACAACCAGTCGGCCGTGACAATCCGCGTGCTTCAGGGCGAACGCGAGATGGCGGCCGACAACAAGCTGCTCGGCAACTTCAATCTCGAAGGCATTCCCCCTGCTCCGCGCGGCGTGCCGCAGGTTGAGGTGACGTTCGACATCGACGCGAACGGCATCGTCAACGTCTCGGCGCGCGACAAGGCGACGAGCAAGGAACAGAAGATCACCATCCAGGCTTCGGGAGGCCTCACCGAAGACGAGATCAAGCAGATGGTGAAGGACGCGGAAGCCAACGCAACCGCCGACAAGGCGCGCCGCGAGGCGGTCGAAACGAAGAACCAGGCCGAAGGTCTGGTTCATGCCACCGAGAAGCAACTGGCCGAACACGGCGCGGCTGTGAGCGCGGACGTGAAAGGCGCCATCGAAGGCGCGATCAAGGACCTGAAAGCTGCACTCGAGAAAGACGACAGCGCCGCCATCAAGGAGAAGAGCCAGGCTCTGGCCGCTGCGGCCATGAAAATGGGCGAGGAAATCTACGCCAAGGGCCAGGCGCCTGAAGGCGGCCCTGACGCGGCGGGCGCCGCAGGGGCCGGCGGCAGCGACGACGTGGTCGATGCCGACTTCGAAGAAGTCAAAGACGACAAGAAAAGCGCCTGATTATTGGGCTTAAAGCAGTCCAGATGAGGTGATGAATCCGATGGGCCGTGACTTCGAGGGGCTTTAATCCCCACAAGTCATGGCCCATCTAGTTTCAACGGTTATCAAGGTTCACCTGCGATAGGACGACTGGCCCAGGGGAAAACTCCCACCCTCAGGCTACCGGGCAGGATGAACGGGATCGGGATAGAGTCATGGCTTCGGTTCGGTCGTCACGATGAGCGAGCGCTCTTATTATGAAATCCTCGGCGTCGAAAAAGACGCTGACGAGAAAGCCCTGAAGGCCGCCTTCCGCAAGAAGGCGATGGAATATCACCCGGATCGCAATCCCGGCTGCAACGTCTCCGAGGGCAAGTTCAAGGAACTGTCCGAAGCGTATGAGACGCTGAACGATCCCCAGAAGCGCGCGGTCTATGACCGCTTCGGCAAGGCCGGCCTCAATGGCGCAGGCGGGCCGGGCGGCGCGCATGGTCGTCCCGAGGACATCTTCCGAGATGTATTCGGCGATGTGTTCTCCGAATTCTTTGGCGCACAGCGCCAGCAGCGCGGCGCGCCGGCGCGCGGCGCCGATCTGCGCTATGATTACGAGATCAGCCTAGAAGAAGCGTTTGCCGGCAAGCAGGCCGAAATCGTCGTGCCGGCCACAGAGAAGTGCGAGCCCTGCCATGGTTCGGGCGCGGAGCCGGGCACTCAGCCGGAAACCTGCACGCAGTGCCAGGGCCATGGCCGCGTGCGCGTGAGCCAGGGTTTCTTCACCATGGAGCGGACCTGCGGCCGCTGCCAGGGTTCAGGCAATGTCATCAAGACGCCGTGCCGCCAGTGCGGCGGGCGTGGCGCGATCCGCAAAGAACGCACGCTGTCGATCACCATCCCGGCAGGCATCGAGGACGGCCAGCGCATCCGCCTTGGCGGCGAAGGCGAGCCGGGCATGAAGAACGGCCCGAAGGGCGACCTCTACATCTTCGTATCGGTAAAAGAGCACGATATCTTCGAGCGTGACGGACAGACGCTGTTTACGCGAACGCCCGTGCCGATGTGCACCGCGGCGCTGGGCGGCGAGATCGAGATGCCGACGATCGACGGGGGCAAAATGCGCATGTCGATCCCCGAAGGCGCCCAGACCGGCAAACGCATGCGCCTCAAAGGCAAGGGCATGCCGACGCTGCGCGGCGGCGCGAACGGCGACATGGTCGTGGAATTGTTCGTCGAAACGCCGACGCATCTGTCCTCGAAGCAGAAAGAGTTGCTCAAGCAGTTCGCGTCCGAGTGCAGCGAGAAATGTCACCCTGAAAGCCAGGGCTTCTTCAAGAAAGTGAAGAAGCGCTTCGAACAAGACTCGCGGGCGTAAGCCGCTTTCCTTCCGTCAGGTGGGCTGCGCTGAAGCCGGTTCTTCCCCAGCCGGCTCAATCAGGTCGCATCTGATGTCGACTGGCTTGGCCCGCGCCATCGCGATCGGACCTTCATAGATCCCGCAATTGATCAGGTTGTCTTCATGCGCCATGCGAGCCGTGAAGACATTCACCAGCACCTGCGGCGCTCCGGCGACATCCGTTTCCAGCACGCTGGGGTCGATGGCGGCGCCAGGCACCAGCACGGTGCGGCTTGCGGGCTGCACGTTGATATCATCGCGGCCGAGATTGATCTGGCCGATATCGTCAGCGCGCGGCTTTCCCGCTTCGCTAGGTTCGCCCCAATACATACCGGCAATGGTCACCATCTCCGACATAGCAGTCAGCTTCTCGATCGCGCGCGGGGTGAGCGTCAGCTGCACTTCAAATCCGTAAGGCGTCTTTGCCGCTTCGCCGTCGTTGACACTCGCCGCTTGCGGGCCCGAGGCAGGGGCGCAGGCGAACAGGGTTGCGGGCAGGAGAATCGCGAGCGGCTTCATGGCCGGAACCTCGCTTCATCAGACCTTCGGGTCAATTCGCGCGGGTTGAGCCTCCTCTCGCTTCAACATGAAATCCCGGTATAAGGCTGGCCCATGAGCATCAGGATCGCGATAGCAGGGGCCGCAGGACGCATGGGCCAGGCTTTGGCCAAGGCGGCTGGTGATGGCTTTGCGGTGGTCGGCGGAAGCGAGCGCCCGGGCGCGCCCGGCGTCGGCGCGGATCTGGGCGGCTGGACGCTGAGCGACAGCGCTCAGAAAGCTGCGGCAAGCGCAGACGTCTGGATCGACTTCACAACACCGCAAGCCTCGCTCGACGCGCTGGACCTGCTGAAACTGACGAAGGTAAGGGCCGCTATCATCGGCACGACCGGCCTGTCGCCGCAGCAGGAACAACAGGTCGCCGCGCACGCAAAACGCATCGCCGTCGTACGCGACCGGAATTTCTCGTTGGGCGTAAATCTGGTGATTGGTCTGGTGGAGCAGGTCGCGGCGCGGCTTGGAGCCGACTGGGACATCGAAATCACCGAAGGCCATCACCGGCGCAAGGTGGATGCGCCGTCCGGCACGGCGCTGATGATCGGCGAAGCCGCGGCGCGCGGACGCGGACAGCCGCTGGGCGAGCTGCGTGTTCCCCCGTACGACGGGCAGACGGGGCCGCGCAAGGAGGGATCAATTGCCTTCTCGGTTATTCGCGGCGGCGGCATTATCGGCGACCACGCGGCGGCGTTCATCTCAGACGAGGAAATCCTGTCGATCAGCCATCGCGCGCTCGATCGGGCGATCTTCGCCAAGGGCGCGCTGACGGCTGCGAAGTGGGCGGTAGAGCAGAAGCCCGGTCTCTACACCATGCGGGATGTTCTCGGCCTGTAGAAGTGCTCGCGCTGTAGTTACAGAATATTTCCCGGCTTTCACTTTGATTGTGGCGCCCCGCGCGCATAGACGATGTCGTGAAGCCGTCACAAGAGACGGCCGTTGGGAAACGCGGCAAACGGGGGTCTGGCGCGTCCATGACGCAAGCGCCTCACATCTTTTCATCTGCGCGAACGCAGCTGGACCAGCTTGCGCTGGGCCAGGTGAGCGCGGCCGACTTGCTGGAAGAGCACATCGCACGATCAGGCGTCGTGAACCCAGCAATCAACGCGGTGGTGCGCACGGATATCGAGGGCGCGCGGACGCGCGCGAAAGAACTCGACGGACTGCTGGCGTCCGGCATTTCAGCCGGTCCGCTCCACGGTCTGCCGATCACGATCAAGGACACGTTCGACGTCGAAGGCATGCCGGCGACCTCCGGCGCGCCGGAGTATGCGAAACGGCCCGCAAGAACCGCGGATGCTGCGGCTGTGGCGCGGCTGCGTGCAGCAGGCGCGTTGATCTGGGGCAAGACCAACACGCCCTACCTTGCCGGCGACAACCAGACGTACAACCCCGTGCATGGCCGCACGTCGAACCCCTGGGATCTGAGCCGGACGCCGGGCGGCAGTTCTGGCGGAGCCGCCGCGGCGCTGGCGACAGGGATCACGCCACTGGAGCTGGGATCAGACATTGGCGGAAGCCTGCGCCTGCCCGCACACTTCTGTGGCGTCGCGGCGCTGAAGCCCACCTATGGCCGCACGCCGATCATGGGACATGTGCCGCCAGCCCCGGGATCACTCGCCGTGCGCGATCTCAACGTAGCGGGGCCGATGGCGCGCGACGTGCCGGATCTGCGGCTGATGTTCCAGGTTCTGACCGATCAGCCAGTCGCCGTTCTGCCGCGCAAGGCCGGGCTCAAGGCGCGCCGCATCGGCGTATGGGCCGAAGACAAGGCGTTTGCCGCTTCAGCGGCGTGCCTGGATGCGGTCGAGACCGCGGCGCAGGCTGCGGCCGAGGCGGGCGCGCAAGTTCTCGTGGCCAAGCCGGATGTGGACGGCAATGCGCTGATCGATCTTTATCTGCAGCTCCTGCTGCCGATCCTCGCAAGCGATATGCCGGCGCCGCTTGTGAAGGCGTTGGAGGCCGGGCGGCCAATCGCCAAACTGATGGCGCGCGGTGAGCCGTTTTCGCTCGGCAAGTGGGCGCTCTATTCCGCAGCGACCCACCATGACTGGCTGAAAGCCGACGAGGCGCGGCGGCGGCTGAAACGCACCATGTCGGAGTTCTTCTCGCGCTGGCACGCGATCATCACGCCTGTCGCGCCTGCGACGGCGTTCGAACACGTCGAGAGCGGCGATGCCGTCACCCGGCTGATGCAGGTCGACGGCAAGCCTGTGCCCTATCACATGTTTCATGCGTGGATCGCGCTCGCGACTGTGTGCCACCTGCCCTCTGTGGTCATCCCTGTGCCGCGCCGACCTGGCGAACTGCCGTGCGGGGTGCAGATCATCGGGCCTGAGGGCGGCGACATGGATGTGCTGGCGATCGCCGAGGCGCTTGAAGCGCAGATGGGCGGCTTTCAGCGCCCGCCTGAGACTGTGCTGACGGCGGGGCCGACGCTGAAGGCCAAAGGCGGACCTCAGAAGGTGAAGCCCGCGCCAAAGCCAGTGAAGGAAAAGCCCGTCAAGCCGGCCAAGGTGGTAAAGCCGAAGCCCGCGCCACGAGTGAAACCGCCAAAGCCGGTGAAGCCGGTCAAAGTGCGGAAATAGCTACCAGCTGCCGATGTTCTTCGCGCTGGTCCAGGGCTCGGCAGGCGCAAGCGCATCGCCCTTCTGCAGCAACTCGATCGAGATGCCGTCAGGCGATCGCACGAAGGCCATATGCCCGTCGCGCGGAGGGCGGTTGATGGTGACGCCTATTTTCTGAAAGCGTTCGCATGCGGCGTAGATGTCGTCGACGCGATAGGCAAGATGTCCGAAATTGCGGCCGCCGGCGTATTCGTGCTCCTCCCAATTGTGGGTGAGTTCGACCATGGGCAGGCCGGCCGGCAATATGCCTTCACCGTTCCAGCCCGACCGCGCGATGTCGTCCTGCGAGGCGAGGAAGGCAAGCGTGTATTTGCCCTGCGGATAATCATTGCGGCGAACCTCGGCGAGCCCAAGCCCGTCTCGGAAAAACTTCACGGCCGCGTCGAGATCGCCGACGCGGATCATGGCGTGAAGGAATTCGACGCTCATACTGTTTCTCCCGAATGGCGCTCGCTGCGGGCATCGCTGATCGCCTGCGCCAGCCGCCGAGCGAAGGTCGCGCGTTCCCGCGGGGTGAGAAATTCACCAACGACATACGCCCTTTGCGAGGCCGCGACCCGGAGTGCGTTCGGGCCATCGGCGGCCCGGTCGAACTCGACCCGCGCAAAGTGCGAGGCCAGGCTTGCCCGGCGCTCCCGTCCCCAGCCATCGACTTTGCGAACATCGACCGCATCGGCCGTTACGCGGACGTAGGTGCGGGCGCGCTGGGAACGGAAGGAAAAGCGGAAAACAAGCCACAGCAGCAGAATCTCGATACCCAGGAAGCCAACGACTGGCCAGGCGCCGGCGGCAAGAAAGGCGAGGCTGGTGAGGCAACTGAACGCGCCAAGACCCAGCATCACGCGGTTGAACCCGCGCGGCGTCAGCGAGCGTGGCGGCTCAAGCACGGCATCGAGATAAATGGTCGACATGCGAGGTGAGCTTAGGCCGGGCGCGCCTGTTCGCAAGCCCGCGAGATGACAAGTCGCGTTGCTGCATTAGGTTGCGCCCATGGCGAAGGCGGATGTGAAGAAAAAGAAACCTGCAATGGTCAAAGGCTTCCCGCCCGAAAAGGCGGCGGAACTTTACCTGCGCCTGGCGAAGGAACGTCCAGACCCCAAGACCGAGCTGGAATACAAGGACCCCTACACGCTGGTTGTCGCCGTGGCGTTGTCGGCTCAGGCGACCGATGTGTCGGTCAACAAGGCGACCAAGAGCCTGTTCAAGGCTGCCAACACGCCGGCGAAAATGGTGAAGCTGGGCGAGGCCGGCGTCGCCGACCACATCCGCACGATCGGGCTATGGCGCAACAAGGCGAAGAACGTCGTCGCCCTGTCACAGATGATCCTCGACAAGCATGGCGGGATCACCCCGCGCACCCGCGAAGACTTGGAAGCCCTGCCCGGCGTCGGCCACAAGACGGCGAGCGTGGTATTAAACGAAATCTATGGCGAGGCGACGATCGCTGTCGACACACATGTGTTCCGCGTCTCGAACCGGACAGGGCTCGCACCGGAGGCCACGCCCGAGAAGGTCGAAGCCCTGCTGCTGGAAGTGACGCCCGACAAGTACAAGCGCGGGGCGCATCACTGGCTGATCCTGCACGGGCGCTATACCTGCCTCGCCCGCAAACCGGGTTGTCCGGAATGCGTGATCCGCGACCTGTGTGAATACGAGCCGAAGACCAGCGCGTAAGTATTAGCTGCGCTGTGCGTAAGGATAGCAACGCGCCCGTGGCAGCGGCAGCTTGTAGTGGCGCGCCAGCGCCTCGATCGCATCGCCATGATCTGGATAGGGGTCGGCGTTTTCCGGCCCGACGATGATTGTCGGGAATTCCGACACAGGTTTCCCGCCCGGCGGCAGCATGGCTGTCGCCAGGCCCGTGCCGTCATCCGCCCGCAGCGTGAGGAAAAGCGGCGTCGTGCGTTGAATGTGCGCTTTGAGCTGGATATCGCGTTCAAGACCCTGCCCCGGCACATAGGATTTGCGCGCGCGGGCCTGCTCGCGTCGGAAGTGCTTTTCGACGGCATGGCGCATCAGCGCGGTTTCGGCTTCCGCCTCTACGTCGGTCTCGATGCGGAACCAGGTGCGGCCTTTGGTGCATTCGCAGACATATTGCATGCAGACCTCCCGCCTCGAAGGTAGGAGGGCGCGCGCGAGGACGAAAGAGGCAGGCTGCAGTTGTGAAAACGGCCCTAGCCGATGCGCTTCGCCAGCGCCTCGCCGAGCATGGCGCCAATGCCGGGGCCATCGTGTGGAAACAGATAGGGCTCGATGACTTCGAGTTCCATCAGCAGCAGATGGCCATCAGCGCCTCGCACCATGTCCACCCGGGCGTAGAGCGGCGACTCATCGAGCACGTCCAGCACGGCGGATGCCTGATGAAGATCGCGCGGCGTTGGCGTGATCGCCTGTGACTTTCCGCCATAGGCTTCCTGGATCCGATAATCGCCCTGCGCCGCGCGCTTGATCAACGCATGGCTGAACACGCTGTCGATGAACAAGAAGGAGTATTCGCCCTCGGTCGCGATGGACGAGATGAAGGGCTGGATCACCCCAGGCCGATCGAGAATCGATCCCTCGCCCGGCATGTTGGCTTTGGTATATCGCGTCTGCCCACGCGCCCCGCCGCCGACCTGGCGCTTCAAGATGACATCCTCGAGGCCGAACGTGGCCATAGCGTCGCGTATATCCTCACCCACCGGACGGTCGGGCCACAAGGCCGGGATGATCGGCACACCCTTCGCCTCGAACTCGCGCAGATATGTCTTGCGGATATTCCAGCGGACGGTGGCGGGAGAATTGAAGACGGGAACGCCAAGCGCCGCGATGTGATCGAGCGTGGTGAGGAAATCCTCGTGCCGGTCCTGATAGTCCCAAGCGCAGTTGACCAAGACGGCGCCGAAACGCGTCCACTCGACAGGATCAATCCAGCGGACGGGCTCGATCGCAAGACCACGCGAGGTAAATCCCTTACGCAGATTATCCAGCTGAATGTCGAAGAGGTGCGCGTCGGCGCGACGGTCTGGCGCGTTCGATGCGAGATTGGCCGAGATGAGTAGTGCGACTGCGATCATCTATTCTGTCTCCGCCGTCCTTGCGAACCCGTCCGTATTCGGCCGGATCTGGTCGCGCAAATGTGTGTCGCATGCCGCAAAACTGTGGCTATCGGTGGCCGCGCCGATAAGAGCACAGATAAGGACTTGGGATGAAAACGCCAGCCTGCCTAGCGATTGCCGCGTTGATGTTGGGTGCGTGTGCGTCTAACGCGCCGCCGCCGTCAGATCAGGATCAGATCGAGGCGTGGAGGCCGATCATCAAGGGCGCGCGCCTGCATCACGTGCATCTCAACGTCACGGATCGCGAGGCTGCAATCGCCTACTACCTCAAGCACGTCGACGCCCGGGCGGAAAAATTCGCCGGGAGCGAGGACGCCATTTGGGTGCAGCGGTCGTGGATACTTTTCAACGAAGTGAAGGAGCGGCCGGCCCCGTCCGCGGGCACCGCCATCAATCATATGGGATGGGGCGCGCCGGACGCTCGGGCAGAGTTCGCGCGCCAGAAGGCGCTGGGCGCGCAGTTCGATCCCGAACTTCGCGACATCGGCGTAGGGCTGGGCGGGCCGAACGCGAAGGACTTTTCCTTCATGTACATCATCGGCCCGAATGGTGAGATCATCGAGCTCAACACGGATGAGGACGACAATTTCGGGCACATTCATTTCTACAGTAAACAACCGTTCACGACGAGCGGCTGGTACGCCAACATGTTCGGCCTGACGGAATCCGATCCGGTCTTTCCCGGCTACGTTGCGCCATTTGGCATGGGCGACCGGATGTCGCGCAGGCACTTCGGCAATGTGAACACGATCTTCTCGCTGGAGCGGGGGGAAACCGAGATCAAACCGACCACCGGGACGGTTATCGACCACATCGGGATTTCAGTGCCGAACCTTGATACCGCTATCTCGGCGATCAAGCCGTACAACATCACCATTCTTGCCCCGGCATCGACCGGCGGTCCGGGATGGCGTCACGCCTTTATTGAAGGACCTGACCGGATTGCCATCGAACTGATCGAAGACCACACGCCGCAGCCGCAAATAACGGATTGAGCACAGCCCGGGCAAGCGGGGCGCGACGATCCCTTGCATCCGGGCAGGACGCGGTCTTTAAGACCAGCGCGGCGGACTTTCCATTGTGGACAGGCCGGTTGGGTGTGGAACTCGTTCAATGCCTGTGAAGTACGACGTCGTCGCCCTTGGCAACGCTATCATGGACGTGATTGCGCAAGTGGATGACGATTTTCTGGTGAGGCACGACATCCCGAAGGCGCGGACGAACCTGATTTCGCCCGAACGTTGCGACTATCTCTATAACGCGCTGCCGGACAGCCGCGTCGAGACGTCTGGCGGGTCTGCGGGCAACACGGTGGCCGGCCTGCGAAGCTTGGGTGCGAGCGCGGCCTTCCTGGGCAAGGTGGCGGACGACAAGATTGGCGCGGCTTATGTGGAAGACATGAAGCGCATCGGCGCCGCCTTCTTTGGCACACCGCTGAAGGGCGGGCCGACGACGGCGCGCTCTATGATCGCGGTAACGCCGGATGGCGAGCGGTCGATGAACACCTATCTCGGCGCATCGACAGAATTCGCGGCGAGCGATGTCGATATGGACGCTGTGGCCTCGGGCGAGTGGCTCTATCTGGAAGGCTATCTGTTCGACAAGCCGGCGGCGAAGACGGCGTTCGTTCATGCATCGGAAGTAGCGAAGTCTTCGGGGCGCAAAGTCGCAATCACCATGTCGGATGTTTTCTGCGTCGACCGGCACCGCGATAGCTTCGTGCACCTCATCCGCACGCATTGCGATCTCGTGTTCGCCAACGAGGCGGAGCTGCTGGCGATCTACCAGACCGACAGTTTCGAGGACGCGGTGAGCCAGATCCGCAACGACAGCCAGATCGCGGCGATCACGCGCTCGTCCAAGGGATCGGTGATCGTGTCCGGCTCGGAGACCTGGACGGCGCCAGTCATTGCGGCTCACGTTGTTGATGCAACGGGCGCGGGCGACCAGTACGCCGCCGGCGTGCTCTATGGCGTCACCCACGGACTTTCGCTTCAGGAATCGGCGACGCTCGGCAATCTGTGCGCGCGGGAAGTGATCAGCCATATCGGACCGCGCCCCGCGGTGAACCTGCGCGAACTGGCGACAGCGGCAGGGCTGAAAGTCTAGACCTTCAGATTTGGCATCTTAGGCGTGAGGACATGTTCCACGCCTTTCTTGCCGAGTTCCCCGAAGCAATAGAGGCAGAAGCCGACAATCCCTGTCGCGCCAACGGCCCATGCGGCAAAGTCCGTGGCCCATCCAAGCAGGAAGAGCCCCGCCTGCATCAGCCCCCAGAGCGCCATACCGATCAGACTGGCCGCGAGGATGATGGCGATCGGGCCGAACAAAAGAGTGGTCAGTTCGTTGTCGAACAGGATCGTCTGGCCTTTTGAGCGAAGGAAATTAAGCACAGCCACGCCAAGCGCGCCGAGGGCGAGTTGGATCACGATCGGTACGCCGCCTTCGTAGAAGAAGCGTGCGCCGGTGATGACGAGCGCATAGACCGGGGTCACGATCCCCTTGCCCTTCCCGTTGGCCTCGAAGGCGGACCAGGCGCCTTCCGACGATTCGCCCCACCATGCGCCGTTCAGTTCGACCCAGTAGGTGGAAGCGACCGCGACGGGCGACGTGCCCGAAACGGTCTCCACCCATTCGCGCTGAGCAACCTTCGCCTCCGCCAGCAATTCCGGATCGCTGGCCACTTCGAAGGCCTTGCCGATAGCGATCGAAATGAAGAAGGCGATGAAGAAGAACAGGACGCGCAACGGCCAGCTCTTCTTCCTTGGCGCAGCTTCGCCAGATGTTTCTTGCGACATGACCCCGTGTCCCTAGATCCCGGACCATGCTTACCATGAATCCGTCCACGGACGAGGGGTCAGGCGCGAGACAGGGCCTCTTCCACGAAATCGAGCCGGTCCTGACCGAAATGCATCTCGTCGCCGACGAAAAAGGTCGGCGCGCCGAAGACGCCGCGTTCGACGGCTTCATCAGTCACCGCTTTCAGCTTTTCCTTGTTTGCGGGATTCTCGGCGGCGGCGAAGAATTCTTCCGGTGAAAACCCCGCCGTCTTCAGGATCTCCGCAAGCGCAACCTTGTCGGCGATATTCTTCGAATCGCGCCACGCCGCGTTGAAGATGGTGGCGAGATACTTGTCGAAGTCCGGGCGCGTGACCCATTCCTGGGCTGCGCGTTGCACCATCAGCGTCATCATCGGGAAGTGCGGGTTCAGATTGTAAGGCGTGTTGAAGCGTTTCGCCCAGCGCTGAAGGTCAGCCGCCATCCACTTCGCCTTCTGCGGCAGTGTGCCGGGCGGACGGTTGCCCGTGGTCTGCATCACGCCGCCGAGAAACATCGGCCGATAGATGATCGTCGCGCCCGTGCGCTGCGCGATCGCCGGCAAGCGCGACCAGGCCAGATAGGCCGTTGGGCTGGTGAAGTCGTAGAAGAACTCGACTGTCTTGGGCATCCGTCCATGCCTCCTTCTGTCTGCGGTGCTAAGCCATCTTCTCCATCCATGGACGCAGATCGAGTTCGTGCGTCCATGCATCGCGCGGCTGAGCGTGCAGCATCCAGTAAGCGTCCGCGATGTGATCAGGGTTCAGGATTCCATCCTGGTCCTTGAGCGCATGGCGCTGCGGGAAATTCTTCGCCATCCATTCGGTGTCGATCGCCCCGTCGATGATGGTGTGCGCCACATGCACGCCCGCCGGCCCCAGTTCGCGCGCCATCGACTGCGCAAGCGCCCGCAGCGCGAACTTTGCGCCAGCAAAAGCGGAGAAGCCCGAACCGCCCCGCATCGAGGCCGTGGCGCCGGTGAAAATGATCGTGCCGCGGCCGCGCGGAACCATGACCTTCGCCGCCTCGCGCCCGGCGAGGAAGCCGGCCAGCGCACCCATCTGCCACACCTTGCGATAGACCCGCTCCGTAGTTTCGCGGATCGGGAAATTCACGTTCGCGCCGATGTTGAAGACCAACACCTCGAGCGGGGCGATGTCTCGCTCGATCGTCTCGAACAGCTTTACCACCTCTTCCTCGACGCGCGCGTCCGAGCCGAAGCCGTGCGCCTCTCGCCCATCTGCGCGGATTTTAGCGAGCAGCGGGTCGAGGCTGGCGACTTCCCTGCGGGTACAGACAGCAGCGTAACCTTCGCGAGCGAAACGCCGGGCGATCGCCCCTCCAGTGGCGTCGCCCGCGCCGACGACCAGGACCGAGCGTTTTTCAGCCATCCGAAAGCCTCCGTTTAGAAAGAGAACCTACTTTCTTTGCAAGAGGACGCAATCCGTGCAGAATACTAAAATGGAACCATCAAAAGCCGCCAATCGCTGGGACGACCTAGCGACCGACTGGTGCCCGGTCGCCCGCGCCATGTCGGTGATTGGGGATCGCTGGACCTTGCTGATCGTCCGCGATTGTTTCCTCGGAAAATCAAGGTTTGAGCAGTTCCAGACTAGCCTGGGCGTAACGCGCCATGTGCTGTCCGCCCGGCTCAAGCGGCTGGTCGAGGCTGGCGTTCTAGAAAGGAATGCTTATTCGAGCAAGCCTCCGCGCTATGACTACGTTCTGACCCACAAGGGCCGCGACTTCGCGCCCGCCCTTGTCGGACTTAAGGACTGGGGCAAAAAGCACTTACCGGTCCGCAAGCCTGCGGCTGTGTAGGTTCCGGAAAGGAACCCAATTGCGCCTTTCCCGGACTATGCTGGCCGTTCCGCGGGCACGGAATGCAGAACAGCATTCGCGCGTGCGCGATTGCCCTGCGGGATGCTTCGGACCTGGCCGGGATAGAGGGCCGGGGATGCGGGGACGCCCCGCGGTTTCGGCCGCACCCTCCTGATGATGCAGACGAAGGCGTTCAACTGGTTTGCCGGGATCGCCAATCTTGCAATGCTATACGTTGCGAGCGTCTTGTTTCTGCTCTGCGTTGTGGGCATTCCGTCTTCGCGCCCTCCAGTCAGCTATGTTGGGGGCGTCATGTTGCTGCTCACCGCGTCGGCTTCTCGCGTTCTTCCGGGTCGCCTACTCTGTCCTCATGATCCACGTACCCGAGGGTCCGGCCGTTGCGTCGGGGGATCCGCCCGCCGAAACACGCATTGGGGGCGGGAGCCGTGAGCGCGGATCAGGCGTTGAAGAGTTTCTGCAGCGCGCCCAGAAGGCCTTCGAATTTCAGGCCGGCGTCGGTGACGGCGAGCGCGTAGGCGGGGCCGGCGGTCGAGGCGACCGGCTGGTGGCGGACGGAGCCGTCATAAACCGAGAAATCGCCGGGGCGGTAGACGCCATTGCCGTCGGAGAATTCGCCGGCGAGACACAGCGTGAGTTCCTGACCCTTATGGGTGTGCCACGGAATTTTCGTGCCGGCCTCGATTCGGATGATCTCGATCTTTGCATCTCCCGGAAAGCCGAGCGGCAGGCGCTTGATGCCCGGACCGCCGAAGCCCCAGCCGCCGCGCTGCTCGGCGTCGAGGATGGCGTCCTGCAGGAAGGAAGGCGTCTCGCCAAGATCGTTGTAGACGAGTTGGGCTTTCGGCTTCGAAGCGCCGCGGTCGATGGCGGCGAAGACCATGTCGAGCGCGTTGGGCGACATGTCGGACATGATCTCTGCCTCGAGCGAGACGCCTGCGAGGACGACGCCCTCAGTCTCGGATATGCCGCGCATGGCGAGCAGCGTATCCATGAACAGGCCAAACTGCGGCTCCGCCCGGCCCGACGCCAGAGCGGCGCGGGTGGCGTCATCCATCCTCGTGGCGGACGTAAGCTTCATCATCTCCACACTCTGCGAAAGGATTTTCTATCTCCCCTCTTCGTCATACGCACGCACTTCGCAAGCCGATCACCACGATAGTCAGTCATCCTCGAGTCTCGACTTCATCTTTCCAAAGGCGAGCCGGATGCGGGATTTCACCGTGCCAAGCGGCACATTCAGCTTGTCGGCGATTTCCCGGTGCGAGAGGCCTTCGTAGAAAGCCATGCGCAGCAGGAGAAGTTGTTCTTCCGGCAGATCCTTCATTGCAGCTCGTACGCGGGTTTCGGTTTCCATCGCTTCGATGCGCGCATCCGGCGCGTCGACGGCGGAGGGCAGGAGCATCGGTTCTTCGGGATCGAGATCGGGCTTCTTCGTGCGGCGGAAAACATCGATGCGACGATTTCGCGCGATGCGGAAAATCCAGGTGGAGACCGAGGCCTGCGCGCGATCGAACAGCGCGGCCTTGCGCCAGACCGTCACCATTACGTCCTGCGTGATCTCTTCCGCCTGCGCGTTATCGGCGCCGAGGCGCAGCAGGTAGGATTTCACGCGTGGGGCGTAATAGGCGAAGAGCTCGGCGAAGGCGGGCCGGTCCTGCCGCGTGGCGATGAGGACGAGGAGGTCGGCAAAGCGTGTGCGTTCGAGATCGCCCAGCGTTTCGCCGGGCGGTCTGGGTGGTCCGCCTGAGCCCTTCCCGTCGGATCGCATCAGGACTTGTACGCATGGGGCGAGGCGTTGGTGAAGCCTTGTGCGGTTAACCCCGGAGGCGAATGACCATCCTGGCGCCATGGGAATGGCGTCAGGTTTCCTCGGGTCCGTCGTCGAACAGGTCGAACTGGTTAGGATCGGGAAGCTTTTTGCGGCGCCTGGCGGCGGCCGCAGCCTTGGCGCCTGGCTTGTTGAAATAGAGGTCGTCCGTGTGGTCATCCGCCGGGGCGGGCGCCTTTTCCGGCGGCGGAAGCTCGACTTTGGCTTTCCTTGCGGAAACCAGCTTCCAGTAGGAGACAGCGATGACGGGATTGCCCTTTGCATCTTCGTACAGCTGCACGAAGCCCCGGGCGATGCCGGATTCCGCCCTGGCCTGGACCGCTTCGCGCTCGGCGGGCGCGGGGCGCACGAAATCGGAGACGAGCTCGACCGGGCCGCCGGCCAGTTCGCGCGCTTCCGCGATCGTGCGGGCGCCGATCTCGCTGTCGAGCGCGGCGCGGGCATTGGCGGCGAGAGGGTATTGCAGCGGCATGAGGCGGATGGGTCCTAGTCGATCGCGGGTTCGGCGGAGGTGTGAACCGGCTCGCCTGCCCGCATTAATCGGGCCGCGGCGAGACGGGCGAAGGAAAGCGTAACGGCTTTGCGGCGGGCGGCGTTGAGCGGGGCCGGCTCGACCTCGCGCAGGATGGCGCCGCCGAAACCGTCGCAGACCATGAGGCCGCAATCCGTGGGGATGTGCTGCTTGGGGAAATCGCAGTCGATGGCGAAGTAGAAGCGATCGCAATAGGGCGCGTATTCGGGCCATTTCTGGTCGGTAGCGAAATCCTGCAGGCAGGATTTCACTTCCAGAATGACGATCTCGCCCTTTGGCCCGACCGCCATGACATCGGCGCGACGGCCATTGGCGAGCGTGACTTCGGTGAGAGAGGCCAAGCCGAGGTCGGCCAGCATGCGCTGTGCGCCGCGCACGATCTCGGCGGCGCGGCCGGCCGGGACCGGATCGCCAAATGGCTGCGGGACGGGAGACACGTTAAACATCGCGAGCGAGGGAGTTCCTGTTAGGTTCTCCTTATCGCGCCAGACCAGGCCGAGGGCAACCGCCCTTACCCGCGAACGCTCACAAACACCCGGAAAGCTGCGGCTAGTCCTTCAGCCCGGTCGAGGTATCCACAACCATGACGGAGGCGCTCATCAGCGCGATCTGTTTGCGCTTGCCTTCGCTCTGCGCGAAGGCCTCGCCCAGACACACCATCAGCTTCCTGCCGGCGCGGGCGACGCGGCCCCGCGCGATGAAACGGTCGCCCTTGCCCGGCGACAGCAGGTTGATCTTGAACTCGGTGGCGAGTACCGCGGCGGCGTCCGGCATCAGGGTCAGCGCGGCGAAGCCGCAGGCGGTATCCGTCAGGGTGGCGAGAACGCCTGCATGCAGAAAGCCGTGCTGCTGCGTGAGATGAGCGGCAAACGGCATTTCGATTTCGACTTCGCCAGATTTCACTGACAGCACCGACGCGCCGATGGTTGTCATCATCGGCTGGCGTGCGAAGGAATTCCGACAGCGCGCCTCGGCCTTGGGATCAAGCGAGAACATGGCGCTTCCCTTGGGTTGGCTTCAGTTCGCAAAGGCCTTGCGGAACATGCCTTCGGGCAGGCCGGGGCCGCGTTTGGGATGGATGAGGAAATAGTCCTTCCACCGGCGCTTGGGATCGATCTGTGTCGATTCGAACATGTGGGAGTTGTCGTCGTTAAGCTGCCACATGCGATAGCCGAGATTGAGGAAATAATCGCGTACGGCTTCACCCGACGAAGAGAAGTTACGCTCCAGCGAGAAGGGGTGGATTTCGATCAGCAGGCTCGGCAGGTCACGCTCGAGCGTGTTGCGCCCGCCTTCGATGAAGCGGATTTCGGCGCCCTCGACATCGCAGCGGATGAAATCGACGCGCGGGAGCTTCTCACGCTGCATCAGGCTGTCGAGCGAAGTGACGGCGGTCGGCTGGTCGATGAATTCGGTCTTGTTGCCCGTTGCGAGCTTTTCGTCGGACGCGGTGCCGCCGCGGCTGGTGACGACGCCATAGGCGCGGCCGAGATGACCCGTCATCTTCTTCGGGACGGAGAGGATCATCTCGCCTTCCGCAGCGCCAATGGCGGCGTTGTGCGGCGTGACGTTCTTCAGGCCGTGCCAGCGGATGAGGCGCGACATGATTGCGTAGGAATAGTTCGACGGTTCGTAGACGTGGACCCTGCCCTGCGGGCCGATCTGTTTCGACAGGAGATAGGAATGCCGTCCGTCAGAGCCGCCGAAATGCAGGCAGATATCGCCCGGCTTCACGACTTCCTTCATGTAGGGGGCTTCGGGTTCCCATTTGCGGTCCTGCACATTTCTTTGAAAGATGCGCACGCTCGTGGCCAGATTGCGCAGGCCTTCAAAGGACATGGACAAGGCGGAACTCCAGAAACATCAGGTTGGCTAGAAAGCCTGTCGTGCGGCAAATGTGAACCCCCAACCTGCAATCCCGCACAGACACGTCTTTCAGTCGCAGGGGGCAGCGGATTACAAAGGCGCCATGACGGATTCCCGGCGGACATCATGGGGCAATGCCCCCTCGCTCGACGATATTGCGGCAATGGCGCGCGAAGCGCTTGATTCGCTTGAGGAACCATTTCGCACGCATGCCAGGGCCGTGGCCGTCAAGGTCGAGGATTTCGCGGACGACGAAACGCTCGACACCATGAAAATCGATAACCCCTATGAGCTCACGGGGCTGTATTCAGGCGTTGCGCTGACGCTCGAGATGCATTCGACGCCATCGACCATCCCACCGATGGTCTGGCTCTATCGCATGCCGATCCTCGATGAATGGGCGGCGACAGGCGATATCACGCTGGAAGAGCTGGTGGCCCATGTCGTGGTGCACGAGCTGGGGCATCATTTCGGCTGGTCGGACGAAGAGATGGACGTGATGCAGGAGGACTGACCGGTATCGGCCAGCCTAGACCTCGATCTTCCTGATCAGGCCAGAGACCCATTCATCAACTACCTGTGTGGCGGGACCGTAATGGCCTTCGCCGAAGTCGTGGTGATTGGCGGAGGGTTCGAGGTTGAGCTCGACCGTGTGGGCGCCGGATCGCCGCGCCTCGTGGACGAAGCCGGCGGCGGGGTAGACTTCGCCGGACGTCCCGATGGAGGCGAAGAGGTCGCACGACGACAGGCGACCATAGATGTCGTCGATGCCATAGGGCATTTCGCCGAACCACACGACATCTGGCCTCAGGCCGCGAACGCCGGTTGCGCCGCATCGCCAGCATTCGGTGTCGGCGAAGAGATCGTCGTCCCACGCGCCCCTGGCGCCGCACGAGGCGCAGATCACGCGCGCCAATTCGCCATGCATGTGGAGTAGCGAATGCGACCCCGCCTTCTCGTGCAGATTGTCGACATTCTGGGTGACGAGCATGAGATCGCCGCCGGACCGTTTCACAACCTGTTCGAGCCGCGCCAGCGCTAGATGGGCCGCGTTAGGCTTTGCATCGCGCAGGGCGCGGCGGCGGGCGTTGTAGAAATCGTGCACCAGGCGCGGATTGCGTAGGAAGCCTTCCGGCGTCGCAACGTCTTCAAGATTGTGCTGCGTCCAGATCCCGTCTTTGTCGCGAAACGTTCCCATGCCGCTTTCAGCGGACACGCCAGCGCCGGTCAGGACGATGATTCGTCTGAAGGTCATGAAGCCCTCCCGCGGCGGGGAATACAGACAGCCGGGGAAGACAGCAACTTTACACGCATTAATGCGAGTGAGGCGGGCTGATTCCAGATGGTTGGACGCCGCTAGCTACGGAATGGTCGTTTGTGACTCAGCGAAGAGGGACTTTTCGCCTTGGACGAACATCATGGCGCAGCCGGCGAAGGTGAGGCCGACGAAAAGCACCGCCAAGAAGCGCGTGACAAACTTGCTATTGGTGTTGGTCATATTGAGCGTCCTGCATTCCCTGTGCCGGGCTAAGTCTCCAGCCTTCAGGCGGATCACCTCCACCCGAGGCCCCAACGAATGGGAGCGCCCGTGGTTGCGCGGTCGTTTGACGATGGCAGGGCGCTTTAGGGACCAAATACGGCGGTTAGCCTTATTCTCTGATGCGCAGTGCATCTTTGCAGGGAACCATGGAGTTCCCGCTAACCGCTGCGTTTCCCAGCGGCGTGCGCTCAAAGCATTCGCCATGGCGCCTCATCATGGTAAACACGGCTCATAAAGGTCCAGGACGCGTGAGGTGGGGTAATGACTGCGAAACCGATGATGCGGGGTCTTGTCCTCGGAGCGGCGCTGGCGGCGCTGGTCGGATGTGACAGGCTGGACCAGCTGGGACAGCTGGCGGGCGACGCTCTTAACCAGATCACTGGCGGCGAACAGGCCGAGGAAGCGGCCGCGCCGGTCGATCCCCTCGCCTCGGCGCCGCTGGAAGCGCGCGCCGTGTTCGGCGTGATGCAGGCGCCGGTCGAACTGCCTCCGGTGAGCCTGGAAGAGATGCTGCAGACGCAGAGCTTCTTCGCCGTCGGATCGGTGATCGCGATGCCGAAGGAACAGATCGTCGAGCCGGTGCTGGAGCCGGAGACGTTCGACATGGCCGCGGCTCAGCCCGATGCGGCCGCGACGCCCGACAACGCCACGCTCAACACCGAAAGCGCGCCGCTGCCGCAGTCAGCGGAGGCGCCGGCTGGCGCGCCGATCGTGGAAGCCGCGCCGCCTGCGGCGGCAGCCGCTGCGCCCGAGGCCAGTCGCGCAACCGCCGATGGCGCGCCACGCATCGTCAAGCCGCGCCAGGGCATCAAGGCCGGCGCACCCATGCCGCAAGTGAAACTGCCGCCCGCCGCCGTGCTGCGCGAGCAGGCGCAGATCGCAGCGCCGAAGGCGTTGCAGCAGGCCGTGCGTGAAAGCGGCGTCGAACTAAAACGCGAAACCCTGCGCTCTGCACGCGCGTCGGCTGAACAGACACTGACGGCGACGAGCCAGACCGCGCAGTCGATCGGCGACCAGGTTTCGCGCAAGACGCAGGACAAGGCGGCGCCGATCCCGAAACCGCTGCAGGTTCGCTCGCGCCTCGACGTCGACAAGGCGGTGCAGGTTCGCGACAGGGCCGGAAAGCAACTCGAGGCGCTGGGCCTGTCGGGCATCGTGACGCCCAGCGAGGGCGGCCAGATGCGCATCACCATCGGCGTCAACCCGACGCAGTTCCGCGAAGGCCAGCTCGACTTGACGAAGGTCAATTCGATGCGCGCTCTGTTCGCCGAAAAGAAAGCGTCGTCGGCCGAATGCGCCGGGACGCCGGACATCGAGAAGATGAAGGAAGATCCGGTGCTGGCGACTGAATGCGTCGTGAAAGTGCTGCGCGAGAGCGGTGACTACCAGTATGTTGAGAAGGACTACATCTTCACCAACCAGATGCTGAAGAAGCCGACCCAGTCGAAGCCGGCGACGGCGATCAGCAACGGTCCCAACGACCCGCTGTTCGGCTTGCAATGGCATTTCCGCGACAACGGCGCGGCTGCCGGACAATCCGGGGGCGGTGCTGGCTTCAACGGCTTCTGGACGAAGGCCAAGGACAAGGGCTCGCGCGATGTCGTGGTGGCCGTGGTCGACACCGGCTTGCAGATGAACCATCCGGACATCAAAGGCTCGCCCAACCTCGCGCCCGGATACGACATGGTCTCCGACCCGATGATGGGGAATGACGGCGACGGTCGCGACAACGACGCGAACGATCCGGGCGACAAGTGCGAGCCGACGAGCACGACCACGTCTGACACTTTCCACGGCACGCATGTCGCCGGCACGATCGGCGTGGCGTCCACCAACAACGCCGCGGGCGTCGCGGGCGGCAACTGGGACGTCACCATCGTTCCCGTGCGCGCGCTGGGGCGTTGCGGCGGCAAGCTATCGGACATCAACGATGCGATCCGCTGGGCGGCGGGCACGGTGCCTGCGCGCGACACGCAGGGCCGGGAGGTGTGGAACTCGCACCCCGCAGACATCATCAACCTGTCGATCGGCCTGTTCGAACCCTGCCCGGCTTCGATGCAGGCTGCGATCAATGATGCGACAGCGGCGGGCGCGATCGTAGTGGCGGCGGCGGGCAATGCGCGTGTCGACGTGAAGTACTTCGCGCCAGGCGGATGCGACAACGTCATCTCGGTAGCGGCGAACGATGCGCGCGGCGTGCTTACGCCGTATTCCAACTATGGCGCGAAAGTCGCGATCATGGCGCCGGGCGGCGACATGAGCCGCGACGACGACAAGGACGGACGGCCCGATGGCGTCTTGTCGACCAAGTTCTCGAAGAACTGCATGGACCCGGTAAAACCCGGTACGGCGGTGCCGCAGTGTTACTATTCCTACGAAAACGGGACATCGATGGCGGCGCCGCACGTTTCAGCGGCGCTGGCGCTGCTGAAGGCGAAATACCCCGCCGCGGTGCCATCAGATTTGCGTACGAAGCTGTTGTCGTCCACCATGCCTCGCACGCAAACGCAGTGTTCGGGCAAGTGCTCGGCCTATCCGGGGGGGACGCCGATCGCAGGTTCGCCGGACATGTGTTTTCGGCCGTGCGGGGGCAGGATGCTGAATCTTGCGAACGCACCGGCGCAGTAAGCGTTAAGTCGGACGGGGGACTGCCGCGTGATGCAGATAGCTTTGAAAGAAGCGCATTTTCTGCTCTCCCGGTCTGTCCGGAGGAGAGGGAGAATGGCTGTGGTCGACATTCAGGGCGCCCCACCAGGGGAAGGCCGCTTCAAGGGAGCAGCGCCCGTGGCGGCTGGGGCCTTGGGAATCGTCGCGGCAATTATCGGGGTGGTTTCGCTCACCGGGCCAGAAGCGCCCGCACCGATCCCGGCGCCAATCGAAGCCCCGCTGGAAGCGCCTCTGGCCGCCAATCCGCCAGCCGCGCCCCAGCCCGGCGGCGCTCTGCCCGGCGTGCAGTTCGACCAGCCTCCCGGCGGCGCGGTGAATATGGGCATGGAGATCGTCGTCAAGTTCAAGGACGACTCGAAGGTGAAAGACATCATCGACGCGTTCTGGAAAGACCAGGGTTCGGCGCGCACCAAGTTCGAAGCGTGGAAAGCCGGTCGGCCCGAATTCGCCAGCCTGAAGCTGGACCGCGTGACCTATTCCAACGAGCTGGTGTTGGTGCACACCGGCGCCACGGCGGCTGACACGCGGCTGCCTGCGATGCGCGAGATCGCGAAGAAGCTGGCGGCCGCCGCCGACATTTCCTATGCCGAGCCGAACATGACGGCTCACCCCGGAGGCCAATGATGAGATTTCTGATCCTCGCCAGCCTGGCGGCTCTCGCCGCCGCCTGCACGCAGGAAACGCCCGCCGCTCCGGCGGCGGCCAATGGTCCAGCCACTGGCGCGCAAGCGCCTGCGCAGGTCGCTTCAGCGCCGTCGATGGAGCAGACAGTAGATTGGGAGAAGGCGCGCGCAGACTTCACATCCAAGCGCCCTGCCGACGCGCCGGCCACAGTCCAGACATCCGGGCAGGAAGGGCCTTCGCCCGTGCCGATGCTGCTGCCCTCGGGCATTGTGCAGACGGCCAGCGACCGGCCGACGCCACCGGTCGTCACCAAGGACGGCTATTTCGCGACCTACCACCTCGCCCGCTACGACGCGATCGTGAATGGTTCGATGAAGGCCTATACGGGCACGGGCCAGACGGCCACGGGCGACAAGGAAGCGATGAAATTCACGAGAGGCGAAGCTGTCGCCTCGCTGGCTTTCTCGCGTTACGGCGCAGACTATTTGATCGACTTCGAGTGCCGTGAGATAGACGGCCCGACGAGCTGCATCACCGAGGCGGAAGCCAAGGAATTCGCGGAAAGCCTGTTTGTGGCCCAGGTGCGCTAGCACGGACGATCGGTTGTGTGGGGAGTTGGCGGGATGAAAATGTCTTCATTGCGTCTTGTTGCGATGTCAGCGTTCGGAGCGATGACGCTGTCGGCGTGCGACGCGGGCAATGTGCTGCTGTGGCCCTGGGTTGATATCGCGGCCAAAGAAGAGACGATCCCCGAAGACCCGAACGCGCCGCCGCCTCCGCCCCCGCTCGATGCGGTCAACCCGCTGGATCCGACAGCCGAGGGCGGTTCGGGCGGCGTACCCAATCCCAACGCGAATACGGGCGCGCCTGAGAACGGCACCCCGTTCGAGGATGGCAAGCCGGAGAACCCCGCGATCGATACGGGCGACAGCAAGCCGCCGGTGAGCGCGGAGACGGGCGAGACGCTGCCGCCCCTGCCCGTGCCGACCGAGACCGCGGAAACGCCGACGACGCCCGAAACTCCGCCGGTGACGCCGCCCGCGCCGACGCCGACACCAGCTCCCGAAACCCCAACCACCACACCCGCTCCCACGCCAGCACCTGCGCCGATCCCAGCGTCGTTCTATTATTTCCGGCCAGGCAATCTCGCCCCGAGCAGCGGCGCGGGCGCACTGGAGCCGGCCGTGCTGGTCCCCGACATGCTGTTCCCGATCAAGAGCGCGCCAGCCGTCGCGCAGACGCAGGTCTATCGCTGGGGCGGCGGCGTGAAGGGCGGCGACCAGTGCGACACGCGCAACTTCGTGGCGCCATGGCGCGACAATTACTGCGAGACGCGTTCAAGCGGTTCGACGCCATGGTGCTCGAAGTCCGGCGTTCACCTTGGCCAGGACATCCGCGTCGGCACGCCGGAAGGGTGCAAGGCAGAGCGCACGACCAAGGCTGCGGACCGCTCGCGCTATGAAGTCGTAGCGGTCGAGG
This sequence comes from Hyphomonadaceae bacterium, assembly GCA_016714495.1. Lineage (GTDB taxonomy): Bacteria > Pseudomonadota > Alphaproteobacteria > Caulobacterales > Hyphomonadaceae > UBA7672. Next base: position 25,378 of record JADKDU010000008.1, on the reverse strand, counting down.
ATGGGATCATCTCGAACGTCGGCAGCTATTCGATCTCGCTGCGTGCGGATTCGGGCGGCCGTATCTACCGCTATCTCCACCTCAACATGGCGAAGCTGAAGGTCGCGACCAACCAGACGGTCAAGAAGGGCGACGTGGTGGGTTATGTCTCGAACGATTTCGGCGGCACGCCGACGACGCTGCATCTGCACTTCGAGATCCGGCTAAACACGTCCGAGAATGGCTGGCAGTACGCCCCGCCCTATTCCTCGCTGCTGGAAGCCTATAAACGGCGCGAGAATAATCCGGGCGAGCGCGTGGCCGACGATTTCCTGGTGGCGTCTACGCCGCGCTGATCTGCGGGAGACGTTGCGATGGACATCAAGCTTGATCCCGCGCGCAAGCAGCGTGTCGCGGCGCACCTTCAGAAATTTTTCTCGAACGAGTTCGACGAGAAGCTGAGCGATTTCCGCGCGGCGGAAGTGGTGGACATGATGCTGCGAACGCTGGGGCCTGCGATTTACAATCAGGGTGTGCAGGATGCGCGGGCGCACTTGCAAGTGAAGCTCGATGACCTTGAAGGCGAGGTCTACGCAGACGGAGATGTCTAGGACAGTTGCCTGACCGCGCCCGGTTTTGTCACACGTCTCCAAGGTTGGAGGCCGCCGATATGATCCGTTTGTCGTTTGCCATCCTCACGGGCGCACTGCTGCTCACGCCGCCCGCCTTGGCGCAAGGAACCCAACCCAGCGCAGACCGCCAAGCGATGCTGGACATGCAGGCGCGCTTGAACGCAGCGCCGAACCCCAATCTGCAGCCGGTCGAGACACTGACGTGCGACCAGATGCTGGTGGAGATGACGGCGGCCGGGCAGCGGATGAACAGCCAGCTCGACCCCAGCTTTGCAACCAACGCGAAGTCGCTTCACGATCAGGCCATGGGCAAGGCCCCGCCGCCCGGCGGCGCCAGCGCGGAGGCGGCGGCCAACAATCGCGGACGGGTGGATCAGCTGGGCGGACAACTCGCCACTTCGATGCAGGGCATTGACGTGCAGCGCATGATGGCGATCGGCAATCGCTTCTCCGCGCAGAAATGCCCGACGCCGGCCGGACCGTCTCCGCAGTAGCGCCCGCATTTACCGACATCGTCTTCCCCCGCGGGCCCGAACCTGCTTAAGAACCCTCTGATTTCAAGCGGAGGCGATCAATGGCGCAGCTGGCGCTGGTGCGACACGGACAGAGCCAGTGGAACCTGGAAGACAGATTCACGGGCTGGTGGGATGTCGACCTGACCCCGGTAGGCGAGAATGAAGCCCGCGCCTCTGGCCAGTTGCTGAAACAGACGGGCGTCGATTTTTCCCGCGCCTACACGTCCGTGCAGACGCGGGCGATCCGCACGCTCTATCTGGCGCTGGGCGAGATGGATCGGCTGTGGCTGCCGGTGACCAAGGATTATCGCCTCAACGAACGCCACTATGGCGGGCTCACCGGGCTCAATAAGAAAGAGACCGCAGCCAAACATGGCGAGGACCAAGTGAAGATCTGGCGCCGCTCGTTCGACATTCCGCCGCCGGACATGGTCGCGGGCGGCGAGTTCGACCTGTCAAAGGATGCGCGCTATCGCGGTGTGGCCATTCCAGCCACCGAGAGCCTCAAGACAACACTCGACCGGGTGCTGCCCTATTGGGACAGTGAGATAGCGCCGAAGCTGAAAGCCGGCGAGAACATTGTGGTCGCCGCGCACGGCAACAGCCTGCGCGCGATCGTGAAGCATCTGTTCAACGTGCCGGACAGCGAGATCACCGAAGTGGAGATTCCGACCGGGAATCCGCTGCTGATTGATCTGGACAGTTCGCTGAAGGTGAAGACGGCGCGGTATCTCGATCCGGCGCGGGCGAAGCCGCTTCCTGTCGTATGACCGCCAGCGCTCTTGATGAGCGCTACATGGCGCGCGCGCTCGAGCTGGCGCGCACGCGCCTGGGACAGACGGCGCCCAATCCTGCCGTGGGCTGCGTGATCGTAGCGGGCGGGCGCATTGCCGGCGAAGGCATGACCGGCATTGGCGGGCGACCGCATGCCGAAGAGATCGCGCTGAAGGCCGCCGGCGACAAGGCAAATGGGGCAACCGCCTATGTGACGCTGGAGCCGTGCAGTGCGCGTTCGGCAGGTGCGATGTCGTGTTCGCAATTGCTGGTGCAGTCCGGCATAAGCCGCGTGGTGGTGGCGTGCGAGGACCCGCATCCGCTGGGCGCGCATGGCGTTTCTCGGTTGGGCGCGGCGGGCGTCGAGGTGATGCTGGGCGTGGGGCGCGCGGAGGCGGAGACGCTCAATGCCGGCTTCTTCAAGCTGATCGCGACGGGCCGGCCTTGGCTGGCGATCGATGGGGATCAGGCGAGCTATGACGCCGAGTTCGATCTTGCGCGCGAAGAGACGTACGAGGCCGCGCTTGATCGTCTGGGCGCGAAGGGTCTGACGCGACTGTTCGTAAGAGCTGGCACTCCCCTTGCCGCGCAGCTGAAGGCGCGCGGGCTGGTGGACGAGGATCGCAGCTAACTTGTCCCGGACATGAAAACGGGCCGGCCATAAGGCCGACCCGTTCCGAAGTTTGGTGCGTGAGACGACGCTCAGGCGAGCGCCGCCCGCAGCGCTTAGAGAGCCTGGATCTGCGTCGCAGCCATTTTGCCCGAACGCTTGTCCTTCTCGAGCTCGAAGCTCACACGCTGGCCTTCGTTGAGGCCGGCGAGACCTGCGCGCTGGACGGCCGAGATGTGAACGAACACATCTGCGCCGCCGGACTCAGGCTGGATGAAGCCGAAGCCTTTTTGCTCGTTGAACCACTTTACGGTGCCGGTAGCCATGTAGATCTAGTCTTTCGATAGGCGTCCACGAGACCGGGGGGACCCGTAGAACAATGTAAGGCGCATGCAGCCGCGCCCGGGAGCCGTCAAACCAGAATGTTCGGTAGGCCAGATCCGGAGCTCGATCCATTTGGGATAACCCAGTAGGCGAGCAAGGAGAGCAACCGAACCTGTTCAAAATTCGACCGCGCACGTATTGCATACAAGCCACATCTTGAAAAGCGGGGCCCTGGGAGCGTGACATAGAGTTTAGACGGATGAGGCGTCGCCATTCGGGACACATGCTCTTACCGCGCCGCACAAGTCTGCTTAACTAAGCCCGATGCAAACCCCAGAATTTCTTGATTACCGCTCGATTGTTTCGGTTACCGGCGCCGATGCGGAAGCGTTCCTGAACGGGATCGTGACAGTGTCCACGACAAGCATGGCGCCCCATGAACTGCGCTATGGCGCGCTGCTGACGCCGCAGGGAAAAGTGATTGCCGACATGCTGTTGGCGCGCGCGAGCGATGCGATCCTGCTGGATGTCGCAGCCTCTGCTGCGCCTGCGTTGGTGAAACGTCTTACTCTGATGAAGCTGCGCGCCGCCGTTACGGTCGGGGAACGACCCGACCTCGGCGTCAGCGTATTCGAGGGCGAGGCGGACCCGCGCAGCGGGCAGGCGCCGCGCCGGAAGATCGGCCCGCGCGGCCAGCCGGGCGATGTATCGGTTTATGACGCAGCGCGCATTGCAGCGGGCCTAGCGGAACAGAATTTCGACTTTGGCGCTGAGGACGTCTTCCCCGCAGACATCAACATGGACCTCGTCGGCGGTATCGATTTCAGGAAGGGCTGTTTCGTCGGCCAGGAAGTCGTCTCGCGCATGAAGCGCCGCGGCACTGCGCGGCGACGGACCCTGAAAGTTACGCTGGCCGCGGGCGTTACGGCGCCTACGCCGATCCTCGCGAACGGCTTCGAGATCGGAATGCTGACGTCGATTTCCGGCGGCGCAGGGCTGGCGCGCGTGCGTATTGACCGGCTTTCGCAAGCGCTGGCGAAAGGCGAGCCGCTCACCGCAGGTCGTACGACAGTCACATTCGACAGGCCGTCCTGGCTGGCGGCGGAGCTTGCCGCGCTCGAAGGCTGATCTGCATCAAGATTGACAGGGAATGGGCCCGCTCCGCTAAATGGGCCAGTCGTGGGGACGCGGGGGAATGCATGACGACTTCTTCACTGTGCGCGGTCCAGATTCTGTCGTGCTATAAAGTCGGGGGCGCGCAGGTAATGATGCCGCGCCGCATGGCCTTCGCGACGCCCGATATGAAGGCCGCTATTTTTGCCATTGCAGACGACGTCAAGGCGAGAGGCGGCGCCTTTGTGCTGTCTGATCTATTCCGCTCCCACGACATGCAGCTTCAGGCGCATCTCGATCATGTCAACGGGAAGAAGCCGGCGTTCAGCCCCTTGCCCGGAGGCAGCATGCATGAGGGTGGGCGTGCTTTCGATGTCGTGATCGACGACTTGAAAATGTCGCTCGCAGATTTCTGGGAAATTGCGAAGAGGCATGGCGTCGTGCCGATCATCGCCGAGCCGAAAACGACGATCAAGGAATGCTGGCATTTCGAATGCCGCGGCAGCCACCAACGCGTCTACGATCATTACGCAAGCGGCAAGGGCCGCAACATGAAACCCGCAACGGCGATGGCCGCGAGCGCGATCCTCGCGGTGGGACTGAAGGTGGACGCCTTCAACGATTGCGACGCCGCGGCCGTGCAGGCGGCGCTGATCAGGTTGGGGTACGACATCGGCAATATCGATGGCGCGATTGGGCCGCGATCGCGCGCGGCAATCGAGGCGCTGGGCGCAACAGGGGACATGGTCCAAATCCGTTTGCACCTGACCGCCGAGCTTCAGCGGCGCTTTCCGGGCGAGTATTTCGAACAGACGCTGGAGGCGACGGCGCCGGGCGGAAGCTTCGAGTCGTTGCCTGCGGCGACGTCGCCGGTGACGGAGGCAATCATCATCGCCGCGCCGCCGCCCGCCTCAGCGCCTGCGCCCGCTCCGCCTCGCACTGCGCCGCCCGCCGTAAAGAACAAGCCGCTCGAAGCGAGCCGGTCGATCTGGGGCGCCGTTCTGGCTGCGCTGGCCGGCGTCGGCCTGGCGCTGCACGAAATCGCCACTGGCGCTTGGAGCTGGCTGGAGGCGACGCTTCCGTTCAGCACAACTTGGCTTTTCCTCGGCGTGTTGTTGCTTGCGACCTTCCTTGTGATCTATGCGCGCATCGACGATCGACTCAAAGGCAGGCGTTAGCGCAGATTCCCATGACGAAGTTGGACGACATCCCCTGCGGCTGGGCGCCCCTGAACGATGCGCTCTATCGCCGCTATCACGACACGGAATGGGGCGTGCCCGAGCGCGACAGCCGCGCCTTGTGGGAAAAGTTCCAGCTCGACGGGCACCAGGCCGGCCTTTCGTGGATCACCATCCTGCGCAAGCGCGAGACCATGCGCGAGGAGTTCGACGGTTTCGAGCCCGAGAAGATCGCACGCTGGACAAGCAAGCGCATCGACAAGGCGATGAAGAATCCGGGCGTCATCCGCTCACCCGTCAAGATCGCGGCAACGATCAAGAACGCGCAGATCTATCTCGACATGGCGGAGAAGGGCGAGGACTTCTCGGATTATGTCTGGGGTTTCGTGGGCGACAAGCCGGTGGTGAACCGGCTCGAGCACTGGGAGAAGGTGCAAGCGAAGACGCCGCTGTCCGAGCAGATCGCGAAGGACATGAAGAGGCGCGGCTTCAAGTTCTGCGGGCCGGTGATTGTCTACGCCGTGATGCAGGCCATGGGCATGGTCAATGACCACGAGGTGCGATGCCCGCGCCACAAGGAAATCCAGCGCGCTGAGAAGGCTGCTCGCAGGGCCGGCTAGGCGCGCTGCGCGGTTACAAACTATCGCTTCGGTCGCCTACCCTGCGGTGCTAGTCTGGGCGGAGGGATCATTCCAGGGACGGAACATGGACGACTTTGCTTCCACCATGCGCCGCATCATCACGGGCGACGATGCTGCGGGCGACAGCGTTGTCATCATCGATGGCCCGCCATCGGCGACGAATGGCGACCCCAATCTCGGCGGCCTGTTTGACATCTGGCATGATGTTGCGAGCGGCTCGCTCGACCCGCAGAACCATAAGGACCTTGGGCCGGAACGCTGCGTGCTGTCGCCGGCGCCCGGCAATGTCAAAGTCCGCTGGTTTGTGATCAACCCTCTGCCGCCGGGCGCTCCACGCGAAACCATCAATGCGGCTGCACGCGAACGCTTCCGTTCTTTCGATGCGGAAGATCACCTGACCGATCAGTCCAAGCACCCGGCCATGCACAAGACGTCGTCGATCGATGTCATCTGCCTGCTGAAAGGCGAGATCGACCTCGTGCTCGACACATCGCGCACGCGGATCAAGCCGGGGCAGATTGTCATCCAGCGCGGCACTAGCCATGGGTGGGAAGCGCATGGCGGCCCCGCCCTGCTTCTCGCCGTTTTGATCGATCGCCCGCTGGTCGGCGGCGCCCACTAGGCTTGTCTGTGCGTTAGAGTGAGTAAGCGGAGTAACGATATGAAGCGCTTCATCCTTGCTATGCCGTGCCTGGCAATGGGACTGGCCATGTCGGCCTGCGCTTCAGGCCGCCGGCCAGCGGAACTCACGCAGGAACAGGTCTGTCTGGCCCACTTCGAGAACGACCCGGTCGAGCGCGACCGTTGCCGTCAGGATGCGAGCGTGCGCGGCGACACCCCGCCGGATGTCTCGCCGCACGATCTTCCGATCCGCACCGGCCAGATCGGCGACTAACGTCCCGTCGCCGCCCACGTCAGATAGACAGCGAAGCTTGCCGAGACGACCATCGCCAGCGCAGCGATGCGGAAGAACCAGTGCGCAAATGCCTGCGACTGGAAACGTCGCGCCAGCGCATCCGAGCCTGCCGCATAGATCACCAGCCCGAACATCTCGCACGCCGTTACGGTGAGCATGCTGATGAGCGCCTGCGGGATCAGGTCGTGCTCGGGATTGAAATAGGTCGGCAGAAGGCCCCCGAAATAGACAAGCGCATTCGGGTTCGCCAGCTGCAGGCCAATGCCGTGGACGAACAGCTTGCGCCTCGGCGGCGGCTCGCGCCGTAGCAGGTCGACCGGCGCGCCAAACGCCGTCTTCCACGCCAGCCAGACGATGAAAGCGATGCCCGCCGCCTTGAACGCCATGAAGGCTTGCGGGAAAGCCTTTGCCAGCACGGCCACACCCGACGCAGCCAGCGCAATCCAGGCAAGATTGGCCACGCAGACGCCGACCGCCGGCGCCATCGACGCCCAGAATCCGTAGCGGATCGACGCCGTCGTCACGAGCATCACCGCCGGACCGGGCGTCAGCCCGCCGGCGAGAAACAGCAGGGTGAAATTGACCCAGATCCAGAACTCCATGGACGCGGTGTACAGGACTTCGGGGGCAAGCTTGAAGTGCAGACTGATCTGAGCCAGTTGCTGGCGCCGCGCTGTGCGCTATCACTGCGCCGCTGGGTGGAGAATCGCCATGTTTGCTCGCATCATTCTTGCCGCGATTGGCGCCATCGGCGCGGCCTGCGCCTGCAGCGGCCCCGCTGTCGAAACCCATGACGCCTCACTCACCGGCCCAGCGCCTGAAGCGCCGCAACCGTCAGCCATTCCCCCGCCGCCCGCCGACCCGCTGGCCGTCGGCTCGCAGGAAGCCAGAGACGACCTCTACTGTTCCGCGCTGATCTATATCGAGAACCCGGACGTGTCGGACGCGCTGGCGCCGGTGGAAGAAGCGCTGCTGCGCAAGGCGCAGATGCTGGGCTTCCAGATCGGTGAAGCAGGCATCAACAAGCTGGTGAGCGAGAAAGCGGCCCACGCGACGCACGCGCGCGTCATTTCGGACGCCTATGCCGCGCAGGTCAAGAACGACATGAAATCTAAGAAAACACGTATATCGCTGGACGACTGCAATGCGCGCGCGGCGGCGTTGCCGATGCCGGAATAGCCGTCACGGGACGGGGACGGACATGAAACTGAAGCCTACTCAGATGGTTGGACTTGCCGCGATCATCATTTTCGGCGGCGGCATGATCTTCCGCATGACGCAGCCAAGCGAGCGCGAGATCATGGAGCGGCGGCTTGCCAGCCTGCCGACAATCTCCGCGCCCACGATGGAATTCCCGATGCCGGATCTGTCCTCCACCAACCCAACGGTGACGCCGCCGGATCTGGCGCTGGGCGCCGGGCCCCTACCGTCTACCTCCCCGGCGGCCGAGCCCGACTATCTTGCCGTCGGATCGCAGGCCGCGAAGGACGATCTCTACTGCTCGGGCGCGCTTGGCGCGGAGTTCGACGCCAAGATTGCCGTGAAGTTCGATCCGAGGAATCCTGAAACGGACCCAGACAACATCACGCCGCTCATGGACATGCAGAAGAAGCTCGACACGGCCGGCATCGCCAAGCTGAAAGCGGAGGGGCTCACCGACGGCGGCAACTGGGCGAACTTCACGCTTCCCTATGGTGACAAAGCCGAAGCCGACTACAAGGCGAACGCATTGCGCATTCCTGTCGCGACATGCATGGAGCGCGCGTCCGAACTTCCGCCGGGCACGCTCTACTAGCGCCGAAGTTCCGGCGGCCGCGGATCGCATGCAAGCAGCGCGGGCGTCACGTCAGCAAGTTTCCAGAAATCGTCCGGCCTGTCGGCGAAACGCTCGCACCGCGTGATGATCGGCCGGACGATCTCAGGATCGGCCAGCGCATCGGTTGCCTGCTTCAACGCACTTTCAAACCCGTTAGCATAGAGCGCGTCGGTCAGGATGACGTCGCCATTAGCTGTCAGAAGTTTCAGCGATAGCGATTCACCGGCCATAAGCGCCGCCATCAATTCGGGCAAGGGCTCGTCCCTCAGATTGCGCGCGAGGAAGAACGTCACCGCCTCAGGCGGCTTGGCCCTGCCGTTCACCGGCTCTTTCTTCGCGGGCATCGCGCCAACTTCAGCCGACATCACCACGCCGGCCTTGCCCTTGATCTCAAGCTTCGCCTCGTCCAGCGGCGCAGCGAGCGTCAGGTAGGCGGAATTGAATTGCAGACCGTATGCTTCGGGCGCGCCGCCGCCCGGCGTTCGATATTCGACCGACAGGGTTGAGCGCTTGGCCTTCGCAGCGGTGAACGAATCCGGCAGTTCATCGACGGTCAACGGCCGCCCCGCAGGGCCGCCCTGCCCGCGGGTCGCATACGCGCTCAACGTGAGAGCCGCACCGTAATCCTGCCCGCCCTCCTTCACGACCTGGGCGGTTTCAGCAAACCATGACACCGAGCCCGCAACGCCTGACGCCTGGCCAGCGCCCTGCCCATAGTCACTGGTGGGATCGCAGCTTGGCGAGCGCAAGCAGTGCTGCCGCATGAAGGCCGCCGCCACGACGGGATACTGCGCCTGCTCGACCACTTTCGCGGAGTTCGAAATCCGCGGCGTCTCCGGCTCGCACGCGGCGAGCGCCAGCAAACAAAGGCCCGTGATGATCCGCATGGTCCTTATCCTATACCACGACCTTGCGAACATCGTAGCCATAGATCCAGTCCTGACGTGAGCGGATGAAGGCGGGGAACAGCCTATCCGCCATCTTCATCGGTCCATAGGTCGCCGCTTGCGACCACGCGTTGGAGCGGTGGAACACGCCCATGTTGGAGCGCGCGCTGTTGAGCACGCGTGACGTGCGCGGCTTGCGCAGCTTCTCGTAATTGCGGAGCGATTCTTCCGACACGCCGTCCTTCTGCAGGCATTTCGCCAGCACGATTGCATCCTCGATCGCCATCGCCGCGCCCTGGGCCTGGAAGGGCGGCATGGCGTGGCAGGCGTCGCCCAGGAGCGTCACGCGATCATCTGACCAGCGCGGCAGCGGATCACGGTCGAACAGCGCCCAGACATGGCATGTGCTCGCAGCTGCGATGATGTCCGGGATCGGCTGCGCCCAGCCGCCGAAATCATCGGCCAGGTCGACAGGATCGCCCGGCTGGTCCCAGCTTTCACCACGCCAGCGATCCGTCTCCACCACGCCCACGAAGTTGATCATCTCGCCGCGACGAATTCTGTAGGTGACTGCATGCTTGCCCGGCCCCGCCCACACGATCGCGGCGTGCGGCAGGTCTGGCGCGACATCCGCCGCCACGGTGATCCGCCATGCGACAGCGCCGGTATAGCGCGCCTGATCCTCGCCCAGCATCTGCTTGCGAACGGTCGAGCGCGCGCCGTCCGCGCCGACAAGCAAGTCCGCCGGGATAATCGCGCCGGTATCGAGCCCCACCCGCAGCCCTGTATCCTCACGCACATAAGCGGCGACCCGCGCATTCAGCCGCAAATGGGCGCCCGCGAATTCCGCCGAACGCTTGAGGATTTCGATCAGGTCGGCGCGATGGACATGCAGATAGGGCGCGCCATAGCGCTTGCGGGCGTCCTTCGCGATCGGGATGGAGAACACTTTCTCCCCCGTCCGTCCGATGCGCATCTCCAGCGTCTGCGGCTGTGAGGACACCGCCAGCACCGCCTCGGCCACTCCCAGCCCGGCAAGCCCTTTGACCGCGTTAGGCGAAAGCTGGATGCCGGCCCCCACCTCGGTCAGGACAGGCGCGCGCTCCACGACTTCGACTTCAAAGCCGACCTTGGTCAGCGCGATGGCCGCGCACAACCCTCCGATTCCTGCCCCGGCGATAACGACCTTCATGGAGAGGCGAAATAGACCGCCAGACGGCGAACGTCACGCCGCAACCTAAAAATGGCGCGACGCGGCAATACTCGCGCGGGAATCGGCTGGCGGAATTCATCTGTCGGCCCGTCCGGGAACGACACAGTCCCGCCAAAATCGCTTGATGATGCGACCAAATTCTTGATCTTCCGCCCGAAAGAGAAGACTTGCTGTGGCCATCGCTATCGCCCGCGCCAGGAGATCCGAACTTGCCAGCACTGAATGCGACACAGCCGCCCTTTGGCCTGATGCAGGATTGGCCGCTGACGGTCGACCGCGTGCTCGAGCACGCCCGCGTAAACCATGGCCATCGCGAAATCGTCTCCCGCTCGGTCGAAGGCCCGATCGTCCGCGAAACCTATGCGGATTTATACGCCCGCGCCCGTCAGGTCTCGACAGCCTTGCTTGAGGATTGCGTGCAGCCGGGCGACCGCATCGCCACGCTGGCGTGGAACGGCGCCCGCCACATGGAACTCTGGTTCGGCGCGATGGGCATCGGCGCCGTCTTGCACACCGTGAACCCGCGTCTGTTCCCCGAACAGATCGCCTGGATCATCAATGATGCGGGCGACACGCACATGTTCTTCGACCTCACCTTCCTGCCGATCGTCGAGCAGCTTGCCGAAAAATGCCCCGCGGTTCGCCGCTGGGTCCTTATGACCGACGAGGCGCATGCGCCGCCTGCGGGCAAGATCCCGAACCTCGCGATTTATGAAAGCTTCATCGCCGGAAAATCGCGCGATGTGACCTGGGGCAATTTCGACGAGCGCACGGCGGCGGGTCTCTGCTACACCTCCGGCACGACCGGCAATCCGAAGGGCGTGCTCTATTCGCACCGTTCCAACGTCCTCCACTCGCTGACTTCGCTGCAGCGGGATTCGCTCGGCTTCAGCGTCGACGACGTGATCATGCCGATTGTCCCCCTCTTCCACGCCAATGCTTGGGGCATTACCTTCTCCGCCCCGGCTGTCGGCGCAAAGCTGGTCATGCCCGGCTCGAAGATGGATGGCCCGTCGATCTATGAGCTGATGGACGCCGAGAAAGTCACCTTCTCGGCGGCCGTGCCGACCGTCTGGCTGATGCTCAAGCAATACCTGGAAGAGACGGGCAAGAGACTTCCCCATCTCGACCGCATCGTGGTGGCCGGCTCGGCCGTGCCGGAAGCGATCCTGCGCTCCTACGAAGATGATTACGGGGTGAAAGTCTTCCACGCCTGGGGCATGACCGAGATGAGCCCGCTCGGCTCGATGGGCGCGACCACGCCGGAATTCCGCGAACAGGGCAAGGACGCCGTTCAGAGGAACAAGCTGAAACAGGGCCGCCCCTCCTTCGGCGTCGAGATGAAGATCGTCGACGACAACGGCAATGAGCTGCCCCGCGACGGCAAGACGACGGGCCATCTCGTCGTGCGCGGCCCGGCGATCGCCGGGGCCTACTTCAAGAACGCGGGCGGCAATATCCTGGACAAGGACGGTTATTTCGACACGGGCGATGTCGCCCACATGTGCCCGCTCGGCTACATGCAGATTACTGACCGCGCCAAGGACGTCATCAAGTCCGGCGGCGAGTGGATCTCCTCGATCGACATCGAAAACATCGCTGTCGGCCACCCGGCCGTCGCCAACGCCGCCGCAATCGGCCTGGCGCACCCGAAATGGGACGAGCGCCCGCTTCTGGTGATCGAGCTCAAGCCGGGCCAGAGCGCGTCGCGCGAAGACATTCTCGCCTTCCTGACTGGCAAGATCGCCAAATGGTGGCTGCCCGACGATGTGGCCTTCGTGGAGAAAATCCCGCTCGGCGCGACGGGCAAGCTCAACAAGCTCCAGCTGCGTCAGACGTTCCGCGGTTATACCTGGCCCGAACAGGCCGTGGCGGCGCGCTAAACAGCCCGCAAAGGCTGAACCTGGCAAAGGCTCAACAGGTCATGCCTGTCGGGCCTTTTGTTTCCCAAGCGCACCATAGGAGGCCGCGTTGCCATCGCAGGACTCACTCGTTCGTGAAGCTTCCCATCGCCAAAAATTCCGGGGGATGCCCGACAGGTGATAGGCGCCCCATCAGCCCGGAGGTAAGTCTTTGATTTGATGCTGCACGCAAACGCCCATTCCAGTTCTGCCGGCGCGGAAAAGCATAGTATGAGTGTGGCTGTGAAGCATGGCTGACACGTCGGATTCCATCCGGGGTGAGATATCCGCGCCCGACGCCGAAGCCGAAGCGGAGCCCGCCTCGGCCACGACAGGCTTTTTCACAGGCGTGGCGGGCCAGCTTCTTCTCTACACGGTGGGCCTGGCGCTGCTGCTGCAGGTGCTACTGTTTCCGGTCATGATCGCGGAACACAGGAACACCTGGCTGACCGGCCGCGCCGGCGCCGCAGAACTGGCCTCCCTCGCCGCCCAGTCGATGCCAAATCACCATGTGACGCCGGAATTTTCCCGCGTGTTCCTCAACCGGGCCTTCATTCTGTCGATCGCCGCCGACGTGGGACAGCAACGCGAGACAATCCTTGTTCCCGAGAAGCCGATCGAAGGAACGTTTGTCCGGATGGACGTTCCCGATCAGCCGGCTGTCCTGTCGATTTTCGACACGCTCGGCCATTTCACGACGTCGGAGCAACGCAACATCAAACTGACCTTCAAGCCCGAACTGACGCCATACGACGAAATGGAAGTTATCGTTTCCGAAGGGACTTTGAGACGTTTCCTGGTCGAGCAGTTCGGCGCTATCGTCCTGAACTCGCTTATCCTGTCGGTGCTGACCGGCGCAGTTGTCTACTTCATGGTGTACCGGATCGTCGTTCGCCCCATGCAGGGCATTACAGCGGCCGTCACCCGCTTTTCCGAAGCACCCGAAGCGCCCGAGGCGACGCGCATCGAACTGCCTTACGGACGAAGCGACGAGATCCGACGCGTGCTCGCAGCTCTGGGCGCAATGCAGCGAACTGTCTCCACCGCCTTGCGGCAACGCAAGCGTCTCGCGGATCTGGGTGAAGCCGTCGCAAAGATCAGCCACGACCTGCGCAATTCACTCGCGGCTGCGCAGGTCCTGTCGGATGGTCTTGCCGACTCGAACGACCCACAGGTCCGCGATGCAGCGCCCCGTCTTGAACGCGCAATCCAGCGGGCCATCACGCTGGCCGAGGCCACGCTCAAATATGGCCGATCCGAAACCCCGCTCCCCAATCTGCACAGCCTTTCGCTGAAGGCCGGCGTCGAGGAGGCGATCGCAGAGGGCGTAATGGGCTGGCCGGGCGTTACGGCGCAGGTGAACTTTGCCGACGAATTCACGGTCATGGTTGATGCGGACCATCTCCATCGCATCGTTACCAACATCGTGAGGAACGCCGCTAAGGCCCTCTCGAAGTCCGGCGCGCCTGATCAGGGGGCGAGCATTGTCGCTACCGCGACGCACGCGGGCGGCAGCGTGGTGCTGGTTCTGGAAGACAACGGCCCCGGCATTGCGCAGATGATCAAGGAGAAGCTTTTCCAGCCTTTCTCCAAGGCGGCGTCGGATGGCGGCGCAGGGCTTGGCCTCGCTATTGCGCGCGAACTCGCGCGCGGCATGGGCGGCGACCTGGAACTCGCCCGTTCTGATTCCTCAGGCTCGTCGTTCGCGCTGACACTGCGCGCTGGCTAGCAGGCTATGTCGAGCGGGCAATCCACGCGCGCGTTTCGTTCAGGATTTCGTCGGCAAGTTCGGGGTCGTTGACCGCGCGAGCCAGAATGACCGCCCCCAGCATCGCCGACCAGCTGGCGATGCCCGCGCGGCGTCGTGCTGAAGCGTTCCTGCCCTCGACCTTCCTGCTGAGCCTGTCGAAATGTCCGCGCATGGCCGTTGTCATGGCGTTCCGTGTCGCGGCGGACTGGGTGCGCGTCGCCGCCGCAAGCGCAGCTGTCGGACATCCGCTGGCGGCCTTGTCACGGTGATCAGCGGATAGATAGCGATCAACAAACGGCTTGAACTCGAAGTCACGGCTCGCCTGCGTCAGCAGGTAAGCGAGCGTTTCCGCAATCAAATCATCCTTCGACGCGAAATGCCCGTAAAATCCGCCATGCGTCAGGCCGGCCGCATTCATCACCTCTGCAACGCCGACTGCGTCGAAGCCCTTGGAGCGGAACAGCTCGCCCGCCGCCTTGAGGATGGCCTCCCGGTTCTCGGCCTTCTGCTCGCGACTGACCTTCATTTCACGTCTCCGGCATTCCAATTGACTAAACATGACGGCTGTCATCAATAAGCGCTTTGATGACGTATGTCATGAAAAAAGCTGGTCACCGACATAGGCACGGGAGAAGAAATGTCAAAACGTCCCTTCACGACGGGATCGCGACTGCTGCTGGCGGTCGCATCATTTGCGGTTCTGATCGCCTGCGCGGAAAGCCAGCCGGCCGGATCGATGGCAACGTCGGTCGCCGCGGCGAGACCGTCCGACAATCCAGCTTGGCCAGCCGCAGCTATCGTGGACCCCACCCGGCTTGGCTTCACCGCGGAAGGGCTTCAGGCGCTTGATGCGCGCATGAGGCAGGCCGTCGATAACAAGGAGATCGCCGGCATCAACTATGCGCTGATCAAGGACGGCCAGGTCGCTGATTTCAAATTCGTCGGAAGCCAGTCCCTTGGCGGAACGCCGATGAACAAAGATACGCTTTTCCGCGTTCGTTCGACGGGCAAGACGATCACTGCCGTCGCGATGATGCAGCTGTGGGAACAGGGCAAATGGAAGCCCGAAGATCCGATCACCAAATTCATCCCGGAATTCGCCAACCTCAAGGTCGCGACGTCCCCCGACAACCTGAACAACCTTGCTCCCGTCTCGCACATACCGACGATGCACGAGATCATGACGCACACGGCTGGATTCAGCTATGGGCTGAGGACCGACATCGCCGCCGATCGCGCTTACAGGGATGCGGACGTTTTGCGCGCGAAGGATATGAAATCCTTCGTTGATCAAGTGGCGGGCCTCCCCCTCGCGAACCAGCCCGGCGCACGCTGGTATTATTCGATCGCCTACGACCTCCAAGGCGTCATCATCGAACGGATCACCGGCAAGAAGTTCGGCGATTATCTCGAGGAGAATCTCTTCAAGCCGATGGGAATGAATGACACCGGCTTCTGGCTGACCGAGGCTGACCGCCCGCGTCTCGTCACCGCCTACACCCGCAACGCGACGACCGGCGTGCTCGAGGCCTACAAGGATGCGGACAACTTCCTGTCGGAAGATCCCTTCAAGAAGAACAGTCATTTCGAGTCCGGCGGCGGCGGAGCGAGCGGGCTTCTCTCAACCCTGCACGATATGGTCCGCTTCACCCAGATGCTCACCAACAAGGGTGAGATCGGCGCCAAGCGCATCCTCAAACCCGAAACCGTCGACTTCATGATGCAGAACCACCTCGGCGACATGAGGGGCATTCTGGGCGGCAATGGCTACGGCTTTGGCTATGGCGGCCGTGTCGTGGTCGATGGATCGACCGAAACCACGCCGCAGCCCAACGGGTCTTTCAGCCATTTCAGCATCGACGGCTGCTGGTTCTGGGTGGATCCCGCGAACAAGCTTTCGTTCGTGGGCCTGATCGCGCGCCGCGGCGGCGGCCCCACGGGCGGCGTTGCCATGGGGGGCGAAGGCGACTCGCCCAAGCTCGTCTACAAGGCGCTGGTGAAATAAGGCCTCACCGCGAACTTCGCGCCTCGTGAAGAGCCTGAAGCTCTTCGGGGCGCAATTAACGGAAGGCCTGGGCGCAAAGAGCCCGGCTGCGCGGACGAATCCGCCTTCGAGTCACGAAATGCGAGGCGCCGAGTCGTGCCAGCTCCTGACAATCGCCGAGGCAACCGAAGATTCGGCGAAAGCGGTGCGCCGAATGAAGCTGAGCCATGTCGAAACGCAATCCTTGGCGCGCGAACACTGATCGCAAGTCACTCGGAAGCAGGCTCGCGGGACCCTCGATGCAGGCACGTGACCTCGGTCAGCCTGGAGGAGACGTGCGACCCCCATTCAGCCGCCAGCTTCAGTGCGACATCAGCACGGGAACCTTGGCGGTGTGCAGCATCTCGCGCGTTACGCCGCCGAAGACCAACTCGCTCAGGCGGGGGCGACCGTAACCGCCCATCACGATCAGATCAGCTCCAACCAGAAGCGCCTGATCGAGGATCGTCCGGGTTTCCGATCGGCCGCCCGAATCCAGATTGAAGAGTTCAACCTTTGCACCCCGGAAGGCGAGACGGGCAGCGATGTCAGCTCCTGGCTGCTCGCCGTATCCGCGCGAAGGATTCGCTTCCACTGTCACGACACTGACGCGTTCGGCCGCCGTGATCATTTCGTCGGCGTCCCCTAGCGCACGGGCCGCCTCGCGCGTCGGTTTCCAGGCCACGAGAACGTGTCGACCGACAGGCGCTGCTTGCCAGTCTGGCGGGACGACGATGACCGGACGTCCGGATTCAAACAGCGACGCATCCAGGATCGCCCGAGCCGAACTTGCATCGTCCTTGTCGGGCCGAGCGACAACGGTCAGATCTGCGTGGCGGGCCCGCATGCCAAGGGTGGATCCTGCGGCGCCAAACTCAGGCATGAACGTTTCGATCGCCACAACCGTGGCTGAGCGATTGAAACGCTCTTCGAGCTTCGTCCTTTCTCGTTCCAGGCGTTCCTGCGCCTGCTTGACCAGATCATCGTAGATTGGAGCAATGGAGAAGCCTTCTATCCCTGGAAGACTTGGCATCCAGTTGACCAACGCCACTGTCAGCCGCCCGCCGCTCTGGGTGGCAAGTTGCTCCGCGAGTGCAATCACATGTTCGTTGCCCGCCTGCGACGTGACGATCGCGAGTAAATCCCGTACGCTCATGCTCGAATTCCTTATTCTAGCCCACTGTCTCATCCTGACGCGTTTCGAGCGATGATGCAGGTCAAAGAGCACCAAGACTCCTAGAAAACGTTATGCGCCCGAACTCGTACGTACGATGGCGCTCAACACGCTTGTTGTGCTCGAAATCTGCCATTTGTTCTTCATCAGGAACATCTACGGCACGTCGCTCACATGGAGAGCCATCCAGGCAACGCTGGCCGTCTGGATCTGCGTGATCGCCATCACGCTGGCTCAGTTGCAGTTAACTTACCTGCCTCCCCTCCAGCAGGTGTTCGGGACGCGTGCTGTTCCAATAGCAGACGGGATTCTGATCGTTGCGGTCGGCGCCATTTTCTTTGCGATCATCGAGGTCGAAAAGCAACTTCGCCTCACCTTCCGAAAGCGGTGAAGCCAAGGCCTCGAGCGTTCACAATCGGTGCGCGTGAAGCGCCCTGCCCGTAGGTAAAAATGGCTGCAGGAGACTCAATGCTGTTGCCATGGATGGTCCTGACTCGTGTAGTCTGTGGGATGGCGGGCTGAATTTCGATGACCTACAGCTCGAGTCGAAGCTGCGAAAAATGCCGCGCTTGCCGACACAGCTGGCGGCGCCGCCTCCTGGCCAAGCAGGCGCTTTGGGAAGACCCTACCCGGGTGATGTCGCGCGCCGCCAGGCAAAGGGGTGTAGAGGGGATGGATACCCAATACTGAAATCGCCCGCCGTCCTTCCCGGGATCGCATTTCTGGCCGCTACCAGCCTGCTCGTCCCAACCTTCCGCAAGGCCGGGATGAGCGCCATTAGCATTTCTTTGCATCGGCATTCTCATGGGACCCAACGTTTTGGGTCTCCTTTCGTAGGATGTGCCTTGGACGCAGCTCGTGGTCCTTGATCCCGACGGCCCAGCGCACTGGCTGGCTGAACTCGGTGTGGTCTTTCTTCTGTTTTCCATCGGGCTCGAGGTCTCAACCGAGCGGCTTTGGGCGCTGCGCAAGATGGTTCTGGGGCTCGGCCTCTCGCAGGTGGTGATCACTGCCTGCGTTGTACTGGGAATCGCGCTTGCGTTCGCCAACCCGTTTCCCGTCGCCATCGTGATCGGATTGGCGTTCGCGTTGTCATCGACAGCTGTGGTGCTGCAACTCCTGGCGGAACGCCGGCAGCTTTCCGGAACGGTAGGCAGAGCCGCTTTCTCGATCCTGCTATTGCAGGATTTGGCGGTCATCCCGATCTTGCTAGTTACCGCGCCCTCGGAGCCGGCCCGGCTGCTGGGGACAGTGGGAGGAGGCGTCCTCGGAGCCATCGGCCTCGCGCTTTGCGGCGATCGCCGCCATCCTGATCTCAGGCAGGTTTCTTGCGCGACCCTTATTCCGCTGGGTCTCGTCGGTGGACCGCCGCGAAGTCTTCGTGGCCGCTGTCCTGTTTGTCGTAGTGGCCGCCGCGATGGCGGCTGAGGCGGCGGGACTTTCAATGGCGCTTGGAGCTTTCCTCGCAGGCCTGCTTCTCGCGGAGACCGAGTTCCGCCACGAAATCGAGGCGGACATCGAGCCCTTCAAAGGACTTCTGCTGGGCCTCTTCTTCGTGACGGTGGGTATGCAGATCGATCTGGGACAACTTTCTGCAGCACCCTTGCAGGTTCTCGCGGGCGTTGTTGGCCTCCTTGCCGTAAAAGCAGCGATCTTGATTCCGCTGGCGCGAGGGTTCGGGCTGTCCTGGCCGCATGCCATCGAGATGGGGTTCCTGCTGGCTCAGGCAGGCGAGTTTGCTTTTGTGATCATCTCAACCGCATCGCAAGGCGGCGCGATTCCGTCAGCAACCGCAGACTACATGCTGCTTGTGGTGGCTGTTTCGTTATTTCTGACTCCAGTTTCGGCGGCCCTCGGCGCGACCCTCGCCCGCCGCCTGACGCGTAACGCGGCTTCGACCATTCAGCCTGCAGATGCAGACGTCAGTGGCCATGTGATCGTGGCTGGCTGGACGCTTCGGAGAGGGCGTTGGGCACCTACCCAGCAGCAGGAAATCGCGCACATAGCGCTGGATACCGACGTCAGGCTCGTCAACACCCTGAGGAAGCGGGGCTGGCCGCTTCACTACGGTGATGCAAGCCGCAAGGATGTGTTGGCGACCCTTGGCGCGACAAGGCAGCCGTCATTGTCGCCATGAACAACCCTGAGGCGGTTGAGCATATTGTGGCGTCGGCGCGGGCCGCCTGGCCCCACGTACCGATCTTTGCCCGCGCTCGAGATCCCGTTCAGGCCTCGCGACTGCACGCGGCAGGGGCTCACTTCGCAAATCCGGAGACGATTGAGGCGATGCTCCAGCTTGGCGATGCTCTGCTAAACCGTCTCGGCGTGCCGGATGAAACCGTCCGTCGTGCGGTCGACGAGCTGAGGCAATCCGAACTGCGCAAGTCCCGAGCGACTCGTTGAGGCCGGAAGGAGCTGCCAGTCTCTGCATGCCACTCGTCGAAGGGTCTGCCTGTCATCGACGGTGCCGCATGAGGACCGCCTATATATACCATAGGGGCGCAGTAGCACAGCTGAGTGTGGTTGTGAGAGCATTGCTGCGCGACACCGAAAGAACTCGTCGCCCCTGCCCTCCCGGAACTCGACAACTGATTTGGGCAAATCCTGGAGGCCATCATCGATGGGCGGCCTAGGTTCGGGCGGTCATAATCGAAGATGGGCGCCGTTGAAGCTCATCGCCGCTTGTCGGCGAACTCGATGCAGAAGCATGGCGTCTTACGCGAAGGTTGTAGCGGACGCGGGGGCTGGAGCGGGATGACGGTGACCCGTTCCGGCTCGACCGCGTATAGGCGCTGGACGAGAAGCTCACGCGCCAGTTTGAAAAGGCGCTGGCAATGCTGATGAGGCTGCGGGAGATGTCGGCTCCGGCGCCCTCAATATGACAAGCGACTCGAATACCCGCCGATTCCAGACAGTCGAGGCGATCACCCGCCCGGTTCGCTGGAGCAGAATGACTATCCGCTCCTGGGCGACTCAGGCCGATGGCCACAATTTCCTCTTCGGGTGACTCGGCATGGGGTCACGGCGCCGATAGGCGCGCCACAAGACTGATTTCACGGCAAGCCGAGGGGCCGCTTCCGGCGCCTTTCACAGGTGACGGTGAGTGTGGCCGCGCGCCAGTGCCTATGGCGTCAACGCCCCTCTGTTGTTTCACTTGCCACAAGCCATAAGAACCACCTCCGAGACCCCGCCAAGCTTCTGCTCGTCAAATGCGATGGTATCGATCACACCCCGCCGGAAATGACCAGGTTGCCAGTCCACTTGGTGTAGATCGCCTCGACGAGGGCCAGCGCGGCTCCCCGGCTCGGACCAGCCGTACGGGTTCGCTTCCCCGCCCGCAAACGAGCGGGTTGCGACCGTCCCGCCATCGATGGAGAAGGTCACCGGCGCCGCCAGCCCCGCAGCGAACGGCGCGCTGGGCTGCCAGGTGACGTCAATGCTGGATCCGAAGGTGCAGCCGATTGAGAACCGCGTTTTTCCATTCGACCAAACCGCCTGAACAATTGCGTTTGACGGATCTTCAAACCAGTCACCTTTTTCGTGCAGTTCCCACCCCGGAACACCAAGCGGCTTCTTTTTCCACGACGTTTGAGCATAAGCGGCCAAGCCGGCCGTCAACGCGGCGAGGCCAAGGGCTATGATTTTTCAGGGCGATAGCCATCCGGTGATTTCCCAACAGATGCGTCGCACGCATCAAAGTGATTGTTGAGACATCGCTCACCCGCCCCGCGCGTCAAGCCGCGCGCCGTCCATCGTTGGCTAACGACCTCTCAAGCCGTCTTTCATTCAAGGCTCATTGGCGATGGAAGCCCAAGCTGTGAATCGGCGTGGGGCTGGCCCTCGATAGGAGCGCTATCCGATTGAGTTCGTAGCACTCCGACAGCACTCCTCCGACGCCTGTTCACATCGGGCTTGCCAAGATGCTGGCATTGATTGGCCACCGAGTGCCGACTAGGTTGGGACGTTGCGGGAGAGAATTATGCAAGAACGCGACCCCGACATTGTCACCTCCGGTTTGACGCGGCACATCACCCGCGACGGCATCACGGTCGAACTCCATATCTATCGTCTCGAAACGGATGCAAGCTGGGCGCTGGAAGTGGTGAACGCCGCCGGCACATCGACAGTGTGGGAGGAGCTCTTCCCCACGGCAGATGCGGCCAACGAGGAGTTTCTCCGGACCGCGGCTGACGAGGGTATGGCAGCTTTTCTAGATAGCGCGAAGGTCGTCCCCTTCCGCCGCTGAGTCGATCTTCTTGCTACCGACGGTCCGAAGAATCGGGCGGGCCGCGAAGGCCCATGTCGCTTGGCGGAACGGCTCCAACAAGTGACGGAGATTTCCACCCTTCAAATCAGTCCGCTCCGGGGCAACTTGCCGCTTTTCGTCAGATGCGGTGCAATCCCTGGGAGGGCCTTATCTGATCCCGGAACCCTGCTGCTTGGCAATGCCTAGGGGCCCTATGACAGCGAGAGCTTCAACCGCAATCACTTCGCGCGGATCGACGGATCCTGGTCGTTGAAATGCGACAAGCCGCCCGCTCCGAGAGCAGGCGGCTTGCCTCGGCACAGTCCGGAGGGAGGGACGTGCGCGAGCGGAGAAGCTGAGGGGATTACTTCGCCCGGAGGCATGATCACCTTGTCGATGACGTGGATGACGCCATTGGAGGCATCGACATCGGCCGTAACGACTTTCGCGCCATTGACCATCACACCCCTCAGCGCTGCCGACAACCTTGACCGTTGCGCCTTCAACCGTTGCGGGTTCCAACGTCTGCATTCCGATCGCGGACGACATCACGCTCAGCCGGAAGCACGTGATAGGTCAGGATCGCGACGGAGCTTGTCCTTGTTCTCAGGCTTCAGCAGGCTCTCAAACAGTCCCGGCTGGAAGAGCGGCAAAGGCAGCGTCAGTCGGAGCAAACACAGTGAACGGACCGGCGCCACGCAGCGTAGCCTCCAAGGTCGGCAGCCTGGACTGCGGCGACAAGTGTCTTGAACGAGCCGTCAGCGATCGCAGTGTCGACGATGTCCTTGGCCTCAATCGGAGCGGGTGTAGGCGCGGCGCTTCGGCCATTGGCGCTGGCGCCGGTGTCGCCGGTGCAGTTTCAGGGGAGCATGCGACGCCCAGAATGGCGAACGCGGCGATTGGGAGAAGCATTTTCATTTTTCTGGTTCCTGTCTCTACACACATCGCGACGTGGAAAGGTTCCGACTTTCGTCCGATATGCTCGTTGTTGGTGTTGATACGAGCGTCCGCGACCGCCGGATCGCAGGTCACGAAAGTGTAATCGCTGACAAGGGAGGGCTTTGCGCTTCAGTCGTGAGGCGCGATTTCTATCATCACCTCGTTGCGACGCAGTAAGGGAAGCGTCCATGGCGGATCATAGAAAGCGAACACGGCTTCTCCGCGTGTCGCGAGGCCAATCGTGCCACCTTCTGCATCAAGATACGCTGTGCGGCTTCCCTGTCGCTGCAGCGGCCAGGCCTGAGAAGCAACACCGCCATCGTCCGCGAGGGCTGTTCGACTAACTTCTGACCTCAGGGCTTGCGGGCTTTGGAAGCGACTGCATCAGATATCCGCTGGCATTGTGAACGCGATCGACGAGCCCGCGAGCGGGGATTCCTGGGTAACCGGTGCGGTCATGGCGATCTTCTGTCGCGTCGCCTGAGTGACCGGCGCAGGCATTGCGATCTCGCCGCCGTTGCGATCCTTCGCGAAAATGTAGTCTGCCAGTGGCTGGAAGCCCGCGTTGCGCTCGCTTTGACCGCCTCGCGGGCAAGCGTGGTTTCGGCAATGATCGTCAGGCGCGTATTCTTGGATTCCAAGGCTCCATCGTCGCGTAACAAGTGGGAAGCCGGCTCCTCACAATCCACAGTTGCTTACGCCGCCGCAGAAAACGTGGTTAGCGCAAGACACAACGCCGACCGGCGTCTGAAGATCCATCGCGGATGGGAGCGTATCCGTATGCGGAACAACCGATATGATCCTTCCATCTTTCCCCGATGACTATCGCGCAGCCGTGTTCGGCGCCGCCGCCGGCGGCATGGCGCTGCCATGGTTCGTGCGCTGGGTTTCGATCCACGATGCGCCGTCGTCTGCGCTGGCGCTCGCCCACTCTGTCGGGCCCGACAGCACAAAGTGCGAGCCTTCGTTTGATCTGGAGGACGAAGCATCCATTTGTGGCGCAGCCAGAAACCTGCTCGGCGGATGGCCCGATACATCTGGTCGTGGTCGCAACCGGTTTCTTCACGCACACGAACCTGCAACCCGAGAAGACTTGGCGTTCACGCCAGCGCCGGGCGCTGTCAGACGCCTTCGCCGTCAACGCCATCGGCCCTGCACTGATCGGGAAATATGCGCTGCCGCTGTTGTCCAAATCAGACAGGTCGCTGTTCGCCGCGCTATCCGCGCGCCGTCAGGTCGATCTCGGACAACCACCTCGGCGGATGGCACGCGTATCGCGCCTCGAAGGCCGCTCTCAACATGCTGATCCGGAACCTTGCCATCGAACTTGGCCGGGTAAATCAGAGCTGCTTGCGTGGCGCTGCGCAGGCACGGTCGATACTGCGCTGTCGGCGCCGTTTCGGGACGGAACGCGGGCCAGTAAGCTATTCACGCCAGATGTCGCGGCGGGCCATCTGTTGTCCGTGATTGACAGCCTGACGCCGGAACATTCAGGCCGGCTGTTTTCATGGGACGGCGCCGAAATAATGTTCTGAGTGATGGCTGCGTATTTCCCCGCAGCCCAACCGACGACCAGGCTGAACCTGTCTCCCAAGTCTGTCGGAAGAAGAAGAACCATGGACGCGCCCGTGAAGCCGCCAGAAAGCGCCGATCCGGTCTCGCTTATCCGCTCCCGCTTGCGAAAGGCCGGGCGGCGGTTCCACGCCAATGACAACATCGCAGCCTTCCTGGAGCCTGGCGAGTTGGACGCCCTTCTTCTGGAAGTTGAGGGCAAACTCAAAGGCGTGCTGGAAAGCCTGGTCATCGACACCGATAGCGATCACAATACCCACGAGACCGCTCGCCGTGTGGCTAAAATGTACCTTACGGAAGTGTTCCGCGGCCGCTATCTGCCTCCGCCATCTGTCACCGGGTTCCCCAACGCCGCTTCGCTCGGCAGGCTTATGATCGTCGGCCCGATCACGGTGCGCAGCGCCTGTAGCCACCATTCTGCCCGATCATGGGCCGCCTGTGGATAGGCCTGATGCCCAGCGAGCATTCCGAACCTGATCGGCCTGTCAGAAATATTCGCGCCTTGCCGAATGGATCATCTCTCGCCCTCAGATCCCGGAAGCGATCACGCAGATGGCGGAGCTGCTGATAGAAAGGTCCGGCCAGACGGACTGGCGGTAGTGATGGAAGCCGGATCACTTCTGCATGCACTGGCGCGGGGTCAAGGACGATGCCACCAAGATGACCAACGGCGTGATGCGCGGATCGTTTCTTAAGGACCACGCTGCGCCGCGAGTTCCTTTCGCTCCTGGATCTCAAAGACTGAGTCAAGAAAATGCTAGTTCGTCTTCTCTATACGAGTCGGGCGGTGGCGACCACGAGCGCTGCCATGCTCGATGGTATTCTGGAACAGTCACGGAAGAAAAATCCAGCGCAAGGAATTACAGGCCTGCTTTGCGTGTCCGGCGACGTTTCATCCAGCTTCTCGAAAGGTGGCCGAGACGAGTATGCGAATTGTACAACCTATCCCGCGATGACCGGCATCAACAGGTGCGCCTTCTGTCCTATCAGAAATTCGCCGAGCGCAATTTTGGTGCGTGGACAATGGGCCAGGTGAACATTGCCAAGATCAACCCTACGCTGCTCCTCAAATACTTCAGACGCGCGGAGCTCGATCCTTCGACTATTCACGGCCGGGCGACCATATGGCCCTGCTGCACGAACTGGTCGCCACCGCGTAAATTGTAAACCGCGGC
>JADKDU010000007.1 GCA_016714495.1 Hyphomonadaceae bacterium | reverse complement strand
CGCACGTTCAGCAACGCCGCCGAGCACGAGCGCGGTGGTGATGCAGGCGAAGGTCATCTGGAAGGCCACGAAGACGATCTCGGGAATGGCGACACCGACCGAGAAGCTCTCGACCATCGTTGCCGTATCAACGCCCGCGAGGCCGACCTTCGAGAAGCCGCCAACGAACTTGTTCAGTCCGCCCCCGTCCGTGAAGGCCATCGAATAGCCCCAGCCGACCCAGGCCACCATGCCGATCGCCGTGACGATCAGGACCTGGCTGAGCAGCGAGATCATGTTCTTCGAGCGGACGAGACCGCCATAGAAGAGCGCAAGGCCGGGGATGATCATGAGCAGGACGAGGACCGTGGAGATAAGCATCCAGGTCGTGTCGCCCTTGTCGACCGTCAGTTCGACGGTGGCAGGCGCTGCTTCTTCTTCAGGAGCCGCCTCAGGAGCAGCCGCTTCCGGAGCGACGGCATCGGCAGGCGGAGCAGCTTCCGGCGCAGCGGCCGGAGCTTCGGCCGCCGGCGGGGCTTCAGCCGGAGGCTGGGCCATCGCTGGCGAAAGCGTCGTGAAAAGGAACCCTGCTGCGATTGCAGCCAGACCGGCCTTCAGGCCCGTCCCCCAAAGTGAAAGTCGATCCAATCGACTGGATTTATTCAACATTTGTCTCCCCTGAGGTTGACTGGCAACCGGCGCTAGAACAGACGCACCCACCACAGCGACGTGATCGCCCCCGGACGATGCGAGCCAGATAGGGGCGTCAGGTTGCCCATTGGACAAGCAAAGCCCCCCTGCGGCTATCTGGACTCCTTCGCAATTGCACAATCTTTAGGCGCCTGCCCGAGCGCTCGCTCTTGAACAGGGCAAGCAAGGCGCCTGTTAGGGACCATCACCCCCTTCCCCGTGCGGGAGCCGTAAACTGGGCTAAACCTACGCTGGTGAACCGCCGCAAGGCTGGATCATGGGGATAGGTCCCGGATGCCCTGATCGGCGTCCGGGACCCTTTTTTGCCCTCAATCACAACAGCTTCGTAACGATATTTTCCTGGGCGACGGGCCGTAAAAACCGCGTTTGGTAGCGCCCCGTTAAGCCTGCCCGCGCAAGTGTCACCTCGCTTCCAGTAACTCTGTTTTTCGAGCGAGGACGAAGGCATGCCGCATCCGCGAGCGCCGCATTCCGAAGACAGCTACGAGGCGCGCGGTTCCAGCGCGTTCACCCGCTTTCTGAGCGGCTTGCTGGCGTTCTCCGGCGGCGTGTTCATCAGCGGCGCTTGCTCGTCCTACAGCGGAACCGATCCGTCGCTGAACATGGCGGTCTCGCGCACACAGGACCCGGTAACCAACGCCATCATCGAAGCCGGCCCCGAAAACATGTTCGGCCATGTCGGCGCGATCTTCGGCGACATGCTGATGCAAGGCTTTGGCTGGACGGCCATCCTGCTGGGTTTCGCTCTCATGATCGGCGGCGTCCGCCGCGCCTTCGGCATCGGCCAGCAAGATCCTGCCGCCTGGATGTGGGGCCTCGCCGCCATCCTGTTCGCTGCGTGCTGCCTGGCCGAATGGCCGATCCCGAAATCATGGAACATGTCAGCTGGCCTCGGCGGCGTGACCGGCGAGCTGATGCTGGCCATCGTCTCGACGCCCTTCGCCGCGCTGAAGATTCCCGACCCACAGGTCTGGGCTTCGGCCTTCGCTGGTCTGGGCGCGATCCTGTTCGCCGCGATGGCGATGGGCCTCGGCGCGAGCGACGCCTCCTCGCTGTGGCGCGCCCTTACGCAGAAGCCGCAACGCTCGCCCGAAGCGCCGATCGTCGGCGTTCCCGCCCTGCCCTCGCGCCCGTCCAACGCGGGCAGCCTGATGGACAACATGATGCGCCTGCTCGGCAGGAAACCGCAGGAAGTCATCGAGCCCATCGTCTTCACCGAAGAGGATGGCTTCGAGGAAGGCGATCGCGGCTTCTTCACCGCCGTCGAAAAAGCCGAAGGCGCCGATGGCCGCACACGGCCGATTGTTCCGCGCGTTCTCGAAAGCCGGCCGATCCCGGACGCCGCCGCAGCCCCCGTCGCCGCTTCTGCTCCATCGGTCACGCCGCGCACGATCACCAAGCCTCCGCAGCCGCGCAACGCCAGCACGACGACGCCGTCGCAACAATCGTCCGCCCGCGGGCGCGATGCTTCCAGCGCGATCCCGCCGCTCGAACTGCTCGACGTGCCTCCGCCGCGCTCGTCGGATGTCGACGAAGCCCGGCTGCTCGAAATGGCCGATCGTCTCGGCGGCGTGCTGATCGAATTCGGCGTCAAGGGCCGCATCACCGAAGTGCGTCCAGGTCCGGTCGTCACCCTGTTCGAACTCGAGCCCGCGCCTGGCGTGCGCTCGTCGAAGGTCATCGCGCTGGCGGAAGATATCGCACGCGCCATGTCCGCCACCTCTGCGCGCGTCGCCGTCATCCCGGGCCGCAACGCGATCGGCATCGAACTGCCCAACCCCACGCGCGAGACCGTGTATCTCCGCGACCTGCTCAACGCGCAGGAATTCTCGCGCTCGCGCATGGCCCTTCCCCTCGCTCTTGGAGAGTCGATCGAAGGCCAGCCGATGATCGGCGATCTCGGCAAGATGCCTCACCTGCTCATCGCGGGTACGACGGGCTCTGGTAAATCAGTCGGCATCAACGCGATGATCCTGTCACTGATGTTCAAGCTGCCGCCCGAGAAGTGCCGCTTCATCATGATCGACCCAAAAATGCTCGAACTGTCGATCTATGAGGGCATTCCTCACCTTCTTGCTCCCGTGGTCACAGACCCGCAAAAGGCCGTGCTCGCCCTCAAATGGGTCGTGCGCGAGATGGAGAGCCGCTACGAGATCATGTCCAAGATGGGCGTGCGCAACATCGCCGGCTTCAACCAGAAGGCCGAGGAAGCCGCCGCCCGCGGCGAGCACCTCACCCGCCAGGTCCAGACCGGCTGGAACAAGGAAACCGGCGAAGCGGTCTGGGAGAACGAGCTCATCAAGCCCGAACCGATGCCGCACATCGTGGTCATCATCGACGAGATGGCCGACCTCATGCTCGTCGCCGGCAAGGACATCGAGGGCGCCGTCCAGCGTATCGCCCAGATGGCGCGCGCCGCCGGCATCCACCTCATCACCGCCACGCAGCGTCCATCGGTCGACGTCATCACTGGCACAATCAAGGCGAACTTCCCGACCCGCATCTCCTACATGGTCACCACCAAGATCGACTCGCGCACCATCCTCGGTGAGCAAGGCGCCGAACAGCTGCTCGGCATGGGCGACCTGCTCTGGATGCAATCCGGCGGCAAGATCTCTCGCGTCCACGGCCCGTTCGTGAAGGACGAGGAAGTCGAGCGCGTGGTGAATTGGCTCAAGGACCAAGGCACGCCGCAATACATTGAAGGCATCACCGACGAAGTGGAAGAAGAAGCCTCCGTCTCCGACAACGCCTTCGGGACAAGCTCGGGCGATCCGGAAGAAGACATGTACCGCGAAGCCGTGGCGGCCGTCGTGCGCGACAAGCGCCCGACCACCTCCTACGTCCAGCGCGTGCTCCGCATCGGCTACAATCGCGCCGCCTCCATGATCGAGCGCATGGAACGTGAGGGCATCATCTCGGCCGCCGACCATTCCGGCAAACGCCAGATCATCCCGCGCGATGGCCGGAGCGAAGGCCGGACCGATTCCCGCGACGACGCCGCCTGAGCGCCTGCCGTTCCCACAAAACAAAAGGCCGGCTCATCGAGCCGGCCTTTTCATTTGGCTTTGCGCCAATAACCTAATCGACTTCCGCCGCTGCATCAGCTTCGGCTTTCTTTGACGCGGCCTTGCGCGCGCGTGTGGCGGCCATTTCCTTCTGGCGCGTCACTTTCTTCTCGGCCATCTCGACGCTGCGTGCGGCCTTGCGCGTCACCATCGCCTCGGCGATGATCGGCAGCAGCCGCTCGGCTTCGGCCTGTTGTTTTGAGACGGCGCCCTTCGCAATCCGTTCGGCATTGGCCTGGAGGTTCTCCAGCTCCTTTTCCGACATTTCGGGGATGCGTTCTTCCAAGCTCATCGGGATCTCCTGTCGGCGTCGCGTCCGGCCTTGCCGTCCGATGCGCGCCGCTGGCGTCCCCGCGCGGCAAATGCCGGCGCTCATCAAAGAACGACACATATGAAATGCGCTCCCGGACGGTCATAATCAAGCGAAAGCATCGCGAATGGCTGGTTTTCAGCTGTTTGGTCGCGCTGCGCAGGAGCTTTTGCCACCAAGGCCGATCTGGGCTATAGTCTGTGGATCGAGTTTCGGCCGACGACTTGGCCGCGCTACCCTGCGCACGCTGACGACATCCACCTAACACTTGATGCAACCAGGCGGATCGCGTTCGCGCGACCGTCGTCACGTACGCAAGGAAGACTTACTATGGCTACCGGAACAGTGAAGTGGTTCAACACCACCAAGGGCTACGGCTTCATCCAGCCGGACAACGGCTCGAAGGATGTGTTCGTCCACATCAGCGCGGTGGAAGCCGCCGGCCTCCGCGGCCTCGTCGACGGTCAGAAGATCACCTTCGAAGAGCAAGCTGACAAGCGCTCGGGCAAGATGTCTGCCGTCAACCTCAAGACCGCCTAGGACTGCCCTGCCCGGTTGGCGCGTGCAGCCGCGCCCCGGACAGCAAGAGAAAGGCCGGCCCTCGCGGGTCGGCCTTTTTTGTTTGTCGCTGTGACGCCGCTCAATCCGGCGACTGGCGCACCGTTACGTGGTATGCGCCCAAGCACGAGAGCGTCTCGCCGCCCGCCGTCAGATGCCGCCGCATTAGGGTTGCGTGCTGGCCTCGGCTGGTCCGACACAGAGAAAGCGCGTGAACGCGCCCCAGCACTGCAACACGTCATTCCCCCCCGAACTCATGCGCGAGAGCGTGGCGACATAGAAATCGTCGAACGCGTACCGACCTGTCGCCGGATCAGGGCGCGCGACCTTGCCCTGCTGCATCAGCACGCTCGCCACGCCGCGATGCAGGCCTTCGCCCGGCTTGGTATAATACCCGCCGGCGCCGGCTGCCGCGAGAAGAAAAACGAGGAACAGGAAACCCCGCATCGGTATCTCCGTTTGCCCTGCCCGAAATCGCTATAGCGCTATTTCGTCTCGTTCTTCGAGCAGAAGAACTGCGCATAGGCGCCGAGGCATTCAAGCACGGTCGAGCCCCCCTGCGTTACCGTATACTTCGTCGCCACCAGCATGTCCTCGAACTTGGCTTCGCGTGTGATGCCGCCGACTACAGAGTCGATCAGCGCGCCGATGCCGTCGCTTCCGTTCGCCTTGGCGATTTCGGCGTCGGCGTTTCTCTTCTGCGCCTCCTCGCCCGGCCGTGTCAGGAAGCCTCCAACGGCGAGCGCGCCCAACAGCACGAGTATAAGCAGCATTCTCATTTCAGTTTCCTCGACCCGGTTCTCGGCTTCGCCGCCTTCTTTGTGACAGGCGGAAGCGGCGCTCCCTCCTCCCAAGCCTTCAGCCACTTCTTGGGCGCATTATGGCGCCACTGACGGTCCAGATACCCGCGCAGCGTTTTCACATCGAGCCGCTTCAGCCGCGCCAGCACATACGGGTAATTCCGATAGTGATCGGTAAAATGGAACGTCTCAGGATCGGCTTCACACAACATCTCGCGCTCATCTAGCGGCACGCACCCCAGCACGATGCTGTCATCCTCCGTACGCAGACGTGTCAGGAACTTGCCGAACGCCTTGTAAGCGGGCTTGCCATAGGCTGTTGACAGTTCCGTCTCCGGAAAGCCCATCACCACCTCATGAAACTGTTTCGGCGCCATAGCGTTAGCTTCCTCCATGACCGCGACAAACGCCACCAGGACTGAACCGATGTTCATGAAAACACGGCGAAAAAACCTTCCCGGCGTCTTGTTTTCGCCGGTCCCGAAGACGAGGTTGCCCAGCATGAGCATCCTGTCCGCACTCTTGCCCCTCGCCCTGTCCGTCAGCCCGCAGGCGCTGGCCGCCCCCGTGCAGCCCGCCCCGCAGCCTGTCGCCCTGCCCATTGCGACCACGCCAGCGGCAAAACCTGTCGAGGTGAAATTCTCGCCGCCGGCCGCCAGGCCCGTCGCGAAGCCTGCGCCGGCAATCAATAGGCCGGGCGATGCCGAACTCATCAAGATCCAGGCGCCCGCTACGCTGGACCGCAACACCATTATCGACCGCGTCGCCAAGGCGATGACCGACACCAAGACCGTGCAGGGTCGATTCTCTCAGGTCGACCCAGCCGGGTCGCCCTCGTCTGGCGCGTTTTACATCAACCGCCCCGGCAAGGTGCGTTTCGAATACACCTCGCCAGAGCCCATTTTCATTGTGTCGGACGGTACGACAGTCTCGATCGAAGAGCCCAAGCGCAAAGCGTATGACGCGATCCCCCTCGCTTCCACGCCGCTGCATCTCTTCCTGCGCTCGAACATCGACCTGAAGAAGGACGGCAGCGTCACCGACGTCGCCACATCGAACGGTTCGCACTTCGTGACGCTGGTCGACAAGACCGGCGAAGCGGAGGGCAAGATGATCCTGCAATTCCGTTCGAGCGACTTCGAATTGCTCGGCTGGCGTCAGGTCGACGGCACGGGCGCGGAAACGCGCGTCCAACTTGCCGACATGAAGAAGAACGTCGCACTGAAGCCGTCGCTATTCGTAGTCAAGGATCCCAGCGACTCGGGCGATGATCGCCGCTGATCAAGGGATGCGTCCGGCGTTCAGGGGCCTGCTTCCGGATTCCGGGCCTGGCTGCTCCCGCTCTTGTGAAGCAACGCGACGTCAGTGATGCCTACAAATTTAACCATGTTTGTCGTGACAAATCTTGGATGTCGTGACCTAATTGCCACGTGGATCGGAGCCGCTCGCGCCTGAGCTTCCCCCCGCAGGCGCTCGCAGTGGAATTCGAAAGCCGGAGCTATCCCCCGGCCCCATCGCGCCCCCGGGGCGCAAAGCGCGCCTGGCTGTCCCCGCGGCCGGGCGCGTTTGTTGTGGCAAAATCGGCATGACACGCCGTCCACGCATGCTCCCCCGCTAAAAACCGCAACCCGCAGGTGCTTTTCCTTGATTTGGGAGGCGGCGCACCCGATTGTCTGAGGCAGACTGAAGCCCCCAACCAACGGCCTCCCCGACGACATGAACCGCCTTTCCCTGGCGACCTGGAACATCAATTCGGTTCGTCTCCGCATCGATCGCGTCGTCGCCTTCCTGAAGCGGGAGAAGCCCGATGTCCTGTGCCTCCAGGAGATCAAATGCCTCGATGACCAGTTCCCCCGGAAGGCGTTCGAAGCGGCCGGTTACAGGCACATCCATCTGTCGGGCCAGAAGGGCATGCACGGCGTCGCCATCGTCTCCAAGCTGCCGGTGAAGGCGCTGGAGACGCCGGGCCTGTGCCGCCACGGCCATGCGCGCTGCGCCGCCGTGGAGGTGGCGGGCTTTGAGGTGCAGAATCTCTACGTGCCCGCAGGCGCCGACATCCCCGACCCCGAACTGAACGAGAAATTCGCCCACAAGCTCGATTTCGTCGAACGCATGCACGATTTCTATGCCGCGCGCGCCGCGAAACGATCCGCCCCGCCTCTGCTGGTCGCCGGCGACATAAACATCGCGCCTGAAGAGAACGATGTCTGGTCGCACCGCCAGCTGCTCAACGTGGTCAGCCACACGCCAGCCGAGACGAATGGCCTCAAGCGCGTGCTCGCCGACGGCAAGCTGACCGACATCGCCCGCGCCAAGCATCCAGCGAGCGAGAAGCTCTACACCTGGTGGAGCTATCGCGCCGCCGACTGGAGACTCTCGAACCGCGGCCGCCGTCTCGATCATTGGTGGGCCGACAAGCGCGCAACGCCGCTGGTCGACATCGCCAGCTACCAGATCCATCCGGAAGAGCGCGGCGGCGAGAAGCCGAGCGACCACGTGCCCGTTACTGTCAGCGTGACTGTGCCGACCTAATCGCCCTGAGCCGGTTCGAGCCTATATGCTCGCGGGAACATAGACCGGAGCCGCATCATGAAGCGCATCGCCCTCCTCTCCGCACTGGCTTTCGCAGCCTGCTCGCCTGCATCACAAGAACCGACCGTATCGGGGCTGGAAGGTCCAGCTGCAACGGAGACGCCCTCTCCTGCCTCTAGCGCAACAACCAACGACGCCCTGACCGCCGATGGCTGGGGTCCGCTGAAGATCGGCATGACGCTCGCTGAAGTGACCACGGCGCTCGGCCCAGATTCCAACCCCGATGCAGTTGGCGGACCTGATCGTGAATCATGCGACGAGTTCCGGCCGGAGCGCGCGCCCGAAGGCCTTCTCGTGATGATCCAGGAAGGCAAGCTGACGCGCATCTCGTTGGTCGAGCTCTCGCCGGTGAAAACCGACAAGGGCCTCGGCATCGGCGATGCGGCCTACACGGTGAAGCTGGCCTATGGCGACGCTGCAAAAGCGACGCCCCACAAATACCAGGACAAGCCCGCCGAATACATCACGGCATGGGCCGGCGGCCCGCGCTCCGAGCCTTATGTCGAAGATGAAGCTGCACGCGGCATCGTCTACGAAGTCGACGGCACAGGAAAAGTCGGCGCCGTCCACGCCGGCGGGCCTAGCATCCAGTATGTCGAGGGCTGCGCGTAGGTCCTACTCTTCCCGCTCTGCGCCAGCCTTCACGGAAATGCCTTTCAGATCATTCTGCCGGCCGCCCGACAGGATGTTGTTGAGCCCGTAATTGCCCTCATGGCAGGCGTATTCGAAGATGCTGTCGTCGAGCCGGTTGAGCGCCGTCTCGCCACGCCACACGCTTGTGTAGGTTTTCGGATCGTCGATCTCGAACTGATAGAGCATCTGCCGGTCAGAGATGCGCGTGAAGCGCTCGGTGATCTTGCCCGTCACACTCATCGTCGTCCGTTCGCTGCGCTGACCGGGATGGAAGTTGGTCGTCTCGATCACGAGCGTGTCGCCATCCCAGCGCGCGATGGGATCACCCATCCATTGCTCGACGCCGTCCTTGCGATGTTCGCTGGAAAAGCGCGCGACACGCACGTCGTGCACCATCTCCACCATCATCATCACATTCTCAGGCGTCTGCACGATCTGCACGTTGTTGTTGTAGAGACCCGAGCGCAAAGGCGGCCCGCCCGACATCAGGATGCACCGCTCGCCCAATCCCCGCTCTTCCGGATTGTCGTAGCCCGAGCCAACGCGCTGCGGAGAGGCGGCCTGGATCGCCTTCCCCTCCGGCGTCAGCGCTGGGATCTTCCCGTTCTCGGGATAGACGATCCAGGAAGATCGCAGCTCGCCGCCTATCGAAATCACGCGCGAACCCGGATCGGTATAGGCGACATCGTAATTGCCAACGGGCGGCAGCGGCTTTCCCTTCTCTGGCGCGCCTTCCTTGGGATCGACATAGCTTGCCTGCGTCTTCATCCGCTTGTTGAACAGCGTGCCGTCCTCGATCGCATCAGCCTGCTCGCGCGTGATGACCAGCGGATAGCCGGCAGGCCGCTCCATCGTGGTCGCCGTCGCCGAGCTCCAGACGCCCTGAAGGTCTGGCTTGCCCGAAGCCGTTCGCGGCGGCTCATACTTCGCCGCGCCCTGCGCGAACGCAGCGCCTGGGCTGATCGCAATGACAAGAATGGCCGCAAGGCCCGCACAGCGGAGCATCATCATCTCTCGTCCCGATCGGCGGTGTGTCCCGCCTTATTGGAAGGAGTGTCGGCCTACTCGGCGCTGGATGCAACTGGGCGCCGGTTTACGCCCCGTCATCTCGCCTATGCCTGCAGCCGGTATCCGCCGCTTTCCGTCAGCAGCAAGCGCGCATTGGCGGGATCGGGCTCCACCTTCTGGCGCAGGCGATAAATGTGGGTCTCCAGCGTGTGCGTGGTGACGTTGGCGTTGTAGCCCCACACTTCCGACAGCAGCTCCTCGCGCCCGACAGGCTTGCCGCCCGCGCGATAGAGATACTTCAGGATGTTCGTCTCCTTCTCGGTGAGACGGATTTTTCGCTCCTTGTCGTCGATGAGCAGTTTCTGCGCCGGACGGAATTCGTAAGGCCCCAGCCGGAAGATCGCATCCTCGCTCTGCTCGAACGTGCGCAAGTGTGCGCGCACACGAGCGAGCAGCACCGAGAATTTGAAGGGCTTGGTGACGTAATCGTTAGCGCCGCTATCGAGGCCGAGGATCGCGTCAGCATCCGTCACCTGCCCAGTCAGCATAACGATCGGCGCCGCGATGCCATGCTTGCGCATCAGGCGGCAGGCGTCGCGCCCGTCCATGTCCGGCAGTTCGACATCAAGGATGATCAGGTCGGCGCGCATCTCCTCCGCCTTCTTGATGCCCTCGCCCGCCGAGCCCGCATGCTCGATCCGGAATCCCTCATGCAGCTCGAACTGCTCGGCCAGCGCCTCACGCAGGTCCTGATCATCGTCGACCA
Source organism: Hyphomonadaceae bacterium (assembly GCA_016714495.1). GTDB lineage: Bacteria > Pseudomonadota > Alphaproteobacteria > Caulobacterales > Hyphomonadaceae > UBA7672. The sequence continues at coordinate 250,369 of JADKDU010000007.1, read as the reverse complement.
GCAGGATCGTCTTGGCGGTGGTCATGTCTGAGGCGTCTCCATGCCGCGCATCTTTCGTGCGGGACTTGGCAAGTCTAGGGAGTATGTTCCGCGCAAGGAAGCCGTTACGAGCCGGACAACCCCATGGATAACGCCGCTTTTATCGCCACTTCCACAGGACAACTCCGCTGGCGCGGCCACGAAGTGCGCTGCGCCGTCGGCAGAAGCGGCGTAACGCCGGCCGATTCGAAGCGCGAGGGCGATGGCGCAAGTCCCGCCGGCGTATGGACAATGCGGCAGATTCTGTGGCGTCCTGACAGGATTGCCGCACCTGCGACTGGCCTGCCCGGAGTTGAGTTGATCCGCGAAGCCGGCTGGTGCGATGACCCGGCCGACCCGTTCTACAATCGGCCCATCCTGACGCCCTACCGCGCCAGCCACGAGAAGCTGTGGCGCGAGGATCATGTCTACGACCTGATCGTCCCGCTCGGCTACAACGACCACCCCGTAATCCCCGGCAAGGGCAGCGCGATTTTCCTGCATGTGGCGCGGCAGGACTATGCGCCCACAGAGGGATGTGTCGCCTGCGCCTTACCCGACCTACTGGCGTTGCTCGCCGACGCCAGGCACGGCGATGCGCTGGAGATCAGGATCTGAGCCTGCCCCGCAGTCCTTCCCACAAGCGTAGGAAGAGTTTCCGCACAGCCGTTTCCCCAACGTGAAATCGACAGCGCCCGCGCACGGCGCTAGCCAGCAGACATGACCGACGCCCCCGCGCCACGCGCCAACACCGCTCAGATCCTCTTCATCGCCGGCGCGCTGTTGGCCGCATCGCACCTTGCGAACGAATGGGTGAAACTCGACCAGCCATGGGGACCGGTGTGGAAATGCTCCGGCATCCTCGTTCTGGGACTCTACGCGCTGAGCCAACGCGCCATCCTGGTCGGCGTCGGCCTGCTGCTCTCGGCTGCTGGCGACGTGCTGCTCGAGCTCGACGGCCTGTTCGTCGGCGGCATGGCGGCCTTCGGCCTTGCGCACGTATTCTATTCGGCGGCCTTCATCACAATCATTCGCCGCGAAGGCATAAACCGCAGCGGCTGGCCGTTCGCCGCGGCCGTGCTCATTGCATCGATCGCGCTGGGCGTCTGGTTCGCACCTGGCCAGGCGGCGATGGGGCTCGCCATCCCCGCCACGGCCTATTCGGTGATCATCACCGTCATGGTGATCGCAGCGCTCATGTCGAAAACGCCGATGATGGCGAAGCTCGGCGCGGTGATCTTCATGGCTAGCGACACGCTGATCGCCGTCGGCATGTTCGCCAAACAGCCCGTGCCCATTGGCAGCGTGTGGATCACCTACGCCGCCGCGCAGACCATGCTGGCTTGGAGCCTGTCCCGGCGAACCTAGCCTCGCGCGCCGAACAGCGCGGAGCCCACGCGCACACTCGTCGCGCCGTACATCACCGCCGTCTCGTAATCCGCGCTCATCCCCATCGACAGGCTCGTAACGCCATTGCGCGCTGCGATCTTCGCCAGCAGCGCAAAGTGCGGCCCCGCAGGCTCTTCCGCCGGCGGAATGCACATCAACCCCTCAATCGCGAAACCATAGTCGCGTCGCAGCGATGCGATGAAACCATCAGCATCCAGCGGCGCCACGCCCGCCTTCTGCTCTTCCTCGCCCGTGTTGACCTGAACATAGAGACGCGGCGCCTTGCCCGCCTTGGCGCACGCATCCGCCAGCGCCGCCGCCAGCTTCATGCGATCCACCGTCTCGATGACGTCGAACAGCGCAACCGCTTCCTTCGCCTTATTCGACTGCAACGGTCCGATCAGTCTCAACTCGATCTTCAGTCCCGCCTGGCGCCGCGCTTGCCAGCGGCTCTGCGCCTCCTGCACGCGATTCTCGCCGAACACACGCTGACCCGTCGCAAGCATTGCGGCGATCCGCTCCTCGGGCTGCACTTTCGACACTGCAACCAACTCCACAGAGGAAGCCTCGCGCCCCACGCTCTTGGCGGCGGCGGCAATGCGCGCAAGAACATCGGCGCGCGCCACCGTGATTTCCTGAAGAACCATCTCGTCCATGAGTCAGTCTCAACCCCAAGCCGCGATCCGCCGCAAGCTCCTCGCGGCCACGCGCCTCGCGAAACCCGCCCATGCACGTAACGGGCGGTTGCTTCCTCGCGCATGGTTCGTCACTGATCCCAAGCGCACACCCGATCCCGCAGCCATCGCTGCGCGTCTTCCCAAAGGCTGGGGCGTCATCTATCGCCACTTCGGCGCGCGCGATCGCTGCACCGTCGGCGCAAAACTCGCCCGCACCTGCCGTCAACGCGGCCTCGTGCTGCTGGTCTCTGCCGATCCCGCCCTTGCCGCCAGCATCAGCGCCGATGGCGTTCATTGGCCGGAAGCCCGCCTGCGCGGCGTGCGCAAACGCAGTCCACGCTTTATCGAAACCGCGTCCGCCCATTCGCGCGCCGGCATCGCCCGCGCCCGCACACTCGGCCTAGACGCCACACTTGTCTCGACGATCTTCCCAAGCCCCAGCCCCAGCGCCGGCCCTGCGATGGGAGCGCTCCGCTTCCGCCTCCTGGCGCGCGCCGCCCGCTTTCCCGTCTACGCACTTGGCGGCGTCAATGAACGCACGGCCGCGCGCGCAATGAATTACTCGGCCGGATGGGCGGCAGTCGACGTCGTAATGTCAGGATGGTCTGGCGGCTAGAAGGAGAACGCCGACTCGATACGGACCGAGGCCTCGGCCCCGTCCTTGTTGTTCGCGAAATTCGTGTTCGGGCTCGACAGCGACTGGGCCAGCGAATCGCCCTTCACCGTGACGCCGCCGCCAAAGCGGAAGCGCGGGGTGACCTGATAGGTGACGCCGGCGGTCACTTCTTCCTGCGGGAAGATCTCGTTCGGCGCACGGCTGGTTAGGTCCAGCGACAGGCCCCATTTGCTGGCTGGCTGCCAGGTCAGCGCTAATTCGTCCTTCTGGATCGGCGCGAGCGGCAGCAGCGTGCGCTCGGTTCCGCCCTTGCGGAGGCCAAAGCCGAGGTTCGGCGACGGAGACGGCGCTTCCGTCGACTCGGTTAGGTCTTGCTTGGACGAGGAAAGCGTTTGCGGAGCTGAGGACACAGGAACGCTATCCTTCCCGACCTGCGCAAAAGCTGGCGCAGCCGCCAAAGAAGCGGCGAGACAAAAAAGATGTGCGGTGATGCGCATGTCCTGCCCTCCTGCCTCAGATACTACGCGCGACTCGCGTCGCAAAAGTTAACGAGAATTAAGTCCAGACCACAAGGCAATAATTATCCCGGACGTGTCACTAATTCCGCACACTCAACTCGACAACTAAACCGTCATTACTGGCATTTATGTGACTGCCACTGGGACTCATGAGCACAGGAAGGTCGGCGTCTGCAGCCGACCACGCCACCCCAAGCTCCAAATTGTCAGTAATCTTGCGGCTAGCCCCAACCAGCCAAGATGCGCCCTCGATGCCAGACAGGCGGTCTTCGGCCCAACCGCCTTCGATTCCCACACGCCACTCGCCTGACTGATGAACTAATCCTGCCTCCCAGGCCTCGTAGTCTCCGCCTCCGGATTCCCAGGCGTTGTTGCTCGAAAGCCACCGAATTCCCCCGGTCCAGCCGGCGTGCTCTAGCTCCAGTCCCGCCCCCCAAGCCTCGTACTCGCCGAAGGCGCGAATTCCAGGCATGACAATCGCCTCACTGGTCGCCTCGGCGCTCGTGTAGGTCAGCGCCGCCCGCACACGCAGGTCCTGCTCGGCAAACTGACGGGCGAAGGAGGCTGCCCCTTCCCAGACGTTTTCGAGACCGGCCTTGCCCTGCCCGCCGCCATCGACATCAGGATCGAAATCGCCGGTTCGCTCGTTGGCCTCCGGCGTGTAGCTGGCGCCGACCCGGGAATCGAGCCAGCGCGGGCTCCTCTCTGTGGCCTTGAGCGACGATCCCGTCACATCATTACGGGCGCGGGTGACGCCAAGCCCTGTCGGATCAAGCCCCGGCGAGAAAGCCGACACCCGCCGGAGCACCGCCGGCGCCCGCGCGTCCAGGCGCGCCGCCGCCCCTGAATCGAGGCCCAGAACGCCCTCCCCCCAAGGTCCTTCCAGCGACACGGCCGCCGTCTCGACCGCCCCGAACGGGCCTTCATCGACAACGCCTCCGCCCACGGAAAGGCCTGTGGCGGGGCTTACCGGCGAGAAAAAACCGCCGACGCCGAGCACGCGAGGGCAGGCAGCGTTGGTCGCGGGGCAGGCGCCCAGAACGCCCGTAAAGGCAGGCCGCGACGGGGCGTCGCGCTCATACCGAACCGCCCCACGCCAGCCCAGCGTCAGCCCGTTCTCAAACGTGTCCGAACGCGTCACCGACAGCAATGCCGACGCCATGGCGTTATCAGCCGCCGGCGCCAGCGGGGTTTCGTCATCCACAGCCGATCCGGCCACGGTAATCTCGATATCGGCCCGCCATTCACCATCTGCGGTCTGCGCGAGCGCCGGCAAAGCCGCCCCCACGACGGTTCCTGCCCCAAGGACGGCCAGCGTCAGGGATCGCCGCATGACAGAATTCCTCCGCAATCTCAGTTCAATGCACGCTCTATATGAGGCGGTCTCAAGACCAGGCTAACGGCTAGCAGCCCTTGCCTGTGGGATAGGCTCGAAGCTAAGGAAGCGGCTGCTTGGGCTTCCGGGGGCGCGACGCGCGCCGGGCAACGGAGTTAAAGTCGTGATGTTTTCCCGTATCGCCCTAGCGGCTGTGGTCGCCACCGCCCTCGTCGGCGTCTCCGGCTGCTCGATTTTCGGATCCGAGACCGCAAACACTTCGACCGCCTCCAGCGCCGACATTGGCCCGGAAGAAAACGGGGCGCTCGGCGTCAACGCCTATCTCTGGCGCGCCTCGCTTGACACCCTGTCCTTCCTGCCGCTCGCCTCGGCCGACCCTTATGGCGGCGTCATCATCACCGACTGGTACGCCAACCCGGAGAAGAAAGACGAGCGCATGAAGGCGACCGTCTACATTCTCGACACCCGCCTGCGCGCCGACGGCGTCTCCGCCGCCGTTTTCCGCGAGACCTTGACCAACGGCGTGTGGACGCCCGCCTCGGTCAGCCCGGACACCAATGTCGCTCTTGAGAACGCCATTCTCTCGAAAGCCCGCGAGCTGCGACTTAGCGGCATCCAGTAGTCTCGGCGTCGCCTTCCGCTCGACGCCGGGATATGTCAGTTCCGGCGAATAAACGAGCAGACGAGCGACTTGATGGCGACCCGCTACAATCCGAAGGAAACCGAGCCGAAATGGCGCGCCGCGTGGGAACGCGCGAACGTTTTTCGTGCGAAGTCCGCGAAGGAAGCGGGCGACATGCCCAAGGCCTACGTCCTCGAGATGTTCCCCTACCCGTCGGGCCGCCTCCACATGGGCCATGTCCGCAATTATGCGATGGGCGATGTCGTCGCGCGTTACCGCATCGCCAACGGCTACAACGTCCTGCACCCGATGGGCTGGGACGCATTCGGCCTGCCTGCTGAAAACGCCGCCATCGAGAGACAAGCGCAGCCGCGCAAATGGACGCTCGAAAACATCCAGGCCATGAAGGACCAGTTCGCCCCGCTCGGCCTGTCCTTCGACTGGTCGAAGGAAGTTACAACCTGCGAGCCTGACTATTACGAACAGCAGCAGCGCATCTTCCTGAAGATGCTCGAGAACGATCTCGTCTATCGCCGCTCGGCGAAGGTAAACTGGGATCCGGTCGAGAACACCGTGCTGGCCAACGAGCAGGTCGTTGATGGCCGCGGCTGGCGCTCCGGCGCGGTCGTCGAACAGCGCGAGCTGGAACAATGGTTTTTCCGCATCACCCGCTATGGCGACGATCTGCTCGCCGCGCTCGATACCCTGGACCGCTGGCCGGACAAGGTCCGCACCATGCAGGGCAACTGGATCGGCAAGAGCCAGGGCGCGAAGATCTGGTGGGAGATCGCCCACGCCCCCGACTTCCTGCCGCGCGACAAGGACGGTCAGGGGCGCAATCACGCCACCGACCCCATCGAGGTATTCACCACCCGCCCTGACACCCTGTTCGGCGCCGCGTTCCTCGCGCTCGCGCCCGATCATCCGCTGACGAAGCAGATCGCGAAGTCGCGCCCCGGATGTTGCGAAATTCATGGCCGAGTGCGCCGCGCGTGGCACGTCCGAAGCCGACATCGAGAAGGCCGAGAAGGTCGGCGTCGATTTAGGCATCCGCGTGAAGCACCCGTTCGACGCCAACTGGGAGCTGCCAGTCTGGGCGGCGAACTTCGTACTCTCGACTTACGGCTCGGGCGCGATTTTCGGCTCGCCCGCCGGCGACCAGCGCGACATCGAGTTTGCAGAAAAATACGGCCTGCCCTTTAGGCCTGTCGTACTGCCGCCGGGCGCCGATCCCGCAACCTATGCGGTGAGCGGCGAAGCCTATTCAGGCGAAGGCGTGATCTATAATTCCGACTTCCTAAATGGCCTCACGACAAAGGACGCCATCACGGCCGCGATCAAGGCGCTGCTCAATCGCCAGGCCGGTGAAGCGACAACGCAATACCGCCTGCGCGACTGGGGCGTCTCGCGCCAGCGCTACTGGGGCTGCCCGATCCCGGTCATCAAGTGCGCCGCGTGCGGCACTGTCCCTGTGCCCGACGATCAGCTCCCCGTGCTTCTGCCTGAGAACGCCGACTTCTCCGAACCCGGCAACCCGCTGGCGCGCCACCCGACCTGGAAGCACGTCGCTTGCCCCAAATGTTCAGGCAAAGCAGAACGCGAAACCGACACGATGGATACGTTCGTCGACTCGTCCTGGTACTTCGCCCGCTTCTGCGATCCGAAATCGAAGACGCCGATCAACAAGGAGGAGGCCGCTTATTGGCTGCCCGTCGATCAATACATCGGCGGCGTCGAGCACGCGGTTCTCCACCTGCTCTATTCCCGCTTCTTCTCCCGCGCGCTGCGCGATTGTGGCCTGCTCGACCTGCCCAGCGGCGAACCCTTCGCCGGCCTGTTCACCCAAGGCATGGTCACGCACGAGACGTACAAGTCGGCGTCCGGCGTGTGGCTGCTGCCCGAAGAGATCGAGAAGCGCGACGGCGCACTGATCGAAATCTCCACCGGCGCGCCTGTCGCCATTGGCGGCGTCGAGAAGATGTCGAAGTCGAAGAAGAACGTCGTCGATCCGATCCAAATCATCGCTGACTATGGCGCCGACGTCGCCCGCTGGTTCGTCCTCTCGGACTCCCCGCCCGAGCGCGACTTCGAATGGACAGACGCCGGCGTTCGCGGCGCATGGGGCTCGATCCAGAAACTCTGGGCGCTCGTTGAAGCTGCTCCCGCGTCAGATGATGGCCCAGCTGACTCGGGTGAGCCGCTCGACCTGCGCCGCCTCGCTAACCGCACGGTGCGCGATGTGACGTCCGGCATCGAAAAATTCCACTTCAATGTCGGCATCGCCCGCATGAACGAATTGGCCAACGCCCTGCGCAAGGCCGAGCAGTCGACCGTCCCCGGCATGGCCACCGCCCGCCGCGAAGCGCTGAAACTGTTCGCCCAGATCGCTGCGCCCTTCGCGCCACACCTGGCCGAAGAATGCTGGGCCGTGCTCGGCGGTCAAGGCATCATCACGACCGCGAAATGGCCGACACCCGACCCCGCCCTGCTGGTCTCCGACACCGTCACCCTGCCCGTGCAGATCAACGGCAAGAAACGCGCGGAAATCACCGTTCCCGCCGGCGCCGACGCCGCAACGGTCGAAGCCGCCGCCCGTGCTGATGAAAATGTAATACCGCACCTGACGGGCGTGACCGTGCGAAAGGTGATTGTGGTCCCCGGCCGTATCGTGAATATCGTGGCGTCATGATCAGAGCCGCCCTTCTTGCGCTTGCAATGGTTTCGCTTGCCGCCTGCGGCTTCACGCCGGTCTATGGCGGCGGACAAGGCGCAGCGTTCCAGAACTCCGGCCCGATCACCATCGCCGAAATTCCGGGCCGCACCGGGCATTATCTACGCAATGAACTCGCCCGCACGATTGGCCGCGGCGTTCCCGGCGTCCCTGCGGCCAATCTGGACATCTCGCTGAGCCAGGGCGTCGAGCGCCTCGCCTTCGCGCCTGACCAGGCCGCCTCGCGATCCGACTATATCGGCAGCGCGACATGGACGCTGAAAGCCCCGAACGGGGCCGTGCTCGCGACCGGGGTGGTTAGCGAGCGCGCCTCGTTCAACTTTGCCGACGCCGCCTATGCCGACCTGGCCGCCCAGACGGCCGCGCAGGAACGCCTCGCAGAACTCCTCGCCCGTTCGATCCGCTCCGACGTGCTGATCGCTGCCGGCCGCCAGACCCCCGCGAAGCCTGCAGCCACGACGCCAGCGCCGGCGCCCGCCACACCGTGAAGCAGGCCGGCCCCCGCGCCTTGGCCTTCTGCGAGAAGCCGCAGGGCGCAACCCGCATCGCGCTGATCTTCGGCGCTGACCCGGGCCTCGTCTCCACCAGCGCGGACACGCTCGCCTACAATTGGCTGCCCTCGCCCGACCCGTTCAACATCATCAAGCTCCACGACGAAGACCTCAAACGGGACCCGCAGATGCTGGGCGACGAACTCGTCGCCCGTTCGCTGATGGGCGGGGAACGCCTGATCCGTGTGCGTGTCGACAAGGACGCCAGCTCGAAATACCTGCTCGAAATCCTCGCCGACATCGACAAGGGCGCGCTCACGCCCGAAGCCTTCTGGATCATCGAGGCAGGCGAGCTCAACAAGACCAACAAGCTGCGCGTCGGCTTCGAAGAAGCCAAAAGCGCCGTCGCCCTGCAGCTCTATGCCGACGACGAGGCGGCGGTTTCTGATCTCGTGACCAAACGGCTGGCCGCCGCCGGCGTCGCGATCGAACCCGAAGCCCTCGCCGTCTTCGCCGCCGACCTGCCCGGCGACCGCCGCCTTGCCCTGTCCGAACTCGAGAAAGTGGAACTCTACGCCATCGGCCTTGGCCGCTCGATCACCCTCGCCGACATCAGCCAGCTCGCCTCCGCCGAACAGCCGCGCGGCGCAGACGACGCCGCCGACGCCGCCATCCTCGGCGACGCCCCGCAGGCCACGCTTTCGATCAATCGCTATCTCGACGCTGGCGGAAACCCGATCTCCGCCTTGCGCACGCTCCACTTCCGCATGCTGCGCGTATCGGACGCCGTTGCGTCAGGCGCGGGAACCGGCATGCGCCTGCGCCCGCCCATTTTCGAAAAGGAATGGGCAGCCTTCTCCCGCGCGATCCGCGACTGGCGCGCCCCTGTCATCCATCGCGCCTTCACGCGTCTTTACGAGGCCGAGAAGTCCTGCAAGCAGGCTGGCGCGCCTTCGGACGCGATCGTCAGGAACCTGATCCACAAAATCGCGACCCGCTCACTATAAGGTGCGACGGTCATGCCGCAATGCAGCGTGACTATGGGTCAGTTTCGCACTTTTATGTTTCAAAACTTGATCTCGGGGAATTCCATGAAACGCCTGTCGTATCTTCTCGCCGCGTCCACATTGGTGCTCGCAGCATGCAACACCGCCCCGCAGTCCGCCGATACGTCCATGGGGGCGGCCGCGACCGCCACGGGCGAGTCGCCCACCGCGCGGCCTTCGACCCCGGCCCGCCCAATTGACGCCGCCGCCGTCAGCGCCGGGCAGCAGGTTTTCGCCACCTATTGCGCTGTCTGTCACAATGGCGCCGACGACACGGCGCCCCAAATCGATCAGCTGCATACCTTCCAGCACGAACGCGTCACTGCTGCGCTGTCCGAAGGCGGCCTGATGACGCTGCAGTCGAAAGCCCTCAGCCCCGAGCAGCGCGCACAGGTCATCGCCTTCATCACCGCGCCGGTCGACATGGGCCGTGGCGGCACCAGCACGATCATGACGGCGAAGGAAGAATACCGCGAAGGGTTCGCCTACCCCGTCCGCAGCGCCCGCGATCCGCGCGACTCGTCGGAAGTTCCGCGTCCGCCGTCCTGGGCCGCGCCGAAACTTGGCGATGGACCCTTTGAGTCCGAATCCTGGGAGCAGCGCAACCTGCGCACCACGATCGTCACGCGCGGCCTCGAAGCCCCGCGCGCAATCGAATTCCTGCCCAATGGCGACATCTTCATCGTCGAGCGCGCCGGCACGCTGCGCATCGTCCGCAATGGCAAGCTTGATCCCAAACCCATCGCTGGCACCCCCGCCGTCAACGCCAATCTCGGCATCGCCACGGGCTTCATGGACATCGCCCTGCACCCGGATTTCAAGAACAACAGCCTCGTCTACATGTCCTACCACAAGCCGCGTGGGGACCTCGGCTCGAATGCGATCTTCCGCGGCAAGTGGGACGGCAAAGCGATCGTCGAGGGCAAGGACATCTTCGTCTCCGATGACGTCGACACCTTCTACAGCAAGCTGAAGTTCGACAATAAGGGCAAACTCTACGCCACCATCGGCGGTCCCGCCCTCGGCACCGACGCCTCGATGATGCGCGCGCAGAAGGCTGACGATTACGGCGGCAAGACGCTGCGCCTCAACGACGATGGCACGGCGCCGACGGACAACCCGTTCTACGGCCGCAAGGATGCGAACCCGGAAGTCTTCACCATGGGCCACCGCATCAGCCTCGGCCTGACGATGAACCCCTCCACCAACGAAATGTGGGCGACCGAGAACGCGCCCTATGGCGGCGACGAGGTCAACATCCTGCGCGCCGGCGGCAATTATGGCTGGCCGGTTTCGAGCGAAGGCCGCTACTACAGCGGCCGGTCGATCTCGCCTGACCCCAGCCAGAACGGCATCACCCGCCCGCACATTACCTACGTGCCGTCGATCGCGCCGGGCGGCCTCGTCTTCTACACCGGCGACAAATTCCCGGCCTGGAAGGGCAACCTCTTCGTCGCAGCCATGCGCATGGGTGAAACCCCGCGCACCGGCCACATCGAGCGCATCGTGTTCAACAACAAGTGGGAACCGATCCGCAACGAGATGCTGCTGCTCGATCTGCACCAGCGCATCCGCGACGTCGAACAAAGCCCGGACGGCTATCTCTACGCCATCACCGACGAAGGCGCGGACAGCGTCCTGCTGAAGATCGAACCGGGCAAATAGCGCACATCCTCATGGCGAGCCGCCGCTGAAGGCACGGCTCGCCATGAGACGCATTGGCCCGCTCCCTTCCGCAACGACATCAAAGCGAAAAAACTGACGCGGCGCAGCGTGACTACGCGCGCGTTTGACCCTTCAATGCGTCATCATTGTTGGGGACATTCATGAGACTTCGTTCGCGCTTCGCCGCCGCATCAGTGCTCGCCCTCGCCGCCTGCACGTCAGCGCCCGCCGCCACCGACACCGCATCCCTCGCCGCATCGCCAGCGACAGCCGCCGCCGCTTCAACCGCCGCCGCAGGTCAGCAGGTCTACAACACCTTCTGCGCCGCCTGTCACAATGGCGGCGACGAGACCGCGCCCGAACTCGCCAAGCTCCACACCTTCAGCAAGGACCGCGTCTCCACCGCGCTGAGCGACGCCGGCCTCATGTCGCTGCAATCGAAGATGCTCAACACCGAACAGCGCGCGCACGTCATCTCCTTCATCACCGCCTCTCCCGCAACGCTGAAACAGCTTGCGGCGGCGAGCGAGAGCGACGATCCCGCCGGCCTCAATCGCGAAGCCTATCGCCCGGAATATCCCTACCCCGTCCGCCGAATTCGCGACGAACGCGACAGCGCGGATGGCGAGCGCCCCGCCGCCTGGCCCGCCCCGCCGCTCGGCGAAGGTCCCTTCAGGTTGGAATCGTGGGAGCAGCGCAACATTCAAGTCTCGATCGTCACGCGTGGCGTCACCACGCCACGCGCAATCGAATTCCTGCCCGACAACGCCATCCTCATCACCGAGCGAGCTGGCGCGCTTCGCATCATTCGCGACGGCAAACTTGATCCAAGGCCCATTGCCGGCACGCCGGAGAAGGTTGCGGTTCTCGGCACCGGAACCGGCTTCATGGACATTGCACTCCATCCCGACTTCAAGACGAACGGCCTGATCTATCTGTCCTATCACAAGCCCCGCGGCGACCTTGGCTCCAACGCTATCTGGCGCGGCCGCTGGGATGGAACGAAGATCGTCGACGGCAAAGACATCTTCCTCTCCGACGACGTTGACGCGCTCTACTCGCGCATGATGTTCGGGCCGGACGGCAAGCTCTACTTCACCATAGGCTGTCCCGGCGTCGGCACGGATGACTCGATCGGCCGCGCCCAGCATCCGGATGACTTCGCGGGCAAGACCATTCGCCTCAACGACGACGGCACTGTCCCGCAGGACAATCCATTCGTTGGAAAGAAGGGCTACAATCCCGAGATCTTCACGCTCGGCCATCGCGTCAATCTCGGCATGACGCTAAATCCGTGGACCAAGGAATTCTGGGTCTCCGAGCATGGCCCACAGGGCGGCGACGAAGTGAACATCCTGCGCCCCGGCCAGAACTATGGCTGGCCCGTCGTCAGCGATGGCCGCTATTACGCTGGCCCGAAAGTCTCTGGCGAGATGCCCGTCCACGACGGCATGACGCGCCCGCACATCTCCTATGTCCCCTCAATCGCGCCGGGCGGCATGGTCTTCTACACCGGCGACAAATTCCCTGGCTGGAAACGCAACCTCTTCATTGGCGCGATGCGCATGAGCAACTCGCCGCGCTCTGGCCACATCGAGCGCATCGTCTTCAACGACAATTGGGAAGTCGTCCGCAGCGAGATCCTGCTGCTTGACCTCCACCAGCGCATTCGAGACGTCGAACAAAGCCCCGACGGCTATCTGTATGCGATCACCGACGAAGGCGCCGACAGCGTGCTGTTGAGAATCGAGCCGGGGAAATAAGAACAGCCCGCGCTCATTGTGCGGCCTGTTTCAATCTTCCCGGCAGATGCGCTCAGTCTGGCTTCGCCGTGCGTGGCCGCGACAGCAGGCGGCAGATTTCGTCCAGCTGTTCAAGCTGCGCATACTTGATGCGCACCTCCCCGCCCTTGCCATTCACATGGCGGATGTCGACGTCGAGACCCAGCGAACGCTGCAGGTCGAGCTCGAGCGCTTTCGTGTCGACATCCTTGTCGGGCGCCAGCGCGGACGATTTCGCCTCGAACTTGCCGCCCGATTTCTCGACCTTCGACAGCGCCTCGGTGTCACGCACCGAGAGGCCCTTGGCGATGACGGTCGCAGCGAACGCAGACGGATCAGATGTCTTCAGCAGCGCACGCGCATGGCCCGGCGTCAGGCGGCCCTCGCGCACATGCTCGCGCACATCTTCCGGCAGGTTGAGCAGGCGCAGCGTGTTTGACACATGCTCGCGGCTCTTGCCGACCTGTTGCGCCACCGATTCCTGCGTCCGGCCAAACCGGTCGATCAGCGACTTGTAGGCTTCGGCTTCCTCAACCGCGTTGAGGTCCGAGCGCTGCACGTTCTCGATGATCGCGATCTCGAGCATCTCGCGATCGTCCATCTCGCGCACGACCGCCGGTATGACCGTCAAGCCAGCGCGACGCGCAGCCCGCCAGCGGCGCTCGCCCGCGATAATCTCGAACATCTCGACATTCGCTGGATCGGGACGAACGAGGATGGGCTGGATCACGCCCTTGGTGCGGATCGATTCCGCCAGCTCTTCAAGCTCGGCCTCGATAAAGGTGCGGCGCGGCTGTTTCGGATTCGGAATGATCCGGTCGATCGCGATATCGAGCGATGGCGGTTCGTCCGCGGACGCAGCGACGGCGCCAGACGTCGGCTCCAGGTTTTCAACGACATTGCGCGCGCCGGTATAATCCCCGAGCAGCGCCGAAAGTCCGCGTCCAAGCTTGGCCTGTTTCAACGGTTGGTTCACGCCGCAGCCCTCTCGCGTTCACGTTGCATGAGTTCCTGCGCGAGCATGATGTAGGCTTCACTACCGGAACATTTATGGTCGTAGAGAATCGCAGGCAGCCCGAAGGACGGCGCTTCCGACAGCTTCACGTTTCTCGGGATCACGGTCTGATAGACTTTTGCGCCGAAGAACGAGCGCACTTCGCCCGCGACCTGATCGGAAAGGTTGTTGCGCCGATCGTACATCGTCAGCACGACGCCCTGGATTTCGAGATCCGGGTTCAGCGCGTTGCGCACGAGATCAACAGTGCGCAGAAGCTGCGACAGACCTTCGAGCGCCAGGAATTCGCACTGCAGCGGCACCAGCACGGCGTTCGCGGCGACCATCGCGTTAATGGTAACTGCCGACAGCGACGGCGGGCAATCGATCAGAACGGTATCATATTCACGGCCGCTGCGCTTCAGTTCCGCGAACGCTTCTTGCAGTTTGAAATTCTTCTTCGGGTCCGAGTGAAGGATCGTCTCGACGCCTGCGAGGTTTTCGTCTCCCGGCACGAGATCAAGGTTGGGCACTTTCGTCTCGATGATCGCTTCGGCCAGCGTCCCATCGCCGACCAGCACATCGTAGGATGTCTTGCGACGCGCCACCGGCTCGACGCCGAGCCCGGTCGAGGCGTTGCCCTGCGCATCGCAATCGAGAATGAGCACGCGGCGGCCAACCGCCGCGAGAGCAGTGCCAAGATTGATGGCGGTCGTGGTCTTACCCACTCCGCCTTTCTGGTTGGCGACGGCGATAACGCGCATCAGGCCCTCCGCGAACGTAACGACGAAACTCTCAACACACGCCCTTCTGGGCTGGATTGGCTGTCGAGCGTGGACAGATCGAACGTCCACGCTTCCCGCGCCTCGGCCAGTTCGGCCTCCGTATCCCTACCTTTCATCAGCAGGGCCTTACCGGAAGGTTTAAGCCAGGCGTCCGCGAACCCTAGAAGTTTGGGCAAAGGGGCCAGCGCGCGCGCCGTCACCACATCAAACAGCACCCCTGGCGCATCCTCCAGCCGGATGGTCAGCACGGCCACGGGCAGGCCAACTTCCTTGCCTACCGCCCGCAGGAACTCGGATTTCCGCGGACTTTTTTCGACCAGCGTCACCGCCGCCCCGGCCTTGTCCGCCAACGCACACGCCAGGATCAGTCCCGGGAACCCGGCCCCGGACCCCAGGTCCGCGACCGATTTGTCCTCAGCAGAAATATATTGGAGCAGCTGCAGGCTATCGAGCACATGGCGCCTCCAGAGATGGCGGCCCTCGGCTGGCCCGATCAGGTTGATTCGCTCCCGCCAGCGGTCGAGCAGCTCGAGATAGGCCGAAATTTTTTGAAAGGTTTCACGTGAAACCCCGGTGAGCCGAACCACGTCCTCAGGTCCGAACCCATCCTCGTCGGTCGCTGGCCAGCTCACGCTTGGGCCTTCTTCTTTGCCTTGGCTTCCCGCCGCAGATACCCGAGCACAGCCGTGATCGCGCCCGGCGTCATGCCTTCGATCCGCGCAGCCTGGCCCAGCGTCGCCGGCCGCACGGTGGACAGCTTGTCCTTCGCCTCGTTCGACAGCCCGCCAATCGAGCGATAGTCGATGTCCGCCGGCAGCCGCATGTCCTCGTCTTTCCGGAACGCGACAATATCCGCCTCCTGGCGGTCGAGATATCCAGCATACGCCGCCTCGATCTCCATCTGCTCGGCGACCTGCGGCGTCACATCGGCCAGCTCCGGCCACACGCCGCGCAGCTTCGCGAAGTCGACGCCGTCATACGCCAGCACCTCCATCGCGCTGCGCCGCTTGCCGTCAAGATTGATATTGACGCCGTGGCCCCGCGCCTCGTTCGGCGTCAGCGTCAGCGCTTCCATCCGCGCCCGCGCCGCATCGATTGCCTGACGTTTCACGTGAAACGCATTTTGCCGGAAATGGCCGACAACGCCCGCCGCAATGCCCGTCTCCGTCAGCCGCTGGTCCGCATTGTCCGCCCGCAGCGTGAGCCTGTATTCGGCCCGCGAGGTGAACATCCGATACGGCTCGCTCACCCCGCGCGTCACGAGATCATCGATCATCACGCCGATATACGCGCGGCTCCGGTCGAGAATGAAGGGATCGCTCCCCGCCGCAAAGCGCGCCGCGTTGAGGCCAGCCACCAGGCCCTGTCCCGCAGCCTCTTCATAGCCTGTCGTGCCGTTGATCTGGCCTGCCAGAAAAAGCCCCGGCAGGCGTTTCACGCCCAGCGTCGGGTCCAGCTCGCGCGGGTCCACATAGTCATATTCGATCGCGTATCCGAACCGCTTGATCGCGACATTCTCAAGCCCGGGGATCTTGCGGATGAAAGCTTCCTGCACGTCTTCCGGCAGAGAGGTCGAAATCCCGTTCGGGTAGATCGTATCGCCATCCTCCGTACCCGGAAGACCTTCCGGTTCGAGGAAGACCTGGTGCTTATCGCGATCCGCAAACCGCTTCACCTTGTCCTCGATCGACGGGCAGTAGCGTGGCCCACGGCCCGCAATCGCGCCCGAATAGACCGCCGACTTGTGCAGGTTGTCGCCGATCACCGCATGCACCTCGGCCGACGTCCAGGTTATGCCGCATGCGATCTGTGGAACCGTGATCCGGTCATTCAGGAAGGAGAATGGGATCGGCTCGGCGTCCGCCTCCTGCATCTCCATCCCATCCCAGTTGATGCTTGAGGCCCGAAGCCGCGCCGGCGTGCCCGTCTTGAGCCGCCCCATGCGCAGGCCCAACCCATACAGCCGATCGGACAATCCGATCGCCGGCTGTTCGCCGACCCGCCCCGCCGGAATCCGCTTCTCGCCAATATGAATCAGGCCTTTGAGGAAGGTCCCGGTCGTCACCACGACAGCCCCGGCCTTCCAAGCCCGTCCCGACCGTCCAACGACACCCGCCACCCGATCATTCTCGACGATCAGGTCCTCAACCCCATCCTCGATCAGGGTGAGGTTAGGGTACTCGCCAAGGATCGACTGCACCGCTTCGCGATAGAGCTTCCGGTCGGCCTGCGTGCGAGGCCCCCGCACCGCCGGCCCTTTGGACCGGTTGAGCATCCTGAACTGGATGCCGCCGCGATCTGCCGCCCGGCCCATCACGCCGTCCAGCGCGTCGACTTCCCGGACCAGATGCCCCTTGCCCAACCCGCCAATGGCCGGGTTGCACGACATTTCGCCAATGGTCGAAAGCTTGTGCGTGACCAGCGCCGTCTTCGCCCCGAAACGCGCGGCGGCGGCGGCGGCTTCAGCGCCGGCATGGCCCCCGCCAATGACAATGACGTCGAATGTTTGTGACTGGATCTGCATACGGCGGCTGCCTGTGGATTGAGGGGGTCATTTAAGGGGCCCCGGCCGCGCCGTCGAGGCGCCGTTTCACGTGAAACACCGCCTTGACGTCCGATGCCGTCCATAACCGCAATTCAGCGGTATCCGATTGCACCCGACACTCCCCCCCAATCCTTTGTCGCTTAGGCCTTCCCGCACAATCCGGATGGGGGATGGCGCCCGGTCCATCCCCATTTCGTCCTACCTGTGAGATGGGGCCCATGTCGCCGCCGCGTGGAGGACAGTCGCGGGGTTGACGCGCAGCGTCGACGCATGATCGCGCCTCTCTTGACGAGCGCCAGGGCCGGCTTGGAGCGGCTCGCCCAAGCCATAAGACGCGCCTCCGTCCCCCGCCCTCTATCTGAGCCGGGGCCGGAGCATCCTGGACGGCTCTGGCCGGTCGGTAGGCTGGTTCGTGGCCAAAAGTAAATCCCAACCCACAGGAGACCCCATGTTGGGGAAAACGGCGACGATTGCAGATCCATCGATAATGCCCGAAACGCGGTCCGGGGCTGGCAAACCGGCCGAAGGCGAGCGTTGGCTCCGGATCGCTTGCCAGTTGTTTTCCCTCGAAAAACGAATGGGGCGGCTGCGGGCTCAACGCTCAGCGCATGCCGCGGAGCGGCCCTGTCCTGCTTGATCCAGGGGCTATACGCTCGGCGGTACGCCGCACGGGGCAATCAACCAGCAGCGGTTCGAACGCGCGCGGGATGGCGCAAGGCGCCTGCTTTGACCTGATCTTGATGTTTCACGTGAAACATCGGCCCCGTGTCCGGCTACTTCCCGATGCAGAATTGGGAGAAAATCCGATCCAGCAGGTCCTCGGCGTCAATCGACCCGGTGATCCGCCCCAGGGCCCGGGCCGCCAGCCTCAAGTCCTCGCAGACCAGCTCGGCACCCCGGTCGATCCTGGCCCCCTCCAGGCCTCGCTCCACAGCGGCCAGCGCCTCCTCGACCAACTCTCGATGGCGCGCCCGGGTCACCAGCGGCGCCTCGTCGGCATCCAGCCGCTCCCGGACGATCTGCGTCAGGCGGCGCTCCAGCCCGTCCAGACCCGCGCCGCTCTGGGCCGAAACCACGAATACGTCCTCCGACCCCGCGATGGCGGGCGCCGAGGCGATCAGATCGGCCTTGTTCAGTACGTGCAGGTCCCCAGGGCGCACGCCCCCATACCGCATACGCCCCGCACCGAGCGATGTTTCACGTGAAACATCGCCTTCGGAGGCGTCGAACACCCAGATTCGTAGGTCTGCTTCCTCGGCGCGGGTCAAAGCCCGCCTCACACCTTCCGCCTCAATGGCGTCCGAGGCTTCCCGCAGCCCCGCCGTATCCGCTACCCAGACCGGATATCCGGCCAGAACCAGCCTCACCTCGACCACATCCCGCGTCGTTCCCGCCACGGGTGAAACAATCGCCGCCTCACGCCGCGCGAGGCGATTCATCAGGCTCGACTTGCCGGCATTGGGCGGCCCCAGGATCGCGACCCGGAACCCCTCGCGAACCGACCTTAACCGTCCCGCATCCCCCAGCGCGGCCTCCAGATCGGCCGCCAGCGCTTCGATAGGCTCAAGCGCGGCAAGGTTGATTTCACCCGGAATGTCCGCCTCTTCCGGAAAGTCGATTGACGCCTCCAGGGCGGCCATCGCCGTCATCAGAAGGTCGCGCCACCCCTCGAAAGTCCGGGCGGCCTCGCCCTGGTACAGCCGTCCGGCCTGCCGCCTCTGGCCCTCGGTCTCGGCGTCGATCAGGTCGGCAATGGCTTCGGCCTGTGTCAGGTCCAGCCGACCAGCGTCAAAAGCGCGGCGGGTAAACTCGCCCGGCTCGGCGATCCGGCAGAGCCCGGAATTCGTCGCCGAGGCGAGCATCGCCTCGACGATGGCAGGCCCGCCATGGACATGGAATTCGACCACATCCTCGCCCGTGTACGAGTTCGGCCCCGGCATCCAGACGACAATCGCCTCATCCAGGAAGCCGCCATCGGCATCGCGCAACGTCCGGACGGCCGCCATGCGCGGTTTCGGGGCGGCGCTACCGGAAATACCCTCCAGAATCGCCAAGACACGGGCGCCCGAGGCCCGTATGACCGCCACACCCGCCCGGCCCGACCCGGAAGCCAGCGCTATGATGGTGTCGGTAGTGCCCCGCGCCGCAGCCATGTATCCTCGGGTAGTGCCGGCCGGATCGCTTGTTCCGCCGTCGCCGAGCACTACAACTCAGCCCGCCAACAATCCAGAACGGGAGTTCGCCATGGGTCGCCGCGTGACCATTCAGGGCAAGGACGGATCCTTCGGCGCCTATGTGGCGGACGCCAAACGCAAAGACGGACCGGCCGTCCTGGTCATCCAGGAGATTTTCGGGGTCAACAAGGTGATGCGCGACATCGCCGAAAGCCTCGCCGAAGACGGCTATACGGCGGTAGCGCCGGACCTGTTCTGGCGCATCGAGCCCGGCATCGACATCACTGACAAGACCGACGCGGAGTGGGAGAAGGCGTTCTCCTACTTCAAGGCGTTCAACGTCGACAAAGGCGTCGAAGACATCGCCTCCACAATCGCCTGGGTGCGCGCGCACAGGGCCATGCAAAGGTCGGAGCCGAAGGCTATTGCCTCGGCGGCCTGCTGGCCTTCTTGACGGCGACACGGACCGATATCGACGCCACGGTCGGGTATTACGGCGTCGGGATCGACACCTATTTGGGCGAGGCCAGGAAGGCCCAGAAGCCCGTCCTGCTCCACATCGCGGAAGAGGACGGCTTCGTCTCGAAGGACAGCCAGACGAAGATGAAAGCCGGTCTGACCAACCCGAACTACCAGCTTCACTCCTATCCCGGCCGCGATCACGCTTTCGCCCGCGACGGAGGCAAGCACTACCACCCCGCCGACGCGAACAAGGCGAACGAACGGACCATGAAGTTCTTCGAGAAGCATCTGGGGCCGGTATGACCGCCCAGGATCGGCATCAACACGCCGGTAGCGCCGGCGGGAAGTTAACTCGCGGATAGGGGCGGCGCAACTTTCGCGGCTCGCTTCGAGCTGTGGAGGGGCGCTCAGCGGTTCGGACCTTCAAACGGAATGGCTGTCACGGCCGTCGCCTCTGTCGACTGTGCAGGGTCGGACGTGTCGACGTCAAACATCTTGCCCGGACGGTTCCCCGCCAGATCCTCGATGACGCCATCGACCGCGATGAAATAACCGCCCGGCGCCCAAGGCGCCTCAGGTGTAAAACGCCAGACCGTCTCTGCATCCGTGACCCGCGTTTGTCCCGCGATGCGTGCGCCATCCTTCGTCACCGAAATCGCCCTCTGCGCGAGCGCATGATCCATCGGTCGATCGAAGGTCACGACAAGATCCGCATCGCTCGCGCGCGGCGCATCTAACTTCCAACGTTTCACGTGAACCACATCGCGCACCGCCGGCGTGACGCGAACAACGCGAACAAATTTTTCCGCCAGCGACGCGCCGCTCGCATCTCGCCATGTCGGATCAATTTCGATCGTCACGGTGCGACCCGCGACAAGCGGCGGGCCTGAACCTTCATTATCGACCAGCCCTCGCTTGATTCTCCCCGGATCGAACAGCACGGTGAGCCGCGTCCCGGACGCATCCCACAACTCCTGCTCGAACTCGACGAAGGGCTGAACAATGACGCGCCCCTGATCATCGAGCACTTTGATGTGCGTGTAAGCCTCACCCGCGGCCATCGGCGCCGAGAATGTCAGATACATCTTGAGCGTGTTTTCCGGCCACTCATCCGTAGACGGATAGAGATTCGCCACCCGCGTCGTCGCCGCGATCGCCTTGGCCGGCTCGCCGAACGTCGTCTCAAGCGTAGATTGGTTCGCATGAAACGTCGCGTGCAATTCGACGCCAGGTGATGGCGCAAAGCGCGGCGTGAATGTAATCACGCCACCGCTCTCCGCATACTCGCCCAGCATGGCGGGAGCAGCTTCATCCGCACTCACCCTCACGATAAGCACGCTCTCCCAGCCGTCAGCGGGCGCAGGTCCATTCCAGCCTGACGCGCGCACAACACCCTCAGAATAAGTGATCGCCGGCTCCGCCCCGCCACATGCAGAGAGGAAGAGAGCCGCGCCCAAGATAAAAGACCGGGCGGCAAGCCTCCTGCCCGCCGCCCGGATCAAATGCTTGGTTGCGATCATGCCGCCTGGATATCTCAGGGAAGGGCGATCGTCTTAAGCGAGGTCGATTTGTCGGCCGCCGCGACGACGATCACGGCCGACATATCGTCAACCTTGTCCAGCTGCGTCACACCCTGCAAGTCGGCAATCGTCTCGTAGGGAACACCAGCCTTGTCGGCGATCGGCGTTGCGATGTGCTGATAGGTTTCCAGCTTCGCCGCATCGAGCTTCATCACGCCGCGCGCCGAGTTCGCCATCAGGATGAAGTCACGCCCATCCTTCTTGTACGCGATCATGTCGAGCGGCCGGTTCCGGTTGCCAAGCTCGGCAATCGTCGTCGCCTTGATCTTCGCGCCCGCCTTGAACTGCTCGACCGGAATCTTGACCAGGGGCGTGCAGGTGTAAGCAGCGAGCACGTTCGGCTTGCCGCCGACATCATAGGTCATGAACGTCCGCACCGGCGCCGCCGTCTCATACTGACCATGCGCGCCATGATACATTTCGATCGACGCGCCCTTGGCGCCGCTCGAGAACGGGTAGGCGATTGTCCGCATCGACGAGGAGAATTCCTCGTTCGACAATCCGGCCACCAGAACCTGTCCGTTGACATAGCCAAGATCGGTGATCGCTTCCTGGCGGATCGCCTGGCCGCGCGCATTCTTGGCGTCCGGCGCAGGCGCATCGGACAACGCAACCGACGACCGCTTCAGCGTCTCGACCTTCACCTCGGTCAGCTTGCCCGCACGATCCGCCTTCAGGATCACCGGCGCAGCCTGCGGTCCAAGACCGCGCGCAACTGAGATGTAGACCGAACCCGAAGCCGGGTTCACCACCACATCATTGAGGGCGATCTGGTCCGCTGTCGTGCCGAGCAGGGCGGCGATCTTGCCGGAGAGGTCCGCGATCTCGACCTTGCCGGCGCCGGCCTTGGCCGTGTCGCCCGTCTCGAGAGCGACGACCTGGCCAGCGGCCGAGTCGCCGATCAACAACACGCCATTCGGAGCAAAGGCGAGGGCCCCGGCGGATTGCAGCTTTGTCTCGCCGCCCGGAGCGGCTGCCGCCGAAAGCCCGATCGCGGCGATGGCGCCGGCGATCGCGGTGGCCGCAAGAATCCTGAGCTTCATTGATCTTCTCCCTGCCATGTCCCCGATGACCCGACTTGGTAGGAAGACTAGACCCGCGCCGCCACGCCTCGATAGGTGCGCGCGTGGTCGCTCCGCAGAACGTGAATTACACATTGCGCGCCTAGAGCCGGTAGTTGAAGCTCACGCT
This sequence comes from Hyphomonadaceae bacterium, assembly GCA_016714495.1. Classification (GTDB taxonomy): domain Bacteria; phylum Pseudomonadota; class Alphaproteobacteria; order Caulobacterales; family Hyphomonadaceae; genus UBA7672. Next base: position 227,748 of record JADKDU010000007.1, on the reverse strand, counting down.
GACGCGCGCGGAACTTGCGCGATTGGGCGGAACCTCATGGCGCAGCCAGCTCTCCCACAACAGGAGATCGCCCGCTTTCGGCGCGGCATAGACGAAGCGGCGATGCTCCTCGTCCGCATCCTCGCGCGGGGCAGGCGCCGCCATCATCATCGGCAGGCGCGGGTCCTCGAATTTCAGCGATGACGCTCCGTCAGGCACGCGCACATAATAGGTTCCCGAGAGCACGCAGTGCGGATGGATGTGGCCGGTATGCGATCCGCCCGGATCGAGCACGTTGACCCAGATATTGTCGAGCTTCACGCGCTTGCCCCGCAGGTCCAGCTGAAGCTGGCCGGCGAAGGTCTCGATATGCGGCTTCATCACCCGAACGAGTTGGTCAAAGCAAGTTGCACGCTGCGGCAGGTCGTCGAGCGACGAATAGGATGTGTAGCCCTGATACCCATGCTCCTTGCACCAAGCGCGCCCAGCCTTGTCCTCCTTCGCCAGCATTTTCGCGGCGTCGAGCAGATCGGCGTTCAGCTCCGCCGAGCCGATGGCGTCGCGGTAGATTTCGGTGACGAAGAGACGCGATAGGGTCATGCGGGCTTGGTAGGGCTGGATCGCTCCTGAGGGAAGCGCGGACCAACCGGGACGGGAAAGCAATGTGCGCAGCCGGCGACCGCGTTCAATGATCGTGCAGGACAGGGGACGAGCCATGACCGAGAGCGCAGCCTTCGTCCTCGCCAGCGTGATCGCCGGGTTGTGCGCGCTCCAAATCGCGTTGGGGGCTGGAGCGCCGCTTGGCCGGTTTGCATGGGGCGGGGCGCATGAAAGACTGCCCGCTCCGTTGCGCGTCGTCAGTCTCGTGTCGCTTCTTGTCTACGGCGCGTGGCTAGTCGCAGGATTTCTGTCACTGGGGGTCGTGATGAATGCGCTCTCCCGCTCGAAGCCAGAACGTTTCACGATGACGCCCGTGGCCCTTGTGCTTGCGGCATGCGCGTATGTCGTGGCGATGAGCTGAGGGGCATTCGATGGATCTGCTCCGCCCAACTGCAACCGCAAAAGTCTTCACGCAAGGTTTCGATCGCGCTTGCGGCGCACGAAAGATGTCCGCGAAGTTTTTTCGGGTGAACGCGCATCGGACGCGCGCTGTTGAGATCATGGAAACCTCGTCGGACGAAACTTGCTCCGTGGGCGGAAGAAAAGGACAGCGGGCGAAACAGAAAGGATCAGCGACCACTTGAACGACGAACAGGCGTACAACCCGGTTTGGCGGCCGGATAACGGGAGTTCTGGAATGCGTAACGGGCGAGCAGTGACGATCAGCGAGTTGCGGGAAAGACTGGGCGTGGCGGAAGCGGAACCGCCGGCCCCGAGAAAAGCTCCACCGACGGAGCCGGGACACAGGCCACGCATCGTGTGGCGGCGCGAGGAGACCGCGCAGACGCCCGAGATGATGATGGAATGACCTGAGACAACAAAACCCCGCCCTCGATAAGAGGGCGGGGTTTTCAATTTGGAGATCAGCGAAGAGGGCGGCGATCAGCCCTAATTGTTCATCGCCTGGAAGAACTCGCTGTTCGTCTTGGTCTGCTTGATCTTGTCGAGCAGGAATTCGATCGCATCCTGGGCGCCCATCGGATTGAGGATGCGGCGCAGGATGTAGATCTTCTGCAGCTCCTTCGGATCGGTGAGCAGTTCCTCTTTCCGTGTGCCGGACTTGAGAATGTCGATGGCTGGGAAGACGCGTTTGTCAGATACTTTGCGATCGAGGATGATCTCGGAGTTACCCGTACCTTTGAATTCCTCGAAGATGACTTCGTCCATGCGCGAGCCCGTTTCGATCAGGGCCGTTGCGATGATGGTCAGCGAACCGCCTTCTTCCAGGTTGCGCGCAGCGCCGAAGAAGCGCTTCGGCTTCTGCAGGGCGTTTGCGTCAACGCCGCCGGTCAGAACTTTGCCGGAGGAGGGGACAACGGTGTTGTAGGCGCGGCCGAGGCGGGTGATCGAATCGAGCAGGATCACGACATCGCGGCCATGCTCGGCCAGACGCTTGGCTTTCTCGATCACCATCTCGGCGACAGCGACGTGGCGCGTCGCCGGTTCGTCGAACGTCGATGAGATGACCTCGCCTTTGACGGAGCGCTGCATGTCGGTGACTTCCTCGGGACGCTCGTCGATGAGAAGCACGATCAGATAGCACTCGGGATGATTTTCAGCGACCGACTGCGCAATGTTCTGCAGCAGCACGGTCTTACCCGTGCGGGGCGGCGCGACGATCAGCGCGCGCTGGCCTTTGCCGATCGGCGCGACGATATCTATCACGCGACCCGAACGATCCTTCTTGGTCGGATCCTTGGGCTCCATGTGGAGCCGCTCGTCCGGGTAGAGCGGCGTGAGGTTGTCGAACGGCACCTTGTGGCGGGCGCGTTCGGGGTCTTCGAAGTTGACGGTCGAGACACGGACAAGGGCGAAGTAGCGCTCGCCATCGCGCGGGCCGCGGATCGTGCCTTCGACGGTATCGCCTGTGCGCAGACCCATTTTGCGGATCTGCTGGGGCGAGACGTAGATGTCGTCCGGGCCGGCCAGGTAGTTCGACTGCGGCGAACGCATGAACCCGAACCCGTCGGGCAGAACCTCGATCACGCCTAGGCCTATGATCTCGACTTCGCGTTCGGCCAGCTCCTTGAGCACGCCGAACATCAATTCCTGCTTGGACAGGAGCGAGGCGCCTTCGACCTCGAGCTCTTCGGCCATGGCCAGCAGTTCGGCCGGTGTTTTCTTTTTCAGGTCGTTGAGGAACACGCGCTCATGCTCGTGCTCCTGCACTTCTGTGACGTCTTCAGTCATTGGCTAGGTACATTTCGGTTGTGGTTTTGCCCTGGGAGCTGGCGCGAGGCGCACACGTCTTTGGGAAAAATGGGAAGGGAAGTTGGGACGCCGACCGGACGGCCGACGTTTGGGTTTAGGGCCCAAAACGCTGAACGGTCAAGCAAAAACGGCCGTAACCGCGTCAGGCGAAGGGCTGAACGACCACCAGGATGACGGCCAATATCGCGATGACCATGGGGATTTCGTTGAGCATGCGGAGCTTTCTTGGCTCGATCGGACGCTCCCCGGACGAGATTTTCCGGCCGAGACCGATCAGATAGCCGTGGAAGCCCGACAATCCCAGAACCAGCACGATTTTTCCCCAGAACCAAGCCTGCGTGAAATAAAACTGCCAGTTACTGCCGATCAGTGCGAGACCCATCAACCAGACGAGACCCATTGTCGGGTTGAGGATGATCTTGCTGGTCGAAGCGGCGGCCTTGTCCATTGCGGTCTCGAAACGTTCGTCGCCCAGCGCCTCGAGCCGATAAACCAGCAGGCGCGGATAGATCAGCAGCCCCGCCATCCAGGCGATGACCGCAATGATGTGGATGGCGCGAAACCATTCGTACATTCAGCGTCTCCTCAGGCGGCTTTGGTAACCGAGGCGCGGCGGTTCGGACAGTCGCGCCAGTTGGCCGGACAGATGCGGCCGCCGCAGGACGAGCGGATCGACTTGTCGGGATCGGCGAGTGTCTCCTCGACCAGGTCGGCGAGCGTGCCGATGAAGCCTTCATCAACGCCAAGGGCGGGGGCGCGGATGTAGTGTTTCACGCCATGCTTGTCGGCGAGATGCCTGTACTCGATGTCGAGTTCGACCAGCGTTTCGATGTGTTCGGAAACGAAGGCGATCGGCGACAGCAGGATCGCCTTGCCATCAATCGCCGCCTTTTCGATCGACGCATCTGTCGGCGGACCTATCCACTTCAGCGGGCCAACGCGCGACTGATAGCAGATCTCGATTTCCCATTCAGATGGCAGCAGAGGCCTCAACGCCGCGACGGTTCGCTCGACCTGCCATTGATACGGGTCGCCGGATTTCACGACGATCTCGGGAAGACCGTGCGCCGACAGAAGGCAACGCACATTAGACGGCTTGCCCGCTGCTTCCCACGCTTCGATCAGCTTGCGCGCGTGTGCTTCAACGAATCTCGGCACATCAGGATAGCAACACACGGCGGCGCCTGCAGGACCGCCAGCTTCCTTCCACGATTTGAACGATGATGCGCTCGTCGTCGTGGAGAACTGTGGATAAAGCGGCAGCAGAACGACCTTCGTCGCGCCCCAGGCGAGAACTTCGCTCACGGCTTCAGCGGCATATGGTTTCCAATAGCGCATGGCGATGAAGCTCTTGGAATTTCGCCCACGTTTCACAAGTTCGGCCTCGAGCGCCGCCGCCTGTTTCTTCGTTTCAGGCAACAGGGGAGAGCCGCCACCCATTCGCGCGTAATTTTCGCGTGCCGACGGAGCGCGCGTCTTCGAGATCAGACGCGACACGAAAAAGCGGACAGGCAGCGGAGAGCGAATGATCGCTGGATCGCTGAAAAGATTTTTCAGGAAGGGCTGCACGTCGTCAGGCCCGTCAGGCCCACCGAGATTGAACAGCACGACGGCGATTTTTTCAGACGTCACGTCATGCTCCGGATCGTCCGAAGCACCGATTCCACATGCGGGATCGGTGTTTCCGGCGTGACGCCGTGGCCGAGATTGAAGATATGCGGCCGGCCCTTCAGCGCGGTGATGATCTCACGCACGCGTGCTTCCATCGCAGGCCCGCCGGCAATCAGCCGCATTGGATCAAGATTTCCCTGCACAGGCATGCCCTTGGGCAAGGACGCTGCAATGCGCTTCAACGGAATGGCCGTATCAAGTCCGACCGCGTTCACGCCCGTCCGCTCCGCATAATCCAGCACCAGCCCGCCAGCGCCGCGCGGAAAACCGATGATCGGCTGTTTCACACCCAGCGCGCGCACCCGTTGTACGAGCCTGGCCGTCGGTCCGATCACCCAGCGCTCAAAAGCATCTTCGGGCAGACCTTCCGCCCAGCTTTCAAATAGCATCAACGCATCCGCGCCGGCGTTTGCCTGCATAAGCAAATAGTGCGCGCTTGCCTCGACAAGTTGCTCGAGCATGCCGTCCAGTTCTTCAGGATGGCTGTAACCGAACTTGCGCGAATCGGCCTTGTCGGTGCCGCCGCGCCCCTCGATCGCATAAACGCCGACTGTCCAAGGCGATCCGGCAAAGCCGATTAGCGTCGTCGAATCATCCAGGCTCGCGCGAACGCGTTCAACGGTCTCGCCAACAGGGGCAAGGCGCGCGAGGATTTTCTCGATCGGAACCTGTGCAAGCTCGGACGCCTTCGTCGCCGGATCAACGCGTGGGCCTTCACCTTCGAGGAAGCGAACATTTCGCCCCATCGCGTCAAGGATGAGAAGGATATCGGCAAAGAGGATCGCCCCGTCCATTCCGTAGCGGCGAACAGGCTGCAGTGTCGCTTCAGCGGCAAGGGAAGGGGAATAGCAAAAATCGAGGAAGTCACGCGCCTTCGCTCTCACCTCCCGATATTCGGGAAGATGACGTCCCGCCTGACGCATCATCCATACAGGAACAGGATCCACCCGTTCACCGTTGAGCACTCTAAGCAATCTTCTGTCGGTCAAGCATCACCTGGCGGAGGAGAGAAGAAGGACTCTTCTCTTATATTGAATCTGAATCTTAGATTCTTTGGTGGTGTTTAGTCGGTTCATAAGTGCGCGCAACGCGCTGTCCCCAACCCATACACACAACGCCTCACCGAGAATCCCGCTACGTTCCGACAGGGCGGCGCACCTTAACCTCTCGTTAAGACCTTCGTTAACAACGTCTTAACGAGAGTCGAGTCCCCCGACGCTGACTCATGGGCGCCAAAATCATGAGTCTTCTTCAGGCTCTCCACCTGTGACTCACCGTGTGAGCGAGTCGTGTGGGCTTTCGCCGCTCAAGCTTGTCCACAAACCACTCCCAGCGGTATGGGATAAACAGGTTCAAAACTCGCACGGATAGTACAAAGCCCCGGAATGACGCTCGAGACCTATTTCAACGTGCACCTCGTCTCGGATTCGACCGGCGAAACCCTCAATGCGGTGATGCGCGCGGCGTGCGCCCAGTTCGACAACATCGCCCCCCTCGAACACAATTATTACCTGGTCCGGAGCCCCAAACAGCTGGAGCGCGTGCTCAAGGAAATCGAGAACGCGCCTGGCGTCGTGCTCTACACGGTCGCGGATGAGGGGCTTCGCGCCAAGCTTGAAGAACGTTGCCGAGAACTCGGCTCGCCGACGCTTCCCGTGATCGATGCGGCTGTGAACATGCTGTCGCGCTATCTCGGGCTCCAGTCCGCGCACAAGGTCGCAGGCCAGTATCACCTGGATGCGGAATATTTCGCGCGGATCGAGACGATCAACTTTGCGCTGCAACACGACGATGGCCAGCAGACCGACCGCCTGCGCGAAGCCGACGTTGTTCTTGTCGGCGTGTCGCGCACGTCGAAGACGCCGACATGTGTCTATCTCGGCAACCGTGGCGTCAAAGCGGGAAACGTGCCGCTCGTGCCCGGCGTCGAGATTCCCGAAATTCTCACAGGCCCCGACGCGCCGCTCGTCGTCGGATTGAAGATTTCGCCTGACCGGCTCGTGCAAATCCGCCGCCATCGCCTGCTGTCGCTCAACGAGACGCCGGACACGTCCTACGCAGATGAGGAAACGGTGCGGCAGGAAGTGACCGAAGCCAATCGCCTCTATATGCGCATGAAATGGCCGACCATTGATGTCAGCCGCCGTTCGGTTGAGGAAACGGCCGCGGCGATCCTCAACATCATCCAGGAACACGGGCGCTGATCATGGCGCCCCATCCCGATGACCGCAGCCACCGCCTGATCCTTGCTTCCAAAAGCAAATCACGCGCCGCCGTGCTGAACGCCGTTGGCCTGCAATTCGAACAGATCGGCTCAGGTGTTGATGAGGATGCGCTGAAGGATGCACTTCGGGCCGAAGGCGCAAGTGTTGCAAAACAGGCAGATTTGCTTGCTGAAACCAAGGCGCTGAAGGTTTCGATTTCGCATGCCGGCGTCGTGCTCGGTTGCGATCAGATGCTCGATCTCGATGGCGTAGGCTTCGACAAGGTCTCGACGCGCGAAGATGCGCGCGATGTTCTCAAACGCCTGCGCGGCAAGACGCATATTCTCCAGTCGGCAATCGTCGCCTGTGTCGAAGGCGCGCCTGTGTGGCGGCATCTCTCGCAGCCGCGCTTGCGCATGCGCAATTTCTCGGATGTTTTCCTCGAAGCCTATCTCGACGACATTGGCGACGCGGCCTTCGAAGGCGTTGGCTGCTATCACGTCGAGGCCAGGGGGGCGCTGCTCTTCGATCGCATCGAAGGCGATTATTTCTCCATTCTCGGGATGCCGCTGCTACCGCTGCTGCAATGGCTGCGCGATCGCGGGACGATCCCGGCATGAGCAGGAAGCTGTTCGCTGTCGTTGGCGATCCGGTGTCGCACTCGCTGTCGCCGCTGATCCACAATCGCTGGATCGCCGAGGCCGGTCTCGATGCGCACTATTGCGCGCTTCACCTGCAATCGACCAATGCCGCGGCGGATATACGCGCACTGGCGTGTGAATATTCCGGGCTAAACGTCACGCTGCCGCACAAGATCGCCGCGCTCGAAGCAGCATCGGCCTCAACGCCTGAGGCGCGCGCAATCGGCGCCGCCAACACGCTGGCGCTCGCCGATGGCGCATGGACCGCATACAATACAGATGTGGCCGGATTTTCCGATGCGCTTGTTGCGGCTCTCGATGGTCATCGTACCCATTTGCGCGTCGTGATGATCGGCGCTGGCGGCGCTGCGCGCGCGGCGGTCGCAAGTCTCGCCGCGTCAGGCGCGCGTCTCGCTATCGTCAACCGGTCGCTTGCCAATGCGAAAATGCTCGCGGCTGACCTCGCGCCAGGCGCGGAAACCGGAGATCTGAGCCAGCTCGCCCCCTTTGCTGAAACAGCCGACATCGTCGTCAATTCCGCCAGTCTAGGCCACGCTGGCGGCAGCCTGCCGGCCCTGCCGCCGGGCAAGGGAAGGCCATTTCTCGATCTCTCGTACGGAAAGGCTTCTGCACAAACGCTCGAAACGGCTGCGACTTCCGGCTGGACGCCGCACGATGGCTTACCCATGTTAGTGGGGCAGGCTGCGGCCGCTTTCCGCATCTGGTTCGGGATCTCCCCGGACGAGGCGGGGGCTCTCAAGGCTTGCCGGGAGGCGGTGGCGGCTCGCGCATGATCAGGCTCGCACTCACAGGCTCCATCGGCATGGGCAAGTCGGCGACGGCGGCCATGTTCGCGGCGCGCGGGATACCCGTCTATGACGCGGACGCCGCCGTGCATGCGGCCTATGCCCCGGGCGGGGAGGCCGTTGCGCCGATCGAATGGGCGTTCTCCGGCGTCATCGGCGCCGACGGCGGGATTGACCGCACCAAGCTCCGCCAGAAAGTCGCGAAGAGTTCTGAGCTGATGAAGAAGCTCGAATCCATCGTGCACCCGATCGTCGCCGGCGCGCAGCGCGCCTTCCTGGCAAAGGCGGAGGCGGCCGGGCATGATATTGTGGTGCTGGACATTCCGTTGCTGTTCGAGACCGGCGGGGACGAGCGGGCAGACGTAATAGCTGTGGTTACAGCGCCTCCTGATGTGCAAAGGCAGCGCGTGTTAAGCCGCGGCGGGATGACGGAGGGCGAGTTCGAGGCGATATTGGCGCGTCAGACGCCCGATTCGATAAAGCGGGCGCGCGCGGATTTCGTCATCAACACGGGCTTTGGCTTTCCCTATGCCGAGGCGCAGATCGACGAGATCATCGAAGCGCTGCGCACGCGCATCCGGGCCGCAACGGAACAGGACGAAGCATGCGGGAAGTCGTCTTCGATACAGAAACCACCGGCCTCGATCCAAGATCGGGCGACCGCATCGTAGAGGTCGGCTGTATCGAGCTGCGCAACTACCTGCCGACAGGCCGCGAGTTCCAGATCTACATCAATCCCGGCCGGCCGGTCTCCGAGGCCACGGTGCGCATAACCGGCATCACCAATGACACGTTGCGCGATAAGAAACGGTTCGAGCACCCCGACGTGGTGGATGCGCTGATGGCCTTCCTGGGCGAAGACCCGATCGTCGCCCACAATGCAGAATTCGACCGCGGCTTCCTGAATTACGAACTCGAACTGCTCGGCCGGCCGCACCTGCCGAAGGAACGGTTCATCGACACGCTGGTGCTGGCGCGCGAGCACCGACCAGGCTCGCCGGCCTCGCTCGACGCGGTGTGCAAGCGCTTCAACATCTCCATCCAAGATCGCGTGCTTCACGGCGCGCTGCTGGATGCCCAGCTTCTGGCGATGGCTTATCTTGAATTGCGCGGCGGCCGCGAACGCGCGTTCGACTTCGCCAGCGCGGCCAGCGCAAACGCACTGGCCCAGGCCGCGCTAACGCCGCGCCGTCAACGCCCGGCGCCGCTCACGTCCAGCATCACGCCGGAAGAACGCGCCGCCCACGATGCATTCATCGGGGCGATGGGCGAGGCGGCGATCTGGAAGAAATACGCCTAGCTGGCGGCGGGTTGCTGCTGCTGTGCTTCGGCGCGCTGGCGCTGCTGGCGATACAGGCCGACGAAATCGATCGGATCGATCATCAGCGGGGGATGTCCGCCTTCCCGTGTCACATCCGCAATGATCCGGCGGGCGAACGGAAACAGGAGCCGCGGGCATTCGATCAACAGCATCGGCTCGACGTCTTCACGCCCGGCGTCCAGCAGCTGGACCACGCCGGCGTAGACCAGCTCGCAGATGAACACGATCGTGTCCTGGCGCTTGGCGCGGGCCGAAAGACGCAGCTCGACTGAAAATATATGTTCCGCCGGCGGGCCCGGCTCGACTTTCACGTCGATGCCCAGCTCGATCTCGGGGGCGTTGGCGCCCTGTTGGCCGCTGAACAGGCCCGGATTCTCGAACGAAAGATCCTTAATATACTGGGCCAGAACCCGGATCAGCGGTGGTCCGGCGGCCGGTGCGGGTTGGTTCGGATCCTGGGCGGGCGCGTCAGTCATGGGAATTTCAGGTCCAAAATTGGCATATCCGGAAGCGAGCGCGGCTATCACGCTACCGCGACGCCCGCAACAACGGGCTGACTCGGAGACTTTTGTGTCTATATTGATCAGACAGGGGCATCGGCCTGTGCCGTTTCCCTACGAAATGCCTGCAGGTTGTCTTGAATATTGATCTTATCATCCTTGCGGCGATCGCGGTTTTCGTGATTTCGCGCCTTTACGCGGTCCTCGGGCAGAAGACCGGGGCTGAACCGCCTGCGCGTCGCTATCGGGAAGCCCCCGCCCGGGCGCCCGAACGCGAGGATGGCGCGGTAGTGGAGGATGAAGACCGCCCCAAAATCCGCGCCGCCTTCACCGGTCCGGCCGCCGCCGGGCTCGAAGCCATCGCGGCCAAGGACGCCAATTTCGCGCCGGACGATTTCATCAAGGGCGCCCGCCGCGCCTATGAGCTCATTGTCGGCGCCTTCGCCGATGGCGACCGCGACGCCCTGAAACAGCTGGTCGATGATGATGTGATGGAGGTCTACAGCGCCGCCATTGCCGAACGCGAAGCCGCCAAGACCGAGCCGATGCGCCTCTTGCGTCTGCGTCAGGCTCGCATTGCTGACGCCTCCGTCGATGCAAAAATGATGGCCCGTGTTGAGGTTTCGTTCGAAAGCGAACTCAGCGATGGCGACAATCTCCGCCAGGCTAAGGAAATCTGGACGTTCAAGCGCGCGCTTAACAGCCAGGATCCCAACTGGCTGCTCGACGAAGTCGCCACGGCGAGCTGATCCGCCCGCTAGCCCGCATCCATGACGCGCCGCCTTACCCCCGATGAACGCAGGCTTTGGTCGCGCGTTGCGCGCACTGTGCGACCGACGTCAGGCCGTGTGATCGAGGAGGAAGCCGAGGCGGCCGCTCCGGCTGCTCCTGCCGCGTCAAAGCCCCCGACCGCCGGGGCAGGGCGACAAGCGGCGTCGGCAAAGCCAGGCCGCGTTAGTCCGCCCGACGATCTCTCTGGCCAGCGCCGCATCCGCCGGGGTCAGAACGAGATCGACGCTCGCATCGACCTACACGGCCACACGCAGGACACGGCCCACCGCGAAGTCGTGGACTTCATCCTCCGCCAGGCCAGGCTCGGCGCGCGCTGTGTGCTGGTCATCACGGGCAAGGGACGTCTCGGCGCAGGGGTCCTACGTTCGCGCCTGTTCGACTGGATCGCCGATCCCGACCTGCGCCCCTTCATTGCCGGCTACGCGACCGCGCACCCCAAACACGGCGGTTCAGGCGCGGTCTATCTGTTCCTGAGATCGAAACGCTGAGGGTTAGCGCGAAGCCTTCTCGGCAAGGCCCGATTTGCCTTGCCGCGCCTCAAGCGCCTTCGCGACGGCATCCAACGGCACGCCGCGCGACCGCAGCGCCACGAGCAGGTGATAGACCAGGTCCGCCGCTTCGCCAGCAACCGCCTTGTCATCCTGCGATGCAATGGCCAGCGCCGCTTCCACGCCTTCCTCGCCAAGCTTTTTCGCGGTGAGCGCAGGCCCGCCCATCAGCAACTTGGCCGTCCACGATGATTCCGGATCGCCGCCCGCGCGCGCATCGATCGTCTTGGCAAGTTCGGCCAGAACCTCGCTCAGGAATGCCGACGAGCCTAAAGGATCATGCTGCATCATGCGCCTCCTTACGCGTCCTCGGTCATGCGCACCGGGGCGCCGGCGTCGGCCAGCGCGCGCTTGGCGTCGGCCACGCTCGCTTCGCCGAAGTGGAAGATCGATGCGGCGAGAACCGCATCCGCACCACCCTTGATCACAGCGTCAGCCATGTGCTGCACATTGCCCGCGCCACCCGAAGCGACGATCGGCACGCGCACGACATCGCGGATCGCGCGCAGCAGCTCGATGTCATACCCGTCCTTGGTCCCGTCCCGGTCCATCGACGTCAGCAGGATTTCGCCCGCGCCCAGTTCCGCCGCCCGCTTGGCGAACTGCACCGCATCCAGCCCCGTGCTGTTGCGCCCGCCATGGGTAAATACGCCCCAGCCGTCGCCTGCCCGGCGGACGTCCAGCGCCATTACAACGGCCTGCGAGCCAACCTTGCGCGCACACGCCCGCAATATGGTCGGGTCCAGAACGGCCGCGGTGTTGATCGCGACTTTGTCCGCCCCCGCCTTCAGCATCGCCACCATATCGTCCGGCGACCGCACGCCGCCGCCGACGGTCAGCGGCATGAAGCAGGCGTCGGCCGTTCGCTCGACCACGTCGATCATCGCGCCGCGCTTTTCATGGCTCGCGGTGATGTCGAGGAAGGTGAGCTCATCGGCGCCCTGCGCGTCATACGCCCGCGCCAGCGCGACGGGATCGCCCGCATCGCGCAGATCGACGAAGTTGACGCCCTTCACGGTGCGCCCGTCCTTCACGTCGAGACAGGGAATGACCCGAACCTTCAACATGCCTGTCTGTCGCCCGGACAAGCCGGGAAGGCAAGTGGACGGCCCATCAGACGACATCATCCATCATCTGCGCCGATATCCCGTCGCAGGTATGCCGGCAGTTTGGCGCTCAATGAGCGCTGCGCCCTCCGGCGGTCTAGATGTGGGTCTGAGGCCCGATCCGCCTTGCGGCGCATTCGGTCAGCAAGGCCGGCGACGCGCGCGAGCCATTTCGAAATGTCCATGTGAACCTGAAGCTTGGGATTGAAGACGAGCGGTCGCGCAATGAGCGTGATGCATCGGGGTCTCCTTTCCTGGCTTCGGGTCAGCGCGATAATCGCGAGGACGGTTGACGTGCTTCTATAATCGCGCCTCAGCGCGAGGGCAATGCGAAGGTCGCAAACAGCGGTCGGTGATCCGATCCAATGTCGGGTCCTATGCGATAGTCGACAAGCGTCAGGCCGCCGCCGAACTTTATGTGATCTATGGGCAAGCCCAGCGGCCCCATGACCGCCGGAAAGCTTCCCTCAAATCGCGGATCGCCCGCGCGCGTGCCGGGAACCGCGCCGAATATCCGTCCCCACGGCGTCGTGTTGAAATCGCCCATGACGACGAATGGCTTGTCCGCGACCAGTCCATCAGCAAGGCGCACCAACTGCTGGTTCCGGTCAAACATCTGGTTGGGCATGCCGGGCGAGGGCGGGTGAGCCGCAATGATCTGCACCTGCGCGCCGCCAGCCGGCAGCGGAAAGCGAATGATTACGCTGTTCGTGTATTCGAAAGGCGTCGCGTCGATCTGATCGGCGCCGCCGGCCCGCGCAACGAGCAATGACCTTTTCACAAGCCGCCGGCCCATCGGTGTCCGGCTCGGCATCGCCATCACAGGCATGTCAGGGAACAGCTCCGACAGCTTTTGGTCGGTGAGGTCTTCCGGCGCTTCATAGAGCGAGACGACATCGGCGTCGTATTCGTCGGCCATGCGCACGATCGCCGTCAGCGCCTGCCACGACCGATGGATATTCGCGCTGACCACTTTGATGAGGACGGCGTCCGCTGGCGATTTTGCCGGCAAGGCAAAACCCCCGACGCCGAGAACCAGGGTCGCATTGAGCGCTGCGATTGCGCTCGCAAACCCAGCCGCCCGCCATGCTTTCACAAAGCCAGCCAGAAGAGCGGCCCCGAACGCCAGAAGAAAGAGCTGCTTCGGCCAATGCGATGCGAGATCGAAAACCCAGCCCGCAGTCCCTTCGAGACCAGCACGATCTGCAAGGCCAAACGCCGTAATCATGGCGGCGACTGTCGCCGCAACCCACGCCGCCCATGTCAGAAGCCGATCACGCACCGGGTTATAGTTGCAGGATACTTATCTCACCGCCAGCAGCGCCTCGGTCGGATCGATGTCTCCGTCATAAAGTGCGCGGCCAAGGATCGCGCCCTCGATCGGGTTTCCGGGCCGCGCCTTCAGCGCCCGGAGGTCGGCAATGTCGCGCACGCCGCCCGATGCGATGATCGGGATCGACACGGCATCCGCCAACTCGCCTGTCAGGTCGATATTGACGCCCGTCTTCAGTCCGTCGCGCGAGATGTCGGTCACGATGATCGCTCCAACTCCGCAACCCTCGAACGCCTTGGCGAGTTCGACGGCCCGCATCTCGGTCGTCTCGGCCCAGCCTTGCACGGCCACCCGGCCTTCGCGCGCATCGATGCCGACCGCGACGTGTCCTGGAAAGAGGCGCGCTGCGTTTTTCACCAGCGCCGGGTCGCGCACCGCCGCCGTACCAAGGATTACCCGCGACACGCCGGCGTCGAGCCACCGCTCGATTCCATCCATGTCGCGTATCCCGCCGCCCAGCTGAACCGACGCGCCCATCATCACATCGAGAATCGAGGCGACCGCGTTGTGGTTCACCGAATGCCCCTCGAACGCGCCGTTGAGATCGACGACGTGCAGCGCCTCGAAGCCCATGGCTGAAAAGCGCAGCGCCTGGTCGGCCGGATCGTCGTTGAAGGATGTCGCGGTCATCATCTCGCCGCGGAGCAGACGGACGCAAACGCCATCCTTGAGGTCAATTGCAGGATAGAGCTTCATTTTCTTCCCGTCTTAAGGGCGCTTCGAGACGCGCCGTTGGAGGGCCGAAAGCGCGCCTTGTCAACGATCAGGGCTTCCAGCGCAGGAAGTTGGCGAGAATGGTCTGGCCTGCCTGCTGGCTCTTTTCGGGGTGGAATTGCGTGCCAAACAGGTTGTCGCGTGCGACCGCCGCCACGAATTTCCCGCCATAGTCGCAACGCGCCGCAACGTGATCGCGATGCTCCGCCGTCAACGCGTAGGAGTGCACGAAATAGACGTGCGGGTCCTGCTTCAGCCCGTTGAGCACGGGGTGGGATTTCAGGTCCGTCAGCACATTCCAGCCCATGTGCGGCACGGGCAGGTCCGCGCCCGCGGCGTCCTTCGGCCGGATACGTTCGACCGCGCCGGGAATCCATCCCAGCCCGCGCGTCTCGACATCCTCGCGGCCGACATCCGCCATCAGCTGCATGCCAACGCAAACGCCCAGGAACGGGCGCCGGCTGCGGAATACGGCTTCGTTCAGGGCTTCAGTCACCCCCGTGCGGCTGGCCAGCCCGGCGGCGCAATCGGCAAAGTGGCCGACGCCCGGCAGAACGATGCGGTCCGCCTGCCGGATCCGATCCGGATCGTCTGTCAGTGTGACGGTGAGGGGAATCTCGAAATGGTTCGCGGCCGCTTCAAGCGCGCGCTGAACCGATCGGACATTGCCCGAGCCATAGTCGATGATTGCAAGGCGGGTCATGAGGCAAGGAAATAGCGCGCCCCGGCCTGCATGTCATGACCAACATGGTTCCGAAAAGCCGTCCAGGGACAGCATTCTCACTTTCGGCTCGCGATCCCGGAAACGCATGCCAGCCGCCTTGATGAAGTCAGGGCCAAGGCCGGTGACGCCTTGTCTTTTTCGACACCCGCCTTGTCCAGCGGCGCCTTCGCCCCCTCCGTGGCGGCGATAGCCTTTGGATGGCCAAAAGCGGGATGTTGTCGCCGACGAGATCTCAATTGCCCTCCCTCGTGCAGAATTGCACGGCAAAGCCGCACATCGCACGGCGTGTCGACCGAACCGGCGCCGCCGGCGACCGTTGAAAGGCGGACAAATGCCGGCGTCCGCTCGTCAGCGCGCTGAAAGAGATAAAGCTTGGTGAGCGCCGCCTGGGATTTGTAGAGTTCGAAATTGCCGTGCGCCGCAGAGCCACGCGTGTGGACGATGCGCTCGTGATCGACGTCAAGGATCTTCTCGCGCAGGACAAATCTTCCAGCAGCACAGCGCCGTATTGGCCAGGGTTCCGCTGGTTCTGGCTGTCGGAAACGCGGATGCCCTGAGTGGTCTTCAGATGACCCTTCGGATCATGCGGGCCGCGTCCGGCAACGTGTTGAGGCGCCTCGTCAGCGGCGCCGCCATCACATGCAAAATCCTTCGGGGAGGGCGCCCCCCTGTCGTGGCCATTAAGGCTCCCTCGATGCTGCGCGCGGCATCGAGGGATTTAGAACCATTCCAGGAAGCGATCACGCGCATCTGCAAATGCGCGTGCGCACACTGGTCGTTCCAGCTGCGCGAACGATCAAAGGTTAGGTTGACTGGCTACAGCGAGCCCTTCGTGCTCGCGACTTTGCCCTTGAGCCGGTCGTCGACCATGGCCGCCGTGCGCAGCGCCCGCGCCAGTGATTTGAAGCTCGCTTCCGCGATGTGGTGCGAGTTCTCTCCGTAAAGCAGCTCAAGGTGCAGGCACACGCCCGCATTCATCGCGAAGGCGTGGAAGAATTCCTTGAACAGCTCGGTGTCGACAACGCCAACCTTGTCCCGGGTGAAGCCGACCTTCCAGATCAGGTAGGGCCGGTTGCACAGGTCAACCGAGGCGCGAACCAGGGTCTCGTCCATCGGCACATAAGCGTGACCGAAGCGGATCACGCCTGAATAGCCGCCAACGGCTTCCTTGAAAGCCTGGCCCAGCACGATGCCCACATCTTCCATCGTGTGGTGCTGGTCGATATGGAGGTCGCCCTTGGCCTCCACGTTAATGTCCATGGCGGAGTGCTTGGCGAAGCTTTCCAGCATGTGGTCGAAGAAGCCCACGCCCGTGGAAATCTTCGACTTTCCAGAGCCATCCACGTCCAGGGAAACCTTGATCGAGGTCTCCTTGGTCTCACGGACCACTTCGGCTTTGCGTGCTTTGTCCGCCATGGGCGGGCCTCCGGCATTAACTGAGCGTTCGCTTCCAGAACCTAGTTTTGCACATGAACGGTCGAGGAATCCTGAATGCGGGAGCATTTAGGCTGCGACACGCACGAATGCCACCGGAATCCGGATCAGACAGCAGCGAAATGCCCGATAAGTCGGCCAAACGCCCCAGGGAGCGCAAAGAGAAGCGCCCAGCCAAGCGCCGGCTTGGCCTGGCTGGCCGCGTCACCTTGATCGCAATCTGCGCTGCGCTCGTGGCCACCTTGGCCCAATGGATCGCCACGCCGATCCTGGCGCAGGGCGAGGTCAGGCGCCAGCAGGTCATCGCCGTGACCAGCGGCGTGAACTTGCTTGCCGATGTCAGCGCGCTGCACGCCCGGGCGGGCCGCTGGTCCGAGGTTCCTGCTTTGGTCGACGCGCTCACCGATGGCCTCCCCGGAGGGCAGTCGGCCGTTTTCGACGCCGACTGGAAGCTCATCGCGAGAGACGGCGCGACCAGCGCGCTGCCTCCGGTTAAATCATTGCAGGATTTGGCGGCCGATCGCGAAGCCGTTCTCGATGGGGATGGGCGGGTCTTTGCCGCTCGCGTTCTTGAGGGAGCGACAGGAACGCTGGGATATGCGGTCTTCTCGTTCGAGCCGCGACCGGCGCTGCAGATCTGGCTCGGCATCGTGCTGCTCAATGCGATGGTGCTTGTTGTCGCGCTTGCCGTTCTCGCGCCATTTCTTGTCCCGATCGCCAGCCGGGCGCTCAAACCTGTCACTGATCTCGAGCGCGGCATCCGCAAGCGCGATGCGAAGGACAAGTCGAAGCTCGCCGATTCCTCTGACGACAGATTGCTGAAGCCGCTGCTTGCAGCCATAGACGAGGTACACGACCGCTCGGAAGCCGCCATGCGCCGTGCGTTGACGATGGCGTACACCGATCCCGTCACCCGCCTGCCAAACCGTCTGCGCTTTGTCTCGAAGCTTGATGCGACGGCTGCCGCAGGAGCGCCCTTCCATCTGGTGATCTGCGACCTCGACCGCTTCAGACAGGTCAACGTCACCTTCGGTCCGCGTGTCGCCGACATGGCGCTCGCCGCCGTGGCCGAACGGCTGCGCGCTTGTGCATCACGCCTACAGACCAGCGGATTTTTCTTGGGGCGCATCGGGGCCGATCAGTTCGGGATCATTCTCCCGTCCGTGGAACAGTCAGCTATTACCGAATTCCTGATGGCCGCCGAAAAAGCGATTTCCGAGAGCATGATGCTGGAAGAGGAGCAGGTGCGGATCACCGCCTCCTTCGGCGCCGCCCGCGCCCCGGAAGACGCCGCCACCGGCGCTGACCTGTTGAAGCTGGCGGAAGTCGCCCTCAAGGAAGCCAAGGGCCAGACCGGTGCGCGTCGCGCCTTCTTCGACAAGGGTCTGCTCGCCAAGGCGCGCGCCAAGTCGAAACTGGAAGAAGAGCTGCGGGAAGGTCTCGAGCGCGGCGAATTCGTCGCCGTCTTCCAGCCCAAGGTGAAACTGGAATCCGGCGAGCTTGTCGGCGCCGAAGCATTGGCGCGCTGGCGCAGGCCGGACGGCGCCGTCGTGTCGCCGGGCGTCTTCGTGCCGATCGCGGAAGAACTCGGCCTGATCCATACACTCGGAAAGAGCGTCATGCGCGACGCCTGCTTCGCCGCCGCCGGGTGGAATGCGAAGGGCATCGTTTCTTCGGTTGCGGTCAACGTCTCGCCGCATCAGTTCGACGATCCGGATTTTATCAACTCGGTCGATCAGGCGCTCGACGATTCAGGCCTTGATCCGAAGCTGCTGGAGCTCGAGATCACTGAGTCTGCCGCTGTAGCCGATCCCGACCGCGTTGCGCGCATCATGTGGCCGTTGCGCAATCGCGGCGTGCGTCTCGCGATCGACGACTTTGGGACCGGCCATTCGAACTTCGCTTCGATCACGCGCCTGCCGTTCGACGTGTTCAAGATCGACCAGCAATTCGTCCGCGCGCTCTCCACCGATCCGCATGCGCCCGCGATTGTCGAGATGATCCTCGCCATGGCCGAGGCGCTCGGCCAGGAAACCGTCGCCGAGGGCGTCGAAACCAAGGAGCAGGCCGACTTCCTGCTGCGCCGCGCCTGCACGATCGGCCAAGGCTATTACTACTCCCCGCCGCTCCCCGCCGACGAGTTCGACGCCTTCGTGCGCTCCTATCGTCCGCGCCCTGCAGATCGCTTCGCAGCCTAGCAGCCCTCGGCCACGGCCTCGGGAATCTCGCCCGATCTCTGCTTCAACACGCCGTCGTCGAGCGCCCACATCACAGTCGTGTCGATGGGCGCGCTGTTGTCATTGCCGCTGTAGGCGATCGTGAAGTCGCTGTCGGCGGTGTACGGCTTGATGATCTTGCCGCTGACGTCGATCCTGTCGTCCTGCGCCCGGGCAAGCGGGGCGCGGTCGAGAATCCGCTTTGGACCGTTCGCATCAAATCGATAGGCTGAGACGTTCAGCGCCGTGCAACCCTGCGCCGTGAAGCCGGACTCGTCTGTCATGCCCACGCCGCCATTGCGGGGCAGGGTCAGTGACTTGATCTCGCCCGGCTTACCCCACCCGCCGGATTGGTAGAGATCACGGTAAGGCGCGGAAAGGCTCAGCGCCCCATTTATCTCCTGGAGATAGTAGACCGAGATGCTGGCCGAACACGCATGGCAGCCCTCCGTCTGCTCCTTCGCCGTCACCAGATAGACACGGCGCTCTTCGCCCGCGATCACTGTCACCGGACGCTCGATGCGCGCAGGCCTGTCACCCGACGCCGGGATCGCCACCTCGCCATTCACGGCTTCGGGAAACACCGCCCGCATCGCCGCCTTGGCGTCCAGAATGACCGCTTCTCCGCCTGGCTTTCCTTCGCCGCAGGCCGACAGCGCCAGCGCGGCCGCGATCGCCGCCGCTACGCTCCGTGAACCCCCGACCCTGGCCATGACTCTCCGATCTCCTGAGCTAGAAGGATATATCCTGCCCGACGTCGTCCATGCTTGGCGAGCAGGGCTGTGGCGGATTATCGAAAAACGATAAATCTGCTTGTCGGCCGCAGGCGCACGAGATAAAGTGAACTTGGTCAGGAAAGTACCCGCATGTCGTCTGAGCCCTCTTGGCATTCCACCACCATTCTCGCCGTGAAGAAGGGGCGCAAGCTCGTCGTCATGGGCGATGGGCAGGTGTCGATGGGCGACACCGTCATGAAGGGCAACGCCCGCAAGGTCCGGCGCATCGGCGAGAAGGGTGAGATTCTCGCAGGCTTCGCCGGAGCGACCGCCGATGCCTTCACCCTCTTTGAACGCCTCGAGCAAAAACTCGAACGCTTCCCCGGCAATCTCCAGCGCGCCGCCGTCGAACTCGCGAAAGACTGGCGCACTGACAAATATCTCCGCAACCTCGAAGCCCTCATCATCGTGGGCGACACAACCTCTCTGCTCGTCATCACGGGCAGGGGCGACGTGCTCGAGCCGGAGCATCCGATCGCGGCCATTGGTTCAGGGGGCAACTACGCGCTGTCCGCCGCACGAGCGCTGTATGAGTACGAAGACGACGCCGAGAAGATCGCCCGCAAGGCGATGACGATCGCGGCCGAAGTCTGCGTCTACACAAACAGCAACTTCGTCCTGGAGACACTGGATGTTTGACAAGACTGACATACGCGCAGCCGTCGAGGCGGGCGCAATCAGCGAGGAAGGCGCAAAACGCTTCGAAGCCTTCCTCAAAGCCCGCAACGACCCGGATCGCATGCTCGACCCCGAGAACCTGCGTTTCCTCTCGAACTTCAACGACGTCTTCCTCACCATCGGCATCTTCGTGCTGATGACGGGCCTCGGCTTCCTGTCGGCGATCGCCGCCACCAACATTCTCGGCTTCTCCACCATGACGGAGCCGAACTCTCTCGCGGAAGCGACAGCGCTTGCTGACCGTCTCCGCTTCGCGGTCATACTCGGGCCCATCCCCGTTGTTGTCGGCGCGTGGCTTCTGGCGGAGTATTTTTGCGGCAAGCGGCGGCTTCTCCTGCCATCCATGGCGCTTGCCATCTTCATCGCCTGGGGCTCGGCGATCGTTGGCGCAGGCCTCGCCAGCTTCTTCGTCGACCCCATCACCACCGCCATGCGGATCGAGCGAGACGCAGGCCCGTGGGAAATCATCACCAGCATCAGCTATGCCGGCTTCGCCGCCGCTGCGATTGCCGCCGCTGCGATCTTCTGGCGCTTCCGCCTGCCGTTCTCGCTGTTCCTGCTGGCCGGCGCGACCGCGGGGCTGTTCTACACCGCAGTCGCCCAGTTCGCTGGCATCGGCCAGGTCGGCAGCGGCCTTGCCATGCTGGCCATCGGCATCGCAACGCTGGTTGCCGCGATCGGCTTCGACATGAAGGATCCCACGCGCTCCACCCGCTCGTCGGATCACGCCTTCTGGCTGCACATGGCGGCCGCGCCTCAGATCATCCTCGGCATGCGCGGCCTCCTGCTGGGCTCCGGCTTTGCCCCGGCCAGCATGGCGGACGCCACGGTCATGCTGATCGTGCTGATCGCCTTTGCCCTCCTGTCGCTGGCGCTCAACCGCCGCGCCCTTATCGTTTCGGGCCTCGTCACCTTCGCGACGGCGCTGTGGGTGCTGGTCAACGAGCTTGGCGGGGGAGGCGTCAACACGCTGATGCTCACCGCGCTGATCATCGGCGGCGCTATCGTCCTCCTCGGCGGCGGATGGCGCACGGCGCGCCGAGCCATCCTGAAGCTTGCGCCGCAAAGCGGAACCTTCGGCCGCATCTTCCCGCCAGAACCTGCCTAAGAAGAACGCGCTTGATGACATGAGCAGGCATGAGCTAGCGAAGTGCCTCCCGCCTTCCTAGCTCATGCCTGATCTGTCAGCAGGGAATCCATGTCCGAATTCACGCCGCGCGAAATCGTCTCCGAACTCGACCGCTTCATTGTCGGTCAGCCCGAGGCCAAGCGCGCCGTTGCGCTGGCCTTGCGCAATCGCTGGCGCCGCAAGCAGCTCCCCGAAGCGCTACGCGAGGAAGTGACGCCCAAGAACATCCTGATGATTGGCCCCACCGGCGTCGGTAAGACCGAAATCTCGCGGCGTCTCGCGAAGCTCGCCAAGGCGCCGTTCCTCAAGGTCGAGGCGACCAAATTCACCGAGGTCGGCTATGTCGGCCGCGACGTCGAACAGATCATCCGAGACCTTGTCGAGATTTCCATCGCGATGGTGCGCGAACGCCGCCGCAAGGATGTGCTCGCCAAGGCCGAAGCCGCCGCTGAGGAGCGCGTGCTCAACGCGCTGGTCGGCGCCACGGCGCAGCCAGGCACGCGCGAAAACTTCCGCGCCAAGCTCAGAGCCGGAACGCTGGACGACAAGGAGATCGAGGTCGATGTCGCCGACACGGCCTCGCCGCTCGGCGGCTTCGACATTCCCGGCCAGCCCGGCTCATCGATCGGCATGGTCAATCTCAGCGACCTGTTGTCGAAATCCTTCGGCGGCCGCACCAAGCGCGTGCGCACCACGGTGAAGGACGCCTATAAGCCGCTGGTGCAGGAAGAATCTGACAAGCTGCTGGATAATGACGCCGTCACGCGCGAGGCGCTGCGCGTGGCGGAGGAAGACGGAATCGTCTTTCTCGACGAAATCGACAAGATCGCCTCGCGCTCCGAGCGCGCCGGCGCGGATGTCTCGCGTGAAGGCGTGCAGCGTGACCTGCTTCCACTCATCGAAGGCACGACGGTGTCGACCAAGCACGGCCCGGTGAAGACCGACTACATTCTCTTCATCGCCTCAGGCGCCTTCCATGTCGCCAAGCCGTCAGATCTGCTGCCCGAACTGCAGGGCAGGCTGCCGATCCGCGTCGAACTCAAGGCCCTTAGCCGTGATGATCTCAAGCGAATTCTCACCGAACCGGAAGCCAGCCTCATCACCCAATATGTGGCGCTGATGAAAACCGAAGGCGTCGATCTGGCTTTCGAGCCTGACGCCATTGACGCGATCGCGGACATCGCGGTGCAGGTGAACGACTCGGTCGAGAATATCGGCGCCCGCCGCCTCCACACCATCCTCGAACGCGTGCTCGATGAAATCAGCTTTTCCGCCTCAGAAAAACCTGGCGAAGCCTTCCGCATCACCGGCGCCTATGTCCGCGAGAAGGTCGAGGCGATGGCCGGCAACAAGGACCTGTCGAAATACATTCTCTGACCCGCGACCGCCGATCAGGCGTCGCGCGATTGCCCTGCGTCTCGCCCGCGCGGCGTGCAATCCACCTGCTGCTATGTCGGAGAGGGCGGCGCCGGCAATTTGCGCGGAATCCAGTCGCGGTTCCAAACCATCTTTCCCGCCGCGCTCAACGCCCAAGCGCGAAAGCAGATGGGGATTGAGCCCCGCTCATCCCCACCTCGTCCCGCCCTGTGAGAATTGCCCGTGTCGCCCCATGGAGGCCAGTCGCGATGTTCAACGGCGCAGGGCGACCTTTCCGCCGACGGACCTGGCGATCCAAGAGGTGAAAGACCTCCGTGATCCAGCTGGCGACAAACGATTGCGGGGGGGTGACGCGCAGCGTCGATGGATGAACCGCGTTTCTCTTTGACCAGCGCTAGGGCCGCCTTGAAGCGGCTCGCCCAAGCCATGCGGAGCGCGCCCCCCGGCCCCGGTCCTCTATCCGGGCCGGAGCTCTAAGCATCCCGCAGGGCGATTACGCCCGTGCGATCAAAAGATTGCGCCTACGCGCCCGCCCCCGTCAGCGGATAGACCGCCTCCTCGACATAGCGGCTGCCCGCCTTGGTCGCGCGCGAGGAATACATGCAGAAATGATCGACCCAGAACCTGTCCGTCCTGAACTCCGCCGACTCCTGCAGGAACGGCGCGACTTCATCGTCCAGCGTCCCGTGCAGATAGGCGAGGGTGACATGCGGCTTGAACTTGCGCGGTTCGGGCGCTAGGCCCGCCCGCCGCACCGCGCCCTCGCAGCTTCCCGCCAGCCGCGCCAGATCCGGGGGCGCATCAACGCCCGCCCACAGCGCGCTCGGCTCCCTGCCGCCAAAACTGCCCGCGCCCGCCAGCGCGATCTCGAACGGCGCCGCTACAATGCGCCCAAGCTCGTGGTCAACCTCGCGCGCCAGCGCCTCGTCAATCTCGCCGAGAAAGCGCAATGTGAGATGGAAATGCTCCGGCAGCCGCCATGATGCGCCGGGCACATCCGCCTCCAGCGTCAGCAGTCGCGCGGTGATCTCCTCGGGGAGGGGGATGGCGATGAACAGGCGAAGGCTCATCGTTCTCAATTAACCCAGCCGGCGCGCTGCGAAAATAAGAGACGACGCGTAATGCAGCTTACGCCGCCGCAATGGCAGGAGTCGCAATGGAATCAACGTTAGCGCCATGTTTACGCCGATCACAGACACGCCAGCTGACGGTCGCAAGCCCCGGTTTTACTTGCATTCACAGGTTGGAATGCCCATTCTTTCAGGCAATCGGCTGCGGTTGCACGCAGCGTGGACAAGAAGGTTGAGACAACACCATGGCTGACTTCCAATACGCCCAGCCGCGTACCGGCACAGGCGATATGGCCACGGACGCCGGCCTCCGCAAATTCATGCTGGGCGTCTATAACAAGCTGGGCCTCGGCATCCTGCTCGCTGGCGCTCTGGCTTTCGTCGCCGGCACCGTTCCGGCTGTGACCGAACTCGTGTTCGGCACGCCCTTGGTCTACGTCGTGCAATGGGGCCCTGTGGTTCTGCTGCTCGGCTCGATGTTCTTCATGAAAAACCCTTCGCCGCTCGCGACGGGCATCATGTACTGGGCCATCGTCGCCATGATGGGCCTTGGCTTGGGCGTATGGGTGCTCATGGCGGAGAGCGGCGCTGAGTCGATGACGCGTGGCGGCATCGGCCTCTCGCTGACCTACGTCACCATCGCCAAAGCCTTCCTGATCACGGCTTCGGCCTTCGGCGCACTCTCGCTGTTCGGCTACACCACGAAGCGTGACATGTCGGGCATCGGCTCGTTCGCGATCATGGCGCTGTGGGGCGTTGTCGCCCTTTCGCTCCTGAACTTCATTCTTCCGGCCTCCTCGATGATGGAATGGATCATCATGGGCGCCGTGTTCGCGCTCTCGGCCGTGTTGATCGCGGTTGAAACGCAGCAGCTGAAGAATGGCTTTTATGCCTTCGATGGCGACGCCCGCTCGCTTGCGGTGATGACGAACTGGGGTGCGCTGAACTTCTTCATCTCTTTCATCAACATGTTCCGCATCGTGCTGATGTTCCTCTCCTCGCGCGAGTAATCGCTGCGAGACAACGAAAAACGGAAAGCCCCGGCCACACGGCCGGGGCTTTTCATTTCGGTTTCCCAACAGATGTGGAGACTGCCTGTGCGCAGGGGGTGGATAACTCAGGCCCGCGACCTCAGTCGATGACGTTGAAGCGCTTCTTGTCGAACACCCGCATAACCTGCGCCAGGTCCTGACCGCGCTTCAGAATTTGTCCGGTCGCGTTGCTCACCGAGAACGCGCCCTGCCGCCGCGCCAGCTCTGGCCGTTTCTCGACAATCCAGGTCGGCGCCTCCGACGCCCGGCGATACATGTGAAACAGCGCATGGTCGCCGTGCGCCCCGATCGCATAATCCCTGCACTCGCCTTCGGCGACCATGCGTCCGTAGACTCTGAGGATCAATTCTAGCTCTTTCCGGTCAAACCACACACGTTTCTGCGCTATTGCCGGGCCAGACGAAGAAGAAAAACGCCCGGCGTGGATCTGATCCGTCATAAGCGCTCCCGTCGAGAAGTTGGCCGCTGATAGAACCAAGCTGGGATCATTACAGAGATTTCGCAATATGACCGTAATTAGGACTAGCCAAAGCCTTCAACCCCGGCCAAGTTAACAACGTCGGGCGGATGGTTAAGACGCCGACCTTGGACCCAACAGCCCCCCAGCCCCCCAGGGTTGCGACTGACGGTCCGTCCGACACCTAATCTCCTGAAAATCAGATAGATTTCCCTCTGGGGCGCAGCTCTGCGCGCTAGCCTTCAGCCTATGCCAAATTAACTCATTCCAGCGGTCTTTAATGATTCGCATTGGGCGAATTTTCACCGCCTTGTCGCTTCCTTCGCTGCATTCCCAGGCGTAGCTAGGCCACCCGGCAATTGGTCATTGGATCCCCATGCAAGCGCTGAAGGTCGATGCCCTGAGCAAGTCGTTCGGGCCAAGACAGGCGGTGCGGAACGTCAGCTTTTCGGTAACGGCTGGCGAAACCGTCGCCTTCCTCGGTCCCAACGGCGCCGGCAAATCGACAACGCTCCGCATGATCGCGGGATTTCTCGAGCCTGATTCCGGCGATGCGCTCATCAATGGCGTCTCCATCCTGTCCGACCGGACGAAAGCCCAGCTCGCGCTCGGATATCTCGCCGAAGGCGCGCCGCTGTATTTCGACCTGTCGGTGCGAGACTTCCTCGGCTTCCTTGCCAGAACCCACGGCCTCACCAGCGCCGCCGCGAAACTCGCCATCGCCCGCGTCGCCGAAGACGCCGCGATCACCGACGTAATTTCGCGCCCGATCGAAACGCTGTCGAAAGGCTATCGCCGCCGCGTCGCGCTCGCCGGCGCCATCGTCCATGATCCGCCCGTGCTTATCCTTGATGAACCCACCGACGGCCTCGACCCGAACCAGAAGATCGCGATGCGCGCGCTCATCGCCCGCATGGCGAGGCAGAAAGCGATCCTGATCTCGACGCACCAGCTCGATGAAGTCGAAGCCATGTGCACCCGCGCCGTGCTTATCGACCGCGGAGACATCAAGGCCGACGGAACGCCCGCCGATCTCGCCGGCCGCACGCCCAGCGGCAAACTCGAAGACGCCTTCCACGCGCTGACCAAGCCGGAGAAGGTCGCGTGAACGAGACCTTCGCCCTCAACATGCGGCAGGCCGGCAATGCGCTTCGCGCCGTCTATGTGCGCGAACTCGCCGCCTACTTCCTGACGCCGCTGGCCTATGTGTTCATCGCGACCTTCCTCATCGCGCTCGGCTCCTTCACCTTCCAGATCGGCCGCTTCTTCGACACCAACCAGGCCGACCTCGCGCCATTCTTCCTGTTTCATCCCTGGCTCTATCTCGTTTTCCTCCCCGCGATCGCCATGCGCCTCTGGGCCGACGAGGCGAGGGGAGGGACGCTTGAATTGTTGCTGACACTGCCTGCGCCGGCATGGTCGCTCGTGCTTGGCAAATTCCTCGCGGCCTGGACGGTCGCCGCCGCAGCGCTGCTGCTCACGACGCCGATCTGGATGTCGGTCAACTGGCTGGGCAAGCCGGACAACGCCGCGATCTTCCTCACCTATGTCATCAGCTTCCTGATGGCCGGCGGCTATCTTGCCGTGGCCTGCGCGCTGTCGGCTGCGGCGCAGAACCAGGTGATCGCGTTCGTGCTCTCTGTCGCCGTCGGCTTTCTCTTCACCGCCGCCGGATTGCCGGTCGTGACAGCAGGCCTTACCGCCGCCTTCGGCCCCGGCCTGGCCGAAGCCATGGCGTCGTTCTCGCTGATCTCGCACTTCGAAGCGGCCCAGCGCGGCGTGCTCGAGATGCGCGCGCTGGTCTTTTATATAGGCTTTATCGCCGTCTGGCTGGCGCTCAACGCCATCTGGGTCAGCGCAAGGAAGGGCGGCTGATGCGCAGAAGCCATTACGCCATCCTCGCCAGCCTGCTGGTCGCCATCGTCTTCGTCGGGCTGAACCTCGCCTCGTGGAAATGGCTCGCGCCCGCGCGCGCCGACTTCACGGCCAACGGCCTTTACACCATGTCCAGCTCCGCCAAGCGCGTGGTCCAGCGTCTCGTCGAGCCGGTCGAGCTAGAACTCGTCTATTCGCGCGGCGTCGGCGCAGAATTCCCGGCGATCCGCGCCCATGCCGACCGCGTGCGCCAGCTGATGAACGAGATAGCAGCGCAGAGCGGCGGCAAGGTGAAGGCGCGCGAGACGGAGCCCGAACCGTTCTCTGACGAGGAAGACCGCGTCGTCGCCGCCGGTCTTACGCCCGCGCCCACTAACGGACCCGACCCGATCTATTTCGGCGTCATCGGCCACAACACGGTGGACGACAACATCGCCATCCCTTTCCTTGCGCCCGAACGTGATGCGTTGCTGGAGTACGAACTCGTTCGCCTCATCTCGCAGCTCGATGATCCCGCTCCGCCGAAAGTCGCGGTGATCTCGTCACTGCTCGCTTACCAGCGCGACCCGTCCGAACCCGGAGCAGCCTTTGTGCTGCGTGAAGCCCGGCGGGCCTTCGACATCGAGATCGTGCCGCCGGACTTCCGCGCGCTGCCTGCCGGCACAGACGTGTTGATGATGATCCATCCCGGCCCGCTGGATGAATGGCAGCAATACGTCCTCGACCAGTTCATGGTGCACAAAGGCAGGGCGCTGATCGCGCTCGACCCAGTCTCGCGCGTCTCGATGACCCAACCCGGCCAACAGGCGATCCCGGCATCCAGTCTCGGCCGCCTCGGCGACATGCTCGGAGTATCGATCGGTCCGGATACGGTGGCCGATCGCGCGCTCGCCCTGCCGGTCAATGTCGATGCAGGCGGCGGCCGCAAGGCGATTGTCGGCCAGCCGCTCTTCCCGGCCGCGCCGCCCGCGCTGATGTCCAAGACCGACGTGGTCACGGCCGACCTCTCGCGCCCGATCAACTTTGGCGCGCCCGGCCATCTGATCGCAAAGCCGCCTGCGGGCGCAACGTTCACGACGCTGGTCGAAACAACCGCGCAGGCCGCGCTGATCGCGTCTTCCATCGCCATGAGTGATCCGACACCGCGCGCTGTCCTCGAAGCTTATGCCTCGTCCGAGACGCCGCAGATTCTCGCAGGGCGTCTGTCCGGCGAGCTGCGCTCGTCCTTCACCCTGCCTCCTTCCGCGCCGCCGCAGCCCGATCCTGTGCTGGCCGAACTCGAGCGGCAGGAGATGGCCAAGGTTCCACCCTTCGTCTCGCGCTCGACGGATCCGGCGGAAATCATCTTTGTGGCTGATGCGGATGCGTTCGACGACGGCTTCTACGTCAACCCGCAGAACAACACCGCGATTTCCGACAACGCCGCTTTCATCCTCAATTCGCTCGACAATCTCGGCGGCGATGAAGCGCTCACCGCGCTGCGCTCGCGCGCCCCGGCGGCGCGGCCGATGGATCGTGTCGATGAACTCCGCGCCGCGGCGCGCGACAGGCTCTATGAAGAACAGCAGCGGCTCGAAAAGCTGCTCGCCGACGCCGAGGGCCGGCTCAACCTGCTCGAAGGCCGCCGCACCAGCGGCGCGACCTTGACCGCTGAAGAACAGGCCGAGATCGCCAGCTATCGCGAACAGGCGGCCGACATCCGCAAGCAGCTTCGCGGCGTCGAGCGCGAATTCCGCCGCGATATCGATGCGCTCGCTGGCCAGCTGCAGTTCGTCAACGTCTGGCTGCCGCCCATCTTCGTCGGCTTCATCGGCGTTGGCGTGTTCGTCTGGCGCTCCCGGCGCAGGGGAGGGACGGCATGACCATCGCATCCGCCGCTAGGCGTCGCCGCACGCTGATCATCCTCGCCGCCGCGGCGGGCATATCAGCTCTGCTCGGCGCTGCGTCCTTCATCCCGCCGGGCGAGGAGCTGCCGCGTTCCGAAGTCGGTCAGCGCATCCTGCCTGCCTTCGAAAGCAAGACGAGTCTGGTGTCGCTCGTCATGGTGACGACCGGCGAGGAGACCTATCATCTGGTGAAGAATGCCGACGGCTGGGTGATGCCGGAAAAGGGCAATTATCCGGTCAATCCCGCCCGCATCCGCGAACTCACCGACGCGCTCTCCTTCATCACCTATGCGCGGCCGATGACGCGCGACGAGAAAAAGTTCGATCGCATCGGCCTCGGCGATCCGACCGCGGGCGGTACAGGCGCATTGCTGGAAGTGGGCGATGGCTCGGGCGAGAACTTCGCGAAGCTTCTGGCCGGCTACCGTGATGGCCGCTCCTATATCCGCAAGCCGGATGATCTTCAGGCCTGGGTTGTCGCCAATGGCGTCCTGCCGCCGCTGCAGCGCGCGATGCGGTGGCTCGAGGTCGATGTCGCGCCGATAAGGGCGATGGATATAGCCGGCGTTGATGTCCGCCCGGCGCAGGGGCCAGCCTATCGGCTTGAGGCCAACGCTGAAGGCGGCTTCAGTCTCGCGCCGCCCTACAACACCCGCCCGCTGGTGGCGGCTCTGGCGCCAACAGTTGCAGCCGAAGCCCTGACACGGCTTGCGCCCACAGACGTCACGCCCGCCATGAGCATCGCCGTCGGGGCGCCTGTGGCTGAGCACATCACGCGCACCAAGTCCGGCGTCTTCATCGTGGCCCGTAGCTGGCGGAAGGACGGCCATGGCTGGATCACGATCAGCGCTGCGACCACAGACGGGGCGACGCCTGAAGCCGTCGAACAGGCGAACGCCATCAACATGAAGGCCGTTCCCTGGGCCTTCGCGCTCACCGACCTGGATTGGGGTGGATTCTCAACGCCGCTCGCGGCGATCGCTGACTAGCGACTACTTCTTCTGCGCGGCGCCAATCAGTACGCCTTCGGTGGCGTCCTTCTGGACCAGCACGGCGCAACCCTGATCGCATTTCGCGGCAAACTTCTGGACGCCGCCCTTCCACTCGCCGAGCGATTCATAGCCGATGACCAGATTCCAGTAGGTCATCGCCTTGTTCTTGTTCGCGCCGGCGGCGGGCGTGATCTTGGTCTGGCCGGGGCGGAAGCGCACGAGAATGACGGGCGCCTTGGTCACATCGGCGGGCAGGGCGCCTGATATGGTCACGGCATTCCGCTCGAAGGCGATGCTGGCCGGATAGGGCGTAATATCGCGCTTGGCGAAGTTGGGCTCGATCTTGGCGATGCTGGTGCCTGGCCCGTGCACGTAGCCGGAATAGACGACCTGGGGCGTATACGGGCCGCGATAGCCGAGCGCGCGGTTGTAGCGCTTCTGACGCTCGCTGAATTCCGCCCGGGCGAAGGTGTCGTCCCAGCCGAGATAGTCCCAGATATTCACCGGATAGGTCAGCCCGATCACGTCAGACCGTTCCGACAGCTTCTCTAGGTTGGCGTTCGCCGCCGGGCAGTTGCCGCAACCTTGGCTGGAGAACAGCTCCATGACCACGGGACGCGCGGCGTGCTCGGGCACGTTCATGCCCCCACGCTGGGCGAGTGCGCCCGGCGCGAGGACAAGCGCCGCAAGGGCGCAGAACATACGTGCGACAATCGACGTCATTGGGGTCGGAGTATCTCGCAGTCGCACAAAACTCCGAATCAAGAGGCCGTTACCCCTTCTCACGAAGCGCGTGCGAGTTCCCTTAGAACATAGTGCAGGATGCCGCCGTTCCTGAAGTAATCCAGCTCGTTTTCGGTATCGATCCGGACCTTTGCCTCAAACGTGACCTTCGCCCCATCGGCGTAGGCCACATCCACCGAGACTACCTGACGCGGGAGCAGGCCCGCCACGCCGTTAATGGTTACGGTTTCAGCGCCGGTCAGATTGAGCAAACGCCAGCTCTGGCCCTCGGCGAACTGCAGCGGAAGCACGCCCATGCCGATCAGGTTGGAGCGGTGGATGCGCTCAAAGCTCTCGGCGATGACGGCGCGGACGCCGAGCAGGCGCGTGCCCTTGGCGGCCCAGTCGCGCGACGAGCCGGTGCCGTATTCCTTGCCGGCGAAGATCACCAGCGGCGTCTTCTCCGCGACGTATTCCATCGCCGCGTCATAGATCGCTTCCTGCTTGCCGTTCTTCAGCGTGACGCCGCCTTCGACGCCCGGGATCATGTGGTTCTTGATGCGGATGTTGGCGAAGGTGCCGCGCATCATCACTTCATGGTTGCCGCGGCGCGCGCCGTAGGAGTTGAACTCCGTCACCGGCACCTGATGTTCGCGCAGGTACTTGCCGGCCGGGCCCTTGGCCTGGATGTCGCCGGCGGGCGAGATGTGATCGGTCGTGATCGAATCACCGAACAGGGCGAGCACTTTCGCGCTGACGATGTCGGTGACGGGTTCAGGCGTCATCGTCATGCCCTCGAAGTAGGGCGGGTTCTGGACATAGGTGGAGGCCATCGGCCAGCCATAGGTGGCGCCGCCCTCGACCTTGATGCCCTGCCACTGTTCGTCGCCCTTGAAGACGTCGGAATAGCGCGTGGCGAACATTTCTGCTGTCACGACCGAGCGAACGGTGTCGGCGATTTCCTGCGAGGTCGGCCAGATTTCCGACAGGAAGACCGGCTCGTTCTCGTCGTCATAGCCGATCGGATCCTTGGTGATGTCGACATTCATCGAACCGGCAAGGGCGTAGGCGACGACCAGCGGCGGGGAGGCGAGATAGTTCGCCCGCACGTCTGGGTTCACGCGGCCTTCGAAGTTGCGGTTGCCTGACAGCACCGACGTGGCGACGAGGTCGCCCTGCGCGATGGCGGTCGAGATGTTTTCAGGCAGGGGCCCCGAATTTCCGATGCAGGTCGTGCAGCCATAGCCGACAAGATTGAAGCCCAGCGCGTCGAGATCGTCGGAGAGGCCGGCCTTGTTGAGGTAGTCGGTGACGACTTGGCTGCCCGGAGCGAGTGAGGTTTTGACCCAGGGCTGCGTCGTAATCTTGCGCGCGCGCGCGTTACGCGCCAGCAGGCCGGCGGCGATCAAAACGCTCGGATTGGACGTGTTGGTGCAGCTGGTGATGGCCGCGATGACGACGTCGCCGTGACCGATGGAATACTCCTCGCCTTCGACCTTGGCGCGGATGTGCGCCTTGTCCATGCGGTTGAATTCCTTGTCGAGCGCGTTGGCGAAATTGTCTGCCGCATCGCGCAGGACAATGCGGTCCTGCGGGCGTTTCGGGCCGGCGATTGAAGATTCAACGCCTGAAAGTTCCAGCTCCAGCGTGTCGGTGAACACCGGGTCCTTCATGTCAGCGCGCCAGAAGCCCTGCGCCTTGGCGTAGGCCTCGACCAGCGCCACGCGCTCGGCCAGACGGCCGGTGGCGGAGAGGAAGTTGATCGTCTCCTTCGAGATCGGGAAGAAGCCGCATGTCGCGCCGTATTCCGGCGCCATGTTGGCGATCGTGGCCTGGTCCTCGAGCGACAGGTTGTCGATGCCGGGGCCATAGAATTCCACGAACTTGCCGACGACGCCGCGCTTGCGCAGCATCTGCGTGACAGTGAGGACGAGGTCGGTCGCGGTGGCGCCCTCCGGCAGCTTGCCGGTCAGCTTGAAGCCGACGACTTCGGGAATCAGCATCGATACGGGCTGGCCCAGCATCGCAGCTTCAGCCTCGATGCCGCCGACGCCCCAGCCGAGAACCGACAGGCCGTTGATCATGGTGGTGTGCGAGTCGGTGCCGACGCAGGTGTCAGGGAAGGCGACCACTTCGCCGTCTTCTTCCTTCGTCCAGACGGTTTGGGCGAGATACTCCAAGTTCACCTGGTGGCAGATGCCGGTGCCCGGGGGAACGACGCGGAAATTGTCGAATGCGGTCTGGCCCCATTTCAGGAACTCGTAGCGCTCCATGTTGCGCTCGTATTCGCGCTTGACGTTCTGGCTGGCGGAGTTCGCCGTGCCGAAATAGTCGACCATCACCGAGTGGTCGATTACGAGGTCGACCGGAACCAGGGGGTTGATGGCCTTCGGATTGGCGCCAAGCTTGGCGGCGGCGTCGCGCATGGCGGCAAGGTCGACCACGGCGGGGACGCCCGTGAAGTCCTGCATCAGCACGCGGGCGGGGCGGTAGGCGATTTCGACCTCGGCCTTGCCCTTGTCCTTGATCCATTCGGCGAAGGCGCGGATATCGGCCTGGGTTACGGTCTTACCGTCCTCGAAGCGGAGCAGGTTCTCCAGCAGAACCTTGAGCGAAACCGGCAGGCGGGAAATATCGCCAAGTCCGTTTTGCGCTGCTGCTTCAAGGCTGTAATAGACGTACGTCTTGGCGCCGACCGTGAGGGTTTTGCGGGACTTGAAACTGTCGAGGGACGGCATGCTGGGGCGCCTTTCGGGGCATCGAAATATCGACGTGCGGGAGACCCGGCGGCCCCCCGCTCCGGCGGCGTTCCTATACGACGCCGTTCGGGTAAGCAATTGAGCGCCAAGGAGTAAAGATATTGATTGGCGCAGGCGCCTCATCACTGGTCCTTGAGGTTGAAAATCTCGCGGCTTCGCGCGGGCTGCGCATCCTCTTCGAAGGCCTGTCTTTCAAGGTTTCTGGAGGGGAAGTGCTTGAACTGCGCGGCCCGAACGGCTCAGGCAAATCGACCTTGCTTCGCATTCTCGCTGGCCTCACCCGGCCGCATGACGGGAAGCTGGCGTTCACAATGCCGGGCGAAGACGAACCGGGGCGCCACTACCTTGGACATCTCGACGCAGTCAAACCTTCCGAAACGGCCGCCGAACAGGCCGCCTTCTGGACCCGCTATTTCGGCCGCGATCCAGCCGAAGCCGCCAAGGCGATGAAGCGCGTCGGTCTTTCCGGACGCGACCAGGT
Source organism: Hyphomonadaceae bacterium (assembly GCA_016714495.1). Lineage (GTDB taxonomy): Bacteria > Pseudomonadota > Alphaproteobacteria > Caulobacterales > Hyphomonadaceae > UBA7672. Next base: position 193,633 of record JADKDU010000007.1, on the reverse strand, counting down.
GCCCGGCCGGGGGCTGTCGGCAGGTCAGAAACGGCGCCTGGCGCTGGTGCGCCTGCTGGTCGAACCCCGGCCGATCTGGCTGCTCGACGAGCCGACAGCCGCGCTGGACATCGAAGGCCGGGGGCTGGTGACCCAGCTTGTGGCCGATCATCGCGCCAGCGGCGGCATGGTCATCGCCGCCATCCATGGCGATGGCTTTGCCGGATCGCGAACACTTGATGTGTCCGCCCTCAAGGCGGGGGCAGTCGCTTGAGCGGCTCCTTTTCGGTCTTTACCCGCGAACTGAAGCTTGCCTGGTCAGGCGGGGGAGGGGCTGCGCTGCCCGTCGGCTTCTTCGCCGCCGCCTGCAGCATCACGCCCTTTGCCGTCGGCAGCGGCATTGAGAACCTCAAAGTGGCGGGCCCCGGCGTCATGTGGATCGCGCTCGCGCTGGCCAGCCTGCTGCCCATGGAGCGGCTGTTCCAGGCCGATCTCGAAGATGGCACGCTCGACGCCTATGCCGGATCCGGCATCGGGATGGAGGGGATCGCCCTCGCCAAGACGCTGGCGCATTGGATCGCCACCGGCATTCCGCTTGCGATCATCGCCCCGGTCCTCTGGATCATGCTGCAGGGGCCGCCAGAGGCCTCGCTGTTCGTCATCGGATTTTCGCTGATCGGGTCGGCCGCGTTCTTCTTCTTCGGGTCGATTGGGGCGGCGTTGGCGGCCGGCATGCGGCGGGGAGGGCTGCTGATCGCGCTGGTAACCTTGCCGCTCTATGTGCCGACCATGATCTTCGGCGCAGCCGGCCTCTACGCCGTGGCGTCCGGCGCTGAATGGGCTGCGCCCCTGATGCTGACGGGGGCCGCGGCGCTCTTCGGCATTGCAACATCGTCCTTTGCTGCTGCGATGGCGCTAAGAACCGCAATCGACTAGATAGTCCGCCGCAGGCGATCCGCATTTTGTGAACGGCGCCGCCACGCGGACCGTCTAGACTGACCGCCCTGCAGGAGACCGAAGGCTATGGCCGTGTTGTCTTTTTTCGCCAACCCGCACCGCTTCATGGCGGCGTCCAAATGGTTCGCCTGGGGCTTCACCGTTCTGGGCGCTTCGGTGATCCTGATCGGCATTTACATCGGCCTGTTCGTCGTGCCGCCGGATGCGGTGCAGGGGGACAGCGCGCGGATCATGTTCGTGCACGTGCCTGCGATGTGGCTGTCGCTGTTCGTCTACGCCTTCATGGTGGGCGCGAGCCTGATTTCGATCGTCTGGCGGCATTCGATTGCCGACGTGGCGGCGAAGTCTGCAGCGCCGTTCGGTGCGGCGGTGACGGCGTTTGGCCTCGTCACCGGGTCGATCTGGGGATACCCGACCTGGGGCACATGGTGGGAATGGGGCGATGCGCGGCTGGTCTCCGTGCTCGTGCTGTTCTTCGTCTATCTCGGCTACATCGCCATCTGGCAGGCGATGGAAACGCCGCAGAAAGCTGCGCGGGCCGCCGCAATTCTCTGCCTTGCCGGCGCAGTTAACGTGCCGATCATCCACTACTCGGTCGAATGGTTTGCGACCCTGCACCAGACGGCGATGAATGCGACGGCCGAGTTCAAATACCCGATGTACGTCGTCGCTCTCGGCTACCTGTCGCTGTTCGGCGGCCTGACGCTGATCAACATGCGCGCCGAAATCATGAACACGCGCGCTGACATGCTGGCGCAGCGCAAGCAAGCGGCGGCGGGCTGAGACGATGCTGGATTACGGCAGATACACGCCCTACGTGCTCTGGGCCTATGGCATCGCAACGGCGGTGCTGGTCGCGCTGATCGTGTGGTCAGTCCTGCGTGTCATCAAGGCAAGGAAGAAGCTCGACGCGATCGAAGGCGGCGAGAAGGATGGGACATCGTGAAGCGCTGGTGGGCGATACTCCCGCTCGCGGTGTTCGTGGCGCTGGTGGTGGTGGGTTTTCAGCGGCTGACGGGCGGCGACCCGGCGCCTGCGAGCTTCTCCTCGCCCTCGCGCCCAGCGCCGCAGTTCGACGTGCCCGGCATGGATGGCGGGCAGGTGAAGCTGTCCGACTTCAAGGGCCGTCCCGTGCTCGTCAATTTCTGGGCGACATGGTGCGCGCCCTGCAAGCTTGAACATCCCCTGCTGGTCGAGATGGCGGGTCAGGGCGTCGAGATTGTCGGCATGCTCTATAAGGATCCGAAGGGCATCGGGGCGGCGCAGGAGCTGCTGGTCCGCGATGGCAATCCGTTCAAGCACATCGGTCTCGACCCGCTCGGCGACCTTGGCATCGATATCGGGATTTCGGGCGTGCCGGAAAGCTTCCTAATCGACGCCAACGGCCAGATCGTGAAGACCAAGCGCAACTACTTCACCCAAGCCGATGTTGCCGATTTTGTCGCCGCCTATCGCGCCGAAGCTGCAAAGTCTGCCGCGCCGCCGCCCGCCAGCTAGCGCTTTCGGCGCGCCTTCGCGCTTTTCATCGCCCTTGCCTTGGGTGACGCCTTTTTGGCGGGACGCACAGATTCCACTGCATCGGCGTGCTGCTGGTCCGCCGCCTCGGCCAGGGCCAGCAGCGTCGTCTTGAACACGGCGCGGAGGTTCGCGGGCAGGGCATCCAGAAGCGCCTTGTCGACCGCCCGCATCGCGGGCAGGGCGCCTTCAAGTCGACGCCGACCTTGGCTGGTGAGGCTCACCGATTTCGCACGCCCGTCATCATGAGCAGCGGACCGGCTAATGAAGCCCTTCTGTTCCATGCGCGCCATCATTTCGGCGAGGGTGGAACGATCGACGCCCGTGGCGCTGACCAGGTTCGACTGGCTTGCACCCTCCGCTTCGGCGATGGCGGCGAGCAATACGGTCTGGCGCAGCGTGATGCTGTCGGGCAATTCCGCCTTCAGGAATGTCTCGGCAGCGAACTGTTCGGCGCGCCGCAACAGGTGCGAGGGCGACTCACTTAGGCGGAACAGCGCTCCGCGACGGACCGGGCGGGCCGCCTTCTTGTCGGGTCGCCGTGCGGCGTCCGTCCGGATCGTCATACCCAACCTCTTGAATGGCCCTGCGCGAGCATAGGGAGTTCGCGGGCCGCGATTAGCCTGCTTTGGTGACAATGTAGGTTCACGTCTTCCTCTGTGCACAGCAAAAGGTCATGTTGCTGACGTGAGCGACCGGCAAGTTCCCATCTCGTTTTACAATGGCGTTCCTCCCGGCGAGGACCGCGAACGTCGCATCTGCGATAAGTGCGGCTTCATCGATTATGCAAACCCGAGGATCGTGACTGGCGTCGTTGCTCATATGCGCGGCCGTATCCTCTTGTGCCGGAGAGCCATCGAGCCGCGGAAGGGCTTCTGGACGCTGCCGGCGGGTTTTCTCGAACTCGGCGAGAGTGTCGAGGAGGGCGCCAGACGCGAATCCCTAGAGGAGGCGCGCGCGGAGCTTGAGATCGAAACGCTGCTGGGCCTGTATTCGATCCCGCGGATTGGTCAGGTTCAGATATTCTTCCGTGCACGGCTCATGAACGATCCGTCACCCGGTCCCGAAAGCCTGGAAGTTGGTCTATTCAGCTGGGACGAGATTCCGTGGAGGGAACTCGCCTTTCCATCGGTGCGCTGGGCGCTTGATCACTATCGCGAGACTGAGGGGCGAGCTGGGTTCGCGCCCTTTGGAAATCCGCCGGGAACGGATCAATTGACCCGCTAGAAGGTGGGGGCTCAGACAGCGTCGCCGGTCTTCTTTTCGTCCGCCCCGTCTTCAGGCTGCTCGATATTGTGCTTCATCAGGAAGGGCAGGTTGACGGCCATGAAGAGTATGGCCAGCGGGATCGACAGGAACAGCTTTGAGTTGACCCAGAACTCCTTCGAAAAGTTCCGCCAGATAATCTCGTTGATGATCGCCAGCACGACATAGAAGGCCGCCCAACGCAGGGCGAAGATCTTCCATGCATGGTCCGGCATCTGGAAGGCATGCTCAAAGGCGGTTTTCCAGATGTTCCGTCCAATCGCGAGACTGCCCAGGATTGTCACCGCGAAGAGCACGTTGATGATCGTTGGCTTGATGAAAGCGAATGTCTCGTCTTGCAACCACAAGGTCAGTCCGCCAAACGTCATCACCACGACGCCGGTGATGATCAGCATGGGCGGCAGCCGGCGGCCCTTGAACAGCGTCCATCCGATCGCAAGGCAGACCGAGACCATGAACACGCCGGTCGCCCAGAAGATCGCGGTCTCTTTCGAAAACGGTCCGGTTTCGTCAGCGAAGTTCTGCATCACGTTGAATACGATCACGAATGCGAGAACAGGCCCAATATCGGTCCACACATTGCCCGCCCCCTTGGGCAAGGGCTTGCGAGTCTGGGGCGTGGGGATCGTTTCGGTCATCGGGGTCACTTAGCGGGCAGGAGCCGTGCGGGTCAAACGCGACGCGCACGACGCGAAACAAATTGTTGCAGGGCGGCACGCGCGCCAGCTGCGTCGAAAACCAGAGCCGCCATTACATAAACCGTGGCCCCGATGCTGGCCTTGACCAGCAATTCCGTCATTCCGCCTGCCGCAGGCGCCATGCGCACAGCGATCGCCATGGCCGAACACGCGCCCGCAACCTTGAAGAAATCCCGCCATGGCCAGCTGAGCGGCGCAAGCCTGCGCGCAACGCTCGCCAGCAACAACAGTGCGAGCGCATAGCACGCGACAGTCGCATACACCGCGCCCATGAGGCCAATCCACGGAAGCAGGATGGCGTTCAACGCCACGTTCGCGATGGCAGGGATCGCCATCAGCCACGCGCGAAGGTCGGTACGATGCGAGAGCTGGTAGGCCTCTGAAATATAGTGCAGCACGAAGCCATTGATCAGGCCGGAGAGCGCGATCCAGGGCATGATGCTCGCGGCCTGCGCGCGCATGGCCTCCCCGATCATCACGTCCGACAGCGGTTGCGCCGCCAGAGCCAGACCAGTCGCCGCCGGCGCGGCGACAAGCAGAAGCGTCCGCGCCACGTGGGCGGAGACTTCGCGCATGGCTTCGGGTCCTTCGCGCTCCCATGCCGCCATCATCATCGGTGCGCCGGCCGCAGCCGCCCACGCGCAAAGAAGTCCTACGGACTTGTCGGCGAGGCCATAGCCAGCCGCGTAGACGCCCACGGCCTCTGGTCCGAGGAAGAGCGCGATGAGAAAACGATCACCTGCGTCGAGCGCGATGTTTAGCGCCAGCGCAATCGCCACCGGCACGCCATAGGCGAGGTATGGCTTCACCCGCTCGCGACGAAAGTGTCCGCCTTCCGACTCTCGCCACAACCTTGCGCCTTCGACCACGGCAAGCAGCGCCAGCACGCTGGCCAGACCCATGAACGGCGCGGCAGCTCCCAGGCCGGTGCGCCATGCGAGGAATGTCCCAAGCGCGAATGCGCCAATGTCCTGACACACACGCAGTGTCGAATAACGCGATATCCGTTGCTGCGCCCGGTTCATCTCCTGCGCGGCGTTGACCAGCGGCGTCAGGACCATGGTCGACATCGCGGCCGTGAGCGCCATGCGTAGCATGGGGTCCGCCGCAATCAGGATCGCGCCGGCCATCAGCGCGATGCCGAGGGCGGCCGATGCCGCGAGCAGCGCCATGATCGTACGGATATGATCCGGCGTCTTGCCCTTCGTCTGCGCTTCTCCCGCGAAGCGATACGCGGCGGCTTCGGCCCATGTAATCGAGAGCGTGTAGACGATGCCCATCGTCGTCAGGGCCAGCGCGTAGAACCCGTAATCGGCGGGAGAGAGCAGGCGCGTCAGCGCGAAGACCGCGCCAAAGCTGGCGAGCCCTCCGGCAAGGCTCGCCGGGAAATAGCCAAATAGCCGTCGCCAGATCATGATCGTGCGGGGACCGTTTATTCATCCCAGTAGAGCAGAATGCCGTTCATGAAGCGTTTCCGGCCGGAAAACCCTCATGGAAACTGGACCCGGCGGGGCGCTATCGCCGCGGCCACAGGCCTTGCGGCGTACAGCGGACCGCCCGCCGCGGCCCAACCGGCCAAGCCGCATCCCCTGTGGCCAATGTCGGGTCCGCCCGTCCTGCGCGGCGCAGTTATCGCCCAGCGGCGTAGGCGCCTCGAGGTCGATGGCGACACGTTTGGCGGCGGGGCGGCCATATTGCCCAGCTATCGACGCTCCGACTTCGATGGGTTGGCGCAAGCCGGCGCGAATCTCGTCGTCATGTCGTTTCCGGAACTATGGACCGTGAAGCCGCCCTACCGGCGCGACACTGCGATCGCGGACATCCTTGTCCAGCAGCTCGATGCTGCGAGGGCGGCGGGGCTCTACAGCATTGTTGCGCTACGCTCTGGACCGGGTCGGTCGGATTTCATTTTCCATCGCGATGCGCGCGACACATGGTTTCCGGCAAATCTGATCGTCGAATCGATCTGGACCAATCTCGATGAACAAGCCGCATGGTCCGCGATGTGCGCTGACGCGGCGAAACTCATCGCCGGACGAAATGACATTGCCGGGCTCAATCTGATGGTGGAGCCCGAACCGAATGTCAGCGGTGTGAATGCCAAAGGTCAACAGCTTGGCGCGTGGGAGCCAAAGCAATACACCGCCGAGGTCAGCCGCACGTCCGACTGGCGGCGCATCTCGGCCGATATCGCAGGCAAGGTGAGAGCCGCCTTTGCGGATCTTCCGATCCTGATCTCGCCGCCCGCTTTCGCGCGCACGGATTTCCTGTCGGTCATGGGCAAGCCGCCTGTTTCCGGCGTCGTGTGGTGCGTGCACGACTACGAGCCGCGCGAATACACGCATCATCCCAAGGATGCAGCCGGCATAAGCGTGTTCAGCGAAGGCGGCTCACACACATTCGCCACCCGCATCGACGCCATCCGCCAGCAGGGGGCCCCTGTTTTTCTCGGCGAGTTCGGCGCGTCACGCTGGCTGCGCGACATCGATGCCTATTACCGCGTCCGCATCGACGCCTGCGAGGCGCGGAGCATCGGCTGGGCGGCGTTCCGCTGGCCGACAGGCGATGCCGCCTACGAAAAATCCGACGACATGTTCAATCTGATGTGGGGTCCAAAGGCCGACGCATCCGGCGCCGCTATGTCCGGCCTGCGGCCCGCCTGGGCAAAGAACAGGGCCCGGCCTGGCGGCGTTGGTCTGCGCGGGCGCAACTAGCCGAACTGCAACAGGCCCAGTCCGCTCGCGAGCACGATGGCCGCGAACGTTCGCCGCGCGCCAAAGCCTTCCTTCAGAAACCACCAGCCCATCACCGCGGCAAACACCACCGCCGTCTCACGCATGGCCGAGATGTAGGCAACCGGCGCAATCGAAAATCCATAAAGCGCCATCGAGAACGAGACTAGCGTGCACACGCCCGCGCCGATGCCTGGCCATAGCGCCGCACGGGCGGACGTCATGAACTGACGTCGCCCACGCGTGAACCAGGCGATGGCGTTGATGCCGATCCAGTCCAGCATGAACAGCCAGACGATGAAGCTCCATTGCGTCGGCGCTGCGCGAACGCCCTGCGCGTCGATCACATTGTAGATCGCAACACAAGCGCCGGTCGCCAGCGCCCACAGAAGGGCGGAATTACGCACGCGCCGCGAGCCGCCGAAATTCTTCTCGGGCAGTGCGAAAACGATCGTCGCAAGGCTGGCGATCGTCAGCCCCGCGATTGCCAGTGGCGACAGATGTTCTCCCAGGGCCAGTGAAGCCGCGATTGCCGTCAGCAGCGGCGCGCTCCCGCGCATGACCGGGAATACCAACGACAGATCCCCGCGCGACAGCGCGCGCACCAGCGCGGTCTGGTAAAGCCAGTGCGCAGGCAAGGAAAGGGCGAGGATCATCCACGTCTGCAGGTTTGGCAGCGGCGTGAAGAACGCCGCCGGCACGGCCAGGATGGCTGAGGTGAGGGACATCACGGCCCGCCCGCCGAGAATGTCCTTGGCTGCCTTCACGAAAGTATTCGCCCCCGCCAGCGTCGCCGCCGATCCAAGGCCGAGCGCGAAAGCGAACAGGGTGGGGTCCACCTAGTCGTCCAGGCCCACGAGGGCGCGCGCGAATGTATCGGCGCTGAAGGGATGAAGGTCTTCGGCCTTCTCGCCGACGCCGACGAAGTGAATCGGCAAGGCATGCTGCTCGGCGATGGCGACAAGCACGCCGCCCTTGGCCGTGCCGTCGAGCTTCGTCATGACGAGGCCGGTGACGCCGGCCGTGTTGCGGAAAGCCTCTACCTGGCCCAGCGCATTCTGCCCGACGGTTGCATCGAGAACCAGGATCACATCGTGCGGCGCGCTCGGATCAATCTTGCGGATCGCACGCACGACCTTGCTCAACTCGTCCATCAGCTGCGTCTTGTTCTGCAGGCGGCCGGCCGTATCGATCAGCACCAGATCGCGATTCTCGTTCTTCGCCAGTTCGACGGCTTCGTAGGCGAGGCCCGCAGCGTCGGCGCCTTGGGGTTTGGAAATGAAGCGCGCATTAGCACGCTCGGCCCAGACCTTGAGCTGTTCGACTGCCGCGGCGCGAAACGTGTCGCCCGCGGCCAGCACAATGTCGGCGCCTTGGGCGGACAGTTTCGAAGCGATCTTGCCGATGGTCGTCGTCTTGCCCGGAGCCATTGACGCCGACGAACAGAACAATACGCGGCTTGGGCCCTTCGCTGAAATCGACAACCTGCTCACGCGGCTTGAGAATCGCTGAGATTTCGGAGGCAAGCGCAGCCTTGATCTCCTCGCCCGATATCTCGCGGTCGAAGCGGTCTTTCGAAAACGCCTTCGCGATGCGCGCCGCAACCTTCGCGCCCATGTCGGACGTGATCAGCAATTCTTCGAGTTCCTCGAGCGAGTCGCGATCGATCTTGCGCTTCGACAGGCCGGCAAGACCCTCGGCCAGTTTCGACGACGACCGACGCAAGCCTTCGCTCAGTTTGTGCAGCACGGATTCTTCGCGGGCGGCGGCTTCTGCGGCGCGCTCGGCCGCGATGCGCGCGGCGGCCTTCTTCAGGCCGATCGGATCGTCCTTGTCATCGGCGACAGGTTGCGCGATCGGCGCAGCGCCAAACAACTGCTGGTCAAGGCTGGCGATAGGCGAGGCAGGCGTCTCGCCCGGCTTCAGGGGCTCAATCGGCGTCTCGCCGGTCTTGGGATCCGGCTGCTTCTTCTTGCCCCACCAGAGGATCATAGGGCCAAGCCGTCAATAGAATGGCCGACAAGCTCACTGGCCGTGCGCGAGACGAGGTGGAACAGGGCGGGCCGCCCGGCCTCGGGGGCTGCGCCTTCAATGCGCACAGGCGAGAAGTCCGGCAGGCGCGCGCGATTGCCCGCTTCGACCAGCGCCATCGCCGTCTTGCCGACATGCAGGTCGAGCCGCTGCGCCAGCCGTTCGGCGCCCTTGAGGCGGAGCCTTGCCGCGCGCGCTTTCACAACATCCCGCGCAACTTGCGGCATCTTCGCGGCCGGCGTGCCGGGGCGGGGCGAATAGGGAAAGACATGCAGATAATCGATCCCGCAGGCGTCGACCGACGCCAGCGTGTTGGCGAACATTTCGTCCGTCTCGGTCGGGAAGCCTGCGATCAGGTCGGCGCCGAACGCCATCCCCGGCCGCGCCGCACGCAGGCGCATGCACAGGTCGATCGCATCTTGCCGCGAATGGCGGCGCTTCATGCGCTTCAGGATCATGTCGTCGCCGGACTGGAAGGACAGGTGCAGATGCGGCGCAATGCGCGGCTCATGCGCCAGCGCTTCGAACAAGGGCTCATCGATCTCGATTGCGTCGATGGAAGAAAGCCGCAGCTGCTTCAGGTCGGGCGCGAGTTTCAGAATGCGCGCGACAAGATTTCCAAGTTTCGGCGCATTCGGCAGATCAGCGCCCCACGAGGTGAGATCAACACCCGTGAGGACGATCTCGTAATGGCCGGTGGCGATGAGGCGCTTTACCTGGTCGACCACTTCGCCGGCCGGCACCGATCGTGAATTCCCGCGGCCATAAGGGATGATGCAGAAGGTGCAGCGGTGATCGCAGCCGGTCTGCACCTGCACGAAGGCTCGCGCACGGCCGTCCAGACCATCCACCAGATGGGCTGCAACTTCACGCACCGCCATGATGTCATTGACCCGCACCCGCGCCGTGTCGGCGAGGAAATCCAGCCCGGCGAATGTCTCCGCTTTCATCTTCTCGCCATTGCCGATCACGCGCGTGACTTCCGGCATCTCGGCAAAGCTCGTCGGATCGATCTGCGCCGCGCAGCCGGTGACAATGATCGAGGCTGTCGGCCGCTCGCGGCGTGCGCGCCGGATGGTCTGCCGCGCCTGACGCACAGCTTCCGCAGTCACAGCGCAGGTGTTGACGATCACTGCGTCCTGCAGGCCCGCCGCCTCGGCGTGGCCGCGCATTACTTCTGATTCATAGGAATTCAGGCGGCATCCCAGGGTGAGGATGTCGACTGATGATTTGGCGGAGGAGGGCGCGCCGTCGGCCATGGCGGGGGACATAGGCCGTCAGTCCGGAATTGTCACGTTTGACAGGCAAGCAGGCGCAGATCAGCCCTTGTCGCCGCAGTCGGCATGTTCGATGCCGCCCAGCTTGTTCAGTAGTTCGGCCAGCTTAAGCGCTTCCTTGTCGTCGATCCGGCTCATGGCGTCGTCCATCGCCGGGGCGTAGACCGCCCACATCGCCTTGCGCAACGCGAAACCCTTGGCCGTCGGCTCCAGCATGTGGCCGCGCTTGTCTTCCTTGCACTGGATCCGCTTTACCAGCCCTTCCGCCTCCATCCGGTCGACCAGCCGCGACAGCTGATAGGGCAGGATGAACAGCGGAATGGCGAGATCCTTGGGCCGGACGGGCTTGCCTGCCCGCTCGAGCTCCCAGAGCACGGTGTACCAGGAAAGCTCGGGAAATCCCGCCTCTTTCAAGGCGTTTTCCACATGGCATTGAACGCCTTGCGACACCCTGCCGAGGGCGACCCACGCCCTTTGAAGCGAATCTGAAGGAAGCCTCGTCGGCGCCTTCAGCTGGGATTGTTGCAAACGCAACCAAACCTCCTACATGTTGCACATGCAACAAAATGACGAACCGCACGTTCGCCAAGGACAACACCTGACTTTAGCTCCTCAGCCGTTAAATGGACATCAGATCATGACCCGCAAGATCGCCGTTCTGGTAGGCTCGCTCCGTAAGGACAGTTTCAGCCGCAAGATCGCCCGCAATATCGAGCAGCTCGCCCCTGCTGGCTACACGTTCGAGGAAATCGATATCTCGACGCTCGGCTTCTACAATCAGGATCTCGATGGCCATGAGCCGGCCGAGTGGCTGGAGCTGCGCGCCAAGATCAAATCGGCCGACGCCGTCCTGTTCGTGACACCCGAATACAACCGCTCCGTCCCGGGCGTGCTCAAGAACGCGATCGACATCGCCTCCCGTCCGTATGGTCACAGCGCCTTCAGCGGCAAACCTGCGGCGGTCGTGTCCAACTCGCCGGGCAATATCGGCGGCTTTGGCGCTCACCATCATCTGCGCCAGACGCTGACCTTCCTGAATATGCCGACCATGCAGCAGCCGGAAATGTATCTCTCCGGCGTCGGCGACTGGTTCGACGACGAGGGCAAGGTGAAGAAGGAAGACACGCGCAAATTCCTCGCGCAGTTCGCCCAGACTTTCGCGAGCTGGATCGAGCAGACAGCTCCGGTGAAAAACGTTTCACAGGCCGCCTGAGGAGGCGGAGGTCAGACTTGCGGAGGCCGCCCCTGGGCGGCCTCCGCATTCTTTTCGCGCGTGCGGCTCTGCCTAAAGGCTGAAGAATTGCATGCGTTTTGTTAACCCCTGTCATGGATGCTGCGAGCACAGGACTTGCCGCAATTTGAGGGGGAGCGGGGTCGTGGAAAGTGAGTATTTGCGTTCAGCTTTGAACGTAACGCGCCTTGCATTGCGTGCGCGCCAGGCGCCGTCGGGAGAAACGGCAAGCCTGATACTGTTGCTCAAGCTCGCCGAGCTCGAAATGCATTGGGCCCAGCCGCCAGAGTCGGCCGGGCTTCCAAGCCCGGCCGAAATCCGCGCCCTGATCTAGGCGCTAGGCCTTCGTTCCAAGCGGCAGTTTCGCATACGTCTTGCCGGTCGAAGCCAGCAGCGCGTTTGCAACAGCAGGTCCGATCGGCGGCACGCCAGGCTCGCCAACGCCCGAGGGCGCTTCCGTCGAGGGCACAATAAAGACTTCCACCTTAGGCATCTGCGCCATGCGCAGCACATTGTAGTCGAAGAAGTTCGACTGCACCGGCGCGCCATCCTTGATTGTCAGCGCTTCGCCAAGAATGGCGGAGAGGCCATAGCCAATCCCCCCTTCCATCTGCGCACGCACGATGTCCGGATTGATCACAATACCGCAATCCACCGCGCACACGACGCGATCAACATGGAACGTGCCATCGGCGTTGACAGTCACATCGGCGACTTCCGCCACATAGGACGAGAAGCTGTGATGCACGGCGACGCCGCGTGTCTTGCCGGCGGGGAGGGGACCTGCCTTCTCGACAGCGAGATTGAGCACGCCGAGCTGCCGCGGCTCGTTCACCAGAAGCGCGCGCCGCAGTTCGACCGGATCCTTGCCCGCCTTGCGCGCCGCCACGTCGAAGAAATGCTCCTTCGCATAGGCCGTGTGCGTGTGGCCCACCGAACGCCACCAGAGAACGGACACCGGGTGTTTCACCAGGTGCACATCGACGCTGATGTTCGGGATCGAATAGGCGATGTCGTTCGATCCTTCGATCGAGGAAAAGTCCGGCGTTCCCGGCGGCAGGAAGGGCGTGCCCTCCATGATCGACTGGATCGCCGTGCGGTCGCCCCATGCTTCGATCGCGCCATTGTTGATGCGGGCGGTCATGCGGTGGACGTTCATCGGGCGATACTTGCCCGAGCGAATATCGTCCTCACGCGTCCACATCAGTTTCACCGGCGCCTTGCCTTCGATCGCCTTGGCGATCTGGGCGGCTTCCGAGACGAGGTCCGCATCCGGGGTTGCGCGGCGGCCGAAAGATCCGCCCGCCAGCATCGTAGTAATCACCACTTGCTCCGGCTTGAGGCCCAGCACGGCGCAAGCCGCCGCCTGATCGCCCGTCGGCATCTGCGAACCTGAATGGATCATGCAGGATTCGCCCGGCTTGTATTCAATGGTGCAGTTGAGCGGCTCCATCGGCGCGTGGACCAGATACGGGAATTCGAAGTCGGCTGTGATGACCTGGCCGGCGCCTTTCAGCCCGGCGGCGCCTGCGCCTTCTTTCCGCGCCTCTAGACCGGGCTTGGCCAGCAGTTTCTTGTAATCGGCAACCAGCGCTTCGGTTGAACGTGTCTCCGCGGCGCTGTCGTCCCAGGTCACCTTGAGGGCCTCGCGGCCCTTCTTGGCGGCCCAGAAATTGGTCGCCAGCACGGCGACGCCGTTCGAGATCTGAACAATGTCGGTCACGCCCGGCACTGCTTTGGCTGCGGTTGCGTCGAAGCTGGCGACTTTGCCGCCAAATTTCGGGCTGCGCGTCAGCAGCGCGGTAAGCGCGCCCTCGGGATTGTAGTCGAGCGCATAATGCGCCTTGGCGTGGACCTTGTCCGGCGTGTCGAGACGGCCAAAATCGGCGGCCACATCGCGTTCCTTGCCAATGAACTGATAGGTGGACGGGTCCTTGTATTTCAGGCTCGCTTGATCAGGCGCGGCGATTTTGCTGGCTTCGGCGGCGAGTTCTCCGAACGTCGCCTTGTTGGCGCCGGACTGGACTTCGCCCTTCGCGAGGACAACCGTTGAAGGGTCGACCTTCCACTTCGTCGCCGCAGCCTGCCGCAGCATTTCGCGCGCGGTTGCGCCGGCGGCGCGGAGCTGTTGATAGGACGAGAAGATCGCCGTGGACCCGCCCGTTCCCATCATCCCGCCAAAGGCCGGGTTGCCGTATTTGGCGTTGTCGGCAGGTGAATGCTCGAAGCGCATCTGTTTCCAGTCGGCGTCGATTTCCTCGGCGACGATGGTGGTGAGGCCTGTCGAAACGCCCTGACCAAATTCGATATGGCGCAGATAGACAGTGACGGTGTTGTCAGATCCGATCCGCACATAATCGCCGAGCGCCGTTTGCGTGACGGGGCCGGAGGCGGCGTCCGCCGCGCGAAGATCGCAGCCGACGGCGAAACCGGCGGCGCCGAAGCCCACAACGCCGAGAACAAACCGGCGGGACGGGGAGAAGGTTGCTGTGTCAGCCATGACGATTACCCCATGATCTCGGAAGCGCGCGCGACGGCGCCACGGATGCGGTGATAGGTGGCGCAACGGCAGATGTTCGATGTCATGCCATCGGTGATCTGCTGTTCGCTTGGCTTGGGCGTGGTCGTGAGAAGCGCTGTCGCCGCCAGCATCTGGCCAGACTGGCACCAGCCGCACTGGACGACGTCCAGTTCGGCCCAGGCTTTCTGCACGGCCTGTCCAGCCGGCGTATCGAGCCCTTCGATCGTGGTGATCTTCTTGCCTTCGAGAGAGGCGGCCGGTGTGACGCAGGCCCGCGTCGGCTGTCCGTCGACCAGCACCGTGCACGCGCCGCAGGCAGCAACGCCGCACCCGAATTTCGTCCCGGTGAGCTTCAGATCCTCACGCAGATACCAGAGCAGGGGGCGGTCTTCCTCGCCCGCGTATTCCTGTTCCTTGCCGTTGATGGTCAGCTTCATGGCAATCCTCCGCCGTCAGCTATGATCGGGAAGTGCGCAGCATTTCGCCGTCGCACACGCACGCTATGTGAGCATTCGCTCACGTGTTTGGAAGTATCCTGTCGCAACTGATCACGGCCGTGGCGCAAAAGCGATATGCGCCAAGAACTACAGCGCTTTCATATTGCTGGCCGAGAATAATTCGCAACTGCCGCTAGTGAACCGAAGGCGACGCGCTAGCCTTCGTCTTCCGCTTGCGTGAGACAAGATTGAGCATCTCGACGAAAGCCGAGAACGCCATCGCCGCGTACACATAGCCTTTCGGCACGTGAATCCCGCAACCATCAGCAATCAGCACCATCCCGATCATCAGCAGGAAGCCGAGCGCCAGCATGACGACGGTGGGATTCGCATTGATGAAGCGCGCCAGCGGGCCGGACGCCAGCATCATGACGGTCACGGCGACGATGACAGCCGCGAACATGATCGGCAGATGGTCCGTCATCCCCACGGCTGTCAGGATCGAGTCAACCGAGAAGACGAGGTCGAGCATCAGGATCTGCACGATGGCGGACCCGAAATTCATCACGGCCTTGCCCGCGATGGGCGCGCCTTCCTTGTGGTCGATCCCGGGGTCCATCGTGTGATGGATTTCGGTCGTGGCTTTCCACACCAGGAACAGCCCGCCGGCGATCAGGATCATGTCGCGCCAGGAAAGGTCGGTCTCAAAGGTAGGGTGGCCAGTCAGTGGATCGATCTCGCCTTGAATGCCGAGGCTCCACACAGTCTGGTCGAGGCCGACCAGCCAGGCGATCGAACCAAGCAGGGCAAGGCGCATTATAAGTGCGAGAGAGATGCCGATATTGCGCGCTCTGGCGCGGTTCTCTTCAGGCAGTTTGTTCGTCAGGATCGAGATAAAGATCAGGTTGTCGATGCCGAGCACGACTTCCATGACGATCAGCGAAATCAGCGCCGCCCATGCCGCCGGGTCGGACAGAAGCGGCGCAATGTCGAAATCCATGTCGGTGAAAGCTCCCTCGGGCCCACGCGACGGCGGGCAAGGCTATGTAGGGTGATTGGCTCTGCGAGTTAAGCGGAAAGCGACAGTTAAGCAGCATTACGCAAGGCGAAGGCGCATGATGAATTCGTCATCCAGCGTATCGCCGACCTTGAACTTGTAGCCGCCGACCTTCTCGAAGCCCCGGTTTTCATACAGCGCGATTGCGCGCTCATTGGATTCCCACACGCCAAGGAAGAGATTCTTAGCGCCACGCTGCCGCGACCGTTCGATCGCCCAGGCCAGCAGGATCCGCCCGACGCCCACACCCTGGCCTGCCTGATAGACATAGACCCGGTGCAGCTCCAGCGCCGGCTCCGGCCCGACATCAAACGGCAGCTTGCACGGTCCGATCTTGCAGTACGCCACCATTTTCCGTCCGGAATAGGCAATGCGGACCTCGACATCCGGGTCCTTCAGATCCGATTCCATTCGGCTGACCGAATAGGTGTCATCGAGATACTGCCGCAGGTCGCCCGGCGGATAGAGATTGCCGAACGTCTCGACGAACGTCTCGCGCCCGATCTCGGCGAGGCCGGCGGCGTCTTTCAATTCGGCGTCGCGAAATGTCAGGTCGCGGTCCACGCGTAACTCCGGTTAATCATCAGGCGCTGGCTTCAATCCGGCAAGCATAGATGAATTCGCGGACCGCGTCGCCCAGCAGCACCAATTTGGCGAGCGACCAGCCGCCCTGGCTGTCGAATGCCCGCATGGGTTGCATCAGCCTGTCGGCAAGCGCCCGTCTCGGCTCGATCCAGGCATCCACCAGCTTCCGCGCCGTCTCTCGGTCGATGGCGGCGGGATCGACCTTGCTCTTCTGCGCCAGCCGTATTGCAGCGATCGTCAGCTCGCTCTGCCGGCGGGGCAGGTCGTCGGCCACGCGCTGCAGCGCCAGCCGGTCCCAATGATCACGCGGATCCAGGTCCCGCACCGCAGAACGCATCCCGTCGAATCCCAGCTGCTGGCCAAGCTGGTGCTGCATGAACAGCGCGGCCTTGAGCGGCCATTTCGTCTGGTCCGCGATTTCGACGGTCTCACGCGCCGAAGCCAGAGCCCGAACCAGCGCCACATCGTGAGCAATGTCGGCCGGCGCGCCCGCGGCGCGGTATTTCTGCGCCCGCGCATCAACGCGGCCCTGAACCAGCGGAGAGAGCGCCGAGGGTAGGAGGGCGCGGATTTCTGCGATTGCGCTGCGATTGCGCTCGACCACCTTGGCGATCGACCCTGAGCGGAGCATTTCAGGCTCCGTCGTGAAGCTTCCAGCCAGCATGCGCAAGTTCGCGGATGTCTCCACCGCCATCATGATCTGCGCCGCAGCCGGCGCCTTGCCGTCAAGCGCATTGATGCGATCGACCAGCTCGTCGATGTGGAAGGCGGCGAACGCCGCTTCGAACGCCTGCGCAATATGGCCGGCGTCCACGCCTTCCGCGGCGTGTTTTTGGATCGGAAAGCTGGGGCCTGTCATGTTGACGATACGGTTCGCCAGTCGCGTCGCAATGATCTCGCGCCGCAGCCTGTGACGCTTGCGCGCCTCGCCGAACGTCTCGAGCTCGTCGGGGAAATACGTGACCAGCAGCTTCTCGAAAGCCGGATCGTCTGGCGCCTTCGATGCAATGAGCGACGAAAAGAAGTCGAGCTTGGCGTAGGCCATGACAACCGCCAGCTCCGGCCGGGTCAGGCCCAGATGCTGCTCTCGCAGTTTCCGGAACGCTTCCAGAGACGGCAGCCCCTCCACGACGCGATCAAGCTTGCCCTGGCCTTCAAGCGTTTCGATCAAGCCTTCATGACTGTCGAGATCGCCCGGCGCGGTCGCCTGCATCACCGAGAGAGCGCCGGTCTGGGCGTAATTGTTTTCAAGCACGAGATGACCGACGTCGTCGGTCATCGAGGCGAGCAGGGCGTTGCGATCTTTCTCCTTCAGAGCGCCTTCATGGATCGCTTCGGCGGTGAGGATCTTGATGTTGACCTCGTGGTCGGAGGAATCCACGCCTGCCGAATTGTCGATGGCGTCGGTATTGATCCGCCCGCCCTTGCGCGCGAACTCGATGCGGCCGGCCTGCGTCACGCCCAGATTCGCGCCCTCCGCGATCACCTTTGCGCGCACATCCTTGGCGTCGACGCGCAAGATATCGTTTGCCTTGTCGCCGACATCGGCATGGCTCTGCGTCGAACACTTGATGTAGGCGCCGATGCCGCCGAACCACAGAAGATCCACCTCCGCCGTCAGCAGCGTCTTGATCAGCGCATCCGGCGTCATCTCGTCATCCGTCACGCCCGCCAGCGCCTTGATCTCCGGCGTCAGCCTGATCGACTTCGCCGTGCGCTCGAACACGCCGCCGCCTTTCGAGATCAGCTTCTTGTCATAATCCGCCCAGGACGAGCGCGGCAGGTCGAACATGCGCTTGCGCTCGTTGAACGCTGCTTCGAGGTCCGCCGGATTGGGATCAAGGAAGATATGACGATGATCGAACGCCGCTTTCAGCTCGATGACTTTCGACAAAAGCATGCCGTTGCCGAACACATCGCCGGACATGTCGCCAATGCCGATCACAGAGAAGGGCTGGCTCTGCGTATCGTGGCCCATCTCGCGGAAATGGCGTTTCACCGCCTCCCACGCGCCGCGGGCGGTGATGCCCATCTTCTTGTGGTCGTAGCCGACCGATCCGCCCGAAGCGAACGCATCGCCAAGCCAGAATTTGTAATCGGCTGAAAGCCCGTTTGCGATGTCGGAAAAGGTCGCCGTGCCCTTGTCGGCCGCAACGACGAGATAGGGATCCTCGCCATCCCACACCACGACGCCGGGCGGATGCACGGTCTTGCCGCCGACAATGTTGTCGGTCAGTTGCAGCAGTGCGCCGACAAACGTTTTGTAGGCGGCAATGCCCGCCGCCTGGATGTCCTCGCGTGTGCCTTTGGCCGGAAGGTTCTTGGGATAGAAGCCTCCCTTCGATCCAACGGGCACGATGACGGCGTTCTTGACCTGCTGCGCCTTCACAAGGCCCAGAACCTCAGTCCGGAAATCATCCCGCCTGTCCGACCAGCGCAGGCCGCCGCGCGCCACCGGGCCAAAGCGCAGGTGAACGCCTTCGACATCCGGAGACCACACGAAGATTTCGCGATACGGCCGCGGCGCGGGCAGGGGATCGGCCTCACGGCTGGCGATCTTCACAGCGATATGCCGATATGGCCTGCCGTCGACGTCGCTGAGATAGAAGTTTGTCCGTTGCGTAGCGTTCACCAGAGCCAGCAAGCGACGCAGGGCGCGGTCGGCATCCAGTGTCGCGACCGCCTCCAGCTGTTTGTGGATCTCGGCGACAACCGGCGCGGCATCCTTGCGGCGCTTCTCGAGATCGCCTTTCGCGGCAGGGTCGAACTTGATCGCGAACAGCGTCAGCAGATTGTTGGCGATCTCAGGATGCTCGGCCAGCGCGCGCACCTGCACGGGCTCGGATGGATCGAGCCCGGACTGGCTGCGATAACGCGACAATGTCCGCAGTAGCGCCGCCGAACGCCAATCCGCTCCCAGCGCCACGACCAGACTGTTGAACCGGTCATTCTCCGTGTCGCGGGCCCAGATCGCTTCGAACGCTCGCTCGAAACGCGCGTCCAGCCGCTTCTGGCCGGCCGGTCGATCAATCGCCAGATCGTGGACATAGACGGCCGCCTCGGGCGCGCCGTCGTCGGCCGCCAGGCGGATCGGATAACCGACCTCGGCGCGCACGCGCAGGCCCATGCGCTCCAGCACCGGCACAATCTCTGCGAGGTCGAGCGGCTGGTCGCGATGATAGATTTTCACGCGGCTGACACCCGCCTCGAAGTCAGGCCCCCAAACGCGCGCGCGCATCGCCTTGCCCGGCGCCAGGCCGTTGATGGCCAGCAGGTCGGCAAGGCCTTCCTCCGGCTGGAAAGTCTCCTTGTAAGCCACGCCGAATTGTGCGCGCGCTGTCAGCGTCTGATCCGAATTGGTCGAGCGGGCGACGCGGCCAAGCGCATCTTCCCATGTTTCGAACAGCTGCCGCATCTGCAGATCGAGGCTGTCCTCGTCGGGCTCAGGGTGGCCGGGGCTCAGGCCAATAATGAGGTGAACCCGCGCCAGCGGGCCGTCGCCGAACGAAGGATAATAGGCGGATGCGCGCCCGCCATAGGCGTCGGCCAGCATCTTGTGCGCCCGTGTGCGAAGATCGGACGTGTAGCTGTCGCGCGGGGTATAGAGCAGGGCGGACACATAGCGGTCGAAGCGGTCGCGCCGGATGAACAGGTGCGTGCGCGGTCGCAACAGCAGCCGCAGCGCGCCGGAAGAGATGCGCGCCAGGTCAGCTTCGGAAATCTGGAACAACTCATCCCGCGGATAATTCTTCAGAACGGAATCGAGTTGCTTGGCGGAAAAGCGAGAGCCTTGCGGCGCAGCCGCCTTCACATTCTCGATCTTGCGACGGATCAGCGGCACTTCATCGGCGGCGCGGGTGTAGGCCTCGGACGTGAACAGGCCGACGAAGCGCGTCTCGCCGATCACTTCGCCTCTCTCATCATAGCGTTTGACGCCGATATAATCGGCATGGCTGCGTCGGTGGACGCGCGAAACGAAGCTGGCCTTCGCCACGATGATGGGCGAGGGCTCGTTGATGAAAGCGCGGATCGTTGGCGTCAGCATGGTCGGCTCAGCGCCACGCGACAGGACATTGCGTGCAGGATCGCGCAGGATGCCCAGCCCCGACTTTTCGTCGACTATGGGTTCCTCGTTGGCGAGACGGCCATTGGCGTCGAGCGCGAATGTGTAATCGCGCGCGCCGAGGTAGGTGAAGTTCTCATCCGTAAGCCAGGACAGGAACGCACGGGCTTCGACGATCTCGCCCGACGTGCGGCCCTGCGTGGCCTTTAGCCCTGCAAGGCGCGCCGACGCTTCTTCCATCTTCGCGCGCATGGCGTGGAAGTCGGCATTGACCACCGCCACATCGGCGAAAGCGTCCTCCAGCTTCTTCTGCAGGTCGGCGCGCTGCGTGTCGCTCAATGCGGGCAGGTGAATCTGGATCGTCGACCGCTTTCCCTGCGGGCTTGGCACGATGGGGTGCAGCACAGCGCGGATTTCGACTTTGGCCTCCTGGCAGGCGCCAATGGCGCTGTCGACCAGGAAGGACATGTCAGGACCTGTGATTTCAGCAACGTCGAGCCGAAGCGCGCGACCGCCGGCGCCCGTGGCGCGCCGCGTGCGGATCGTGCGGCTGGCAAGGTTCTCGGCCTGCTTGTTGAAGTCCCACAGGTCGATGGCGAGCGAGGCGGCGTCTTCGACAGTAAGGACAAGGAAGTCTTCGATGAACGCGTCGGCCCGATATTGTTCGAGGAAGGTCTCGAACGCCTTCGCATCCGGCCTGGCCGCGCGCTTGGCGAGCAGCTTCTCCGCCGCCGAAAGCAGGTTCTCGCGTGTAAAGGCCAGATCGCTGGATCGAGTCAAAACGTCTCCGGAAGTGCGGGTCAGGCTCATAGGAAATGCACCTGCGGATGTAGGGAGAATCGACGCGGATGCGAGAGCTAGACCCGCACGGGCCAACCAAGCAAGCCATCGATGCGCGCAAAATCATGCTGCAATGCGGCGATAGGCTGGCAGGTCTTCATGGCTGCGTTGGGGGATCAAGGCCAACAGGGCCGCCGAACGGGGGATGTGTCCGGCGGCCCACAGGCAGATCCGCAAGCTGGGTGGGGGACGCACGCGGACGCCCGAGCGGGATCGCTCCAAGCGCCCCCGCCGCCCGTTATTTGTCGGGCGAAAATCCACTGCGGCAAGCTAAAGCCCCGATTTCGCGATCAGATGTCTGTCAATTGCGCGTGACGTTACTCTTCGGACGCTTCGTCATGCTTCACCGCATACTCGCCCGGGCTGCCATTGGCCGACAGCAGCACGGCGATCCAGCGGGCGCCGGGTATCTGCGCCAGCACGATCATGACCATGACGGTCAGCGGCGCAGACAGGAACATGCCGACCGGCCCCCATAGGGCGCCCCAAACGGCGAGTGATAGCAACACGACCAGCGCCGAAAGATTGAGGCTGTTCGCCTGCATGCGAGGCGCAACAAAATTGCCGATCAGGAACTGCCACACGCTGACGCCGATGAAGACGATCGCGCCGCACATCAACGAATCATCCGGCATCCAGCCGGGCCAGGACGCCAGCGGCTGCACAATGGCGAACAGCGAGGGCAGCACGGTTGCGATAATCGAACCGATTGTGGGGATGTAGTTAAGTACGAAGATCACGAACGCCCAGAACAGGGCGTTGTCGAGCCCGATGACAAGCAGCGTCACATAGGTAAGCGAGGTGGCGATGATCGACAGCGCCGTCTGCACCCAGAGATATTGTTCCATGGCCCGCCGCACTTCCTTGCCGATCAGGCGCGCACGTTCGCGGTCGCTGGAACGGACGAAGATTCGGTCGAGCTTGTTGGAGAACGAGCCGGCCGTCAGGATCAGGAAAGCGACGTAAATGAACACCAGCACCATGTCGCCAACGAGGCCCGAGACCGTGTTGCCGGCGAGCTGGGCCAGGCTCGTGGCGTTGCTGGACAGGAGTTGCGCGACGGTCGGCGGCTGGGCCGCAGCGATCTCCTGCGTCGCGGCCGCCCCTATGGGCGCCTCGCCATCGACCGGCGCGGCGAGGATGGCTTCCGGCGGTGCAAGCAGGTTGAGCTGGGTGTAGGCGTTCTTGATGATAGCGTTGATGTGTCGTTCGTAATCCGCCGACTTGTCGACGAACTCCTCGACCGCCCCGCGGATGACGCCGACGAAGACGATAATGCTCGCCACCACGATGGTCACTGCGATCACATAGGTGAGCCAGCCGGGCACTTTCGGGAAATTCTTCGTTATAACCCTGGAAAAACCTTCCATCACCAGCCACACGAAGATGGCCATGGCGAAGGGCGCCAGGATTTTGGCGCCCTGATTCAGCAAGAAGCCGATGGCCACGGTGGCGATGACCCACACCCCAGCCGTCAGCCACGTAGCTCTGCTCAGCCCTTCGGACGCCATGCTTACCGATCTATTGCGATTACAGCGTGGCGCCTAGGCGGCCGACGCGCTTTTGCCGCGCTCGGCGCAAGCATGCTTGGCGTCTGACAGCTGGACCTCTAGTCTTCGCCAATCTTGAAGATCAGGACATGTTGATGAGCGATAGCATTTTCCTTGGCGGCGGCGGACCTGATCACAAGAGCCCGCAGAATCTGCTTCTGGCGCGGGCCAACCGGCACGGGTTGGTGGCGGGGGCGACCGGCACCGGCAAGACCGTGACACTGCAGGTCATGGCCGAGCAGTTCTCGGCGGCGGGCGTTCCCGTCTTCTGCGCCGACGTCAAAGGCGACCTGTCCGGCATCTGCATCGCCGCAACGCCGACGGGGAAGGGCCTCGAGAAGATCAACGAACGCGTCGCCCAGATCGGCATGGACCCGATCACCTATCAGGCGGCCCCGTGCATCTTCTGGGACATCTATGGCAAGCGCGGCCATCCGATCCGCGCCACGGTGTCGGAAATGGGACCGCAGCTCCTCTCCCGTCTGCTGCAACTGAACGAGACGCAGGAAGGCGTCGTCACGATCGCCTTCCAGTATGCCGACGACAACGATCTCCTCCTGCTCGATTTCAAGGACCTGCGCAGCCTGCTGACACATGTCTCGACCATAGCCCCCGAAATCCAGCGCACTTATGGCAATGTCGCCGCAGCTTCCATCGGCGCGGTACAACGCCAACTGCTCATGCTTGAACGCGAAGGGGCCGAGATATTCTTCGGCGAACCGGCTCTCGAACTCACCGACTTCATGCGCGTCGGTACGGATGGCCGCGGGTATATCAACGTGCTGGACGCCACCACGCTGATCAATTCACCGCGTCTTTACTCCACCTTCCTGCTCTGGCTGCTCGCCGAGCTGTTCGAGCGCCTCCCGGAGGTCGGCGATCCGGACAAGCCCAAGCTCGTCTTCTTCTTCGACGAAGCGCACCTTCTCTTCAATGACGCGCCCAAGGCCCTCGTCGACAAGATCGAGCAGGTCGTTCGCCTGATCCGCTCCAAGGGCGTCGGCGTCTATTTCGTCACGCAGAATCCGCGCGACCTGCCAGAAAATGTCCTCGCCCAGCTCGGTTGCCGGATCCAGCACGCCCTGCGCGCTTACACCCCCACCGAGCGCAAGGGCGTGAAAGCCGCCGCGCAAAGTTTCCGTCCGAATCCCGTCATCGACACCGAAACCGCGATCACTGAACTCGGCACGGGCGAGGCCCTTGTCTCCTCGCTCGACGTCAAGGGCGCGCCGACAGTGGTGGAACGCACGCTGATCCGCCCGCCTGCATCGCGCCTCGGGCCTGCAACCGATGAGGAGAGGGCGGCCGTGCAAGCGCAAAGCCCCGTCTCGATGAAATACGACACCACGATCGACCGGGAGTCGGCCTACGAAATCCTGACCGGCCGGGAAGCTATTGCCGCAAAAGAAGCCGAGACGCTGGCCAAGCAGCAGAAGGCCGAGGCCGAAGCCGCCAAGGCCCGGCGCGAAGCCGCAAAGGCCGCTCCCAAGGTCGCGCCCCGTGCGCCGGCGCCAAAGGCCGCAACAGCGCGCAAGTCGACGCGCCAGACGCCCGTCGAGGCCGCTACCAGCACTTTCATGCGAACAGCCACGCGCGAACTCACGCAATTCGTCTTCCGCGGCATGTTCGGCAACCGGAAGCGCTAGGCGACCATGTGCGGGAAGTTCACGCAGATGGCGACGTGGAAGGAGGTCGTAGCCTTCTCCCAGCCGCTCGGAACGATCGTTGAGGGCCAGCCCGTCACCGTTTCAACGCCAATGCGCATGGCGCGCATCGTGCGTCTTGGCGAAGACGGCAAGCGCGAAATGGCGGACATGCGCTGGGGCTTTTCCAAGGTTGGCAATCCATCGTTCAAGCCTGACCACATGCACGCCCGCAGTGAAACAGTCGACAGCCGCCCGACATTTTCAGAGCCCTTCGCCGAGCGTCGCGGCATTTGCTTCGTTGCGACCTTCAACGAAGGCGAAGAGCTGCCTTCCGGCAAGACAAAGCAATGGGTTTTCAGCCCCAGGGATCGCCAGCCGATCGCCATCGCGGTGATCTGGGAAGACTGGGAAGGGGAGGCGGGCCTCATTCCCTGCTTCATCCAGCTAACTGTTCCTGCAAACTCGCTTGTCCTAAAGATCACGGATCGAATGCCCGCCATTCTGCCCGAGGAAGCCTGGCCCATCTGGCTCGGCGAGGTTGATGCGTCGCTGAAAGATGTGAAATCGCTGCTGCGTACGTTCGATGATGAAGGCAATTGGGAGATGACGGAGCAGGCCCCGGCAAAGTCTGCGAAGGCGTCGAAGGCAAAACCGCAGCTCGATCTCTTCTGACGTCTGCGCGTCGCGCACATCATCGCGTCATCAGGTCGCAAAAAAATCTCGAAAAAGTTTTGCGGGAGATGCGCGCGAGCGATTCTGGAAACTTCGCGTTCAGCTTCTCGATGCAGGTTGTTCTCCATCAGATCAACACGGCGAGCCCGAGCGTGTCGCTGGTTCAACACAGAAGCAGGAGTGCAGAATGCCTACCTCGAAAACGAAGACCACGAAGAAGTCCACGGTCAAGGTCATCGCGATGCCCGTGTCGATGCCGCCCGCTCCGATGCCGACCGCCACGCCGTCCGCAACCGTGATCCCGATGCGCCCGGCGCCGATGGCGGCCAAGCATGCGGTGAAGAAGAAAGCCGCGAAGAAGGCCCGCAAGGTCGTCGCCAAGGCTGTCGCCAAACGCATGACGAAGAAGCCCGCGCCGAAGAAACTGGCCGCCGCTTCCGTCAAGAAGCCCGCGCGTGTCTCGGCGAAAAACAAGAAGTAGGCGTCAGCCTAACTGATCTCTCCGATCAAGCAGCGGCGCGGCCCCATGGCCGCGCCGTTTGCGTTAAGCCGGCCTCGTCCGCCTTCCTCCTCAGGTCTGGCCCGTGGATGACGGCGCTTATTGCGGCAATTGGGGATGGAGCCGCTCCCAATTCGTAAGACGGCCAGAAATCCCGGCGCAAGGAACCAAAGCGTTGATCCGAGATATTGCAGGATGGCGCCTCGCAGAATCTACCCGGCGCCGGGCGCGGGTATAATCGCGCTCCGGCCTCACGGCCTGACGCCAATCCCTGCGGCGGGCGGCTTTTCCCGTCTCTCGAACAAGGGCCGTTAATCCTCTGGTGAGCGCGGCGCCTACAGTGTCGGTTCATGGATCAGGCGCCCAAAACCAGCGAAACGACGGCCACGGAAGCTGTCGCGGCCGATGTCTTGTCCGCAACTGCGCGCGGCTGGCCAGGCGCAGCGCTAGCGGTTGGACCCTGCGGCGTCGTGTTGGCGGCCAGTGCGCTGTCGGGTCTGACCGCCGGCATGAAGGCGCCGTTCGATCTTCCCGCCGCGCCAATCGCGTCGCAGATCGTCGACAGGGCGGGCCGTCACTGGCGTGTCTCGGCGCCTGTTGCAGGCGTTCGCCTCGCGACTGCTGACCTCCGCGAAGAACCCGACGCCGCCCACCGCTTTACGGCCGCTGTCAGCCATGAGATCCGCACCCCGCTCAACGGCATTCTCGGCATGGCCGCCTTGCTGGAAGAGGGCGAGCTCTCCGCTTCGCAGCGCGACTATACCAACGCCATCCGAAAATCAGGCGCACGCCTGCTCGATCTCTTGAACAACGTGCTGGACTTCTCGCGCATGGAGGCCGGCGATATTCCGCTGGACGCTGCGCCGTTCGATCCGTCCGATCTTGTGCAGGATGTGGCCGAGCTGCTCGCCCCGCGCGCTCATGCCTCCGGTCTTGATATCGCCGCCATCGTTCATCCCGATCTACCGCAACGGATGATCGGCGATGCGGGGCGCCTCCGTCAGATCCTGTTCAACCTGGCCGGAAACGCGGTGAAGTTTACCGAAAGCGGCGCCGTCCTCATCGAGGCGCGGCCCGGAGAAGGCGGCAAGGGGCTTGAGCTCGTCGTACGCGACACAGGCGCCGGCGTGCCAGAACAAGCGCGTGCGCGCCTGTTCGATGCTTTCAGCCAGGTCAGCGCCGCCGACGCCCGTCGCGATGGCGGCGTTGGTCTCGGCCTCGCCATCGTGGCCCGTCTCGTGGCTGCGATGAAGGGCAGGGTGAGCCTGTCTTCATCCTACGGCCAAGGCGCTATGTTCATCGTGGAGCTGCCGCTCGAGGCAGGCCTGCAGCCTGCCGCTCCGGCCAGCATTCGCCAGCGCCGGCCCCTGCATGTCGCGCTCGATCTGCCCCCGGCGTCGCGGCTCGCCATCATCGCCGCGCTTGCTCACGGCAACGCGTATCTCGTCAACAACACGGGCGAGGCCGATCTGGTCATCGTCGATGCGGCCCTGCCGCCTGCGCAGATCGAAGCCATCGCGCGCAGGAAACGAACGCTGGTTGTTCTGCGTCCCGGCGACCGATCCTGCATCGAAACGTTCCGGAAGATGGGCTGCGCCGGCTATTTGATCCGCCCCCTGCGAACCGCGTCTATCGTCGAGCGCGTCGGCCTGACGCTCGCAGGCGCCGTCCAGGCTGAGCCGCGCACCGAGCAACGCAAACCCGGCGAGGCGGGTTCCGTCCTCATCGCGGATGACAATGCCGTAAACGCACTTCTTGCGCGCAGCGCCCTTACTGCCGCCGGATTCCGGGTCGACACTGCTGGAACCGGGGCTGAAGCGCTGGAAAGAATGAGCGAAACCCTCTATTCCGTGGTGTTCATGGATATCCGTATGCCGGTGATGGATGGTCTGGAGGCGACGCGCCGTATCCGCCGCCTTCCTGGGCCTGCGGCGGAAACCCCGATCATTGCGCTGACCGCCGACATTGATCCGGAGCTTGAGGATCTCGCACGCCAAGCCGGCGTTTCCCAGCTCGCTGCAAAGCCGATCGACCCGCCACGCCTTCGCGACCTCGCGGCTCGCTGGGCGCTAAAAGACAGGCAGGCCGCCGAATGACGGACATCGCGGCCGCTGACGAATCGGTTACGCGGCCTCGCAAGCCGTCGATCTTCAACGATCGCCGCCGTCTTGCGATGCTGATGCTTGGCTTCGCGTCGGGCCTTCCATTCACGGTTGTCGGCGGCACGCTCGCGGCCTGGTTCACGGCCAAGGGCATCTCGACCGCGACCATCGGTATCCTGTCATGGTCGGCGCTGGCCTATTCGTTCAAATTCCTCTGGTCGCCTGCATTGCATCGCACGGCTGCGCCGTTCTTCGCGCGCTATGGGCTTCGCCGCGGCTGGTTCCTGCCGCTGCAAGCGATCCAAGTCGTGTTGCTGTTCGGCTTCGCAACACTCGATCCGACAACGAACCTGCTCGCCATTGCGGGCATTGCGGTGCTCGTCTCCTTCATATCGGCTACATTCGACATCGTGCTCGACGCGTGGCGGATCGAGACGGCGCGTGACAAGGACGATGTAAACGCGCTCTCAACGTTGGTGCAGGCTGGTTATCGCAGCGCCGCTTTCATCGGCGGCGCAGGCGCGCTGATCCTGTCGGATCACATGAGCTGGAATGTCGTGCTCGCCATCCTTGCGTTGATCATGGCGCTGACGATCGCGGGATCGCTGATCGCGCCCGAGCCGAAGTATGCTGGCGTCTCCGCCAAGGCCTCCAACGCAGATGTCGAACGCCGGTTTGACCGGGACGGGCGTAACATCGTTGTCGGGCTGGTGGCGCTGGGATGGCTCTGGGCGTTCTGGACGCTCGGCTCCTTTATGGTTGATTCGCTCCTTCACCCGGAGACGTCAAAGGCCGGCCCCTTCACGCTCACCATGGGGCCGCTGATCGTCGCGGCGACAGTGCTTGCGCCGGCGCTCGGCGCCGTGTGGCTGATCTGGTTCCGCAAGGCGAAGGCGCCAAACACGCCCTCGCGCCAGTTGCCGGCCTGGCTGCAGGGCGCATCGGACGGCCTGTTCGGCTCGGTCATCGAGCCCATGATCGACCTGATCGAGCGCCTGCGCTGGGCGGCTCTGCTCGCGCTCGCGATCATCCTGTCCTACCGCTTCGCCGACAATATCTGGGGGTCCTTCGCTTACCCCTTCTACATGGGCGCCGAAAGCGGCGCGCTCGGCCATACGGCGACCGAGGTGGCGTTCGCATCGAAGATGATCGGCGTCGTCGCGATCATCGCTGGCATTGCCGGCGGCGGGCTCCTGCTGAAATGGATGGGGCGGATGCCAGCGCTTGTCGTGGCGGCGGCGCTCGCGGCGGCGACCAACCTGCTGTTTGCCGATCTCGCAGCAGGCGCGCCCGGCATGGATGCCTTCCTTGGTCTGACACGCCTTGACGCCCTGTTCGGGGCTTTCGGTGAGAACCAGCTTCGCATGACGCGGCTGACGGTTGCGATCCTGGGCGAGAATCTTGCTGTCGGCTTCGCGAGCGTCGTTTATCTCGCCTATCTGACCTCGATGGTGAATCCGAAATACGCGGCTGTGCAGGCGGCGCTGCTCGGCTCACTGACCATGCTGATCGGCCAGCTCGGCCGCCCCTGGCTTGGCGCGCTGATCGAGAGTGACGGCTTCTATTACGTCTTCATGCTCACCGCCGCGATCGGGCTCGTGCCCGTCGCGCTCTCGGCGCTGGAATGGTGGCGCCAGTCGCGTCTGACAAACGCCCAGGTGACCAGCGAAGCGCCGCCGGCGCCAGCCGAATAGATCAGCCGTTCGTGTTGTAGGCTGCGAACGCCGCCAGGTTCACAATGTCCTGCGCCGTCGCATCCAGCTGCGCGATCTGAACCGACGATTTGAGGCCGACCAGCAGCGGGCCGATGACCGTCGCGCCGCCCAGCGCCGCTGCAAGGCGGGTGGAGATGGCGGCAGAGTGGATCGCCGGCATCACCAGCACGTTGGCGGGGCCGGTGAGACGGCAGAACGGATAGAGGCGGCGCGCTTCCGGATAAAGCGCGACGTCGACTGCCATCTCGCCATCGTATTCGAAACCGACATCGCCTTGTTTGTCGAGCAGGGCGACAGCGTCACGCACTTTCGCCATGCGCTCGCCTGGCGGGTTGCCGAAGGTCGAGTAGGACAGGAAGGCGAGGCGCGGCGTAAAGCCGAGCTTCTTGGCCGCGCTTGCAGCGGACAGCGCGATCTGCGCCAGATCTTCGGCCTCGGGCATTTCGGTGACGCTGGTGTCCGCGATTAGCATCGGACCGGTCTTGCCGATTATGATAGAAACGCCGATCGGGCGCAGATCCTCACGTTCGTCGATTGCCAGCAGCACGTCGGATATCGATGTGGCGTAGTTGCGAGTGACGCCCGTGACCATGCCATCGGCGTGACCCATGGCGACCATCGTGGCGCCGAACACGTTTCGGTCCTGATTGATCAGGCGCTGAGCGTCACGCAGCAGGTAGCCTTTGCGCTGAAGGCGCTTGTACAGGAACTCGGTATAGGCCTCGTTCTGGTTCGAGACTCGCGCATTGGTGATCGTGATCTCGCCGGCCGGGATGCCAAGCAGCTGCATGTTGCGCGTCACCTGTTCGTCGCGACCGACCAGGATGGGCTCGCCCAGTTCCTGCGTCTTGAACTGCCAGGCCGCGCGGATGACTGATGGTTCCTCGCCTTCGGCGAAGACGATGCGCTTTTTCTTCTCGCCGCGCACCTTGCCGTAGATGCGCTGCAGGAGTGATGCGGCGGGGTTGAGGCGCTGGGCGAGTGAATCGCGATAGGCCTGCATGTCGGTGATGGGTCTGCGCGCCACGCCGGTGTCCATCGCGGCCTGCGCCACCAGCGGCGGCACATACCAGATGAGGCGCGGGTCGAACGGGGCAGGGATGATGTATTCGGGGCCGAATGTCGGGCGCGCGCCGGCGTAGGCGGCGGCAACTTCGTCCGGCACGTCTTCGCGCGCCAGCTGCGCCAGCGCCTTGGCGGCCGCGACTTTCATCTCTTCGTTGATCGTCCGCGCCCGCACGTCGAGCGCGCCGCGGAAGATGTAGGGGAAGCCCAGAACGTTGTTGATCTGGTTGGGATAGTCAGACCGGCCCGTGGCGATAATCGCGTCAGAGCGGACTTCGCGAATTTCTTCCGGGGTGATCTCCGGATCGGGGTTCGCCATCGGGAAGACCATCGGGTTCTTCGCCATGGACTTGACCATCTCTTTGGTCACCGCGCCCTTGGCCGAAAGACCCATGAACACGTCGGCGCCCTCGAAGGCTTCGGCTAGCGTGCGTTTGCTGGTCTTGATCGCGAAAGCAGATTTGAACTGATCCATGCCGTTCGTGCGGCCTTCGTAGATGACGCCCTCACGGTCGACCATCAGGATATTGTCGCGCTTCACGCCGAGATGGCGGATCAGACCAGCGACCGAAAGACCAGCCGCGCCGGCGCCCGAGATGACGACCTTCACGTCGGCCAGCTTCCGGCCAGTGATCTCGCACGCATTGATCAGACCGGCCGAGGCGATGATCGCCGTGCCATGTTGGTCATCGTGAAAAACCGGGATGTCGAGCTTTCCGCGCAGCTCGCTCTCGATGATGAAGCATTCGGGAGACTTGATGTCCTCGAGGTTGATGCCGCCCCAGGTCGAACCGATGGCGCGCACGCAGTCGATGAATTTCTGCGGATCTTTCTCGTCGACTTCAATGTCGATGGAATCGACATCCGCGAAGCGTTTGAACAGGACCGACTTGCCTTCCATGACCGGCTTGGACGCCATCGGCCCGAGATCGCCGAGGCCGAGGATCGCCGTGCCATTGGTGATGACGGCCACCATATTGCCCTTCGACGTGTAGTCGTAGGCCAGCTCCGGGTCCTTCGCGATCGCGAGCACCGGAATCGCCACGCCCGGCGAATAAGCCAGCGACAGGTCCTTCTGCGTCGCCATGGGTTTGGTGGGCGTTATCGACAGCTTTCCGGGCTGTGGATAGCGGTGAAACGCTAGCGCTTCTTCGTCGGTAAAACTGGGGCGTTTGGATGTCATGTATTCGGTTGGGGGCTTTTGGACTTGAGGGCGAACGCTTGGGTCACTAGGCAGGGGTTTCGCTCGGGACACTAGGCCCCCGGCGAGGCAGGCGGGCATTCAGCCGTAAACGGGGTTCGAATCAAGCGTGAAGGGGCCCGAATCCACCTCCGCGGGGCAAGAAGTTTCCCAAACAGCCGCGTCTGCGCCGCTTTCTGTTGAAGGCGCGACGCCTTTCATGGCCCAATATCTGGAAATGAAGCGCAATCACCCCGATGCGCTGCTGTTTTTCCGGATGGGCGATTTTTACGAGCTGTTCTTCGACGATGCGATTCTCGCCGGCCAGGCGTTGGGCATCACGCAGACTTTCCGAGGACAGCACAACGGGCAGCCCATTCCCATGGCGGGCGTTCCATATCACGCCGCCGAAGGGTATCTGGCCCGCCTGATCAAGGCTGGCTACCGCGTCGCGGTCTGCGAGCAGACCGAAGACCCAGCCGAAGCGAAGAAGCGCGGCTCGAAGGCCATCGTCCGCCGCGAGATCGTTCGTGTCGTGACCCCCGGCACGATAACGGAGGAGTCGCTGCTTGAAGCCCGCTCCGCCAACTGTCTTGCCGCGATTGGGGTCGCAGGGGGAGGGCGTGAGGCGGCGCTGGCCATCGCGGACGTTTCCACCGGGCGTTTCGAGGTCTTCAATCTCGCGCCTGCGGTTCTCGAAGACGTGCTTTCCGCCGTTGGCCCGCGCGAAGTTCTCGTCGCTGACAGCACCATGTCACATGCCGATGTCGCGCGCGCCACGCAGGGACTGACACTGACGCCCCGGCCAGATGTTCGTGCTGACGCAAAGCTGGGCGAGCGGCTCGTAAAGACGGCTTACGGCGTTTCCACGCTCGATGGGTTCGGAACCTTCTCGCGCGCCGAACTCATCGCCTGCGCCTTGCTGTTCGACTATCTCGCCTTGACGCAGGCGGGCGGTCAGGCGCGACTTGATCCGCCACTCCGCTCCGCTCCTGACGCCTTCCTTGCGATCGACCCCGCAACACGCGCCAGCCTAGAGATCGAACGCTCATCGCGTGGTCAGCGGCAAGGCTCCCTGGTCGCCGCCGTCGATCGCACGGTCACCGCCGCAGGCGCCCGTCTTTTGGCCTTTCGTCTTGGTCGTCCTTCTCGCGATGCTGCTGAAATCGAGCGCCGCCTCGATGCGGTCGCCTTCTTTCTCGACGCCACGGAGCGTCGCGATTTCGCGCGGAACTCCCTTAAACGCGCCAGCGATCTCGAACGTTCGCGCATGCGTCTGTCGCTTCGCCGCGGCGGCCCACGCGATCTCGCCGCGCTGGCAGCCTGCCTGTCGGTCGGCGAACAAATCAGCGTCGATCTTTCCAGCCAGGATGCGCCGCCACAGGAAATCGCATCGGCCTGCGGCGCGCTGACGCTGGCTGATAAGCCCAGGCTGGCGGCGTTTGCCCAACAGGTTTCCACTGCCCTTGCGCGCGATCTCCCTGTGCAGGCGCGCGAGGGCGGTTTTATCGCGGCTGGCTATGACCCCGCCCTCGATGAAACACGCACGCTGAAGGAGGATGCGCGCGGCGTCATTGCGCGGCTCGAGGCGGAGTACTCAACGGAATCAGGCGTTTCGGGCCTGCGCATCAAGCACAACAACGTGCTCGGCTATTTCATCGAGGTGAACGCAAAGCATGGCGAGGCGCTGATGAAGCCGCCGCTCGCCGCAACCTTCATACATCGCCAGACCATGGCGAACGCCATGCGCTTTTCGACAACGCAGCTCAACGAACTCGAAGCGAAGATCAGCCGCGCCGACGGCGAGGCGGTGGCGCGCGAGATGGATATCTTCAACCGCTTCCTGTCAGAAGCCGACGCGCTCGGTCGCGAACTGGCGCGCGTGGCCGAGGGCCTCGCGCGTCTCGACGTCGCCGCCGCCAACGCTGAATGGGCCGCCGAAGCGACTGCCGTGCGTCCGGAACTTGCGATAACGCCCGTTTTCGAGGCCGAAGGCGCGCGCCATCCGGTTGTGGAAGCCGCTTTGCGCGCTTCCGGGCAGGGCTTCACACCCAATGATTGTCGGCTGGATGCAACCGGGAACGCCGGTCCGCGCCTGATGCTGATCACCGGACCGAACATGGCCGGTAAGTCCACCTTTCTTCGTCAGAATGTCCTGCTCGCGATCCTTGCGCAGGCGGGTTGCTACGTTCCTGCCCGCAAACTGCGACTTGGCTTGGCTGACCGCGTCTTTTCCCGCGTTGGCGCATCCGACGATCTGTCGCGCGGCCGCTCGACCTTCATGGTCGAGATGATCGAGACAGCTGCTATCCTCAATCAGGCGACGCCAGACTCGATCGTCATCCTCGACGAGGTTGGACGCGGCACGTCGACCTGGGACGGTCTCGCCATCGCCTGGGCGGCTGTCGAGCATCTGCACGAGGTCAACAAATGCCGCGCTTTGTTCGCGACCCACTATCACGAGCTTACGGGGCTGGCTGACACGTTGAAGGCTTGCGCCAACGCCAGCCTGCGCGCGCAGGAATGGGGGGGCGATCTCGTCTTCCTGCATGAGGTAAAGCCTGGGCCGGCTGACCGCTCCTATGGCGTGCAGGTTGCGAAGCTCGCTGGCCTTCCCGCCCTCGCCGTTCGCCGCGCCGAGGCTGTGCTTAAGAAGCTGGAAGCGAAAGAGGGCGGGGCGAGACGCCTTGAAGAATTGCCGTTATTCGCCGCCTTTGCGCCGGCCCCTGTCGAACCGCGCGAACCCTCGCAAGCTGACAAGCTGCTCGGCGAACTCGACCCGGATTCCCTGACGCCAAAGGAAGCCCTCGAGCTCGTTTACCGGCTCAAGAAGGCGTCCGGCTCACCAGCGAAATAACTTCGCAGAGTTCGCCACATCGATGGTGAAATACGCCATTCAAGTGGCGAATCATGCTCGAAACGTCCGAGGCAATGGGCGCCTTAATGTCGAAAACCCAGCAAATTCAATGAACCGCAAGGTTAAGAAAATCTGGCACGGCGGTTGCAACCAAGTCTGCAACGGCGAGGCCCACAGAAGGCAGCGCCGATAAAAACAAGAAACGGAGCAAGAAAATGAACGGTCTGATCAAACAAACGAAGCTCGACGGCGTGAACTTCCTCGGCTCGCTGGCCATCGCTCTCTCAGGCGTCTTTGCGGTCCTCTACATGATGGCCAATGGCGTTGGCGGCATCGCCTAACTCCCCAAACCCACCCGCCTCGACCGGCTGGCACACAGAAGGCCAGCCGGAAACAAGAAACGGAGATACGAAAATGAACGGTCTGATCAAACAAACGAAGCTCGAAGGCGCAAACAGCCTCGGCAGCCTGGCCATCGCCTTCTTCAATATTTCGGCTGTGCTCTACGTGTTCGCGACGGCGTTCACCGGCGGCGGAGTGGCCTGAACCCACTCCCAAGCTGAAACGATCCAGCCAACGACCGGCCAGCCGCTCCCCCGGCTGGCCGGTTTTGCTTGTCAGCGCAGCAATGTTTCGACGGCGTCGATTGCTTTGGCCAGCCGCCGCTCAGCCGTTCCCGAGATGCACACGAAGCTGACCTGCCGCGCAATCAGCTCGCGCTCGCACGCCGTATGAAATCGCAGGCGTGCTTCCCGGTCACCGAAATAACGCACGCTGTCGCGCACCCAGGGCAGATCGATATCGCAGAGGAGGTAGAGATCGGGATAGTCGTCAAACCTGTCGAACCACGGATCGCGATAGCCCGCGAGAATGTCCGACCAGATCGCCGTCAGGACCGGATCGGTATCCTCGATCACGAGGCGATCAGCTTCACGTTCCGCTGCGCGTCGCAATTGCAGATGGCCGCGCGCAATGTTCAGCATGTCCGCAGCGGTTGAGGCAGTCTGGCCGTGCTCTTCGGTATAGGTTCGGCCGTATTCAGGAACGACGACAGCGTCGAAATGGCGGCCCAGCTGGTCCAACAGCGTGGTCTTGCCGGTGGATTCCGCGCCAAACAGGGTGACGCGCTTGGGCCTCTCATGCGCTGTTTCAGTCATGACGCGCCCTCATATCCCTCGCATCTCCCTGCGCCATTCCCACCAGCCCCAGAAGGCGTTGAAAAAGAAGAAAGCGTAGAGCGCTGTGTAGAGCCAAAGGGCTTGCGAGGCGTAGACATAGACCGAGATGGCGTTGATCGCGATCCAGACGTGCCAGTTCTCGATCCGCTTCCGGCTGAGCAGGATCTGGGCGACGACGCTGAGGGCGAGAATGGAGGCGTCGCCCAGCACCATATTGGCGTCGGTATAGGCCTCAAGCGCAGAGGCTGCGGCCGCCGCAACTGCAAGCGCGGCTGCACACGCGGCGGCGACGATCCCGAGGTGTGTGGATCTGATCTTCGGACGGCGGCTGTCCTCGCCTCGCAGCCAATACCACCAGCCATAGATCAGGACGGCGATGAAGAGCGGCTGCAACACGGCGCTTGAGTAGAGCCCGGCGCCCCAGAACACGAAGAAGCCCAGCCCTGTGCCGGCAATCCCGAACGGGAACTGCCAAAGGCTCCGTTTCACCGACAGGATGACGGATACCAGCGTCAGCGCCGTGGCTGCGATCTCCAACGGATCCATTCTGGCGGCCCCGGCGTCTTCCCCGCCAGAACCTGCCTTGCGCAGCAGGATCGGGCAATTGGCGCCGTTTACCTGTCTTTTCAGGAAGTCTGCGCGTCTTGGCCGCTGACCGTTCTGGTTGTTGCGGGGCGCAAAACAGGGTTAGAGAACCGGCATGATCGACGCCGAACCGGCTCCCGACCAGCCACAATCCGCCCGCTCCGGCCAGCCCAAGCCGGGTCCCTGGCGCATTGCCGATATCGTCGACGGTCGAAAGCTGCGCATCCAGCTCACCGCGGCCGCGCTCGACAATGGCTCCGACCCAATCGCTCAGCGCAAGCGTGCGGGCCTCCCTGCTGTCCGCCGTGATGGATGAAGCGCTGTCTGCGCTCTACGATTTCACCGTCGTCCACATTTTCCGCGCCCACAACCCGACCGAAGCTGAGCGCATGGCTGTGGCGGCCGTCGGCGGCTATGGACGTTCCGTTCTCGCGCCATCGTCCGACGTCGATATTCTCTTCGTCCGCAACTACAAGCAGACCGCCTGGGCCGAGAGCGTAATCGAGTACATGCTCTATGCGCTGTGGGACATCGGCCTGAAGGTCGGCCACTCCTTCCGCACCATCGATGAATGCATAAAACTCTCGAAGGAAGACGTTACGATCCGCACGTCGATTCTCGACAAGCGTTTCCTGTTTGGCGATCGCAGCGTCTACGACAAGCTTGTCGAGCGCTTCCAGAAGGACGTCATCCAGGGGCGCGGCGCTGAGTTCGTCGCCGCCAAGCTGCAGGAGCGCGCCGATCGCCACGCTCGCGAGGGCGATTCACGCTATCGCGTCGAACCCAATGTGAAGGACGGCAAGGGCGGATTGCGCGACCTGCAGACGCTATTCTGGCTCGCCAAATACATTCACGGCGGCAAGACGCTTCAGGAAGTCCTCGACAACTCCGCCTTCATGCCGGCCGACAAGGCGATCTTCCTGCGCGAAGCACGCTTCCTGTGGACCGTGCGCTGCCATCTGCATTTTCTCACCGGCCGCGCCGAGGAACGCCTCTCCTTCGACCTGCAGCCCGAGATGGCGACGCGCATGGGTTATACCGGGCGCCAGAACGTCAACGCCGTCGAACGCTTCATGAAGCGGTACTTTCTCGCTGCGAAAGAAGTTGGCGCGCTAACGCGCATCCTCTGCGCCAAGCTGGAAGTCGACGAGAAAAAGCGCCCCGGCGGACGCCCGCGCTTTCTCGGCGGCGCTGCGGCCAAGCCGCTCAAGGAGCAGGGTTTCGCGATCGACGGCGGTCGTCTCACGATCACTGACCCGGAGATGTTCGTCTCCGATACGCGCAAGCTTATTCGCCTGTTCTGGCTCGCCAACGACCGTGATCTGGATATCCATCCCGAAGCGATGACGGCGGCGCGCCGCTCCCTCTGGGCGCTGACCCGGCAGGCCCGCATCGATGATGAATCCCGTGCGATGTTCCTCGACATTGTGTGCGGCAAGGTGAACTCGAACCGCATCCTGCCGCTGATGAACGAAGCCGGCGTGCTTGGCCGCTTCCTGCCAGAATTCGGTCGCATCGTCGGCCAGACCCAGTTCAACATGTATCATCACTTCACGGTGGACGAGCACACGCTGAAAGCCGTCGAGACCATCCACGACATCGAACGCGGCGCTGAAAAAGATCTCCATCCGCTGTCGACCGAACTGTTCCCGAAAATCCAGAACCGCCGCGCGCTCTATCTCGCCATGCTCCTGCACGACACGGGCAAGGGCAAAGGCGATCAGCAGATCGAAGGCGCCAAGCAGGCGCGCGCCGCATCCCTCCGCCTCGGCCTGCCCGAGGACGAAGCTGAGCTCGTCGCCTGGCTGGTCGGCAACCATCTCGAAATGAGCGACACGGCCCAGCGTCGTGATATTTCCGATCCGCAGACCATCGCGAAATTCACCGAGCGCGTCGGCAACCTCGAACGCCTCCGCCTCCTGCTGATTCTCACCGTGGCGGATATCCGCGCTGTTGGTCCCGGCGTCTGGAATGGCTGGAAGGGCCAGCTGCTCCGTGATCTCTACTACGCCACCGAAGCGGCTCTTCGCGGCGGCCGCACCGATGAAGCCAGCGTCCGCAACCAGTTGGCCGAACGCGCCGAAGCCGCCCGCCGCCTGCTGGCCGACCGCATCGGTCCAACGCCGCAGCTCGCTGCGATAGAAGCGGCTTACTGGACCAGCTTCCCGCCCGAAACACAGGCGCGTCACGCTGCAGCTTTGGCCCATGCCGCCAGCCAACCCATCATCGTGGGCTCGAACGTCGATGCTGAGCGTTCCACAACCGAAATCCTGGTGTCGGCGCCAGACCGTCCGGGCCTCTTCGCCGACCTGTGCGGCGCGCTCAGCGCAGTCGGCGCGAACATCGTCGCGGCGCACCTTTATGAGTCTGGCGAGGCTCGCGTGCTCGATGTGTTCGAAGTTCAAGACACGCGGGGCCAGCCGCTCGGCTCGGATCACCCGCATGCGCTCGAACGCATTCTCGCGGATCTCCGGGCCGCCGCTGCTGGCGGGGAAGGCGTCAAGAAGCCTGGCAAGGCCCCCGCCGCCAGCCGCCGCCACGCTGCTTTCATCATCTCGCCGACCGTCCTCATCGACCGGACCGCGTCGGCGGACTCGACCGTGATCGAAGTTTCCGGCCGTGACCGTCCCGGCTTGCTGTACGATATTGCTCGCGAGCTTGCCGACGCAAAGCTTTCGATCCGGTCCGCCCATGTCGGCGCCTATGGCGAGCGCGTGCATGACGTTTTCTATGTGGAACAGCTGGCCGGCGGCGTCATGCCGCCTGAGATGGATGAAACATTGAGTTCACGTCTCGAGGAGATACTGCGTTCTCATTCGCCAACGGCGCCGCGCATTCCCGCCCATACGCTTGCGCGCGCCCCGGCTTCGTTCGACCGGTAGCCGGAACAGTTCATGTCGCTTGCCCGCAACGTCTTCGTGCAGACATTCTTCACGTTGGGCAGTCGCGTGCTGGGCTTTGGACGCGATCTTGCGCTGAACGCGCGGTTCGGCGGGCAGGGACCGTTGATGGATTGCTGGGCCACCGCCCAGATGCTGCCCAACCTCTTCCGCCGCCTGTTTGCCGAAGGCGCCTTTGCGCAGGCCTTCGTGCCGGTCTTCGCCAAGTCACGCACAACCGACGGTCCCGCAGAGGCCGACAAGATTGCTTCCCAGGCCATGGCCTTCATCATCAGCGTGGTCGCTATCGTCTGCATCCTGTTCGAAGTGGCGATGCCCTGGCTGATGCCAGCGCTGCTCTCTGCCTATGTCGATGATCCCGGCACGCTCGCGATCGCCACGCTGATGGCCCAGCTCACCATGCCGTATCTCGTGTGCATGACGCTGGCCTCGCTCCTGTCCGGCGTTCTCAACACGATGGGACGGTTCGCGCTCACCGCCGGCGCGCCGATCCTGCTAAATGTCTGCACGCTGGCTCCGCTACTGCTGGTCCCCGACCGCGACACGGCGGCGCTGGCGACAGCCTTTGCTGTCACCGTCTCGGGCGTGCTCCAGTGCATCTTGCTCTGGTGGGGCGCCCGCAAGCTTGGCGTCGACCTGCGCGTTGGTTTTCCCGTCGTGAGCAAGGGCGTGCAACGCATGCTAGCCATCGCTGTCCCTGGCGCCATCGCCGGCGGCGCGCTGCAGGTCAACACGCTGGTCACGCAGATGCTCTCCGGGTCTGACGAAGGCGCGCGCTCCGTGCTCTACAACTCGGACAGGCTTTATCAGCTTCCCCTCGGCCTGATTGGCGTCGCCGTCGGTCTCGCGCTTGTGCCGCGCCTCACGCGTCACTTCGCCGAGAACGATCAGGCCGGCGCCGACCGCACGATGGACGACGGCATCGGCCTCTCGATGGCCTTCACACTGCCGGCCGCCATCGCGCTGCTGGTCATGCCCTTCTTCATCATCGACGCAACCGTCACCCGCGGCGCCTTCACCAGCGCCGACGCTCAGCGCACTGCCGAAGTGCTGCGCCAGTTCGCCTGGGGCGTTCCGGCGTTCGTGCTGCTGAAGGTCTTCACGCCGCCCTTCTTCGCCCGCCAGCAGACCAAGGTGCCCATGCAGTTCTCGCTGATCTCGGTCGTGGTCACGATCGCCATTGGCTCGACCCTGTGGTTCTGGCTGCCAACCGTTGGCGTCGACGGCGCCATTGGTCTGGGTATCGCGACCAGCTCATCGGCCTGGATCAACGTTTTCATGCTGGCGGCCAAGCTGGCGCGCGAGGGCGCATACAAGATGGGCGGCCGTGTCTGGTCGCGCATGTTCCGCCTCGGTCTCGCAACCGGTCTCATGGGCGTCTTCGCCGGCGTCTGCGCCTGGCAGTACGACCTGCTTTCGCGCGTGCTGCTGCACAAGGAAATCGCGGTGCTGGTCGTTATCATCGTCGGCATCGTGATCTACGCCGCCGCGGCGCTCGCCTTCCGGGCGGTGTCGCTGTCGGAGATCAAAGGTTCGCTGCGTCGTGAGAAGGGCGCAGCTGGCGTCGCCTTGCCGGGAGGAGGCGAGGGCTGATAAGCCCTCCGCCCCGAGGACAAGATCATGGCTGAGCAAAACCCCATCGCCTATACTGGCCCGCAGCGCGTCTTTTCAGGCGTGCAACCATCGGGCAGCCTGCACCTTGGCAACTATCTCGGCGCACTGGTGAAGTTCGTCGCCATGCAGGATCAGATGCCCTGCATCTTCTGCGTCGTGGACCTCCACGCCATCACCGTCCCCCAGGATCCCAAACTGCTCGCCGCCCAGACGCGCGAGATCGCCGCCGCCTACATCGCCGCCGGCATCGACCCGAAGAAGTCGATCGTCTTCGCGCAATCCTCGGTGCTGGCGCACACCGAACTCGCCTGGATTTTCAACTGTGTCGCCCGCATGGGGTGGGTCGAACGCATGACGCAATTCAAGGACAAGTCGTCCGGCAAGGACGCCGAGAACATCTCGGTCGGCCTGTTCGACTATCCTGTGCTGCAGGCGGCCGACATTCTGGCCTACAAGGCCACGCACGTCCCTGTTGGCGAAGACCAGAAGCAGCATCTTGAACTCTCGCGTGACATTGCCGGCAAGTTCAATCGCGACTTCAACGCGCCCGGATTCTTCCCGCTGCCCGAGCCGATGTACCAAGGCCCGGGCGCCCGTATCATGTCCCTCAAGGACGGCTCCAAGAAGATGTCGAAGTCCGATCCATCGGACGCCTCACGCATCAATCTTCTCGATACGCCTGACGACATCGCCAAGAAGATCAAGCGCGCCACCTCGGACTCCGACGCGCTTCCATCGGAAGTGAAGGGCCTTGAGGGTCGCAACGAGGCGGCGAACCTTGTTGGGATCTATGCGGTGCTCGCCGGCAAGTCGGAAGCGGATGTTCTCTTTGAATTTGGCGGCAAGGGCTTTGGCGTGTTCAAGCCGGCGCTCGCCGATCTCGCCGTCGCCAAGCTTGGCCCTGTCGCCGAGACCATGCGCCGCCTGATGAACGATCCGGCCGAAGTCGACGCCATCCTTCGCGACGGTGGCGATCGGGCCAACGCGATCGCCCGGCCCGTGATGGAAGAGGTTCGCCGCGTCGTGGGGTTCTGGCGGCCCTGACAGGGCGGTTGTGGCGCATTCCGCCGGGCTGATTCGATCCCTATCTCTTGTCGATGTCAGGGAGGCTGGAGTGAAGCGATTGATCGCCGCCATCGCGCTCGGCCTCGCCGCCTGCGGGCAGGGGCCTGCCCCGCTCATTGTCGACAATGCGCAATACCGGCCACCGCTAGGGGCCAGCGGAATTGGCGTCGCCTATTTTTCGGTCACGTCTGCGAACGCCGATTGGATCGTCGGCGTC
This sequence comes from Hyphomonadaceae bacterium, assembly GCA_016714495.1. Classification (GTDB taxonomy): domain Bacteria; phylum Pseudomonadota; class Alphaproteobacteria; order Caulobacterales; family Hyphomonadaceae; genus UBA7672. Next base: position 151,599 of record JADKDU010000007.1, on the reverse strand, counting down.
TCGTCGCCACTGGCCGACCGGATCGAAATGCACGCTTCTGTGAGAAACGGCGATCAGGTCTCGATGCAGCAGCTTGAGACTATCGAGCTTCCGGCCGGCAAACCCGTGGTTTTTGGGCCAAATGGCATGCACTTAATGATCTTTGCGCCCAAGGCGCTTGAAGCGGGCGCCACATTTCCGATTCAAATCGAATTACAGTCTGGGCGCGGTGAAACCTTTGCGTTCCATCCTGCGTTAAGTGGGGCGGTAGGGCGTTAGTAACTCCACATTAGCGAATATTGGGTTGAGGTTAATGGCGGACCAATTCACGGTCCGCATCTGCCGCTAGCCGGGGCTGGGCGATGTCAGTTTTGAAGCTTCGCCGCGACATGGTCGTGGTCGACGAAGAGACGGCGGCTGACGCAGTCGCCGAGATCGAGACCCCGTTCCCGCTCCGCAAGATCGAGCCGGAAGACGCTGACGTCATCGAGGGCGAGATCAACGAAGTCGCCGACGAAGGTGATGGCGACGGCGATGAGCATCACGAAAAGACATTTTTCCAGCACGTCCGCTTCTGGTTCAACACGGCGGCCATCATTGCTGCGATTGGCGCTTACCCCGCCATGGTCGTCGCTTCGAGCGACGTTGGCGATCACAACGTTGGCGGCGCGGCAAACCGCGCGGACTGGACCGCGCCGTGGGTCGGCGGCGTGTCGGCGCTGATGGAGAAACACTTCAACGAACTCGGATGGGCAAATGATGCGCCGGCGTGGTCGCCGATGGCGCGCCTCACGGCCAAGCCCGCCTACCAGGCCGCAATGGCCGCGAGCCTCGGAGATTTCACCCGTCTCACCAGCGCGCAGGCCATCGCTGCCGATCGTGCTGATCCGGATCTCGAAGCGGCTTCAAGGCTCATCTCGCCGGCATCGACCGGCATACAGCTTCAGGCCGCGCGCGACGCGCTGATCAACTATGATCGCCGCCTGCGTCGGCGCGACGTCTCCAGCGTCTCGACGCAAAGCCAGGTGTCCGAACAGCTCGGCCTTGTCTCGTCATGGGCCGCCGCTAGCCAGGAAGAGATCGCTGCTTCGGCCAGGAGCGTCGGCGGCAATCCGATCGACGAAGACGCGACGCGCGCCGTCTATGCCGCCAAGGGCCGCGCGATCGTGGCCTACACCATCATCGACTCGCTGCAATGGCCCGAAACGCCTGCCGCCGCGAAAGCGCGCGAAGCCGCGCTCGAAACATGGAAATCCGCCACCCAATTCCATCCGCTGATCGTCCTCAACGGCGATCCGGACGGTTCGCTGTTTGGCAATCATGCTGCGTCGATGGGCTTCCTTATCGGCCAGGCGCAGAAGGCGACGGATGCTTTCCTCGCGACGACCGCCCCGGTTGCAGTTGCCCAGCCGTCCGCCCAGGTTCAGCCCGTCGCCCCCACAATGGCCGGTCCAGCCTCCGGCGCCGCCAAGTAGCCGCCGGCCGGTCTTGACCGGAAGGCCGTGGCGGCGCCTCATGCCAACATGACCGATATTTCACGAAAATTTCTGGCGGTCTCCGACGAAACCGAGGAGTGCGTGAAGGCGCTCGTTTTCGCCGGCTTGCGCGCAAAGGCGGTCGGATCCGGTCTAGTCATCCTGCGCTGCGCTGAAAGTCCGGGTTTGGGCGGCTGGATCGGTCTCGACAAGGATATCAGCCAGGACGCCATGGATTCCGCCCGTCTCAAGGCGACGCGTCACGCCGATGCTGTGGAAAGCCGGGCAGGAGTGAAGGCGGAGCTGGTGGTAAGTGAAGACGACCCCGTCGACGCTATCCGCAAGCTGGTCGATCAGGATATGTCGATAAAGGTGTTGGTCCTCGCCGCAGGCATGGGCCGCAGCCCGGGTCCGCTGGTTTCGCGCCTTGCGAAGGGAAAACCCATCGCCGCTCGCCCGATAGCCGTCACCGTCATCCCCGGCGACCTGACCGACGCTCAACTGAACGAGATTGGCGGCCTAGCCGGGTGACGCCGCATTGCATGCATGGCCCGTTGGGCCCATCTAGCGGGTAGAAACAGGCGAAATCCCATGTTCATCCAGACCCAGCCCACGCCGAACCCCGCCACACTCAAATTCCTGCCTGGCTGTGACGTGTCGCCGGCCACCCCTTACGAATTCATCTCGCCGGACGAGGCGTCCGCCTCGCCGCTCGCGTCCGCGCTCTTCATCGTCAACGGGGTGAAGACGGTTTTTCTTGGCAATGACTTCGTCGCCATCACCAAAACAGACGACGCCGACTGGGCTGTCCTCAAGCCGCAGGCGCTCGCCGCCATCATGGACCATTTTGTCTCCGGTGCGCCGGTCATCGCCGATGTGGCGAAGGCTGAAGCCCCCGCCGTGGAAGACGATATCGCCTATGAAGGCGAAACCGCAGAGATCGTCGCCGAGATCAAGGAACTGATCGCCACGCGTGTCCGCCCCGCCGTCGCCAACGATGGCGGCGACATCATCTTCAAGCGCTTCGACGTCGATACCGGCATCGTGCACCTCACCATGCGCGGCGCCTGCTCGGGCTGCCCGTCTTCGACGCTGACGCTTAAGCAGGGCGTCGAGAACCTGCTGCGCCATTACGTGCCGGAGGTAACCGCCGTCGAAGCCGCCGCCTGATGGGCAAGCCGCTCGCCGACGCCGCGCTCGACCAGCTTTTCCGCACAGCCCGCACGCGCCGCGGCTGGATGGACGAGGAAACGCCCGCAGTCCTGATCCGCGCGACCTACGATCTTGCAAAGATTGCGCCGACGGCGTCCAACATCTCGCCCGGCCGCTTTCTTTTTGTGCGCTCGCCCGACGCCAAGGCGCGCCTCGAACCGCATCTCGACGAAGGCAACCGTAAGCAGACGATGTCGGCGCCCTACACCGCCATCGTCGCTTACGATCTCGCTTTCGCGGATCACCTGGGCAAGCTCATTCCACATGCGCCCAATGCGAAGGAATGGTTCGCCGATCCCGCCAACGCCGAATGGAACGCCATCCAGTCTGGCACGCTGATGGGCGCCTACCTGCTGATCGCCGCACGGTCGCTCGGTCTCGATTGTGGCCCGATGAACGGTTTCCGGCGGGAAGGCGTGGACAAGGAATTCTTCCTGTCCGATCCGAAGATGAAGAGCTGGCGCTCCAACTTCCTGATCAATATCGGCCATGGCGATGACACCCGCGTCCGCCCCCGCGCCCCCCGGCTGGATTTCGACGAAGCGTGCCGCATCCTTTGACGCCAGCCGCCCCGAGCGCGTAAGAGCCCGCCATGCTGGTCCTGGGCATCAACACTGTCGCCGACGCCTGTGAGGCCGCGCTCGCCCGCGACGGCGTCATCGTGGCTGAGCTGTCCGAGCCCATGCAGCAGGGCCATGACGCGCGCCTCGCCCCTGTTGTCCAGAAGCTCATGGCCGACAGCGGAACGCCCTTCACCGCGCTCGACCGTATCGCGATTGTGGTCGGCCCCGGCTCTTTCACCGGCGTGCGCGTCGGCGTCGCTTTCGCCCGCGGCCTTGCGCTCTCGCTCGACAAGCCGGCCGTCGGCGTCACCAGCCTCGAAGCGCTCGAGGGCCTATCGCGCGAGGGCGGCGTAGTCGGCATACTGGCTGCCAAGCGCCGTCCGCCCGAACGGACGTGGTGGGTGCAGCGCATAGTCGCGGGCAGGGGAATTGAAGACCCTGGCGAGGCCGATGAAGCTGGCGTCCGGGCCATGGCTGCGGAAACCAGCGCCGTCTGCGGCGCGGTCGGGTCGCTGAACTTGCCAGGCGTCGAAGCTGCGACCACCGCCCGGGCCGCGGCTCTTTTCGCCGCCCGCTTGCCCGCCGATACCGACCTGCCGCCGCCGCGCCCCGTCTATGTCCGCGAACCGGACGCCACGCCCATGCGGCTGGTCGGCCAATGACCCTCCGCCCCGCCGTTACAACCGACGCTGCGGATCTCTCGCGCCTTCACGCCGCCTCGTTCGAGGATGGCTGGAGCAAAGATGATTTCGTGACATGGCTCGCGCGGGCGGAAGCCATGGCGATCGTCGGCGGCGAATGCGGTACGGTTGCATTCGGCCTTGCTCTCGCTGCGGGCGCGGACGCCGAACTCCTCACCATCGCGATCGATCCCGCCCACCGTCACGCGGGTTGGGGCAGGCGAATCCTCCGCGCCCTCGATGCCGAAGCGCTGAATCGCGGGCTTGAACGCTGGATTCTGGAGGTCGCCCGCAATAATCTTCCAGCAATCGGTCTCTACAAATCGTCGGGATTCGTGGAAATCGGCATCAGGAAAGCCTATTATCGTGTCCGGGGCGATCGGGTCGACGCGCTCGTCATGTCCCGCAGGGTTGGGCCTGAAGGTGGACAGGATGTCGCCTGACCCGCATATGTGCCCACGCGCTCCGGTTTCCCCGGAACGCTTCACGGAGAAGGTCCGATGATCGAGCAAAGGTGTGTCGAGAAAGGTCTGCGGATGACCGAGCAGCGCCGCGTCATCGCGCGCGTTCTGTCGACGGCTGCCGACCACCCCGACGCCGAAGAGCTGCATCGCCGCGCGGCAGCCATCGATTCCAACATCTCGCTCGCCACGGTCTACCGCACGGTGAAGCTGTTCGAGGATTCCGGCATCATCGAGCGTCACGATTTCCGCGACGGCCGCTCCCGCTACGAGGAGGCGCCCGATGAACACCATGACCACCTGATCGACGCCAAGTCGGGCAAGGTCGTGGAATTCAAGTCGGACGAGATCGAAAAGCTGCAGATTGAGATCGCGCGCAAGCTCGGCTATCGCCTGATCGATCACCGCCTCGAACTCTATGGCGTCCCGCTGAGCGAGGACGAGAAGAAGTAAGTGGCTGACTCAAAGCCCAACACAAAAGGTCTCTACATCAAGACCTACGGCTGCCAGATGAACGTTTATGATTCCGAAAGGATGAAAGACGTCCTGAAGCCGTTGGGCTATGCGCCTGTAGATTCGCCCGAGGCGGCGGATCTCGTCGTGCTCAACACCTGCCACATCCGCGAGAAGGCGACAGAGAAAGTCTTCTCCGAACTTGGCCGCCTGCGCGAGATGAAACAGGAAGCTGGCGGCACTCTCCGCATCGCGGTCGCCGGCTGCGTTGCCCAGGCCGAAGGCGACGAGATCATGCGCCGTGAGCCCGCCGTGGATATGGTGGTCGGCCCGCAATCCTATCACCGCCTGCCGGAGATGATCGCCAAGCTCGCGCGCAAGACCGGCGACATCCTCGAAACGGATTTTGCCGCCGAGGAAAAATTCGACGCGCTGCCGAAAACGCGCGAAATCGATGGCGCTTCAGCCTTCCTGTCGATCCAGGAAGGTTGCGACAAGTTCTGCACCTTCTGCGTCGTCCCCTACACCCGCGGCGCCGAGTTCTCGCGCAATACGGATGCGATCGTCGCCGAGGCGCGCGAGTTGGCGCGTCAGGGCGTAAGAGAAATCGTACTCCTCGGCCAGAACGTGAATGCCTGGCACGGCGCGGCGCCCGCGCACGATGTGCGGGGAGGCGAATGGGGTCTGGGCGCCCTCATCCGTCACATCGCGCAGATCGGCGGCGTCGAGCGTATCCGCTACACAACCTCCCATCCGCGTGACATGGCGGACGATCTCATCGACGCGCATCGCGACGTCGAACAGCTCGCCCCTTTCATGCACCTGCCTGTGCAGCACGGGTCCGACCGCATTCTGAAAGCGATGAACCGCCAGCACACCGCCTCCGAATACCTGCGCATCATCGAACGTGTTCGCGCCGCGCGCACAGACATCGCTTTCGCCTCCGACTTCATCGTCGGCTTCCCGGGCGAGAGCGACGTCGATTTCGAGGCGACGTTGCAGCTGGTTCGCGGTGTCGGCTTCGCGCAGGCCTATTCGTTCAAGTATTCCCCGCGTCCCGGCACGCCCGCCGCCGGAATGCAGCTTCAGGTTGAAGAGCATGTGAAAGACGAGCGCCTCGCGCGTCTTCAAGCGCTCCTCAATGAGCAGGCGCAGGCCTTCAACGACGCAACCATAGGCCGCAAGGTCGATGTGCTATTCTCCCGCGCCGGCCGCCGCGCCGGCCAGGCGTTGGGCTATTCGCCCTATATGCAATCCGTCCACGTCGATGGCGGCGCGCATCTGACGGGCTGCATGGCGCTAATTGAAATCGTCGGGGCGACAATGACAAGCCTGAAGGGGCGGCTCGTCACGGCAACAGCAGAGGTCATGGCGTGAGCGTGAAACCGAAGTCCGCGCGCGCCAACCGCATCACCGTTCCGGTCGCCGACCCGAAAATGCTCCGCGACATTTGCGGCCCTGCGCATTCACATCTTCAGCTGGTCGAACAAGCCTTCGCTGACGACGATGTGCGCGTCGACAGTCAGGGCCGGAGCGGCGAGATCATCGTTACGGGCAATGGCGAAGGCGCGCGCCACGCCGCCGACGCGCTGCAGGCTTTCGCCCGCCGCATCGCCAACGGGGCAGAGGCGACCAGCTCGGAACTCGAGGCTGCGATCAAGCTCACGCTCAGCGACGGCATCGCCGCCGCGTCAGGTGACGCAATCATGGGCCTGCGCAAGCCCGTCATGGCGCAGACGCCAGGTCAGCGGTCCTATCTCGAAAAACTCCGCCGCGACGATCTTGGCCTTATTTTCGGCGTCGGCCCGGCCGGCACGGGCAAGACCTATCTCGCCGTTGCCGTTGGCGCGGCCGAACTCAGGGCCGGCAAGCGCGAACGCCTCATCGTGGCGCGCCCTGCTGTGGAAGCGGGCGAGAAGCTTGGCTTTCTTCCCGGCGCGCTTGAGGAAAAAGTCGATCCTTACATGCTGCCGATCTGGGACGCGCTCAACGAGTGCCTTGGCGCGCAGGAAGTCGATCGCCGCAAGGAACGCCGCGAGATCGAGGTTGCGCCACTCGCCTTCATGCGCGGCCGCACGCTCAAAAACGCCTTCGTCATCATCGACGAAGCGCAGAACGCCACCGTGCCGCAAATGAAGATGGTGCTCACCCGTCTTGGCCGCGGCTCGCGCATGGTCGTCACCGGAGATCCGTCCCAAACCGACCTGCCAAACAGCCTCAAGTCAGGCCTCGGCCACGCAATTCACATCCTGAAGGGTGTGAAGGGCGTCGCCCTTGAAGAACTGACACGCGCCGACGTCGTTCGCCACGAACTCGTCGGCCGTATCATCGACGCCTATGACAAGGACGCCGCGAAAGGCGCGCCGCGCAAGTGAACACGGCCCCCGATAACGGCGTCCTGTCTATCGACCTGCGCATCGCTGACCCGCGCTGGGATGCGCTTGGCGATGTCGATGCGCTGGCGGCGCATGTGCTGGGTTACGCGGCAAACCAGACCAAATCGGCCGGCGAAGTCTCGATCCTGATGACGGATAACGCTGAAATGCATGCTCTAAACAAAAAATGGCGTGGCTTCGACAAGCCCACGGATGTGCTGTCATTTCCCGCCGATGGCCCTGAAATCCCCGGAGAACCTGTTCATCTGGGTGACATCGCCATGGGCTATGAAACAGCCTTTGGTGACGCTCAGGCGATGGGCCGCCCGTTCGAGGGCCATGTCAGCCATCTGTTGATTCACGGCTTTCTTCACCTGCTCGGCTATGATCACATCGAATCTGAAGACGCGAAGGTCATGGAACCTCTGGAAGCAACGATTCTCGCCGGCCTCGGCTGGCCCGATCCCTACGCCACCGGCCCTTATGCCGGCGGGACAGGAGGGAGCTGAGTCATGCCAGCCGATGGCGAGCCCCCGCAGCGCATGAAGCTCCGTGAACGCCTGGCGCGTTTGATCGCCGGCGGACCGGAGCCTGAAGCGCACAGACGCACCGAACCCGCTGCAACGCCAAGCGCCATCCGCTTGCGCCTCAAGGAATTCGAAACTTCGACCGTTCGCGACGTGATGACGTCCCGCGTCGATATCGCCGCTGTCGAGGCGACGGCTACCATTGGCGAAGTGCTGAGCGTCTTCGCGACAGAAGCGCACTCGCGCATGCCGGTGTTCCGTGAATCGCTGGATGAACCGATGGGCTTCATTCACATCAAGGATGTCGTCGCCGATGGCGTGCGCTCGGGCTGGAGCGCGGAGTTTCTTTCCTCGCGCCGCGTCGAGTCGCTGGTTCGCGACCTCATGTTCGTGCCGGAGTCGATCCTCCTGCCGGACCTCCTGATCCAGATGCAGGCCAGCCGCATCCATATCGCCATCGTGGTCGATGAATACGGCGGCACCGGCGGCATGGTCTGCCTCGAAGATCTGGTCGAAGGCATTGTCGGCGAAATCGAGGACGAGCACGATGAAGCGCGCCCGAAGATCATCCGCCGCGGCCGCTCCACCTGGGAAGTTGACGGCCTTGCTCAGATCGAGGACGTTGAGCGCGAAACAGGCCTGCCGCTCCATCTCGACGAATTCGAATCGGAAGTCGAAACCATAGGTGGCCTCGTCGCCGTGTTAGGCGGGCGCGTCCTGCAGGCTGGCGAATCGGTCGAGCATCCGCGCGGCCCCACGATCGAGGTCGTCGCGGCTGATCCGCGCCGCGTGATCCGGCTGCGCCTGCGCGCCGCCAAACCGGCGCCCTCGGCGCTTGCAGAGGACAAGACGGCGGCTGTAGACCGTTGACGCGCCCGAAGCGGCGCCCCGGGGAGGGGCAATGACCGGAAGCCGTAACGACTTTCAACCGCCAAACTTTTCGCGCGGAAACTTCCTTGCCCCGGTCTATCTGTGGGTCGCAGGGCTGCAGGGCTGGCGCATGCTGGCCCTGTGCGCGGGCCTCGGCGCAATCGCCAACCTTGCTTTCCCGCCCTTCTTCTTCTGGCCGGCCTTCGCCCTCGCGCTCTCCGGTCTGATCTGGGCGCTCGACGCCGCGCGCCTCTCGCGCAAGCCGAAGCGGGCGGCGTTCTGGCGCGTCTTCGCGTTCGGCTTCGCCTACTATCTCGTCGGCATGCACTGGATTGCATGGGCCTTCCTGGTCGATCCCGGCGCGCATGTCATCTTCATCTGGCTGCCGCTGGTTGCGCTCCCGGGCGGTCTCGCCATGTTGCTCGCCGGTTTCATCAACATCGGCTTCCGCTTCTGGTTCGCCGGTCCCGCACGCCTGATCGTCTTCTCTGTCGCCTTCATGTTCGCCGAATGGTTCCGCGGCTCGCTCTTCGGCATCGGCGGCCTGCCGTGGAACATGCCTGGAATGATCTGGGCGCCCGGCGAGGCGATCTCTCAGTCGGCGTCGATCTGGGGCATCTACGGCCTCTCCGCACTCACGGTCGTCGCCATGGCCGCGCCCGCCACGCTCGCCGATGCGCGGACGCGAGGCACGACAGGTTCGCGCGCTGCGCCCGTCATCGTCGCCGCCATTCTGTTTGGCGCCATCTGGGGCTGGGGCGCGCGTCGCCTTGGCGAGATTCCCGACACGCCGCCGAGCGGTCCGGTGATCCGGCTGGTCGAAGCCGGCGTGCCGCAGAGCGAGAAGCACAAGCAGGGCGTGGCTGAACAGATTGTCCTGCGCTTCCTCGCTCTCAGTGGACCCGACACGGCCAACACGCCGCCTGTCGTTATCTGGCCAGAGGGCGCGTTGCCTTACTACCTGTTCGAATGGCCCGAAGCGCTCGACGTCGTGGCCAACGCCATTGGCAATCGCCGCCTCATCATCGGCATGCCCCGGCGCGAGAAGATCAACACGCCCGAAGAGAAAGCCTACAATTCGCTCGCCGTGCTCAGCGGCGATAGCGACGTGCGCGGTCCGCTCGACATCTACGACAAGCACATGCTGGTGCCCTTCGGCGAGTTCATGCCGTTTTCGGGCGTGCTGGGCATGATCGGTCTTAAGACGCTGCAAGATCTCGCGCCCGGCGGCTTTGAGGCCGGCCCGTCGCCGTCGACGGTAAACGTCGTCGGCATCCCGCCCTTCGGCCCGCTGATCTGCTACGAGGCGATCTTCCCCGGGCTTTCGCCGCACGGATCGGACCGACCGCAATGGCTGGTCAACATCACAATCGACGCCTGGTTCGGCGAGTTAATGGGGCCGGCCCAGCACGCCGCCCAGGCTCGCTACCGCGCGATCGAGGAGGGCTTGCCCATGGCCCGCGTCGCCAGCCGCGGCGAGACCGGCATGATCGACGCCTATGGCCGCTGGACCGCCCGCGGTCAGCCAGCCGACCCCGCCCTTTACGGCGCCGACCCGGTTGGCTGGAAATCCAGCGTCGTTGACACCCGCATTCCGCCCGCAACCGACCCCACGCCCTACAGCAACTGGCGAGACGGATTGTTCTGGATAATCTTGCTGGGGCTCAACCTCGGTTTGTTGGTCCTGCCGCGCCGCTGAGGTTAGTGGTGCGCAATCTTGGGGTGTATGCGACGGGAAAAATCCTTGGAGACGCGTGATCCATCCCTGATCGACCAGACCGTCGGCGAGCGCATTGGCAAGCGTCGGACGGACCTTGAGATTTCCCAGCCCGAGCTCGCAGAGCAGGTCGGCGTCACCGACCGGCAGCTCCAGAAATACGAGAACGGCAAGAACCGCTCCGCCGGCCGCCTCTACGACATCGCCAAGGGTCTCAAGATCTCGATCGCCTGTTTCTACGAAGGGCTCGACCCGCTGCATTCTGCTGTGCGGCGGGGCGGGGGCGGAGGGCGATGATTTCGTCGGAACGGGCGACAGCCAGCTGATCGAACTCGTCATGGCTTTTCGCCAGATCCGGGACGCCATCGCCCGGAACGCGATTCTCGCCATGGTGAAGAAGCAGGCCAAGGCGGGTGGAAAATCGACCGCACCCGCCAAAAACCGCAGGAATTAGCCAAATCAAGGCAGGGTTGTGATCCGCTAAATCGTATAAAGCTTTCTTTATATGGCTGGCCGGGTTATTGCAGTGCCGACCTTTTCCCGGGAGTTCTGCGTGGCGCGTTCCAACTATCTTTTCACCTCCGAAAGCGTTTCCGAAGGCCACCCCGACAAGGTGTGCGACCGGATCTCCGACGAGGTCGTGGACCTCTATTATCGCACCACGATCGAACAGGGGCTCGACGTCTGGTCGCTGCGCTGCGCCGCCGAGACGCTGGCGACTACGAACAAGGTGGTGATCGCGGGCGAATTCCGCGGCACCGATGCGGTCACCAAGGACCTGATTGCTCATCATGCCCGCATGGCGATCAAGGACATTGGCTATGATCAGAAAGGTTTCTCCTGGCGCGATGCGGACATCGAAGTCCTGCTCCATGGTCAGTCCGAGCATATCGCCCAGGGCGTCGACGCCTCGGGCAACAAGGAAGAGGGCGCGGGCGACCAAGGCATCATGTTCGGCTATGCGACGAACGAGACGCCTGAGCTGATGCCGGCGCCGATCCAGTTCTCGCACCGCATCCTGAAGCTGCTCGCCGATGCGCGGCACTCCGGTAAGGAGAAGACGCTGGCGCCCGACGCGAAGAGCCAGGTCACGGTTCGATATGAGAACGGCAAGCCGAAGGAAGCCGTCTCGATCGTGCTCTCGACGCAGCACACCGATCCGAACCAGTCGAGCGATGACATCCGCAAGATCGTCGAGCCCTATATCCGTCAGGCGCTGGGCGATGTGCTGCCGATCTCGAAAGACTGCCAATGGTGGATCAATCCCACCGGCAAATTCGTCATCGGCGGACCCGATGGCGATTGCGGCCTCACCGGACGCAAGATCATCGTCGATACCTATGGCGGCGCGGCGCCGCATGGCGGCGGGGCTTTCTCGGGCAAGGATCCGACGAAGGTTGACCGTTCGGCGGCCTATGCGGCGCGCTATCTCGCCAAGAATGTTGTCGCAGCCGGCCTGGCCGAGCGTTGTGTGATCCAGCTGTCATACGCCATCGGCGTGCCCGAGCCGCTGTCGATCTATGCAAACTGCGATGGCACGGAAAAAGTCGATCTCGCCAAGCTCGAAAAGCGGCTCGGCGAAGTGATGGACCTACGTCCGCGGGGCATCCGCACGCATCTTGGCCTCAATAAGCCGATCTATGCGCGCACCTCCGCCTACGGCCATTTTGGCCGAGAGCCGGATGCGGATGGCGGCTTCTCGTGGGAGAAGACCGACCTCGCGGCCCAGCTCAAGGATCTGGCATAGGTTCGCGTTCCCGCAAGTGGTGCGGGTTTGGGTTTTTGGAATTGGAAACGCGGTCGCTTAGGCGGCCGCGTTTTTGTTTGGGGCGGACTCCATCCGCCGCATTCCCCGCGCAGGCGGGAATGCAGAATGCCGCAAGGGGATTCTGAGCGCTTCGCGCGCTTGTCGGTTCAAGAGGACTCGATCTCCGCCTTCGCGCGGAACGGCCAAGATTTCCGGCCGTCCCACGAATCCGGGACGCCTCCATCCCACACTTGATCGCGGGAGTTGGGTTGCGGTTGCGGTCCGGGCGTGATTTCAGGGCGCGGATGAGCGAACAGCAACACCAGAAACACCGCCTCTATGGCCGCGCGGCGGGAAAGCCGCTGTCGAAGCGGCAGCAGGCGCTGATCGATGACGTGCTGCCGACGCTGGGCATACCAGCCACGGCGGCGGGCCAGTTGCAGCCCGCCTCGCTGTTTGATGGCAAGCGCGATGTCTGGCTCGAGATCGGCTTTGGCGGCGGGGAACATCTGGCCGGACAAGCGACGCGCCATCCTGATGTTGGTTTCATCGGCGCCGAGCCTTTCGTCGATGGCGTCGCGAAACTGCTGACCGCGCTCGACGAGCAGGCGCTATCGAATGTGAAGGTCAGGCGTGGCGACGCTCGCGATCTGGTGGCGCAATTTGCCGATAAGTCGATCGACCGCGGCTTCATCCTATTTCCAGATCCATGGCCGAAGACCCGGCATCGCAAGCGCCGGCTGGTGCAATCTGATTTTATTGTTGAGCTCGCCCGCATCCTGAAGCCCGGCGCGCGCCTGCGCTTCGCCACCGATTGGGCCGACTATGCAAACCGTGCGCTGGCCGATGTGACTCGCAGCGGACTGTTCGACTGGACCGCGGCGCGCGCTAACGACTGGCGCGTGGCGCCGGCGGATCACGTGACCACGCGTTATCAGGAAAAGCGCCTCGGGGATTGCGCGCCGGTCTTTCTCGACTTCGTTCGGGTCTGAACTCCTCTTTGGGTTCAAGAAAGGAGCCCGAATCAGACCGTGTGTAGGCGAGCTTGTTTCATCGCGGCTATCACACGTATGTCGTAGTCGGCGGCCAGCGCATTGAGGGCCGCGTTGCAGTCGCCCTTGAAGGAGGGGCCGTGCATCAAGGCGAGCGTGCCGGCTAGCGCAGCGCCTTGCCGTCGGCTGGTTTCTGGAACACCGCGATATAGTGGTCCGTCCGGCCTTTCACGCCGGGGCGAAAGACGTTCCAGCGGCGGTCGTCATATTTGCTGTCGATCAGGATCAGCTCGGTCGCCGCAAATCCCGCGCGAAGGAATTGACCGATGGCGTCGCCATGGCTGACGCGGTGCAGATTGGCCTGCTGCATGAGCGGCATGGTCTCGTCGGCGTCGTGATCTTCCACGAGCACATAGCCTCCGGGCTTCAGCATGGCGAAGAAGCGCTGGTTGATCGCATCATAGTCGCCGCCTTCGACGATGATGTCGTGGTAGATGCGGCCAAGCAGGATCACGTCGTAGCTTTCGGCCGGCCCGTCTAGGTCGGCCCAGGATTGCGTGACCCAGCCGATATTCGGCTGCTTGATCATCTTCTTCTGCACCGGCGGGTCCATGTTGGGGAACTGCGCGATCCAGCCCGGCGTGTTGTGGATGTCGACATGGCCCGCAGGGCCAACGAGGCTCGAGAAAACCTGAGCGAGATAGCCGCTGCCTGAGGCGACATCGAGCACGCGGTCGCCCGCCTTGGCGTGTGAAGCTTTCACGATGACTTCGATATCGCGGCGCTCGTCCTTGAGCCGCGCTTCCATGTTGCGTGCAGCGTCCGCCACCGCGGCGCGGACGGCGCGGTCCGCCATGGCTTCCTTGCGAACCTGCTCGATGTCCGTGCGCGGCGTTGGCGTTTCTTGCGCCAGGGCGGGGGCGCTGAGCAGCAGGGCCATCGAAACGAGGGCAGGTCGCAGGAGAACGGAGCGCATCATTGTTTCACGAGCCAGTTGAAGGGACGGACTGACGTGGTCTGCCAGAGACCAGCGGCATTGTAGGGGTCGCGCGCATATTCGGCTTTTGCAGCTTCCAGGCTATCGGCTTCGAGCACGAGCATGGAGCCGACGGGCGTTGCGCCGTCTTCGGCCAGCATCGGCCCGCCGATCTTCACGCGCGGGCTCAAAGAAGCGAGCCAGTCGAGATGGGTTTGCCGCGTGGCTTTTCTGAGCTCCAGCGCGCCGGGCTTGTCGAGGCCATGAAAGACATAGAGCGGCATCAGGCTTCCTCCTTCATCGGGCGGTTCAGCAGACGGTCGACGGCCGAGCGCGCATCGAGCCTACCCTCGATCATGTTGAGGACGACTTCACAAATGGGTAGGTCGACCTTGAGCTTGCGAGCCAGTTCGACGACGGCAGGCGCAGTCTCGACGCCTTCGGTGACGGCCTTGCGCGAGGCGAGGATGTCCGCGGCGGATTTTCCGCGGCCAAGCTCCATGCCGAAGCTCATATTGCGCGATTGCGGCGAGGAGCAGGTGAGGACGAGGTCGCCCAGGCCGCACAGGCCTGCGAGTGTTTCCGGTCGGCCGCCGAGCCGGGTCCCGAGGCGGGTCATCTCTGCAAAGCCGCGCGCGATGAGGGCGGCGTGGGCGGAACGGCCGAGGCCGAGCCCCTCGCAGACGCCGCAGGCGATGGCGAGGACGTTCTTGATCGCGCCGCCGGCTTCGGCGCCGACAAGGTCGTCGCTCCAGTACATGCGGAAATGCGGGCGTCCGATGGAGCGCACCCAGGCGTCTCCGGTGGCGCGGTCGGGGCAGGCGAGGGTAACGGCGGTGGGCAGGCCGCGTGCGACGTCGATGGCGAAGGACGGGCCGGAGAGAACGGCGGGCGAGGCGTGTGATGCTTCCTCGGCCAGCACATCGGTCATCAGCTTGTGCGTGCCGCGCTCGATGCCTTTCGAGCAGAGGGCGATGGGTGTCGCGGGCTTCAGATGCGGTGCCAGCGATTTCAGCGTGGCGCGCAAGTGCTGGGCGGGGGCGACCAGCAGGATGGCGTCGCAATCCGCCAGGTGCGCCATGTCGGTTGAGGCGGGCATGGCCGGGATCGAGGTTGCAGGCAGGAAGGCGGGATTGCCATCCCCGCTGGTCAGCGTGGCGGCGATCTCGGGCTCGCGCGCCCAGATCTTCACGTCGCGCCCTGCAGCGCCCGCGCAGATTGCGAGCGCCGTTCCCCACGCCCCGGCGCCTGCGACACCGATCCGCTGGAATATCGTTTCGGTCCGCGCTATATCGCCTGAAGATTTCATTGAACGTTCAGCGTTCCGGAATACATTCAACACATGACGACTATTCAAACGACCGAAAAGGCCGATCCGCGCGAAACCATTCTCAAGGCCGCGGGCGACCGTATCCTGCACTATGGATACAACAAGACCACCATGTCCGAGATTGCCGCCGATTGCGGGATGTCGGCTGGGAATATCTATCGCTTCTATCCCTCCAAGATCGATATCGCAGAGGCGATGACGCGGAAATTCGCGCAGAACTCACTGGCGCTCTATGAAGAAATCATACGCGACGCTGCGCGGTCTGCGACCCGGAAAATGAACGACTTTTTCCTCGCGCGGCTTGAGCGGACCTTTCGTGTCTTCGAGGCTCATCCCAAACTGATGGAGCTGGCGGAGATTATGGGGCGCGAGCGGCCGGAATACATGGCCGAGGAACTGGCCCAGGAACGCAGGCAGATCGAGCATATTCTCGATGAGGGCCAAAAGTCGGGAGATTTCGCGCTGCCGGCCGATCTGACCATCACGGCGGACCTTGTTCAGTGCGCGATGATGAAGTTCCGAATCCCTCAATTATGGACCACCGAAAAGCTCGAGGCTTTACGGGCGGAGCTGGAAGGCGTGTTGAGCCTTATTTTCACGGGTCTTTCTGCAAGGCGTTAAGTGGCTCGCCCCGCCGTGATCGTGTTTTAACCAGTCACTGATCCGCGTTCTGTTAGCATGTGCAGCATAGAAATCGCGGGTACGTGATCGCGCTTGCAGCAGAAATAGTGAACGGTTTGAGCTTTGTTCATTGCAATCCAATCAATGCTAGGCTACGTAGACGACATGGACGGGACAAAGAGCCCGCCCGCCAACCTTCCCCCAGGGGCCGTTAGAGACCCCGGATAACAAACGGAGCTGCACATGACCTTCCTCCCCAAATTCCACGAAGCGCGTCAGGAACTTCTCGCCCTTTTCATCGCAATTCCGGTGGCTCTGATGAGCACTGGCTTCATGTTCTACGTTTTCTCCGCCTAAGAGCGGTCTGAAACGACCTTATACGGGAAGCTGGCTGCCGGGGCCGATATCCCCCTCGGAAGCCCCCTACGGCGCCGCTTCCCGCGACTTTCTCTCTCGGCGCCGCAAGGCGCCTCGCGCGGAACGATCTCTCTCCTCCCCAATCGTTCTCGACGCTGCCTAGCGCCGGTCTCCTCAAGAGACCGGCGCTTTTTTCTTTACAATTCAGCGCACTGGATCGCGCAGCCCGTGAGTGTGCGACGAAATCGCATGCCCATGCATTTTCCGATGAATAGTAATGAGAAGCACTTGCAATCGCATATTCCCCAGCGTAGACGACCCGCTCTTGCAAATCGTTCGCAACTACATCGCGAAAATCGGGGAAGCAGAAATGTCAGAGGAATTCGTCTCCGGGCGACAGGCGGGTCTTAAGGGGTTGCGCACGGGCGCCGGGTTCGCGCTCATGCTGGCAATGGCGGCGGGCGGCATGCCGGCTTTCGCCCAGGCTGCACCCGACGGGCCGACCGCCGATGACGATCAGCCACAAACCGCCCAATCCTCCGGACAAGAGGGCGAGCGCGATCGCGTCTATGTGCTCGGCCGCCGCGTCCAGTCTTCGGTTGCAACGGTCGATATCGAGAACGCCGCCCAGGTCGTGAACGTCATCAACGGTGAAACGCTGCAGGAGCAGGGCGTTGCTTCGCTCGAACAGGCGCTACGCAATGTGCCCGGCATCACAACGCAGATCGGTGAAGGCGGCGTCATGAGCGGCGACCAGTTTTTCATCCGCGGTCTGTCGGCCAAGAACGACGTCTTCACCGATGGCCTTCGCGACTTCGGCGTGTTTACGCGCGACTCGTTCAACTATGGTCAGGTAGAAGTGTTCAAAGGCCCTTCGGCCTCGGCCTTCGGCCGTGGTGCAGCCGGCGGCGGCATCAACACCACCTCGAAGACACCGTTTGCAGACACGTCCGGCAATGCGTCCGTCGCGATCGGCGATGGTGAATACGCGCGCGTCACCGGCGACTGGAACCAGAATATCGGCGATGGCGTCGCGGCCCGTGTCGCCGGCATGTTCCACCAGAACGAGAATACCGGGCGCGACCGCGTTTACTCGGAGCGTTGGGGCGTCGCGCCGTCGATCGCCTTCGGGCTCGGCACGCCGACCACGATCACCGCAGCGTACCTGCACCAGGATGAAGAGAAGGCGCCCGACTACGGCATTCCGACAACGGCCGCGACAACGACCGCGCGGGCAATTCCGGTCAGCGAGCTGGGTGTTGATCCGAAAAACTACTACGGTTTTGCTGGCGACATCGACGACAGCGTCGTCGACACATTCACGGTGCGCGTGCGGCACGACATCAACAGCTGGGCGAGGGTGACCAGCGACACCAAGTACGGTTATTATCAGCGGTATTCGCAATACACCCCGACCACTTGCAACGCGACTTGCACGACAAACCTTACAGACGGCAACGCCGCCACGGTTCCGGTCGGATCGGTGGGCGGCCCTGGTCCCTACGAGCAGGACACGCAGGGTGTGCAGAACATCACGACGCTGTCGCTGACGGCGTCGATCGGCGGGCTGCGTAACGCGTTCATGGTCGGCTCGGATGTTTCCTGGCAGGACAACGACCGCAACGGTTTCGCCTACGACACGCGCGACACGACAAAGGATTTGCTGAACCCACAGCTGGGCAACCTGCCGACGATCAATCCGGTTCCGACCAGCCTGCGCTACACCACGGCAAAGGATGTCTCCGTTTTCGTCAGCGATCGTCTCTGGCTAACCGACCAGTGGTCTGTCACTGCCGGAGTGCGCCAAGCCTACTATGAGGTCGATCAGACTGCGACGACCAGGAACGCCGCCGCCGCCTGCAGGGGAGCGACGATCGCAGCGGGCGTTGGTTGCCGCACCAGCTCCAACACCGACTTCCTCACCCCGCAGGTCGGCGTAATTTTCGAGCCGGCGGAAGGTCAGAGCTATTACGTGTCGTATTCATCGTCCGCTCGTCCGCCGGGCGTGTCGGTCGCCAACGGCGACACGATCGCTGGACCGGGCGCTGGATCCTCCATCGGCACGCAGGATCTCGATCCGGAAGAGAATACCAACATCGAAGCGGGCGCTCGTATCGCCCTGTTCGACGACCGCTTGCAGCTGCAAGGCGCCATCTTCCGGACGAAGAAGGAGAACGCCAAGGAGATCGACCCGGTCTCCAACACGATCGTCACTTCGGGCGACAGCCTTGAGCTGCGCGGTGTCGAACTCGGCGTGGCCGGCGCGATTACCGACGAATGGTCGGTCAATGCCAGCTTCACCTATGTCGACGCGGAAATCACCGACTCGACCAGCACCTTCACGCCGCTCGGCGGCGCGACGGCGATCTCGGTTGTCGGCAACAAGACAAACTTCGCACCGGAAACCGCAGCGAGCCTGTGGACCACCTACAACTTCACCGGCGGGCTGCTGGGCCTCGAAGTTGGCGGCGGCGTGACCTATCAGGACGATGTCTTCCTCAACGTCGGCAACACCGCCGTCGCGCCGGGCTACACGACGCTTGATGGTCTTTTGTCTTATTCCTGGGATCGCTTTCGCTTGTCGCTCAACGGCTACAATCTGTCCGACGAAACCTACTATGCACAGGTGCACGGCAACCGGGTCATACCGGGCCAGGGCCGCACCTTCATCGCAACCCTCGGCGTGGTCTATTAAAATCCTCCCCTGGATCATGCCTCTTGCCTGGGACGGGCCCATGGGTCCGTCCCTCCTTTCTTATGAATGCGCCTGATTGGAGCGGCCCATGCTGGTCAAGGTTGAATCCGTGCTGACGAAAGAGGAGGTGGCGCATTGCCGCTCCGTTCTCGAAGACGCGAAATGGGTGGACGGCAAGATCACGGCTGGCGCGCAGTCGGCCATCGCCAAGCATAATCTTCAGGTTCCCGAAGATGCGCCGCAGGCGCGGGCGCTGGGCGAGATCGTGTTGCGCGCGCTGGGTCGGTCGCAGGGGTTCAATTCGGCAGCGGTTCCGTTTCGCGTATTCCCGCCGCTGTTCAACCGCTATGATGTCGGCATGAAGTTCGGCGCGCATGTCGACAATGCGATCCGCTTCATCGCCGGACCCAACATCCGTGTGCGCACCGACCTGTCCGCCACACTCTTTCTCACCGAGTCTGCCGACTATGACGGCGGCGAGCTGGTGATTGAAGACACTTATGGCGAGCAGAGCGTCAAGTTCGCAGCGGGCGACATGGTGCTCTATCCTGCATCCAGCCTGCATAGGGTCGAGGCGATCACGCGCGGATCGCGCTGGGCGTCGTTCTTCTGGATCCAGTCGATGGTCAAAGACGATGGGGCGCGCACCCTGCTGTACCAGCTTGACCAGTCGATCATAAAGACGCGGGCCGAGCTGGGCGACACGCATCAGGCTGTGCTGGGGCTTACGGCTGTCTATCACAACCTGCTGCGGCGCTGGGCGGAGGTCTGAACTTACTGGGCCCGCTCGGCCTTGACGCCGCGCGCGTCGAGCATGGCGAGGACGCTGTCAGGCCCGATCAGGTGGGCGGCGCCGACGGCGATGAAGCTCGTGCCTGAGCCTTTCAGCATGTCCTCGATCTTCATGACCCAGTTGGCGTTGCGGTTGACGAGGAGGGCGGCGTAAAGGTCGGGCTCTTCAACTTTCATTTCGGTGACAAAGAGTTCCTCCATGCCGGCAAGATCGGCGGTGGACCACTGCCGGACCATGGTGTCGAGCTCGGTCGGCGCGTCTTGATACTCCTCCATCGTCTCGCGCAGATACTCAAGTTCCTGCTGGGGCGACATGCCGGCGAAGACCTTGATCTGTTCCTCGGCTGTCTCAAAGCCTTTCGGCTTGATGTTGCGGGCCCGGAAGACGCCTTCGATCTTGCTGTCGACGCCGGATGCAGGATCGTACCCCGCGCGCGTCATGGCGGCGGTGGAGATGGTGAGCGCGGCGAACCATGGCCGGAAGACATCGAGCTGGCCGGCCGAGAGGCCGGCGAGGCGCGCGGCTTCGTCCAGCGTCGCGATTTCGTCGTCAGTGAGTTTCTTGGTCAGGCGGTCTGCAGGCGAGAGGCCGTAGCGCGAAACGAGAACCATCATCTCGGCCTGCATGGCCTGCGCATCGGTGGTGGGCAGTTCGAGCCAGAGTTCTTTCGACTCCGCGATGGCGGCGTCGAGTTTCGGCGTGCGCCACTCAGTCTCGGGCTTTAGCAGATGGATGGTGCCGAGAAGATAGATGGTCGAGTCGGCATCCTTCACCACCCAGAAGGCAGGCTGGGCGAGAGCGGGCGCTGTCCATCCCGTCAGCGCGAGCGTGACGGCTGCGACAGGCCGGAGCAACAGGCGGCCGATGCTGGCGAACCAGACCATGGCGATCTCCCCAACAGGCGGGGAAACCCGCCGCTCTGCGCTAAACTAGCACGCAAGCGCAGGCGCGCCAGCTTTGGGGGCAGCGTGTCGCTTGCGGGGCGGCGGCTTGGGGCTATAAGCGCGCGATCCGCCGTCCCATCCGCTCGGGAGTTGCTCATGACCGCCGCCAAATCCGCGCCGAAAAAGGTCGTCCTCGCGTATTCCGGCGGTCTCGACACGTCGATCATCCTGAAATGGCTGCAGACGGAATACGGCTGCGAGGTCGTCACATTCACAGCTGACCTGGGGCAGGGCGAGGAGCTGTCGCCGGC
This sequence comes from Hyphomonadaceae bacterium, assembly GCA_016714495.1. Lineage (GTDB taxonomy): Bacteria > Pseudomonadota > Alphaproteobacteria > Caulobacterales > Hyphomonadaceae > UBA7672. The sequence goes on along the minus strand of JADKDU010000007.1, from coordinate 130,581 downwards.
CCGCAAGAAGGCCGAGCTGATGGGCATCAAGCCCGAGAACATCTTCATCGAGGATGTGCGCGAGGAATTCGTCCGCGACTTCGTTTTCCCGATGTTCCGCGCCAATGCGGTCTATGAGGGCCAGTACCTTCTCGGCACGTCGATCGCGCGGCCGCTGATCGCCAAGCGGCTGGTGGAGATCGCGAAGGAAACCGGCGCCGACGCCATCGCGCATGGTGCGACCGGCAAGGGCAACGACCAGGTGCGCTTCGAACTTTCGGCCTATGCGTTGAACCCGTCGATCAAGGTGATCGCGCCGTGGCGGACCTGGGCGTTCAAGTCGCGCACCGACCTGATCGAGTTCGCCGAGAAGCACCAGATTCCGGTCGCGAAGGACAAGCGCGGCGATGCGCCGTTCTCGGTCGACGCCAACCTGCTGCACTCCTCGTCCGAAGGCAAAGTGCTGGAAGATCCGGCCGTCGAGCCGCCCGCCTATGTCTACCAACGCACCGTCTCGCCGATGGAAGCGCCGGATAAGGCGACCGACATCGAGATCGGCTTCGAGCGCGGTGACGCGGTGTCGATCAACGGCAAGGAGTTGTCAGGCGCGACGCTGCTGGCGCAGCTGAACGATCTTGGCCGCGACAATGGCATTGGCCGTCTCGACCTGGTCGAGAACCGGTTCGTCGGCATGAAGTCGCGCGGCGTCTACGAGACGCCGGGCGGCACGATCCTGCTGCAGGCGCACCGCGCCATCGAGTCGATCACGCTGGATCGCGGCGCCGGCCACCTCAAGGACGAGCTGATGCCGCGCTATGCCGAGCTGATCTATAACGGCTTCTGGTTCGCGCCCGAGCGTGAGATGCTGCAGGCGGCGATCGACAAAAGTCAGGAGAATGTCTCCGGCACGGTTACGCTGAAGCTCTATAAGGGCAATGTGATCGTGACGGGCAGAGCCTCGCCCAATTCGCTCTACTCGGCTGCGCATGTGACGTTCGAGGACGACGCCGGCGCCTACGATCAGAAGGACGCCGAGGGCTTTATCCGCCTGAACGCGCTGCGCCTTCGCCTGCTGGGCCAGAACAAAAAGCGCTGACACGCTTCAGGTTTTTGGGGGCATCCCTCCGCCCCCTAGAAAACGAGAACCCGGCCGATGTTCTGGCGGGTTGGCAAGCATGCCTCAAAGGTTAATTATGCTAACGGCACATCTGTGCTAGTGATTCCCTATTGGGGCGAGTGCAAACTCGCAGGGTACGGGCAGCGGAAATGGAAACGCGACCGCTTCCTAGAGGAGAACGTCAGACCGCGGCGCCTGTCGGCGTCTCGACCGGAGGCGTATCTTCTTCAGTCCATGCCTCGAGCAGCTCGCAACCTGCCGCTGAATGGATCTGCGTCGCCTCCGCGCGCAACGTGCTGGTGGTCGACGATAATGACCGCCATCTGGACATTCTCAGCACCATCCTCACCAGCGTCGGCCACGATGTGGAGACGTGCGGCTCGGGGTCGGAAGCGCTTCGCAGGCTCGACATGTGTCGCTACGACGTCGTGGTGCTCGATCTCGTCATGCCGGAGGTGAATGGTCTGGTGGTGGCGCAACAGATGCGCTCACTCACGCTCAACCGGAACACGCCTGTCGTTGTGTGCACCGCCAACATGACCATTGCGCGCCGGCAGCTTGCCGATGTGCAGGGCGTCACCGCAATCATCGGCAAGCCGATCGACACGGCGGACCTTATCCTTGCAGTGGCGCGTGCGCCGTTACGGGAGCGGGCGCGCCGGCCTGACCAGATCAGCCTTTGACCATAGACGGCAGCCCTGATTGCAGAGGAGGCCTGGAAACGCAGGCGAAATTGCGGGCGAGCAGCGGCCCAAATGCAGGCGCGCGGTTGATCGCGTACACCGCAAATGTGCCCTCGGATCAGATCGAGGCCTAAAGGCAGGCCGGGACAGCAGGCGTTCTGGCCAAGCGCATCGATCCAAGGGCCATGCTTCAGGCCGTGGCGAACGCCGCCTGAGCGGACCCCGCGTGATTTCGGCGCGGGCTGCTAGTTAACCTTGCGATTGTCGGAGGCCCCGATATTGCAGGCGCCGTTACGTCACAGCAATTCCTTCCCAGACCGCCGACAGGACGAAACGATGGACCTCTCGAAGATAGCGATCGGACCCAACCCGCCGGAAGACGTTAACGTCGTGGTTGAAGTCCCGCTCGGCGGCGAACCAATCAAGTACGAGATCGACAAGGCGTCCGGCGCGATGTTCGTGGACCGCTTCCTGTACACGCCGATGCGTTACCCGTGTAATTACGGCTTCATTCCGCATACCCTGTCGCTCGACGGCGACCCCATCGATGTGATGGTGGTCGGCAACCGCGCGCTTGTGCCAGGATGCGTGGTGCGCGTGGTGCCGGTTGGCGTTCTGATGATGACCGACGACAAGGGCCAGGACGAGAAGATCCTCGCCGTGCCGCACCCCAGGCTCACGCGCTACTACGAGAAGGTAAAACACTATACCGACCTGCCCGACATCGTTGTCGAGCGCATCGTGCACTTCTTTGAGCACTACAAGGATCTCGAGCCTGGCAAATGGGTGAAGGTCGAAGGCTTGCATGGCCCGGAGCGCGCGCGTGAACTGATTCGCGAGTCGCGCGAGCGGGCCACGGCGACAGAGAAGTAGCGCCTAGTGCTGCGTTGGTCCGAAGGCGACCGGATAAAGCGTGGCGACAAGAACCAGCGCCATCGTCACGTTGAACACGCGTAGCCTGAGCGGATCGCTCAGGAAGCGGCGCAGCTGCATCCCCATCAGCGTCCATGAGCTAACCGTGGGCAGGTTGATCGCGCCGAACACGGCCGCGACGACCAGCAGGCTCATAAAGGGGTCAGCGGGCAGGGTGTAGGCGGAGACGGCGGTCAGCGCCATTGTCCAGGCCTTGGGATTGACCCACTGGAACAGCGCGGCCTGCACGAACGTCAGGGGCCGCGACTTTTCCTCGGCGGCGCCTTTCGCGCCCGGCGGCGCTGATGTCGCGATCTTCCACGCGAGATAGACCAGGTAGGCGCAACTCGCATACTTCAGCACGGCGTGCGCGACGGGATAGATCTCGAAGATCTGCGCCTGGCCGCCGCCGACCAGAACGATCATCAGCGTGAAGCCGACCGAGACGCCGAGCATGTGCGGTATCGAGCGCACGAAGCCGAAATTCGTGCCCGACGCCATGAGCATCAGATTGTTCGGCCCCGGCGTGATCGAGGAGACGAACGCGAACGCTGCGAGGGCTGTCAGGAGATCGGCGGTCAACATTTCGCAAGAATATGCTATCATGCTATCAAAGTGCTTGCGTTTTTGCGCTGGATGCGAGGAATTCTGCAATCAATGACGAAGATGGATGACATAAACCGCAGAATATTGCGCGAACTCCAGCTCGATGGTCGGACCACGAACGCTGATCTCGCTCAGAAGGTAGGGCTGTCGGCGTCGGCTTGCTTGCGCCGCGTGCAGGAGCTGGAACGGGAGGGCGTGATCGCAGGCTATCGCGCGGTGGTGAACCGGTCGGTGACGGGTGGCGGGTTTACGGCCTATGTCGCGGTGGGCCTGTCCGAGCACCACAAGCGCAACCAGCGTAATTTCGAGAAGGCGATGGCGAGCGCGCCGCAGGTCCGTGAGTGCCACAATGTAACCGGCGCGATCGAATACATACTACGCGTCGAGGTCGAGGACCTTGCCGCCTACAAGCACTTCCATACCGAGGTGCTGGGTCAGGTGCCGGAAGTCGCCTCGATCACGAGCTATATCGTGATGGGCTCGCCGAAAGACGAGCGGGCCTAGGCCTGCTTCTTCACGTACTCGGACTTCAGCTTCATCGGGCCGAAGCCTTCGATCTTGCAGTCGATGTCGTGGTCTTCATCGACGAGACGGATGTTCTTGACCTTCGTGCCCTGCTTCACGACACCGGAAGAGCCGCGCAGCTTCAAGTCCTTGATGACGGTAACCGTATCGCCGTCCTGCAGGACATTGCCGTTTGCATCTTTATAGACACGCACGGCTTCGCTCGCGGTCGCCGCGGCGGGCGACCATTCATGAGCGCATTCGGGACAGACCAGCATCGCCCCGTCCTCATAGGTCAGGGCGGAGTTGCAGGCCGGGCAGGGTGGAAAAGCCTCGGCCAAGCTTAGGCGTCGACCGCGGCGCGTGAGAAGCGCTTGCGGTCATTCGGATCGAGATAGACTTTGCGCAGGCGGATGTTCTCCGGCGTCACTTCGACCAGCTCGTCGTCCTGAATGTAGGCGAGCGCTTTCTCAAGCGTCATGCGGATCGGCGGGGTGAGGCGCACCGCTTCATCCGTGCCCGAGGCGCGGACGTTGGTGAGCTTCTTGCCCTTCAGCACGTTCACTTCGAGATCGTTGCCGCGCGTGTGCTCGCCGACGATCATGCCTTCGTACACCTTGATGCCCGGGTCGATCATCATCGGGCCGCGGTCTTCGAGATTCCATAGTGCGAAGGCGACAGATTCGCCCGCGCCGTTCGAGATCAGAACGCCAGTGTGGCGGCCTTTGATCTCACCCTTGTGCGGAGCGTACTGATAGAAGATGCGGTTCATCACGGCCGTGCCGCGTGTGTCGGACAGCAGCTCGCCCTGATAGCCGATGAGGCCGCGTGTCGGGGCGTGGAACACAAGACGCGTGCGGCCAACGCCCGACGGGCGCATGTCCATCATGTCGGCGCGACGCTCGGAAAGCTTCTGCACGACAACGCCGGAATGTTCGTCGTCGACGTCAATGACGACTTCCTCGATCGGCTCGAGCGTTTCGCCGGTGACTTCATCCTTCTGCATCACGACCTTGGGACGCGACACGCCAAGCTCGAAGCCTTCACGGCGCATGGTCTCGATGAGAACGGCGAGCTGGAGTTCGCCGCGGCCAGCGACTTCGAACGCATCAGTGTCAGGCGCACGCGAAATCTTCAGTGCGACATTGCCTTCAGCTTCCTTCAGCAGGCGATCCCAGATGACGCGGCTGGTGACTTTCTTGCCTTCGGTGCCGGCGAGCGGCGAGTCGTTGACGCGGAAAGTCATCGCCAGGGTCGGGGGATCGATCGGCTGGGCAGGCATCGCCTCCGTGACGGACGGGTCGCAGATCGTGTCGGCGACGGTCGCTTTGGTCAGGCCCGAGATCGAGACGATGTCGCCGGCCCTGCCTTCATCAATCGGAGCGCGCACGAGGCCGCGATAGGCCAGCACTTTCGACACCCGGCCTTGTTCGATCACTTCGCCAGTGCGCGAAAGGACCTTCACGGTCTGGTTCGGCTTCACGGAGCCTGAGTCGACGCGGCCCGTGAGAATGCGGCCGAGGAAGGGGTCAGAGCCGATTGTGGTGCCGAGCATGCGGAACGGGCCATTATCGACGCGCGGCGGCGGCACGTGCTTCAGAACGGTTTCGAACAGCGCCGCCATGTCAGTGGTTTTCTTGGCCGGGTCCGTGCTCATCCAGCCATTCTTGGCTGAACCATAGATGATCGGGAAATCGAGCTGTTCGTCGGTCGCGTCGAGATTTGCAAAGAGGTCAAACACCGCGTTGACCACTTCGACGTGGCGCTCTTCCGGCTTGTCGATCTTGTTGATGCAGACGATCGGGCGAAGGCCGACTTTGAGGGCTTTCGACACCACGAACTTGGTCTGCGGCATCGGGCCTTCTGCGGCGTCGACCAGCACGATGGCGCCGTCGACCATGTTCAGGATGCGTTCGACTTCGCCGCCGAAGTCGGCGTGGCCGGGCGTGTCGACGATGTTGATGCGGATGTCGTTCCAGACGACCGAAGTGGCCTTCGCCAGGATGGTGATGCCGCGCTCACGCTCCAGATCGTTGGAATCCATCATTCGTTCGGACGTGGCTTCGTTCTCGCGGAACGAGCCCGACTGTTTGAGCAGGCAGTCGACCAGCGTGGTCTTGCCGTGGTCGACGTGGGCGATGATGGCGATGTTGCGCAGTTGCATGACGGGTTCTTTGCCGGGGGAGGTCTCAATTGTGCGCCGCAATACAGGGGTTTTGTGAATAAAGCGAGCACCTGAGGCGCCGCAGCGGTTTCCGGCTGGAAATACCCGTCACAGGCGCTGTTTTGGACGCTATTAGCGCCGATTGCGGGCGAATTGGCCGGTCGCTTGGGCGGGCGGCAGGGTCTTTCAGGGAATTAGTTCGATGCGCCATCTTATCGCGATAGCGGGAGTGCTGGCGGCCACGGGCTGTGTCAGCGTTCCCGAAACCCGCGCGCTGGCGCCGCTGGCGGCCTGCCAGACGGGCGAGCCGATGGTGGAGACGATGCTCTTCCTCGGGATGGCGCGGCCCAACGGATCGGTGTCGCGGTTCGAATTCAGTCAGTTCGTCGATTCGGAAGTCGCAACGCGGTGGAAAGAGGGCTTCACCATCATCGAAGGGCAGGGGCTCTGGTTCTCCGAAAAGCGCAACATCACCGAGCGCGAGCCCTCGCGCGTGCTTATCCGCTTTCACGATGGCGGCGCGAAGGCCTCCGCCGATATCGAAGCGATCCGTGACGCTTACATCAAGGCGTTCACACAGGACGCTGTGCTGCGCACCGACCGGGCGACCTGCGCGGATTTCTAGGCGTCAGCCCGGGAAGAGCTGAAGCCCGATTTCCTCAACCATCGCTGGCGCGCCATCGCCCCGATGGAGCGCGAGGCAGAGCTGGCTTTCCATGCCTTGCGGATAGCAGAGCATGTGGAGATTCTGTTTGCGCAGGTCCTCATAGGTCGCCTTGTCCATGCCCTCTGCCGGCATGAAGGGGAATTCCGCGCGCTTGGGCTGACCCTCTGTTTCTTCCCATGGCGGCAGCGCGCCGGTGAGGTCGGGCGGCAGGTTGCCGGGACCGATCCATTCCTGCAGCGCGGTCGTCATTTCCGCCGGCGTCTTCGCGCCATTCAGTGCGAAAAGAAACTGTGTGGCGCCGGCCCAGGCGTAGATCGGGAAGCCATCGCGTGCATAGATCGCCAGCGTGACGACGGCGGATTCGCAAACAGCGCCGGATGTCCACGCCTTCACGCGATAGGAAGGATGATCACTCGGACCGATCGGGCCCCACGCTTTTTCAACCGTGGCGACGCAGCCATCCGCAACGCTGGGCGCCGCGGCGGTTTCGGTTGGCGGGGCGGCGGGCGCCTCAGGCGTTGCTGCGGTTTGTGGCTGGCATGCGGTCAACATGAAGAAGGCGCTGGCGATCGCCAAACCCGCTGAAGTCGATGTCTTCTGGTGGATCATGGTCGTGGCTCCCCGGCAGCTTCCCCACTGTCCGGCATAGGTCGACAATCCGCGCTCAAACTCAAGAGGTCCGCATCAAATGCAATTCGGCCCGCGGCGGGGAGAATCGCCGCAGGCCGAATCCGGATCCTGCCTTGCCGTTACAGGAGAAGCGGACCCGCGGCGTCCCTCGACGCTATTTGACCTACGGGTTGCCGCGTTGCGGCGGGCTGTTGGTCCTTTGCTTGACTTCTTCTTCCTTGGCGGCGGCGCGATCTTCGGCGTTGAATTCCACCGTCGGCGCCGCGCCTGAGGCGTAGGCTTTCGACTTGTCGGAGAGACGACGCATCGAGTCCTCGAGTTGGTCTTTTGAGACGGCCATGTTGCGCGAGGCGCTTTGGCCGACGCCGGTGGCGTCATCGAAGTTGGAGAACTCGGTGCCGAGGAAGACGACTTCCCAACCCTTCGCGCGGACGCGATCGAGCGCGGCCTTGGCGGAGGCTTTCGTCATTTCCTTGGAAGAATTTTCCTCGCCATCAGTCATGATGACGATGACGGCTTTCTCAGGCTTGTCCTTCTCGGCAAGCGAGACCATTCGGCCGATCGCGTCATAAAGAGGCGTCATGCCGCGCGGAGAGATTTCGCGATTGGTGACGTCGCGCCATTCGCTGGCGTCGACGTCCTGCCGCAGCACCTCGAATTGCAGGCCTTCCTGTGCGTCGAAGGCGGCGAGCGTGATGTCGGCATCGACGCGCGGTCCGCCATCGAGTGTGGCGAGGCCATCAGCGTAAGCATTCACGGAAGAGAGCGCTTCCGACCAGATCGGCTCCATCGAGCCGGTGCGATCAAGCAGGATGTAGGAGTGGATCGCCGGCGCGCGGGGCGGCTTGGCGAAGGCGGTCGTGGTCGTGGCGGCGCCGGCCGTAGCGAGAGCCAGGATGGCGGCGATGGCTGTGCGGGTTTTCATGGCTAGTCCCCAGGAGTGATGATGGCGAGACGCTATTGCCGGCTGAAAGTCGTGAGAGCGATCTGAGCGCCGGGACCCGCTTCGGCCGGCGGAAGCGGGGCGTCGAGCGTGGCGCTGACCGTCTGCGGTTTCGGCATGAAGGGAAGGGGAGCGCCGGAAGCGGCGAAAGTGACGCCGCAAACCAAAAGTGAAGTGAGCGCAAGGCGGATCGAAGTTTTCACGACAAGTCCCCTTTCCCGCGGCGCCAGGTCATTGTCCCGCGATGCACAACTTGTCGCAGCCGATAATGGCCGCGCCACGGCGCGAATTGGGGCGAAAGAGGGATTAGTGAGGTTCGTTTTAAGTCCGGACGCCGTCAGGCCGCGTCGGGCGCATTCAGGTTGAGCCACAGAACGAGGCCGATGACGGTCGCATACAGCAGGATGGACAGGACCGCCGTGCCCAGCCCGCCCTTGGCGAGACTATGCGCGGCCGCCAACTGGTTTTTGTCTTCGGCATTGCCGGTCGTCATCACCAGAAGGGCGACGACCAGAAGCACGAAGCCGTAGGAGGCAAGGTAGATCTGGTCGAGCATCAGGAGATAGCCGACGTCGGGCAGGGCTGCTTGCGCGCTGAACTGCAGAGCGACGAGCGTGAGAAGGGCGGTGATCGAAAGACCGACGCGCGCCTCGATGTGCTCGGGCTTCAGCAGCAGGGCTGCGGCGGCGACGAGAACAACGATGAAAACGGGAAGCAGGGATTTCGTGACGCCTGATACGACAGGGCGAGAGATCGGGATCGAGACGATGGCGCGGGAATAGGTCTCCGGCTGGCTCATCGTCGTGTCGCCGAAATTCGTCGGGTACGGACGATTGCGGACTTCGAGTTTCGGCTCGCCAATCACGAAGCCGGGCAGTTCGATGTCGGGGTTCATCGTCACCTGATCGACCACATAGACGAGACGGGAGGTGTTCCACTCCTGGTCTTCTATCTCGATGGTGAGATTGTGGGCGTCGAAGGGATAGGTCTTCACCGAGAACTTCGCTGCGAAGGGACCTTGATGGCGAAAGACCTGGTATTGCGTGCCGTCAGGCTGGTCGACGGGTTCGGGGTAGATGTCGGTCTGAACATGATCGTCAGGGGCGAACATGTTCATCCATTCGAACGTCGACCCGGGCACGATCTCCGCGTCGGTGTCGCGGAACCAGAGATAGACGTCGGCGACGAAGGAATAGCTGTGCAGGTCGATCGACTGGATGTCGTTGATGTACATCCCGACCTTCACTGCGGCGGGCGCCTGCGCGTGAGCGGGCAGGCCAAAGGCCATCGCCATCACAAGGACCAGGAAACGCAGGACCTGCCGCATTGGAAAACTCCCCACAGAGAGCATCCTTGATGGTCAGTGTCGGGCGCGAAGGCAAGGGTGGGCGCGGGGTGCGCCTATCATCACGCAAAGCGTCACACGGCGGTCGCACGAAACGGGAAACATTTCGCCCGAGATAGCGCTCCAGATCATGAGCTCCGCATGCGGCGCTCGTTTGCGCGCGAGCACCGCCTTGAATCCGTTGAGGAGCGACGTGCCGCTCAAGTTTCGGGCAGCGCGGAACTTCGCACGAGAATCGTCCGCACCCGGAACAAGTCGACATCCTCCACGTTTCACACAGGCCCAGAGCGTATCTGGAGGCCTAACGCCATTGCGTACCAACGACCCCGTTCGGGATCGTTCCAACGGGAGAAAAAAGGATGCCGAAAATGTCTTGGTTGAAGAACCACGCCGCGACCGCACGTGTCGCCGCTGTAATAATTCTGGGCGGCCTCAGCGCCACTGCCTGTGCAACGAACCAGTATGTCGATGAAAAGTTCGCCGCCGTGAACAGCCGCATCGATCAGGTCGACGCCCGCGTGACGACCGCCACACAGCGCGCCGAAGCGGGAAATGCCGCCGCCGCCTCGGCCTCGAGCCAGGCTGCCGCCGCCAATTCCGCCGCCCAGGCCGCCGCCACCGAAGCCCGCACGGCCAACCAGCGCCTCGACACGCTCACGCCGCGTATCGATGCACTTGAGAAGCCGGCGACGCCCGCGCGCAGGCCGCGGGGTTGACCCTGTTCTAACTGGATGGTCAGAGACTAATCTGGCTGGTGGCCGGGCCCCCGCAGGGTCCGGCCCATCCACAAACGCAAAGCAGCCTGACTTTGGAGGTCGGCATTCCTATCGCGTTGAAAACGGTGCTTCGTGTGGCGGTCCTCGCCCTGGCCTTTGGCGGCGCGTCTGGTCTCAGCGCCATGGCGGAGCCGGTCGCCAAAACCGCCAAGGCGCCCGAAGTCGCGCCCGCACTACCTTTGTCTGAAGACGCTGCCGAGATCGTCGCCTGGATCATCGCGACGGGCGACAATCGCGACCTGCCATTCGCCATTGTCGACAAGGTCGCGGCGCAGGTTGTGGTGTTCGACGCCAAGGGCAGGCGCAAGGCGACTTCACCCGCTCTGCTCGGCTCGGCCATGGGCGATTATTCCGCCGAAGGCGTCGCCGACCGCGAACTCAAGGATATTCCCGCCGAAGATCGCACCACGCCGGCCGGTCGCTTCGTTGTCGGCTATGGCCCCGCAGCCGGCGGCGAGACAGTGCTATGGGTCGACTATGCGACCGCCATCTCGATCCACGCGCTGCCCAAAGGCGCTCCGAAAGCGGAGAAGCGCAAGACGCGCCTGTCCTCGAAGACGGTGGACGACAACCGCATCACGCACGGCTGCATCAACGTCTCGTCGACCTTCTACAGCAAGACGATCAAGCCGATCTTCAAGAAGGCGGGCGGGGTGTTCTACGTCCTCCCCGACACGATCTCCGTGCGGGAAGCCTTTCCCGCTTACGACGCCGAACAGCAGCTGGCGTCCATCGGCGCCACGTCGGTGAATTCACCGGGGCGCTGAGCCTCCCTCGCACACTTGCCGGCGTGAGACAGGCGCCGCGCAGACCATGGCGCGGCGATGCGCCTTGGCCTAACAATGCCGCTCAACTGTTCCATCGCGAGGTTATCCATGGCGTTGTTGGTCTTGAGCGTCGTCGGCAGTGACAGGCCCGGCCTGACCAAGGCGTTGGCGGCGGCTGTCTTGTCGGCGGGCGGCAACTGGCTGGAGAGCCATCTGTCGCGGCTGGGCGGGCTTTATCTCGGCTCCGTTCTGGTCGAACTGGCGGAGGGCAAGGTCGATGCGTTGCGCGCGGCCGTGGCGGCTGTCGATGCGGCGGGGTTGGAGGTGCGCATCGCGCCGGCCGTCGAGGACGCGGGCGCGGCGGGCGAGACGCTGGAATTCTCGCTGGTGGGGCAGGACCGGCCGGGCATCGTCAACCAGGTGACGGCGGCGGTGAGCAGCCTCGGCGCCAACATCGAGACGTTCGAGACATGGCTGAGCGCAGAGGCGCATGCGGGCGGCCAACTCTTCCACATGGCGGCGCATCTGCGCTTGCCCGAGGGGCTGAAGGCCGCCGCCGTGCAGGACGCGCTGGAGGCGATCTCAGGCGAGATTATGGTGGATGTGGCGATGGGCGCCAAAGCCTAGCCGGCTGCCCGATGTCATTGACAGCGCGTGCCCGGCTTCGCGGTAGTTGCGAGGTTGGGAGGATCTTTCCATGAGAATAGTTGGCGATGAATGCGAACGTGCCACTGCGCATCGGCGCACGAAGTGTCTGCTGGTAGCGACCGAGCGACTTCACCTTGTCCGTATCCAGCAGGTCGTCGACGCTCGTCTTGATGCTGCTGGCGCTTTGCGCCACACCCTTGACCACGACGACCGGGTCTCGCCCTTCACCACGCCGTACTGCGTGCCCGGATCGATCCAGAAGGCGCTGTAGCCGGCGTTTGCATCGCCATCGGTCGGTGCGCCTTAGTTCGGATTGCTCGGCGCATTCGACGCCTGCATCATGCGCGCCCGCGCCCGCGCCTGCTCCATCTGCAGCGCCCGATCGGCCGGGATCGTCTGCGTCTTGAACTGCGCCGGGCGTTCCAGCGTCGTCAGGTCAGCGTGACGCCACATTCGCGCTCGAGACGTCGCCCAGGTCAATCTCCGCTGATAAGCCGCGACGCGACGTCAGGCCCTGAATTGACCGAGAGGCGCAAACGAAAAGCGCCGGCCCCAGAAGGGACCGGCGCAGTCTTGGAGTCACCAACCGGTGCGCGCCGAAGCGCGCCCAGGCCTAGTAGTGGATCAGCAGATCGACGCCGTATGTACGCGGCGGCGTGAAGTCGAAGGTCTGGTACCGAGCATTGTCATCCTTGCGGAAGTTGTTGGCGCCGACGTTTGCTGTCTGGGCTTCGTCCGTCAAGTTGCGGACCCAGAATGTCAGGCCCAGCAAGTCGTCCGAGGATTTCCAGTTCAGACGTGCGTCGAGGTTATCGTAGGCGGGCGAGATCTGGTTGTCGTTGTTGAAGAACGAACCGTAGAACTCGTCGCGCCAGGAGTAGCTGACCGTCGGCAGGAAGTAGGAGCCATCTTCCATCTCGAAGCGATACGAAGCATTCAGCGCGATCTTGTTCTTCGGCGATTGAGACAGTTGGTTGCCTTTAACTGAACGGACAGATGCCGGATCGACAAGCGTCGTGAACGTGGCGTTGCAGGTGACGCGCGAGGTCGGGGTCGCGCCGACGCAACGATCATCCCGCGTCGGATCGGTATAGACGCCAGCTTCGGTAATCTCGGCGTTCAGATATGCATAAGTGAAGCCAATGTTCAGCGGATCGATCGGGCTCCAGTTGGCTTCGAGTTCGAAACCCGTGGTTTCAACTTCTGGCACGTTGACGAAAGCTGTGGTTGCCGTGCGGATACCCGCTACCTCGGTCACGATCGCGAGCGGGGCCTGCGCGTCGGTGTATTTGTAGAGGAACACCGCTGCGTTGGTCGTGAGGCCGAAGTCGGCCCAGGTCTGCTTCCAGCCCGCTTCGTACGAATCGACAAACTCCGATTCCGTGTAAGGGTTCCGGGCAAAGCCAACGTTGTTGAAACCGCCAGCCTTGTAGCCGCGTGAGTATTTGGCGAACGTTAGAGTATCGTCCCACGGACGATATTCGACACCCGCCGTGCCGGTCACCGCTTCCCAGTCGCCTTTGAGGCGGCGAACCGCGAAGCCGCGGTTATCCAGGGCGGCGGTGTATCCGTCAGTTGCTTGCGTCGCCGTCAACCTGTTCCCGAACGCGATAGCAGTGATGTTCCCGTATGCCGCCGGCAGGCCCAGCCCCGAGCAGAGGATGTAGCAGGCGACGAAGCCCTCTTCCTTCGACTCCTTGATGTCCTTGGAATACCGCACGCCGGCGGTGAACTTCAATTGATCGTTCAGCGTGTAGTCCGCCTGACCATATACGCCATAGGCGTTATACAGGCCGGTGTTGCTGAAGTACTGCAGATAGCGGTTTGGATTCGCGATGACGCTGGCAGTCGTCGGGTTTAGGTAGCTGCCAGCCAGCGGCTCGTCGTCGAGCGTGAGCTGCAGGCCAGGCTGTTTGTTGTTTTCCTGGTACTGGTAGATGCCGCCGATCCACTGCAGCGGACCGTCCATCGTGGAAATCAGGTTGATCTCGTTGGAGTAGAAGGCGCGGCTCTCCCCGTAGGTGTCCGTGGAATTTGGGAAGATCGTGCGTGGAGCCGCGCCCGTGATGCAACCGCCACCGCCAACTGACGTCAGCGTTGAAGTCGGGAAGCCGCGCAACTGGTTCGCGCCGAAAGCCGCGCAGGGACCCGCGGTGATCTGCGATGTGATCGCGTTGTACGTCACCGACTTGATCGGCGTGCCATCTGCGTCGAAGCTTCGGCTATAGTCGAAGTACACATACCCGCCGACGTATTTGATGTCGAACCAGTCGGTCGAATAGACGGCCTCCAGAACATACTCGTCATTCTGGTCGACCGTGCCGATCTGCGCCCGGTTCGAGTTGTATGCGCGCTCGCCATTTGTCGCGAACGGGTTGTCCCTACGCGAGCCGGCCTGCGTAAACGAAATGACGGACGGATTGCTGTAAGCGAAGGACGGGTTCACAGCCGTCGCGCCATTGGTGTTGAATTGCGGCAGGTACGGCGCGTCGGTGAAGACCGATGTCGCGCCGCCCGGAGGGCCGGCCTTGTTAAAGCCGGTTTCACTGGTCTTGAACCACCAGGAGAAGCGGTCGCCGATGTCGCCTTCCAGCTGGAATTCAAGATAATAATCGTTCAGCGCCCAGCTTTCGCTTTCACCGGTTCCGTAGTTGTAGTCGACGCCGTCGCGCTGTTCGCGCTGACCCGCTACACGATAGCGAAGCCAATCGGTGATCGGGCCGGACACAGATGCGACCGCGTTGGCATAATCGTAATTGCCCGCGCCGAGCTTGAGGTCGACCGCGAGTTCGTCGGTAGGGCGCTTGGAGATGATGTTGATCGCGCCGCCGATGGAGTTACGACCATAGAGCGTGCCTTGCGGGCCGCGCAGAATTTCGACGCGCTCGATCAGCATCGCGTCCCTGCCAGCCGTTATGGCGAAGGATGAGTACAGACCGTCAGTGTAGTTGGCGACGCCCGGATCGGCGCCGATGCTGTTGGAAAGGCGGCCGATGCCACGCAGTGTCACGCGCTCAAGGGAGGGAGTGTAGGACAGACCCGGCGTGACGTTAGTCATGTCGGTAATGGTGATGATGCCGCGCTCCTGCTTGGCGTCGGACGTGATGGCCGTAACGGCGACGGCGATGTCCTGGACGGTCTCTTCACGCTTGTTGGCGGTGATGACCACGACGTCGCGGTCATCGTCGGCCTGCGGCTTGGCTTGCGGAACTTCCTGCGCGAAGGCAGGCATGGCTGCGCCCAAGGCAAGCAGGCTCACGAACGGAATACGACAATGCTGCGCCATAATTCGCGATCTCCCCAATGGCGGATGCTCCCGCAGCGTTCCGATTTTTTTATTTGCGAACGCCAGCGACTCCGCGTTGTTATAGCGCCGGTTGGCGCGGTCTGAGCCTGCTGCCTGACTTACGCTCCCGTCAACAGAGATCGCGCCGATCACGTAGGGATTTCGAGAAATTCGACTTAAAAGACACGGCGAATGCTGCACTTGCGCAATCCGCGCGACACGAATCCCGACAGGGAAATTTCGACAATTCGAATGAACGGAGTGCGTCGGCGATTTGGCCGCTGGACAGGGAGTTGAGGGCGCCCGGTGAGCCTAGTTGCGGGCCGAGCCATTCTTCGAGGCGTGACATGGCGCGTTGACCGAACGCTGCTGGCCAAGGATCGCCGATCGCACGGCTGAGCAGTTCGATGCGGCCGATGATGGTTTGGGCGCCATCGCCATGTCGCAGGAGGCCGAGGCCCTGTTCGCGGATAGCGTCGAGTAGGGCATGGCGGACGAGGTCGCCGGACGGGGCGGGGAGCGGGCCGTCTTCTAGGCCGATGGCGCCGAGCATCTTTGCGCGGCGCGCGCACACACGGCGGGCATCGTGATCGTAGCGGGCCTCCTCGCGGGTTTCGATCGCGTCGGAGGAGAGCGCTTCGCCTTCTGTGTAGCGGCCAGCGAGCGTGATGCGGAGGTCGGGCCCGGCGCCGGTCATGTCGGCGATGACGATCCATTGCTGGGAGGTCATCGGATCCGTCTCGTCCAGCACGGCGCCGCGACCATCTGCGAGGATGAAGCGGCCAGGAACTGATCCGCGCAGGCGGCCGATACGTTCGGGGAAGCCGAGGGCGAGGACGGCGGCGGCGCTGATCGGGGCGGCGGGCTTGCCGCCAGCGAGTTTGGCCCAGCGGATGGCAAGATCACGCATGGCGCGGCCGCGCTGACCGCTATCGACGCGGAAGCGGGAGAGGCGCTGGTCAAGATCGGTGGAACGGCCGCCGAGATCGCGCTCCGACAGGAGTGCGGCGATGTCGGCGGCGAGTTGCGCCTGACCGATTTCGGCGCCGCGCAGGACCATCAAGGCAAGACGGGGCGGAAGTGGAAAGTCGCTGAGGCGCTTGCCCAGCGCCGTGATCTCGCCATCCAGCCTGAGAGCGTTGCTGCTGACAAGACGGTCGCGGGCGAGGCGCCACGGCGTTTCGCAGGGAGGATTGAGCCAGCTGAGATCGACCGGCGTCTTTGCGCCCCAGCGCACAAGATCGAGGGCGAGACCGGTAAGATCGGCGTTCTCGATCTCCGGCGAGGGGGGGAAGCCGCAAAGCCGCGCATCTCGGCTTCGCGCCAGAGGCGATAGCACACGCCGGGCCCCGTGCGGCCGGCGCGGCCGCGGCACTGGGATGGCTGGCTGCGGCGGCGCCTGGTCTGGCGCCGATGGCGCATGCGCAGGATTACTGCGGCGAGCTGAAGGAAGTGGTCGCGGAGGCGACGTCCGGCTTCGTGATCGCTGAGGGAAGACGAGAACTTCGAGGACAATTACGAGCCGTACTTCTATCTGCTGGACGCCTATTCGTGCTGGATCGATACGCAAGCCGTCAGCGTCTTTGCCTGTCACGGGCAGTTCGTTGAGCCCGAGCTGGTCAGCGCCAAACTCGACCAGCTCGACGCGGCAAGGAAAGCCTGCCTTGCCGGCTGGACCCGCACCGACCTCTCCGGGAAGACGAGTGCGGAGGACAAGGCCATCGCGCGCGGCTTGCGCGTGGATGGCTCAGCCGCCAACCCGACCGTGTTCATGGAAGCCTTTATCGAGCCGCCGAAAGAGCGGGGCGGCCCGTCGATGTCGATGACGATTTCGGTGCGGTAGTCGGGAAGGGTAGCGCGGGTCGGGCGTTCAGGGGCGCCACGCGTGCATCGGTCTACATGCTGATATGCTCCGACGAGCGCATCTGTATCGGCATCTATCGTGGCGATGATCTCGGCATGCGTGTGAGCGAACACAATGCCGGCGCCTATCGCGCGCGTGGACCTACAAGCGGAGGCCGGTTCGGCTGGTATGGCCGCAGGAGTCCCAGCTCATCACCGATGCGATCGCTGTCGAGCAGCAGATGAAGCGCTCGCGCCGCGCGAAGAAGAAGGTGCAGGGTTCGTGAGCCTGAGGCCTCGTGGTTCGACGGGCGCCGCTACGCGGCTGCTCACCATGAGGTCTCTCCTCGACGACAATGCCTGCTCAGCCCCCCTGGTGAGCAGCGATCGAAGGGAGCGCCCCTCGAACCATGCGGGCGCGCTTCCAGTTCTACCTGCAGCAGCCGGGGCTGCGGTGCTCGAATTACCCGGTCACATACTCCAGCTCCACCGGACCCGACATGATGACGTGGTCGGTGGCTTCGCTCCACTCGATCGTGATGTCGCCGCCGTCATTGTGGACGAGGGCTTTGCGGTCGGTGAGGTTGCGGCGGGCGGCGGCGACGATGGCGGCGCAGTTGTTGGAGCCGCAGGCGAGCGTCTGGCCGGCATTGCGCTCCCAGGTGCGCAGGCGCGTTTCGGTTCTGGAGATCACTTCGAGGAAGCCGACATTGACGCCCTGCGGAAACAGCGGGTGCCATTCAACGAGTGAGCCCACTGCCTTCACGTCGACCTTGTCGAGGTCAGGCACGAAGAAGACGACATGAGGGTTGCCCATGTTCACCGCGCCGGGGAGTTGAAGGTAGGGCGCATCGATCGGGCCGATCTTGAGATCGATGCCGCGCGTGTCCATCCGCTCGGCCAGCGGGATCTCTTCCCATTTGAGCAGGGGCGAGCCCATGTCGACGGAGATCTGGCGCTCGCCGATGCGGTCGGCCTTGAGGCGGCCGGCGACGGTCTCGATGACCAGCTTCTCCTTGCCGGTCTCCTCCATCACCAGCCAGGCGACGCACCGCGTGGCGTTGCCGCAGGCTTCGGCGCTGGAGCCGTCCTTGTTCCAGATGCGCATGAAGACGTCGCCGCGCAGGGTCGATTCCATGGCGATGACCTGGTCCGCGCCAGCCCCGGTTTCCGGGTTGGCGATGGCCTTGATCTGCTCGGGCCTGAGGCCGAGCAGGCCCTTGCGGTCGTCAAAGATGACGAACGAATTGCCGGCCCCATTCATCTTCCAGAACTTCATGACGGGAGATGTAAGGCGGTTAGGGCGGGGTGGCTAGGCGCCCGCGGATTGCGATTTCGTTGGAAAAACAGGGGGAAGCTTGCTTCCCGGGCGTCAGCCGCTAACCCTTGCCGGGCAAGACATGAGGGATCATCTGCATGCGCATCGTGCTCGCAGTTATGGCGGCGGCAGTGCTGGCGGCGTGTTCCCCGCAGGAGGAAGTCAAAGTGACGGCGAATGCTCTCGACCCGAATTCGGACGCGCATCTCTATCTAGAGGAGGTCGAGGGGGCGGAGGCGCTGGCTTGGGTGCGCAGGGAGAACGAGCGCACGCTGAAGGTTCTGGAGGGAGAGGCGCGCTATCAGGGCTATTACGATGCAGCGCTGAAGATCGCGACGTCGGCGGAGCGGATACCCTATGGGTCGATCCGCGCGGGCCATGTCTACAATTTCTGGCAGGACGAGGCGCACGAGCGCGGGCTGTGGCGGCGCACGGTGCTGGGCGAATACGTCAAGGCGGCGCCGGCGTGGGAGACCCTGCTCGATGTGGATGCGCTGGCGAAGGCGGAAGGGGCGAACTGGGTCTACAAGGGCGTAAGCTGCCTGCCGCCGGAACAGACGCAGTGCCTCTTGTCGCTGTCGGATGGCGGCAAGGATGCGGTGCGCGTGCGCGAGTATTCGATTGCCCCAAATGGAGCAAATGGGGGCGGGGCGAAGGCGGGGTTCGTCGGCGGCGGGTTCGACATTCTCGAGGCGAAGACATCCGCTGAATGGCAGGACAAGGACACGCTGCTGATCGCAACCGACTGGGGCGGCGATACGCCTTCGTTGACCGAGAGCGGCTATCCCTTCGTGATAAAGCGGCTCTATCGCGGCCAGCGGCTTGAGCAGGCAGTGGAGGTGTTCCGCGGCGACGTGAAGGACGTGGCGACATCGCCGTTTGCGTTGGAGGATGCGAGCGGCAAGCGCTGGTTCGGCGCAGCGCGGGCGGAGACGTTCTATACGTCGAGCTATTTCCTGTTTCCCGACAGCGGATCATCGCCGATCAAGATTCCGCTGCCGTCGAAGGCACGTCCGCAGGGCGTGTTCGCCGACACGCTGATCGCGACGATCGAGGAGGACTGGACGCCGGACGGCCAGGAGACGTTCACGGCCGGCGACCTGATTGGCTACAAGTGGAGCGCGTTTCTCGCTGACGGGAAACTGCCGAAAGTGGAGCTGGTGTTCCGCCCGACGCCGAAACAGGCGCTGCAGGGAGTCGGCATCACGAAAAACGAGCTGCTGGTAAACATTTCCGACAATGTCGTCGTGAAGGTGATGGCCTATCGCAAAGGCGCGTCAGGCTGGACATCCAAGGAGGTCCCCTTGCCTCCAAACGGATCGGCGGGCGTGATCTTTTCCGATGTAGAAGAAGCGACGGCCTTTCTCGGTTTCGAAGGCTATCTCTCGCCGGATGCGCTGTTCACGTATGACTCTGCAAGCGGAGCGCTCTCGCAGATCAAGGCGCTGCCGGCGTGGTTCGATGCATCTGACATGCAGGTGGACCAATACGAGGCGACATCGAAGGATGGGACGAAGGTTCCGTACTTCGTGGTGCACAGACAAGACATCAAGCTCGACGGTTCGAACCCGACGCTCGTCTATGGCTATGGCGGTTTCCAGGTCAGCCAGACGCCTGGCTATTCGGGCACGGTCGGCAAGCTGTGGCTGGAGCAGGGCGGCGTCTATGTGATGGCGAACATCCGCGGCGGCGGCGAGTTCGGTCCGGCCTGGCATCAGGCGGGCCTCAAGACCAAGCGGCAGGTCGTTTATGACGACTTCATTGCGGTGGCCGAGGATGTGATCGCGAAGAATATCACGTCGAAGGAAAAGCTCGGCGCGATGGGCGGCTCGAATGGCGGCTTGCTTATGGGCGTGATGCTCACGCAGCGCCCGGATCTGTTCAGGGCCATTGTCTGCCAGGTGCCGCTGCTCGACATGCTGCGCTACCACATGCTGCTCGCCGGCGCGTCCTGGATGGACGAGTATGGCGATCCGGACGTGCCGGAAGAGCGCGCCTTTCTCGAAAAGCTGTCGCCCTATCACAATGTCGATCCGGCCAAGACGTATCCCGAAATCTATTTCGAGACGTCGACCAAGGATGACCGCGTGCATCCCGGCCACGCGCGCAAGCTGGCCAAGCGCCTCGAAGAACTCGGCAAGCCTTTCCTCTACTACGAGAACATCGACGGCGGTCATTCGGCGGCGGCGAACCAGCGCGAAGCAGCCAAGCGCGCGGCGCTGGAGTTCACCTACCTGTCGCGCAAGCTGATGGACGGGAAGTAGGGCGCCTTAGCGCGGCTGCACCGGGAAATCGAAGTAGGTTTCCGGGTGTGGCTCGGCGTTGAGGGTGAAGTGCCACCATTCCTCGGCCAGGGGGCGGAAGCCGTGGGCTGTCATCACGGCTTGCAGTTTCGTGCGGTTGTCGCGCTGGGCGGGGCTCACGGTCTGATCGGTGGGCCAGGAACGTGTGTCGAAGAGGTCGTAGCCGCTGCCCATGTCAATCTCGGCCTTCGTGGCGAGGTTCACGAGCGTAACGTCGAGCGTAGAGCCGCGCGAATGGCCCGAGCGTTCGGCGATGTAGCCGAGAGCGAATAGCTGGGACTTGTCGATGTTGGGATAATAGTCAGCCTTGCGCGCCTGATCCTGCGGGTCGCGCGCCCATCGGGCGAAATCCGCCACAGCGCGGGCGGGGCGGTAGCAGTCAAACACCTTGAGGCCCAAGTCCGAGGCGGAGAGCTGTTGCTGGACCTGTGTCAGCGCGGCGGCGGCTTGCCGTGTGAGTAGACAGACCGGCGCCTCATAGCCGTTAATCGGGCGGCCGACGAAGTTCTCCTTGCCGGCATAGCGCATCTCGACGACGAGACCGGGAATCATTGCGCGCGCGTCGACAAACCCGGCAGGGCTTTGCGGGGCGGGCCCTTGGGCGCATCCGGCAGCGAGGCTCAACGCGAAAGCAAGCGTCAACGAACGCATGGCGGGTCTCCGGGCGCGTGAATCGATGAAACCTACGAAGCCATCGATGATGACGACCCGCAAGGTCGGCCCGAACCGCATCTTGCCGAAGAATCTGCTGACCGAACACAGAACCGCTCCGGAGTTTCCTCCGGAGCGGCGTGTGTTCAGGCCGCGCCTCCGGCCTGAGCGAGGCGGCTCGCTAGTTCAGGATGATCGAAGCGATGATCCCGGCGGCGATGGCGGCGAGGATGATCTCGCCGGTGTTATTGTCCCGCAGATAGTGGTAGCCGTGCGGCGGGGTTTGCAGGCGGTTGCTGCGATAGTCGATTTCGCGATAGCTGCGATGGTAGTCGCCGAGGCGGTCGCCGCGCTTCCACGTGTGATCGCGATCGTAGCGATGATCGTTGCGATCATTCCAGCGATTGGCACGACGGTTATCATGCAATAATTCCTGATCGAGGCGATCCTCGTGTGCATGATCGGCGGTGCGTTGGGCGTTGGCTTGGCGCTGAGCTTCGGAGCCATCTTTCCTTTGTTCAATTCGTCCTTCGTGCTCGACTTCTCCCTTGCATCGATCGTGATGGCGTTCGCGTGCTCAACCGCGATCGGCGTCGCCTTTGGGTTTCTCCCCGCGAGGAGCGCATCGAAGCTCGATCCGATCGAGGCGCTCGCCCGCGAATAGGTGAAAATCGATAAAAGCTTGAAGCGTGAGCAAAAATTCATGCAGCGCCACGCGCTTGCGGCAAACCGCGATAGCGGCGCCAGACCCGCTCGAGCCGCTTGGCGGAATCGCAATTGAATCAGGAATGTCCGAACGCGGATGAACTCCGCGTAATCGGAACTGGGGTTTTTCCACACGCGCGGAAGGCGAATGCAGCGCCGCAAGCTGCTGATTGCGTGAAGGTTTGCCGTTGTTTCACTTGCCGACTTCCCGCGCTGCTACATGTTCTCGGCAAGGTGATGGAGGATAATCAGTATGAATTTCAAAACGATCGCAGCTGCGTTCGCCATGGCGATTGCAGCGGCTGCGTGTCAGCAGATTCCTGAAGACATGACCGTGGTCGAATACTGCTCGAACCCGGACAATGTGAACAAGGACGTGTGCAAGATGAACGTCGAGGTCGACGGTCAGAAGCGCGCGCTCTCCGAAACGAACATGAGCCTCAGCCAGGCCCGCCAGATCGCTGACAGCGCTCTGTCGCGCGCCAACTCGGCCCAGGCATCGGCTGATGCGGCCAAGGCCGCTGCCGACGCCGCAATGACGCAAGCTGCTTTCAACTGCGAAACCAAAACGGTCCAGAAGTCGAAAGTCGGCGCCTGCGGCACGGGATACAAAGTGCAGTCGTGCGTGCAGACACGCTTTACTTATCGCGCCGGCGCGCCGTCGATCCTGCGTGAGATCAGCGACGAAGGTTGCCGCTTCAACGACCAGGTCCTCGAGATGCAGATCCGTTGCTGCACGACCGGTCCGAAACCGGAGCCGAGCGAGGCCGCCGCCCCGGTCACGGAAGAGCCTACGGCTCCGACCACGCCGGCTCGTGCATCGTAATTTAGTCTAGTCGACAAAGCTTGCGCCGCTCCCTCACGGGGGCGGCGCTTTGCTTTTGTTGTTGCGGTAACACAAAAGGCCGCCCCGGAGTTGTCCGGAGCGGCCCTTTTTGTCTGAACGTGGTTCAGCCTAGTTCGCGATGCGCGCTGAGATGCCGATGATGCGCGGCTCGTTGACGAAGGCCGTGTTGTTGTTGAAGTCGATGCCGCCCTTGATATTGTCCTCGTCCGTGATGTTGCGGGCAAAGGCTGCAACCTCTAGTGAGCCATCGGTGCGCGCCCAGCCGAGCTTCAAGCCGCCTTCGAACTGCTCGTCGGTCTGGAATTCAATCGACTCGTACAGGAAGAGATTCGTCGCGCCCTGATAGGACCAGTCGGTGTAGGCGAAAAGTTCGCCGTCCGCGCCAAGCGGGATGGCGTAGCGCGCCGTGAAGTTGGCGATTGTTTCCGGAGCGTTGGGGAACGGGTTGCCATCTATCAACGCGCGGCCAAGTCCATCGAAGGAGTCGGTCACCGTGCATTGGAGGCAGGGACGCACGCCCAGGTCCGAATCTTCGATCTCGGTGTCGACATAGGAGTAGCCGCCCGTGAAGACGAGGTTGTCGAGCGGCGCCCATTCAGCGTCGACCTCGAAGCCGACAGCTGTGCCTGAGTCGGCGTTTACCAGCTGCACCAAATTGCCGCCGGCGCCGCCTACACTTGTAAGTTGCATGTCGGAAACTTCGTAGGTGAAGGCGGACGCATTGAAGCGCAGCGTGTTGTCAAGCAACGTAGACTTGACTCCGACTTCCCACGACAGAACAGTTTCTGAGTCTGCAACCGTGGGCGTGGACCCGAAGGCGACATCGCGTCCCTGAATGGAAGGGCCGCGGAAGCCATCCGACACTCGGGCATAAATCGAGAAGTCGTCAGTAACATCGTACAGCGCGCTCAGGTCCCAGCTGACGTAGTCGTCCTCGATCGAAACCTGATCGCCGTCCGCCACCAACGGGTTGGTGAATGGCGCTTCAACAGCCGTGAGCGTTTTTTCGTCGTTGGTGTAGCGCAGGCCGGCGGTCACCTTGAGTGCATCAGACAGCGTATAAGTTCCCTGACCGAATACGGCCCAAGCCGTGTTCTCGTGCTTCAGCGTTGTCGGGAATGGGAAGCCCGACGGTCCAACCGTGGTGACGGTGAAGGATGAGTCGAAATAGTAGGCGCCGGTCTGCCATTGCAGCGGGCCGGCCGTGTCGCTGGCAAGGCGGATTTCCTGCGTGGTCTGGCCGAGCTTGTCGATCGAGTCCTGTGTGTCCGACTCGAACGGAATGATGCCCGGACCAACGCCGGCGACGCCGCCGTCGATGTCGCCGCGGCTGGAGCCATTGGTGCTTTCATAGGCAGTGATCGAGGTTAGCTTGATGTCGCCGAAATCATAGCCGATGTTCGCCGAACCGCCCCAGCCATTGTAGTGCTGAGGGTTTCCGCCACCCTGGTTGTAGGTGACCGTGTCGCGGTCGTAATTGCCGTTCAGGCCATTGCCGCCGACGTCGATTACGTTGGCTCGGAAGATGGCGGCTGTGCCGTCGAGATCGCGACCGTGCACGTTGAGCAGGATGTCCAGCTTGTCGGTCGGTTGAAGAGCGATCTGAACGCGGCCGGCGATTTCGTCAAACCCGCCGAGATTGTCGTCGCCTTTGACGAGCGTGTTGTCGATCCAGTCATCGCGGTGCTGGTACAGCATGGAGCCGCGCATCTGGACGCCCGGTGCGATGGCGCCGCCGATGCCGCCTTCGAACGTCCGGGTGCCGTAGCTGCCGACCGTGGCCTGGGCATTGTAGTCGAATTCTTCGGTCGGCCTGACGGAAGTGAAGCGCACGATGCCGGCGGTCGTGTTGCGGCCGAACAGCGTGCCTTGCGGGCCGCGATAGACCTCGACGCGATCAACGTCGAAGATCGGCGTCGACTTGAGCACTACGTTCTCCATCACGACGTCGTCCATGATGATCGAGACGGGCTGGGAAGCGGCGAGGTCGAAGTCGGTGTTGCCGAGGCCGCGGATGTAGAAGCGCGGCGCGACACGGCCATTCGAGCTTTCGGCGTAGAGAGCAGGGACCCGGGCAGCAAGGGCGACCACGTCTTCACCCGCGGAGAACACGGCGGCGACCTGGTCGTCCGGCATGGTTGCAGCCGAAACCGGCACGTCCTGCAGGTTTTCCTCGCGCTGCGTCGCCGTGATGATCACGGTGTCGAGGCGGCTGTCGTCACCTGCCTGCTGCGCAACGGCCGGCGCGGCCATGAGAGCTGCGGCGGACGCAGCGGCCATCAGGCTGGCAATGAATTTTGCTTTCGAGATCTTCGATCGAGACATAAATCGCTCCCCGGGGGTGAATTCTGAGCGCAGATCACCCGAACGGCTTTCAGGAGTCTCGTCTCGGTTCGCCGAATTTGTGTGCGTGATACGGATTGCCCGCTGTCGATGCAAAACTGTCACGTAGGGGCCGCCGACGGGGCGGTTCGCTTCGTGCGTCGCGCGAATTTGCTAGGCGATGATGTCCGGCGTGATCTTCGAAGACAGCCATACGATCCGGTCCTTCACGCGCAGCTTTTCGCGCTTTAGGCCCATCACCTGGATGTCTTGGCCGCCCGCCAACTCCAGTTCGTCGATCGTCTTGTCGAGCTCGCGATGGCGTAAACGCAGGTCTTCAAGGCGCACGAGCATGCCTTCCATGTCAGCTGGGTCGAAGACGATATCACTCAAACGCGCCGACTCCGGTTCTGGTGAGCCCGAGCCCCATCCGGATTCCGGATGCGATTCAAGGCGCTGGAACGCGAGAGCGAATGCGACGGGCTCTGCCCATCTGCCCTCCCGCCGGCGCACGCCATATCAAATCCGGAGGATTCCGTGAAGGCGGGTCGCGCAACTGCGCGCCGCCGTGGGGCGCCTTCCGCATGGGCGTCGGGCGTTGTGTCTGAGGCAGATTGATCTTTTTTCATGCGGAGGGAGAATTTGAAGCTTTCAAGTCGTGACGCGCGAATTTCTTCGTGGTTCATTTCTCGTGCGGCTGGTCAGCGAGCCGCGACGGTCTCCCCGATTTCTCCATCGGAACCGTGGCGGACGCCGCCCTTCCGCTCGCGGTCGGGGTGGGTCGTGCCGGGCTGAAATCCCTTTGCGGACAAGGTCTGGACGGCCCCTGAAAAGGAGATGCCCTTTATGAGCCAGGAAGCACGCGTTCGGGAATTGAGCGAGCGCCACAAGCGTTTAGAGGCGGCGATCGCCGCCGAGCTTAAACACCCCGCCGGCGATGACCTGCGCGTTCACGAACTGAAACGGAAGAAGCTTCGAATAAAAGACGAGATCGCCCAGCTTAGAACGAACTAGGCTGGCCTCCCGGGCCGAACGGCGCGGGACTTACTTACCGGATTCCACGCGCGCACCGGCTATTTCGGCTGCGTGCGCGCATATCGGCAAGCATCGCTCAACTCTCGATTGACGTCCCGCGCGGGCGCGCGAATGTGCGCGCAAGGGGCGTGCATGCGGCGGACGAGGAAGAACGATGCGAGGCCTCTGGGACAATGAACAGCCGGTGTCGCCGAGCCTGCTGCGCTCGGCGCTGGCGCTGGCGGGCGGGTTTCTGGGGCTGACCTCCGTGGTCATGCTTTTCCTGGCCGTCGGCAGCGTGGTGGCGGAGCATTATGTCGTCGCTGGGCTTCAACTGGCGTTTGGCATTGCCATTCCCTTCGCCATCTGGCTCGGGCTCAGAATGATGGCGGACATTCTGGTGGCGTTGAACCGGTCACATGACAGGCTCGAAGGCATCGAGGATGCGCTGGCTGGGCGGGCGCCGCTGGCGCCACGACCCGTTCACCCCAGCACGCCGGCGGCCGAGCGCGCCAGCGATGACGGCCCGGCCTATCCGGCGGAAGACTGATCTTTCAGGAAGACTGACTTATTCGTCGGCCGTTTTATTCTTGCCGAAATTGGCGAAGAGCTGTTCGGCCGTGATGTTTTCGCGCCTGGGTTCTTCGCCATCCGCCGGGGCCTCGTCCGAAGGGGAGGCGGGAGGAGGCGTCACGACCTTGCGCAGTGTCGGGCCGGCAAGGCGCGCGTCTTTCTCGTCGCGCGACTGCGTGCGCTTGGCGGCGGCCTTCGACACGACGGCGTCGAGCTCAATCTGCGTGCACAGGCCCAGCGTCACCGGATCAACCGGTTTCAGGTTCGTTGCGTTCCAATGCTGGCGCGAGCGCACCGATTCAATGGTGGATTTGGTCGTGCCGATCAGGCGCGAAATCTGCGCATCGGTGATTTCCGGGTGATGTCGCAGGAACCAGGCGATGGCGTCCGGACGGTCCTTGCGACGCGACACCGGGGTGAAACGGGCGCCCTTCTTCTTGGGCTCCGGCACGTTGGCGTGCTTCATCGGCGGCATCTGCAGACTGTAGGTCTTGTCTTCCTCGCCCTTTGCGATTTCCTCCCGAGTGAGTTCGCCCGAAGCGACCGGATCGGCGCCGCGCATGTTCTCGGCAACCTCGCCATCGGCGATGCCTTTGACCTCAAGCGGGTGAAGTTCGCAGAATTCCGCGATCTGTTCGAAGGTCAGCGTGGTGTTGTCGATCAGCCAGACGGCTGTCGCTTTGGGCATGAGAATTTTGGCCATGGGGGCGCCTCGTAGTCCTGAAAACGAAAAACCCGGCGCTGAGGGCCGGGTTTCTCGGGTGTGAGAATAGGAAATAGTCCTGAGCGGGCCTCATATAGGTCCGTTTTGCACAGTTGTGAACCGGGAATTAGTGCGATCAGCGCACGAAATTTCGAGTGAAATCAGCCAGAAGGGTATTCAGGCTGATTTTTCCCGTAACCGGAGCGGTCCTGGGGTCGTGGGTTGCGCGACGCCAAGATCGTGAACTCTACTTGCTGAGGTCCAGAATGATCTTTCCTGCGTGGTCGGCGGTGTCCATTTTTGCGTGGGCCGCGTCGGCTTCGGCCAAGGGGAATGTGCCGCTCACCAGCGGTCGGAAGCGGCCGTCCCTGATCATCGGCCAGACATTCTCGACCACGCCGCGGGCCAACATGCCCTTGTAGTCGTCAGTGCGGATACGCAGCGTCGAGCCGACAATCGTGAGGCGTTTCATCATGACGCGCAGCAGGTCGCCCTCGACCTTCGAGCCATGCAGGAAAGCGATGTAGCAGAGGCGGCCGAGGTCCTTGAGGATGGTAAGGTTCTTGTCGAAGTATGGCCGGCCGACCATGTCGAGGATCACATCGACGCCGCCGGCGTCACGCATCACGGCTTCGAAATCCTCGGTCTTGTAGTTGATGCCTCGCGTCGCCCCGAGCTTTTCGCAGAGCCGGCTTTTCTCCTCCGAGCCCGCCGTTGCGTAAACCGTAGCGCCCCAGGCCTTGGCGATCTGGATCGCCGTGGTGCCGATGCCGCTGGCGCCGCCATGGATCAGCAGCACCTCGCCCGTTTTCAGCTTGCCCATCTCGAACACGTTGTTCCAGACGGTCAGCACGGTTTCGGGAAGGCCGGCTGCCTCCATATAGCTCAGCGGCTCAGGGATGGGCATGGTCGAGCCTTCGTGCGCCAGCGCATATTCGGCATAGCCGCCGCCGGGAACCAGCGCGCAGACCTTCTCGCCGCCTTTCCAGCGCGTGACGCCAGGCCCCACGGCCTCGATGTCGCCCGCAATCTCAAGCCCCAGCGTGTCGGGGGCGCCCGGAGGCGGCGGGTACTTGCCCGCCCGCTGCACTAGGTCGGGACGGTTTACCCCAGCCGCGCGCACCCGGATCAGCACTTGCCCTGGTCCAGGCGAGGGCTTTTCGATCTCATGCAGCGTCAGCTTCTGTCCCACCACGGACTTCACCGCGGTCATCATCGGTTTGGACATTTGGCGCATCCCGGGTTTTAATCATGACAAGGGGCTGCGGCTTCTTGGGCGCGTGGAGGCCACGTGGTCAAGAAGGGGGAGGGAAAGCGGCAGGTCAGAACCGAGGAGACACGGCCATGACATTCGACGAAGAGCCCATTCGGGTCGTTAAACGGTCGCTGGACGACATGTCGATCCAGGACCTGAAGGAGCGGATCGAAGCTCTGAAAGGCGAGATATCGGCCTGCGAGGCCATGATCGTGAAGAAGGAGGCGACGCGGAAGGCGGCGGAAGCGGCTTTCTTCAAGTCCTGAAATTAAGCTTGCTCAAACGGTCGCCTTCTGTAACGGGCCTCGTGTCAATCCCTTCTAAGCTTCGTCACGTCGCCGGCTTCATGCTTGTCCCAGTCACCGGTGCTGTGATGGGGTCCAAAAGGATCGGCCGACATCTCAAGCCGTTAGGGCTGCGTCCTGACCGTCCTGCGTCCCGAGGGACTCGTGGGTGATGGTTTGACCCGCTAAATGGCTCTCGTGTGGCTCTTGCGTGGTGCGTTGGCTAGGCCTGCCCGCAGCGTACTGTCCGGTGCGATACTGAAAGCTTGCGCCAGGCCCTCCTGCCCTCTGAGGTTGACCCGTGACGTTGGCTGCCCCCCTCCGCCGCCGTCTCCCGGTGATGTCGGTCTCTCGGACTGGTACTTCTTTGCGTCAGTCCAAAGCCCCCTAACCTGGATCTCGATGCCCCACCGTACACGCCAACTCCGCGCGTCTCAGACGTCGACGCGCCGCTACCCTTACCGATCCGTAAACAGCCGCTTCCACCCACAGCTCAGCACCCCCCCCCTCGGCACCCCCCCGGCCCCCGCCGGACCGTCACCGCCCCGCATCAACTGGGTCCGGATCCTTGCATCGCTTGACCGGCCAACGCGCCAGCGCCCAAAGCTCCCCCCCTGCCGGCGTAAAGCCACTCACACGGGCCAGCCTCAAGGCCACCGCCTGCCGCCAACGCAAACCCCACGTCCGGTTCGCTGGCGACCTTGGCCTCCTTCAATATCTTCCCTGGCTATCAACAACGCACACGTGGCTCACTTCCAAAGACACATCGATGCCGGCATACTTATCCATGGTCATCCTCCGAAGATGCTTGGCGCCGGCCAAAAACCGTACGCCGTTCAGACCATCATTCTGGGGGATGACCACCTTCAGCTAAAGCCTCAGGCGCCGCCTCGGCCCGTTACACCATCTCATAAAGCGGCAAGGGTCTTGCGTGATACCGGTACGAACCACGGGGTTACCGTTCATAAGGCTTGTGCAAGGTCTCAGGCAGAGACTGCTCGCCGGACGGATGTATTTTTGAGGGTATGATGCGCGACGCAATGCAATCTTCCGATCCAATGCGCGACGACTGGAAGCGCCGGGTGACGGAGTTTGCCGGCTCTGAGATGTTCGACCGCCTGTTCAAGGAGGGCATGTCCCTCGTTGAAGAAGCCGCCAGCTATCTCGACGGCGCTGGCCGCACGGATTCCCGCAAGCTGAACCGCGAACTCGCGCTGGTCTACGCCGCCGAGAGCATGGAAGTGACGACGCGTCTGATGCAGGCGGCCTCGTGGCTGGTCGTGCAACGCGCCGTTCGCGAGAAGGACATGAGGGTCGAGGAAGCCGGCGACGAGAAATATCGCATCTCGCGCCCGGGCGAGCCTCACCCGGTCGATCGCGCCGTGATGCCTGCGCCGCTGATGTCGCTCGTCGACCGCTCGCGCGCCCTCTATGAGCGTGTTTATCGCTTCGATTCGACGCTGTACTCCGAAAGCCCCCCGCCGGCCGACAATCACGTCATGAAGCAGATCGACCGCCTGCGTGCCGCCGCCGAAGGCGGCGCGTTCGATCCGCTGTCGGTCTGGCGCAAGTAGCGGCTAGTGCTCCGCGCCTTCGGGCGAGGGGGTTGCGCCATTCCGCTTCATCTTCGCCTGGAGTCTTTCGACGTCGGCCGTGACGCCCATGTTTGAATAGATCGATGACGCGTCGATATAGTGCGCGATCGCTCGCGTCGTGTCGCGCTGTTTCTCCGCAACGTCGCCAAGGGCTTCAAGCGCGACTGCTTCGCTTTCGCTCGCGCTGACTATCCGTGCGGCGGCGAGGCTTTGCTCGTAATAGGTGCGCGCCGCTTCGAAATTGCCGCTGTCGAATTCGACATCGCCAAGCCCGCTCAATGCGAATGATTGCCCGATCACGTCATCTATTCCGCTCGACAGATCTAACGCGCGCTTGAAGGCCGCGATGGCTTCGGTCCGCTTGCCTCTATCGCGCGCGACGGCGCCCAGCCGCGCCTGCGCCACGGCTTCGCCCTCGATATCGCCTGCTTGGGCGTAGAGCGCCATGGACTTCCTGAATCGCGTCTCGGCGGCGCCATACTGTTCGCGGATGCGGGCAAGCTCGCCAAGGTCGCCGAGATCGCTTGCCTGTCCCTGTATGTTTCCGGTGTCCACATTGAACTGCAGCGCTTCATTGAAATGACGCTCGG
The DNA here is from genome assembly GCA_016714495.1 of Hyphomonadaceae bacterium. GTDB lineage: Bacteria > Pseudomonadota > Alphaproteobacteria > Caulobacterales > Hyphomonadaceae > UBA7672. The sequence continues at coordinate 99,552 of JADKDU010000007.1, read as the reverse complement.
CGCTCTCGAAGTCGCCGCGCGTCATGTCGATGACGCCCAGATTGCCGGATGCGACGGCGTACATGACGTTGTCGTCGGCGTTCTGGTAAATGAACTGGAAGGCTTCCGTCGCCTCGTTCAGAAACCCCGCCCTGATGTACAAGCTGCCGAGCTGGCTGCGGGCGACATGGTCCTTTGGCGCAAGCTGCACGGCCCGCTCATAGGCGTCGATCGCATCGAACGTGCGGGTGGCGTAGGCGAGCGCGCCGATTTCCTGCCAGGTTTCCGAAAGGCCGGCGGCCGCTTTCTCGCCCTCGCGCGCCGCCGCATTGAGATCCGCAAGCGCGCCCTCGATATCGCCAGCGGCCAATCGATCGGCCGCATTGCCCCGCGCGCCTGACTGGGCCGACAGCAGGCGCACGATGCTCTCGCGCATGGCGGCTTCGGCATCCGCGCTCAGCGGTTGGGCTGATTTCTGCTTCAGCAAGATGAGCACTTCCTCCACCTTGGCGTCGGTTGCGGTTAGCGCCTTTTCGGAGGCCGCCGGGTTGATGACGCCGTCGATCGTCTGGCGCAGGTCGCCGAAATTTCCGATCAGCGCCACCGCTGCAAGCGTCGCAGCTCCCGCGCCGCCCCATGATAGATAGGATGAGCGCCACAGAGCGCTGCTGAACAATCGGCCTGAAAGTCTGCCATGCAGGGCGTGGACGAGCGTGATGAACTCCTTGTCCGTCGAATCGCCACGCCAGCCCGACAGATCAGCCAGCCGAAAGCGTCCGCCGAAATTGGCCGGAGGCGAGCAGGGGGCGAGAAGGATGGGCGCCAGCTTGCGCGCCTTCTGCGCCCGCGCCGCCTGCAAGTTCACGACATCGCTGGCGACGCCGGCAGGCGTCCAGCACACAATGACGGCGCTTGCGGCGTCGATCGCTGCGGCGGTTTCGGCCTGATCGGCAGGCGCTGTCTGTGTCGTGAAGCCAGCCGCCTCGAACGCCCGACGCAGCGGCGCGACAAGATCGGCGCTGCTGTCGGCATAAGCAAGCAGCAGCCGGCGGTTCGCCCCTGACTTGACGTCGGCCATGCCCTGTCCCCGGAGAACCGGACGCTAGCCCGACGTCGATCATGGCGCAACGAATGGCGCGGCGATGAGGGAGAGGGGAGGCCCTCGCGCTTGATAGGCCATGGAAAGTGGGCGGGAGGGCGGGGCCATGCTGCGGCATCGCAAACGCGACAATGCGATGGCGGTCGGATCATCCGTGTTGGCTGGCTATGTCGACGTCATCGGTTTCTTGTGCCTTGGCGATGGGGACGGAGAACACGGCGTTTGAGCGCGCTGGGGAAGTGTCGATCGGGCTCACCCTACGTGACGGGCGCGCTGGTGAAGCTGGGCCAGCGCATTGCCGGGGCGCTGAGGGCCGGCCGCGCCTCACCGGGCTGCCCTACGCGTCGTTGTGGCTGGGGCTGGTGGCCGGCGCTGGTTTACGGTGGCGGCCGCGCTGGTCGTGGCGGGACGGCGACAGGCGGCGCCTGAAATTAGAAAGCCCGCCGTCTCCGGCGGGCCTTCCCAGTGTTCTAGCTGGATCGCGGGGCGATCAGGCTTTGACGAAGCCTTTGAACTTGTCCTTGAAGCGCGACAGGCGGCCGCCACGGTCGAGGGCCTGTGCTGCGCCGCCGGTCCAGGCCGGGTGCGATTTAGGGTCGATGTCGAGCGACAGCTTGTCGCCGGCTTTGCCCATGGTCGAGCGCGTCTGATACTCGGTCCCGTCCGTCATCACCACGGTGATGAAGTGATAGTCGGGATGGCCTTCTTTCTTCATCGGAAGTCTCTGGCGGCTGCGCAAGGGTCCCTCTGGCGTTAACGCCCGGGGAGCCTTGCTGAATTCGGGAGCGGGGCTCATACCCGAACAGGGCGGCACTGGCAAGCTTGGCCCTTGTATAGACCAAAATCATCGGTTTTGAGGGCTGAATGAGCGACGGGACCAGCCAATCGAGCAGCGGCGGCAGCGCCAGCTTCGACCGGACGGCTGGGGCCCAGCGCTGGGGCGAGGGCGGGCCGGAGCGGGAGAAGTCGCGCTCGCTGGGGCCCCTGCTCAAGCTGGCGCCCTATATGAAGCGGCAGCGAACCACCGCCGTGCTGGCCGTGGCCTTCCTGTTGATCGCAGCCGTCCTGAACCTCGCCATCACTTTCCCGGTCCAGTGGCTGGGCAACAATGCGTTCCAGAGCTTCGATCCGGCGCTGATCAATGCCGGCTTTAGCGCGATGATCGGGATTGCGCTGGCGCTGGGCGTTGCGTCTGCCGTGCGGTTCTATTTTTTCTCGCGCTTCGGCGAACGGCTGGCCGCTGACTTGCGCGGCGACGTCTATGCGCGGCTGATGTCGCTGTCGCCGGCCTACTTCTCGAAGCTGAAGACCGGCGAAGCTGTCTCGCGTCTCACGGCGGACGTCACGCTGATCGAGACCTTTTTCGGCTCGACTTTCTCGATGGCGGTTCGTTCCTTCGTGACGTCCGTCGGCGCGCTGATCCTGATGTTCATTACCTCCTGGAAGCTAACCGGCATACTGTTCATCCTGGCGCCCGTGCTTATTCTGCCGATCCTCGGCATGGGCCGCCGCGTGCGCAAACTATCCGTCAGCGCGCAGGATCGCATCGCTGATGCCGCCGCTGAGGCGACCGAGACGATCGATGCCATCGATCTTGTGCAGGCCTATGGCATGGAGAAGGAACGCGAGACACGCTTCCGTTCCGCCATCGAAGCGGCGTTCAAGGCTGCGCTCGCGCGCATTGGCGCACGCGCCTGGCTCACCGGCATCATCATCGCCCTGATGTTTGCGGGTGTCACGGGCGTCATCTGGATTGGCGCGCTTGAAGTGCAGTCCGGCGCCATGACAGTCGGCGCCTTCATGCAGTTCGTCCTGCTTGCGGTATTCGGCGTCGGCGGCTTCGCGACGGTTGCTGAAGTAATGGGCGACGCCATGCGCGCGTCCGGCGCCGCAGTGCGCGCGGTGGAGATCCTGGAACAGCGGCCCGACATTGCCGCCCCGGCCAATCCGAAACCCATGCCTGCAAAACTGGCCGGCCATGTGAGGCTCGATGGCGTCTCGTTCTCCTATCCCGCGGCGCAAGGCCCATCGCTGAAGGATGTGACTTTCGAAGCAAAGCCTGGCGAACTCGTCGCGCTGGTCGGTCCGTCAGGCGCGGGCAAGTCCACCGTCTTCCGCATGCTGCTGCGCTTCTTCGATCCGCAGACCGGCGCTGTCACGCTCGATGGCCTCGACGCGCGCGAAGCCGATCCCAGCGAATGGCGCGCCCGCTTCGCCTATGTGCCGCAAGAAGCCCCGATCTTCTCCGGCGACGCGGCAGGCAATGTCCGCTTCGGCCGCGCCGGCGCGAACGACGATGAAGTCCGCGAGGCCCTGCGAAAGGCCGAAGCCTTTGCCTTTCTCGAACAACGCGGCGGTCTGGCGGCGGAAGTCGGCGCCAAGGGCCGCCAGCTGTCCGGCGGCGAACGCCAACGTATCGCCATCGCCCGCGCTCTCGTGCGCGGCGCCCCCGTGATGCTGCTCGACGAAGCGACCAGCGCGCTCGACGCCGCCAACGAGCGGCTCGTCCAGAAAGCGCTCGACCAGGCCAGCCAAGGCCGCACCACGCTGGTTATCGCCCACCGTCTCGCGACCGTCCGGCGCGCCAACCGCATCATCGTGCTCGATCAGGGCCGCGTCGTCGAGCAGGGCAGCCATGAAAGCCTGGTCAGCGCCGGCGGCCTTTACGCCAAGCTCGCCGAAATGCAGTTCACCAGCGCCTGATTTATGGCTGCGCCAAATGTCGGGTAACGATCCGTGCGGCCGTCCTCAGGTTTTGGCCCGCAAAGGACAGAACGATGCGTTTCATGATGTTCGTCGCCACCGACAGCAATCCCGACGCCAAGCCTGAAGTTCCCGGCGAGATCGAAACCTGGGTCGATGACCTGGAAAAGGGCGGCAAACGCATTACCGGTGACCGCCTCCGTCCCGCCGGCGCCGCCAAGACAGTGCGTGTGCGCGCCGGGCGCAAGCTGGTCACGGATGGGCCTTTCACCGAGTCCAAGGAAGTGATCGTCGGTTTCGATATCCTCGAATGCGATAGCCTTGATGAAGCAGTCGAGATCGCAGCAAGGCATCCCATGGCGCGCGCTGGCAGGCTTGAAGTGCGTGCGTTCTGGTCGTTCGAGGAAGAATAGCGGACAAGCCGTTCCACCGGTCCGCTAAGAAGCTTGCCGCGGCTTTGAAAGCGGAGTGATCCGCTCTATTGGAACAGCATGCATCTCCCAACGGCCCTGAAGATCAAAGGCAGTCTTGGCGTGAAGTTTGTTGTCCCTGCGCTTGCCCTACTGATTTCCGGCGGGTGTGTGTCGTTCAGCAACGGCTATCACGACATCAAGATCGGCATGTCCGAAGCTCAGGTGAAGGGAGCCATGCGGTCTTGCCCGAACGTTTCTGGCGAAACGGGGCGCTACAAATCGATGACCTATCTGAACCGGATGGACGATTTCTTTCAGTGGGCGCCGTCCAACTACACGTTCATCTTCAAAGACGGCGCTCTTGTTGAATTTGGCGAGGGCGCCCCGGCGGCGATAAAGACAAATGGCGAGGAGGGCTTGAAACTCTTGCCGCCAAAAGTGGATGCAGCTGCGGTCGCAGAGAAAATACCGTCGCCTGTATGCGCCTCCTGAGATAGAAGGGGCGGCAAGCGAGAAGCAAATGCGCTTAGAGGATGCTCCCATGTTCGACGCCAAGAAGCTGCTCAACCAGATGTTCGGCGCGAGCGAGGGAAGCAATCCGCTCGACAAGGTCGGCGGAATGCTCGGCGGCCTGCTCAACGACAGCGTCTCCGGCATGAAGGACGGCGCAGCCGCGATCGAGCAGAAGACCGGCATCGGCGCCAAGGCTGATGCGGCGCTGAAGGACGCAACGGGCAAGTCCGGCGGCGATCTCTTCGAACAGGCCAAGGCCTTCGCCACCCAGAACAAGATGGCGACCGGGGCGGCGCTGGGCGGTCTCGGTCTGCTGCTTCTGGGTACGCGTGGCGGCCGCGGGCTTGTCGGCAGCGCCGCGACGGTCGGCGGCCTCGCCATGGTTGGCGGACTTGCCTACAAGGCTTGGCGGAACCACCAGTCTGGAAAGACGCCTGAAGCCCCCGATCAGATCGAGGCGGCGCCAGACGCCAGTCCCTTTGGCGAAACGGGCGATATCGAGCAGGACAATGCGACGTCGATGCTGGTTCTACGCGCCATGATCGCAGCCGCCGCCAGCGACGGCGCCATCGACAATGCCGAACGCTCGCGCATCGTCGGCGCGCTGGAGGAAGCGGGCCTTGACGTGCATGCCGCCAAATTCCTCGATGCGGAATTTGCAAAGCCAGCCACGATCGCCGAGCTGGCGGCCGCGGCGAACACGCCAGCGCTTGCAACACAGGCCTACACCGCCGCGCGCATCGCGATCGAGCCCGATGGCATGAAGGAAAAGGCGTTCCTGATGAACCTCGCCGTGGCGCTTGGCCTCGAGGAAGGCCTTGTCGCGCAGATCGATGCAGGCGCCTCGCGCGCGAAAGCCTAGAGCGGCTTCAGCAGCTTGCTGCCGGCGGCTGGCTTTTTCAGCCTGCCCTCGACCAATTCCGTAATCTTCGGCGCCAGGCTTGTGTTGGCGGCGACGAATGAACCTCGCGTCGGATCCTTCTTGTCGAGGCCGGTCACCATGCCGCCGGCTTCCTGCATCAGCACAAAGCCCGCCGCGATATCCCACAGCTGCAAGCCACGTTCCCAGAAGCCGTCGAAACGCCCGGCGGCGACCCAGGCAAGGTCAAGCGCCGCCGAACCGAAACGGCGTACAGCGGCGACTTCGGCGCGCACGCGCGCCAGCTCGTCAATGAACTTCTCCCCGCCGTCCTTGCCAAGCTGCGGAATGCCCGTGGTGACGACCGCTTCGGAAAGCTTGCGGCGCGAAGCGACACGCAGGCGTTTGTTGTCGAGCCACGCGCCCTGGTTTTCTTCGGCCCAGAACGTCTCGTTGCGCATCGGATCATGCACGACGCCCGCGCGCAATTTGCCGTCGCGCTCCAGTCCGATCGAGACCGCAAAGTGCGGAATGCCGTGCAGAAAGTTCAACGTGCCGTCGAGCGGATCGATGATGAAGCGGTGCGTCTTGTCCGATCCGAGAACTTCGCCGCCTTCTTCCAGCAGGAAGCCATAGCCCGGACGCGTCTTCTCGAGGCTCTTGCGGATGATCTCTTCGGCTTTCTGGTCGGCGGCGGAAACGAAATCAGAGGGTCCTTTCTTGGAGACCTGCAGGTTTTCGACTTCGCCAAAATCACGGATCAGCCGGCGGCCAGCAGCGCGCGCAGCATCCATCATCACGGTGACGGTGGGGGAGGGACGGGACATGTCAAACAGCCTTCGCTGCGTCGGATCGCTTTCGGGTAGGCCGAAAGTGGGAATCCGACACTCACTTAAAGTGCGCCGTTCCCTTAGCGGGCAGAGCCCAAAGCGCAAGCTTTGTTCGCTTTTTCCGGGGTGTGGCTTACGTCGCCAATTCGTCGAACAGCGTGTTGAAAGCCTTAACCGCTTCGCCTGGGCCGCCCGGCCCCCCCCAGACCCCGGCCGAAACCGCAAGGAAATCCGCCCCTGCCTCGACCAGCGGCCTGGCATTCTCGGTGGTGATCCCGCCGATGGCGACGCAGGGCAGTTCCATCATCTCTTGCCACCAGGTCAGCAGTTCCAGTTCCGCGCGCGTCGCCGGGTCCTTGGTCTGGGTCGGATAGAAGGCGCCGAACGCCACATAGTCTGCGCCAGCTTCGCCCGCCTCCATCGCGAGATGCCGGCTGGCGTGACAGGTAACGCCCACAATCGCCCCGTCGCCCACCAGCTTGCGCGCGCGCGCATAGGGCATGTCCTGCTGGCCGATATGAACGCCATCGGCGCCCAGCCCGGCCGCGAGGTCGGGCCGATCATTGATCAGCACCGCAACGCCGCGATCCTGCGCACGCGCAATGATCTGGCGCCCCAGTTCGAGGATATGGCCGTCCGGCGCCGCAACGCCGTCGCGCGACTTCAACCGGATCTGCACAGACGCGACATCTCCGCCATCGAGCGCCTGTTCAAGCTCCCGCGTGAACGCTGCTACATCCGGAACTTCCGGCGGCGTGATGAGATAAAGACGGCAACGGCGCGGCATGGCCGTGGAGTACGCCTGCCGCCGACGCCGTCAAGCGGCCTCGCACCCGGCGGGCTTCACCTTGCGGACGGTCGATGCCGGAAATCTCCCCAACTTGTCGGTTGCGCGCGCCGGCCGCTCGACGAGCGCGCCGCCGCAGTTCGGGCATTTGCCCTTCAGCGTCTGCCCAGCGCAGTCCGCGCAATAGGTGCATTCGAACGAACAGATGCGCGCATCCCGCGCCGTCGGATCGAGGTCCTTATCGCAGCATTCGCAGTTGGGGCGCATCTCGAGCATCATGCGAACCTAAAGCGCAGCGTCGCCGCCGCAACCCGATCGCGGGCCAAAGAACCCTCCAAAACCGCCATGCCGACTTTGTCGGGCCTAGCGAATGGAGCGGATGACCGCAAAGCCGCGTTCGCTTTTCGTGCGAACGGGCTTTGAGAGCGGAGCAGCTGCGCTCGCAGCACTGCGCACCTTGAGAAGCGGCGTGCGTACGCCAGGCGTCAGGCGTTCCATCTTGGCCTCCGGCAAGCGCCGTGCGCGGGGCTCAAATCGGAAAAGTGTGGCGGCTTCGGCCCAGAGCATCCCGAACTCCTCACCCATGATCTGATGGTAGTGATCGCTTGCCGTCGCGAACACGGTCGGGCTTGCCGCTGTGGCGCGACTGCGCAGGTAAGGCGTCGCCACCACCGCACGATCGGTGCTCAACATGTTCGCCATCGGCAACGACGTGCGCGTGCGACGAACGGTGAGGGACAGATCAGGCCCAGCAGCTTCGGCGGCGTCGCGCCAGGCTTGGGCTGCTGCTGCTATCTGCGCGCTAACAGCGCCGAGCCGATCCGTTTGTCGCGCGCCGATCAGCGAGATCAAGCCGGGATTGTTCGGGGCGCTCTGGAGGACACGAATTTCCACGCCGCAGTCGACGCAGGCTCGAAGCACATCCGCCATGCCCGGATGTGTGGGCAGAGCCAGACTGGAGATACCCATGATGTCGATGCGTGCTCGCGCTTTGCGCATCATGTCGAGCTTTCGATCAAGCGAGGCGCCGCCGCCGCGGTCGAACTGGATGCTGCCCGCGCCACTGCCGTTGAGGGCGACGGCGCCTGGCCGGAAACCGTTGCAGCCGGGGCCCGCGCGCTCTTCGACCTCACGGATCACGGTCTGCAGCCGCACAACGTTCGTGGGGCTATGCAGGCTTTCCCCATCGAGCCTGTAAGTGACGATCTCCGCGTTACGTGGGTCGAAGCCAAGATCCTGGCCTTCCTCGACCATCAGGATCAACGGTCGCGCCGCCGCTTGCGCCAGCGCCGTCTCGTAGAACACGCGCGGATTGCCGAAGGATGGGACGGCGATGATCAGGTCATCGTCCAACAGGGCGTCGATCAGCGGCTGGTCGGTCGGCGTGTTCTCATACGTCCGGTCGGCCCGGCGGGCGGCGTAATTCGCGATCATCGCCGCCGGCTCGATCACGTGTCGCCACAGCATGTCCGCATGCTTGCGCACGTCTGGGTTGGCGTCGTGCGACGGGTCGAGAACGAGGCAACGCTTTTGCCTGCCTGTCCAACTCGCATCGCCAAGTCCGCTTTTGAAAAGCGGATAAGCGCCCGGATTGTATCCCTGGTCTGCCATCCCCGAATTCCCCAGCCGCGCGTTCTCTCGGCCGGCTAAATCCTCCACAGGGTTATCCACAGCGCTATGGGATTAAACCAGCAGGCGAATCAGGCGCCCCAATAAACACGTGTTAAGCGGGCTGGGACGTTTTTCCTGATTAATCAACGGGCGCCATTATCCCGCCGGCAGGCGATCGCCGGAGCGAACCAAAAAGCACAAGCCTGTGGGCGGTCTGCTCACAGCGTGTGAATGTCTTCGATGCTGGACGCTTACTCGGCCGCTTTCGCCGTCACGGCGATGCGCGGGGCGAGGTCGCCGGCGGCGTATTTCTTCGCCATCACGGCCAGCGACACCGGCTTGATCTTGCTCGCCATGCCCTCGCAACCGAACTCCTGATAGCGCTGGATGCAGACCTTGCGCATCGCTTCCTTGGCGGGCTTCAGATAGCTGCGCGGGTCGAACTCGCCCGGCTTTTCGGCGAACACTTTGCGGATCGCGCCCGTGATCGCCATGCGGTTGTCGGTGTCGATGTTGATCTTGCGTACGCCGTGCTTGATGCCGCGCTGGATTTCTTCCACTGGCACGCCCCAGGTTTGAGGCATCTTGCCGCCATACTTGTTGATCTCGTCCTGCAGGTCCTGGGGAACCGACGACGAGCCATGCATCACAAGGTGCGTGTTCGGCAGGCGACGGTGAATTTCCTCGATCACGTTCATTGCCAGCACTTCGCCGTCGGGCTTGCGCGTGAACTTGTAGGCGCCGTGGCTGGTGCCCATGGCGATCGCCAGCGCGTCAACCTGCGTCTCGCGCACGAAATCGACCGCCTGGTCCGGGTCCGTCAGCAACTGCGAGTGGTCCAGCTTGCCCTCGGCGCCATGGCCGTCCTCGGCTTCGCCCATGCCCGTCTCAAGCGAACCCAGCACGCCCAGCTCGCCTTCCACTGACACGCCGCACGCATGCGCCATCTCGGTCACGCGACGGGTGACATCGACGTTATAGGCGTAGTCGGCCGGCGTCTTCGCGTCTTCCTTCAGCGAGCCATCCATCATCACCGAGGTGAAGCCGAACTGGATCGCGGTGGCGCAGGTCGCCGGGCCGTTGCCGTGGTCCTGGTGCATGCAGATCGGGATGTTGGGGTACATCTCGGCGCAAGCGTCGATGATGTGCTTCAGCACGATGTCGTTGGCGTAGGAGCGGGCGCCGCGGCTTGCCTGCATGATCACCGGAGCGTCGACCTTCTCGGCGGCCTCCATGATGGCCAGCGCCTGTTCCATGTTGTTGATGTTGAAGGCGGGCAGCCCGTAGCTGTGCTCGGCGGCGTGGTCGAGCAACTGACGCAACGTGATGCGGGCCATGGTTTCGTTTCCCCTGAGAGCTGTATTCCGCGTTTTGGCGGGACAGCGAATGACGGTCAACTGTGGCGCAGCAACACGCGTTCCACACGCGAATTTAGCGCATTTCCCGTGACTTTTCGCATTAACCGAAAGCGATGAACAGCGCCACGACCGGAATGACCGCCAGAACCGCTGTTACAATCCAGTCCACCCGATTGGTCCAGCGCGGCGCCGCCCTTTCCAGAATGACGCCGGTCAGGCCTGTGATCGCGGGAAACAGGACGCCGGAATAGATTCCTGTCGCCACGAACATGCCGACATAGGCCCAGGCATATCCGCCAAGCCCCGCCCGGTCGCGCATATCCGGGCTGCACGGAATCTCGTACCAGAACCGCGCCGTCTCGTCCGAACCGCCCATCACGCCGCTACAAACCTCGCCGGCATGTTCCGACCCGATCACCAGCACGGCAAGCACGGGGAACAGCAGTGCGAATGCGACATTGATCCAGATCGGATTGAGCCGCTCCACGCCGCCCCGCCTCAGCTTTTCGTTTTGACGCCCTGCGCTTCAGCCGCCGCGGTCACGAACTTGTTGGTCTGTGCGAAGGCGGCGTCGAGTCGCTGCTCGTTCGTCGGATCGCTGATCTTCGCCCAGTTGGCGGCGACATCGTCAACGGTCGCGTTGGCGCCGCCCACGAACACCGCCGGCGTCTCATAGATGTGCACCACCGAGAAGCAGCCCGCGCCTGCGCCAAGGATCGTCTTTGTTGGCGCATTCTCGCTGACGAGGAACAGCACGCCCGGCGTCACCAGCTCGGGCGCCATCAGCTTGGCGGCCTCTTCGGAGAACAGACCCTCCAGCATCCGTGTCGCGGCGGCGGGCGCGAGCGTGTTGACGCGGATATTGTTCTTCGCGCCTTCCTGGCTCAGCACGTTCATCAGGCCGATCATCGCCGCTTTCGCCGCGCCATAATTGGACTGACCGAAGTTGCCATAGATGCCCGAAGCCGAGGAGGTCAGCATGATGCGGCCATAGTTCTGCTCGCGCATCGTCTCCCATACAGCCTTGGTGCAGTTTGCCGTGCCGAACAGATGCACGTCCACGACTTTCTTGAAGTCGTCCATCGTCATCTTGGCGAACGTCTTGTCGCGCAAGATGCCGGCATTGTTGATAAGAATATCGACGCGGCCCCACTTGGCCTTCGCCTCGGCCACCATCGCCTCGACCTGGTCGAGCTTGGTGATGTCTGCGCCATTGCCGATCGCCTCGCCGCCCCCCTTGCGGATTTCCTCGGCCACGCCTTCCGCCGCCGTAACCGATCCGCCCGACCCGTCGACCGACCCGCCAAGATCGTTCACCACGACCTTCGCGCCCCGCGCCGCCAGCTGCAGACAATGCTGGCGCCCAAGGCCGTTGCCCCCGCCGGTCACGATTGCGATCTTGCCGTCAAATCGAATAGTCATGTGAGCCTCATCCACGTGTGCGCAAAGCCGATGGCAAAGCACAACGCGAATGGCAAGGGGCGTAAAGCCAGACGGCCCTGCGCCGCGCAAGAACATGCGCGATGACGGCAGGTCCTCTAAGCCTGTGCGATTTACAGCCACGGATCTTTCGCTGGGCAGACTTCCAGCGAGCGGGGAGTACGTCAGTTGGGCGAGCCAGAGTGTTTGCCTCCTCCCGCTTTGCGTCTGGCCGGCCCGATCCACTATTCGCAATTCCGATCGCCCTCGACCTCCAGACGAACGATGGCGTTCGCCACATCGACGTCGTGCTGTTCGGTTATCCGGGCCATTGTGGACATGCTCGTCGATCCTGCCGCCCGGGTCACTTCGCTTACGATAAAATCGCTTGCGAGCGTCGGAGAAGGACCTGCGCTCAACGAGATCACGGCTTTGCGGACAAGACGCTCGGCCGCCGGTTGGGCGCTGTTGCTAACGACCCACATTCTGTTGCAGCGCCGCCGGATAGCGATCGCCAAGCACCTTGATGTCGGCCAACGCCTGCTCGATCAGCTTGAGATCCTCCGCGCCCAGCTTCAGCGACGCTGCGCCTATATTCTCATCAAGCCGCGAAAGCCTGGTCGTGCCCGGAATGGGAACGATCCACGGCCTCTGCGCCAGCAGCCAGGCGAGCGCCACTTGCGCCCGTGTCGCGCCGAGCCTGTCTGCAATCTGGCCCAGCCTGTCGACCAGCGCCTGATTGGCTTCTCGCGCCTCCGTCGCAAAGCGGGGCAGGGAATTCCGGAAATCCTTTGCATCGAATGTCGTTGCGGCGTCGATCGCGCCGGTCAGGAATCCGCGCCCCAGCGGGCTGAACGGAACAAAGCCAATGCCGAGCTCAACCAGGGTCGGCAGGATCTCCGCCTCCGGCTCGCGCCACCAAAGCGAATACTCGCTCTGCAGCGCCGCCACCGGCTGCACGGTATGCGCCTTGCGGACAGTCGCCCCGCTCGCCTCCGACATGCCGAAATGCTTCACCTTGCCTGCCGCGATCAGCTCCTGGACCGTGCCGGCGACATCCTCGATCGGAACCTTCGGATCGACGCGATGCTGATAGAAAAGATCGATGCTCTCGATCCGCAGCCGCTTCAGCGCCGCATCCGCCACGGCGCGGATATTCTCTGGTCGGCTATCGACGCCCTCGCGCGCCATGCCGCCTGGAAACCCGAACTTGGTGGCGATCACCAGCCCGTCGCGCACTGGCGCCAGCGCCTCGCCCAGCAGGTCTTCGTTCGTGAACGGCCCATAGGCTTCCGCTGTGTCGAAGAACGTCACGCCGCGCTCGACCGCGCCACGGAGCAGGGCGATCGCATCCTTGCGCTCGGGCGCCTGCCCATAAGCAAAACTCAACCCCATGCAGCCAAGCCCGAGGGCCGAAACCTCAAGCCCGCTTTTTCCAAGGACGCGCGTCTGCATGATCGAACTCCGCTGCTGAGGGAATTCAATGTAAGGCGGTAGCGCTGCGGGTGTAAGGCAGGAGAGGCGCCGGTCCCGTGGCCAAGAGGATGATTGAGCCCAAGGTCGCGATGCAACCCAGCAGCACAAGATCCTTGATGCTCACCTGAGCCGCAACGATCTGGCCCGTGATATCTTGCGGAACCAGAAATGTGATGACTGGCGCAACGACGATCGCCAGCAAGTCAATGATCTGCAGTGCGCGCGAAAACATGGCGCTCCCCATCCCTGAGATCGCACACTAGACGCGCGCAACCCTGCGTTCAACGCTTGTAAGGGGAGGTCAGACCTTCAACGCTTCCACGCCCGGCAGGACCTTGCCTTCCATCCATTCCAGGAAGGCGCCGCCTGCTGTCGAGACGAAGGTGAAGTCGACCGCGACGCCCGCCATGTTGAGTGCGGAAACGGTGTCGCCGCCTCCGGCCACGGCGATCAGCTTGCCTTCACGGGCGAGCTGGGCTGCGTGCCACGCGGCTTCCATCGTAGCGCGCTGGAAGGGTGGAATCTCGAACACGCCCAGCGGGCCGTTCCAGATCAGCGTCTTCGAGTTGCTGATGGCGCGCTTCAGGCGGGCGACGGTTTCCGGGCCCGCGTCGAGAATGCGTTCATGCTCGTCGACATTGCCGAGATTCCGCACGCGCGTGGGCACGCCCGCCGCCATCTGCTCCGACACCACAATGTCCAGCGGCAGGAAGAGCTTGCAGTTGTTGTGTCCGGCGAGGCGGATGATCTCACGCGCCGTTTCGGCGAGGTCCTTCTCGCAGTATGACGCCCCGACGTCGTGGCCTTGTGCATAGAGGAAAGTGTTGGCCATGCCGCCGCCGATCGCCAGCTTGTCCAGCTTGGTCACGAGGTTCTTCAGCAGGTCGAGCTTGGTCGAAACCTTCGACCCGCCGACAATCCCCATCACCGGCCGTTCAGGCTTGCCTAGCGCCAGTTCCAGCGCCGTCAATTCGCGTTCCATGGAGAGGCCGGGATAGGCCGGCAGAAGTTTCGCCACGCCCTCGGTGGACGCGTGAGCGCGGTGTGCGGCCGAGAAGGCGTCGTTGACATAGATGTCGCCCAGCTTCGCAAGCTCGGCGGCGAAGGCGGGATCATTCTTTTCCTCGCCCGCATGGTAGCGGACATTTTCCATCAGGGCGACGTCGCCCGGCTTCATGGCGTTAATGACGCTCGCAGCTACATCGCCGATGCAGTCGTCGGCCCACGCCACCGGCTTGCCGACCAGGGCGGAGAGGTCGTCGAGCACCGGCTTCAGGCTCATCTCGGGCACGCGCTTGCCTTTGGGCCGGTCGAAGTGTGCAAGCAGGACGGTTTTCGCTCCGGCCTTCGAGAGCAGCTCGATCGTCGGCAGCGCTGCTTTCAGGCGCGTCTCGTCGGTGACCTTGCCATCTTCCATCGGCACGTTGAAGTCGACGCGCACCAGCGCCGTCTTGCCCTTGAGGTCGGCGCCCTGAAGCTTGCGGAAGGTCATGTCATTCGTCCCGTCAGATAAGGTAAAGTCGGATAGTCTTCGCACGCGTGCGTGCATCGTTCGGCCGCTAGCTGATCGGATCTTCCCATGGAACATCCTGCTCCTTGACGTTCTTCAGCAGTTCGAAGCCGATCCGCCGCGGCGCCTCGTTCATCTTCTTCACCGCGACCAGAAGCATCGAGACCTGGCTGTAGTGCTGCACCAGCTCCCATTTCCGGCCGTCCGGGAACTCGCCCATGAACAGGATCATATCCGGGCCCCAGCTCGCCACGTTCGACAAGTGCAACGGCTCCCCGCTTGGTCCTTCGACAAATCGTCCGCCCACTTCGTGGTCAGGTCCGAGATTTTTCTCGAACTCCATTACTTGATGGACCAGCCGCTGATGCATCCACGCCGCCGGATCATAAGGCTTGTCCTCGGCCTTGGCGGGCACGCCTGCCCCATCAACAACCTCGCCCTTCACCTGGTAGGGCGGGGAAGCAGAAGCGTGAACGGCGACCTCATCGGTCGCCGTCCCCTGCGGTTCTTTTTTCCTGCCGGCCACTAGATCAGCTTGCCCCAGGCGACAGCTGTGTCGCTCATGCGGGTCGAGAAGCCCCATTCATTGTCATACCAGCTCATGATCGAGACCATGTTGCCGTCCATGACCTTTGTCTGGTCCATATGGAAGATCGACGAATGCGGATTATGGTTGAAGTCGGACGAGACCAGCTTCTCGAACGTGTAGCCGAGAATGCTCTTCAGCTTGCCGTCCGCCGCGGCCTTGATGGCGTCGTTGACCTCTTTGACGGTCGTCGGGCGCTTGGCGATGAATTTCAGGTCGACCAGCGAAACGTTCGGTGTCGGCACGCGAACCGACACGCCGTCCAGCTTGCCGTTGAGTTCCGGCAGAACAAGGCCCACGGCCTTCGCCGCGCCCGTCGAAGTCGGGATCATCGACAGCGCCGCCGCGCGGCCGCGATAGAGATCCTTGTGCATCGTATCCAGCGTCGGCTGGTCGCCGGTGTAGGAGTGGATCGTCGTCATCATGCCCTTCTCGATGCCGATCACATCGTGAAGAACCTTCGCGACCGGCGCGAGGCAGTTGGTGGTGCACGAGGCGTTCGAGACGATCATGTGCTCCTTGGTGAGTTTCTGATGGTTCACGCCATAGACAACCGTCAGGTCCGAATTCTCGCCGGGGGCCGAGATCAGCACGCGCTTGGCGCCAGCCTGCAGGTGCAGGGCGGCTTTGTCCTTCGCCGTGAAGATGCCGGTGCACTCGAACGCGATGTCGACGTTCAGATCCTTGTGCGGCAGCTCGGCCGGGTTCTTGATCGCCGTGACCTTGAACTTCTGGTTGCCGACCGAGACGAAATCGCCCTCGACCGTCACGTCCATGTTCAGCGGCCCATGGACGCTATCGTATTTCAGCAGGTGAACATTGGTCTCGACCGGGCCGAGATCGTTAACCGCGACGACTTCGATGTCCGTGCGCTTGTGTTCCAGGATGGAACGGAGAACCAGTCGACCAATCCGGCCAAAACCGTTGATCGCAACACGAACAGCCATCGGGAATCCTCTATCATCCAAGTACGGCCCCGGATGCAGGAACGGGACCGGCCGTCACACGGTCTTCATGCGCGGCGTAATAGCGGTTTTTTGCGCCATTGCGAGAGGTTTGCGCGGTGAAAATCGCGCAATTCGCCGTAGCGTTTCGTGAGCCGGGCCGGAACGCCCGTTACACGCGCTCTTTAGCTGCCTTCACCACGGCCTCGGCGGTAATGTCGAAGTGCTTGTACAGCGCCTTGTAAGGGGCCGACGCGCCAAAGCCTGTCATGCCGACAAACCCGCCCTCCGGCCCGATCCAGCGATCCCAGCCATCGCGGATGCCCGCTTCCACCGCCACCTTCGGCAGTTTTCCGCCCAGCGTGTCGGCCTGGTACTTAGCCGGCTGCGTGGCAAACAGCGAAAAGCACGGCATCGAAACGACACGTGCGCCGATCCCGTCGGCTTCCAGCTGCTTTTGAGCCTCCAGCGCGATCTCAACTTCCGATCCCGTCGCCAGCAGCACGATCTTCTCCGGCTTCCTCGCGGGGGAGAGCACATAGCCGCCCTTCGCCACGAGGTTCTCCTCCGTGTGCTCCTTCCGCGCCGGCGCGAGGTTCTGGCGGGTGAGCGCGATCAGCGACGGCGCAGTCGTCGAATTAAGCGCGACTTCCCACGCCTCCGCGGTTTCGACGCCATCGGCCGGACGGAAGACCAGCAGGTTCGGAATATTACGCAGCGAAGCGACATGCTCCACCGGCTGGTGCGTTGGGCCGTCTTCGCCCACGCCGATCGAGTCATGCGTCATCACATGGATCACGCGCTGGTTCATCAGGGCGCCCAGCCGGATGGCCGGCCGCGAGTAATCCGAGAACACCAGGAACGTCCCAGAATACGGTACGATGCCGCCATGCAGCGCCATGCCGTTCATCGCCGCCGCCATGGCGTGTTCGCGAATGCCCCAGTGGACATAGCGCCCGCCATAATTCTCCGGCGTCATGGGCGCCTTGTTCGCCGCCGTGCGCGTGTTGTTCGAGCCGGTGAGGTCGGCCGATCCGCCCACCAGTTCCGGCATGAGCTCGGTCGCCACTTCCAGCGCGGCGCCAGACCATTTGCGCGTGGCGTCGGCTTTTGGCGCTTCCACGATCTTCTTCTTGTGCGCGTTGATCGCCGCCTTCAGTCCCGCCGGAACCTTGCCCGACAGCGTAGCCTCCAGCGCGCCGCGCTTGTCCGACGCCGCCAGACGTTTCTCCCACGCCTCGCGATGACGCGCGCCCTGCGCGCCGATCTTGCGCCATTCCTTCAGCACCTCTTCGGGCACGACGAAGGGCTCGTGCGGCCAGTCGATCGCCTTGCGGATGCCTGCAATCTCTTCTGCGCCATAAGGCCCGCCATGCGCCGGTCCCGTGCCCGCGATCTTCGGCGCGCCATAACCGATAATGGTCTTGCAAGCGATCAGCGAGGGACGATCGGCCGTCTGCGCCTGCAGCAGCGCGCCGCGCACCGCATCCATGTTATGCCCGTCAACGCGCGCCACATTCCAGCCAGACGCCTTGAAGCGCTTGATCTGGTCCGTCGCATCCGACAGTGCGGTCGAGCCATCGATGGTGACGGCGTTGTCGTCGAACAGCACGATCAGGTTCTTGAGCCGCAGATGCCCGGCCAGCGTCAGCGCTTCCTGGCTGATGCCTTCCATCAGGCAACCATCACCCGCGATCACATAGGTTTTGTGGTTCACCAGCTCGTCGCCGAAGCGCGCATTGAGGTGACGTTCCGCCATCGCCATGCCCACGGCGTTGGCGAGGCCCTGGCCCAAGGGTCCGGTCGTCGTCTCGACGCCAACCGTGTGCCCATATTCCGGGTGGCCTGGCGTCTTCGAGCCGAGCTGACGGAAATTCCGGATCTCGTCGAGACTCACATCCGGATAGCCGGTCAGGTAGAGCAGGGAATAGAGCAGCATCGAGCCATGGCCCGCAGACAGCACGAGGCGGTCCCTGTCCGGCCAGCTCGGATCGGACGCGTCGAACTTCAGGAATTCCTGATAGAGCAGGGTCGCAACGTCCGCGAAGCCCAGCGGCAAGCCGCAATGGCCGCTCTGGGCTTTTTCCACGGCATCCATCGAAAGGGCGCGGATCGCATTGGCGAGCGGCAGTTGGGGCATAAAAATTCCCTCCGGCGGGTTGTGGCGCTGATTAACGGGGATGCGTGTCGCCTCAAAGAGGTTTCGCAGCCGCACCACGCCATTGCGCGACTTGCTCACAAGCCTCAAAGTGGCGGGGGATGAGCGAGGGACCTGAACAATCACCGGAAATCGACACTGCCCTCCAGCAGCTGGAGGCGGCGATCGATCGTCTGGAAGGCCGTCTGGACGGGCTTTTTGACCGTCTGGAGACCCACCGTTCCCACGAGCGGGAGGCGGACGCCCTGCGCATGGACCGTGCTCGTCTCGCAGGCGATCTGGATGCCGCGAAGGCGCGCGAAAGGGAGCTGCAACGTCTCGCTGACGAAGCGTCCGAAGCCCTGGGCGCCGCCATTTCGGAAGTCCGCGAAGCCCTCGGTAAAGTTTAGGCGACGGGCTGGCGGTTATAGGAACGCTGGGTCTAGGGTAACGGTTCAGACCCGGGCATAATGGGCGACTCAGAAGGTGGATGTCGTGGCCAAGGCAGAACTCCAGATCGCCGGAAAGCGCTATGCGCTCAGCTGCGCGTCCCGGCCAGGAAGCGCGCCTCGAGGAACTCGGCGCGCGGTTCGACCAGCGCGTGAAAGAGCTCATCGAAGCTCTCGGCGACCTCGGCGCCGAACGTCTGTTCCTCGCCGCCGGTCTCTCCATTCTCGACGAGCTCGACGCCCAGGCTGCCAACTCCGGCTCCAAGGCGCTGGATGATCGCATCCGCAATCTCGAAAACCGCGCCGCGACCCTTCTTACCGACGCCGCCGCCAGAATCGAAATGCTCTCCCGCCGCGTCGACGAAGCCAGCTAGGTCTCGCTTGCAAATGAGGATCGCGTCCTCTTGAACGGACAAGCGCGCGAAGGGCTAAGAATCCCCTTGCGGCATTCTGGATCCCGCCTTCGCCGGGAATACGGCGCACAGACCCCGTCACAGCCTCATCTGATCAGGCCAAACCCAATCCCACCAACTCGCACTCCAGCGAGACAGCGCTCGCGCGCCTAAAGCCCCGCATCGTACAGGCCTGGCAGCAAATGCACGATCTTGTCCGCCAGGTGATGGCGGCTCAAGGGCTTGGCGGTCCAGTCCGTCATGCCGATCGACATCAGCTTGCCGGCCTCGTGGTGGCGCTTGTCGTTCAGCAGGCCAAGGATCGGAATGTCCGCCCACGGCGTACTGCTCCGCCGCACCCAGCGGATCACCTCCACGCCGGTCATCTGCGGCAGATCCATGTCGAGCAGCAGCAGGTCGAACGAGCGCAATGCGAGAAGGTCCACCGCCGCCTGCCCATCCTCCACCTCGATCGCCGAAACGCGCGGGCTCGCGAGCAGGACACGCAGGACGCGGCGATGATAGGCGTCGCCTTCAGCGACAAGGATCCGCGTGAAATCGTGCGGCCCCTGCGTGACCGGCTGGTGAGCCGGCCGCTGCAAGGCGCGGCTGATATCGGTAATAGGACCAAATGAATCGAAAGCATCCTCCGCCGTCTCTCCGGCGGGCGGATTGTCGTCCTGGCCAAATAGCCAGTCGTCGACCTTCGCAGGTGTTGTGCGCATTGTGGTTTCCGGAACGTCCCCGACGCCCTTTCAACGCAAACTATTGCGCCGTGGAACTAAGGGTTGGTCACGCGCCTTCGCGCAATTGCAAAGCCCGCGATAACCACGCCGGGCCATGAATCATTGCGGCCCGGACATCTTGTGGCCGGGCCGCCTGATCGCATTCAGCTTTTCGCTACGGCCAGACCCTGGCCAGCGCCGCCATCCGTTTACCGAGAGTTCAAGGAGAGACCGGTGCAGGCGTTGCGGTCGCAAGATTCGAAACCTGCGGGGCAGGTTTGTCCGCGATCGTCGGCCCAACCGGAATCTGCGGGGCCGATTTCGCATAGTCATGGCCGCATCCGGCGGCCGTAAGCGCAGCGCAGACAAACAGAAGTCGTTTCATGGCATCCTCCTCAGCTCAGTTCGCCGCAATCTGCCGTGACCCGGGCGCGCCTGTCCACACCGCGCGCAATTTACGGCGCAATCGGCTCGCAGCTCGACGACTGGCTGGCCTTCACGGCCGCCGCCATCGGATCATCGTCGTCGATGACATGGGCCTCGAATGTCCGGCTGTCGGTCGACGCGAACAGCTCTTCCAGCGGCGCGTACTGATCGTCGATCAGGAACACGTCGATATGCTTGCCCTTGATCGCGCCCCCACGATCGCCGGCGAACAGATAGCCGTCATGGATGAGCTCGCGATCGTTCAGCTTGAAATGACGCCCGCGAAGTTCCGGAACGAAAATCACGCTCTCGAGCGGGATCACCGATGGGTCCACCGCAATCGTGCGGAACGGCATCAGCGGCAGGTTGCGCACGCCGCAGCCAAGCGGATGGCTCACCGCCATGAAGCGCGCTCGCCGCGTTGCAGTCTTCACACCGTCCGATAGCGAGCCTAGAAATTCGTCGCAGTTCGTCTGCTCCGGCCCGTCCGAGTCGACATAGACATAGGCCGTTGCTTTGGCGCCCTGCCGGATCGACACCGACCCCTGCAGCGCCGCCTCACACCAGTCGCGCTGCAAGAGCGGCGGCGAGATCGCGTCGCCCTTGCGGCCGATCAGCGGGAAGGCGGCGGAGATTGTCTCCGGCGAGGCCTGCACGATCGGCGTGTGATAATGCGTGGCCCACAGCTTGAGGTTCGGGCCCATCGCCTGCGGTGACGGCTCGTCCAGCACAAAGCCCGTCGCACGTTCAGCCGGGCTCAGCGCCGCCGCAAGCGGTGGAGGTGCGACCGGAGCAGCAGGCAAGCCCGGCGCCGCCGCCGTCGCGCACGCGGCGAGCATGAACAGGATCGTGAACGTGAAAGCTTTCATCGGCGGTTCGTCGTCCGACACGGCCGGGCCCGGCGGACGAAGCGCAGGCACGGCCAGATCGGCCTTTCTCCTAGAGGAGATAGGCTCCGATTTCAGTCCGAGAATGGCGGACAGCTTTTCCACGACACTAGCGAAAGCGCGCGAGGCGTTACTGAAGCCTTACGATGCGTCAGATCGCGCCAGCAGCCTTCTTGCGCTTGCGGCCCGGACGGTCGGAATCCTTGCAGATTTCCTCGCCCGCGCCGTTCAGCGCAATCGCAGCAGGGTCGTTCTTGTCGACAATATAGGCTTCGAACGTGTGCCGCGGATTCGAGCGAACGATATCCGGGAACGGCTTCACGTTGGCGTCAGCCACGAACATGTCGATGTGGTTGTTCTCGATTGCGCCGCCGGTGTCGCTGGCGATGACATATCCGTCATGAACGAAGATCTCGCCATTATTCCAGAACGTTTCGCCGCGCAGTTTCGGAATGTAGAGCACAGTGCCCATCTTGATGCGCTCGCGGTCCACCGCGATCGTGCGGAACGCCATCAGCGGGATCACGCGGACGTCGCAGGCCTGCGGATGATGGAACTGCTGGAACCGCGCGCGGCGCGTCGCCGATTTGATGCGCGTGGAAAGTTCGCCGAAATAGCGGTCGCACACGACCTGCTCAGGCCCGCCGCTGTCGATATACATGTAGGCGACAGGATCATCCTTGCCGTTGTCGACCCAGATCGAGCCCTGCATGGCTGCGTCGCACCAGTCTTCGATCGAGAGGGGTGGGGAGACGGCCTTGCCGTTCTTGCCCAGCAGGGGCTTCGCCGCCACGCTGGTCCAGGACGGACGCACGGTTGGCATGTGGTAGTAGGTCGCCCACAACTTCATCTTTTTCTTGGCGGCGAGGGCTTCGTCCTCCGGCGCCTTCAGCATGAAGGCCAGCGCCTGCGCGGTCGGATGCAGTTCCGCGCGTCCGATCACGATGTCGACGTTGGTTGCAGCGAAAGCCGCCCGTAGCGGTGGGCCCAGGAAAATCGCACCAGCTGCGACAACCAGGACGAGGGACAAGAGCAGTCTTTTCATGGAAATCCCGGCTGCCGCCCCGTGCCCCGCAGAAGCCTTCGAACTTGGGCGATAACATGGCAGGTTCAACCTGCGTGTGCAATCGTCGCCGGACGCTTCCGCCAAGTGTTAACGTGAAGCAGGCAGCGCTGCCGGCTGCGCAGGCGTTGAAGGGACGTCCGGATCAAGGTGCGCCCAATGCGGCGCTGAATCGGTCCAGATGTTCATTGCAGGCGTTGCGATCCCGGTATGATCGAGCGTGCCGGCGCGCAGGATCAGAAAATGCGGGCGCGCGCTCGACGCGCTCGTCACCGGCGTTCCGCAGGTCGGACAGAAGCCGCGCGTCACCGTGCTTCCGGAATCCGCGAGCGACACGAAGGTCCGCAACTCGCCAGTGATCGTCACGTCGGCGGTGTTGAAAATGACGTTCACCGTCGACGAGCCTGAACCGAAATATTGGCAGTCACGGCACCAGCATTGTCGTGAGCCGACAGGCGGCGCGCTCGCCGAATACCTGATGGCCTTGCAAATGCACCCGCCCGTGATGGGAAGCTGAATGTCGCTCATGATCGCTCCTCCCCGCGCCAGCTTAGCGCGCTGCGAAGCGATCGGCTATGCCGCGCTTACGTTGATAGCCAAAAGAATATCCGACGCGTCGAAATCCTTCAGACACGCCCCATGCAGCGTTTCGTCCGGCTGTGCCTCCGCGGCGGCGCGCGCAGTCGCCTCGTGCACCTTGTTGAGCAGCAGGCGGCGGTCGATCGGCTTGGCGAGATAGTCGGTCATGCCCATCGCGACAAAGCGCTCGCGGTCGCCTTCCATCGCATCGGCCGTCAGCGCGATGACGGGCAGATCACGCCAGGGCTGTCGGCTGGTGCGGATATGTCCGATCACTTCGCAGCCATCCATGACGGGCATGTGCACGTCGAGCAGAACCAGATCGAACGATTCAATTTCGAGCTTCTCCAACGCCTCCACCCCGTTGACGGCCTCGACAATCTCCGCGTGGAGGCTTGCAAGGAAAAGGCGCACGACCTGCCTGTTGACTGCGTTGTCATCCACCAGCAGCACGCGCAGTGGACGATTTAGCGTTGGTTTCGCATCGCCTTGCAAGGGCTGCGCGCCGGCGGCGGGGCGCCTGGGCGGTTCGATTTGCATGGCGGCGGAGCCCGCTTCGAAGCTGAGCGAGAATGTCGACCCTGCGCCCGCCATGCTGGTCGCTGTGACGTCGCCGTTCATGAGGCGCGCAAGGCGGCGCGTGATAGCGAGCCCGAGCCCGGTGCCGCCGAACTTGCGTGTGATCGAGCCATCGGCCTGGGTGAATGCGCTGAACAGGTTTGTCATTGTCTCTGGCGACATCCCGATGCCCGTATCGCGCACCTCCACGCTCACCCGATGTGATCCGCCCGGGTGCGAGGAGGCGAGGGAACAGACAATCTCGATCTTGCCGGTGGGTGTGAATTTCACCGCATTGGAAATCAGGTTGGTGAGGCATTGGTGGATCCGCACCGGATCATAACTCAGCCGGGCCGGCACGGACGCATCGACGCCGACAGTCAGGGCGACATGTTTTTCCAGGGCGATGGTGTCGAACAGGCCGCGGGCGCGCTCGATGGTTGCGCGCAGATCGGCATCGACCGGCGAGATGTCGAGCCGGCCCGCCTCGATTTTCGAGAGATCGAGAACGTCATTGAGCAGGGTGGTGAGCGTTTCCCCCGACGAGATGATCAGCTGGATTTTTTCGTCGTGCTCAGGCGCAAGCTTTTCGTGCGCCAATGCTTGCGCCATGCCGAGAATGCCGTTCAATGGCGTGCGGATTTCATGGCTCATGGTTGCGAGGAAATCTGTCTTGGCGCGTGAAGCGTTGTTGGCCTTTTCCGTCTCGGCGACAAGCTGACCTGTGACGTCCATCAGCGCTTTGTTCTTGGTCGCGGTGACGTTCACTGAAGCCTGATATAGGTCGAACACGCTTGCCACGCCGGCATAGCAGCCGTTCTCGTCGACGAACACGACGCCCTCAAGCAGCGCCAGCGGCGAGATGCCGGCCATCTCGCGACATATGTCTTCCATTGAAGTGCCGGCTGCGATGATGCGCGGGTCCGCATTCATCAGCTGCGAAATCGGACGCCGGTCCCACAGCTCCCGGCCGAACTTGTGCGAGAAATGCTGCAGCAGCTTCTGGCGCGTCACCAACCCGACGGGACGATCATTCTCCACCACGGCGATGATGTGCAGGTCGTCATCAGCTTCGAAGCGGACGACCGCAACGCCGCCCATGGTTGAAGGCGCAACTGTCTCCGGTTGTCGCGCAATTTCGATCGCCAGCAATGTCCGCTCCACGCCCCGAAAACCGTATGCCGGGTGGATAGGCGCGCGCGCTAAAGTTCGCGTAAATCCGCTGGCGTTTCGGGGGTTTTTCGCGAGCCTATCGCGTGAATGTTTTGCGACGGTTTGGTGGCGGCGATCAGGCCGCCGCGCTTGCATCGATAGCGCCGAGGATATCCGACAGGTCGATGTCGTTCTGGCTCGAGCTGTGCGGCGCCTCTCTTGGTTGTGGCTCCACGGCGGCGCGCGCAGTCGCCTCGTGCACCTTGTTGAGCAGCAGGCGGCGGTCGATCGGCTTGGCGAGATAGTCGGTCATGCCCATCGCGACAAAGCGCTCGCGGTCGCCTTCCATCGCATCGGCCGTCAGCGCGATGACGGGCAGGGCGCGCCAGGGCTGGTCGGACGCACGGATGCGGCGGATGGTTTCGCAGCCGTCCATCACGGGCATGTGCACGTCGAGCAGGACAACGTCGAATGATTGCTCAGCGAGGCGCAGCAGCGCTTCAGCGCCGTTCTCGGCCTCAACGATCTCCGATTGGATACGCGCCAGGAACAGCTTCGCCACCTGCCTGTTGGTCGCATTGTCATCCACCACAAGGATACGCACAGCCCCCTCAGACCGGTATGTTTCCGATATGTCGGCTTCCTTGCGGACAGGTCTGACCTGCTTCTCCGCCGCGCGCGCCTCAAAAGTCAGGGTGAAGGTCGAGCCGTGACCGACGGCGCTGGAGACGTGCACGTCGCCAGCCATCAGCCGCGCCAGCTTGCGCGTGATGGCAAGGCCGAGGCCTGTGCCGCCAAAGCGGCGTGTGGTTGATCCGTCGGCCTGCGTGAACGCGTTGAACAGGCGCGCCAGCGCCATTTCGCTCATGCCGATGCCGGTGTCCGTGACGCTGACGCGGACGCGGTGAGGCGCGCCCGCGGGCGCCGCACCCACGCTCCAGCGCACATCCACACGGCCTTCCTGGGTGAACTTCACGGCGTTGGAGATCAGGTTCGTCACGCACTGGTGAACGCGCACGCGGTCGAAGCTCAGCCAGTCCGGGCCGCCGCCTTCGCGCACGACCGACAGCTGCACGCCCTTGTCGCGCGCGGCGGTTTCGAAAAGGCCGCAGGCACGCTCCAGAGACGCGTGCAGGTTCGAATCCAGGCCTGAGATTTCCATCTTGCCGGCTTCGATCTTGGAGAGATCGAGAATGTCGTTCAGAAGCGCCGTCAGCGTCTCGCCAGAATTCAGTATGACGTTCAGTTTTTCGCGCTGGTCTGGATTCAGTGCATCCATCGCCAGCGCCTGCGCCATGCCGAGCACGCCGTTCAGGGGGGTGCGGATCTCATGGCTCATAGTGGCGAGGAAGTCGGACTTGGCGCTCGAGGCGGCGTTGGCCTTCTCGGTCTCGGCCGCCAGCCGTGCTGCGAGGCTGGTGAGGTCGCGATTGCGATCCTCCGCCACGGCGATGGCCGTGCGGAACAGCTCAAATGCGCCCGCAAGACCGGCATAGGCGCCGTCCGCGTCCACCGTGACGATGCCTTCAAATAGCGACTCGCGCGACATCGGCGCGATCACGAGGCTGACTTCGGCCAGCGCCAGGTCTTGGCAGATCACGATTGGCGCCGGGTTCATGAAGTGCGCCGCCGGCCTGCGCTCCCACAGTCCTCCTGCTTTGCGCATCTCGTTCAGGCGATCACGGGTGATGACGCCGACAGGTTTGCCGGCGCGCACGACGGGGAAGGTGTTGATGTCTGTCGCGTTCTTGAAACGCACGGCGATTTCGCCAGCGAGCGTTTCGGGCGTCACGAAACTGACGCGCCTCGCAATGTCTCCGGCCTTCATCGTCCCACCATGAGCCCGCTTTTGCAGTGCAGGGTGACGTTACGGTAGATTGCTGAAAACCATGTGAATTCAACGCGCTGAAGATTTAGGCGCCAGCGCACATGAAGCGAGCGCCAAAAGTGTATGGCGTTAATCTTTGACGCTGAAACACTTAGCCTGTGATCACTCCGGCGAGCGCGGCCTTGGCTGCGAGCGCCGGGCTCATCAAGTGCGTGCGTCCGCCGCGACCCTGACGGCCTTCGAAATTGCGGTTCGAGGTGGAGGCGCAGCGTTCGCCGGGCTTGAGAATGTCCGGGTTCATGCCGAGGCACATCGAGCAGCCGGGCTCGCGCCATTCGAAGCCTGCGTCGAGGAATACCTTGTCGAGGCCTTCCTCTTCCGCCTGGGCGCGGATGAGGCCAGAGCCGGGCACCACCATCGCGCGCACGCCGGCGGCGACATGCTTGCCCTTGGCGACTTCAGCGGCGGCGCGGAGATCTTCGATGCGCGAGTTGGTGCACGAGCCGATGAAGACGCGGTCGATCTTCAGGCCTTCGAGTTTTTGCCCGGGCTCAAGGCCCATATAGGCCAGCGCGCGCTCGGCGGCGTCGCGTTTCACGCTGTCAGAGATCTGCGCGGGGATGGGCGCATTGGCCGTTATCGGCGCAGCCTGCTCGGGGCTGGTGCCCCATGTGATGGTGGGCGCGACGTCTGCGGCGGCGATGTCGATGACGTCGTCCCACTGTGCGCCTTCATCCGAATGCAGCGTCTTCCAGTGCTGGATTGCGGTTTCCCATTGTCCGCCCTTCGGCGCTGCGGGGCGGCCGTTGATGTAAGCGAAGGTGGTTTCATCGGGGGCGACGAGGCCGGCGCGTGCGCCGCCTTCGATGGAGAGGTTGCACAGCGTCATGCGCCCCTCCATCGACATGCAGCGGATCGCCGAGCCCATGTATTCGATGACGTGGCCTGCGCCGCCATTGGTGCCGATCATGGCGATGAGGTGAAGGGCGAGATCTTTCGCGCCGACGCCGGGGCGGAATTCGCCTTCGACGCGGACGGCCATGTTCTTCATCTTGCGTGTGCGCAGGGTCTGCGTGGCGAGCACGTGCTCCACTTCAGACGTGCCGATGCCGTGCGCCAGCGCGCCGAAGGCGCCGTGCGTCGATGTGTGGCTGTCGCCGCAGACAATAGTGAGGCCCGGCTGGGTGCGGCCCTGTTCAGGTCCGACGACATGGACGATGCCGTTGCGAATGTCGCCCATCGGGAAGAACTGGATGTTGTTCTCCGCAACGTTGCGCGCCAGTGTTTCCAACTGTTCGCGCGCCTCGGGATCCTTGACGCCAGCCATGCCCAGCGCCTGGCCCTCGGTCGGCGTATTGTGGTCGGCGACCGCCAGCGTCAGGTCGGGCCGGCGCACCTTGCGGCCATTGGCGCGCAGACCCGCAAAGGCCTGCGGGGTTGTTACCTCGTGGATCAGGTGCAGGTCGATATAAAGAAGGCTCTCGCCCGACGCTTTATCGGCGGCGACAACGTGGCTGTCCCAGATCTTGTCATAGAGGGTGCGTGGCGCGTTCATGCTGGGCTATATGCGCGGGGGCAGGCTCGCCTGCAAGCGGGCGCGTCATGGCCGGCAGGGCGACAAAGAGGCTTGCCCATGGCAGGCGTGAATAGGCTAGAAAACCCGTGCCGCCGCTTCGCCTGAAGGATCGCCCCCATGTCCGCCTTGTTCGAGCCCCTCAGCTTCAAACGTGGTCCGGCGATGAAGAACCGGTTCATGCTTGCGCCCCTGACCAACCAGCAAAGCCATGCCGATGGGACGCTCAGTGAGGAAGAATTTCGCTGGCTTACCATGCGGGCCGAGGGCGGTTTCGGCCTGACTATGACCTGCGCCGCCTCGGTCCAGGATGGCGGCCAGGGGTTTCCGGGCCAGCTCGGCGCCCATGACGACTGTCATATCGCGGGATTAACCCGCCTTGCTGGCGCCCTCCGCGCCAACGGCGCGCATGCTGTATTGCAGTTGCATCATGCCGGGTTGCGCTCGCCCCTCTCCGTGATCGGCCGTCAGCCGATCTGCCCGTCAGATCATTCCGAGACCAACGCCCGCGCCATGACGCTGGCGGAGATCGAGCGCACGCGCGGCGATTTCATCGCCGCCGCGCGCCGTTGCGAAAAGGCGGGCTTTGACGGCGTCGAGCTGCATGGCGCGCACGGTTATCTGCTTTGTCAGTTCCTCAGTTCGGAAATCAACCGGCGCGAGGATCAGTACGGTGGTTCGTTGGAGAACCGTTCGCGTCTGCTGTTTGAAATCATCGACGGCGTGCGCGCCGTCTGCGGCGCGGACTTCAGCCTTGGCGTCAGACTCTCGCCCGAGCGCTTTGGGCTCAGGTTGGAAGAAATCGCCAGCCTCGCGCAGCGGCTGATGCGCGAGGGCAGGATCGACTACCTCGACATGTCGCTGTGGGATGCGTTCAAGGAGCCGGAAGATCCGGCGCATCAGGGGCGAAGCCTGATGTCGTTCTTCACTGAACTCGATCGCGGCGAGGTCCGTCTTGGCGCTGCCGGCAAGCTCGCCACAGGCGAGGCCTGCAGCCGCGCATTGGCGGCGGGACTCGATTTCGTTGTGATCGGCCGGTCTGCAATCCTTCACCACGATTTCCCGAGGCGTATTGCAGCTGATCCCGATTTTAAGCCAGCGGCGCTGCCGGTTTCAACCGATTACCTGCACAAGGAAGGCCTCAGCGAGGCTTTCATCAATTACATGCGCACATGGAAGGGTTTCGTCTTGGAGGCGGCGTAGTCGTCACAACCGAAACTGGTGGACGATGTAAGGCCAGAACACCATGACGCCGATGATGGCGGCGCCGATGGATACGACAAGGACAGCGCCTGCGGCCACGTCTTTCGCAGCCTTCACCGATGCATGCAGCTCGGGCTGTACGACATCGCAGAGATGCTCGAACGCGGTGTTCACCAGCTCCGCAGCAAGCACGATCGCGATCGCCGCCACCAGCCAACGCCAGTCTTCCGCCGACACGCCCCACAGAAAGCCAAGTCCGGCCGTCATGCTGGCGGCGACCAGCTGGATGCGGAAATTATGCTGGCTCGCCAACGCAAAGCCGAGCCCCTGCAAGGCATAACGAAAACTGCGTATCCGCTTGGTCACGCTGAACGCTTCGGGCGGTTTGCTCATGCTCACGCTCCCGTTGGGTTGATAGGTTTCTGCGTCGCGCGGTGTCTTAATCGCCCCGGTTCCGCAAAGTCCGTTTGAGGATTCCAACGCAAATTTCGCTGGGAATCAATTCGAAGAGCATAAGCGTGGTGGGGGCGGAGCGCCGTTGATCCCTCAACACCGCGCTTACACAGGATCTGATCTTCTATGGACAGCCTGCCAACAGCGGCGAGACGATCGCGCTCGAAGGCTATCGCGCGGAATTGCTTTGCCAGGCCTGATGCGGCGAAGCGCCTACCACACGCCGCGTTTCAATCCGTTCGTCAGATACTGGCCAAGGGTTGGCGCGTAATACTGGGCCGAGGGAAGGGGGCTGGGCGGCAGGGGCTTTGCTTCGCCGGCCAGCACCTTCGCCATGGTGTCGACGACAAGGTCCTGCGACTTCGCCGCCATCAGCGTCATGTAAGTCTGGATGTTGTCGTTGGCGGCGAGGAGGATGCGGTTGGTCGCGAGGATCGGGCCGGTATCCACGCCGAGGTCGACAAGATGCAGCGTCACGCCGAAATGTTCCGGCTCGCCATTGGCCAAAGCGAAGTAGCCGCCATTGACGCCACGATAAGCCGGGTTGATCCCCGAATGATAGTTCACCACGGGGCAGGCGCAGGCTTCGAGAAGCGGTCTGCGCAGCATGCCCGTCGAGGCCACGAATACCGCCTTCGGCTTCAGCGCGCGGATCTTCGCCAGCGCGTCGTCGCCATTCAGATTGTCGACGTCGATGCGCATTGCGCCCGTTACCGGCGTCGCGTCACACGCTTCGCGCAGCTCTGCCAGCCGTCCGCGAGAAAGCGGCTTGGTGAGCTTCGCCGCCATTTGCGCCGCCTTCATGCTGGCGACGGTAGCCTGACCGAGCCTCTTCTTCCGGCGCGCCCAGAACGCAGATGCAGGCTCGCCGCGCTCGACGATTGCCAGAAAGTCGCCAAAGCGCTTTCTCAGCGCATTGACCATCGTCCATGCGTGCGGCGCGTCGCCAACAAGCGCGATCAGTTCTGGCGTGTGAGGCATGAGCTCGTCCGGCTATCGGGCCCCTGACCCTAGCAAGTATCAGTTACGGGCGCTCAAAACCGATCGGTGAAATTCGATCAATCGCAGCCGTCGCGTTCGCCGGCGAACTGCGTCGCTTCGGTCGATCCATCGCGTTTGACCGTAAAGATTCTCAATCTCTCGTTGAGCCCCGCGATATGCATCAACGTATCGCCTGAACTATACGTCGCGTTGCGAGCGCCGGCTTGAATGGTTGTGTTGCGCATAAAGGTTTGCGTCGACGAATCTGCCGCGAGATTCGTCAACGTCGCTGAAGATCCGTCGCGCTTGAAAGTGAAGCGTCGCGCCTGATTGGCATAGAGACTGGCCACAGGATGGACCTCTCCCGCCAGATCATCACCGCGGGGCGAGGAAGGGAGAAGCCGCAGGAAGGACACGATCGCTCCGCCTGGCGCGTCCTTCGCAACCCAGCAGCCACGCACGAAGTCGATGTCCGCCGCTGCGTTGGCGGAAGGAGCGGGCGCGGCGCTGCAAGCTGTGGCGACAAGCGCAGAAGCCAGCAACAGGGTCAGCTGGCGAGCAGCCATGGCATTGCTCCTTGTCGACGTCCTGCAAAGCTTAGCGTGATCGCGCGCCCTCTGATACAAATCCCGCAAGCTGGTCCGGGAGCTTTTCATGTCCGTATCTGAAGCCTTCATTCGCGGCATTCCGAAGGCGGAGCTGCATTTGCACATTGAAGGCTCGCTCGAGCCCGAGCAGATGTTCGAATTCAGCCGGCGCAACAAAGTCGCCATTCCCTTCAAGTCGGTACAAGAGGTGAGAGCGGCCTACGCCTTCTCCAACCTCCAGGACTTTCTCGATATCTATTATCAGGGCGCGAATGTGCTGCAGACGGAGGAAGATTTCCGCGATCTGGCGCTAGCTTATTTCGAGCGCCTGAACGCCGACGGCGGACGCCATGCCGAAATCTTCTTTGACCCCGAAACGCACACTGATCGCGGGCTTCCCTTTTCGGTCGCAATCAACGGCCTGCTGGCGGGAATGAAGGAAGCGGAGGCAAAATACGGCGTTACGTCAGGGTTGATCATGTGCTTCCTGCGCCACCTCGACGAGGCGTCGTCACTCAAGACGCTTGCGTCCGCCGAGCCTTATCTCGACCGCATCGCCGGTGTCGGCCTCGATAGTTCGGAGAAGGGCCACCCGCCGTCCAAATTCACGCGTGTCTTCAAGGCGGCGCGCGACCGCGGTCTGAAGATCTGCGCGCATGCAGGCGAGGAAGGTCCGCCCGAATATGTGCATGAGGCGCTCGACATTCTGCACGTCGATCGTATCGATCACGGCAACCGCGCGCTTGAAGATGAGGCCCTGACGCAGAGGCTGGTGAAGCAGGGGATGACGCTGACAGTCTGCCCGCTGTCCAATCTCAAACTGTGTGTCGTGCATGACCTCAAGGACCATCCGATGAAGCGCATGCTTCAACTCGGCCTCAAGGCGACCTGCAATTCCGACGACCCCGCCTATTTCGGAGGTTACGTCGCGGACAATTATATTCGCACAGCCCAAGCCGTCGGCCTGACACGCGAGGAGATCA
Source organism: Hyphomonadaceae bacterium (assembly GCA_016714495.1). Taxonomy (GTDB): domain Bacteria; phylum Pseudomonadota; class Alphaproteobacteria; order Caulobacterales; family Hyphomonadaceae; genus UBA7672. The sequence goes on along the minus strand of JADKDU010000007.1, from coordinate 67,489 downwards.
TCACGCTGGCGAAAAATTCGTTCACAGGTTCGTTTCTCGATGCTGCATCCATCGCGAACCACATTGCCGCCATCAATGCCTACGCATCAGCGAACTGACCGCACGCAATTACCCCGCGGGTATTCGCCATGTCCGCATAGCCGTCACAGGTTGCTTTCATGAGTACGCCCGCAATCAGCTCCCGCATCCCCTTCGCCGATCTTCTGGGCGTGGATATCGTTTCCGCAACGAAAGAGCAGATCGAGGCTCGCATGCTGGTGCGTCCCGACATGTGCAACCCGGCACCACCGAAGCAGGCAAAACCGTCGCACTGGTGACGCAGACCCAGATGGTGCTTTAGTCTTTCGCGACTCAGCGCATCCGGCGCTGGGCGGGAGCAGACCATGTCGCTCGAACGAAAAGCCCGGGCTTACATCGCCGCTGTCGAGGGCGGCGCTGTCGGCGATGACCTTGCAGGCTTCTATCACCCCGATGTCGTCCAGCACGAATTCCCCAACCGGCTGGTTCCCAACGGCGCCCAGCGTGAACTGGACGACATACTTCGAGGCGCCGAGTCGGGTTCGCGGCTGATGGAACGCCAGATCTACGATGTGCATACCGTCACTGAGGTCGGCGACCGCGTCATCCTTGAATATACATGGACCGGCTATCCGCGCACGCTGGTCGGCGCTGTACGACCAGGCGAGGCGATGCGGGCGCGCATCTGCCAGGTGCTTGAGTACGAAGACGGCTTGATCATCCGTCAGCGCAACTATGATTGCTTCGAGCCGTTCTGAGGGAGATGCGCGTGCGCCCCGGATTTGTCGCTCTTGTCCTTGCGCTGGGTGTCTCAGCCTGCGGCGGCCCTGCGCCAGCGCCTGAGGGCGTGCACGGGAACACCGCTTCCATAGAGCCCGCGCCTCTTGATCTCAACGCGCCGGCCGCCGAGCAGGCCGCGCTGGCTTCATGCGGCCCGGTGACGCCAGAGGGTTATTGCGGCGTGACTTTCGGCATGAAGCCCGAACAGGCGCGCGCGAAATTCCCGGTCGGGCTCGAGGGTTATGATGGCGCCGGTGTCGATGCGCAGGGGCAGCCTGGCCATTGCTTCGAACTGTTCGGCGTCGAACCGGTTCAGGGCGTGAGCTTCCTCGTCGAAGGCGGGAAAGTCGGCCGTGTCGATTTTCTGACTGACGCTGCAAAGACCGTGGATGGTTTCGGCATCGGTGCAGACGCGGATGCGATCCGAGCGAAGTTTGGCGCCGCCGCAATGGAGGCGCCCAACAAGTACGAGCCCGAAGTCACAGACCTCACGGTTACGCAAGGCGCGACTAAATTCGTGTTCGAGGTGCAAGGCGGGGCGGTGCGCGGTTGGCGCGCCGGCGTTGCGCCAACCATCGACTACACCGAACACTGCGGCTGATAGGTCAAGCTTTCTTCAACGTCGCTTCGAGGACTGCGCGCGCCTTCGCGCCCAGTTCCGGATGCGCCAGCGCCATCGCTACGAAGGCTTCAAGATACAGAAGCTTGTCGCCGCAATCGTAATCTTGGCCGGCATATTTGAAGGCGTGGAAATCCTGCGCGCCCATCAGGCGCTGCATCGCATCGGTAAGTTGGATCTCGCCGCCGGCGCCTGGCGTCTGCGTTGCGAGCAGGTCAAACACTTCCGGCTGGAGGATGTAGCGGCCAGTGATCTTGAGGCGCGAGGGCGCTTTTTCGACCGGAGGCTTCTCGACCATGCCCTTCATTTTAACCAGCGGGCCCTGGTCCCCAGCGGTGACTGGATCGATCACGCCATACTGGTTGACGCGTTCCTGTGGAACTTCGTCGACCGCGATGATGTTGCCGCCGACTTGGTTGTAGGCGTCGACCATCTGTTTCAGGCATGAACCGCCCGTGCCCTTCACGATCACATCGGGAAGCAGCACGGCGAAAGGTTCATTGCCAATGATGTCGCGCGCGCACAGCACGGCATGGCCGAGACCGAGTGCAGATTGCTGGCGCGTGAAGCTGGCGGCGCCCGGCGGCAGGGCGGCAGCGCGCACCTCGGCCAGGATGGCGTCCTTCTTCTTGGATTCGAGGGTGGCTTCGAGTTCGAAGGCCTTGTCGAAATAGTCTTCGATGACGTGCTTGTTGCGGCCGGTGACGAACACGAAGTGCTCGATCCCCGCCTCGCGCGCCTCGTCCACGACGTACTGGATGGATGGGCGGTCGAACACCGTCAGCATCTCTTTGGGCACCGCCTTGGTGGCCGGCAACACGCGCGTGCCAAAACCGGCGACGGGCAGGACGGCCTTGCGGACGGGCTTCATGGTAAATTTCCCCAATGGGTTTGTGGCGACATGGTTCAGGACGCGACAGAAGCTCTATCACGCCCACCTTTCCTGCGTGAGCTGCAACCGTCCTGCCAGAGTGGGCCTACTCCACGGTGACGGATTTCGCGAGATTGCGCGGCTGGTCGACGTCCGTGCCTTTTTCGACGGCGACGTGGTAGGCCAACAGCTGCAATGGAATGGTCGTCACGATCGGCTGAATGGCGCGCAGGCAATCGGGAATCTGAATTGTGCCCCACGGAGCAGAACCCGCCTGCTTGATGCCGGCCGCGTCTGAAACCAGGAACACCTTGCCGCGCCGCGCCGCGACCTCCTGCAGGTTGGACAGGGATTTTTCCAGCAGATGATCGTGCGGCGCCGCCATGATCACAGGCGTATGCTCGTCGATCAGCGCGATGGGGCCATGCTTCAGCTCGCCTGCGGCATAACCTTCCGCGTGGATGTACGAGATTTCCTTTAGCTTCAGCGCACCTTCCAGGGCGATCGGATAGTGCGGGCCGCGGCCGAGATAGAGAACGTCGCGCGCCTTTGCAATTTCCACGGCGAGGACCTTCACTTGTTCCTCGACCTTCAGCGCTTCGGAAATCAGACGCGGCAGTTCCAGCATCGCTGCGACATGTTCCTTCTCCGACTCGCGGGACAGGAAGCCACGCGCACGGCCAGCCGCGATGGCGGTGGCGAGCAGGGCGCAGAGCTGGGCGGTGAAGGCCTTGGTCGACGCCACGCCGATTTCCACCCCCGCAAGCGTCGGCAGGATCGCGTCGCATTCCCGCGCGATGGACGACGTCGGCACGTTGACGACAGCCGCTGTCATGACGCCTTTCGACTTGCAGTATTCCATGGCCGCCTTCGTATCGGCGGTCTCGCCCGACTGCGTGACGACGATAGCCAGTGTCTTCGGCCCCAGCACCGGTTCGCGATAACGGAATTCCGACGCGACATCGACGTCGGTTACGATCCCCGCAAGTTGTTCGAACCAGTACTTCGCGACGAAACCTGCGTAGAAAGCCGTGCCGCACGCCACGATCTGAATGCGCTCGAATTGCGTGAAGTCGATTGCCTTCTTGCCGGGACGCGTGGGCAGCACGGCCTTGAGATCGAAAGCTTCGACATAGGCGGAAATCGTGCGGCCTGCGAAATCAGGCTGCTCGTAGATTTCCTTCTGCATGAAGTGGCGATAATTGCCCTTCTCGGCGGCCGCGCCTGCGGCCGGCACATGCGTCTCGGCGCGCTCGACCTTCTTCCCCGCAGCGTCGAAAATCTCAAACGATGTCCGTGTCAGCGCGCACCAGTCGCCTTCTTCCAGATAGATCACGCGCTGGGTGAATGGCCCCACTGCCAGTGCGTCAGACCCAAGGAACATCTCTTTCTCGCCAACGCCGATCACCAGTGGCGATCCGCGACGGCCGCCGAGGATCAGGTTCTCCTCGCCTTCTATGATCGCCGCGATCGCGAAAGCGCCGCGCAGTTGGTCGAGCGTCGCTTTAAATGCGGCTTTTGGCGCCAACCCTTTGGACAGGCCTTCATCGATCAGGTGGGCGATCGTTTCCGAATCCGTCTCCGTCTCGAACTTGCGCCCGCGCGCTTCCATCGCCTCGCGCAGCTCGCGGAAGTTCTCGATGATGCCGTTATGGACGATCGCGACGCGGCCCGAGGCGTGCGGGTGGGCATTGGTCTCGTTCGGCTGCCCATGCGTGGCCCAGCGCGTGTGGCCGATGCCGACGCCAGCCTTCAGCGGCGATTCGCGCACCTTCTCGTCCAGATTGTTGAGCTTGCCCGGCGCGCGCAGCCGTTTGAGCTTTCCGCCCTCCAGCAGGGCGACGCCGGCCGAATCATATCCCCGATATTCCAGGCGCTTCAGCGCCTCCACCAGGCGGGGCGCCGCCGGCGTGTCGCTCAGAATGCCGATAATACCGCACATTTGCTCAGGCTCCGGGCCGACCCATTAACGGGGGTGATCTAGAAGATGGGTGAACTTAGAGTATTGCAAAACTTGGCCTAGCTCCGTCATGAAAATCACGACTTCATGGCCGGTTATGGAGTTTCGGCTAATGGCGTGGCGGTTATCCGCTGCCCCCAAGCGGCAAGCCGGTCGAGTTGAGTGAGGAACAATGACAGCGCGGAAGATTTTCGGCACCGACGGCATCCGCGGCACCGCCAACCAGGGCAATGTCACGCCTGAAATGGCGATGCGCCTCGGCATGGCTGCCGCCACCTACTTCCGCCGCTCCGATCCGCGCCGCCATCTCGTGGTCATCGGCAAGGATACGCGTCTCTCAGGCTACATGTTGGAACCAGCGCTCACCGCCGGCTTCACCGCGATGGGGATGGATGTCCGCCTGTTCGGCCCGCTGCCGACGCCCGGCGTCGCTATGCTCACGCGCAGCCTGCGCGCTGATCTCGGCGTGATGATCTCCGCCTCGCACAACGCCTATCAGGACAATGGCATCAAGCTGTTCGGACCAGACGGCTATAAGCTGTCAGACGAGGCTGAGGTCGCGATCGAAGGGCTGATGGCCCGCCCGCTCGACGAGAACCTCGCAGCATCGCCCGACCTCGGTCGCGCCGAGCGCGTCGACGACGCCCAGTCACGCTACATCGAGATCGTCAAATCGACCTTCCCGAGGAAGCTGCGCCTGTCGGGCCTGCGCATCGTGATCGATTGCGCCAACGGCGCGGCTTACAAGGTTGCGCCCAAAGCGCTCTACGAGCTGGGCGCTGAAATCTTTCCGATCGGCGATGAGCCGAACGGCTTCAATATCAATCGCGAAATCGGCTCCACCGACACACGCGCCATGGTCGAAGCCGTCCATCGCTATCGGGCCGACATCGGTATTGCGCTCGATGGTGACGCCGACCGCGTCGCCATGTGCGACGAGAACGGCCGCATCATCGACGGCGACCAGCTTCTCGGCCTCATCGCCTCGTCCTGGAAACAGCAGGGCAGGCTGGTGAAGAACACCGTCGTCGCCACGGTCATGTCCAATCTCGGCCTTGAGAATCACTTGAAAGGCATCGGCGTGAAGCTCGAACGCACGCAGGTCGGCGATCGCTATGTCGTCGCCCGCATGATGGAGAAGGGCCTCAATGTTGGCGGCGAACAGTCGGGCCACGTTGTGCTCTCTGATTTCTCGACCACGGGCGATGGCTTGCTGGCGGCGCTGCAGGTGCTGGCCGTGATGGTTGAGACCGGCAAGCGTCTTTCGGAAGTCGCTCACGTGTTCGATCCCGCGCCGCAGAAGCTGGTAAACCGCAAGTACGAAGGCGCAGACCCGCTCAGCCGCAAGAATGTGCAGGACGCCATCGCGGCAGCCGAAAAGCTGTTAGGCGCGCGCGGCCGTCTGCTCGTCCGCAAATCTGGCACCGAACCGCTCGTTCGCGTGATGGCGCAAGCTGAGACCGATGCGCTCGTCAGCGAAGCAGTCGACGGCGTCGTGGCGGCGCTCGACAGAGGGTAGGGCGACCTCAGTTTGGCCGAGGCTTCGCGCCCGCGCCATATTTCAGGCGATAGCCCAAGGCCAAGGCTGCCGCCGCCGGTCCCGCCATCACGCCCCCGCCGAGGGCCCAGCGTGGCCCCGCCACGTCCGCAACCCATCCGACGAATGGTCCGCCGACCACTGAACCGCCGAGCGTCACCGCCAGCAGGATCGCCATCACGCGACCGCGCAGGTCTGCCTGCTTGCCTTGCGGCCTGATCTCACGACAGCTGCGACCATCCAGCCCGCATCTGGCTGCCCCGGCCACTGGCGCCGGCGCGCCAATGGCGCCATATGGGCCCCACGCACAGGAGAGCGCCATGGCTGACGGCCTGAACCTCACCCCCAACAGCATCGTGGAAGTTCCCGCTCCGCGCGGAACCGTCCGCATCGGCCAGGAGCTTCCGGTGGCCTTCATCGCCGGCCCCTGCCAGCTCGAAAGCCGCGCGCACGCGCTGGAAATGTCCGCCGCCATCCGCGAGATCGCGGACAGGCTCGGCGCCCACATCATCTACAAGACCTCGTTCGACAAGGCGAACCGCTCCTCAATCAGCACGGCGCGGGGCCTTGGCCTTACCGCTTCCTTCGACATTTTCAACGAGATCCGAGAAACCTCTGGGCTTCCCGTCCTCACCGATGTCCATCTGCCCGACCAGTGCGCCGAAGTCGCCAAGGCGGTCGATGTTCTTCAGATTCCCGCCTTCCTCTCGCGCCAGACCGATCTGCTTGTCGCCGCCGCCCAGACCGGCAAGCCGATCAATGTCAAGAAAGGTCAGTTCCTCGCTCCGTGGGACATGAAGAACGTCGTTCAGAAGCTGGTTCAGTCCGGCTGCCGTGATGTGCTGGTGTGCGAGCGCGGCGTCTCCTTCGGCTATAACACGCTGGTCTCCGACATGCGCGCGCTGCCCGAACTCGCCGCCACCGGCGCGCCGGTTGTGTTCGACGCCACCCACTCCGTGCAGCAGCCCGGCGGGCAGGGCGCCACATCCGGCGGCCAGCGCCAGTATGTGCCGATCCTCGCGCGCGCAGCCGCCGCTGTGGGCGTCGCCGCCGTCTTCATCGAGACGCACGAGAACCCCGATAAGGCCCCTAGCGACGGCCCCAACATGGTCCCGCTTAACCAGCTCGAAGAGCTGATGCGCCAGATCATGGCGATCGACAAACTGGCGAAGTCCTTCAACTAGGCCGCTTTACAGTTGGCCGCTTCCATCGCAAATCGTGCGCGGGGTCATGCTTCGACGCGGGAGACGCGAATGAAGACGTGGGGCCTCAGTTTTTCCATCATCATGGTATGCGCGGCGTGCTCGACGCTGCGAACCACCATGCCGATCAGCTCACCGATAGAACCCTATGTGGGGCCGGCGCTGAGCTCGCCGGTTGAGTTCGATCGGGCAGATGCAGGCGCAACGAAGCGGGCGCCGCCAATGGCGACGCCCGCTCGGTTAAGATCATAGGTATGTCAGGTTCTAGTGAACGATACTGCTGGCCGCCTTCTGGACGGCGTCGGCGCCACGTTCAGCGAGATCCGCCGCAGCTTTCGCCGTCCTGTCGGCGACGTCATGCAGGCCGTCACGTTCCATGGAACTCAGCGGGGCCAGTGATCCAATCAGCGCGCCAATGGCGAGACCGATAGAGCCAGCCGCAAGCGGATTATCGTTATAGAACGCGCCTGCCTGGTCTTTCGCATCATGCGCCATCGCGCCGGCATGCTTGGCCTGATCGCTCACGAATGCGCCAGCCTTGGAAACCCCGGCCTGCACGCTGTCGCGCACAGACGCCGCGCGCCGTTCAAGTCCTTCGATCGTGCGCGTCACCCGCGCCTTGAACGCATCGACCGCTTCACCTGCATGCTGTTTCAGATCCAGCGCCGCAGCCTGCGCTTCGTGCAGGCGATGAGAAAAGCCGTGCTCGGTTTCGTCAGCTGTGCGCGTCAGGGATTCGCGAGCGCGCTCAACCTTGCGAAAGTGATGCTCGGCGCGCCAGTCTTCATCGCTGATCGACTGGTGCGGCTGTGCATGGCCGTTGCGGTTGGCGAGCACCAGCATGCCGATGCCAGCCCCGATCAGCAGCAGCGGGATCGGGTTGTCCCGAACCTGCCGCCCGAGATTGGCGCCCAGCTTGCCGAACTGCCCCTGCATGAGACCCATGGCTTCATCGACGATCTGCCCCGGCGAAAGCTTGCCGCCAAGTTGTTCGATCGTGTCGTTTAACGCGTGGCGCGAGCGGTTGATATCTTGCTCGATCTGGTCGGTCTCGGTCATGACGGAAGGTGCTCCTTGAGGGATTGGATGTCGCGGCCGATCTGATCGCGCGTCTTCGGAAGGCTGAGCGCCTTCGGAGAGAGCGCGTGGCGCGCCGACTGGATGAATATGAAAGCGGCGATCGCTGCTGCGAACGCAACGATGGCAAGTCCCGCCCACATCGGAATGTAGATGGCGAACCCGTTGGCGGCTGCGAGCAGCGCCAGCGTGATCGCCGCTGTGGCGAAAGCCGTACCGATGCCGATCTGCACCATGGCGCCGGTCAGCGATTTTGCGCTTTCCACCGCTTCGACACGTGCAAGACGCAGCTCGTTGCGGAACATGTCGCCCAAGTGATGGGCGACGTCCTTGGTGAGTTCAGGGATGGACGCCACGGTTCAGATCTCCGTGCGTGTTGCGTAGGAGGCATCGACGCCGTCGAACGGGACGCGTTCGCTCTGGGGGGCCGGGTTCGCGGAAGGGAGATTCTGCTCGAATGCCGCCTTGCCGATGCGCGACAGGGCAAAACCAAGCGCAACACTTGCGCCGAGGAAGATGGCCGGCTGGCGCCGCGCAAAATCGCTCACACCCGACAGGCACTGATTGAGATCGCCTTGCGTCAGCGAGTTGGTTACGCTGTCGAGGCCATCTGCCGATTTCTTGAACGCAGTGGACATCCAGGGAAGATCGCCTTCGACCTGACCTGCAAGATCCCGCAAGCGGTTGGCGGTCGAATGGCCCTTGTCGCCGGCTTTGGCGCGGGCGTCTTCAACACCCTGCATCGCCGCGTGTTTTGCATCAGTCACGGCTTCACCAGCGGCATCGCGAACGCGCCGCGCTGCATCTTCGACAGACCCGACCGGGCCGTCCTTGCGATTTTCCATGATTTCCTCCGGGGGTGGCAACGAGGTGCAAACGCCCGTCCTTCACCCGCGTTCCGGGAATCGAATCCAAGTTAATGCGATTCTTATGGCGCAATGCGCGGCAGTCTTTCCGCTGAATTCACTTGTTGGAAACGGGTGGCGCCACTACCTTGGTTCCCGGCGGTAAGCTGCAGCGTTCGAACGGCAACACATTCCGTCGACCGTACATTTCTGTTCGGGAGCTGGCTCTGGCGGGGACCGTGGTCCCCATCACCTGGCGCCCACCTAGCTTGCTGGGTCGAACGGGAATGAAAAGCTCGTACGGCGCACGTGGCCCCGCCAACCTTTCCCTTCCTGCCGCGCTCCGTGGAGCGACATCCGGAGCGCGCGCATGACTGACTCGGCTGAAATCATCGAACAGAAGGCCATCCTGCGCGGCCACATGATGGAGATTCGCACGGAAGCGGCCGCGCGCGATCCGGACGCGGCCGCAAGGCTGGCCGCGCGCTTCCCGATCAAGCTGTTCGAGCGCTATGGGCCGGTTGTCGCTGGAACCCTTGCGATCGGCGATGAACTCGACGCTGCGCCGCTGCTGGCTCGCCTTGCCGCGAACGGCGCCCGCATCGTTCTGCCGCGTGTCGAAGGCGGCGGCGAGATGACGTTCCGCGATGCCTCCCCGGCGACGCTGGAGAAGGGGCCTTTCGGCCTCACTCAGCCTTCAGCAAGCGCAGAGGTCGTCCGCCCGAACCTCGTGCTAACGCCCCTGCTTGCGTTCGACGCGCGTGGCCGCCGGCTTGGCTATGGCAAAGGCCATTATGACCGTGCGGTTACAAAACTGCGCGCCACGGGTCGGGTCTTCTATCTCGGCCTTGCCTACGCCCAGCAGCAGGTGGATGCGGTTCCAATCGAATCCCACGACCTTCTGCTTGATTGGGTCGAGACGCCGCTGAATTCCGTCCCTCTCTTCTTGGGCCGCGCGGTCGCGCGCTGATCTTTATCAGTTTGGCGCAGGCCAGAGATAGATGACAGGTTTGACGCTTGACCGTGTGGATCGGCGCACGCCAGCATGACAATCACATCAGTCCGTGTGCCGGAGAATTCCGATGTCCGAGGGTCGTGCGCCGTCTGTCGGAAATGCCGTCCGCGCAGCGCTACTGGCGTCTCTGGCGGCTTCCACGGTCGCAGCGTGCGCAGGGGGAGGCGGCGGCGCCTCGCCGCCCAGCCCTCCATCGCCCATATTGCCGCCACCACCACCGCCGCCACCGCCGCCTCCAGCTTTCCCATTGGTCGTGGCGCCGGCTGCGTCATTCGAGAGCGCGGAGTATCTTGGCGCGGGGTTCACGAGCTCAAACAGAAGCGGCCTCGGTCAGCTTCACGCATCGACGGCGTATTCGCTCGGCGCAACCGGGCAGGGCATTACGGTTGCCGTCATCGACACAAATGTCGACGCCTCCATCAGCGAATTGCGGGGCCAGGTCATTGGCTCGCACGATGTTCGCGCTTCAACACGCAGCTCGACAGACATTGATAAGGACGGCCACGGTACAATGGTCACCAGCGTCATCGCGGCGTTGAAAAACGGAACGGGTGTGCACGGCGTCGCTTACGAGTCGAAGGTGCTGGCGATCCGCGCCGACACGCCGGGTTCTTGCCAGCCTGGCGATGCGGAAGACAGTTGCACCTTCAATGACTCCAGCCTGATTGCAGCGATCGACTACGCGCGAAGCAACGGGGCGAAGATCATCAACATGTCGCTGGGCGGCGATGGAAACATCACGCCCGCCCTGAAGGCGGCAATCGTCCGCGCGACTGATGCTGGAATCGTGTTCGCGATCGCCGCAGGAAATGACGGCGCGGGTCCGACGTCTACAGAAGGCGCAAAGGGAACCGTTCCCGGCGAGCCTGCGATTGTGGCCGGCGATCCGGCGGTCAATGGCCGCGTCGTGGCTGTCGGCGCCGTGGATCGCAACGGCGCAATGCCGACCTTCTCAAACCGTGCTGGCTCCACCGCGAGTTACTATCTTCTCGCCCCCGGTGTTCAGGTAATCACTGCTGGCGTTGATGATGACGTTCGCTCACCCGGTGCAAACGGCAACGATGCCGACACGGACGGGGACTACTGGGCCGCCAGCGGCACGTCCTTCGCCGCTCCTCACGTCGCCGGCGCGCTAGCGCTGATGCTCGATCTCTTCCCCAACATCACACCCGAGAACGCCATGCTGGCGCTGCTTGAATCGGCCGACGATTACGTGACCTCAACGCCCGACGCCGTGCTCGGGGTCAACGCCGGCGTCGGCACAGATGCGGTCGGCGGGCGCGGCATTCTCAATCTTCAGCGCGCGTTTTCGCCCATGGGTGCGACGACAATGAATTTCGATGGCGAGCAGGTCGCGCTCTCCACCGCGCTCGGGCCCGCGCGCGGCGCGCTGGGCGATTGGGCCGAACATTCCAAGGCCTTCAACGGCCTCGTGTTCCAGGACAAGTTCCTGCGCGGCTTCCGGCTCGACAATGCCCGCATGCTGGGGGCCCGGCCTGCCTTCAACGATTTCGGCATCCGCGCTGATTACGCCCGCGGTCATGCTCGCGCCGCGGCGTTTGGGAATGCGCAGATCTCCTGGTTCAACGCCCCGCGTCCCGCCTACGACCCGCGCATGCCATGGATGGAAGATCCCGAACCGACCTTCCAGCTCAGCTACAATCTCGCCGACACCCGTGTCTCGGTCGGGCGCGGCGGCGGGCCGGAGCGGCTGACGCCCGGCTTGACGCTGATCGATGATCCATCCGGCCCCGCCACGCTCGGCTCCGGCGACAGCTGGACCAGTTATGCGCAATCCTTGGGGCCAATGATGCTCGACGTGCGCACCTTCAGTGGTCACACTCGCAACGCCAGCAGTATCGGCCTCGGCGCCAGCGGCCAGGACTGGGCCATGCGCCTCGGATACGCCGCGCTCAAGGACACCGAGGCCACGCTAGGCGGCGCGCTACAGAGCCGTTTCGGCGGCGATGATTCCACCCGCCTGTCCGCCATCAGTCTCGAAGCCCGCCAGGATCTCGGCGCATGGACAGTCTCAGGCTCTCTCGAAGCCGCGAGCGCCCGCGTCGATACGTTGAATGTCTCCGGCCTCTGGACCAGCGCCTGGTCGCTCAGCGCCGAGCATCCTTTCGCCGGCGGGGCGATGCGCTTCACAGCCGGTCAGCCGCGCCGCGCCGAAGGCGGCCAACTCGCCTTCAACGCGCCGATCGAGGTCACGAAGGCAGGCGCGATCATTTACGCCTCGCGCATCGCCGGCCTCACGCCCTCAGGCCGCGAACTCGATCTGGAAGCGGCCTGGGTCACGCGCCTCGGCGAGCTCACCATGTTCGAAGCGGCCGCGGCCTTGTCGAGCCAGCCCAATCACGTCGCTGATGCGAAAACGGAAGCCGCGTTGTGGCTCAGTCTACGTCACGCCTGGTGATGCCGCTCGGCTGCTGAAGCCGGCGCACGCGGCGCATCGCACGCCGCACCGCCACGCCCACCCGCTGCATCGACCGGCTGCGCCGAACCGGCATCGGCGCCAGTCTGCGCACCTCAGTCGGTCCGCGCGCCGCAAGCCGCTCGGCGGCGCGCACGATATCGGGCTGGTTCAGGTCCTCCGGCGTCGCGAACAGGCGCCACGACAGCGAACCGCGACGCGCAACGCCCGATACTTGGCGTGCGATGATGGGCGCGAACAGCATGACGGTCGCCATCGGCAGGTTCTGCAACATGAAGCCGGGGGACACGGCGAAGGACGCAACCAGCAGGCACATGCCGAAGATCATGTGCTGCCTATAATGCCGGACGAGATCGCTCCAGGCAAAGCCGTTGCGGTCGCGCACCTGCGGCCGCCAGCCGCCATCAACGCCCATCAAGGTCGAGAGGATCGAACCTGCATGGTTCATCATGATGATTGGCGCCATCAGGGCCGTCAGGCCAAGGTCGCAGACAACAGCCACCAGGAAGCGCGGCGAACGGTTCCATCCGGGCAGTTTGCCCGCCGCCCACAGGATGATCGCCAGCCATTTCGGCGATGTCAGCATGACGGCGGAAATAATCAGCAAGCGAAGACCGGCCGTCGGGTCGGCGTTCAAGCTGGCGATGTTTTCGGTATCGAAGAATTTCGCGTTGGCGGCGATCAGCACGCCGACCAGGACAAGGCTCAGCCACAGCAGGCCCGACACATAGCCCATCAGGCCCGCGCCGATATGCACCTTGGAGAGCCAGTCGAAGCCCTGGGCGAACAGGATCTGCACCTGCTGGATGTTGCCCTGCGCCCAGCGGCGGTCGCGCGCGGCAAGGTCAACAATGGTTGGCGGCGCCTCTTCGTAGGAGCCGATGATGTCGCCGGCGATCTCCACGCGCCAGCCGGCGCGGCGGAGCAGGGCGGCTTCGACGAAGTCGTGGCTCAGAATCTTGCCGCCAAGAGGCTCCTTGCCTGGCAGGTCCGGCAGCGACGCGTGCGCCGCGAACGGAGCCAAACGGATGATGGCGTTATGACCCCAGAAATTCCCGGCGCCGCCCGACCACCAGGTCAGGCCAGCGCCGAACAAGCCGCCATGCACGCGCAACGCAAGTTGCTGGCACCGCGCCGAATAGGTCCGCGCGCCGACGATGATCGGCAGCGACTGGATCAACGCCGTGCGCGGACGCGCATCCATGCGGCGCACCAATTCCAGCATGGCTTCCGGGGAGACAAAGCTGTCGGCGTCCAACTCGATCATATACTCGTAACGCCCACCCCAGCGCTGGACGAAATCGTTGATGTTGCCCTGCTTCTTCTGGTTGTTCTCGCGGCGGCGGCGATACCAGAACGGCTCGTTCGGGCGTCGACGTAGAAGATCCTGGATCGCCTGTTCTTCGATTTCGGCCAGCGCAGGATCCATCGTGTCGGACAGGAAGAAGATTTCGAAGCCGCTCTCCGCGCCGATCTCTTTCAGCGAATCCCACATCGCCTCGGCGGCGGCGATCACCTTGGACGGCTTCTCCTGATAGAGGGCGATGATGATGGCGGTGAGGTTCTGCTTGGTCGGCAGGCTACGCGAGGGCGGGGGCGCTTTCGGCGAGGCAAGAAGAACCAGCGTGCCGAAGAGTCCGGTGAATGCAGCGATCGACAGGTAACAAAAATTGGCGGCGAAGAGGGCGACGGCCGTCCATTCGAGAGGATTGACGCCGCCTGCTGAGAAGGTCGCCAGCATGGCCTGCGCAGCGAAACCGGTGACGGTCAGGGCGCAGGCAAAAATTACAAGGAAGCGCCATTGGCCGTCTGTCTCGCGCTCCGGCTTGGAGCGACGCGCAGCCAGCGGCTGAGCCGGCATTTCAAGGCGTTGCTCGGGCGGACGGCGGCCAAAGCCCGCGTCACAACCATAGGCAAAGGAAGAGCGCACTGTGGAAGTGAGAGAGTCTGAGACGCTCTGTCGGGCAAGGCCTTTCGGCTTCGCCCCGTCGATCTTCAATGACTGCACGCGCATGCACCCCTGAGACAAGACAAGTCGCGCGAAGAATCCGGAGTGCCGCCCGGATCCATGCTCCCCAGCGGACAGACCGTCTCCCTCTGGGATATCGGACCGTCCCGGTCGCGCCCTATAGCACGGGAAGAGGGGCTTGGGGCCATCCCCCGGCGTGTAAAACGAGAAACTGCCCTAGAATTAATCACTTGACTCTTGCCGCAGGCGCGATCCCGCCTCGGCGCAGAGGCCTTTGATCTGCGTCTCAGGCATTTTCAAGTGATTTACACATCATCCCGGATCTGCACTGGGACCCGAAATCGGCGCATCCGATCCCCCGGAATTGGGCGTGCGGTCGAGCACGAGCCGCTCGATGAAGAATTCCATCATCCGCCCTTGGTCGATGCCGGTGTGACCCTTGTCCGGACCCACCTGAACCTCGAAGCTTTTCCCGGCCGCCTGCAGCGCCCGAATGAACTGCAGCGCGTTCTTCGGATGAACATTGTCGTCCGAAGTGCCGTAATAGATCAGCAGGTCCCCCGTCAGCTGGCGCGCCAGCGGCAACAGGGACACCCGCTCGTAGGCATCCGCATCCGTCTGCGGCAGCCCGAGATGGCGCTCCGAATAGGCTGTGTCGTAGAGGCGGTAATCCGCGACCGGCGAACTGGCTGAGGCCGCCTGCACGGTTTCCGGGTGGCGCAGGATCGTGGCGGCCGCGACGGTGCCGCCATACGACGTGCCATATATGCCGACCCGCTCGCGATCGACATACGGCCGGTCCCACAGCGCGCGGATGCCGGCGGCGAAGTCATCGATCTCGGCGACGCCCAGCTGTTTGTAGGTCGTATCCAGGATTTTTCGTCCGCGCCCCAGATTGGTGCGCGCATCAAGCTTCACGATCAGGAAGCCGTACTCCGCCAGCGGATTGGCGTTGACGAAGCTCTCCGTCAGCCCGGCCGAGGCAGGCCCTCCATAGACGCTCACCAGCATTGGGTATGTCTTCGTCGGATCGAAGTTGGACGGGAACTGCAGCTGGCCGTAGAGCGGCGTCTTCCCGTCCGCCGATGTGAAGACGAAGAACTCCGCCGGCTTGAGGCCCAGGGTCGCGAACCTGCTTGCATCGCTCGCCGCAATATCCGTCACCAGCTTTCCGTTGGCGTCGCGAAGGCGCGAGACCGGCGGCTTGTCGTGTGCTTGCTCGACATCGAGAAAGAATTTGCCGTCGGGCGAAATGTCGACGCGATGCATCAGCTTGGGGTCTGTCAGCCGCTTGTCGTCTGATCCATTGAGGCGGACGCGGTGCAATTGCACCAGCATGTGATTGTCGCCCGACCGGGCCGTATACCACAGCCAGCCGCCTTGCTCGTCCACCTTCACGATATCAACCACGTCAAATGCATGACGCGTCAGCCGCGCCAGCTGTTTTCCGCTGAGGTCGTAGAGGTAGAAATTGCGGAAGTCCGTTCGCTCTGACGTCCAAATGAAGCGCTTCCCATCATTCAGGAAGCGTGGCGCCTCTCCCTTGGCCCACGACGCCGGACGGCTCTCACGAACAACCGACCGGCATGTTGTCGTCGCGACCGAACATGCCGCCAAATCGAAATGCTTCTGCAGCCGATCCGCCCGGCGCACCAGCACCTCCGCGCCATCCTTCGTCCACTGGGCGGCCCAGATATAGTGGCCGATCACCTCATCGCTGAAGGGCGCGCCTTCGCGCACATCCATCGTCTGCGTGACGCCTGTCTCGGTGTCATAGACCATCAGATCCGCCACGGGATTGTTCGCGCCCGGATGGGGATAGGCCTGCGTCAGGACCGTTGACTGCGTGTGGGTCTGGTCGAGCTGGAGGAAGTAATCTTCGACCTTCGTCTCATCATACCGCATCCACGCCAGCTTCTTTCCGTCCGGCGACCACCATACCGGTTGCGAGACGCTGAACTCCTCGAGATAGACATAGGACCCAACGCCATGCCGGATGCGCGAGCCTTGCCCGCCATCGGTCGTGATCTGTTTTTCAGGGCCGCCCGCTGTTGGGGCAATCCAGATATTGTAGTCGCGCGAAATCGCACGCATCGACCCGTCCGGCGACAGCGCGTCCGCGTCGCGACCTCGTCCGCGCGCCAGAATCGCGCCGGTCGGCGCCGCGGTTGGCGGCGGTTGGCGCTGGCGCCGCCGATGTTGCCGGCCCGGCATCGGGCGTTTCCAATGTCTCGCCTTTTGCGAGGTCAAACCGCCAGCGAACGCCATCGCGCACATAAGCGAACGATTTCGAATCCGCGGCCCACTCGGCATTGACCGCCCCGGACTTCACCGCGGTCGTGATCTGCGGCGCCATCGCCGACCACTGATCATAGCCCGGCATCGTCCTCAGCCGCGACTGCGCCGTAACCGGCGTCGCGAACAACGCCGCCGCAACAAATAGCGCGAAAAGTCGGATACCGTTCGTCGCTCTCGACATGGGTTCACCCGTGCAGGACTTACCGACCCTGCCGCCAGTTTAGGTATCAAACCGGGTCAGCGTCGAGGCCCTAGCGGCAAGGCGCCCAATCAACCCCGCTTGAGCAGAATCGTCGCCAGCCCTATCCCCGTGTTCATGGAGCCAGGTCTGTCCCCTGATGCATCACGTCCGGACCGGCGCGGAGCGTTCCTGCTGCTGTTCTTCTGCCTGCTCGCTGTCGGGGCAGGGAACACCATGTTGACCTCTGCGGTGCTTCCCCCGCTGACCCGCGAACTGAAGCTGCCGGACTGGACCGCAGGGGCGATCTTTTCCCTGTCGGCCGCCATCTGGGTCATCACCGCCCCCTATTGGGGTTCCAAGTCCAACAGCTGGGGCCGCCGGAAGGTCGCCGCCATCGGCATGTTCGGCTTTGCCGCGTCCATGTTTTTCTTCGCGCTCTCGGCCATGGCTGCACTGCTGGGATGGATATCCGGCTGGGTGCTGATCTTCGTCCTGCTCATCACCGCCCGCACCCTGTTCGGCGTCTTTGGCTCCGCCACCAACCCCGCCGCCCAGGCCTATGTCGCGGACCGCACCTCGCGCGCAGAGCGCATGGACGAAATCGCGACGCTCACCTCGGGCTTCACGCTCGGCCAGATGGCGGGCCCGGCGGCCGCTGCGGCCCTCATCACCGGCGGCGCGCTTCTGTCCCCCGCCATCGGCCTGCTCGCCCCTGTGGTGATCATCACCGTCATCGCCGCCGTGATCGGTTTCCTCGTCCTCACGCGCCTGCCGGAGAACCGCAGCCCCCGCGCGGACGCCGGCATCAAGCGCTCCGGCGCGAAAGGGCTGTGGCGCCAGCCCGCAATCTTCCCCTACCTGCTTTACGCCGTCGGCCTCTCACTCGCCATCGGCGTGCTGAGCCAGACCTTTCCCTACGCCATCATGGACCGGATGCATGTCGAGGGCGCCGCCTCCGCCCAGTACACCGGCCCGGCCATGACAATGGGCGCGATGGCGACCCTGATCTCCCAGCTCGTCCTCATCCCGCGCATGAAACTGCCGATCCGCTCGCTGATGGTCTATGGCGCACTGATGATGGCGATCTCCTCGCTCTTCATGGTGTGGGCGCAGGACTTCGCGCTGTTTGCTTTCGCGCAGATCATGTTCGGTTTCGGTCAGGGCTTCGGGCGTCCTGGCTTTTCCGCCGGCGCCTCGCTTGCCGCCACGCACGAACAGCAGGGCGACGTCGCCGGCCTGATCACCGCCGCCAACGGCATGGGCTTCGTCGTCTCGCCCTTTTTCGGCCTGTGGATGTACGAGAACGTCGCCAGTTCCGCGCCCTTCATCTTCAGCGCCGTTCTCGCCATCGGTCTCGCCTTTATGCCTTCCTCGCCGCCAAACGCGGTGAAGCCGGGAAGACAAAAGCGGTCACCGATGCTGTCGCAAAAGACAACACGCCGGAATAATCGCGCCCGCGCCCGCAAGTGTTGGACGCCCGCCGCGACGCACAGTAACCGTCACGAAACCGTGCGTTCGCCTGCTTCAAGCCCTGATTGCGCCTGAATGCGAGCCGAACGTGGCCACGCAATCCAGTGGGGGATTAAGCGAATGACCCGTCGCCTGACGACAAGGCTGCTCGCCGCGGCTTCAGCGCTGATGTTGCTGCAAAGCTGCGCGGCGACGCCCGAACAGCAGGCCTATCTCACCAAACAGCAGGCCAAGGAGAAGGAGCGCGCCGGCCCGCAGCTCATCGCCTACGCCGATGGCGTGCACAGCGAAGCCGCCAAGCGGGACCTTGGCGTCTCCTCCCTCGAAGTCGCCGTTAACGTCCGCGGCGACATCGCCGAAACCACCGTCACCGTCGCCTTCGAGAACCCCACGGCCCAGATCCTCGAAGGCCAGTTCGCCCTCAACATGGCCCGCGGCGCAGTCGTCACGGGCTATGCTTTGGACATCAATGGCCAGCTGATCGATGGCGTGCTCGAAACCAAGTATAAGGCGGCCGAGGCTTATCAACGCCGCGTCAATGTCCGCATCGATCCCGGCGTCGCCGAAGTCGATTACAGCGACCGCTTCGAAACCCGCATCTACCCCATCCCCGCCAATGGCGCGCGTATCATCCGCCTGCGCATGGTCAGCCTGTTTGACCCCACGGACGGTTACTCGCTGCCCCTGTCGGTGGGCGACAAGGTCAAGCACTTCAAGCTCTCGATCGATGGCGAAGCGAAGATACTTGCCTTGCCCGAAGGCCTGCCATCGTCCGGAAAAATCATCGAGGCCGAATCCGTCTCCCTCAAGGGCCCGCTGCGCCTCGCCGCCGCCAGTCGCGATCAGCCCATGCTTGTCGTCCAGCACCCTGGCGCCGAACGCTTTTTCGACATCACGGCTCCCGCCGCTCGCGCGACAGGCTCGCACCGCGGCCCGCTCCACATCTTCTGGGATCGCTCCGTCTCCCGCACCGACGATGAGCTCGCCTCCGAAGCGCAACTCGCGCAGGACATGGCGACGCGCCGCGGCGCGCGCCGTATCGCCGTCACCCTGTTCGACAGCGGCAAGGCCGAAACCCTCGACATCGCCACCGACCAACTCGCGGCCAGGCTCGGCGACGTACGCTATCGCGGCGGCACGAGTTACATGACGCTCAACGGCGTCAAGGTCGCGAAAGGCGCCGACTGCCTGATGTTCTCTGACGGCCGCGTCTCGATCGACGACCGCTCCAACTTCCGTCTGCCGTGCACCGTCACCGCCATCGCCAGTGGTCCTGAAAGCGACGCCGCCTGGCTCTCCGACATTGCGGCTCGTTCTGGCGGCGTCTTCGCAACCCTCACCAAATCGAACGTCCCCGAAGTCATCACCCGCATCACGCGCCCAGACGCCGCCATCACCTCCGTCACCGACAGCGCCGGCGCGGCGATCGAAGCCGTGCGCCTCGCCGCTGACCCGCGCAATTTCCACATCGTCGGCCCGCTGCCTGCCGACGGCGTTGTCCTCGTCGCCATGGCAGGCGAGACGACGCCGCGCCGGTTCACGTCGACGGCTAGCCGTACGACCATTTTCGCCGGCCCGGGCGCACTCTGGGCGCGCCAGCGTCTCGGCGTCGAAGCCACCGAGAAAAAGCCGGACGATCTCGCCGCCATGGCCCGCCGGTACAATGTCGCGACCCCGCAGGCGTCCTTCGTCGTGCTCGAAAGCCCGAACGACTACGTCCAGTCCGACATCGCGCCTCCGGCCAACTACCCCAAGCAGCTTCAGCTCCAGTACGCTGCTCTGCGCGCTGATGCCGACCGGGCCGAACGCGCCACGCAGGAAGGCCGCCTGACGCAGGTTGTCGCCATGTGGGACGCCCAGAAGCTTTGGTGGGACAAGAAATTCGACGGCAAGGCGCCCGAGTCAGAAAAGAAAGCCGCCGCTGAAAACGCTCGCCGCGATCGCGACGAGTCGCGCGCCATGGCCCCGCCTCCGCCCGTTCCCGCAATGGCGGCGCCTTCTCCCGAAGGCATAATCGTCACAGGCAGCCGCGAGGCCGGCGCCGCGCAGGACGCGGTCCTGCCCGAATTGGCCAACGAAGCGGAATCTGACGCCGCTGTCTCAACAAATCGCGCAGGCACGATCGAGGTCGCCGACTGGAACGCCGACCGACCCTATCTCGATCGCCTTGACAAGGCCGGCGCCGACTATGAACGCGCGATCGACACGGAAATGAAAGAGCAGGGCCTCATCCCGCTCTTCTGGTTCGATGTCGCCGAATGGCACTGGCGCGCGGGTCGCAAGGAAGAAGCCCGCCGCTCCATCGAAGCTGCGCTCGACGTGCCGACGCGCGACAACCAGACGCTCGCCATCGTTGCCGCCCGCCTGCTGCGCTACGGCTCGCACGACCGCGCGATCTGGCTGCTCGAACGCCTGATGGAGCGCGAGACCGACCGTCCGCAACCGATGCGCACACTTGCACTCGCCCTGATCGAACGCGCCAAATTTGCCGTCACGCCGGACGCTGGCAAGGCTGATCTCGGGCGCGCCGTCGAGCTTCTCGCAAAGGCCGCAACCACCGTCACCGATGTCTCGGCGCGGGGCATCGAAACCGTCGCCCTGATGGAGGCCAACGCCGCCCTCGCCAAGCTCAAGGCGATGGGTGGATCGTCCGCCGCGCTCGATTCCAGGCTCGTCGCGCTGCTCGACGCGGATGTGCGTGTCGTCATGGAGTGGAATACGCCACGCACCGACCTCGACCTGTGGGTCACCGAACCGAAAGGCGCGAAGGTGGGTTACTCCTATCCGCTCTCACCCTGGGGCGGTAAGCTGTCCGGCGATGTCACCAATGGCTACGGCCCGGAAGAATACGTCATCCGCCGCGCCAATGCGGGCAAGTATGAAGTGCGCGCCAAGACGTTCGCGTCAGACCGCGCCAACCCCAACGGCCCGTCCACGCTTACTGTTCGTCTCATCCGCAATTTCGCTCGGCCCTCGCAGACCGAGGAACTCATCGATCTCGAAATGCCCGCGGAAGATCGTGGCGAGATGGAGGTGGGCGTTTTCACGCTCGAATAGAAAAGCCGCGCCGGAGCTTCACCCGGCGCGGCTGTCATGTCTCAGTGATGGATCAACCTGGCGTGAGCGGCGGGGTCGTCGGGGTTGGCGCCGGGGCGGGGGCAGGCTGGGGAACGTTGCGGGCCGCATCGCGGGCGCTGTCGCCGATGTCGTCAGCGGCATCACTCACACTGTCGGCGACGCGCTCGAGCGCCGTGTCCGCAGAGCTGCGATTGGTCTGTCCACTATAGAACATCCAGGCCAAGACGCCGACCGCTACGATCAGTGCGCCAATCGCGAAATACAAAAAGCCATTGCCGCCACTGGTGCGGTTTTCCTGAACAGCCATCACTGATCTCCCATCAATTGCGGGAGTCCAACGCCTGCATGTTAAGCCGGTTCCTGTAGAATACGACAACGCGCACGTCAGGCGTCGTTCGCCGCCAGCAGAACTGCATCCAGCATCGCAACGGTCGGGAAGCCATCGGCCACCAGCCCCTTGTCTTTCTGGAACTTCTGCAGCGCGCCACGTGTCCCGCGCCCGATGATGCCATCGATGGCGCCGGCCGAATAATTCAGCTTGTTCAGCGCCGCCTGCAAGTCCTTCGCCTGCTGCTGCGTCAGCATCACGATGTTCGTCGGCCATGATCGCGAGAGGTCAGGCCGCCCCGCCAGCCGGTCCGCCAGCAGGCCCACGGCCAGCGCATAGCTGTCCGCGTTGTTGTATTTCTTGATCACGCTGAAATTGTCGAAAAGCAGGAAGGCAGGACCATAAGATCCCGCCGGCAGGAAAAGCTCCGCCTGCAGACTATCCGAATTCGCAAACTCAGGCGCCGTCGCCGGCAGAAGCCCCACGCCCCTCCACGCCGCCACGCTCAGCTTGCGCCCATCGCCCAGCGAATAGTCGAACAGGTCCGGAATGCGCGCTTCCACCGCCCACGGCTGTCCCTGCTTCCAGCCCGAGTTGGCGAGGTAGTTCGCCGCTGAGGCCAGCGCGTCGCCCGAACTGGTCCAGAGATCCTTGTGCCCGTCCTTGTCGAAATCGCGCCCGTGCTGCAGCAGCGTCGAGGGCATGAACTGCGTCTGCCCCAGCGCGCCCGCGTAAGACGCCTTGCGGAACTGCTCGCGCGTCGCCGATCCGTTCTCGATCAGCTGCATGATCGCCATCAGCTCGCCTTCGTTGAAATCCTTGCGCCGGCCCATCGCCGCCTGGCTCGCCAGCACGCGTGGCGCGTCGTCAACGCCGATGAAAGAGCCATAGCTCGACTCCATCCCCCAGATCGCCGCCAAGATCTCCCGCGGCGTCGGATAGGATTCCTCGATCGCATCGAAGCTCGTCACATTCGCCGCCATCTTCGCCTGCCCGTTGGCGCTCCACGGCGGCGACACCGCCGACTTGGCGTAATCCCAGATCGGCTTCACGAACTCGGCCTGGTTGTCGAACGACTGCGCCTGCACGGTCTGCTCAACCGGCTCCAGCCCATCCAGCACTGACCTGATCACCGCATCATTCCGCCCGGCCGCATCCGCCTTGGCTGCGAATTGCACGCGCCAGCCGTCGAAGCCCTGGTCGCCCGAAGTGGCGAAGCGAAATGCTACGCCCGTCGCCCCATCGCTCGAAACTGGCGGGGCAGGCGACCCCGGCGGGGTATCGGGCTTGTTCCCGGTCGCCATTTTGGTGCTCTCGCACGCGGCGAGCGTCAGCCCGAGCGCTACTCCCGCAACCGCCCAGCGTATGGATCGGACTGACATCATCAACAGCCTCCGGCGACCCGCGTATCAACCTACCATGGATATAGTGCGGCAAGCTGTCAGGATTTTCATGAATGGCGCCCGAATGTTAAGGCTAATTTACGTCTGCCGGCGGGCGTCTCGCAGGCTGGGGCCGCGTTGCGGTTGACACGGCAGGCGCCCTCCAGTAATTGCCCCGCTCCCGCAGTTCCAGACAGCCGTTGGCCCCATGAAAGTCCGTTCCTCGCTTAAATCGCTGAAGGGCCGTCACCGCGACTGCAAGGTCGTTCGCCGCAAGGGCCGCGTTTACGTCATCAACAAGACGGACCCGCGCTTCAAGGCGAAACAGGGCTAAACGCCCTCCCGTCCGGACCTCCCGTGTAATTGAGCCTGCCAGCGCTGATCCAGTGGTTGCAGACGCTTGCCCGGTCGATCCCGCCCCAGCATAGTGGGGCCATGCACCGTGTCTCTCTCGTCCTCGCCGCCGCCCTCGCGCTCACCGCGTGTGATAAATCCTTTGCGCCCGGCACGGCTGGCGATGCGCCCGCCAACAAGGAACTCGCCGCCGCCGAAGGCGAAGAAGAGGCTGGTGAGGGCAATCTCAGTCAGGACCTGCTCGACAAGCTGAAAACCACCGAAACTGACGCGGAAGCCGCCGCCATCGAGGAAGAGGTCTGGGACGCCTGGCTCGTCTCCGGCAGCCCCACAGTCGACGTGTTGATGCAGCGCGGCCTCGAATATCAGGAGGGCGAAAATCTCGAAGCCGCCCGCGACGCCTTCGACCGCGCCATCACGCTCAAGCCCGATTATGCCGAAGCCTGGAACCGCCGCGCCGTGCTCTTCTTCAACGAAGGCAAGTATGATGAGGCGATCGCCGATCTCGAAACCACGCTCACCCACGAGAAGCGCCATTTCGGCGCCTGGATCGGCCTTGCAATGATCTTCGAGTCGATCGAGCGGCCAGAGGCCGCAAAAATGGCCTACGAAAAGGCCCTCGAAATTCATCCGCACGCCCAGGCCGCAGTTGACGGCAAGAAACGCCTCGACCGGGTCGTTAACGGCCGTCCGCTCTAGCCTTACAACTCACAGCCCATGCACAGGGAATGTCGGCCTGCGACGCAGCTGTCGTTGGATGTGGTTTTGCGTCCGACTAAAGTGAGCCCGACAAGCTTCCTGGAGATCTCACATGGACGACGGCGCAGCAGCAGCCGCCCTCACGCAGGCGGCGAAGGACAAGCTCAAGCAGACGGTCATGAAGATCGAAAAGCTCGAGGAAGAAAAAAAAGAGGTCGGCGGCCAGATCAAGGACGTCTACCAGGAAGCCAAGTCGATGGGCTACGACACCAAGGCCCTCCGCGCCGTCATCCGCATCCGTAAGCAGGATCGTCAGGAGCGCGAGGAACAGGAAGCCATCCTCGACACCTATCTGCTGGCGCTGGGCGAAATTTAGCCTCGTGGGCCATGACGGCGACCGCACTGCCCGAAGTGACACCCGCCGCGACTGCCCTTAGTCTGCCGCCATGTCCAAGCGCGAAGTCGACAAGCGCAAAACCTCGAAGGCGCTGCGCAAGCTGCGCCGCGTCGCGGAACGCGCGATGGAGGAGGGCGCGCCCGCGCTCACCACCTGGGAAAAGGACTTCGTCGAAGGCGTCGCCACCCGTCTTGAAAAATACGGCTCCGCCTTCCGGGATCCCGGCAAGGGCCGCCTGGAAGACGCTCTCTCCCAGCGCCAGTCCCAGATCACGCGCGTGATCGAAAAGAAGACCCGCAAGCCCAAGGCGTCCGCCACGTCATTGCCAAAGGACAAGAGAAAATCCGACGCCCCGCGCTCCACCTTCAAGCGCAACAGCCCGATGCGCACGAAAGCAAAGCCCGGCTGGAAACCCCGCACCCGCGACATCAATGAGGATAAGGAAACCTCCGGCCCGTCCGAACCGGCTGCTCCTTCAGCCGCCACCCCCGCCGAAAAGCGCGCCGCCCTGAAGGTCATTGCCGGCGGAAAACGCGGCTGAAACACTCCGCATCGCCCGCTGTCCCCTCCTTGCGTGTTGCTCCGTGGCGCGAGAACATGAGCCGGGCTTGGGCAGTTTTCGCGGGACCTGCGGCGATGTTGAAGGGGTTGGCGCTCGGATATGCGCTTCTGGGGATGCTCGCTGCGCCAACCGCGCTGGCGCAACCTGGCGCTGATCCCCTCCGCGGCGGGTTCGGTGCGGTGGAGCTGGCCCTGTCGCCAGCCGACGCCTCGGAAGACATCGCGAAAATGAGCGACGCCTTGGCGAAACTTCCCCCGCAACGCCCCGGCGTGGTCGACACTTACATTCTCTCCGCCTCGTTCTGGAATGATCCGGTGTTCGAGCGCGAGGCCAGCGAAGCCGCCGGCATCCTCGCCCGCCGCTATGATGCAACCGACCGAACCGTCATCCTCTCGGCCGGCAAAGGCCGCAACACGCAGCGCGTCTATCCTTCATCCGCTCCCAACAACTTCAACGCCGCGCTCGGCCGCATCGGCCGCATCATCGATCCGAAGGAAGACCTCGTCATTGTCTTCGTCACCTCGCATGGCGGTCCCGATGGCGCCGTAGCGATCCAGGAAGCGGGCCGCATGGGCGGCGCGCTGCGTCCGCTTCACCTGCGCGCCTCGCTGCAGGCGGCCGGCATCAACACGAAGCTCGTTATCGTGTCGGCCTGTTTCTCAGGCCATTTCATCCTGCCATTCTCGGACGACAACACCGTGGTGCTTACCGCCGCCGCCGCCGACAAGACATCGTTCGGTTGCGAGCCCAGTCGCGACTGGACCTTCTTCGGCGACGCGCTGTTCAACCACGCGCTGCGCAGCGGCGGCAGCCTGATGGGCGCCTACAGCGAAGCGCTGAATCTGATCGCCAAATGGGAAAGCGACGTCCACGCGACATGGCAGGCCTATCCCGCCGCGCAGCGCCAGCGTGAGCCCGAACCCGCTCCCTCGAACCCGCAGAGCAATGTCGGCGATGTCGCCGCCGCCGCGATCGCGAAGGCGGAAGCCTATGGCGCGGCCATCGCCTGCGCCGGCCATCTCTCCTTCGCACTCGACCGGGCGAAGGCCGGCCGACCCCTCAAAGGCCTCGTCGACACGGCAACGATCACCAGCGCTCTCGCCGCCGCGCAGGGCAGGGCCAACACCGAAGGCGCCGCCCGCAACCGCTCTCCGCAGGATACCGCCAAGGCCATCACCGTCATCGCCACATCCGCCCTCCAACTCTTCCCCACCCAACCCGCCGAAGTCGCCACCCACACCACCCAGTGCATGGCGCCCTAGAGTGACGCGAATGGGGGATAGAGCTGTTCCCAATTCGCAGGACCGCCAGAAATCTTTGCGAACAGATTTAAAGACGTGATCCGAAGATTTGCAGGAACCCTGCTCCGCAGAATCTACCGGGCGCTGGGCGAGGATATAATTGCGCCGATGACACGGTGCAAACACATGAACACCGGGCTGGTAACCCGCAACTTCCTCAGCTTTGGCTGACAGCTGTGCTGCGTATCTTTGCGATGCTCGCGCAAAGCGTCGTCTCCAGCCTCCCGATGATTGGCAGCCAGCCCCGCGTGAATGTCACCCGCGCCCTGCCCACGGTTCACCGAAACATATTTTAACAGCACGAGACCAGCAGACGCCTTGCCAACCCCATGCAGCCGGACACGCTGCTGAAGGCGCAGACCGCCAACGGCTGGATTAGGCGGCGCCGGCCGGCAGTGGCTTTTGTTGGCTAAAGCTGAAAGTCGCCGGAAGCGAACGAACGCTCTCAATACGACGCGGTTTGGGCGATCACGGTGTCCGACATTAGGGTGCTTTCGCCCACGCCAAGGGCGCTTATCAAGACAAAAGCCAGTATTGAACCCACGAAGGTGAGGCTGATTACCTGGGACAATTTCCAATTTCGAGCGGTCATGAGATATCCCCGGAGCGCAGATGGCCCAGAATAGGAACGCGGCGTTGCCCTAACGGTTGCGTCGCGCCGGCGGGCGGCATCCCTGTCGGTTGGGCTTCGGGCGAAGGCAGAACTGGCCGCCTACTCAAACGAGCGCAGGTCCGACGAAACCTGACAGGTCACCGTCCTAAGCCCGCGCGCCATCAGCCCACCCACCCCCGCTCAGCTCGCCCGTCAGCGAGAACGCACCCTCACGCCACCTGCCCAGCGGCCCAGCCCGAGCTCCACGCCCACTGAAAATTATACCCACCCAGCCAGCCGGTAACGTCCACGCACTCGCCGACAAAATAGAGCCCGGGCGCGCCCTTCGCCTCCATCGTCTGCGACGACAGCCCGTTCGTATCGACGCCTCCGATCGTCACCTCCGCCGTGCGCCAGCCTTCCGTTCCGTCTGGCGCGATCCGCCAGGCATTCACCGCAGCCGCCACCTCACGCAACTTCGCATCCGAAAGGTCGGCGAGCCGCGCCGCCTGGTAAGTCCGCGCCGCAATCTGGTCCGCCAGCCGCTTCGGCACGAAGTGCGTCAGCGCATTATCAAGCTGCAGCTTCGGGCGCTCCACGCGCTCTTTCCGCAACTCCTCGAAAACATCCCGCCCGCGCGCAAGATCGATCACGATCGCCTCGCCCTCGCGCCAGTAACTCGAGATCTGCAAGATCGATGGCCCCGAAAGCCCCCGGTGGGTGAACAGCATCCCCTCATCGAACGCCGTCTTCCCGCAGCTGACTCGCGCTTCCACGGACACCCCCGCCAGTTCCGCCACCGGCTTCAGCTTCTCTTCGCCCAGCGTGAACGGTACGAGGGCAGGGCGCGGCTCGATAATCTTCAGTCCAAATTGCTTCGCGACTTCGTAGGCGTAGCCGCTCGCCCCCATCTTCGGAATCGACTTGCCACCCGTCGCGATGACAAGCGAGGCGCAAGCAATTGGCCCCACCTGTGTCTCGACAACGAACCCGTCGGA
Organism: Hyphomonadaceae bacterium; assembly: GCA_016714495.1. Taxonomy (GTDB): domain Bacteria; phylum Pseudomonadota; class Alphaproteobacteria; order Caulobacterales; family Hyphomonadaceae; genus UBA7672. The sequence goes on along the minus strand of JADKDU010000007.1, from coordinate 39,519 downwards.
GGTCCGCGTCACCACACCCGGCTCAACGCCCAGCTCCAGCTCGCCTCCCGCCGCCTTCAGGTCGTCGAGCAGCATGTCGATGATCTGGGTCGCAGATCCATCGCAGAACAACTGGCCCAGCGCCTTCTCGTGATATGCAATCCCCCGCGCTTCGATCCGCGCGGTAAAATCCCGTTGCGTGAACCGCTTCAGCGCCGATACGCAGAAATGCGGATTATCCGACAGGAACTGTTTCGGGCTCACATTCAGGTTGGTGAAGTTACACCGCCCCCCGCCCGATATCCGGATCTTCTCCGCCGGCTTTGCGGCATGATCGATCACCCGGACGCGACGGCCCCGCCGTCCTGCCTCGATCCCGCACATCAATCCGGCTGCCCCTGCGCCGATGACAAGAACATCCGTGCTGCGGCTCATGCTCGTCTCGCAAGCACGCCTGAATGGCGCCTGCTGAATTTCAGGCGCGCAAATGGGTGATAGGGAAGTCTCGCCTGCATGTTGGTTGCCTTGTGCGCTCAACCGCTACGGATTATTCCATAAGCTTCTCTCAATGGCGCAAGCATTGCGTCAGCTGGTCTGGGCCGGCAATGCGGTTGATGATGACGCAGCCTCTTGAGGTTTCCGCTGGCCCAGGCCGCACCATTTCGCGCGCAAGAGAGGGCGTGGCGTGAAGAGCAGGACACTGAGCGAGAGCGAAAAGCGCGATGTGGCGCGAGCAGCCATGGAGGTTCTGAAGATGCAGAATCCAGGCTGTATCATTCATGTGGTTGTCCAGGATGAAACCGACGCGAAGGGCGTGCCGCAGTACGCCGCCACCATCCAGACCCGGCCAGAACCTGCGTGATCGAACTGAACAGTCTGACCTTCGGCGCAGGGCCTTGGAGCAGACATTTGCGGGGAAACGCCAGCGGAGGTCGGCGGGACGCCTGCTGGGGCCTGCGGGTCTAAGCGCCGGCAACGAGGATGAGCGTAATCGACGCGGCGCCTGCTGCGGCCAGAACGACGCTTCCGAACCGCCATGCAAACGCTGCGCTGCCGCTGATGGCGATGGCGGCGAGCTTGAAAAGCTGGTTGCAGATCAGCGCCAGACCGATTGCTTCGACAGCGTGCGCCGTGGGCAGACCGTCTGTAACAAGTCGGCCAATTGCCAGCGTCACGGCATCGACATCCACAAGGCCTGCGCTGGCCGCAAAAGCGTTAAGTCCGCGCTGCCCGAGCGTACGACTGGCGATGTTGGCCAGCACGGTGAGCAGGCCCAGCACCCCGGCGAAGCGAGCAACCGAGATGAGATCGAGCGGGTTGTGCACGGAGGCGAATGTGCTGTGGCTCTTGTTAGTCGAGCGTGACAGGGCCAAAAGTCCGGCGCCAACGATCAGCGTCACAGCTGCAGCGAGAAGACTTGGCCAGAGGCGCGCGAACAGATCAAACGACATCAGCGCAGAAATCACCATGATCCGGCCGACACTCATACAGGCCGCAAGTGAAGCGCCCGCCCCGGCGGTCGTCGCAGTGACTTCGCCGGACTGTACCCGGCGTGCGAGGTCGAGCGTGACCGCTGTTGATGACACAAGACCGCCGACCAGCGCGCCTACAGCTACCCCCATGCGATCGCCCAGGACGCGCAGGGCGACGTAACCTCCAAAACTTGCCGTTGCAATTGCGATGGTCAGCATCCAGAGCGCGCGAAGATCGATCAATCCCCATGGATCGACCGCCCCCTCCGGCAGGAAGGGCAGGACAATGAACGTCGCGACAAGAATGAGCAGCGCAGACCTGGCCTCGCTCCAAGTGATGGCGCGGAGCCAGGCATGGAGCGACTGCTTGAATGCAAGAATGGTCGTGACGGCGACCCCCGCTGAAGCTGCGATTAGCGGGTCGCCTGCCACAGCATAGGCGCCGAGCCCGAACACGACCAGGCCCGCAATCGCCGATGTCGCGGAGTTGTCGCTCTCGACAGATGCCTCCCTCAGCTGAAACGCCAGGAAAGCAATGCAAAAGGAAAGCGTCAGGGCTATTGCAACGCCGCCGCCTCCCAAAGGCGCGAGCAGGGCCGTTACGCCTCCGAGAAGACCCGATAGGGCAAAGGTTCTCAAGCCTGCAGCGCGCTCTCCCTCACCTTCGTCACGCTGTTTCCAGCCGCGCTCGACCCCCACCAAAAAGCCAATCGCCAGCGCCAGCCCTAGGCGCTGCGCCTGATCAAGCAATGGCGCGAGAGCGCTCATGACGGCCTCCAGCATGACCTCTTGATGTGCTGGGGCCAGAGACGCCTTGCGCGGGATCAAGGCCGCTCATGTCCGATGGAGCAAGGGCAGATCAAGATTCGAGGGCGCATGGAGAGCACGCGTATCGCTGGCCGCCTGCAGCAGATTTCCGTGTTCAGTCCGTCCGCGTCGGATCAGCCCTCGCTTGATGCGGGTCAAGCTGCCGCCATCCCAATCGGTTAGGTTTAGGCAATCAGGAGGCGCACATGACCTATCGCAATATCCTCGTCCATGTCGATCGTTCAGCGGGGGCAAGAGACCGGATCACCGCTGCGGCGGAACTTGCCGCACGTTTCAACTGCTCAGTCACGGGCGCTTTTGTCCGCGCCTCGCGCCTGCCCAACTACATCGTCTCCGATGCTGTGACGCCAATCCCCGGTTACGTCCTGGAAGAATATGCCCAGAAACATGCTGCTGAGGTCGAGGCGGCTACCCAAGCTGCAAAGCAAGTGTTCCTGGGGAACATTCCCAGCCACTTGACGACACACTGGCTTGATATCGAAGGGGACACGGATGATCAGCTCGTCGCGTCCGCTATGCGGCACGACCTTGTCGTTCTGCCCCCGGAGATAACGCCAGAGTTCGGCCACCATGTCATATCGGCGGCGCGCATCGGCATGGCATCGGGCGGACCGGTTCTTGTTCTCAAGAAAGGCGGCTATCCTATCCCATTCGGCACGAAGATACTGGTGGCATGGAATGACTCCCGCGAGGCGGTCCGAGCCCTGCGCGATGCCTGGCCGTTTCTTGAGACCGCTGGCGAGATCCATTTCCTGAAGATTGGACAGGAAGGCGAGCGCGAACTCGATACGCTGATGCAGCGGCAATTGCAGGACCATGGCTGCCCCGCCGCGCAGCTGCACGTCGATAGCGCGGATGCGCCGGTGGAAGACTTGATCCGCCTTCACGTTGGAAAAACAGGCGCCGATCTTGTCGTTCTTGGGCTCTATGGTCATTCCAGACTTCGGGAGCTTGTGATTGGCGGGGTCAGCCGCAGCCTGCTTTCCGATCCGCCCATGCCGCTCCTCATGTCACACTGACGAAGCCCGGGGTCAGCTTGATGGGCATCCACGGGCCATCCGCATGGCGAGGACCTTCGGCCAGCCCGCGGAAAGGGCCGCGTCGCCCCAGGGCTGCGGTTGCACACACGCGACATAGCACCCTCCCCACGCGCATGAAACGCGAAGTCATGGAGCACCCCGCCGAAACTGCGGCGTTAGTGGTGATGACCGTCGCGCTCCTGAGGCTGTGGGCGAGGCGTGAGCGGCCCATCAGCCTCCGTCCCGGGCGGGAAGGAGAATACCGACCGCGTCGGATTGCGCCGCTTGGCCTGATGGCTGCGATCTGCCTCGTAATGCTCGCGGGCTGCAATCTCCTGCCTAGGCCTGTCGTCGAGGTTGCCCCAAACCCGGCGACGTTCGGACGACAGTATTCAGACGATCTCACATTGGCTGGCGAGAAAATCGCGCGCGAAAAATGCGTGAACTGTCACGCTGTGCGGCCGGGGCGTCAAACAGCAGCTGCCCCGCCCTTGAGCGCTCTCCTTGTTCATCGCAGTTCGGATCAACTGACGGACGATCTTGTCGCTGGTCTCGCGATGGATCACGGAGCGATGCCTGTCTTCGATTTCAATCTGGTCGCAGCCTTGTCGCTCGTTGCGTATCTCGAGACGCTCGATGCGGCCGCCGGAGCGAGCAAGTGAGGTCCACACGGCCGACTTGAAGCGCATCAGATCCGAAGGTCTCAATTTCAGCGCAGTTTAGCGAGGCGTAGTCCAATGGCGACACCAACACTCTCTTCCAACGCAGTCCGTGCGGCGATCCTTATTGTATCAATCAGCTCAGGCGCGCTTGGCGCGTGCCAGGCGCAGCCTCAGCCCGTTCACATTGGCGAGGCGGTGGAGGGCCGGTTGCTTGTGGAGCAGCTGTGCGCTGACTGCCATGCGATTGACCCAGGCGCCATTAGTCCAAATAGCGCCGCTCCTCCCTTCAGTGAGGTGCTTGAACATTATGGCGCGACGGCGCTCGCGGATGACCTCGACAATGCCGTCCCTGTCAGCCACCTACGCATGCCTACCTTCCATCTCGGCGAAGGGCATGCTGCAGACATCGTGGCATACCTGAAAGCGATGAAGACAAAGGCGGACGCGAATTGACGCGCCTCTGCGGCCGCCCTTGCTGCGCGGTCGCTCGCTGCTGACAAGGAAGCCGGCATGAACGGGGATGCAATCAATCAGTGGGAGATGAGGTAATGGCGCATCATTGTTCATCGCCATCTCGGCGTGCGTGCTTCGGCGCGAGACTGAAGGGGATTCGCTTTGCACCGCGCGTATTCTGGGCGAAGGCGCTTTGGGCAGCCACCGTGTTAGCCGTTGTCAGCAGCGGTTCGCCAGCCGCAGCGCAGGAGGTTGGCAATGCCGCGCGAGGTCGGACGTCGGCAAGCCAGTATTGCGCCGACTGTCATCGGACGGAACCAGGAGCTGGCCCATCTCCCCTTCCTGCCGCGCCTCCGTTTGCAGCTGTGGCGAAGACAAAGGGCATGACGGCGCTTGCGCTCCTCGTCTGGCTGCGAACCAGTCATCCCACCATGCCGAACATAATTCTGATGCCGGAAACTGCTGACGATATTATCGCGTACATTCTGGGTTTAAGGAGTGCAGGCGCCAGCGCCGGTCCTGGCCCTTGATCCCGATCAATCCAGTGCCGCCGAGCCGTAATAGCTTGTCTGCGTGACAATGCTTGCTGACATACGCGAAGAGACGCCTGAGGCGGTCAGGGAAGGGCTGGAGAACGGGACGATCGTTCTGATCGACGTTCGCGAGCCCGGCGAGTATGCAGCTGCGCGCATCCCTGGAGCGTTATTGTTTCCGTTGTCGACGTTTGATCCCAGCAAGCTGCCCGTTGGCGGCAGGCCGATCGTTCTGTGTTGCGGATCGGGAAAACGCTCGGCCGCAGCGTACGACATGTGCCGGCGTGGAGGCGCGAGCATTCGTTCGCACCTTGCTGGCGGAATACAAGCGTGGCGCGCGGCGGGGCTACCCGTCTGGGAGACCGCGCCCGACACTGGCGCGCTGCACATGACGGCAGGCCCGGAAAGGCGTGAATAGCCGTTCAGCATCAGTCTTTCCGACGCGGCTAGGGAGCAGAAGGTAGCGTACGTGGATCGATCATTTTGGAGGCGCCTTCGCGGGGCTTCCGCGCTGGCTGCGCTAGGAACAGTGCTGATCGGCTGCGCGTCTATCGATACCCGTGCGAACACGCGCCTCGAGGCCAACGGGTCAAGCACGTCGTGCGAGCGCGGTTTCATTGAACAGATCGGCGCCGTCACGCTCGGACCCGGCGGGCCTGCTATCGCCGAATACGACGCCAATCCAAGCGACTTCAGCATTGACGCACGGCCTTCGGAGCAGGAGGTCGACGTCGCCATGGTCGATGCGGCAAGGGCGGCGCTGCAGTTCAGCGAAAGTCCGGCTATGTCTGGACGGGCTGGCGTTGTCTATATGGTGAGACTGGCATGCGGCGGCCTTGTCTATGTCTACGAATCTGGGGCGCCAAGATATCGCCTGGCCAGCCAGGTTATTGTGGAGTTTGGTCTTCAACCACGCTTGTCGGGCCTCTGAGCGCCAGCTGCCGATGATTGTTGGCTTGAGGGGGCGGTTGGTGAATCCTGCCTGGATCTGGGTTGCGCCCTGCCAACGCACCGCAGCTGGTCCTAATCGCGCGCGGGGAGGGATATGTCCTGACCGCCAATGTTTAGCGGCTCGGCCCGGACGGGCGCTAGTCTGGGTCCGCGTCCAGAACAGTCCTGACCAATTGCGCCATCTGCGCCCGTGTCGCAGGCTTGGCGAGGAACGGGCGGTTCGACTGCGCTCCGGCAGACGCCATTCGAGGTGAATATCCTGAAGTCAGGATCAGCTTCAGGCGCGGCGCAATCTTCTCGATCTCGTCAGCAAGTGCGTGGCCGTCCATGCCTCCTGGCATGACCACATCGATCAGCGCCAAGTCGATGTCCTGATGCGTTCGAACCACTGCGAGGGCGCTTTGCCCGTCAACGGCGATCCTGACCCGGTAGCCGAGGGATTCGAGCCGTGACACGGTGATGAGCCGCACATCAGGATCATCCTCGACGACAAGGATAGTTTCATTCGAGCCAGTCGGCGCGACCTGATCGTTTTCGCGGGTATCCCTCGACCCCTGCGCGAAGTGGCGTGGGAAGAAGAGACTGACCCGCGTCCCGTGACCGATCTCGCTGTAAAGGCGCGCGTGGCCGCCGATCTGCTTCATGAAACCATAGACCATGCTCAATCCGAGACCTGTTCCGGAGCCGACGTCCTTGGTCGTGAAAAAGGGCTCGATCGCCCGTGCGCAGACCTCGGGCGACATGCCGACCCCGGTATCGGAGACCGAAACGCGGATGTACTCGCCCGGCGGGGCCTCCTGCGCTGTCTGTGCGCCGTCGTCGAACCTCACCCCCTCGGTTTCAATCGTTAGCGTTCCCCCATTCGGCATGGCGTCACGGGCGTTGACGGCGAGATTGAAAATCGCCGTTTCGAGCTGGTCGATATCGGTCATGACCTCGCCGACATCAGGCGCGAGGTGCATGCGTACATCGATAGTCCCGCCGATGGTGCGCTGGAGGATGTCGGACATGCCTTCGAGTACAGCATTGAGGGCGACGGTCTGCTCGCGGAGGGGCTGGCGGCGGGCGAAGGCCAGAAGCCTCTGGGTGATTCGCGCGGCGCGTTTCACAGCGTCTTCGGCGCGCGCCACCGCCCGCCGCGCCGCAGGCGGAAGATCGCCGGAAGCGATCATCTCGAGGTTTCCGCCGATCACGCTCAGGATATTGTTGAAGTCATGCGCGATGCCGCCGGACAGCTGACCAATCGCATCCATCTTCTGGTGGTGCAGGATGATCTCTTCTGCGCGCTTCTTCTCGGTCAGATCGTAGATGATGCCGACAAAGATCAGCTCACCTCCCGCGCGCGCCTCGCCGACTGACAGGTACATCGGGAAGACCGTTCCATCGGACTTGAGGCCCTGGAGCTCGCGGCCGATGCCGATGATTCGCCTGATGCCGGTTTCGCGATGGCGGGCCAGATAGCCGTCATGTTCCTCCTGGAAGGGGGAAGGCATGAGCATCTTCACATTGCGGCCAACAAGCGCTTCTTGAGGATAGCCGAACAGATTCACGCAGGCCGGATTCACGTAGTGAATGATGCCGTTTGTATCAATGACGATGAGACCATCGACCATTGTCTCCGGGACCACCAGGAATCGGTTGTCTGAAATCACGTCCTTCAACAGCGCACCGGGCAAGAGAAATACATCGCGCAACCCTAGCGAGTCGCCCGCTTCCGCGCCAGCAGACGGATAGTCCTCCGGGGGGCGCCGCGCCGAGGGTGGCAACACAAGCTTTCTCGCTGTTGAGCGGCCCATAAACCCGCAGCGCGGCTGCATGGCTTTGACCTGGATCAGACCCGGCGGGCGGCCCGATGTTATCAAGTCTTCTGAGAAAGAGGCGGTGATGGCGCTTTATCAGATCATTCTCAGGCTCGCCCGGAACCCGGGCTTCCCCGAAGGCGACGACACTCAGGGCTACATGCTGGTCGCCCCGCTCGACGCCCAGGACCGGCTCGATCCCGTCGAATGGCGGCTGCATCGCGAAGTCTGCAAGGTTGGGCGGCAATCTCGACGGGGTTCCAAAGCCAATCCTTGGTTTCCTGTCCATCTGCGTGAAGCTGCCAACGCCATCCAGGAAGGATTTCCGCGACCTCGTTGAAGCCAGTGTGCTCGGTGATGAAGTAATCATGGACCAGAAATGCGGCGACCGTCTTCCAGTTGACGCACAACCGGACGCCAGGGAGATCGGCTGCATCTACGAGGTATGAGCATAGGATGCTGATGCGTGGCGTACGCAGCCTGAAACAGGGGTTAGACCCACATGGGTCGCGCACCACGGAGACAGCGCCAGTCTCCTTATTGCGCCAAAGCGCGACGAAGCTGCCCCAGTACTTGCCCAGCAAGGCGCCTCCGCCGCTGTCGAGGATCTGAGCAGCCTCGGCAGGCCCAAGCGTCGACTTCGACGCCTCCTCAGAGCGGCGTCGGGGATAGAGAGATCCCACGATGGCCAGATCACTATCGTCACTGACGGTGATTGGCAGCGAGCCATTCGACCTCGGCCGGGCAAGCAACACAAGGCCGGGACAACTCAACGCGATTAGCCAAGCGTCCTGCTGGCGGAGGAGCTGTTCGCTCCAGGCGTTGACCTGTGCGGCCGCTGCTCCGTCCTCAACGTTCCAGAAGAAAGCAACGAAGCGATCCATCCTAAAGCCTTCCCGAGCGGCAACAGGAACCCGGCCCGCCCGATAGCAGGATACCTGCGTGCCGACCCGGGAAGGTAAGTTCGCGGGGCGACCTATTTCGTCGCCATTCCGATGACGCAAGCGGGATAGATTCAATGATAGCCGCACGACCGGTCAAATTCCCTACCTGCTTCCGATGGAAAATATGTTTTTCTCGAAATCCGTCTGGATTGAATTTTCTGGCTTTGGATTCCGTCATATGTGACTCAGCAATCAGCCGGCAGCTGGGCTGCGGCATGCTGGAGACATGAGATGTCCTCCGACGCGACGAAGCTCAGTCGCCAGGATCAGGCCGCCAGATGGTTCGCTGCCGAGCGGGCAGGGGTAATGCTCGTCGAGCAGCGAGCTGAGTTCGAGGCCTGGAAAGCTGACCCCCGCAATTTGCAGGCGCTCAATGCAATGCGCGAACTCTGGGACGATCTCGCAGTTCTCAAAGGTCGCGAACCGGCGCCGTCCAAAAGACCGTTGTCGCGTTTCCTTCCTTTTGCCGCAGCGGCCGTCGTGCTGGTGATAGGCGTGTTCGCGAGCGCGAACCTGCTGTTTGCTCCGGCCGACACGCCAATCGTTACAGCCGAGGGACAACAGAAGTCGCAATCGATGCCAGATGGCAGCGTGATCGCGGTCAACGTTGCATCAACCGTCAGCTACAAGTTCACGGAGACGGAGCGTCGGGTGACGCTCTTGGATGGAGAAGCCGCGTTCTCTGTGAAGCCCGATCCTGACAAGCCTTTCGTTGTTCGCGTTGGCGATCTCGAGGTGCGCGCGGTGGGCACGTCTTTCAATGTCCGCCAAAGGGACGGGGTTCTTCAGGTCGCCGTCAGTGAGGGGCAGGTCCAGCTCTGCCGTGTGACCGCGGCAGGAGATACGGTCATCGCCGATCTCAGCGCCGGCCAGCTGCTGGAGATACCTGCATCCATGGGCGCGGCCGCGACAGCTCCGCCCCCGCGTCAATCCCGCCCTCGCAGGTGTCCGAATGGCGGATGCGGGTCGTAACATATGAGGATGCGACGGTTCAGGAGGTCGTTGAGGACTTCAACCGGTACTTCGACAGAAAGCTCCGGATGGCTCAGCCGAGCTTGCTTGAGCGCCGCGTAACCGTACGCCTGCAGGTGGAAAATCGGGAACGAGCAATCGAAATTCTCGCGGCGCTTCTGGATGGCAAAATCGCGAGCACAAAGGAGGAGGATCTGCTTACCACTAGTTCAGCGCTAGCAGGCAATTGATCGGTTACTTGCCAGCGTTGCCACGGGCGCGCGCCTTCTTAGATTTGAGAAGTAAGTCCGACGGGTCAACGGAAAGCACCTCTGCCAGCCGCGCAATGACATCAATCGAAACCGAGTAAAGGCCCCGCGCCAAAGAGCTGATATACGTGCGGTCCAGATCGGCTTGAAAGCGAGATCCTCTTGGGAGAGGCCCGCGTTGTGTCGAGCCCGACGCAAATTTGATGCAAAAATCTCGCGGATCTCCATCCGCGAAACGGATCGCCAAGTCGACTATACAACCACGGAGTATACTCGACATAAAATCGACACGCTCAAAAATGAGCAGCAATCCATCTGATCGAAGCAACCTGTCCGCTGCTATGTTCAAAGCTCAGGCTAGATTCTCAACAACGTCGATTGGCACGCTGTGATTGGAATACAAGTCGCTGACGTAACCCACCTATCTATTCCTGCAAGATCCGACAACTCGTCCTGAGACAGGTTGGCTGCGTTGCGCGCGAGTCGCAGGTTCGCTGCAAAGATGTCGCGGAGGCGCATGCCAGCGACGCGGATGCGTTGTAGAGTATATTGCGACGGAGTATAGTCGACAACGAAGCCGCTTTCCCTGTCCCTGAGCTGGCCGGAAAGCGAGCGAGGCGGCGATGGGTTAGGGGCGCTATTTGAAGGATGACGGAGCAAGACTACGCGCGGTGGACGAAGCCTTCCGGCGGCGTGACGCCAAGCTGCGCGACATCGGCAAAAGGGTGGGGCCGCAGGACGTCGAAGACCTTTACCAGGACGCCTTTGTGAAGATCGTTGAGCGGTCTCAGGCCGAACATATACCCAAGCTTGACAATTTGCTTCGCCACGTTGTCCGTTGCCTGACCATCGATCGGTCCAGACGGAAGGCCAGTCGCCTCACGTTCACGTCCGACGAAGCGGGGGATAACGTTGTGGACGCGGTCGCCGATCCCGAACGGCATGTAATTGGCGCCCAGCGATTAAAGCGGGTCATGGCGGCTATCGATGCGATGCCTCCTAAGCGCCGCGAGGTCTTTCTATTGCATCGCGTGGAGGACCTAACCTACGCGCAGATCTCGCGTCGCCTGGATGTGAGCATCAAGACCGTCGAGAAGCATTTTGCCCTGGCCATGCGGCAGCTCTCGGATACCGACGATTGAGTTGAGGGCGGGCATTTTCTTCATCAGAACGACGACGATCCGAATGTAGGGGCAGTCTAAGATCCGGGCATGGCCGAGCTACCCGCATCGACAAACACTCCAATTGAGAAACTGGCGCTCGCCGACGAGGTGTTCTTTTGCGTCACAGAAGGGCAGGGCATTTTCCTGGACCTGAAACGCGATGACTACAGCGCAATTTCACTCGCAATAGGTGCGGCCAGTCGCGACGCGCCCGACTTGAAAGCCGCAATAGTCGAAGCCTTCAAAACGCATCGTCAGGATCTGCTGGATGCTCATCTCGTCGAAGACGAAGGAGACGCCAGTGAGGGCGTGCTGGCATTTCAGTCACTCGTGCGCCCAAGATCGAACATCTTTCATCCCGACGACCAGCGCGCCTTCGGAATACAACGTGAGCTTCGCACCGATGTGCGAATCGGCGTCGGCGATGTCCTGGATTTCTTTCTGGCCTCCCATCGCGCTTCACGCCTTCTTATGAGGCGCCACATCTACGACGTAGTTCGTAGCGTCCGCTTTCGTAAAGCCACGGCCGAGGTTGGGTCTGATTGTCGTGATGCTTTGAGGCGACACACGGCGATCTATCGCAAACTGCGACCGTGGTACCCGCGTGGATATTTGTGCTTATACGATGGCCTTGCGCTCATCGAATTCCTCGCACGACGCCACCTGTTTCCGGCATGGGTTTTTGGCGTTCAGGCGCAGCCGTTCGGTGCGCATTGCTGGGTTCAGCAAGGGGATGTGTTGCTGAACGAGTCGACCGAATACGCGGGCCAGTTCACTCCGATCATGTCCGTATGAGCCTGGCAGGCTGTTGAAAAAGTCGATCGCGCCGGCATTCAAAGCATGAGTCTCCTTTCCTGCGGTTGCGGCAGGCGATGCGCGGTCCGGATGTGCGGTCTGACCAGTCGGCTCGCCCCAGCGCTCCATCCGCAGGGCAGGAACACGCAGCAGCCTGCCCTATTGCGGGATTGGCGCCGATCGGCAGCTAGCTGCGTCCGAGTTGCACCCGCCCGCCAAGCTTACTTTCGGCCGGCGAGCAGTCGTTCGGCTGCTGCATGGAAAGGACGCTCCCCGTCGCAATAGTTTTCCCACGGCTTGTTGCGTTGCAGGATCTGTGGCGCCGAGAATACCGTGTAACGCATTGGATCAAGACCCTTTCGCACCTGGCTCCATTCGATCGGCATTGAGACCGGCGCTAACGGGCGGCCCCGCGGCGAAAGCGGCGCGACCGCCGTAGCGGTACGGTCATTGCGCAGATATGCATGTAGTCAGGCGACCATCGCGGTTGCCGCCATCCATAACGCGCTGCGAGAGCGTGATCGCTCAAGGTAGGGCTCGCCTGAGGTAGGGCGCAGTTCGACTTGCCTTCGTCTTGGCGGCGTCGGCGGGCAATCCGCTTGCGACAATTCTGCCCCCGTCGTCTCCGGCGCCCAGCCCGACATCAACAAGCCAATCGCTCGCCGCAGCGACACGTATGTCGTGCTCTACGACGATCACGGTATTTCCTGCGTTCACAAGCGCATTGAGCTGACGGAGCAAGCGCTCCACGTCCGACGGGTGCAGGCCCTGTCGTTGGCTCGTCGAGAACGAACAGCGCGCCGCCCTGTGCGAACGCTGGAGTCCCGTCGCGAGCTGGCGGCTGTCTCCTCAAAGGTCGGCAGCCTCGGCTTCGGCGGGACACCGGGCCAGATCGCGCTGATGCACTGCGTCGTCGTCGCCGGGCAAATTCACTTATGCTTCAGCATCCGAGCGTCGAATCGAACCGTTGAGGTGAACAGCAGACGCGAGCGTATTGGAGATGGTGCCGTATTTGCGGATGTTCGTATGCAGCAATTCAAGGCGCCGTTCGGGTTCGTCAGACTCAATCACGATTTCATAGTCGATCGTCTTGATCGAAGGCGGCGCATCAATTCTGACGGCGTGCAGCCGGACCGACATGCCGCGAAGTTCAAAATTGAGCATGGGCGCTACGCGCTCGGCCCCCTTGATCATGCAGGCTGCGAGCGAAGCGAGAAGCAATTCCGCAGGATTGAGGGCGTCGGCGCGACCAGCAAGGCCGGTGTCGAGAACAATCTCGGCCGCCTTTGCCGTCGCCACGCTGCCGGAGGCGTCGACCCTGCGCGCGCTGACTATGTATTCAAGAAGACCGGTCATTCTAGAGCGACTCCGCGCTGAGGACGGCTTTGCGCCGCATCAAACAGACATCGGGCAAATCCAGCTTGTCGTGTATCAAGTTGGTGAGGTTGCACATTGCGGTCTCGTGCGATGATCGACAATCGACTGGGTGTGGAATGATGCGTGCGACGGTCTGTTTCGGACTTCTGGTGCTCGCGGCGGGGTGCGCAGCCGCGCCTGCGCCGGCACAGGCCATCTTCTGCGTGGCTGAGATAAGGAGCTTCTCCAATCCCGACGCCGGCGCGCGTGGCGATTTCGGGCCGAATGTGCGGTTTGCCGACGTGCAGATTGGTTCCAAGGCGGTCGGCTATGGGGCGGCCGGCGGTCGCAGTGACGAGATCACCATAGCCGATGGGGTCCTGCATCTGGCGCGGCCCAATGGCGCTGGCAGCCATCGCCAGAGAATTGCTGCGGCGAGCGGCGAGGGCGCCTACATGCTTCAGCTGATCAATGTCGAAGGATGGCGCGCCCCAAGCATATTGCCAGTAATCCCCAGCCTGGATGCGCTGGGCGCAGAGATCAGCGATCGCGCCCGGGCTGCGGGGTGTGGCGGCCCCGCCAAGCTGGCTTACAGGATCGAAGGGCGTGTGCGCCGGGCGGAATGGAGCCTCGACACGCTGCCGCAGAGAGGCGACTTCGTTTCGGAAGGACAGGACGTCGTGATTGTCGGCTTGTTCGCGACGGTCGAGCAGGGACGGCACTTCGTCCCCGAGGGGCGGAACATTCACGCCCACGCTGTGCTGCCGGGGCTGGACGTGGCGGGCCATCTCAAGGCGCTTGAGCTTGAACCGGGGGCGCGTCTGCAACTTCAGGCCAGGTGAACTGTTGAGCGGCGCGCCACGATGGCGGCGCCTCATCAGATAGATCGCTGATTGACACGCTTTGAAAGCGCCTCGGCGTCTTCCTTACGTTCGCTGTAGCGATCGACGAGGTAGGCGGCGCGATCACGCGTGAGCAGCGTGAATTTGATGAGCTCCTCCATCACATCGACAATGCGGTCATAGTAGGGTGAGGGCTTCATCCGGTCCTGATCGTCGAATTCCGAGAAGGCCTTCGGGACGGATGACTGGTTCGGAATTGTGATGAGACGCATCCAGCGTCCCAGTATGCGGAGCTGGCTGACTGCATTGAAACTTTGAGATCCGCCTGAGACCTGCATGACGGCCAGGGTCTTGCCCTGTGTCAGGCGAACCGCTCCCAGGGAGAGCGGAATCCAGTCGATCTGCGCCTTCATGACGCCAGTCATCGCGCCATGGCGTTCGGGCGAGCACCAAACCATGCCTTCGCACCAGGTCACGAGGTCGCGCAGCTCCTGCACTTTGGGGTGGGCTGAATCCGCATCGTCGGGCAGGGGTAAGCGCGACGGATTGAACGTGCGCGTCTCCGCGCCAAACCGTTGGAGGATGCGGGCGGCTTCCTCAGACGCCAGACGGCTGAACGACCGCTTCCGGACCGAGCCATACAACAGGAGAATTCGCGGCGCGTGCGTACTGGCCGGGACGTTGAGCAGCTGCGTCGTGTCTATTGACTGGAAGCAGGCTTCATCGAGGTTCGGTGTGTCGGTTGAGCTGGAGGCCTTGCTCATGAGGCCGTGCTTGGCGCGAGATATTCTGGCGCCTCGTCCACTGGCTTCTCCGCGTATTCCAAATCCGTCAGACGGGCATAAATCTCGATCAGGTTTCCATCTGGGTCCTTGAGCCAGAGTTCGTGCAGCGGCGTACCTTTCCAGGTCGTGCGCGGCGGCTTTTCGACATGCGCCTTCAGCGCAAGAGCCCGATGATAGGCTTCGACCACATCCGCTCTGCCGGCGACGCCGATCCCGAGATGATAAAGCGTGTCGTGATGCAGGTCCTTCCCGTCAGAGACGACGAGCACGAAGTTTACGCCAAGATCAGGACGAATGAAGGTTGCATAGCGGTGCGTCCACTCCTTGGGGCCAGGACTTCAGGAGCCAGGCGTAAAACCGAACACTCTCCGGCAGGCTGGCGACCCGAACACTTGCGTGAAATTCCTGGGCCGACGGCCCGTCTGGCAGACCAAGCAGCTCCTTCAGGACGTCGATCCGCCCCCTGATCTGGTCGCGCGCTGTCCGGAAGCGCTGTCTCATGTCGTCGGGGGCAATTGAGGGATCTTTCGAGGCGGGATCTGCAATGCCCCAGTGCAGCCTGCGCCCACGTCCCGGCAGAAGCGGGCAGACCTCCTCGGCGCACAGCGTGATGACCATATCAAGCGACGCCGGGTTGATCTCATCAACCGACTTCGAGCGGTGATGTCCGATGTCGATGCCGAGTTCCGCCATCGCTTCAATCGCGTAAGGGTTGACGACCGAGGGCTCCGATCCTGCGCTCAGCACTTCGACATCCGGGCCCAGGGCGGCGCGCGCGAGCCTTCCGCCATCTGGCTGCGAGCCGAGTTGGCGACGCAAAGGAAGAGGATGCGTTTCATGTCTCACCGGGATTCTGCGAGCGACTTAACGCTTCGGTTTGCTGCTGAACGCTGCGACTCGACTCGTACCAAACCTTCGACCGGTTCACGATCGCAACCAGCGTCAGCATGACCGGAACTTCTATCAACACGCCAACTACAGTGGCGAGTGCGGCCCCGGATGTGAGACCAAACAGGCTGATCGCAGCCGCCACGGCCAGCTCGAAGAAATTGCTTGCACCTATAAGAGCAGACGGCCCGGCGATGCAGTGCGCCTCTCCGGAGGCCCGGTTGAGCAGGTATCCAAGTGAGAAAATAAAATAGGTCTGGATGGTGATGGGTACGGCCAGCAGCACGATTATCATGGGCTGCGCCAGGATCTGCTCTCCCTGGAACGCGAACAGAAGCACCAGGGTTGCCAGCAAGGCAAAGATTGAAAGGGGCTGGAGGATGCTGAGCGTGCGCGCGAGCGCTTCCGGTCCGCTTCTCGTCAGCGCGATACGCCCCAGCTGCGAGAGAATGACCGGGATCACAATGTAGAGGCCGACCGAGATCAGCAGCGTATCCCAGGGCACGATGATCGCCGAAATTCCAAGCAGCAGTCCGACAATGGGCGCGAAAGCGACAACCATGACGGCGTCGTTCAGTGCGACCTGGCTCAGCGTGAAATGTGGCTCGCCCTTCGTCAGGTTACTCCAGACGAACACCATCGCCGTGCAGGGCGCGGCGCCCAAGAGGATAAGACCGGCGATGTAACTGTCGATCTGCGCCTCGGGAAGCAGGGGCCGGAACAGCCAGCCGACGAAAAGCCAGCCAAGCAGAGCCATCGAGAACGGCTTGACCGCCCAGTTCACGAAGAGGGTGACGCCGATCCCGCGCCAGTGCTTCGCGACGCCGCCCAACGCGCGGAAGTCGATCTTCATAAGCATCGGTATGATCATGAGCCAGATCAGACCGGCGACGGGCAAGTTGACCTTGGCCAGTTCGGCCGACGCGATGGCCGCAAAAACGCCCGGCGCGAGTTGTCCCAGCGCGATGCCGACAATGATCGCAAGGGCCACCCAGAGGGTGAGATAGCGCTCGAACGTCGACATGGCCGGCTTTGCTTGGTCAGTCATGGGACGTCTCGGACTTGATCGACGTTGTCTGGATGTCGCGCATGCGGTTCTGGATGGTCATGCGGTCGATCGAAGCTAGTGGCAGGCTGAGGAACAGGTCGATCCGCGCCCGCAATTGGCGGGCTGCAGTCGCAAACGCTGTTGCGATCTCGGCGTCCGTACCTTCGGCCGCAGCGGGATCCGGAATTCCCCAGTGCGCCGTCACCGGCTTGCCAGGCCAGATCGGGCAGATCTCGCCGGCAGCATTATCACAGACCGTTATGATGAAATCGAGCGGAGGCGCGCCCGGCCTTGCAAACTCGTCCCAGGATTTTGACCGGAGATCTGCAGTTGGAAGGCCCAAATTGGACAGAAGCCGCAGGGCGTAGGGGTTGACCTCTCCCTTTGGAAACGAGCCTGCGGAGAAAGCCTTGAAACGTCCCCTCCCGCTCTTGTTCAGCAAAGTCTCGGCAATGACCGATCTCGCCGAATTTCCCGTGCAGAGGAAGAGAACATTGTAGACGCGATCATCGGTCATCAGCGGCATTTCCCTGAGGCGCAGGTGCTAAGCGTGAGCGCGAGCGGCGCACAGACCTCGGGCGCGCCATTGCAGCAATCCTCGACCAGAAATCCGAGCAGGCGCCCCATCGCGTCGAAATTGGCCCGGTAGATGATCGAGCGCCCATCGCGCTCTGATTTCACTAGTCCAGCATTGGAAAGCAGCATCAGGTTTGACGACAGCGATGAGGGGAGTGTCTTCAATCGTTGAGCAATTTCGCCTGCGGGCAGACCAGCAGGCCCGGCCTTCACGAGCAAACGAAAGGCAGCAAGGCGTCCTTCGTGCGCAAGAGCCGACAGGGCGATAACGGCATTCTTCGATTTCATATTTCGCGAAATATCGAAAGGTACGTGTCAATGCAAGGCTTATGCTGGTGCTGCGACAAATCATTTGCGGAGCCACGGCTGGGAGCCCGCCGGGGTGCGCTGTTCCGCGATTGACTCCATCGGCAGGTTCAGGGATCTCACGAGTTGCGCTTGCCTCCCTGTGCTGCGGTCCAATAAGCCGCGCATCGTCGGACTTGGGAGGCTTCCCGAGTGGCTCGGTCAGGCGTCTATCCCCTGGACAACCTAAATGAATTTCCGGACGTCATAGTAGTGCCGCACGACGTTCTTCGGCATGCCGCCGCTGGCCTGCTGCTGCCGGTACTTTGTTGAAATCGTCTGCAGCTCTTCGACCAGGGTGTATCCGGGCTCATAACAGGCAACGGCCAGGGCCGCCGGGCAGGGGGTGAGCGCTGGCATAGGTAAGCCTGATGCCGCCGCTTCGCGCGCTTTTGGCATCAAAGGCTTTGTCTCTCGCGACCGAGGTGACGCCACGGATTCTGATCTTGCTTGCGAGGTCATCGTAGAACGCGAAGCGGTCGGCGATGTGCTGCGCCTTGTCGTGGTTCTTACCGATCTTCAGAGTGGCGGGTGGTTCGATCCGGATATCGATGTCTTCTGAAAATCGATGGATCAGACCAAGACCCTTCGAGAGAGACGTACCACCCTTGAGTTCGAACTTGTACTTCAGTTGTTGCAATCCCCAGAGAGAATGCATGATCCAGTAGTCCTTCTCCACGAGACCCGGATCAATCTTCAGCTTGTCGCCGACGACCGCGAGCAGATCACTGAAATCCGGTAGCTCGTGAAGAAGGGTCATGCTGCTGCGCTAGGCGCTTCGTTCAAGTATCGGCGCCAACAGATTGCGGACGCGCGAGGAGTCGTAGTCATAGACCGCTTTTGCTAGGCGTCTGCGATCAAACTCCCGCGCTCGCTCTAGCACACGTTCACGAACCGACTCGCGATCCTCCGCCAGCCGATCGAGGTTGTGCAGAAGGTCTACGAGCAGGAACTCTTCGCTAACCGTCTTGGGAAAGGACGGCGGCGCCGAAACTCAAATGGACGACCATTGAGTTCGAAGTCGCCGTGGCGCTTCCGATTGTAGACGACCGGCTTGTTGTAGAGTTGCGTCGTGCCGACGCCGAGGCCGTTGTACGCGTTCGGCGAGACAATGAGGAACCGGTCATCAGCCAGAAAGGACTGAACCAATTCTTCCTGATCGGCAGGCGCGGCTAGCGGGGGCGACAAAGAGGCTGAAGGGTCAAGTGAAAATGTCCCGATCGGGAGAATCACGCCGTTTCACCTCCAAAATGCAGCGAAGTATCCCGATCGGGAAATCGACTATCGCCAAACGTCCAGCAGTGCGGTTGCGGTCTGGCGCCGGCAGATCTGCGTCGATCCCATTGCCAAAGATATTTTGGTGCTTTCGCGCGAGTTGTCCATTTTAGTGAACGCGGAGGTTCTTATGGCCATTAAAATGGTCGCTCAGCTTGACTTGCCGCGCTGAGCTCATATGATCATTATCGTGGACATGAATACCGTCGTGATCACCAAAATGGTCAAATAATGCGCAAACTGCCCCGGACGTACTCGAAGATCACGATACACGCTCTTACCCTTCTCGGAGCTCAGGTAAGACAGGCGCGCACGCGTCTGCAGATGACAACAACTGAGCTGGCGGAGCGCGTCGGAATTTCGCGCACGACCCTCGCCAAGATCGAAAAGGGCGACCCTTACGTCGAGATCGGGCTGGTCTTCGAGGCGGCTGTTCTTGTCGGCATCCCGCTCTTCGACGTCGAAGGATCGAGCCTCGGCGCCCGGGTCGAACGTCTTCAGGACAAGCTGGCGCTCCTGCCCAAGGCAGTGCGCCAGAAGCGCTCGGAGGTGAATGATGACTTCTGAGGGATCACCGCCGCCAACCGAGGCCTTTGTCTGGGTCTGGTTACCCGAAAGGGTCACGCCAGTCGTGGCGGTCGCATTGTCCGCGAGGGCGACATACACACCTTCAACTACGGCCGCTCCTACCTCGAACGATCGGACGCGATCCCGCTCTACCTCCCGGAGCTGCCACTGGGCGGGGCGCGATCCGTCCGATCGGTCAGCTCACCATGGCGAACTGTCTTCGGGATGGCGCTCCCGATGCGTGGGGCAGGCGCGTCATCATCAACCGGCTGACCGGACGCCGAGGCGCTGACGCCGAAGCAGCCGACCTCGACGAACTGACCTTTATGCTCGAGTCGGGCTCGGACCGCATAGGCGCGCTGGACTTCCAGGCCTCAGCGACCGTCTACACGCCGCGCCAGACCGAACAGGCACAGCTGGAGGAGCTTCTGAATCGGCTGAGCGCGTGGAACGCGGCGTGCCGCTCAGTCCTGATCTTGATCGCGCCCTCAACCACGGCTCCTCGATCGGAGGCGCGAGGCCCAAGGCGCTCATAACGGCGCCGGACCGCAAGCTCATCGCGAAGTTCTCCGCCAGCAACGATACCTACAGCGTCGTGAAGGGGGAGTTCGTTGCCATGACGCTGGCCAAGCTCGCCGGACTTGAAGTTGCGCCGGTCCGGATGGAGCGCGCCAGCGGCAAGGACGCTCTTCTCGTCGAACGCTTCGACCGCGCACAGACGGATGCCGGATGGACAAGGCGCAGCATCGTTTCAGCGCTGACGCTCGAAGGGCTTCACGAACTCTCGGGCCATCATGCCGGGTATGACACGCTCGCCGAGATTGTGCGCAGCCGATTCATCAACCCGGCCGCCACGCTGAAGGAGCTCTATAGCCGGATGGTGTTCAACGTTTTGGTCGGCAACACCGATGATCATGCGCGCAACCATGCAGCGTTTTGGGACGGCGAGCGCCTGTCGCTGACGCCGGCTTATGACATATGCCCGCAGGCGCGTAACAGCCGCGAACGCAATCAAGCCATCGCGATACACGCGACAGAAAAGCGGAGCCAGCTCGCGCACTGCCTTGCCGCGTCGCCGGCGTTTCATCTACGGGAGGAGCAGGCGCTTGGGATCATGACAGCGCAGATTCGCTGCATTCGCCTCAACTGGCAAAGCGTGTGCGACAGCGCCAGCCTGACACAGACCGACCGCGACTTCTTCTGGCGGCGGCAATTCCTCAACCCTTACGCTCTGGAAGGTATGGAGGAGCCGCTAGCCAGCGCCCTCGACGGCCTGTAGCAGCTAGCGCCCTCACTGCTCGGGTCAGTGGGAGGGACGTGTTTACGCCCGCATCGCGCTTGGGGCGGAGCACGCAGAGATTCACTTCGACGGTCAGCCGGATCGCCTCCTCTTCGTAGATCGGTTCACCTGACGTCGAGAGCGGTACGCCATCGCGGACGTGATCGCCGCCGGCAAACTCAGGTCTGCAGCGGCTTAAGAACCGGGAATGTGCTTGAACTTCTCCCTGTGAAGCTGCGTGCAAAGGTGTTGGACATCAGCTTCGTGTCGACAAGGGGCCGGTATCCGACCGGGCGCAAGGTGTTCATCGCCCAGTACCGGGTTGGCGGTGGTAGAGGCAGCCGCCAGCGTCGCTACACGCTGGGCGTCTTCGGCAAGATCACCGCGGATGAGGCACGGGCCAAGGCGAAGGATGTTCTCGCGCGCGCTCATTTGGGAGAGGACACCGCCGAAGAACGGGACAAGGTGCGCCGCTCCCAAACCGTCGCCCAGCTGATCGATGCCTGGTCGGTCGACGGCGCGCTCAACAACCGGCGGGCGGGCGTGGTGGAGCGGGTCAAGGGATCGCGCCTAGGCGCGACCGCGCAGCGGCGATGGGGGTCACGATTTTTTTGGCTCTTCCGCCAGGAAGATCGTGGGGCCCCGTCGTCCCTTGAGGCGATCCATCACGCCCGGCACACTGCAATGACCTGAGCAACCAATTCCCGTCCCGCACGAAATCGGAAACGGCTTTCAGGTTCAGTCACGTCCACGCCGACCGTCAGGCGGCCAACAGACATGAAGATCCCATGGGGCGGGTTCTCGCTCTGCTCGGCTCCCTGCAGAGTGCAGCTCTCACGCACTCAACCCTATGGAGATGACTGATGAGGAACGATCATTCACCCGAGCAGGGCGCCATCCGTACCGATCTTGGCGCCATCTTTGTCTCGCTGGAACTCAGCCGCTCAACTTGGCTGATCACATCCCTGTCGCCCGGCGTTGGAGAAAAGCTGTCCAAGCATTCTATCCCGGCTGGTGACGCCGGCGCGTTACTGGCTCGTCTCACGCTTCTCAGGCAGAAAGCGACTGCCCGGACAGGGCGTGAGTTTCCGATTATCGTCATCCAAGAGGCCGGGCTGGACGGGTTCTGGGTCCACCGCGTTCTCGAGAGCGAACATGTGGAGAGCCATGTCGTTGACGCAGCATCGATTCTCACCTCGCGCCGCCGACGGCAAGCCAAGACCGATCGCATCGACGGCGAGACGCTGGTTCGGACGCTGCTCGCCTACAAGCGCGGAGAACCCCGGGTGTGCTCCATGGTCCGCGTGCCGACGCCGAACCAGGAGGACCGCCGTCGCATCTGCCGTGAGCGCAAGGCCCTCCTCACCGAGCGGATCGGCCATACCAACCGGATCAAGGGGCTTCTCTGCACGCAGGGCGTCTTCAACTACAACCCGCTTCTCCGCGACCGTCGCGCCCGGCTCGAAGTCCTTCAGACCGGCGACGGCCGTCCGCTTCCGGAACGTATGAAGGCTCAGATCAGCCGGGAGCTGGATCGCATCGAGCTGATCGTCGCCCAACTCAAGGCGGTTGAGGCAGAGCGCGATCTGCTCCTCGAACAGGAAGAGGCTATCCCGACAGCTCCTGCCGTGATGCTCGGCCAGCTGAAGGGAGTCGGGGCCCAGATCGCCACCCTGCTATGGTCTGAAGCGCTGTACCGCCACTTCGACAACAGAAGGCAGGTCGCGGCTTATGCTGGCTTGGCGCCGACGCCGTGGAAAAGCGGATCGATCGATCACGAACAGGGCGTCTCGAAGGCTGGCAATCCCCGGCTACGCACGACGATGATACAGGTCGCCTGGCTGTGGACGCGCCATCAACCGGACTCAGCGCTTACGCTTTGGTTCAAAGACCGTGTCGAGCGCAACGGTGGCCGGATGCGCAAGACCGCCATCGTCGCTTTGGCGCGAAAGCTCCTGGTCGCGTTCTGGAAGTACGTCACCAGCGGCGTTGTCATTGAAGGGGCCGTGATGCAGGCAGCCTGACTCGAATTTGACAATCCCCAGGACCGGATCAGGCCTGACGGATCCAGGCAGACGAACCGATTGCAGCCATGGCCTAACCCGCCGCAATGAAGAATGGCTTCGTCTACCTGAGCTCAACACCCGTCGAATGCGGGATATTGGTTGGCTGCGGCCACGCAGCGACCGGATGTGAGGTTGATCTGGTCTTGGGGCCAGGTCCGGCGAACGAGCTCAGGCCTTGGACTCCGACCTGATGTTGCGAGGTAACCGATGCCGATCTGACATCCGTTGACACGAAATACCCCATGTGAGGCTGCAAGGAGCCTGCGCACCGGGTCTATCCGGTGCTGCATGGCGGGAAGCGCCGTCGAGTGTCTGGCGGCGCGAAGCGCCCGCAGGGTCGCGCCCGAAGGAGCCGCGTTCACGCGGCGGGACCGAGCGTGACCGCCAGACGCTCTCCGTCGCTCAAGTCTTCCGAGGTGGGCGGCAAGCTTCCGATACGCCGTGAAGCGTTTGGCAGAGCTTCGCAGCGCAGGTCATCGGTTCTCAAGGCCGGTAAAAAATATCCCGATCGGGATATTTCCGACCCTTTATCGTCTAAGCGGAGAGAAAATGTCCTGATCGGGATATTTCGGCTCGACAATGGGAGAAATCGAAGATACTTTCCCGATCGGGAAATACACAATGTCACCTGAGCAGATCGGCGAAATCATTCGAAAGGTCCGCAAACGGCAGGGACTCACCCAGCCCCAACTGGCCGGTGCCGCGGGCGTCGGACTTAGATTTCTGGTCGAACTGGAGGGCGGCAAAGGCACGTCTCACCTCGGCAAAGCGCTCGCCGTCCTCGACGCGCTCGGGTGCAAACTTGTCATTACGACGCCTGAGGATGCCAAACGATGACTGCCGTTCTCACTGTCTGGTGGGGCGATCAGACTGTCGGCGCGCTCCGCATCGATCGGCAGGGCGATATCGAATTCGCCTATGCTGAATCGTGGCGCACCGCGTCTCACGCACGAGCGATCTCCGTTTCGTTGCCTCTCCGCGCCGATCCCTACCTGCGCCGCGACACCCGGCCATTCTTTGAAGGGCTGCTGCCGGAAGAGAGCCAGCGTATCGCCGTCGCGCGCGCACTCGGCGTCTCGCAACAGAACGAATTCCGATTGTTGGAGCAGATCGGTGGAGAGGTTGCCGGCGCCCTATCGCTTTGGCCCGAAGGTGAAACACCGCCAGCCGCCTCATACGACACGCCTCCAACGCCATTGTCCGAAGACGCCCTCATCGCCCTTCTGGACCGGCTTCCGACTCGCCCTCTGCTCGCCGGGGAGGAGGGACTGCGACTGTCGCTGGCTGGCGCACAGGCCAAAGTCCCCCTGATTCTGACAGGCGCTGGCCTGGCCCTGCCCCGGCCCGGCGAGCCGACGACCCACATTCTGAAACCGCCAATCGCCCGCTTCGCCGACACGACCGAAAACGAAGCCTTCGCGATGCGGCTGGCCAAGGGGATTGGTCTGGACACAGCGGATGTCGACATCGTCACCGTGCGCGACCGGTCCTTCCTACTTGTCAAACGTTATGACCGGCAGACGGACAGCGAGGGCCGCGTCCAGCGTCTCCACCAGGAGGATTTCTGCCAGGCTATGGGATACACGTCCGCTCAGAAGTATGCGGCCGATGGCGGCCCTGTCTTCCGCGACTGCTTTGCCCTTCTCCGTCGTGCGGCAACGCGCCCGGCGCGCGACGTCCTCAAATTGCTCGACGCTGCGCTTTTCAACCTGATCATCGGAAACGCGGATGCGCACGGCAAAAACTTCAGTCTGCTCTACGAAAGCGACGAGATCACGCTCGCGCCACTGTATGATCTGCTGTCGACCGTCTCTTACCCTGACCTCAGCCCGAACCTCGCCATGAAGATCGCGAGGCGCGCACGCCTAGAGGATCTGGTGACGCGCGAGTGGGCAAGGTTCGCGGAGGAAACAGGCCTCACTGAACCATTTATCCGACGTCGCGCCGCCTTGGCTGATGCTGTCATCGGCCGCGCCCCTGCCGAGCGCGCTGACTTTGCGCCGGCTGTCCAGCCCGCGATGCAACAGTTTGCAGATCTTGTGGCAGCGCGTGCCGCGCGGTTGAAGGACGCTCTCTAGCGAATTCCCGGCGCCCCATCCCTATAGGCAAACGGGACCGCGGCGGGGGTGCGCCAACGGACCGCCTACTTGCCAACCAGCCTCATCGCTTCTTTTGCGACGCGCGCTAAGACTGAAAAAGCTGTCCGGCATAGGCTGCTTCGCTTACCGCCGCCGCCATCCAGGTCGGCATGCCCGCCGCGCGTCGCGCGAGGGTGCGCCGCTCGGCTGGCGTGAGCGTGAGAAGCATCGCTCTGGCTTGTTCAACACCATCCGGTCCCGACCACTCGATCGCCCGCAGCAGTCTCTCATGGCGCGCATTTTCGGCCAATGGCGGAGCATGGTGACGGTGCCGGCGCTGCGTTGAGCGCCTTCCGCCGTGACAGCATCGACGGGATCGCGACTCACGGCGCCGATGCCGTTGTAGGTAAGTGCGGGATCTTCGGTCGTCGCCACACCGATGTTGATCAAGGTGCCGAGGGTTGCGGTGCCGAATACTTCTAGCCAGTGATTGTCGACCTCGCCGGAGACGCCGACAGGTCCAGACGGATCGAGGGCGGCCTCCTGGAGCGCGATCACGTCTCCGGGGGGCATGATGTTTCTGGACCATAGGATGGCGATGCGGCTTTGGCCGTAGCGTGGGCTCGACTTGTAGTCACAAATGAGACGCGCGCCTTGCGGGATCATAAGCCTCCGGCCTGTTGCGCTGTCGTAGGCGGCCTGGGTGACTTGGGTTATCACCGGCCCCTGAGATTCCGCGTTCGTCGCCGATTATCTTAGCGCGTGGCTCGACGTGCTGAAGGCCGACAATCGCGCAATCTTCCAGGCCGCGTGATTGGCGTCCAAGGCGGCCGACTATGTCATCGGTCGTTCGAGCGACCGCACTCAGCCGGCGTCCTGAGCCAGGATATTGAGTTGCTCCTGAAGGTTCGTAACACTCGCCAAGACGGCATCAAGGTCCGGCGCCTCGCCGAAGATCATGCCGGCCATGGCGACATAGTCAGCCTTCAGGGGCTCCTTCATGGCGTCCGTCGGCGCGAGCGCAAAGCTTCCCCGCTTGGCACTTGCAAGGTCGAGGTCTGCCGAGTTGAAGAACATGCGCGCATGCGTGATGCAATTCTCGCCAAGCGCGGCGTTGGCCAGCGCTTTTGCAGAGACGCCGTCCTGCATCAGGCGATGTATATCGTAGTAGTGCCGCGACACGCGTTGTCCGCCGCCGCGTAGTGCGCCGCGGCGCTCGTACCAGCGGCGCTGGCCATGCAGTATCACCACCTTGTCCCAGAAGGTTCGCTCGGCATCGACGGTCGTCACGTTGGCGACGCTGAGGTCGAGATCGTCAAGTTGGGCCGCAACATAGGGAGTGATCTTTAGCGGCGTATGTGGGTCGAGCGCCGACTTGGCGCCGGACTCGATTTTTACCGCCGGACGAATGTATGCGATCCCGTCCGTCGTGACTGCTGGATACCAGACAAGCAGCGTTTGCTTGTCGGGATCGTCAGCGTCGAGTTCGATTCGGCAACCGGTCCTGGCGATGCCGGCCATGTCGAGGGCAGCATACAGCAGGGTTTCCAGCTGGGTACGTAGCTTCCCGTCGATGTGGAGTTGGCATGCTGCCTTGATCTGTTCGATCTTGGCCTTGCGCTGCTTTCCACTCAGGGCAGTGAGGGCGTCGATACTTGCTCCCTCAACAAGGTCATCCCGAAAAACGGTTACGTCGATGTCTTCGGAGAAGCGGGAGATCAGGCCGAAGCCCTTGGATAGCGACGTGCCGCCCTTGAACAGGAGGCGCGGTCCGTCGGCGGGGATTCCATTGAAGAGGGCGTTGAGCGTCCAGCAGACCCAGAAGTCTTTCTCGATGTTGCTTGCCGAGGCGCCAAGCTGTGCGCCGGCGGCAGTAAAGGCGTCTCGCCGGTCATTGGCGGCGGCGGAGAGGAAGGCATCGTAACTGGTTGGCATCAGGTCAACATCCGCGTCCGGCCCCGGCGCGTGACCGGCGATGATGATGAGACATCATCGACCAGCGGCCGGAGAAATGTTCGCATCCAGTCGGGCATCATGCTGTATCCGTCCCTCAGGTCAGCCTTGATGGCTTCACCATGCTCGGAGTCCCTCAGCCTTCGCGATGATGTCGCGCTCGGTCGGCAGCTTGTCCTTGAGCCAGTTGAGGGCCTGGACGACGCGCATGCCCGGCCTGCCGGCCCATTGGAGCTTGCTGGGCGCCGTTTTCATGAAGGAGATCGTGAGAGGCCCAAGCGTCAGTGTGCGAAGACGCGAGTCGGTATGCACGACGATCCGCGCCGGGACCGCGTCGGACAAGCCGAGATCGTTCGCCGCCGTCATTCCGTCGAGGAGCACGCGGATGCTGTCCCGCCTGACAAGGGCGTCGATTACGGCCCGGGGGTCCGGGGTGGTATCCTTGCCGGTAAGCTTGTTTTTCGCCGGCTTGTCGTAGAGGCCGCGGGTTACCCGCCGGATCGCGCCGTTGGCGGTGAGCCTGTGCAGGACCTGGTCGACGGCCGGGCGTGATCCCAGGTCGATGAAATCGACGGGCGTCCAGACCCCGAACGGGGACTTGCCGTCCATTCGGGCGAGTACGCTGCCCTTGAGATCCTTCGCGGTGTCCATGAGCAATCCTGTCAGAAATAAGTGTACAAATTTCTGACACGGATAGCAAGTCCTGTCAGAAATTTGTATACTTATTTCTGACGCGGGCGATCAGGCCTGGTTGCATACTCGTCGCGAACGCCGCCGATGATCGGGAGGCACTGGCCATGCACGTGTAGGTCGAAGACGCCCCTGCGACGGGATCTTCGCGCGTGAGGAGTTGTTGATGGGATTCAGCAGGCGGCGGGGAACGGATGGCCCGGTGCGCACGAGTTCGCGCACGAATAGCAACAGACTTTCAGGCGTGGGCGCCTCGAGCAGGGCGTTGAACAACGCGGCGCGGGACTTCGGCGCTCGAGGGGCGCCAGCAGCTATCATCTGGGCCAGCAACGGAGCGACGCTGCGCGCATCCCCTTCGAGCTTGCCGGAGGCGCTGTGATCAACGATCAGGTCCATCAGCTTGCGAGCGCAATGAGTGGGTCCTTGCGCACGATGACGTGTTGCCAGCCGAACCAGCCAAGATAGCGAGCATCGGAAGCTGCGAGCATCGAGGGGTGGTCGTGGGGTTTGTTGTCGGGGGGGTCCCCCCCCGGGCTCCGTTCCGCCGCGCCCTCCCCGCATCGGAAGCTGCTGCAAGATAAAGCACGTGCCGTGCTGCGGGCCTTTGGGCCCTGTCTGCACATAGCTTTTTCCACCGTGGATTTTGTCGCTCGCACCGTGGATGTGCCGCATTCTCGCAAGTGAGTTGTAGGCGCTGGAAGCCGCGGCAAGAGCCGGCATTCTTGTGAGCATGACGACGCACGAGAACGAGTTCGAGCTGAGGCTGGGCCGCATCGGTCAGACCTTGATGCCTTCGCCAGCGCGCGACGAAGAACGTCGACGCTGGACGATGCGCTGTCTGCGATGAAGCGCGAGAGCTGAACTCGTAGATCCCCTAAACACGACACGCTACGTGTCCGCAGTGCGCTGCTGTCGTGTGCTCAAACTGTCGTGGGTGAGTTCTCGA
This sequence comes from Hyphomonadaceae bacterium, assembly GCA_016714495.1. GTDB lineage: Bacteria > Pseudomonadota > Alphaproteobacteria > Caulobacterales > Hyphomonadaceae > UBA7672. The sequence continues at coordinate 11,007 of JADKDU010000007.1, read as the reverse complement.
CCACACGGTGCAACACGCGGCAACGTCCTGCGACGTCCGACTTAGTTGTGAGTATTCTGCCGAGCGGTGCTACTCCGGTGCTACTCCGGCGCAAGTTCGCGGACGAGTTCAGAGCGTCGCTGTACCTAAATCATTGATTGTTATGATGAAAATGGTGCTGCCTAGGTGACTTGAACACCTGACCCCCGCATTACGAATCCAGACAGAGCGTCTGCGGTCGGCTGAGTCGACATGCATCAGCGCCTGCCACCTTCCATATCCTGCTGTAGCATCGCGTGGCAATTCTGCCGATGTCACAAGGGTTTGCAGCGCAACTCACCGTCCGCAAATCCATCAGAGAGGAAGGTCCGATGGCAATTTACGTTTCCTCCTGTTTCCTCAAATCACCCCCGATTCCCGTGCACGGTGATGCCCAGGTGATGCCCAGAAATTTCGGGCTACAGTCGCAGAAGTAGCGTAAAAAAAGGGGATTCTGGTGCGCCTGACCAAACGCTCTGTCGATACGGTGGTGCCCGAAGCGGTGGATCGCATCTATTGGGACGACGAGCTTCCGATGTTCGGACTTCGCGTCAGGCCCTCTGGCAAGAAAACATTCGTCGTTCAGTATCGTGTGGGCGGCGGTCGCAAGGCGAGGCTCAGGAAACTCACCGTCGGCGTTTACGGAACCTCGACAGTGGACGAGGCCCGGGTTGAAGCCAAAGCGGTTCTGCGGAAAGCGGGGCTAGGGGAAGATCCAGCGGAGGAACGTCTTCGCCATCGGACGGCTGCAACGGTTGCCGAGCTCATGGACATCTGGTCGACAACGGGTGTCACGACAAATCGACGGACCGCCGAACCTCGCTCCCAGCAGAATATCGCTAACGAGGTGGCGCAGGCCAATCATCACCTGAAACCGCTGATTGGACATCGCCCCGTCGTCGATCTTACGCGAAGTGACATCGAGCACCTCCGCAATCAGATCGCCAAGGGAGATTCCGGCACCAAGCGGAAGGGGAGGAAGCGGGGCCTCGTCAACGTCAAGGGAGGTGCAGGCACAGCTGCCCGTACGATCCGCCTGCTGTCGTCAATCCTGTCCTTCGCAGTGGATCAAAGGCTGATTGAGCGGAATCCGGCATTGGGGGTCAAACTGGCTCCAAGCCAGAAGCGGCACCGCTATCTAAGCGCCGCTGAGATCAGACAGCTCGGTCAAGCGCTTGATACGCCCGCTCCCTCGCCGACAGCTGGCAAGGCAGCAACCATCATCCGGCTCCTGATCCTGACGGGTGCGCGTCGCGGCGAAATTGAAGCTCTGAAATGGTCCGAAGTGGACTTTGAGTTCGGGATGCTCCGGCTCGAGAGCAGCAAGACCGGCGCAAAGATCATTCCTCTGGCGGGGGCTGCCATCGACCTGCTGGCGGCCGAGCGCGAATGGGCGCACGATAAGACAAAGTGGGTGTTTCCGGCGGCGCGCTCGGACGGACACTTCGATGGACTCTCGAAGGAGTGGCGTCGCATCCGTAAGGCGGCCGGCATCAGCGATGTCCGCATTCATGATCTGAGGCACACGTTTGCCAGCGTTGGCGCGAGTGGCGGAATCGGGCTTCCACTCATCGGCGGGATCCTCGGTCACCGACAGGCGTCCACAACTCAGCGGTATGCGCACCTGGCAGACACGCCGCTTCGGCGAGCTGCCGATGAAATCGGGCGTCAGATCGCTGCGAAGCTTGCTGCGCCGGCATTGAAAGATGGCCGCTGTGTCGCGCGCACGAAAGCGGAGGCGAGGCCAGCAGACACTTACCTGCGTCGAGACCAAGCAGTTCGACAGTAGCATGCTCGCGGAAAATGAGAGCAAACGGTGATCAAATGGGCAAGTCCATTGCCCGTCGGTCCGTTGTAAGCCGCTCGATGGCGAGCTGATCATGGATGCGTAGCGATACCGACGAACTGATTACGCAGCTGCTTCACTGGGGCCGTCATCGCCTGACCCAAGCCATTCCGGCCATCCGGAGGCGAGAACGCTCAGGTTTGCCGGATCAGCACAAAACCCGCAGTCGGCCGCGCGGCCATAGACGCGGCGGGCTAATTTGTGCGGCGGTCGCCACGGATCAAGCGTAAGATAGTGCGACTGTGTCGCCGCCTCGCGGTCAGCGCTGAATTTCAAGAGCTCGAGAGCCAGCAGCGCCCCGGCCAAATTTGAAACGAAAGCAAAAGGAGCCAGTGCCTGCTCTCCCGCGTTCGTGAGAAGCGACTGTGCGCCGCACAGCTGCTTGTAGAGGCTGGTCAGCTGCGTATTGATCAACGCTGCTTCATCAAGGCCAGGATGAATGGCGTAGGTCAGCGGTCTCAAGGCCAGGGCGGGGCGTCCGGATGGGCCGATCGTGCGCCGCCGAAGAAGTGCGCATGCTGGGCGCGCGCCTGAGCGAGCACTTCCATCTCGCGGGCGCGCTCCAGCGCCTCGGCGCGCGTGTTCGCGATCAGCAGCGCCTGGAGGCGCATTGCCTGTTGGGCTTGAAGAGACAGGATCTCGTTGGTGGCCTGTTGCGCTGCGAGCGCACCGGTCGCATTTGCGCTTGCATCCGCTAGCGCGTTGAGGATGCGCTGGTCGTTGCGAAGCTGTTCGGTCGTCTGCGCCTGCAGGAGCAGGGAGGACTGAAGCGCCGAGCGGGCATTGTCCATCTGCTGGGCAGCCGATCGGGCGCGGCTTGCGACATCCGTGTTGCGATAGTCACCCGTGTAGAGCGTCTCAAGCGCTGTCCGTGTCTCGTTTACCTTGAGCGCTAGCCCACGCGCCGCATTGAGGAGCTGGTCCAACTGATCAAGCTGGCTCATCAGCTCCGGCGCAAAGGTTCGCCCGAGGCTGGTGAGGTTCCTTGCGTCATTCTCCAGCTGGCGGATCTGGTTGGTGATCTGCAGCACCTGGTTGCGGATCTGCTCCAGCGCGCGGGTAGCATTGAGCGCATTCTGGATGAGGTTAGACGGGTCCAAGACGGTAAGCTGCGCTTGGGCTGCCGGTTGTAGCGGGGCGAGCATCGCCATGGAGGCAAGCATCATGCGGAGAAGTGCGGACCGGTACATCAGACAGTCTCCAGTGTGCGGTGAGAGGGTTCGGCGGCGTTGCGTTCTGGCGCATCGATTGCGTCGAGCACCCAGCCGAGCTGGCGCGCGCGCAGGAACCTGCGCCAGAACGGTGTTGACGAGGCCTGCCGCTCAAGCGTGGCGATCGTGGCGCGGGCGTCGGGGTCGGACGCCGTGCAGAACGCCAGCGCGACCGGACCCAGCGCCAGTTCGAACAGGCGGCGGCCCTGGGGCTTGCATAGTAATAGTGCCGCTTGCGCTGAGCGGTGGCGATCAGGTCGATCTCGGTCTCGTTGAGTCCGAACCGTTCATAAGCCTGCCGCTGCTGCGGTTCGAACGCGCGCTCATTCGGGAGGTAGATCCGGGTCGAGCAGCTCTCGATCAGGGCCGGGGCAATGCTGCTGGTCGCGATGTCCGCCAGCGACTGGGTAGCAAACACCACCGCGACGTTTTTCTTGCGCAGGGTCTTGAGCCATTCGCGAATACGGGCGGCGAAGATCGGGGAATCGAGGAACAGCCAGGCTTCATCAAGAATCAGCAGGCTGGGGCTGCCATCGAACTGCTCTTCCAGCCGGTCGAACAGATGAAGCAGGGCAGGCGCTGCCGCTTTCGGCCGCGCCATGATCTCTTCCATCTCGAACAGGACAAGATCGGACAAGCGCAGGCGGTCAGAGGTGGCTCGGGAAATCTGCACACGGGGCTAAGTGGAGTTTCCGCCTGAGATCGGCATGATGGCCGAGAGCAGGAGCGACGATGAGCAGACGACCCCGCCGGAACCACAGCCCGGCTTTCAAGGCGAAAGTGGCGCTTGCCGCGATACGCGGTGAGAAGACGATGTCGGAGCTGGCTGAGCAGTTCGACGTTCACCCGAACCAGATTTCGACCTGGCGGGAGCAGCTGCTGCAAGGTGCTTCCAACGTGTTCGACAGCGGGGAGAAGTCGGAGGCGGCGGCGCCGGCGATCGACGTGAAGTCGCTTCATGCCAAGATCGGTCAGTTTGCGCTGGAGAATGATTTTTTGTCCGGTGCGCTCGACAAGGCAGGGCTGTTGCCGAGCGCAAAGCGATGATCGACCGGAAGCACAAGCTATCGGTCGCGCGCCAGGCTGGTCTGCTCGGGATCAGCCGCGGGAGCGTCTACTACCTGCCGCGCCCGACGCCAGATGCCGACCTTGCCCTGATGCGGCGGATGGACGAGTTGCACCTCGACTATCCGTTCGCTGGAAGCCGCATGCTTCAGGCGCTGTTGAAGCGAGATGGCTTTGAAGTGGGGCGTTTGCACGTCGCGACGTTGATGAAGACAATGGGCATCGAGGCGATCTATCGTCGGCCGAACACCTCGAAGCCTGCGCCAGGGCACAAGGTCTTCCCCTATCTCTTGCGCAAGGTGCCCATCACCCGGCCCAACCAGGTCTGGGCGATGGACATCACCTACATCCCGATGGCGCGCGGCTTCGTCTATCTCGCCGCGGTCGTCGACTGGTTCAGCCGCAGGGTTTTGTCCTGGCGGTTGTCGATCACGATGGACGCGAGCTTCTGCATCGAGGCGGTGGAGGAGGCGCTGGCGCGACATGGCAGGCCTGCGATCTTCAACACCGACCAGGGCAGCCAGTTTACGTCGATGGCGTTCACAGGCGTGCTGAAGGCCGCCGGCATCGCCATCAGCATGGACGGCAGAGGCGCGTGGCGGGACAACGTCTTCGTCGAGCGGCTCTGGCGGACCATCAAGTACGAGGAGGTCTACCTGCGCGCCTACGCCAGCGTCTCGGAGGCGCGCGCCTCGCTCGGTCGGTATCTCGGCTTCTACAATGCTGGGCGCCCACACTCGAGCCTTGACCGGCAAACGCCGGACGAGGCGTACTTCAACCCGTTGCAGCCAATCCCGGCCGCAGCATAACCGAGGCGGAAATCCACTTAGCCAAACCCCGGAACCTGTTCAGACAAACCGAGCCACCTCTGTCTTCGGCGCCGTCGAACACGCCCCCCATGGCGCCCTCCTGCGTATAGGCAAGTAGCGCGGCCTGTACGGCGGCGTTCTGGACCAGAAGCCGCAAGCCTGTGAGGTGCCGCTGCTCGGGCGGGGCAGACATCAGGCTGCCCAGCGCCGACCAGACCGGCTCCTTGACCTCCGGCGTGTTCGGCAGACCCTCCTGAGCGAGAAGAGTCATCACCCAGCTGAGGGCGTCAGCGCGGCCTTGCGGAATGTCGATACGGGCCAGCGGCTGGAAGGCGGCAACGCCATTGCCGCCGAGGTCGATCGCGGTCCCACCCATCCCAAGGAGGGCGGCGCGCGCTGAGCCGCCCTTGTCGAACACGAAGACTTTGGAGCCGGCAAAACGACGCCACTGCAGAGCAAGGAAAGAGAGCAGCACTGACTTGCCGGCGCCAGTCGGGCCCACAACCATGGTGTGACCGACATCGCCGACATGAAGATCCAGCCGGAACGGCGTCGACCCGTCCGTGCGCGCCACGGCAAGGGCGGGTGCGTTGAGATGGCGGTTGCGGGCGTCGCCCGCCCACGCCGTCGACAGAGGCGCTACATGCGCGAGGTTGAGGGTCGAAACCATCGGGTGGCGCACATTGGCGTAGGCGTGTCCGGCAAGGCTGGAGAGCCAGGCCTCCACCGCGTTGAGACTCTCCGCGATGGTGACAAACCCGCGCGAGGCGATGATGCGCTCGGCATTGCGGAGTTTCTCGTCGGCTTCCTCGGGCGTTTCGCCCAGGACAACCAGCGTTGACGTCAGGAACCCGAACCCGATCAGTTCGGAACCCAGCTCCTGCAGTGCTTCGTCGACTTCCTCTGATTTTGCGATGGCGTCGGGATTGGCGAATGTCGCTGCCTCCTTGGTCAGCATCTCCTTGATGAGCGCGCCCATCGACTTGTGCTTGGCGAACCAAAGCCTGCGCCATTTGACGAGTTCACGTTCGGCCTCCTCGCGACCGAGGCAGACGAACCGCGTCATCCAGCGCCAGGTCATGGCCGAGGCGCTTAGATCATCAAGGACTCCTGGATGTGTGAATGGCGGGAACCCTTTGATCGTAAGAACGCGCAGATGCCTGTTACCCAGCATCGGCGTGATGCCGCCCACCAGCGGGGCGTCGCAGAGGACACCGTCGAGGAAGGCCGCACCGGCGGGAGCGCGCACGTTCGTTGCTCGTGGCGAGACCTGGCGCTTCAGGTAGGACAGCGTCTCGTCATCGCTCAGCCTGTGGAACTCGGCGACGACGCCCTCGAACATGCCAAACGCCTGGGCGACGCTGCGCTGGAACGTCTCCACAGCTTCGCGGGCGACACGACGGTCGAGCGCGCCCCTGTTCGCTAACTTGTCCGTTGACCGCGTCTGCCGGGTCCGCCTTGGGGCTGGAGCAGACGCCGGCTTTTTCTGGTCGATCTCGAAGAAGAAGGCCGACGCCTTGGCGTGTGCATCGGGTGGAGGCGTCCACTGCAGGGTCAGGTGATGGACCGTCTCGAACTGTGCGCCCGCCTGCTCGAACTGGGCGGCGCGCTCCGAATCTATGAGACGCGAGAGATCATCCTCGAACGCGCCATCAGGATAGTCCGTGATCTCGCGGCGATCCGCCTCGATATAGACGGCCCAGCCATGCCCCAGGCGCCGGAACACATTGTTGGCGCGCGCCGTGAACGCGACCAGCTCTTCTGGCGTCGACGAGCGCACGTCAGGCCCGCGGAATCGGGCTGTCGCCTGGAACGAGCCGTCCTTGTTGAGGACAATGCCGGGCGCAACCAGCATCGCCCAGGGAAGATAATCCTCGAGGCGGTTAGGCGTGTGGGCGTAAGGGGCAAGCGAGAACATGTTCAAATCCGTTGGGGGAAAATCCGCGTGAAGCGTCAGGTCTCGAGGCGATTGGGAATGCGCATGGCGCGGCTCATCACTTCGACCGCATCAGGGTCACGCCGGGCGAGGATGACACCGAGCACATGACCCGCGATGCCCAGAAGGACCCCGGGGAGGAGGGCCCCGGCAAAGGCGACGATGGCCGCCAGTGTGCCGTTGAGAATGGCGTAGGACCGGGGTGCGCCGCCCATGAGGAGGGGAGCGGTCAAAGCCTGCCGGACGGGCGCCACAAATCCTGGAACATCGCGGGGGTCGCGCATGCGAGTTTCTCCTTACGGGATCACTGCACCGCCACCGCCAACCAGCGGCAGGAAGAAGCTCGCTGCGGCGAATGCGATGGCGAGACCGAACAGGATCTGCAGCAGCTTCTTGAAGCCCTGGCCGACATCGCCGAACGCGAGCGTGAGACCGGTTGCAACGATGATCAGGATGGCGACGATCCGCGCGACCGGGCCGGTGATGGAATCCAGCACCGCCGTTAGCGGGCCTTCCCACGGCATGCCGCCGCCGGCGGTGGCTGCGTGTGCGGCCCCGCTGACGAGAACGGCGGTGGCGCCGAGGGTTGCTGCGCGCACCAATGCGCGCAGCGTCTTGGTCAGTCTCATGGTTCACTCCTGTTGGTAGAGACAAGCGCGTTTGCGCCTCGCGCCCCGGGCTGGGGTGCGATGGGGTCCGGCGCTTGAAGGGGCAGACCCTTGGGCGCGAGGATTTCCGGGATGCGGCGGCCGGCGGGTCCGCCGCGCTCCACAAAGACGATCAGATCGATGGCTTCCGCGATCAGCGCCCGGGGCGGTGTCTCGCAGACTTCCATGGTGAGTTGTTCCAGCCGGGACAGGGCCGCCTGTGCGGAGTTGGCGTGAAGCGTCGCGATGCCGCCCGGATGACCCGTGTTCCAAGCCTTGAGGAGGTCGAGGGCTTCAGGACCCCGCACTTCGCCGACCACAATGCGATCAGGCCGAAGCCGAAGGGTGGATCTCACCAGGTCCGACAGGGAGACCGATCCGGGCTGCGTCCGCAGAGCGACCACATCCTCCGCTGCACACTGCAGCTCGCGCGTATCTTCGAGAATGACCACACGCTCACCGAGCTGGGCGATCTCATGGAGCAGGGCATTGGCTAGCGTTGTCTTGCCTGAACCCGTACCGCCAGCGACCATAATGTTGGCATGGTCACGTACGGCGGCGCGAAGGGTGACGGCCTGCGTGGGCGTGATAACGCCGGAAGCCAGGTAATCATCTAGTGTGAACACCCGGCCCGCAGGTTTCCGGATGGCAAAGCACGGCGCGCGCGAAACCGGCGGCAGGACGCCTTCGAACCTCTCCCCTCGGGGCGGAAGTTCAGCGGACACAATAGGAGTGTCGCGATTGACCTCGGCGCCGGTCAGTGTTGCGACAAGCCGAATGACCCGCTCGGTCTCTGAGGCTTCAAGCCGGTGCGGAGTCGCAATCCGCCCCTTACCCACCTGTTCAAGCCACAGTCGTCCATCCGGATTGGCAATGACCTCGATCGTGTCAGGCGCGTCCAGCATGGCGGCGATCGATGGTCCGAGCGCCGTCGTGAGCATGGCCAGACATCCTGGCCGCGGGAGGCATCATGGCCACGCGACGCGTCGTGTTGAGGAAATGCGTTGCTCATTCGGCAGCCGCTCCCATACTGGAGTCGGCCGTGGTAGGCGCGCTGGTCGGACCAAACTGGTCGCGCAGGATGCTGCGGCCGGTCCGGAGCTTGGCAACCATCGCCGCGATGACATTGCGGAAGCGCTCCGATCCGCGCGCATTCACGTCCGCCTTGTCCATCTCGGGGATGTCGGGCGAGACGCTCATCACGAAGCGCGTCGTGTGCGCCGTCAGTTCGAACAGTGTCTCCTGACCATGCTCGATCAAGGCAAGCCGCGCCATGATCCGGTCGAGGCGCGCCATCAGCGCATGATGCTCGCCCTCCCGCCGCGTCGCATCGAAGAAGCGATGAACGGCGTCTTCCAGCACGTCAGACGAACTGCGATCCTGCTGGACGGCCAGACGCCGCATAGCAGCGACGAGATCCTGGTTGATATAGGCGGTTATCTTGGCTCGTGACATGACGATCAGACATCCGTGTCGAAATGGTCGGGATCGAGCGCGAAAACCGTTCCCGCGAGAGTCGGGCCGGTGAATGCCGCGCCTAGATCGTCGGACGGGTTTGCAGCCGACTGTGAGGCCGTGCTGTTCGTTTGCGCTGCTTCACCCGATACGGGGGTCGAGAAATCGAACGTGTTCTGGAGCGCCTGATGATTTTGGCCATGCGTCGGCGCGGATGTGCGCTTGGCTGCCGTCGGTTTAGGGCGAGGGGAGAGCGGCGTATCGGGCGCGAACAGATTCGACCAAGCTGTCGGCAGGCCGTTGGGGGAATGGCGGGGCGACGCGTAGGGCGGCAGCAGACGCGCCTGAAAGACGGGTTCCGAAAAGTAGCGCACTTTCTTGGCGCGTATGGGAGGCGCGCCGCCCGTCAGGATCAGCGCGTCCGCATGCGGGAGCTGCATCACTTCGCCCGGCGTTAGCAAGGGCCGAGGGACCTCCTGGCGCGAGACCATGGTATGTCCCAACCACGGCGCCATGCGCGACCCGGCATAGTTCATCTGCGCACGGGTCTCAGTGGTAACGCCCAGCATGTCGGAGATGCGTCGGGCGGTGCGTTCGTCGTTGCAGGCGAACGCGACGCGGACATGCGCGTTGTCGAGAATGGAGGAGTTCTCGCCATAAGTCTGGACGAGCTGGTTCAGCGACTGCGCGACCAGACAGGCCTTGATCCTGTACCCGCGAATATAGGCGAGGGCGTGCTCAAAGAAGTCCAGTTTGCCCAGCTGGGGAAACTCATCCAACATCAGGAGGACGCGCCGTCCGTCCGTGTTCTGCGATGCGATCTCGGTCAAGCGTTTCAGGATCTGGTTGATCATGAGGCGCAGCAGCGCCTTCAGGCGTGACATCTCTTCGGGCGGGACAACCAGATAGAGGGAGACGGGCCTCGGCCCAGTTATCAGCTCTTCGATTGAGAAGTCGGAGGCCTCTGTTGCGCGCGCCAGAACAGGATCGCGATAGAGTGAAAGGAAGCCCAGAGCGGTCGAGACAACGCCCGAGCGCTCTGCATCAGCCATGTCCAGGAGCTGGCGGGCGCCTGCGGCGACGACCGGATGTGCCGCGCCATCCTTGATGGGGCGACGCAACATCTCGTCGAAGAGATCGAGCACAGGGCGGGCCGGATCGGTCAGCAACTCGCCGACGCGTGCGAGCGATTTGCGTTTCTCTGCATAGAGCGTCCAGAGAATCGTTGCGACAAGCAGTTCAAACGCACGCAGCTGCCAGTGGCTGCGCTCGCGAAGAGCGCCCTCTGGATCGACCAGCATGTCAGCCAGGACCTGCGCATCACGGACCTCCGCCTCACCGCGACGGATCTGTGTGAGTGGGTTGTAGCGATGCGTGTTGGCCGTTGTTGGCGCAAAGCGGTAGACGGGGCCGAATGCCTTCCGAAGTCCGGAGGTCACACTCCAGTTCTCGCCCTTGAGGTCGAGCGCGAGATAGGAATGCCGCCAGACCAGACCTGTCGGGAGCGATATACCAACGCTCTTACCTGTATTGGTCGGAGCGATCACGAGTACATGTTCGTCGCCGTCATGTCGGAGAAGTTGCCGATCAAGCGCCCCGAGGACGACGCCATCACCGCTGGTGAGATCGAGCCTGCGGACATCGCGTGGCGTGGCCCAGCGGGCGCTTCCATAGGTGGCGGAGTCCTTGGCCTCCCGCGCGCGCCAGAGGGAGAACCCGAAGGCGATCGCGACCGAGATGATGACGCCGGCAAGGAAGATGAGCGCGCCGGTCTCGAAGATGGAGCGCGCATAGGCGTCATAGGCATACCACCAGAGGAAGAATTTCCAGGGCGCATAGAGCGGATAGCCAAACAGGGTGAAGTCTGGCGTCCTGAGTTGCGACTGGTAACCCAGTGCGCCGGCCGTCCATTGTGTCGTGATGATCAAGCTCGCGAGGAAAGCCGCGAGCACGCAGAGGATCTGACCCCAATAAACGCGTCCGGCGTTCATGCGTTTACGACTCCCGTTGAACGGCGAGC
>JADKDU010000006.1 GCA_016714495.1 Hyphomonadaceae bacterium | reverse complement strand
GATGCCCAGGTGATGCCCAAGCGACTTTCGAAGTTGGCGAGAGTGGCTAAAGCCTTGATTTTGTGGTGCTGCCTAGGTGACTTGAACACCTGACCCCCGCATTACGAATGCGGTGCTCTACCAGCTGAGCTAAGGCAGCGTCCGGCGTTTCCGCCAGAGGCGGGGCTATAACCCGGACGGGGTTAAGAAAGCAAGGTCGGCCGCAGCCCCAGGCGAGGGCGGAATTTGTCTTGTTCGGTCAAGGCCGTGGGCGATCAGGCGGGCTTGCGGAAACGCAGGGTATGACGGTCGCTTTCGCCGACCGCCTTGTATTTGGCGGGATCGAAGCAGGCCGGGGTCGCTCCGTCGCGTGAGGCGGCGGTGGAGTTGGGCGGCAGCGTCCAGACGCCGAAGGGATGATCCTTGGTATCCTTGGGATTGGCATTGATCTCAGACTTGGCTTCTAGAACGAGGCCCGCTTTCTTGGCCGCCGCCACGATGGTCGCCTCCGAGACATAGCCGTCGCTAGCCGCCCGCATTCCCTCGACCTTCTCGGGGCGCGGATCGGCGCGGTGTTCCTCGACGCCAAGCACGCCGCCAGGTTTCAGCGCGGCGGCGAAATCGGTCATCGCCTTGTCGAGCATGTTTGGCTGCCACATCCAGTTGTGAATGTTGCGGAAGGTCACAACCATGTCGGCCGAACCTGCCGGCGCGAGCGGACCAGACGTGGCGTTGAACGTCACATAAGTCTGCGCGCCCCATTTAGCCTGATCGGCCAGGCTCGTGATTGCGTTTCCGGTCGCGATGTATTTTCCGCCGCCGGCTTTCAGGTAGGGCGACAGGATTTCGGCATAGTAGCCCGACCCCGGCGCGATTTCGATCACCGTCATATTCGGCTTGATGCCGAAGAAGGCGAGCGTCTCGGCCGGATGACGATGCGCGTCGCGAATCTTATGCGTCTGGGAGCGGGCTGGGTTGGCGATCGCCGTGTTCAGCCCGGCGTCAGCCTGTGCGCTTACAGCGGGCGTCTGTGCGCTCGCCGGCAAGGCAGTCGTGACGCAGGCGAAGAGCGCGGCTGTGCAGAGCGCGACGAGCGCGGCGTTGCGTTTCAAGGAAACCTCCCAGGTGATGTCTTCCCCATCCGGGGCTTCCGTTCGAACTTGGCAGACGCGGCGCACGCGGCAAGCACGCGGCCGGACACATACGCGCCAGCGTGATGACAACGCCGTATGTAAGCGTGATTTCGTTTGGCCGATTAGCCCGCGTTGCCGCTTGCGATCGCAGTTTCCAGCAGGCGTGAGTTAAGATTTTCAGGCTCATATCGAGCGCTGCGCGTTGTTGCGCTTGCGCCTGCCATGTCCGAAAAGCTGCGCTGGCATTTCCTGAGACGCCGGCGATTGCCTCGGCGGCGCCCTGCACATCGCCGATATCCAGCTGGCGGCGCGCATTGCGGATGATGTCGCGAGAGGCCGCCACGACAGGGTTCGCTTCAAACTCGACGACGCCGACGAAGGCGGTGCGCAGCCAGTTCCAGCCGTCATCATTTTCATCCGTCGCGACGCGAAGCGCGCGGTCTGCGGCGATGGTGAAGTCAGAGCGGAGCTGCGACAGTGTGGGCACGCCAGCGCGGGCGGCATCCGCCATGTTGATCAGGTCCGGCTCCTCGGGGAGCAGGAGGGCGAGCGCCTGATGTTCGCGCGCAAAGGGTCGGTTCCCGCGCGCCGCAGCTTCGAGCGAGGACAGTGCGCGGATCGCCTGCGAGCGGGCGGTGGCGGCCAGAAGCGGCGCAGGCGCGGCCGCGACCTGTGCAACGCCCGTTGGCCGCGCGGGCAGGGGTTTGCCGCCACGCATGGCGCTGATGTCGGTTGCCATTGTCTGCATGCCGGTTTCCAGCGCGGCGAGCGCCGCTTCGCGGCGGTCGAAGGCGGTGACGAGTGTAGTGTTGGCGAGATCGAGCGCGGCGACTTGATTGGCGAGATCCGCGATTGCGCGTTGCACTTCGCGCGTTGTCTCCGGCGCCGTCTTGTCTTCCGTGACGATGCCTTCGAGCCGGTTGATGCGGCCGAGCAAGACGCCAAGTGGCGATTTGGCGGCTGCTGAATCGCCAGGCGCCGCCCCATCGCTTGCGCCGCTGATCGCCGACAGCTGGTTGGTTAGCGCGACAAGGTCGGTCCGCAGCAGCGCTTCTGTCGCATTCTGCTGGTCCAGTCTTTCACCTTGCGCATCCAGCCGAGCCCGCAACGAGACGACGTCCGCCGCCGCCTGGTTCGCGCGCTCAGCAAGTTCGCTCTGGGCGCGTTCGAGATTGTCGATTTCGCGCGCCAGCGTGCCGGTGGGCGCGTTCGAGCTGGCATTGCTGACGATGATGGCCACCACGGCGCCGAATACGGCGGCCAGCATGCTGCCGATCAGCGTTTCCTGCAGCGTCGCCGAACGGCTGCGCAACGGACGGCCGCCCGTGCGCCGCGCCCGTTTGGGCTCGGGACCGCTTGCCGGTTCGAATTCGGCGTCGATGGGTTCAGGTTCGTCCTGGACAGGTCGCTTCGTCATCGACCACCATCCTCATGGCGTTCGCATGCCCGTTCCCCGCTGCGAGCATAGGCGAGCGTCGGGGTTTTTCTCAACCGGAAACGAGCCGGGCGAGAGCGGAAAGAAGCGATTGTTCGTTCGGATGGCTGGCAATCTCCGTCCGGCCAGCAATCATGGCGAGCGGCGCGGCGGCGGCGGCGGAAATCGCCGCGATATCCAGCGACGCGTGCGATCCCTTCGCAAACTCCGCGAGAATGGCGGCTCCGCGCGGGGAGTGGATCAGAACGGCCTCAAAAGCTTGGTTTCCAATCAGGTGGGCGCGAAGGGCCGGGCCAGGCGTCGTGGCGGGGATAGCGCGGAAAATGGCGACAAATTCGGCCGCAAGGCCGGCGCCGAGCAGCCGTCCTGTCAGATCGCCACGCGCTTCCTCATTTCCGGCGTGCAGCAGACGCGCTCCTTTCGGCAGGCTTTGCGCGATCAATGCGCCCAGCGCTTCGACATCGCCATCGGCGGAGGCGACATTGGTAAAGCCTGCGTTCTGCGTCGCCTCGGCCGTGCGCGCGCCCACGCAGAAGACAGGAACATCACGGCGCGGCGACAGAACACTGAATTGGCGCACGCCATTGGCGCTGGTGAAAGCCAGGGCGTCAAAGCCGGGAAGGTTCGCTCTGATCGGCTCGATGCCGAAGACCGGCTCGACAAGCGGCGTATAACCCGCAGCGGTCAGTCTTGCCGCGGTTTCGAAGGCGCCGGGCTCGCTGCGTGTGACAAGGACCCGGGGGGCGCTCACGCGTCCTCTTCCTCATCATCCGACCATGGCTTGGGACCTTCGCCGAGATCATAGGCGCGCTCTGCGGCGACATCTTCGGCTAGAGCGACGCCGAGCACTTCGGCGTCGAACTCGGTCGGCCGTCCTTCGATCAGCCCCTCAGCGCGCCAGCGCTTGTCACCTTCATCGGTTAGCACCTCGCCCGCCATTTCCGCGCCGTCTTGCGTCAGCCAGAAATGCGCCGCGATCGGCGTGCGGCACGAACCATCAAGCCGACGCAGGAAAGCGCGCTCCGCGATGGCGGCGAGGCGTGCATCCGTGTCGTCGGTCTTCCCGACAGCATCCTTCAGCCATTGCGGCGCTTCGCGATGCAGCGTCACGCCGATAATGCCTTGGCCGCCCGCAGGCAGCATTTCCTCGACCGACAGGATGCCAGCGGCCTTGTCGATCATGCCCAGGCGGCGAAGGCCTGCGGCGGCAAGAATAGTCGCCTGCGCCTCGCCTTCGGCCAGCTTGCGCAGGCGCGTCTGCACATTGCCGCGGAAGGTCACGGCCTTCAGGTCTGGGCGGCAAGCCAGCAGTTGCGATTTCCGACGCAGGCTCGACGTGCCGACGATTGCGCCCTGCGGCAGTTCCGCGATCGACGCGGCTGGTCCGATCAGGCAGTCGCGTGGATCTTCGCGCGGCATGAAGGCGGCGAGCACCAGATGCTCAGCCAGCGTGACTGTCACGTCCTTCAGCGAGTGCACCGCCACGTCGATCTCGCCGAGTTCCTGGGCGCGATCGAGCTCCTTGGTGAACAGGCCCTTGCCGCCGGCATCCTGCAGCGGCTTGTCGAGAATCTTGTCGCCCGTGGTCGTGAAGGTGTGGATCGCGGTCGCAAGACCGCCGCCCGCCGCCTCTGTGATGCGGTTGGCGAAATAATGGGCCTGCGCCAGGGCGAGGGGAGAGCCGCGCGTGCCGATACGGACTGTTTTCGCTTCTGACATGCGGGTCTTTGCTTCCAGGACGCTCGCGGCGTACAAGCGCCGCCGCAATGATGCAAGGCGCAGTCACCGTCCTGGGGATCGAGACCAGCTGCGACGAAACCGCGGCGGCGGTCGTGCGCCTGACCGATGGCCGGGCGGAAGTGCTTTCCGAACACGTCGCCAGCCAGACGGAAGAGCACGCTCTTTATGGCGGCGTTGTGCCGGAAATCGCCGCCCGGGCGCATGTCGAGCGATTGGATTCCCTGATCAAGCTGGCAATGGCCGAGGCCGGCGTTGGCTGGTCTGGCCTGTCCGGGGTCGCCGCCACAGCTGGTCCTGGCCTGATCGGCGGGGTGATGACGGGCCTCTCTACCGCGAAAGCCATCGCGCTGGCGCGCGGCCTCCCGCTGATCGCCGTGAATCATCTCGAAGGTCACGCCCTAAGCCCGCGCCTCGCGGACGATGTGTCATTCCCCTATCTGCTGCTGCTGGTCTCGGGCGGCCACTGCCAGTTCGTCTATGTCGATGGCGTCGGCAAATACCGGCGGCTTGGCTCAACCATCGATGACGCGGCGGGCGAGGCCTTTGACAAGACCGCCAAATTGCTCGGCCTTTCCGGGGCAGGCGGTCCCGCTGTCGAGCGCGAGGCCCTCGGCGGCAATCCGGCCAAGGTTGACCTGCCGCGGCCGCTGCTCGACCGGCCGGGTCTCGACATGAGCTTCTCGGGTCTCAAGACCGCCGTGCGCCGCGCCGCGGAAGAAGATCCGCTCACGCCGAAACGCCGCGCCGACATTTGCGCCAGCTTTCAGCTGGCCGTCGCCGACATTCTCGCCAAACGCTCCGCCCGCGCCATGGGCATGGTTGCGGATTACACCGACCGCCGCACCTTCGTCGTCGCTGGCGGCGTTGCCGCCAACAAGGCACTGCGCGCCCGCCTCGAAGCCGAAGCCCATCGCGCCGGCTTCCGTTTCTTCGCCCCGCCGCTACGCTGGTGCACCGACAATGGCGCGATGATCGCGCTGGCCGGCGCCGAACGCCTCGCGCGCGGTTTTACCGATCCGCTCGACACAGCCGCCCGCGCCCGCTGGCCGCTGGATGAAGCCTCCGCCTCCGCGACGCCCGTTTATGGCGCTGGGAAGAAGGGCGCGAAGGCCTAACTCATATCCCATGACAGACACGGTAGACGTCCTCATCATCGGCGGCGGCGCAGCTGGCGTCGGCGCCGGCCTACGTCTCGCCTCGGCAGGCGTCGATCACCTCATCGTCGAGGCCCGCCCGCGTTTGGGTGGGCGCGGCTGGACGATTGAGGATGATTTCCCGATCGACATGGGTTGCGGCTGGCTGCACTCGGCCGATGAAAACCCGTGGACCGATATCGCCGCAGCGCAGGGCCGCACGATCGATCGCACGCCGCCGCCCTGGACGCGCCCCTCGACCACGATCGACATCCCGCTGGAGGAGCAGGCAGACTTCGGCAAGGCGATGAGCGATTTCTATGCCCGGTTGCATGCCGTAAAAGATGAGCCCGATCGCCCGGCCTCGTCGCTGCTCGAACCTGGCGGACGCTGGAACACGCTGATCAACGCCGTCAGCACCTATCAACGGCGCCGAACTTGACCGCGTCTCGATGCACGACTTTGCGCTCTATCACGACACCGAAGTGAACTGGCGTGTCGCTGAGGGCTATGGCGCCATGATCGCCGCGGCTGGCTCGGGCCTGCGCATGATGCTCGACAACCCGGTCTTGGAGATCGATCATTCAGGGACGCTGATTTCGGTGCGAACGGCAAACGGCGTTCTCAGTGCGAGAACAGTGATTGTCACCATCTCCAGCGCTCTGCTGGCGCAGGAGCGTGTGCGTTTTACTCTAGCCTTGCCCGAGAAGACGCAAGCCGCCGCCGGCCTTCCGCTCGGCCTCGCCAACAAGCTCTTCCTCTCGCTCGACGGTGCGGAAGAGTTCGAAGGCGATAGCCGCCTCTTCGGCCATCCGCGCGAGGTCGGCACGGCCGCCTATCACGTCCGTCCCTATGGCCGTCCGCTGATCGAAGCCTATTTCGGCGGCGGGCTCGCCGACGATCTTGAGCGGGAAGGCGGCCGCGCCTTTGTCGACTTCGCCGAATACGAACTCAACGGCCTGCTGGGCTCCACCTTCTCATCGCGCCTCAAGCCGGTTCGCCTGTCGCAATGGCGCAAGGATGAGTTCGCGCTGGGCGCCTACTCCTACGCGATCCCCGGCCATCACGGCGATCGCGCGAAGCTTGCAGCGCCTGTCGACAGCCGCTTGTTCTTTGCGGGCGAGTCCTGTTCGATCGAAAGCTTCTCGACTGCCCATGGCGCGTACTGCACCGGGGTTGCGGCGGCAGGGCAGGCGATGGCGGCGCTCGGCCGTTAGGCCGCCCGCTTTTCCTCCTTCGGATTTTCGGGGAGAGCGGCTGCGTCGTCTTTCAGCTTCCGTCCCGGTGTCTTCGAGGCGTCGAGTTTTTCGGCGAAGCCGTGGTTCACATCACGATGCTTGGTTTCGTCAGCGCGCACGGCGATCACGAGATCGCGCAGACGCACGTCTGGGGACATTTTCCAATAGTCGACCGCGATTTTCGGCGCGGCCACATTCTCGATATGGCCGGCATCGATCTGCGCCAGAAACTGCGTGTAGGAAAAGACAGCCTCCTCCTCGAAATAGCCAATCGTCCGGTGCGCGGTGCGTGGCGCGAACAGGTAGAGCAGGAAATAGAAATTCCAGAACGCGCCCTGCGCGATAAGCACCAGCACGCGCTCGAACCAGTTCGGCTTGAACAGCGCGACGAACGCCATCAGGTGCATGCGCTCGTTCTCGGCTTCCTCGAGCAGCTCCTTGATCCAGCCATCGTCCTTGCGCATGCGGCGCAGCGATTTCAGGTGCTGCATCATGCCGCCCACCATGCCCGGCACGGCCGCGACCGTCTCCAGCACGATGGCGCGATGTCCATAACGCTTAGCGAAGAACGTATCGGCGAAGAAACGGAGAAACCGCGTTATGCCGAGCGCGATGCGATCGGAAAGACCCGTAGCCACGTGATGGCGGGCAAGATCAGTCATGAGGAAGATATGGAGGGCGGCGCGGCCCCGACCAATCCTGCCCGATTCCGTGCGGGAATGTCGCATCATGGCGGGGCTTCCTGTGGCTCCGGCTCGATGAGCTGTGCATCACCCGGCTGGCGCGCAGCGGCGGGAAGGCGCGCCGGCAAGTCTCGGGTCGCATAGGCCGGCGGCGGCCTGCCATCGACGCTCAGCACCTTGCGCACGGAATACGCCCCACCCAGCTGTCCCTCGGAATACCCCGCTCCTTCATCCAGCGGATATTCCTGCGCGATCAGCAGCTTGATCGGGATGTTCACCGCCTCGCCGTGGCAGGTCATGCAGGTCTCGCCCATCACCACCGGCCGCAGCCAGCGGAAGACTGTTTCATTGCCCTCCTGCAAGATCTCGGCGGCTTCGAAAGTCTCTGGATCCTGACCAGCGTCGGCCAGGAAGTTGAACGTCTCCATCTGCCGTCTTTCCCAGTCATCCGGCGCATTAGCGGGATTGCGGACGCCAAGCGCGGTGCGACTGAAGTCGAACCTCGCCGCCTCGCTGATCTCCTTGCCCCAGCTGGGCGCGTGGTCCGCATAGGCGAGATAGACCGCGACCGGATCTTCCTCACGGATCAACCTGTCCAAGATTTCGCGCTTCAGACGCCCATCGAATGACAGCCCCGCCTGCCGGGCGGCAAGAATATCGGCTTGGGCGGGACGTTCCGGCCGTGGTTCGCAGGCCGCCGCTACGAGCGCCAGCGCGATCCATCCGGCCCGGCTGTGGCGCCGCGACATCCATCCTCCCTGAAAAGCCATGGAATCTAAGGACATGTGTGCGCACAAAGGAACCCCGATGCCATCCCGCCGTTCCTGACGCGATGACTGGGTTGGCAGGAGATCTTGGTCGATGACGTTTACGCGGTTGCACAAGGCATGGGGGGCCATCGTTTCAGGCGCCATCCTTGCGACCGGCGGCATGGCCATGGCCGGGCCTGATGGCGCGGCCCGTATGTCCGGCCTGAAAGTGTCCGACATTGCCGGCTATGACGTTCTGGATGCTTCCGGCCTGCGCGTCGGCGAGATCGCCCGGATCGAAACGGACGGGCAAGGGCGCACGCGCTGGCTTAACATCACTCTGGATGCCGGCGGGAATGCTCGCGTCGCCTCTTTCCGCGCCAATCTCGACGCTAAACAGAAGCTTGTCAGCCTGCGCCTGTCGGAAGACTTGCTGATCGCCCGCGCCGATGCCGCAGCGCTGCAGCCGGTCAGCTCACCTTCAGTTTGAACTTGAACGTGTTGGCGTCCGGTTCCGCCGCCGTCTCCCATGGGCGGCGCTGGGCCAGGGTGATCTCGCCTTCACCGGCTGCGACAGCTTCAATCACCACGACTTCCCAATGGCTGCCGCCGGCAAAGCCCGGCGTGAACTGCGCCGTCGATGTCGCGCCGCCCGGGCCATCGGTCGCCTTGATGAAGGCGGGAGGGGCGGAAGCGCCCCAGACATAGCCAGCCGTCGGCACGCCCACGAGCGCTACCGAGATCTTCTCGCCCACCTTCATGTCCACGCTCGCGCCGGCATCCGTCTCGGTCAACGTGCGGATAACGCCCGTGACAGTCGGGGCGGGAAGTTCGCGTGTCTTGATCATGCAGGTCTTTGTGACTGCGCCTGAGGTCCAGGTCACCGACGACCCGTCCGTCTTGAGCGTCGTGGTTGCGTTTTTGTATTCGATGCCCGTCTGGCTGTCGGGATTCATCGGCAAGGTTTCGGCTGCGCCGCCATCGATGCGCGCCAAAGCGTCATTGGAAGCGCCATTGCCGAAAACAACATCGACCACGCCGCCGCCTTCGCATTCATAATTCACAGCATAAGCAAACGCATCAATTGCCGGCGGGGTGGCGGGCTGGTCTGCCACGGGGGTTGGTTCGGCCGGCGCTGGAGCCGGTTCTCCGCAGGCCGCAGCAAGAAGGCCAAGACCCGCCATGGCGGCGATTGCCCCGATATGCATGAAAAGTCCCCGTCCTGAGTGTTCTGGCTAGTTCTCGGGCCGGGCCGGGACGGTGGCAACCCCCTGAAAGCAAGCATACCGGGCTTTTTGCCAGTGGCGACAGCCGGCTGCGAATCCGTGCAGTCTCGCCGCTTGCCTGATTTGCCGGGGATGGCGGACATGGATTTGATTTCGATCATGCACGCGGTCGCGGCTCTGTGCGCCGGCGGTGCGGCTGCGTCCGGCTGGACGGCGGCGGTAATCGTTGCGAACTCCGCGTTCGATGGTCTCGATCATGGCCGGGCTGACCGCATGCTGCGCAAGGTGATTGCGGCGACGGCGGGCTTTCAGGCGGCTTTGCTGGGCATCGCGACGGGGGCTGCTCTGCTGTCCAACGCTCGGGCGGCCGCCATCGTGGCGGGCGTGTCGGCGCTTGGCTTCCTCTCAAACGTCTGGACGCTTGCGCCGCGCCGCGACAAGGCGCCGGAGGGGCTGAAAAAGAAGAACTCCACCCAGCGCGTCGTCGCTGTCGCGCTGACGCTGGTCATGACGATGGCGGCCCTCGCCGCCGCCATCATGGCGGCGATTGGGGTCTGATCACCTGCCTCCGAAGGCGCGCGAAGGTCAGACGAAGCAGGACGTCGTCGCCGCCGCGAAGACCTCGCCAATCTTTGCGTCATTGCTCAGATGGCTGGGCAGCATGTCGGAAGAATAACGTTTGTTCTCGTCTATGCCCTTTGCGACCCGCGTGAATTCCTCGGGCGTGAGGTTCTTTTCCAGGGCGTCGGCCAGGCAAGCGCAGCCTTGCGCCGAACCCATCTTGGAGTTGCACACTCCTGCGACCTCGGTCTTGCCAACTGTAGCCCCACTGCAGGCGGCAGCCATTCCCAAGGCCAGTAGAAGGGACGCAACAAGTGAAACCGGGCGTTTCATTTACACTCCCTCATGTTTCGCGGGTCATTCGTGCCCGCAGGACAAAATGACGCGCCCAAGACATTGCGTTGTCAAACGGAGATTGAGTGATTTGTTCGGTTTTTTCTGACGTCTGGGGAATGCCTTTGCGGCAGGGGTCCGTAGCGTTTTCGGCTCCCAGCCGAGCCCGCTCGCATCATGCAGCAAACCGTGTATCCCCTTCTTCAAAGGACGGGAGCTGGCTGGGTATGGATATCGCCATCCGATCTTTCGTGAATGGGTTCCCTGAATTCATGATCCAGGGCGGCGTGACGCTCGGATTGCTGATCACGGGCTGCATCGTCCATGTGCTGCTGACCCCCATGAAGGAGCTTCAGCTGATCAAGGCCGGGAATATTTCGGCCGGCATCAGTGTCGCAGCGGTGATTGTCGGTCTCGCTATTCCGATGGCGGCCTGTCTTGCGACCGCCAACTCGGTCTACGACCTGCTGATCTGGGGCGTCGTGGCGATCCTGCTGCAATTGCTGGCGTTTCGGGTTGCGGACCTGTTGCTGCGCGACCTGCCGAAGCGGATCGAGCGGGACGAGATCGGCGCGGCGTTGGTGCTCGCGGCGGTGAAGCTAGCTGCTGCTTTGGTAATGGCGGCGGCCTTGTGAGTTTGTGGCCACACCCGAATATAAGGGTGTCGCGGAGACGTGCATGAGAATCCCCGATTGGGTGGTCTATGCGGTCGTGTTGATCGTCATCGTCGGAACGCTGTTTTCCAGTGGCTCCGGGGAAAAGGACGAGCCGTGGCGATTCAGCAACGAGAAAGTCCAGACTGAACCGGAATATACCGATCGCGGCCGCACGCCCGCGATTGCGGACAACGATGTCGCCATTCCCGCGCCTGATGCAAATAGCGACAGCGAGGGCGAACGCCTGCCGGACTCCGACCCGTTCGACGAGCGCGTTTTGGTCCAGGTCGGCGACGCCGAGGATGGCATCGGCACCGCTTTCGCCATCAACGGATCCGGCGCCTGGCTCACTGCGCGCCATGTTGTCGACGGCTGCTCACGCGTCGGTCTCGCCGTCGGCAATGGCCGCATGGTGCGCGTCGACGCGGTGCGCACGTCGGAGAACACCGATCTTGCCCTGCTGCTCACCGACCGCGCGCCGACATCTCTCCCGCTGGCGCTCGATCGCGAGCTGCGAATCGGTGAACCGGGATACCATGTGGGCTTCCCGCAGGGCCGGTCGGGCGAGGCGATCTCCGTTCTCGAATCCCGCTCCAACCTTGTGACGCGCGGCCGCTACGCGATGGAGGAGCCGGTGCTGGCCTGGTCAGAAACGGAAAGGTCCGAAGGGATCGAAGGAACGCTCTCAGGGATGAGCGGCGGCCCTGTGTTCGACCGGGACGGCGCCGTCGTTGGCGTCACCGTGGCCGAAAGCCCGCGCCGCAATCGCATTTACACGGCCTCGCCCGACTCGATCCGCAGCTTTCTCGAAGAGCAGGGCCTTGTCGCTCCAGGCGGCGAAGCGCACGCCCTGAGCGCCTCGTCCTATACAGCGGAGGCTGATCGCCTGCGTGACTCGCGCGCGGTTGTGAAGGTTCTGTGCCGCGTGGGTGAAGACCAGTGAAGACAAGCTTTGCCGACCGCCTGATCGCCGGTGTCCGCGATAAGGGCCCGCTATGCGTGGGCGTCGATCCGCACGCCGCCATGATGCCAGCCCTGTTCGGGTCTGCCGGACCTGAAGCCGCCGCGAAATGGGGCGTCGCGCTTGTCGAGCGCTGCGTCGGCCGCGCAGCTGTGGTGAAGCCGCAGGCCGGTCTGTTCGAGCGCTGGGGCGCGCGCGGCATGGCTGCGCTTGAGCAAGTTTGTCAGGCCGCCACGCGCGCTGGGCTGATCGTGATCCTCGACGCCAAGCGCGGCGACATTGGCTCCACGGCCGAGGGGTACGCCGAAGGTTATCTCGGCGCGTCGTCGTCCTGCCCGTGCGATGCGATCACCGTGAACCCCTATATGGGCGTCGACACGATCGAGCCGTTCGTCGCCGTGGCCGAGCGAGAAGGGAAGGGCGTTGTCGTTCTCGCCCGCACCTCCAATCCCGGCTCGAAGGATTTCCAGCAGCAGCTGATCGCCGGCCCTCAAGGTGAGCCGCTCTATCTCCACGTCGCCCGCGCGCTCGCGCCGATGGTCGCGCGCCTGCGTGGTCCCGAGACTGGCTGGTCCGGCCTGATGATGGTCGCTGGCGCCACGGGTCCTGCTGAAGCCGCGCGGCTGCGCGCGACCTCGGGCGACGCCCTGTTCCTCGTGCCCGGCTATGGCGCACAAGGCGCAGGCGCGCGTGAATCGATGGCCGGTTTCGTCCAAAGACCGGGCGGGTTGGAAGGCGGCGTCGTCAACGCTTCGCGCTCTGTCGCCATGCCCGACGGCGCCACGGGCGCCACGGCGCTCAAGGATTGGGAGCGCGCGATCGACCTCGCGATCAGTGCGGCGCAGGCCGAACTCGTCGAGGCGTCCCGCAGCTGAGCGGCGTTGCCGCGGCGTAAAGCGAAGTCTGCGAAACCTTTACCATTTCTGGGCATCTTCCCCCGCGAACACTTGGTGGGGCCTCGATGCTTCGGAAGCAATTCAGACAGGCAGCGGTGATGTCGCTGCTGATCATGATCGCCGCCATCGCGCTCGATTACGTCTTCAGCCAGCACGTGTTCAAGGATGGCGTGGCCTACGACGCCACCATGGTCGTGCTGATCACGCTGCTGGTTGCGCCACCCTTCATCTTCTACCTCATCCGCCAGAACGCGAAGGTGCAGGCAGCGCAGGCTTTGCTGGCCGAAGAGCGCTCACGCCGCCTCGTGGAAGTCGAAGCCGCCCGCGACGCTGCGGAGGCTGCGACACGAGCGAAAAGCGAATTCCTCGCCAATATGAGCCACGAGATCCGCACGCCGCTCAATGGCATTCTCGGCATGGCGCAGGCGCTCGAGTCGCGTCAGCTGGATGAGGCGACGCGCAACATGGTCAGCATCATCAGCGAGTCCGGCGGCACGCTGATGGCGATCCTCAACGACGTGCTCGATCTCTCGAAGATCGAAGCCGGGCGTCTGGACGTTTCCGCCACCGACACGGGCCTGCTGCAAACCCTGCAGCAGGTTGACAGGCTGTTCCAGACCGCAGCACGCGAGAAGGGCGTCACCCTCACCCTCTCAAGCGACCTGACGCCATCGCAGCACTTCCACTATGATCCCGTTCGTGTCCGCCAGTGCGTGTCCAACCTCGTTTCCAACGCCGTCAAGTTCACCCGCGTCGGCCGCATCGATGTCCACGCCGCCGTCACGCCGGGGCGGGACGGTCGCAGCTGCGTAACCATCACGGTGACGGATACCGGCATCGGAATGGATCAGCAGGCCCTTGTCCGCCTGTTCGAAGCCTTCGCACAGGCAGACGCTTCGACGACCCGCCAGTTCGGCGGCACCGGTCTCGGCCTCACGATTTCGCGCAAACTCGCGCGTCTCATGGGCGGGGACATCGTCGTGAGAAGTACGCCGGGCAGGGGTTCGGTCTTCACTTTGACTTTCCTCGCCGACGCCGCCCAATCCGCGAAGCCGGAACCGGCAACAGATCCCGAAGCGGTCCCGCGCGGCGTCGTCCGCCTGCGCGGCGCGCGCGTGCTGTTGACCGACGACAACGCCGTCAACCGTCAGGTCGTCCGCCTCTTCCTGCAGCCGCAAGGCGCGCTGCTCACCGAAGCCGCCAATGGTCAGGAAGCGTTGGACCGCCTCGCGGCCAAACCATTCGATCTGGTGCTGCTCGACGTGCACATGCCGGTCATGGACGGCGTCGAAGCGATACGCCGCATCCGCGCGTCTGCTGAACCCTGGCGCGATATTCCCGTCATTGCGCTGACCGCCGACGCCATGAGCGGCGACCGCGAACGTCTCATTGGCGTGGGCATGTCGGGCTACGTTTCGAAGCCGATCGACCAAGGCGACTTGCTGTCCGTGATCGGTCGCGTCCTCGGCCACATGCCAGGTGGCGCCTCGGCGCCGACGCCACACGCACAGGGCGAGGGCGCGTTTGACGATCTCCTTGCCGATCTCGACAGAATAACGGGCAGCTGATCCTTGCCGTCTTGCAGCAAAGACACTCCATCACCCTTTGCCAAAACTTCCCGAAGGTGTTGAATCCCGCATGCTCGGCGACAGAGCGTGAAGGAGACGTTCATGAAAATCGGGATGGCCTTCGCGGTCGGCGCAGTGCTGATTGCAATCGCGTCGTGCGGCGAGGCCAACAAGCCGCTCGCCCCGATCACGGCCGCTGAGGTCAATGGCGAGGCCATCATTGCCGCCGACCAGCGTCCGGGCGTCTGGCTTAGCCACGGCCGCACCTATTCCGAACAACGCTATTCGCCGTTGAAGCAGATTACCGGCGACAACGTCACGAGCCTCGGCATCGCCTGGTCGGGCGACCTCGACACCAATCGCGGCATGGAGGCGACGCCGATCGTCGTTGACGGCGTGATGTATCTCACCTCCGCCTGGTCGCTCGCCTACGCCTACAACGCCAAGACCGGCGAAAGGCTGTGGACGTTCGATCCCAAGATCGACCGGTCGCGCGGCGTCGCTGCGTGCTGCGATGTCGTCAATCGCGGTGTCGCGATCTGGGAAGGCATGATCTATCTCGGGACGATTGACGGTCGCCTCATCGGGCTCGACGCCAAGACCGGCGAGAAGAAGTGGGAGCAGGTGACGGTCGACCAGTCGCGGCCCTATACCATCACGGGCGCGCCGCGCGTGGTGAAGGGCAAGGTCATCATCGGCAATGGCGGCGCCGAACTGGGCGTGCGCGGCTACATCTCCGCCTATGACGCGAAGTCGGGCGAGATGGCGTGGCGCTTCTACATGACGCCCAATGCGAACAAGCAGCCCGACAACGCCGCCTCCGACAAATTCTTCGCCGAAGTCGGCAACGCCTCTTGGGGCGACAATGGCGAGTGGACCGAAACCGGCGGCGGCGGCACGTCGTGGGACGGCATGGCCTACGATCCAGAACTCGACCTCTTCTATGTCGGCGTCGGCAATGGCTCGCCGTGGAACCAGCGCCTGCGCGATCCGTCAGGCAATGACAATCTGCTGCTTTCGTCCATTCTCGCCATCAAGCCCGACACCGGAGAATAAGTCTGGCACTACCAGACCACGCCCGGCGAGACGTGGGACTACACTGCCACGCAGCCCATCATTCTGGCTGACCTCAAAATTGGCGGCGAGACGAAGAAGGTGCTGATGCAGGCGCCAAAGAACGGCTTCTTCTACGTGCTCGATCGCGCCACGGGTAAGCTGATCTCCGCCGACAAGTATCAGGCCAACGTCAACTGGGCCTCAGGCGTCGATCTCGCCACCGGCCGCCCGGTCGAAGCGCAGAATGCGCGCTATGAAGAAGCGCAGACGCAGCTCCAGATTCCAGGTCCGCTCGGCAGCCATAACTGGCATCCGATGGCCTTCAGCCCGGATACCGGCCTTGTCTACATTCCCGCGCAAACCCTGCCGACGATCTACGCCGAGATGGAGAATTTCCAGTATCGGCCCGGCGCATGGAATACGGGCACCGACCTCTCCGCCGGCGCATTGCCGACCGAAATGTCCGCGCGCCTCGCTGCGGTCGCTGCCTCCAAGGGTCAGCTCGTCGCGTGGGACCCAGTGGCGAAGAAACCGAAATGGGTCTTCGATTACCCCAATGCCTGGAATGGCGGCGTGCTGGCGACAGGCGGCGGCCTTGTCTTCCAGGGCGCGCTCGACGGAAAATTCCGCGCCTTCGATGCCGCGACGGGCGCGCCGAAATGGGAAACCGACACGGGCTATCCCGCGCTCTCCGGCCCGGTCAGCTACGAAATTGACGGCGAACAATTCATCGCGGTCACCGCAGGGTGGGGCTCGTCACTCCCGCTGGCTGGCGGCACGGGCTTCCGCGATGGCGCGCCGCGGCTCGGCTCGCCTGCAATGGGCAAGGTCGTGGTGTTCAAGATTGGCGGCAAAGGCGAACTCGTCACCGACGAGTCCTTCCCGCCCGATCCGACCCCCGTCGCTGATGATTTCGGTTCGCTCGCTCAAATCGAGCGCGGCAGGGAGCTGTTCTTCAACAACTGCGCGGTCTGCCATGGCGACAGCGTCCAGTCCGGCGGCATCATCACCGACCTGCGCTGGGCCACTGCGCCGGCGACCAAGGACACGTTCGCCGAAGTCGTCATCGGCGGCAAATACGCCACCGGCGGCATGGCGAGCTTCGCCAAGGTCCTCTCATCGGACGACGTTGAATCGATCCGCGCCTACATCATCAACCGCGCCAACGAGGATGCCGCTGCGGCGACGCCGCAATAAGAATTCTCTCTTCGAAGCAGGGATGGGGCGGCTCTCCAAGAGCCGCCCTTTTTCTTTGCCGCGCCTCTTGCGCTTCAATTTAGATATATCTAAATACTACATCGAATAGATGATCAAAAAGGAGTATTAATTGAGGCGCCATTCAGGACATGGTCATAGGGACCACCCGCATGATCACGACCATCGGTCGGACGCCTGGGCGGCTTTCGCCGAGAAATTTGTGGGGCGTCATGGCCATCGTGGCGGCTTCGGGCGCCATGGCGGTCGTGCTGAGGAGGATGGTGAAGGCTTTGGCCGCGGGTTTGGCGGTCGTGGCGGCGGACGGCCGCTCGGCCATGGCGACCTGCGCCTGTTGCTGCTCGCACTGATCGCCGAGAAGCCCAGCCATGGCTACGATCTGATCCGCGCGGTCGAAGAACGCTTCGCCGGCGCCTACGCGCCAAGCCCCGGCGCCGTCTATCCGACGCTGACCATGCTCGAGGAGCAGGACCTCATCAGCGCCGAAGCCACCGAAGGCTCCAAGCGCCTCTTCACTATCACCGACGCGGGCAGGGCTTTCCTGCAAGAGAACGCGGCGCAGGTCGAAGGCATTCTCGCTCGCATCAATCTCGCGGCCGCCGCCTTCTCGCGGCATATGGCGCCGGATGAAGTGCGCGAGGCGTGGAAGACGCTGCGCCAAGCAATGAACATGAAGCGCACGCCCTGGACGAAGGAAGAGACCGACCGCGTCGTCGTCATCCTCGCCAAGGCCACGCGCGACATCTTCGGCAAGGACTGATGATCGCACGCCCGACAAGCAGAACTGATACGAATGATTGAAGCGTTTCTCTCCACAGCGTCACAAGCACGCGTCCAGACGCCCAAGGCCCGCAATTATCTCGTGCAGCTGTGCAAGCACTTCGCGCCCACGAATGAAAAGGCCCGGATCATCGATCCGGGCCTTGTCGTTTCGAATGGCCGCCCTGCTTATTTCGGGTTGCAGAACACCATGAAGTCTTCCGTCTGTTTCGGCATGTTCTTCAGCGAGCCGATGTATTTCGCCTGAACTGGGGCGGCTGGATCCTTCACGAGAGCCCACTGAACTTCGCCCGTATCAGAGAGGAACGACACCATGTCGAGCTTGCTGAGCGCCAACAGGTCGGCCTGGCGGATCGGGAAGACGAAATCGGCATCGCCTGACTTGTTCGCCGCGAACTTACCCTCGACTTCCTGTGCGGATGCGCCCGTGCGGATACGGTAGGTCGCGTTCTGGCCGATGCGGTTGGCCGGCTGCTTGCCGAGTTTCACCGTGGTCCCGCCATTGGCGGCGTTGCAAGTGATGACGACGCCCTGTGGATTGTCCGTACTGCCGCCGATCGCGTTGACCAGGGCGAGCACAGGGTCTTGCGGGATCAGATTGTCTTCCGCCAGCCATGCCGTGTTGCCGGCGAGGTTCTGCACGACCACCGTGGTCGGCGCCGCTGGCGTCAGCGGAACAGCGCTGCCTGCATCAGCCGTTGCACCTGTCGACGCGCTCGAAGCGCAGGCCGTTGCGAGTACGCCGGCTGCCGCGAGCAGGGCGATGCGATGGAACATGAAAAATCCCCTTGTTGAACTGTTGAGCAGCGCGCGCCACCCAGAATCATCTCGTAGTCGGACTGCCTCAGATCGTAACGACGACTTTGCCCTTTGCGCGGCGTTCCGACAGCTCCTTGATGGCGTCGGCGGCCCGCTCGAGCGGATACCTGTTCGATACATGTGGCCGAATTTTGCCTTCCTTGTAGAGCCTGAACAGGTCGGCGAGGTTTTCTGCATGTCCTTTCGGGTCGCGCGCAACGAAAGCGCCCCAGAACACGCCGACGATCTGGCAGGATTTCAAAAGTGTAAGGTTCAGCGGCAATTTCGGTATGCCCGCCGGGAAGCCGATCACCAGGAAACGGCCCTCCCAGTTCAGCGCCCGCACGGCCGGCTCAGCATAGTCGCCGCCAACGCCGTCATAGATGACGTCAACGCCGCCGCCGCCCAGTTCCTTGATCTGATCCGAGAACGCCTTCTGCTGCTCACGCGACAGCGGGTTCTCGGGATAGACGAGCCCCTTGTGCGCGCCCTTCGACATGCAGAAATCGACCTTCTCCTGGCTCGAGGCCGCCGCGATCACCGTCGCGCCCATCGCCACGCCCAGCTCCACCGCCGCCAGCCCCACGCCGCCGGCCGCGCCCAGCACCAGCAGCGTCTCGCCCGGCTTGATGTGCCCGCGATCCTTCAACGCATAGTGCGATGTGCCATAGGTCATGAGGAAAGCCGCCGCCTCGTCGAACGGCATGAAGTCCGGCAGCGCGTTCATCCGGTTCGCGCCGATGACGACCTCTTCCGCCATCCCCCCTGCGCCGATCGATCCGAACACTTTGTCGCCGACCTTGAACGAGGTTACGCCTTCGCCAACCGACTTCACCACGCCGGAAATCTCGCCGCCCGGCGAGAAGGGACGCGCGGGCTTGTACTGGTACATGTCCTGGATGATCAGGAAGTCCGGGAAGTTCACGCCAACCGCCTTCACCGAAACCACGACTTCGCCCGCCTTGGGCGTGGGCGAGGGCACGTCCTCCAGCACCAGCGTGTCAGGGAGGCCTGGGGCCTTGGAGAGAACGGCTTTCATGATATCAAAACTCCGGCATCGTCGAGCCGACTGGATTAGCGGAGGCCATCCCCGCTGTCATCCCACCGGCCGGGACTTGCGCCTTGAAGGCGCTTCTGAAACCATAAACTCAAGTCGTCTCGACAGAGGACGTTTGGGGAGGGTCTGAAATGCTCCGTTCAGCCATGAACATTACCCGCCGCGCGCTTGCAGGCGCGGCCATCGTCGCCGCCGTGGCGCTCGCGTCTTGCGCCCAGGCGCCATCGCCCGCCGAAGAGCTGGGCGCGCGCTTCCGCACCATAGACTCGCATGGCGTCAAACTGCGCGTCGCGGAGATGGGCAAGGGGCCGCTGGTTATCCTCGTCCACGGCTTTCCTGAATCCTGGTATTCCTGGCGTCACCAGATTCCGGCTTTGGCCGCCGCCGGCTATCACGTCGTAGCGCCCGACATGCGCGGCTATGGCAAGTCGGATCGTCCGGGTCCTGTCGAAGACTACGACATCAAGCATCTGACGGGCGATCTCGTCTCCATCGTCGACGCCATGGGCGAGAAGACAGCAATCCTGGTCGGTCATGACTGGGGCGCTGGCGTTTCATGGAACGCGATGCTGCTGCACCCGGATCGCTTCACGGCCTACGCGGCGATGAGCGTGCCCTATCGTGGCCGCAACCCGGACGTCCGTCCGATGGATGCGACGCGCGCGCGTTACGGCGAGAACTTCTGGTACACGGTCTATTTCCAGGAGCCCGGCGTCGCCGAGAAAGAGTTCGACGCCCAGCCGTATGAATTCCTGAGCCGCGCCTATCTGCTCTATGAGGGTCAGACACCGGTCGAGGCGCCTGAAATCACCGATCCGCGCCGCTCGGCTGGCGGCTGGATTCCCCGCATGGGCAAGGTCAAGCAACTGCCTGCTTGGCTCACGCAGAAAGATCTCGACTACTATGTCAGCGAGTTCAAGGAGTCCGGTTTCCGGGGCGGCATCAACTATTACCGCAACACCAACCGCAACTGGGAGATCACGCCCCAGCTGACCGGCGCCACCGTCAACCAGCCTGTGATTTTCATCGCCGGCAAGGATGACCCCGTCATCGTCGGTCAGACGGTTGAGAGCCTGAGTGCGATGATGAAGCCCGTCGTGAAGGATCTGCGCGGCGTCACCGTCATTCCCGGCGCCGGCCATTGGATCCAGCAGGAGAAGTGGCAGGAAGTGAACGGCCTGCTGCTCGACTTCCTGAAGGGGCTTCCGAAGTAGGTAGGCGCTGCTTTGTCCGGCGCAGCGCCAAACGCTCGCACGAATATGGGGAAAACAATGATCGTGAAATCCGTCAGGCGCTCGCTGGCTGCGCTCATGCTAGCTGCAGCCGCGCTCGCCGCCGCCTCCTGCGCCCAGTCGCCGCCCTCGCAGGCTGCAGAACTGGGGGCGCACTTCCGCACGATTGATTCGAACGGCGTCAAATTGCGCGTGGCCGAGATGGGCAAGGGCCCGCTGGTTATCCTCGTCCATGGCTTCCCGGAGTCCTGGTATTCGTGGCGCCACCAGATCCCGGCGCTCGCCGCCGCCGGCTATCATGTCGTCGCCCCCGACATGCGCGGCTATGGAAAATCAGACAAGCCGGGCCCGGTCGAAGACTACGACATCAAGCACCTGACAGGCGATCTCGTCGCCATCGTGGACGCCATGGGCGAGAAGACCGCAACCCTCGTGGGTCACGATTGGGGCGCGGTTGTCTCCTGGAATGCGATGCTGCTGCACCCGGATCGTTTCAACGGATACGCCGCGATGAGCGTCCCTTATCGCGGCCGCAATCCCAACGTGCGTCCGATGGATGCGACGCGCGCACGTTACGGTGAGAACTTCTGGTACACGGTCTATTTCCAGGAGCCCGGCGTCGCCGAGAAAGAGTTCGACGCCCAGCCGTATGAATTCCTGAGCCGGATCTACCTGTTGTACGAAGGCCAGACGCCGGTCGAGGCGCCTGAAATCACCGATCCGCGCCGTTCCGCCGGCGGCGGGATCGGCTGGATTCCGCGTATGGGCAAGATGAAGCAGCTGCCTCCTTGGCTCACGCAGAAAGATCTCGACTACTATGTCAGCGAGTTCAAGGAGTCCGGTTTCCGGGGCGGCATCAACTACTACCGCAACAGCAACCGCAACTGGGAGATCACGCCCCAGCTCACCGGCGCCACCGTCAACCAGCCCGTCATCTTCATCGCGGGCCAGACTGATCTGGTCATCGCCGGTCAGACAGCCGAAAGCCTGACCGCCGCAATGAAGCCCATCGTGAAGGACCTTCGCAGCGTCACTGTTATCCCGGGCGCCGGCCATTGGATCCAGCAGGAGAAATGGCAACAGGTGAATGGCATGCTGATCGACTTCCTGAAGGATATCCCGAGATAGGCTGCGCCCAAAATCCGTTGACATTTTCCGCGCGGTGTCATCGACCCTAGCGGCATGAAGCCCATCCGCGGATATTTCGGAATCGGCGTTGAATCGCTGTCAAAGCCCATGAACCTGGGCGCGCTCCAGCGCACGGCCCACGCCTTCGGCGCCGCTTTCACCTTCTCGGTCTCGGCCGCGCCGAAGATCCGCGTCCTGCACCACGCGGACACGGCGAAATCAGACCTGCATGTTCCCTGGTATCTCTGGGACACGATCGACGACATGCGACTTCCGCGCGGCTGCCAGCTCGTCGGCGTTGAACTGACTGACGATGCGGTCGAACTCCCGACTTTCCGCCACCCCCTTCAGGCCGCCTATGTCATGGGCGGGGAGGCGAGGGATCTTTCGCCCGCCATGCAGGCGCGCTGCGCACACATCGTGAAGATCCCCACGCGTTTCTGCATCAACGTGGCGCTCGCCGGCGCACTGGTGATGTATGACCGCACGCTGTCGATGGGCAGCTGGCCTGCCCGCCCCGTGGCCTCAGGCGGGCCTCAGCGCGAATAGCGGCGCTCATCGTCGCGCCGCATGTGTATGCTCACCGCGACAAGTCCAAGTCCGATCGAAGCGCCCGCGGCCAGCACAACCGCAATGGTTGAATCCTCCGCCTCGATACCCGTCGCCAGCATGATGACCAGCACGCCGCCAAGCGCCATCGCCACGAAGGTCCCAGCCGTGCGAATGCCGAATGCAACCGCGTTGATGATCTCGGCGTGGTCATTCCATCGTCCAAAAACCAGGCGTCCAGTCAGCAGTATCGAGCCGGCCGTCAGAAACACCGGCACGGCCATCGAAGAGGCGTCGCTCAGGGTTTCAGACGCATCCGGCAGTTTGAGATAGCGGGCAAGGATCGCGAAGCCGACGATGATCATCCCCGCTGCGGCGCTTGCGCCGGTCAGGACCAGAAAAGCACCGGATACGCGCCGCCACGACATCGCGTGATCTCCCTCGCGCGCCCTCCCAGGGGCGGCGTCTGGAGAGAAGGGAAGCAGGGCGCGCGCCGTTGCGCGTTTAACTAAACCGCACGGAGCAAAGTCTCTTTTCGCGCGTTTTCCGCGCCAGATTGAGCCAAAAAGCCTCTGAAACAGGGGCTTGCGTGAAATTCGCGGGACCGGATTAAACCGACTTTCAGCCCTTCGTGCCAGTTTGATGCGGAACAGGGAGGCCGCCCAAGAGCCTCCCGGCATTGATGGTGTGGTGACATGGCTAAGACCGTTCTGGTCGTCGATGACGATCCTACCCAGCGTCGTCTGATGCAGGCCGCCGCCGAGAAGCAGGGCTTCCGCGCGCGCCTCGTCGAGAATGGCGAGAAGGCGCTCGAAGAAGCCTCCGACGCAAAGAACGGCGTTGATGTCGTCCTTCTCGATCTTGTGATGCCGGGTCTCTCGGGCATGGATACGCTCGAGCGCCTCATGGAACGCCGCCCCGATCTTCCGGTCATCGTGCTCACCGCCACGGGCGGCATCGACACAGTTGTTCAAGCGATGCGCGCCGGCGCCGTCGACTTCTTCGTGAAGCCGGCCTCGCCCGAACGTATCGGCATCTCCATTCGCAACGCGCTCAAGCTCTCGGATCTGCGCGGCGAAGTGAAACGCCTCTCCAAGAAGACCGAAGGCAAGATGGGCTTCGAGGACATGATCGCCGGCGCGCCCGCCATGCGCGGCGTCGTCCGTCTTGGCCAGCGCGCCGCCGCCTCATCCATCCCGATCCTCATCCTCGGTGAATCGGGCGTCGGCAAGGAAGTCATCGCCCGCTGTATCCAGGGCGCGTCAGAGCGTTCGGGCAAGCCGTTCATCTCGGTCAACTGCGGCGCTATCCCGGAAAACCTCGTCGAGTCGATCCTGTTTGGCCACGAGAAGGGTTCGTTCACCGGCGCCCATGAAAAGAAGCTCGGCAAGTTCGTCGAAGCTGACGGCGGCACACTCTTCCTCGACGAAGTCGGCGAACTGCCGCTTGATATGCAGGTCAAGCTGTTGCGCGTCCTTCAGGAAGGCGAAGTCGACGCCGTCGGCTCGCGCCGTCCCACCAAGATCGACGTCCGCATCATCTCGGCCACCAACCGCGACCTCGCCCAGCAGGTCAAGGAAGGCCGCTTCCGCGAAGACCTCTATTATCGCCTCAACGTGTTCCCCATCGAGATCCCCTCGCTGAAGGAACGCCGCGAAGACCTGTCCGCAATGGTCGAGCACTTCATCCGCCGCTTCAATGCGGAAGAGGGCAAGGCTGTCCCGGGCGTCTCGCCGGAAACGTTAGCGATGCTGATGAACTATGACTGGCCGGGCAATGTCCGCCAGCTCGAGAACGCCGTGTTCCGCGCCGTCGTGCTGTCGGATGGCGGCACGCTCAAGCCGGAAGACTTCCCGCAGATCTCTGGCCTGGTCGGAACCGCGCCGTCAGCCGTCAGCCACGCCGCGCTCACGCCCGCAAATGATGCGGCTGACCAGCCCGTGCTGATCACCGATCCCACCGGCGAACTGCGCACGCTCGAAGCGATCGAACGCGACCTGATCCAGTTCGCCATCGATCACTATTCCGGCCACATGTCGGAAGTCGCCCGTCGCCTCGGCATCGGCCGCTCGACGCTGTACCGCAAGGTCCGCGAGTACGACCTCAAGGTCCGCGAAGGCGACGAACTCGACGAAGTGGGTTGAGCTATACGCGGTCCACCCGGGCCGCGTAGCAGCCATACTTTGCGAAGTGCACATGCAGGTACGCCGCCTCCGGATTGGCGAACAGCCGCGTGAACACATCGCCAGCAATCGATCCTTCGGTCACGTCGGCATCCAGCAACATGCCGGCCTCGCTGAACGCGCGCACGGCCAGCAGGCGCACGCGTATCTGCTCAGGTATCTCGCCCGGCGCTAAGCGCACATCATCCGCCCCGTCGGTGACGAAGATCGCGTGGCTCGACCGGAACGGGCTGGCCGCGCTCTGGTGCTCATAGTTCAGCAATAGCATCCGCGTTCCCGGCGCCGCATCGCGAAGCGTCACTCTGCACGGATATCCCGGCTTCGTATCCGCCAGCCGCACGATGA
The DNA here is from genome assembly GCA_016714495.1 of Hyphomonadaceae bacterium. Classification (GTDB taxonomy): domain Bacteria; phylum Pseudomonadota; class Alphaproteobacteria; order Caulobacterales; family Hyphomonadaceae; genus UBA7672. The sequence continues at coordinate 208,914 of JADKDU010000006.1, read as the reverse complement.
CGCCTGCCGTCGCGAGTTCCGCGTCGCCTCTGCCGTAGAAATGCCGGAACCGCTTGGAGGAAAGCGCGCTGATCTGGAACATGGAACATCTCCTTTGCCCTGCACTTTGCGTCCGCTGGAGGTGGCGCGCCGACGCATTCCAGACACGGCATTCCAGCCGCGCGCCTAGTACTCCGAAACCTCGATCAGAATCGGAATGCGAATCTGCTGGCCCGGCGCGATCTCGCCCTGATCACCAGGAAAGGCCGCGACAGCTTCAACGCCGCCCCGCCAAATCTCCACCCCGGCGCGCCTTCATTCTCGACCGCACAGGCCCCAGCATCAGGGCAGCACGCCGCATCACAGCCTCCCGCGCGAGCCGCTTGCTGAATTATCGCACGTCGCTCACGAGGCGCCGGAGCCGCGCTGGCGGCAGCGACCCACCCCCAGAATGATCGCTTCAAAGGCAGGGCAAGACCTACCGCGCCACGCCCAGCACAGCGTCGAGCGCGCCGATCTCGCCAGCCGCGATGCGCGGGGCATTGAACAGCGAACCCAGACGCTCATGCTTGAGCGTCGAGACCAGCACGATCCCACCAGGATTGCTGGCTGCGGCGTGGGCGACCAGCCGTGGCGCGAATGTCGCCGTATCGCTTGCATCGATCCCGCTTGCGCGCAGCCGCGCCACAAGCGCCGGATCAGCACGCAAGGCCTCCAGCACGGGTCGGATGCTTGAATGCGTGATCACCAGCCGGTCGCCGCGCGCGCCATAATCGCGAACCTGCTGGCCAATCGCATCGGACGGGCCCTGCACAATGTCCGGCTGCGCCCGCCCATCTCTGAGGATTTCTGCGGTCCGGTCATGCTGCGTCGCAATGCCATGCGCCCGCACCTTGCCGTCCCGCACTAGCCGTTCGACCGCACTGATGGTCTCTTCCGACGTGATGTCCGCGAGCGTGCATTCATGCAAAAGCAGGACGTCGAGATAATCCGTCCGCAAGGCGCGCAGGCTCGTCTCGACGCTGTGCGAAATCTCTTTCGCCGAAAACGCGCCTTCGCGCGCCGACGCATTGGGCTTGAGCCCTAGCATCTTCCCGGCTTTGGCGACAATGCGCGCGCCGGTCTGCATGCTCCATGGAACGATGCCCGCCTTACTCGCAATCACCACACTGTCGCGTCGCCCCGCCAGCGCCGCCCCCAGAACATGCTCGGCCTGTCCGTCGCCATAGAGCCGTGCTGTGTCGAAATAGCGGAACCCCACGTCACACGCCGCCTGGATCAGCCTTACCGCATCGCCGCTGCGCCCATCAAGAAACAGGTCGCCCGAGCCCAAGCCAATGCGCGGCCCGCCCTCGGCAAACGCCTTCGTCACGATGGCATGCGCGTCAGCCATGCGCGCCATCTTTCTTGATTGCACGGTTCACTGCCCGCGCCGTCAGCGCCATCAGGGTCAGCGTCGGGTTCTGCGTGCCTTGCGAGGGGAAGGAAGACGCATCCGTCACATAAAGTCCGCGCGCATCCCAGCACTCATTCGCTGGATCGAGCACCGAATTCTCCGGCGCATCGCCCATCCGCGCCGTCCCGCACTCATGGATCGCCATGCCGGGCGGCGAGGGCCGAACGTTCACATCCGCCAGCTTCACCTTCGCGGCGTCCGCAATCTCACGTATCGCATCGGCCTGTCGTCCTGCACGTGCGAGTTCATCGCCATTGGCGGAACAAGCGATGCGCAGCGTCGGCACGCCCCACCGATCCTTGCGGCTCATGTCGAGCTCGACGATATTCTCCGCCCGCGGCGTCATCTCGGAGAACGACACCGCCTGGAAATACGATCCGGCCCCCTGCGACGAGCGATAGAGCTGCACGCCAAACCCGCGCTGGCCTTCGCCCGCGCCGCCGCAACGCCGGTCAAAGCGCGGCAGGAACACGCTGCGCCCGCTCTCCAGCACAACCTTGCCGCCGGGCAGGGCGCCGCCCTGTCCATGGCCGCTCATCACAATGTGGTCCATAAGGTTGCGGCCCAGCGCGCCCGACGCCCTGCCGAGACCCGACAGCATCAGGATGCGTGTCGATTCCAGCGTCGAGGCGCACAGGAAGACCAGCGGCGCCGAAACCTTGCGCGTCGTCGCCGTCGCATCATCGACAAACGCCACGCCGGTCGCGCGGCCCTTGTCCGTGATGATCTCGCGCACGATCGCGCCACGGCGAAGATGAAGCTTCCCCGTCGCCGCCGCCTGATCCAGCGCATCGAGCGGCTTCGCAAACCGACCCAGCACCGCGCGCTGCTGCGGCCAGCGCGCCGCCACCAAGTCCATCAATTCCTGCTCCGCAGGCGTTGGCGCGATCTCATTGGCGATCTCGCTGTCGGGCGTCCAGTCGACCCCATCGCGCCGGCCCGACAGATTCAGCCGCCGCTCCACCGCCGCATACCAGTCGTTCAGTTCGCCCTGCCGGATCGGCCAGGCCGGGCTCAGCCCGTCATCGGGCCGGAAGTCCATCGCCGACAGGCGATAGTATTGCCGCCCATGCCCCGGCACGATCATCCGCCCGCCGGGCTGGCGCACGCGAAACCACGTGAACTCGCCGCCATCCGCCGACGCATAGGGATTGTCGCGATCATCGACGAACTGCAAAGGATCCATCTGCCACGCAAAGCAGCGCGACTGCATCGGCTGTCGCATCAGTCCTGCCGCGCGCAGACCTTTGCGTCCAAGATTCGAAACCGAAGCGGGGAGAGCTGCAAACATCTCCGGCGTCGCGACCGAACGCACCATGGCGCTGAACGGCGCCGTGAACGGCCGCCGCATGCCGCCCGCCACGCCCGCATCCACCACCAGCGTCTTGAGCCCCGCCTCCGTTAGCAGCAGCGCCGCAAGTCCGCCCGCTGCGCCCGCGCCGACGACAATCGCATCGAACCCGCCCGCCTCGACACGCTCCAGCGTCGTTGCCTTGGCGTTGGCGGCAAGGGCCGGCGAAAGCTTCAAGTCGGCTGCCTCATTGGGTTAACGCGCATGGCCTCAATCGTCGCAAGACCCATACCGTATTTCGCTTGTCCGCAAATGCAGACGCCGGCGGAGCGCGAAGCGCCGCCGGCGTCATGATCGTCAATTGGCATGGGTCCGGGCCGGAACCCTATGCCTCTAGGTTTTCGGCAGGAGGCCTTCACGCTGGGCGCGTTTGCGAGCCAGTTTCCGCGCGCGGCGGACGGCTTCAGCTTTTTCGCGAGCCTTGCGCTCGGAAGGCTTCTCGAAATGGTTGCGGCGCTTCATCTCCCGGAAGAGACCCTCGCGTTGCATCTTCTTTTTCAGCGCCTTCAACGCCTGATCGACGTTGTTATCGCGGACCACGATCTGAACTATTTGAAACTCTCCATCGGTTTCCCGGCCGGCCCCAGGACAGGGTTTAGAACGTCAGAAACGCCGAAACGGCAGCAAACGCTCCCCAAAAGGCCATAAGGCCGGAGGATACGCTGGCCCGCTCGACGGGTGATTTTTCCTGCACCATTAAGGGCAAGCGCGGGTCCGATATCATAGGAAATCGGACCTGCCTACTGCCCCCCGGCCCAGATTTGGCGCAGGATGGAACCATGACAGACGCTCCAGAAACCGCCCCCAGCGACCAGTTCCGCGAGCGCCTGCTCGACGCCATGCTTGAAATCGCCCCGGAATCTGGATGGACGCTGGCCGCCATGGACCGCGCCGCCAAGGCTGCCGGCCTCACCGAAGGCCAGGTCCTGCTGGCCACGCCCCACGGCGTAACCGACCTGCTGGAAGCCTTCGGCCAGCGCGCGGCGAAAGCCGCCGGCGCGCGCCTGCAAAAGGCCGACATCGCCGCCCTCAAGGTCCGCCAGAAGGTGCAGGCAGGGGTGAAGGCCTGGCTCGCCGTCCTCGATCAGCACAAGCCCGCCGTGAAACGCGCCGCCGGCGCCCCGCCAACGTCCTCACCGGCCCCAAGGGCCTCTGGGCCGCCGCCGACGCGATCTGGATTGCGCTCGGCGACAAATCCACCGACTTCAACTGGTACACCAAGCGCACCATCCTTTCCGGCGTCCTCGGCTCCACCCTGGCCGCCTGGATCGGCACGGACGACGAAGCGCAAATTGACGCCTTCCTCGATCGCCGCATCGAAAACGTCATGCAGTTCGAAAAATTCAAAGGGCAGGTCAAAGACGCCTTCGCCAAGGCCCCGAACCCGATGGACCTCTTCGGCCAGCGCAAATGAGCGAGCGCGTCGAGGAACGCGATGCCGTCAACGAAGCTGGAATGGCCGCGGCGCCGACAGAGGATTTTGAGAAGCGCTGGCGCGGAGGCGATCGCCTTCACACGCTGAGGCCCCTGCTACAATCATGGCGGGGTCTGGCCATTGCTGCTGCATCGATTGTGCTTGTTGGGTTCGGCCTTTCCTACGCTGCGACGCCGAATGAAACCTGCCTGACCACCGAAGGCGTTGTTCAAGGGTTACGCATCTCGCAAAGCCCGCGAGGCGATTTTCCGAAGCGCGTTGTTACCCTGGCGATGTACGACAATCGCATCGTTGATGTGGCCGCCCCGATGTCTGACTTGCCGGAAAAAGGGAACGCGCCGGTTGGTCGAGCGCTGTACGAAGACGGTCTGGGGTCGCGAGAAGGCCACGCATCGATTCAAGGACATTATCAGCTGAGTCCCGTGGAACGTTAAACGATGCCTTACGAGCGCCTCACCGAAGAAATCTTCCGGCAGGAAGGCGACAATTTCCGCTCCATTTGCGTCACACTCGAGCCCGACGGCGCTTTGATGCTCGACGCGCAGGACATGGGGCCGCTTGTGCAAGAGGTATGGGGCGACAGCGACTACGAATTCTGGTGCCGCATTCCGCCCGAAGCGGCCGCCAGGCTCGCCTTCGCCCTGCTCAGGAAACTCTACGCCAATCGCGCACACGCGGTCGACGAACTTCGCGCCCTCTGCGCTGCCGAAGGCGTGCCCCACGAAAACGGGAGCTACGCATAGCGCTTGATCCGCTTGCGCTCGCCCCGCACAAACAAGACATCACAAATCCTTCGCACGGCCTTGGTAAGGCCCAGTGATCATGCGCATCGCAACCGTATTGCTTGCCACCCTGAGCATCGCCTTCGCGTCGCCCGCGCAGGCGTGGACGCGTCCTGGCCATATGGTCACCGCCGCCATCGCCTGGAAGGAAGTCGAAGCGCATCGTCCCGATCTCATCGGCCCGCTCGGCCAGCTGCTCGCCGCCCATCCCGATCGCGGCCCCTTCCAGCTTGCCATCGACCGCACCACCGGCGCCGAACAGACGCGCCGCATGCTGCTGCAATGCGCCCGCTGGTCCGACGACATCCGCGAGACGCCACAGGACCAGCCAAGCTGGCACGCCGCCGTGAAGCCGGTGGTGAAACCCGGCGCGCCCACGCCGCCGCCCGCTGATCAGGTCTCAGGGCAGGCGATCGAAGCGCTGCGCCTCAACTTCGCGGTCGCCGGCAATCCGCGAGCCTCCGCCGCCGAACGCGCCCGTGCGCTATGCTGGGTCATGCATGTCGGCGCCGATATCCACCAGCCGCTGCACGTGGCCGAGCTATTCTCGTCCGCTTATCCCAAAGGCGACGGCGGGGGCGGCCGGCAATTCGTCAAAGACCCCGAAACCGGCGAGCCCATCAGCCTGCATTGGATGTGGGACGACAGCGTCAACCGCTCCGGCCAGGTCGCCGATGTTGATGCGCGCGCGAGCGAAATCATGGGCCGCTATCCGCGCGTCTCGCTGAAGGAAGCCGCAGGGCCCGCCGCAGATTTCGCGGGCTGGGCCGCCGAAAGCTACGCCCTTGCTACATCCGCCGCCTATACGGGTGCGATCCCCACTGGCGCCAGAGCAGCGACAGCTGTGGCCGTGCCGGAAGCCGCCTACCGGGACGTGCGCAGCGTGGCCGCGCGGCGCGTCGCGCTTGCCGGATACCGGCTGGCCGATCTGCTCATCGCCATTCTGGACGCCGCCGCCGAACCGCGCTGAGCCGCCCCCAAATCGTCAGGCTTGCAGTCGCCGCGCTGATCGCTCACCCTGCGTGCACAGCACAGGGGTCTTCATGTCTCACACCCGCAACCGCATCACGGCCGTGGCGGTTCTGGCGCTCGCCGCCTTGGCCCCCGCCCACGCGCAGACACCGGTGCCCCAGCCAACCACCGGCGCGCAGTTCCAGTGCGAGGATGGCGGAAAGCTGTTTCTCTCCTTCGACACGCAGGACGAGCACATCCTCGCGACAGTCTGGGTGCGCGGCGCGCGCTATCAGCTCACTAACATGCCCGCCATCCCGGGCCTCGCCCGCATCGTCTGGAGCGATGGCGAACGCTCCCTCACCTGGAACCCGGGCGTGCAACTGATGTGGATGGGCGACCAGACCCACCTCATGTGCGGCCGCGGCGGCGGCCACAAGCACTAGGACCGCCGGGTTCTACCGCCGTCTTGCCTCCACCGCTCCGAAGGCGTGGGGAGGATAGATTGCGCCGAACGCGTAGGACGGAAGTGGCCTTCGCCATCCGCGCCTTCGCCGAGCCTGCCGTCGTCAGACAGAAGATCGAAACGGCCGGCCAGATCGCCGGCGCCTGCCGCCTCGTCGGCAACGACATGGCCGACCTGTTCACCAACGTCCCGCAGGTGCCCGAAGCCCCCCTCCCTATGCTTTCCGGCATCAGGCTGGAAACCCACGCGCAGTAAGGCCCGCGGCGTCCAGCGCGATCGCCACCTCGTCAGCGCGTCGTCTCCTTTTCCTTCGGCGCGGAGACTTGGCGCTGCTTGGCCTCGAACCTGGGTTTGGGCATCAGCCGGAAACGGGTTTGACACCAAGCGAAGTCCACGCCGACGTCCAGCAGCGCATCGGACCGTCCGCACGGGCACGCAAACTCCATCATCGCCAGGACACGATAGGTCTCGCCGGCGATGAGAGGCACCGGTTCTCCCGTGACATGGTTCGGCGCAACATTGACGCATAGAACCAGATCCCCGGGGCCGACAGCATAGCTCATGGCTTTCATCCCTTGCGGTGAGGGCACGATAAACTCGCGACAGCAGTCAGCAAGGCGCCGATTTGCGCCTCAAGCATTGAGACAGAGGGGCGCCGGCCTTCTCCTACCTCGAGCGGGGTGGGGGGGCACGAGCCACACGCCCAGCGTTTCACAAGCACCGCCCAGGTAGGGGCCGCTCTCTTTGTCGCGATCAGTCCCCACCCAATACCGCCGTCAACGCTGGGCCTCCCCGCTCGGGGAGGAGGGCGTCCGTGCGTGTTCGCAGGCCTCCATAGGTGAACCGCCGCGATACATGGTACATGCGATGAAGTCAGATTGGGGAGGAAGACGATGCGGCTCGAAAGCATCCGGCTCAGGTTTCCCGCGGTCGTCGCCTGCGGACTTCTATCCCTCTTATCCCTTGCCGCCACCGCGCAAGACGCCGCCGATACGCTCCCGCTCACGCCCGGAGTTTATCATCTGAACCTCGCCCGTGCGGGCGAACCCACGGTCGGCTACGCGATCTCGGTTCCGCCGGACTATTCTTCTTCGACGCCGGTTCCTCTCATTCTGGCGTTGCATTTCGGTGTTGGAGGGGGCAGCGCAACCGGCGCGGGCGGCGATATGCTGGATATCCTTGTCGGCCCCGGACTTGCGAGCCTCGGCGCCATAATTGTCGCGCCGGACTCAGTGCGCGGCAATTGGAGCACGCCCGAAAACGAGAAAGCCGTCACCGCGCTTATCGATGCGGTCACGGCGGGCTATGCCGTCGACAGGAAAAAGATCGCCGTCACCGGTTTCAGCATGGGCGGCTCGGGTTCATGGCATTTTGCGCAGAAATTCCCGGAGATTTTCAGCGCGGCGATTCCAATCGCCAGCCGCCCGCCTGAGTCGGCCGCCGGGTGGAAGGTTCCGGTTTTCGCCATTCACTCCCGCGACGATCAGGTCGCCCCTTTCACGCCCGCCGATACGCGCATCGCGGAGCTTCAGAAGGCGGGCGTGAACGCCAGGATGATCGCCTTGGCCGGCATTTCGCATTACCAAACACATCGCTTCCAGGACGCCCTGCGGCAAGCGGCGCCATGGCTGCACGAGGTTTGGAAATAGGGTCGCCATTCCATCGACGGCTGCGCTGGCGATGATAGGTCGATCCCACTCGCATATCTGATTGTTGATGAGATCGAGCTGAGCGAACCGCATCAGCAGGCAGGCGCGAGCTTCTTCGGGCACGGGGGCGTCGCGTGCATCGATCTTCTCCTTCAACGTATGAAGCCCATTGCGCCCGATGGGGGCGACAATCCCGAACTCACGCATATGCGCGCAGACGGTGTTCGACTGCTGAGTGCGTTGGCGAACCAGGATCGAGCGGGTCCGGTTCAACGCTATGACGCTTTGCTGCTCGGGAGACTTCACCGGCGCAAACCAGCATTCTGGGCTGGGTCACCGCGTCGCAGATCGCTTCGGCGTCGGCCACGTCGTTCTTCTGGCGTTTGACGTGAGGCTTAACTTAGCTCGGCGGGATCAAACGCGCCTCATGACCCAAGCGGCCCAACTCGCGAGCCCAATGGAGCGCCGAGCCGCAAGCCTCGATGCCGATGAGACACGGCGCTTTCTTGGCGAAATAAGCTTGCATCCGAGATCGCGTCAGGCGCCGGCGGACTACAACCCCATCGTGCGCATCTACTCCGTGCTCCTGAAACACCGCCTTCGCGATATCCAGCCCTATCGCAACATCCTGATCCATGGCTCTCCTCCAGCTCTAACCGGAGACCGAAACTGCTGCCGGGGGTGGAGCCCCGTCCACCGCATCGAAGGCGGTCAATTGGAGCTCGATCTCGCGCGCAGCCGGCCCTCGTAATCGAACTTGCCAAGCGGCACGCCCTGCGCGCGCAGTATGTCGTAAGCGGTGACGGCGTGGAAATAGAAGTTGGGCAGCGAGTATGAGAGAAGGAAAGTCTCCGGCGTGAAGGCAAATTTCCGCGGCCCCCAGCTCGACGTGGTATGATTTTTTTCGTCGACCGGCCGATAGAGGTCGATGTCGAGGACCTTGCCGGAGCAGCTGTTGACCTCTTCGGGGCTGAACGCCTCCAGCGCCGTGACAGCCCGACCGACCATCGCCCGCAGGTCGGCGAACGGCATTGCGCCAATCAGAGGCGGCGGAGCAAACGCGCCGGTCTCCACCGCCTTCAGCCCCCACACGGCATGTTGGGTCAAGGCTTCGATCTGGAAATGAAACGGCGCCATGTCGGGGAAGAGCCGGGCCGTTACGAGAGCTTCTAAGTCGCCTCCGGTCTCGGCGCAATGCCGGGTCGTTCGGTCGAGGACGTTTCCGACGGCGCTTGCGGTCTGCAGGAAGGTCGGCACGCTGAGGTCATAAAGGGATATCGGCATCCGCTTCCTTGGTGTCCGCTAGCGGCTCTTGAGGGCGATGCGCTGAGCGTATGCGTTGGACATAGAGCTGCCAATGTCCGAAATAGGCCCGGGCTCATCTGACCCCGACGGGGCAGGGACGGCCGTGGCTGTCCATTGCTGTCGTAGGTTATGTGCCGGTGGATGCGGCGCGACATCGGCGAAAGCGCCACTCGCCAGCGTTACTGGGTTTACCGGCGGTGTGAGCCCAGACGGCAAGCTTCCTAAGCGCGACTTGCTCCGGGATGACATGCTCTCCCCAACGCCTTCCCGCGCGAAACCAGCCCCACACGCCAACAGCTAATGCAACCGCAAAAGAGACTCCCAAGTTCAAAAGCATCAGCGCCCCGCAACACCGGCGTTCACTCCGCCAGGGGCTGACGCGCATTTGAGTTGTGCGGCAGCTGCTTTTCGATACCTCAGGCATCCTCACAATTTCCGGGCGACACATGGACGGCGCGGCATTCGGCACTTTCGGCGAGATCTTCGGCCGTCTCGATCAATGGCCACTCTGGTTACGGATATTGTCGCTTGCCGTGATGTTCTTCGCATTCACGATCACCCGTTATTTCGTCGCCGCCTACGTCACGAAAAGTCCGCGGAACGAGCTTAGGGCAAACGCGGTGACCTTTCTCATACTGTTCGGGATCGTCCTGGTGATCGCCGCCGTGATGGCGCTGAACCCTTAAGCGAAATACGGGCGCTCGCTATCCTGAGCACGCGCGCAACCGAATGTCCGCTTGGGGCCAACTCACGCCAACAGCCCTACCCGCCTACACCAGATCCCGCCGAAAGCAGATGGGGTGGATGGCTCCCGCTCACGGCGTCAAAGCGCCAAAGTGTGGTTGCTGTCAAAGCGACCACGAGCAAAGCGAGCCACCCACGATAGAGATTGCCACAGTTGGCCTGGGCTTGGCCAAGCGTTCTTCAGGTTCACGGAGTTGACGCCAAGAGCGCGATTGTTGTTTGCAAGATGTTGCGACGCGGCGAGGTTCTGATCTTCTTCTCGCACTCGAGCCCTGCCGGGTCGGGATCGAAGCGTAAAGACGCGTCGCCGCCACAGCTTGCTGCGCGGCTCGAGGCGCTGGCGCATGTCATGGCGCATCCTGAAGCTGTTATCACCCGCGCCGCTCGACGCCTGCATGCAACGCGCATGGCCAGCCTGCCGCTCGTCCGCGACGCCGCAGCACTGCCGGGCCCGCCGCACCGCGCAGCCCACATCGCAACGGTCGGTCACACGCTGGCCTTCACCCGGCGACGTCACGACGCGCTCGTCAGCCTCGACATGAGCTGAATTCACCAAGATTTCCAGAAGACCAATCCGCCGGCCACGTTAGCGGGAAGGCCATCACGCGCGCGGCTTCAGCCGGGTGATGTGGCCCATCTTCCGGCCATCGACAGCGCGGCGCTTGCCATAGAGATGCAGCTTGGCGCCCTCGGCGAGATGTTTTTCCCAGTCATTCGCAGCGACGCCCAGCAGGTTCAGCATCTCGCCATCACTGTGCCGCGACGCATCGCCCAGCGGCCAGCCGCAGACGGCCCGGATGTGCTGCTCGAACTGCCCGGTGAAACAGGCGTCCTGCGTCCAGTGCCCCGAATTGTGAACGCGCGGCGCAAACTCGTTGGCCAGCAGCCCGCCATCCTTGGTGATGAAAAGCTCCAGCGCCAGAACGCCCACATAATTCAGTTCATCGGCTAGCCTCTTCGTCAACCGTTTGGCCTCCGCGATCACGGCCGGCGAGGCTGACGCGGGAAAAGCCGACCGGCGCAGGATGCCGCCCGAATGATCGTTTTCCGGCGGATCAAATGGCAGGAACTCCCCCTCGGCCGTGCGCGCCGCAATGACGGAAATTTCGCCCGCATGCTCCACCCACGCTTCAAGAATCGCCGGCTTCGCGCCTACCTCGGTCCAGGCCGGATAGGGCATGATGTTGTCGCCCTTGAGCCGCACCTGTCCCTTGCCGTCATAGCCGGCAAAGCGCGACTTCAACACGCCCGCCCCGCCAAGGCGCGTCAGCTCCGATTGAATCTTGTCGGGATGATCGATCCGCGCAAAGTTCGCCGGTTCGATGCCGATCTCGCGGAAGAATGTCTTTTCCGCCAGCCTGTCCTGTGCCCGCGAGAGCGTCTCGCCATTCGGGCGCACCGGCACGCCTTCGTCCTCGATCAGGTCAACCGCATCGACCGGCACATTCTCGAACTCGATCGTCGCAACGCAGACGCTCGCCGCGAACTCGCGCAGCGCATCGCGATCATCGAACGGTGCAACCCATGTCCGCTTGGCCACACGCGAGGCGGGGCTGTCCTGCTCCGGCGTCAAGACGTGCACATCCAGCCCGAGATCGGCCGCGGCCATCGCGAGCATGCGGCCAAGCTGGCCGCCGCCGAGAATGCCGATCGTATCGCCCGGCCGGGCGAGCACGCCAGTGGCCCTGGCCTTTGTCATTTTACGTCTTCCACCGTTTCGGCGACTGCATCGGTCTGGGCCTTGCGGAAGGCGTCGAGCCGTTTGAGCAGCGCCTCATCCATTCCCGCCAGCATGGAAGCGGCAAGTATGCCCGCATTTGCAGCGCCGGCCTCGCCGATCGCCAGCGTGCCGACCGGAACGCCCTTCGGCATCTGCACGATCGAAAGCAGGCTATCGAGCCCCGAAAGCGCGCTCGATTTCACCGGCACGCCCAGCACGGGCAGGGAGGTCATCGACGCGACCATGCCGGGCAGGTGCGCCGCCCCGCCCGCTCCGGCGATGATCACCTTGAGCCCCCGGCCGCGCGCCGTCTTGGCGTATGCGACCAGCCGGTCGGGCGTCCGGTGGGCGGAAACGACCTTCGCTTCATAAGGAACGCCGAGTTCTGTGAGTATCTCGGCCGCCTTCGCCATGGTGGGCCAGTCCGAGCGGCTGCCCATGATGATGCCCACAACAGGCTGGCCTGCAGGGGATTTTGTCGGCGCGCTCATGAGGCTCTCCGGCCCGGAAAGCCGGGTTCTACAAGGTTCCGCCTCATTTCCGCAACGGCGTGGTAAGGCATGATTAATCAGACGCTAACAAGCTTGGGTTGGAATGGGACAAGGAGTTCTGTCCGCCCGATGAACATTTTCTCGATCTTCGCCCCGCGAAGCCGGCCGAATGATGTGGCGCCGGTCGAGAAGCCCGTGGATCTGGCCAGGCGCGTCGCCGAGATCTTCGGCGTCCCGGAATACCAGCTGACCCCGCAGGTGCGCACGGCTTTCAACGTGCTGATCTCGGAAGTGGATTCGCTGCGCCTTGATGTCGAACAGCTCAAGCTGTCGCTCGCCGAAGCGGAGGCGTCGGCCGATCACGACGCGCTCGCGCCGATCTACAACCGCCGGGCCTTCGTGCGGGAAACCTCGCGCGTGGTCGCGATGGTGAAGCGCCACGAGATCCAGGCGAGCCTGATTTATTTCGACCTCAACAACTTCAAGGCGATCAACGACAGCCACGGCCATCCCGCGGGCGACGCCGTGATCCGCTCGATCGGCGAGCTCCTGATCAGGCAGACGCGCGAGACTGACATTGTCGGCCGCATTGGCGGCGACGAGTTCGCGGTCGTGCTCACCCATATCGGCGCCGAGGCGGCGCAGGTGAAGGCTGAAGCGCTTGCGGCGGCGCTGTGCACCGAGAAGGTGCTGCATGACGGGGAGGCGCACTATGTCTCGGCCGCCTTCGGCATCGCGCACTTTGTTGTCGGTGATACGGCCGAAAAGGCGCTCGCTCGTGCGGACGAGGCGATGTACGCCGACAAGGCGCTGCACCGCAGGGCGCAGGCCTAGCTTCGTCTACTGGCGCGGGAGGTTGCCGAAGCCGCCATAATAGCCGCGGCCGCCCCAGACCTTTTCGCCGATGGTGCAGTCGGTCTTCTGGGTCGGCAGTTTCAGCTGCGCGCGTACGACGCCGGGTGTTTCGGCAAACTGGATCGGCGCCATGTCGGGCTCGATGTCGAGCGAGGCGATCTCCAGCACCAGCTTCTTGCGGATGGTGGCGGAGAGGTGCCGAAGGTCGAAGACCGGCGCAATGAAGGCCGCCTCGCCGCCGATGACGCAGTGTTTGTAATACCGGTCGAGATGGTCGATGTCGTAGAACTCGCGCGGCTTGTTCAGCATGATCGGCAGGCCGTTGATCACGATGCCGCTCTTCACCACGGCATCGCGCACGGGTTCGACCAGACGGCCGGCATTGTTGGCGCCATCGCCGGAGACATCGATCACCTGGCGATGCGACGTGATATTGTTGTTCAGGATATAGTCCTGCGCAGCGAGCAGGGCGGTCGAGATCGAGGTGCGCTGTTCGCCAAAGATAGGCTCCTTCGCAAGGCGGTCGGCGAAATCGTGCGCGGCCTTGGCGTTGTCGATGATGGTCCACGGTATGGTCGGGATCGGGTCGAAGTCGCCCGCCCACTCCATGTACATGACCGCAATCTTGCCTTCGGGGCCGGAAATCAGCGCGTTGATGACGTCCTGGTGGCGGAAAGCCTCGACATAGCCGTCGCGCTGGATGGTGTGCTCGTCCTGGTCCATCGACTGGGAGATGTCGACGGCGAGCAGGAGTTCGAGGTCGACCTTGATCTTCGAGCCCTGCTGGGCCGTCACGGGCGCGGCGAAGCCGGCCACAGCGGCGATGGCGAGGGCGGCGACGCCCCTGAGGCTGGATTTGACGTTCATCACCCGCTCCGGTCAGGAAGCCAGCTTGCAGGCCAAGCCCGCGACAGGCAAGCTGGCCTACATCACGAACTCACGACCTTGCCTAGAGACGGGGGCGGCGTTCGTATCGGGAGGTTACAATGCAGGTTATGCGGGTCGGGCTCGCTGCTGCGGCAATGTTTGCCGCCATGCCGGCCTTTGCGCAGACGGGGTATGTTCCACCAAAGGCAGGCGATGGGCATCCTGACTTGCAGGGCGTATGGTCGACGGACTCGATCACCACGCTTGAGCGGTCGGACCGCTACAAGACGCTGGTGATCCCGCCGGATCAGGTCGAGGCCCTGACCAGGGCGCACCCGCAAGTCGTGCGGCAGGCGACTGACGACAACCAGAAGACGAGTGACGGCCTGCTCAACGGCAAGGATCTGGCGCAGGGCCGCGGCTACAACGCCTTCTGGATCGACCCGGGCACGCGCTTCGGCGTGGTGAAGGGCGAGACGCGGACGTCGTGGATTGTCGATCCGCCGAATGGCAAGATCCCTTGGTCGGAACAGGGGCGGAAGCTTGCGAAAGAAGGGCGAGAGAAGCTGGGCTATTCTGATCCCGAGGCGCGCCCGCTAGCGGATCGCTGCCTCGCCACCGGCGGGCGGACAGGGCCGCCGATGATCAACGGGCTGTACAACAATCACTATCAGATCGTGCAGACGAAAGATGCGGTGATGATCATGTCGGAGATGATCACCTGGGCGCGCATCGTGCGCATGGACCAGCCTCACAATCCAAATGCGATCCATCCGCTGTTCGGCGATGCGGTCGGGCATTGGGACGGCGGCGCGCTGGTGGTTGAGACGACAGGATTTGCGCCCGTGCGTGCGATGCAGGCCGTGCCCGCCAACCTTTCAGAAAGCGCAAAAGTCACCGAGCGCTTCACGCGTGTGTCGGCTACCGAGCTGCTCTACGAATTCACCGTGGATGATCCCGTGTTCTATACCCAGCCCTGGAAGGGCGAGACCACATGGCGCAGCGAGGGCGAGGCCGTTTACGAATACGCCTGCCATGAAGGCAACTACGCCATGGAAGGCATTCTCAAGGGCGCGCGCGTACGGGAGGCCAAGGGCCTCCCGCTGGAACAGGCGAACGAGGAGTAAGTCGGCCTAGGTCTGTTCGTATTCGTCGTGGAAGCGGACCCAGTGCATGATGCGTGCGCCTTCGTCGCGGCCTTTCGGCGTCATGTCGAGGACGTTGTAGGCGCCGTTGTTCAGGTCGATCCCGCGCGAGAACGTTGAATAGGTGTGATAGATCGCGCCGTCGGTCCCGCGAATGAAAACGCTGAACCCCGGCATGTCGGGATGAGGGACGGGCGTTTTCACGTAGTTGTAGACTGTGTCGGGGTCGGACGGGCGTTCGAACGATACGGCGAAGTCGTAGTTGAATGTTGTTCCACCTGACGACACCCACGGGAATTTCCAGCCGAGACGCTTTGCTTGGCGCTGCAGTTTTCCAACCGGCGCACGCGAGATCGCGACAAAAGACGTGTCACGCGCTTTGAGATGCGGGATTTCTCCGTCGAAATGGTCTGCCCAGAATGCGCAGGACTTGCAGCCCCACTCCGCATTCGGCGCGAACATGAAGTGATAGACGACCAGCTGGCTGCGGCCGGCGAACAGGTCGGCGAGCGTCATCTGACCGGTCGGCGTGTCGAACACATAGTCCGTGTCGATCTTCACCCATGGCATGGCGCGCCGTTTCGCACTTAGTGCGTCGCGCCGCCGAGTGAATTCCTTCTCGGCGTCCAGCAGCGCCGTACGCGCCGCCAACCATTCCGAACGTGTTGCGATCTTGCCCAGCATTTTTCCTCTCCCATAGTCAACATATGTGTTGTTAATCAATCGAAGTGTTGATAGTCAAGCGGTGCGTCAAGGCCGAAGCGCGAAAGAATTTGGATGCTGTGTTGTCTTCTCGCTGCGCTCATGGCTGGAAACCTCGCGGTTGCGGGGCGGCTGGGCGTGCGGCTTATGAGACGGCCGGGCGTTGCTGCGGCGCTGATGCTTGCCGGTGTGACAGCGATCAGCGTTGCGATCGCGCCCGCAGTCGCGGAGCATGGCGGACATTTTATGGCGCGGGCCGAGGCGAACCATCGCTCTGCGCTGGAGGAAATCCTCGCGCAACCGCTATGTTCGGGCAGCCGGGTTACGGCTGGCCAGGTTAAGGGTGGTAGATGACGTGATGACGCTTGCGCTGGTGAAAGAGGGCGGTCCGGCGACGGATGCGGAGGAGGCCCTGGATCGCGTGTTCTTTGCGCTTTCGGATCCTGTGCGGCGGGCGATCCTGCGGCGGCTGGATGAAGGCCCGGCGCTGGTGTCGGAGTTGGCCGCGCCATTTGAAATGTCGCTACAGGCCGTGTCGCGGCATATTCAGGTGCTTGTGCGGTCCGGCCTGGTGGCGCAGGAGCGGACGGGACGCATCGCGCGCTGCAATCTCGATACGGCGCCGCTCTACGGCGCCGCGGTATGGATCAACCATTACGCCAAATACTGGCAGCAATCGTTCGACGAATTGACTGCCTTTGTGAAGGCGCTGCCCCCGCCAAAGGCGAAGCGGGCGGCGAAGAAAGCTGCGGCGAAAAGGAAGCGCAAATGACGCAGACCAACGCGCGCGTGGTCGAATTGCGGACGAAATTCCATCAGGCGCGGGCTGCACTTCAGCAGGCTCTGGCGGAAGATGCGCGGGCGGACGTCGCCGATTACGTGTTCGCCACGCTGGATGGGCCGGCAACGTTGTCTTCGCTGTTCGGCGGGAAGCGCGACCTATTCGTGATCCACAATATGGGGCGCGGCTGCAACAGCTGCACAATGTGGGCGGATGGGTTCAACGGACTTTATCCGCATATCTGCGACCGGGCGTCGTTCGCGGTGTCGAGCCCAGAAACCCCGGAGCAGCAGGCGGAATTTGCCGCCTCGCGCGGGTGGAAATTCCCGATGGTGAGCACGCAGGGCAATAGATTCGCGGCCGACATGGGCTTCACAACCGCGACGGGCAAGCCCACGCCGGGCGTGTCAGCCTTCCAGAAGCAGGATGGGAAAATCGTGCGCGTGTCTGCATCGGGCTTCAACGACGCGGACGAGTTCTGCCCGGTCTGGCGGCTGTTCGATCTTCTGCCAGAAGGCGCAGACGGTTGGCGGCCGCAGCGCGTCTACCAAAACACCTAGGCGAGCGCGAAGTCGACCAGCGCTTCGGCGTGGAGTTCGAGCGTGTCGTAGCCGGGCAGGCCGGCGTGAGTGGATGGAAAGAGCATGCCGATTTCCGTGCAGCCGAAGATGACGCTGTCGGCCTCCCGCGCAGCTGAACGATCGATGATAGCGTGGACCATGTCACGGGACTTGTCCGTGACGACGCCCTTGATGAGTTCGTCATAGATGATGGCGTGCAGCGCCTCGCGGTCTGTCCGGTCCGGCGCGAGCGCGCCGATGCCCTTGTTGGCGAGATGGTCGACCATGAACGGGTCTTCCATCGTGTAGCGTGTGCCAAGCAGCAGGGGGCGAGAGCGGGCGTCAGCGCGAAGGCCGGCGGCCAGCGTATCGCCGATATGGATCAGCGGCAGGCGAACGGACGCCATCACCTGGGTTGCGACCTTGTGCATGGTGTTGGCGCCGATCGCGATGACGTCTGCGCCCGCGCGCTCAAGCGACTGGGCCGCATTGGCGAGCACGGCGCCGGCTTCCTTCCAGCGGCCTTCTGACTGCATGCGCGCGATCGGCGCAAAGTCCAGCGAATTGACGATCAGCTGCGCGGATGTGGCGCCGCCACGCCGGTCGGCGACGAGCTGGTTGATCCGCTCATAGTAGATTTTTGAGCTTTGCCAGCTCATGCCGCCGATCAGGCCGATGGTGCGCATGCGATGCTCCCGGACTGAATGCCGGTTAGCACCCGCGAGGCTGGGGGTACAGCGTCAGACGAGCTTTGTGACGTCGACGCCGACGCTGAGTGTGGAGGTTGCGCCATAGCCGGTGAAGGCGCCGGAAATCGGCGTGAGCTCGGTGCCGGTGGCGGCGGAGGCGACGGGGATCAGGTCGCCATCGTCGACGAGGCCGTTGGTGGCGTCCAACTCGATCCAGCCGACGGCGGGAATGTAGACCTCGGCCCAGGCATGGGGCGAGGACGAACCGGGGGCGGCGTTGGGCGTGAAGACATAGCCGGTGACGAAGCGGGCGGCGCAGTTGAGGCTTCTGGCGGTGGCGATCATCAGCTCGGCGAAGTCGCGGCAGGTGCCGGAGTGCAGCTGGAGCGTTTCGGCGGGCGTCTGCAAGCCGGGCTCATAGCGGATGCGATAATCGAATTCGTAGCGAATGCGCGCGGCGCATTCGAGCAGGCGTTCATACTGGGTTTTCTTCACCCGGGTCGCGCCGCCGCGGATCCATTCGGCGGCGGCATGGCCGGTCTCCCAGGGCTGATCGATATAGGGGGCGAGCATGCGGCGCTCGATCGCCGAGTATTCGGTTGTTCCCGTTTGCATGAGCATGCGGCGCTGGCTTTCGCTGCGCGGAAAGGTCTCGACGGAGAGTTCGCTGATGATGTCCAGCTTGGTTGTCGTGCCGGCGAAATGCGCGATGGCGACGGAATTCCCATAGAGATCATTGCGCCACACCACCTCCGCCGGGGGCGAGAGGGTGAGAGTGGAGGCATTGAGTTTGAGCCGATGGTCGGCGCGGGGGCGCATATAGAGCTGATGCGGCTGCAGGGTCACGGGCGAGGCGAAGGCGTAGGTCGTGGCGTGGCGTAGCTGAAAAGCAGGCATGAAGCGCTCAGGAATAGGGGGGCCGCCCAGCAACGTGCGCTGGTGCGGCAGGTTCCATGGTTAGCGCACATCCTGTTCCTTCCGGGCGTTTGCCTTGACCTTTTCCACACCTCAGCGTAGGGAACCCGCCTCCGCGCAGAACCCGTTTCTGTGCTTTGACCGGCACGACCCCGTTTGCCCTGTTTTTGGGCGCCGGACGAGGCTGGCGAGGTCCCCGCCCGGCGCGTTGCGCTCAGCGGGGTTCTCGGCGTTTGAACGCGGAAGGGAGCTACACCATGTCGGACATCGGGTCCGGCATGAAAAGGAACGGCGATGTTTGACGCGCTGACAGACAAGCTTGGGAAGGTGTTCGACGGCCTGACGGGCCGCGGCGCGCTTTCCGAGAAGGACGTCAACGAAGCCCTGCGCGAGATCCGCGTGGCGCTGTTGGAAGCCGACGTTGCGCTGCCGGTCGTCAAGAAATTCATCGATGACGTTCGCCCGAAGGCGATCGGCGAGAATGTCATCAAGTCGATCAAACCGGGTCAGCTCGTCGTCAAGATCGTGCATGACCAGCTGGTCGAAACGCTGGGCGGGGATGAAGAGCCGCCGCCGCTGAAGATCGACTCGCCGCCCGCCGTGATCATGATGGCCGGCCTACAGGGTTCGGGTAAGACGACGACGACCGGCAAGCTAGCCAAGCGCCTGCGTGAAGTCGAACGCAAGAAGGTGCTCGTCGCTTCGCTCGACGTGCGCCGCCCGGCGGCGATGGAACAGCTGCGCGTGCTGGCCCAGCAGGCCGGTGTGGATGCGCTGCCAATCGTGGAAGGCCAGCTACCGCCGGATATCGCGCGGCGCGCCATCCAGGCGGCGAAGTTTGGCGGTTATGACGTGGTCATGCTGGATACGGCAGGCCGCACCACGCTCGATGACCAGATGATGAACGAGGCGGCGCAGATCGCAGAGATCGCGAAGCCGCAGGAAACGCTGCTTGTTGCTGACGCTCTCACGGGCCAGGACGCGGTGGAGACCGCGCGCCGCTTCAATGAACGTTTGCCGCTGACTGGGCTTGTGCTTACCCGTATGGATGGCGATGGCCGCGGCGGCGCTGCGCTGTCGATGCGTGCGGTCACCGGTCTGCCGATCCGTTTCATCGGCATGGGCGAGAAGCTCGACGGGCTCGACGTGTTCGACGCCCGTCGTATCGCGGGCCGCATTCTCGGGCAGGGTGACATCGTCTCGCTGGTCGAGAAGGCCAAGGCCGAGATGGACGTCGCCGAGGCCGAGCGCGTCGCAAAGAAGATGCAGAAGGGTCTGTTCGACCTGGAAGATCTCGCCGGCCAGCTGCGCCAGATGCAGCGTATGGGCGGCCTGGGCGGCATGATGGACCTGCTGCCAGGCGTGAAGAACGCCAAAGCGCAGATGGCCGCTTCAGGCGTCGATGATCGGATGCTGAAGCGGCAGGAAGCGATCATCATGTCGATGACGCCGCAGGAGCGTAAGAAGCCGGATATTCTCGCCGCTTCGCGCAAGCGCCGCATTGCGGCGGGCGCCGGCGTCGATGTGGCCGAGGTCAACAAGGTGCTGAAGATGCACCGCAACATGGCCGACATGATGAAGAAGCTCGGCAAGGGCGGCATGAAGGGTCTTGCCGGCATGCTGGGCGGAATGGCGGGCGGCGGCTCGCCGGGCCAGGGCCCGCAGGTCAATCAGGCGCAGATCAATGCGCTGAAGAATCTCGGCGGCGGCATGGGTGGGCCGGGCGCGCCGAAACTACCAGGCCTTGGCGGTGGCGGACTTCCGGGTCTGGGCGGGGGAGACAAGAAGAAGTGACCACGTCTCCCGCCGATGAACTCAAACGCCTGCGCGCCTCGATCGACAATATCGATGCGGCGGTGGTGCACATGCTGGCCGAGCGCTTCAAGGCGACCAAGGCCGTGGGCGAACTCAAGGCCGCCAACAACCTGCCGCCCGCCGACAAGGCGCGTGAGGCCGAGCAGATCGCCCGCCTGCGCAAGCTGGCCCACGACGCCGATCTCGATCCTGATTTCGCCGAAAAATTCCTCGCCTTCATCGTGACGGAAGTGATCCGCCATCACGAGAAACTGCAGGGCAAGGGCTGAGGCCCGCCCGATCACCACATCAACCAACGCACGACAAACTGAAAGAAGAGAGTAGACCATGTCCCTGAAAATCCGCCTCGCGCGCGGCGGCTCCAAACACCGCCCGTACTACAATGTCGTCATCGCTGACTCGCGCTTCGCTCGCGACGGCCGCTTCATCGAGAAGATCGGCGCGTACAACCCGCTGCTCGGCAAGGAAGACGAGAAGCGTTGGACTATCGACCTCGAGAAAGCCAAGGAATGGCTCAAGAAAGGCGCGACGCCGACGGATCGCGTCGCGCGTTACCTCGGCTCGGCCGGTCTCGTGAAGTGGGAACACGGCAACAACCCGGAGCGCGGCGTTCCGGGCGAGAAAGCCAAGGCTCGCGAAACCGAGCGTAACGAGAAGGCCGAAGCCCGCCGTCAGGCTGCTGAAGACGCCAAGAACGCGCCGGCTGAAGAAGCCGCCGCCGAGTAGTCGGCGTTGGGCGTCACGGTCCGCGACGCGGCGCGGGGGGACGAGGATTTCATCCTCGCCCTCAACGCCGCATCGACGCCTGCCGTGGGTGATATGAGCGCCCAGGATTATCGCGAAATCGCCACACAGGCGCATCGTGTGTTGATTGCAGAAGCCGGCGGCGTTCCCGCCGGCTTCATGATTCTGATCCGGCCCGGTTCGGCCTATCCAAGCGACAATTACGGCTGGTTCGAAGAGCAGTTCGACAACCATCTCTACATAGACCGCATCGCCGTCAGCAAGGCTGCATGGGGGGCGGGGGTTGGTCGCGCGCTTTATGAGGAAGCGATGCAAGTCGCTGCAGCGCTCGGCGAGAAGCGGCTGACCGCAGAGGTCAACGAAGAGCCGCCCAATCCCGAAAGCATGGCTTTCCATGCGAAGCTCGGCTTCCGTCATCTGGTCTCCCGGACTTCGCCAAGACTGGGCAAGGTCGTGGCCATGCTGGAGCGGCCGCTGTGAGCGACAAGCCGAAGCTGATTGTTGTCGGCCAGATCACAGGCGCGTTCGGAGTGAAAGGCGAAGCGCGTGTGCGCTCCTTCACCGAGGATCCGGAAGCCTGCTTCTCCTACGGGCCGTTGCTGGATGAAAGCGGCGCGGTTGTGCTGACGCCAGTGAAGCATCGGCCGCTCAATGAGGGGTTCGGCGTCACGACGAAGGAACACCGTCAGCGTGAAGAATGGGAAGCCATGCGCGGCACGCTGCTGTATGCGGCGCGCGAGGCGATGCCCGAGACCAACCAGGAGGAAGGCGAGATCTATGTCGCGGACCTGATCGGCATGGCGGTCGTGCATGCTGATGGACGCGTGCTGGGGCAGGTCAAGGCGGCGCATGATTTCGGCGCGGGTGACCTGATCGAGGTGCAGCCCGAGACGGGGCCGAGCTACCTGCTGCCCTTCACAGAAGAGATTATTCCCGAGATCGACATGGAGGCGCGCGTGCTGCGCGCCGATCCGGACGAAAGCTATCTGCCTGAAAGCCCTCAGCGGCAGGATTCGGACGGCTTAACGAACTGATAGTAGAGCGTCGCCGCCTTGTCGCTCGACTGGTGTAGGTTGCGCCGGATCGCGCCCTCCGCGCCCTGATCATGCGGGAAGGCGTAGAGCCGGTCGGTGAGATAGGCCACCAGCTCGCGCGGCATGACAGCGATATTGCGCTGCTCGTTGAATTCCGTGTCGCGCCAGACCACGAGGCAGGCGCCGTTGGTGTGTGGAGCCGGGAACGCCTCCGGCGGCATCGCGGCGTCGATGACGCGAGCGCGCGGGAAGGCGGCGCGCAAATTGCCGGTCAGATGGCGGTCCGCCCCGACAATTGTGCCCTCATCGAAGCCCGCCTTCTTCAACTCCTCGGCCCATTCCTTGACCGGCGTATACGGACGGCAGCCGCCTTCTTCGCACATGGCGATTTCCATCTGCCATTCGATGAAGCGTCCGCCCACGACCAGCAGGCAGAAGGCGATGGCGACGGCCCCGAAGGCGCGGATCGCCACGGGAAATTCGCCGCCGCGCTTTACATGCAGGAACAACCAGACCGGCGCGGTGAACAGCACTGGCATCATCCAGTTCGTCTTGTAGGCCTGAACGCCGAACCCCACGCTGATCAGATAGGCCAGCAGCATGAACAAGGTCGAGCGCATGAACAGGCGCCGCCAGGCCAGCTCGTGCGGCTCCTCGTCCGTGTTGCGGCGCGGGAAGATCGGATAGATCACCGGCAACCACAGCGTCCAGAAAAGCATCATCCAGAACAGCCACAGAGGCAGGCTGAATTCCAGCAGAGCGCGGCCGAGCTGAGCTGCGGCATTGCCGGCGCGTTCGACATAGGCCGAATCGATCTCCCACGAGGCGGCGTATTCGGCCCACGCATCGCCCAGCGAGCCGATATGGGTCGAAACCCAGACAGCGTAGGGCAGGTAGATCAGGCCAGCGACCAGCAGGGTGATGCCGATGCGCGGCAGCGTCATCGCATCGCGGAAGAAGGGCGAGAGCAGGATCGCGACGATCAGCGCCGCCGGGAAGACGGCGAAAAGGTGATGCGTCAGCAGGCCGACCCCGATGGCGAGACCGAGATAAACCCAGTCGCGATAGCGCCGCCATGTCAGGATGCGTGTCACCGCATGGAAGCAGATCGACAGACACGCCATCAGACCCACGGCGCCCAGCAGATCCTCGTGCATTGACCAGCCGACCTGAAAGGTCAGCGCCCAGGCTGCCACGGCGGCCGCCGAAACAGCCGGACGGATAAGCACATTGCGGGCGGCGAGGTAGTAAAAGGTCAGCGCTACGAAGAGCAGGATGTACTTCACCGCGAACACGATTGGCGGGGAAAGCGTGCCTCCCATCACAGCAAAGGCGTGCAACCAGGCCAGCATGGGCGGCTGGCGCGCCTCATAGCCCACCTGCAGCGACTGGGAGAGCAGGAGCTGGTCGGCTTCCTCAATTGTGTAGATCGGCGCGATGAAGGTGCGGATCGCCCAGTGGATCAGGCAGAAGAAGAAAATCGTGATGATGATCGCCGATTTGTCGAGGCGCAGGAACGATTCGAGCACCAAGCTTTGATCGCGCGGAGGCTTGCGGCGCGCCTTCGCCGGCTTGGCGACGGTTCTGGCCGGCTTCTTTGACTGCTTGGGCTGCCGAACCGGCTGCTTCACGCGTCTTCTTCCACTCAACAAAACGCCAGAGGCCTGGTGTCACAAACCTCGGGGGCGGTCAGCGCGAAGCGCGCGGATCGTTCCATTCGGCGGCGACGCCATAGCCCCCTCGCCGCACAAGCCACATCATGCCGAGCAGGTCTACAAGGCCGGCGCCGAAACGACCGAGAAACCCGTATTTTGACACACCGTGCATCCGCTGCCGATCAGCGACAGGCTCTTCGCGAACATCCCAGCCAGCGCGTTTTACCAGCGCGGGGAGAAAGCGGTGCATCGCCGCAAAGAAGGGCAGGTCCTGGAAAGCGCGGCGGCGGATCAGCTTGAAGCCGCAGCCCGTGTCGGTAGCATCGTCCCGCAGGCAGAAGCGGCGGATGCCATTGGCGACCCTTGATTGCAGCCATTTGAACCCTGAGTCGTTCCGGCTGGTGCGGCGCCCACAGACAATGCCCAGGGCGGGGTTTTCGTCCTTTGCGGCGACCAGATCCCAGATCCGCCGGGCGTCGGCCGGATCATTCTGACCGTCGCCGTCGAGCAATTGCACCCAGTCGCCCACGGAGCTCCGCAGGCCGGTGAACAGGGCGGCGGATTTCCCTCGCCGTTTCACATGGGTAAGAACCTTGACGCGGTTGGGGCTGGCGGCCTTGGCGACGACGAGTTCGGCGGCGGTTGTATCGCTGGAACAATCGTTGACGCAGACGATCTCGTAATCGACCCCGTTCAGGGCGGCGTGCACTTCATCGATCAGCGGCTGGATGTTGCCGGCCTCATTGTAGAACGGAATCAGCACGGTTAGGGCGCGGCGCGGCTGGGGCGGCTGGTCAGATCCCAAGGCGGCGGTCCCTGTGAAAGGCGCGAGATACGGCGCCGGAACGGAAGGGATGGACCTCTAGCATATCCGCCGCTGCCCGGAAGTCTGGGGAAAGCTCCCTACTGTCGCGGGGTTTGCCCGATCGCCAAACTTCCTGCTGCAATTGCCCCTAGGACAGGACTGCCGCGAACGTCAGCTTCTGATAATCTGAGCTTGGGGATGCTGCGGGACACGGGTCCCTTGGGTTTTAGGAATAAGGCTATGGCCGATACGGTGACGGTTCGTGCGACGACCGCAGGCGTGGAAAGTTTCCGCAAGAATGGCTTCTCGCCCGATTCGCCCCTGCCGGCGGCTTCGGAAATCGACCTAGCGCAATTCGACATCAGCGACCCCGAATGGTGGCGGCGCGATGCGCACTGGGACGTCTTTGCCCGCATGCGCCGGGAAGATCCGGTCAACTGGTGTCCGGACAGCCCGTATGGCCCTTATTGGAACATCACGACCTACAAGGACATCATGACGATCGACACGTCGCACGACGTGTTCTCATCCGAGGGCGGAATCACGATCGCCGACCAGGACGCGGATTTCCAGCTGCCGATGTTCATCGCGATGGATCCGCCCAAGCACGACCTGCAGCGCAAGACTGTGCAGTCGATCGTGGGACCGGACAATCTCAAGAGTTTTGAAGGCCTGATCCGCTCACGCACCGCGAAACTGTTCGACAGCCTGCCGGTCGGCGAACCGTTCGACTGGGTCGACACGGTGTCCATCGAGCTCACCACAATGATGCTCTCAACCCTGTTCGATTTTCCGTTCGAGGATCGCCGCAAGCTCATGCGCTGGTCGGACGTGGCGACGGGGCGCAACAATGCGGCCATTGTCACCAGCGAGGAACAGTGGCGCGGCGAGTTGCTGGAATGCCTCGGCTACTTCACGCGGTTGTGGAACGAGCGTGTGAATGTCGCCCCGCGCAGTGATCTCATCTCGATGCTCGCGCATGGCGAGCACACGCGGAACATGACGCCGCAGGAATATCTTGGAAACCTCGTTCTGCTGATTGTCGGCGGCAACGACACCACCCGCAATTCGATGACGGGCGGCGTCTACGCCATGAACAAATGGCCGGACGAGTGGGACAAGCTGAAAGCCAACCCATCGCTGCTGCCGTCTGCTGTGTCGGAAATCATCCGCTGGCAGACGCCGCTGGCGCACATGCGGCGCCGCGCGCTGCAGGACTACGAGATTGGCGGCAAGACGATCCGCCAGGGCGACAAGGTGCTCATGTGGTACGTCTCGGGCAATCGCGACGAGACGCAGTTCACCCGCCCCAACGCCCTCTGGATCGAGCGCCCGATGGTGCGCCGGCACCTGTCATTCGGTTTCGGCATCCATCGCTGCGTCGGTAACCGTCTTGCGGAGCTGCAACTACAGGTGCTGTGGGAGGAAATTCTCAAACGCTTCGAGAAGATCGAGGTGCTGAATGAACCCGATCACGTGCCCAGTTCCTTCGTGAAGGGCTACTCGAAGATGATGGTCAAGGTGACGCCGAAGGCGTAGCTGCCTGCGCTTCACAGACCGATGGGGCGCCGGGTCGCTCCGGAAATGGATTGGATCTCAGCACATCGAGCAGAAGGGGAAGCGACACGCCGTATCCTGTTCGCGCTGTCTCCCCGGGGGCAGGCGGGCGCGAACCCAGATGCACGCCGGCAATACGCCCCGATACCAGCGAGAACACGGCCGAACCGACCGCGCCCCGGTCGGTCGAGTGCGAGTAGACAAGATTGTAAGGATCGCTTGCGTCGCGCATCTCGCTCACGAAAAGCGTTGCGCCGCGATCCTGTGCGTTCGCCGTGCCGGGCACGCCAAACATGGCGATTGTCTCTGCCGTCAGCGTTGACGCCGGCTGGTAGGCCGCGCCTTGATAGGCGCTGCAGTCCACGTCAATGAGTTCGATTGGCCGCGCTCCGAATGGCAGCGCACCCTTTAGGCGCATGGCCGAGAACCCCGGGATGCCGCCCATGTGCTCGGGCGTGAAGGCGGCTGGATCGTCCGCCATGTCGATGAAGAGCGGTTCTGTCTCCGCGAGAGCGGGAAAGGTGACGTAAAGACCTGAAGGGGCATTCGAAGGCTTGGGCAGGGTGGCCTGCACATCGTTCGGCATGGCGAGGGTTGGCGCCTCGCTGCCGATCCCCGATGTCGAATCGACGGTCAGTTCCGGCAACAGCAGCAGTGTCTCATCCGCATAGTCAGGATGCACCAATGTTCCGTTGATAATGAAAGCCGAGCCAAACGTCGAAAAGCCGAAGCGCACCACTTCGATGCGCACAACGGATCCTGAATAGCGGGCGGCGATCGGAAACCACGATCCCGCAATCTCGAAATAGCGCTCGCCGGTCGGCGGCGTGCGAAGGCCAATCCGGGCGTTGAGGCGAAGATTCGCGCCTTCGAGTGATCGGTTGGCGGCGATGGCAGCGTCGCGGCTTTTGCGTGCGTCCTTTCCAGCTGCGTCGGCTGCTTGCCACATCCATCCGGCCGCAGCAGCAAGCGAGGCGAATATCGTGGCGGCGACCGATACGGCCACAAGCAAACCCGTTCGCGCCCGCCGCGCCCGGCGCTCTGTCTCGGCCCGCGCATCGGACGATGCCTTGATGAAGTCGGCCTGCTCGTCGGTAATGGCAGGCGCTGCGATCGGCTTGCCAGCCATCCAGCTTCGCGCCGCGTCGATATCATCGCCCCGCAGCAGCAATTCGCTCGTACGTCCGCGCGCCGACCAGCGTCGGCCAAGCTCGGCAAGGCGTGTGTGTTCGCGGATCCAGTCGATGTCGGTGCGCAACGCCGCTGCAAGATCGGCAAGGCCGGCGGCGAAGGTGCGTCCCTCACCGGTGAAGAAGATGTAGTTGAGCCGCTTCATCTCCGGAGGCGCGGCGGCGTCATCCACGGGCCGCCAGACCACCGGGAGGACGCGCTTGCGCAGGGCGATGGCTTGCCGAAACTCCTCCGCGCAGTTCTCCGAACCCAGCGAGTCCGGCGTGATGACGTAGACGACCGAATCCGCTTCGGAAATCAGGCCCGCGAGCCGTTTCTCCCAATCCTCGCCAGCGGCAATATCCTGCCGGTCGATGTAAGGCGCAAAGCCGCATGCCGCGAGGCCGAGCACAAGATCGGATGCGAACGCCTTGTCGGCGCGCGAATACGAGATGAAGACCTTGATGCGTGTTTCAGTGTCCGCAGCCTGCGCCATCGGGTCCCTCCAGGACGGCCCAGTCTAGCGCAGGCGGGTCAGCCCGCCCAGACTTTCGGCTTGCGGCCGATCCAGGGTTGCGCCGCCTCGATTTCATAAGCGAGTTCAAGCAGCATTTTCTCTGCGCCATTGGCGCCCGAAAACTGGATGCCCACCGGCAGCCCGCTCGTGGTCCAGCCCATCGGCAGGCACATCGCCGGCGCGCCCGAGATGTTGTGGATGAGCGTATAACCCACTTCCTGCAATAGCCGTTCGCGCAGCGTATCGAACGGCACATCGCCACGCAGATAGCCGAGCGGGGAGGGCGGCGAGGCGAACACCGGCGAGATCACCACGTCGAACCCCTTGATCCATTCGTCATAGGCCACCGCCGCCGCCAGCAAGCGCTGCTGAATCGCGTCGATGTCCGCGGGCTTGAGCTTGGCCGCGTTGGCGGCCATGGTGAGCGTGAAGGGCTCGACCACGGTTTCATCGGCCTTTTTTCCGAGCATCTTCTCGACGTCGGCGACGCCCTGCGCGGCGCCGAGCGACCAGTAGGCGAGAAAGTCATCGCCGAATGTCGGCGCGGTGGGCCAAGTGGTCTGGCCGACCATCGTGTGACCGGCTGTTTCCAGAAGCTTCGCAGTGGCCTGCAGAATGCCGGCGACTTCAGTCTGTGCCTCGAACCCGCCGAACCCCTTGCTAAGCACGCCGACCTTGAGACGCGTCTTGCTCGCGCCCGTGACAAGACCCACAGGCGCAAAGACCGCGGCCGCGCCTGTCGCCTCGGTGGCGGCGAAGAAGCCTGCCGTGTCGCGCACCGTGCGCGAGACAACGCCCTCGACGCCGAGATCGAGCGGCCGCGCGCCGGGCTGTTCGCTGATCATCCGACCTCGCGAGGGCTTGAGCCCGACAAGGCCATTGTTGGCTGCAGGCAGACGGATCGAGCCGCCGCCATCATTGGCATGCGCCATCGGCACGACGCCGGCCGCCGTCGCTGCGCCGGCGCCGCCGGATGAACCTGCAGTCGAACGCGTAGTGTCCCATGGATTTTTCGACGGCGCAAAAGCCAGCGGCTCGGTCGTCGGCAGATAGCCATTCTCCGGCGCAGCGGATTTGCCGATACAGATCAGGCCCGCCGTGAACATGGCCGCGACGAAAGTATCATCCTTTTCGGCGGGCGGCGCGCTGGCGCTCGAGGCCGATCCATAGCGCGTGACAACGCCGGCGACATTGTCGAGGTCTTTGACCAGGAAGGGCACGCCGCCGAACGGGCCGCTCACCGGCGCCTTCGCTTTTTCACGCGCCATCGCAAACGTATCGGTCACCAGGAAGTTGATCTGCGGCTGGATCGCCTCGGCGCGCCTGATCGCCTCCTCGACGGCTTCAGCGGCGCTGATTTCCTTGCTGCGGATCATGGAGGCGAGTTGCGTCGCATCCGGCAGATCGTGGCTCGCTTCGGGAACAGAAGCGGGCGCAACAGCCGCTGGCGCGCAGGCGGCGAGGCCTGCGCCGTAAACCGTCGCCATAAGGCTTCGCCGAGTCAGCCGCATCCGTCTCTCCCGCGTTTCTTGCTGACTGAATCATTCGTCACCGGGCCCCGGCGCGCAAGCGGCGCCGCCGGGTTACGCCTGCGGATATTTTGGGTGCTGCGCCGCCGAGTTCAGCCGGCGGGTCCGATCAGGTCCCAGCCATTGCCATAGAGATCCTCGAACACCGCAACCTTGCCATAGGGTTCGCTGCGCGGCGTTTCGCGGAAGCGGACGCCTTCGCGAAGCATGCGTGCATGATCGCGATCGAAAGCGTCGGTTTCGAGAAACAGGAAAACACGCCCGCCGGATTGATTGCCGATGGCGGCTTCCTGGTCTGAGCCAACGGCGCGCGCCAGCAGTAAGGCCGCGCCGCGTCCGCCGGGCGGCTGGACCACGACCCAGCGCTTGCCTTTCCCTATATCGACATCTTCCGACAGCTCGAAGCCGAGACAGCGTGTGAGCCACGCTATGGCTTCGTCATAGTCGCGAACGAGAAGGGCGAGCTTCGTGATGCGCATCACGACAGCCCGTGAATGTCGCCATCCGCATCCACCGATATGATTTCGGCTGCAGGCGCGCGGGGCAGGCCGGGCATGGTCATCAGGTCGCCGCAGATCGCCACGACGAATCCCGCGCCCGCCGAAAGGCGCACTTCGCGCACGTCGAGCACATGCCCCACGGGGGCGCCGAGCTTTGTGGGATCTGTCGAGAATGAATACTGCGTCTTGGCGATGCAGACCGGCAAGCGGCCGAAACCTGCCTCCTGCCAGCGCTTCAGCTGCGCGATGATCTTCTGCGATGCCTCGACCCGGTCGGCGCGATAGATGCGTCTTGCGGTCTCCTCGATCTTGGCCAGCAGAGGCAGGGCGTCATCGTATAGAACATGAAAATCGTCCCGCTTTTTCCCCAGCGTGGCGATGACGGCCCTGGCGAGTTCCTCAGCTCCCCTGCCGCCCTCGGCCCAGTGGCGGCAGACATAGGCATCGGCGCCCATGCTGGCGACGATGCGCTTCACGGTTTCAACTTCCGCGCCGGTGTCGCTGGTGAAATGATTGAGCGCGACCAGCACAGGCAGGCCATAGCCGCGCAGGTTCTCGATATGCCTCTGGATATTCACCGCTCCGCGCGTCAGCGCGTCGATATTCTCAGCGCCCAGGTCCGCCTTGGCGACGCCGCCATTCATCTTCAGCGAGCGGATCGTGGCGACCAGAACGGCGGCCTTCGGCCTTAGACCTGAAAGCCGGCATTTTATGTCGAAGAATTTCTGCGCCCCCAGGTCTGCGCCAAACCCGGCCTCGGTCACGACGATCTCGCCCAGCTTCAGTGCCGCGCGCGTCGCCATCACCGAATTGCAGCCATGCGCAATGTTGGCGAACGGCCCGAGGTGAACAATCGCCGGCGTGTTCTCGATCGTCTGCACTAGGTTGGGCTGGATCGCGTCCTTCAGCAGCGCGGCCATTGCGCCATCCGCCTTTATATCTCCGGCCGTGATCGGCCGTCGCTCGCGCGTTTCGGCCACGATGATGCGTGCGAGCCGCGCCTTCAGGTCGGCGAGATCTTCCGCAAGGCAGAGGATCGCCATGACCTCGGACGCAACCGTGATGTCAAACCCTGTCTCCATCGGTGTGCCGTTCGACACGCCGCCAAGTCCGGTAACGACGCCGCGCAGGCTGCGATCATTCACATCCAGCGCGCGCCGCCAGCGCACGCGCCGCGTATCAATGCCAAGCGCGTTGCCCCAGTGGATATGATTGTCGATCATCGCCGCCAGCAGGTTGTGCGCCGCGGTAATTGCGTGGAAGTCGCCGGTGAAATGCAGGTTGATCTCGTCCATCGGCACGACCTGCGCATATCCGCCGCCCGTCGCGCCGCCCTTCTGCCCAAAGCACGGACCCAGCGATGGCTCGCGCAGCGCGATCACTGTCTTCTTGCCAAGCCGGGTGAGGGCGTCGCCCAGCCCCACGGTTGTCGTGGTCTTTCCCTCGCCCGCGGGCGTCGGGTTCATCGCCGTCACCAGCACAAGATCGCCATCGGGTCGGCCCTGCAGCTGTTTGAGGAAGCCCCGCGCCAGCTTGGCCTTGGTATGGCCATAGGGGATCAGCGCCTCGGCGGGTATGCCCAGCTTCTCACCAATCGCAGCAATCGGCATCAGGCGCGCCGCCCGCGCAATATCTCCGTCGCTATCCATGAAACCCCCTGCTGTCGCGGAACGATCTAAGCGGGCATCGGCCTGCCTGTCACGCTGAAGCCGATCCGGACTCACAATCTCTTCCGGGCGGCGGGCATCACTTAGCCAACGCCGCTTTTGCGCCCCATTGCCGGGATTTACTCAAGTCATGAGGCAAGAGATCATTCAATGAGACTCGCATCGCTTGCATTTGCCGTCAGTCTCGGATTTGCGGCGTGCGCCGCTGGTCCGGCAAGCGACCCGGCTCTGCAACAAACCGCCAGCCTCATGGTCTCCATCACCCAGCATGGCGAAGGCATGAGCGCGAACGATATTGCGGACCTGTCTGCCCAGCTCGACGAACAGGTCGCCGGGGCGCCGAACGATGCTTACGTGCTGAAGCTTGCGGCGCAGGCCCGCCGCACATTGTCGGACTATGCGCAAGACCGCGCCCAGCGGGTCAATCTGCGCCACGCCGCGCTTGCCGAATTCGACAAGGCCATCGCGTTGTCGAAGCCTACTGATCCCCCGCGCACCATCCTCATCAATGGCGAGGAGGTCGGGGTCGATTTCAGCGACCTCACTGCTCTTCGCGCCGACCTGTTCCATCAGGTGCAGACGGACAGATAGCCAAGCGCGCCGGAATCTAATCCCAGTGCGCCATGCTCGCTCTCGCCCCCTTTGCGCCGCATTGCGCAGCGCAGACTTGGCGTGGGTTGAGCCAGTGGGACCATGCACATGAAATTCAGCACACTCGCATCGGCCGCAAGCATGGTCCTCGTGGTGCCCTGCGCCATCGCCTGTCCTGACGGGTCCCTGCAGGCGACCGTCAACCTGATGGCTTCGGTTGGCCGGCACGGCGAGGAGGTCGACATCGACCAAACATCCGCCGCCATCGACGAACACACGGCCGCCTGCGAGGCCAATCCCTATGTACTGAAAGTCGCGGCGCTGGCTCGATCGACGCTGGCCGATGTGGCGGAAGACAAAACAGATCGCGTGAAACTCCGCGAACAGGCGCTGGCCGATTTCGACCGCTCGGCCAGCCTCGCTTCTGTCGGCGCGCCGTCCGAGCGGGTGATGATCAACGGGCAGGCGATGATGATCGGCCTTAGCGACACAGCCGAACTGCGCGCCGCCCTGATCGCAGCCCTTGATGAAGATCGCTAGATCTCGCCTACTTTGGCCATCCGCTGCAGCTCGCGGCCGATCACCATCTGCTGGATCTGCGTCGTGCCCTCATAGAGCCGCAGGATACGCACGTCGCGATAGAAGCGCTCGACCGCATAGTCCGCGATATAGCCTGATCCGCCGAACACCTGCACGGCCCGATCCGCCACGCGTCCGACCATCTCGGTGCACCACATCTTGGTCGCCGCCGCGAGCAGCGTGACCTTGTCATTCGCGTCGTACTTCCTTACCGCATCCATCGCCATGGCGCGCCCGGCGGCCGCCTCGGCATAGCTGTCGGCAACCATGGCCATCACCAGCTGATGCTCGATGATCGGCTTGCCGAACTGCTTCCGCTCGGAAGCATAGCGCGTCATTTCTTCGACCAGTCGTTCCGCAATCCCGACGCTCAGCGACGAGATATGCAACCGCCCGCGGTCCAGCACCGACATCGCCACCTTCATGCCTTCGCCTTCCTCGCCAAGGCGATTGGTGATCGGCACGCGCGCATTGTCGAACGCCACATCGCACACATTCGCGCCCTGCTGGCCCATCTTTTTCTCGGGCTTGCCGACCGAAACGCCCGGCGTTGCACGCTCGACAATGAAAGCGGAAAGCCCCTTGGCACCCGGCGTATTGGGATCGGTGCGCGCCATTACCGTGAAGATGTCGGCCTTGTCGGCGTTGGTGATGAACCGTTTCGAGCCGTCGAGCACGTAGTGATTGCCTTCCTTCACCGCCTTCGTCTTCACCGACCCGGCGTCCGATCCTGAATCCGGCTCCGTCAGCGCGAAGCTCGCGATCGCTTCTCCTGTCGCGAGCTTCGGCAGCCACTCATTCTTCTGGTCGTCATTGCCGAACATCACGATGCCCTGGCTGCCGATGCCGACATTGGTGCCGAAGGTTGACCTAAAGGCAGGCGAAGTGCGCCCCATCTCGAGGATCACCAGCGCCTCTTCCTCCATGTTGAGGCCGAGCCCGCCATAGTCTTGCGAGATCGAAATCCCGAACAGCCCAAGATCGCGCATCTCCTGCACAATCTTTTCCGGAATCGCGTTTGTCTCCGAGACAAGCTGCTCGTTTGGCCGGCAAACCTCGTTGACAAAACGCCTGACAGTCTCGATGAGCTGCTGCCGTGTCTCTGGATCGAGCGCCATCTGGTCTCTCCGGAAAGCCTGCGCAGTTTCGTTGCCCCACGCGGCGCTGTTTATCAACAGAGCGATCAACAGTTTCCACAGGCCGCGGCCATTCTCCATCGCCGCGAGTTGTGAGAGCCTGTTTGTGTTCAGAGAGGAGACCGTCGCGGGTCGAGCAACTGAATGTCCCCACTGGTAAGCCCGATTGGACGGGCGCTGAACACGGGGAGCAACGAGCACCGGAAGCGATGGCGCGCCCTGCAAGGGACGGCATCACGCTCTGGCGGAATCCAAGACCGCTAGAGTCCTCGAGAGGGGATAAAAACGGACACGAGCGTGGTCTCAGCCGCGCGGACGCATGGAAGTGGGATGTGAGTCCCAGAGTTGTGCGGACGCCGAACCAAGACGCTCCAGGCTCCGCTTCGCCGGATGGCGTCGAACGGGCGGCCCCTGATCAGGGCCAAGGCTCGAAGGACGAACTGGCGGACAACCATGGTGTCGCCCCGGCCCTGTGAAAGCAGTGGCCGGGGTCGCCATTTCTGCGGGCGCGTTCTTTGAACGGCGCGTAGCGCCCGGGGGGAGGGGTAAACTTCCAACCACCCAAACAAAAAACACCCCGCAGCACGAAGGTGCAAGGCGCTTTCGCGCCCTATGCGCCTGGGTCTATTTGATCGTGATCTTCGTCGTGCCCCGCAAGCCGGTAAGCTCGAATGAGTCGCCGGATTTCTTTCCGGCCGGATAGGGCGTGCATTCTTCCTTCGGCTGGAAGTTCGACGTCGTGCAGAGCTTCTCGCCGTCAATGCGCCAGTTGCCGGCGACCTCGCCCCCCGCGGCGGTAAAGCTGCCATCGGGCTTGTAGGTCACATCGATCTGCATGCCGCCGGCATTGATCACGATGCCCTTGGCTGTGACCTCCTGCAGGGTCGTTCGCTGCTGAGCAGCGGCGGGTGCAGCGCACGACAGAATGATCGTCGCGAGCGTGATTGCAGTCTTCATGCCGACGCCTCCGGTGCGCGCCTTTCGCCACTTTGCGCGAGGCTGAAATCTATCAGCATCCAGGCGCGCCGCAACGTGGCGGAAGCAGCGCAGCTGTCTCGCGCCTCGGCTCACGCCGCCGTTTCGGTTCTCGCCTCGACGCCAAGGCGCGATGTGGGCCAGACCTCTGCCGGAGGCAGGGAAGGGCGCGTAGGCCAGATGCGCGGCGAGCAGATGTGATTCGCCCCATCCCGCGCGAAGCGGTGTGCATGTTCAGGCTGCAGGTCGCCCTCGACGCCGACCGAGACGCCCTGATGGCGCGCCAGATCGATGGCCGCGTGAATGCGCTTGAAAGCCTCCGACTTCGATCCATGCGGACCCAGGAGACCTAGGGGCAGCGAGAACCCGATCGCCGCTGGATGAAGCCTCAGGACGGATGCGACGTCCGGTTCGTTCCAGTTGAGTCCGATCGCAATATGGGGAATGCGCGGTTTGAGCACGCGCAGGATGTCTTCGAGATAGATGCGCGGATAGCCTGGTTCGACACAGCTTATGCGAAGCACGCGGTAGCGCGCGAGAGCTGGATCGAATTTTGAGATCACGGCTATGAGGCGCGACAAACTCTGCTGGCTGTTCAGGCTGGAGACGTGCACCGCCACACCCATCAGCGCCCGTTTGCCCGTGTCGAAGAGTTTTTTCATCGCCTCTTCAGACGCCTTGAGCTTCAGCTCGTCCATGTCGGCATGACGATGACTGGCGAGGTTCCAGTCCAGCGGCCCACCGGTCGCTGGATCAAGAGGGGTGATGAAGAAGGTCGAAAGCGCCTCGTGCTGCACATCCCACACGGGCGTGAAGCCCATCGGCGTTTCGGCCGGCGTGCGCGCGGCCGCAGGCGGCGGCTCTTCCTTCGAGCCGGCAAGCATGGCGCTGAATGCGGTGGCGATATCGTCGACGCTCATTGACTGATGCTTCGCCTCGATCTGCATGTCGTCGAGATCGGGCGAGCCTAGAAAGAACGCGTTGAGTTCCTTCGAGAGGTATACGCCCGCTGCATCGGCGAGAGGCCCCGTGACGGCTCCGAACACCAGCAGAAATCCATCCGCGCCCGCGATCAGCACATCCTCGGCTGCAATACGTCGTGTGATGAACTGGCGCGCGATCTGCGCGACGCGATCGCGTTTCTCTTCCCAGCGTGCGCCATAACGCGCGCGGATATCGTCCAGTTCGATGAACTGGAATTGCGCGACGTCGATCGTGTTCCGCCCGTTCGCAAGACGGCGAATTCGCTCGGCGAGATTGAGCCCGCCAGAGCTTTCGCTCTCTTTGTCCCTGTTCGTCATGGCAGTCTCCTGCCGACCCCTTCTCCGTCGCGGAGCGTGCCAATAGGGGGTGGGAAAACGATTAAATCGGCCATGCGAATCGGCGCGATATACGCCGCGCTAACCAAGGAAGTTTTGCCCCGCCGTGCGTGCCGAAAAGGTCCATCAGCGCCGCATGATTTGTTGCTTTCGCATGGTTCATTGGCCGATCGCACGGGCGGTCTGTCATGGCCCATCCGCCTGGGCTCGGCCTGCGCTGCCGCGTCTGGTTCGAAAAAGCCTCGATTTATCGCTGAAATCAGGGCTTCCCGCCCGCAATCAGCGGTTGAAGCAAAAGGTCATCCCGCGTAGTTTCCGCGCGCTTTCCGGAGACTTGAATGTCCTATCGCCTGTTCGGCGCCGAGACCTCGGCCTATTCCACCAAGATGCGGTCCTACCTCAAGTACAAGGCGTTCGCCTTCGATTGGGTGCCGCGTACTGCGGAAACCGAGGATGAGCTGAAGCGCCTCTCGCGCTTCGGCACGCTGCCCGTGCTGGTGACGTCGTCCGGCTTTGCCGTGCACGACACTACGCCGATGATGGAAGCGCTTGAGGCCGACAGCCCCGAACCCTCCGCCACGCCCGCCGATCCGGCCACCGCCTTCCTCGCCTGCGTGTTGGAAGAGTATGCCGACGTCTGGCTCGCCAAGGCCGCCTTCCACTATCGCTGGACCCGCAAGAAGGACCAACGCCTCGCCGCTCAGCGCTCGATCGAGGAATACTATCCCTCCGGCGCCCCCGGCGACCGCAAGGCGACCGAAGACCTCGCCATCGAGACGATGGCTGGCCAGCTCAAGACCATGCAGCTCGACGGAGAGCTCGGCCCCGTGGCCGAGAAGTCGTTCAAGAAGTTCATCAAGCTGCTCGATGATCACCTGAAGAAGCATCTCTTCATCTTTGGCGACCGTCCCTCGATCGCCGATTTCGCCATCGCGGGCCAGCTGATCCAGATGATGAAGGACCCCACGCCCGCCAAGATTATCGAGAAGGACGGCGCGTTCGTCGCGAAATGGTGTGAGTTCATGTCCGCGCCGACCGCCTCCGGCCCGTTCGCAGCGCTCGAGGATCTCAAGGAAACCCTCGCGCCGATTTTCGCGGATGACCTTGCCGCATTCTTTCTGCCCTGGGCAGCCGAGAATCTCGAGAATTCGCTCGCCGGCAATGAGACGTTTCAGGTCACGTTCGGCAAGGAAACGCTGACGCTTTGCCCCTTGCGCTCCGCCGCGCGTTCCTTCCGCGAACTGCGCCGCAAATTTGTGACCGGTCAGGCGATCGAAACTCTAAAGGCTTTCACCGACGACGCTGGCGCTACCGTGTTCCTGCAGCGTCCGCCGCGCCAGGATCAACGACCAGACGCACGCCTGCAACACACCGAGTCACCGGAGGCCGAAGCGTCCGAAGCCGCGGAAGCCTCCGAAACCGGCAGCGAACAGCCGCGCGATGGCGAGAGCGCTGACGAAGCCGGCCGCAAGCGCAAGCGTCGCCGTCGGCGCCGTGGCGGCCGCAGCCGCGCCGAAGGCGAGGGAGTCTCCGCCGAAGCCGGCTCCGATCAGGACAGCGAGGATGCTGCTGACGACGCCAGCGAAGAAGCCGCCCCCGCCGCTTCCGATGACGAATCCCCGGACGCCGACGCCAGAGACTGACGCCCGTCCGGAGCGCGCGCCATGAACGAGATCGAGCTTCTTCTCCGCTCGCCAGCCACGCTGGCGCTGCTGGTTGCGAACATCGCCATCTCGATCACCGCGTTCAACAACGACAAGTTCATCGACCAGCTGATGTTCGATGTCGGCCGCATGCGGCGCGCAAAGCAGTGGTATCGCATGGTCACCTCGGGCTTCATCCACGGCGACCCGCTCCACCTCTTCATGAACATGCTGGCCCTCTATTTCATGGGCCCCTATCTCGAATACTTCACCACAACGTCCGGCTTCCTGATCATCTATTTCGGTTCGCTGCTCGCCGGTTCGCTGTGGACGTGGATGGAGCATTTCCGCGACATGAGCTATCGCGCGCTCGGCGCCTCCGGTGCGATCTCCGGGGTCACCACGGCCACGGCTGTGTTCGCGCCCTTCGTCCAGATCATGGCGTTCTTCCTGCTGCCCATGCCGCTGATCGTGTTCGCCATCTGCTACATCGTGTGGTCCGCCTGGGCCTCGCGCAGCAATATTCGCGACGGCATCGGCCATGGCGCGCACCTCGGCGGCGCGCTCGCGGGCATCGCCATCGTCTGCCTGTTCTGGCCCGATGCGCCTCGCAGCGCCTTCGACCAGTTCCTGCAGATGCTGCCGACTTCGATCTGATCAAAAGAAAAAAGCGGCGCACTCCGGGGGAGAGTGCGCCGCTTCTCTTTAGCGGGATCCAAGGCTGGCCCAACCGGGGGGAGGGAGGGGCTGGCCGGCTCACCGCCGGGGTCTTTCAACCAGATTATCAGATCGGAATGATCAATCCGGTTTTCAAGAGGTCTCCCTTAGGCAGCCGAAGCCGAGCGGATTTTCGTCGCGCCGCCTTCGATCACCTGGGGAGACGTTGCGTCACCGATCGCGATCTTGCGCGGCTTCATCGCTTCCGGCAGCTCACGCTTCAGCTCGATGCGCAGCAGACCGTTCTTCAGCGCAGCGCCACTCACCACGACGTGATCGGCAAGCTGGAAGCGACGGATGAAGCCGCGCTCCGCAATGCCGCGATGGAGGAATTTGCGGTTCGCTTCAGCGCCGTCTTTCTTGCCGACGACGATCAGCTGGCCTTCCTTTACTTCAAGATCGAGGTCGCCTTCGGCGAAGCCCGCGACTGCGAGCTCGATCGCATACGCGTTCTCGTCCTCAAGGGACTGTTCGATATTGTAGGGAGGATAGCCTTGCGCGCCATCAAGCCGGGCGGCGGTGTCCATCATGCTGGCCAATCGGTCAAATCCGACGACAGTGCGATAAAGGGGGGAAAGGTCGAACGTGGTCATGGTCTGTCCTTCTTCAAGCAACAGTGCGGCGCCGGTTCACGGTTCCGCGGGTTTATCTGGAAGACCGCTCGCAGCGCCGCCACTTGGCCAGCGCTTCGGCCTCCAAGGCCCGCGATTGCAGCGCCTCGGCATTCGAGTTGGGAATGCGGTCCCGGGTGGTCAAGTCATCCCGAATGGATAATGTCACTGCCCAGAACAGGGCAGAATAGGCTCTGGAATCAGGCTGCTGCAGACGGAAACCGATGATGAAACCTGCCCGCGTGGTCCTTGCCCTTGCAGCTTTCGCCTTGATGGCGAGCTGTCGCGACGATGACGCGGTCCCCGTGCCTGCGGCCGGGGGTGCTCCCGCCACGGCCGCCTCCGCGCAGCCCCTCGACTGGGCCGTCGGCGGAACCTGGCGTCTCGACAGCGTCAAGGCGCGCGATACATGGCGCCATCCCGTCACGACGCTGTCCTTCTTCGGCCTCAAGCCCACCGACACCGTCGTCGAAATCTGGCCCGGCGGGGGCTACTGGACGGCGATCCTTGGTCCGTGGCTCAAGGCGGGCGGCGGCAAGCTCGTCGCCGCGCACCCGGAATCGCCCGAAGCCGTCGCCGCGTGGAACGCGGCTTATGGCGAACATCCCGAAACCTATGGCGACATCACCGTCACCACCGCGTCGAAGACGGCGCCCGGTCTCGCGGCCGATGGCAGCGCGGACGCTATACTCACCTTCCGCAACATCCATAACTGGATGGCGGGCGGTTATGCCGACAAGATCTTCGCCGACGCCTTCCGCGCGCTGAAGCCCGGCGGCGTGCTCGGCGTCGAAGAGCATCGCCTCCCGTCCGCACGCGACCAGGATCTCACCGCGTCCACCGGCTATGTGCTCGAAAGCTATGTTGTGCAGGTCGCGCAGAATGCCGGCTTCGTGCTCGAGGAATCCTCCGAGATTAACGCCAACCCGAAAGATAACGCCGATCATCCGCTCGGCGTCTGGATGCTGCCGCCCAACCTGCGCGCGCCGGCGCCAGGCTCTCCCGAAGCCGCCGGCTATGACAAGGCACGATACACCGCCATCGGCGAAAGTGATCGCATGACCCTCCGCTTCCGCAAGCCCGCTGCTGCGGCGGCTTCGCCCGCTCCGGCCGCCGCCGCGCCGCCCGCGCAATGAGCGCCGTGACTCCAAGAGAGCGAACGCTTAAACTGCCCGACGGCTCGACCGTTTCGGCGCTCTGGCAAAAGCCGAAAGATGCGAAGGCTGTCCTCGTGCTGGCCCACGGGGCAGGGGCGGGCATGACGCACAAGGCGATGGCCGCCACTGCAGACGGTCTTGCCGAACGCGGCGTCGCTGTGCTGCGCTACAACTTCCCCTATATGGAACGGGGATCAAAACGTCCCGATAGTCCCGCAATCGCCCATGTCGCCGCCCGCGCCGCCGTCGCAGACGCAGGCAAGCTCGCAGGCGATCTTCCGCTATTCGCCGGCGGCCGCTCCTTCGGCGCACGCATGACCTCGCAGGCGCAATCCGCCGAACCGCTGCCGAAAGTCACCGGCCTCGTCTTTTTCGCCTTTCCCTTGCATCCACCCGGCAAGCCGGGCGTCGACCGCGCCGATCATCTCGCCGCCGTCAAAATCCCCATGCTCTTCCTGCAAGGCGCCAAGGACGAATTCGCCGACCTCGACCTCCTGAGGCCCACGGTCAGCAAGCTCGGCAAACGCGCCAAACTCCATCTCGTCGACCATGCGGATCATTCCTTCCACGTCCCAGTAAAGTCCGGCCGCAGGGATCCAGAAGTTCTCTCTGAAATCCTCGACGGGGCGAAGGACTGGATGCTGAAGCTGTGACGAGAACGGGGTATGAAGCCGTCCGGATATCGCGCCCTCATGGCCGCATTCCGAAACTCCGCGGCCCTGGCTTCAGCACGCGATAGGCATGGTGCACGAAGTCCGCCGCCAGCGGCCGCGTATCGCGCGGATCGATTATCTCCTCGGCAATGAAAGCCTCCGCCGTCCGGAATGGCGAGCGCATCGCCTCGAACTTGCGATAGAGCTCCTTCAGCTCCGCCTCGGGATCAGCTGATCCTTCCAGCTGCCGCTTGTAAGCCGCCTCAATTCCCCCAGCCATCGGCAACGAACCCCAGTCGCCCGACGGCCAGCAATACCGCCACCGCGTCCGCGTCGGATTGAACATCACGCTTCCGGCCAGCCCATAAGCCTTGCGGATCACCACCGGCAGGATCGGCGTCTGCACCTGATAGACCGCCGCCATCGCCCGCACGCCCTTGCGCGTCACGCCGGCCTTCTCGTGCTTCACGCCGACTGCAAATCCGGGGCAATCGACGAAGTGCACGATCGGCAGATGGAACGTATCCGCCAGATCGAAATGCCTCACGACCTTGTCACAAGCATCGGCCGTCCATGCGCCATCAAGAAAGAACGGATCGCCCGCGAGTATCGCGACCGGGTGCCCGTCGATCCGCGCAAGCCCCGTCACGACCTGCCGCCCCCACAGCGCGCCGATCTCGAAGAACGATCCCTTGTCGCAAACCGCCTCGATAATCTTGCGCGGCATGTAAGGCGTCTTGCCGTCCTTGGGCACGATATCGAGCAGGAAGTCCTCCCTCCGCTTCGGATCATCCTCGCTCGGCAGAACCGGCGGCAGTTCATCCGTGTTGGACGGCAGGTAGGACAGAAACCGCCGCGCCTGTTCAAAGGCTTCGTGTTCCGAATTCACGACGTTATCGACAACGCCGTTGCGGCCCTGAATCTCCCAGCCGCCCAGGGCTTCCTTGTCGACGTCCTCGCCAATCGCCTTCGCGACCGGCGGCCCCGCCACGAACACCTGGCTCAAGCCTTTCACCATCACCGAGAAATGGCTCGCCGCAACTCGTCCCGCTCCAAGCCCCGCGCACGGTCCCAGCGCCAGCGAAACCACCGGCGCTCTTGCCATATTCGCAACCAGCCATTCCCAAGCCGGCGTCGTCGGAATGTAAGTGCGTGGGTTCGTCTCCAGCGATTTCACCGACCCGCCGCCGCCCGTGCCGTCGATCATCCGCACGATCGGCATGCCGTACTCATGCGCCATCTGCTCGGCCATCAGCATCTTGCCCGCGATCGACGCGTCCGAAGCGCCCCCGCGCACCGTGAAGTCGTCGCCAAGGATGACAGCGGGTCGCCCCAGCAGCGTCGCTCGCCCGAACACCATCGTCGCCGGCAGGAATTCGGCGATGGCTTCATCCGGCCCGTAGTCGGTCTTGCCCGCGATCTTGCCGACTTCGTGGAAACTCCCAGGATCAGCCAGAAACGCGATCCGTTCCCGCACCGTGAGCTTGCCCATCCCACGCTGGCGCGCGACGCGTTCCTCGCCACCCATCTGCTCGGCCAGCCGCTCGCGCGCACGCAGTTCTTCGATATGGCTTTTCCAGCTCATGTTGCCTCCCGAGCAGGCAACCCTAGCCGGGCCTCCGCAGCTCCGCGAGCGGTTTTAGTGGCCCTGCCGACGGTTGCACCGCGCCCCGCAACGCGCGACAAAGGGGCAACGATATCCCCGAGGAGTCAGACATGGATCTCAACGACGTCACAGCAAAAGTGCAGGCCGCCCTAGCTGGCGGCACCGGCTTCGACAAGAAGGTCAAGTTTGACTTCGGTTCGGTCGGCAAGCTCCTGATCGATGGCGCGGCCGGCAAGGCCACCAATGAAGACGGTGCAGCCGATGCGACTGTTACGGTCGGCTTCGATGATTTCCTCAAGCTCGCCCAAGGCGCGCTCGACCCCACCATGGCCTTCATGCAGGGCAAGCTGAAAGTCGCGGGCGACATGGGCGTCGCGATGAAGCTCCAGTCGCTGTTTTCCAAACTGAAGTAGGCGCATGGGCGACGGCGCCTCGCAGAGCCAGGCCGACCTTGTCCTCCTGTCGGACAACCCGCCGCCGCAGGGCGCGGAAGTGATCTGGTACGAGGGCAAGGGCGGCATGCGCCTGCGCATGCTTTATGCGCCCGAGCCCAAGCACAACGGCGTCAAGACGCGCGGTCTCGCCATCGTCTGTCCGGGCCGCTCGGAATTCATCGAGAAGTATTTCGAGGTCGCGCGCGACCTTCAGGATCGCGGCTTCGCTGTGGCGATCTTCGACTGGCCGGGGCAGGGGCTTTCACAACGCCCGCTGAAGAATGCGCTGGCCGGCCATGTCAGGAATTTCGACTGGTATGTCGAGGCGCTGATGCGCGGCCTTGCAAAGATCGAACGTCGTGCGCCAAAGACATGGGTGATCCTGGCGCATTCGATGGGCGGCACGATTGCGCTGGAGGCTTTGAGGGAACGACGCCTGATTGTCGCGGCGGCCGCCTTTTCCGCGCCGATGTGGGGCATACCGATCTGGTTCTTCCAGCGCTGGTACGGTTATTCGATGCGAGGCTTCGGCGCCGGCGCCATGCAGGCGCGCCCGCCACAGCCGGACGAGACATTCGAGAACAATCAGCTCACCCATTACGAGCCGCGCTGGCGGCTCTATCGCCGCTTGATCGAAGCCGAACCGAAGCTCGGACTTGGCGAGCCGACAATCGCATGGGTCGTGTCCGCCCTGAATGCATTTCGCGGCCTGTTCGCGCCAAACGCGCTCAATCATCTGCGCGATCTGCCGATGCTGGTGGCAATCGCGTCGGAAGAAACCGTCGTGAAGAAGTCAGCGCAGCGAAAACTGGCCAGCCGTCTCAAGGCTGCGAAGGTCATCACGGTTCAGGGATCCGGGCACGAAATCCTGATGGAGACCGACGAACGCCGCGACCAGTTCTGGAAGGCGTTTGAGGAGATGTGTGATCGCGCGAAGGTCTGATCGCGAATCTGCCTAGTGCAGCAACTGGTGCTGCGTATCGTCCATCGTGCGGTTAAGCCGCTCTGGCGTCGGGCCGCGCAACGAGCGGCGGATCAGCCAGACGGCCGCGTAGATCGTGATGCCGACGACCACAAGGCTCACGAGCGCGACATTACCTGCGCTTGCGATCTGAGAGGCCGTTGATCTGAAATACTCACCCGTGGCGGCCATCAGCGCTTCGTTCTGGAAGGCGGCGAGCCCGCCCGCGCCAAGCGCGAGGCAGCCAATGCGCACAGGCCATTGCCAGCGGCGTTCGACATTGAGTTTGGTCTCGGCGCGGAACAGGTCCTGCCGCGCCTCCTTGA
Source organism: Hyphomonadaceae bacterium (assembly GCA_016714495.1). Taxonomy (GTDB): domain Bacteria; phylum Pseudomonadota; class Alphaproteobacteria; order Caulobacterales; family Hyphomonadaceae; genus UBA7672. The sequence continues at coordinate 164,370 of JADKDU010000006.1, read as the reverse complement.
GCATTTCATCGTGCTGACGCGCGAGGCTGAGCACTTCGACGACGAGCTGCGGCTCCAATGTAACAGGCAGTGTTCCAGCGCGCGGTCGCATGTGCAGCCCTCCCTGCTGTCCCGTTCGAGCAGGCCGAACGCAGGCGTCAGCCCGCATCCACATATCGGGACACTCTTTAAACAACGGAGGCGACGGACAAACGTTCCAGCAGGCCGTTCAATACTTGTCGGCTTCGAGCCCCAGCGCCTCGGCAAGAGCCCGGACAGCCACGTTTTCCTGGGCTTCCAGCTTGCCGTCGGCCACCACGGCGGCTTGCGCAATGCGCATCATCAGAGCCTTTTCGGCGTCCGCCGTCACCTCGGTGCGGATCGTGATCAGCGCAGGACCAAAGCTCTGGGTCGCATGAACCTCGCGCGAGGCCTGGGCCCAGGCGTCTCCGATCTCGGCATGGCCGTGATGGTTCAGTAGCGCCTCCTGTTCGACAACCTTGCCAAAGCGCTGCTGCTCGGCTGGCGTCAGATTGCCGTCGGCGAACGTCACCATGGCGAAAGCGCGGGCGGCGTTGAGAAGGACCGGGGTCATGGGAAGGCTTCCTGTGGCTAGAGGGCCGAGCGCCGGAGGGAGACCAGCGCCTCGTCAAGGATCGTGCGGTTCGCAGCGGCGACGATCTGGCCGCCGAGCTGCGCCGGGCGGCCGCGCCAGTCGGTGACGACACCGCCTGCGCCTTCGATCACTGGGATCAGGGCGGCCACGTCGTGCGATTTGAGCCCGCTCTCGGCGACCATGTCGATCGTTCCGGCGGCGAGCCGGGCATAGGCGTAGGCGTCGAGGCCGTAGCGGGTGAGGCGAGCTGTGGCGCGTATGTGCTCGAACGCGCCGCGTTCGGGCGGCGTCAGAATGAACGGGTCCGTTGTCGATAGCACAGCCTGCGTAAGTTGTTTGCAATCGCGGGTTTTCAGCTTTGTGCGTGCGGCGCGGCAGTCGAGCCAGGCTTCATCGCCCACGCCGATATAGCGTTCGTCGAGCCAAGGTTGATCGATGATTCCAAGGATGGGCCCACCGTCTTTCACCAGTCCGATCAGCACGCACCATGAGGGAAGGCCGGCGACAAAGGCGCGCGTGCCGTCGATCGGGTCGAGATACCAGGTGAGGCCCGACTTGCCGGGGCTGGAGCCATACTCCTCGCCCTCGACGGCGTCGTCAGGACGTTCCGCGCTGATGATTTCCCGCATCACCCGTTCTGAGGCGCGATCGGCCTCCGTTACCGGATCGAACCCGTTCAGATCCTTGTTGTGGGGATTGCAGGCCGCAGCCGTGCGGAAGATCGGAAGAATCGCCGCTCGGGCGGCGTCTGAGAGACGCAAGGCCAGCGGCAGAAGAGAGCGGGCGAGGGCAGGGTCCGGCATGGATCGGACCTTTGCCTCCCGGACCCAGTTCCCGCAAGACAAACCGTCCGGCCGGACGCGCTGTCGCCCGGCCGGATTGATCCTGGCCGGGCGCGTTGGCGTAGGGGGGCGTTCAGCTTACGAGGCGACCGAGTCCGAGCCATCGCCCTCGAGGGCTTTGGCGAGGTCGAGCAGGCGACGACGCGGGCGCTCGGAGAGCCTGTAATAGGCGCGCACGAGTTCCAGGGTCTCTTTCTGCGAAAGAATGTCGCCCGAGAGGCGGTCATTCTGATCGTTGGCGGGCGCTTGTTTGCCGTCCGGCGCGAGGCCGTCGAAAAAGTAGTTGATATTTACGTTCAGGGCAGTGCCGAGGCTGAAAAGGCGGCTCGCCGTGATCCGGTTCGCGCCGCACTCATATTTCTGGATCTGTTGGAAACGCACGCCGACCTGGCTGGCCAGGTCTTGCTGGGTCAGACCCAGCAGCCGGCGACGGCGACGAAGCCGCTTGCCGACATAGATATCCACATCAGTGGCCATTCATCATACTCCCGCTACGCCGGGCCCGTACCATTCAGGGACCGTCGTGCGGTTGAGCAGCAAAGCGCTTGCCACACGTTCAGCGTGAACTTTGTGCAACGCAGCAGAAGATGGTTGGCCGATTACTGGTCAACGGCGCCTTAGAAGCCGTCAGAATATGACTTTTACCAGCAAACTGCGCAAATACGACGCACCAGGCATATTCCGACTTGAGCTTTTCGCAGTGCAGCGTAAATTCAATTCGTGGCTCTTCGGAGCCGCTGCCCTTATGGGCGTTTCCTCCCTAAACCTTTGGCCGCGCTGGTATCCAGCGCGGCCTTCTTCTTTGTATTTTCAACATTTAATCCGACTTCGGCGCGCGTGTAGGCGCAAATCTCCCGCGCTATTTCGCCCATATGGCGTCGCAGCGTAAGGAAGCCCTCATGGGGCTCCACTTTAGCCTCATCCAGATAAAGTCTGCGCCGCAACTCGATCTGCAGGGCATGCCGGCCGAGCGAGGGCTGGCCATGGGCCAGCGTGGCGTATCCCCCAGCGTAAGGTGAATTCCGGGCGGTCGTATACCCGCGCGCCCTGAAGAGTGATTCAACGAAATCCGCCAGTCCTGCGCTGCACGAGGCTCCGAAGCGGTCACCTATGACAATGTCGGGCGAGCGGTGGGATTCGGCTTCAGCTGGCATAGAATGGCAATCGATCAGCCAGGCTTGGCCAAACATGGCCTGAGCCCGCTTCAGCAGGGCTTCCAGAGCCCGATGATAGGGTTTGTAGACCTGCTCAAGCCTGCGGTCCGCCTCATCCCGCTTCAGCTTGCGGCTGTAGATTGGCGTTCCGTTGAACGCGACGCGGGGAATACAGCCCAGTCCTGCATCTACTCGGGGCGAGCGCTGGGCATACCAGGCCGGGGAGGGGTCCTCGAACATTCCCGGGTCCATTTCGGACTCAGCCCGGTTGAGATCCACAAAAGCCCGCGCCACGAGGCCGCAGATCACCGGCGATCCTGACTCGTGCACGTCCGCCAGCAGACGGTCGACATAGGCGTCCTCGATGCGCCGCATATCCAGTGCCGCCGCCGAACATGTCTCCAGAAATCCTTTTGGATAAAGGCGTCCGGAGTGCGGCGAGGCAAATACCGCGGGCGAAACGACCGAAACCGGCTCGTCGATCGAAAACGAAAACCCGGTCCGTTCCGCCTCGGGCGAACGGGATTTCGGATCGGCGGACGCCGGATCGGAGAAGATCATAAGCCCGGGAAACATCTGGCTCATATTTTCGGACGCAGCGTCAGGGTCAAGCGGTGTTCATACCTGCTTTACCATGCCGCCTCACAAATCGTACCGTAGCAGCGCCGGTCGAAGGTCCAGGACGTCATGGCCAAGATACTCCTCGCCGAGGATGACGACAGCCTGCGGGGCTTTCTCGTCAACGCGCTGAAGCGCGCCGGCCACGTCGTCAAAGACTTCGACGAAGGTCGCACAGCCCTCAAGGCGCTCGAACGGGAAGTCTTCGACCTCCTGCTCACCGACATCGTCATGCCGGGGCTAGATGGCATCGAGCTTGCGCGCCGCGGCGCGGAACTCGATCCCGCCATGAAGATCGTTTTCATCACAGGCTTTGCCGGCGTTGCCCTGTCCGCCGGCGGCCCGACGCCCGCTGGCGCCAAGGTGTTGTCCAAACCATTCCACCTGCGCGAGCTGGTGGACGAGGTCGAACGCGTGATGGCGGCCTGACGGTCGGCTTTCAATCCCGATTTTGCGGGCGGTTTGCCGGCATTGACGCGACCGCCGCTTGGGGGCATTAGACGCCCCTCGCCCGGAAGGGCGTGTTCTAAAGGCTGGATTGGGCGGTTAGCTCAGCGGTAGAGCACTACCTTGACATGGTAGGGGTCACAGGTTCGATCCCTGTACCGCCCACCAGCCTCAAGCAGAATTTTCGACGAAACGCTGATTTTTTTCACAGTCGTGCCGCCTCGTCCCTCCAAGCGTCCCTCCACGACGACGACGCGGAAAGCAAATCCGAGGGGAACCTGCCAAGATTGAGTGCAACAAGCGCTCTCGGCACGGTCATGACTTTTATGCATGAGCCAAGGGCCACGCTTAGGAAACGCTAGCGTTCATCGCTCCTCGTACTCTCAGGTCGTCTCATAGCGGTGGAGGGGGCCGATCAGGCGCTAGCTCATCGGCCGCCCGCCGGTTCGATGGGGAGCATCGTGCTACCGGGCCTCGGCCAACTCGGCCTAGATTAACGGCGACGCGGCGAGGCACGCTCTATGGTCACATCAGGTTTGATAGGGAGAGGACAGCGCGATCGTGGCGTAATATGATCCGCTCCACTGATTGCGCGGCAGCTGGATCAGCGGGCGCCGGCATGGCGGACAGCATCTGCCAGGCGCTGACGCTCCTGCGCCTGACGCTGCGCAGGCGGCGCAGGACGAACTAGACCGCGTCGCGCGGTAGCGCCACCAGCGCGTCATCGGGAGCCGGTCGCTGCAGTGTGAGCGCTTCAGGCATCGGCGCCGTCAGCCACGTCTGCGCATCTGCAGACGCGATGATCACGGGCATGGCCTTGGGGTGGATCCGCGCGACCACGGCGTTGGGCTCGGTCGTCAGAAACGAGAACAGCAGGTGCGGCCCGGCAACCGGCTTCGACTTCGGTCCGCGGTCGCCGTCCCACTCCCGCCAGATGCCGGCGAAGAACATGGGCGCGCGGTCCGGGCGCGCGAACCAGCGTTCCGCCCGGGGCTTCGGCTTTTCGGGATCCGGCTCTGCAAATTGCGCGACGGGCACGAGGCAGCGATGCGCCTCCTTCAGCCATGGCTTCCAGAAGCCTGACTTCGTGTTGCGCACGTTGGTGACGTAAGCCGCGGCGGCGGCTGGCGGCGGTGGAAAGCCCCAGCGCATGGCTTCGATCGCTGGCTTGCCGTCCTGCAGCCTGATCACGAGGCCCTCGCGATCAGGGAAGACGTCAGGCGCCATGTTGTGAAAGCGGATCTGGACCTTGATCTCGGAGAACTGGTCGATCGACCAGCCCCGGATCGTCTCGCCCTTCAGAATCGCCTGGCGGTAGTGGTTGCACATCCCTTGTCAGTCTTCCGTGTCGGCCAGGATGCCCTTGCGACGGAGTTCCTTCGCCACTTCGCGGCCGAGCGGGGTTACATGGCAGTTCAACAAGTAGCCATTCTCTTTGAGCTCCTCGCCCGCACGAACCAGATCGCGGTCCGCATTCATCGCCACCAGCACGGCGGCTGCACCCAGGTCTGTGGTGTCAGTCAGGTCCTCGGCGATCATTCCGGTCGGGTCATCGTGGTTCGCTCCGGAGAAGATTGTTCCACACAACGCCGTAAGCAGCGAGAGGATATACTCGCTGCGCAAGTGCGCCTCGCCCGTCTTGATCAGGGGTTACGGCTTGTGGTGGCCGGTACGGGGCGCATTTGGGCTGCTACATGCCCGCTCGCTGACCGCCACAGAAGTTGTGGCAGCGGTAGCCGTCAACGAGAGCACGTTCGACAGCCTCGCGCATGCGCGCAGCGAGCTGGCCAGGCGGCGCTACGACTACAATCATGTTCGCCCGCATGGCGCACACGGCGGCGCCACGCCAGCTTCGGTACGTGCATCCGCGGCCGTCCGTCCGGACCGTGTGGATGGCCCAGCCGGACGGCTGCTAGCCGTCAGTGCTGGTTCGGGCTAACAGGGCGTTGACTCTACCTTCGGATGCGGGACCCGAAGGGGCGCCTCAAACGGTATCCGAAAATGGCTTCGCTGATTCACTGGTTTCAGAGAAACACGACGACCGATGACCGAATTGCACGAGCCAAGAAAATCGTTGTTCTGTTTGTCGCCCTCTTCTCAGCCGTCGGTCTTCTGGCGAACTATCTCCTGTTCGTCTCGTCATATGACGATGTCACTGCACTGGATCATTTTGTACTGTTGTTCATGCCATTCGCGATCGTGTTGAGCGCTCCGAAGTATTGCGTGGAGACCAAGAACATCACGTTCGCCGCGAACCTGGTCTTTGCAGCGAGCTATGTGGTGATCCTCATAAACACTTTCCATGCGGGTTCGATTGTCGGGACCGTAACCTACTTCATGCTGGCGTTGGCGGTTTGCTACTCATTGATGTTTGGCTGGCGGGGTTTTTTCATCGCAGCTGTCATCTCGCTGCTCCATTTTCTCGTGTTTGCGACTCTAGGCGACCTGTTGCGGTTTGATTTTACACTGGCTGAGCGGCATGGGCATACAGCTACGGCCGACAACTTGGTCGGCCAGGCCAAGAACTATGTTCTTGTGTTTCTGACAGCATCTTCCTGTGCGGCGGCGTTTCACCAGCAAATGAGCCGGGTCGTCGGAGAGCTTGCAAAGGCTCGCAAGGTGGCCGAAGCGGCGAACAGCGCGAAATCCGATTTTCTGGCAAACATGAGCCATGAGATCCGCACGCCGATGAGCGGCGTTATCGGAATGCTGGAAGTGCTTGTACGTGCAGAGGTTGACGAAACGCGGCGAGCTCACGCGTCCACGGCCCTGAAGTCATCCAGAGATCTTATGTTCTTGCTCGATGATATCGTGGATATCTCGAAAGTGGAGAGTCGACGTTTGTCGCTCGACCGGGAGCCATTCAGCATTGCCGCCGTCGTGGAGGACGTGACTACGCTGTTCGGTGCCCTTGCGAGCGACAAGTCAATAGCGCTGTCGGTAGAAGTGGCGGCGTCAGTGCCTGAGTGGGTGGAGGGTGATCGCCGCCGGGTAAGGCAGGTCCTGACAAACCTTGTTGGCAATGCAGTCAAGTTCACCGACGCCGGAAAGATCCAGGTTTCTGTCAGCTACGATGCCGACCAGCAGGTCGCGCGCTTCACTGTGAGTGATACTGGGGCGGGCATCGCCAAAGACATCATTGGCAGGATTTTTGATCAGTTTTTCCAAGCCGATTCATCGGCAACTCGCAGGCATGGTGGGTCAGGATTGGGCCTAGCTATTTCAAAGCAACTTGTTGGTATGATGGGAGGGATGATCGAGGTCGACAGCAAGCTCGGCGAGGGAAGCGCATTCCACTTCACGATCGCCGCACCCGTAGCACTCTCACCGTGTCCAGAACGCGTGGAGGCGCTCGCAGCCCACAACAACAGCCTCCGCGTTCTTGTCGCGGAAGATAGCCCCGCGATGCAGCAGGTTCTTCGTGTTCTCCTTGAGGCGGGTGGACACCAGTTAGCGTTCGCGTCCGACGGGCGGGACGCGGTTGCCATGGCTGCAAGCCAGACCTTTGATGTGATCCTGATGGACGTCATGATGCCCATGATGGATGGCCCAACGGCCGCGCAGCGGATTCGCGAGCTGGGCGGGCGTGCGGGCGGAATCCCGATCATCGCACTGACCGCAAACGCGCTTGCTGGCGACCGGGATCGCTACCTTGCAGCCGGGATGACTGACTATCTGTCGAAGCCAATCGAGGTCGCGGCCCTGTATGCTGCTCTTGTCAGAGTTACCGCTAGAAGTTGACGTGTCTCAACCGCAAGGCGGTGTCTTGGCTCCACCCAAGGCGGCGCAGACTGTTCGCGGCGAACGTCGTTTTTTGGGGCCCATCTGTGGACGCCCATCCCGGTGCAAGATGTTTCTCAGAAAAATTTAGCGCGTAGTCGGGGTGCAGCCATCTGTCCGGCCTCTGTTGCGGCCAGTAAATCGCCGCGGGCCCGTATGGGAGTTCGAAGATCAGGCCCAAATCAAAGCAGCGTGCTGTGCGCACGTTGGGCCCCACTGGTTTTCCTGACCTCGTCTCATCGACCGTTGCGCCATATTCTCCTTTGACCACCTTACGCCTTCAACGACCTCGCGGAGGGAGCGCCGCGGCTTACGCCGCTGCGACCTCCGGAGCTTTGTAATCCTCACCTTTGACGAGGAGCGCCCAGACGATCCGGGCTGTCTTGTTGGCCAGAGCCACTGTCACCAGCATGCGCGGTTTGCGCGCGAGCATGCGGCCCAGCCAGCTTGTCGGCGGAACCCCTCGACGCACCGCGTGATGGATCGCGGCGGCGGCCCCGATGATGAGCAGCCTGCGCAGGGTTCGCGCACCCATCTTTGAGGTTGCGCCGAGCTTCTGCTTGCCCCCGGTTGATTTCTGCGGGGGCGTAAGCCCGACCCAGGCGGCGAAGTCGCGCCCTCTTCTGAAAGCTGAAGCCGGCGGCGCCGGGGCGGCGATTGCGGTTGCAGTGATCGGGCCGATACCCGGAATGGTCATCAGACGCCGCGCGACTTCATCCGTCCGCGTACGGCGCGTGATCTCCTTGTCGAGCAGGGATATCTTCTCCTCCAACCTCGTTGCGGTCTGGGCGAGGAGCGACAGGATCGAGCGAACCTCTTCGGGAAGAGGGGACGTTGGATCTTCCAGATACGCGACCAGCTTCTTGAAATGGCCGGCGCCTTGCGCAACGACGATACCGTACTCGGCAAGATGACCGCGTACGGCATTGGTGATCTGGGTACGTTGGCGAACCTGGATATCGCGGGTGCGGAAGACCAGAGCGCTTGCCTGAACCGTCTCGCTCTGGACCGCCACGAACCGCATGGTCGGTCGACACCCGGCCTCGCAGATCGCCTCAGCGTCAGCCACATCGTTCTTCTGGCGCTTGACGAACGGCTTGACGTATTTCGGTGCAATCAGCTTGACCTCATGGCCGAGCCTGGTGATCGCGCGAGCCCAATGGTGAGCTCCGCCGCAAGCCTCCATCGCCACGGTGCACGGCGGCTGTGAGGCGAAGAACTCCAGCAGCTTGGCGCGGTTGATCTTCTTGCGGAACACAACCCCACCCGAGGCATCCGCCCCGTGCGCCTGAAAAACTGACTTGGCGATATCCAGCCCGATTATGCTAACCGTCCTCCACGGACGCCTACATCAAGTAGTGTTGTTGATACCTCTACTTTGGCACACCGATGCCGTTTGGGGGCGTCCACCCCATCAAAGGCGACATTGCTGATGATCGCTATTCTCGTGAATCGGTAGCCGCAGGTCACCCCTCCGAATTCCGCGAATACAGGGCCGGCTCCCCAAGCGCCGAGCGCTCCGCCGGCCATGCTCCAGCTAGCGTCAGAGGCGATGGTGAACTAACAATCGACTTGGACCACTCGGTGCGGGGCCGATCACGATGAACTCGTCAACCAAGGAGGATTGCGTGAAACTATCATTGGTCTTGTTGGCATCAACTGCAATTTTTGGCGTCTACGATGCATCCGCCCAAGAGCCGGGCTATGTGGCGCCCAAGACTGTTTGGGGCGCCCCGGATTTTACCGGCGTGTGGAATAACGCCTCGCTCACCACCGTTCAGCGGCTTGCAGGCGCGTCGAGCGTGACAGTCAACGAGGAAGAGGCGCAGAAGCTTGCAAAGAATAACGTCACCAATCTCGTCGCTCAGGACGAAGCCGGTCGTTCCAAAGTTGATGATGCATCCTCAAAGAAACTGCTTTCAGACAAGAACTCAAGCCGCGCCTACAATCGCTTCTGGATGGACCCGGGCGTAGTCTTGATGAAAGTGAAGGGCGAATATCGCACCTCCTACATCACCGATCCCCCTTCCGGAAAAATCCCCTTCAAGGACGGCAAGACCATGAACGGGGTCTATTACAATCCGCTGAATTTCGATGCCCCGGAAGTACGGCAGCTGAATGAGCGTTGTGTTTCCTACGGGAAAACCGGGCCGATCTTTCAGAGCACTCTGTACAACAACAACATCCAGATGATCCAAACGCCGACGCATCTCATGCTGATGACGGAGATGATTCACGAGGTACGAATTATCCCAATCTTCAAAACCGCAGCCGAGGCAAAGGCGAGCCATGGCGCAGTTCCCAAGTGGGGCGGCGACTCGGTAAGCTGGTATGAAGGCAACACCCTAGTCGTCGAAACCGTCAACCCTCACCCGCTTTACCGAACGTACATCACGTCGACTGGAAAATCCGAAGAACGTTTTACCCGCTGGAACAACGAAGAAGTGCTTTACGAATTCAAGATCGACGATCCGTCGATCTATACGCAAGTCTGGAGCGGCGAGGAGACGTTTGTCGCCACCAAGGATCCCCTCTACGAGTACGCCTGCCATGAAGGCAACTACTCGCTTCCCGGTATCCTTGCCGGCGCAAGGCAACTTGAGCGAGACGGTCGAGTTGATCCGCCCGTCCTGGGGCTCTTTGAAGGCGTTGGTCGCGGCGCCGAACCGGACGAATAAGGATTTGCTACAGCGGTCGATGAAGTCGCTCGTCGCGCACAAGTCGAGGCAACATCCAATGAGACGAGCTGCAACAACAATGCCGGGGCCGCGAACGTTGGAATGAGGTGTCGGACTAGCGAACGGGCCGCAATGGTCGGGCTGACGGAAAGCAATCAGCCGCACGAAGCGTTTCGCGGCTGCTCGTGAGGGCAAGTGGCCAAAGGGGGCCCCCCAAAATTTTTTTTTTTTTGTGCGCCCCCCCCTGACCTGCCTCAGCATTTTCGGACCAGGCGCAGCGCGTCAATGGCTACTTTGGGCGATGAACCGCCGCAACACCGCACCGTCTTTGACTGGCAGTTATTGATCGGCTCAGCGGGATCGCCACAGTTTGCGCCTGGGCGGACTTAACCCGATATCGAGCAACTTTGATGGACCGGCAGGCGGATGCTCATCCGCCGCCTGAGGAGCGTTGGGAAGGAATCGTAGGGCGAGTCTTGGGCAGTACGGCCGGTGGTGGCGGAGAGGTCGCTGGCGGTTGCTGTGGCGATGGTGCAGGAAGTCCGCGGGGAATCACAACGGTGCGCCCCGGGGTAGAGACCGGAGGCGATGCGGGGCCAGGCAGGATCGCGACGCCCATGCCAACGCGGGGCGCGTACGCACTACAGGCCCCGTCGCGACCGGAATAGGCCAGATTGCACTGACCGAGTGCATCTGATCCGCCCGAAGTGGGGCAGGAGAGCCCGCCGTCTGGGCGCTTCGCGCATCCGCCTGCAATGGCCTTCGCGCGCGCCTGCACCCTGGCGTCGATCTTGCTGATGAGGGCGGGCAGGTAGTCGCGCGAACACCAGTCGCGAATTTTGCCGACCCATTGCACGGCAGGAACGCCTTCAAGCTGCGTGCTGTCACCGGTCTCCGTGGCGTTGCTTGACCACATGGCGACCGCGGCTGCGGGTAGTTCGACGGCGCGGATGCATTCGGCGACTTCTTGCTGATAGACAGTCTTGAGAAGCGGGATGTCCCACTTGTCCTGCGCAACTACGACGGTGCGCAGCTTCATCCAATTGTCGGACGACTTAAGGAAGAGAGCGGCGGGGGTGCTAAGGGTTTCCGCCGTTGCGGCGAAGATCATGTCCCGCCATTTCGGGTTCATCTGTGCGGCAAAGGGATCCCACCCGCGAGCATAGATGCCCTGAAGCCGTTCATAATAGTCGAACCCCTGTTCAGCCTCGATCTGCACGATACAGGTCGAGCCGAGCGCATCCTCGTCCAGCACCATGGACTTGGCGCGCCGCGTGCCCGGAGAAGCAACCATGCGCTTGAACAGCCACGGATTGCTTATGCGAGCTGACACGCCCTCCTCGATCCGCGTTGCGTAGCAGCTGCTCCACATCCAATCGAGGTTGAATTTGCGGAGCGAATACTTAACCCCATCAGGCATCGTCACGACGTATCGCTTCGGGTCTGCCTCGCTAGAAGGGCAGGAGAAGCCGACCGCACAAGTCAACAACGCCGCGCCGTCCTTCACAAAACCTGCGACAGCCGAACCTACATCCTGCGCGACGGCGGCATGCGCCTCGATGATCTTTGCGCCGTATTTTACAACATACTTTGCGTATTCGTCGCAGACGATGTCCTTGGCAGGAATGTCGAACGCTGTGCAAGCGGCCGTTACGCCGACTTTCGCGACAAGCTTCGACCATTCACTCCGGTTTGCGTAGCCATAGGCCTCAAGAACGTCCTGAACACGTGGCTCATTGGCCAACTCCGCTTTGCCCTCGTCCTTGGCGCACTCCAGAACCGATTTGCCGCCAATGGCGCAAATCATGACCGTCTTGGCTTTTGCCAGCTCCGGCTTGATGACCTGGATCGCAATGTCCAGGATATCAGCGCTTGCCGCAGGGGACGCCAACAACGAAAAGCTGGCAAGTGTCCCCACGACCAGCTGACGCATCGCATCCCCCACCTGTCACAGGATCGATAGTGGAGCAGTTCGCCAGCCAGGTAAACGAGGATCCCAGCGGTCGATCAGCTTCGCGATCGACCGGACGGCCCTTTGCGCACAACCGAGACTGACGTTGTTCGCTTCTTCGGACCGCGCACGGCAAGGCAATCACGTATTTCGGCGATCTCCGGGCTATGAGTTGTGGCGGTGCGGTCGACCGCTTTCCGAACAGTCTGCCAGACGTTCCTGGGCGCAGCGGGACGGTGCATCTTGGCGGTCGCATGGCCAAGGCACCCCGATTGCTCAGCGCTCCCGCCCTTGATGCTTTGAAAAAGGTGCGCTCGACGCTCGCGCCTCTCGATGGCGTTGAAGAGACCACAACTTATGGAAACCCGACCTTCAAGCCGGGGGGGAGGCGTTCGCCGTTCTGGATATCTAGGAGGGGCGGGATTGCCTGTGGATGCTGTTCGACCCCGTTGAGCGACAAGACCGCCTCCGCATGCGCGGCTGGTTTCCGTCCCCCTAGGATCCGCGGGGGACCGCACTTTGCTGCTGGTTGGACGCAGTCGACGGGCGATGCGCTAAAGCATTCTTGCGGGTAAGCTATCAAGTGGCGCGCCTGTCGAAGAGCAAGCGCAAGCCCGGGAAGTGAGTCGCCGCGTGTATCCTATCGATGGGGGCTTTGGGCGAGGTCCCGCCAGATCAGTAGGGCAGGAGCGAGCGACAATTTACGGGCGCGGCTGCGATTGGTAACATCAGGGCAGGCTTGGCGAAGTGGCCCCCCAAACCGCCAGTGGCTCGCGCCTGATCCTCGCGGTTGTGGGAGAGGAAGATGTCGTGTCCAGAGCTTATGGTTCTTGTCTAGACAGAACCACTTTCAATCGGGCGAGCCCCGCCGACGGTTCAGCGTCGGCACCGACGGAGATTCCCTTAGTTGGCGCGTCTGCGCGGGCTCTCCATTGGGCCTTTCGGGGCGACCTCTGCCGACAGCCTGGCAGCCTCTTCCCGTGAGATGCCCGATAGCGTCAGCGCCTCAGTGAGCGCCGCCTCGGGCGCAACATCGATATCAGGCGCGACGCCAACGTCTTCCCAATCGGCGCCGGTGACAGGATCGTAGGTGCGCCCGACCGGAATAAACGCCGTGAAGCCGCCGCCCAGATCCTGATCGCCGCCAAAGTGATTAGCGCCATAGGTAGCTCGGCCGATCAGAGTCCCGCGCCCGGTGTGTTTGAAAGCGAGAGCAAAATGTTCTCCCGCAGATCCGGTGAATCCGGATGTCAGCACAAAGACTTTTGCGTCGAACAGGCGCGCATCCGCGCCGGGTGTCGCCCAGTGTTCGTGAGTTGCGAAATTCGGATCCCCCTGCACCCTTCGCAGTGCAGGGCCGGAACCAACAGGAGAGCCTCCCGCTTCATCAACCGACTTCCGGGCCGCCATGGTCACCAGCCGCGTCGACGTCGCAAAAAGCCAAGGAAAGATTGCATCCATTTCGTCGAGGCCGCCTCCCATATGGGTCCGCACGTCGAAGAGGATTGTGGTGGCGTCGGCATGTGTCGCCATGAACTGTCGCACAGCTTCGGTTGCCTCGGCTTCGCCAGGGAAGAGATTGAAGCGAACGAACGCGATGCCCGGGGCGAGCCAGCGGCCCTGCTCCATGGGTGGGGGCGGTTCCATGCGAACGATGGTAGGCGGGCGATCCGGCAAGGGCGCGCCATCCGCAGTCCCTGCCGGGCGCTCGATACTGATCTGCGGTCCTCCGCCGCCGCCCTCTCCCTGAAACATCACGCGCAAGTGGCCATCGACCGCGACGCCCTGAAGATCTTCTGTAAGCCTGTTGGCGAGATGGACCCCGCTGATTGAGTCATATCTGCCGGCGTCGGCGTTCGCGCGGACGGCTGCGGCGTATCTCCTGCCCTGGTCGGGAAAGACGAAATCCGATTCGAGTCGAGATGCGAGATTGGCGGCGAGGAAGCGGGAGTTGATTGTGGCTACAGGCGCTTTGGTCGTTGCTGAGCTGTGAGGGGTGACCGGCGCATTCATTGTTATCGTTGAGCAAGCCGCGAGGCCGAGCGTTGACAGCACCAAGACAGGCATTGTGATCCATCTAGACAGTGTCATGGTCTTCCCCGTTCGCTAGCTATCCATTGGTGGCGCGTTCATCGCGTTCAGTTTTGCGCCCCTGGCTCGGCGGCCCACTCAATCAAGCGCAGTTCGGGACCATGCGCCCAGCGAAAAGGCGCCGGGACGTTTGCTTGGTCGCACCCAGACGGGGATATTTGCGAGACGATCTGCGTGCTAACTTTGTCGGGACGCGAAAGGGCTGAGCCCTGACGGGAAATTGGCGCCAGATCTTGTCGTCTCATTCCTGGGGTAGGGATGTTTGCAATTGGCAAGGTGAACCGCCCCGGTAACTCCAGAGGCCATTTGGATTCGCAGCAATAGCTGTCTTCTCCAGCGACGCAACGCAGGCGGCTTCAGCTTCGACCGGCAGGAAGGGGCGAGCTCCTGCCTGATTGGTATGGTGGCCACGAGCGGCAGATGTTGAGCGACCTCGCCATTGGCAAGATTGCGATGAGCGCCGACGGCCCGAGGACGTCGTTAGCATTGTCCGGATAGAAGGGCTCGCCTTTCAACGACGATGATGAACGAGGTGTAGCAACCGCTATATGAAGAAGAGCAAGTCGATTTACGAGGACGCGTCTGGACGTGTCAGCTGCTGCACCTGCCTAAGGAACTGGATCGTAGCCGTCTTGCTTCAGCTGAGTGTTGATCCATTGCAACTTGCTGTCTGACCACGCTGTCGAGTCCTCAGTGGCCGACGGAGCTTCGATTGAGAAATTCGCGTACTCGGGCTCCTTGAGGCGGCCCTCGGCGCTGTTCCACGCCGCCCCGATCGCCCAATTCACAACGCGCATGACCTTGCCGTTGCAGATGGCGAAATCCCTGGCGATGGTCTGCCAGCCACGTGCGTTGGCGCTATAGATCGTCGCCTTCGGATGATCGAAAATCGTAACGAAGGTTGTGGCGGATTCATGGCTCGCACCCGGCGCCTGATCATAGTAGGCGTTGGGAAACCCGATCGCATCGGTGTGCCATTTGCCATACTCGAATGTGCCCCAACTCGTTGCATAGGGGCCGGTGGCTGGCGTCCCGTCAACGCCCATCGAGGTTCGCAGGACAAACTGCACAATGTGCGGATCGCGCGGGCAGAACAGCTGCACGGATACGCCCTTGCTATCCATGGGAATCTCCCGGCCCTTCTCGTCCTTCTGGAAGGCGCTGACGCCCTTTTTCACGAAAACCACTGCATCGGAGACGGCGCGCGTACCACCCCGGTAGAATGAGTTATGCGACGGTGTGGGATATTCGCGGACGTTGAGGTGGTAGACGGCGCCGGCATCCTTCGCGCCGCCCTGATAGGTGACGCCGTAGAAATTCTTGAAAGGGGAACCTGCGACGGGGTGTTCAACCATTGGCGAGACAGCGTAGCGCCCGTTGTTCTGATTGAAGTTGAAGAGCACTGAGAAGTCGCCGCCATCGGGCTTGAGGCGGTAGACAACTCCCTTTCCGTCGACACCGCCATATTTTGTGACGCCGTACAGCATCCCGTCGCTGGCTTGCGTTAGTCCCGCGACAGGACCCGATCCGTCGATCCCGTTGAAGGCATGGATGACCGTGTAGGCCTGCGTCTGCGGTTTCAAACGGTAGACAAGACCATGGCTGGTGTTCGGCTTAAACGCCGTTCCGTATAGAAATCCGTCTTGACCCTGTATGACGCCCATGGATTGCGCGCTGGCGGCGTCGAACTTGTGAAGCACCGAGACGCCAGTGCCACGTACCTGGAAGATGGTGCCCCAACCAAGACCGCCCTTCAGCGTTGTGCCGAAAAGACTGCCTCCTGGCCCAACACTCAGCCCTACCGCGAAGTTGCCGTTCGCCGCCACGTCGGCAGCCTTGAACTGGTAGAGCGCATGATACTGGCCGCCGGAGATTTGGTAGACAACCCCATACTGCTGGTTGTTGGCGGAGGAGGTCACGCCATACCAGACGTCGCCGACCAGCACTGGCGCCGAGACTGGGTAGGAGCCGGCGGCGTCGAGCTTTTCCTGTTCGGTCGGCAGACGACCAACCGGAACTGGGACAACCTTGCCGTTCCGAAAATCCCACAGGACTGTTAGCGCGCCGGTGGGAGTGATGCTGAAAATTGTGCCGACGCCGTATTTGCCACCCTTGTAGGTGGTTCCGTAGAAGTTTCCGTCCCGCCCGCGCGTCAAACCACCCTGTGGTCCGGCGCCATGAGTGAGGTCGAAATTATAGAGTACGATCGGCGGCTTGCTGTCGGTCGTCGAGAACTTGAACACCGTACCGTAGCCGCGCGTGCCCCCGGCGGTCGAAGTGGTGTAGAGGTAGCCGTCGCCGCCGTCTGCGATGGCGCTTAGCTCACTCTGCCAAATCGGGTCCGCAGTGCGTTCCCCCAAATCGGAGAGCACGAAGAACCGGGAAACGGGGGATTGCGTTGTCGCAGGCGGATTGACCTGCGCAAATGCAGGCCCCTCAACCAGAACAAGCAGTCCAACCAATGCGACAAACCAAAAACTCGGTACACGGAGGGACGTCATGTGTCCCCAGGTTGGGAAATGCGACATGTGATATTTGCACCGGTGCGCAATCAGACGACCGAGCGCGAACGCCGCTCAAACTAGAGGATGGATATCATCCCAAACGCAGACTAGCTCGCAATCAATTTTGGCGACAGGCCCCTCGCGCACGAGCAACTTTAGTTTTCAGAGGAAGGGCGCTGCGCGAGATTTGGTTGGAATTGTACGGGACCATTATCTTGGCCGGATACGTCGCCAGGTCTAGCTCGGTTGGGTCGATGGCTACCGCCGCCGCCATCGTTGTGCGCTGCGCGCCGGCGACAGCACTTCTGCTCGTTCCCGCCGATCGAGATGGGATCAGCCATCTTGTTCATCTTCCTACTTGGGCGCAAACGCTGTTGGGCGGTCTTCGGTTGTTACGCCGCCGGCGGCGATGGTCGCTCAATGACGTCCTGCCTGACCGGCGGGTGGCCGCGAACGGCGGTTGTTGAGCGACGCCGCCTTTCGTAAAAACCAACTGGGATGGCGGGTTCAGGCCCCTATCGTGACGATCGTCATCCGCGCCAACATTGGTTCGAGAACCGTGGGCAGGTCATCCCCGTGCCGGCCGCCAGAGCGGTCCCACAGCGACCAAAAGGACGACGACATTGAAGAAGGCGTTCGAGGCGTTTCCCGATGCAATCGACCCGGCGCTATCGAGGACGAACCAGCCGAGCAGTCCAGCGACAACGGAGCGACGCGTTGCCTCCGGCGCCGCGTCGTAAACCCAGGAAGACAGACACCAGATCATGACCCCCCAACCCAGGAGGAAGCCGCCGGTTAGCGCGGAAAGAAACCGCGTGTCCGCGGAAGCGTAGGTCGTCGCGCCGTCAACCGGCCAACCAAGCAGATCAAGCGTTATGCGCGCGGGCTCCGAGGTCTGGAGCATCGTTCCGAAAAAGAAGACCGGCCCAAACGACCCGACAACGATCGCAGTGATCTTGAGCCAGAACCTCTGAAAACTGTGTGTCATCGCGACGCTCCGCTCTACCCAAATGCACAGTGAAGCGAACGCATCGTGCAGAGCAACTACCTGGAAGGTAAGCGGGCAACGTCCTGACTGATCAGTAGGGCAGGAGCGAGCGTCAACTTACGAGCGCCCTTGCCATTGGTGACATCCTGGCAGGCTCGGCGAAGTGGGCCCACTACGGCCATTCGCAATCGTGTCTTCTGATCCTTCCGCAGCACAGTGCAGACTTCGAAGTCGCTCGGCCGCGCACTTGTGGGGCGATGACGGATGCAGCGAGCCGCCTGCTGTACCGGCCGACGACGAACCCACCGGACCGGTGAGCTTGTTTGGCCCTCAGCGACTCTCGTCCAGCGTCTTTCGCAGGTGTTCAAGGAAGGGAAGCACGGCGCCAACATCATCGGTCGGAACAAGCTTGACGATGTCGCCCATCGCTGTCCCCGTCGCGCGAATGCATTTTTCGCGCATCCTGCGGCCTGCTTCCGTGATCTCGACGAGTTTGCCACGCGCATCATCCGGATCGGCGGTGACGCGAATCAGGCCCTGAGCCTCCAGCCGCTGCAAGGTATTGGTCATCGCGCCCTTGGTCACCTGAAACGCCCGGGCAAGGCGGCTTGGCGCCCATGCGCCGCCCAACCGGACGAGATGGTTGAGCAGGCTGAACTGCGCGATTGACATGCCGGGAGGCAGCACACGCTCCAGCCTGTTTGAAGATAGCTGACTGATGATCCCGATCTCGTTGAACATGCGGAAGTAGAGGCGGGTCAACTCTTCAGTCTTTTTCAACTCTGTCCCTCGCCGAGAATGTGCGCATCGAGACCACGCCGGGGCGCGGGAATCACCGGATCGGCATACCCCACCCGCACCAGCATCTGCACGCGTTTCCCATCCCCGATCAACGCATGAACTTCATCGTAAAGCGATCGCATTTCGGGGAACTCCTGCAGCGTCTGGCTCCAGGGATGGATCGCGAGCCCAAGCTCTGCCGCCTTCAGGGCGAGCCGTGCATAAGCCCGCCCTGCATTCAACTCGCTTGCGCGCCCAGCATGATCATTGACCAGCCAGACAAACGCACGCGCCGAAGCGGCCTTGGGCCGGTACATGTCCAGCCCCATTCGGAACGCCTCCGACTTCGGATCAAGCAGCGCCTCGCGGGAGATCATGCCGGTCATCCGCGCTAGCTCCATCATCGGACCCTCCAGAACGAGGCCATCCCGCCACTGCGCGACTTCGGCCTTGCCGATGCGCATCAGGTCGATGCTTTCCTTCATTGTCTTGGGTGTCAGCGATTCCGTCTCGTGCCCACGCCAGGTGACGTCACGGAGTTTGGCGACGAGCCCGCTCTCTCCCGTCGTTCGCGCCATTACGTCATGCACCGACCCCGACGCTGCAAGCTGCTCCAGCAGGTCCGCTGCAACGTCGCGCTCAGTGTAGGTGTTGCGGTTGGTCCGCCGGATGCCGATCGCAGCGAACATCGGGTCCGGTCGCGCCGCACCAGGCGCAAACCGCACACGCGCAACCGCGCGCCTGTCCAGGCGAGGTGCCGGATCGCCTTCGGGAAAGGCGGTGATCTCGGCGGCATATCCCTCCCGCGCCGCAGCAATCGACAAGAGCTCGAGGAAAGCCCCGCAGCCCAGAACGATCTGGCGGTCGAATGGATCGGTCTCCGGCAAGCGCCGATCAAGATCGCAGAACAGTGTCAGACTGTCCTCCCCATCAAGACGGACCAGCCATGGCTGGCGGTTGTGGGGATTGGGCGCCAGCAGGGCGTAGGAAAGAAACCGCCTGCGATACTCAGCAGGCGTTCCCGCTTCGCGCCACGCGATCCGCGCCTCATCAGACGGGGCATTGGCGACATAGAAAGCCGTTCCCCCAAGGGCCGCGAGGACCACGCCTCCGCCAACCAGCTTCAGGATTCTCCGACGCGTTGTCATTACGGCTCGCTCCGAGGATCAGGCGTGGACGGTTTCAGGTTCTGCGCGCGGCGACCTTACAGTTCGGGCAAGCAGCACGACTGCGACGGCGGCAATCCACAGCAGCATGCTTGTTGTTGCGAGCACGACATCGATCGGCGACGTGATCCCGATGAGCGCCAGTGAAGGCGCGCCGGACACAGCTGCAGCCGGAAAGGCCAGCCAGCCAAGCCAGGACGGCAGGCCGCGGTCCTTGAGAATGACCGCGCCAACGCAGGCCAGCCACATTGCGGCAAACATGCCAACGCCGAGGTCCTCCCCGATCGTCCCGCCGTAGGCATTGAGGGCCGTCTGCGTTGTTTCAATCGCAACGCGCTCGACCGAACCCTCCGGTGCAGCGGCGTAGGCGTCCGCCAGTGCACGCGAGGCGGAAAGCCATCGCACGATGCCGATGGCGCGAGCCAAAGCCGATGCGACGCCAAGTGCAATAGCGAGCATGGAAAGTGCGCGAAGCGCCCTGTCGCCGCTTGCCAGTTTGACGATAAGCGCCGCGCTCCCTGCGAAGGCCAGCGACCAGGCCAAGTATAGGCCATAGCCAAGTCGCACCGCTGCTTGTTCCGCGTGGATCAGCGGCAGGGTCTGCTCCGGCGGGAAATCGAGGCTCGCCGGCCACTCGATGGCGCTGCCGAGGATCGCCATGGGCGCGAATATGAAGAACGCCTGGAAGAAAAGAAGAGCGGAGGCTGACAGTTGCTGGATGCGCATGAGCGTCTCGCTTTCGCTGGACCGAGGTCAACGGTCGTTCGTTCAACATTGAACGATGTAGTTCAGCGTTGAACGATATGCAAGCGGCTTTGTTCGGCGCCTCGCGGTATCGCTGCAAACCCAAGCAACAACGCATCGCGCACGACCCATAGACCGATCGCCAGCACAAGCGCCAGCACCGTCAGCCACAGGCGTCTGGAGAACTCCGGTTTTGATGAGTTGGGCATAAGTGCCGCTTGGGCGCGCCGTTTGGAGTCAGGTGATCATGTTCTTGACGACAGCTCCGACCCCGCAATCAAGAAGCGTATTGATGCGTTTGCAGCCGCGCATCCCGACCAGCATGAGCGAGAATGGAATGTAGACAGCATAGCGCGTTGTATTCTGCTTCCAGGCGCCACCCGCGATTACCGGATGTCCACAGATGACAGCACCCTTGGTCGTGCGGTTCTTTGGCTTACTGCTTTAACGCGGCCGCCAGCAATGCGCCGAGTATGGGGTGTAGGCTGCTAACATCACGGTCGTCCGGCCCTTGAAAAACGCCAACCACCAGCGCGTTCGTGCCAACTGCGTGGCACACTGTCAGTTCTGTTTCACCTTCTACCACTAAGGCCGGACCATCGAGCCAACCAGAGGGCAGCGCTAGAGGCCGATGCGCCTCGCGCCGTTCTGACTGAAGGGAGCCGAACACATCGACGCAGCTTATGTTGGGCGCGACCACTGCTTCGATTGTGACTTCCGGAAAGACGGGCAGGAGTCGCTCAAGGAGGTCCGCACCGTCACCCTTTTCCGGCATCCAAAGATAGCCATCCGGCGGCAATTCAATCCTGAGCCCTGACGTCGGCGTTGTTATCAGTCGCGACGCAGGCTGAGTGCCCCTGTTGCGAACATCAGTTCTGCGCGTCGGGTAGATTGCGTTTGTGCGCCCATCGGAAAAGGCCTTAGACGCGCTCGCCAAGGGAGCCGAGTCACGTGCGCTCTGTATCACGTCTGCCTGTAAGGTCGTTTCGGGCTTGTTGGCCAAGAAGTGATAGAGCAGCAGGGTTGGTCCATCCTCCTTTTCGCGGCAGAGAACGACCGCGGGACGGCGACCAAGGGCTCCTTCGAAAGTGAACACGCCTCCGCGTGTGGTCCACGTTTCGTCCCAAATCTGAGTGTCTTGTGTCCACGATGCATCAAGTTGTGCGGCAGCAATCGTCCTGTCGCAGCCGCCAGCCGTGAAGTAACCTGCAAGCACCCAGTTGCCCGCGACGAGATTGCCGGTGGCGACATCAATTTCGTCGACCACGTCACGAGTGTCGAACGACGCGCCATTGTCCGTCAGCGCCCAACTGCCAGAGACGCGGTACTCGACCCCGCGCTTTGCAGGAAGTTCGATAACAAGGCCAGTCGTGGGTAGCTGCGCCACGCCTTCGCTCAGCTTCGTTGGCGCTGATTGCGCCAAGGCGGCAGGCGTCAATACGAGGGCGCAAAGCGCGGCTACCACAAGCTGTTTGGCTTTGACGCGTCTCATGCAGTGTCCGCCCGACCTGAACTCTTCAGGACAATATTCTGTATTCTGTTGTTTGAGAAAGTGAAGGGCGCACCCCACATCCGGACACGGTGTTGACAGGGAACTGACAACTTAACTCGTGTCGCCTGAATCCGTCGCTGCTCGTGGCATTCAGTTCAAGCGACCGACTTCGCCCAGACATAGTCCGCCGTTGCTCGGAACAGCCTCAGCGTCATTTGCTGATCATGTGCCTCTGGAAAGCGAACGCGTTGCTTATCGCCGGGCGTGCTGCCAGGAAATCTTGGCACCAGAACTGCGAAAGACCGGAGTGAGGCGATGAATCGCCTCCTGAGGACGGTTTCGTGAGCGGCGGCGGGGCGTCAAAGAGCGGTCATTCGGCGTGCTAACGCTAAGTGAAACCATTTGCTTGTAGTCACAAACGTGGGATGCGAGCGGACTATCGCTGGTACGGCCTGTTCTGACAGGGATGATGCATGAGCACTATGCTTCCGACTTCATGGATGCCGCGCCCAGCCAGCACTGCTCCCGTCCGACCCAACACGGTATGGCGGCCCGGCCGTCGCGTACTGGATTACGACGATCCTTCTCGTCGTGATCACGGCACGAAGTCTGGTCCATCTGCTCTCGCCCGACGGCGGGGCCCATAGCATCGCAACGGTCGACACGAGCGTTGCTGGCGGCGACAACATCATCGCAATCTTCGGCCAATGGGGGGCGAGCCAACTGCTGCTCGTGGGGGCGCTCTGGGTTTTGCTTCTTCGGTACCGCGGGCTCGTACCGCTCATCCTGTGTGTGCTGCTGCTGGAACCATTTCTGCGTGCTATCTCTGGCCATCTCAAACCCATCGTGACGTTGGGCACCGCGCCGGGAGCCGCGCTCAACTGGTTCGCGGTTCCGGTGGTGGCCGTGACACTCTATCTCGGGCTGTGCACTGCTAAGGAGCGAACGTCTTAGCATTGTCGGGGGTTAGCGATGTCCGTTGTGAGGCGAGGAACAGCCGGACCTCTAGCGAAGAAGCGACCGGCAAATCACGAAGGGCCCTGCCATCGGTAACAATGGGGCGGGCTGGGAAGTGATGGCCTTTTTCCGTCGTTTGACTTTCCGGCGCAATTGCATCGTTGTGTCTGCAAGATCGATTTTGGGCTGATGGTGCATTTGATCGCAGTCAATGCCGCTACTCTTCAGTCAAGATACGAAATAAACTGGGGAGGGCGGTTCATGGCGCCCATTTACACGCACCAGAATTTCGACTGCGCGTGCAGATCGTGCGGGGAGCAAGGTTTCCTTTCGATCACGACAGACGGTCGCGGAGGCTGGAGCTTTGCGCCAGCTGGTTTCATCGGCCTTGCTGTGAATCGTTCCAATCCTAGGGATTCCGTCTTGCGCTGCGTTGCTTGCGGATCGTTGGGTGTGGATGTAGCGGGTCCGGTCTAGATTCCTTGTATCGAGGCGCCTGCGGTGCCTCCTGGCCCATTGCGATCGTTGGCATCGCTCGAGTTCAGCTCTCATCCAGCGGAATGTCCGCCTCCGGCGAAGCCCCGCTGTTCGCGCGGAGTAGAGCTAGCGGCGCGAGTTGTGGCCCAAAGCAGCCACTGCGGAGCCAGGACTGGGCAAGCCTCAGTACAGCCGTCGTTCGGCATCCATGCACATGTCGCCGTAGTTTTCGAGGACGGCGGTCTGCTCGTCATTCATCTCTCTGGATTTGGCGCCGTAGTCGGAATCGCCTGTCTCGCGCCTGAGGTCCGCGTACAGAGTCTCCAGCCTGCGTAAGCTGGCAAGCGCCTTCTGGTAGTAGCCGCAGGATTCGTAGTCTTCGCCGCGATCGAACCAGCGCTGGGCCACTTCCAGGCTGTTGTTGAATGATTGCGTCTCGCCGTTGATCTCACCGACGATGGCGTTGTGCTTTGCGTATGGGTTGATCGCCGGCTCGCTCGGAGCAGAAGCCCTCGCGGCGGCTGCGGCCGCGGCCGCTGCGCGAGCCTTGGCTTGATCTTCCTCGACCTTGGCGGTGGCGATCACCATGCCACAGTCGAGGCTGCCAAATCGTTTGGCTAGCTTGCTCATAAGGGCCTTCGCCTCGGATGCAAGTGGATCGCTCGCGCCCATCGAAACAGCTTTCGTGATCGAGCTATCCAGTGTGCGGCAGGCGTCGAGCGTTTTGTGATCGAGAATGTAGTTCATTGCGTAGCAGGCGTCGTCCGCAGCATCGGCAACTGCCGATTTCGTGTTTTCGTCGGCATTGTAGGCGAGATGGCACTGGAAGACTTTGTACTCGAACGCCTTCTGCGTAGGTACGGCGGCGTCGCTGGACGGCGGCTGAAGATCACCCGCGTTAGTGACGCTTGCCGACAGCTGGTCGACGAGACCGAGCAGCTTGGGTCCCCAGTAGGCAACGGTCTTGGTGTCGCAGCCGGCGGCCTTCTGAAGGCGCAGCCGCGTGCCGGGGATATCGTCTGACTTGTGCCGCTTGGCGATCTCCGCACTCACCGGCTCGGTGTGGGCAAAATCGATACCCGAGAATTTCACACGGCTGCACGTGTAAATGTCTTCGTTCTGCATCCACGCGATCATGGCCCCGCACAAATTCCCCGCGCCTTCTGCGAAGTGCTCATGGGCGGTTATAGATTCGGTCACGGAGGCGCCGCACGTGGTATCTGTGAGGCCCATCGTGGCGAACGCCTTGGCGCGGTCGGACGCCGACTTGTCAATGTACGGTTTCATCCGCGCGATGGCCGGCAGCGTGACGTTCACATAGCTCTGGACGGCGCGCTCGGTATTGGTCTGGGCCAACGCTATGGATGCGGACAAGCCGCCGCCGAGCAGCGCAAGGCCGATGCAGACGGGCTGGATCCAACGATTGAGCATGATGGCCTCTGACCCCGTTAGGAAAGCACGTTACGGCAAGCGGTCGCTCTGACGGCTCCCGGTCCAGTTGTGGCGGTCGAAACAAGCGCCTGTCAATTTCAGCGCTTCTGCTTGTATGCTCATATTGGCTACGTGCGCCGATCCGCTGCGTCAGGTCCTTTCGTCAGGGGCGGGTCGAGCAACCATACCAGTGTTCGCCCCATGACGGCGCGTGGCGCACCTCACCACTGAACATCGTCCTTGCTTCGGCGAGCATCACCGCTTCCGACTCGTTGGGCGGACGGACGGAGCCGCCGAATTCGACGCCGTAGATAATGTCGGTCGCGTCGTAGCAGACGCCGCTCCAGTGCTTGCCTTCGCCGCTGAACTGGAAGGCGATGCGTAAGGGCTCGCGGGAATCGATCCGGCAGGGCGTAGTGCAGTCGCCACCCTGGTGGATGGTCTCCACTTCCATCGCGAGCGACGCACGAAGCTCATCGAAGCGAAGACGTTCGGCAAGACCTTCGCCCAGAAAGGTCGCAAGAATGGCCACGACGACCGGCGCGATCATCAGCGAACGCCAGCGGCCTCGAGGCAGGGCGGCGGCAATCGTCGCGGCGGCGACCAGCGTAGCGGCGGAGATTAAGGTCACTGCCATGAAGGGACGCTGCATGCGCCAGAAGTCGCCGCCCGATAGCCACATCGTCCAGACCAGAGCCGCCCCGGCCAAACCGAAAAGGCCAGGCGCGAGCCAGCGCGGACGGGGTGTTCCAAATGGATGTGGCAATCTTGGTGCTCCAATAGCGACAGGCGCGGCATACCGGATTTTGGCCGCGCTGGAACTCTCGCCACTGTCGCGAATGTCGGCTTTTAGGCGATGACCCGCCGCAACTCAGCACCGTTTCTGACTGGCCGCACTGCAGCGACCCTGCCGGATTGCCACATTTCGGGTTACCGCGAGCAAAAGGCCCAAAACCGCCAATCGCAACTCAGGCTTTCGCTGCCCGCGCCTTGGCAGTTCTGTTGCCGTCGGTCTCGCAAACTGAGAGCCAAGAATTTCATCGCGAACGGGGCGTTATGCTTCAATAAGCTTCAGTCCGACGACACCCGCGACGACGAGTCCAATAAACACCATGCGAATAGGTGGAAGGCTTTCGCCAAAAAACAGTCCGCCGACTATGACCGTGCCGACGGCTCCTATCCCGGTCCAAACTGCATAGCCTGTGCCGAGGGGTACGCTGCGCACCGCATGTTGCAGACAGGCAAAGCTCGCGATCACCAGGATCACAAAAATTACGTTCAACAGTATGCTGTTGGGAGTTTTGATCAGCATACGAAGCGACGTCGTGAACGCGACCTCAAGTCCGCCAGCAAGCAGCAAGAAGACCCAGCCCATCAGCGCCTCCGAGAGCCGTATTTCCAAAGCTTAGTATATGCCCGCTCGATTGGACAACGGCCTAGCGGCGGCGACGTTGGTCGTGCCGCGCGGTGTGTCCATGTCTGGGTGATCTCCCGCCGGGTTCGCGAGGGCTGCAGGACTGGCGTCATTGGGCGGCCCAGCCGGATCGCCACAAATTGCACGCCGGCTAACCCGGGGCCCAAAAGACGACATTGCTGATGATCGCTATTCTTGTGAATCGGTAGCGGCAGGTCACCCCTTCGAATCCCGCGAAAACAAAGTGATACGGTATCGATCGGCGCGCGGACCCCATGGTGATTCAGTCACGATGACCCATACTCAGTCGCCGCGGTTTACAATTGACGCAGTCGCGACCAGTTCGTGCAGCAGGGCCATGGTGGCCTGTCCAGAACAGTTGAAGGGATCGAGCTCCACGCGCCTGAAGTATTTGAGGGTGAGTGCAGGGTTGATCTTGGCGATGTTCACCTGGCCCATTGTCCACGCGCCGAAATTGCGCTCGGTAATTTCCTCATACGACAGAAGGCGCACGTGTCGATGCCGGTCGTCGCGGGTGATGGCGTTGTACAATTCGCATACCTCGTCCCGGCCACCTTCGAGAAGTTGCATGAAAAGGTCGCCTGAAACGCATAGCAGACCGGTAATTCCCTGCGCCGCGTTGTTCTTCCGCGACTGTTCCAGAATGCCATCGAGCGCGGCAGCGCTCGTGGTCGCCACCGCACGACTCGCGTAGAGAAGACGAACTAGCATTTTCTTGACTCAGTCTTTGATGTTCAGGAGTGAAAGAAATTCGCGCCGTAGCTTGTGATCCTTGAGAAACGAGCCGCGCATCACGCTGTTGGTCATCTTGGTCGCATCGTCCTTGACGCCGCGCCAGTGCATGCAGAAATGATCCGCTTCCATCACGACCGCAAGCCCGTCTGGCCGGACCTTTTCTATCAGCAGCTCCGCCATCTGCGTGATCGCTTCCTCCTGGATCTGAGGGCGAGACATGATCCATTCGGCAAGGCGCGAATATTTCGACAGGCCGATTAGGTTCGAGTGCTCGTTGGGCATCAGGCCGATCCACAGGCGGCCCATGATCGGGCAGAAATGGTGGCTGCAGGCGCTGCGCACCGTGATCGGGCCTACGATCATCAGCTCATTGAGCGAAGCGGCGTTGGGGAACTCGGTGACAGACGGCGGAGGCAGATAGCGGCCGCGGAACACTTCCGTAAGGTACATTTTCGCCACACGGCGAGCTGTCCCCTGCGTATTGTGATCGCTATCAGTGTCGATGACCAGGCTTTCCAGAACGCCTTTGAGTTTGCCCTCGACTTCCAGAAGAAGGGCGTCCAACTCGCCAGGCTCCAGGAAGGCTGCGATGTTGTCATTGGCGTAGAACCGCCGCCCGGCCTTTCGCAAGCGGGAGCGGATCAGCGCCGAAACCGGATCGGCGGGCTTTCCTGGCGGCTTCACTGGCGCGTCCATGGTTCTTTCTTCTTCCGGACAGACTTGGGAGACAGGTTCAGCCCGCTCGTCAGTCGGGTTGCAGGAAGTATGCAGCCAACACCTAGAATACTATTTCTGCGCCGTCCCACGCAAACAGCCGGCCTGAACGTTCTGGCGTCAGACTATCAATCACGGACAGCAGATGGCCCGCCGCGACATCTGGCGTGAATAGCTTATCAGCCCGCGTTCCGACCCGAAACGGCGCCGACAGCGCAGTATCGACCGTGCCCGGGTGCAGAGCCACACAAGCAGCGCTGCGATTGACCCTGCCAAGTTCGATGGCAAGGTTCCGGATCAGCATGTTGAGCGCGGCCTTCGAGGCGCGATACGCATGCCATCCGCCGAGGCGGTTGTCCGAGATCGACCCAACGCGCGCGGACAGCGCGGCGAACACTGACTTATCTGATTTGGACAACAGCGGCAGCGTATGTTTGCCGATCAGTGCAGGGCCGATGGCGTTGACGGCGAAGGTGCGATGAAGCGCCCCGGCGTCAAGTGAACGCCAGGTCTTCTCGGGCTGCAGGTTGGGTGCGTGAAGCAAGCCGGTTGCGACCACGACCAGGTGTAACAGGCCATCCGCCGAGCAGGTTTCGGCTGCGGCGCCAATGGAGGCTTCGTCCTCCAGATCAAACCTGAAGGCTCGCACCTTCGTGCTGTCGGGCCCGACAGCATGGCGAGCGCCAGCGTAGACGACGGCGCATCGTGGATCGAAACTCAGCGCACGAACCATGGCGGCGCCAATGCCGCCGGCGGCGCCGAACACGGCCGCGCGATAGTCATCGGTGAAAGATGG
The DNA here is from genome assembly GCA_016714495.1 of Hyphomonadaceae bacterium. Lineage (GTDB taxonomy): Bacteria > Pseudomonadota > Alphaproteobacteria > Caulobacterales > Hyphomonadaceae > UBA7672. The sequence goes on along the minus strand of JADKDU010000006.1, from coordinate 135,995 downwards.
AAGGATCATACCGGTTGTGCCTCACCTACGGATACGCTCCCCATCCTTGATGGATCTTCAGACGCCGGGCGGCGTAGTGTCTCATGCCGCGTGCACGCACCCGCCGCCTTGCATTGATGGACAGACCCGCTGAAGGCTGAATTGCGCATCCCGGTCACCACGGAGACACGAGATGAGAATAGTCGTCCTCGTGCTAGCCACCTATGATCCGCCATGGACGCTGCCCTTACTGCGTCGCAACGAGGTGATGATAGAAATCGCGCCTCACGAGTGAAGCGCAAAGCCCTCCCTTGTCAGCGATTACACTTTCGTGACCTGCGATCCGGCGGTCGCGGGCGCTCGTATCAACACCAACAGCGAGCATATCGGACGAAAGTCGGAACCTTTCCGCGTCGCGATGTGTGTAGAGACAGGAACCAGAAAATGAAAATGCTTCTCCCAATCGCCGCGTTCGCCATTCTGGGCGTCGCATGCTCTCCTGAAACTGCACCGGCGACACCGGCGCCAGCGCCAATGGCCGAAGCGCCCGCGCCTACACCCGCTCCGGTTGAGGCCAAGGACATCGTCGACACTGCGATCGCTAACGGCTCGTTCAAGACACTTGTCGCCGCAGTCCAGGCTGCCGACCTTGAGGCTACGCTGCGTGGCGCCGGTCCGTTCACTGTGTTTGCTCCGACTGACGCTGCCTTTGCCGCTCTTCCAGCCGGGACTGTCGAGAGCCTGCTGAAGCCTGAGAACAAGGACAAGCTCGTCGCGATCCTGACCTATCACGTGCTTCCGGCTGAAGTGATGTCGTCCGCGATCGGAATGCAGACGTTGGAACCCGCAACGGTTGAAGGCGCAACGGTCAAGGTTGTCGGCAGCGCTGAGGGTGTGATGGTGAATGGCGCGAAAGTTGTCACGGCCGATGTCGATGCCTCCAATGGCGTCATCCACGTCATCGACAAGGTGATCATGCCTCCGGCGAAGTAATTTCCCGCAGCTTTCCTCCCCGCTCGCGCACGTCCCTCCCTCCGGACTGTGCCGAGGCAAGCCGCCTGCTCTCGGAGCGGGCGGCTTGTCGCATTTCAACGCCAGGATCTGTCGATTCGCGCGAAGTGATTGCGGTTGAAGCTCTCGCTGTCATAGGGGCCGTAGGCATTGCTAAGCAGCAGGGTTAGGCTGCACATATGGAAGGAAGCACAGATGCGCCGAGTGCGTGGCGTTTGGCGCGATGACGGCCTCGAACTCTTCCAACAACTCGACGAGGCTTGCGCCTGAGCGAGGCATCGGCGTCTGCATGATCGTCCGGAGTGCTCGACGATCGAGCTCGGGATAGGCTGCACGATCCGCGATGCCCGCTAGATATCGCCTTGCGAAATCGGCAAACAGCTCCCATGCCCGTTCGTGCTCGTCAGGGCTGAACAAGAGGTCTGAGGGCGGCGTTTCCAGCTGCATCTGTATTGATCCGGCAGTATTGGGGAGCGGACCTGCACTCCACTAGCTTGGCCATTTGCTCTGAATGGTTGCGAGATCAAAATAGTCTCGGTAGACCGTGATCAGACCGTCATGCACTTCATAGACGCCAGTCACCGGCAGATTGACCCAGCCCGTGGGAAGCAGATGCCGATCCAGACGTTCCAGAAAGACGATCGGTCCGACGGCTGCTTCGCGCAGGATTTCGAGCCTGTTCTCGATCGTCGGAGCGAAGAAGGGCTCCAACACGCTCCGGACGCCTGCAGGGCCGCGGACAGTGCCCATAGGCATGTTTGTGTACTCACAATCGTCCGAAACAAATTTCACGGCTGTGTCGTAGTCCTTGATCTCCACTGCCCTGTTGAAGGCCTTCACGACTTCGATGGGCGTTTTTGTCATGGCTTTTCCCTGTTGGTTTGTGCTGCCGTTGTGCACGAGGCGGTCGCGCCAACCATGATCAGGCTGGCGCCGAGTACAAACTGCCGGCGATCGCTGCGTGACCGCGCACCATGGCCGTCCCTTTAAACGTTGTTCTCCATCTAGGCCGTCCTTCCTTTGAGCGCTCCGCTCCCAAGAACTGCGATCAAGTACGTCACGATGAGAACTGTGTTGGGAACGACATTCAGTCCGAAGCCGGTCGCTACCGAAAGCGCGCTGTCAGTCACGAACCAGGTAACGACGCCTGCCGTGAGCCCCATCCAGATTGGTCTCGCGTGGTGTCCAAGCGAGAAGGCGGCGCGTATCATCAGGAACATTGTCACGGCCCACCCGATGGAGACGCAGCCCATCACCGCGAGCGTAAACCGCATGGCAGGGTCAAATACGAGATCGCCGGGCCCTTGCAGGCCTTGGTATACTAGGCTGACCGGGCCGCTCGTCGCCTCGAACGCGCCACCCGCCAGCACTACGCCAAAGATCAGGACGCCGACGCTCCAGACAAGCAGCCAGTTGCGCCAGAAGGTGGACATGCTGGACCTCCCTGATCGACTGGACGAGGGATATGTGATCGTTCGCGCGCCAACAATTACCTTGGAGGTAAGTGCGGGGCTCCCGGCGTTCGGGTAGGCTTGCCCATGAGCGATTTTCCCGATGCCTTGAAAGTCTGGCGCCGAACCCGACGGTTCAGTCAACTGGAGCTGGCGGCCGAAGCTAATGTCTCCGCACGCCACATAGCCTTCCTTGAAACCGGCCGCGCGCGTCCCAGTCCGGCAATGATTGGACGATTAGGGGAGGCGCTCCAGATTCCTTTGGCCGCCCGCAACCAGATGCTGACGCTCGCCGGTTTCGCGACCCGTTATCCAGCGCGACAGTGGGACGTCAGCGAGATGGCGCCCATCCGTGCCGCGCTGGAACATACGCTCGAACAGCACGCCCCTTACCCCGGCATCGCGATCGACCGGATGTGGACGGTGGTTCGCCTCAACCGTCCCGCACAGGTTCTGTTCGGCCAGCTCGGGATGGCGGAAGGGAGCAGCATGCTGGACCTCATGGCGTCAGACGAGCTGCCGCCACTGATCGAGAACTGGCCCGACGTCGCCCACCACGCGGCGCAAAGGCTTCGTACGGAGAGCGCCGCGCAAGGGGGTGTGGCAAAACTCGATCGTTTGGCCGAGAGGCTCGCGGCTGTGCCGGGTGGGAGCGGGAAACCAATCGGGCCTGTCACGCCAACCATCTATCGGACGGGGACGATGCGTCTGTCACTCTTTGCGATCATCGCCCAGTTTGGAACGCCGGAGGATCTGGCGCTCGACGATCTGAAGATTGAGCTGTTCTTTCCAGCTGATTCAGAAACGGAGCTAGCGCTGCGAGCAATGTCGGACGAGCCGTGAGTCAGGATATGTCTGTTTAGTGCGTCGCATGGGTGAGTCCACGCCATTGCCGACAGAAGACACGCGGTGTTTCAGGGTACAGTTGGAAATGTACGATCTACGTCCCTCCATTGAACCCGCCGAGGCGCTAGCAATTGGGGTTTGAGAATCGACGTTGGTGGCGCCCGTCCTCCCGGGAGCGTTGCGCCCCCAAGGCGCACATGATGCGAGTCTCCGCACTGGCGAGCAGTTGGCGTAGCCCTTCGAACCAGTCAGCCGATCGTCCGGTCTGGCCGACAAGGTCCATCAGCGCCTCGCCTCCGAGGTGCTCGGCGGCTTCAATCAACTCGCCTTTCGACTTGTGAAGCGTGAGCCAGGCTAGACGGACGGAAATCAGGTGAGGATTGGCAAGGCTTGTCCATTCTTCATTCGACGGCGGCGTCCATTCGCTGTCGTGTCGTGCCCATGGCGTAAATTCCAACGTCGCCATCTCTTCAATCGAGGCCGGTTCAGCGATGCCTATGCACTAGGCGCGCTATACCATGTTCCTTTGCCAGCGCCGTTCTGGCTGAGGTGCTTGGCTTCGAGCAGCGCCGCGAGATGCTTCTTCACAGTGTTGCGGTTCGCGCCTGTGAGCGCCACAATTTCGGCAATAGAAATGCGCCCGCGCTCTTTGACAAAGCGCAGAATTCGCAGCGAGAGTTCGGGGGGGGTGCCTAAGATGATGCGTTCGCGCTCAATCTTTTTCTCCAGCCGCCGCTTCTGCTGTTGAAGCGTGCGCAGGAAGTAGACGAGCCAGGGCTGCCAGTTCGGCTTCTCGCTTCGAATGGTGCGTTGGGTCTGGCGCAGGGCAAGGTAATAGCCCTCCTTGCTGTTCTCGATAACGCTCTCCAGCGATGAGTAGGGGACATAGCTGTAGCCGCTGCGCATCAGCAAAAGCGTTGTGAGGACGCGAGACAGCCTGCTGTTCCAATCCTGGAAAGGGTGGATTTCCAAGAAGTCGACGGTGAAGACCGAAGCCATGAGCAAGGGATGCAAGCTTTGCTCTTGAAGTTGGCGGCGCGTCCAGACGACCAGCTCTTCCGTCTTTCTCGGCGTATCAAACGGCGTAGCCGTTTCGAAGATGACGCCGATCTCTTTGCCGTTTTCATCGAACGCGCTGACATGGTTCGCGAGCGTCTTGTACGCGCTGCGATGGCGCTCGTCCTTCTCGCTGAACGCAAGCAGGTCGCGGTGCAGCTGCATGACGTGGTTTTCGGTGAGGTCGATTGCTTCATACGACGCGAACAGCATCTCCATCACCTGCGCGTAGCCCGCGACTTCTTGCTCATCACGCGACTGGAACGTCTTGATGTCGAGGTTCGCGAGCAGCCGCTCAACGTCCGCGTCCGAAAGCTTGCCGCCCTCGATGCGGGTGGAAGAACCGATGCTCTCAATCGTCGCGACACGGCGCAGGATGGAAAGCCGCTCAGGCGGGAGCGTGCCAAGCGCACGCCGGGCTCCTTTGAACTCGTCGATCTCGGAGACGAGGGCCAGTATATCGGGGGTAATCAGCAGGGAATCAGTCTTGAGGCCCATACCCGCAAATACCCGATTAGGTCATCCAGTCTCGCAAGCTTTGTCCTCCGAACCTCTCTCACCCCACATCCCGTGAAGCCCGTGAACCAGCGTCAGCACCACGGGCGCCGCCCACCAGCCTGAGTGAACTGCTGCGCCTTGCTAGGGTTTGCCAGCATTCGCTTTTGCTTGCGTCATCCAGTCGCTGAAGCGGCTGAAGAGGCGGGCAAAGGTGACCAGATCTTTCTCGGACCATTGGTCGAGGGCGTCGGCAAAGACTTTCCATTTGTATTTGCGGATAGCCAAGGCATAGGCCAGACCTGTTTGGGTCAGTTCAAGGACGATGCGGCGCGAATCCGATTGCGATGCGACGCGGCGCACGATGCCTTTATCGACGGCGTCGGCGACAATACGGCTGGCGCGGGATGGATCGACGCTCAGCCGCTCGGCCACGAAGCCGACCGTGACCTCTCCGGAATGCGAGGAGCAGCCGTCCAGCGCGTTGAGAATATCAAGATCGGCGGTATCGAGCGGCAGCGCGAGGTCGCGCAGGGCGGCGCGGCCAAGCTCGCGCTTGTTCATGGAGCGGCGAATCTCGGACATGACGGCGTCGATATCCATCGTGGCCTGCGCAGCCACCGGCGAGAGCCCAAGGTCGAGCAGCATCTGGAAATGCAGATTGGCGGGCTTGTCGGTTGTTTTGGTCATGGAATCTCGTAGCAAATTATAGGACAAAGTCCAATATATGATCTTGACATATATTTGACCCCAACACATTTTGGCGCGGAATTTTTCGGGGACGCGTCATGACCGAGCCAACAACCCTGCCGATCTCGCGGCGTCGCAAGATGACGATCTACGTCGCCGCGCTGGTCGGCATGTTCATGGCGACGCTCGACATGCAGATCGTGGCGACGGCGCTGCCGACGATCGCGGCGGATCTGGGAAATCTCGAACTCTTTGGCTGGGTAGGGGCGTCCTATCTGCTGGCGACGGCGGCGGTGACGCCCTTCTACGGCAAGCTGAGCGACCTGTTTGGACGCAAGCGGGTCTTCATGGTTGCGATCGCGTTGTTCGTGGCCGGTTCGCTGGCTTGCGGCATAGCGTGGTCCATGGAGGCCCTGATTGCTGCGCGCGTGCTGCAGGGATTGGGCGGCGGGGGCCTGATGACGCTGGCCTTCGGCGTCATGGCCGACCTGTTCGAGCCGCGGGAACGGGCGAAGTATCAGGGCTTCAGCTCGGCAGTCTTCACGTTGTCAGGGCTGATCGGGCCAGTGGCCGGCGGGCTGATCAGCCAGGCGTTCGGATGGGAATACATCTTTCTGGTCAACCTGCCCATCGGCGTTGCAGTGATCGCCGTGCTGGCGTTCGCCATGCCGAACTTTGCAACGGGGCGGCAGCCCAAGATCGATTTTCCGGGCGGCTTGCTGCTGGCAGGCGCAGTGACGGCCTTGGTGTTCTGGGCCGAAGAGGCGCTGGGCGGCGGCTATGGCGGGGTGATGGTCTATGTGCTGCCGGTCCTGATCGTCGTGGCGTTGATCGCCTTCGTGCTTGTGGAGCGTCGGGCGAGCGAACCAATGGTGCCGCTCCATCTCCTGGGTAATTCGACCATCGCGCTTGCGCTGCTGATCTCGGTGATTGCGGGCGTCGCCTCTCTGGGCATGCTCAACTATTTCGCGCTGTTCCTGCAGACGGTCACGGGGCTGCCGCCGGCCCTGGCGGGCCTGCTGTTCCTGCCGTCGTCGGTGGGATCGCTGGTCGCCTCTGTCGGCACGGGATATCTCGTTGCGCAGACGGGTCGGTACAAACCCTATCCAATCGCCGCGATGGCGCTGGGTATTGTGGTCCTGTTGTTTTTCACCACGGTCACTGCGGCGACTCCAGTCTGGGTGATCGGGGTGGGGATGTTCTTCTTCTCCGCGTCGATGGGATTGCAAATGCAAACGCTGATGGTCGCGGTGCAGGCGGCGGCGCCGCGCAAGGATGTCGGCGCGGCGACGGGAACGCTGACGCTGGCGCGAATGATCGGGGCGTCTCTGGGCCTGGCGGCGAATGGCGGGATTCTGACGGCTGGACTTGTGCGCGGGCAGGAGGGGATAAGCCCAGAGACGCTGGCGGTCATGCCCGGACCGATGAAGGAGATGACGCCGAGCGTAATTGCGACTCTGCCCGCGGCGGCGGCGCACGAAGTGGTGACTGTGTTCACCTCGGCGTTCTCGATGGTGTACTACACCGGCGCGGGGCTGTTTGCGCTCGGGCTGGTGTTCGCGCTGGCGATGAAGAATGTGAAGTTAGAGGGCCACGGCGCGGCCGCCGGCAACCCCGGGCCGGGGCAACCAGTGCTGGCGGAGTGACCCCGCCAACCTTAAGCGCCCTCGCGCCAACTGACGCCCTGCGTTTCTACACGGATAGTTTGTGCGCTTTCTCGACACGCTGGGTCGCCAGCGAGATGGGTGCAAGCGCGGGCGCGATCCGGATCGGCTGTGTTGATGCTTCCCAGGTGAAGCGGGTTGTCGCCCGGCGCGCGGCCGTCACGACTGCGGGCGGCTTCAGGTCTTCCGGGGTTGCGAGGATGCGCCACAACCAGCTGCGGCGGCGCGGGGTGTAAGCGAGGCCGGCGGCGATCGGGCGGGCGAAGACCAGACTGACCGCGACCGGCAACGTCCACGCCGCGAAGCCGGCGCTCACGAGCATGGTCGCGCAAAGGCCAAGGCCGACGAAGACTTGCGGCTTGAAGCGGCTTCCGGTGGATGCGCCCGAGACGGCGACACGGGCCTGAGGTCGCCAGCCGGCATCGCGGCCGAGGAAGGGCGCGATCACGGCCTGCGCCTGGCTGATCATCATGATCGGCGCCGTTGCCGCCGAGACGGCAGCCTCGGCAATCAGGCCGCCGACAAAGCCGCGCTGATGCTCCCAGCCCGGCAGACGGCCCATCGCCCACAGGATGAGCGCCAACCATTTGGGCGACAGCACGATCAACGTAGTCAGCAACAGCAGCGAGATATCGATGCCGCCGCCTTCGCCGCGCGGCGCGCCGGGCGTGCCGATCCAGGCGAGAACAGCGCTCACCATGATCAGCGAGAACCAGAGCAGCGCAGAGACATAACCCATCACGCCCGCGAGGATGTGCGCCCGGCTTACGGCATCGAAACCACGCGCGCCGACTAGCTTTAGGTGTTGGAGGTTGCCTTGCGCCCAGCGACGGTCACGTGCGGCCAGGTCGTCGAGCGTCGGAGGGGATTCCTCGTAGCTGCCGTCGATTTCCGGCGCGATCTCGACACGCCAGCCGGCGCGGCGAAGCAGGGCCGCTTCGATGAAGTCATGGCTCATAATGTGTCCGCCAAGAGGCCCGCGGCCAGGCAGGTCCGGCAGGCCGGCGTTTGCGGCAAACGCCGCGACGCGGATGATGGCGTTATGGCCCCAGAAATTCCCGGCGCCGCCCGACCACCAGGCAAGGCCGGTTCCGAAAATCTGGCCATAGGCGCGCATCGCGAATTGTTGCGAGCGCGCCATCATCGTCTGAGCGTTGACGATCGAAGGAACTGTCTGGATCAACGCAGTGCGCGGCCGGTCGTCCATGCGTTGCACGAGCTCGATCAGCGCTTCGGCCGACATCAGACTGTCTGCATCGAACACGGCCATGTAGTCGTAGCGGCCGCCCCAGCGACGCACGAAGTCCGATACGTTGCCGGCCTTGCGGCCGTGATTGAGCGTGCGGCGGCGATAGAAGATGGCGGCGTCCGGCCGCGCGGCGCGGAGGCGCTGAATGGCGTCTGCTTCGTCATGCGCGAGTTCGGGATCAGTTGTGTCGCTCAGGAAGAAAATTTCGAACGCGTTCGCTGCGCCAGCGCGGGCGAGAGCGTCATAGATGGCCTGCGCGCCTGCGGTGACGCTGCTCGTGTCTTCATTGCGGATGGGGAAGACGATCGCCGTTAGCGACGTCGTGTCCAACGCCTTGAGGCTGGTCGGCTGGCCGGGTTCGCGCGACGCCAGGATCGCCGCGCCTGCCACGGCGGTTGCAGCGGCGAGCGAGATCCAGGCGAGGTTGGCGGCGAGAAGCACAAGGCCAAGCCATTCCAGCAAGCTCACGCCATCGGCGTTCAGCATGCTCCAGGCGTGCAGCGTCGCCAGCGCAGTGACGCCAAGCGCGGCGGCCAGCAGCGTGCCGAGGCGCCAGCGCCCGTCCGTTTCACCGTGCAGACGCACGCGTTCGGCCGATATCCTCTGCTGAGGCATCGCCAGCGGCGCTTCGGGCGGCGTCTCCGGCCGGACCGGCCGGATGACCAGCAGCGGGGCGTCGAGCTTTACTCTGGCGTCCATCGGAACAACCACGTTTCTGTCTGTTGGGAGGAGGAGTCGGCGAGGGCGGCATGTAGTTCGACAACCGGCGAAGCGCCGGGGTCGAGGTCGAAGGAGAGGCGGACGACTTCATCCTCACGCGTCATGCGGATGTTCGAGAGAGCGCCCGCTGTCGACCAGACGTCGGGCTTGAGATCTTTTTCGGCAAAGCCGGGCTGGCCGCTGAAGTCGATATTGATGCGCTGCAGGCGTCTGCTTTCGGGAACGGGCAGGATTTCCGTCGACACGACGCGGGCGACAGGCATGGCTTGCGGGGCGTTCGTCCAGTGGAGACGATAGGTCAGGCGCTGAACTGAGCCGGCGCGCCAGGCTTCGGCCGGGCGCCAGAAAGCGGCGACGTTGTCGGCGTATTCGTTCGCGGTCGGGATTTCGAGAAGACGGACTTCGCCGGCGCCCCAATCACCGTGGGGTTCGATCCAAATGCTGGGTCGGTGTTCGTATTTCGCTTCGCTGTCGCCATAGGCGGCGGGCTCGCGACGGCGCTGTTCAAGCCCGAAGCCCGCGGGCGTCGCGACGAAGGCCGACATCTGCACGGCGGCGGGGTTCGCCAGCGGGCGCCAGATGTGCTCGCCAGTAGCGGTCAGGATCGACAGGCCATCGCTGTCATGCACTTCGGCGCGCGCGTCCGACTTCATGTGCGGGTCGGCAGTCCCTCGCAGGAACATGCTTGAGAGGGGCGCGAGGCCAGGCTCAGCGATGTCGGTGCGCGGATGGATCTCGGCCACGACATCAATGGTCGCGTCGCTTCCCGGCCGGAGCACGAAGCGATAGGCGGCCGCGGCGGCCGGCGAATCCGAAATGGCGATGAAGGTCAGGCTCTCGCCAGCATCCGATTTGAAGGCTTTTGGATCGAGGATCCAGAATTCGGTGAAACGGGGGAATTCTTCGCCGGCAGGCGATCCGACGCCAATAGCCAGCGCGCGGGCGGAGACGCCATAAACCTGCCCCTCGCCGACGGCGCGGAAATACGTGCCGCCCTGAATGACAGCGAATTCATACCCGACGCCGGCCTGACCCGGCTTCGTGATCGCGCGCCAGCCTGAAGCGCCAAGGCCTGCGCGCGCATTGTCGTTGGCCCAGGGAAAGTCGACGAAATCCACGAAGGAGGGCGAGGCATGGCGCTCGATATTGCCGGCGGCGTCCACAAAATGGATTGCAATCGTGTGAGGATAGACCCAGCCGCGAGGAAGAGGCAGGACGGCGAAGGGATTGCCCGTTTCGCCCCACACCATCTTGTCCGGGCGCGGACGCAGCTTGCGGAAGCCGTCATAATCGAGGCCTTCGAAAGCCTTTGGCAGATCCTTGGCAGGCGGCGCATAGGGCGCAGCGGCCAGCCTGGCTGCGCGGGCAGCGGCGTCAGTGAAAAGCTTGTCGGCAATGGTTGCAGCGCTTGTGGCCGGCGCCTGCTCGAACGCCAGCGCGGGCGCGGCGGCAACGCCAGACGCTATCGCTCCAAGCAAGAGGATGGAGGCAACTGCCTTCCCGACCGATAACATGCACAGACCCCGCGCGCGTAACTACCATCTGGTTGCGCCACCAAGGCTGCCCGTCGTTGCGTTCTTCCCTAATGCGCCGTCTTTGCCCCCACGGCGTCTATCTGTTGCGAGTATCTAGTATGCTTCGCGGAAGGCGCCTCAACGACATGCAGAAAACGGCCTCTTCTTTCTGAGATTTAATTGTGCCGGCGGTCTTGTGGGCTGACACGCGTGCTTTGGCGCCTCTGGATCAGGCGCAAAAATAAAAAGGGCCGGAGAAAATGCTCCGGGTCTTTCCGTTTTGTAATCGCGGAGACGAGCGCTGATCGGCATTCGCGTCTTAAAGACGTGTCATCTTGTCATGCTGCTGGGATGCGCTGCGGCGGCGATCCGGCGATACGATAGACGGCGGCGAGTCGCTCGGCAGTCAGAACCTCGATAGGCGCGCCTTCGGCGACAATGCGGCTTGCATCCATCAGGATGAGCCGGTCCATGAAACGCTCTGCCAGTGCAAGGTGGTGAATGACTGCGAGAACGCCTGCGCCATCGCGCGCGCGTTCGCGCAGGATTTCCATGACATGGAGCTGATGGTAGGGATCCAGCGCTGCGATCGGTTCGTCGACCAGCAGAATGGGTGACTCGACCGCCAGCGCACGCGCAAGAAGAATGCGTGTACGCTCGCCGCCTGACAGCACGGCTACAGGTCTGTCACGAAGGCTGTGGCCATCAACGGCATCGAGTGCGCGTTCAACGGCGGCGCGATCTTCGGGCGTGGGACCGCCGAAGCCGACCTGATGCGGATAGCGGCCAAGCATCACGATGTCATAAGCGGGCAACCGCCATTCAACGCGACGTTCTTGGGGGAGGAAGGCGACGGCGCTCGCGCGCTCCCGTCCCGACATGGCGAGGAAGTCTTGGCCGTCGAGTTGTATGTCGCCCGCCGACTTCTCGCGAATGCCGAGCAGAGCGCGTAGGAGGGTCGATTTGCCGGCGCCATTGGGACCTATCAGCCCGACAAGTTCGCCGCCTGCTATGTGCAGCGAAGCGTCCGACACGAGCGAGCGGTCGCGGATCGAAACGCTAAGCCCTTTGGCTTCGAGCCTCATGACTCCAGCTCCGTGCGCGCGCGGAAGATAAGCCAGAGAAAGAAGGGCGCGCCGATAAGCGCGGTCAGAACGCCGAGTTTCAGTTCCGGCCCGAGCATGAGGATGCGCACAAGCGTGTCCGCGGCAAGCAGAAGCGCGCCTCCCCCCAAGGCGCTTGCAAGCAGCAATCGGCTTGGCGTGTGTCCGACCAGCGGGCGCAGAAGATGCGGCACGACAAGGCCGATGAAGCCAATGCCGCCCGTCACCGCTGTTCCGGCGCCGACGCTGATGGCGGTTCCGGTGATGACCAGAGTGCGTGTGCGGGCGAGGTTCACACCGAGACCGGCAGCCGCTTCCTCGCCTAGACTGAGCGCATCGAGTGAACGCGCGGAAGCGGCCAGAATGATCCAGCCCAGCGCCATCAATGGTCCCGCAAGCAGAAGATGATCCATACTACGGTCGGTCACCGACCCCATCAGCCAGAACATGATCTCCGCGGCCGCATAGGGGTTGGGCGACAGGTTCAGCGCCAGTGACATTGCCGCGGCGCACAGGCTCGAGATCGCGACGCCTGCGAGCACCAGCGTCAGCACGCCGCCGCGTCGCGCGAGGCCTTGCAGCAACAGCGCGCACATCAGCGCGCCGAGAATGCCCATCAAAGGCAGCGCCAAGGGAAACTGAGCCGATAGCCCCGTGTAAAGCGCAAGCCCGGCGCCGAGCGAGGCAGCGGGCGATACGCCGACCACGCCGGGATCGGCCAAGGGATTGCGCAGGAAGCCCTGAAGCGCTGCGCCCGCCATGCCGAGCGTCATCCCGACCAGCATCGCCAGCGCCGTGCGCGGCAGGCGCACCTCGCGCATAATCATCCAGGCGGTATTGGCCTGGCCGTGCGTCATCATGTCGAAGAGTTCAAACGTGCCAGCGGTCGCCGGGCCGACGATCATCGACAGGAAAGCAAGAATGCCAACCAGCGCGACGAGACCGGCAATCAGCAGCGGATAGGGCAGGGGCGGCTTCATCGCATCACCCTCGCTGCTGAGGCCTTGCGAGCCCTGACAAGTATTTCGACCGCGCCGAGAACGCTCGGCGCGCCGCACGTGGAATAGCGTTCCGGGATCGTCACATGCGGCGTGTTTTCCACCATTGCGCGCAGCGCCGGATGGCGCAGCGCCATGGTCGACATGGAGGGTGGCGTGGTCCACGGCGTGGCTGTCGAGATCAGCGCAGGCTTGATTGACAGCACTTCTTCAAGCGGCACATTCCGATATCCCTCGAAACCAAGCGCCTGACCCAGCGTGCGATAGCCGCTGGCGTTGACGATGTGCGTGTAGAGTGTGTTGTCGCCTGCGATGTAGTTGTTGACGCCAATGTCCGCGAACACCGGCTTTTCACCAGTTGGAATCTGCGCCTGCAAGCCGGCAAGTCGCGTGTCGAAATCCGTGATGACCTGCTCCGCGCGTGCAGGCTCACCGACGGCTTCCCCAAGCTTGCGAATGTTCACACGCATGTCGTCGAGCGTGTTTTCCGGATCAAAGACCACGATGTTGTAACCCAGTTTCCGAAGCAAGCTGACCGCCGTCGTCGAGGTGAAGCGGCCAGCCAGAATGAGATCCGGGTCCTGCATCAGTATCTCTTCGGCAAGGCCGTGATTGACCTTCAAGCGAGAGGCGATCGCATGGAGGCCGAGCGGGGCGTTGACCGGTTGCTGCGAGAGGTAAGTGATCGACGCGATGCGCGAGGGATCGACAACGCGCATAAGCAATTCGTCGGTGCAGAGATTCATGGATACAATCCGCTGCGGACGTGTTTGGGCGTCCGCAGCGGCCGTGAACAAAGCCATTCCCGAGATTGCGAGGAGGGCAAGCGAAAAGGCGGTCACATGGAACCGCCGAGCAGATCGCCGGCCCATGCGACACGCGTATTTCATCGCGCTTTTTCCTCGCGGAATCTGATTCCGACATAAAACGCCTGTGGGGCGCCATCGAAGCCGATCACTTCCTGATAGTCCTCATCGGTCAAATTCTCCACACGTCCATAGACTTCGAGCGTGTCGCTGACCTGCCACGACGCGCCAATGCGCACGAGCGTGTAGGGATCAACCCCTGTGCGCATGAACGCGCCAAAATCGGTGTCGGTCATTTCGCCGTTGTAGGTGACGCCGAGATTGAGCTGCACCGGGCCGCCGCCAATACGCCAGCTTGCGTCGATCGCCGCCTGCTGTTCGGGGCGACGAACCTCGATGCCGGCTGGTTCGGTGGCGTCGAGATTTGTGTAGGACCCGATGAGGCTGACATCATCGACGGGGTTGATGGTGAAGCCAGCTTCCCAGCCCGAGCGTTCCGAGTCGGTTGCGCGGTTGGCGGAGGTCGACAGGAAGTCAGGCGCCGGACCGAAGGCGCTGTAAATCTCGTTCTTTAGTTTCGCTTCGAAATAGGTGAGGTCGATCAGCGCCACGCCGTTGAACAGAGTTTGCTCGATGCCGACGTCCCAGCCTTTGGATTCTTCCGGCACAAGATCTGGATTGCCAACGAAGTTGGCCGGGCTGAAGCCGAACTGTTCGAAGAAGGTCGGGTTGGTGACGCCCGTGCCATAGCTGGCGTGAGGACGCATGCCGATTCCCGGAATGAGCCACGAGCCTGCGATGCCGTAAGTGTCCGCATTGTCGAACGCGTCATTGTCGTCATGACGCACGGTCGCGAACAGATAGAATTGCTCGGCGAACTCGCCGCGATATTGCGCGCCGATTCCGGTCAGTTCGCGCGATTCATCGCGCGTCGTGAACGGGTCGTCATAGGTCTCTTTCTTGGTCTCGATGAAGCCCGTGACATAGTTGACCAGGCCCGGCGCGCCGAATTCATAGGTCGATTGCAGCGTGAATTTCGTTCGCGTTGCATCGGCGCCGCTCGGCACCGCCGGATCGTCGAGATCGTCGGCAGTCGGAACCTGACCGGGCAGGAGGAATGGGAAGTTGGTGAAAGATGAGCGCCGCTCCTCGTCGAGATATGACGCAGAGCCAGTGGTTTTCCATTTGCCGTCGAGCAGGCTGAGCGTTGCGGACGCGCCAGCAAGGAACTGCCTTTGATGCTGCTCCGTGTCGTCGTCATAGGTCTGGCCAGGAATCGGATCGTTGTAGGCTTGACCGTCGAGATCTGAGTCCTTGTTGAGATAGCGCAGGACGCCATCGACGCGGAACATCTCGTTGATGCCCTTGCCGCCGCGTAGATAGACGGTGGCGATACTGTTGCCTTCCTTGTCGTCCGCCTTGCCGCCAAGGCCAACGGCAGGAACGCCTTGAGCCGTAGTATCTGGCGAGATGTCGTATCCTTCGCCCTTCACCGCATGAAAGCCGATCGAGCCGTAGTCCTCGCCATTGCCGAAGCCTGCATTGCCCTGAAGCTGAAAGGTATTGAACGATCCGGCTTCCGCACTGACGCCGACATGGCGCCCGTCCATGTCGCGGCGCGAGATCAGGTTGACCACGCCCGCAAGCGCGTTCGAGCCATAAAGCCCGGACTGCGGGCCGCGCAGCACTTCGATGCGTTCGAGATCGCCCGACAACAGCGTCGAGAAGTCCGTCTCTCCCTGATCGGGGCTCGAAACGTCGATGCCATCCAGCAGCACTAGCGTGTGATTGCCTTCCGATCCGCGCGTGCGAACCTGCGTCACCGCGCCAGGGCCGCCGGCCTGGTTGACCGCCACGCCCGGAACCTGGCGCAGCACGTCCGGCACATAGGTGTAGCCCTGATCCTCGATTAGTTCGCTGCTGATCACGCTCAGCGTCTGGCCGAGCTTTTCATATTCGACCGGCGTCGCCGAACCGGTCACGACGATGATGTCTCGTTCGGGGTCATCTGTCTGGGCAAAGGCGGATGGAGCGAGGGCGGCGCAGGCCGCCAGCGCGATCCAGGAAGTTATTGATTGCAGTCTCATATGACGTCTCCACAATGTTGGAGACCGTCCATCGATACGGCGTCGCCGCCGCGCCGAAGCACGGTCCAAGACGTCGCCAATCGGAATACTCCGCTCGAACAGCCCATCCCCGGACTGTCGAAAGACGACCGCGGCAGGCAGGTCTCCTGGCTCGCGGGTCAGCGCTTGGCGCACCGCCTTCCCGGTTGTCCCTTGCGGGGCGTCCCAGTGGCTGATGGTGCGCGGCTCGCCGCTTACAGTTGCGGGGGCAGCCCGGGCATTCACCCGGTTCCCTTTGAATCCTCTTTCGAGGAACCTGTCGCGGGCAGATCAATACAGGACCTCGCCGTTGCAACAAGGCACAATCAACAACGCCGTGGTCTTCCCGTTCAAAGCGCTTGGGCCATGACGGTCATTTTCCTTTAACCATGCTTGTCCGGAAACAAGCGGCTCGAAGCCCCGCTTCATGGCGATTGACTGGCGGCCTCATGCACACCCTGCAACGAAAGTTCTGGTTAACTTTCAAGGATGGAATGGCACGTCACTTGCTGCCGCCGGGGGAACGGCGTGATCAATGCGCTACAGCAAGGCGAAATGCGTAACGATATCGACGAGAAACATCGCGCCGCCGATGGGCCAGCAGGGGGCGAAGTACGGTCGTCCTTTCGCACGGTTTTGGGAGAGGGCGACACAGTGAGCAGCCAGATGTCCCCGATCGACGTTGCCATGGGATTCGATGCGAACTACGCGCCGCATGCGGCAGGCGTCATCGCTTCTGTCATTGTCTTGGCGCCGGACGCCAAGTTCCGATTTATTATCCTTCACGATTCAATCGCCGCAGAGCTTCAGCGCCAGATGGAAAAATGCGCTCCGAAAGCCGTCTGGGTATGGGTCGAGGTCAAGGAATCCGATCTGCCGCCATTCGCAGACCGCCAGTATTTCAACCGCACGACGCTGTTCCGGTTGGGACTCGAGAAACTGGCGCCCGCAGACTGCCGCCGCGTTGTCTATCTTGATTCAGATATCGCGCTCCTTCGCGACGTGCGCGATCTTTACAATGCGGATCTAAAGGGTGAGCCGGTCGGCGCCGTGCCGGACGCGTATCTTGACCCGGCAGAATTCGCGGCCCGCTGGAATCTCGAGCCGGGCGGAAACTACATGAATGCGGGCGTGCTGCTCGTGGATCTTGATGCCGTTAGGCGCGAGCAGCTGTTCTCGCGCGCAGCAGATTTCATCGCCCTCCACGACAAGGAGTTACCCTACAACGATCAGGACGCATTGAGCTGGGCGCTGTGGAAGAAGTGGCTGCCGCTCGAGCCGGTGTGGAATGTTCAGCGCCATATGGCGATGCCGGAGATTGTGCATGAGATCCCTGAGAGCCGTCGGCTCAACGGTCGCAGGCCGGCCCTTATTCATTTCCTTGGCGCCGAAAAACCCTGGCACGCAAAGGCGTGGCATCCATGGGCATGGGCATACTGGCGCAGCCTCGGCCGGACGACTTTTCTGGAGCAGGTTTCGCGCAAGAACGGCGTCAGCCGGTTGATGCGATTTCGCATGTGGTTGCGCTGGCTTCGCCGTGGCCCCGCCCAGACATCCAAATTTTTATGACGACATCAGGAAACAGCAGTCGCATCGACATCACGCTGGGGTTTGACGAGCGCTATGCGCCGCATGCGGCCGCAACCATTCAAGCCATTCTTGCGGCAACGCCGGGGGCGGATTTCCGCTTCACCATAATCCACGACGGCGTGTCGGCCGAGCGACGGAACGGAATCGAAATAACAGCGCCGAAGTCGACGATTCACTGGGTCCAGATCGGCGATTCTGACATCCCGTCCTACGCATCCCGCGAGCATTTCAGCCGCGCCATTCTTTTCCGGCTTGGGTTGGCGGATGCGGCGCCAGCGGATTGCTCCCGCATGCTGTATGTCGACACCGACGTCATCTGCACGCAGGACATCCGCGACTTGTGGACCACGGACATGGGCGGCGCACCCATCGCTGCCGTGCAGGATTGCTTCGTCAGGCCAGACGAGTTTGCGAGGCGCTGGGGACTGAATCCAGCCACGCCTTCCTATTTCAACTCGGGAATCCTACTGATCGACATGAACAGTGCGAGGAGCGAAGGCGCCTTCAAGCGCGCAATCGATTTCGTGGCGCTTCATGCCGCCGAGGTCCGGTTTGCTGATCAGGACGCACTCAACTTCGCTTTCTGGGGACGCTGGAAAAAGCTCGACATCGTCTGGAATGCGCAGCGGCACATGGCGATCCCGGCGCTGATCGCGGACCTGGCGCCGGAGATGCGCCTCAACGGCCGGCAGCCAGCAATCATTCACTTTACCGGCCCGGAAAAGCCGTGGACGCCCAACGCCTATCACCCGTGGTCCTGGCTGTATTGGCGCGCCGTGAGAAAGACGGTGTTTGCCGCGGAGGTATCCAGAGCTTCAGGGATGGGTCATCTGGCAAGGGCTCGTCTGCTGGCGCGCTGGCTGCGCTCAAGGTTTTTGTAGGCGCCCGCCGCGGAGGTCGCAGCCCAATTTCACAGATGTTTGACCCTGCTCGCTGTGCGGCGCCGATCTCGTTAGGCCCTATCATGCTTAAGTCTGGGCTCTGCGGAATTCAGAAAAGACAGCGGAGTTCTATAGTGAGCGACATGAGTGGGGCGGAGGGTGTGGTGCTTCGGGATCTACGTCTGGAGCGATTCCCGGCCGTTTGAGCAGTGTGGGGTCTGAAGCGAGGGCTACGGAACTCTCGCTAACGGCGCCAAAGTTGCGTCTATTCCGGTTGATTAGTTTTGTGTGATGTCGATTTTCATCACTAAAGTAGGTTGGCGGTATTTCATTGGCCTCGCATCCAATCAGTCCTGTTGAGGTCAGCCTCATTGTCTGCACGCGCAACAGAAGCGGACAGCTGGCTCATTGTCTGGAGGCCATGCGGCAGATTCAGTTCGCTGGCGTTTGGGAAATGGTTGTCGTCGACAACGGCTCCACGGATGAAACGCCGGCGACGATCAAGGCCGCCGCCGCCAACATGCCTGCACCTTTGACCAGCGTCCTGCAGCTCAAGCCTGGGGTCAGTGGCGGACGCAATGCAGGCATTGCCGCCTCGCGTGGCCGTATCATTGTGTTCACTGACGATGATTGCTACGTGGAACCCGACTTGCTGACTGAAGCTGTTCGCGCCTTTGAGGACGAGAAGGTCGGTTTCGCGACCGGACGTGTTGACCTACACGACCCCACAGACGTTCCAATTACGATAAACCCTTCGCGCACGCCGGTGCGCTTTCCAGCTAAGTCATATCTTTATCTCGAGCGCATCATCGGCGCGAATCTCGCTTTCAGGCGCAGCGTCCTGGAACAGATTGGCGGCTTTGATGAATTCATGGGACCGGGAACATCGATCGGCGGCGCTGAAGACGTCGATCTCGTGGCTCGGGCCAGCGCTGTTGGATGGGAAGGCGTCTATCGGCCGGAAATGGCCATTCGCCATCATCATGGTCGGAAGAACGCTGACGTTTCAAGCCTGCTGCATGTCTACGACGAAGGGCGAGGCGCATACGTTTTGAAATATCTGCTGCGCGGACAGATTGTCGGTTTTCTGAGGGGGGTTGCGGCAATGCGCTGGAGAATCGGGCCTCCTTGGAAATGGAGTTCTGATCAAGCGTCATTTGTATATCGCGTGACGCGAGGCGCCGGCAAATATGCATTGGCGCGGCTGCGGCGATCGTGATCTGCTCTATCGTCTTGCGGTGAACCCAAGGCTCGTTGCCGGTCGGAGGCAAGCTAGGCGCTGGTAGCGCTTGCGTGAGGTTTCCGCCGCATCCAGCGCACTCTCATTCGCAGTCGATTCCAGACGCTTACGCCTTGCTTCTGTGCAACTTCAGGAAGAAAGGGCGTCCGGGCGAGGTTATCCCAGTAGATCCAGGCCCACGGATGCCAGCCGGATTTTATCCATGGTTTCTGGTGTGTCGTGAAATGCACGATTCTGGCGGCCGAGTCGCGAGCGCGTATGGGATGGCGCCGTTCGATTTCAGTTTCCGGAATCAGCATATTCCGCTGGACGTTCCAGGACTCGTCAAGGTGTCGCCATTCGGTCCAGAATACCCAATTGAGCGCGTCCTGATCGCTGTACGGAAGATCAGCTCCATGCTTGATCTGAATCGCCAGCGCTTGAGCGAGCAGGTGGCGCGCACGGACTTGTTCAAGATCGATCAGCAAAACGCCTGCATTGAAATAGGATCCTTGTTGCGAGAGGTTCAACTTTGCTGCGAACGCCCCATTGTCCATTCCAGGATCCGAAACCGCTCCCAGCGGAAGTCCGCCAAGGTCTTGCGTCCATAGCTTTCGAATATCGTCGAGGACAGTCAGATCCGAGTCGAGATACAGAAGGCGTTGGCAATCGACAGGAGCGAGCGTCTCAAGCCCAAGCCGGTAGAGCGTAGCCCGTGAAATATGGCCGCGATCATCCATCTCGGGGATCATCCCATCGTCCACTGTCACCCAATCAAAGCGTGCGCCGGGGGCGACGCGCTCGACCTGCCTCTGAATATGTTTGTCGATACCTGGATGAAGGATCACGAAGCGAAGACCTTCACTCTGTGTCCACCGGACGATTGACGCGATGGTGCTCGCAGCATGAGGCGCGTAGTTGGCGTCGAATCCCATGGCGACGTTGATGAGATTTCCGGATTCCATACGTGCGCGACCCCTGCAAAACTTTGTCCCAGTCAAGTTTTACGATATTACAGGATAGTGAATTTCGAGTGCCTTTCCCATGCATCCTTGTTGGTCCGGACGTCCCTCACATCCCGAGGCGGAGCTTGTATCAAGGTTTCACCAGAGTGCGGAATGAGCCGCCGGACCAATACCGATCCGGCGTCGCGATGGTGCTGGGGAGCGGATTGCAGGGCAATTGTCGCGGGCTCAGGGGAGGCCAAGCCGTTGTGGAGAATCCCCCACGGTCTTCAGCATTTCCAAAACGCTGTCTTTGCCAATGAGGTGAGCAGCGCCAACGGCGACCAGAAAGGTTCCTGTTTCCGAATCCATAAGTGAGTCAATCTGCGCGGCCCAGTTGGCGTTGCGATGAGTCAGCAGGGAGTCATAAAGCTCAGGGATGTTGCCGAGATCCTCGTCAATCAGCAGCCGATGGAGTGAATCCACATCGCCCAACGTCCAGGCCTTGACCAGATCGTCGAGTTTTTGCGGGGCGAGGTCGATCTCGCCTAGGCCGCCGATCAAGAATCGGATCTGAATATCCTCCGGTAGAGTGGCGAACGATGACATCTGCTGCTCAACCGTCTCCAGGAATCGGATCTGTTTGCCCGCACTTCGGCCGGCCGACCTCATCACACTCTCAACTCCCGAATTGACGTCGTAACCGGCTTTCCTGACGATCACATCACTGATGACGACGCCGGCATACCAGGGTCGCATAGGCTCGATGGCGACGAGCGGCATGTCGAGTTTGGCCAACGCGGACGTCAGCAGTTTCAAATCATTTAGGGCGAGCTGATCCGACAAGCGTTCGGAAGGTGAATAGAAACCAAGGCGATTCAACATCTCCCGAAACGCAATTTGATCGCCTTCCGTGTCCGTCTCGAAATAGATGGCCTTCGATTCATCAAACGCTTTATCGATCGTGGGGGATCGCCACGATAGATCTGGGGGCAAGACGTGGACCGTGCCGAAAAGGTAGACGGTTGTATCGGCGTCCGCGATCTTCCAAACAGCAGGCTGGGGGGGAGCGGTCGGACCGCTTGTCGGCTCAGGCTCGATTTTTCCGCAGCCGCCCAGTACGGCCAAACCGAACACTATTGCCTTCCAGAGGTTCATCGCAGATCCGGCTGGGCGCTTGCTAGCGGGGCGCATTGCAATTCAGGTCGCAGATCTCGGGAGCGGCATCACTCAGACAAATCCAGACCTAAATGACCGTAATCGCAAATAACTGGCGCACCCGACACGATTCGAACGTGTGACCTTTGCCTTCGGAGGGCAACGCTCTATCCAGCTGAGCTACGGGTGCGTGGGCCCCTAATGTATCAGCGGTGGCGAAAACGCAAGCTTGGCGCGGTCCTTGGCAAAGTTATAACTCCTCGCACTGGCTGTACGCTGAGCCTGCCCCGCCGGCCGTGACAGGATCCCGCCCTGAGAGTTATCACGTGGTGGCCGCAAACGGTTTCGTGCTTATCCGCCCGCCCGCTGCGCCTCTCCAAATGGGGTGATTTGATCCAGCGCTGCTGCTAAAACGTTTCGGCGCGCTTGGCGCAGATTGGAGGCGGCAGAATGAAGCGATCAATCTGTCTTCCTACGGCGCTCATTTCATCATCAGTCCTGCGCGTCGGGGAGGGTCAGGCTGGATATGAGTACCAGCCCTTTCGCAGGCCAAGGCGGATCAGGACCAAATCGAAGGCCGCGACGGCAAAGTCGATCGGGCCTGGGCGGGAGCGAATTTTTGTCAGAAGCGTCATGTGCAGATCGAAACTCTGACGATCACATTTTCGCAGGCGCCACTTGAGTAGTTGCCTAAAATAGTGCCGCCGGTAGCGGCGTTCAATTTCCCGGTAGGCTTTGTCGCCAAATCCCCTTGGCCCGTGCCGACGCAGTGTGATCAACCAATCGTTGAAGTGAATATTCAGCGGACGCATCTCGCTGTTTGACACATTCGCTTCATGTTCGCGGATCATCATCAGTCGATCATGGACGAAACCCAGCTTGCCAGGGACAAGCAGTCTGAGGCCAGCGTCGATATCGGACGACTGGCCCACATCGAGATCGAAAAACGGAACTGCCGAACTCAATGCCTCTGTTCGCCAGAGAATTTGGCGCGCTTCTAGAACTCCCGAAATCGTAAAGTAGCGTCGAATAGCTTCATCGCCATCGAACACTGTCCGGTCTTTTGGCCAACGGAAGTCGACCTCTTCTTGATTGCGAAACGCTGCGGCGCTCACGATTGCAATCTCACGATCGCTCTCGGCGAGCGCGACCATTCTTGCGATGGCTTCGGGCATGAGCACGTCATCGGCGCACAGGATCGTAAAGTACGCCGTTCCGGGTGGAATCAGTTTGAGCGCCGCGTTCCAGTTTTCATCCATAGACAGCAGCACATCGTTCCGTCCCACGATCATGGGCGTTGACCCGTTGCGATAGGCCTCGACGATGGCAGGAGTCTGATCCGTCGACGCATTGTCGAGCACGACATGAACGATATTCGGGTATGTCTGCGCCTGAACGCATTTCATGGTTGCGTCCAGAAACTCAGCCCCGTTGTAGACGGGAGTGACAATCGCGACGAGCGGGGTGGGTTGTGCTGAGTTCAGTGTCATGATTTCGATACCTGGCGTGGCAATGACGTAGTCGGCGGAGAGCTAAACGATTTCTCTTCATCGCTGTCCAATTGCGCGTTGGCAGCGGTTAGGTTCGCTTGCCCTGATCGGTTTAGCCGCGCCATGACCTTTGAAAGAATCTCCAGGGCGCGATCGCGCACGCGTCGATGCGGCGGCCAATTCCAGCAGACAAGTGCGAAGAGACTGACATAGAAAATTCCGCCAAGCGATGTTGCGATTAGACCGGACAGCAGGTCGACCCGGTCTGCAACCAGTCGAAGCGTGAGCCCGACAGCAATCGTAATCACCATCACCGGCGTCACAGCCTTCAAAACGTCAGTCAGGGTTACGCTGGTGCCGCGCGTCGCCATCCACATGCAGGGGAGGAAGGCTGAAATCTGTGCGATTCCGTAAGCGAGAGCGACACCCACAATGCCAAAGGGCAGGCCGATGATGAAGGAAGATACATAGGCGCTCGTACCAATCACACTCCACAGAAGCATGCGGCGCGATCTGCCCAGCGAGATGTAGATCCATGAGACCGTGTTCATGGGCGTCGCAGCAAGCAGCGCGAGAACTAGACTGGAGAAGACGTCTTCGGATTGTTGCCAACCATCACCCAGCACGAGCTCGACAATGGGCGATGCGCCGCCAAACAGCACAGCTGCAAGCCCCCCACCAAGAGCGGTGACCATAATGAGGGCGTCAAGATAAGCTTGGCGCCAGCGAACGGGTTCGTCTTGAAGGCGGCTCAGGGCCGGAATCATGGTAGAGGAGAGCGGGCCAATAACCAAGTTGAGCGGCATCATTAGCAGCGAATAGCCCCGCGCATAATAGCCGAGCTCGGTTGATCCATAGCGCCATCCAATCAAGAAATTGTCGAGCTGACGATGAAGATAGCCTAGCACCATGGTGCCTGAGAGATTGACGCTCGTGCCGATGGCCTTGCTGACGCCGGACCAGTTGCGCACCAGGCTGGGCCGCCAAGGGCATGACCACCATACGCCGATCACCTGTGTGGCGGCTGATACAATCGCCTGCGCAACGAGAGCCCAGTATCCAAGATCGAACAGCCAAGCTCCGAGAACGGCGGTCAGTGATCCCATCGCCATCGACGCTAGCAACAAGCCCTGTATGAGCCCCCATTTCATGTTGCGCATCAAAAGCGCCGTATGTTGCGCGGCAAGCGCGCCGATCGGCATGGAAAACGCAAGGCCGATGGCAACCGGGCCAATATGTTCGTCGCGGAAAATCCAGACAAGCAGGGGCGATGCCGCGATCAGCGCCACCAAGCCCGCAATCCCCATAGCCAAGTTGACGAAGAAAAGCGCACTCGTCGTATTCTGGTCGAGGTTTTTCATTTGCACGGTTACGGACGTCATGCCGAGATCCGTGAACAGGGAGATAAGGGCAAGCACCGTGAAGCCCACCGTAACAAGCCCAAAGTCCGAGGGGATGAGGAGCCGAGCCAGAAAAAACGTGGTGACCAGTTGGATGCCAATGCGCACCATTTGGGCGCCCATGACGATCGCGACCGCGCGGGTAGTGCGCTTGCCCAATCCAACCTTGAGGTGTTCGACGTCCAAGAACGCCTGGTTTCGCTCTGCCTGTGTCGGTCTTCCGCGCGGGGATGTCATGAATTCATGTCCTTAAAGCTGCGCGATTTGCTAAGAGCTGAGCCTGCCCGTGGCTCTGCAAGAAGCATGTCACGAGAGTGGGTCATGATCGCCCGCGTAAGCCCATGTCCTGACCAAGCAAGGTGATCTCGTTAACCAGTGCATCTGTTGTATCCAGCGCTCAACTAGATCGAGCCATGTGAACCCTTACTGGGTCCGGATCTTGCACTTCGGACCGGTTCAGCGCCCATGATGGGACATGCATCTGGCAGGTGAGACGTGGTAGCAAAAGCTGGCGAGGCCGAGGGCAAGCATATCGTCCTCTACGGACTGTTTGGCATTGGCAACACCGGCAACGATGCCACGCTCGATGTCACCATTGTTGCCTTGAGGAAAAGAATCCCCGGGGCTCGTTTTACTGTGGTTGCAAGTCGGCCCGATCAGGTCGTTCTGGACGCGGATGTGCAGGTCGTTCCAATTCGACCGGTACCGCGGTCAAAATCGGTGCTGCCTGGTCCCTTTCGGCGTCTGCACGGAGAGTTTGACCGTTGGTCGCAAGCGCGCGAGCTGATGCGGGCAGCCGACTGCCTTGTCGTGCCGGGCACCGGCATTCTCGACGATTTTGGCGCGACGCCGATGGGCCATGCCTACCCCCTTCTGCGGTGGTGTTATGCTGCGCGAATGGAGGGCAAGAGCGTGAAATTCCTCTCCATCGGCGCCGGGCCAGCCGAGCGTGCATGGAGTCGTCGATTGTTTCGGAAAGTTGCATTGATTGCTGATCACCGTTCCTATCGGGACGAGCAGTCGAAGGCGTTTGTGACGGAAGTTCTGAAAATCGATACGACGAACGACGCCATCACAGCCGATCTCGTATTCGGAATTGATCTAGATGTTCCGCCGCCGGGCGAGGAGATTCAAACCGTAGGCATCGGTTTGATCGAGTACCACAACTGGCTTGGTTTGCCTGACCCCATCGATGACGCTTACGGGCCCTATATGGAGAAACTGACTGCTTTTTGTCTCCACCTGCTTTCGCGCGGGATCGACCT
Source organism: Hyphomonadaceae bacterium (assembly GCA_016714495.1). Classification (GTDB taxonomy): domain Bacteria; phylum Pseudomonadota; class Alphaproteobacteria; order Caulobacterales; family Hyphomonadaceae; genus UBA7672. The sequence continues at coordinate 110,361 of JADKDU010000006.1, read as the reverse complement.
TCGAATCCTCACGGGAGATGTGGGTGATCTTAATGCCGTTGAAGATCTCGTTCAGCGACTACACCGCAGCGCTCCCAACTGCAAAAATCGTGTGATGGTTCCGGAAGTTCGCTCATTGCGCGAACTCTGTGTTGAGATCGGTAAGACGGACGCGGTGGTGGCCTCACGCTATCACACCATAGTAGGCGCAATGATCTGCGGACGGCCTGCAATTTCGATTGGGTATGGCGTAAAGAATAGAGCCGCAATGACCACGTTCGGGTTGGCGCATTACTGTCAGGACATCTGGAACTACAGTCTCTCCACATTGCGAAGTCAATTTGATGAGCTTAGTCTGACCCGAGCATCAGTCCGCGAGCGCGTTGTCGACGTGCGTCAGGCGTTGCATCGGCAGGTTCAGGGTCATTTCGATTACATAGCTGCCGAAATTGAAGGCCGAAGGGCGCTCGCCAAGCGTTCCAGCTAGCTTGGTTGCGACAGGAGTGCTCGCAGATGTCTCGGACGCCTTGGTGGGTCAATAGACGGGGCGTTATCGGCGGCATTGCCGCGACGGGCGTTGCGGCGTGTTCGGGGTGTGGAGGAGGAGGTGGGACATCGTCCGCCTCTCCGCCTCCGCCGCCATCACCGCCGCCGCCATCACCGCCGCCGCCATCACCGCCGCCGCCATCACCGCCGCCGCCATCACCGCCGCCGCCTCCACCGCCGCCGCCAGCGGGTCTGTTCCCGCTGACGGCCGCTGGAGGGCGGCGTCCGATAGATGCATCGGGAAATCCCTTCATGATGATGGGCGACACGGGCTGGTCGCTCATCGCTCAGCTTTCCAAGACTGATGCGGTTACCTACTTGGAGGATCGGAAGAACAGGGGCTTCAATACGGTGCTCGTGAACTTGATCGAGCACCAGTTCGCCACCAACGCGCCGTCGAACTTCTATAACGAAAGGCCGTTTCTGACGACGGGCGATTTTAGTACGCCAAACGAAGCATACTTCGCGCACGCCGCCTATGTCATTGGAGAGGCGGCCAGCAGAGGCATTCTTGTGTTGCTTGCGCCCGCTTATATCGGAGCCATGCTCGGATCAGAGGGCTGGTACTCGGAAATGGTTGCAAGCGGGGCGACTAAGCTTCGCGAGTATGGTCGATATGTTGCGACGCGCTTTTCTTCCTATCCAAACATTCTCTGGGTGCATTGTGGCGACGAAAATCCGACGAACACTTCTCTTGTGAGCGCAATCGCCAACGGCATCCGGGAGGTGAATAGCATTGCGGTTCAGACCGCTCACTGCCACTATCAAGTCCCGGCCCGCGCATTCTGGCCGAACGAGGCTTGGCTAAACGTCAACACCGTCTATGAACGCGACCTCATCTATTCAGCATGCGCGGCAGAGTATCAGCGAACGCCGAGCATGCCTGTCTTCCACATCGAGGCGCTGTACGAAAACGAAAATTACGGTAGCGGATTGCCAACCGAGCAGTTGCTCCGACGCCAGGCCTATTTCGCGCTTCTATCTGGTGCGTTTGGGCACGTGTTCGGCAACAATCCCATCTGGCATTTCGACGGTCCCGGACTTTTCGGAGCGCCCTACACCTGGAAGGTCGCTATGGCCGCGCGCGGATCCGAGTGCATGACTTTTGCGAAAAACGTACTGCAGCAAGTGGGATGGGCAAATCTCGCGCCGGATTTCACCGCGCAGTTCCTTACCGCCGGGCAGAGCAGCGGAGAGAGCAGGGCGGTGGCGGCCATCACATCGAGTGGATCGGCCGGCATCGTCTACATGCCGACGCAACGTTCGATTAGCATCAATCTCGCGCGCCTGTCTGGCCCGAGGGTCAATCTACGTTGGTATGACCCCTCAGCGGGAACATACGCCGCTATCGACAGCGCTCCGGTTGCGAACACGGGCGTCCGAAGCTTGGCGCCGCCGGCTACAAATTCTGCGAATTTCGGGGACTGGTTTCTGGTTGCCGAATCGACCGTCTGATCGGCGTTAGAGAGGCGCGACTCGCCATTCCGTTGGTGCGCGCATTGGCTAGAGCGGGATCAGTTTTCATTGAACCGGTAACCTGAGTTAGCGACGTAGTTGGCGCATTCCTCGGGCGAGAAGGTCTTGAGCAGCTGGCCGATGCGGTCCCAGGCGCGCTCGCTCGTGCGTTCCTGAGCCTTGCGCAGCATGTGTTTGAGCTTGGCGAAGACCTGCTCGATCGGGTTGAGGTCGGGGCTGTAGGGCGGCAGGAACCACACCCTTGCGCCGGCCTTGCGCACCAACTCGCGGATGGCCCGGCCTTTGTGGCTGCCCAGATTGTCCATCACGACGATGTCGCCAGGCCGCAAGGTCGGCACGAGGACGTCGGCCACATAGGTCTTGAAGATCTCGCCGTTGATGGGGCCTTCGAAAACGAAGGGGGCGGTGATGGCATGCCTACGCAGGCCGGCGAGGAAGGTCGAGGTCTTCCACTGACGATGGGGCGCGTAGCCGTTGAGGCGCTTGCCCCGGGCGCTCCAGCCGCGCAGGGGCGCCATGTTGGTCTTCACCCAGGTCTCGTCGATGAAGACCAGGCGGTCAGGATCGATCCACGTCTGGATCGAGCGCCAACGCTTGCGCCGCCTTACAACATCAGGGCGCAGCCGCTCATCGGCGATGGCGGTTTTTTTGAAACTCAGGCCGTCGGCGTGGACGAAGTTCCAGATCGCACCGTAACTCACCTTCGTGCCAAGCTCGGCGAGTTCGATCTGGATCGCACGCAGCATCGCGTGCGGCTCATCACGCAGGCGCTTGCGGATGTAATCCCGCTGCGTCTCCTTCAGCACATAAGGCTTTGGACCCGGCGGCTTCTTCGGCGCACAGCTCCCGGTGTCCCGCTTGCGCCGGGACCACTTCACCACTGAGGTGACGCCAACCTGCGGCGTCGCCGCCACCTGGCGACACGTCTCACCCTTCTCAAGACGGGCCATCGCCCGCTCACGCAAATCCATCGACAGGGCTCGGGTCATGTCCGCCAGCCTCCTGTCCGGCCAACACAAACAGAATCACAACCCGCCCAAATCGGGAATCCCCCGGATTCAGTTGGAGCTGCGTTTGCTGTAGTGCTATCGTTCGCCAGTGCTAGTCCGTAGGCGCATCTTTGAACCGTCTCGTCCCGTGCGAAGGGCAGTTTGGGACTGCGGGTGAATAGCGCCGTAGCGACGGCGCGCGGTTTGCACCCATGTATTGGAGAACTATTCTTTGGTCAGATCGTCCGATGTCCGGAAAACGCCCACGCCCGGCGAGTGGTCGCAAAGCCTTGCGCCATCTGGAATTGGCGATCGGCTCCACGCATTTGCCGCGGAAATATTTCCGATCTGCCGCTCCATCACCGGAAATGGCGTTCGCGAGACTCTCAGTCATATCGAACGCATCATTCCACTGGAACGCACGGAGGTCGCCACAGGGACGCCAGTACTGGACTGGGCTGTCCCCAAAGAATGGACTATCCGCGACGCCTGGATCAAGAACGCAGCTGGCGAGCGTGTCGTCGATTTTCGCGCATGTTCCCTGCACGTGTTGAACTATTCAACGCCGATACGTACGCGGATGTCGCTTCAGGAGCTGAAAAAGAACATTTTCACGCTACCCGAGGAGCCCGATCTAATTCCCTACCGTACATCCTATTATCAGGAACGCTGGGGCTTCTGTATGACGCACAACGCTCTGCAAACCCTGCCTGAGGGCGAGTACGAGGTTTGCGTTGACGCTGACCTGGCACCGGGCTCGCTGAGCTATGCTGAACATGTCCATGTAGGCGAGCGGGACGAGGAAGTGCTTCTACAGGCGCACATCTGTCATCCCTCGCTTGCCAATGACAACTGTTCCGGGATCGCGCTCCTGGCGCACCTTGCGGCGGCGATGCATGGTTTAGGCACGAAATATACTTACCGCTTTCTTTTCGCGCCGGGAACGATTGGAGCAATCACCTGGCTCTCGCGGAATTATGAGACATCAAGGCGGATCAAGCATGGCATCGTGATGTCATGTGTGGGCGACGCTGGCGGCCCTACTTACAAGCGTACCTGGCGAGGCAATTCGATGATCGACCGCGTCATGGCGCATGTCCTCACGCATGAGACGCTCACCGCGAACATTGTCGATTTCTTCCCCTACGGCTACGACGAACGACAATACAACTCGCCGGGCTTTCGTCTCGATGTCGGCCTGTTCCAGCGGAGTCAGTTCGCGACTTTCCCCGAGTATCACACCTCAGCAGACAATCTCGATTTCATTAAGCCGGCTCATCTCGAAGCGTCCATGCGCATGGCGGCGCAGGCGATCGAGGTGCTGGAGTGCGACGCGCGTTATGCCAGCACCGCGCCCCAGGGCGAGCCGCAGCTTGGCCGCCGCGGCCTCTACAGCGCCATCGGCGGGGACAAGGACGGTTATGCCAAGAACATGGCCATGCTCTGGGTCATGAACATGGCCGATGGCCGCCACAGCCTCCTCGATATCGCCGAACGCGCGAAGCTTCCGTTCGCCACGGTCGCCGGCATGGCGGAGGCATTGAAGGAAAGCGGGCTACTGGTTCCAGCCTAGCCGCGGAAGTCGGGCCAGCCCTTGTCCCTCTCCGACATGACGGTGGGCGCGAGCGGCCAGGCGATGGCGAAGGCGGGGTCATTGTAGGGATAGCCGCCGGCCGAAGCAGGCGCATAGTCATCCGAGATCCGGTAGCTCACCTCCGCATCATCGCTCAACGTCTGAAAGCCATGCGCGCACCCGCGGGGCAGGTAGAGCTGGCGGCCATTCTCGGCGTTAAGCTCAAATCCGCACCATTTGAGGTAAGTTGGCGAGGCGGACCGAAGGTCGAGGCCGACATCGAATATGGCGCCGCGCCTGCATGACACGAGCTTGGCTTCCTCGTGGGGCGCGGCCTGGAAATGCATGCCGCGCAGGGTCCCCTTCGTGGAGTTACGGGAAACGGAATGCTGCCGGAACGCGCTTACGAGGCCATGACGCCCGAATTCCTCCGCGCAAAAAGTGCGCGCAAAGCTTCCGCGCGCGTCCCCAACCGGTTCAAGTTCAACCAGCCAGGCGCCCTCAATCTCAAGCGGAGTAAAGCGCATCTGCGTCCTATTCTTGATCGTTCGGCGCACGTCCGCGGCAACCGCGCTCGAAGTGAACAAACTTTCTGCCAATATGTTCGGACAGTCCTACCATTCAATAAAATTTACCAGGGGATCATCAATGACAGCAGTCCATTTTGACGCCGACATGCCGGACGACGAGCGCCGGCAGCGTCTTTATGCGGGCGAGATCTTCATCTTCAGTGCCTCCCCGGGAACGCGGGCGCTGATCGCCCTGGCGCGCCGCATGCTGGAGGAGGCTTTCGCCCCGCACGATCCGCGCACGATCCACGAGCACAAGACCCCCGAAGAGGTGGCGGCGATCCTCTCCACCCTCAAACCGGCATTCATTCACCATCCCGAGTGCAAGAAGCTGCTGCCCGAGATCATGGCCGAACACGGGGTTGATCTCGACAAGCTTTATTTCGACGTCCCGCGCATGCGCTCGGCCTACCCCGCGCGCTTCCTGTCGTCGGGGATTGCATACGCATTCCACCCGCATCGCGACACCTGGTACTCGGCGCCGCAATGCCAGCTGAACTGGTGGATCCCGATCTATCCGGTGCACCCGGACAATGCGATGGGCTTTTATCCCCGCCATTTCGAAGAGGCCGTCCTCAACTCCTCCAGCACGTACAATTACTACGAGTGGAACACGAACAACCGGGCGACCGCCGCGCAGAACATCAAGACCGACACGCGCATTCAGCCCAAGGCGCTGGCGCCGATCGACAAGGTCAATCTGCGCTATCTGCCTCCCGCGGGGGGCATCATCATTTTCTCGGGCGCCCAGCTGCACGAGACGGTCGAGAACAGCACCGGCGTCGCCCGTTACTCGATCGATTTCCGGACGGTCAACATCGACGACGCGCGCGCCAAGCAGGGGGCGCCCAATTTAGACGCCAGCTGCACGGGCACGACCATGCGCGATTTTCTTCGCGCCATCGACCTCGCCAAACTGCCTGAAGGCGTCGTGCAAATGTATGATGATGAGACAGCTTCGGCAGAAAAAGTGCTTTATTTCGGCGACCGACTGGTGACCGAACGGGCCGACGGTGGACGCAGTTAATATCGGTGCCAACATAGACTATGGATCGGTCGTCGCCGCAACGTCAGGCAATTCCAGGCAAGGCACGGGACTTGCTCAGGAAGCGAAGCCTGGGTCGATTGCACCCATGGGAAGGGAATTAACTGTATGTCCGCTGGTTCCGCCTCACTCGTCGTTCAGCCATCTGACACCGCCCCGGCGGCCCATACATCAGGCGCATGTCGACTGTGCGGCGCCGGCCTCAAGCATACGCTGGTCGACCTGGGCAAATCGCCGCTGTGCGAAACCTTCCTGAGCGAACAGCAAATTGACCAGATGGAGCCGTTCTTCCCGCTTCATGTTCTGATCTGCGATAATTGCTGGCTGGCTCAGCTTAAAGAGTATGTCGCCGCCGACGGCATCTTCACCGACCAATACCCCTATTATTCCTCCTACTCGACCTCGTGGGTCGCCCACGCCAAGGCGTATTGCGAAATGATCGCGAAACGCCGTTCGCTCGCAGCGGACGCCTTCGTGGTCGAGCTGGCGTCAAACGATGGCTACCTACTGCAGCATTTTGCTCCGCTGGGCGTGCCCAACATCCTTGGCGTCGAGCCCTCAGCCAACGTTGCCGAAGAAGCCGCCCGCAAGGGCATCCCGGTTCTTGTCGACTTCTTCGGCAAGGCGCTTGCCGAGAAGATCGTCGCCGAGAAGGGTCAGGCCGACGTGGTGCTGGGCAACAACGTCCTGGCGCACGTGCCGGACCTCAATGATTTCTTCGGCGGCGCGGTGCGCCTGGTGAAGCCCGACGGCGTCATCACGTTCGAATTCCCTCACCTTGAGACATTGCTGCGCGAAAACCAGTTTGACACCATCTATCATGAGCATTTCTGTTACTTCTCCGCGACCGCGATCGCGGCCCTCGCCAAGCGCCACGGCGTGGTGTTCGTTGACGTCGAGGAGCTGCCGACGCATGGCGGGAGCCTGCGCGTCTACCTCGCCAAGTCCGGGACGCCGTCCAAGGCTGTGGTCGACATGCTCGCCCGCGAAGAGGCGGCCGGCTTCAAGACCCTGGCATTCTACGCAGGCTTCGATGCCCGGGTGAAGCGCACCAAGCGCAAGCTACTTTCGTTCCTGATCGAGGCGAAGGAGCAGGGCAAGAAGATTGTCGGCTACGGCGCGCCGGGCAAGGGCAACACGCTCTTGAACTATTGCGGCATCAGTACGGATTTTCTCGACTTCACGGTCGACCGCAATCCCCACAAGCACGGCCGCTACACGCCGGGCACCCACATTCCGATCCTGCCGGTCGAGGCGATCGACGATGCGAAGCCCGACTACATTCTCATCCTTCCCTGGAACCTGCGAAAAGAGATCGTCGCACAGATGCGCCACGTCGAGGCCTGGGGAGCCAAGTTCGTCGTCCCGATCCCTGAAGCCACAATCATCGATCCGAAGGAATAGGCAGTCATGAAGGTCGTTCTGTTCTGCGGCGGACTTGGCACGCGGATCCGCGAGTATTCCGAAGCGATCCCCAAGCCGATGATACCGGTCGGCCACCAGCCGATTTTGTGGCACGTGATGGATTATTACGCCCAGTATGGGCATCGCGATTACGTGCTCTGCCTTGGCTACAAGGCCAACACGATCAAGGAATTCTTCGTCAACTACAAACCCCAGCTATTCTCGGATCTCGTGGTCACGGGCAGGGGCGGTGAAGTCCAGGTTCTCGGCGGACAGAAAGAGGACTGGCGCATCACGATGATCGACACCGGCGTGTGGCGCAATATCGGTTCGCGCCTCTGGGCCGTGCGCGAGCACGTCAAGGACGAGGAAATTTTCTGCGCCAACTATTCGGATGGTCTCAGCGACGTAAACCTTGACGATATGGTCGAGAAGTTCAAGGCGAGTGGGAAGATCGGCTGCTTCCTGGCAGTTCGCCCGCCGCTGACCTATCACCTAGCCGACATCGATGCTGACGGCAGGGTGCGCGACTTCATAACCTCCGACCGCTCGGACATCTGGATCAACGGCGGCTATTTCCTCTTCCGCAAGGAGATCTTTGACTACATGCGGGATGGTGAGGAACTCGTTGTCGAGCCGTTCAAGCGGTTGATCGCCGAAGATAAGCTGATGGCTTACAAGCACGAGGGCTTCTTCCGCTCGATGGACACCTTGCGCGATCGCCAGATGCTTGAGGAAATGTTCGAGAAGGGCGTCACGCCCTGGCGCGTAAAAGCTGAATCCGAACGGAAGATCGGCTGACATGCGCGCGCTGGAGCTTGCACAGCCGGGCAGACCCCTGTCGGTCCTCTGCCTCGGCGCCCACTCCGATGACATCGAGATCGGGGCCGGCGGCGCGATCCTGACCTGGATTCGCTCCGGGGCTGTGCTCGACATCCACTGGTGCGTTGCGACTGGCGCCGGCGACCGCGCCGACGAGGCTCGGGCTTCCGCGGAGGCCTTCCTAGCGGGCGCCGCCAACTTTACCGTCGCGATCGGCGGCTTCCGCGACTCCTATCTCCCTTACGAGGGCGCGGCGGTCAAAGGCTGGGTCGAGGCTCAAAAGCCACGTATGAAGCCTGACGTCGTCCTGACGCACTATCGCGACGACGCGCATCAGGACCACCGGCTGATGTCGGAACTGGCCGGAAACGCCTTCCGCGACAGCCTGATTCTCCAGTACGAAATTCCCAAATGGGATGGCGATCTTGGCCGCCCCAACCTTTTCGTCCCCCTCAAGGCCGACATTCTCGATCGCAAGATCGCCCTGCTGCAGGAGCATTTCGGTTCGCAGCGGTCGAAGGACTGGTTCGACGCGGAAACCTTCCGGGGGCTTGCGCGCCTTCGCGGAGTTGAAACGCGCGCGCGCTACGCCGAGGCGTTCTACGCCAACAAGATTCTGCTGAATTAGGAGCGAGCGCATGACTGCGCGGATTGCCAAGTTCGACGCCTCGGAACGCCTTCGCGCCAAGGCGCATCGGATAATTCCAGGCGGCGGCCACACCTACGCCAAGGGCGATGATCAGTATCCGGTCCGCTCGCCCAGCCACATCGTGCGCGGCGCTGGTTGTCGGGTGTGGGACGCGGATGGAAGCGAATACATCGAATACGGTATGGGTAACCGCGCAGTGACCCTCGGCCATGCCTATCCGAGCGTGATCGAGGCGGCCAAGCGGCAATTGGACCTCGGCGTCAACTTCTCCCGTCCCGCTAGCATTGAAGTCGAAGCCGCGGAAAAATTTCTCTCGATCATCACCAATGCGGAAATGGTGAAGTTCTCCAAGGATGGCTCGGATGCGACGTCAGGCGCCGTGAAAATCGCCCGCGCCTATACGGGTCGCGATCTCATCGCCATCTGCGGCGATCAACCGTTCTTCGCCGTTGACGACTGGTTCATCGGCTCCACCGCCATGCATGGCGGCATCACAAAGGCCACGCGCAGCCAGACGGTGAAGTTCCGCTACAATGACATCGAGAGCGTGAAGGCGCTGTTGGCGCAGCATCCGGGACAGATCGCCGGTTTCATCCTCGAGCCGACGCGGATCGACCCGCCCAAGAACAATTTTCTGCACGAACTCAAGCGGATCGCGCATGAGAACGGCGCCCTTCTGATCCTCGACGAAATGATCACCGGCTTCCGCTGGCATCTCCGCGGCGCGCAGGCGCTCTATGGCGTTGATCCGGACCTTTCAACCTGGGGCAAGGCGCTGGCCAACGGGTTTTCCGTCTCTGCGCTCGCTGGCAAGCGGGAGTTCATGCGCCTTGGCGATCTCGAGCAGACTGACCGCGAACGCGTCTTCCTGCTTTCAACCACCCATGGCGGGGAAACACACGCACTGGCGGCGGCGATGGCCACAATGGATGTCTACACATCCGAGCCCGTCATCGAGCACCTCCACCGCGCCGGGGCGCGTCTGCGCGAGGGGATGAAGACGGCGATCGCGCGCCACCGCCTCGAACGTCATGTCTCCGTGATGGGCGCGGACTGCAACCTCCTGTTCGGCACGCTCGACGGTGATGGCAACCCGAGCCAGTCCTTCCGCACGCTCTTCCTGCAGGAGACCATCGCCCGCGTCGTCATCATGCCGTCTCTTGTTGTCTCCTACGCGCACCAGGACGCCGACATTGATCAGACCGTTGATGCGATCGACGGCGCGCTGGAAATCTACGCCCGGGCCCTCGCCGACGGCGTCGACAAGCACCTCGTCGGCCGCCCTTCGATTCCAGTTTATCGCACTTGGAACGGCCGCTGACCGACCCCGATCGCTCAGCCCTTCGTGCTGGCGGCGATCTTCAGCGTGTAGGGCATGTCGTGCGAGAGCGCCGGGATCTTGGCCCGCGCAGCCGCCACGTCGTCAAGATCGAGCTCCGCCGTGATCACGCCAGGCTCATCGCCGGCTTCCGCGACGATCGCACCCCAAGGTGAGATGATCAGGCTGTGTCCGAAGGTCTTACGGCCGTCTTGGTGCGTCCCGCACTGGGCGGGGGCGATGACGAAGCAGCCGGTCTCGATGGCCCGGGCGCGCAGCAGGACGTGCCAGTGCGCCGCGCCCGAGACGCTGTTGAAAGCGGCCGGAACGGCCAGAATTTCGGCGCCGGCCTTGGCCAGATCGCGGTGAAGGTGCGGGAAACGCACATCGTAGCAAATCGTTAGGCCGAGGCGGGCCTCGGGCAGCGCAGCGACGAGGGCCGTGTCCCCGGCCATGAAATCGCGCGATTCGCGATGAGCGTTCGTGGCGCTGAGCTGAACGTCGAAACGATGGATCTTATCGTAACTGGCAAGTATGTCGCCGTCAGGCCCCAGCAGGAAGCTGCGATTGGCGCAAAGGCCATGTTCGGCGCGGATGTGGAGCGACCCGATCAGGAGTGAAATCCTTAGCTCTGCGGCAAGGCCGCGGAACGCCTGGAGCGCCGGATCGTCTGCCTCCGGCTTTGCGCTGGCGTAGAGCGCGCCGGGGGCATGGTTCATCAACGACGTCATTTCCGGCGTCGCAATCAACCGGGCCCCGCTTGCCGCCGCCTCGCGGATCAGCGCACGGGCGTCGGCGATGTTGGCCGCGATGTCGATCCCGGAATTGAGCTGGACGCAGCCCACCTTGAGACGGCGTTGGGGACAGGCAGGCGGCGTGAGAGGGTGAACATCACTATCCGGCACGGCGTTCTTCGCTTCATCTGATTGTTAGGCTCGAAATGCTAGCAGGGTCCGGGCCAGACGGGCAGTCATTAACAGCCATAGCCTAGTTCGCGGCGCGAGCGAATTGACAGGCTCCAGGCTGATCAATTGGCATGTCTCTTGCAACGCCGCGAGCCGACTCGAAGAAGAATAGGGTAATTCCGATATGCGTGTCCTCTTTACCGGCGCTGATGGCTATGTGGGCGCTGCTCGGCCCGTACCTGCTTCAACGGGGCATAGAAGCCGTAGGCCTCGATACTGGGTTCTACAGGCAAGGCTGGCTCTACCCGATGGAGGGCAACCGGCCTGCGGTGATCAACAAGGATCTCCGGAACGTCACCGAGGATGACCTCAAGGGCTTCGACGCTGTCGCGCACCTGGCCGAACTGTCGAACGATCCGCTTGGGCAGCAGAATCCTGCGCTGACGCACGAGATCAACCACGGTGGCTCGCTGCGGTTGGCGCAACTCGCCAGCAAGGCTGGGGTGAAGCGCTTCGTCTACATGTCGTCTTGCTCGGTTTATGGGGCAGGCGAGCCCAACGCCGTCTTGGATGAAACCAGCCCGGTGAATCCGCAGACGGCGTACGCAGAGTGCAAGGTCAAAGTTGAAAATGATCTCGGCCAGATGGCGGGAGACGACTTCGAGCCGTGCTGCCTGCGCAATGCCACAGCCTATGGCGCTAGCCCGCGTCAACGGTTCGACATCGTGCTAAATGATCTGAGCGGGCTTGCCTGGACGACGAAGCAGATCAAGCTCCTATCCGATGGCTCGCCTTGGCGTCCGCTGGTCCACGCGCTGGACATGTGCCAGGCGGTTCACCTCTCGCTGATCGCGCCGGGTGATGCGGTGCGCGGACAAATCTACAATGTGGGGTCGAGTGAGCAGAATTACCGAGTCATCGATATCGCCAAGATCGTAGCGAAAGAATTTCCAGGCTGCGAACTTATTGTCGGCGAACAAGGGGCAGACAACAGGTCCTATCGCGTCAATTTCGACAAGATCCAACGCGTTCTTCCCGATTTCAAATGCGTGTGGAATGCCGAAGCCGGAGCTCGGCAGATGCATGAGCTGTTCAAGCGCATCAATATGACGGAAGAGGATTTCCGTTCCGCGCCGTACACCCGTCTCAAGATGCTGATGAAGCACCGGCAATCCGGCCTTCTCGATGACAAGCTCTTCTGGACATACGGCTAGGTCTGCGCTTGGGACACGCGGTCGGCGGGCGCATTGTCGAGCGGCTTCAGCGGCCGGGCGGGTCGATTTCCTAGCTGGCCGCAGAGCTCGAGCTATCAGATGGCGCGAGACCTGACAGTGATCTCAGAATACCCGCGCAAAGACATGATTCCATACGGTTGGGGGCGGCAATTGAGCGACGTGACGGGAATCGAGTGATGTCGACGGGCGCCTCTTTCAGCGCCAAGCGCGCCGACATTCAGCTCTTGCGCGCATGGGCGGTGATCCTGGTTCTTCTGCATCACGCTGACCTGCCAATAGCGCGCGCAGGATATCTCGGCGTCGACATCTTCTTCGTGATCTCAGGCTTTCTGATGACCAGGCTTATCGCTGATGGCATCCGCGAGCGGACGTTCTCATTTCGTACCTTCTACTATCGAAGGGCAAAGCGGCTGCTGCCGGCAAGTCTTGCCGTCGTCCTGATCTGTCTCGTTCTGTCCGCCTTCCTGATGGCGCCGAGCTTTCAGGCTGAGTTCTTTCAGACGGCACTAGGTGCGGTAACGTTCACGACCAATCACGTTCTCGCTTCCCAGTCGGGTTACTTCGATGCAAGCGCTGAGGTAGCGCCATTGTTGCACTACTGGTCTCTCGCCGTAGAGGAGCAGTACTATCTAGTCATCCCGATCGTCTTGTTCCTGTGTCCTGCCAGATTTTGGAAGTGGGGAGCGCTAGCTGCGACAATCGCCAGCTTACTGTTGTGCTTCGCCGTCGTCCAAAAATCGCCAGCGACGGCGTTCTATATCCTGCCAACAAGGGCCTGGGAGATGGGCATTGGATCGCTGATTGCGATCATGTTCACGGGCGAGCGCTCTCTTTGCGCTGCCCGCCGGGCATTCTGGCCGGCCATGTTTCTGCTAATCGCCATTCCTATTTTAGGGGTGGGAGACGCTCTTGGGCTGGCGCATCCGGGAGTGGAATCTCTTATCGTCTGCCTCGCCACGATGGCGGTCCTCATCGCGGACAGGGCGCCGGCGCAGACTTCGGGGGTGTTTCGTTTCGCTGGAAAAATTGGAGATGCATCCTACTCCCTGTATCTTGCGCACTGGCCCTTCTTCGCGTTCGCACGGATGGCGTGGCCCGGCGAGTTGCCGCTCGAAGCTCGGCTCATTCTATTGTGCTGTGCAATCGCGACGGGTCTGTTGCTCCACTGGCTTATCGAACGGCCCATTCATCGCTTCCGCTTCAGTCGCCCACAGCTCCTTACTGTTCCGCTCATTTCTGCGTCGACAGCAATCGCCGCATTTGCGGCTCTGTCACCGGCCCTGCGATCGGTCGACGCCATTCCTACGGGTTTGAGGAGCGGGAATTTCGGACTGTCGATGGCCTGCAGTGGCGACCTTCAGAGCCAACAATGGAACCGCGAATGTCGAAGCACGCAGCATCCTCGCGTCCTCGTCTGGGGAGACTCCCACGCGATGCATATTGCGGCGGGCGTGGCGGGCGCGGTCGAGGGAGGCGTGATTCAAGCTACCCTGCCGGCATGTCCACCTACGATGGGCCTGTCGTGGTTCGATGCCAATATGTCTGAAACGGACGCCCGCAAGTGTGTCGCCTTCAACCGACAGGTGCTGCAGCTGATTGAAGATGAACCGTCAATCCAGATCGTGGTTCTTGCTGGCGCACACCATGCTTATTTTCTCGACGACGTGCGAACCTATGACGAGCAGCGCGGTTTGATCACTGTCAACGTCGAGAACGTTGCCAAAGCGCTCGAGCGCACGGTTGCCGATATTCGTCGTCTCGGAAAGCGTGTAGTGTTAGTTCGTTCTCCCCCCACGGCGGATTTCGATGTTGGGCTTTGCCTCGAGCGAAAGCAGCTTGGCCTCCCGCTAATCGGACCGCTCGCCCGCTGCGACATCCCCCGCGAGATGGCGAGACAGCGGGCGGCAGAAGCAAATGAGATCCTAGCGAAGGTCGAGCTTCGAGCAGGTCTTTCGACGATCGGTTTCGATGACATGCTGTGCGATGCGACAAGATGCAGGACAACGCTGGGTTCGCAACACCTGTACCTCGATAACAGTCATCTCAGCATCGGAGGCGGCGAAGTGCTGATCAGGGAGCTGATGATTGGTGAGCGCATCGAGAAAGCGGCAAGCTGATCGTCGCAAGTGGGTCGAGGCCGGATCGAGAATTCGCGATAGAAAAGCTCGCTTTCTTTCACGCCGCCGCACGCCTTCCAGCTGAGCTATGCACGCGCCGCGCCCTTCATGTCAGAGCGCTTAAAACGTAAGGTCGAGGGGCTATCAGCCCTTCAGGCCCAGCTGCGCTTTTAGTTTTGCGATGTCATCGAGCCACGGGGCGGCGCTGGAATCGCTGGGCATCCGCCAGTCCCCGCGCGGCGACAAGGAGCCTCCGGAGGTCACCTTCGGCCCATTGGGAACGGCTGAACGTTTGAACTGGCTGGTCTGGAAGAAGCGTTTGGCGAACACCTCAAGCCATTTCACGATCGTGGGTAGGTCATAGGCGACCCGGTCCCTGTCCGCCGTGTGGGTGGGCCATTCGCCGGCTTTGGCGTCTCCCCAGGCGGCGTGGGCCAGGAAGGCGATGCGGGAAGGGGAAGAGCCCCAGCGGATCGTCTGGTTCAGGAAGAAGTCGTGAAGGTTGTAGGGTCCGATCGTGTCCTCGGTCGATTGCATCTTGCCATCCGCGCCGGCAGGTACGAGTTCGGGCGAGATCTCCTGATCGAGAATCGCGCGCATCACATCCGCCGCGCCTTCCGAATAAAGGCCGCTCGCCGCGCTCCAGCGGATGAGGTGCTGGATCAGCGTTTTCGCCACCGCGCCATTGACGTTGTAATGGCTCATATGGTCGCCAACGCCATAGGTGCACCAGCCGAGCGCAAGCTCCGACAAGTCGCCCGTGCCGACGACCAGTCCGCCCTCCTTGTTGGCGAGCCGGAAGAGATAGTCGGTGCGCAAGCCGGCCTGCACATTCTCGAAAGTGATGTCGTAGACCTTCTTTCCCTTGGCGTAGGGATGATCGAGATCGGCGAGCATCTGGTTCGCCATCGGCTTGATGTCGATCTCACGAGCGTCGACGCCCAGTTCCTTCATCAGGGCGTGCGCTTTGGACTTTGTGCCCTCGCTCGTCGCGAAACCCGGCATCGTGACGCCGATGATATCAGATCGGTTGCGGCCCATCAGGTCAAAGGCGCGCACCGTGACGAGCAGCGCTTGCGTTGAGTCGAGCCCGCCCGACACGCCGATCAGCGCCTTCTTCACGCCTGAAGACTCCAGCCGGCGGCGCAGGCCCTGAACCTGGATGTTGTAAGCCTCGAAACAATCCTGATCGAGCAAAGCCTCGTCGTCCGGCACGAACGGGAAGCGGTCGCCATGACGCGCCAGCGGAAGCCTGGCGTTGCGCTCGGGCGCCGCAGAAAAGCCTATACGGCGGCGTTTAAGGCGCTCTTTGTGGTTGCGCGCCGTATCGCGGAAAGTGCCATTCCTTATGCGATCTTGACCGATCCGGGCGACGTCGATGTCCGCGAGCAGCAGGGCGGACTGGTCGGCGAAGCGATCAGACTCAGCGATCTTGCTGCCAAGTTCGTAGACCGCAAGCTGACCGTCCCACGCCGTGTCCGTCGTGGATTCGCCGTAGCCCGCCGCCGAATAGATATAGCCACACGAAGCACGCGCCGATTGCGACAGGCACAGCATGTCGCGCTCAGCCGCTTTGCCTATCGTGATGTTGGAAGCTGAGAGATTGGCGATGATGTTGGCGCCGGAAAGAGCGGCATAGGTCGAAGGCGGGATCGCGGCCCACATGTCCTCGCAAATTTCGATGGCGAGGCTAAAGCCCGGAACATCATCAGCTTCAAAGGAAAGATCGGTCCCGAAAGGCGCTGTTTCGCCAGCGAGAGCGATTTTGTCGACGACCGCATCGGTCGACATGGCGAACTGACGCTTCTCGTAGAACTCGCGGTAGTTGGGCAGGTAGGTCTTGGGCACGACGCCAAGGATCGCCCCGCGATGGATCACCACGGCGCAGCCGTGCACGGACGGCCCAACCTGGATCGGCGCGCCAATCACGACAATCGGCGCCAGCGAACGGCTGGCATCCTTCACCTTGGCGATCGCGTCCAGCACTGCCGACAGCAAGCTCGCCTGCATGTGAAGGTCGTCGATCGTGTAGCCGGACAAGCCAAGCTCCGGGAACACCACAACCGCAGCTCCGGCCTTGTCGGCCTTGCGCATCAACTCGATCGTCTCGCGGGCGTTGGCAGCCGGGTCGGCCAGATGCACGCGCGGGCTGGCGGCTGCGACCCGCACGAACCCGTGGGCATAAAGGTTATTGAACTCGGCCATCGCCTTAGCGCCTATCATTGCCGCGTGCGGCTCTCAATGCAGGGCCTACGCCGGATAAGGTAATTATCGGGAAACCGGCTTTCCAGACTTGTCGTGAAGGCGTTGATCTTGCTTTAGGCGAGCAGCGGCCCGGGTTGGCCAGGGAGCCAAAGGTTAATGGACGTCGACATTGTCATTGTGGGAGCTGGGGCGGTCGGCCTGGCGGTCGGCGCCGAATTCGCGCGCTCGGGACACGACGTGATCGTGCTCGAGGTGGCGGACGGAATTGGCACGGGAACGTCCTCGCGCAATTCCGAAGTCATCCATGGCGGCATGTACTATCCCACTGGCAGCCTCCGCCATCGCCTGTGTGTCGAGGGCAGGCGCAAACTCTACGCCTATCTGGATGAGCGGCGCGTGCCCTACCTGAAGCGCGGCAAGCTGATCGTCGCGACTTCCGAAAGCGAGACAAGCAAGATCGAAAGCATCCACGCGACGGGTCTCAGGAACGATGTCGAGAACCTCAGCCTGATTTCTGGCGCCGAGGCGATGGCGTGGGAGCCGAACCTGCGATGCACCGCTGCCCTGTGGTCGCCCGAAACCGGCATTGTCGACAGCCACGGTTACATGCTCGCCCTGCAGGGCGAGATCGAGGACCATGGCGGCTCGGTCGTGTTCGAAACACCCGTCACACGTATCGCGCCCCTCGACGGCGGCTTTCGCGTGACGACAGGCGGTGCCGAACCCGGCGCGATCACCTGTCGGCGTATCGTGAACAGCGCCGGGCTCTACGCCCATGACGTTGCGCGCAACATCGAAGGCCATGACGCTGACCTCATCCCGAAGCTGGTGCTCGCGAAGGGCAACTATTTCGGATGCGCTGGCAAACCCGCCTTCAGTCGCCTAATTTATCCGGCGCCCGTCGATGGCGGGCTCGGCGTGCATGTAACGCTCGATCTCGTCGGGCGAATGCGTTTTGGACCGGATGTCGAATGGCTCTCGACCAACGATCCCGCATCGGTCGACTATCGCGTCGATCCGGCGCGCTCGGCTTCGTTCTACGCCGCAGTCCGCCGCTATTGGCCCGGCCTGCCGGACGACGCCATCACGCCGGATTATTCCGGCTGCCGTCCCAAGCTGTCAGGTCCGGGGGAACCCGCGGCCGATTTCCGTATTGACGGTCCCGAGCTGCACGGCATCGCTGGCCTTGTGAATCTCTTTGGCATCGAATCGCCGGGTCTCACCAGTTCTCCCGCCATAGCAGAAGAAATCAGACGTCGACTGGCCAACTAGCCGTCGATCCTCAGCACTTCGGCGAACGCCAGAAAAACATGATAGAATGTGGACGCCGGCGCATTTCCCGGAACTGGCCGCCCATTCGCATCCACCACATCGATCCAGGTGCCCGGCAGCGTCCGGCTGAGATAGCGGTCGAGCAGGAGTCCCGCCGATGACTTGATCACCGGCGCCGGATCGACGCCATCAAGCTCGTGCAGCGCAATTGCAGCCTTGATCCGCTCCGTATTCGGCCAGGTGCGGGACGCGCGATCGATCGGCGTCCCGTCATCATGGATCGTGTTGAAGGTGATCTTGGTGACGGGGTCGACACCATGTGTTTCAGCAAACGCAGCGAGCGCGCGTATCTGCGGCGCGACTTGCAGCCCAAGCTGCTTGCGGCACGAATTCAGAATCCATGCCCATTCAAGCTGGTGGCCCGGCTCGATAATGCGCCCGTCGTCGCCCGGCGCGCGTGCAAGGTCTTCCGTGAAATATTCGGCCAGGGTTCGCGACTCCAGATCGAAGAAGCGCCTGGTGAAGACGCCGACGATCTCCTTCGCCAGCGTTGAAAACCGCGCCTCTCCCGTCGCCTCGAACGCGGCAAGACAAGCTTCGGTCAGATGCATGTGCGGGTTCTGCTGACGCCAGCCTTTCGGGGGCAACTCATGCCAGAAACCTTCGCCATCGATCACACGCAGGTGCGTTTCGATATAATCGAGCGTGCGGTGCATCCAGTCGCGCGAAGCGGCATCGCCAGTCGCCTTGTGATGCCAGGCAAATGCGAACAGCGTAAATGCATGGTCATAAAGATCGGGTGTTGGATCAAGGAGTGCGCCTTCGCGCGTCAGCTTGCGAGCAAAACCTTTGTCAGGTCCGCCCCACGTCTTCGCGGCAAGATAATCAATGCCGTGGCGAGCCAGCTCCAGGCCCGGCGCAAAACCCAGCATATGAGCGTGCGAAAACACATAGATCTGCCGCGCCGTAACGCGCGTGCGCTTGAACGCGATCCCGGCATCGCGGCCTTCCGGCGTCACCTGCTCGACATAGCCGCCATGCTCGCGATCAAGGCCATTCGCCGCCCACCAGGGCAAGGCGGCGTCGAACATCCATGTCCTGATCGTCTGGCTGTGGGGAAGCGCCACGCCTGTCTCCGTTACTCGGCAAGAAGCTTCCGGAAATAGGCGATTGTTTCCTTGAGACCATCCTCAAGCTGAACTTTCGGCTCCCAACCCAGCACGGACCGCGCGCGCGTGATATCCGGCTTGCGCTGTTTGGGGTCGTCGGCGGGCAGGGGCTGGCGAACAAGCTTCGACTTCGATCCCACCAGCTTCAGCACCGTTTCGGCCAACTCGATCATTGTGAACTCGCCGGGGTTCCCGACATTGATCGGACCCGTGACGTCGTCGGACGAATCCATCAGCCGGATCATTCCCTCGATCAGGTCGTCGACATAGCAGAACGAGCGTGTCTGCAGGCCGTCGCCATAGATGGTGATGTCCTGGCCTTTCAGGGCCTGCACGATGAAGTTCGACACCACGCGCCCGTCGCTGGGGTGCATGCGCGGCCCATAGGTATTGAAAATCCGCAGCACTTTGATCCGCAGGCGGTGCTGGCGGTAATAGTCGAAGAACAGCGTCTCGGCGCAGCGCTTGCCTTCGTCATAGCAGGAACGTGGTCCGATCGGATTGACGTTGCCCCAGTATTCTTCCGTCTGCGGGTGAACAGCGGGGTCGCCATAGACCTCCGAAGTCGAGGCCTGGAAGATCTTGGCGCGGACGCGCTTGGCGAGGCCGAGCATGTTGATCGCGCCATGCACGGAGGTCTTCGTCGTCTGCACGGGATCATGCTGGTAGTGGATCGGGCTTGCGGGGCAGGCGAGGTTCCAGATCTGGTCGACCTCGACGAAGAGCGGGAAGGTCACATCGTGGCGCAGGAACTCGAAGCGCGGATTGCCGTGCAGATGCGCAACGTTGCGCTTCTGGCCTGTGAATAGGTTGTCGACGCAGAGCACCTCCTGCCCGCGTCCGATCAGTCGGTCGCACAAATGCGATCCGAGAAAGCCCGAGCCGCCCGAAACGAGCGCACGGTTCTCCAGGAGAGAGCTAGCTCTGGCCATCAATCCACCCGATCTGGTCAATCAGGCCGAGTGATGGGACCGGTCGCTGTTATTGTAAAGCTTGTCCGCCCCGCGGGCGCCCAACGCTGGTATAGTTGAAGCCCCGGCGCGCCATATCGGCGGGTTGGTAGACGTTGCGCAGATCGACGACCACCGGCGATTTGAGCAGCTTCTTTACCCTGTCGAAGTCGAGCGCGCGGAACTGATCCCATTCCGTGATCAGCACCATCGCATCGGCGCCATCCACCGCGTGATAAGGGCCATCGCAGAAGTCGACCTCGGTCAGCATTTTACCGGCTTCGTGCATGCTTTCGGGATCATAGGCCTTGATGCGAGCGCCAGCCGCCTGAAGCGCTGGAATGATGTCCAGCGAAGGCGCATCGCGCATGTCATCGGTGTTGGGTTTGAAGGCGAGGCCGAGCACGCCGACCGTCTTGCCCTTCACGCTGCCGCCCATCGCCTTGATCACACGATCGGCCATGGCTTTCTTGCGGGCGTCGTTGACCTGCACAACGGTGTCGACGATGCGCACCGGGCTGCCATGGTCGTTTGCGGTCTTGGTGAGCGCGAGCGTGTCCTTGGGAAAACACGAGCCGCCATAGCCCGGGCCTGCGTGCAGGAACTTCTTCCCGATACGATTGTCGAGGCCGATGCCTTTCGAAACGTCCTGAACATTGGCGCCGACTTTCTCGCAGAGATCCGCCATCTCGTTGATGAAGGTGATCTTCACTGCGAGGAAGGCGTTGGCGGCGTACTTGATCAGCTCGGACGTCCGCCGCTCAGTAAACAGCATCGGCGTCTCGTTGAGGAAGAGCGGCCGATAGAGTTCGCGCATGCGCTCGCGGGCGTCGTCGTTGTCAGTGCCCACGACAACGCGGTCTGGCCGCTTGAAGTCGCTGATCGCTGCGCCTTCGCGCAGGAATTCGGGATTGGACACAACAGCGAACTTTGCGTTCGGATTGGTCTTGCGGATAATCTCTTCAACCTCATCGCCCGTACCGACCGGAACCGTCGACTTCGTGACGACGACCGTGAAGCCGTTGATGTGCTCGGCGATCTCCTTTGCGGCGGCATAGACATAGGAAAGGTCGGCATGCCCATCGCCGCGGCGCGAGGGTGTGCCGACGGCGATGAAGATTGCCTCGGCGTTCTTGATGGCCTCGCGCGCATCCAGAGAGAAGAACAAGCGCCCTTCCTTGACGTTCGAGGCGACCAGCTCGGCCAAGCCTGGCTCAAAAATCGGCATCACGCCTTTTTCCAGTCGGTCGATCTTGCCCGGATCCTTGTCGACGCAGGTGACGGTATGGCCGAAGTCAGCAAAGCAGGCTCCGGACACCAGGCCGACATAGCCTGCACCGATCATCGTCACGCGCATTGCGCACCTCTTGGGAATTCGAACGTATTGCTTCGCACGGCTTGGTTAGCGCGGGCGGGCGCGCCAAAGTCAAGTCGATTGCCGCCAGGGCATACAGTGTTCGGGCCTGCCGCGCCAAGTTACGGCGTCCCAGGTTAACCCCCTGCCGGGTTGCGTGATTTCTCGATGACTTTGGTGGTGGATTGCCCATCGACCAGTGTCACACGCAAGATTCGCCCGCCCCGGCCCCGTACGAAGTCCGCGCCGACGATCTGGTCCTCGCCATAGTCGGCGCCCTTGATCAGAACATCCGGCTGGAGGTCCCGGATCGCCGCCAGCGGCGTCGGCTCTGCGAACAAGACGACGGCGTCTACGCCTTTGACGGCCGCCATTACCGCCGCCCGCACGTCCTCGGACTGGACTGGCCGTTCGGGTCCCTTCAGCCCACGGACGGACTCATCCGTGTTGAGCGCCACGATCAGCCGGTCGCAAGCATTGGCTGCCTGGCGCAGCAGGGAAATATGGCCTGCGTGGAGGATGTCGAAACAACCATTGGTGAATCCGACGGTCAGGCCTTCGCGCCCCCAGGTTTCGCGAAGTTTTTTTGCCTCCGCGAGTGGCAGGGCGCCCGGTGCGCCGCCAAGCCCGCGATTGCCTGTGAGGATTTCAGCCAGCAATTCCGCAGGCGTCGCGGTGGCGGTGCCGCGCTTGCCCACGACGACGCCGGCGGCGACGTTGGCGAGCTGCATCGCCGTCTCGATTGTCAGCCCGCTGGCGACGCCCAGCGCGGCCGTCGCCGCAACCGTATCGCCGGCGCCGGACACGTCGAAGACCTCCCGCGCCTTGGCTGCAAGATGCACGGGCCGCTCGGCCTCGCGAAACAACGACATGCCATGTTCTGACCGGGTCAGCAGGATCGCGGCTCCGGCGATCGCTATGGCTTTTCCAGCTGCACTTGCGCACTCCTCATCCGACCCGCAACTCATCTGCGTGGCCAGCTGCAGTTCTTTCCGGTTCGGCGTGATGATTGCAGCCCCGCAATAGGCGCTCCAGTCATTGCGTTTGGGATCGACGATTACCGGCACGCCCGCCTTCTTGCCCGCCGCCATGATCGCCGCCAGCACGCGATCGGTCAGCGCGCCTTTCGCATAGTCGGAAATCATGATGGCGTCGCAATCGTCGGCCAGCATGTCGACCGCGGCGATCAGCCTGTCTTCGGTCGCCTTGCCGATGGCGCCGGGATGCTCGCGATCAACCCGAACGATTTGGTGCTGCCCGCCCATGTAGCGCGTCTTGATCGTTGTTGGTCGTCCAGGTTCCGTGACCAGATGCGTTTCGATCGAACTCGCAAGATCCGACAGGATGCCGGCCAGAGTCGATGCCGCCGCGTCTCCTCCTGTCACACCCGCCAGCAGCGCCCTGCCGCCCAAGGCGGCCACGTTCGCCGCGACGTTTGCGGCCCCCCCGGCCGTCCAGCGCTCCTCGCCGACATGGATGATCGGCACGGGCGCCTCATCAGACACGCGCGAGACGCGGCCGGAAACGTAGTGATCCACCATGACATCGCCGACGACGAGAACGCGGCCGCGAGCGAGTTGTGCGATCTGGTCCTGTGTCGGGCTCACGCGGTCTTTCCCTCTGGCCGGCTGCAGCCGGGAAATGTCTCTCTAGCCAATGCCGGGGGCGACGTCAGGTCCCCGCCCAACGATCGTAGCTAGTAGAAATCAGGGGCGTTCCAAGAATATCACGGCAACCTGCATTCTCGCTTTGTGGCAAACAACTTGGCATGCATTGGCTGGAATTGCGCTTGTCTTGGCTTGCGAACAGTCTAGAGGCTTACGCCATAATAGAGGCGAGACCACTTGCCCCTTAAGGGAATGCCTGAACCTGAGCCCGGGGCGGCTGTGGGCGGCGGCGAGGGATTGTCGAATGGCTCTGGAAAACGTTTCAGCGCTGATCCTCGACGACAATGCACACATGCGCGGACTCGTGCGAGTGATTCTCGCCAGTTTCGGCATGCGCCAGATCGAGGAAGCGCCTGACTGCAACACGGCTGTCGGCGTCATCGCGGGCGGCGATATCGACATTGCGTTTGTGGACTTCAAGCTCGGCGCCCTTGACGGCATCGATTTCTGCAAGCGCATCCGCCTCGATCCCGACAGTCCGAACCGGTATCTGCCCATCATTATGATCACCGCCTATTCCGAGCGCCGGCGCGTTATCGACGCCATCAATGCCGGCGTCGACGAGTTCCTCGTGAAACCCATACGTGCCGTCGATGTCGCGAACCGGGTTAACGCCGTCGTCGAGCGCCGTCGGCCTTTCATCCAGACCCCGGGGTATTTTGGCCCCGAGCGCCGCCGTCGCGCCGATCCCCGCTTCAAGGGACCCTGGCGGCGCGCCGACGACCCCGGCACGATCGATATCTGAGCAAGATCGACCCACAGGCAGCTCAGCACGAAGGAATCCTTGCCTTGCGACCGCCCAAACAGGAACGGTTGCGGCCTTGAGCGGGGCTGGCTAACGTCTAGCCGATGATCGACGGGTCTGCGGACGCCGTGGCGGAGGGATTTGTATGGCTAAAGGGATCGGGCAGCTATTCGCCCGCAAGTCGGTCGAGCAGATGCACGCGGAGCACCAGGGCGGGGAGCTCAAGCGCTCGCTTGGCGCCGTGAACCTCGTTTTGCTGGGCATTGGTTGTATCATTGGCACCGGCATCTTCGTGCTGACGGGCAGGGCGGCGGCTGAATTCGCTGGCCCGGGCATCATGATCTCGTTCGTGATCACCGGCGTCCTGTGCGGCCTGGTCGCGCTTGCCTATTCCGAGCTTGCCGCCGCCATCCCTGTCTCGGGCTCAGCCTATTCCTATACCTACGCATCCTTGGGCGAGTTCGTCGCCTGGATCATGGGCGTGCTTTTGTTGCTCGAATACGGCGTCGCCGCTTCGACCGTCGCGGTCGGCTGGTCCGGCTACACTGTCAGCTTGCTGCATGACCTCGGCATCAATATTCCGGCTGCGCTGACGGCTGCTCCCGGCGTCGCCGTGGTCGATCCCGTAACCGGCGCGTCCGTCATGGGCGTGATCAACCTGCCGGCCCTGCTTGGCATCGTGGCGGTCACTGCGCTGCTTATTCTTGGCGTCTCTGAATCCGCCAAGGTCAACAATGTGGTCGTGGCGATCAAGGTAACCGTCGTCATCGCCTTCATCGTGATCGGCATTTTCTATGTGAAGCCGGAACTCTGGTCGCCGCTCGTCCCGGAACAGGTGCCCGCGCCGCCGCCGGGAACCGACATGGCGATGGGCGCCCAGATCTGGAGCGCGCTCGGCAGCGTCGTATCGGGCCAGAACACGGCGCAGTACGGCATTGGCGGTCTGATCGCCGGCGCTTCCGTAATCTTCTTCGCCTATATCGGCTTCGAGGCCGTCTCGACCGCCGGCGCCGAAGCGAAGAATCCGGCCAGGGACATGCCGATCGGCATTCTCGGTTCGCTCGTTATCTGCACGATCCTGTACATCCTGACCTGCGCCGTGCTGGTTGGCATCGTGCCTTACCAGGAGCTAGACGTGCCAGCCCCGATCGCCTTGGCGGTCGATCGTATGGGCCTGCCATGGTTCGCCATCCTGGTGAAGGTCGGCGCCTTTGCTGGTTTGTCATCAGTTATGCTGGTGCTGCTCTACGGCCAGACCCGCATCTTCTACACCATGGCGCGCGACGGCCTGCTGCCGCCCGTGTTTGCCAGCATCCACCCGAAGTACAAGACGCCGTGGGTCAATACGATCGTCGTCGGCATCGTTGCGGCGGGTTTTGCCGGCTTCACGGGTCTCGACTTCCTTGGCAACACGACGAACGTAGGAACCCTTATTGCGTTCATGTTTATTTGCGTGACGGTTATCTATCTGCGCTTTGCGCGGCCGAACCTCCACCGGCCGTTCAAGATGCCGACTTGGCTGATCGTCACCATCGCCGTCCTTGGCGCAAGCATGTGCTTCCTGCTGGTGATGTCGCTCATGGCGCACGAAGCCACGCGCAACTTTTTCATTCCCTACCTGGCCATCGGCACGCTGTTCTATTTTGCCTACGGCATGTGGAACTCGAAGCTGGCCAAGGGCATCGTTGTCACCGGCCACGAGCCGTCGCCGGACCTTGGCATCACGGGTCAGCAGCCCGATCCGGTGAAAGAGGGCTGACCACGTCTCAAGTTGATAGACAGCGCGGCGCTCCCTCACGGGAGCGCCGTTGCCTTATCTGAAGCGCGCCGCTACCCCTCGCGTAGAAGTGGAAGCCGTCATGACTGAAGCCGCGCCCACGTCCATCGAAGCCGTCATCTGGGATTTCGGAGGCGTCTTCACGACATCCCCTTTCGACGCGTTCAATCGTTATGAAAACGAGCGCGGTCTGCCCAACGACATCATCCGTCGGATCAATTCGGTGAATCCCGACAACAATGCTTGGGCGCGACTTGAACGATCTGAACTTGCCCCCGCCGAGTTCGACGCCGCCTTTCTGGGCGAGGCCAGGGAGTTTGGTCTTTCGATCCCTGGCCGCGACGTGCTGGCGCTGCTCTCCGGCGATCTCCGCCCCCGCGTGGTCGAGGCTTTCAAGGCCTGCAAGTCGAAGTTCAAGGTCGGCTGCATCACTAACAATGCGTCCACGGGGAAGGGCGCCGGCATGTCGTCCTCGGCGCATAAGGCGCAGCAGGTCGCCGAGGTGTTCTCGCTGTTTGATCGTGTCATCGAAAGCTCGAAGGCAGGCGTGCGCAAGCCCGATCCGCGGATCTATAGGATGATGTGCGACGCTCTCGGCGTGACGCCTAACGCTTGCGTCTATCTCGACGATCTCGGCATCAACCTGAAGCCGGCCCGTGAGATGGGCATGACGACGATAAAGGTGATGTCCGAAGACCAGCTGCTGGGCGATCTATCCAAGGCGACCGGCCTCGCGTTTTAGGAAGCCGACGCCTGTCGGCCGTCAAAGAATCCCGATGCGGCCACTTGCGCTTGATCGCGCGAGAAGGAAAGTGGCGCGGAGTTTTGTTCAGGGGGTCGGCGCAATGCGTCCCTCGCGTGTTTTATTTTGTTTGGCGGCGGCGCTCGTTCTGGCTTCGGCTTGCGATCCGCCGCTGGCGACGACTGTTGGCGCACCGCAACTCGACCTGCCGCCGGTGCTCGAGCCGTTGCCAGATGCCGTTGCTGAAACCGTTCGCAAGCTGCGCGACATCGCGCGCGACGGCACATATCGCGACATGGCGGCGCTGGCGGACGCCACGCCCGGCTTCCGTTCCAACAATGCGGACATGACCCACAAGGACTACTGGTATCTCAAGATGCGCGCCGGCGACTGGCCGATGGCGCAGGCGGAAAAGCTTCTCACCTACCGACATACGGTCGCGCAAACGCGGCAGGGCAAGGTCTATGTATGGCCTTGGATGGCGGTGTTGAAGCCTGGTGAGATCACCCCAGCGGCCGAACGCGACATCAACCGCCTGCTGGGCGATGGCCAGGCGGACGCCCTTCGCCGGGGCGGTGTATGGCCCGGCTACGTCCTCGGCATCGCAGAGGATGGCGCATGGCTCTACTTCATCTCAGGATCGGGCTAGGCGGCGTCGGACTTGCCGATGCGCGGCAAGCCGCCTTGCGCGGCTTGCGACGGGCCGAATGCGCGGTCCAGCACGCGCGTCGAATCCAGCGCCAGCGCGATCGACTCGCTCAGATGGCCGAGGATCTTCATGTTGTTCGCCATCACGTGCAGCGCTTCGGGGCGCGTGTCGGATGCGATGATCTCGCAGCGATGCAGGATATCCGCACGCAGCTGCATCAGCAGGTCTTCAAGCTTGTGGCCTTCCGGTTTTTTCTCGGAACGCAGGAAATGAGTCACGGGTCGTCTCCCCTTGTTTGCAGCCATCTTCGCTCAAATGTGCTGACGGACCGTTGCGGGACAGGCGTAGGTTTCGCACTAAGTTGCGGTTAATGAATTGCGAAGGAGCCAGGACATGACCGAGTGCATCGGGGCGGCCAGAGCCATCACCCGCCTGTCTGGCTGGACGGAGACGCCCGGCCGCGACGCCATCACTAAGGCCTACAAGTTCGCCGACTTCAACGCCGCGTTCGCCTTCATGACACGCATCGCCCTGAAAGCTGAAAAGATGGACCACCATCCCGAATGGTCCAACGTCTACAACAAGGTCGAAGTCACTCTCACCACCCATGACGCTGGCGGCGTCACCGACAAGGATGTCGCGCTGGCGACGTTCATGGACCAGGCGGCGTTGAGCTGACTACTGCTTGAAGACAATGACGCTAGCGAGCGCGACGCGGGCTTTCTCTTTGCCCAGGACCTGATCGACAGCCTTCTGCAGGCGGGCGCGCAGGATGTCTGCGTCGGGCTTTTCGCCTACGACATAGGACAGCGAGGCATAGTTCAGTACGGCGTCGCGCATCGAACTTATCAGTTGGGGGCGCCTCGCTTCGGCGGCCTTGCGCACCTGTTCGTCCGGCACGTCGAGGCCGGCATCGACCGCCAGTACGCCGTTCACCTTGAAGCCGCGCGAGATCGAGGCGCGCAGGCCGAAAGCGGGGAAGTATTTCTCCGAGCCGGTGATGCGCTTTGCCTGCGGGTCGATCTGCGGCTTGGCCGGGGGCGCCGGCGGTGAGGCCGAAGCGTTGCCAGCCGCGAGGGATGAGGCGAGGAGTAGGGCGAGGGCCTTGCGCATGGCCGGACACTGACCGCCAAGGTTTAACGCCTGCTTTAGGGGCGTCCGTAACGGCGTTTCGTCATCCTTGACGGGCGAGCAGCCAAGGACTAGCAAACCGGCTCCCAAGTACCCGGCCGCCCCGGGTATTCCGGAAACGGGGCCGTAGCTCAGTTGGGAGAGCGCGTCGTTCGCAATGACGAGGTCAGGGGTTCGATTCCCCTCGGCTCCACCAATCCCCTCTGAAAGTATTCAAAATTCCGCCTCCCAAGGCACGACGCCCATCTGCGTGCCCAACGATTGTCTTTTCATCGAGTGGCAGACTTGGCGAGATGAGCTGCCGCGGACTGAGATGGTCCGGTCTAATGTGATAAACTGACGATCGGATCGCAAGGCGGTTGGAGATCTGCGACAATCGTTTCTTGAGCGCCAGTTAACAGAGTTGGGGCGGAGCCAGATCAACTTGGCGCTCGTCTTGCGTCATTTCATTGCGTCCCTCCCCCGCTCGAATAGGAGCTGGGTATCGCGCTATTGCCGGCTAGCTATCTAAGGCATGGCCTGCGTCAGCATTGCCTTCGCCTCGTTCAGCTACCTTCCTTCGGCGCCGATGGCTTTCGTTGTCAGCAACAAGGAAGCCGAAACGAAGATAGACAGTCCTCTCTTGGAGAACCGTAGCCGGAGTGGACTAACCTCAGTCGTTGGCGATCGGCACAATCCTGAGCTGGTGTTCGACGGCAGCGATGACGTCCTTGGCCATAGGGAGGTTCTTCGCTTCAGATTTCCATTGCTGATGGAAGAGAGCGACCGTCTCTGCTGCGGTATCAAGCACGACGCGCTCGGGAAGACGCGCCTTTGCAGCGAAGTGAACAAGCTCATCGCGCGTGAACTCATCGAAGCGCGCTGAGCGGCTTACCTTGAGAGCGCTCTTGTCGTCCTTGATGTAGGGCGTCGTGGACAGGAAGTCGTATGCGGGAGCGAGGGCAGTTCGCCGCTGGTCTGGATAGATCAGCGACCAGTTCTTGAGGTGCATGTCTGCATTGCCGATCAGGGCGTTGAACACCATCCGACGCACAAATTCAGTGCTGTCGGCGCCCTCGGCTGCGATCACGCCGGCGACACGGCGCATGGTTGCCGTTTTGTACTTGTCGTCGGGATAGACATCGAACACTTGGGCAAAGTCTTCCATGTGAACCGGACCGCTCGCCAGCCGGTCGAAGCGCTGGATGACAAACGCCTGGGCGCCCCTCAGCCGGCCAGTTTCGGGCAGGTTGGCGATGGCGTTCAGGTCAACGAGCTGGATAGCTGGCACGTCGATGCCCACCTTGCGCGCAAGTGTCATCATCGAGAATTCGTTCTCGGGCACGCCGTCGTGCTCGCGTGAGGGCAGCTTGACGATCCAGTCACCGCCCATGCCGCGCGCCGGTATTGCAAGGCCACCGCGTGCATCCTCGAGAGCGGAAAATTTCAACTGCACGCCTGCGAGTGAGAAACGTAGTGCGTTCGCGCTGGCATTCTCGAATGGCTCATCATGCCCATCATGAGCGGAAGGGGGCCATGCTTCCCCTTCTGCAGGCTCGATCGTGACCGCGCCGGGGAGATCCTTGCCCAGCGCCCAGAGCAGGAAGAATTCGCGCTTCTGATTTACGCGCGCGCGTTCTGCGAGGTACTTCCTGAGAGGGCCTTCAGGGAGAAGGTTCGAGAACCAGGGGATGAGCGAAGTCTGGGTAGGTGCAAACTCGGTGATCAACTCGCCGAGAGCATCCTTGAAGCGAAGGCCAAGCACGGGACGCTGACGGTTGCGGATATAGTCTTCGGTGAAAGCGAAGATGGTGCGGTCACCGCCCACATTCGTGAGCGTGGCTATCCGGGTTCCGTGGAGCATGACGTTGAGGGTAGAGACGTCAGGCATCGTCGTCGTCCTCATCATCCAGGCTGTAGGCAGGCCGTGGCGGGGAGTCGGGCAGGCGTGCGTGCGCAAGCTCATTGCGTAGGCGTTTGATCTCTCTGGCATGACGATCGAAGGTTGCGAGGTCTGGTGACTTTGCTTTGCTCAGCCAGGTGGTGAAGCTTTTGACTTCGGCCATAACTTCGGCAGTTGGCGGGAAGTTCGCCAGCATCCTGATGTGACTTTGCAATTCCTCCAGCGTCGTGGAGGGAATATCAGGCGTGGTGACGTTCTGCAGAGCCTGCCGAAGATCTCTGAATCTCTTGCCCGGGTCACTCCAAGTCGTCGCGGTGCTGCGCACGATTGTCTCGAGCGCAGGAAGCGCTTTGCGCGGGACGAGTTCGACTTCGAGGTCGAGCGCCCGCGCCAGCGAGATAAGCGTTGTGATTTGCATGTCCGCGCCTTCGCGTTCGATCCGCGAAATCTTCGCTTGGGGCACGCCGGATCGCGCGCTCAGCCCCCGTTGAGTGAGCGATTTCAGCTCTCGAGCTTCTTTCAACGCGGTAGCGATGTGGGCAGTAAGAGGGTTCATGATAGCAATTCAGACATCAGGTGGGTGTTTTGATACTCAAAAAGATATCAATTTTGAGGTAGTGCGGCAAGCGGTGATATCAAAAAAGATATCAGTCTAGCAAGTTGATATCCAATAGAACATCAGATTTGGGTATTAAAGCCCCAGTCGATGCGTTACCATGATCGAAATTCGCTTGCCGGCTTCAGCTTGCAGAATGGGCTGCGCGGCAAGCTTGGGTCGATGACACGGTTGGTGACCTGATTGGCCCTGCGATACCTAGCCTGCGCCAGCTCTGGGAGCGCACGTCCACAAATTCGCAAAGGCAAGACCGGGCAGCTGCAGCGTCCGCCGGCGACTGATCTTGGAAGCACATCTCCATTTGCATCGAGATAAAGTATGCGGAGATCGATTTCGCCTGACCAAGCCGTGCCGGCCCAAACTGCTTAGTTGATGTGCAGCTTGTCCGATCCCCTCAGTTTGTCCCCCAGCGCATTGCGCTCGCGGCTCTCGTGCTTCGCGACGCCACTCTCCAGTTGTTAGGCGGCAAAGCTTCCGGCAAACCGTTCTCTGACCTGGGGATACGGTCAGGCGATCTAGCAGCGGGGACATGCATGCCGGCAAGATTTTGGAGCGGGTGGCGCGTCAGTCTTTTCGCCCCCCTACTAGCTGCTTGCGCGGCGCATCCTTCCGAACACCTGGCTGGCGCTCCGACGTCCATCTCCGTCGTCATGACGGAAGGCACAAACATGTCCGCCGCTCTGTCGCCGGATGGGCGGTCGATTGCAGCGAGCATTCAGGGGACGCTCTGGTCGCTTTCCGCCAGCGGCGGCCGGGCGACCGCACTGACGGCGCCCGAACTCGATGCCCAGGAGCCGGCATGGTCGCCCGACAGCAAGCTTATCGCGTTTTATGCGTTCGCGGACGATGCTTGGTCTGTCTGGACGGTAGGCGCTGACGGAAGTGGGCTTATCAAGCGCAGCCAGGGGCTAGGGGACGCCCGCTATCCGACATTCACGCCCGACGGCAAATCCCTGGTCTACTCTGTCGACGGGGAAGGCTACTCCATTGTGCGCCACGACCTTTCTTCGGGGGGCGACAACAACGCTCGTGAAATCGCAAGACGTTGGCTATGTCGAGCCGACGGCCGCCTATTTCCAGAAATCGGGAAACGCCGTCTATCCCACGATATCGCCGGATGGCGCCGTGATCGCGTATGTTGTCGACGGTCAAACTGATACACTCTTCGTGCGACCGCTTTCGGGCGGAGCGCCGCGAGCACTGCATACGGCCGAGACGCTTGGCGCCCCCGCATGGACGCCAGACAATACTGCTCTCTACGTTGTGGGCGTGCGGCCAAATCTGACGAACCTCACCTACGTCCCCATCGATGGCGCAAAGCCAACCACGCTAAGCGAAGCTGGCGACATCTTTCCTTTCCGTCCGAGCGTGACGCTGCAGAATGTCACGGTCACGGCGGACGGCAGGATAAAGAAATTCCCCAGGCAGGGCGGGGCGGTGACAGAGACGCCGTTTGAAGCCGTAGCGACATTCGTCCGTGCGCCATACAAGCGCCGCGCCTACGATTTCACGGACGCCCGCCAACAAAAGGCGCTTGGCATTTTCGATCCCGCGCTGTCCCCGGACGGACGCCGAGCTGTTTTCACAGCTGTTGGAGATCTGTGGCTGGCGGACGTCGCCACAGGCGCCGCGTCGAAACTCACGGATGATGAGGCAATCGATCTTTCACCGAGCTGGTCGCCGGATGGCGCGCAGATCGCATTCGCCTCGGACCGGGGAGGCAAGACAGACCTCTGGAGCATTGCGCTTGCGGACAGGAAGCTGACGCAGCTGACCGATCTCGATAAGCCAGCCAACGCACCTGTCTGGTCGCCGGATGGCCGCCGCATTGCCTTTCTCTTGGACTCGCGGGCGTCGATCTTTCTTGCAGGCACCGTCGAGGTTCTGGATGTTGCGACAGGCAAGATCACGCGGGTTGCGCAGGAGATATTCGGTCCGAGCCCGCCCGCCTGGTCACCGACCGGCGACACGCTCGCGATCATTGCCCGCAAGCCCCTCACCAGCCGGTTCAGGGAGGGGCACAACGCCTTCCTGCTCGTGTCCGCCGCTGGCACGGGAGCAAGCCGGTGGGTGTCGCCGGTGGAGGGCAAGTCGCTTGGCCGCCGGCAATGGAATCGACCTGCCTGGAGCAGTCGGGGCGATATCGTCTATCGTATTGATGATGCGCTCTGGGTCGTTCCGCTCGATGACAAAGGCGTGCTTGGGGTCGCCCGCCGCATTGCCGCCTCGGGCGAAAACCCCAGCTGGTCGGCCGATGGCAGTCGTCTCGTCTATCTTGACGGCGATAGGCTCAACGTCTGGTCGTCAGCGACGGGCGCGACCGCATTGGTGAACCCCGATGTGACATGGCGGCGGGCGATTCCGGATACGAGCTATACGATCCGCGCCGGCAAGATGTTCGATGGGAGGGGCGACACTTATCAGAACAACGTCGATGTGGTTGTGCAGCGGAATGTCATCACCGATATCCGGCCTGCCGGTTCGAAACCCGTCGTCGGTGTCCTGGTCGATGCCTCGACAAGAACCTTGATCCCGGGGTTGATCGAAAGTCACACCCACCAGTCCACCAGTCTTGGGCGTTCGCTCGGACAGCGCTGGCTCAGCTATGGCGTCACGTCCGTGCGCGAGACGGGGGCCGATCCTTACGAGGTGGTCGAGCGGCGCGAAGCCGAGGCGGCAGGCCGGCGACCGGGACCGCGCGTTTTTTCGGCAGGCCCGCTCAACGAAGGTGGGAGGGTGTCTTACGGCATCTCTGAAACGGTCGGCACGATCGAGCTAGCCGAATCCGCCGTCAGGCGATCAACGGCCCTCAAGCTCGATATGCTGAAAAGCTATGTGCGCGAAGACTACACGGTCCAGAAAGCAATTATCGCCCAAGCGCATGCGTCGGGAATCCCCGTGTCGGGACATGAGCTTTATCCAGCTCTCGCCAATGGCGCCGATCAGATGGAGCATGTCGGCGGCACGAGCCGGCGTGGGTTCTCGACCAAGATATCTCGCCTCAACAACACCTATCAGGACGTCGTGGTTTTGCTCGCCGGTTCGGGAATGATCATAACGCCCACATTGGCGCTTCATTCACGCAATGGCTTGGACCCGATACCTTCAATTCAGAAAACGGTGAAGGCGATCGTGGATGCCGGAGGAAAGGTCGTGGCAGGGGTCGACTCGCCATTCGTCACCTTCGCTGACTCCCTGCACGTCGAACTGCGGCTTTACGTCGAGGCGGGCATCGCACCCGCACGCGTCTTGAAGCTCGCGACCTCCGAGGCGGCTGAGGCGATTGGCGCCGGATCGCAGCTTGGCTCGATCGGCATCGGCAAGATCGCCGATCTCGTGCTTCTCGATGGCGATCCGCTCAGCGTGATCACCGACACGAGGAAGGTGACATGGGTCATGCAGAATGGGAAAGTGGTTTGGCGCAAGCAATGAGGGCGTGGTTGGCGCGCATGCTTGGCCGCTTCACGCCGACGCTGCTTCTGCTTGATGAGCCATTTGCGGGCATGGAAGTGGACCTGTCTCAGCGCATCAGGGTCAACCTGGCTCGTTGGGCCGGCGAAGGTCGCCGCGCCATTATCTTTACGGGCCACGAAGTCGGCCCGGACTGGTCGGGTTCCCCAGTTCGGCGCATCAAATGGCGAGACTGAGCAAAGGGCTGCTACATCCTGCGCCTTGTATGTGTTTTCGCTGCCGCTAAATTGGCGGCCAGGATATTCTGGAGTCGCCCATGCCCGCAGCCCGTCGCAAGCCGAGTGCAGCAGTTCCCGCTGTGCGCAAGCTTGAGCCGCGTGCGGCCGAGGCGGCCCAATTGCTCAAGCTGCTTGCGAATGATCAGCGTTTGACGGTTCTCTGCCGGCTTAGCGGGGGGGAAATGTCGGTGACCCAGCTGGGCCAGCACGTGAATCTGACCCAGTCAGCGCTGTCGCAGCATCTTGCAAAGATGCGTGCTGAAGGGCTCGTCGCTACGCGAAGGGAGGCTCAGACGATCTACTATCGGCTTTCCGACCCGATCGCAGAGCGCCTAATCGGCGTGCTCTGCGAACTCTACGGCGGGGCCAGCCACTAGCGGTTATAAAATCCTACCTGAATGCTGTGCCCGGCTTTACGCCCAGTTTCTTGAAGATCATCGCGGCCGGGCAAAAGCCGGTGAAGGCTGCCTGCAACATGTTGGCGCCGGCGAACGCCGAAAGCCAGATCCATAGCGGGTGAACAGTCAGGGACAGGATAATGCCGGTCAGGACGACAAGTCCGGCGAAGGCGAGGACGGCGCGATCGAGTGACATAGGAGGCTCCTTCAGATTGCGGAATTGTCCGGGGCGGACAGGTGGCCGCGCACCCATGCGACCAGGGCGTCAGCTTTGATCAGTCCCGCCTTGCGATCGATGATGCGGCCATCGCGGAACAATATCAGTGCGGGGATGCCGGATACGCCAAGGGTGCGGACCATTTGGCTGTGATCCGCGTTGAGTTTCACCAGTCGCGCATGCCCCGCCAGCGTCCGGGCCGCCGCAGAAAACTGCGGCGCCATGGCGGTGCATGGGCCGCACCACGGGGCCCAGACATCCAGAAGAACAAGGCCAGACGATTTTTCCAGAACCTGTTTCAGCTGACTGTCATTCACCTCGGCAGGAGCGTCGAGACCCATAAGCGTCCCGCACCGACCACACTTAGCCGCGGCTACAGGCTTGTCCGCGGGAATTCGATTTGCAGATCCACAAGCGGTGCAGACGGCCTGACTGGTCAGGGCAATGCTCATCATTTCATCCCTTCAGCTTGTGGATCCCAAGGGTGTCCATGACGAGCTTTTCGTAGAACGGCTCGCTCTCACCTTTTTTGATCTTGCCGATGAAGTAGGACTCGAAGCCGGCTTTCGCCATGTGGACCCAGCCGCCCTTGGCAGACCAGTTCACATTGCGCGGCGGTATCTGCGGCTGCGCCACAAACGCAACGCCGCCATCGCCGAAATCAGCGAGACATACGGCGTTCCACGTCGCTTCGGCATTCGGCGTCTCGCCGCGCAGGAGAGCGCCGATATTGTGAGCCGTCGCAGTCACCATGGATTCGATCATGAAGCCCGTTTTGGGCACGCCGACCGGAACCGGCGTCTTGCCCATGGGGGGGATTGCGACTGTCACGCCAATGCCAAAGACGTTTTGGTAGGTCGGGTTACGCTGGTGCTTGTCGATAAGGACGAAGCCGCGCGGATTGACAAGGTTTTCGACGCCGCGAATGGCTGTCACGCCGCGGAAGGCGGGCAGCATCATGGAAAAGGCGAAAGGCAGAGCATGTGTCGCCTTGACGATCCCATCCTCGCCAACTTCTTCAACGTTCATTTTCCCCGCTTCCACGCTCGCAACGCGCGCATTGGTGATCCACTTCATGTGACGGTTGCGCATCTCGCTTTCGAGCAGACCCTTCGTGTCGCCCACGCCGTCAAGACCGAGATGGCCGATGTATGGCTCCGAGGTAACGAAGG
Organism: Hyphomonadaceae bacterium; assembly: GCA_016714495.1. Classification (GTDB taxonomy): domain Bacteria; phylum Pseudomonadota; class Alphaproteobacteria; order Caulobacterales; family Hyphomonadaceae; genus UBA7672. The sequence continues at coordinate 74,099 of JADKDU010000006.1, read as the reverse complement.
TCATCGGCACCTTGTCGCGGATCTTGCGCTTGCGCAGCTCGGTATCGAGGATCATCGCGAATTCGTAGGCGGGCCCGAAGCATGACGCGCCCTGAACGGCGCCAACGACGATAGGTCCCGGATTTTTGCAGAAGGCTTCGAAAGCCGCCGCCGCGTGCTCAGCATGCTCGGCCTGGCAGATCGACTGCGTGAAACCCTGGGGCCCAAGCCCCGGAATTTCGTCAAAGGCCAGATCGGGCCCCGTGGCGATTACCAGATAATCGTAGCTGATCGACTTGCCGTCCTCGAGTTCCAGCCGGCTTTCAGTGGGAACCACACGGGAGGCGCCCGTCGCAATGAAGTTGATGCCCTTCCGTTTCATCACCGGCCGAAGGTCGACTTCGATATCCTTGCGTTTGCGCCAGCTGACGGCGACCCACGGATTTGACGGAACAAACTGGTAGATCGCCCCTTTCGAGACAACCGTGATCTCGTCCTCCTTTCGGAGTTGATCGCGGATCTCATAGGCGGCGAGGGCGCCTCCAAGTCCGGCGCCGAGTACGACGATGTGGGCCATTGTTTCCTCCCGGGTTTGCGTCATCCGGTGTTGACAATATATGCGAACACCAGTATATATGCAAGTATGAATATAACGGCAGCGGATATGGCAGGGCGCGCATCAGACGCCAGCGATCTCTTGAAGACGCTGGCGAACCCGCATCGTCTCATGATTGTTTGTCGCTTGATTGAGGGAGATCAATGCGTCGGCGGTCTGGCGGCCGATCTTGATCTGCAACAGACGCTGGTGTCTCAGCATCTGGCAATTCTGCGGCGTCAGCGCGTCGTTGAAGCCCGCCGCGCCGGTCAGACAATCCGCTATCGCCTGAGTAGTGGCGCCGCGCGCGCCGTCGCCGAGACGCTGGCGGCCCATTTTTGCGCGATTCCCGCTAGCGCCAACCGTGCGAACTAGGAGTCTTCAATGTTCAAGTCACGTGTCGTCCCCACGGAAACCCCGCAACAGATTCACGACGCGATGGCGCGCGGGGAGATCATCCTTGTCGATGTCCGCGAGCCGTCCGAGTACGCCGTCGAGCGCATTCACGGCGCCATGTTGTTCCCGCTTTCAACTTTTGACCCTGCGAGTCTTCCCGACGCGCAGGGCAAGCAGGTTGTCCTTCAGTGCGGGTCGGGTAAACGATCCGACATGGCGTTCCGGAAAGCTTTCGCCGCAGGCGTCCTTGTGCGCAGCCACATGGGCGGCGGCATCATGGCCTGGAAGGCGGCCGGCCTTCCGGTTGTCTCGACTGATCCGGCGACCGGCGCCGTTCACGACCGCGTCTAAATAGCAGTGGGGATGGGCATGCGCAGCTTCATTGGAAGTCTGGTTCTGGCGACGACACTATTCACTGCCGGCTGTGGCGGGGCGCAGACGGACGCGCTGAAAGCCACGCAGGACGCTGTGCCAGCTGCGCTGACGATCGCTGAGCGAACCGTGCCGGATTTCCGCATGGTCTCGGCCGTCCTCACCAATCGCGATGTGGGCGATGCCCGCGCCCGAATTGGCGGTCGCATCACGCAGATACTCGTGAAGGAAGGCGACACGGTGCGTGCGGGACAGCTCGTCGCCGTCATCAGCGACGATCGAATCTCCCTGGAGGCCGATGCCGCTTCTGCTTCAGTCAGGGCGGCCGAGGCGTCCAGTCAGCAAGCGCAGCAGGATCTGCAGCGCGCGGAGCGCCTCTTCTCCGGCGGGGCCATTTCTCGGGCCGCAATCGATCAGGCGCGATCGGCCGCCAAGGCAGCCGAAGCGCAGATGCAATCGGCTCGCGCCCAAGCCGGCGCCGCCCGCGCACTGAACAGCCAGGGACAGGTTGTTGCTCCATCCGCCGGCGAAGTGATCCGCATTCCATCTCCGCGCGGCGCCGTCATTATGCCCGGCGAAGTTGTGGTGCAGATTACGACCGGCGCCCCCGTCCTCCGTATCGAGCTGCCCGAGTCCGAAGCTGCAAATCTGAAGCAGGGTCAGTCCATCCGCTTCCTGACGGACGACAGCGAAGAGCCGAGCTTCGCCACCATTCGTCAGGTTTATCCTGCCGTAAGTTCAGGTCGCGTCGTGGCTGACATCGACGCGTCCGGCATTGATCGCCAGCTTGTCGGCGGTCGCGTCCGCGTCATGGCGCCCGCCGGCGAGCGTGTGGCGATTGTGATACCAGACAGCTACATCGATACGCGCTACGGGGCCGACTATGTCAGGCTCAGCCGAAAGGGCGGCGCCACGATCGAAGCCCCTGTGCAGCGCGGAGCGCGTGTTCCGCTGGATGACATGCCGGACGGTGTCGAGATCATGTCGGGCCTGCGGGCTGGTGACGTCATCCTCCCGGTGGAGCGCGCGTCGTGAAACTCGGCATTTCCGGCAAGTTGACTGAAGCGACGATCCGTTCGCCGCTGACGCCGCTCTTCCTGCTCACGGCGATTGCGCTTGGCCTGCTGGCCCTGTTCACGATCCCGCGTGAGGAAGAGCCTCAGATCAGCGTGCCCATGGTGGATATTGCCGTCCGCGCCGACGGTCTCAAGGCGCCGGACGCCGCTGAGCTGATCACCAAGCCGCTTGAAACGATCGTGAAAGCCATTGATGGCGTCGAGCACGTCTACAGCCAGACGCAGGATGATGGCGTCCTTGTCACGGCCCGCTTCAAGGTCGGCACGGATCGCGACGACGCAATCCTGCGTATCCATGAGCGCATTCGCGCCAACTACGACAAAATTCCCACGGGGATTCCCGAGCCGCTGATCGTCGGCCGCGGCATCAGCGATGTTCCGATCGTCGTCATTACACTTTCCCCCGTGGCGGCGGCCGCCGACCGCTGGAACGATCAGGCGCTCTATCTCGTCGCGGAAGAGTTGCAGACTGAGTTGACCAAAGTTCAGGATGTCGGCCTGTCCTTCATCGTCGGCGGCCGCCCGCAGGAAATCCGGATCTCGCCAGACCCGGGCCGCATGGCGCTTTACGGCGTACCGTTGAAGTCTGTCATCGATACGGTCAGCAGCGCCAATGCTTCTTTCCCCGCCGGCGATCTGCGGAGCGTTGACAAGGTTCAGTCCGTCGCGGTCGGCGCCACGATCGATACGGTCTCGGAGCTGCAGCTGCTCTCAATTCGCGCCGCTGACGGACGCGCGGTCTATCTCCGGGACGTGGCGGACATTTCATTGGGGGCGCGTGAAGATCAGGCCCGCGCCTGGCGCTTCAGCCACGAAGGCGACGCTGTGCGGATGGCCCCGGCGGTGAGCCTCGCCATCGCCAAACGTGACGGGGCAAATGCAGTCGTGGTCTCCCAGGCCATCGAGCAGCGCCTCCATCAACTGGAAGGCAAGCTCATTCCCGAGGGCGTCTCGGCAAACATTTCGCGCAACTATGGCGAGACCGCGAACGAGAAAGCCAACGAGCTTCTGTTCCACCTTGCGTTAGCCACGATAAGCATCGTCGTCCTGATCGTGTTCGCAATTGGCGTGCGAGAGGCGATCGTCACCGCCTTCGTGATACCGACCACGATCCTGCTGACGCTCTTCGCGTCCAATCTGATGGGTTACACGATCAATCGGGTCAGCCTGTTCGCGATCATTTTTTCGATTGGCATTCTGGTCGATGACGCGATTGTGGTGATCGAGAATATCGCGCGCCACTGGGCGATGAAGGATGGCCGTTCGCGCCATCAGGCCGCCATCGAAGCCGTGGCAGAGGTCGGGAACCCCACGATCGTTGCAACGCTGACAGTCGTCGCCGCGCTGCTGCCCATGATGTTCGTGTCGGGGCTCATGGGTCCATACATGGCGCCGATCCCGGCAAATGCTTCGGCGGCCATGCTGTTCTCGTTCTTCGTCGCGATGGTTCTGGCGCCTTGGCTCATGGTCCGCTTCGCCCGCAAGACACTAGCCGATGGTAGGGAAGGGCATGGTGGGCATGATACTGATGGCGGCAAACTCGGCCGCCTCTACCGCAAGGTTGCGACGCCGATCATTGCATCCCGCAAAGCTTCAGTGATCTTCCTGATTGTCGTCGGCGTGGTGACGATTGCCGCTTGCGCTCTGTTCGCGACCAAGACCGTGCGCGTAAAGCTGCTGCCGTTCGACAATAAGTCGGAACTTCAGGTCGTCGTCGATCTCCCGGAAGGCGCGACAATGGAGGCCACGGAACGTGTGCTGATCGATGCTGCCGGCATCGTCAGCAGCATGCCGGAGGTGCTCGCGTCCGACGCCTACGCTGGAACGGCATCTCCGTTCAATTTCAATGGCCTCGTTCGTCACTACTACCTACGCAACAAGCCGGAGATGGGCGATCTGCAGGTAACGCTCGCTCCGAAGGACAAGCGGAGCCGGTCAAGCCACGAGGTTGCCCTGGATATGCGCCAGCGTCTCAAGGCGCTTGAGCTGCCGGAGGGCGCATCCGTCAAGGTGGTTGAAGTTCCGCCAGGGCCTCCGGTGCTTGCGACCCTGTTGGCTGAGATCTACGGGCCTGATGCGGAGACACGCCGTGCTGTCGCGACCGAAGTCCGAAAAATCTTCAACAGCATTCCCTACATCGTTGACGCCGATGACAGCTTTGGCCAGCAGCGTCCGCGTCTCCGTTTGACCCCGGATCGCTCGCAGATGGACTTCTTTGGCGTTGCCGAAGGCGACGTCATGCAGTCCATCGCCGTTACGCTCAACGGCCAGGCTATCGGCTATTCTCATCGGGGCGAGGGGCGCAATCCCATCGGCATCGCGGTTCGCTTGCCGCAGTCGGCGCGCACCTGGTCCAAGGGGCTGGCGGCGATGCCTGTCGCGCAGGCTGCAGATGGTTCACGCCTTATTGAAATGGGCGAACTGGTCCAGGCGCGTGACGAGATTGGCAGCTACTCGATCTTCCGGCGTGATGGCCGCGCCGCCGAGATGGTGATGGCTGATCTGGCTGGCGCCTATGAAGCGCCAATCTATGGCATGCTGGATGTGCAGGCGGCCATCGATACTCACGATTGGGGCTCACTGCCCAAGCCGGCGATAAGTCTCTATGGCCAGCCGGACAATGAGGCCAAGCCGACGTTGCTGTGGGACGGCGAATGGGAAATCACCTATGTGACGTTCCGCGACATGGGCGCGGCCTTTGCGGTTGCGATTTTCGGCATCTACATTCTTGTGGTTGCCCAGTTCAAATCGTTCCGCCTGCCTCTGGTGATTCTGACGCCCATCCCGCTGACCTTGATCGGCATCGTGATCGGTCACGTCCTGTTCAACGCGCCGTTCACCGCGACGTCGATGATTGGCTTTATCGCGCTGGCGGGCATCATTGTTCGCAACTCGATTCTGCTGGTGGATTTCATTCGGCACTCGAAGGATACCGATAGGCCTCTGCGCGACGTATTGCTTGAGGCGGGAGCGATCCGCTTCAAGCCCATCTTGCTGACCGCTCTTGCTGCGATGATCGGAGCTGCCGTGATCCTGAGCGATCCGATCTTCCAGGGCCTCGCGATCTCACTGCTGTTCGGTTTGGCGTCATCGACGCTTCTGACTGTGCTCGTCATTCCAGCGATCTACGTCGTCATGCGAGACGATGGACTGCCGCTATCGGCGCCCAAACCCCAGTCAAATGCTCCCGTCATTGAGTCTGTAAGGTGAGAGCCGCGCCTTGCCGATCCCCGCATTGGAAAACGCCAAGCGTCAAAACGAGACTAGACGCGGCTGGCCGGCCAATGCTCAACGGCCAAGCCGTCATGTAAACCCCGCCGTCATCGGCGACGTCTCTCGCCGGTGCTGCAGGTAGACTTGCAGCACGGGCAATGCTGCACGCTGGCTCGCGCTTCCCCGGCGTTGAGGCAGGGAGAAAATCTCTGGCAGAGGTGATGCAGATCCAAGACGGCCGGCAATGCTAGACCGCAGGTCAACGAGCTGTGTAACCGCCATCAATGACAAGCTCGGCGCCGGTGATGAACTTTGCTTCGTCGGAGGCGAGGTAGACTATACCCCAGGCGATGTCGTCCGGTTCTCCCATGTGACCGAGCGGATGCAGGGCGTCGGTGGCGGCTCGACCAGCTTCAAGGTCGCCGGCCGCCTTCAGGTGTGCTTCGACAAGCGGTGTCCAGATGAAACCCGGGTGGATCGAGTTCACGCGGATCCTGTCGGCGGCGTAGAGGAGCGCATCTGTCTTGGTCATCAGCCTGACCGCGCCTTTCGAGGCGTGGTAGGCTGGAATGTCGGGCGCGCTGACCAACCCGTAGATCGAGGAGAGATTGATGATGCTGCCGCCGCCCGCCTTTCGCAGAAGCGGAATGGCGTGTTTTGTGCAGAAAAAGACGCCCTTGACGTTGATCGACTGAACCCAGTCCCACTCCGCCTCCGTCAGCTCATGTGTGGGCTTGTTGGCGCCGGCAACGCCTGCGTTGTTCACGACGGTGTCGACATGTCCGAAATTCGCCGCGACTTCTTCGAACACGCGCGCGACTTCGCTTTCGCTGGCGACATCGCAGCGCCAGAAGCGCGCCGGGGCGTCGCGAGCGCGCAGCTCGGCCGCCAACGCTTCCCCCTTGTCGGCATGTAGGTCCAGCACGGCGATGGAGGCGCCTTCCTCGGCCATCCGGATCGCGCCAGCCCGCCCGATTCCCAACGCTCCGCCTGTGACAATTGCAACTTTACCGGTCAATCGTTTCATAATTTCTCCTAGTTCCTTGAACGAGGCGCGAGGTGCTTCTCGCGAGTGAGAGAGGCAGCGGCCTGCGTATGTTCGGCCTGATCGTGCAGGTTCCATCGTCGGGCGATGCCGTACCATCCGCCCGCGATGACTGCGGTCATGACACAGAGCGCGATGATAGCGCCGTCTGGCGCTTCTACGCGAAAGATTTCGGACAGAAATGGGATGGTCAGCGTGCCCACAAGAACAACCACTGCGACGGCGCCCACGCCCCAGAAAATATTGTGGCGTGGGTCGAACAGCTGCGTTGCCGAACCCGATGCGTTTGCAAGGGCCAGAACCAGGTTGCCAATGACGAGCACCATGAAACCGGCGGCGCGCGCCTGATTCTCCGAAAGCCCGTTGTGGAGGGCCCAAACATAAATGCCAAGCACCGCCGTCAGCAGAACAGCGCCTTGAACGATGGCAAGCATCATCTGAGGTTTGCCGAACAGCGGCTCCTTGATGGAACGGGGCGGGCGAAGCATGGCCGAGCGATCACTTGGTTCGGATTCGAAAACAAGTGAACAGACCGGATCAATGATGAGCTCCAGCATCACCACATGCATCGGATAGAGCAGGGGCGGCAGGCCAAAGAGGATTGGCAGCAATGACACGCCGGCGATGGGGACATGAACCGCCATCACATAGATCAACGCCTTACGCAGGTTGGTGAAAATACGCCGGCCCAGCCGCACGCCGCCGACGATTGCGGGAAAGCTATCGTCGAGCAGAACAAGATCGGCCGCTTCGCGCGCAACGTCAGTCCCGCGCTTGCCCATGGCGATGCCAATGTGCGCGCGTTCCAATGCCGGGGCGTCATTGATGCCGTCGCCGGTCATCGCGACGACTTCGCTGCGCGCCTTGAATGCCTCGACCAGCGCCAGCTTTTGCTGTGGCTTGACGCGCGCGAAGATGCGAACTGTCGCAAGCCGGTGGGACAACTCCTGAGGGCTGAGCGCTGCGATCTCAGCCCCCGTCAGAACGCCCCCCGTAATATCAAGGCCTGCCTGTCGCGCGATCTCTAACGCAGTCGCGGGATAGTCGCCCGTGATCATTGAAACGTCGATACCGGCCGCACGGGCTTCGGCGAGCGCGGCTGGAACATCCGTTCGCAGCGGGTCAAGAAATCCGATCAGGCCGACGAATTCGAACGGCGCATCTTTAGGATCGCCAATTGCCTTGTTTGGGTCATCGGCTTTGGCAACACCCAGAACGCGCAATCCGCTCGCCGCCATACCGGCCAGTGCAGCCTCAACAAGTCGCTGTTCGGCAAGCGGTGTTTTACAGAGCCGCAAAATTGCCTCGGGCGCGCCCTTTGAGGCCCAGACGGTCCCAGCGTCCGTGCTCCACGACTGAATGACGGCAAGCCGGTCCGGCCGGAGCGGAAAGCTGCTGACAGGTTCGCCGCCATAGCTGGTCAGCAGTGACGCAGCACGACTGCCCAAGGCCTCACACACAGCGCGGTCCATCGGATCGACGGGGTGAACCGCAGACGCAAGAAGGGCGACGCGAGCGACATCTCCGGCGGCGCTGTCCATATCGACGCCGAGTTGTTCGGCGTTGGCCCAGATTGCTCCGATTTTCATACGGTTTTCGGTAAGCGTGCCCGTCTTGTCCACACAGAGCATCGTCATTGCGCCAAGAGTTTCGACCACGGCCGAACGACGCACCAGTACTTGATGACGCGCTAGCCGCCACGAACCGATGGCGAGAAAAACCGCCAGCACCATCGGAAACTCTTCCGGGAGTAGAGAGATTGCGATGGTGAGTCCGGCCAAGCCCCCGGCAAACCAATCGCCCCGTATGAATCCGTAAGCTGCGGCGACGAGCAGACAGAACACGACCGCAATCACGCCTAGGCGTAAGACCAGCCGGCCGGTGGTTTCCTGGAGAGGGGTGCGCTCCATTTCGCCAGATAGCGCCGAGCCGATGGCGCCGATCCGTGTTCGGGGTCCGGTCTGTGTGACCTGCGCCAGGCCCTGTCCCGCCAGCAGCATTGTCCCGGCAAACAGGGCGTTACCAGCATGCGCATCTTCGTCAGTCTCGTTGGAATGCCAAGGACCTGGTTGCTTGACTAGGGCGACTGACTCGCCTGTCAGAGCGGATTCATCGACCGTGAGTATGTCTCCCTTGCGAAAAACCGCATCAGCGGAAATTCGCTCGCCCTCCTTGACGAGGATGATGTCCCCCGGAACCAGATCGCGTGCCGGGATGCGCTGCTGGCTCCCATCGCGAATGACATCCGCAAATGGTTCGGCCAGTTGCCGCAATGCCGCAAGCGCACGTTCACTGCGCGCGTCTTGAAACACGACCAGCGCGACCGAAACAGCTGCGCCGCCAAGCAGGAACAGACCTTCGCCGAGATCGCCGACCAGAAGGTAAAGCGAAGCTGCCACGAGGAGGAAGATGAACATTGGCTCGCGGAGTGTTGCGAGCGCAATGGTCAGGAGGTTGCGCGATCTGACCGTTCTCAACGTGTTTGGGCCGTGCGTCTTCAGCAGCGCCTCAGCCTGCGCGACGCTCAACCCGGTCAGTGAATCGTCGGCCATGAATTCTCTCACCGCGAAATTCTGGCTGCGGTCCCAGTCCCCCACATACGAGCAGACGGTAGATTTTTACTCGGGCAGGATGTCCACGGACCTCAAACTGCCCGGCCTACGTCCTAACTCGACAATAGCCCTCTGGCGGGGCGACACTCGAGCGTTGCAGCAAGAGAGCCCCCCTTCGCTGTTCGGCCCGGTCAGGCGAGGACAAGGTAGTCGTGGACCTCGCTGACGCCGGGAACGGTCCATGCCGCGTCTTCTGCGGCGCGTCGTTCATGCCATGCCTTGACCTTGCCAGATAGTGTTACCGTCGAGCCGTCGATCTCGACGTTGATGCCGGATCCCTCGAGGGCTGCGCCGCGCTGGAAGGCGGTCTGGATGGCGTCGCGAATCGATTGCGGATCAACCTGGTGACGTATCGATATCGCATTTTTGACTCCGGTGACGCCCCCCAGCACGCGAATGGCGCGCTCCGCGTCTCGCTTCTGATATCCCCACTCAACTTCCCCAGACAGCGTGACCCATCCGCCCTCGACAGAAACCTGGATGTCGCCAACGCCATGAAGCGTCCATGCGAGTATGCTGACGGCGCGACCGGCGATTTCGTCATCGGCCCGCTTTTTCAAGCTCGGCAGCCGCACGAACAAATCCAACGCGACGGCCTTCACGCCTTTAACGCGCTGGGCGCAGCGCGTGGCCGCGAAGCGCTCGGTGTAAGCGGGTACATGGCCCGACAGCGTAACCACGCCATCCTTGACCGCGACGCCAATGCCTTCGGCCGTCACGCTGGGATCAGCGAAAAGCTCGTCTTCCACGCGCCGGCGGATCGACAGATCATTCTCCATAACTGCGTCTCCTGTTCAGCTTCGACCATGGCCACTTCCCGGGCTCGGGGCTTGAGCGTCGTCAAATCGCGGATCAAGATCGCCGCAAAAATGCGCCGCAGGGCTGCATCAGCAGGCGCGATTGTCCCAGCATGTTGGTCCCGATCGCCCAGGCCGCGCAAGTGTGCAACAAGCGCCGGGGCCAAGGGGAATTCATTGCCCTGGACGTCAGAATCAGACGGGGCAGACCGGCGGCCGCGCAACTAGGCCGCGACGAGGCAGGCTGCGGCCGTTTCGGCGTAGTGAGCCGTAAACCGCGCACCAAGGTCGATCTGCTCGCCATCCATGATCACGGGGATCGGCCGGCCGTCCGGATCGGCTACAGTTAAGGTTTGCGTGATCTGAATGTCGACGGCTTTGAGGTTGCGCCAGCCCGAGCGAAGTGATGACCACGCAAGTCCCAGCGCTGCTGCGGGCGAGGGGACATCGAGGCCAGCGACTTCCATGCCGCGTGACCGCGACAGCGGACCCACCATCGCGGCGACGACATTTGCTGCGGGGAGGTCGGCGCCCAGGCCCGTGTGCGCCTTGAGATGCAGGTGGCCAGCTGTTTCCAACGCGAGTCCAGTGTCGCGCAGCGCTTTGCCAAAGTCGCCTGCGCGAACATCTTCACGCGCCAAGGCGAATTGTGCGGGTGCGCCGGCGATCATGGCGCAGAAAAAGAGAGCGTCATCAACGCGACCAGCGTCTAATGTGCGTCTCGCCCGACGCGCAATGATGCTCTGAAGGATGATGTCCCACGGCTTGTCGCCGTGAATCCATTTCGTCAGCAGGTTCATTGTTCCTCCCGGAAGCAGCACAAGACTATCGCTTCCGACGCCAGCCATGCTGAGCGCGGTGCGATGCGTGCCGTCGCCGCCCCATACGACAAGCAGATCAGGCGTCTTGGCCAAAAGGCTTTGCACCTGGCTTGCAGCCGACTCGGGATCGAAGACAACGACATCTGCGCTGATACCGGATCGCGAGAGCATTCGCAGCATGCGGTTCTTGCCATCCGGTCCGACACTGCCAGCCGCGGTATTGACGAGCGCAAATACTTTCATGGCGTTCTCCTCGATCATCCATGCCCATTGACAGGCTCAGTGCGTTGACAGGGATCAAGAATGCGGCCGGACCCGTCAGCGCCAACGAAATAGCCGATATTGCCGGTGCGGCCGAAATTTGTTGCGACAGAATGAGCGCGCCCCCAGATATCAATCGGACCGGCCATTTGATCTGCATCACGGCAGCTTTTCGTTCTCCGGTCAGTGTTGTTCGTGCAACAGAGGCGGTCATGAAATTCAGGGATATTCTCGCGATCGTGGTTTCCGGAGCGCCGGAGACCAACGTGGTCGCAATGGCCCAACAGCTGGCTGAGCAGAATAGTGGCCGTGTTTCTGGCCTCATGGTTGCGCGGATGCCGGCGCTGATCATGACGGAAGGTTGGGTCGCTAGCCCCGTGTGGGAGAATATCCGGGAACATGCACAAGCCGGGCTGGACGCGGATCTCGATCAGTTGCGGCGCCGGTTAAGCACCCAAGCGCCCGTCGGTTCTGTCGAGAGCGTGCTGTTAGAGGACGGCCAGTCATCCTCCTCGATTGCGATACGGGCGCGGCACTATGACCTTGTGGTCATGAATCGCCCTGAAACCGATGGGCAGCAGCGCCTTGTCGAGTCGGTTCTCTTTGACTCCGGCCGGCCGGTCATGCTGGTTCCGCCGAAATGGACGCCGTGCCCCATCGGTCGCAACGTCATCGTTAGCTGGACGCCAACACGCGAAGCCTCTCGAGCCCTTAACGACGCCGACGATCTGCTTTCAGGCGCCTACCTCGTTACAATCCTGACCGTCGACATGGATCGCACAGAGAGTGATTGCCGCAATGCGGGCGGCGAGATCGCCGCGCATCTTGCGCGCCGTGGACTAAGTCCGCGCACTTGCGTCATCGCGCCCGTCGGAAGAACGGAAGCGAAAGCGGTGCTCGATCATGCCGCGGCAATTGAAGCGGACCTGATCGTGATGGGGGGATTTGGCAATTCGCGCATGAGCGAGTTCATTTTTGGCGGCATGTCGCGCGAGATGATCCGCACAGCCAGCCTGCCTATTCTTCTGGCCCACTAGGTTCAACGTGTGGATCTCGCTTTCGGACGAACGCGAGGCCGCATTTGCGGCCTGGCGCACGGTTGATGGAACCACCGTCTCGTTCCGTCATGGCGGCGTCTGCGCCGCGAAGTTCAACGGCCCAGTTTGATATCAATCAACGAGTGCGGTTTCGGATGGGGCACAAGGAATTAGAAACACAGGAGAACTCCATGACACACGACATGTCGAAGCGGATGGCGACGGATCTGGCTGAAGGATATGATGACGTTGCACGCGGCATTGCCCGCATGACGAAGCATCTCGGCGCCGACGCGAGCGACGCCGTCTCACGCTCCGCTGCAGCCTTTGTCCATGCAGCCTCCGAGCTTGCGGAGCAGATCAAGAACGAATCGATCGAACTCGCCAAAAAGGCCGGTCACGAAATCAAGGAGCATCCGGTTGCGACCGCGGCGCTCGCAGCCGCCGCTGTCGGCCTTCTCAGCTACGCTGTCACCCATACGCGCCAGCCCGCCGGCAAGACAAAAGCTGCGCCATAACCGGAAAGGACCGCAACAAAGGTCATCCCATATGCGCGATATCATGTTGCACATCGACACCTATGCAGAACCCATTCTGCCGCGGGCGATCGAACAGTCTGTGGGCTTTGCAAAGAGTCTTGACGCGGAACTTACAGGCGTGGCCGCCCATATCGACATCAGCGTGCCCGACAACTGGCTTGCCGAACGTCTGCTTCACATCAACGAGATGGCGAGCGTGGAGGAGTCGAAGAGTCTGGCGGCTGCAAGGGGCTCGCTTGAGCTTCTTGAAACATATGGGCGAACCGCCGGCGTCAAATGCGAAGGGCATGTCGTTCGCGCCGGCCTGCATAGCATCGGCCCTTGCGTAGCGCGGCATGCGCGCACACGCGATCTATGTCTCATCTCTCTCGGAGATCGCATGGACAGTCAGCGATCGGTAGCCGAGGAGGTGATTTTCGGATCTGGGCGCCCCACCTTGATCTACCATCCCGACCGAGCGCCTTTGCCAAAAGACCGGTTGAAACGTGTGGCGATCGCCTGGGATGGCGGCAGATGTGCGGCGCGCGCGGTCTGCGATACGATTCCGGTTCTCAAGAAGTCTGAGAGCGTGCGTGTACTGACAGTTGTCGGCGAGAAGGCCTCGGCGACCTCGGGTCTTGCGAGCGAGCTGGTCCGACATCTCCTGACGCACGGGATCAATGCGCAAGTCGATGAAATTGAGGGACGCCGGCGAAGCATTGGCGCTTCGCTCGATGCCTACATAGGCGAGTCTGCGCCGCAGCTCATTGTCATGGGCGCCTATGGCAGCTCGCGTCTTAAGGAATTCGTCCTCGGCGGCGCAACAGAACATGTGCTGAACCGGCTCGCGATCCCCGCTTTTCTCTCCCACTAGAACGGCGTCGCCGGCATCACACGAATACGCCGATCGTTGCTTGCCCGATCGGCGGATATGGGGGCGAGTGCAGACAGACGCGAGAGAACGACGTCATTCGATCCTTCGGGCAAGACACGCAACGCATTGTCGCCTCGTCGGATAAGCCGGAGATCTGCGAGCCGCGCCTCAGGCGGCCGTACGATGGTCGTCAGTGTTTCGCTGACAAAGGCTGCATCTTCGTGTTCACGCCGTGGCGTCTGCGTCTCGGGCGCGTGTTTGACCTGCATCACAGCGCGCGCGGGGGTCTCAGGCAAATGTGCCGGCAATCAGAGGAGGCCAGCCATGAGCTTCAGGGACATCCTGACATTTGTCACATCGCAGGCGCAGAATGAGCATGTGATTGCTTTCGCCGAGCAGCTCGCTCGCCAGACAGCTGGCCGCGTGACGGCAGCTGCGGTGAATTGGCAGCCGAACGTTGCTCCGGTCGACGGATATGTTGTCGACCCGCTTTATGGCCAGCTTGTCGAAGACGCGCGAGCACAACTCCGGGAGGAGGCAAGTAAGCTCGACGTGCGTCTGAAGAAAGAAACAACGGATGCGACCGTCGAATCCTATCTGATCGAGTTTGGGGCGGCAGGCGCCGAGCTGGGGTTGAGGGCGCGCCACGCCGACGTGTGCATCGTAACGCGGCCGACAAAGTCAAACCGCGAGTCAGCGCAGGCCATCCTGGAAGCCGCAATGTTCGAATCCGGACGGCCTGTAATCATTGTCCCGCCGGAATGGAAGTCTGGGCCGATTGGAGAGCATATCCTCTTCGCCTGGAAGCCCACTCGCGAAGCCGCCCGCGCACTGGGCGATGCCGACGAACTCATCGCCCGAGCAAAGCGCGTAAGCGTCGTCACCGTGGACGCCAAACCGTCGCGGGGGTATGGGGAACAACCTGGCGCAGACATAGCGGCGCACATCGCTTTCCGAGGTGCGACGACGGAGCTGTTCAATCTGGACTCCGGCGGGCGTTCTGAAACAAAGGTCATCCTTGATCATGCGCAGGTCGGAGGGTCCGACCTTATCGTAATGGGCGGGTACGGACGCTCGCGCATGAGCGAGGTGATCTTTGGAGGCGTGACGCGAGAAATCCTGCGTACAACAACTGTGCCGGTGCTCATGTCTCACTGAAGGTGATCGCTGCGCTGTCTGCGCAAGACAGCTTCGCTGGCAGTCGGTCTCGGCGTCGATACGAAAGCGATTACTGAGGGTCGTCCAATGACAACAACCAGCATGTGCAAGACAGGCAAAGACCGGCGGATTGACGTCACATACGTCGTGACGACAGCGAACACGATCAAGCGCCGGCCACACGGCTCGGGCGATGCCGGGAAGAGCGTCGGGTGAGGCCCGTGACAACCGAAGCAAACCCCGCGCATCAGATCGAGCTTCGCCTGCAGACCCTTGACCAGCTGTTCGACCCGTTCGATCCATTTCCAATTCCCACACGCGATCTTGCGCGCAGCGCCGAGGACTACATCGTCGGCTGGGCGCTTGAGCTGCCGCCGCACGCCAGCCTGGGCCTGCGTTTCTACGTACCTGACGCGAGCGCGGCGGGTGCGGACGTGCAGGATTTGCGCGCCGCCATTTCGAGCCATTTTCTCTACCGTGCGCGCAGGACGGGCGCGGATATGCGCGAACTTCTGACGATCGCGCAGTTATCGCTTGTGATCGGGCTCAGCGTGCTGGCCGCCTGTATCGGCATCCGCCAGCTGCTCAAGGATCTGTTGCCGGACGGCGCCATCGCCGGATTCCTCGCCGAAGGGCTCGTCATCGTCGGCTGGGTCGCAAACTGGAGGCCGATCGAAATCCTGCTCTACGAATGGTGGCCTCTCGCGCGCAGGCGCAAGCTTTTCCAGCGGCTGGCCGGAGCTCCTGTAGAGGTGCAGCCTTCACGCAAGCCGCATCCGCTTCCTGCTGATGCGAGTCAAGCCGGCGCTAGTCGCCTCGACTAGCGTCCTCCCATCAGGAGGCGCCAGTGAGGTATTGCAGTATTCTTGTCCACGTCGACAGCTCGATTTCGGCGCGACGCCGCGTCGCGGCCGCTGCAGAGCTTGCGTTGCGATTCGGTTATCAGCTCACCGGCGCCTTTTTGAGTTCCTCACGGCTGCCAAACTATGTGGTTTCCGACGGGATCACGCCGATTTCGCGCGATATTGTCGATGGCTATGCCAAGCAGCGCAAGGATGAGATCGCGGTACGCCGATAAGATCGTGGCGCTTGGCGTTAGCCGCAGCCTGCTGACCCTCTCATGCCGCTAATCATGTCTCGCTGACGAGATGGAGGCTTTTGAATGTGCCGGCGCCATCCGCGTGCGACGACTTTCAGCGGCGATCTAGGAGAGCCCCCAACTTTGATGTAGATCATGCGGGATGTTCCGCGATCTGGCAGCCTCTTTCATGATTAAGCACTTAGCGTCGCAATCTCTCTCCGTCACATTTCTCGCCGCGATCGCGGAAGAAGGTGGTCGACACGGGCTGCGGCAGCCTCGCGTCGTCAGGCGGCGGCGATGAAGACGGTTCCCATCGTTTATTTTTCAGACGTTCTGTGCATATGGGCCTACATCGCCCAGCCGCGCGTCGACCTCGTGAAGAAAACCTACAGTGATCAGGTCCGCGTCGAACAGAAATTCTGCTCCGTGTTCGGCGACACAGTCGGCAAGATCTCCGCGGCCTGGAAAGGCAAAGGGGAATATGAAGGGTTCAACGCTCACCTACGTCACGCGGCCAAGGCGTTCCCCGAGATCACGTTGTGTCCGGATTTGTGGTTGAAGGTTCGCCCAGCGACTTCGAACAGCGCCCACCTCTTTCTCAAGGCGATCAATCTCCTCGAACGGGGAGGCGGCTGTGAAACAGGGTCAACGGAGGCGATAACCTGGGCGCTTCGTCAGGGCTTTTTTGTGCAAGGGAAAGACATTGCGCGTTGGGACATCCAGTGTGAGATCGGGCTGCAGGCGGGCGTAGAGATTTCGCGGATCGAAGCGCTAATTCACGACGGCAGCGCCTTTGCGGCTCTCGCGTCCGACTATCACGATGCTGCAATGATGGGCGTGCAAGGCAGCCCGACCTTTGTGCTCAATGACGGACGCCAGAAGCTTTATGGCAATGTTGGCTTCCGGATTCTCGACGCCAACATCCAGGAACTCCTGCGTGAGCCGCAGCAAGGCCAGGCGAGTTGGTGCTGAGGACGTTTGCGCATCCAACTGTGAAGGTGTGATCGGACTTTCCGGAGCGGTTGTCACGTCGCTGGCAGGCTTTGAATACTTTCCGCTCTCATGCGGATATAGTCATGAGCGGCTGGCGAAATCGCGCCCATCAACGCGAGAGCCCTGTTTGAAAACGCGGTGACAGGCTTGGCACGTATTCTTGAGAAGATCGGCGGCTAGCCTCAGACGCTGAGTGTCGCGCGCCTGGACGGCCGCCAGGACAAGCACGCTTGCACTCTGCATCTCTTCCGCGCTGTCACGCCAGCGTGGATCGGCGAGACGCCGCGCATCGTCTGGCCCACTTGCCGGCAGCGTCAGCAGGGTTGACGCGGAGATGATGTTGACGCCAGCGAGGCCCGTTCCCGTCCATTCCGTATCAGTCAACGGCCGGTCGAGGCGGGCTATCGTCGAAATGGCTGACGCGGCGCTGTCAATGATACCGACCATCACGCCCGCATAGGGCGCCAGCAGTGGCAGTGGATCGCGCGGGACGGTGTTGTCGATAAAGGATACAGCCAGCGCGGACAGATCGGCTTCGGGGCGTGGCGGGGCCGGCGCAAGTTCAAGTCCACATCCTGCAAGCCCAATCACGGCCAGAAGCGTGACGGGAAATAATCTCGGAGGAGGATGGGCATCCATGGCCCTGAAACTGCCGGATCGCCAGGTTTCTCGCATGACCTGCATCAAAGCGAGGAAATGATCTGTCCCGCGCTGCGGAGCCGTGCTGGTTTCAGCCTGCGTGATACGGCCGACATCTCGCCATCGCGCCGAAGGCCGCAGGTTTCGCGCAAGCTGGGAATTGATGGTCGCGTTAAAGTTCGCCATGCCGGAGGCGATCGGGAGCGATGGGACCGCGCCGGCCTCCAGCCTTGGGGCGTGAGCGGCTCGCAAAGACGAGGACTGTCGGGCTTGTCTGGCCGCAATTCATCGATCCTGCCCCAGCCTGCCTGGTGACTTTCCTGGCGGCAATGCTGTTGTCGACGCGCGCCGTGCACAGGAGCGACATTGGCTGATACGACCGGCGCGCCTTGATGCAGCTCAAGGACATGCGCACGCCTGGCGCCAGAATGACAAGCCAACAAGGAAGCGCCGCCATGGCCCGCACTGCTAATCCCCCTTCAACTGCGGCGCCCCTCGGCCTCGCCTCAATTTCTTCAACCTATTCCAGCTTCTCCTCTCCTTCGACGGCGGACGTCGCCTTTGATCGGAAAGGCGAGCGGTGAGGAGACATACATGACATCGCAGGCAATCTGGGTTGTGGTGGCAGATGGGGCATCTGCAAAATTCTTTATTCGCGAGCGGGCCGGCCTTCCGCTTCGCGAACTTGAACCCCTGTCGCTGACACTTCAGGCTGAGGAGCGACGAAAGGGCAGATCCACCGCCGTTCATGACGGTGTCAACACCGGCCCGTTGGTGCAGCCTGCCCATCAAAACATCGAGGAGGACAAGGAACGCCACTTCCTCGGTCACATCGCGGGCCGCATCAACCTGGCGGTCGGCGAACATGCTGTCGGCCAGATTGTGCTGATCGCGCCGCCGCACGCGCTCGGGCTCCTTCGCGCACGCTTGTCGGGTGCGGCGATGGATCTGGTGAAGCGCGAGATTGGCAAGGATCTCGTGCGCGAGTCTGTTCACGACATCGAGCGCCGTCTCAAGAGCGAAGGGATCTGATCGAGGCGGCCGCGGCTTCTGCGCGATCATGCACATGAGCGACATCCCGCAAATTGCATGCTGATCGCTATGGGGCGATGCGTGAGCTCCACTGCGTCGCGAAGCTCAGACGCGATGATGCGATCTGCTTTCTACATCAAGGCGCAAACGCGAAGATCCGGACGCAAACCTCAACCTACGCACTGGCGAACGCGAATGCTGCGCCCGACGACTTCCGCCCGGGAAAGGGGAGAGCCGCCTCCGTCTTCATTCCCTCACATTGGTTTGCTCCCGATCAAGCATGCTGACGCGCGTCCATTCTGAAATGAGCCGCTATAAGGAGGCATGTCATGCATTCTGATCCCACATGGATCGTCGTGGCCGACGCCCATGCCGCGCGGTTCTTTCTTCGCTCGCGACGGGGCGAGCCGCTCCGCGAATGCCTCGACCTCACAGATTCGGCGGAGGTCGCCGACCGCCGCCATGATCCAGTTTCAGACGTTCATAACGAGGACGTTGACGACCCGAATGGCGGCTGCCTCTTTCTCCATCGCGTCGCCTCGGAGATCGATCGCGCCGTCATGCAGCACGCAGCCCGCGGCCTCGTTCTGTGTGCGCCGCCGCGCGAGCTTGGTCTGCTGCGCGATTACATTTCCTCAAGCTCGCGCGAAAGGCTGACGTGCGAACTGGCGTCGGATCTCGTCGCCGCGAAACTTCCTGCGATTGAAGCGGCTATGAGCCATCTCAAGGCCTGAAGACCAGCCTTGTTGTCAACCCGCCACAATTCCTTCTTCAGCTTGACTGGCATCAAGAGCATTCGGATGGGATCGCGCAAAAATTGCATATCAGTTGACGGATGGCCATCATGACCACGCAAGAAATGGTCCGGCCCAACACAGATAAGCATTGGGCCGGCCCTATTCCGCCAATGGCGGCCGCCTGATATCGGCGCTTCCTCCGATCGACGCCGATGGCGCCCCGCGTTCCCCCCTGGACGCGGGGCGCACGCTTGCGCGAGTTTTCTCGGTCGTTTGCGTGCAATCGCAAGGTTGGCGGGTTCAGGATCAGGCCTGTGCAGCGGCAGGTTGAGATGCATGAAAATCAAACTCGACGCGGCAGAGAGATGCGCCGTTTGGCGAGGCCGCCCGGCGCGCGCCGAGATGGACACAGAGGTCAAGCGCACGCCCATTGTCCCGCATGATGTCGCCAAACACCAAGCTCGCGCCGCGCGAGCGCGCGTAGCTGAGCGCCTCGCTAATCAGATGACGGCCGAGCCCGCGCTGCTGTGCATCTGATCTCACCAGGAGGGCGATCTCCGCCGTAGCGATTTCGGGATCGAAAGCGAGGCGGACGACGCCCGCGAGCCGTCCGTCCTTTTCCTCTGCGACCAGCCCCATCTCCCGGTCATAGTCGATCTGCGCCAGACGGTTGGCCAGGTCGGGCGAGAGACTACGCATGCTGCCATGAAACCGGAACCGCAGGTCCGCCTCGCTTGTCAGGCGCGCCATCTCGATAAGGCGGGCGCCGTCCTCGGGCAGGATGGCGCGGATTGTATAGGCCGCATCAGCGAACTCGACGGCGCGCTGAAGTTTGGCCGGGTAAGGGCGGATCGCCAGGCGCGCTGCGCCGGGCGAAGACGCGGGCCGGACGACTATGCGCGCATCGAGCGCGATCGCACCATTTGCGTCGACCAGCAGCGGATTGATATCGAGTTCGGCGACTTCGGGAATGTCCGCGGCCAGATCGGACAGCGCAATCAGCACGGCGTCGATGGCGTCGGCATTCGCTGGCGGTCTATCTCGGTAGCCCGCAAGCAGACGCGATACGCGCGTGCGTGAAACCAGATCGCGCGCCAGCGGCGCATTGAGCGGGGGCAGGGCGATCGCGCGGTCGCCGATAATCTCGGTTGCGACGCCGCCCTGTCCGAACAGGATGCTCGGGCCGAACGTGGGATCGCTCGCGATTCCGGCCAGCACCTCGACGGCCATCGGCCGCGAAATCATCGGCTCGACTGTAAAGCCGTCGACGTGGGCCTTTGGCGCGCTAGCGCGTACGGCCTTCAGCATCTCTTCAGCGGCCTGCCGCACGGCGTTAGCGCCGGAGAGGCCAAGACGAACGCCGCTGACGTCGCTCTTGTGCGTGATGTCGCGGGACAGGATCTTGAGCGCGACAGGCCCGTTGAGGTGTTGGGCGGCTGCTCCGGCCGCCGCGGGCGTGCCCGCGACGCGCGCCTGCGTCACGTGAATGCCATAAGCCTCCAGAACGCCGCGCGATTCCGGCCCGGTGAGCGTCGAGCGCCCCTCCTTCAGGACGCTCGCGATGATGCTCTTGGCAAGGCCTGCCGCGTGAGCGGAACCCGCGGAGCCTCCGGCCGGCGGCGCCTGCGCGAGCAGCGACCGGTTTCGCGCATGCTCGACACGGCGCTGGAACATGTGAACGGCCGCCTCAGGCGTGTCATAAACAGGCAGTCCGGCGGCCGCAAGCATTGCCCGCCCGGCCGCCGCGGCCGATCCGCCGGACCAGCAACACGATATGCGAAGGCGCGATGCTTGCGCCGCCGCGCGGATAACGGCGTCTGCCGCGGCGACGCTGTCTGAAACACCGGTCGGGCAGTTCACCACCAGAACGGCCTGATCGGGACACTGCGCCGCGAGCGCCGCCAACGCGGCTTCATAACGATCCTCTTGCGCATCGCCGAGGATGTCGATGGGATTGGATTTGGACCAGGATGGGGGAAGAACCTTGTCGAGCGCAGATTTGGTTGCATTGCTCAGCAGCGCAAGTTCGCCTCCGCGCAGAGCCAGTTCGTCCGCGGCGAGGACGCCGAGCCCGCCGCCATTGGTGATGATCATCAGGCGGTCGTCCGGGAAAGCGGGACGACCCGTCAATCCTTCGGCGGCGTCGAAGAGGTCGCGCAGCGTATCGACGCGCAGGGCGCCGGCGCGCCGGATGGCCGCGTCATAAACAAGGTCCGAGCCTGCGAGCGCGCCGGTATGAGATGTCGCGGCACTCGCGCCGGCAGAACTCCGGCCGCTCTTGACGATGATGACCGGTTTGGCGCGCGCCGCGATCCGTGCGGCGGACATGAACTTTCGCGCGTTCGAGACGCTTTCGGCGTAAATCAGGATGGCGTGTGTCGCTGGATCGAACGCGAGATAGTCGAGACAGTCTCCGAAATCGATGTCGGACATGTCGCCGAGCGAGACGATATGGGAGAAGCCGACCCCTGCCGCATTGGCCCAGTCGAGCATGACGGTGGCGACGGCGCCAGATTGCGACAGAAGCGCAAGGCCGCCAGGATGCGCGGCCGCCTGTGCGAAACTTGCGTTGATGCCGGCGGCAGGCGACAGGAGCCCGAGGCAGTTGGGCCCAAGGATCCGCATCAGGGTCGGCCGCGCGGCGTCAAGCATCTGCTGGCGGAGTTCGGGGGAAAGCCCCGCCGTAAGGACGATCACGGCCCGGCATCCCGCCTTCGCAAGATCTGCGACCAGCCCCGGGACGGTCGGCGCCGGTGTTGCGATGACAGCCAGGTCAGGTCGCTCGGGAAGCGATGCGACGGACGCATAGCAGCACGCACCAAAAACCTCGACGTGGTGGGGGTTCACCAGCATGACGCGGCCGGCGAAACCTCCGCCAAGCATGTTCTTTGCCGCGACCGCGCCAACCGCCCGCGCTTCTTCGCTTGCCCCGATCAGGGCGATCGCCGCGGGATGAAACAGGGCGTCAAGGTTCCGGGTTGTCATAGACAGCCTCGTGCCTTTGGAGCGCGTTAAGACACGCGAAGCATCGTCGCGTCTTCAAGGTCGCCGCCAGCAGCGAGATCTTCGAGCACCTCGCGCCGAACCAGGCGGCAATGATAGAGCGAGGTCATGGTGATCCAGCCGCGGCGTTGAAAATCAGACATCTTGCGCGAAATCGTCTCGAGCCGGAGGCCGAGGAATTCCGCCATATCGCCACGCCGCATCGGCAGGTCGAAGTCGCCGGCAGGAGACACGTTGCAAAGGTCCGCAATGGACAGAAGAAAAGTTGCGAGCTTCTGGTCGGCGGACTGGGCGCCAACCGTCGCCAGCTGCGCCTGGGCCGCGCCGAGCTGCCGGCCGATCTGGCGCAGAATGTGCTCGGCGAAGGCGGCGTCCTGACGGCAAACCTCAGCCAGGCGCGAGACCGGAATTGCCCGGACGGTCGCAGCCGTGATGGCCTCGCAGCCGCTGGTGTGCTCGCCATCCGATTCGAGGCCGAGAATCGACCCCGGATTGGCGAAGCCGACAACCTGACGTTGGCCGTCGATGAGGGTGCGGTAGAGTTTGACCCATCCGCTCTGTACGACATAGATGAAATCACGTTCATCGCCTTGGTAGAATAGATGGTCATGCGTCATGACCCGGCGAACCATTGTCCGGTCCGAGGACTGGCTGGTGATGTGGGGCGCCTTGGTTGCCGTCAGATCTTCGACCCGTCCGCCTGCGATGCACATCTGATCACTCTTTTCCATCTGATGAACGGACGCTGGACCCCGATCCTTGCAGGCGTTTGCCGGATTATGTCGGGCAAGGTGACAGAACGTGACAATTCTGGGCCGCACCGCCGCTTGATCCCGTGCAAGGCGAGAATCCCACACAACTTCAGACGTCAGCGGGCTTCACAAGGATGGCGGTCATGCGTTCCGGGGTGTTGATGGGAAATTGCATTCGGCGGCGTGACACGCGACATTCTTGCGCCATCACGTGCTCGGGTTCTGATGTCGCCCAGGGCCGTCATCATGAAAAAGGGCTAGACATGCAATTGCTTCGCCGTGACGCCATCGCCTCGCCCATGCTGTCAGTGGACGCAATTTCGGCATGCGCAACGCCCGACGTGGCGCCTGCACAACCAGACGAGACGCCGAAACGAAAAGGTGAGGTCAGCCGGAACAGGATCCCGACCTGATCGCCGGCGGTCGGCAACGCGTGATGTGAGAATGCGCCTCGCGCCACGCATCGATCACAAATCGAAGAGTCCGCCGGATGCGCTGCCGACGAACACCGTCCCTGTCGCGCTATGACAGCAGCGCACGCGCAGATGATTTGAACGGCGCCCATATCGGCGTCGAAGCGATGCCGCTTCTCGACTTCAATGTGATCGCGCTGATGCACGCGTCGCATATTTGAGGTCGAGCGCGACGCATCCACGACAAGCGTCGTCTTGGATCGTCGCCATCGGCAGGGGATGGAGGCGAGCATCCAGATCGCCCCAGGAGAAGGCTATGTCCTCGCATCGGACGTCCGAGCATCAGGATCGGGGCGTTGAACCCGCAGTCTCGCCGTCGAGAAGCCGTCGGACAAGTTGCGCCATCTGGGCGCGGCTGGCTGGCTTTGGCAGGAAAGGGCGATGAATTTGCTCGCCGGACGCCGCCATCCGCGGTGAATAGCCCGACGTCAGAATGATCTTGACGCCAGGCGCTGTCCGCTCGATCTCGTCCGCAAGCGCGTGGCCATCCATCCCGCCGGGCATCACAATATCGATCAGAGCCAGGTCGATGCCTGGCGAGGTCTGCAAGACGCGGAGGGCGGAAGCGCCGTCCACGGCGATCTTGACACGATAACCCAGACCCTCGAGCCGTGAGACGGTAATCACCCGCACGTCCGCATCGTCCTCGACCACGAGAAGCGTTTCTCCGCGCGCCGATGGCGTCGATGTCTCGAAGCTGGCGGGATCGACGCCTGCGGCGCCTGCTGATCTCGGGAAGAACAGGCTGACCCGGGTGCCATGGCCAACCTCGCTGTCCAGCCTGGCGTGGCCGCCGGTCTGCTTCATGAAGCCATAGACCATGCTAAGGCCGAGTCCCGTGCCGGCCCCGATGTCCTTAGTGGTGAAGAAAGGTTCGATAGCTCTTTCCCGGACCTCCGGCGACATGCCGATGCCGGTATCCGAGACCGAGACGCGGATATAGTCTCCCGGCGGCGCTTCCTGCGCGGTCCTGACATCGTCATCGAATCGCACCGCTTGCGTTTCGAGGGTGACCACGCCGCCGGACGGCATAGCGTCGCGCGCATTGACAGCAAGATTGAGAATTGCGTTTTCGAACTGGTCGATATCGGTCTGTGCAATCCCGGCGTCCGGAGACAGATGCATCTGGATGTCGACGGTTTCGCCGATTGCACGCTGAAGCATGTGCGACATCTCTTCGAGCGCTTCGTTGATGTCGATCGCTCGGGAACTCAGGGGCTGGCGGCGCGCAAATGCGAGCAGCCGATGCGTGATGCGGGCCGCGCGCGTCGCTGCATCCTGTGCCCGGACCAGAGCCCGCCGCGCTGCTGGCGGCAGATCGCCCCCCCCGATGAGTTCGAGATTACCGCCGATCACACTGAGGATGTTGTTAAAATCGTGGGCGATCCCTCCCGACAGCTGGCCTATGGTGTCGAGCTTCTGGTGGTGCAGGATGACTTCCTCGGCCGCTTTCTTCTCTGTCAGATCGTAGATGATGCCGACAAAAATGTCCGCATCCCCCGCATGCGCCTCACCGACCGACAGGTACATCGGAAAGATCGTGCCGTCCGCCTTGAGGCCCTGGAGCTCCCTGCCGATCCCGATGATCCGCCTGACGCCCGCCTCCCTGTGTCTGCCCAGATAGCTGTCATGCTCATCCTGGAAAGGCGGGGGCATCAACATCTTGACGTTCCGTCCAATCAGGTCTTCCCGCGCATGGAGGAACAGGTTGGTGCAGGCCGGATTAACATAGGTGATCGTGCCTTTCGTATCGATGACGATCAGACCATCGACCATCGTCTCTGGCACGATGAGGAACCGGGTGTCAGATATCAAGGCTTGCAACATCGCGTCCGACAACTGGAAGGCGCCAGCTGATGCTATCGAATCCTTCCTCTCCGCGGGAGCCGCGTGGTCAGGCGGGCGCGACACATTGCTGGATGACATCCTGAAACTGACCTGAAGCCCCTTGTTGCGTATCAACGTCCGGGAAGTCGGCGCCGATCGCCTTGACGCAGATCAGACAGCCTGCCGGCCGCGGGCGCGGGCGCTGGCGATAGGGTGGAAAACGAGATGTGGCATGCCGTGGCGCGGCAGCTGCGGCGAGGGAGCAGACCAGGAGCGAACACAAGAACGGCGAGGTTGTCCATCATGCGGCCGGGCGCGACAGAGTAGTCGAAAACCTGGGCTAGATGATGATTGCGCGCCTCCAGCCGTCAGTCGATTTCGAGATCATTCTGATCCGCGTTCGCCAAGTCGATTTCATTCACATCGCATGGCTGATACCGAAGGCGGACGAACCTGAGCCCGGGGATCCAGGCGAAGTGCGTCGCGCAACCGGAACGCTCGCACCGCCTGATATAATCCAGATCCGCACGGAGCTTCCCAGGACGCGGGGGGGAAGATCATGCGCTGGATCCTGCGCAAGAGCCGCCTTGCTTGATGAGGCTCGGTTTCAGATCTGCTTCGGCTTGATCATGATCAAGACGCTTGGGGCTGGCGCCTCTACCACTCACTCAGCAAAGAGGCAGGCGCAATGAGCTATCGCACCATCCTGGTGGAGGTCGACGACTCTGAGGCGGGCAAGGCGCGGGCCGCCATGGCCGTCGCAACCGCCGCCCGCTTCAAGGCGTCGATCACGGGCGTTTTCCTCAAGACCGTCATCATTCCCGCATTCATGATCGGCGATGGCTTTGCGATCACCCCGGGCGACGTCATCCAGCAGTATCTGGATGACAGGGGCAAGGAGACGACAAAGACGTCCGCAGCGCTGCGCGTGATGTTTGAAGCGCTGGCCCGGGGCGCCGACTGCCCTTGCAGCTGGCTCGATGTGAATGGCGATTCCGAGGACGAACTGATCGCCTGCGCGCGCCGGCATGACCTGTCCATCCTACCCGCCACCATGAAGGCGGCGCTCGGCAGTTCGACCCTAAGCGCTGCACGCGTTGGCATGGCCAGCGGCGCGCCCATGCTTATCGCGCCAAAGGCTCTTGCGCCGAACTGGGGCGGGCGTCGCGTTCTTGTCGCCTGGAAGGAAGCGCGCGAGCCGGCGCGTGTCCTCAACGATGCGTGGCCGTTCCTGACGGAAGCGACCGAGGTGACATTCCTGACCGTTTCCAAGAATGCGCCAGGCGCCCTCGATACGATGCTCCAGAGGCAGCTCAAGGCGCATGGCTGCAAGCCTGCCCAACTCATCGTCGCCGCCGAGGAAGATCTCTCAGCTGCGGACGTTATTCGTTATCAGATCGCTCGCACCGGCGCCGACCTTGCGGTGCTTGGGCTCTTTGGTCATTCTCGTCTTCAGGAATTCGTCCTCGGCGGCGTCAGCCGAAATCTTCTTGCTGATGCGCCCGTGCCCATGCTCGTGTCGCACTAACTGGGGCGCCGTCGATCGCCGTTGAGTGTCGCCGACGATCTCACCTACTGCGGGTCTCGCACCCAGGGCGAGATGCTTTGCGGTCCTCCGATTCAAGGCAATCGCCGCGCAAGCCAACATCATCGCGGACGCCTGCGCAACAGGTGTTGCATGACACTGATTTCCTTTGCGCGCGTCAGCGCTCCAATGCACGAGACGATGGCCAGGCCCGAACGAAAGCCGCAAGTTCGGCTGGCGCGGGCTTGGACGCCATTTCGGATGCATCGGGCCGCCCGATTGTGCGAAAGCGGCTATGACAGGACTGGCACGCATCAGCGAGCGTGTTCGCCGCCGCAAGGAAGCCTGCCTGGTTCTTGCCCCGGATCGCGATTGCGGTTGTGATGCTGGCCTGCTGGAAGGTCTTGGCCCAGACTTGCCACTCAGGTGTTGCAATCCAGTCCGCGTCGTCGGGGCCGGACCCAGGGAGGGTGATAAGACTAGCCGAGCCGATCAGATTGATCGAGGCAAGACCCGCCGCGGTCCAGTCAGAATCCGTCAGCGGCTTGTCGGAGATAGCGAGCGTAAAGACGCCATGAGCGGAAAAGTCGATGATGCCCGCCATGACGCCCTTGATGGGAATGCGCAGGGGAAGCGGCGGGGGTGTTTCCCCGTAGGCGATTGCCTGTGCTCTTGGGAGAATGCGTGCGGCGTCCCGGGGAAGACAATCGCACGGGCTCGCAACGCAGCCTGAAACAGACGCGATTAGCGCGATTAGCGCGCTCCACGCCAACCAACGGGCCATTCTGAGTCTCCACTTGTCACTCTCTTCAGGCTGGCAGCTTTTCCGCCTTCACGGCTGATGCAGATCAAGATCCCATCGATCATGAGTTTGCGCTTCTGCCTGACCTGCCGTTCTGTTGTGCTGGATCAAGCCGACATCGACCGTTGAGCGGCAAGCTAGCCTCGATATTCGGAGGCCGTGTCATGAACCACAGATTGAATGTGCGCATCGCCGCCCGGCTCCTTCAGATGGCCGAACTGCTCGAGCATCAGGGGGAGGGCGGGTTCCGGTCGGCGGCCTATCGCAGGGCGGCGCCGATGGTTGAATCCCTCGAGCGCCCTGTCGATGAAATCCTGTCATCCGGCGGCGTGAATGCGCTGGTCGCTCTGCCTGCGATTGGCCGCGGCATTGCAGCGGCCATTTCGCAAATGGTCACGACGGGTCACTGGGATGCGCTTGACCGTCTTACGGGCGAACTCGATCCAGAAGTCCTGTTCATGAGCGTGCCCGGCGTCGGGCGCGAGACGGCTCAACGCTTCCACCGTCAGCTGCATGTCGACACGCTCGAAGAATTGGAGGCCGCCGCCAATGATGGACGCCTGGAGAGTATGGCGGGCTTCGGACCGCGCCGCGTTGAGGCCCTTCGCGCCGCGTTGCAGGAACGGCTCCGCAGCCTGCGTGGCCGCGTCGCAGGGGGCCGCGTCCCGCCGATCGATCTGCTTCTTGAAGTCGATGCGCTCTACCGGAGCAAGGCTGCGCGCAATGAGCTTAAGCTCATTGCGCCCCGGCGTTTCAACCCCCGCGGCCTCGCCTGGCTTCCCGTCATGCACATGCACCGTAAGGGTTGGCACTTCACGGCGCTCTTCTCCAATACGGCGCGCGCCCATGAGTTGCATCGCACGGACGACTGGGTCGTCCTGCATGTGATGCATGAGTCCGCGCCCGATTGGCAGTGCACAGTGGTTACTGAAACTCACGGCCCCACGAAAGGCAAGCGCGTGGTGCGGGGGCGTGAATCCGAATGCATGATCCACTACGGTCTGGGCGTATTGCCTTGAGGGACGGGCTGGGCATCGGAGCGCCTATCGGCGGAATAACCGTCCCGCTCAGCGGTCCGCTTAGCCCACGTTACAAACGCTCGCGCTGATGGAGACAGAGGCAAGGTCAAATTCGGTCGGCGCGTCGCGAAGATAAGTGGTATTGGGTTGGCCGGCCCCGAACTGTGGTCAACGACGAATAACGCGAAAGCCAGGATAGCGCGCCGTGAAAGATCCCTATGAAGCGCTCGGCGTTGCGCGGACAGCGCCGAATGAAGAGATCAAGAAGGTGTATCGCCGACTCGCACGCAAGCATCATCCTGACGTCAATCCCGGAGACAAGGAGGCGGAAGCCAAGTTCAAGGAGATTTCCGCAGCCTACGATTTTCTTTCGGATCCGGAGAAACGCCGGAGGTTTGATGCGGGTGAGATTGACGCTTCTGGCGCAGAGCGACCGCAACAAAAATATTACCGCGACTTCGCAGCTGAGGACGGTGACGGTCGCTATGCCAGCGGTTCAGGCTTTGCGGATTTCGCCGACACCGACGAGCTATTCGCCGAGCTTCTTGGTCGTCGTCGTCGGTCGGCGCGGGGAGCGGACCTGCAGGCGCAACTAGCTGTGGACCTCCTCGAGACCATCACAGGCGCATCGCGGCAATTGCCATTGCCGGACGGATCCACAATCAACCTGACCATACCGCCCGGTGTTGAGGACGGACAGGTCTTACGCCTCAAGGGTAAAGGCGCTGCTGCGCCGGGCGAAGGTTCTCCAGGCGACCTCATGGCGGTGATCTCCATCCGGCCGCACCGGTTCTTCCGTCGGGAGGGCAATGATGTCCGTATCGACCTGCCTATCACGTTGAAAGAAGCTGTCCTTGGAGCCAAGGTGAAGGCGCCGACGCCGTCCGGCGTCGTCGTGCTTACCGTGCCTAAAGGATCGACCTCGGGGACGGTCTTAAGATTGAAAGGCAAGGGCGTCGCCCTGCCGAAATCGCCCGGAGATCTTCTCGTCACGCTGAAAGTCGCCCTTCCCAAAGAGCCTGACGCAGAGCTTGAGGCGTTTCTCGCAACTTGGTCGCCCAAGGGCGAGGAGGATGTACGAAAGGAGTTTGCGCCATGACGCTCACGCTCTCTGATTTTGTGACGCGCGCGAAGATCGATCGCGCAACATTGGAAATATGGATTGAAGAAGAGTGGCTCCTGCCGCGAGGTCGATTTGACACGCTGGAGTTTTCTGAGACCGACCTCGCACGCGCTCAGTTGATCCAGAATCTTATTGATGATCTCGGCGTGAATACGGAAGGCGTTGGCGTCGCGCTTCACTTGATAGATCAGGTCCACGACCTCAGGCGAGCGCTCGTAGAGTTGACAAGGCGTCGCCGCAGCTAGCCATGGCGGGCTTGTGCAGCGCCCGCACTGTGAAGGGACTGGAATAACCCGGAGTGCGTCCAGGCGGGCGAACCGCAAATGGTAGACGAATGCCCGGATGCATCGGCTGTCTCCGTTTGTTTTAGGAAGACATTTGAGGCCAGGAAACACTCCGCATTTTCGAAGGACGCCGGAAGCTGGCGATTGTGTTTTTTACTGTTCGGCGGCCGGGTCCTGGCGCTTGCCTGATCTCGAGCACGGAATCGAAGGCGGCTCGTTGAAAACGTTGGCGCAACAGCTTCACAATTCGAAACTGGCTCCATCGTCCACTGCATGGTTGACGCCGCCCGTCCGCCCAAAATCGATCAAGCGTTTCTGGCGCCATCGCTGGTCCTCCCGAAAAATTCTGAGGAGTCCGTCAGCGTGACCGAGGCAACTCCTCATGCGCAAGCCGCCTTTATTGTTCGACTGGTCGATTGTCGGCCCAGCCAGCGGCGATGCATTACGCAAGCTCGATCTACGACTGATCGTGCGCCATGCGGTCATGTTCGTGACCATGAGCGGCGCCATCCTGTCGATTATCGGGGTTTACACGGCGATCGAAGATCGAGCTTTGATCGCCCAGACGGCGTTGTGGCTGTGTTTCACGGTTCTATTCGCGAACTTCGCTCAAGCTGTCCCACAGGGGCGAGGCAAGGCTTAGGCCGAAAGCCTGCGCAAGGCGCCTCGCCAGACCATCGCGCGCCTGCTGCGCAGCGATCGCGAAGAGAAAGCACCCGTGACCCAGTTGCAGAAAGACGCTTACGTCGTCTGTGGAACCGGCGACATCATTCCTGCAGACGGCGACATAGTCGAAGGCATTGCGAGCGCCGACGAAGCCGCGATCACAGGTAAATCGGCGCCGTCATTTGCGAATCGGGCGGTGATCGCGGGCCGGTCACAGGCGGCGCGACCGCTATTAGCGATCGCATTGCCGAAGGCGGCGTGAGATGGCGCCCGAGTGATTTTGCTGAAAAGTGAGTTAGTCGAGACGATCGAAACACCCGGCCGGAGCCTTCGACCCCGCTATTCCCCCGATTTCTTCCGTTTCCCAATTCTAAACCCGCACGGTATGAAATGAGGCGACTGGATCCTACATCCAGACGGGCCCCTGTGGCCGGGCCGCCTGCGGAGAGACCATGAAGTCGGTAATTCTTGTCCTGGACGTGATCCTGAACTTGGTGGTCTGGGTCCTGATCATCCAGGCGGTGATGTCGTGGCTGATCGCGTTCAACGTGATCAACAGGCGCAACCAGTTCGTCTGGCAGGTCTGGAATTTCCTGGGCGCGATCACCGAACCGATGCTGAAGCCGATCCGGGCCGTTGTTCGGCCGTTCAACGGGATCGACCTGTCGGGCCTGATCCTGATCCTGATCATTTTCCTGCTGCGCGACGTCATGTGGCGTTACGTCTATCCCAACGTGATCTGAGCCGATGGGCGGGCCTTGCTGGCGGTTGATCGCGGGCGGGGCGGAAATCCGGGTGCGGGCGCAGCCCAACGCGTCCAAAGACGCGATCGAGGGGCCCGGCGAGGACGCCGCGGGCCAGACCTTCCTGAAAGTGCGAGTTCGGGCCGTGCCTGAGAAAGGCAAGGCCAACGCCGCCATCGAACAGGTGATCGCCAAGGCGCTCGGCCTGCCGAAATCCGCAGTTTCGGTGGAGAAGGGCGAGACCCAGCGCATCAAGACCGTGCGAATCTCCGCTGACCCGTCTATAGGAGCGGCCATCGAAGCCCTGCTGGATGTGCGCTGATGACGGCGGAATTGATCGACGGGAAGATTGTCTCTGAAAAGGTGAGGGCGGCGGCGGCTGCTGCGGTCGCAACGCTGCCCGGCAGCCCGTGCCTGGCTGTGGTTCTGGTGGGCGATGATCCGGCCAGTGCGCTGTATGTGAAATCCAAGGGTGAGAAGACCGAAGCGGCGGGCATGCGCTCGATCACCAAGCGGTATCCGGCGAGCGCGACGCAGGACGAGATCGAGACCGAGCTGAAGCGGCTGAGCGCTGACCCCGAAGTCGATGGCATCCTGCTGCAGCTGCCGCTGCCGAAGCATCTCGATGAGCCGAAGGCATTGGCGTGCATTGATCCGCTAAAGGATGTCGACGGGCTGACGGAACTTTCGGCAGGGCGGCTTCTGCTAGGCAAGCCGGGCTTGCGGCCATGCACGCCTGTGGGCTGCGTAATCATGGTGAAGCATGCGCTGGGGAATGATCTTTCCGGAAAGAATGTGGTGGTGATCGGGCGTTCGATCCTGGTGGGCAAGCCGGCGGCGATGCTGTTCCTGGCCGAGAGCTGCACGGTGACGATCGCGCATTCGAAGACGACGAATCTGAGAGAGCTGTGCCGGACGGCGGATATTCTTGTGCCGGCGGTGGGGCGGCCGGAGATGGTGCGGGGCGATTGGGTGAAGCCAGGATCGGTTGTAATCGATGTGGGCATCAACCGCATTCGGGCGCCTGAAAAGGGCGAGGGGAAAACGCGAGTCGTTGGCGATGCGCATTTTGCGGAGTGCCGCGAGGTGGCGGGGTTCATCACGCCGGTGCCGGGCGGCGTCGGCTTGATGACGGTGGCTTGCTTGCTGCGGAACACGGTTCTTGCCGCTTGTGCGCGGCGGGGCTGGGATGTGCCACAGGAGATTGAGGCCTGAGCCTGTTTGATCAGCTCTGGGCGAAGCAGGAAGGGCGCTGCGCCATTTGCGGCGAGGCGATGCCGGCGGGGCGGTTTGATGCGCCGCATGCGACCGTCTGGAAGAAGAAGCGGCCGACGTTTGATCACATACGACCACGCGTGAAGGGTGGAACGGACGAGCCGGCGAATCTTCAGCTCGCGCATGCGGCGTGCAACTGGAGGAAGGGCGATGCGTGGCGACCCTAATTCCGTGTTTGGGCTGCAATCGCTCACTGGGTCAGGGAACCTATGCTTTCGCTTGCCAATCGAACAGCAACGCGCTCGCGCCCAGGGCGGCGAGAGCGCCGGTGAGTTGAGCGAGGATGAAGCCCGGCGCGTCGGCTGGGCGAATGCCGGAGAAGGTGTCGGTGAGCGAACGCGCCAGTGTCACGGCCGGGTTGGCAAAGGAGGTGGAGGCTGTCCACCAATAGCCTGCGACGATGACGAGCGCGACGGCCCAGGCGACCGCGTCGGGGCGCGTGCGCCGGACGGCGAGAATGACGAATACGAGTGCGAAAGTCGCGACGCCTTCGGAGAGCATGACGCCGAAGCCGGCGCGGGCGTGTGTGGAGAGTTGGAGAAGCGGGTGTTCGAACATGGCGTGGGCGAGGAGCATGCCGAGCAAGCCGCCTGCAAGCTGCGCGGCTATGTAGGCGGCGGCCGCGAGCGCCTTCAGCTCGCGGCGCAGCGCCATGACCAGCGTGACGGCTGGATTGAAATGCGCGCCTGATATTGGGCCCAGCGCGAGGATCAGCACGGCGAGCATCGCGCCGGTTGCGAGCGTGTTGCCGAGCAGGGCGACCGCGTCGTCGGGCGACAGGCGGTCGGCGAGGATGCCGGAACCTATCACGCAGCCGACTAGCAGCAGCGTGCCGAGTGCTTCGGCCGCAAGGCGTCGCCCGAGCGTCATTGCCGGCCGATGTCGTTGAGGCGGCGCTGCAGGCTGAGCTTGTCGAGCGAGGCGAGCGGGAGGCTGGTGAACGCGTTGATGCGCGTGTCCAGCATGCGATAGGTGTCTGCGAAGGCCGCGCCCTTGACTGCATCCGTCCCTTCGACGCGCGCGGGGTCGGGGACGCCCCAATGCGCAGTCATCGGATGGCCCGGCCAGATCGGGCAGACTTCGTCGGCTGCATCACCGCAGACCGTGAACACGAAGTCCATCTGCGGGGCGTCGGCGCCTGCGAACTCATCCCACGATTTCGACCTGAAGCCGTCGGCGGAATAGTTCATGGCTTTCAGCAATTTCAGGGCGTGCGGGTTGACCGCGCCATTGGGGTGCGAGCCGGCGCTGTAGGCCTTGAACCGGCCTGCGCCTGAGCGGTTGAGGATGGCTTCGGCCAGGATGCTGCGCGCCGAGTTCCCGGTGCACAGGAAGAGCACGTTGAAAACGCGTGCGTCAGGCATTGTCTTGTCCCCTGGTGAGAAATGTCAGCAGCAGGCCTTGGCCGGTGGAGCGCTGGTTGCGGGCGGACAGCAGGCGGCCTTGGCGTTGAGCTTCACGTCGGGCTCGTCCTCGCCGTAAGTGGTTGCTTCGCCGAAGGTGTGGAACGTCTCCCAGCGAATGCCTTGCGGATCATTGACCCAGGTCTTGTCGGATCTGGCGTAGCAGCAGGTCGTGGCTTCCTGATCGCGGGTGACTTCGCCTGCAGCCTTCATGCGATCGGCGAGTTCGGCAAGTTCTTCACGCGTCTCGGTCTGGATGCCGAGATGATCGACGCCGGCGATGCGGGCGCGGTCCGAGATCGCAAAATTCACGCGGGGATCGTCCAGCATCCATTTGGCGTAATCGTCCTTCACGACGACTGGCTGCGTGTTGAACAGCGTCGAATAGAAGGAAATGGATTTGGGAAGATTCTCGACGGCGACGTGGATATGCAGGCGTTTCATGCGCGGGCTTTCTTCTTCGGGGCGGGCGGGCAGCAGGCGGCGCGACTGACGGTTTCGGCCATCGGCGTGCAGATCTCGGGGCTGCCCTGGCAGCAGTCCTCGACCAGATAGGCCAGGAGGCCGTTCATCGCATCGAAATCGGCGGTGTAGATCAGCGAGCGGCTTTCGCGCCGATGCGTGACGAGGCCGGCGCGATTGAGGTGCGCAAGATGGAAGGACAGAGAGGATGAAGGCACGCCCAATTCGGCGGCGATCTCGCCTGCGGGCATCCCCTTCTGACCGGCTTTCACCAGCATGCGAAACACAGCGAGGCGGTGTTCCTGAGCCAGCGCGCCGAGCGCGGAAACTGCGTGTTGCGTAATCATTTGATATTTCCAGTATCATCGAAAGGACAGGCAGGCAAGCTCCCCCGCTGAACGATGGACAGCCTTACGCATTGGGCGTCATGGCAGGTGTGGGGCCAAGGTGGGCAGGCGCGATCAGCCGCCATCAGGCGCGGGACGAGCGAAGTGCGGCGCAGCGTTTGGGGATGGTGAGGTTGTTTGGGTCGCGCAGGACACAATCTGAGAGCGGCCAGATTGATCCAGGCGCAGGGCGCTGCCGTTGTATGCAGACTCTGGTGGAGCCGCACGGGTTGTTGCGGAACCGCATTCTGGACGCCGCGTAACTACGACAACAAACACACGAGGGCATGATGGCGACCAAAATGAAGAACGGAAAGAACGCACGGAACGGAAAGAGCGGGAAGAGCGCGGAGCCGCTGGACGCGATCGCCTTGCTCAAGGCTGATCATAGGTTGGTCGAGGAATTGTTCGAGAAATTTGAGAGGTCGACGCGCAAGGAGCAGAAGCAGAAGATCGCGCAGCAGATCTGCATGGAGCTCACCATCCATACGATGATCGAGGAAGAGATTTTCTATCCAGCCTGCAAAGAGGCCGTTGAGGAAGACCTGCTGGATGAGGCCTATGTCGAGCATGACGGGGCGAAGATCCTGATCGCCGAGATCAGCCAGGGCTCGCTGGACGACAAGTTCTATGCCGCCAAGGTCACGGTGCTGTCGGAGGAGATCAAGCATCACGTCAAGGAAGAAGAAAAGCGCAGCGAAGGCATGTTCGCGCAGGCCAAGGCGGCCGGGCTCGATATGGATGCGCTGGGCAAGGTGATGCAGGCACGCAAGGAAGAGCTGCAGCAGACGCTGACGCTAGGCGATCTTCCCCCGCCTGAAACGCGCACGATGAAGGGCGTCGAAATGAACTATGGCGCGCCTGTCGGGCATCTCTAGGCCCGCACATGAGGGCGGGTGACGGTTCAGCCAATAAGTTCAGCGAGGCGATCGTCAGATTGGCGAGGCGGTGAGGCGAGAGCCTTTGAGTTCGACGTCGGCGAACTGCCACACCGCCTTGAAGTGGTCGCGGTGCATCGCTGCTTCGTCCATCTTGCCCTGTGCTTCCAGCGTCGCGATCAGCCCGAAGGTGGACCAGCCATTGTGCGGGAATTGCTGCAGGTCTTTCTCGTAGACCGCTTGTGCGTCCGCCGGCTTGCCGGCTTCAAGGAGCGCGGCGCCTAGGGACTGGCGGGTGGGGTAATACCAGAAGGGCGGCTCAGTGTAGGGTAGCGCATCCTGGCCGACGACGGCGGCGGTGAATTCGGCGACGGCGGCCTTGGCGTCATTGCTGGCGAGGGCGATTTCGCCCCGCAGGAGATGGTCTGCGATTTGGAGAAGGGCGCTGGCGGGATAGTCATTGCCGTCGAGCACCATGACTTTGGGGTTCGACAGCAGAGGGAGCATGGCGGCGAGTTCGGCTTTCGCGCCTTTGACATCGCCCGTGTTTGCGAGGGCGACGCCGCGCGCATAGCGCCAGATGGCGTTGGAATAGCTGAGGTCTTCGCGCGGTTGCGGCGCTGCCATGATTTCATCCCAGTGCGCGAACTGCACCAGCGAAAGCAGCGGGACGGTCTTGAAGAATTCGATGGTCGGGAACTGGTCGATCTGTGCGAGGCTGACATTGTCGGCGAGCTTGCGCGCAGCCTCGATGGCGAGCTTGCTCTGGCCCTGCATGGAGGCGGCGGACCAGAGGAAGTGAATGTTGTGGGGATAGTACATCGCCGGATAGAAGCCCTGCGCGTTGCATTGGGCGATGTAATCCTCGTCGATTTTGGCGGCGAGAATGTTGGCCTCGGCGGCGTCATTGTAGCGGCCGACGCGCCAGTAGATGTGAGCGGGCATGTGGACGAGATGGCCCGAGCCAGGGACCAGGGCGAGAAGCGTGTCTGACGCTTTCTCTGCCTTCTCGGGCGCGGCGGAGGCTTCCATGGCGTGGATGTAGAGGTGGAGCGCCAGCGGGTGCTGCGGGCTGCGCGCGATGGTCTTTTCGAGCGCGGCGATGACGGGGACGATTTCGGGGCGCGGCGTCGTGGCGTCGGACCAGTAATTCCACGGCATAGTGTTCATCCACGCCTCGCCATACATCGCAGCGATGTCGTCATCTGCCGGGTATTTCTGCACCAGCGCGCCGAGGGCTTCGGCGTAGGCGTGATCCAACGGGTCGCGGTCGGCCACGAGTTCGGGCGCGTAGCGTTTAGCGAGAGCGTCGATCAGGTCTCGTTCGAGTTCGGGCTTGGAGGCGGCTACGGCCTTTGCTTTTTCGAGCGCGGACCATGCGGCCTTCTGCTCGTCGGGCGACATTATCGCCTTGCCCTTGGCGGTGACGTTGATGTTCGGGCCGGTCGCCAGCGCCTCGCCCCAGAAGCACATGGCGCAGTTTGCATCGAGCTTCTGCGCGGCGCGGAAGGAGCGGATCGCTTCGGCGTGGTTGAAGCCGAAGGCGAGGACCATACCCTGGTCGAAATAACGCTGGGCGCCCGCGTCCTTCGTATCGATGACGCGGTGGAATTCGCCCATGCCCTTGAAAAGCGGCGCGCCGGCGCGGGCGACAAGCTCAGCGTCTGTTTCAGGCTTCTGCGAACAGGCTGCAAACCATGCAGCGACAGGAATGAGGAGAAGGCGAGCGAGGCGCATCTGATCTCCCATGATCTATGGGGCAATCTATCACTTTGCGGCTGGCGCGAACAGCGCGTGGGCGAACTGACGCTGCGCGAGCGCTAGGTTGCCGCTTCGGCGGGCTTGAAGCGCTTCATCCCCCAGCGGCCCATGCGCCACAACAGCAGCACGGCGAGGATGACGGCGTGGATGGTCGGATCGCCATCAATGGCCTTCACCATCAGCAGGTTGTGCGCGATCGCGAGGATCGCGAGGGGGAAAATGAGCCAGTGGATGCGGTCCCACGTCTTGCGGCCGAGGCGGCGGATCATGCCGTTGGTGGAGGTGACGGCGAGCGGGATCATCAGGACGAGCGCAGCCATGCCGAGCATGATGTAAGTGCGCAGCACCACGTCTTCCCACAGCTTGGCGAGCGACCATTCGCGGTCAAGACCAAGATAGGCGAGCATGTGCAGGAAGGCGTAGAAGAAGGCGGCGAGGCCGATCCGGCGGCGGATCAGGGCGATAGGCTGCCAGCCCGTGATGTCGCGGATCGGCGAGATGGCGAGCGTGACCAGCAGGATGCGGATGGCGGTGTCGCCGAGATAGTGATGCGTCCACTGAACCGGGTTGAACCCCATGATGTAGGGGTCGGTGTTGGTCAGCATCATCGTCCAGAGGAAGGCGAGGTACGCGAACGGCGCGATGAGCGCGATCAGCGTCAGCGGCTTCATCCAGGTCTTGCCAAAGGCGCGGAGGTAGGGATTACCGGCCATGCCCTAGCGGTTTACCTGCAGGTCCATGCCGGCGTAGAGCGCAGCCACCTGTTTGGCGTAGCCGTTGAATATCTCGGTGTTGCGACGTTCGTTGAAGCCGCCCTTGCCGCCGATGACGCGTTCGCTCGCCTGGCTCCAACGCGGGTGAGGCGCTTCGGGGTTCACGTTTGAATAGAAGCCGTATTCGTTGGCGTTGGCCTTGTTCCAGGCGGTGGCCGGCTGGTCGGCAAGGAAGCGGATCTTCACGATCGATTTCGTGGCCTTGTAGCCGTACTTCCATGGCAGGACCGTGCGCAGCGGCGCGCCGTTCTGCTTCGCGAGCGCCTTGCCATAGGCGCCGACCGCGAAGAGGGGAAGCTCGTTCATCGCCTCGTCGAGGCGCAGGCCTTCGGTGTAGGGCCAGCGCAGGACGGGACGACCGAGGCCAGGCATTTCCTTCCGGTTCATGTAGGTTTCGAACTGCACGAATTTCGCGGTGGATTTCGGCTTGAGCTTGGTGATGACGCCAGCCATCGGCACCCCGATCCACGGCACGACCATCGACCAGGCTTCGACGCAGCGGTGGCGATAGACGCGCTCTTCGAGTTTCGAATAATCGATCAGGTCTTTCAGGGCGTATTTGCCGGGCGCGTCGGTTTCGCCTTCGACGGTGACTTCCCAAGGCGAGACTTTCATCATGTCGGCGTAGCGCGGCGGGTCGCTCTTGTTCGTGCCAAACTCGTAGAAGTTGCAGTAGCCCCGGAACGCATCCTCGATCGTGCTCTGGTCAGCGACGGTGTAGGCGGCCTTCTTTGCTTTCAGCGCGGCGCCGGGTGCGGGATGGCCGCCAGCGGCGGCGGAAACCTTGGCTGTGGTCTGCTGCGGTTCGGAGCAGGCGGGCAGAGCGCCGAGGATCGAGCCCGCGCCGAGAAAGCCGGCGGCGGTGAGTATGTGGCGGCGATCCATGAACATGTGCTCGGGCGTCATCTCCTCACGAAGCGACTGGTAGTCCGGGTTGCGGCGGAACTTCAGCTCCATCTCGCGGTCCTTTCGATCTGCGTCGTGTTTATACGTCGGTCGGGTTCCAGCCGATCAACCGTGTTCTGTTGTTTCTGTTCCACGGCGGCGGGCGGGACATTCCGGATATACGTCAGCGCTCAAGCTTATCCTACAGAGGCGGGGGCGCATGCTAGCCTCGGGATGCACCTGATTCGGGAGAAGGCATTGCAATCTCGGGCATTTCTCGCGGTATTGGCGGTGTTCACGGCGAGTTGCGCGAATGCGGCGCCACAAGCTGGGCCGCCTGCGCCGAAGACCACGGGACAGGCGCTGGCGCAGTTTGCGTGCCCGCACCGGATCGCCGAGGCCAATGCGTGGGTCAATCACATGCCGGGGCCGGGACGGGCGGCGCGCGAGCTGCATGTCGATGTGCGGCTGGTCGAGGCAACGGATACGGCGGTGGTGCTGAAGTCGGCGGCGTCGACGGGGGACACGCTGGTGCTGGAGATCCGCACGGCGCCGACGGCGCCGGTTGCAGGGCGGCTGGCCTATCGCGAGCCCGCGCCCGAGCTGCTCTACAAGAAGATCAGCTTCTTCTGCCGCGGTGGGGAAATCCACGCGATCGACCGGATCGAGAGGGTCTACTGAGGCGGGAGCGCGGTTGACCGCGCCGGGCGTTGTGCGCGTGAATGTGGTCCTCAAGCCGGGAGGGACACATGGCGAGCAGCATCAGTTTCACGCATGAGGGGGCGACGACCGTCATCAATGTCGAGAACATCGCCTGGGCGTATTTCGACAAGGACGGCGCGGTGCACATCACTTTCAACGGCAGCCCGCAGACCAAATTCGTCAACCTGAGCGACCGCGACAGGGAAGCGTTGAAGCGGATGCTGCGCATTACGCCGTCCTGACGCGGCGTTCCGCCCGATTTGCCCTTGGGGCTGGGCTCCTGTAAGGGCTCGGTCAGATGGCCGGACCGGGGGTCCGTAGCAGGGAGTGCGCATGCGACTCGGGTTTTTCGGCGATGTGGTGGGCCGGGCAGGCCGTGCAGCCGTCTCCGAATATCTTCCGCGCGTGCGCCGTGAGCTGAAGCTCGACTTCGTCGTCGTGAATGGCGAGAACGCGGCGGGCGGGTTCGGCATAACCGCGTCGACCGCCGCCGAGATTTTCGATGCAGGCGCGGACTGCATCACGCTGGGCAATCATTCGTGGGACCAGGCCGAGGCGCTGACCTTCATAGAGCGCGAGACGCGGCTGCTGCGCCCGTTCAATTATCCGCAGACGCTGAACATTCCCGGGCGCGGGGCGCAGCTATTCACGACGGCGGTCGGGCAGCGGGTGTTCGTGATCCAGATCCACGGCTCGGCCTTCATGGAGTCGCTGGACGATCCGATCCAGGGGGTGCAGCGCGCGCTGGATGAAGCGCCGTTGCGGCAGGTCGCCGATGCAGTGATCGTCGAGATGCACGCGGAGGCGACGGCCGAGAAGTACATTATGGGTCACTATTGCGACGGGCGCGCGACGCTGGTGGTGGGCGCGCATACCCATGTGCCGACAGCGGATGCGCACATTCTTGCCGGCGGCACGGCGTACATGACCGATGCGGGCATGTGTGGGGATTATGACAGCGTGATCGGCATGAAAAAGGGCCCGCTTGTGCAGCGCGCCGCTACGCGACTGCCGACCGAGCGCAAGGCGCCGGCGGAGGGTCCGGCGACGCTGTGCGGCGTGTTTGTCGAGTCGGATGATGTCAGCGGGCTTGCCCTGCGCATCGAGCCGATCCGCGTGGGCGGGCGTTTGCGGCAGACAATTCCCTCGTTTCTGGCCCCGCGCATAGCTGAGTGATCGCGCGAGCGTTAATTGGCGCCGCTCGCCCGGCGCGCTAGGTGTCCCCGCAATGATCCGGCCAGACGGGTGCGGATATCACTGGGAGGACACTCATGCGTATGACTCTTATGCGGTCGCTGGCCGTGGCGGCGCTGCTTGCAACGGCTGCTTGCGAAACGATGGGCGGCGGAGCGCCGGTGACGGCGACGTCCGCAAATATCGTCGCGGCTGTCGCCGATCCGGCCCGCCCGCAGGCGGACAAGGATCGCGATGTGAACCGCAAGCCGGCCGAGATGGTGGCGTTCGGCGAAGTGCAACCCGGCGACAAGGTCGGAGAGCTGGTTCCCGGCGGCGGCTACATGACGCGGATCCTGTCGAAGGCCGTCGGCCCGACCGGCAAGGTCTATGCCTTCGCCAGCGCGCCCGTGCAGCGCGAAGGCCAGCCGCCGCCAGCGGCGCCGCTCGCGGCAGTCGTGGCCGACCCCGCCAACTACGGCAACGTGAAGGTGGTCATCTCGAACTACGCCACGCTCGCGAATCCAGAGCCGCTGGACCTGGTGTGGACCTCGCAGAACTATCACGACCTGCACAATCCTGGCCGCAACCTCGACATCAATGCCGCTAACAAGGCGGTGCTGAATGCGCTCAAGCCAGGCGGGATCTACATCGTGCTCGATCACCAGATCGCGAAGGGCCAGGAGTTCAGCGCCGAGAACCACCGTATCGACGAAGCCAAGGTGAAGGCGGAAGTCCTGGCTGCGGGCTTCCAGTTCGTCGGTTCGTCGGGCGTACTGCGCAACCCGGCGGATGACGGCACGAAGACGATCTTCGACCCGAGCATTCGCGGCAAGACGGACCAGTTCATCCTGAAGTTCAAGAAGCCGGGTTGATCGGCTTCGTACCGGACTGAGGAAGGGGAGGCGCGAGCCTCCCCTTTTTTGTCTGTGGTGAGCGCGTCTAGCGGAATGCGATCTCTTTGCGCTTCAGGCCCTTCTCTTCGAGCGCTTGTGCGATGCGGTGGCGGTGGCACTTCGCGCCGTCGCCGCAGAAGCAAAGGAGGGCGGTGGGTTGGGCGCAGATGAGTTCTTCGGCTTCGAGGAGCGCGAGCTGGGCTTCAGGACGCATGAAGCTGGCTTCGTAGATGCGGCGGAACTCGTCCATGAGGCCGGCGCGGTTGGCCTCGCGCCCGGCCTTGGGCGTGCCGAGCGGGCGGAGATGGATGTAGCCGATACCCTCCTCCTCGAGGCTGGCGGCGAGCAGTTTCTTGGAGAAGCCGGCGCGGCGGGAATTGGCGACGTCGCGCGTGTCGATGATGCGCGTGACGCCGGCGGCCTTAAGACCCGCGATGAGGCCGGGCAGCGTCGTGTGTTCGTAGCCGACGGTGAAGAAGGTGGTTGGGCGTTTGGCCATGTGCGAAAGATAGGCTCGCCCAGGCTGTGTGCAATTATTCGGCTGCGTTCGCCGCTTTTTTCTCTTCTTTCGCCTGCCTCTTATCGTCTGCGGCCTTGTCTGACTGGCGGCCCAGCCGGGCGGCGGTGAGGGCGTTGACGATGGCGTAGTTGCCTTCGTGGCAGGCGTATTCGTGGAATTTGTCGGGGTGGCGCCTGAGCACGTATTCGGCGCTCCAGGGGGCGGTGAAGAGGGCGGGGTCCTCGACGGTGAAGCGGTAGAGGATTTCGCTCGGTGCGAGGAGCGTGAAGCGTTCGATCGTACGGCTAGCTTCGGTAAGCGGGATGGGCCCGCGGTAGACGACGCCGGTGGGGTCCGGCGCTGAGACATGCGTGGTCTCGACAATCAGCGTGTCGCCGTCCCAGCGGCCCGCGGAATAGCCGCCGCGGGAGCGCAGGACTTGGGGCGGCTGCGGGCCGGCGAGGTGGATGATGCGCGCGCCATCCGTGTCTTCGGTGGCGATAACGATGGCGTCGGGTGTCTGCACGATCTGGTGCGGGATGACGTAGCTGTTCGCCATGATCGGCGGATGGCCGAGGCTGGAGACGCAGCGCTCCCAGGCGGGGCGCTCTTCGGGATTATCGAAGCCAAAGGTCTCGAGTGCGTCGATGCGTTCGAGCGTGCTGGTTGCAAGGCGCGTATAGGGCAGGCGGCCGTCGGCGGGTTCGGTGAGCCACGAGCTGCGCAGTTCCCCGCGCACGCTGAGCAGCTGGTCGGGATTGAAATAGTCATTGTCGGGATCGTAGACGCCGTCGGGGCCGGGGCGGGTCAGCGTCTTGATGGTTTCATCCGCCTTGTCGGGCGGAATGACGAGGCCCTGGATTTTCTTGTTGCGCTGGAGGCCGGTGATTGAGGCCGCGTACCACAGGCCTTGCAGGTCGGGATGTCCATCAGCGGTGCGGGGTTGCTCTGCACGCGCGGGCTGCGCTGTTGCGGGCAGCGCAAGCGTGGCGGCGGCGAACGCGGCGCCGAAAGCAAGCGAGAGACGCATCGGTAAACCTATACTGACCATCGCAAGCATAGAGGGATCCGACGTTGAGCCAACCGGGATTTCGACGGGGCGGCCTCAGCCTGCCCAGCTGAGCACCTTGCCCGGCGCGCCTTTCATGGCGGCGTTTCGGGTGGCTACGGCCATGTCGTATTCCGCAGGCGCCATGCACGTCGT
Source organism: Hyphomonadaceae bacterium (assembly GCA_016714495.1). Classification (GTDB taxonomy): domain Bacteria; phylum Pseudomonadota; class Alphaproteobacteria; order Caulobacterales; family Hyphomonadaceae; genus UBA7672. The sequence goes on along the minus strand of JADKDU010000006.1, from coordinate 30,349 downwards.
CTTCACTTTGGATGTGCTGGTCTTCTCGACTTCGACCTTGAATGCGAAAGCCTTCCGCTCGGCCTCCCATGCTCCGGCCGCGAAGAACGCCGAGTAGTAGTATGCCTTGTCGGCCTCGCCCTCCGTCCACGCCGTGCACCACATGTATGCACCGCCCTGCTGGGCGTGCGATGGCGCGGCGGCGAGCGTGGACGTGGCAAGCAGGACGGCCCCGGCGGCGATCATCAGACGCATGATTATTCCCCCTTTGCAGCTCGCCTCTCTGGAGCCGGTTCTTCCGACTAGCGCCAATCCCCGCCAACGACCATCGGCGGATACAAAAACGACGGACACGAACCGATGAGCTTTGACGGCTTTCCACCCTGCCGCCGCACGTGAATGCGCGAATAATGTGGTTCATGAATGGCGACTCGCCACCGGCCCGCCGGAATATGAAAATCCGCCGGACCTCTTAGCGCAAGGGGGCGGAATGTCTTGCGCTCTACCGCCCTGATTATACCAGCGGGTCGTTGGCGCGTTCGATGGGCTGGCCGTGCGGTGTCGCTTCGGCGGCGCGCTGCCAGCTGTGCTGGAGGGCGAGGATCGCATCGGCGTCGGTGACGCCTTTGGTTGTCAGCAGGCCTGACAGGGCGGCGACCCAGCAATCGAAATAGTCGCTGCCGTTTTCGGCGCGGCCGGGCTTGTGCAGTTCCGCGGACAGTGCGGCGGCCCATTCGCTCCAGGTGAAGAGGCCTTTGGCGTGGAGGTGAACCGTCATGGCGAAGGCTTCGGCATTCCATGGTTCAGGGAAGACCGGATCGCCATCGGGCGATCTCGGCAGGCCTGGCGATTGAGTCAGTATGGCGTCAGGCGGGTTCAAGATAGCTCTCCCACGCATCGATGGATACGGTGAGCGTAGGGTCTGCATCCTCGCCCCAGATCTCAGGTCCGGCGAACACGACGGTGTAGACCCATTGCGGGCTCTCGCCCTTGCCGTGGGCATTGTCGTCCGGGAACACGTAGGCGCCTTGCACCGCCTCGATGACGCCGGTTCGGGCGCGCGCATAGCGTGGCAGGCGCGTGTGAGTCTTGGGGTTGATGTTGCGCGTGTGTACGGCGTCGCCCGGCTTAAAGCGGGGCGTGGTGTCGACAGAGCGGCCGCAGGGGCCGCCTCGGGCGAGGGTTGCGGCGACCCTGTCGGCTGTCAGGACGCGGCGCGGTGCAGCCGGCGGGAACTGTTTGTGTCCGGTATCAATTTCGGCGCGGGTCGCAAAGCCGTGGCGTTCGAGCAGGACTTCCAATGCGCGGGTCCAGATCTCGTAATAGCTGGCGGCGAGGTAGGTTGCGGGTGGAAGGCTTTCGCGCGCATGGCGACTTTCGTCGATCGTCCATGCGCCGAATGCGCCGGAGGACAGGGTGAGGCCGAGCGCGCGTTTTTCCCAATCGGCATGGAAGTACGGCTCGTCTTTTTCCGGCGCCACCGGTCCAAAGCCCATCTGGCCGCCGAGGTCGTGAGGGCCGTTCATGTGGGCGCTCCCGCGATCGATGCGCCGATCATTGAATCGCGGCTGACCAGTTTCGCAAGATCAGCCTCGCTGAGGCCGTTCGCGCCGGGCGGGCGTTCGGGGATAACGAGATAGCGGAGTTCAGCAGTTGAATCCCAGACGCGGATTTTCTTGTCTGCTGGCAAGGTGACGCCGAATTCGGCGAGGACGCCACGCGGATCGATGACGGCGCGCGAGCGATAGGCGGGGGCCTTGTACCAGACTGGCGGCAGGCCGAGCACCGACCAAGGATAGCATGAGCACAGCGTGCAGACGACAAGGTTGTGCGTGTCGGGCGTGTTGAAGACGGCGCGCATGTGTTCGCCCTGCCGGCCGGCATAGCCGAGGCTGGCGATCGCGGCGGTTGCATCGCGCTTCAGCCAGTCGGCGAAGGCGGGGTCGGTCCAGGCCCTTGCGACGACATGGGCGCCGTTGCGAGGGCCGATTCTTGTTTCGTAGGCTTCGACGATCGCGTCGATGGCGGCGGGGTCGAGCAGGCCTTTTTCCGTGAGCACGGTTTCGAGCGCTTTCACGCGTGCCTGCATGTCCGTGTAGCGGTTGTCGTGATCATGGTCGTGGTCATGATCGTCATGGTCGTGCGTCATAGGCCGGTGTCCGTTTCGGCTTCCGGCTGCCTTTATGCGCGACAGAACTCGTTCCGCAAACAGTGTGCGGCGACCGAGTGTTCCGGAAGTCCTATTTGCACTCGGGATTGATGCCCTGGACGTAGTTCTTGATGACGTCGATGTCCTTGGCGGACGTGGCGCCGTCGAAGCCGGTGATGCGTTCATAGCCGACGTCGATCGGATATTGCTTCAGGTACCAGGAAGCGACGGGCATGTAGGACCAGTGCCACTTTTCTTCTTCGTACCCTGTGGGGCGGTCTGCGCCCTTGGCTGAGTAGACCTGGCAGAAGCCGTATTGGGGCGCGTGCTGGGTGAGCCAGTCGTAGATGCGCTTGCCGTCGCGCGTGTTGAAATAGCTGTTGTTCAGATTGTTGATGTCGAAGTCCGTGCCCCAGTGATGGCGCGAGGTGGCGGGCATCGACGAGAATTCGAGGATCTTGATCGCGCGGTCTTTCGGATCCGGCGTCGAGACGGGCAGTTTCTTGCCGCCGACGAGCGTCTTTCCGTTCCACTTGTCTTCCCAGATCTTCTTCTGGTCGGAGAAGGAGCGAAACGCGGAGACGGCTTTCAGCACATAACCGTTGGCGGCGGCGTCTTCCGCCATGCGGACGAAGGCGTCGACCGCATCCTTGTGGCCCCAGGAGCGGCTCCCGCCGAGATATTTCTCTGGGATCTTCGCGAACATTGGATCGCTGGCGGGATCGATGTCGCCGATCAGATATTTGAGCGCGACGTGATTGCTGGAGGGCGCCTCCTCCTCGGCGGGCGGGGCAGGTTCAGCGTCGGCCGATTGCTGACCGGGAGTCGCCAAGGCGGTGCTGGCGGCGGTGGCGGGTTCGTTCGATTGCGAGGTCGCAACGATCGTATCGGCGGGCGGGCCGCTGCAGGCGGCCATCATGGCCATGGATGCGAAGGCGCCGACAAGTCTCATCGCAGTCTCCAGAGCCCCAACGCACTCAACCATGTTCGCGCGAAACGATCCATGGCCCACAGCGCCACATACATGCACGAAACTGTGGCGAAGTGACTCTGCGTCAGCGGTCAGTTGTTGAAGTTGGATTCTAGTTTTTGAATTTGGACTCTCTGGGACGCATCAGGCCTTCCTGCGTAACGGAGGCGATGAGCTTGCCGGCTTCTGTGAAGACTTCGCCGCGGTTGAAGCCGCGGGCGCCGGAGGCGGATGGCGAGTCCATCGCATAGAGCAGCCATTCGGAGATATCGAAGGACTCGTGGAACCACATCGAGTGGTCGAGCGAGGCCATCTGCACGCCGCCGGTGAACCAGTTGACGCCGTGCGGCTTGGTCGCGGTGTCGAGAATGCCCATGTCCGAGACGTAGGCGAGCAGGCATTGCTGAAGCGCGAAGTCTTTCGCGTCGACCGCGCCGCGGGCGCGCAGCCACATTTGTTTCTTCGGTTCGGTCTTCGCCGGGCTGATCATCTGGCGGGGATCGACTGGCTTCAGTTCGAACGGGCGCGGGCGCGAGAACTGTTTCTGGTATTCCTTGGGGATGTGATCCTTCGCCATGGCGCGGAGCTGGTCTTCAGAGAGCAGCTCGTTAGGCTTCTTGGTTTCGGGCATCGCCGACTGGTGGGTGAAGCCGGTCTCGGGCGTCTGGAAGGAGCAGGACAGGTTGAGGATCTGCTCGCCATGCTGGATGGCGACGACGCGGCGGGTCGCGAAGCTCTTGCCGTCGCGGGCGCGGTCGACCTCGTAGAGGATCGGATAGTCGGGTCGCCGGGGCGGATGAAGTAGGCGTGCAATGAGTGACAGACGCGGTTCTCGACCGTCTTGTAGGCGGCGACCAGCGCCTGGGCGATGACCTGGCCGCCGAAGACGCGCTTCATGCCGTCGTCGGGCGACTGGCCACGGAACAGGTTCACCTCGATGCGTTCAAGATCGAGCAGAGCGATCAATTCGGCGACGGGATCGGTGGCGAACGGCACGGCTTCAGACATGGCGGCATCCCAAGGGGAGGGGTGGCCAGTCTCGCGCCGGCCCGAATCCCTAAAACGACAGTGGCGGCAGGTATAACCCTGCCGCCACGGATTTGCGAACGGATGATAGGTGAGTGAAATCAGGGCGTCGTGGCGGTGCAGTCGCCCAGACGATCCATCTTCACCGTGGTGGTCGACGGGCCGGCGAGGCCAGGCGGGGCCGGGTCGATCGCGCTGGTCATTTCCATCGTGTAGGAGGTGTTGAAGTCGCCCGTGACCTTGTAGTCGCTGGTGACGGTCATGCCCTGCAGGGTGCAGACGGAGTGGCCGGACTTGCCGTCAGGCGCGTAGGTCTGCTCGCTGCAGGTCATGCCGGCGTCCTGCTGCATCTTCTGGGCTTCTTCCATTGTCATCTGCTTTTCGTAGCAGGTCTCCTGCGGCGGCAGGGTCATGCCGGCGGAGGTGATGGTGATCTGCCATTTGCCGGCGATAGGGCCGCTGATGGCGGAGGCGGGCGCTGCTGCAGGAGCGGCCGCCATTGCCGGCGTTGCGGCGCCGTCGGCGGCTGGTTCGCTCGGACCGCCACAGGCGGCCAGCATCAGCGCAGCCGTGGCTGCCGTCATCAGAACTCTCATGTGTCTCTCCCAAGCTTCGTCCTGCGCGCCAAACTAGGGCGAGCCGGCCTCGAAGCTACTGAATATGCTGTCAGAAACGGCGATGGCTTGCCGGGCGCATGGGCTCTCGGCTATTCGAGCCATCCTTTCAGTTTCACACGAACGACATGGGAAAGAGCCAACATGGCCGGCCATAGCAAATGGGCCAACATCCAGCACCGCAAGGGCAAGGCTGATAAAGCCAAGGCCAAGCTGTTTTCCAAGCTGGCGAAAGAGATCACGGTTGCGGCCAAGACAGGCATGGCGGATGTGAACTTCAATCCGCGCCTGCGCCTGGCGGTGAACAACGCCAAGGCGGCGTCGATGCCGAAGGACAACATCCAGCGCGCCATCGATAAGGGCGCGGGCGGGGATGGCGCCAATTACGAGGCGATCCGCTATGAGGGTTTTGCGCCCGGCGGGGTGGGTCTGATCGTCGAGTGCTCGACAGACAACAAGAATCGCGCGGCGACGGATGTGCGGACCAGCTTCACCCACCATGGCGGAAACCTTGGCCAGACCGGCGCGGTGTCGTCGGGCTTTGAACATGTGGGCGAGATCATCTATCCGCTGAATGCGGGCTCGGAAGACGTGATCATGGAAGCGGCCCTCGATGCCGGCGCGAGCGACGTCTCGAGCGATGAAGACGGGCACTACATCTACACCGCGCGCGCCGACCTTGCCGAAGTGGCGGCGGCGCTGGAGGGCAAGATCAAGGTCGCGGCGACATCGACCGCGCTGATCTGGAAGCCGCTCAACACGGTGCAGGTCGAGGGTGAGAACGCCGACAAGCTGATGAAGATGCTGGAAGAGCTTGAGGATTGTGACGACGTGCAGAACGTCTATGGAAATTACGAGATCAGCGACGCGGAAATGGCGCGGCTGGCGGGCTGATCCAAGCGCCCCGCCAAATCCTTGGGTCAGCCTCTGCTTAACTGAGCAGAACGTCAATCAGTCGCACCGTTTATCGCGTAACCCGAACCGCCTCGCGCGCCGGCGCTGTTGCGAGCCTTCGGCCCAGTTTCGTCTGGCTGAGCGTGGTGCAGAACTGGGCATCGTAAAGATTGGCGTTCGTGAGGAAGCGGATGGCTTTCGCTTCAAGGTCCTTTGCGCGTTCGCGCTCGGCATTGTCGCGCACGCGGATGTCGCGGATGGCGGCGAGGAGCTGGGCCATGGCGCCGGCGGCGGAGATGGCCTCGACCTGGGCGAGGCGGGCGCGGGCTTCATCGGCGGCGAGCATCAATTCTTCGCAGATGGCTTCGAGCTGGCGCATCAGGTCGGCTGAGCGGGCGAGCTGGGCTTCCTGATAGAGGCCGGCGACGTGGTCGATGAAGCCTTCGAGGCGGACGATGGCGGCGGCGCAGGCGGCGGCAGGGCAGAACTCGATCGGATCGTTCGTCTGTGCTGATAGGGTCATGGGCGCGTCCTCGTTCGCCGGGTGGCTGCCTCGGAGAGATGCTTTTAGCAGCTCCCGGCGGCCATTGGCACGATTGAACGCAATTCGTTAATGACCTCTTAACCACGCCCCGGAAGGCTTGTTTCAAAGGGTTTGGCTGTGAATAGACGGTGTGTTCCAGCTTTAGCCGGGAAGCTTGCCCGATTTCCAGAGATCCTGGAGATGCTGGAGGATGATGTTCTTCGCCACCTCGGCCCGCGTCGACCCGTACAGTCCAGTTTCCACAAGAATTTCAAGGCGTTCGGCTGCCTTTGTGGGCAGGACGACCGTGAAGGGCTTGGTCTCGGAGGTGGCGGGTGACTTGGCCATGCATTGCTATTGCAATGTCTTGGCAATGCATTCAAGTTGATTCTCGCTACAGGCGTCGGGGGGCTCCCGATAGCTGCTGATGGAATCTCTCATGTCGAAGACAGCAAATCGCCAGCCTCTGACCGTCCGGCTCGACCCGGAGTCGAAGAAGCTGTTTTCCGAAGAAGCCGAGAAGTGCGGCCTGGAAGCCGGCGTGGCGGCGCGCCAGATCCTCGAGCTGTATGTTCAGCGCCTGCGCGAAAGCGGCGACTACATTCAGACGCTCGCGGATTTCTCTTCGGCGCTGAAGACGAAGGCGGCCTGAGCCTTTAGGAAGGCGCCTCCCGAGACGGAGCTGCGCCTGCCATGAAACTTCTCGATTCCATTTCCTTCCCCGGCTCGAAGCTCGGCGGCGGCATAAAGACCGGCACGGGCGACGATCGCTATGCGTTCGACGAGGCGGCTGGGTGGGCGTGCGTGATCGATGGCGCAACGGATGTCGGGCCGGTGCGCATCTTCAAGGCGGCTGAGTCGGACGCGGCGCGCTATGCGGAAATCTTCGCGGCCGAGATCGTGGCGGGGCCGGCCGATCCGCGCGAGATTCCGCAGGCATGGTTTGCGCGTCTGTTGCCGCGATTGCGCAAGGCGGTGGAGCGCGAGGCGAAGATCCCGCTGAAGGATGCGCCGCTGGCGAGCTATCCGACCGCTGCGGCGACATGGGTGCGCGCGAAGAATGGCAAGCTGGAAGGCGCAACGCTGGGCGACTCGATCGCCATCTTGCGCACGCCCGCTTGCGAGGTGACCGTGTTCGGTGAGGCGAGCAAACCGGCGGACGAGCAGAAGCGGGCGCTAACGGTGATGGCGATGACGCCTGAAGATCGGCTGAAATGGCTGCGGGATGTGCGCGCCATCCACAATACGCCCAATGGTTATTGGGTGTTCGGCGTGCAGCCGGAAGCGGCCGCGCACATCGTCTATCAGACGGCCGATGCGCCGGCTGGCGCGCAGGTGTTGGTGATGACGGACGGGTTCTACCGTCTGGTCTCGCCTTACGGTCGTTATAGCGATGCGCAATTGATCGATGCGGCCGTATCGCGCGGGCTGGCCGAACTGATGCGCGAGCTGCGGAGCATGGAGGCGTCGCCCGAAGACGATGCGAAGATCGGGCGGTTCAAGACGTCGGACGATGCGACCGCGTTGCTGCTGGAAATCTAGCCGATCGGTTGGTCGCGATAGAGGACGGCTGATGCGTCAGCCCCGGCGCTGGGCTTTGACCAGAACCAGTAGAGACGGTTGTTGCGGAGGATAGCGGTGATGTGGCCGTCGTCGATGCAGTTGCCCGCCGTGATTTCTTCGCGGAATTCGATCTGGTTCGATGTGCTCATGATGCGGTGGAGCTTGGCTGTGCAGCCAAGCGAGGGATAGCTGATCGCGGCGTTGTCGATGCCGGTCAGAGAGAGTTCGATTGTCCACGTGGATTGCACGCCTTGGGGGCCGACCTGTTGGCCAATGCCGTACCAGTCGCCGGGGCCGAGTTTCTGGGCGCCGGGCTGGGCGTGAGCAGGCGCAGCGATGAGGCAGGCGGCGACAATGAGTGTGCGCATGGGTGTCCCTCCAGCGCGGCGAGGCTGACAAGGGATCGGGGCGGAAGTTCGTCGGCGCGGCGCCGGACTGCTATTCGGGCGACTTGTAGGTCTCGCCGCCCTTCATGACGAAGACAGGGTTTTCCAGCAGGCGGATGTTCTCAAGCGGATCGCCTACGACGCCGACGAGGTCGCCGAAGGCGCCGGGCTTGATGACGCCGACCTTGTCCTTCTGGCCGAGCGCGTCGGCGGCGTTGAGCGTGGCGGTCTGGATCGCCTGCAGGGGCGCAGCGCCATAGCGCATCATCACTGCGAACTGTTTCGCGTTGTCGCCGTGCGGATAAACGCCCGCGTCGGTGCCGTAGACCATTTTCACGCCGGCCTTGAGCGCCTTGCGGAAGCCTTCGCGCTGCACTTCGGCGATCTCGCGGTCCTTGCGCAGATTGTCTTCGAGGACGCCGTTCTTCGCGCCTTCGGACTGGGTGTATTCGGTGTTGTAGATATCCATCGACAGCCATGCGCCCATCTTCTTTGCGGCGGCAATGCCTTGATCGTCGATCAGGCTGGCGTGCTCGATCGTGTCGATGCCGGCGAGGGCGGCGTCGCGGATGCCCGAAGCGCCATGGGCGTGGGCGGCGACCTTGAGGCCCCACATGTGGGCTTCATCGGCGATGGCTTTCATCTCGGCGAAGGAGAGCTGCTGTTGGCCCGGTTCGGTGTTGTGCGAGAAGACGCCTCCGGTTGCGCATATCTTGATGACCTCCGCGCCGTATTTGCGGATTTCGCGCACGCGCTTGCGGCCCTCATCCGGGCTGTCGGCGTTGTAGGGGCTGTTCGCCGCGAAGGAGGGCGGCAGGCCCGTGATGTCGCAATGGCCGCCGGTGGCGCCGAAGGAATAGCCGGCGGGCACGATGCGGGGCCCGTCGATCTTGCCGCCTTCGATCGCCTGCTTGAGGGCGATGTCGCTCCAGTCGGATGAGCCGACATTGCGGACGGTTGTGAAGCCCGCTTCGAGCGTCTTCCTGGCGTTGGCGACGGCGATGACGGTCCAATAGGAGTCGGTGAATTCGAGCCCGTTAAAGCCGCCGACGGCGGCGTCGGCGTCGAGATGGGTGTGCATGTCGATCAGGCCGGGGAGGAGGGTGACGCCGGGAAGCTCGATCACGACGGCGGCGGAGGGGACCTGAAGACCTTCGCGCGCGCCAACCTGGGTGATGATCCCATCCTGGATGATGATGGCGGGGTCAGCGACCATGCGGCCGGTCGCGACATCGAGCATGCGGTCGGCGGTCACGAAGACGTTCTGCGCCATCGCTGTTGGGGCGGCCGTCAGCAACAGGGCCAGGGCGAGTGCGCGCATTGGAAGTCCTCTCACATGGATCGACTTGATGCGCTTGCAGGAGCGCGGCGTAAAGCGGCGCCCTGCCTATGACGGCGCTGTCGAGGAAAATTCGGGGTGTGTGGGCGGCTTGCGCCGCTAGAGTAGGCGCAATGATCAGAAACGGAGTTCGCCCCATGAAGACCCAAGTTCAGAAGGCCGAGGCGTTCGAGGCGTTGCACAAGGCGCCAGGGTGTTTCGTGATTCCGAATCCGTGGGATGCAGGATCGGCGCGCATTCTGGCGGGGCTCGGCTTTAAGGCGCTGACGACCACGAGCGCGGGCTATGCGCGGTCGATCGGCTTTCCCGACTACAATGCGGGCCGGGAAAATGTGATGGCGCATATCCGCGCCATCGCGCCGATGGTGGATGTTCCTCTGGCGGCGGATCTCGAGGATGGTTTTGGGCCGAAGCCCGAGGATTGCGCCGAGACGATCCGGCAGGGCGCGGAGGCCGGGCTGGTTGGCGGGTCGATCGAGGATTTCACGGGCGATCGGAGTGATCCAATCCATGACATCGCCGCGGCGGCTGAACGGGTGCGCGCGGCGTCGGAGGCGGCGCGGAAGCTCCCGTTCAAGTTCATGCTGTGCGCGCGGGCGGAGAACTATCTCAATGGCCGCGCCGATCTGGCGGATACCATTCGGCGTCTGCAGGCCTATCAGGAAGCGGGAGCTGATGTGCTGTTCGCACCGGGTCTCAACACAGCCGACGAAGTCCGGGAAGTCTGCCGGTCTATCGACCGACCGTTCAACATCATGCGCGGACCGCGCAAGGAAATGCTGACGGTGGGACAGGTAGGGGCGCTCGGCGTGAAGCGCATCTCGACAGGCGGCATGATGCACGCCGTGGCCATGAGCGCGATGATCGGCGCCGCCAAAGAAATGGCTGACGCGGGCGCGTTCGAGTTTACGAAGACGATGCCGTTCGCCTCAGAGATCGATGCATTGCTGGCCAAGGGTGCGGGGTAGGGGCGCCGAACGCGGCGACATTCGCTAACTGCCGATATTGGAGGGTTGGAATCGGATCAGCAAAAGAGCAGATTGTAGCAGAAGCATAACAGCCGAGCGGGGAGAGAGCATGAGTGGGGACAAGACGGACGCGGCAGACGAACCTGAACAGGTGGCTGGCAATGGGCTGCTCCATCGCCGGTTGTTCCTAACCCAAGGGTTGACGCTTGCCGGCGCCCTTGGCGTCGCGGGACAAGCCAGCGCGCAGACGGCGCTGCCCAAACGTCCGGACTGGATGACGCGGCAAGGCGCGGGGCTGAGCGGATATGGGCAGCCCTCGAAATTCGAGGAGGGTGTGAAACGGCTCACCGGACAGCCCAACCCGCTTTTCCCCAGCGTCGGCTCGACGCGGACGCCGCTTGAAAAACTGAACGGCATGATCACGCCGAACGGGCTCCACTTCGAGCGTCACCATTCGAGCGTGCCGGATATCAATCCCGACGCTCATCGCCTTCTGATCCACGGCCTTGTGCGCAAACCGCTGGCCTGGGACATGTCTGCGCTGGCGCGCTACCCGATGACGTCGGTGATCAGATTCATCGAATGCTCGGGCAATAGCGGCGCCGCCAAGCGGAATGTACCGCAGACAAGCGTTGGCCAAATCCATGGTCTGGTGTCGTGCTCGGAGTGGACCGGCATCAAGCTGTCGCATCTGCTGGATGAAACAGGTCTGGCGGACGGCGCGTCCTGGATCATCGCGGAGGGCGCCGAGGCGTCTTCGATGGTTCGCTCCATTCCGCTGGAGACAGCGCTCGATGATGTGATCGTGGCGCTCTACCAGAATGGCGAACGGATAAGGCCGGAGCAGGGCTATCCGATGCGACTTCTCGTTCCCGGATGCGAAGGCAGCGTCAATGTGAAATGGGTCCACCGGATCAAGGTTGTCAGCGAGCCTGGCGATTCCCGCGACGAGACGGGTCAATACACTGATCTTATGGCTGATGGGCGTGCGCTCAAATACACGCTGCTCATGGACGTCAAATCTCTCATCACGCATCCCTCTGTCAGCATGAAGCTGGCCCAGCCGGGCGTATATGAGGTGTCGGGTCTCGCCTGGAGCGGGCATGGCGCCATACGTCGGGTCGAAGTGACGGCTGATGGCGGAAAAAGCTGGGCCGATGCGGAGCTGTCGGGCCCGGTCCTGCCCAAATGCCTGACGCGATTCCGCATTCCGTGGTCGTGGACGGGAGGGCCTGCGACTCTGGCAAGCCGCGCCATTGACGATCGTGGAAACGTCCAGCCGACGCACGAGGTTGCGATCGCGCGTTATGGCGAAATCGGCGCTTACCACTACAACGGCATCCAGCCCTGGGCTGTGGCGCAAACAGGGGAGGTCGCCAATGTCCGCATGTAGATTTGCGTTGGCTGCAGGACTGCTGCTGACGAGCGGATGCGCCACGCAGACGAAGCCGGTTGCGCATCCGGCCCCGAACTTGGGTCAGGCCATGACCGAAGCGGAACTGGCGTTCTGGGACACGTCCATCCTGGTCGATGGGTCGAATCTTCCGGCGGGGTCGGGCTCAAGCGCTCAAGGCCTGATTGTCTACAAGCAGAAATGTGCTGCCTGCCATGGCGCAACGGGGGCTGAAACGGATACCCGGCTTACGCCGTTGATCGGCGGGATGGGTTCGCTTGCAACTGCGCAGCCCGTCAGGACGCTCGGCAGCTACTGGCCGCATGCAACGATCGTCTTCGATTATATACGCCGGGCGATGCCTTATAACGCGCCCAAGTCGCTGTCGAACGATGAGGCCTACGCGCTGACCGCTTATCTGCTTCGCGCGAACGGGATCATCGACGAGGCGCTCATTGTTGACCGCACCACCCTGCCGGCCGTCAAAATGCCAAACCAGAACGGCTTCGTGATGGCGCCGGAGCACGCGAAGTGACGGACCGTTAAAGGAATGCGGGCAGGCCGCGATCGGCCTGCCCGCATGACGTCGTCAAACCATAAGCCGGCTATCGCGGTGCGCGTGTGATGCCGGGTTTCGCGCCTCTTGTGGCGTCCTCGACGCGCGATCCGGCCAGAATGCCTGGCATGGCGTAGTTGCCCTCATGGCAGGCGTATTCATAAAGGTCAGCGCCTAAGGGTGCGAATTCGTATTCACCGCTCCACGGCTTGTCCCAGATTGTCGGATCCTCGATTGTGAATGAATAGGCCAGCCGGTTGTCCGGGGTGCGGTTCAAGCGTTCGGTGACTTTGAGATTCTCCCACGATCCGAAGAAAGCCTGCGATTTTGGGATATTCGTCGTCTCGATGACGAGGGCCTCACCTTCATACCAGCCGACGGAGTCGCCAAAGTATGGGCGGATGTTTGAAGGCAGATGTTTGCGATCGTTGAGGCGGACGATGCGGGTGTCGTGCACCATTTCGACCATGATCGCGACATGGTCAGGGCCCTGCACAATCTTGGTATGGTTGTTATAGGCGCCATTCGGAAACATCGGCGCGCCGCCATTGCGCCCAAAGGCAATGCAACGCTCGGCAAGACTCCGGTTCTCGGGGTTTTCCGTATACTGATCGACATCCGGACTGCCCAGAACGTTGCCGTCTTCACTGATGTTGAAGCCGATGCGAAGAGTGGTCGCCTCACGCAGCCGCTTGATTTCGGCAAGTCCTGTGTCGGTGATCTTCGCGCCGGCCTTAGGCAGCGGAGGCAGGCCATCCGATGTTCGAATCAGCGAATTGCGTGGCTCGCCCCGAACGCGCATCAGGGAAAGACCGGGGTCGAGCCAGGCTCTGTTATAGGCGCCGATGTCGACGCCCGGGCCGCCCGGCGGGGGGCCTGAGTTCGGGTCCGTGCGTTGGTCGCCGGCTTCGGCTCGGCGCAGAGCGGTTCCTTCGATCTCTGCGACTTCCTGAGGCGTATAGGCGCCGCGCTCGCCGAATTCGGGCAAGCGGGCCTGAGGAGTAATCGTGGCGCTGACCCAGTTTCCTTCAAGATTGGGTTGGCCAAGGCTGTTGCGTCCAGCAATGGGCGTAGCCTGTGGGGCCTGCGCGCTGACAGCAGGCGCATGGCTCAAGGCCAAAGCCACAAGCGCGCAGCCCGAAATCACATAGCGGTTCATTTCACGTTCCCCGAATGGCCCAGTGTTGTGTTTTCATTCCATCCGGAACGATAGGGCAGTGAACCAGGCCATGTTCCTGCGGCGAAAAAGCTAGCTTCCAATCCGAACTATATCAATATGATAGGCTGCTCCGCCGCGAACATGAGTACATCCTTGTCCCAAGCTCCCGCTCGCCAGCCCATTCTCGATATTCGCGACCTGTCGGTGTCGTTCGAGACGCAGGACGGGCGCGTTGAAGCGGTGAAGAAGCTGTCGTTCGATGTGGCGCGGGGCGAATGCCTCGGGCTCGTGGGCGAGAGCGGGTCGGGCAAGAGTCAGACCGTGCTGGCGGCAATGGGCCTCACGGCTGCGAACGGGATCGTCGAGGGCTCGATCAGGTTCGACGGCGTCGAGATGACGGGGCTGGATCGCAAGCAGCTCAACGACATTCGCGGCGCGCGGATGGCGATGATCTTCCAGGATCCGCTGACGTCGCTGACGTCACATATGACGGTCGGCGCGCAGATGGCGGAGGTGCTGGCGCGGCACAAGAAGATGAAGGGCGCGGAGGCCGAGAGGCGGATCATCGACTGGCTGGAGCGCGTGCGCATTCCCGAGGCGAAACGGCGGCTGCATCAGTTTCCGCATGAGCTGTCGGGCGGAATGCGTCAGCGCGTGATGATCGCGTCGGCCATGCTGTGCGAGCCGCAGGTGTTGCTGGCGGACGAGCCGACCACGGCGCTCGACGTGACGGTGCAGGCGCAGGTGCTCGACCTGATGGACGAGCTGAAGCGCGAGATTGGCGCGGGGCTGGTGCTGATCACGCACGACATGGGCGTGATCGCCCGCATGGCGGATCGCGTGGTGGTTATGCGTTATGGCGAGGCGGTGGAGCGGGGCGAGGTCGACGCCGTGTTCGCAGCGCCTCAGCATGCCTATACGCGCATGTTGCTCGATGCGATGCCGCGGATGGATCGCACGGATCGCGGATCGCGCCCGTCGATTGGAGCGCCGCCGCCGAAAGAGGTGACGCCGATACTTGAAGTGGACGACCTGCATGTGACGTTCCCGGTGAGCGTGCCGGGCGGGTTGTTTGGCAAGCGCGTGCCGCTGCGGGCGGTGGACGGGGTGAGCCTGTCGCTGCGGCCGGGCGAGACAGTGGGCGTTGTTGGCGAGAGCGGCTGCGGGAAGTCGACGCTGGCGCGGGGCGTGTTGAAACTGCTCGATCCGTCGGCCGGATCGGTGGCGTGGCTGGGACGGAATATCGCGCAGGCCTCGCGCAGCGAAATGCAGCCGCTGCGGCAGGAATTGCAGATCGTCTTCCAGGATCCGCTGGCGAGCCTCGATCCCCGCATGACGATCGGCCAGTCGATCGCAGAGCCCCTGACGGTGTTCCGGCCCGAGGTCGACGCCAAAGGCAGGGAAGCGGCGGCGCGCGAGATCATGCAGCGCATGGATCTCGATCCGAACCTGGTGAACCGCTATCCGCATGAATTATCCGGCGGGCAGAACCAGCGGGTGGGGATTGCGCGGGCGATGATCCTGCGGCCGAAGCTGGTGGTGTGCGACGAAGCGGTGTCGGCGCTGGACGTGTCGGTGCAGGCGCAGATCCTGGACCTGCTGATCGACCTGCAGAAGGAATTCGGGCTGGCGATGATGTTCATCAGCCATGACCTTTCGGTCGTCCGGGAGATCTGTCACCGGGTGATGGTGCTCTATCTCGGGCGCGTGGTGGAGACGGCGTCGCGTGACGTATTGTTCTCCAATCCGTTGCATCCCTACACAAAGGCGCTGTTGTCGGCCGTGCCGTCGCCTGATCCAGTTCGCGAGCGGAGCAGGGTGAAGGTCAAGCTGCACGGCGACTTGCCATCGCCCCTCGATCCGCGCGCCAGCCTGAGGTTCATGAAATCCAAGCTGACCGATCAGGCGCCTTACTACCGGCCGGCGCTTGTCGAAGCAGCGCCTGGGCATTGGGTCGCTGAGCACGATCCTGCAGACGGTGTTCCCGGCCTTTCGGCCGCTTGACGCCACCAAACGTTAACAACTTTAGGTGATCACGTGTGCGACAACTTGACGGTGTCTAAGCATATGGGCACTGTCGCCGCCTGATACGACGCTGGAGGAAACCGCGCAATGAAACGCTCCCTGACGCTTACCGCTATTGGCCTCGTGATGGCCATTTCCGCCGCCAGCTGCGCCCAGCAAGGGCCGGTTGCCGATGTCGCCGCCAGCACGGCGGTCGCGACCCCGATGGCCCAGCTGCCTGCGCGTGTCGACAATTTCCGCCTCGTTTCATCGGATGGCTACGCTCACGAACTCTATCGCCTTAAGGACGCCTCGGCTGTCGTTCTGGTGATGCACGGCGTTGGCAGCCCGGACGTCGCGAAGATCGCGCCGGAGCTGGCCAAGCTAGAGGCAGCTTACAAAGCCAAGGGCGTTGAGTTCATGATGATGAACTCCAACCCGGGCGACACGCGCGAAGCGATCCTCGCTGACGCAGCGAAGAACGGCATCACGGTTCCGGTTCTCGAAGACGACCTCCAACTGGTCGGCGGCCAGATCGGCGCAACGCGCGTCACCGAAGCTTTCGTCATCGATCCGAAAACCTGGAAGATCGCTTATCACGGCCCGCTCTCGGCTGATGCGATCGAGGCGGTTGTTGGCGGCAAGGCCCCGACCGCTGCTTCGGCTGCTGTCACTGGCGCGCTGATCAGCTTCCCGGACCGCGCTCCGGCCCGCAAGGCCGAGTTCGCCAAGATCTCCTACGCCAACACCATCGCGCCGTTGATCGAACAGAAGTGCGTCGCCTGCCACCAGGAAGGCGGCATCGCTCCGTTCGGCTTCGACGGCTATGAGAAAGTGAAGACGTTCGCGCCGATGATCCGCGAAGCCGTCCGCACCGACCGCATGCCGCCTTGGGATCCGGATCGCCACGTTGGCAAGTTCAAGGACGACAAGTCGCTTTCGGGCGAGCAGATCAAGACGCTGATCAACTGGATCGAAGCCGGCGCGCCGCGTGGCGATGGCGCCGACACGCTGGCTCAAGTGAGGCACGTTGCCCCGGAATGGCCGCTGGGCAAGCCTGACCTGATCGTCGACATTCCGAAATACACCGTGCCGGCGACCGGCGTCGTGGATTACCAGTATCCGATCGTCAACAACCCGCTGAGCGAAGGCCGCTGGCTGAAGGCCTCGACGGCGAAAGTCTCGCAGCGTCAGGCCGTGCACCACATCCTCTCGGGCTTCATCAAGGAAGGCGAGACGGACAAGGGCATGCAGAACTGGTCGTCGTCGGTTGGCGGCTACACGGTCGGCATGGAATCGGTCGTCAACCCGAAAGGCATGGGCACGTACATTCCGCCGGGCGGTCAACTCGCCTTCCAGATGCACTATACGCCGTATGGCAAGGAAGCCGTGTCGGCCGAACAGATCGGCCTCTACTTCTACAAGGACGGCGAGAAGCCTGACCTGATGATGCGCGAAATGCCGCTCGTCGATCAGTTCATCAAGATCCCGGCCAATACTGGCGCGCACAAGGAAATCGCCTACTTCGACTTCCCGAAGGATGCGATCCTGCACACCGCCGTCGTGCACGCTCACTATCGCGGCACGTATTCGAAACTTGAGATCCGCTATCCCGACGGCAAGCAGGAGACGATCCTCAACGTACCGTTCTATGACTTCAACTGGCAGCGCATGTACGAGTTTGCGAAACCGATCCCGATCAAGGCCGGCTCGAAAGTGATCGCGACCTACGTCTACGACAACTCGAAACGGAACCCGGCCAACCCGGATCCGAACAAGGAAATCGTGTGGGGCGACCAGTCGTTCGAGGAAATGTTCTACACCTCGCTGCGCTACCGCTGGAAAGACGAGACCGCCGCAAACCAGACGAACAATGACCAGCTCATGCAGAAAACCCGTCTGATGGGCATGATGGACGACAACATCGACGGCAAGCTCGAGAAGGCCGAACTCCGCGGTCAGTTCGCCGCGCTGGCGCAACGTCCCGGCGCTTTCGAGATGGCCGACGCCAACAAGGATGGCGGTATCGATCAACCGGAACTGGAAAAGGTTCTGGCCATGATGCGGGCGATGCGCGCCTCGGCGCCGGCCAGCTCGAATGGCGGTCAGTAACCGCTCCGGGCTGATCGACTGAAGATTGCAGCGCCCCGGCCCGCAAGGCCGGGGCGTTTGTTTTAAGACCTTCTTTTCCGCAAAGGGCTCAGAGAAGAGAGCGGAGCGAAATGTCGGCGCCGGCTGGGTCCGCACGTCCTGACGCATGAAAGGGAGATTTCCATGCGTTTGATGATGCTCATGTATCCCGGCGAAAAGACCGGAACGCCAGATGATCGCCGACATGGACGCGCGTCAGAAAAAGAGGTGACCGTCAGCCCGTTTCGGCTATCGCCTTCGTACGCTTGGGGGGAAAGCGGCGGCGCAGGAAGTCGCGAGCGGGAATTTCGATCAGCCGGTAGCTGAAAGTGCTGAGCAGGGCTGTGATGCCGATCACGACAGGATAGGTGAGGATGACGCCTATCAGCGAGCCGCCCATCAGCGGCATGATCAGCAGCGAACACGCAGCAAGCACGAACCAGTGCAGGAGATAGGCAGAATAGCTCGAATCTCCGAGCGACACGAGCAGCCCGGCGGGCTTGATCGGCTGCTTCAGATCCAGAACGATCACGCCTGTCACGATAAGCGAGGCAGGTATGCCCCAGCGGATGAACCTGTTGTCGAAGGAGGGGAGAAAGAATTCGTTTGCGACGAGCAGGGCGAGGCCTGCGGCGATATAGGCCCACCCCGAAAGCCGGGAGAGGGCGGGGAAGCGCGTTGGTTCAGTGACCAGCGATCCGAGCACGCAGCCGGCCGCAAATTCGAAGAGGATCGGATTGCCGTAGAAGCTGATCACATGGTCAGCGGAGAACATGACGCCGATCGCGTAAACGATTGTGATGAGGCCGAGCACCAGCGGAACGCGCCAGGCTTTCGGTCCGAACATCGAGAGCGCGAACAGGGCGTAGAAAACCATCTCCAGATTCAGCGTCCAGCCTACGAACAGGATCGGTTCAAGGGAGCCGACTGCGTTGTCGGCAGGAATGAAAAACAGCGATGACAGGATCGTCTCGGGCGTCACAAGCGATTTTGCAAACAACCAGGGCCGGAACGCCTGTGCGGCGACGATGGCGAGCGTTGCGATCCAGTAGAGCGGGACGATGCGCGCGATGCGCTCGAAGATGAATCGGCCGGGCGAGGCTTTTCGTCCGGCCACGTAAACCATCACGAAGCCGCTCACGACGAAGAAAAGGTCGACGCCGAAATTCCCGAGATTGTTCATCGGCACGAAGTAATCTGTTTCAGCGCGGACAACGTCGCCCCAGTGCAGCAGCACGACCATATAGGCCGCAAAACCGCGTAGAATCTGGAGTCTGGTCAGCATGATCGCGTGTCCTGGCCGGTCTTCACCCGCGGCCTGGCTGCCTGATGCAGGACGGGCGCCGTGACGGGGACCGGCCTATTCCTTCCACGGAAATTAACCGCCCGCCATTCACCAAACTTCATGCCTTTTCTGCAAGTGTCTGGCGCCAAGCGCAGGATTTTCGCCTTTCATGCGGGTCGACACGATTAGCCCTCTCGTCCTTGCGGACGGCGACGTCGCCATCTGGCGCGCGCTGCTGGCCGGCGATCCGGCGCTGACGAGCCCGTATCTGACGCCGGACTGGGTTCGCGTTGTCGCGCGGCGCCGGCCGGATGTGCGTGTCGCGATCTGGCGTCGTGACGATGGCGGCGCGGCAGGCTTTCTGGCGGTGCAGGGCGTAGGTCCGCATGCCGCGATGCCGGTGGGCGGGCCGGTGTGCGACTATCAGGCCGTGGCGGGGCCGGCGGATATCGACGTCTCGCTGGCTGCAAAGGCGCTGGGCGTTGCTCGCATCGATCTGACGGCGGGGCTCAAGGACAATGCGGTTGGCGCATGCTTGCTGACCGAGGATGTCGGTCATGTGGCGCGGTTCGCAAATGGCTGGGATGGCTGGAGCGCCGACCGGCGTGCAGCGGGATCGAAGATCGTCTCGCGCGCGCGCAAGCGCCTGTCGAAGCTGGCGCGCGATCATGCAAGCGGGGCGGTCTCATTCGAGCCGTTCTCGACTGACCAGGCCGCGTTCGAAACGCTGCTAACGTGGAAGCGCGAGCAGATGCGCCGCACCGGCGTCACTGACATTTTTGAACATGGCTGGATCGATGGCGTGGTGCGCGAAGCTTTTGCCGCGCCCGCCTCCGATCCTCATTTCGGCGGCGCGATGTTCGTTCTGCGCGTGAGCGGTCAGCCGATCGCGGTGCTGTTCTGTTTGCGTGCGCAAAAGGCGCTGCATGCATGGTTCGTCGCCTACGATCACAAATTCGGCGACTATTCGCCGGGCATCATCCTCTTCGCCGAGGCGATCAAGGCGGCGGCTGCGGCGGGTTTCACCGAAATGGATCTCGGGCCTGGCGACTATAAGTTCAAGGAAAC
Organism: Hyphomonadaceae bacterium; assembly: GCA_016714495.1. Lineage (GTDB taxonomy): Bacteria > Pseudomonadota > Alphaproteobacteria > Caulobacterales > Hyphomonadaceae > UBA7672. The sequence continues at coordinate 10,343 of JADKDU010000006.1, read as the reverse complement.
CTTCGCCAATTACGCCCGCCCGATCGGGTCTGGCTTCATCGGCCGTCCGGGCCTGTCGTCGGTCTTCAAGGCGGCCCAGTTCCAGATGCGCGCGCTGGTGGAAAGCCTGCCGGTTGGCCGGGCCAGGCAGTGGCCGGCCAAGGCCATGCGCCGTCTGGACATCGCCCGCGGGCTCGTTGCGCCGCAGGACAGGGCTGCCTAGCGGGCTGGCGGGAACCCTTCCGGCCTTTCCCCTTAACGAAAACCGGCTATAGGTGCGCCCCTTAATGCAAAGGACGCGTCCCGTGAGCGCCAAGCCTGTCTCCGTCGCTGAAACCGCCCCGTCGCCGCCGGTGACGATGGCTGACATCGAAGCGGCCGCCAAGGCGATTGCCGGCAAGGTTGAAAACACGCCGCTGCGCTATTCCCGCACACTGTCGGAGATCACCGGCGCGCAGGTCTGGATCAAGTTCGAGAACCTTCAGTTCACCGCCTCGTTCAAGGAGCGCGGCGCGCTGAACAAGCTTCTCTCGCTGTCGAATTCCGAGAAGGCCGCCGGCGTTGTCGCCATGTCGGCCGGCAACCATGCGCAGGGCGTCGCCTATCATGCCTCGCGCCTTGGCATTCCTTCGACCATTGTTATGCCAAAGGGCACGCCCTTCGTGAAGGTGGAGCACACGCGCAATTTCGGGGCGAATGTGATCATCCACGGCGACACGCTGGCCGACGCCGACGCGCATGCGCGTGGGCTGGAGAAGAGCCAGGGGCTGACCTTCGTGCATCCGTTCGATGATCCGCATGTGATCGCCGGGCAGGGCACGATCGGGCTCGAGATCATGGATGAGCTTGCCGATTTTGATGCCGTGGTCGTGTCGGTCGGCGGCGGCGGGCTGTCGGCTGGCATTGCGACGGCGATCAAGTCACGTCGTCCGGCGGTGGCCATCTATGGCGTCGAGCCTGCGCTTTATCCCTCTCTGTCGGCCGAATTGCGTGGTGAGGAAGCCAAGGTCGGCGGCGCCACGATCGCCGAAGGGATCGCGGTGAAGAAGGTTGGCCGTCTCACGGCGCAGATCCTGCGCCAGCTGATGGAAAAGGTGATCGTCGTCGAGGAAGACGCGCTCGAGCGCGCCGTGACGCTGTTCGTCACGGTCGAGAAGACGGTTGCCGAGGGCGCGGGCGCTGCGGGGCTGGCGGCGCTGCTGGCCGAGCCGGAGCTGTTTCGCAACCGCAAGGTGGTTGTGATCCTGTCGGGCGGCAATATCGACACGCGCCTGCTGGCCTCGGTGTTGACCCGCTCGCTGGTGCGCGAAAAGCGCATCACGTCGATCCGCATCATCGGCAATGATCAGCCCGGCCTGCTGGCCAGCGTCTCAACCGTGATCGGCGACAATGGCGGCAACATTATCGAAGTGAACCACAACCGTTTGGCGCTGGATGTGCCGGCCAAGGGCGCGGAATTCGACATTACGATCGAAACCCGCGACGCCCGGCACACCCAGGAAATCATCGACGCTCTGACCAGCGCCGGGTTCCCGCCCAGACCCCATACATAAGCCGCTGACAGGATCGTCAGGACCGGCCTCTCGCATCATCCGCGGGTCGGTGCTAACAGGCGGGCACTAAAAGGGAGTCCATGCATGTTCCGTATCGTGCTTGCCGCCATTACAGCGCTGGCCCTCAGCGCCTGCGGCCCTTCGGCGAAGGTCGATCCGGCCAAGCCGTGGGACACGCTGCTGCCGTGGAATCACAGCTTCTCCGAGATCCAGAAGCTGCCCTCGGGCGTCGAATACATCGTGCTCCGCAAGGGCGAGGGCAAAGGCCCGTTCCCGGGACCGACAGATCAGGTCGAGGTGAACTATGACGGCCGTCTGGCTGCCAACGGCTTCATCTTCGACAGCTCCTATCAGCGCAACGAAAGCGCGACGTTCAACCTGAACGGGTTGATCAAGGGCTGGAAAGACGGCTTGCAGAAGATGCAAACGGGCGACATGTTCATGTTCTGGATCCCTGCCGCCGAAGGGTATGGCGAGCGTGGCGCCGGTTCGGACATTCCGCCGAACGCCGACATCATGTTCCAGGTCGAGCTGCTCAACGTGATTCCCGATCCGTGGACCAAGGTTACGCCATGGCCCACCGAATCCCCGGACATCGTTCGCCGCCCGTCCGGCCTTGAGTACATGGTTGTGCAGTCCGGACCCGCTGATGGCCCTTCGCCGACCGACGCTGATGTCGCCGTCGTCAATTTCGAAGGCCGTCTCGAAACGGTCGACAAGGAAGAGGGCGACACAGCTGAAGACGTTCGTCATCGCAGCATTGTCGTCTCGACGTTTGACGCCGGCTCGCCGGTTGGTTTGCCGGTGGCGGGCGTGACGTCAGGCTGGAACGAGCTTCTCAAGCTGATGCACAAGGGCGATCACTGGATGGTGCGCATGCCCGCTTCGCTGCTTTACGGCGATGAAGGCGACGGGCGCGTGCCTCCGGGCGCGACGGTGATCTATCAGGTGAAGCTCGAGGATTTCGGTCCTCCGGGAGGTCCTTCGGGTCCGCTCGCTCCGCCGCAATAGGTCAGCGCGAAACGGCGCCCATGCCGCGTCCAACTTCCGGGCGCAGGCGCATGCGGTGTTCCCATCGTGCGACGTTGGGAAAGGCTGACAGTTTCTCTCGCTGCTGCATGACGTGGGGATACATCGCCATGTCCGCGATCGTGTATGCGCCGAATATGAAATCGCGTCCGTCGAGTTCTGTCTCAAGCTTGTCCAGGCCGGGCGGCGTCTTGGCCATCCAGGGCGCCGCGGCTGCGGCATCCGGCAGGAAATGGTTGGTCTTGCGCGCCAGCGCCAGCAGGATGTTGTTCATGCCCGGCAGTCGCGCCTGGCCGACCACCGTAACCGGTACGGGGGCGCGGGCAGGGGCGAGCACATAATCGAGGAACATTTCCTCAAGTGCGATGCCGACGGCCTGGCTGTCGGGCCCAATGCCTGCGTGAAACTCGATCATTCGCCCGCCATAAGGTTTTGATCGCGAAAGTCTATGGCGCGGCGGGCCTGATCGGCTAGCCTTGTCCGATGACCTCGATCGCTTCCGTCCGTGACATTCTCACGCGCCTCGTCTCGTTTGACACGACTTCGCGCGATTCCAACCTACCCCTGATCGCGTGGGTCGAGGATTTCCTTCGCCCGCTCGGCGCCGAACTTGTCCGCGCGCCCAGCGAGGATGGCCGCAAATCGAACCTGTGGGCGCGTTTCGGTCCAGACCGGTCCGGCGGCATCGTCCTGTCCGGCCACACGGATGTCGTGCCGGTCGATGGTCAACCCTGGTCGACCAATCCGTGGGACCTGATTGAGCGCGACGAAAAATGGTTCGGGCGTGGTTCCTGCGACATGAAGGGCTTTCTCGCGCTCGCCCTCGCGCATGCAGAGACGATCGCAAAGATGCCGCTGAATAAGCCGGTGCACTTTGCTTTCTCGTATGACGAGGAAGTTGGTTGCGCCGGCGTTGAGCCGATGATCGCGAAGATCGCCGCGAGCGGTTCGGCGCCCAGCGTGGTGTGGGTTGGCGAGCCGACATTGTGGGGCGTATTGTCCGCCCATAAGGGCATCCGCGATTACGAGGTGCGCATTACCGGCAGGGCGGCGCATTCATCCGATCCGCGTCTTGGCGCTTCCGCCATTCATGAAGCGCTCGATCTTCTCGCCGTCCTGCGCCGCATCGCGCGCGAGCAGGAAGCGAATGCGCCCACGTCGTCGGATTTCGATCCTTCATGGACGACAATCACTGTTGGCGAGATCGGTGGCGGCACTGCTCCGAACATTCTCGCGCGCGAGTGCAGGTTCGTGTTCGACGTGCGGACTGTTCCGGGGAACAATCCCGATGCGTTGCTGGCGCCGTTTTTCGCTGAAGTCGAACGCGTCCACGCGAAGCTTGCGGCTCGCGGCCCCGAATGCGGCGTGACGGTCGAGCTGCGCGCCAACGCTCCGCCGCTCAAGGTCGACCGTGACAGCGCGGCTGAACAATTCATTCGCGCGCTGACCGGCGACAACACGCTGCGCGTTGCGGCGTTTGCGACAGAGGCCGGGCAGTTTCAGCGTGCGGGATTTCCGGCGGTCATCTGCGGGCCAGGCTCGATCGATCAGGCTCACCAGCCCGACGAATTCCTCGCCGTGTCGGAAATCGAGAAAGGCCTGCAGATCTTCAGCCGCTTTCTCGATACGCTCCGCGCGTAGTTATTCCGTGGGGCGGCCGTCGACATAGGGCTCCACCGCGCCTTTGAGCAGCATCGTCATTGGATTTCCCTTGCGGTCCATCGCGACGCCGGCGACCACGCGCACCCAGCCCTCGCTGACGCAGTATTCCCAGACATTTGTCTTTTCCTGCCCGTTGAAGCGGATGCCGATGCCGCGCTCGAGCAGTTCCTTGTTGTAATAAGGGCTCTTCGGGTTCTGGCTGAGGCGGTCGGGCAGCGTATCGGTCATGGCGAGGCTCGTGAGATTTGTGGACGGCGTGTCCTGCACCAAGCAGGCGCGAAAGGCTAGACCGGCTCGCCGCCCCACGCCACGAACGGCCCGTTCCGGAACCCCTCGGTCCCGTTGCCGTAGGTGAAAGGCGATCCGTCAGGCTTGAGCATTTGTCCGCCCGCTGCGTTCAGCACAGCGTGGCCTGCTGCAGTGTCCCACTCCATCGTCGGCCCCCAGCGGGGACAGACGTCAGCCTTGCCGGCCGCCAGCCAGCAGAACTTTAGCGAGGAGCCGATAGCGGTCTGCGATGCGATTTTATGGTCCGCGAGGAATGCCTTGGTTCGTTCGTCCAGATGCGAGGACGATATCATCGCCGTCAGGCCTTCGGCGGGATAGGCGCGTGTTTTCAGCAGGCGGCCTTCGCGCAACATCTCGCCCGGTGCGAACGCCTCGATCAGGCGTGCGTCCGCGCCGCCGAAATACATCTCGCGCCGGGCCGGCGCGTAGACGCAGCCGGCCATCGGCTTGCCGCCGCAGATCAGGGCGATGTTGACCGTGAAATCGCCTTTGCGCTGCACGAACTCCTTGGTGCCATCGACTGGGTCAACAAGCAGGAAAGCTTCGGCCACTTTTTCGGCCAGCCCTTCGCGCGCGGCGCGCTCTTCGGCCAGCACGGGCACGCCGGGCAGCGCTTCTTCCAGGCGCGCGAGGATGATTTCCTCGGCCCGCTCGTCCGCGTCGGACACGGGGCTGTAGTCCGCCTTGGTGCGCGTCTCGAAGGCGCTTTCATAGACTTCCATCACGACAACACCCGCCTGCGAGGCGATGCTCGCAAACAGCTTCGCCAGCTGGTTCCGCTCGGCGGCGGTGGGCGCGGGGAGGGTGAAGGTCATGGGCGGGGTTTACCAATCTGCTGCCCCACGCTTCGCGGGCCTGCAATCTCATGTCAATCTCGGCCAGTTAACCCTGTTCATCCCAGCACGCGCCTTGCATAAACAGCGTCAACACGAGGCGCGTGCATGACCCTTCAACGTATCCTGATTGCTGGCGGGGCCGGTTATATCGGCTCTCACGCCGCCAAGGCTGTCCGCCTGGCGGGTCTGGAGCCGATTGTCCTGGATGATCTCAGCTCGGGACATGAACATGCCGTGCGCTGGGGGCCGCTGGTCCGGGCCGATATCCGCAACGCCGATGGTGTTCGCGCTGCGATCCGCGAGTACAAGCCCGGCGCCGTGATGCAGTTCGCAGCCCGGATCGAGGTCGGGGAAGGCGAGAAGGACCCCGCCCATTTCTACGACAACAATGTCGCCGGCACGCTGAACCTGGTTAGGGTGATGCTGGAAGAGGGGGTGAAGAACCTTGTCTTCTCGTCGACCTGCGCGATCTATGGCGACCCCGAACGCTTGCCGCTGACAGAGGACTTGCCCAAGAAGCCGGTCAGCGTCTATGGCCGCACCAAGCTGATGTGCGAGCAGATCCTCGAAGACATCAGCAAGGCGCATGGGCTAAATTTTGCGGCGCTGCGATATTTCAATGCCGCCGGCGCTGATCCTGAAGGCGAGACCGGGGAAGAGCACGATCCGGAAACGCACCTCATTCCGAACGCTCTGAAAGCGGCTGTCGGTCTTGGCGGACCGATGAAGCTGTTCGGCAATGATTATCCAACGCCCGACGGCACCTGCATTCGCGACTTCATCCATGTGACCGACCTGGCCGAAGCGCACATCCTTGCCGCCAACCGTCTTGCCGCCGGTTCGGGCAACCTCCAGCTCAATCTCGGCTCGGGAAATCGCAACACGGTGCTTGAAGTGCTGCAGGCGGTCGAGCGCGCGACGGGCCGCCCGGTTCCCGTCACGATGTGCCCGCGTCGCCCGGGCGACGCCATTGCGCTCTATGCTGACACCACCAAGGTCCGTCGTGAACTTGGCTGGACGCCCAAGCTTTCGGATATCGACACAGTCGTCTCCACCGCCTGGGCGTTCCATCGCCGGGTGTGGAATGTCGATGCGAAGGCCGCCGAATAGCCAGGCCAACTAGCATCTGCAAATCCATCTTCTGCGTACGGGTTTCCTGTCAGGAACGCCACGCAAACTCACGTGTTCATCGGCGGTAGTCCAACGAGGAAATCGCCATGTCCGAACTGACGCTCCACGATCTCGCGAAGAAGATGAAAGGCATCGACACCGCCTCGCTGTCCACTCATGCTGCGGGCGGTGAAATCGCCTGCCGTTTCATGAGCAACAATGGCGAAGTCGAGTATGACGGCGACAACTGGTTCTTCACCGAAGAGAAAACCCGGACGGTCGGCGAGATCGGGCGTGACCCGAACGTCTCTCTTGCCTTCGCGGGCAAGCATCACTTCTACGCCACCGTTGAAGGCCAGGCGGAGCTGATCCGCGACAAGGCGCAGTTCGAAGAGCATTGGGCCAAGGATCTCGCCATGTGGTTCAAGGAGGGCGTCGACACGCCTGGTCTCGTGCTGATCAAGGTCCACGCCAGGCGCATCAAGTACTGGGATGGCGTGAAGGGTGAGGGCGAGTTGAAGCTCAACTAGGCTAACTCACGGGCCGCGCGGCGGCTGGGGCCCGTCACGCAATCCCGCGCCACAACAGCGCAATCCCCCCCCCCCCCCCCCCCCCCCCCCCCCCCCCCCCCCCCCCCCCCCCCCCCCTTTATGAGTTTATGTCCTAGTCGAGCGTGCGACGATAGCGCAGCATCGCCAGCGCCGTGACGACGCAGACAAAAATCCCAAGGGCGACATGGCTTGGCCACAACGTGGTCAGGCCCTCGCCTTTCAGCAGCGCCCCACGAACGACGCGGAGGAAGTGTGTAACGGGAATCGCCTCGCCGATCGCCTGCGCCCAGCCGGGCATGCCGCGAAACGGAAACATGAATCCGGACAGCAGCATCGAAGGCAGCATGTAGAAGAACGACATCTGCATCGCCTGAAGCTGTGTGCGTGCAGCCGTTGAAATAAGGAAACCAAGCGCCAGCGATCCGGTGATAAACATCAACACGCCCGTGACGAGCGCGATCCATCCGCCTGCCATAGGCACGTGAAAAAGTACGGACGCCATTACCAGAATGACGATGGTCTGCAGCGCGCCGACCATCACATAAGGCGCGAGCTTGCCGATCATCACTTCGATGGGCTGTGCAGGCGTCGCCAGAAGCGATTCCATCGTGCCGCGCTCCGTCTCGCGCGTCACCGAAAGAGCCGTCATCATCACCAGCGTCATGGACAGGATGACGCCAAGCAGGCCGGGTACGATGTTGTAGGCGGTTATGCTTTCGGGATTGTAGCGGCGATGCACGACGACTTCGAACGGTGGAGGCTGGGGTGAGCGCGCGGCAAGGCCGCCGGGCAGGTCGTGGCCGAGCGCCTGTGCTGGCAATCCGCTGGCCGCTGTAACCGCCGCGCCTGTCGCAGAAGGGTCTGTTGCGTCGGCTTCAAGCAACACCTGTGCGCCCTCGCCCCGCGCCACGCGACGCGTGAAATCCCCCGGAATGGTAATGGCGAACTGCACCTTGCCTTCGCGCAACAGCTTATCCAGCTCCTCGATTGAATGCGCTTCGTGCGTGATGTCGAAGAATTGCGTGTTGACGAACGCGGCCAGTGTTGAGCGTGCAAGAGTTGAATTGTCCTGCACCAGAACTGCGGTCGGCAGATGGCGCGGTTCGTTGTTGATCGCATAGCCGAACAACAAAAGCTGCACGACGGGAATCATCAGTATCATCGCGTAGGTGAGCCTGTCGCGTGTGAGCTGGACGAATTCCTTGGTCAGCACTGCGAGTATGCGCATCGCCCAGGCATTGCGCGAAGCGGCGATCATCGGAAGTTGTCCTCTGACCAGCCCATCAGGTGGATGAAAGCGTCCTCAAGCGTGGGCTGAGTGCGCGTCCATGTGAAAGGCGCGCGGCGATAGGGCTGGAGCGCGGCATCGACGGCATGTTCGTCCGTGCCCGACACGTGCAGCGTAACGCCGAAGGGCGCCGCGGCTTCGACGCCGGGCAATTTCGCGATTTCTGGCGACAGCCGATCGACGCCCGGCCCTTCGCCTTCCCAAGTCACAAGGCCGACCTTGGCGAGAATTTCGCTCGCCGTTCCGCGCGCCATCAGCGTGCCGTAGGCGATGTACGCGATATCGTGGCAGCGTTCGGCCTCGTCCATGTAGTGGGTGGAGACCAGCACGGTCAGCCCGGCCGCAGACAGGGCGTGGATCTCGTCCCAGAACTGGCGCCGCGCCTGCGGGTCGACGCCCGCTGTCGGCTCATCCAATAATAGCAGCTCCGGTTCATGCAGCGTGGTCGCCGCCAGCGCCATGCGTTGTTTCCAGCCGCCCGAGAGTTTCCCGGCAAGCTGCTTGCGGCGTTCGTATAGGCCGAGGCGATCCAGCGCGTCCTTTCACCCGCTCCTGACGGCGATTCAGCCCGTGCACGCGGGCCATGAACATCAGGTTTTCTTCGATCGTCAGGTCATCATAGAGTGAGAACTTCTGCGTCATGTAGCCGACCCGCAGCTTGATCTGGTCGGACTGCTTGACGATGTCGAGGCCCAGGCATTTGCCAGCCCCGCTATCGGGCGTGAGCAGGCCGCACAACATCCGTAGCGTGGTCGTCTTGCCTGAGCCATTGGGGCCCAGGAAGCCGGTGATGCGACCGCGTGGAACCTCGATCGAGAAGTCCTTCACGACATGCTTGTCGCCAAATGACTTGTTGAGGCCCTGCACGTCGATGGCCAGGTCGGCGCTCATTTTGAAGCGGCCTTCAGGGGCGCGACATCGATGGGCTGACCTGGCGTGAGGCCTTTGGTTGTGGCGGGCGCTGCTTCGACCAGGAACACCATGCGATCGCGCGCCTCTCGGCTGTAGATGACCGGCGGGGTGAATTCGGGGCGAGGGGAGACGTAGGTGATCTTCGCTTTCAGATCCTTCGCGCAGCCATCGCACGCAAAGCTCACTTCCGCGCCAATAGCGTAGGCTGCGATGCCATTCTGGGGCGCGAAGAAGCGCAGGCGCACGCGATCATCGGGAATGAATGACAACACGGGCTGGTTTGCCGGCACCCATTCGCCGGCCTGGAAAAACACGTCCTCGATGCGGCCTGCAGCCGGCGCCTGCGGCGACAGATCGGTTAGCCGCGCTTCGGCTGCGCCCAGCACTGCTTCCGCCTGTCGCACCCGATCCTGCGCGGCCCGCGCCTGATCCTCGCGGGCCCCGAGGCGCGCCGCTTGCAATTGCTTGTCGATCGCGCGGACATTCGCTGCGGCCTTGGCGCGGGCCGCGACAGCAGTGTCGAGTTGCGCGCGTGACGCCGCGCCGGCTTCGGCCAGCGGCTGCACGCGCTTTAGCGATGTATCAGCTTCGCTGAGAACGGCGCGCGCGGCTGCGAGCTGAGCCTCGATGACGCCAAGCTCTGCGGGGCGCTGTCCGCGTTTGGCGTCCGCGGCCAACGATTTTGCAGCTTCCGTTTCCGCCAGTGCAGAATCGCGCGCGGCCCGTGACTGGGCCGGATCGATGGCGAAAAGTGTGACGCCCTGCGCCACCACATCGCCGCGTTGCACGCCGAGTTCAACAAGACGTCCGGCGACCGGCGAGGCGGGATAGAGCGGCTCGCCCTCCACATAACCGGAAAGAACAGCTCCGCGATCATCGCCGCCGCCGAAGGCAAGGAAAGCGCCGAGCCCAGCTGCGCCGAGCAGGAGTGCGCCAATCAGGATCTGCTGCGGTTTCATGGTTGGCTCGTCAGAAGTCCGGGCAGCACGGTGTCGAGATGCTGCTGCATGAGGCTGGGGATGTCGAAAGGCTTCGCCCCGACGGGGACAAACGTCTCGCGAAAGATCACCGCCACGAGGAGCGGACTGGCGATCGAGAGGGCGTGCTGGCGCGGATCTCCAGGGCGAACTTCGCC
>JADKDU010000005.1 GCA_016714495.1 Hyphomonadaceae bacterium | reverse complement strand
CATCTCGCGCGCCGAGGAGTTCGGCTTCTCTAACGTTGGCGTCGACGACCCCAATGAGAGCGAGAACGACAGGCCTGCTGAAACCTGGATCCGCTTTGACGGCCAGCCTTATCGTCTGCCGCCTGCCGCGCCGACCGACATGACTGTGGTGGTGAGTATCCAGGACGACGCGGGGATGTTCGACCTCAACACCATCGATGAATCCGCGATCTCGCGGTATGTGCAGTCGCTCGGTGTGCCTGAGGGAGACGCACGGGAGCTGGCCGGAGCCCTCGCCGATTTTGTGGACCAGGATGACCTCAGGCGTCTAAATGGTGCTGAAACGCCCGAATACAGGCAGGCCGGCTTGCCGCCCCCGCCAAATAGATCTCTTTCCGAGGTCGCCGAAGTCTGGGGCGTGATTGGCTGGAAGGAGAGGCTGACGCCTGCGGCGCGACGGCGAGTTGGCCAGACTGCGACGTCGGCGTTGATGTTCTCGCTCTCCAACATCAACACTGCGTCGCGCGAGACGCTGAGGGCCTGGTTCGGTTTGACAGCGGAGGAGGCCGACGAAGTGATCGAGGCGCGCCAGGTGCAGCCTTTGCTTGGCGTGCATGAAATTGCACGGGTGACGGGAGTTTCCCCCCCAGTAGACGAGTTAAGGTTGTATACGTTTCCCTCGCGCAGGTTTCGGCTGAGAGTATGGGCGGAAAGCGGAGTGTTGGCCTCCAAAACCTGGGAGACGTGGCTGACGAGAGCCGAGTTTGCTGCGGACCGCCCCTATTATCGCGGTCGTTCCAGCTTATTAGACTCAGGTTTGTCCGGTTTAGGCAGTTCGGGCGAGCTAGCGAGCAATCAGAGCGAGAATGATGGCAAACTCGAAAACCTTCCCCAAGCCGGGCGCCTATCTGCTAGGTGAGGCCGGCTTGGTGCGCCCCGACGGTCGGCCGGCCGAGCGCGTGGCGGGCAAGGATCGCGTGCTCGTCAGCCGCAGCATGGCCCGTTATCAGTTCGTGCAGCGTCCGACGGGCCTGTCGGGCGCTCAGGCTGATCGATCCGTCCGGCTGATTGCCGAGGCGCATGCGCCCTTTCCCGACAGTGACTTCCTGATCCAGCGTAACGTTCTGGGCTATGGGATCTGGTGGTGGGACGCCGCCCGCATTCGCGAACTCATGGCAACGCGGGGAGGCTATGATCCGCTGCGGATCGCGCCGGAGACCTTGCTGACGAACGTCGGCGGGGGGTGGCGGCAAGTCGAAACTCATGACGGCTTCGAGGCTCAGTACTGGCGCGATCTCACACTGATCGCTTCGACCTGGCGGCGGCGCGCCTTCGCGCCTGACCAGTGGTCAGCCTTTGTCGACAGCGTGGGGGATGTGGGCGAGCAAGCGCCGCTGACGCCGCCTTTGCCCTCTCGTCCGCCTGCCTCGATCAGAAACCTGCAAAAGGTGGCAGTCGTTGTGGAAGCGCGGGTGTGGGACAAGATAGAGCAGGGTGCGCTGTTCGCGGCCGTGGCAAGCGCGGCTATTGCGCTGTTCTTTCTTGCCCAGGGCGCGCGTTTTGAGATCATGCTGCGCAACGAGACAGCGCAACGCGACCAGCTGAAGGGCGCTGCCGGTGTCGCCCGGACCAACGTCATGGACACCGAACGTGGTGCGCTACAGGCGATGGCGAGCGATTTTCGTCGGCCGAACCCGCTGCTGGTCAGCGCGTCGGCTATTGGCGCGCTTAAATCGTTCGGCGAGACGCCTTTGCGTTGGGCGGTCGAGGAAAACAAGCTGCGTCTTGAGGCCAAACTGCCCGCGACGATCGCGATCGAGGAGGTGGCCGGCCTGCTCGAACGCAACGATTTCATCAGCAACGTCCGGCCGCAGGTTGATCCAGCGACCGGCAACGCCGTGTTCGTCGCTGATATATGTCCGGTCATGGACGAGGGTGGATGCGGGGAGACCATCGCCGACGGCGGGGTGGTCCGGCGAAACGTTACACCTACGGTTCCAGCCACACCGCCGGAGGCCATGCCGTCGGGTGCGCGTGCGGAGGGTCCTCCGCGATGATCGATGCACTGTTGTCCCGCGCCTTCCGGGCCTTTGGCATCGAGGGGATCAAAGTTTCACCCCGCGAGCGTTCGCTGTTGGCTGGTCTTGCCGCCTGTGGCGCAGTTTTCGGCGCGATCACAGCGATGGAATGGTCGGACCGCGTGCGTCTGGATGCAGCGCAGGTCCGGGCCGAGCGCGAGAACTTTGAATTCCGCGCCGCCCGTCGGGCGCCGGGTCTTGCAGAAGAGAGGCTGGCTGCAGAGCTGGAAAAAGCCCGAGCGATGGCGTTTTCGGCGACGACCGTGCCCATCGCGCGAGCAGCTGCTCAGGCACAGCTTGAGCGCATGGCCAATCAGGGGGGCGTGGTTAATGTCCGCGTAGCCCCGCAGGGCGACCCGGCTGGAGACGGCTCAGTCAAAACCCAAGTTTATGCGCTACAGGGACGGTTTGACTGGCCTTCGTTTCTGGCCTTAATGCGATCCATATCGGACGGTCCGCAAAGCATCGGTGTTCTGGGTGTTTCGGTCGATGCTGGACCGTCGCCTTCGTTCGCGCTGCGTGTTCGGGTGCCTCTGGTCACTGACAACCCAGAATAAGACAGGGTTAGGTACGCACCGTGCAGGTTTGGGTCTGGACTCTGTTGATCGGGGCGCCCGCCGCAGTCGCGGGGGGGTGGTACACTGCGACCTTGCCGGCGGACATTGGAGCAATTGCAACCCTGCGAAGTCAGGCAGCGCCCCAGATTGACCACGCCGGCCTGCAGGTGGGCGTCGCCCGCCAGGCCTTTGTTCGTCTGGGCATGCCGACCATGCGAGAGGAAGCGAGCGAGACGGCTGACGCCGGGGCCGCGGCTGCGGCGGTGATCGCGCCCATCAACGAACAGTTGACGCGCGACCTGACCGCCATTGTCGGGTCCGGACGGACGCTGCGTCTCATCGTCGTAGACCGAGATGAGGACGAGGCGAGGCGCGAAGTGAGGGTCGGGCAGGAGTTCCGGGACGGCTGGGTCGTCAAGGCTATTCAGGCCCAGTCCGTGATTCTGCACCGTGACGGAGAGACCCTAAGCGTATCGCTTTTTTGGCGGGGAAGCTGGTGAAGACGCATCCGGCAATCGGTAGCTGGCCGAGCGACAAAAAAAGCGCAAGATGGGGAATTATGATGCCGAAAAGCAGTAGGGGCGGTGTGGGCCTTGGCCGATGAGGTAAGAAAGCGTGTCGAGTGTAATGTTTTGAAGGTGTCGAGATCATGGACGTAAAGCAAAGCGCCAGCGCGGGCGGCCGGATCGTCGCCTGGCGATTCGCTGCAAGCTTGCCCGCGTTTGCGGCGGCTGTCGCCTGCCAGAGCTCGCCCACTCTGAAGATGGGAACAGCGCAGCCTTCGAGTCTTCCAGATAACCGGTCGGCGGCCGAACGCGTGCTCGACCAACGCCGCACCAGCATTCAGCGCATTCCTGGCCCGCAGGTTGAAAGGTCCGTCTCGGGCGTGGTCGACGACGGGCCGGAAAGCGCCTCGCAGATCAGCACGCTGTTTGACACGGACACGGTGCGCGCCACGCTACCGCCGCAGCCGGTGGCGCAGTTTGTCGATACTGTCTTCAATGAAATTCTCAAAGTGCCCTACAGTCTGGGCCCCGGCGTATCCGAGATGCGCAACATCGTCGCGCTGCGTGGCGCCGTCGAGGTCGATGAGCGTACCTTCTTCGGCATGATCGAAATGGCGCTGCGTGATTACGGGCTCTCTGTCAGTATCGAAAACGGTGTCGTTCGAGTCGCAAAGAACGATTCCCTGATGGCCGGCGCCCCGCTGATTGTACGGTCGCGCTCGACTGTGGATACGCCTGAGGCGTCACGCCCCGTGATCCAGTTCTTCGAGCTGCAGTCAATTGACGCCAACACCGTCAAAGCCCTTCTGGATGAGACGTTTCCGGATCTCGGCGGCGTGCGCATTACGGCGCGCCCGGACATCAACACCCTTGTCATCGTCGGCCGCGCCCGCGAGGTGACGGCTGCGGCGCAGATCGTTTCCGACATAGACCAACCGCGTCTCGCCGGGGCGCAGATCGCGCGCATCGAGCCGGTGTTCTGGGCCGCTGATCGGCTGGCCGCGTCCGTCACTCAGGCGCTGCAGACGGAAGGCTATCAGGCCAATGCGTCGTCGTCAGGTTCGATCTCCCGCGCCGTCAACTTCATGCCGGTGCCTTTCACCAACCAGCTTCTGATATTCTCCAGCGTTCCCGCAGCGTTTGAACGTGCGCTGTTCTGGGTTTCCGAACTCGATAAACCGTCGGCGCTTGGCGACCAAACGCAAGTTTTTGTCTACCAGGTGCGCAACACCAGCGCCGAACAGCTGGGCGCCATCGCGGCGTCGGTTTCCGGCGAGGCCGCAAATGTTGTGGGAGTCACGAGCGCATCCGGTAGTGGCGGCGGTCAAGGCGAGGGAGCGCCGCCCTCCCAGCAGCGCGCCCAGGTCAATCCGAGCCCGGCGGCGCTTCCCGGTTCAGGGGGTACGCGGATTACCGTAGATTCGGGCGGCAACCGGCTGCTCTATCGTGGTACGCCGAGCGAGTTCGAGCGTGCGCGCCGCCTGTTCGAACAACTCGATGTGCCGCCACTGCAGGTGCTTATTGAGATCACAATCGCAGAGGTGACGCTCTCGGACGAAACGCGTTTCGGTCTGGAATGGTTTGCCGAGGAAGCCCTGAACACGGGTCTGATCTCGGGCGGCACGCTTGGCGGCCTTGGCCTCAGCGCGGGCGGGCTGTCGATCGAATATGATCATGGGACCGTCACGGCGGCGCTGAACGCGTTCGCCTCCAACAACAACATCAATGTGCTGTCCTCGCCTCGAATTGTCGCGCGCTCTGGCGGCGAAGCGCGCATCCAGGTTGGCACGGACGTGCCAATTATCACCTCGCAGCGCGCCTCCGACAGCCAGGTTGGCGGCAGCACCGATGTGCTTCAGAGCGTGCAGTATCGCCAGACGGGCGTGATCCTGGACGTGAAACCCGTGGTGTTCGGCGACAGTGTCGAGCTTCAGGTGTTCCAGGAAGTCTCAAGCCAGGCCGACAACCCCAATGCCGCCATCGGTAGCCCGCTGATCCTGAACCGCAGCCTCGAGACCTCCCTGACGGTGCGCGAGGGCACGACGGCGGTGATAGGCGGCCTGATGCAGGATAATTACACGCGTGGGAACACGGGTGTGCCCTTCCTGAAGGATATCCCCTTTATCGGATCGGTGTTCCGCACCGACCGCGTTTCGGGCGGCAAGACCGAGCTGCTGATGCTGGTGACGCCGCGCATCATCCGTTCCGGTCAAGAGCTTGAAGACGCGGCCAATTTCTATTCCGACTCGCTCAATGCGATGCTCTATAAGCGCGGACCCACAGCCTACACGCTCACCCCCTGGCGCAATCCTTGGAGCCAGCCCGAGCGTTCGGGCATCCCTACGCCGACCGAGATATTTGAGCGTTCGGCTCCACTTGAGCCGACGTCGCCCGATCCCGCTGCTGCGCCTCTGGACAGCTCAGCCCCGGCTGCCCAGCAGTCCGGCCTGAACCAGACCGAGATGTCGCCTCCGACGGCCACTGTCGCGCTCGTCCCAGGTCTCGAAACGTCACCCGTGATTTCGCCCAGTGGGCCGGATTCAACGGTTCAACCCTGATCGGGCGGCACACGGCGGCTACTCGATGCTCGCATCGGCTCCTTCTGGGAGCCCGTCTCTCTAACGGCTTTTGAGCAGGTTGTCAGATGGGCCCGGGGACGGTTTCATTTTGAGTGATGTGGCTTGAGCCTCCTCAGGCGGCCTTGTGGAGCTTGAGGAGGTTGTGGGCGGTGCAGATCATCGCCCATTCGGGCTTCACATTCGTGAGGCCGCGCATCAGGAACTGCCTGAAGCCGCGCGCGCTCTTGATCTGACCGAAGGCCGGCTCGACGATCTGCTTGCGAAGACGATAGCGGCTCCGCCACCGGGCCAGCCGGATCTTGACCGCCATGGCCGTCATGCTTGGAGCCTTGTTTCTGCGATTGGGGTCCGCGTTTGACGACTGGGCCTTCCCGGCGCGGCCGGTTGCGACGTACGCATCGATCCCGCGTCGCGCCAGGTGCGCCAGGTTGGCCTCGTCGCAATAGCCCGCATCGGCCGAGACTTCCTTCGGGTTTGCGCTCAAGGTGGCGCGCAGGCTGGTGAGCAGCGGCTTCAGCGCGCCGCGACCGGCTGAATTTTGTCTGGACATGCTGGGAGACGATGATCTGGGCGTGGGCGTCGACCGCGATCTGGGCATTGTAACCGGCGATGAAGCCGGACCGGACCGGCTGGATACGGCTGTCGGGGTCGGTGAAGTTGCGTTGCGCGTGGTCGGGCGGCTCCCCGTTGACCCCGCCCTGCGGCCTGCCGCTCCTCATCATGCCTGACGAAGGTCCCGGCCCATCCGGGTCATCATCTGTCTATCGCCCCGCGCTTCCGCTTCTAGCGCTGCCTTGGCCGCCTGGACGCGGGCAAGCCGCGCCTGCTTGTCGGCCACCCAGGCCGGCATCTGGTCGCACTGCATATCCTCGCCGTCGACGCTGTCTTCATCGCGGTCGCTGGCGTCGGCCTGTGCAAACCAGTGCTCGATCTCGGCTGCAAACCTGGGTTCGGCCGTCTTCATCCGACCATAGGACATCGCCTTGGGCGCGCTGGCGTTGGCGGCGATCTTCGTCCCATCGAGGGCCACATGGCCCAGCTTGACCAGTCCCGCCGCCGCACACTGCTTCAGCGCCTGCAGAAACAACCCGCCCAGCGCCTCGAGATGGCGCGCCCGGAACTTCGCGATGGTGCGGAAATCCGGCCGATTCATCGCCGTCACCGCCATGAAATCAAGCCGCTCGACACACGCCTGCGCCAGCTTGCGCGATGAGTAGACCCCCCGGCTATATCCGTAGAGCGGAAGCGCCGCCATTATCGCCTTATGAAAGGGCAGAAAGCCCCGCTCTTGATCGTAGGTCGACAGGATCCCGTTCAGATCCAGATCCGCGCGCACCGTCTCGCGAATGAAGTGCGCCACGTGATCCGCAGGCACGAACTCATGCAGGGGCGGCGGCAGCATCCACTGCTGATCCACGTCCCACGGTCGAAATATCTTGGCCATGCACTGACAGAATCAGTCTTCGGCCCGAAACTCGACATATCGAGGATTACGGCGACAGGCTCCTAGACCGCCGCGCTGCAATTATGGGCGGGTCGTGCGTGACAATTCCGCGAAATTTTTCAGCCAGTTGGATCATCCCGAGGGACGAAGACATCAGCTGTCCTGTTCCGCCGTCAGGTCGTTTCGCCAAGCCTCCGCGAATATCCTGAATTTGTAGTGTTTTTACGCTAACGCACGATGTGGTTGCCAATTGGCCACGCTCTTATGCGCTTAAGCCCGAACGGCACTCGCCTGAAGAAGTGCAAATTGACATCGCAAATTCGCCCACCTAAACAAGACATCGGATCATGATGTTTGGTTGGTCAAAGCCTCCTCACACCCATGAGCCTTATCGTAGCGACAATTCGCTCGCTAGCACTCATCAGGGGACTATCATGCAGTTCAAGAAAAAGCTGCTGTCGGGCGTAATCGCGTCGGCAGTAACCTTTGCAATGGTCGGCTCGGCTAATGCCGTCGAAATCATTTCTTTCGAATTAGATAACGTCGTCGGGGGAGCGCATCTTTGCTAACGGCCCAACAGCTCCGCTTTTTTGTGCCGCCAAGCGTAGCGAACGAAATCATTCCGACTGCCGACACGGTCGTTGGTGACGATCGTGATGATGGAGAGGTTCGCGTAGTCTTCGATGTGGAAACGGGCACATTCCCATCAGGCAACGTCCTTCTGACGATCGGCCTCTCGGGCGCTACGTTTGACGGCGCTTCGGTTGGCGGCTGGTTTGACTTCACCGGCTGCACAACTCCTGCAACTGCGGTTCTTTCGACCACGACGACGACGTCCGCCACCTTCGTGGTGTCAAACCTTAATGGTTGCGCCGACGGCGATAACCCCGTGGTCACCGTCCCGTTCGATGCAGATGGCGGCGCGCCTGTTACGATGACAGTCGGAATCGTCACGGAGTCTGGCAACGCGCCAGTCGACGGTGGCCCGGCGACCTTCACGATCTTGAACAATGTTGATGCATTCAGGGCGGATATCGATGCCGGCGCAACGCTCACCGCCGCCGTCGCTTCGACCGGTGGCGCCTATCGCCGGTTTGCCGGCAACACTGTCGGCCCGGTTTCTTCGGGCGATATCGAACTGCAGGCACGTAGCAACGTGTACGTGGACCTCGACGGCGGCGTGACGCCTACATTCGCGGGGATCGCTGATATCACCGCTGCGGTTGCGACGTTCACGGGTAACTTCTCCTCGTTCATCACGCCTCCCGGCACGGGTGGTGCGGTTACGGTCGGTGGTCTTGCGCCGGTGGTTACGGCTGCCTCAGCTGTATTGGACTCGGGTGTGACACCAGCGTTCCTTACCAACTTGGTTACCGTGGGTACCGCGTTCGACGAGGGCGCAGATGAGGCTGTATTGCTTACTTCGAATGGTACGACGCCGATTGCTGCTTGACCTACAGCGTTTCGATCGCTTCGACGGCGGTTGCGGGCCTGTCGGTCCCGGCTCGCACGGGTGCTTTGGCGCCGATCGTGCGCGATGGAACGAACGCTACGCTGGCTTGGACGGCCTCGAATACACAGTCGGCCGGTACGGGCTCGCAGAACTTCGTTCGTGTGTCTAACCCAACGAGCTCGGCTTACGGCGTAGTGACTGCAACTGTTCTCGCCACCACCGGCGGGGTCGCCAACGCGACTGCCGTCATGGCGGCTTCGGTACCCGCCAACGGCGAAATTCTGTTCACGGCTGCTCAGCTCGAAGCTGCTCTGGGCAATTTCGGCCGCGGTGACATCCTGATCTCCGTCGAAGGAAATGGCGCGATCATCAAGCGTCTCGTCCAGCGCACGGATGGCACCTACGAAATCAACAACAACTAGTTTGTTGCTGACTGGAACTTAACCTGCTGAGTACGGGGGAGGGCGGCGAAAGCCGCCCTCTTCTGTTTTGAGGCGCCGTTTTGTTTTTGGGAAATGCACCGTCTATCTCGCTCGTCTGAAAACAACCCGCGCCCGAGCAGTGTCGCCGCATGCCGCCTTGTTGCGGCCCTCGTCCTGTCCGACTAGATAGGCGTGTCGCCGGATCATCCGGCCCGAAGACCTGTAACGGACGCGATGCTCGACTTTGGAAGCCTTCTGGTCGAACGCGGTCTGGTCAGCCCGCGCGACCTTGACGAGGGCAAGCGAGCGCAGAGCGAAATCGGCTGCAGCCTGGGCCTGGCGCTGGTGCGCCTCGGCTCTCTCGCCGAGACCGACCTCGTCGCCATCATGGCCGAGATGTGGGGCTTGCCGGTGCTGGCCAGCGCCGACATGCCCAATCTCGCTACGGTGGTCGAGGCCCTCCAGCGCACGCATTCGACCGTCGAATGGTTGAAAGCGCGCGAGGCTGTGATCTGGTTCGCGCCCCCGATCCAGACCCCAGGCGGTCCGTCAGGCGCTCTGAACGGCGCGTCCGACGCGCCAGAGCGCCTGCATGTCGCCGCGCGAAACCCGATGGACGCAAGTCTGCAGGAAGCCGCCGAGCAGTGGCATCCCGAGCCGGCGCAATTCTATCTGGCCACCCAGCAAACGCTGGAGACCGTGCTGGTCGGGCTCGACGCCGAGCGCGCCGCTGAGGAAGAGGCTATCGCAGACAGCCAGGATTCGCGTCGCCTGCGCGAGATGGCGGAAGAAGCCCCGGTCATCGACTTCGTCAACGCCATGTTCGCCGAGGCGATCACGCGCCGGGCCTCTGACATTCATGTCGAGCCCTTTGAGGACCGCTTCATCGTTCGCATGCGGGTGGACGGGATTCTCGACCAGTGGCGCATGGCGCCGCGCTCGCAGTTCGATGCGGTCGATTCGCGGATCAAGCTGTTGTCAGGCATGGACATCGCCGAACGCCGCCTGCCGCAGGATGGCCGTCAGTCCATTCGTATCGCCGGCCGCGAAATGGATCTGCGCGTGTCTACGCTGCCAACAACATGGGGCGAATCGCTGGTGCTTCGCCTGCTGGGCAAGACCAGCGCCCTGCCTGAACTTCGCCAGTTGGGCGTCGCGGAAGACCATCAGTTGCTGCTGGATCAGCTAATCGCGCATCCCAACGGTGTGATACTTGTCACGGGCCCGACAGGCTCGGGAAAGACGACGACGATCTACCGGCTGCTGAGCCAGTTGAACGATGGTGTGCGGAAAATCCTCACGGTCGAGGATCCAGTGGAATTCGCGCTGCCCGGCGTGATGCAGGTACAGGTGAAGTCGGAGATCGGGCTAACCTTCGCGGCCGGCTTGCGCTCCATGCTGCGCCAGGACCCCGACGTGATCATGATCGGCGAAATCCGCGATTCCGAAACGGCGCGGATCGCCGTGCAGGCGGCGCTGACGGGCCACCTCGTGATCTCGACTGTGCACACCAATTCGGCGCTGGCGGCGGCGCCGCGCCTGCTCGACCTCGGCGTCGAGGAATACCTGCTGGCCGACGTGCTGCGCGGCGTCGTGGGCCAGCGCCTGGTGCGCCGGGTGTGCGATACGTGCGGCCGCCGCGTTGTTGGCGAGCCCGAGCTGGAAGCGCGGGCGGCTGCCGTTCCGGGCGCTCCGCGTAACACCGAGCCGCTCTGGCGTGAAGCCGTGGGCTGCGCCGCATGCGGATCGACAGGGTTTCGCGGGCGCGTCGGCCTCTATGAAGTAATGCCGGTTGGCGGTGAGTTGCAGGCGGCCATCCGACAGCGCCGTCCTGAGCTTGAGCTCACGCGCGTGGCCGAGTCGCAGGGCTATCGTACAATGTTCGGCGACGGCCTGCTAAAGGCGCGCGCCGGCCACACCACGGTCGATGAAGTGCGCCGCGTCGTCGGAGGATAATGGCTGGCCATGGCGACGGAGCGCATCTTCCGGTTCAAAGCCAAGGGACCCAGCGGCGCCACCGTCGAGGATGTGGTCTCGGCTGTCGACCGGCGCGCGGCGCTGCGCCGGCTTGAGCAGGATGGCCTGCTGGTCATCAACATCAACGAAGAGGCCGCGCCGGGCGCTTCGGCGAGCGCGCTGACCGCGACATTCCGCAAGCGCGGCGTCACCATGGCGCAGAAGCTGATCCTGCTACGTCAGATGTCGCTGATGCTGCGGGCGGGAGTGGACTTGCTGGAAGCCCTGGAGACGGTCGGCGTGGGCATGGGCGGCGACGTGCAGGCGGGCCTTAAGGAAGTATCGGTGCGGTTGCGACGCGGCGAGCGCCTGCGCGATGCGCTGAGCCAGGGCATGCCGGTCTTCCCGAACTATGTTTACGCGCTGGTGGATCTGGGCCAGTCGACGGGCCGGCTTGACCAGGTGTTCGAGAACGCCGTCAAGCAGATGGAGTTCGAGGATAGGGTGCAGCGCGACGTAGTGACGGCGCTTACCTATCCGATGTTTCTGGTTGTGGCCGGTATGGGCGCAGTGGCGTTTCTTTTCTACGAGGTCGTGCCGCGCTTTGCGGAGATGATCGGCGCCAACACCAAGAACCTCGACGGGCTTGCAGCCTTTGTGCTCGGCGCCGGCATGGCGTTCCGCGCCAATGGTCCGCTGGTGCTAATCGTGGTGACAGGCGTTGCCGCCGTGATCGGAGCGTTTGCCGCAAGCCCCAATGGCCGGGCATTCTTTTCGAACGTGGCCAATGGTACGCCAGTGGTGGGAACGCTTATGCTGTCGCGCCAGCGCGCCACATGGGCGCGGATCATGTCGTTTGCGCTGGCCAGCGGCCTTGGCTTGCTGGAAGCGACGGACCTTGCGCTCGCTTCTGCGCCCGAGGGGCGCTTCCGGCGCGGCCTGTCGCTGGCCAACCGCGCCTTGCGCAAGGGCAAGCGCGTAGACGAGGCGTTTGGCGAACGCGGCGTGCTGGCGACGCTGGACTTGAGCCTGCTACGCGCGGGGCAGCGATCGGGCGCGCTACCCGACATGTTCGCATACATCGGCGACCGTTACGAAGAACAGTTGAAACAGACGCTAAAGCGGCTGACGACGCTGATTGAGCCTTTGGCCATCGCCTTCGTGGCGATCGCCGTCGGTGCAGTTGCGATAGGTCTGGTAACGGCAATGACCAGTGTTTACGAGACAGTGTCATGACCGCGCGTCCCGACTCGCCCGAAGCGGGCCTCAGCATGATCGAGGTGCTCGTGGCTGTGGCTGTCCTGGGCATGGCGCTGGCGCCGCTGGTTGTCGTGCAGGGGCAGATTGCGCGCACGCATCAGCGTTACGAAGAGTCCTATGCGCGCACGACGCTCCAGCGCAATGCGCTCGCAATGCTGCAGGACATGAATCCGATGCAGACACCGAGCGGCGAGATCGCACTTGATGACGAGAACATGCTGGTTTGGACTAGCCGGCCGTTGACAGACGTATCGCGGGGCTCGGACCATCCCATTGGCGACAGCGCGTTCGACATCGCTCTCTTTGGTGTGGATGCACAAGTCATTGGGCCAGACCCCGGCGTGCGCCTGCGTTTCTCAACTGAGCGCGTGGGCTGGTTGCGGGCTGAGGGCGTGGCGACAGACCGCGACTTCGGCGCCCGCGAGAGCGATCCTGATCCCAGTGTGGCCTACGTGCCGCCGGTCAATTGAGGGAGGGCGCATGAACAACCTCGGCATGTACGACGACCTCCAGCGTCTTGCGACGGATGTGGCGCAGGGACGCCACCGCGAGGTCATCGGCGGGATGTGGGATGCAGTTGGCGCCCTGCAGCTGGATTTCATGAAGGGACAGGGGCTGGCGCCGCAGCATCGCCTGCTGGATGTGGGCTGCGGGTCGCTGCGCGGCGGATTGCACTTTGTCGACTGGCTTGAGCCGGGGAATTATTTCGGGATCGACATCAGCGAGGCTCTGCTGCAGGCGGGGTATGACCGCGAACTGGGCCCTCTGGGGCTGCAGGCGAAACTGCCGCGCGAGAACCTGAGGACGACCAGCGATTTTGACGCGACAACTTTCGGCGTGACTTTTGACATGGCGATCGCGCAGTCGGTGTTCACTCACCTGGCGCTGAACTCGATCGCAGCCTGCCTCGAGCAGACGGCGAGGGTCATGAAGCCGGGTGGTGTTTTCTATGCGACCTTCTTTCTCGCGCCGGACGATGCCCGATGGTCGGATGCCGTCACACACCAGCCAGGCGGCGTCATGACGACGGGTGTGAGTGATCCCTACCACTATCGCATCGCCGACATGGCATGGGCGGCAGGACGTGCCTGGCAAACGGAACACATCGGAGAGTGGTCGCATCCGCGCGGCCAGCAGATGATTGCTTATCACCGTCTATGACCGTCGGCCGGCGCCCGCGGTGTTTGACGGCCTGCGGTGCAGGCGTATTGTGCTTTAACGTTCGGTATGGAGTTTCAACGTGACCAGGTCTTCCCTCTCCGCCCGTGCGCTGCTGGTTGCAGTCTTCGCAATTCTTGGCGTTTCTGCCAGCGCCTCTGCGCAGTAATCTGACGCGCCGCCTGCGGCCGGTGGGATAACCACTTTGCCGGCCGCAGCGCCCGAAGCCCCGCCGAAGGGAAGTGCGCTGGGGCTCAAGCGCCACGCAGTTGGGTCAACACACTTCCAGCGCTCCGGGCCGCGCTCCGAGCTGATTTCCGAAAATCGGGCGCTGGATGTCGCAGTTGGAGAGCGCGCTGTCGCTGGCCCGTTGGAGGGCGGTGAATGGACGCTGATTGCCGCCGGCCCGTACGACGAAGACTCAGGTGCAGTACAGGTCGGAGGCGTAGTTGTCGTAACTGTTGCGGCCGATGAGGCTGCGGGCAAGCCGTTACTGACGATCGATAATCGACTCGACCGACCACTCTACGTTCCCCCTATCATCATTTACAAACGCGGCGAGAAGGCTGGCGCCAAGGCGGGAAAGGGCTGCAATATTGGGCCGGGCGTCGTGATGAACAGCACGCTCGACATCAACACGCTGAGCTTCGTGCTGGCGAACGTAGAAAAGAGCATGGACGTTCCGGCTTGCGGCCCCGGGCATATACTGTTCCCGAAGCAGTAGAGCCAATTGTGGTGGCGCCTCGGAGTGCTTGCGGCGGAAGCTGTGGCCGTTGAACTCGATAATGAGGAGACGCGTTTATAGCATTGGCTGAACGCGTCGAACCGCCCGACTTCTCCCGATAAGGGGCGCTCCTCAATTTCGGTGTTGCCCTTCGCAGAAGGGGTCGGACAGCTGAGGCCGAGGCGGCCTATCGAAGCGCG
The DNA here is from genome assembly GCA_016714495.1 of Hyphomonadaceae bacterium. Taxonomy (GTDB): domain Bacteria; phylum Pseudomonadota; class Alphaproteobacteria; order Caulobacterales; family Hyphomonadaceae; genus UBA7672. The sequence continues at coordinate 310,611 of JADKDU010000005.1, read as the reverse complement.
CTGACGGAGATCCAGGCGTCCGAAGATGAGGCTGGCGGCAGAAGGCGCGCCTGCCTTGTGTTGGTCGTCGCTGCGCAAGCCTGTAGGCGAAACTCACATCGTGAAGATGTAAACAAGTCGAATCTTACGTGGCACGGCAACAATCGCGCAAAAACTGATCGGCATTGGATCACTTTCTCGTCCGCAACCTGCTTGTGCGCGCGTATCGAGCAAAAAGCAGCTCCAGACCGCCCCAGGGCGCCAAAGACGGTTGCCGGCGGCCCGTCTCTGGCCAAAGTAAGCCTCTGAAAAAGAGTTGGATTGCGAATCCAGCCCAGAGTATACGCACGGGTCAGTGGGGGCAGACCGCACCAGGATTGCCAAAAAAAGCTTTGCAATCGTAGCCTTAGCGATGCGCGCGACGAGGGTCTGGCTGCAGACAGGTTGGAGTTGAGTTGTTGACAAAACCGCTTGGAAAACCGCGCCAAGACAGCCTTCGGGTGGTCGGCGATGAGGCGAGTGAATCAACTGTCGTCGCGGTTCCGAAAAACACCAATCTCGCCATCGACGTCCGCGATGCGACACTTCACTATCCGCTCGGTGCTTACGCTCGCGGAAGTTTGAAGTCAGTCATACTGTCGATTTTCGGGCATCGCGACAAAAGCCCGAAACCGACTTTCGTGCCTGCGCTGCGCACCATCAACCTGCGCGTCTCGTTCGGCGAGCGAGTCGCCCTGATCGGTCACAACGGATCGGGCAAGTCGACGCTGCTGCGGGCGCTGGCGGGGATTTATCCGCTGGCGGCCGGCGACATGACGGTGGTCGGACGGATCGGCACGCTGCTGGATATCGGTCTTGGCTTCGAGGGCGAGTCGACTGGCCGGGAGAACATCTATTATCGCGGCATGACGATGGGCTATTCGCGCAAGCAGCTCCGTGCAGTAGAGGAAGAGATCGTCAAGTTCGCCGATCTTGGCGACTTCATCGATCTGCCGATGCGCACCTATTCGGCCGGCATGGTCGTGCGGCTGGGTTTTGCAATCTCGACGCAGTTCCATCCTGACATCCTGCTGGTCGATGAAGTTTTCGGCGCGGGCGATGCGGCGTTCTCGCGTCTCGCGCTTGAGCGCATGATGGCGATGGTCAACAATTCCGGCATCTTCGTTGTCGCAACGCACGATCTCGCCATGGTCCAGAATGTTTGCAGCCGGGTGATCTGGTTGGATCGCGGCGCCATCGTGAGGGACGGACCGCCGAGCAGCGTCATTCCCGATTATATCCGCTACATGGCAGGCGACACCGCGATCTGATCGACGCGAATTGAAACGGCTGTCGGGGGCCGGCGTGTGAGGAATGTTATGAGTTACGTCAACGTCCACAGCCGCGAGCTCCCGTTCTTGACGCGCTATATCGCTGACCTGTTCACCTACCGGCACCTGTGCTGGAATCTTGTGGGAGCGGATCTGCGGGCGCGCTTCCGCCGCAGCCGCTTAGGCATCCTCTGGGCGGTCATCCAGCCGCTGGCGTTCGCGCTGATGATCGCCGCTGTTTGGGGCGGAATGTTCAATGTAACGGACTACTGGGGTTTTGCGATCTACGTGTTCTCGGGGACGATCCTGTGGGAGTTTTTCTCGAACGTCGTTGTCGGATCTCAGGATGCTTTGAAGGGCGCCGAGGGATATCTCAAACAGACCCGCGTGCCGTTTTTCATCTTCCAGCTGCGCATCCCTTTCACCTCGCTGGTGATCCTGCTGTTCGCGATCGCCGGCTTGGTCATGCTTCAAGCTGTAACGCAGAAATTGCCAACACTCGGTCCGCACCTGCTGCTGGTTCCCGTCTTCTTTTTTGTGTTCATACTGTTCGGCATTCCACTTGCAGTACTGATGTCGATCATTGGCACGCAGTACCGGGACGTTCGGCATATTTCGACGATCGCTGTGCAAGCCCTGTTTTTCCTCTCGCCGGTCATGCTTCAGCGTGACATTCTCGACAAACCCGAGCTGGCCTTCCTCAGCTATGTGAACCCCATGGTGCCGCTGCTCGACATGTTCCGCGCGCCGCTTCTTTACAGTCAATTGTGGGGTCAGAGTGATGTGATCGTGGTGTCGATCTGGATCGTGGCGCTGTGGGTCGCGGCGCTGCTGCTGTCCGCCAGGGTGGGCCGGAAGCTGGTCTTTGCCCTTTAGACCTGCGCCGGAGCGGGTGTTGGAGCCGCCCGCCGCGTGGTCTATGTCGGTGAGTAGGGCCTTTCGGAGTTGCGCATCATGAAGATCGTCGTGACAGGCGGCGCCGGTTTTATCGGTTCGACCCTGACCCGGATGCTGGTCGGCACGGGTGAGGATGTGGTCGTTGTCGACAAGCTGACCTATGCCGCGAATCTTGCGTCGCTTGCGCCGGTGTCGAGCAGCCCGCGATACAAGCTGGTCAAGCAGGACATCTGCGATCTCGAGGGCCTCAAGGCTATCTTTGCGCGCGAGCAGCCGGACGCGGTGATGCATCTTGCCGCCGAAAGTCATGTCGACCGCTCGATCTCCGGTTCGGCGGAATTCATCCAGACCAACATCGTCGGCACGTATGCGCTGCTCGAAGCGGCGCGCGGCTACTGGTCGGGACTGCCGGCTGAGCGCAAGGCGGCGTTCCGTTTCCTGCATGTGTCGACCGACGAGGTCTATGGCTCGCTAGGGTCCGAGGGACTGTTCGAGGAGACGACCGCCTACGATCCATCTTCGCCCTATTCAGCCTCGAAGGCAGCGTCCGATCATCTCGCGATGGCATGGCAGCGCACTTATGGATTGCCGGTGGTGATCTCCAATTGCTCCAACAATTATGGGCCGTGCCATTTTCCGGAAAAACTCATCCCGCTGGTGATCCTCAACGCGCTCGAGGGAAAGCCGCTGCCCGTCTATGGCGATGGATCGAATGTACGCGACTGGCTTTATGTCGACGATCATGCGCGTGCACTGCACCTGATCCTGACGCGCGGGCGAATCGGCGAGACGTACAATGTCGGCGGCGGCAATGAGCGCACCAATCTCGCTGTCGTGCACGCGATCTGCGACCTTGTAGACGAGCTGGCCGGCGGCGCTGATCGCCGCAGCCTCATCCGCTTTGTTTCGGATCGACCCGGCCATGATCAACGTTACGCCATCGACGCGACCAAGCTGGAGCGCGAACTTGGTTGGCGGGCGCTGGAAACATTCGAGACGGGTCTTCGCAAGACGGTGGCGTGGTATCTCGCCAATCGCGACTGGTGGGAGCCGCTGCGGAGCAAGGTCTATGGCGGTGAGCGGCTGGGACTCGTCCCAGCCGCGGCGCTGGCCTGAGCAAAGTCATGCGCATTCTCCTCGCCGGAGCTGCGGGTCAAGTCGCGCTGTCGTTGGTTGAAGCGGGCAGGGCGCGTGGTGTTGACCTGGTCGCACTTGGACGGCCAGACCTTGACCTGACGCGCGAGAGCGATGTGGTGCGCGTTGTTGCGGACGTGAAGCCAGATGTTGTCATCAACGCCGCCGCTTTTACCGCCGTCGATCTGGCTGAGAGCGAACCGGAAGCAGCTCATCTATTGAACGCGACTGCCGCGGGCTGGCTGGCGCGCGAGGCGGCTAGGGTAGACGCGCCGATCCTGCATGTGTCGACCGACTATGTCTTCGACGGCGCCAAGCCGGCGCCCTATCTTGAGGACGATGTGGTGCGCCCGCTCGGCGTCTATGGCGCTAGCAAGCTGGCGGGCGAGCTGGCCGTCGCTGCGGCCAATCCCCGCCACGTCATTGCGCGCACGGCTTGGGTCTACAGCCCATTCGGCAAGAATTTCGTCAGGACCATGCTGCATCTGGCCTCGGACCGGGAGGAACTTGCCGTGGTCGCGGACCAGATCGGGAATCCCACTTACGCGCCGCATATCGCCGAAGCGCTGCTGGTGATCGCTTCGCAGTGTACGAAACCGGACGTCGGGACTCGTTGGGGCGTGTTTCATCTCGTTGCTCCAGACGAGGCGACTTGGGCAGATCTGGCGGAGGCGACATTTGCAGAAAGCGGCGCGAGGGGAGGGGCGTGCGCGCGTGTGCGGCGGATAACGGCCGCAGAGTATCCAACGCTGGCGCGGCGGCCGCAGAATTCGAGACTGGACGCCAGCAAACTGCAGCGTATCTACGGCGTCCGGCTTCCGCCCTGGCGGGAGGGCGTAACGGCCTGCGTCAGCAGGATCATCGCGGAGGCATGAGATGAAGGGAATCATTCTGGCGGGTGGCCATGGCACGCGCCTCTATCCGATAACGCAGGCAATCTCGAAGCAGCTCTTGCCCGTCTATGACAAACCGATGGTCTACTATCCGATCTCGACGCTGATGCTGGCCAACATCCGCGAGATCCTGATCATATCCACGCCCAAGGCGCTGCCGCTCTATCGCGACCTGCTCGGCAATGGATCGAAGTGGGGCATGTCGTTTGAATACGCTGAGCAGTCCGAGCCGCGGGGTCTAGCCGAGGCGTTCCTGATCGGGGATCAGTTCATCAATGGCGGCTCGTGCGCGCTGGCGCTGGGCGACAACATCTTTCACGGCGCCGGCATGACGCAGCAATTGCTGGAGGCGGGCGAACTGAAGACCGGCGCAACCGTGTTCGCCTATCGCGTCCACGATCCCGAACGCTTCGGCATTGTCGAGATCGATGCAAAGGGGCGGGCGATTTCGGTGGAAGAGAAGCCCGCCAAGCCAAAGAGCGACTGGGCGGTCACGGGGCTTTATTTTTACGACAGGGATGTTGTCGATATTGCGCGCAGCGTCCGGCCCTCGCCGCGCGGCGAGGTCGAGATTACCAGCGTCAACCAGGCTTACCTTGAGCGCGGCGAATTGCATGTGACGCAGCTGGCGCGCGGCACAGCGTGGCTGGATGCGGGGACGTTCGACAGCCTGCTGCAGGCCTCGCAGTATGTGCAGACGCTGGAAGCGCGGCAGAAATTCAAGATTGCCTGTCCGGAGGAGGTCGCCTGGCGGCGCGGTTTCATCACGACCGACCAGATGGTCGCGCTGGGACGCGGCTTTGCTAACCCCTACGGCGACTATCTGCTGTCGCTGGTCGACTAGATGCGAAAGCACCGTCGCACACCGCCGCGCCCACAACCACTGATTTCGAGCAGAGCGCGTACGAGCGTACAAGAGAGAACCGGAATCCGCGCCGACACTTGAGGGGCTGTCGCTGTGGACCAGCCGTACGCCGCGCGTCAGCTTCTTTGGCGACGGCGCTTACTGTTCCGTACTACAAGCGCTTACGCGGCTCCATACTCGGCTGCTTGATCGACCCGCGCATCTACATCAGCGCGCTGCGCTTGGAGAAGCTTATCAGCCATTTCTGTACTCTTGCCTGCCTCAGATCGAAGAGGTCAACGAACGAAGCGAAATCGGACGCAGGGTGTTCCGAGAGGTGTTCAAATGGCTGAACTTCGACAAAGGCTGGATCCCTACGACCTTACCATCGCCGGCCAGAACGGGTTCATGATGAGCGATCCCGACGAAGCGCTGAAGGAGGCTGCGGGTTGCGCGCTGAGGCATACGTGTGAAGAGGGGGTCTTCGATCTTGTTGGCCTTAACATGCAAAAGGTCTGCCGGACCGCATTCCCTCGGTAAAGACAGGTCCCCGCCGCCGCCCCTCCAGCGAAGCGGGAAAACGTCAGGCGCCGCCGGTGAGAGCACGAGCGACAAGCGCGTCGAGCGGCTCTTTGCCAGAATAGGCGAGGCCAGGCACGCCAGCATTGGCGGCCGCTTCCAGATCACTTTGACGGTCCCCGACCAGGAAACTGCCGTCTCGGCGTATCGGCCAGTCGGCCATGGCGCGCAGCAACATGCCGGGATTGGGTTTGCGATCGGGGTGATTGGCAATGCGATAGCGCGCGATGCTGCCCTGCTCGTGGAAAGGGCAGTGATAGAAAGCGTCGATGTGGGCGCCGGCGTCGGCCAGCTCCTCCTGCATGCGTACGTGGAAGGCGTGCACCGCGGTTCCTCGAAATAGCCACGCGCGACGCCGGCCTGATTGGTCACGACGATGGCGTAGCGACCGCTCTCGTTTATCAAGCGCACAGCCTCGCGGGCGCCGGGCATCCACTCGAGGTCGTCCGGCAGGTGGGTGTAGCCGTGGTCGCGGTTCAGCACCCCGTCGCGGTCGAGGAAGACGCATGGCCGGGTTGTGCGTGAAGGGATTTCGCGGCGGGCCTGCACCAGCGTGTCGGGTAGGCCGATGTCGAGGAAATAGCCCTCGAAGGCTTCACCGCCGAGACGGCACGCGCCGGCCAGTTTCGGGAACACATCCTGCTCGATAGAGCACGGACCGCTGATCATTCTGAGTACGTCGCGGCTCAATGCATAGACGCCGCCATTGATCAGGGCAGGGCCTTCGAGATCGGCGCTCTTTTCCTGGAACCGGGTGATGCGGCCGTTCTTGAGCGTTACGGCGCCGTATCGCGCGGGGTCAGGAACTTCGCGCAGAGCGATGCGGGCCGTGATGCCCGGACTGAGACCCGCAAGCAGGCGGCGGTAATTGAACTCGAAGAGGGAATCGCCGTTGCTCATCAGGAACCAGGGATCGAGCAGCTCCGTCGCCAGCCGCAGGGCGCCGCCGGTACCCTGGGGCGACGTCTCGCGCAGAACGGTCACATTTGCCTCTATGACCCGCTTGCCTGCATAGGCCGCCTCGACCGCCTCGCCGAGATGTCCGGCCAGTAAGATGATGTCGGTGAGACCGTGGCGCGCCAGCTCGAAGAGCAGCACGTCGAGGAAGCGCAGGCCCGGGGCGACCTCTAGCAAGGGCTTGGGTGTTGTCAGGGTTTCTGCGCCCAGCCGGGTTCCTTTGCCGCCAACCAGCACAATCGCCTGGGTAACCCGCATGAGGGATGTGTCCTTCGCGCCGCCCGATTGAAATCCGGAACCAAGTGATCGGCTGGCGCAGCGGTGAACGCAACCAGTGAAGGATTTTTTGCCGATCCGGAGCGGGTGTCGAGCGCAGGATCACACAAGGCGCCTCAGGCAAATCAGGGAAACCCCGTGCGATGCAGCGCCTCAAGGCAGGCGAAATGCCTGACCTTTCAGGGTGTCCCATCGCGCGCCCGGGGTAGTGGGCAGATCGTGATATCCGCGAGACAGTTACGCGAAGTTACGGTCTGCCTGCAGGGAATGCGAGCCCATGCCAGTCGCCATGCGCAGCCAGTCTACGAAGCAACCGCTGACCTCGCGGGAGGGCCAGGCTTTCTGCTTCGACAGCGGGCTGCCACTCCAGCCGCTAATGCTTTGCGTGCGATGAGACGCCGAGCGGCTCGTTGCTGACGCTTGGCGCTGCCGCGAGCCGCGACTTATTACGTCATTGTGCGGGGATATGACAACACGAACACCGGAACCTGAAACCTGACGCCGATCGCAACCAGCCAGACAACACCAACGGCCTTCACACCCAACGCCCTGACGGCGCCGCAGTACCTCTACGAGCCGCTGCACCGGGTGCTGTGGCGCAGCTTAAGGGAAGACTGAAGGCTTCCCTGATATGGGCGGGCAGGCTAGTAGGACGTTTGACCATATCGCTAGTCGCCACGAGATCCGCCAGCATGCGCGTCAGTGAAACCGCCATCCCCGGCTTGCTCGTCGTCGAGCCGAAGAAGCATGGCGATGAGCGCGGTTTCTTCTCCGAAACTTTCAAGGCCAGCGCATTGGAAGCGTATGGGGTGGTCCATGGCTGGCGGCAGGACAATCATTCCTTCTCCGCCAAAAAAGGCGTGATGCGCGGGCTGCACTTTCAGGCGCCGCCACAGGCGCAGGCAAAGCTGCTGCGCGTGACGCGAGGGTCCATCCTCGACGTGGCGGTGGATATCCGGCGTGGTTCGCCGACTTTCGGGCGGCATGTTGCGGTGGAACTGTCAGCGACGAACTGGCGGCAGCTCTACGCGCCCGTCGGCATGGCGCATGGCTTCTGCACGCTCGAGGCTGATACCGAGGTGCTCTACAAGACCAGCGAGGAATACGCCCCGGAGACGGAGGGCGGCCTCAACTGGCTGGACCCCGAACTTGCCATCGCATGGCCAGTTGGTGCGGCTGACGCAACGGTCAATGCACGCGATCAGGGCTGGCCCAACCTGTCCGGCCTGTCATCTCCGTTCCTTTACACCGGCGGATAGGGCCGCTGCAGTTGCTCAGCGGGGCCGGGCCCCATATGAGAGGTGCCGAACCATGACATCCCTTCGAATCGGATAGCCGAACACCCGCCATGCCGATCCAGGAAGGCCCCCCCCCCGACCCCTCGGTCCTCGATTTCCTGTCGCTGCCTTTTCGGGATGGCGATGGTGTTTCGCGCCGAAACGGACGATTTGTCAGTGATCGCCCGTGGGGCGTGGCGCGGTTCGGGTCATGCAGGGTGAGGGCGGGCTGGTGGCGGCTGGATTGTGCCGCTGGCGGCGCCGTCGTTTCTGAACTTTGCCTGTCGACGCCGCACGACCCGCTGATGGTCATCCCTGTCGGCGCAGCAAGGACGGCGCGGTTCAAGTTGAGCGGCGCCGAGAGCTATGAGATTTCGCTGCTGGTCTCGCCCTGGCCGGGCGAGGTAGCGTTCGATGTGTTGCGCCTGACGCGTCTCGATCCTGCCAACGAAGCGGCACTGCTGGCGCGCGGCGTATGGCGTGTGCTGACCCGCAAGGGTGCGCTTCGCCTGCTTGTGCCGGTGTTGCGGCAATTGATGTCGGGCCGGTCACTTGCACTCAATGTGGCGAGCCCGCCTGAGGCTGCCGCGCCGCCACCCAAGCCGCGTACGTCGCCCGAGACAGCGCCTGCATCGCGTGCTGCCGCCATCCAGATTCGTCCAACCGGGCAGGGCGACATTTATGTCGCTCTAGGCCCGGACGATCACCTGCGCCCCGGTGCGGCAGAACTCGTGGCGGCGGAGTTCGTGCGCTTGCCCGATGCGCAAATAATCTATGGCGATGTCTGCGAGGGCGGTGAGCTTGTTCCCAAACCGCAATGGGACGCTGTGCTGGCCGGGAGTTTCGACTATGTCGGCACGCCGGTGTTCTTCCGGGGAGCGATCGAGGCGTCTGCGTCGCAATCACGTGACTGGCTGAGAACCCGTCTGGCGAGCGCGCCGGGTGGATCAATCCATCGCATCGCGCTGCCGCTGGCCAATCGTCCGGCGCTTGCATCTGCTGCGGTTCCATCGCTTGCGGCGCCAGTGTTGTCCCGCACGCCGCGCGTCTCGATGATTGTGCCAACCAAGATGCGGCTGGATCTGCTGGAAAAATGTCTCGATGGCCTGATCAACCGGACCGATTATCCCGATGTCGAGGTGATCGTCGTCGACAATGGTTCGGAAGACCCGCGTTTTCCCGGCGTGCTCGAGCTGGCGTCCAAATCGCTGAATCTTGTTCGCGTCGAGGATCATGGCGATTTCAATTTTTCGCGACTGATCAACGGCGGTGTTGCGCGCTCGACCGGCGAGATCGTTGTGTTGCTCAACGATGATGTCGAAGCCATCGAGAAGGACTGGCTGACCCGGATGGTGGCGGCGGTGCTGGTCGAGGATGTCGGCGCTGTCGGATGTCGGTTGATCTATCCTGACGGACGCATCCAGCATGCGGGGGTGACCCTGGGCCTGGGCGGCGTCTGCGGCCATCTGTGGAAGGGCCTCTCGCCCGACGATGCAGCGCGCAATCCATACGTGATGCTGCCCGGCGAGAAGACGGCGGTGACCGGCGCCTGCCTTGCGTTGCGGCGAAATGTGTTCGATAGGATCAAGGGGCTTGACGAAGCGACATTCCCTGTAGCGTTCAACGATATCGATCTCTGCCTGCGCCTGCGCGCCGCGGGCTATCGCACGATCTTTCGCGGCGACGCCGTGCTGATCCATCATGAGAGCCAGTCCCGCGGTGCGGACGACATTTCAGCGGAGTCGCGACGTCGCCTCGCGCGCGAGACCGGTCAATTCCTGGCGCGCTGGCGATCCTCGATCGACCATGACCCGTTCGGCTCGCCGGCGCTCGATCCGCAGGTCGAGCGCGGCGTCGCTCACCGTGCCCTCCGCGTGCAAGGCAAGGCTCGCTAAGACGTCTGCAGCCTGGCGTAGGCCGATGCCAGCGCGGCGACATAGGCCTCCATTGAAAATGCCGCCGCGCGCTTCCGTCCTGCCACGGCCAGACTGGCTCGGAGTCCGTCATCGCTCATCATCTGTTCGATCTTCCTGCGTATGTCGTCGCGGTCCATGGCGTCAACGTAGAGGGCGCCGTCGCCGCACACTTCAGGCAAAGATCCTCTGTCGGATGCCAACACGGGGCAGCCCGCGTTCATTGCTTCAAGCGGAGGCAACCCGAAGCCCTCATAGAGTGACGGGAATAGAAACATCTGCGCGCCCGCATTGAGTCGCCGCAGGTCGTCACGTTCGGCGTAGCCAAGAAAGCGCAATCGCGATCGTGCCGCCGCGCCAAGCGTGTCGATAAAACCGATCTCGTCTTCCCACATCCATGCTTTGCGGCAGACGATGACCAGCGGCAAATCGCTGTCAATCTCGAGGAAAGCTTCGATCAATCGCCTCAGATTCGTTTTCGGCTCAATCGCTCCGACGAACAGGGCGTTGTGAGCTCAACGAACTGACGAGACACTGTCCGCTTGTGTTTATAGACGTTCCCTGAGCGCTTCGTAAGGCGTTTGTCCGTTGAACGCGCCATGGGGTCTGTTGAAGTTGTAGAAGTGTTCCCACTCGTCGAGTTTGGCTTCGAGATCGACGTCATCCTTGTACGACAGCAGCTGGTAGAACTCCTCTTGATCTGAGCGATGCGTGCGCTCGACTTTTCCGTTCAGCTGCGGTGTGCCGCGTTTTATGTACGCGTGGCGGATGCCCTAGTCCTCGACGTGCCAGTGGAATTTGGCCTGAAATTCGTGGCCGTTGTCGGTACGAATTTCGCGGATCCGGAACGGGAACTTTTCGATGATGTGATCGACGAAATCGATTGCATTGGCTTGGGTATGTTTCTCGCAGATCTTGAGCGCCCGGACGCGCGTCGCGTCGTCTATGGCGGTATACTGGAAGCGACGAATTTTCTCGCCGCGCGGACCATGGAAGGTGAGGAATTTGACATCCATCTGGATGTGATGGCCGGGGACCTGTTTGTTGTAGCGTTTCGTGTGGATCTTCCGAAGGCGCGTTCCGCGCGGCAAGCGGCTTACGCCATTGCGCCTGAGGATTCGACTGACGCCGGCTTCAGAGATTTTGATGGCGTGGTAGCGCGCGAGATACCAGACGATCCGGATCGGGCCGAGGTGATAGGTTTTGCGCAAATGAAGGACTTTGTCGACGATCTCAAGCGGCGTCCGGTTGGCGGGGTTCTTTGGGATCGGCTTGGCGTTGACAAGACCGGCTTCGCCAAGCTGTCGGTAGGCAGTGCGCCAGCGGTAGAAGCTCGCCCTGCCAATGCCGAAGTATCGGCAAGTCTTCGCCACACAACCTGATTGTTCTGCGTGGCGCAGTACCTTGATCTTACGCTGAACGTCTCGAGCCTGATTGGCCATCCGTCGCATCTCCCATGCCGCCTGCGGTCATCATGGAAAATGTCTCGTCAGTTCGTACAGTCCTACAAGCCGGGCAAGACCGAGGCGACGCCTAGACATACGATGGCTGCAAAAACGGCGGTCCATGCTGCGTAAGTCAGCGGCCCATAAAGCCTGCTACGTCTCAAATGTTGCATTGGAATGCCGGTCGTTGTTCTAAGGAGCGATCACCATGCGCATCAGTGGCCGGCGAGTCTGTACGCTAACCCGCAATGCGGCGATTATTCTTTTTCGAATGAGGCGGGACTGAGCCAAGCTCGGCAAAGTCTGTCAAACATCCGAGTTCGGTGAATTTCTGGCAGTCAAAATGAAGGCGGCGCCCTGGAACGTCGGCCTTTCCAAGGCACACATTAGATATGCGCCGCGCAAGCCGCAGTCATTCGGCCATTGCAGTCATTCGAGCTGAGCCAACAAACTCCGTGTTCCCTTTAGGCAAGGAAAGGTTGCGTTTCGTCTTTCGTGATATGTGTGATACCGAACACAATCATCGCCTCAACAAGCCTCGGCCGCGTACAGGGATGTGCCGCCAAACAGAAGGTGCGCCGTCCCTAGCGAGGGAACGAACCTGTCACGTCGCAGTCAACAGACGATACGAAACCGCATCCTGGGAGCATTGCCCCCGACGGAATTTGCGGCGCTCGCGCAAAGTCTGGCGCCAGTTGAGCTGGTGTTAGGTGAGACCCTGCACCGCGCAGGGGAGCCGATTGATTACCTCTTCTTTCCCGAGACCGGCTTCATCTCCGCGCTTGCCGTGCTGTCAGATGGCGCCCCCATAGAGATCGGCCTGATTGGCGCCGAAGGCGTCGCGGGCGTTTCGGTGATCCTTGGGGCCACGGCGTCATATTGCGAGACCATGTGCCAGACGGGCGGCCCCGCCCATCGGCTAGCGGTTGGGGAATTCAAGGAGATGGTTGCTCGCTCCCCAGTTCTGCATGACCTGTTGTTGCGCTATGTGCACGTCTTCTAGGTTCAGGTTTCGCAAACGGCTGCCTGCAACGCGCACCACGATGTGAGCCAGCGTCTTGCGCGTTGGCTGCTCGCTGCTCACGACCGAAGTGGTAGTCCGGAACTCTCGCTTACCCAGGACTTGATCGCTGTCATGCTCGGTGTGCGGCGAGCCACTGTAAGCGTCGCCGCCGGCGGATTGCAGAAGGCAGGCGTCATCCGCTATCAGCACGGTCATATCAAGATCGTCGACCGTCCCGGCCTCGAGAACGCGGCCTGCGAATGTTATCAGTCGGTGGCGGCGGAATATCGGCGCATGCTGGGAATAGATCCTGCGGTTGTCGCCGCAGCGAACCTCGCGCTTCCCGCAGCCTAATCGCGTGAGCCGCCGCCGGCCGTACAGCTTAGTCTATAGAACAGTGAGGCTGCCCAAGACCGGCAGCTGAGGAACAAGCATGGCGAAAAATCCGAAGGCCGTCGATCTGCCTGCCAACAGACTGCTCGGCTTGCTCACGCCACGAGACTATAACCGCCTGCGTCCACACCTTGGACGCGTACCTCTTGAATACAAGAAGTCGCTCTACGAAGCCGACAAGAAGATCGAGTTTGTCTACTTCATCGAGACCGGCGTCGGGTCGCTGGTCAATACCATGGCAAATGGCCAGGCTGCCGAGGTCGGGACGATCGGCAATGAAGGCCTTGTCGGCGTGCCCATTGTACTGGGGGACGATAGGGCGCCGACCAGCATCTATATCCAGGTTCCAGGCGATGGCCTGAGGATGCCAGCAGTGCTCTTCAAAAAGGAGCTGGCGCGAAGCGCCACGATGCAGGTGGTGATGCTTCGCTATGTGCATGCCCTGTTCAACCAGGTGGCGCAATCGGCCGCTTGCAACCACTTCCACTCTCTTGAGCAGCGATGCTGCCGCTGGCTCCTGATGACACGAGACCGCATGCAATCCGACGAATTCCTGCTCACGCAAGAATTTCTGGCAATGATGTTGGGGGTTCAACGACCGGGCGTTTCAATCGCAGCGGGCGGGCTGCAACGGGCAGGCCTTATCACTTACAAACGCGGCAACGTAACAATCCTTGACGGTGCGGGATTGAAGAAGCGTTCGTGCGAATGTTACGGCATCTCGAAGCGGGAATTTGATCGCCTGCTCAGTGATTGAGTTGGACCTGCGAGCAAGAGAACGCGCGCGGACAAACTGATCAATCTGTGAAGCCTGTCTTGAGCTCCAGCGCAGCGATCATGTCTTCGAGCTGTCCAAAGCGGTCCTGCAGCGTAGCTAGCGTTTGCGCGCTCACGTCGACCTGCCCATGCGCGGGGACCTGAGTGACTTTCCTGGCGCCGCTCGCAAGCTGCTGGATCTCCACAGCCAGCTCAAGCCGGAGGCGGCGCGCCCACTTCAATCCATCTGACATGTGGTCTTCCAGCGCTTTTCCAAGAACAGGCGTTGGTTGCCAGACGCCGGTCGCAGTCGCCCGCGTATCGGGACATCGGTTGAGAACTTGCGCGCTATAGGCTGAAAGCAAGGCGGTCGTCCGTTTGCTTGCGAACATAGCGCTGCCGGACGGGCCGATAGTCAAACGCCTAGCTGGCGCCGCCGTGCGATCGGCTTTCGGCCCTTAGGCATTCTTTCGCCTCTATCTTGGCGAGTATCGTCTCGATGGCTTTGAGCTTCGTTTCAAGAAGCGCCCGCTCTCCGGAGGAAAACTTGCCGCCGGACGCGACCCTGGTCAGTTCGGCGGCTAGCTGCGAGGGGTCTGCCCTCAGTCGTTCGATCATTGAGAGGTGTTGATGCCTTTGTCGATATCGCTCAGCATCAGCGCGTGGATTGATCCTCCCTTTAAGAAGCAGTTTGAATAGGGCGCTCGCGCCCTGGCGCTGATTATCGCTTTTCGGCGAAGGGCTGGCATCGAGCGAGGGAAGGAAGCAACATTCTTGCGGATCGCCGATAGTGTGGCCATGGCTGATGGCGATCCACTCCAACCATATCTCAAGCGCGGCTCGAAAGTGGCTGGCACATGCCTAGACAGGCGAAGCGCTCAAGCACCTTTCATTCTACACAGGTTTGGCCAAGGCGAGGAAAGCGGTCGCCACTGCAAAGGCTATCCTGCGCGCCGAATTCTTCAGTAGCTCCGACGGTGAGCGGATCGAATGCTGACGCGTTGTTTGCCCCTTCAACTTCCTGCTGCGTCGCCATGCTTGAGATCGATTGATGTCTGGTCGTGGCGCGGGCGGGTTGCCGATGGTCTACCGGCGAGGCGTGACTTGCAGCCGCTTGCCCAGCAATCGTCTCCCTAGAGGGCGCGCCGTCCCTGAATAACCCGCAGGAGAACAACAATGATGGCGATAACAAGAAGAATATGGATGAAGCCGCCCATCGTATAGGACGACACTAATCCCAGCAGCCAAAGCGCAATCAGGACCAGTGCGATTGTGTAGAGCATCGAGAGAACCTTTGTTGATTCAGCAAAAGACACGCCGTCTGGTCACGCCCGAGTACGCCGCTCCACACGACTTCAGAGTGAGCCCGATGCAGCGCCGAACGTGGACGGGTCGACTTCGAACTGTTGTTACTTTCGTATCGATCAGGGCCGTCGACGTTGACGCTCGTCAAACGCGCAGCGTTTCGGCGTGCAATCATGTTTCATGATCGGTGTTCGCGATCGTCTTGTCGGCCTCGGGTCAAGGGTTTTGCGGCGGAAGATATGATCAGATATTCCTTGGTCATCTTACCTTTTGGGTTTTGCCTCGCCTTAAGCGCCTGCGCGACGACCACCTATGCGGGACCGTCTTCAAGCGGAAGTCGCGTCGGCAACGCCATGGCGCAACCGCTTCGCGACATTAGCTGGATGCGTGAGGATCCGCCGGAGATTCTTAGTCAGGCCATGCTTGACCCCTACCGGCTTGCGGGGGACGTCTCGTGCGATGAGCTCTTTTCCGAAATCGCCGCTCTCAATGTTCTGCTTGGTCCAGATGTAGACGCCTACGAAGTGACCGCCGATTCCGGCGCTTATGCGGGAGGCTTGGCGATCGATGCGATAGCCGGCATTGTCGGCTTGCCGTTCCGCGGAGTGTTTCGATGGGTTTCCGGAGCTGACAAGCGGGAGAAAGCGCTCGCCGCCGCCATACTTTCGGGCGTCTCGCGAAGATCCTTCCTGAAGGGGGCTGCGCGACAGATGGGCTGCGCTCCGGCGCCGGAGCCGGAACTCAGGTAAGCTCCGTACTTCCTGGGCCGAAATACTGGATCAGCTTCGTCTCGAGTGTCTTCAGATTGGCGGCCAGCCAGCGCGGGGAGAGGTCAGGCACGATGCCGTCAAAATGAATGTGCGGGCGAACGCGAAGGCCGCAGACGTGAGCGAACGCGTCTTCGAACAGCGTGCGGCCAGAGCCTGCCGCTCCTTGCTCATTGAGCCAGGCCGAGGAGGATGCTGAAGCGGTGATGTGGATTAGATGTCGGTTTGTAAGCAAAGGCTCCTGGCCTCCGGCGTGCAGGTAGGCATAGCCGAAGCCGGCGCCGAAGACGCGATCGATGTAGCCTTTGATGATCGCTGGCGGTGAATTGAACCAGAGCGGGTAGACGAAAGCGAAGGCGTTCACGTCGTTCATAAGTTCCCGCTCGACTTGAACATCCGGCGCCGGGCCCCAGTCGGGCCGGGTGGGCATCTCTGACAATTTCAGGCAGGGGTCGAAATTGAGCCGATAGAGATCGCGCACGATCGTTTCATGGCCGTGAGCCGTGAGGCAAGCCGAATAGGTATTGGCCATGGCCAGCGTAAAGCTGGAAGGATTTGGATGCCCCACAATGATTGCATGCTTCATGGCGCCTGCCTCGTTAGATCGCGCAGTGTAATCAGTTCGATCACCTTGCGCGGGCTTTCCGCGCCGATTCCAACCGGAGCCAAAACCTCGTCCCCGCAAGGGATGTCTCAAATCCTGATTGTGCGTCGACCTGCCCGGTCAGAGCCCGTATGAGGCGAAGGCCCAGACCGCCGGCGGTAAGGGGATCGAACGCCTGCGGCAGTCCCGCGCCGTCGTCGATGATCTCGATTTCGAGCTGGCTGTCGGCGAGGGAATGACAGTTGACGGACACCTTCCCTGGCTCGCCGCGCGCGTGGGAGTACTTGATAGCGTTCGTTATCACTTCGGAGATGATCTGCGTCAGGGGGAGGATCTGCTCACTGCGCACGAGGCACCCCGTGCGCAGGTCTTCGGTCAACTCGATCGCGCCGGACAGACCCGACATGAAGGGCGAGCAAACCTGATGAAGATATTCCGCGAGATCGACCGGGGAGCCGCGCTGTTGCGTCGCAAGTGATCGATGCAGGCTGGCGACCGCTTTGATCTGAGTTCTTATGCCTTCGAATGCGAGCAGCACCGAGGCGTCGGTCTCGCCGCCCGGCGCGGCTTGAATGTCTCTCTGCTTCATTCCAACATAGCTGGCCAGCATGGCCAGATGGTTTGCGATCCGGTGATCTGCCTCCAATGCAAGATCGCAGTTATCGCAGAAACTGAAATCGGACTTCAGCCGAACTGATTGCAAGCTCGCCCCATTGCCCTTTGGCGCGGCGACCAGAAGCGGTAAGTTACCCATTACAGTTCCTACAATTCGTCAGTCTCGCTGACTTCAAATATTGCTGGACCTGCGCTGAGCGAAAGTCGGTACGCTATCGGACAGTCGGAGGACGCCGACGCCGGTGCGCAAAAGTTTCACGCAGGCGAGGGGGAAGCCATGCGCCTGAATTGCTTGGGGATCGGCGGGGGCTTTGATGCCGGTCAAACGCCGGCCGAAAGAAAAAGTGCGAGCCGGCGCCGAAATTGGCGGGATGCGGAAGCAAAGTGTTCGGTCTCCAACATAGATTTGATTCGGCGCTTTCTCATTTGGCGGGGCGTTTGAAATAGTGCGGTGGTCGGAGCCAATGGAGCGGCGCGTTGCTACCTTTCCATGTCCCCCGGCGCACGCCTGAGAGTGCTGAAATACTGATGCCGGAATGCCGCCCGTCTGACATCGAGCACAAAGGTCGCTAATCGCGTCAGGTGCGTTAGCAGAGCCAGACCGAGACGCCGCCTAGAAATACGATGGCGGCAAAAACGGCGGTCCAAGCTGCGTAAGTCAGCGCCCCATGAAGTCTGCTGCGTCTCAAATATTGCAGTGGAATACCAAGCGTTGTTCTAAGGAGCGCTCACCATGCGCATCCGTGGCTGGCGCGTCTGTACGCCGCCCCGCACTTGCGGCGATTATTCTTTGTCGAATGAGGCGGGCTGAGCCAGGCTTAAAGAGAGGGACGCCGGCGACCTGTCGTCCTCATCCGCTCTGCTTCGTCTTTGGCGCCTGGGGGCAACTGGCTTCCCGGCAGCCTTCAACTCAAGGGCCAGACGGTCACGATGAGCGGCGTGGCTATCGCTATCACGATGATGGACAGCGGCAGGCCCAACTTCCAGCAGTCGCTGAACCTGTAGCCCCCGGGTCCCATGACGAGTGTATTACACTGGTGCCCGATTGGCGTCAGGAAGTCGCATGCGGCGCCCACCGCGACCGCCATCAGATAGGCATCGGGATCCACGCCCAGCGTTGTCGCAACCGTCGCTGCATCGAGGCGCTGAGAACGTTTTTTCGGCGACGCTTTCCCTTCGTTAGCGGCCTTCTGTTTTTAAAATCTCGCACCCGTCTATGAGAAGGTCTTTGCCGGCGCGTACAGCGGCTGGGTCGCCAAAGCCTTTGACCAAGTTCCATTCGCGGCCAAGAGCCACCACGAGAGGATCCAAGGCGTTTATGAGATTGCTTTGCGCCCACGCATCGCAAAGCTTGCTTCCGAAGAACTTCGCAACATGCTGTCGAGCTGCAGGAGACGAGGACTTATTCTGCTTTGGGGCGCCGTGTCGGTGACGAGCGTGTCTTCCCGGGCCGCAATGCGGTTGCTTGGCGGCTGCAATTTCGATCCAGAGTGGAAATCGGCGTCGTTCAGCGCCATATCAATTCACGCCATGCCGCCGCCAAGAATCAAAGACAGTTCTCGTCGACCGCTCCACAGCAGAAAGGCGGTCAGGATCGCCGTGATATTTCTAAGCGTGGTCGCGCTTGCTGTCCTGGTCGTCACTGCCGTGACATAAATCCCCAAATCAAGCGTCTGCATCAGACATTTGATAGATCAACCCGGGGGCGGTATCGCATGCCTGCACATGACGCAGCGCTCGGTCGCGCCGCGTGGCGTCGTCTTAAGGCGCGAGGACCGGGCTATGTCGAGCCCGGAGCGGCATCAGCGCGACTGAATTTTATTGTAGTTTGCATTCCGCTCTCTGGCGTCGAGCGAATTTCCAGCTCCGCGCCGGCGTTCTGCCTCAGAGATTGAACGATAAGAGCCGTCATCTTTCCGGGAACCGGCCATACAGCGTCGGGTCGCAACCCCACACCGTCATCGGCGACAATAACTCTGCAACCCTTGTCATCGACCAGGCTGTGAAGCTTGATCGTTCCACCTTCGCGACCTGTGAACGCGTGCTTGAGTGAGTTGGTCAAGAGTTCATTGACGACCAATCCGGTTGGCATGGCGACGTTGATCGAGACGGGCCAGGTATCGACCTTGAGGTCAAGGCGGATGCCTTCAACGGCGTGCGCCCGCATGACTGACGATGCGATCTCGCTGAGATAAACACCCAGATCGATGCTGTCATCGACTGGGCTTTCAGCCATCGATCTATACAGGAGGGAGAGTGACTCTATTCGGCCAGCCAGCCGGTCGAATGGCTCCTTCGCCGGGTTGCCCCGACGATTGCGAGCCTCGAGGCGGATAAGCGCCGTGATCATCTGCAGGTTGTTTTTGACGCGATGCTGAAGCTCGCGAAGCAAAATGTCTTTGGCCGCTAACTGCTGCTCAAGCTTCTCCTGGTCTGTCGGCGCGCGATCTCCGATATCAGCCAGCGCCACGGGCCGGTAAGTTGGCGTGCTTGCCTCGTTGAGAATAACGTTGGACCACGCATCCACCGAGATAGCTTGAGAGTCGCGTTCGATCCGGAAAACCCCAAGATAGTCTTCCCCCTCGACAACGGCCTCTCGAAGAGGTCGATCGCTGCCGGTTTGCATCGCCGTCCCCGGCAGGATGTGCCATGATTGACCAACAATCGCACCCGCCGCTTGGCCGGTCACACGCTCGAAGACAATGTTGGCATAGGTGATTGTTTCCTTTGGGTCGAGTTGTGAGACCGCGACAGCAAACGGCATGTGATCGAGAAACTGTTTGAACTGGTCGCTCGCAAGAGCGGAGGCCAGATGCGGTGTCTCTGACAGGTGATCCGGGCCTTGCGGAGCGTCATTGTCGTCGGGCGTCATGCCAATGTCTCCGTGCCGACCGTCTCGAACCGAATTCCGGCACTCGCCATTGGACCGAAGCCCGGCTTTGGCAAGATCTTTCTGCAGCGGGGCGGGTTCCATCGCGCAACTGGTCGCGGGCGGCAGGACGGTCGCCTTACGATTGAAGCAAGATAAGCGTTTGGTGTCGCTGAATCTTGTTGTGGTTCGGGATGAAGCTATCTGACCTTTCGCCTCCAGCCTTTCTTGAACGGATATGTGAGAATGCCAGACGCCTATGTCCTCTTTCTGCTGGCGCTCGGGATTATCGTCCTTCTGGTGGCCTGGCTCCCGCTTGCACTGCGAAGAATACCACTATCCCTGTCGATCCTCTGCGTTGGCCTCGGCGCGGGCGTTTTTGCACTGGGCTGGCTTGATTTCGATCCGGATCCCAGAACTTACGACACATTAGTCGAGAAGCTCTGCGAGGCCGTTGTCATCATATCGCTGATGGGGGCAGGCCTGAAGCTCGACAGGCCGATCGGGCTACGGGCATGGGCCACAACTTGGCGCATGTTAGGCGTGGCGATGCCGCTGACCATTCTTGGCATCAGCGTAATTGCATTCTACGGCCTTGGCTTTCCGGTCGCGATGGCGCTGTTGCTTGGGGCTGCGCTGGCGCCAACGGATCCGGTCCTGGCTTCGGATGTGCAGGTGGGAAAACCGCGCTCCGGGGAAGATGGCGAGGTTCGCTTCGCGCTGACGTCCGAGGCTGGCCTGAATGACGGTCTTGCTTTTCCTTTTGTGCACCTTGCATTGGCTTTCGCCGCAGCTGCCGCAGCATCCCAAGCCTGGCCCGATATGGCTCAGTTGAGCGGTTGGCTTCTGATCGACGTGGCATGGCGGATCTTTGCCGGGATCGGCGTCGGCTGGCTGGTTGGGCGCGTGCTTGGCAAGCTCACTTTTGGCGTGTCGCGCGTGAAGCTCTCGGGAACCGGGGATGGGCTTGTAGCCATAGGCGCCACCTTGGTCGCCTATGCAATTACAGAGGTCTTTCACGGCTATGGATTTCTTGCGGTGTTTGTATCCGCGCTCGTCCTTCGCGATACCGAGCGAAACCATGAGTATCACGAAGCGCTGCATGATTTTGCTGAGCAGATCGAACGCCTGCTCATGATGCTGGTCCTCGTGCTGTTTGGCGGCGCCATCGCGACGGGCCTGTTCGCCAGCCTGACATGGATCGACGGCGTCGTTGCGATTGCCATCGTCTTCTTGATACGGCCGTTTGCCGGCTGGATTTCACTCCTGGGCTCGAGGCTGCCGGGGAGAGAGCGCAGCCTCATCGCCTTTTTCGGCATTCGCGGCATCGGCTCTTTCTATTACGTCGCCTACGGGATCAATCACGGCAGCTTCGGATCCAGCGACCGGCTATGGGCGATCACCGGGCTCGTTGTCCTCTTGTCCGTGATTGTTCACGGGATCAGCGCGACACCCCTGATGAGGTGGATGGACCGAAGCCGCGCCAAAGATCAGAACTTGGGACCAGTCCGAAGGTCGTGTCTTCGACCTTGCTGGAGTAGGCTTTGCCGGCCCGGCGGGGACGACCGGGCGCCTGGGCTAGGCTGGGGCTGTCGCAACTTCGCCAGCCCGACAAACCCAATTTAGCTAGGCTGACAGTTCTCGCTGAACGCGCTTCTGACGACTTGCGAGCAACCACGCTGCGGCCGTCGCCGCCGCTGTCAGCCCCGCCATTACCTGAACGCCCCACCACGCGAGCGCCACGCCGACGGCTTGGGAGGCGTCGACACCCATCGGGCCTAGGACCAAAATGAACGCGCCTTCGCGAACGCCAAAGCCGCCTACCGAGATCGGCAGCAGAGAAGCAAAAGTCACCAGCGGTCCCCCCAGCGCAGCCTCGAGCAAGGGACTGGGAGAGCTGAAGCCGAACAACAGAAGGCCGATGACGATCAGCGTCATCAGATGGATGGCCAGAGAAAGACCAACGACTCGGCCAAGGGGCGCGGCGCCGACGGCGGCGACCAACTTGTCAACGACGCCTACCGGGACACGGCACGCTGTCAGCAGCCAACGAAGACCGGCGGCGGCGCGCTGGCGCATCGCCAGTCCAAAGCAGATAGCAGCGAACGCCAATGCGCACAGCATGCCCAGGGGAAGGGTGTACTCGGATCCTATGCGCCAAGCAGCCAGAGGCGCTGCGATCAGCACCAGCAGGAGAAGCGCCAGGATTGCTGCCAAGCGCTCCAAAGCCAGAAGGCCGATGATCGTGACGGGAAGACGCGTCCAGCCGAGCAGGGCGGCTCCCTTTACGAGCTCTGATCCGACTGAAGTCGGTAAAACGAGACCGCCGAGATAACTGAGGCTCCACACAGAAGTCGCAGCGCGCAGTGGCATTTCCGCGCCAAACGATAGCGCCAGGAGGCGCAGGCGCAGGCCGCACAGGGAAAGCTGCAACCAGATCAGTGCGACGCCAGCGGCCATCGCCCAAGGCGGGGCGCGCAACGCGTCATCTAGGGCTGCACGCCAGTCGATGAATTGCCCGACAATGACGAGGGCCAGGACTGACGACAGCACCGGGACCGCTATCTTCGCCGCCTGCCAGAGCGCAGGTTTCAAACCGGGCGGCATACGTAGATCACGTGCGGATAGGGCAGGTAGTCGACCATCTGGTGCGCGAAAACCTGAAGCGACTTCTTGCGCAGAAGCTCGGTCAGCGAGCTCATCGACCAGTAATGAACCGGCGTGCGGAAATCCATCGCCTTATCGAGCGCCCATGTGAACGCGGCCTTGTAAGCGGGCTTGTCGGCCACGTCCTTGATCAGCAGCACACCCGTCGGACTGAGCTTGTTGCGCAGCTCGGTAATGAGGCCGTCGACCGCCTCGCGTGGGATGTGGTGCACGATGTCGAGCATGTAGGCGGCATCGAATTTTTCGCCGGCCTTCCAGTTCACCGCATTCTCGGCGTGGAAGGAGACGTTTTTCAATCCCAGCTTGTCGGCGCTCTTCTGCGCCATCTCGATGCGGC
The DNA here is from genome assembly GCA_016714495.1 of Hyphomonadaceae bacterium. Taxonomy (GTDB): domain Bacteria; phylum Pseudomonadota; class Alphaproteobacteria; order Caulobacterales; family Hyphomonadaceae; genus UBA7672. The sequence continues at coordinate 287,791 of JADKDU010000005.1, read as the reverse complement.
GCGGATTTAGGTCGAAGCCATGAATGGTGCGCTGTGGATGGCTGGCGGCAAAGAACAGGCTGAACAGACCGAAACCGCAACCAACGTCGAGAATCTGTCCGCGTTGTGGAAGATATTGTCCCACCTCTTCGAGGAAGCGGAGGCGGAGGATCTGAAAGCGGCCCCAGCAATACGCGCGAACAACGGGTGAATCGTATGAGCTGATGATCTCACGGAGCAGGCGCGTAGAGTCGATATTCGTAAACCACGTCGTGGAAGGTTCGTCTGCTGTGGGCCTGAAGCCGGTACTCTCCGCCCAGGAGGGCATGGAGTTCCGCAAACGAGCTGACGCGCTCATGGCCCAATCTCCTCTTGTCCGGCCAGCCCTGATTTGTGATCAGGATGGCCGGTCGGGTGTCCCCAATTGATTGCAGTAAAACCTGTCGTGCCTTCGACTGAGCTTCCGCAGATCCTGAAAATAAAACGAAGTCATATACAATTGGTGAAGCCTGTTCGCGGCGCGCAGCGAACATTGCCTGCAGCGCGCCCTCAGCTGTATCGAGCGGCTGCACTTTCATTCCAGGCGGAAGCGCCCGCATCGCCGACGCCATGTCGTCAACGTACCCGGTCTGCGCGGCCATCTGCTGTTGGAAGGCGGGACTGATTTGGACGCCTAGGTCATAGACGCGGATGGTTAGCAGCATGGCAACCATGACGGCGAGCGCAAGCAGACGTTGCCCGTGCGCTGCAAGCCACGTCGCCGCGGCGCCGAATGACAGCAGCCCGAGCAGACCTGCCGGCACGGTCTGATAGAGCCAGCCCTTGCCTTGGATGAAATACAGCGCGATGCCGACGAAACCAAAGCCCGCGACCAGTAGGAGGAAGATACTCTCCTCCCGCGCGCGTATTCTTTGCGAGTTCATCGCAGCGAAGGCCGCGTAGAGGCCGATCACGCAACCGACAAGCGCGGTCGCCATCACCGGGCTCGCGGCGAGCATCTCAAAAGGCTCGCGCCCGATGTGGGCGTACTCTGCTACGTTGAAGCCCGTCATCGTCGACCACCAGGCGCCGACGGACCCCGTGAAAACAAGAAAAGCAAACCAGAAGGCGACGCCGGCCGCGCCGCCAGCCGCCAGGCCAAGCGTCCGCCTGAGACGCGCATTCCACCCCAGGGCCGACGCCGATGCGGCAAGGTCGAGATAGAGCGTCGCGGCGAAAGCCATGAGCCCGAAAGGCGCCGCGAGCGGCTTCACACCGATAGCAAAGGCGATCAGAAATCCGGATACGAACCAGCGCCATGCACGCGAAGGCATGTCGTGAACGAACGCCAGCGCGCCGACTGCGCACGCGGCAATGACGAGGTCGCGCTGCGCCAGGATCTGGTTGCCGGCGTTGAGGATCCAGACCAGCGTGGCCAAGCCGGTAAGCCCGCCGATCAGCGGCGTGCGGCGGGTGAACCCTGCTGTGATCGCGGCGGAGGCGACGCAAGCGGCCGTCAGCACGATCATCAGGCCGGCGTAGACCTGCGTGGGCGAACCCGGGAACAAAAGCAGGAGCAGGTGGACCATGTAGATCGCAGGTCCGTTCATGTCCCAGAAGTCTTGATAGGGAACATCGCCCTCGCTGATCCGCCACGCCATAAAATGCATCAGGGGCGGATCATAGAGGAAGGTCGCGCGGGTAAAAAGAAACCAGGAAAGCAAACATCCGACGCCGAGGACGCTGGCGATCACCCACCGCAGCACAGCCTGCCTGTTATCGAAAAGCTTGATGAACCCGCCGCCGGAAGCCACAGGCGCCGGAGCAATGCCAGCAACATCCGTCATCTCGCCGCTTTCCCCGCTATGACCCAACAGTCGAGCGCCAGTTCGCAGAAGCCATCAGTCTTGTTGAAAAATCGTTAGCTGAGGATGCGCTGGCCTGGAGAAGCCGAGACGAAATAGGTGGTAATGCAGCCAGCAACGGTAGGGACGGCTCGTTCTCCCAATGGAGCGCAGAGACGGACGCTGAAGTCGCGATCGCCTTCAGCTTTAGCGGCCGTTGCTCGGCGAGCGGCCTTGGCGTGTTGATGAGGCGCTGGCGGCACAGGCTCGCCATCAGCATGGACGGCCGCGGCGCCTGGCGTGACAACGTCTTCGTCGAGCGGCTGTGGCGGACGATCAAATACGAAGAAGTTTATCTTCGAGCCTATGACAGCGTGTCCGAAGCTCGCGCTTCGATCGGGCGCTATATCGCCTTCTACAATGCGGGGCGCCCGCACTCGAGCCTTGACCGGCAAACCCCGGACGAGGCGTACTTCAACTCGCTGCAGCCAATCCCGGCCGCAGCCTAACCGAGGCGGAAATCCACTTATCCAAACCCCGGAACCTGTTCAGACAAACCGAGCCACCTCTCCGGCTCGCTTCGGCGATCTCTCCTACGGCCCTTATATCGTACACTTCCCGATCATTCAGGGGGGTATCGCGGCGGGTCTGTTCGCGGGCTCGTTTGCGATGGGCGTCGGCGTGAGCTTTGGGATCACGCTTGTCGTTGCGCTGCTGCTCTGGCGGCTGGTTGAGAGGCCGGCGCTACGCCGCGACAGCGCTTATCGCAGCGCGCATTGAGCCTGTTACGTCAGGCGAACGTGTAGTGCTTGTGCAGGAAGTAGCTGGTGAAGGCCGGCGTGGCGACGCCGACGAAGTGGGCGATCTCCAGAGGATGCCAGTCCCAGGCGATCGCGGGCAAGACAAATCGGGCCAGAGCAACGCTGACGATCCAGGCAAGCCCCGCGCCCAGGATGTTGACCTGGGTGAAGCGGATGATGCGTCGCGACAGGGCATGTTCGCTGCCATCGAAAATGACGCGTCCAAACAAGAGAAACGCCACAACCATGCCGGCGATGTAAGCCAGCACGACAGCTGCCTCGAAGGGCATGATGAAGTTCAGGAAGTAGCGCACGATCAGATTGGTCAGCGCCGCCAGGCCGCCCAGCGCAAGAAAGAGCGCGAACTCGCCAAGCGATTTGGCCTTGCTCGGTCTTTCCGGCGTGTTTGCTGTGTTGGCCATATGGGTAGGACCTCAGCGCGCGCCGAACACCTGGTCAAGGTTCAGCACGGATGCAAAACCTGCGGGCAGGGTGGCGGCGGCGAGGAAACTGACGGCGAGTGCGCCGCCGGCGAGAAGGCTCTTTGGATCCTTGACCGCGAATACAACAGGGTCGTCGTGCAGCTCGCCGCGATTGGCCAACATCCAGACGCGCATCAGCCAGAGCGACAGGATCACCGGGGCGGCCCAGAGGGCCTCCGGTGCGCTGTAGAGACCCGACGGCCAGGCAGATTCGATGATGTAGAGGACCAGAATCAACGGCGCTGCGGTGGCCGTCGCAAGCCCAATCCCGAGCGTCAAGCCAGCGTCCTCGGCGCGATAGCCGCGGTTGGCGGCGTAGCGTTTACCTGCCGCCGCGAGTTGCAAGACCTCCACGTGTCGTTTTGCCATCGACAAGGAGACGAACAGGAACATCGAGAACACAAGCAACCACTGGCTGAGCGCCACGGCTGCCAAAGTTGCACCCATGATCAGGCGCAGCGTGTAGAGGAAGCTCAGCAGGACCGTATCGATGAGTGCTGCGCGCTTCAGGCGGAGCGAATAAGCCAGCGTGATGACGAGATAGGACAGCATCGTCGTCGCGAACGCTGGCGACAGGATCAATCCGCCGACAAGGCCGCCAATGATGAGCAGGGGCGAGGCGACGAAGCCCTGCCACAGCTTGATGCGTCCCGATGCGAAGGGCCGCTTGTGCTTGGAGCGATGGCCGCGATCGCCCTGCAGGTCGAGAAGATCGTTCAGGATGTAGGTGCCTGACGCCATGATGCCGAGAAGCGGTAGCGCGATGAGAAGCTTGGTGAGGATCGCCGGCTCGATGATGCGCATGGCGAGGATGGCGGGGATGAAGATGAGAACGTTCTTCGCCCACTGGTGCAGCCGCAACGCTTTCAGCCAGACCTTGATGCCGGCCCGGGGGCGCTCGAAGGAATGTGCAACAGGCACGCCCATGCGTTCGATCGACCGGCGGCGTTGTTCGCCCTTGTCGACGTGAGATGCGCGGGCGGCCTTCTTCCAGACCTTGAAGTCAGCCGGGCTGTCGCCGACGTATTCAAAGCCCTCCGGAGCTTCCTGCTCAAGCAGGCGCGCCTTGGCGGATCCCTTGTTGTTGATTTCGCCATCGCTACCGATTATGCGGTCGAACACGCCGAAGCGTTGCGCGACCTTGTCGACAATCTTCTGGTCGGCGGCTGAGACCAGCCAGACCTTGCGGCCGCCCGCCTTGGCGCGTTTGCAGTAGGCGAGAACGTCCTCGTTCACGGGCAGGAGGTCGACATCGAGGTCGACGGTTGCCGTGAGGCGTCGTTTCACTTTTGCGATGCCGAAGGGCAGCTGGATCAGTTGCGCCAGGGTCCAGAACGGACGGCGGCGCATATGCTCGGCGATGGCCTCGAACAGTGTGTCGGTAAGGAGCAGGGTGCCGTCGAGGTCCACGGCCAGCGGCATGGTCACGGCGTCGTTGTCGTTGGTCTGGGCGGCGGGGCCAGTCTGGCCGTCCGTACGGACGATGCGGTCGTGTCCCACTGTAGGCCCCTTAACAATACTTTCCGAAAGGCTGCACGATCCAAGCCAAGGCCGCGAGACTAGCGCACACTGTTCAAGATCGCGTTTACGCTGACATCGCGCAGGACAGCCGCAAGCAGGGTCGCCATTTTCGGTGTGTTTTTCGGTACTTACAGCTTTGTCTTGTGGAAGACGAAGGCGGGGACTGTGCGGATCACCGTCATGATCATGCGCCAGATGCCAGGGGCGTACTGGATCGGGCCGCCCTTGTCCGCAGCGCGCCGCAGGATTTTCCCGATCTTCTCGGGGCTCGCCCAAAGTGCGCCGCCCTTCTTCATGCCATCGGTCATGGGCGTGTCGACGAAGCCGGGTTTGACCGCGACGGCGCGCGCTCCGGTGGGTGCGAGCGAGTGGGCGAGGCCCTGCAGGTAAAGGGCGAAACCGCCTTTGGCGGCGCCGTAGGCGTAATTCGATTGGCGTCCGCGGTCGCCCGCGACGGACGATACGCCAACGATGGAACCGTGTTTCTGTGCCCGCATGATGTTAGCCGCGGCTTCGCACCACAGGACCGCGGTCGAATAGTTCGAGGAGGTTATGCGAGCAAGTTCGGAAGGATCGGACGTCGCCTTCTCCTGCGTGCCCAGATAGCCGTAGATCACGTGGACGTGGTCGAGCCCGCCGAGCTTCGCCTTCCAGTCGGCCATGTGCTTTGGCGCATCGGTTGCGGCGGCTTCGAGATCCATTGCTGCAGTCTCGACCTGTTTCGCACCGCGCGCGCGGAGGTCGTCGGCGAGCCCCCTGAGCCGATCTGTATTGCGGGCGACCAGCATCAGTGCTGCGCCTTCGGCGGCATAGATGCGGGCTGTTGCTATCGCGATCGCGGAAAGAGCGCCCAGGATCACGACGCGGTTCGAGGGGGCCGCCGCTTGCTTTACGTCCGTCATGCCGACACCCGCCTCCAGAAGGCCGATGATAGGCCCGGATCGACATGCGCACGGAATTCCTGCCATTTCGGAAATCCGGACTGGAAAAGAGCCGCCGGGATGCGTCCGTCCTTGGCTGGATAGAGCCGCCCGCCCGCAGACGCCACGATCCGGTCGAGGTCCGCCATCAGTTTGAGCGTGTCTTCGTCCTGGTTACGGAAATCGATCGCCAGCGTCGTTCCTTCACGCGGGAAGGAGAGCAGGCCCACCGGTGGGTTGGCCCCGAAGTCCTTGAGCACCGCCAGCGGTGATCCTTGACCCGAAGCGACGATTGTATTCAACAACTCGATTGTACCCGCGCGCGCTGTCTCCGAGGGTAGGGCGCACTGGTACTGGTAGAAGCCCTTGGCGCCATAGAGCCGGTTCCAGTGCGCGATCGCATCAAGCGGATAGAGGAAAGGTTCGTAGTGCGTGCAGTAAGGGCCGCCGCGCATGGTTTTGAGATCATGGCGGATGCTGTTGAAGGCGCGGACCGTGATTGCGTTGAGCGCGAAGCCTGGCGCATCCATCGGCATCTTCTTCTTGGGGCCTTCATGATGAGGCTTCAAATCGCCGCGCGGCGACCAGTTGGCCAACGACAAGATACCCCGACCGAGGCGCGAGCCGCCCTTGCTGCAATCAACCCAAGCCATCGTGTGTTCGTGAGAATTCTTCGCCTCAGCCGACATGTCGAAGTATTCGTGGACGTGTTCGAACGAAACGTCGTGCGCATCGAGATCGGCGGAGGGGATGCGGACGGCGCGGAATTCTACCCATTCGATCACGCCCGTAAGTCCGAGCCCGCCAACGGTTGCGTGGAACAGCGGATCGCCTGGCGCCAGCTCGTGCATGCTTCCATCTGTTCGGCGAAGCTTCAGACGCGTCACCGATGCGCCGAATGTTCCCGCCGCATGGTGGTTCTTGCCGTGAACGTCGTTCGCCACGGCGCCGCCCAGTGTCACGAAGCGTGTGCCCGGGGTCGTTGGCAGGAACCAGCCTAGTGGAACCAGCACCTGCAGGGCCTGGCTCAGCGACACGCCGGCCTCGGCGCGCATGACGCCGGTGTCGCGGTCGAACGCAATCAGTCGGTCGAGAGCCGTCATGTCGATGACGCGGCCGCCGGGGTTTAGATTGCTGTCGCCATAGGAGCGGCGCAGTCCCACGGCCAGGCCGGGCTCGGCTGCCGAGAAGGCGGCAAGCAGGCCGGCAAGTTCATCCGTGAACCGCGGGCGGGCCACGAGGTGCGTCGCTTTCACGACGCGTCCCCACGACGCCAGCGTATCGCTCGGATGAAATCGCGTGCTCATGAGCCCTTTTTTATCCCGCGAGCCGGGAATAAGCCCCACCCAATGCCGTCAAATAGGTTTCAAAGGAGAAAACCTGCGCCCGCTCGCGCCCGGCCTGTGCAAGTTTCGCGCGAAGCGATGCGTCCCCGATCACCTGCTCGATGCCCTTCCGGATGCTGTCGCGCTCGAAAGGATCGACATAGGCAGCCGCCTCGCCGCAGACTTCGGGCAGGGACGATGTTTTTGACGTGACCACGGGGCATCCGGAAATCATCGCCTCAAGGGCCGGCAGGCCGAACCCTTCATAGAGCGAGGGGTAAACAAATGCGCACGCGCCGGCATAGAGGCGCCGCAGATCGTCGCGGTCGACATAGCCGGTGAACCGGATGCGTGCCCGGGCCTTGTCGCTCAGCGGCGCGATCGCTGCACCGACTTCCTGTTCCCACATCCATCCGCGCGGGCCGGCGAGGACAAGCGGCATCGCGGTATCGATCTCGAGATAGGCCTCGATCAGGCGCCTGATATTCTTCTTGGGCTCCTGTGCGCCGACGCAGAGAAGATACTCGCGCGGCGTCAGCCCGAACCGGGATAACCCGTTCGGTAACCGCGACAGCTCTTCTTCTGACAGCGCGCGCAGATCGGACGGCTGGTACGTCACGACGATTTTTGCGGGGTCGATGTCGAGCAGGGCGACGATGTCTGCCTTCGAGGCTTCGGAAACCGTGATCACGAGGTCGCTTTCGCGCGCGCAGGTTCGGGCCCGCGCGCTGAATTCGGATTTGTTGTCCGGTGTGGTGTAGGGCAGGCGCAGGGGGATCAAGTCGTGGATCGTCACCACACGCTTGACCCCCTTCATTCGTACGGGGAGCGGCGCGGTGAGGTGCAGCACATCGACGGGCGCCGCGATCCTCACCTCGGTGAACTGGCGCGACAGCATATGGCGATAGTGTGCGCGGACGAACAGTTCCGGCGCCAGATGCACGGGTTGGCCCGCCTCATCTGGACGCGCCATGACGACATCGCGCCTGATCTCGCGCGCCGAGACACTGCCGGACATCAAGCCGCCAGCCATCCGTGTCGCGGTCTGCGCCCAGGCGCGCGGGCCACGCACCGCCTGGGGTTCATCGGAGGCGGCCGCGGCATCCGCCAGCGCGTCGTTTCTGTCGCCGCCGCTCGCGCCCGACAGCCATGAGACGCCATGACCAAGGGCCGTCAGTCCCTTCGCGAGCGTACGCGCATAGGTGCTGATCCCCGTCCCCTGGCGGTCACGCGCATAATCGCCATCGATGAGGATCTGCAACCCGTGAGCCCCTGGAACAATACTCGTGTCCGCCCGCAATGGGCTTGAGCCAGCCATACACGAGGAGCGTACAAATCAAAGTCTTTGCGGGCTTTGTTGACTGAGCGACGGGTTGCCGCCATCCCTCTCGCGATGTCGAAGACACCCACCACCGGCGTGGCATTGCGAAAGGCCTGGCGCGCCCTCGTGCCGCCCTCGCTGCGCAAGTATGGGCAGGGCGCGGCCATTGCGCTGGCCCAGCGCCGGGTCGACGCCGTGCTTGCAAAGGGCGAGCCTGCGCCATCACCCGGTCCGCTGGTGGTTTCTGGTTTCATCGGCGGGACAAAAGGCGTCTCGCGCGCCGCTCGGCTCACACTGGAAGGGCTCCGGGCGGCGGGCTTCTCACCCACAGCTCACGATCTCACCGCCCTGTTTGCCGCAGGCGATGGCGCCGAGGCGCATCTTCCCGCTGATCGTCCCGGCGGCGTGTGGGTGCTGCACGTCAACGCGCCCGAGGCGATCGCCGCGATGTCGCGTGTCAACGAGCGGGACTGGCAGGGCCGCTATCGTATCGGCTACTGGGCCTACGAACTGCCGAAGATCCCGGCGCAATGGGCGCGCGCGGCCCGCGCCTTTCACGAGATCTGGGCGCCGAGCCGCTTCGTCGCCGAAGCAATCGCAGCCTCCGGCGTGACAACGCCGGTGCGGGTGATGCCGCATCCTGTGATGCTCGGTCCGCCGCCCTTCGCGCACGACCCCATGAGCAGTGATTTCACGGTGCTTGCCATGGGCGATCTCAAATCGAGCGCTACACGCAAGAACCTCGTCGGCGCCATCGAAATTTACAAGCGCGCCTTCCCCGACGCTTCGTCATCAGTGCGGCTGATCCTGAAGGTCCAGTCCGACGATGCGCATCCGGAATTCCTCGAAGCCGCTCTGACCTCCACGTCGGGGCGGGGCGACATCTTGTTTCGCACCGGGAGCGTCAACGACACCGAGATCGGTCAGCTGATTGCCGCATCGAGCGTTCTCCTGTCGCCACATCGTTCCGAAGGTTTTGGCCTGTCTCTGGCCGAGGCTTTTCTCGCAGGCGTTCCCGCTCTTGCGACGGGCTGGTCCGGCAATATGGATTTCATGTCGGATGTGCCCGAGCTTCTGATCGCGCACACCTTGGTTCCAGTGCGCGACCCTTCCGGCATCTACCGCACGCCGGGCCAAAAATGGGCCGAGCCTGACATTGATGATGCCGTCGCCAAACTGCGCGCGCTGGCCGCTTCACCTCTGTTGCGGCGTGAGGTTGCGGCGCGGGGCAGGGCGGCCGTTCATGCGCACATGCAGCCTTGGTCACGCGCCGCGCTCGATCAGATGCCGCTCGGCCGGCTGGTCGATCCCGCCTAGTCCAGCACGATCGTCTTGGCGCCGTTGACGAAGATACGGCCTTCGAGGTGCAGCTTCACCGCGCTTGCCAGAACGCGCGCCTCGATGTCGCGGCCAACGGCCGCCATCTCCTCGGGTGAGTGCGCATGGGTTGCGCGCTCGACCGCCTGTGCGATGATCGGGCCTTCATCGAGATCGGCCGTCACATAGTGGGCTGTCGCGCCGATCAGCTTCACGCCGCGGTTGAAGGCCTGTGTATAGGGGCTGCGCCCTTGAAGCCGGGCAGGAAGGAATGATGGATGTTGATGCATCGGCCCGAGAGAGCGCGGCATGTCCTGTCCGACAGGACCTGCATGTAGCGCGCGAGAACGACGAGATCGATCTTCATCGCATCGACCAGCTCCAGGAGTCGTGTCTCCGCCGCTTCCTTGCCATCGCGATCGACAGGCACGTGGTAGAACGAGATGCCATGCCGTTCGGCCAGCCAGCCGCAGGTCGGATGGTTCGAGACGATTGCCGGTACGTTCATCGCCAGCGCTCCGATGCGGTGGCGATAGAGCAGGTCGTTGAGACAGTGATCCTGTTTCGACACCAGGATGAGCACGTTCGGCTTGGCGCGTGCGTCGCGCAGCTCCCACTCCATGGACCATTTCTTCGCGATCGCCGCGAACTCGCTGCGGAACGCGGTTGTCGTAAACCCTGCCCGTGGGGTGAACACCGTTCGCATGAAGAACAGGCCGGTGTTCGGATCACCGAAGTTCGCCGTCTCGATGATGAACAGTTGTCGCGCGGCCAGAAACACGGCCACGTCCGCCACGATGCCGACTTCGTCGCGGCAGCTGATGCGGAAGATGAAGCGTTCGGACAAGGCGTCGATCATGGGTAACGTCCTTTAGGTCGACGGGTCGGCAGACGACGCAAGGTCAAGGATGTCATACTTCGTTCGACAATAGCAGCAATGGGCTCAACGATCAGTTGATTTGCGCCTTAATCCGAACGTTCGCGCGCAGTTTGCCGTGTTGCCGGTGGCCGTTGCAGACGCTACAGCCGGTCGGAAGGTTTGTTCGTGGCGAGGCGGGTTTGACAGCGGCGGTTCTTTGTTTTGTGTTCGCCGCCTGGCCATTGATTGCCTTCGTCGGCGGGGCCGCGTTTTCACCTCTGACAGGCATTGCCGCCCTGGCCACGAGCTGGGCGTCGCTGCCGCGTTTTCGCTTCCAATTCTATATGATCGCATTAGCGGCCTTCCTTGTTCTTGCCGCCGCCTCGGTGGCTTGGTCGCCACGACCGTTTGTGCTTTTCGATTTCTCCTCGATGTCGCTCCGAAGCGAGCCGCTTCGTTGGGGACTCTTAATGATGGCCGGAGGCGCTCTTATCGCAGCGGCCTTGCAGATTGGCGATAGAGCGCTTGAACGAATTGTTCGCGTCGCAACGATCGCCCTATTGATTCAATTTTTGGTTGTCATTGGCATTTCAATTTTCGAGAAGCCGTTGATCGAGTTTTTCTATCCTGGCCGTCCGGGACACGATGGCGTTCAAAACATAACGCGCAATGCGCTGAATATGATCGTAACGGCGCCTTTTCTTGTTTTGGCGCTCACCGAGAACAAAGGGCGTTGTTTCAGTATTCTCATTACCGCCGTCGCCTTAATCGCAATGGTAGGAGTTTCAATCCTGCGCGATCTTGAGGTCGGTTATCTGGCTATGGCCGCGAGCGCTGTTTGCTACGCGCTATTTCGCTTTTTCGGACGCAGCGGTTTCCGTATTCTCGGCGCTTCAATTGCGCTTCTGGTTGTTGCTGCGCCCGTGGTTTTCCAGTTCGTCTCCGCCGGCGCGAATGCGCTGACTGCAACCAACTCCCTTCAGTATCGCCAAGCCATCTGGCATCGCGTTGTTGAGTTCATCTGGGAAAAGCCACTGCTAGGTTCAGGTGTAGGCGCCCTGAGAATGTCGCGTGAGGAAATCTCTTCGGGGGTGTTCGCAGGTCAACTGCACATACCCAATCATCCGCATAATATGTTGCTTCAACTATGGGCTGAGACGGGCGCGATCGGCGCTGCTTTGGTTGCGGCAATTGTCGTTCTTGTCGCATGGCGATTACCGCGCCCGGACGAATTGGGTCCAGCGACGCCGCGCATCGCGGCCATCGTCGGCGGATTTTGCGCCTCATGGGTATCTTTTGATCTCTGGAATGAGGCTTGGTGGGCGGTGTTTTGTTTGTTGGCCGTCCTGACGGTCATATATTTCCGCCGGTATGCGGCGCCTCCGCATGACGAGGCGCCTAGCGTGGTCGTTCCGTCACGGCGTTTCGGCTATTCCGAAGATCTGAAGGCGTTCGCCCGAGTGGTCATGCGATCAGACATATCGGCTGTGTCGGACGAAACCAGTATGTCAAAATCGGCAACTCCGACGCGGTTGGCGAACAATTTCAACCTACTTCGGCTGGGCTTTGCGTTGATGGTTGTCGCGCATCATCTGGTCGCGCTCATGCCTGGATCGTCTGACGTGTCAGGATTCGGTACGAGCATGCTTGCCGAGATTGGCGTGCAGGGATTTTTCGTTTTGTCGGGCTATCTCGTTTATTCCAGCTTTGATCGTTCGTCCTCGGTTCTGCAGTATGCTGAGAAGCGCATCCGGCGCGTCTATCCCGCTTATGCGTTCGTCATTCTGGTTTGTGCGGGCGTTGCCCTTTTGGCAAGTCAATCGGCGCGTGAGGATCTGCTAGGCGTTGCGCGATATACAGGATGGAATTTGCTCTTCGCAAATTTCATGGAGCCGAACCTTCCTGGGATCTTCACCCACAATCCGATTTCGGCGGTGAATGGTGCGCTATGGACGCTGAAGATCGAGGTCATGTTCTATGTGGTGCTGCCTTTGCTCGTCTGGTTGCTCAGGCAGGCGGGCAAATTCGATTGGATCGTATGCCTAGTTATCTACATTGGCGCGGAGGCGTGGCGCAGCGGGTTTACTCTAATGGGTCAAGCGGAAATCGCTCGGCAGCTTCCCGGTCAAATGAGCTTCTTTCTCACGGGCATGATGTTTTCCGCCCTTCAATTGTCGGGTTGGCGCCTTCACACCGCGGGCGCCGTTGGCGCATTGCTTTTTGCGCTATCGCTGGTGTCGCCGCCCGCAGAATTTGTCCGAGCCGTCGGTCTCGGGGCAGTAGCTGTCTGGACGGCAACCGGCTTCATTCGGCTTCCCGATGCCGCCCGCTTTGGGGACCTGTCTTATGGGATTTACATAGTCCATTTCCCAATAATCCAGGTCAGTGTCGCCTTAGGTTTATTTGCCGCCGGCGTGTGGGTAGGGACGGGCTTTGTGGTCCTGGCATCTGTCGTCGCGGCATTTATCGTATGGCGCCTCGTCGAAAAGCCGGCTTTAATGCGCGATAGCGCGTATCTGATACCGCGAAGCTAAATCTCATTTGCCTTGTGGTCGGCGCGCGCACACATAGTGCCAGCTGCGGGTACGCGCGCGGTTGGAGCAGAATTTGGCAATTACCAAGATCATACCGGTGATCATGTCCGGCGGCTCGGGCACGCGGCTCTGGCCATTGTCGACCATCGCTCAGCCCAAACAGTTCCACAATCTCGGAGCCGAGCGCTCGATGATCGAGGAAACCGCACTGCGTCTGCGGGGCGCGCATGGCGCGATCACCTTCCTTGATCCCATCATCATCGCCGGCGCCGCCCACCGTGATATTGCGCGCCAGCTCTTGGCTCAGTCAGGCGTCAAACCGGCGGCGATGGTTCTTGAGCCCGAAGGCCGCAACACCGCTGCGACCGCCGCGCTCGCAGCCCTTGCGGCGATCGAGATTGATCCGGAAGCCTTTGTCCTGCTCGCGCCGGCCGACCATCTGGTCAGCAAGCCGGAAGCCCTGATCGCGGCAATCCAGGCGGCGGTTGCTGTCGCGCACGACCATATCGTGACGTTCGGCATACAGCCCACCGGCCCGGAGACCGGTTATGGTTATATCCAGCAGGGCGACGCCATTTCCGACGGCGTCCATCGCGTTGCGCGGTTCCGGGAAAAGCCGGAAGTCGAAGTTGCGAAACAATATATCCGCGAAGGCGGCTATAGCTGGAATTCTGGCATGTTCTTCTTCGCGCCCTCCGTGCTGCTGGAAGAATTCTCACACGCCGGCGCCGATATTCGCGAAGGCGCACATGAGGCCTTCCGGCTAGCGCGCCGCGAAGGGAGCGATATCCACCTCGATGCCGAAACCTTCGCCCGGGTCCGCAACGAGGCTGTCGATCGCGCCGTCATGGAAAAGACAAGCCGCGCCGCCGTCGCCCCATGCGACATTGGATGGGCCGATATCGGCTCATGGGCCGAGCTCTGGCGCTTGTCGGACAAGGACGGCAACGGCAACGCCGTGTCAGGCCCGGTCGCCTTGCTGGAGGGGACAAACAATCTCATCCGCAGCGAAGGCGTGCATGTCTCAGCCATCGGCGTCGCGGACCTGATCATCGTCGCCAGCGGCAATTCCGTCCTGATCATGCCCCGTGAACGTGCACAGGACGTCAAGAAAGTCATTCCCGGGCAGGGCTGACGCGGCGCATTCCTGCCGCTATGAGTTGGACGTTTAGTCCCTCAGGGAGACCGTTCATGCAGCTGTTCATCGATTCCGCCGACGTCGGCGAACTGCGCGCCGCCGCGGCGACCGGCCTGATCGACGGCGTCACCACCAATCCCTCCCTCATCGCCAAATCCGGCCGCAAGATGAAGGAGGCCATCGCCGAAATCTGCGCGATCATCCCTGGCCCGGTCAGCGCGGAAGCTGTCGCCACCGACGTCGAAGGCATGCTCGCCGAAGGCCGCTATCTTGCGCGCATCGCCTCCAACGTAGTTGTCAAACTCCCGCTCACCGAGAACGGCCTTAAGGCCTGCCAGACGCTTTCGGACGAAGGCGTCCGCGTGAACGTCACACTCTGCTTCTCAACCTCGCAGGCGCTGTTGGCTGCCAAGGCCGGCGCCTATTTCATTTCGCCCTTCATCGGTCGTCTCGATGACAAGGGCGTCGATGGCATGCAGCTGATCCGCGATATTCGCAAAATCTACGACAATTACGGCTTTGCGACCAACATCCTCTCGGCCTCCATCCGCTCGGTCGAGCATGTCCATCAGGCCGCGCTCGCCGGCTCGGATTGCGCGACGCTTCCGCCGAAGATTTTCGCCGCCATGTACAAGCACGACCTCACCGATGCCGGCATCGAGGCTTTCCTCAAGGACTGGACATCGACCGGCCAGTCGATCCTCTAGGGCATGAACGACGCGCCGCCAGAGCCTGCACCGGACATCACGGTCGTCGTCGTCAACTACAACAGCGGCGATTATCTGAAAGGCTGCATCGCCTCACTGGCGCGCCAGACGCATCGCAATTTCGAGACCATCATCATCGACAATAATTCGAGCGATGATTCACTCGATCGGCTCACCGAGAAACCCGCCCGCCTCACCATTCTCAGCCAAGACGACAATCTCGGCTTCGCCCGCGCCAACAATATCGGCGCCGCCGTGGGCAAAGGCGCCTGGCTTGCGCTGCTCAATCCCGACGCTGAAGCCGATCCCGATTGGCTCGAAGCCATGATGCGCGCCATCGCCGAGAGGCCCGACCATCGCATGGTCGCCTGTCTCCAGTTCAACCTGCACGACCTGTCAAAGCTAGACGGGGCGGGCGACAATTATCTCGCCTATGGCTATGCATGGCGCGGAGGCTTCGGACATCCGGCGTCAAGCGCGCCGCCCGCGGGCGAATGCTTTGGCCCGTGCGGCGCCGCCGCGCTTTATCCGCGTGCGTTGTTCCTCGAAGCTGGCGGCTTCGACGAGCGTTACTTCTGCTACCACGAAGACGTCGACATCGCCTTCCGCCTCCGTCTCTTCGGCGAGAAGTGCCAGTTCGCTCCGGCCGCCCGCATTCGTCATGCGGGCTCCGCCGTCACCGGCCGCACCAGCCGCTTCTCGGTCTTCCATGGGGTCCGCAACGGCGTCTGGACCTATTTCAAGAACATGCCCGGCGGCTGGCTGATCGTGACGCTGCCTATATGGTTTGTCGGGACAATCCTCCTGCTCATTCGTGGCCTCTTTCGTGGCGCTTTCCTCGCTACCTGGGACGGCTTCATCGCAGCTTTTCGAGGCCTTGGTCCCATGCTGCAAACCCGCCGCGACTTGCGCGTCCGGCGACAGGCATCGCCTGCTTCACTGGCACGCGCTCTCACCTGGAATCCGTTCGCCTATCTGGGGCGCCAAATTGACGTGCGGGCTTTCCCGCCAAAACACCCTAAATAGACACTCCGGCTGGTCCCATCCCGGACGTGGCCCCCGTGAAATATTCCCGGAGACGCGCTAGTCTCCCTCAATCAAGGACGAGCTGATCGCGATGACCCTCTCCCGGCCCCAACACGTCCTGCTGACGGGCGCTGCGGGCTTTATCGGCTTCCATGTCGCCAACAATCTGCTCGATCAAGGCATCCGGGTCACCGGCGTCGACAATCTCAACGCTTACTATCCTGTCCAGCTCAAGACGGATCGCCTTGCGCTTCTTGCAAAGCGCGATGGGTTTTCCTTCCATCAGGTCGACATCGCCGACCATGACGCGTTCAAGGCCGCGCCGGGAATCAACGATGCCGACGCCGTGGTCCACCTCGCAGCTCAGGCCGGTGTTCGCTACTCGCTCGAAAATCCCTTCGCTTACGGCCAGTCAAACCTGATCGGCCATCTGTCGGTCATCGAACTCGTTCGTCACCATCCGAACAAGCCACGCCTCGTCTACGCGTCGTCCTCGTCCGTCTACGGCGCCAATTCGAAAGCCCCGTTCTCGGAAGGGGACCGTGTCGATAATCCCGTCTCGCTCTACGCCGCGACCAAGCGCTCGAACGAGATGATGAGCGAGAGCTATGCAAGACTTTACGGCATGGAACAGGTCGGCCTGCGCTTCTTCACGGTCTACGGCCCGTGGGGCCGCCCCGACATGGCCTACTGGACCTTCACGCGCGACATCATCGAAGGTCGTCCAATACGCGTTTTCAACAATGGCCACCTCAAGCGCGACTTCACCTGGATTGACGACATTGTCGCCGGCGTCGTTTCAACCGCGCTCGATCAGCCGAAGACTGCAAATCTGCCGCTGCACCGTATCTACAATATCGGCAATAACCGTCCCGTCGAGCTCGGCCGCTTCATCGAGATCGTTGAAGAAGCCGTCGGCAAGAAGGCCGAGAAGATCATGGAGCCGATGCAGCCCGGGGATGTTCACGCCACCTACGCCAACATCGATGCGCTCGCCCGCGACCACGGCTTTGCGCCGACGACAAAGCTGGAAGACGGCATCCCCCGCTTCGTGAAATGGTATCGCGATTACACGAAAACCTGACGCCTAGGCCGAGGCGAAGCCCGGCGACCAGAAGCCGAACGATGCATTCTTCGCCGTCGGGTTGCGCGTCGGGTCGATCCTGACGCCGAGCACTTCCACATTTGTGCCGCCCAGGAGGGACACGCCGTGGGCAAGCAGTTTGTAGTCCTTGCCATCCGACACATAGACGTATTGCGGCCCCGACATGTCGCTTGCCTGCATCGGATCGCGCGGCAGCGTCGAGATGAAGTCCGGCGCCAGTCCCGGTATCCAAGCCGCGCCGCGTTCGGAAAAGCCGGCCAAACCCGCAGCTTTCGGATAGGCGCTGTTGATGGCGTGATAAGCCTTCAGCGCATCGTTGATTGAAACCAGATCCGATACGCGCTTCCGGTTGAGCAGGCGCGGATCGCTGGGCGGCGCAACGGGCGGATCGCTGGGTGATGACCACGGTGGTTGGGCGGACGCCGTTGGCTTCGGCGCAGCGCCCGCGGTCGCAGGCTGCAGCACAGGCTGAGGCTTGGATTGGACCAGGCTCGCTTTTGCTTCGGCCGGAGCTGTCTTTGTGACCGGAGTTTCAGGGGCAGGCGCGCGCTCCCGCTCTCCTGTCTCCACCGCAGCTGCTTGCGCCGGTGTCGTGACCCTGGTGGATTTCTCTTTCTTTCCTCCGCCTGTCGCCGCCGCAATGATGATCAGCAACAGACCGAACCCCGCTGCGCCGCCGCCTGCATAGAGCGCCATAGGAGAAGCGACGAATTCCTTCGCGCCGGCGACCGCATCGAGCATGGAAAGATCGACCGGCCCAAGCTGGGCGCCGGCCAAAGCCCCGCCGCTAAGAACAAACAGCACGCCCAGGAAAACCAGAAAGCCGCGCACGCTTTACTCCATCGCCCTCGCAATCCTAGCTTGGCGACATCTACCCCTCAACAGCCTGTGAAGCGTTGCCGACCCCGACCGGGCCAGGCGCCTCTCCATGGATGACAATTGTGCAAAACTGGTCCACATGAGCGCCATGTCCGACCACGCTCATATCGCCACGGCGCGCCGTGTTCTGGCTCTTGAAGCCGACGCCCTCACCCTCATGTCGCGCGGTCTTGGCGCCCCCTTCGTCAAGGCGGTCGAAACCCTCATGGCGGCCAAGGGCAGGGTGATCTGCACCGGCATCGGCAAGTCAGGCCACGTCGCCCGCAAGATCGCCGCGACCATGGCGTCCACCGGCACGCAGGCTTATTTCGTTCACGCAACTGAAGCGAGCCATGGCGACCTCGGCATGATCGGGCAGGACGATGTTGTCCTTGCGCTGTCGAAGTCCGGCGAGACGAAAGAGCTCGCCGACATGTTGAGCTATGCCAAGCGCTATTCGATCCCCCTCATCGGCATGACCGCCAAGGCCGACTCCACGCTTGGCCGCGCAGCCGATATTCTCCTGCAGGTTCCCGACGCCGCTGAAGCCTGCGCCGAAACCAACGCGCCGACGACCTCCACCACGCTGATGATCGCGCTTGGCGATGCGCTCGCCGTCGCCTTGCTCGAAAGCAAAGGCTTCAAGGCCGACCATTTCAAGGTCTTCCACCCGGGCGGAAAGCTTGGCGCCATGCTGCGCAGCGCCGCCGACCTCATGCACAAATCCGCCGAGCTTCCACTCGTCCTATCCGGCACGCCCTTCATCGACGCGGTGAAGTCCATGTCTGGCAAGGGTTTCGGCGTTCTTGGCGTCACATCGCCTGACGGCAAGCTCGCCGGCATTGTCACGGATGGCGACCTCCGGCGTTATCTCACCTCGGGCAAGACCGCCGTTTTCATCGACGATGTGATGAACCGGACGCCGCTCACCGCCGCCCCCGATCAACTCGCCGCCGATGTCCTGCGCATCATGAACGAGCGCAAGATCACGCAGATCTTCGTCGTGGAAAATGGCAAGCCTGGCGGCATCATCCACATGCACGATCTCCTGAAGTCGGGGCTGGCTTGAAAATTGTCGTCGTCATCCCCGCCCGCTACGCCTCGCAGCGCTTTCCCGGCAAGCCGCTGCATCTGATCAATGGCGTCTCCATGCTCGCCCGCACCGTCCGCGCAGCCCAGCTCGCAGGGCAGGCGACCGGGGCCAGCGTTCTCGTCGCCACCGACGACGACCGCATCGCCGCCCACGCGAAAGAGATCGGCGTCGCCTCCGTGATGACCGATCCTGATCTGCCCTCCGGCACGGACCGCTGCCGCGCCGCCGCAGATCTTGCAGCCCCTGACGCCGACTTCATCGTCAACCTGCAGGGCGATGCGCCTTTTACGCCGCCCGAGCACGTCGCAGCCCTCATCGCCAACGCTGCGAAGGGCGATGTCGTCACGCCCGTCATTCAGCTCACCTGGAAAGCGCTCGACGCCCTGCGCGAAAACAAGAAGACCACACCCTTCT
Source organism: Hyphomonadaceae bacterium (assembly GCA_016714495.1). Lineage (GTDB taxonomy): Bacteria > Pseudomonadota > Alphaproteobacteria > Caulobacterales > Hyphomonadaceae > UBA7672. The sequence continues at coordinate 268,569 of JADKDU010000005.1, read as the reverse complement.
CAGGCACCACCTGCATCCGCGCGCCCGATGGCCGCGCCATGTGGTTCTCGAAGAAGATTATTCCGGCCATGCGCAAGGAAGACAAACTCCGCGTCGCAGGGGACGTTTCTCCCGTGCTCCAGCATGTCGGTCTCTACGGCTATTCCCGCACCGCGCTCGACCGCATCGCAAAGCTGAAACAGTCGCACTACGAGGAGCTCGAGGGCCTCGAACAGCTGCGCTTTCTGGAAAACGGCCTCTCGGTCTACGCCGTCAGCGTCTCGCCGTCACAGCTCCCCTCCGCCGGCATCGACACGCCCGAAGACGCCGAACGCGCGACGCGCTTTCTCCGCGAAATCGGCGACCCGTACACGCCATGACCGCGCGTCTCCACATCGTCCGCCACGGCAACACGTTCGACAAAGGCGATGTTGTCACCCGCGTCGGCGGCCGCACCGATCTGCCGCTCTCCACCTCGGGCAAGACGCAAGCTGAAGCACTCGCAAAACATTTTTCTGGAACAGCCTTCGTCACCGCCCGCTCCGGCCCGCTCAAACGCACGCGCGAAACTGCCCGCGCCATCCTCGCAGCGCAACCCAACGCCCCTGAACTCATCACCGATCTCTTCCTCCGCGAGATCGACTACGGCCCCGACGAGAACCGTCCCGAGGACGTCGTCATCGCCCGCGTAGGCCGCCAAGCCCTCGAGGCCTGGGAGCGCGACTCCATCCCGCCGCCCGGCTGGCGCGTCGATCCTGCCGCCATCATCGGCAACTGGCAGGAAGTCTTCTCCGATCTCGTAGAGGAGGAGGGCGACCACCTGATCGTCACCTCCAACGGCATCGCGCGTTTCGCCCTCGCCGCCGCCAACGCCCATCGCCCCGACGCCAAGCTCCCCACCGGCGGCTATGGTGTGATCGAACTCAGCCCCGATCCCGTGGTGCTCCACTGGAGCCTGCGACCGCCCGTCGCGCCCTGAGCCGAGCTACGTTACAGTTTGCAGCGCAAGGTGATTTGCCCGCGACTCCCGCCCCGGGCATGTCAGCCACGGTTCAGTCCAGCGTGAGTTAGCCCCCATGAACTTCATCGACCTCGCCGCCCAGCGCGACCGCATCCGCCCGCAGATAGACGCCGCCATTGAGCGCGTCCTCTCCACATGCGGCTTCATCATGGGCCCCGAGGTCACGAATTTCGAAAAGGCGCTCGCCGCTTTCGCCGGCGCCAGCCACGCGCTCGCCTGCGCCAACGGCACGGACGCGCTGCTGCTTCCGTTGCGCGCCTGGAACATCGGTCCCGGCGACGCCGTGTTCGTCCCCAGCTTCACCTTCGTCGCCAGCGCCGAAGTTGTTCCGCTGGTCGGCGCCAGCCCCGTCTTCGTCGATGTCCTGCCCGACACCTACAACATGGACCCCGCCAGCCTCGAAGCCGCCATCGTGGCCGTGAAGAAGGACGGCAAGCTCAAGCCTCGCGCCATCATCGCCGTCGATCTCTTTGGCCAGCCCGCCGATTATGTCGCCATCTCCGCCATCGCCAAACGCCATGGCTTGAGGCTCATCGCCGACCAGGCGCAAGGCTTCGGCTGCACGTTGCATGGCAAGCAGCCGCTTGACTGGGCCGATGTCGCCACCGCTTCCTTCTTCCCCGCCAAGCCGCTCGGTTGCTATGGCGATGGCGGCGCCGTCCTCACCAATGATGATTCACTCGCCGGCCTCGTCGATTCCATCCGCATTCACGGCAAGGCGTCGGCTGAAGACATGGCCGCGAAAAAATACGACAACGATCCGCGCTATCTCAACATGCGCATCGGCGTGAACTCGCGCCTTGATGCGCTGCAAGCCGCCATCCTCTCCGAGAAACTGAAAATCTATCCCGACGAGCTGCAGAAGCGCGACGCCATCGCAATGCGCTATTCGAAAGCGCTAGCTCCCCATGTCCGCGCCGTTCCGAAAGTGATCGAAGGCGGCTTCTCGAACTGGGCGCAATACACGATTGAGCACGACAATCGCGACGCCCTGATCGCCCATCTCAAGACCAAGGGCGTCCCCACAGCGATCTACTATCCAATCCCGATCCACATGCAGGATGTCTATGCGGTCTATCCCAAAGCGCCGGGCGGGCTCCCGGTCACCGAATCAATCCGCAACCGCGTGATGTCTCTGCCGATGCACCCCTATCTCAGCACGAGCGATCAGGATCAGGTCATCGACGCCATTCGCGGCTTCAACGGCTAGGGGCTTTTCTTGCCCGTCAGCGTGTGCACGCGCACGGAACTCACTTCCATCGTGCGGGACTTGTCCGGCGCTACCGGGCGAATGCCGATGTAGTCGTAGCCTAACGTTTCACCACGTGAAGGCGTTTCAAAGGTCACCGTGAATGTCTGAAACTCCAACGTGAGATTGAACGGCTTCCAACCTGTCTCGCCTTCTGACTTCGCGAAATAATTGATCTCAAACTGAGAAGCGGCGAACTCCCCTGCCGCTTTCGCTTCAACGTCTATCTGAATTGTACGATGTTCCATCGCAAACTCGATGTCTTCCGCCAGGATCAGGTGCGGACCGGAACGCGGGTCCTCATAATCCTCAGTCGCCTGCCGCGTAATGCGCAGCACGGCCGGGCCCTTGTCTGACGCCGGGATCACTTTGATGCTGTCAAAATTCCCGGGCTGGAAGCGATACAGCTCCGCATCCTTGACGGTCACGTCCTCCGCATTGCGCCCGCCGCCGCTGACAGGTCCGGACGGCACCCGTTGTACAAAGGGCTGCAGCGCCATCAGGATGAAGCTGCTGGCCAGAATGAAGGCGAGAGGAAAGAACAGGCGATCGCGCATGCCTCATCCTTAGACGCGTGATTAAGCGCCCGTAAATCCTCCCGACGCACCCTCCGGCAGCTTTCTCTGTTGCGAGCCACGCATGCGGCCCGCGCACCTTCCGGATCCCGACCTGCTGAAAGCGGTGAACATCAACCTCACCACCGGGTTGGCTGGTGACTATCTCAATCATTACAACGCGATAGCCCTGATGATCGCCACACGCGGCGACATTCCCGAAATGCGTGAGCCTGTCCTTGAGCGGCGCCCCGTCGGTTACGCCACGCATTTGCGCATGACCGGATTCCGAGACCGCGATCTTGCCGTCGACGTCTATGAGAGCGCGCCTTCGCAGGTGAAGGCGCGTTTCTTCGCCGCCCGCCGTAAATTCGACCTCGCCATCCTCGACGTGCAGGACCTGATGGAAGCTGGGCCCGAAGCCTCCGCCCGCGCGCCCGAAATCTTCGCCGCCATCGCCCGTCTCGGCTGTGTGACCAAGGGCGGTGAGGCGAGGGCGTCGGGTATGCAATCCGATCTTGGATTCGCTGTTCCCCTGACGCCTCAGCGCGCCTACCTTTGCATCTCTCGCAAAGGAGATCGCGCGTGGTCGAAGTTCCCAGGGTCAAGGTTAGTATCACGCGTGAGGACAAGGCGTCGGGCGGTCGGTATGTCGCGCATGTTGAAGGCAAGCCCGAAGCCGAAATGACTTTCTCGAAAGCGGGCGACAAGATTCTGATCATCGACCACACCGGCGTGCCCGACGAACTCGGCGGCATGGGCGTCGGCAAGGCGCTGGTCGAATACATGGTGATGGACGTCCGCGCGCGAGGCCTGAAAGTCGTCCCCCTCTGCCCCTTCACCAACGCGACCCTGCGCAAGCACCCCGAATGGCAGGATATTCTCAAGGATCCGTTCTGACCACGGGACGAGAAATGGGGGATTGAAATCTCCCCAATTCGTAAGGCGGCTGGAAGCTTCGCGCCTGATTTCAAACAGCTAGAGCGAGATGTTGGGGGATGGCGCTCTCCAGAATTTACCCGCCCCGGACGCGCGTCTAATCGCGCTCATGTCACCGACGCAAACACGCGCAAACGGTATTGGAACCCCATCCCTTCCTCGGCTTTGAAGGCGCGCTCACCCGTGTGAGCTGCGCACCATCCCCCTGCGTCTCGCCGCACAATCGCACCCCTCCAGGCGCGCCAAGAGCCAAACTCAGAACCGGCAGCGACCAGCGGGAACACGAACGCTTGTCCTACGCACCCCCTGCGCCAATTGCCCTCGGCCTGCGGCTCGGCTAACTCAGGCCCCATGCCCGCCGAGCCTTTCTGGAAAACCAAGCCACTGGCCGAGATGACGCCCTCCGAATGGGAATCGCTCTGCGACGGCTGCGCCAAATGCTGCCTGGTCAAGCTTGAGGACGAGGACTCCGGCAAACTCTTTTTCACCAGCCTTCACTGCAAGCTGCTTGATGGCCGAACCTGCCAGTGTTCCGACTATCCCAACCGCAAGAAATACGTTCCCGTGTGCGTGAAACTCACGCCCGAAATCGTCGCCACCGTCGATTGGCTGCCACAATCGTGCGCCTATCGTCTCGTGCATGAAGGCAAGGATCTTCACGACTGGCATCACCTCATCAGCGGCGATCGCGAAGCGGTCCACCGCACCGGCTTCTCCTGCCAGAACAGGACCCGCACGGAGGAGGGCGTCGATGACGAAGACGCGTTCGATTACGTGATCGACTGGTTCCACGGGCCGCGGCAGAAGCCGAAGAAGAAATACACGCTGAAAGTCGGCCGCAAATGATCACCGGCGCCTTTCGCTTCCCTCGCCAAGATACCGTCATCTACGGCCGCCCCGCGCATGAAGCCGTGGCCGAGCTGGCGATGCGGTACAACGCGGCGCGCATCTTCGTTGTGACCACCCGCTCGCTGGGCGGCCCTGAAGGCGCTGCCGCAAGACTGTGCGATGCGCTTGGGTCCCTTTGCGCTGGAACCTTCGACGCTATCGGCTCGCACTCGCCCCGCAGCGACGTAATCGGCGGCGCCATAGCGGCTCGCGAGGCCGGCGCCGATCTTCTCGTCGCACTGGGCGGCGGCTCGGTCATCGATGCAACCAAGCTGATTCAGCTCTGCCTCTGGGCCGGCCTCGCCACGACAGAACAGCTCGCCCCCTATCGCATGGGCCGCGGCGAGGATCGCAAGGACGCCTCCCTGATCCCCAGCGGCGTCCGCATGATCGCCATCCCGACCACGCTCTCCGCCGCCGAGTTCACGCCCTTCGCCGGCGTCACCGATGGCGATAAGCAAATCAAGGAAAGCTACACCCACCCCGACTTCGCCCCGCGCGCCGTCATCCTCGATCCGGCGATCACCCGCGAAACGCCCCCGCGCCTCTGGTTCTCGACCGGCATGAAAGCGATCGACCACGCCGTCGAACAGCTTTGCAATCTGGAGCGCTCGCCAATGGGCGACGCCGTCGCCGCTGAAGGCCTGCGCCTTCTCGCCAAGGGCCTGCGCGCCACCCACGATGATCCCGCCGATCTCGACGCCCGTGCGGCCTGCCAGCACGGCATGTGGCTCGCCATCTCCGGCGCAGCGACAGGCAGGGGAATGGGCGCAAGCCACGCCATTGGCCACACGCTCGGCGGCTCCTATGGCGTGCCGCATGGCATCACCTCGTGCATCACGCTACACGCCACCCTCCAGTGGAACCGCGGCTATAGCGTCGATCGCCAGACGCTTGTCTCCCGTTTGATGGGCAAGCGTGCGCTCCCCGCCGCCGACGTGGTGCGCGACCTCGTGAAGGCCCTGGGCCTGCCATGGCGCCTGTCCGAGCTGCTGATCGGCGCCTCGCATTTCCGCGCTATCGCCGAACACACGATGCACGACCGCGCCATCCGCACCAATCCGCGCCCTATCAGGAGCGCAGACGACATCGTGGAAATCCTCGAACTCTGCGCCTAGTCGGCGATCGAGCGTTGCGCGTCGTAGGCTGCGCGCGCCATGTCCTGCAGCCGGCGCTCAATGCCTTGGGTCAGACCCATCAGCGTTTCGCGCTCAGGGTTGCGCCCGCCGTCGAACAGGTTGAGCGGATCGCGCGGCCTTGCGTCGGCCGTCACCGTCGTCAGCGGCGCGCCGCCCGCTACATCGAGCAGGTGAGCCTCGCCTGTTGCGCGATCATCCTTGTCGAGATCGGCCTGCAGGCTCGCGAACATGTCCGAGAACCAATTGCCCTCCGACTTGTAGATCCGTTGCCCGTCATTTGTGGCGTAGAGGATTACGTAGTCAAAACCCGCCGCCACAGCCATCTGTCGCGCCACCATTGCGCAGCTCGCCGCCCCGTCGATCTTCGGCGCGCTAACGCCCATCATGTTGGCGGGCTGGAGCGGCTGGATCGCATCGATCAGCCCGCCAAGCCGCGTCTGCATCGCCTGCCAGGTTGATTGTTCATCGCCGCGAATGGCGACGAAGCCGTCCGGGCTCATGCGCGCATAGGCCAGCCGCAGCGGCCATTGCACGACCTTCTGCGCCCTCGCAGCGGGCGTCAGCATCAGGCCGCCAAGCGCGGTCGCGCCCATGCGAAGAGCGGCGCGGCGCGTCAAGGTGAGGCGGGAAAGCGTCATGGTGCGCAAACCCTGTGCCGCTCTGGTTTCCGCCTTGTTAACTCCTGGCGTGTTCTCAATTCGTTCGACAGGCGCCAGAGTGCCGGGAATGGACCAGATGATTCGAATCCTCGGCGTCGATCCGGGCCTGCGCCACACCGGCTGGGGCGTCATCGCCATGGACGGTCCGCGTCTGATCTGGATCGCGCACGGCGTCATCAAGCCCGACACGACGGCCGACATGGCCTATCGGCTCGCCATCCTGTGTGATGAACTGCGCGCCGTGATCGAAGCTCACACGCCGCAGGAAGCCGCCGTCGAGGAGACGTTCGTCAACATCAACCCGCGCTCCACCCTGCTGCTGGGCCAGGCGCGTGGCGCGGCTCTCGCTACGCTGGCCGCGGCGAAGCTCAAGGTCGCTGAATTTGCGGCCACCAAGGTCAAGCAATCCGTCGTCGGCACCGGGGCGGCCGACAAGACGCAGGTCGCCTTCATGGTCCGCCGCTTGTTGCCGAAGGCGGGCGACGTCACGGCCGACGCCGCCGACGCGCTCGCCGTCGCCATTTGTGGCGCGCATCATCGTCCGCTCGCCCATCAGAGGCTCAAGGCATGATCGGCCGTTTGCGAGGAACCATCGCCGCTGTCGGAGAAGGGCAGGCGCTGATCGACGTCGCTGGCGTCGGCTATCTCGTCCATGCCGGTTCGCGCACACTGCAGAAACTGACCATTGGCGAACCTGCCGAACTGTTCGTCGAAACGCAGATGTCCGAAAGCGCGATCCGCTTGTTTGCCTTCGTGGCGGGCGAGGAACGCGCCTGGTTCGCGCGCCTGCAGGATGCGCCCGGCGTCGGCGCCAAGACCGCGCTCGCCATTCTCGATACGCTGACGCTGCCTCAACTGATGGACGCTATCGCGCTTGCCGACACCACCGCCATCTCGCGCGCCAACGGCGTCGGCAAGAAACTGGCCGAGCGCATTGTCACCGAGTTCAAGGGCAAGCCCCCGCCAATGGGCCTGTTTGCATCGGGCTTTACGGCTGCATCGACGACGCCGACGCCCATCGCCACCGGCGCCCGCGCCGCCGCCATCTCCGCGCTGGTCAATCTCGGCTACAATTCCGCGGATGCCTCCCGCGCCGTGGCGCAGGCCGCGCGCGACGCCGGCGAAGATGCGAAGGAAGCGGCGCTCATTCGCGCTGCACTGAAAGCGCTTGCGCCGGCCAGCTAGGCCGCGCGTGCAATCTCGGCGGCGGCGTGAAGCAGCAAGCCCACGAGGCCGCCGATCACTGTGCCGTTGAGCCGGATATATTGCAGGTCGCGTCCGACATTCGATTCCAGTTTCTCGACAATGGTCTGGGAATCCCAGCGTCGGATCGTCTCCGAAACGAGCCGCGCAACGTCCTCGCCATGCCTGTCGGCCAACTCGACCAGCAGTGAGCGCAGACGCGCGTTCAGCGCCGCGCGCACGCCCGGCTCGCGCATCAGCCCTGCGCCCAGATTGGTCAGCGCGCCTTCGAGCCAGGCTTTCAGCCGTCCGTCCGGCGCCGCGCAATCGCGCCGCAGCGCCGTCTTGAATTCGTTCCAGCCCGCTTCGAAAGCGTCCGTCACCGTCGGATGAGCCGCCGCCTCCTTCAGCCACGCGCCCACACGCGCCTGCAGGACCGGGTCATCACGCAGATCATTTGCGAACTTCACCACCAGCTCGTTGAGCTGCGCACGCAGCGGATGGCGCGGGTCAGATGCGACATCGTAAAGCAGGTCATTCATGGCATTGATCACCGTGTCAGCAACCTTCTTGTCGGCGCTCACGAAGCGCATCAGCCAGCCCGAGCGGCCACGGATCTTTTCGTGGATGAGATCCTTGTTCTCCTCCATCAGGTGATAGCCCTGCTTCAGCAGGGCATCGAGCATCGCCTGATGCCGCCCCTGTTCGGCCAGGGCTTCCAGCACCGATCCGAACGCCGGCGCCACGCGCGCGCCTTCCGCGGCCTCGGCCGCCTGCTGGCGCAGGAAGGCCGAGACAGTCTCGTCATCGATGGCATCAAGCAGGGCAGGCACGGCCTGCACAATGCCGCCCGCAAGCGCGCCCGACTGGGCCGGGTCCGCCAGCCATTTCGCCAGCGTCTCTGAAAGATCCTTGTCCTTCACCCGCTCGGCGACCAGCTCGCCCTTGAGAAAATTGTCAGCGATGAAACGCCCGACTGCGTCTGCGATCCGGTCCTGATTGTTCGGGATCACCGCGGTGTGCGGGATCGGCAGGCCCAGCGGCCGGCGGAAGATCGCGGTCACCGCAAACCAGTCGGCGAGCCCGCCCACCATCGCAGCTTCCGCAAAGGCGCGCAGGAAGCGCCAATGCATGTCCCAATCCTGGCCCGGCGGCTCCCACAGGTGCGAGAACACGAACAGCGCCATGATCAGCACGAGCAAGCCGTTCGCCAGCCTTCGCATGCGGATCAGACGCACATAGCCATTGTCCGGGGCTTCCGGTTTCTTAGCCGTGGCGTCGGTCATCGTGCCGCGGTCAGGGGCATGGTCGTTGTGTTCATAAGGCATGGTATAGCCTGATCCGGTTTGGCGGCGCGACAGGTTATAACGCCTGGGCGCGCCTCATGGTCGGGGTTCAACCGGGGTCAATTGGATGCCGCTGGCGGAAATAGTCGGTTCTCTCGCAGCCTTTCTCACGACAGCCTCATTCCTGCCGCAGGCGATCAAGGTTCTGCGCACGCGCGAAACCGGCGCGATTTCGCTCGTCATGTATTCGATGTTCACGGCTGGCGTCACGTTCTGGGGAATTTACGGCGTCATGACGATGCAATGGTCGATCATCATCGCCAACGCCGTAACGGTCGTTCTGGCCTCTATCATCCTGAGCATGAAGGTGCGGGAGGTCATGACCTCTCGCACATCACGGTCGGGAAACTAGAACGCAGCCTTCGCTGGCTCTTTCATCATCGCGCCGCGCACCAGCGGGATCGGCGGGCCGCCATAGGCGAGGAAGGCGTCGTGGAAGGGCTTCCAGCACGTCTTCACCTCGCCATCCTTCACCAGTTCGGGATGCGCCGCGCACCAGTCATCGCGCAATTTGCGGATCAAGAGCTTGCCCATCGTGTAGTTCAGATAGGCCGGATCATATGTACCGCGCGCCGCCTGCTGCTTGGCCGTGCCGCTATCCTGATAGCCATCGTCGATGAACATCTTCTCCGACTGGGCCTGCGTCATGCCCTGCGTATGCAGGCCGATAGCGGACAGGAAGCGCACATTGCGTAGCGTGGCGTTGTAGAGCTGACCGATATGCGTTTCGGGATCGCCCGCGCCGAGACCTTCGTCCCACATCATCTCTTCGGTGTAATGCGCCCACCCTTCGGCAAACGCATAGCCGACATAGACGCGTCCAAAGATCGACTTCGAACGATTGGCGTGCAGGAACTGCAGGAAGTGCCCGGGCCAGACCTCATGCACTGAGGTGAACAGGAGGTTGGCCTTGCCCGAGATATAGTCGAGCTGCTCCTGCTTGCTCCACTTCGGATCGGGCGGGGAGATGTTGTAGAAAGACGGCATGTTCTTTTCGTACGGGCCGGGGATATCGATATAAGCGCCGTTCTGTGCGTTGTAGGGCGGCGATTCCTTGACGTCCGCGAGCTCTTCGCCCGGTACGCTCACCACATCATGGTCGACCACGAATTTGCGCAGGTCGACCAGCTGCTTCTTGGCATACTCGACCACGCCGCCTTCTGGCTTGTTGGCGCTGGCTTTCTCGACGCATTGAAGGATCGTCTTGCCCGGTGCATAGATCTTGCACTCGGCCGCCATTGCATCCTGGTTGCGCTTAAGGTCTTCGCGGCCGATGCGCTCAAGCTCGGCGAGCGGCGTGTCCACCCGCTCGGTCGCGTAGAGCATTTTTGAAAACAGCTCGGGCCCCATGGCGAAGTCCTCGGTCTGCGTCGCGCGCAGCGTTTCGAGATACTTGCCGAAGTCCGCGAAAGCCGCCGCCGCACCTGCGCTCTGCTTGGCGAACTCCGCCTGCGCCGCCTCATCGCCCACGCCCTTGAAGACGGCGGCGACGTCCTTGGTCATGAAGTCAGCCAGTGGCGCGAAGGAGTTGACGCCCATGTCGATCAGGGGGCGGGCCAGCGGCCCTTTCAGGTTTGCCTTCGCCTGCTCAAGATAGGCCGGCACGTTCGACGCCCATGTCGTAACCGCCTTCATCCGCGTCGCCGCATCCGCATAGGGCCTGTCCAGATAGACGCCCGGATCGATCGCATAGAAGGTCGGGTTCGTGTGCGGCCAGTCGGCGTCCTCGAGAAAGAACAGCGACCCATCGATGTTGGCGATGAAATAGTCGCGCTCGAACTTTTGCGCGTCGTCCAGCGTCTTGGGATCGATCGCTTCGACTTTCATCTTCCAAGCATGCAGCCGCGCGATCTCGGCCTTAATGCCGGCCTCGCTCACGTCCGACAGAACGCCGTCATATTCGTGCTTGCCCTGATAGACCGCAAAGCCGGGATTGGCCTTGAAGTCCTCGGCCAGCCACGCGTCCACAAGCTTTGGCCAGTCAGCCGATGCGGCCGCCGCCGCAGGCTCGGGCGCTTTCTCGGGCGAGCACGCAGCCAGCGCCAGGGCCACAGCTGCCCCAGCGAGGAGGCCTAAGGATCGTTTGTTTCGCAGTTTCGCAGTCATCTACCCAAAATCCTCGAAAATGACCCCAAGACAGGCCTAGTCGTGCGCCGCCCCATATCGAAAATCAATACCGGCCTGTGGAGGGCGCTGACGTCAACGTTTCCTTTTCGTTCGGGATCGTAGACAAGGACAATCATGGCCAGAGACGGCGACATAACCGATCCCGAACGCCAGCCCGGCGAGACGCTTGACCGTGCGCTGCGTCCGACGGCATTCGATGATTTCACCGGCCAGCAGGCCGCCAAGACCAACCTCAAAATCTTCGTCTCGGCCGCCCGCAAGCGCGGCGATGCGCTCGACCATGTACTGCTCTCGGGTCCGCCGGGCCTTGGCAAGACGACGCTGGCGCAGATTCTCGCGCGCGAAATGGGCGTGGGCTTTCGAGCCACCTCCGGCCCGGTTATCGCGAAGGCGGGCGACCTTGCAGCCCTGCTGACGAACCTTGAGCCGCGCGACGTGCTCTTCATCGATGAGATCCACCGCTTGCCGGCGCACGTGGAAGAAATCCTCTACCCCGCGATGGAAGATCATTCCCTCGATCTCATCATCGGCGAAGGACCTTCCGCCCGCTCGGTGAAGATCGACCTGCCGCCCTTCACACTCGTTGGCGCAACAACGCGCGCGGGCCTCCTGTCGACGCCGCTGCGCGACCGCTTCGGCATCCCGATCCGGCTTGAATTCTATACGCGTGAGGAACTCGGCTCGATCGTGAAGCGGGCAGGGCTGAAAGTGCAGGCGCAAATCACGCAGGATGGCGCCGAGGAGATCGCTGGCCGCTCGCGCGGCACGCCCCGCATTGCAATCCGGCTGCTGCGCCGTGTCCGCGATTTCTGCGAAGCGGACGGCGTAAAGATCGACCGCAAGGGCGCATCAAGCGCGCTGGCTCGGCTCGAAGTCGATGAAGACGGGCTCGATGCGCTCGACCGCCGTTATCTCCAGGCGCTGGTCAAAACCTACAGCGGCGGTCCCGTCGGCGCCGATACGCTTGCCGCCGCGCTCTCCGAAGCGCGCGATTCCATTGAGGAAGTGATCGAGCCCTATCTCATGCAACAGGGCTTTGTCGCCCGAACGCCGCGCGGCCGCGTCGCCACGCCCAAAGCCTGGGAGCGTATCGGCCTCAAGGCGCCGGCGATTGTCCAGCAGCCGCTGTTCGAGGAAGACAACGACGAAGCCTAGTGTTTGGGCGGCGCGCCCTGTGTGCGCCCCTTGCGCCAGTCTTCCAGATCGCCGTCATCCTTCAGCGTCTTCTTCATCCTGTCGACAGCATCAAGGTATTCGCCGTCCTCGTGCTCAAGCCCGCGCTCGAAAGAGTTGTCGGGCGTCGAAGTCATCTCATCGCTCGGCGAATGCTCGGCGGCCTCGGCCTTGTTCGGCGCAGGATAAGGATCAACCCCCCCCCGCTTGCTGTGAATGTCCTTGTCCGCGGCGTCGTGCATGCTCGGCTCGGAGGGGCGGGGCATTGATTTGTCTCCATGAATGGCTGTGTCTCACAGCAAAACGGCCATGCCCAATGCAGGTTGCTTGACGCAGGTTCGGGCGCAGCTATCGATGGCGCCAACAAGAAATCCCGGGAGGAGACAGACATGACCTATATTCGCACGATCGGCGCCTTGGCGCTCGCGGCGCTTTTGCCAGGCTGCATGACGGCCGCTGAACAAGCGGCCCCGACAGCCGCCGCCCCCATGGCGACAGCCGCCGCACCCGCTGCGCCACCCGCTCCGGTCGCCGCCGCTCCGGCAGCCCCTGCCGCCCCCGCAGCCCCTGCCGTGGCCGTCTTCGTCGCCAACCCGACCTATGTCAGCATCCCGATGGAAATCACGGTCAACAAACCCGTGAAAGATGTGTGGGCCCGCATCGGCAAGTATTGCGATATCTCCGAATGGCTCCCTGTCGCCTCGGGCTGCAAAATCACCGCTGGCAAGGATGGCGAAGTCGGCGCCGTTCGCACCGTTGGCGCGGAGATCCTCGTCGGCAAGACAGAGCTCTCCTACACCTACACACAACCGGCGCGTGATGGTCGCCCCTACAACCTTTATCACGGCACCCTTGAGGCGCGCCCGCTGACGCCGACGACGACGAAGATCGTCTATACGCTGATGTTCGACAACTCGATGTTGGCCGATGACGCCGCCCGCACGGCGGACCTTGAGCGTCGCCGCACCACGTTCATGCGCGCCATGGGCAATATGAAGACGCTCGCCGAAGGCGGCACGCTCCCGCCGCCAGCCGCTCCCGCGACGCCGGCCCCCGCCGCCGCAACGCCGGCTGCCCCGCCGCCGCCTGCGGTTGTGTTCGTCGCCAACCCGACCTACGCCACGATCCCGCTCGAGATCATGATCAACAAGTCGGCCAAGGATGTGTGGGCCCGCATCGGCAAATACTGCGATATTTCGGAATGGCTGCAGATCGCCGCCGGCTGCAAGATCAAGTCCGGCAAGGACGGTGAATTCGGCGCAGTGCGTTCAGTGGCTGACGAAATTCTTGTCGGCAAGACCGAGCTTTCCTACACCTATACGCAACCGGCGCGCGATGGCCGCCCCTACAACCTCTATCACGGCACGCTTGAGGCTCGCCCCGTTACGGCGACCACCTCGAAACTCGTCTACACGCTGATGTTCGACAACTCGATGCTGGCTGACGACGCCGCGCGCACTGCGGACATTGAACGCCGTCGTACGGCGTTCACCCGCGCCATGAACAATATGAAGACCCTTGCCGAAGGCGGCACGCTCCCGCCGCCGCCGGCCCCTGCTGCGCCCGCCGCTCCGGCGACGCGCAACTAGGACGCTGAAGGTTCAGCCCTCATCCTGTCTTGCAGGGTGGGGGCTGCCTCAGGCTCCGCGATTTCCGAACTGGGTTTCGATCTGTTCGCGAACCTGTCCCAGCGGCGACGTGCTCGCGCGCGTCAGGTTGGCCACATCGCGATCGAACGGCCGGCCGGCGAGCGCGAACGCCGCCGCTTCCTATGCGATCCCGCGCTGGAGTATCGGGCTGGGCTGGCCGATCCCCGGCCGCGACAGCCATTTTGCAATTGCCGGCGAATCCGACCGCTGCGCCGCTTCCAACATGGCGAGGATCGCCGCCTCGTCCCATGTGACGCCGCGCACGCACAGCCAGCCCAGCGTCAGCTTGCGCTGGCTGTCCGACGACAGCGAATGCGCCAGGATCATCGCGCCACACGCGCCCTTTACGCCCTGCGATCCCAGATGGTTTTCGAATGCTTCGGTCAGCACCGGGCAACGTCCGCGCCCGGCCGCGATCATCCTCAGCGATCCAATCATCAGCCGCTCGCTTGCGCCCAGCGCCTCAAGCATCACGCCCGGGATGAGCTCGAAATCCTGCATGAGATATCTCCTCTGGGGCGCGGGCTCGCCGCGCCCGTCGATCCTCAGATCGGGCCTCGATGCTGCTAACGCCTTGTCGCGCATACGACTCGATCTACACATGCGACTAAGTCGCAACTAGACTGAACATGTGTGCGGCGAGGAATGCAAGCGGTAAACTGCGGTTTGGGCGCGCTGGCCGTGCTAGTGCGCGGTACGTTCCTTCAGCGTCTTTTCGAAGTCCGCCTGCAGCTTGTCGATAAGCGCGGGCAAGGCGGCAGGGTCGACAAAAGGCGCGGCGGATTTCTCGGCTTTGGCCTTCGCCTTCTTCTCCAACAGCCCAAAGAATTCCGGATGCGGGGCGAGGGGGATGTCAGCTTTCAGCCTCTTCGCCTTCACGAAGGTCGAGCGATAGTCTTCGACGATTCCGGCATATTGAAGAGGCGGCGTGATGCGGTTCGCCGCCACGGTCGCGGAGCAGAACACCAGCACGTCGTAAGTCTTGCCCGCCTCGGTCGCCTTAGCGCCCCACGACGTGCAACCGCGCGAATGTCCCGGCGTCAGGTTCGCTGTCAGCGCGATGCCCTCGAGCGTAACCTTGTCGCCATCCTTCAGCACGCGATCCACCTTCACCGGCGGCGCGCCCATGGTCTTGCTATCTTCGCTGCCGAGATAGAAGCCGCCCTCGATTGCAGAAACATCGCCGTCCATCACGGCCAGCTGCGCGCCCGTATCCTTCTTGAGCTGCGCCAACCCGCCCGAATGATCAAAGTGCGCATGGCTGTTCAGCAGGATTTTCACGTCGCTCAGCTTGAAACCGAGCTTTGCGATGTTCGCCTCGATGATCGGCGCGCCCTGCGGCGTCGCGCCGTCGAGCAGCACATGCCCCTTCGGCCCCGTGAACAGATACGCGCCCAACCCTTCGGTGCCGACATAGTAGATGTTCCCCGCAATGTGGAACGGTTCGGTCGGCGTGTTCCAGTTGCTCTGCGCAAACGCCGGCGTCGCCAGCATTGAAATCGCTGCGGCCGCCGTCGTTATCTTCAGCCAGGTCATCGCTCTCTCCCCGCAAATCCGGCATGCGTTTATCGTGCGCCGGCACACTATCCTGATGCGCCCGCCCAAGGCGAGCCACGGTCAGCAGAAGAGGCCGCACCATGAAACTGGTCGGCGCCCATTCAATCCTCTATTCCAAAGATGCGCAGGCCGACCGGGCTTTCCTGCGCGATGTCATGCATTTTCCCCGACGTCGATCTCGGCCATCGCCGCCAAGGTCGGCGTTTCTCAGCCGGAACATCCGCGCCCCTCCAACCCAGGCTGATCACACAGCGAACGCGTGTCCCACTTTTTAGGAACGCACGCCTTGACCTCGCCACGATCTCCAATCATACACCGCGCCCGTTGCTTGCGATTGTCGCCTGCAACAGCCGAGAGAGACTGATGATGCGCGCCGCGCCATTCATCGCGAAGCCGAATACCGACGGGTCGCTCGACCTGTGCGGTACAACGCGCGCGCTTTCTCGCGAGGGCAGGATGAGCTGACGCTCTTCCGCAGTTCGATTTGATCGAACCCCTCCGAGCCCACGCTCCGGAGGGGTTTTTGTTTCCAGCCCCACGAAGCTCCTGAGTTGGAAACAGAGGAGATTCATTTTCGAATTCCAGGTGGTGAAGACGCGGATTCCTTCGGCAAAAAAGAGCCGCGTCGTCTGTTCCCCTGGAAACCATCTGTCGGTGGTGAAGAGTACGGTTCCTTCGCTCCAAGACCGCTCCACTATCTGCGGTTCACGGCGGCGATCATCAGCGTACCGTGGAGGCGCCCTCGCGAGGGGCGTCGCGACGCGGGTCCCGGGTTCGCTCTCGCAAGGGAGCGCGCCTTGCGCTCTGATTGGCCGCCACTCCGTTCTCGCCTGTTCCCCGACGGACCGCTTTGTCGAGCGGTGGTGAAGAGATCTGGTGCTTCGCTGTTAACGACGAGGTCGCGGGTTCGAATCCCGTCAGGCGGAAACGCCTGTAGCTCAGTGGATAGAGCACGTGCCGCAAAGTCCGAAAGGAGGACGCGGCGTCCCAGGTTTCGCCTGTTCCCCGGTCGGCAGACCAAGTTTGGCGGTGGTGAAGAGGTCGCGTTCTTCGGGTCGGTGAAGGCGGACGAGGGCGTGTCCCTCCTCGCGCGCTCCGCCTCCCCAAAAGGGAGGGCTCGCGGCCTCGCCAGTTCCCCGCCAACCCCGTTTACACATCCAGAGTCGGCCGGTGGTGAAGATATCCGTTCCTTCGCTTTCCACGCACGAGGTCGCGGGTTCGAATCCCGTCGGGTCCATCATGGGGGCCCGTAGCTCAAAGGCAGAGCGCGTATAGGCGGTATCGCCTGTTCCCCGGCCGGCCCTGGATGAGTGTCTGACAGTGCGAGGGCGCTTCTGCCTGTCGTGTTTGTGTTGTTTGATGTTGAAGAGATAAAGTTGAGAGGGGACTGAAATGGCGAAGATCAACAAAGCCCAATCCGCGAACACGCACGAAGGGGCCAAGGGCCGCGCCTTCGCGCCCGAGCAGCAGCTGCGTCGCGCGTTGATGAGCTGCATGCTGTGGGAAGACCAGTTCTATGAGGACGGCGTCTCCATCGCCGAACGCATCGGCGCGCTCGTGCCTCAGGTCGACGCGGAAAAGGTCGCCGCCATGGCGATCGAAGCCCGCGAAGACATGAAGCTGCGTCATGCGCCTCTGCTCATCGTGCGCGAGATGGCGCGCCATGAAGGCCACAAGGCCCTCGTGGCCGACACGCTCGAACGGATCGTCCAGCGACCCGATGAACTCACCGAGTTCCTCGCGATCTACTGGGCCGATGCGCTGGGTCCCATGCAGCAGCGCAAGACGCGCGCCGTCTCCGCACAGGTCAAGAAAGGCCTCGCACGCGCGCTGACCAAGTTCGACGCCTATCAGCTCGCCAAATACGACCGCGACGGCGCCGTGCGAATTCGCGACGTGCTGTTCCTCACCCACGCCAAACCCAAGGATGCGGCGCAGGAAAAGGTCTGGAAGGAACTGGTCGACGGCAAGCTCGCCGCGCCCGACACCTGGGAGGTCAACCTGTCCGGCGGGGCCGACAAGCGCGCCACGTTCGAACGCCTGATCGCCGAGAGGAAGCTCGGCGCCCTTGCCCTGCTGCGCAACCTGCGCGGCATGCAGGTCGCCGGCGTGACCAAGTCGGTGATCGGCAAGGCGCTCGACGCCATGCGCACGGATCGCGTGCTGCCCTACCGCTTCATCGCGGCCGCGCAGTATGCCCCCGACCTCGAGCCCGAACTGGAACACGCAATGTTCCGATCGATCGAAGGTCATGCCCGTCTGCCCGGCAAGACGCGTCTGCTCGTCGACGTGTCAGGCTCGATGGAAGCGCAGATGTCGGCCAAGTCCGAGATGCGCCGGCTCGATGCTGCGTGCGGCCTTGCCGTGCTGGCGCGCGAGATCGGCGAGGACGTGGAGATTTTCACGTTCTCAAATGACGTGAAGAAGGTTGCGCCCCGCCGTGGCTTCGCCCTGCGCGACGCCATTGTGTACTCGCAACCTCACGGCGGAACCGAACTCGGCAAGGCGATCGCCGAGGTCGACCGGAAAGGCGTGCGCCTCATCGTCTTCACCGACGAACAGTCGCATGACGTCGTGCCCGCGCCCAAGGGCGTGGGCTACATGGTCAACGTCGCCTCGTATCAGCACGGCGTCGGCCACGGCCCCTGGCGCCGCATCGACGGCTTCTCGGAGAAGATCATCGACTGGATCATCTCGTCCGAAGAAGGCTGAAACAGAACGGCGGTTCTCGAACGAGAGCCGCCGCTTTTTGTTGTCGCATATGAAACTAACGCGTCGCGGGCAGGGCGATCGCCACGCCTTCCTCGCGCGGGTCCGCGCCGCCAACGAGGCCATTCGGCGTCACCTGGATCACATGCGTGCCGCTATAGAGGTCTTCCTCGACAATCTTCCACCCCAGCTTGCGCAGCGCATCCGACATCACCGGCGCCATTCGGGATTTCTCGACCGCAATGTCCGGCGTGCGCGCGAACACCGCCGATGTGCCGGCCGCCTCGAGCGGTGTCTGCTTCCAGTCGATCACGCCGATAATCGTGCGCGAGACGGATGCGATGATCGTGCTGCCGCCCATCGAGCCGGCAACCAGGACCAGCTCACCCTGCCTGTCGGTGATGATCGATGGCGACATGGACGAACGCGGCGCCTTATGCGGCGCAACGGCATTGGCCACCGGTTTCCCGTCGATCACGGGCACAGCCGAGAAATCGGTCAGCTGGTTGTTCAGCCAGAAGCCATAACCCCCCGCCATCCGGTGCGATCCATACTCGGACTCGATTGTCGCCGTCAGCGACACGGCGTTGCCATAGCCGTCCACCACGGAGAGGTGCGTCGTGCCATGCTCCTGCATCGCCTCGCTGCCCCATTTGTTGCGCAGCGCCTCGCCCTTCGGCGTCCCCACCGGAATGGTCTGCGGTCCTTTCGACAGGTCAATCAGCTTGGCCCGCGCATCCAGATAGGTCGGCGCGATCAGCTCCTTCGTCGGCGCCTCAACAAACCTGTCATCCGCCATGTAGTGATCGCGGTCGACATAGGAGAGCCGGCTCGCCCACACATAGGCAGCCCAGTCCTGGAGATTGTTGGGACCGTCCGGCTGTGGGCGTGCACGCTCATAAAGGCTGAGGATCGACAGCATCGCATTGGCCGAAGACGGCGAGGGCATCGTGCAGACCTGATAGATGCGATAAGGCCCGCACAACGGATCAAGCCTGCGCGGCTTGAACGCCTGCAGGTCCCTAACCGTCAATGTTCCTGCGCGCGGCTCACGCTGCGCCGCGGCCACGATCGCATCGGCAATCGCGCCCTGCGTAAGCGCTTTGGGCCCATCGGCTGCAATCGCGCGCAGCGTTTTCGCATAGCCGGGGTTCTTCAGCTTGTGCCCAAGCGGCCAGGGATTTCCCGCAGCATCCAGATAGATCGACCGCGCCTCGGGGTCTTGCGCGAACATGGCCTTGTTCGAGGCGAGGCTCTGGCTTACGCGCGGCCCGATGGTGAAACCTTCTTCCGCGAGCTTGATCGCGGGTTCGAACAGTTTCGCCCAGGGCAGGCGGCCATGGCGCTCATGCGCCAGCTTCAACATGGGGATCAGCGCCGGCGTTCCGATCGAGCGTCCGCTCGCCTGCGCCAGCTCGAAGGGAAATGGCTTGCCGTCCAGCATGAACATGTCGGGCGTCGCGCCCGCCGGCGCCCACTCACGCCCGTCATAGGCGTCGATTTTCTCGCTGCCGCCGGTGTAGTGGATCAGGAAACCTCCCCCGCCGATGCCGGACGAATCCGGCTCCACCAGGCCAAGGGTCGCTTCAACCGCAATCGCTGCATCAATCGCCGCGCCCCCCGCCCGCAACATCTCCAGCCCGGCCTCGACCGCATAAGGGTCGGCTGCCGCCACCATCGCCTCGCCACGGGCCTGCGCCTGCTCGGACGCCCCGCTGCACGCGCTCAATGCACCAAGCACGATGGCGGCGAGCGTTGTCTGGCGGATCTGTCGGAACATGGCGCGCTCTCCGGTTGCAGCCGTTCGAATAGCATGCCGATCTGCGCCGTACATCTCGCACGCGAAAACGGCGGCCCCCGAAAGGGCCGCCGTCACTTGTTTGGCTGTAACCGCGCTTACGTGCTTTTTAGCAACGCTTCAGATTAAGCGCCCTGCGGTTCCGGCTCGGGGCCGCCAAAGCCTTCGCGCGGCTTCTTCTTGATCACCGGCACGGCCGATGTCGGGCCTGTGGGCGTATCATCCGGGCGATCCGGGCGTTTGCCCTTGATCAGGTCGGAGATTTCTTCGCCCGACAGCGTCTCGTATTCGAGCAGACCTTCGGCCAGCGTGACCCAGTCGGCATGTCTTTCTGTCAGCACGCGGCGCGCATCGGTGATGCCGCCAACCACGAGCATGCGAACTTCTTCCTCGATCTTGCGCGAGGTCTCTTCCGAGACGTGGCTCGATTTCACCAGCTGGTTGCCGAGGAAGACTTCGCCCTGATCTTCCGCGTAATCGACGGGACCCACAGACTCCGAGAAGCCCCAGCGCGTGATCATCGCCCGCGCCAGACGCGTCGCCTGCTGGATGTCGGAAGCCGCGCCCGCCGTCACATTGTCGACGCCGAACTTCAGCTCTTCGGCAACCCGGCCGCCCATCAGGATGGCGAGACGCGAGATCATCTCGGTCTTGTTCATCGACAGCTTGTCGTCGGTCGGCAGCTGCATGACCATGCCCAGCGCGCGACCGCGCGGAATGATCGTCGCCTTGTGCACCGGATCGGCCGACGGAACGTTCATCGCAACGATGGCGTGACCCGCCTCGTGCCAGGCCGTCAGCTCTTTCTCTTTCTGCGACATCACCATGGACTTGCGCTCAGGCCCCATCAGGACCTTGTCCTTGGCGTCTTCGAATTCGCGCATGCTCACCGAACGCTTGCCGCGACGCGCCGCAAGCAGCGCGGCCTCGTTGACGAGGTTGGCGAGATCAGCGCCCGAGAAGCCCGGCGTGCCGCGCGCGATCGTCTTGGGCTCGACATCCTTGGCCAGCGGCACATTGCGCATGTGCACTTTCAGGATCTTCTCACGCCCGATGATGTCCGGGTTGCCCACAGTCACCTGACGATCGAAACGGCCCGGACGGAGCAGGGCGGGATCGAGCACATCGGGGCGGTTGGTCGCAGCGATGATGATGATGCCTTCATTGGCTTCGAAACCGTCCATCTCGACCAGCAGCTGGTTGAGCGTCTGTTCGCGCTCGTCATTGCCGCCGCCGAGACCGGCGCCGCGATGACGGCCGACAGCGTCGATTTCGTCGATGAAGATGATGCACGGCGCGTTCTTCTTCGCCTGCTCGAACATGTCGCGCACGCGGCTCGCGCCAACGCCCACGAACATCTCGACGAAGTCGGAGCCCGAGATGGTGAAGAACGGGACGTTGGCTTCGCCCGCAACCGCACGCGCGATCAGGGTTTTACCGGTGCCTGGCGGGCCAACGAGCAGCGCGCCTTTCGGAATCTTGCCGCCGAGGCGTTGGAACTTCGAGGGGTCCTTCAGGAAGTCGACGATCTCTTCGAGTTCTTCCTTGGCCTCGTCCACGCCGGCCACGTCCTCGAACGTCACGCGGCCATGCTTTTCAGTCAGCAGTCGCGCCTTGGACTTGCCGAAGCTCATGGCCCGTCCGCCGCCGCCCTGCATCTGGCGCATCAGGAAGAACCACAGACCGACGATGAAGAGCAGGGGAAGCGCCGAGAAGATGTAGCCGAGGATCGTGCCGCCGCCCTCGCTGTCTTCGAACTTCACGTTGACGCCCTTGGCCGTGAGCTTCTGGCCGAAGTCGAATTCCAGCTGGTCGCGCACCATGACGACCTTCTTGCCGCCTATGTCGGCGGTAACGCGGTCGCCCTTGATCGAGACATCCTTGATCTGCTTGCTGTCGATCTGAGCCATGAACTCCGAATAGGAGATTTCCCGCGCGCCGGCCGTGCCGGAGGACGAGGTCATCACCGTGACAAGCGCAATCAGCAGGAAGAGGACGACGCCAAGAAGCGCCAGGTTGCGCATATTCATCAGCGACAGCCTTTCATAGGGGTGTTCAGAACGATCAAGATAGGGGGGATAATCCTCGAAAACGAGTGCTGAACCGTTAAGCGGCTGTCACTTTCCTGCGTCTTTTTCGCCTTCCCGGTTGCTAATCGCCCTATTGGTAAAGCGCCGCCGCCACCGGATCGGCCAGCATGGCGTGCGCCCGGTCCCAGGCGGGCGGCGCCGGTTCGTCCGCCCCCCGTCGCGCCGGGGCAGGCGAAAACCCAATGGACAAGCCTTTTCTGCGCACCCAGGCGCCGGCGAGCGTCATACCGCCGGACATTCCGCCAGTCTCCGCGAGCCGTCCGGCCAGCCGCTCGAGAGCTTCCCGACGCGGCAGCGTTTCCCCGCCCCCGGCAGCCATCACCAGCGCTTCGATCAGCCGTAATTTTGCATCTCCCTTGAGACTGGCAATCACGCTCAACGGTAGGATTGTCTCGCTCCCCTCGTGCTGACACAGGTCAAGCGCCGCCCGCGCGTCGGCCAACGCCGCTACGCGTGTCTCGATCGCTGCGCCCATGATGCGGATAATCCGCTCGCGCGCATCGAGCGCCAGGCGCGCCACAAGCTGGCGCGTCCGCACCCGTTCATACCGCTCAGCCTCGTTCGATGGATCCTCGACCCATGTCAAAGACTGCGCGCGCAGTTCCGCGCGGAGCTCCTCGCGCGCGAACGCCAGCAGCGGCCGACATAGCTGCAGCCCGCGCCCCTCCGGCCACACGGGCGAGGGCGCTAGCGGCAGCGGCCCCGCGAGGCCGTGCCAGCCCGATCCCTGCCGCGCGCGCATCAGGAAGGTCTCGATCCGATCATCGCGCGTATGTCCGAGCGCAATGATCCCGATCTCCTGCGCAATCGCCCATCCCGCCAGCAGCGCATGACGCGCCCGCCGCGCCTCCGCCTGTCCGGGCGATCGGCCCGATCGGCCAAACCTGCTCCAGGTCAGAATCGTGTGCGGCACGGACAGCGTTTCGCAGATCGCAGCGACGCCCTCCGCCTCCGCCAGCGCCTCCGGCCGCAATCCGTGATCCACCGTCGCGGCCACGACTTTGCGCCCGCGCGCCCGCGCCCACGCGGCGCCAAGCATCAGCAGGGCGCTTGAGTCCGACCCGCCCGATACGGCAAGGCCCAGCGTCTGGTGGTATCCGGCAAGAAGATCGAACGCGTTAAGAGCCCGGCGGCGCAAGGCCCCGGCGTCGTCAGCGTCATTTGAGCCCGAGGATGTCACGCTCGTAGATTTCAAGCAGCTGACGCCAGATGTCGAGCGTATCTTCGAAATTGTCCGACGTGACGCCCGCATCGAGGTTCACGTCCATCTGGAGCTTCACCTGCGTCGCATCGAATGTGATGCGCACATAGCGCCAGCGCGCGTTGAATGCATTGGCGCTGTCCCCGGTCAGCGTCGCCGGCTTGGCCGCCTGGCTCATGAACTGCACCGAATTGCAGGTCAGGCCCTGTTCGCATTCATAGAATTGGATGACGTAGTCCGAGCGCGAGATGCGTCCCGTGATCACCGGATCGCCCTTGGTGTCGGCGCGCAGCTCGACGCGATAGCCCGTCTTCTCCATGAAGCGCGCCAGCCCCGCCGGGTCGGACGCATCGAACATGCCCCCGCGCACGCGCTCGGCCGATGGCGTTGGCTGTTGCGCCCCAGCCGTCGAAAACGCCGACGCCGCCAAAGCAGCGGCGGCGCATGAGGCGAGAAAGCCATTCAAGCGATGAAAAGGGGGGCGGTTCAGCACGTCGACAGGTCCGTGTTCTGGTTCAGAGCGAAACCGTTACGGGCAGACCGTTAAGAACACTTGGCGTATTGGCGTTCCTGCGCGGCCATCTGCTTGGCGACTGCGGAAGCCTTCGGAAACTGCTTCGCCATCACGTCTAGCGTCTTGCAACTGTCGGACGTCTTGCCCATGCCCCGCATCGCCCGCGCCAGCTTGACCATGCCGGTCGCAGCGTTGGGCGAGTTCGGATAGGATTTGATCAGCTTGGCATAGGCGCCCGAAGCGTCAGCGAAATTGTCCTGATAGAGCAGGGATTCACCGAGATAATACTGCGCATCGGCGGCCTTGGCGCCCTTGGGATACGTGGCGAGATAGCTGGTGAAGGCCTGCTCGGACGCCGGGAAGTCGCCGCCCAGGAGAAGCGCGTGCGCCGAATTGAAGAAGCCTTCCTCATCCTGCGGGAAGGCTGCGAGATCGACGGGCGCAGCAGCGCCCGGCGCCGGGGCAGGCGAGGCGTTGTTCGCGCTTCCAGTGAGGTCGACTGAACGCGCGGTTTGCAGGGATGTCGGCGCAGCAGCCGAACCGCCGCCGGCCGAAACCGCTCCGCCTGCAGCATCTTCAAGTGTTTCAATACGGATCAGCAGGGCGGCAAGATCCGCTTCAAGCTTCTTGCGGCCTTCATTGGCTTCATCAGCCGTGCGGCGCGCATCGCTCAGTTGGGCGCCGAGAACTTCCGTGCGATCGGTCGCCTTGCGCAGGTCGGACTCGAGCTGCTCGATGCGCTTGCGCAACTGCTCGACGGCCGGGTCAGGCGCGGCGGTGTAGGGTTGGGAATTGAAAACCTGGCCGTGGGCGAGAGGCGCAACAACAAGGGCGGTGGTAAGCAGGGCGAAGCCGGTCAGTGCGGCCATCAGGACCGCCCGGACATGGCCGTCAGCAGTCGATGCAACTGCGCGGCCCCGCGAATTTCTGGTGCTCGGATTCGTGCGTTTCATGGTCAAAAAGCTATCCGCCGCCCGCGCCGGAAATAAGGCGAAGCGGGCGGCGGACTGCACTTTTGCGTTAGGTTACGAGATCGCCTCGACGATGATGTTCGAGAAGGCGTTCCGGTTGCGAGCCCAGGCGGCTTCGTCATGGCCCATGTCCAGCGGCTTGTCCTTGCCGAACGAAATCGTCTGGATGCGGGTCGACGTGATGCCCTGCTGCTGCAGGTATTGCGACACGGCCTGAGCGCGGCGATCGCCGAGCGCGATGTTGTAGTCGCGGGTGCCGCGTTCGTCGGCGTGACCCTGGACTTCGACACGCGTGGACGGGAACTGCTTCAGCCACGCAACTTGCGTCGCGAGCGAGCGGCGGTCAGCGTCATCCAGATTGTACTGGTCGTAATCGAAATAGACGCGGTCCGTCGATTTGGCGGCGAAGTCGCCTTTCGAGCCGGCGGCCGGGCCCGAGGGCCGCGGGGTCGGGATCGGGGCGGGCGGCGTCGGCGCGACGCGCGGAGCTTCAGCGACCACCGGCGGAGGCGTAGGCTCCGGCGGCGGGTTGGAAGCGCACGCCGCGGCGAGCATCGAGGCTCCGGCGAGAAGTGTGAGACCGAGTGACCGCATATTTAAAACTCCTTGTTCCCGTCGCGCCCCCCAAGAAGGCGCGCATCTAGTTTCCCTCGTCAGTACTTGCGATTTGTAATGGATTTGCAAGTCCGCCGGGCGTCACGAAGCATTGTAGAAGCAATATACGTTGGGGTTTTTTGTGGCAAAGGCGAGGTGAGATTGCAATCAGGTAATCAAATTTGCCTGCGAAACCCAATGCAATTCATTCGCCTGCCAGATCAGGTGGCATTTCAGTCCCATTCATCTGTCTTCGACAGCAAATATGCCCCGTCCAGACCTGACGCAGGGGGCGCCTTACTGCTGGGCAGCTTCCACCTTCAGCAACGGACCCCAGGTCGGATTGGTTGCGTCCCGCGGCGTCGGCATCCGGCGGAGGTTGCGTCCCGTAAGGTCAACGCTCCACAGCTTGGGACCAGCGCCACGCGAAGCCGTTCGCTCGAACGCGATCACGCGTCCGTTCGGCGACCAGGTCGGGCTCTCGTCCTGATAGCCGTCCGTCAGGATGCGCATGCCCGACCCATCCGTCCGGATAACGCCGATCGAGAACTTGCCGTCGCCCTGGCGCGAGAACGCGATCCAGTCGCCGCGCGGCGACCACACCGGATCGGTGAACCGGCCTGAGTCGAAGGTGATGCGGCAGGTCGTGTCGCGTCCGCCCTTGGGGCAGTTCATCTGCGCGCCGTCTTCGCGCATGATGTAAAGCTGCGGCCCGAGACCACGGTCCGACACGAACACAATCATCTTTCCATCGGGCGAGAAGGAAGGCGATGTATCGATCGCCGCGTCATTGGTCAGACGCCGCTGCGTGCGCCGCGCCAGCTCGATCACATAGATGTCCGAGTTCCCGCCCACCGCGCGCGAAAGCGCGATCGAGCGGCCGTCGGGCGAGAAACGCGCCGAATAATCCATCGAGTTCGGACCTTCCGCGAGCACTTCTTGCCGCCCCGTCTCGATATCGTAGAGATAGGTCCGCAGCAGCGTTGCGCCCGGATATTTCGGATCAGGCACATAGGCGCCGTAGAGAATGCGCTGATCGGTCGGCGAGAAGCGCGGGTTGATCACCGAGGTGAAACCGGCCAGCAGGAATTCCGCATTCGCGCCGTCCTGGTCCATGATCGCCAGGCGCCCGCGCACGGGGTCTTCGCCCGGCGTCTTCGACACGAACACCATTCGGCTGTCGAAGTAGCCCGCATCGCCCGTCAGCTGCGTGAAGATGTCGTCCGCCACGCGGTGGGCCAGCCTGCGCCAGTTAAGCGGCGTCGCCACCGTGTACTGGCGCGCAAACTGCTGCGTCTGGCCGAACACGTTGTAGAGACGGAACTGCACCGTCATGTTGTTGTTGGCCGGATTGATGATGACGTTGCCGACGATCAGCGCCTGGGCTGCAACACCCGCCACCTGCCAGTCCGGATAACGCGGCGCCATGTCGAACGAAAGATCGCGCTCGATGAACG
This sequence comes from Hyphomonadaceae bacterium, assembly GCA_016714495.1. Taxonomy (GTDB): domain Bacteria; phylum Pseudomonadota; class Alphaproteobacteria; order Caulobacterales; family Hyphomonadaceae; genus UBA7672. Next base: position 241,773 of record JADKDU010000005.1, on the reverse strand, counting down.
CCGCCTTGTCCACCAGCTCGAACACGGCGGAGGAGGCGAGGTCTTTGCGCAGCACATCGCTCAGCTGCGCCGCGATTTCCGCCGCGCCCGCGCCATCGGCTTCGAAATCCGGCACCGCGATCCGCATCGGCACATATTCCTCGCCCACCACCGTCACCCGCAGCTGCGCCGCCGCAGGGGTAATCATGCCCATGATCGCGGCGATCGCGATCACGAAGGATTTGAACTGACGCATCGGGTCTTTCCCATTCTTCAAGGCGATAAGGGTCTTCCGGGCAGTCATTCTAGCGGGCTCCGATCTTCGGCACGAACACCAGATCGATCCAGTACGGAGCTGGCTCAAGCTTGAAGTATTCCGGCGGCAGCTGCCAGCCAAGGTTGTTGCACTTCTGCAGCGCCGTCCGCGCGTGCTGGATGAACACCTGCATGGGCGGATCGTTGATCGGCTCGCGCGCGGGTTCGCGCAGTTCCGGCTCCAAGGCGAACTTGCCATTATTGCTGAACCGCACCCGGAATGTCGCCTGCAGGCGCGCCGCGTCCGCCATGTCCGAATGGTCCGTCCAGCAGCGTTTGTTGATCAATTGCGCGCGAATGAAGTCCTGCACGGTCACTTGTGTACGCCGCATTTCGCCAGCGCCCATGCGGGCCGGGCCGTTTTCCGGCTTGCGGTCCTGCCGGCCGGGGCGGGCGCTGCCTTGGGCTTGTCCTTCTTCACATCGGTCAGCATCGAATCGAGGAAGGAGTTGAGATCCTCCTCCTTCTTCGCCGGCGTAGGCTTCGCTTCGGGCTTCTTGACCTCTTCCTGCTTCGGCGGGGGAGGCGGCGGGGCCGCGTCGAGATTGACGGTATCTTCCTCGGGCTTGGGCGCGGCGGCGGATGAGAATGTCTCCGTCACCTCTTCCTCGGCGGCGGCTTCCTCTTCCTTCGGCGCCTCGGCGACCACCGGCGCGATATCCGTCACTTCGCCGATCGTCATCAGTTCGAGCGGAATGACAATCATCGGCGTCGACGGCTCAGGCTTATACGCCGTCTCCTGCGCCGCCCACAGACCTGCCGCGACAACGCCCATGTGGGCCGCCAGAGAGAAGAACGCGCTAAGTCGCATCTCTCCGGTCAGCCCCCCTGCTCAAGGATGCGGGCGGCCGCATTGGCGTCCACCGGCAGGCCAGCGTTCTTGAATCCGGCGCGCTGCAATAGCGCAAGCACGCTCACGACGGCGCCATAGGGAACGGCCTCGTCGCCGCGCACATAGACGCGCTTCTCGAGATTGTTCTCCGCCAGCGCCATCAGCATCGGGGCCAGCTCCTTCAGCGGGATCGGCTCCTTCTCCATGCCGACATAGACCTTGGCGTCCTTGTCCACGGTCACCACCAGCGGGCGCTCGTTTTCCTGCTTCAGCTGTTCCGCCGCCGTCTTGGGCAGCGTCACCGCCACGCCCGTCGCCAGCATCGGCGCGGTGATCATGAACACGACCAGCAGCACCAGCATGACGTCGACCAACGGCGTGACGTTGATGTCGGCCATCGGGCGTCGCCGCCCGCGCCGTCCACGTCCCGAATTGCCCATCATCATGGCCATCGATCAGGCGTCCCGGCGTTCGTGCAGGCGGCGCGACAGCCGCACCGAAACTTCCGACGCGAAATTCCCCATGCGTTCGGAGAAGGCGCCGATGTCGGAAGAGAACTTGTTGTAAAAAATCAGGGCAGGGATGGCGGCGAAGAGACCAAGCGCGGTCGCAAACAGCGCCTCGGCAATACCTGGCGCGACGACGGTGAGATTGGTCTCGCCCTTGGCCGCAATGTCGCGGAACGAATTCATGATGCCGATGACCGTGCCGAGCAGGCCGATGAACGGCGTCGAAGACGCTATGATCGCCAGCGTGGACAAGCCCGCTTCCATTCGCGCCGTCTCGCGGTTCACCGCAACGTCCATCTGCGCGCTCGCGCGCTCAATGATCGCTTTCGATTCATCCGGGGCGCCGCCGCGACGGCCTTCACGCCATTCGCGCGCGCCGGCTGCGAACACCCGCGCCATCGCCTCGGATGATTTCTCCGTCACCCGGCCGTCGACATCTTCCATCGGCTGGCCTGACCAGAAGGCGTTCTCCAGGCGCTTGGCGCGCGACTTCGCGCCGCCCACCGTGAACCATTTGTCGATGGCCACCGCCCACGACCAGATCGACGCGAAGGCCAGGATGCCCATTACAATCTTCACGATGAGGTCGGCGCGCACGAACAGCGCGAGAAGCGAGAAATCCTCTGCGGTAACGACAGGGGCCAGCGCGGTGGGGTCCATTACAGTCTCTCAAATCCTCAGGTTTCAGCCGGATAGCTTGCGAAAATGCCGGCCGGCGCAAGCCTCATTGCACCGCTTCTGGTTACGAAATTAGGCGACATGAAGGTCAATGCCGGCGATTCCCCGGGGCTTCAGCGGCCATTCAGCGAGGGGGTCTTGTAGGCCTCCCAATGCAACAATTCCGTGGCGGAAGGTTTACGGGCCCGCCCGTCAGGGTGAATCGCCACCGCAACGATCTCCGCTTCGGTCAGCGTCATCGCGTCGCGCGTGATAGTTTGCCTGAAATTGAGGCGAGGTCCCTTCATTCCCGTAAATGCCGTGTGCACGACCAGCGCATCATGGATCCGGGCCGCGCCCTTGTAGTCGATCACGATCCGCGTGACCGCGAACGCGCCATGATCCTCCCGGTCCGGCGGCGTCCCCATCACCCGCAACATCTCCGACCGGCCCCGTTCGAAGAACCGGAGATAGGTCGCGTGATAGACGACGCCGGTGAAATCGGTGTCCTCGTAATAGACCCGCACCGGCAATAGGTGCTCGCCATTTACGATGCGTCCAATGGAAGGCAGATCCTCACTCATGGAATCCGCTTAAAGCGCGCCCCCGCGCTTGTCATCCCGCTCCATCCCCCAATTCCGACGCCCTAATTGGGGGACGGCCAATTTCCAAACCGCTGGAGCAGAAGGTTCAACTGCCTCTAAACTGGAGGGCAGGCGTAACCGAAAATCCCCGCCCGTCCGGCCTTAAGCGATACGCGTCCGCATATACGCGCTGTCGCAGATCATCCTCTGGCCCCTCCGCTGAGCCATGGCAGGGGAGAGGAAGCTTATCGACATCATCGGCTCAGGCTTCGCGCTCTTCAGTCATGACGAAAGCCTCGAGGCGATGGCCGGCGATCCCGATCACTGCGCCGTTATCGCTGCGGCTACCGCCGACGGCCGCGCCAGGCTCGACCTGATGATCTATCTCTGCGCCTGCGCGATCGGCAGCGTTCGCTCCCAGAGCCGCGGCTTCGAGCCCAACTTCACCCACACCGGCCGCCACACGCCCGTGACCTGCCGGCGCAGCTTCCGCCGTCTCTGGTGCTCCGCTTCGAGGATCGCGAGCGCCTCGCGCACCCCCGCGCCGAACGCCCGGGCCGCAAGCGCGAAGCCAGCCTCCTTGTCTCATTTTCAGAAATTCGAGAATGCGCAAACTCGCACGCATCTGCGAGATCGCCCTAGTCTGCGCATTTACGCGCCAAGCATCCCGGTGACGCCCTGGCCGTTGTCGTCCAGCACCACAATCACGAAGCCGCCATCCGGCATGGCCTCAATGCGATATTCGGATGCAACACCGCCATCTTCGACGATTTCGCGAAGCACGAGTTCGGCTTCCCGCCGTGACTTGAAGCGCTGCTGCCTCTTGGAATTAGGCATAATGCGCGCCGATCCTGTCTCGAGCTCAGGCGAAGCCAATTCTTCGCCCCCCAATCTACACCCACATATCCGCCAGTGTTTTTCTCTACGGACAAACACACACTAATGTCAGGACGCGGACGAAGTCCTGCTCATAGAGCAAGACGGGGCAGGATCGCCGATAAAAAAGCAGTAGACCGGTCAAGTCTGCCCAGCGTTGCGGCGCCAGCGCCAAAACGGACTCCAATCGGCGCGCGTGGCGGCGGCTGACCGCGCCGTTTTCTCGCATCGGGCTTTCGGGCTTCGCACTGCTAGTTTCTTCCCTGCTCTCGGTCTCGCCACCGGCCCCGGTTTCGCCGACCTCCGCGCCGCCAATACTGATAGAGGCGAGCTGTGCCTCCTCGAACTCGCCTTCACCTGGCGATGACCCTGTTCGTCGTCACCGCCATGATGGTCGCCCGCCATGATCTGGTCGCCAGCGGCGCCTGGCGGATTAGGCTGATTTCCTTCGTGTTCTAAGTGCTCGTCGCGATCTGGGCCGTCGGCTTTGGATGCGGTTTCTTCTGGAAGGAACTGACCGGCCAGGAACTCGCCGAGCGTCAGTTCGAAGGCCTGATCCCCGGCCGCGGGCAGGGGGCGCCAATGCCGCCCGGGCTTTCAACCCTTCCGGGAGAAGCCAAGCGCCGCTAGGATTTCGGGAACATCGCGAAATAAGGTTCTGCTTCCGCCAACACGCGTGCAAAAGAAGGCCGCGACATCAGCCGCTCGAGGTAACGCGCCGCGCCTGCATGATGCTCGCCAAACGGCGCAACCTGGTTGGCGTAGTAGAGCGCCGGCGCCGCCGCACAGTCGGCCATGGTAAAAGTCAGCCCCGTCGCCCAGCCGCCTTCGCCCATGTCGCGATCGACCAGCGAAAGCGCGATCTCAAGCTCGGTCCGCGCGCGCGCGACGCCCGAAGGGTCCTTCTCGCCCGCAGGCCTGATCCGGTCGCCCACAATCTTCTGCATCTTCTCGTGCACGTAGAGATCGTAGAAGCGATCCGACAGCCGCACTCGCAAGGCAAGATCACGATCCGCGGGGATCAGCTTCGCCGCCGCCGGATATTTGCCGGCAAGATACTCGATGATGATGCTCGATTCCGGAAAACCCTTTCCGCCCGCTTCGTCAACGAGAACCGGAAACTTGCCCAGCGGCGTCATCCGCACGAAACGCTCGCGCGCATCGGGATCCTGCAGGTCGATCAATTCCGGCTCGAACGGCACGCCGGTCTCGTACAACGCGATCAGCACCTTCCAGCAATAAGAAGCGAGCGGATGGTAATAGAGCCGAAGCGTCATCAATGCGTCCGTGTCTGGCGCCCGGGAACAGGCAGGTTGGGATCAGGCGTGTGTCGCAAGCTCGGCTTCAAGCTTGCCGAGCAGGTCCTCGAAACCGCCGCGGCGGTTCTTCACATCGTCCGGGCCGCCATAATACGCGCCTTGCTCGGTGAAGACGAGTCGGCATCCATTGGGCCCGTCGGGAAAGAATTCCGTGACCGTCACCGAATGCGACATCGGCGCCCCGTCCATGCCCATCGTGTAGGCGAGGACGATGCGCTGGCCCGCGGTGATTTCGAGATGCCAGGTGTCGTTCGAGAACACCGATGGATGCCCCACTGGCCAGAACCGCCCGTGTTCATGACCGCCGAGGCGGAAGTCGTGCAAAAGATCAGTGCGGCGTCGCCGACCAGCGCCGCCAAATGTCGAGGATGCGCGGCCCATCAACCAGATAGCGCCGCCACAACCGGCCCGGTTCGCAGCCAAGACGATGCAGCCATTCGAGGCGGTTTGCGCGCATCCAGCCCGGCGCGCGCTTGGTCTCGCCGGCGAGAAATTCCAGCGCGGCCCCGCAGCAGATCGCAACACCGACAGCGTCGCGCGATGTCATGGCCTCATGCGCGATCATCTCTTGCTGCGGCGAGCCGACCGCAAGGAAGACAAAGGGCGCGGGGTTGTTGCGGATAAAACTCACGCACTGCGCCCGGGCGGCGGGATCGTCCTTCAGGCCATAGGGCGCATCGAACCAGCGAACGTCGTGCAGGCCGTGACGGTTACGCATCGCCTGGACGATGGCGTTGGAGGCGCCGATGACCACGATCGTGTCGTTGCGGCCGATGTGGTTGCGAAACAACTGCTCGACGATGTCGGCGCCCGGCGCGGCCGGCACGAAGACGCGCGAGAGTTCGGCGAAGATTTCGAGGATCCGACTGTCGTTGAGATTCAGCCAGGCGTCGGCATAGAACGGGCGAAGCTCAGGCTTGCGGTCGAGCCGCACGATATGGTCGACATTTGGCGTTGCGACATAGGCGAATGATTCAACCCTGCGGGCGCGAGCGGAGATGGTGCGTGCAGCTTCTTCCGCTCCGATCGGATCGAAGGCCAGGCCAAGGAATTGGGTACGACCGGGAGTGCGCGCCATGCACGCGGTCTACTCGGTCTCGGTTAGCGTCCCGTTGCCCGAACCCGAAGAATTTGTTTCACCGGCTGCCGCGTCGCGTCCGTAACCATATTTGCGCAGCAGGCCGCGCATCTGGTGATAGCTGAGCCCAAGGTGTTCGGCAGCCTTGCGTTGGTGGCCGCGGCAGGTCTCAAGTGCTGCCTCGATAAGGCGTTTTTCGAGTTCGGCGACGACCGCGTTGAGGTCGACAGGATCTCCCTCGACCGCGGGTTTAGGGGCGGGCCGGGCCTCCGTCGGCGCGGTTTGCGTTAACCCTGTCGCAACGGTCTGGGTCGGGGGCGTTGAGAAAAGCTCGCGCGGCGGACGCCAGGGCGAGTTGAACGGATCGAGAAGATCCGCCGTGACGCCAACGGGGCCGATCGGCGCGCCATTGGCTTGCGCAGCCATCGTCCTGAAAGTCGCGCGCTCGGCGGCGTTGCGAAGCTCGCGCACATTGCCGGGCCATGAGTGGGCGCACATCGCCTCCAGCGCATTGCGCGACCAGCCGGGGAAATCGCCTTCGAGTTCGCGGGCGATGCGCTGGCCGAAATGCTCCGCCAGCAGGATAATGTCCTCAGGCCGCGCGCGCAGCGGCGCAAGCGTAATGACATCGAAAGCGAGGCGATCGAGCAGGTCGGCGCGGAAGCGGCCGTCGGCGGCGCGGGCGGGAAGATCGACGTTGGTGGCGGCGACGATGCGTACATCGGTGGTGATCGTATCTTCCCCGCCCAGCCGCTGGAATTGGCCGTATTCGACCACGCGCAGGAGTTTCTCCTGAACCTGCATCGAGGCGGTTGCGATCTCGTCGAGGAAGAGCGTGCCGCCATCGGCCTGTTCGAAGCGGCCCTGACGCCGCTTGGTGGCGCCGGTAAAGGCGCCCGCCTCATGGCCGAACAGTTCGCTGTCGAGCAAGTCTTCCGACAGGGCGCCGCAATTGACCTTGACGAACGGCTTGCCCCAGCGCGGCGAAAGGTAATGCAGACGTTCGGCGATCAGCTCCTTGCCGGTGCCGCGTTCGCCGATCACCAGGATTGGCCGCTCGACCAGAGCCGCGAGCGAAACGCGCTCAAGCGATTCCAGCCACATCGCCGACTGGCCGATAAGCTCGGGAGGGGAGGGCGACGCCATTTGGCGAGAATTACCACTTGATAGCCGAATACGCCAATCTTTTCGTGGCGGGTTTCACCAAAATGATGAATTTGGCTGTGGAGAAAACAGCAAAAATCTTGATTAAACAGGGCTCTTATTGGTTACCGCGAAACTGGCACGGCAGTTGCAATCAAGTGATCCATGCCGGGACAACACTGGCAACAAACAGGAGAAGACGATGAGCTACTACGACCGCCAGAATCCTTACCAGAAGCCCAGCCCACTGGGTCGTTTCGGAAGCTGGCTCGGCCGTAGGCCGTTCGAAAGCTGGGGTTTCTTCCTCGCCGGCTTTATCGTGGCTCGCATCCTCTTCTGATCCTCCTCTTCATCGGCACACTGAAGAAAAACAAGAAGACCATCCCCCGAGAAGATTAGACGAAAGGTTCTGATATGGGCGTTTTCTCCCGACTCTCCGACATCATCAATTCGAACATCAATTCCATGCTGGATAAGGCGGAGGATCCCGAGAAGATCGCCCGTCTGATCATCCAGGAAATGGAAGACTGCCTTGTCGAGGTCCGTTCGGCCGCTGCGCGGTCCATGGCGGACAAGAAGGAATATGACCGTGACATCGTCACGCTCGAACAAACCCGTCTCGACTGGGCGGCGAAGGCAGAGCTCGCCGTGGAAAAGGGGCGCGAAGACCTCGCCCGCGGCGCCCTCTCCGCCAAACAGCGCGCCGAGCGCGAGATCGACAGCCGCCGTCAGGCGCTGAAAGCGATCGAGGAAATCTCGGTTCGCCGCCAGGACGATCTGGAGAAGCTGCAAGCCAAGCTGGACGAAGCGAAGACGAAACATCGCGCGCTCGTCGTCCGCCGTGAAGCCGCCGAACATCGCATCGCAATGCGCTCGCGCATCGAGGTCAACAAGGTCGACGAGGCGATGCGTCGCTACGGCCAGATTGAACGCAAGGTGGACGAGATGGAAGCCTATGCCGATCTGATCAATGTCGGCGACCACTCGCTCGAAGCGCAGTTCCAGGAACTGGCCGCCGAAGAGTCGATCGAAAAGGAACTGGCCGAGATCAAGCGCCGCCGCGGCGGTTCTGCTCCGGCCCCAACTCCCGCTCCGACGCCGGTGCGTCGCAAGTCTGAAGGTGAGGGCGCCTGATGCCTATCGAAGCGCTCATGGGGATGAGCCTTGGCCTTGTGGCCATCGTCAGTCTCTTCGTCATCCTGCCATGGATGATCCTGCACTACATCTCCAAGAACCGCTCGAACCGCAACCTGACGGAGGACGATGAAAGAATGCTCGAGGATCTCTGGCGCTCCGCCCGCACGATGGAGCGCCGTATCGAGACCCTCGAGCGGCTGGTCGAGCCTGACGCAGCTCCGGTTCGTCCTCGCCCGACCCACAGCACCCGTGGAGACATCAACTGATGCGCGACGATTACATTTCCTCCCCGAACCCCAAGCGTCTCTATCGCTCCCGTGACAAGGTCATCGCCGGCGTCTGCGGCGGCATCGCCGACCGCATGGGCTGGGATCCGACGCTAACCCGCGCAGGCGCCGCCGTGCTTCTCTTCTGCGGCGTCGGTTTCATCATCCCGGTCTATCTGGTGATCTGGGCGATCACGCCCTACCAGCCTTATCGCCCGCGCAACCTGACGCCGGACGAAGAACGCTTCTGGACATCTGTCTCTGATCGTCCCCGCGAAACGTTCTCGAACATCCGGTACAAGTTCAAGGACATGGACGACCGGCTGGCGCGGATGGAACGCGCGGTGACCTCCGAAGAGTGGAAACTGCGTCGCGAATTCCGCGACCTCGAAGGACGCTAGAGAGATAGGACGAGCGGCGGACATCTCCTCGGACGCCGACACCACGATCCCGATCAAGAGCCCCAGCATAAGAGGGACATGATGGCTCGCGCACTTCAGATACGACTTGCCTGCGCCGCTGCACTGCTGGTGACTGGCATGGCGGGACTTCTCATCGGCGCCCGGTTCGGCGTCGTGCATCTCGAAGCTGGCGAAATGACGCTGGTGTTCGGCGGCGGCGACCGGGGGTTGACCATGGGCGTGGCTTCGCGAGGCTGCCCGCCGCACTGCAATTTCAACGTCGACTGGCGCCCCATGGCGTCGCTGACCGCCACGGGGTTGTAAGATGGAAGGTGTTATCGCGGTCGCCGCTCCCTTCGCGATGGTGGTCGCCATCGTGTGGATCGTGCAGCAGGGCAAGGTGCGCCGGGCCGAACTCTCCCGCGGGCCTTCGCGGGAAGACGACGCGGTCATGGGCGCCATGCAGGCGCAGATCGACAAGCTGACCGATCGCGTCGCCGTGCTCGAGCGCCTGGTGACAGATGACGACCGGCGCCTCGCTCGCGAGATCGATAGCCTGCGCGGCCGCGACCGGCCGCCGGTCTGACAGCTGAACAAGAGGCAAGGGAGAACGGCATGATCGACGAGACGACAAAGGCCGCAAACGCTCCCGCAACGCACGAGCCGGCGAAGACGCCCGCGAAGTTTCTAGATAGCAATGACGGCCGCGCTGTCGTGCTTGGAAAGTTGCGGACGGATGAGGAAGCGCGCCTCGCCGCGGAAATCGAGAAGCTGCGCGATTGAGCATGTGGAGGAGCACCCCTGATGCATAACCATGATTGTAACGGCGGGTTCGACAAACATGGCGAGGCGTGGCGCCTCGAGCGTGAAGCCAAGCGCGCGGCCTGGCGCGCCAGGCGTGCGGCGCGGCATGCGGGCCGCGGCGACTGGAGTCATTTCGGCGATCCGAAATTCTGGGGCCTCGACCCGGAAAGCATGAAGCAGTGGGGCATGGGCGCCGAGCCGTCTTCCGAGGTCGCGGAGCTAAAGGCCAAAGTCGCGGATATGGAGAAGATCATTGCCTCGCTGAGTGAGCGCGTGATCGTGCTGGAGAAGCTTGCGGTCGATGACGAGCGGCGGCTGGCTGCGGAAATCGAGAAGCTGCGCGATATCGACACGAGGAAGAGCTGATATGAACTCGGTTGGCGTTCTGATCCCGATCCTCGGCATTCTCTGCGGCCTCGCGGCAATCATCGGCAGCCATCTTCTCAAGGCGCAGAAATTGAAACTGGACATGATGCGTGAGCAGCGTGGGTCAGATGCGGCGAATGGCGAGGTGGTCGCCGAGCTGCAGCGTCTCAAGGATCGCGTCGCTGTGCTTGAGCGGTTGATGACGGATGATGATCGCAAGCTGGCGGGCGAAATCGAACGCCTGCGCAGTGACGACCTGCGCCGCTGAGGAGGGACGGAAATGGGCGTCTTCGAATTCGTGCTTGCGCTTGTGGTGATCGGAACGGTTTCGGGCGTCGTCACCGGCGGACTGAAGCTTGAGCGCGAGAAGATCAGGGCGAAGGGCCGAGGATATGGCGAGGAAGCCGAGGAGCTTCGCGGCGTGATCGGCGAAATGCACGCCGACATCACCAAGCTGAAGGACAGGGTGCGCGTGCTGGAGAAGCTCGCGACTGACGACGATCGCAGGCTGGCGAGCGAGATCGAAGGCCTGCGGCGCGCCGAAACTAGTTCCCGCGTCTGAGGGCGCGGGCCTGAAATCGCCCGGGGTCAAGGCATTCGGCGACGCCCATCTCAACGGGCGAGGGTTCGCCGAAGGCTTCCGAAGCGACTAACTCGGCGAGTAGCGGCGCCCATAGAAAGCCGCGCGAACCGAGGCCGCCGATGAGGCGGTAAGGACTGAGAGGCGCCGGAGTGCCGTCCGGCGCCTTTTCCTTATCTGGCGGCGCTCCGGCGAAGGGCAGGCGATCGCGCGTGGTGGCGCGGATGGCGGCCCGCGAGGTCATGTCGTGCGGTTCGACATCCGGGCGAAGACGGGCAAGCGTTTCGAGGTTTTGCGTGCGGGCGGCCTCGGTGATCTGCGGCGCGCCGTTTGCCGCCTCGAACGTTGCCCCGAAAACGAGCTGTCCGAAGGCTTCGACAGCGTATCCGCCATCGGCGATCGCGCTCGGGCTAGCGCCTGCGGGCATAGTTTCGAGCTGGCCAAGGCGGCCGGTTAGAGGCGGCGCGTGCAGTCCCGACAGGTCCGCGAGGCTCATGCCGGCGCAGGCGATGATGAGGTCTGCGTCGAGATCGGTGATCGAGCCGATGTCGGCGTTGAAGCGCGCCGTTGCGCCCTGCATCAGGCTGGCGAGAGCAGCGTGCGGGCGAACAGCGATGGCGCCGAGATGGCGGATGCCTTGGTCGGATGACTGAAGCAGCGTTTTGTCCAGCGGCGGGTCGGCAAGCAGCTTGGCGGAACGCAGCTGTTCCTTCTCGCTGCGGGGAGATGGATCGCATCGAGTGATTGGGCGGCGTTGGGTCCGAGTGTGGGGTAGAAGCGACGGGCGTAAAGCCAGGCTTCGATCAGCGCGCGGGCGGTCGGCCCATCGGCGGCGTCGAGGCGGGGCATGACAAGGGCGAGGGGATTGCCGCTCGCGCCGGCGCCGGGAGCGTTGGCGCGGTCGAAGATCGCAACGTCGCAGCCCCGGCGCACGAAGGCGTGGGCGGCGCAGGCGCCGGCGACGCCTGCGCCGATGATGGCGATGCGCTTGGGCGGCTTGCCGGGCGCGGGGCGATGTGCGGTGAGGCGGGCTTCGAGGCGTTCCTTCTTGCGGCCGTGGCCGGGCATCTTGGCGAGCGTGAAGCCGGCGGCTTGCAGATTGCGGCGCACGTCGCCCGCCACGGTGTAGGTGGCGGCGCGGGCGTCGGGCGCGCTCAGGCGCGCGACGTGAGCGAGTGTTTCGGCTGCCCACATGGCGGGGTTTTTCGACGGGGCGAAGCCGTCGAGGAACCAGGCGTCGGCGCTGGCCCGCGCCTGTGGAAGGGCGGCGGCGATGTCGTCGATGACGATGGTGAGCGTGAGGCCATCGGACAAGTGGATGCGCTGGAAACCGCGGGCGCGATCGGGCCAGCTGGCCAGAAGTTGCTGTGAGAGTGCGGCGAGTTCGGGCCAGGGGGCGTGGATTGTTGCGGCGTCGGCTTTTGCGATGAGGGCGCCTTCGAAGGTGAGGTAGTCGAGGCGGGCAGTCGGAGAGGGGCGATGGCGCCGCCAGAGGTCCCAGAGGACGAGCAGGTTGAGGCCTGTGCCGAAGCCGAGTTCGCCGACAGTGAAGTGTTCGCGGCCGCTCCAGGCCTCGGGGAGGCCGCAGCCGGCAAGGAAGACGGCGCGCTTTTCAGAGAGACCCTCGCCAGAAAAATAGACGTCGCCATGCTCGCGTGCGAAGGGCGCGGCGCGGTTCTCTGCGTCGGGCCAGTCGAGATCGGGCAGGGGCGGAAGGCGCGGCATGCCGGGTCTCTAGCATAGGTGGGCGTGGGGGCGATCTCCCTGTCCGCCCGGCGCGCTCACCGTCGGGGTTGTTTCAGCCTTGGATGGGCATGGCCCTAGCCGAGGGGCGTCTGTCAGCAGCCGGGGGCTTTGGCGGGCTGCCCCGCATCGAGGGCGGCGTCGACGATAGGGGTCCAGAGGGCGTAGCCGGCGGGGGTCATGTGGAGGTTGTCTTCGACGAAGATGTCCTTCGGCTTGCCGTCGGGCTTGAGCATGGCGGGCACGACGTCGATCAAGGCGAGATCATCGCGCGTGTCGGCGAGAGCTTTGACTTTCGCATTCAGCGTGGCCTGCAGGCCGAGCTGTTCGAAACGCTGTTTCGAGGGCTTGGCGGAAATATACCAGACGGGCGTCGCGCCCAGCGTCTTTTCCTTGAGGCGCATGAACTGGACGAAATCCGCGTAGATCTCGTCCGGCGTGCGCTTGTCGATCCAGAGATCGTTCTCGCCGGCGTAGAACACGATCTCCTTAGGATGATAGGGCGCGACGACGTGGTCGAAATAGTGATCGACTTCCCACACGGTCGAGCCGCCGAAGCCGCGATTGATGACGGTGCGGTCGGGGAAGTCTTCCTTCAGCGATTTCCAGAGCCGGATCGACGAGGCCCCGACAAACAGGGTGGCGCATTTCGGCGGCATGGCCGCTTTGTCAGATGCATCGAATGCGGCGATCGCATCATCAAAGCGCGGGGGGCGGGGCGGCGCTGTCTGGGCAAGATCAGGCAGCGGCGCGCTGGTGGCGCAGGCGGCTGACGCCAGCAGGACGAGACTTGCGATGATGCGCTTCATGATGGTTTCTTCCCCGATAGTGTTTTGGGGAAGGTTGACGCGCGCAGGCCGGGCGTCAATGACCGCCCTAGCGGCAAACCTAGATTCGGTTGCGGTGGACTTCGCTGTTGATCGCAGCCGTCAGGCCGAGGACGACGGCGTCGGCTTGTACGCGTTCCGCGTGGGCGCCTTCGTAGCGCGCGGAAATCTGCTCGCGGTCGGACAGGGCGTCGGACAGCTCGTTGGTGAGCGCGTATATGAGATCGCGCCGGGTCGCTGCGACATCGTCCGCGAAGGCAAGGTTGCGCAGCGCCGCCTCGGTCGCCACGGCTTCACGCATGCTCGGATCGTCGGGCGTCACGGCGGCGGCAAGTTCGACGCGGCCGCGGATCGCCTGGGCGAGGCGGACTTCGGTGGTCAGCGGGACAGCCCTTGCCCCGCCAGTCGCCACCGCGCCCGGAATGGCTTCCGGCAGCAGCGCGCAGGCCGTCACGACGAGGAGGCCCAGGCAGTACACAAATCTGGACGTGGAAGCCCGCATCAAGCCCTAAGCCCTGAAAAGTCTCAGTGTTCCCGAGCGAGGCCTTAACTGAATCCGTTGTCACATTCCATATGCAAAACATTCCGCGGGCGGATGAGTCGCGGATGGCGATGTCAAGACTCGGTTTTTCAGCACAAGCCTGCCGGAACGCCTCGTATCTGGGTAGGGAAACTGCCGATTTCTAGTATTTCGCCTTCAGGTTGAGAACGAAGGTCTGCGGGTGGACCGGGTGGAAGTGGATGTCCTCCACCGGCGCCGCTTCGTTCGCGAGTTGGCTCTCATAGAAATAGACCATGTCATAGCCCTCGCCATCGAGCAGGTTGAGGACTTCGAAGCCGATCTTGAAACTGCCGAAATCCTTGGAGATGCCGGCGTTGACCAGCGTGGTCGACGGCGAGCGGACCGAGTTGTCCTCGATCAGCGGCCCGGGGCCGAGATAGCGCACGCGGAGCGAACCTTCCCAGCCATCGCCCGGCAGCCAGGTGACGCCCGCGGCGGCGACGCCCTCGACCGTATTGGGAATGCGGTCGAAGTCAGAGGGCGCATCCTTGAAGCGTGAGTGGGAGAGGCGCAGGAAGCGTCGAAGGCCAGCCACTCGACCGGGTTCCAGAACGCTGCAACCTCCAGGCCGTAGCGCTGTGTCGGATCGGAGGGCTCGGAGACGCCAGCGTCGCCGACATAGATCAGCTCGCTATCGAAATCGAGCATGAAGAGGGCGGCGGAGAGGTTGAACGTCTTGTTCGGCTCCCAACGCACGCCAAGCTCGCCGCCGCGGCTCTCGGCGAAGAGGGTGGCCGGATCGATCGGATCACCGGTGACGGGGTCCTGTGTCTGGACGACGCCAACAATGTTGTTGGAGTGGAAGCCGATGCCGGCGCCGGCATAGACCTCAAGATCGTCGCTGATCGTGTAGGCGATGTTGACCTTCGGGCTGTACTGGACGCCGGACTTCGAGCCGGCGTTGGCGGCGACGAGGCCGTCGACTTGGCCGTCAATGTAGTCGGCGCGGAGGCCGAACGTGGTGCGGAGGCGGTCTGTCCAGTGCATCGTCAGCTCGCCCCAGACGTCGGCGGCCATGACATCGACCTTGTCGTCGGCGATGGCCGAGGTGCGGGCGCGAGCGGTGGTGCGATAGAGGGCGGCAGGTTCCAGCCAGTCCATATGGATGTCTGCGCCGATGCGGCCTTCCGAGCGGATGCCGAAGAGGTCGAATTCGCGATCCATCTTGCCCCGCAGGCCGACCGCGTTGCGGCGTTCGACCTGCTCAACCTGGTCGCCGAGCACGGGATCGATGAAATAGGTAAAGTTGTGGAACAGGTTCAGTTCTGAACGCTGGTAATAGGCGAGGATGCTGGCGTCATCCCATTCAAGGCCGGCCGAGCCGATATAGCGCCGGCTCCTGCCGCCATTGGCGGGGTCGATGAAGCCGAAGCGACTGATCGCGCCGTCGTTGACGGCGCGCAGCGGGATCTGGTCGGCGGCGACCCAATCATTCTGGTAGCCGATGAAGCCGAGGCGGAGCTTCGCATCGCCGAGCGGCTGGGTGTATTTTACGTAGACGGTGCTCTTGTCGAGTTCGGCGGGAAGGTCGAACGCGCCATCGCCGCCTTCCTGCGCCACGGCCGCCAGCAGCGTGCCGTCGCCGATAGCAACTGAGCCGGCGGCGGTGACGCGGTATTCGCCTTCCGCGTCGACGCGCAGATTGACGTAGTTTTCGGGGAGTTTGTCGTAGAGAACGAACGAGGCCGAGCCGGCCGCGGTGTAGTCGCCGTTTTCGGCGTACTGGATGCCCTTCTTGAATTCGACGCGCTCGACCAGATCGGCCATTAGGAGGTTGAGGTCTAGATAGCCGCTCATGTGCGGGTGCGAGCGCTGGTTGATCGGCACGCCGTCGATGAAGCCACCGAAGTCGGTGCCGTGGTCGAGGTTGAAGCCGCGCATGAAGTACTGGTTGGCCTTGCCGCCCGAGGAGTGTTCGGTGGCGATCATGCCGGGAATGACTTCCACCAATTCGGCGGCGCGACTGATCGGACGGGTCGAGAGGTCCTTGTAGCCGACGACGCCTTCGGAGGCGGACGTGGCGGCGCCGATCTGTTCTTCGGCGCGGCCGAAGATGACGACAGTGTCGCGCTGCTGGTCCTGGGGTTCCTCAGCGGCGGGGCCGGCCTGGACCGTCGTGGTCTGGGCGGGGGTCTGAGCGAATGCGGGCGCCGCCGATAGCAGCGCAAGCATCGCTGCGCCGCCCATCAGTGTGCGGGTCCAGGTCCTCATTCGGGAAGCTCCTCCAGGCCACATCGTCGGGCGGGTTGCCCGGCCCGTTTCACAGGCTGTTGGATGGCTTCTGGCGGTTGGACGAACGCCGCGGCAGGTGAATTACCGTAACGGCGCGCAGTGTTACGGCGTTACACGGCGTGTTACAGGCGGAAACGGCGATATCGCGAGTGCGGCAGCTACTTCGCCCCAGGCCCCGGATCGCGGCTGCCGCCCTTCAGGGCGAACACCCGGTCACAGTATTTGCATTCGACATAGTCCTGCTCGGACATGTCGTACCAGACTTTGGGATGGCCCAGCGCGCCGCCAACGCCGTCGCAGGCGACCTTTTTCGTGGCGACCACGACCACTTCGGGGTGGTCCATGAACCAGCGCTGGCTTTCAGGGATAGGGGGAGCGGCCGGAGAGGCAGGCGGAGAGTTCTTTCCGGGGGGCGAGGCCATTTCGTTCTCTCATTAGCCCGGCTGATTTGCGGG
Organism: Hyphomonadaceae bacterium; assembly: GCA_016714495.1. Classification (GTDB taxonomy): domain Bacteria; phylum Pseudomonadota; class Alphaproteobacteria; order Caulobacterales; family Hyphomonadaceae; genus UBA7672. Next base: position 225,108 of record JADKDU010000005.1, on the reverse strand, counting down.
GCGGCGGAATGCGCCTTACCTATGGGCTGCCTGCCGCCGCCGTCAATGCGCCGCATGCCAGTCAGAAGGTCGCCTCCCTTGCCCGATTCGTCCTCCGCGCTTCCCGACCTGGCTATCGATGTCACGGGTCTCACCAAGACTTATGCGGCGTCCAAGAAAATGCCCGCCAAGCAGGCGCTGAAAGGGGTCGATCTGGCGGTGCCGCGCGGGTCGGTTTTTGGCCTGCTGGGACCTAACGGGGCGGGCAAGTCGACCCTGATCAACATCCTCGCCGGGCTGGTGAACAAGACGTCCGGTTCGGTGAAAATCTGGGGCGCCGACGCCGACAAGCGGCCGCGCGAGGCGCGGGCGGCGCTGGGCATCGTGCCGCAGGAAATCAACATGGACCCGTTCTTCACCCCGCGCGAGACGCTGGAGCTGATGGCGGGCTTCTATGGCGTGCCCGCGCCCGAGCGCCGGACCGACGAGATTCTCGACGCGCTGGGTCTGGGCGACAAGAAGCACGCCTATGTGCGGCAGCTGTCGGGCGGCATGAAGCGGCGCTTGATGGTGGCCAAGGCGCTGGTGCATACCCCGCCGATCCTGATCCTCGACGAGCCGACGGCGGGCGTGGATGTGGAGCTGCGGCGGTCGCTTTGGGAGTATGTGCGCAAGCTGAATGCGAACGGCACGACCGTGGTGCTGACGACGCACTATCTCGAGGAAGCGCAGGAGATGTGCGACCAGATCGCCATCATCAATCACGGCGCGGTGGCGGCGTGCGAGCCGACGCCGAAACTGCTGCGCCGGCTGAACTACAAGACGCTGGTGGTGCGGCCGGAGACCGAGCTGACGGGCGTGCCGGCGGCGTTCAGCGGGCTGGACGCGAGCATCCGCAAGGACGGTCAGCTGGCGATTGCCTACAAGTCGGACGCGACGACGATCGAGCAGCTGCTGGCCAAGCTGCGCGATGCGGGTGTGAAGATCGGCGACCTGGCGACGGAAGAGCCGGATCTCGAGGACGTGTTTATGGCGCTGACGTCGAACTGAAGCGCGGTTAAGCCTTCCAGCTGCAACGTCCCACATTCGCATGGCCCGTTTTCCCGCCCCACTGCGCTTACCTGTTAGCGATGCTTTGCGCGGGAGGGGTTCGTGCGGCTGGTTATCGGGTTGGTCGTTCTGATTGCGGCGGTTTGCGCGCCAGCGGAGGCGCAGCGGCCGGGCGGCGGGCCAGCGGCGGCGAAGCCGCCGGGGCAGACAACGCCAGCCGCGCCGGTGACGCCGATGCCGGAGACGCCGGCGGGGCAGTGGGACGACACAATCCTCAAGGACGCCAAGACGCAGAACTATGACGGGCAGGCTTATGCCGCGATCGAGTTCGAGCGGCTGCAGGCGCATGTCGACGCCATCTGCCATTACGACAAGGCGGCGACCATCATCGGCAAGCCGGTGGCGACGATTGCCGGCTTCCGCCAGAACATGGGATGGCCAGCGCTGGTCGACGGGCGGCAGGTCGATATCGTGAAGCCGCTGGACGAGAACAAATATCTCGATCGCCTGATCATGCCGTTCGTCCTGGTCGACGTGACCAGGTTTCTCGATGACGTGCGGAACGATCTTTACTTCAAGACGTGCAGCGGGTTGAACTTCAAGGTGTGTTCGGTCGCGATCTACGGGCGGTTTCGCTGGGTCGATGGCGCAAAGATTCCCGATGTCGGCGCCGACATGACGATTGGCGACAAGAAGTGCATCTTCGAGTTGGAGCACTATCGGAAGATGGGCATTGTCGATTTTGGCGACGCGGTGAACAAGATGGCGCTCGACAGCTTCTACAGGGGTATGGCTGTCTCGAGCGCGAAGGGCGGACACTGACCGCCCCAAGGGGGAGGCGACAGTGGCGCAGGCCTATCATCTTGCTCAGGTGAATGTCGGGCGGTTTCGCAAGCCGGTGGAAGATCCCGCCAATGCGGATTTCATGAACGCGCTGGATCATGTGAATGCGCTGGCGGAGGCGTCGGCGGGATTTATCTGGAGGCTCAAGGGCGAGGGCGACAATGCGATGGACCTGAAGCCGTATGACGATCCCAACATGGCGATCAACATGTCGGTGTGGGAGAGCGTCGAGGCGCTGGGGGCGTTTGTCTATCGCAACATGGACCATCGCGGCGTGATGCGGCGGCGGCGCGAATGGTTCGAGGAGATGCCGGTCTACATGGCGCTGTGGTGGGTTCCAGTGGGCCACGCGCCCACTGTGGCTGAAGCCAAGGCGAAACTGGCCCTGTTGGAGCTGCGTGGGCCAACCGCGGAGGCGTTCACGTTCAGGCAGCCTTTCGCGGCGCCGAGCGGGGCTGATGTGGCGCCTGTGCTTGACGCGTGCGCGTGAGTGCTGGCTGGCATATTGCGCAAATCAACGTGGCGCGGTTTCGCGAGGCGCGTGAGCATCCGGTAAATGCGGAATTCGAGGCGGCGCTGGATGAAGTGAATGCGCTGGCGGAGGCTTCGCCAGGATTTGTCTGGCGGATGATCGGCGAGGGGGATAGCGACGACGCGGCGCTGACGATCAACATGACGGTGTGGGAAAGCCTCGAGCAACTGGCGGCGTTTGCGTATCGCAATCTGAGGCATCGCACGGTGATGCGGAGGCGGGCGGAATGGTTTGTCGAGATGCCGGCTTATCTGGCGCTGTGGTGGGTGCGATCTGGGACCGTGCCCACGCTCAGTGAGGGGCTGACGAAGCTGGAGCTGATCGGGCGCGTCGGGCCGACGGCGGAGGCGTTCGACTTCAGGTCGGCGTTTGCGGCGCCGGGCGCCTGATCATCTGATCTGCTGAGAAGCGAGGTCAGGAAAAACCTTCGAGACCTTGGACATAAGGTAGTCGCCATAGGTTCCGCTGAACGCGTGCACGCTCGCCTTGTCCCAACGCTCGTCGCTGTCCTCGCGCGCGTCGTGCCCGGGGAGGGGCACGATGCGGGCGTCAAAGCCGGGATCGAAGAAGAAGGGGAAGGACAGACGTGAGCGGCCGGATGTGTTGAGCACGCGATGCGGCGTGGAGCGGTAGAGGCCGCTGGTGAGGCGGTCGAGCATGTCGCCGATATTGCAGACGAGCGCGTCCGGAATGGGCGGGGCGTTGATCCAGCCATCCCGCGTTTTCACTTCGAGGCCGCCATTCGCGTCCTGCGCCAAAAGGGTAAGGAGGCCGTAGTCGGTATGCTCGCCCACGCCCCAACCCTCGTGCGTGGAGGCGGGGTAGTGGAAGACGCGGAACAGCAAGGTGGGACGGTCCGTATAGGCGCGTCGGAAATACTGAGCATCGAGACCGAGGCTGAGGGCGACGCCTTCCATGATCGCATGCGCCGACCGCTCGGCCTCGCGCATGAACGCCGTAACGGCGGGCTTGAGCTCGGGCACGGCTTCCGGGAACAGGTTTGCGCCGTGCAGGACGAGACCTGACTTCACACGCTGATCGTCCAGCCCAAGCTCCTCGCCGAAATAGACGCCTTCCTTGATGTCCGGCTTGCCGGAGGTGAGTTCGCCGCCGACCGGGAAGAAGCCGCGCCAGGCCCGACCTCCGCGCGACATGGCGATCTTCATTTTCTCGGCTTCCGGCAGGGCGAAGAAGGTGCGGCTGGCGCCGTCGAGCTGATCGAGAATGGTCGGGGCAATAGAGTGACCGGTTGCGTAGAAGAAGCCGAGGCTTCGGCAGGCGGCGCCAATCTCTTCGGCGGTCCTCGCGCGTGCGCGTTCGTCCCGGCCCAATAAGGGGCTGACATCGATCACGGGTAGATGCTCGGGTGGCTCGGCCATGGGCGGACCATGACCCGGCGCCGCCTTCGGCTCAAGCCGCTGGTCTGCTATCGGCCCATTGCCATGTATTTCTTCTTGTCCGCAGGACTGAGCTTTTCGATCGCGTAGCGAAGAACGACGCGGGGCATTGTGGCGGCATGCTTGTCCAGGAAGGCGTGGAGGCGGGAACGGCTTTCACCGGCGTGACGCGGGCCGCGGGTTTCTTTCCAGCGGCAGGCGTGCGTTTCCCCAAAAGCGACTCTGCGGCTATGAGGGTTCATGGCTGACACGAAAAGAGACAAGCCCACGGGCCCCAAACTCCTCGGACGCGTATTGATTATCGCCGGATCGGATTCCGGCGGGGGCGCGGGCATACAGGCGGATATCAAGACGGTGACGGCGCTGGGCGGGTATGCGGCGACGGCGATCACCGCGCTGACGATCCAGAACACGCTTGGCGTCAACGGCGTGGTGGCGACGCCGCCGAAGGCGGTGCGGGCGCAGATGGAAGCAGTGCTGAAGGATATCGGCGCCGATGTGCTGAAGACGGGCATGCTGGGCGAGAAGCTGTTGGTCGAGACGATTGCCGAGGCGTTCGAGGATCTGGCGGCGGGAATACCGCGCGTGATCGATCCGGTGATGGTGGCGACGTCAGGCGATGTGTTGTTGCCGCAAGGGGCGGTGGACGCTGTGCGGCGGCTGATGATTCCGGGGGCGGCGCTGGTGACGCCGAATGCGCCTGAGGCCGAAGTGCTGACGGGCAAGGCGGTGGACGGGCTCAACGGCCAGAGACGGGCGGCGGAGAAGCTGCTCGACATGGGCGCGAAGGCGGCGCTGGTGAAGGGCGGTCATGTGCCGGGCGAGGTGATTGTCGATGTGCTGGCGACCGGGAGCGGGGAGCATTTTTTTGACGGGCCGCGCATCGCGACGAAGGCGACGCATGGGACGGGATGCACGCTGGCGTCGGGGATCGCAGCGGGACTGGCGCGAGGGCTCTCACTGGTGGACGCGGTGGCGCTGGCGCGAGCGTATCTGGTGGAGGCGATTGAGCGCGCGCCGGTTCTCGGTCAGGGCAATGGGCCGGTCGATCATGGCTGGCCGTCGCGCGATCCTGAAGCGTTTGCGACACTGTTCGCGAAATGGCGACCTGCATAAGCAGGGCTCATCGATAGCTGAGTTAGTATCGTTTCACCCGATCCGCTGGCGGGTGTAGGTGCGCTGCTCGTGGAGATGGCGATGAGCGAACACAAATTTTTCCAGATCGATGCGTTTGCCGAGAAGGCGATGGCGGGCGGGCCAGCGGCCGTGATGCCGATGGATGCGTTCCCTGCTGCTGACGTGATGCAGGCGATCGCGGCGGAGAACAATCTCGCGGAGACGGCTTTCGTTGTGGCAAAGGGCGGCGGCGCGTTTGACCTGCGTTGGTTCACGCCCGCGCTGGAAGTGCCGATGTGCGGACATGCGACGCTGGCGAGCGCCCATGCGCTCTATGCGCATCTTGGTTTTGACGGGCCGGAAATCGGGTTCGATACGAAGTCGGGCCGCCTCACTGTGAAGCGTCTGGCGGACGGTCGGCTTGAGATGGATTTTCCCGCTAACATGCCAGAACGGATCGATGCGCCGACGGGCTTGGCCGATGCGCTGGGTGCTGCCCCGCGCGAGGTGTGGTCGGGTCAGTATCTGCTCGCTGTGTTTGATAATGCCGCACAGATCAGGGCGTTGGCGCCTGACTTGGTGAAGGTCGCGGCGCTGGGCGGCGGTCGCATGGCTGTGTGCTGCGCGGCGCCGGGCGATAGCGGGCATGACGTAGTCTCGCGTTTCTTCGCTCCGGCCGATGGCATTCCGGAAGATCCCGCGACCGGTTCTGCGCACTGCGTGATTGCGCCGTTTTTCTCGAAGCGGCTGGGCAAGAACGAACTCACCTGCTTCCAGGCTTATCCGGGTCGTGGCGCACACATCACCACACGCATGGCAGGGGATCGCGTGAAGCTGATCGGCCGCGCGAGAACGGTGATTGAAGGTGTTTTTCGCCTCTGATCCCAGGTTAGTCGCCGCCGGAACCCTGTCTTGCTCCCAACGTTATTGACCTGCTTGGGACGTTTCCAATCAGAGGACAGAGATCATGAACAAAGACCAGATCAAGGGCGGCATGAAAGAAGCCGCTGGCAAGGTGCAGAAGGAATTCGGCAAGGTGGTCGATTCCCCGAAGCACCAAATCGAAGGCGGCATGAAAGAAGTTGCGGGCAAGACCCAGAAAACCGTCGGCGACGTCAAGGAAGATATGAAAGACGCCCGCAAGGACGCCAACCGCGAAGCTGAAAAACGCGGGTCCTAGACCACCCCACTATCTGACTGGAAGGCCCTGTGCTCGCGCACAGGGCTTTTCACGTTTGATGACCACACGTTTCACAACTGCGCTTTGCGCGGCCTGGTGAAATGCCCTAGCAGGGCGCCATCATCGATCGGCGGAGGCGCAGCGTGCGAAGGGGCGAGCAGGCAACTGACGCTTCCACGCCTGCGCCGCGCAGGTTGACGGGTCATGGACTTAGCTGGGCTGCGCTGATCCTGCTTGTGGTGATCTGGGGATCGACGTTCGCGGGCATCCGCGTTGGCGTCGAGACGATCAGTCCGGCCTGGCTGGTCACGGGGCGGATGCTGAGCGGGGCCATCTTTCTCGCAATGTGGCTGATTGTGATCGGCGCGCTGAACGGTCGGACGCGGGCGCATGAAGGCGCGCGCGTCACAGGCAAGGCGCTTGCGTGGTTTGGGTTCATCGGCGTCGTGGCGACTGCCCTACCGTTCCTGATGTATGCGCACGCGGCGGAGTCGGTGGGATCGGCTGTCATGGCGATCTGCAATGGCGGCACGCCATTCGCGACGGTGCTGCTTGCACATTTTCTGACCAGTGAGACGCTGACGCTGCGGCGGATGATCGGCGTGATGATGGGATTTGCCGGACTGGTCGTTCTGGTTCTGCCTGAGTTTGGCGCGGAAGGCGGGGGCAGCCTTGTCGGCATCCTTCTCGCGATCTTCGGGGCGTGGCTCTATGCGGTTGGCAATGTCGCGACGCGGATGGCGCCACGGCTTGAGCCGGCAATGTCGAGCCTCGTCCTGATCGGGACAGGCGGCGTCGTGACGCTGATGATTGCGCTGGCGACGGAGCCGTTCCCGACGGAGGCAAGCGGCGCCTCGATCACTGCGATGATCGTGCTGGGCCTTCTGCCGACCGCGTTTGCGATGTTTGTCTATGTCTGGCTGATCCAGCGGGCGGGACCGGTGTTCGTGTCGTTTACTACCTACATGTCGCCGCTGTGGGCGACGGGGCTGGGCGTGCTGTTCCTGGGTGAGCCGCTGCACGGGTCGATGGTGGGGGCGCTGGCGCTGATCCTCGCGGGTGTTGCAGTTGCGAACCGCAAGCCACGGCAAGGCTGATCACGGCTGCGCGCCGAAATGTGACGGCGATTCATTTGTATGCGACTCGACGGGCTGCTAGCCCTTTGGCTGGACGTGTTCCGGGGAATCCACATGGAGTCGCAGGCCAATGCGGTGCTGCCAACGGCAGGCGTTGCGCATCGCACCCATGGCCTGACCGAATGGCTGGTGCTTGCCCTGCTTGTGGTGCTGTGGGGATCAGCGTTTGCGGCGCTGCGCGTCAGTGTCGAGACGATTGATTCGGCCTGGGTGGTGGCGTTGCGATCCTGGGCGGCGGTGTTGGTGATCTCTGTTGCGTCGCCTGCGATGCTGGCTCGCGGACAAGGTCGCGGCGTCGAGCCATGCGGCGGCAAGGCGATTGGCTGGTTCGTGCTTATCGGGCTCGCGTTCACGACGCTGCCAGTTCTCGTTTTCGCGGAAGCATCGAAAACGGAGCCGTCGGCTGCGCTGGCGATCTGCAATGGGGCCTCGCCGGTCTTCACCGCGCTTCTGGCCCACCGTTTGCTGGCAGGTGAGCGGATGTCGTGGCGGCGCGGGGCTGGCGTGGCGCTGGGATTCTGCGGGCTGATTGTGCTGGTCGCTCCGGACCTGCTGGCGGGACAGCCCCTGCACACCATGGCGCTCACGGGCGCGATCGGCGCCACGGGGCTTTATGCAGCCGGCAATATTGCAACGCGCATGGCGCCGCACATTTCCATGGCGCTATCGAGCCTGATCATCACGGGCAGCGGCGCGATCGTGATGACCGTTGTGGCGCTGGCGACTGTGCCGTGGCCGAAGGATGCGAGCTGGTCTTCCTGGCTCGCCGTGATCCTGCTGGGCGCGGGGCCATCGGGCCTTGCGACGCTGGCCTATGTCTGGCTGATCCGGAAATCGGGGCCGATGTTTGTTTCGTTTGCAACCTATCTGTCGCCGGTGTGGGCGATGGGGATTGGCGTGGTTTTCCTGCAGGAAAGGCTGGAATGGTCGATAGCGGGGGCGCTGGTGCTGATCCTGGCGGGCGTGGCTGTGGCGCACCGCCGGCCGCGGCGCATCTCGTTCGGCAGTCCACCCTAGACAATTAATTGACGTGAAACCGGTTCAGGAGCATATCCGCGGCCGGGCCAGTCGCCCCCAACGGCGACCAGCCCATCTGTAAGGATGGGAGAAAAACAGATGACGACCGCCGCCAAACCGGCCGTGCGCCCTGATCGCGCACACTTTTCCTCTGGCCCCTGCGCAAAGCGCCCCGGCTGGAGCCCCGACAATCTAAAGCTTGAATCGCTCGGCCGGTCGCACCGGTCAAAGCTCGGCAAGTCGCGCCTGAAGCTGGCGATCGACAAGACGCGCGCCATTCTGAAAATTCCCGCCGACTACCGCATCGGCATCATGCCGGGCTCGGACACAGGCGCCATCGAGGCCGCCTTCTGGTCCATGCTGGGCGCCCGCCCCGTGGACGTGTTCGCATTCGAGAGCTTCGGCGAAGACTGGGTGACTGACATCACCAAGCAGTTGAAGGTCGACGCAACGACGCACAAGGCCGGCTATGGCCAGCTTCCCGACATGTCGAAGGCCCGCAAGGATGCAGACATTGTCTTCACGTGGAACGGCACGACGTCCGGCGTGAAGGTTCCGAATGCGGACTGGATCGCGGCGGATCGCGAGGGCCTGACTTTCTGCGATGCGACCTCGGCCGTGTTCGCGATGCCGATCGACTGGTCGAAGATTGATGTGCTGACATATTCCTGGCAGAAAGTGCTGGGCGGCGAGGGCGCACATGGGATGCTGATCCTGTCGCCGCGCGCGATCGAGCGTCTCAAGACCTACACGCCGAAATGGCCGATGCCGAAACTGTTCCGCATGGCGAAGGGCGGGGAAGTCACCGAAGGTATTTTCGAGGGCGAGACGATCAACACGCCATCCATGCTGGCGGTCGAGGACTATCTCGATGCGCTGACCTGGATCGATATTCTCGGAGGCGTCGAGGCGCTTTACCGGCGCTCGGATGCGAACCTTGCAGTCATGGAGAAGTGGGTCGCGAAGACGGAGTGGGTGGAGTTTCTCGCTGCCGACAAGGCGATCCGCTCCAACACGTCGGTCACGTTCTCGATCGTCGATCCACGCGTCACCAAGCTCGACGAAAAGGGCCAGCAGGAGTTCGTGAAGAAGTTCACGGGGCTTCTGGAGAAAGAGACGGCCGCGTTCGACATCGGCGGCTACAAGGCGGCGCCTCCGGGGCTTCGCATCTGGTGCGGCGCCACCGTTGATGCGGCCGATCTCGAAAAGCTGACGCGCTGGCTCGACTGGGCATTTGCCGAGACAGTCGCAACGCTGGGCTGATTCAGATCTGTGGAGGTCGCCATGGCGACTGAAACCAGCAACACTATCCGCGTGTGGGGCGACGAGACGTTCGGCGAGGTTAAAGACCTCGCCGCGCTTGTCGCCCGCGCGCGGCTTGAACTCGACGAGCTGGAAGAGGCCATGCGCGCTGGCGATATTGCCGAAGCGGGCAGGGAGGCGGCGGACGTCGTCATCCTGCTGCATCGTCTGGTTGCGCTGGCGGGACTGGATCTGGACGACCAGGTCGACGCGAAGATGGCGATCAATCGTGCGCGGTCATGGAAGGCCGCCGGCGATGGAACGGGCGGCCATGTCTGAGCCCAACACGCAGTACTGGCGGCTCTTCCACATCGAGCGCGATGACGGGCTGATCCTGACATTCAGGCCCGCGGAGATGTCGGATCGCGCGACGCTGGAGGTGTGGGATTTGCAGCCCGACGTGATCGCGGCGTCGAGCGACAACCGCGATCTCGCCAAAGCGTTCGGCGAGGATCATGACTGGGCGCACGAACTGTCGATGCAATCGGACGTGTGCCAGTACTATGTGGTCGAGCTCGATGGCCGTCCCGTCGGGGCGATGCAGGTGATCGATCCGCATCTGGAGCCCACGCATTACTGGGGCGACGTCGAGCCCAATCTGCGCGCACTCGACATCTGGATCGGCGATCCCGCGGATCGCGGGCTCGGCCTCGGCGAGATGATGATGTGGGGCATGATCGAGGCGTGCTTCGAGGATGCGAACGTGACCGCCATCCTGATCGACCCGCTCAATTCCAACACGCGTGCTCATGCTTTCTACCAGCGGCTCGGCTTCAAGCCGGTCGGCCGCCAGGTGTTCAATGACGAAGACGATTGCCTCGTTCACAAGCTTGAGCGCGCCGACTGGCGCGCCCAGATTCAAGGAGACTGACCCCATGGTGAAAGTTCTTATCGCTGACGATCTCGCGCCCGGCGCGGCGGATATCTTCAGGAATCGCGGCATCGAGGTCGACTTCAAGGTCGGTCTCAAGAAGGACGAGCTGATCAAGATCATCGGCGAGTATGACGGCCTTGCCGTACGCTCCGCCTGCAAGCCGGACAAGGACGTGATCGCGGCGGGCGCGAAACTGAAAGTGATCGGCCGTGCGGGCATCGGCGTCGACAACGTCGATGTGAAAGCGGCGACTGCTAAGGGCGTGATCGTCATGAACACGCCGTTCGGCAACGCCATCACCACGGCGGAACACGCGATCGCCATGATGTTCGCGGCGGCGCGTCAGATCCCATCGGCCAGCCAGCGCACCATCGCCGGCGAGTGGCCGAAGAAGGATTATATCGGCGTCGAGCTGTTTGCGAAAACGCTCGGCCTGATCGGCGCTGGAAATATCGGTTCGATCGTTGCAGATCGCGCGCTGGGCCTGAAGATGAAAGTGGTCGCGTACGACCCGTTCCTCACGGCGGAACGCGCGACGCAGATCGGCGTCGAGAAGGTGGAGCTGGACGAGCTGCTGGCGCGCGCCGACGTGATCACGCTGCACACCCCGCTGACCGATCAGACCAGGAACATCCTGTCGGCCGAGAACATCGCCAAAACGAAGAAGGGCGTGATCCTGATCAACTGCGCGCGTGGCGGCCTTGCCGATGAAGCTGCGGTGCGCGCGGGCCTCGACAGTGGTCATATCGGCGCGGCGGCGTTCGACGTGTTCCTCGAAGAACCCGCGAAGACCAATGTGCTGTTCGGCGCGCCGAACTTTGTGGCGACGCCGCACCTTGGCGCATCGACCGTCGAGGCGCAGGACAATGTGGCGTTTCAAGTCGCCGAGCAGATGGCGGACTACCTGCTGACGGGCGCGGTTTCCAACGCGCTGAACACGCCGTCGGTGACGGCGGAAGAAGCGCCGAAGCTGAAGCCGTTCGTGGCGCTGGCCGAGAAGCTGGGTCAGTTCGCGGGGCAAGTTGCTGATGGCGGCCTGTCAGAAGTCGAGATCGAGTACGAAGGTCAGGTAACGCAGCTCAACCGCAAGCCGCTGACGTCCGCGGCGCTGGCCGGCCTGCTGCGCCCGTTCCTTGCTGAAGTGAACATGGTGTCGGCGCCCGCCATCCTGCAGGAGCGCGGCGGCTCGCTGAAGGAGTCCACTAACGACGCCAGCGCGGTCTACGACTCGCTGATCCGCATCAAGGTGAAGGTCGAAGGCAAGTGGCGCTCGGTCGCCGGCGCCATCGTGGGCGGCAAGCCGCGCATCGTGGAAGTGAAGGGCATGCAGCTGGAAGCCGACTTCCAGCCCTACATGGTGTTCGTGAACAACTCCGATAAGCCGGGCTTCATCGGCGCAATGGCCGGGCTGCTGGGCGATGCGAAGATCAACATCGCGACGTTCAACCTTGGCCGTGAAGCGGCTGGCGGGGACGCCATCGCCATTGTGGGCGTGGATCAGGACGTGCCGGCCCGGACGCTGGAAGCGATCCAGTCCCTGCCGCAGGTGCGTTACGTGAAAGTGCTGAAGTTCTGAGCCGTTTAAGGCCCTGGCCGCAAGGTCGGGGCCTTTGCGTCTTGTTGCGGGGCTTGGCGCCTCTGTCATTGTCGCTAGACTTGCCATCATGAACCGTCGTGGCTTCATTGCAGGTCTGGCAGCCATCTCTGCGGGCGACGCCTTCGCACAGGCGGCGCCTGCCGCGCCGTCGCCGCTATTCTTTTATGCTGGCCAGCCAGGCCGGTTGACGCAGGATCGCGACCGGCAGGGCGGAAATCCATTTGCGTCCGCGCTGGTGGAAGTGCTGCGGAAAGAGCCGGAGACGCTGCAGGATTTCACAGCGCGGCTGGCGAGTGCGAATGCGCATTATAGCGGCGGATGGCAACAGCTGCAGTTCCCGAAAAAGCTGCCGCGATGGAACATGCGCGAGAGCGAGAGCGAGAGACGCGTCGCCCTTGTGCTGATCAATGCTGACTACTCGAAGACGGAAGGCGTTTACTCGCTCCCCGGCGCGGCGTTTGATGCCAAGCGCATCCCCGAAGCGCTGAAGGCTGCGGGATTTGAAACAACGCTCGTGTTCGACGCCGACGCCCCGAAAGCGCGGGCGGCGATGGCGGCTTTCGCGGAGCAGTCGGAAGCGGCGGACGCCTCGTTCATCTATGTCGGCGGGCACGGCATGCAGCATAAGCGTGTCGTATATTGGATGATGGGCGATTATCCCGGACGGGATGACAGATGGCTGGGAACGCACGCCATAGCGCTCGATGAGATCGGCAAGGCAGGGCGCGCAAGCCGCGTGAATCTGGTGCTGTACGCCAGTTGCAGGGACGATCCCTTCCAAGGCAATTGATGCGGGCGGCTTGTCCGTAACCGCAGAATCCGGGCTACGTCCGCACGATAAGCAGGAGCCCGCCATGGACGCAGAGAAAGCGCAAACCTTCGCCCGTGAATGGGTCAAGGCGTGGAATGATCATGATCTTGAGGCGATCCTTTCGCACTATGCGGAGGACGTCGTATTTCATTCGCCGCGGATACGGATGGTCACGGGGCGCGATGCGGATTCCGTTCGCGGGAAAGCGGAGCTGCGGGACTATTGGGGCGCGGCGCTGGACCGGCTGCGCAATCTCTACTTCGAGATCGACCAGGTGCTGCCGGGATCGGATGCGCTGACCATTCTCTATACCAATGAACGCTCGCAATATGTCGCGGAGACGTTGGTGTTCGGCGCGGATGGCAAGGTGGTGCGTTCGATCGCGACGTATTCGACCTAGCGCGTTGCGGGCGCGCGGATGCGTTCGGCCGGGTTGGGGCACGACTGGGTGCGCTGGTGGAGCGCTAGGTTAGGACGGAGTTTGAGGCGTGAGCCCTGTCATCTCGCCGCGAAGACGCAGCGATCCACCTCCCCTGCCGAAGGCGGCGGGGTATGGTGATCTCCTGAAACAATTCGCAGATTTTGGTCTGGGAGTTGGACCCATAGACACACGGCAGGAAAGCCTGCGCTGTCCTGCCGTTCGCGTTGTTGCTCAGCTAAGTCTGAGATTGGCCGAGGCGGTGTGAAAACTCAACAACCGCGCGTGGCGGTGAATTGGACTTTCACCAGGCATGCTTCCGCGCCCCGGCCTATGCGCAGTTCGGCTTGGATGGCGCGAGGCGTGGCAGAAATTTGCGTCAACTTTTCTGGCGCAGGAGTTTTCACACAGCCTCGACCCGTTGCGGGCCCACCACGGAATTGGTGTAGTGGGGGTCATGGCCCAGGGACACGAGAAGCGTCGTGTCGGAAGTCTGGGACGCTCGCCATATTGCCGCGTTTGCTGAAGCGGGCGACACCTTCGAGGATTGGAATTGAGTCTGGAAGGCGCGGCAGGTGAGCGAGCTGGTGCTCCAACTTCTTGTAATCCAAGTCGCGGTTCCGCTTGGGCTCATCGCGCTGAACGCCGTGCTTCCCACGACGTCGATTGCAGGTCTGCTTGCTCGCTCCGTCGCTATAGGTCTCGCAATTGTCTATCTCGTGGCTGCCGGGGTCTGGCTATTTCCGCCCGTCTGGGCGCCATACTGCTTTCTCGTCCTGCATGTGTGCGGCAGTCTCTTCTCGTATTGGAAATTCCGAAAGAGGCGTCAGACTCATCGCCTGGCATGGATCATCTGGAGCGAACCCTTGGCGGGCGCTGCAGGAATTGCACTCGCCATTGCAGGGCTTGCTCCAGTCGTTGATGGGCGTACGACCCCATCTGAGGCAGTCTCCCTCGCAATGCCCTTGGAGCCGGGGACTTACATAGTGATCAACGGCGGTCGCACAGAGGCCGTGAATGCGCATTTGATGACTTTGACTGGCGAGCGATTTCTTCCATTTCGAGGGCAGAGCTACGCCGTTGATCTGATCGGCGCCGACAGTCTTGGATTTCATGCGAACGGTATCGCGCCGCGCGACCCAAAGGCCTATGTGATTTATGGCGCCGGCATTCTTGCTCCATGCGCTGGAGTAATCGTCGGCGCTACGGATGGACTGCCCGACATGCCGGTTCCGCAGGCGGATCGAGAGCATATGGCGGGCAATCATGTTTTGCTCGATTGCAAAGACGACATCGTCGTCCTGGCTCATATGGCGCCAGGGTCCGTTGCGGTGAAAGTTGGGCAATAGGTGGAGACCGGCGACCTTCACGGCCGCGTCGGCAATTCGGGAAATACCGCTGAACCCCATCTGCACATTCATGTTCAGGAGGCAGGGACGGATAATACTCCCCTCGGCGGCGAGCCGGTTTGGTTCACAATCAATGGAAGATTTCTTCTTCGGAACGACACATTGAGGGGGGGTGAAAGAGGAAACGCCAGGTGACCACCTTCGACGACCACCGGCCGTCCGCGCGGATAGGGCAGAAGTCGCGAGTTGGCCGTTCCAGTCCTGCGTGTAACACGTGACGCCTGAGACTTGTTCGGGCGCCCGCGGTGTGCATAAGCTTGGTGGTGTTCGCGGAGAGTGCTCTGCACACTGATATCAGGAGAATGCCTTTGCTCACCGATCTCGCTTCGGACCGCGTTAGCGGCCAGCGCGGATGCGTGTAAGCACGCTCAACTCGCTGACTGCTCGCGAAGCTTAAACGGACGTCATCGACGTCCCTCATTTCTTCGAGAGAACCATGATCCTGGAAACAACAGAAGACGACTATGTGCGCCTGTTACTTGGCGCTGCACCACGGCATTATCAGCTAGCTGACACGCCGATTTCGTCCCCCGATATTCTTAAGATGCTTGCTAGCGTGGCCTCACGCGTTTGGGCAGGCTTTTCACCCGCCTCCTGGCTGATCGTGGAAAGCGGCGAATTGGTTGGCCTTTGCTCGATCACGCGTCCGCCTAAAGGTGGCTGCGTCGACATCGGCTATGGCATCGCACCGAGCCGGCGGGGGCTCGGCTATGCTACAAGGGCCGTCGGCGAGATTGTCAGATGGGCGAGCGACCGACCGGACGTGGCGGCCCTGACAGCGGAGACGTCGACAGCAAATCTCGCGTCGCAGCGTGTCCTTGAGGCGAACGGTTTTGTTCGCACAGGGGAACGGGTGGATGACGAAGACGGGCCGCTGATATGCTGGCGTTACGCAACCATCTGATCTTGTGACCTGACGGCGCGGAGACGCTTACGCTCTGCGCCGTTTTTTCCCAGACCGATGGAGTCGGCTGAATGTCCACAATTGGCGGTCATGCGCCGCGTAACGCAACATTGGATTCAATGTCTGTTTTGGAGCGCGCTGGCCATGCGTTAGGCGAGCAGCAGGCTGTCTTGCCCCAACTTCTTGAACCGCTTTGCCGTATCCTTGTCGAAGGTGGCGAACGTTGCGCCCGCCAGGCTGGCGCCCTCAAAAGCAATGATTCCATCTGCAAAATCACCGCCCTGGTCGAGTAGCGCAAGGTCCGCCTTCGCAAGCGCTGATTGAGCGATGCGCGCCTGCTTGGCTCATCGGCCACAATCGCGCCAACGAGCACATCTGCGTCGGCCGTGATCCTCATTTCTTCTTATCGACTTTGCCGGACCAGCTTTGTTTCGTGACTTCATTCATTTCGTCGATGAATAGGGGCGGCCGGCCCGTCTTTGCGAGCATTCCGCACAGCGAAGATATCTCGCCCATCGACGCGGCCCGAACCTCAATCCTTCCGTCGGGAAGTTTTGTGACGTCAATTTTCTCACCAGGACCTACGCCGAGGTGCTCCAACACATCCTTCCGATGCGTAACTTGGCCCTTCGGGGCCCTGAAACGCCGGTCAAGCGGAAGTGACACCAGCGGATATCGAAAGCTGTTGGCAGGCTGGCAACATTAGGTGGGTCTAGCGATGCCAAGCGGGTCCGCCTCCCCGCATTTGGAGCAAGGGCGGCAAAGTGCCCGACTTATTCTTAACTTCAGCGCTTTAGCCAGTTCCGCCAGTAGTGACTCCACACGGCTCGTACGCGCAAATTGCTCGTCTTGATGCATGCGCCGTTGAAACACTGGGTCCGCAATCTCCACACCCAACATGCCGGGATAGACAACATTCTTTCCCTCCCACATGTCTACTGGCGCGGCTTGCGGCGGCGGCTTTGATGCCGTGCGCCCGGATCGTTCACCGGAGCCGCGTATTTCTAGTTCCCCAATCAAATGCTCCCTCTCGAGATCTTCGGGGTCAACGATAACGCCAGTTGGAAGACGGACCTCGAATTCGAACGCATCGCGTGGCGTAAGAATGGCCTCGCACGTCCGGCACGTCAGCGGTCCAAATTCGGTCAGCTCCGGGGGAGGGTTGGCGGCAGTCGGGTCAGCCGTCGGAACTGTCTTCGCGCCGCATCTCCCGCAGAACCGCGTTCCCCGGGGCCAGGTCGCCGTGCAGCCGGAACAGCGTATCATCCCTGCCGGTGGCGGGTCGCGGGGCGATGACTGCAGGCCGCGCAAACGAGCCCGCTGCATGGCCGCCTCAAACTCGGCTCCAATCAGGCGACCCGCGTTTGCCTCGCGTATTTCCTCCGGACTTAAAAGCCGGAAGATGTCCTCGGTTGCGACCCGCGCAGCGTGCGCTGCCAACTTGGACTGCGCCGCTCGCATATCAGCACCGCAGTAAACACAGTCCGTGGCATCAACCGAAAGAAAACTTAGACACTGATCGCACAACAACCGCTCCGACATACGCGGGTCCTCTTTTTGCTCGGCCGCTCAACGAGCAGGAATGCATCTTGCGCCAGATGCCGCATCATGCCCCAGATCAGCAGGCAGGCTAGTTGTGATTTTTCAATAAGTTCCTTGCACGGCGAGGTGGCCCCGACCCCGCATGATTGCTCTTGGCGTCCAGATTGAACGGGCGCCGCCAGGATCGTGAAGGCGCAGACGACAGCCTACCTCGCGCAGCTGAACGAGCAGATCAAGCTCATGATTGCCGATCCGTCCCGCAATCTGATCGAGCTAAAGGCGTATCGGAATTGTGAAATCGTATTGACTGGCATAAAGTACACGTGACGAAGCAGGGTGTGACGGACGGCGCGGTGGCGAGTTCATGCTAAGTTGACTGCTACGGGTAGGAGCGTTTGGACTTGCTCAAGCCAAAAGCCGACAGGCGAGCCATGCCCACTTGGCATCCCAAGGCGATGCGGCCGTGCGTCAGTTGGTGGAGCCAAAGAGCGCGCGCATGAGCCCAATAGAAGAGGCTGATCGACTTCTCAGCGCGGTGATGCCGTTCGCAGAGAAGATGCTGTCAAAGCACGAAGAGTTTTTTCCCTTTGGCGGCGCGATTAGGTCGGACGGTTCGATTGTATCCTTCGGTATCTATGACAGGCGCGGGAGTCCGCCTGCTGCGAGCGTCATGAAAGATCTGCTTACCTCGCTGAGAAATGACGCCCGGCATGGCCTCATTGATGCTTCCGCGCTTGTCCACCACACGAGCCTCACCGATCCGCAGATCAAGCCAAAAGACGCGGTGGTCGTCTCGCTGGATCACCGTGGCGGTTTTTCTGCAAACTTGGTTTTCCCTTACGTTGTGCAAAGCGGGGTCGTGCGTTTTGGCGATTCAATTCGCCAGGTCAATGAGGACATAGTCTTCTTCCCTCCGTTGGCGTGAGTCCCCTAACTGATTGGGCGGCAGGCTGTTCCGAGGCGGCTGGCTGATTGTGGCGAGGTCCCGCCTGACATCCAAGGAAGGCGCGAACGGCAGCTGACGAGCGGTTCTGCCGTAGGAAAGAAGGTGGCGGGCTCGGCTTTCGTGCGCGAATGCGGTCTCGCAAAACCCGCCGGTCCGAAACGCATGGAGGAGGTCACCTGAAAACGACCTTTACTCACTTGACCTGACAGGTCCGTTTCCAGCCATGCGCATTCCTCCACTCACAAGGATCCGCCTGGCCTTGTCCAGTTGTAGAGGAAATCGGGCACCCCGTCGGAAGCACTGCGGTCGAGCTGATTCATCGCCCGGTATAGGATCGTCCGCCCGGTGTTGGTGTCCCCGCCCGTGGAATTCGAATAGCCGTAGAGTTTGCCGATCAGATCGCGGAGCGGTTTGTAGCCGTTGCCCAAATTGCTCGCTTCCCATTGCTCCGCGAGCTTGCCCTGGACGTAGCCGACCACCCCCGCTTCCTGCTGAGCGCCCTTCTTGAACTCGATACACATGTCCATCCATCCGCTGGCGCCCTTGGTCCAGGACGCTTCGAGATCGAGCGGCGGGTTGAGCACGCCTTGAAGCACCCTCTTGGCGTTGCCTGAGGTAGGGTAGGTCTTCACCGCGCGAGCGGTATCGCCGGCAAGCGTGACGGTGATGTTGCGGAACATGCTCTGGGTCATTTCCTCGAGCAGGTCCCTCTCCGCATCATCCATGACCTGGTCGGTCATGATGGCCGTGCCGATTTCCTGCGCATCGCGCTCGGTCAGGCTGCCGGGATTGCGTTGCTTGACGGTCGAGAGCGCGGCGAAGGCCGCCTCGTTCAGTCCCGCCACCTTGCCGTCGATTGCCGCGTGAGCAGGCGCCGCCAGCAGGACGGCGACAATCAGGCAAGGAATATAGACAAGGCGCATCGATAGCTCCAACAGTGGACGCAAGCATAGTGCCAGGTTCGCGCCTCAATTCTAGGATCAACCCAAAAAGCTGGGAAGCAACAGTTGATTATCGCTAGAAAAGACGGCGCCTTCTAAGACGTGTGCGGCAGTGAATCTTCATCGCAAAGCCAATTCTGGCTCTGACCTGGCAGGACCGTCCCGGGGCCAATTGGTATCCGACGAGAAAGGCAGTCTCCGACGAGGTCCCGCCTAACCTTCAGGGAAGGAGCGAACGGCGCCTGACGCGTGGCTCTGCCGTAGTTATGAAAGCGGCGGGCTGGGCGTTCATGGCCCAAACCTGCCTACAAGAGCCGAATTACAACAGGTCTATACTAAGGGAGGGGACCCTCGATGAAGAACGGCCAGGCCAGGGCGGAGAAATCAGCATTCAGGCAGGCCGTCACGGTGTCCGTGGACATCGCATCGGCGCCTGCGCGCGTGTGGGCCCTGCTGACCGACGCCGCCGGGTTCCCGCGGTGGAACTCCACCGTCACCAGCATTGAAGGTCCAATTGAGCTGGGAAAGAAACTGGCCATCCGCGTCCCCATCAGTCCGCGCGTCTTCACGCCCAGGGTCACGGCATTCGAGTCCAACCGACGCATGGTTTGGCGGGACGGCGCAGCCCCAATGTTCCAGGGCGTGCGCGTCTACGAGATCACGCCAAAGGATGGCGGCTCATGCTTCACCATGACCGAGACGTTCTCAGGTTTGATGCTGCCGATGATCGCCGGCAGCCTGCCTGACTTTGTGCCGGTGTTCACGCAGTATGCAGCCGATCTCAAACATGCTGCGGAGGCGGCTGCCTAGGGAGACTTCAATGCCATCCAAAAAAACGACGAACGGCGCGGGCACGCCCAATGACCCATGGCGGCTGAAGACGCCGCCGCTCACGTCAGATTTCACCATGCATCGCGACAAGAAGGACGGGAAGGACGTGCTGGTCTGCACGGTCGGCAAGACAGTGTTGCTCTATGATGCGCGCTGCCTCGACGATCTGCACAAGATGCTGAAGAAGCATGGCGACTGGATGGAGCTTGGCTCCGCCGACGAACAGAAGGACGCCAAGGATGGCACCGTTGAGGCGTGGGGTCGCTCAAGCAGCAACCCGGTCGGCGGCTGGTACGGGCTCAAGAAGGGATTGCGCGGTCGCTTCGGCATGTACGTGCCGCCCTTGATGGAAGCGCTTGGCCTTGCCGAAGTCGAGCACAACGCGCGCGGAAACCGGATGCGTGCGATCTGAGCTGCCGCAGCAACAAGCATCGTCGTTCGGCAATTTCCGGCCTGAGCGCCCGAGTCACCGCGAGCGGCGGGAAGTGAGCGCCTGGCTCATTCGCAGCGACAGTTTCGGGGTGGGCGGTGAGGGGCCCAGACCGGACATGCCTCTGAATGCGTATTGCTTCTCCGAGTGTCGTGCGGTCAGCCGTGTTTGTCGGAGGCTTGTTTCAACTGCACTGACCAGGCCGCCGGCTTGTCGTTCTTATCGGCGGCAGCCGCCGCCGCGGTCGCCTGTACCTTGCCCGGCGCATGATGGGCGGGCGCGTAGATCGCATAGACCTGCATTGGCGTTAGGCCAGTATTGGTGATGTTGTGCCAGGTCCCCGCCGGGACGAGCACACACCAGCCGTCCGAAACGTCCTTTTCAAAAGTCAGTTCGTCCTTCGCAGATCCCATCTGCACGCGGCCGCGACCAGAATCGAGGCGAAGGAACTGGTCAGTCTCCGGATGTGCTTCAAGGCCGATGTCGCCGCCAGCGGGAATCGACATCAGCGTCACCTGCAGATAGCGCCCGCTCCAGGCGACCGAACGGAAATTTGTGTTTCTCTTTGTCGCCTCTTCAATGTTGAACGACTGCGGTTGCGGTCCAATGTCCTTTATCCCGTCGGAGTTGCTTGCCATGGCCGGTCTCCTTGAGATCGCGACGGCGAGTTGCCTCACGTCGTCATCGCACTTCGTTGCCCAAATGCGCCGAATGCTGATGAATGTCGGTACGCTAGCGGACGTCCTGCAGGAGTTTTTGCCTGCCGAAGCAGTATGGCCCACGCGGTGACTTCGCATGACGAGCCAACGCGAAGACTTTTGGCGGCAGAATCTTTCGTGGCCGCGGCCATTCGTCTGTCTCGCCAGCCGAGAAGCAAAGAAATGCGCCGGAGTTCCTGAGTAGGGTGACAGTCGCCAAGAAGGGCCCTCAGGTCTATGGAGGGCCATGGTGCTCAAGATCACTTTTTCTCTCTTAGGCATTGCCGCGTTGGTGATTGGCGGAATGATCTTTGCGATTGGCCCAGATGCGACGGGCCAGATCTTTGCAGCAATGCTGCGCGTCGCTTTGCCAGGAACGCCTCATCTGGCCGGACTCGCCGGCGCAGACGTCGATAGCGAGATGCGATTCTACGCGGTCCTCTGGATGGCATATGGCGGTGTGGCATTGTGGGTCGTGCGTGCCCTCCCAAAGCGGATGGATCTGCTTCGTCTGATGCTCGGGGTCTTTTGGTTCGGCGGTTTGGGACGGGTGATATCATATTTCGCTGCAGGTGCACCGCATCCGCTGTTCCTCTTGCTGATGTGGATCGAGATCGCGCTTCCGCTCGTGCTGATCGCGCTATCCTACAAAAGCGCGAAAGCGCCTTCGGAATGAGTGACCGGTACTGGCGATGTCCCGCCTGAGCGCCGGGAAGGGGCGAGCGGCAAGCCACGAGCAACCTCGCCGTAGGTAAGACTACGGCGGGCTTGGCGTTGATGGCCCGCTATGGCCATTCGATCCCGTGAGACCGGAAGGCGCGATGGTCCCAAGCAGACGTTCGCGCGGGCCTCGCCGCCAGCTCCGAACAATCTTATCGATCCCGCCTCTCGCGATCACGGCCGATGACTGAAAGAGGCGATCGACGCCATACGACAAAGACCAGCATGTTGGCCCAACCAGGATCGCGACAGGCGACAGACTTACCGCCGGGCGACCATGGCGGGTCGCACCACCGCGTGCCTTCCTCGCTCCACTAGAGCGATCCACTCACGCATCACATTGTTGCGGCGCTGCATTGGTGGCACATTCGACCAGTTTACAGGCAGACTAAGGGGGCGGGTTCACCCACGCTCGATACGCTTGCGGTGCGACTGAGAGGCGACAATGGCGGAAATGCTCGAGGAAATCTCCCAACAACTTGAGAAGCTGCTCCGCCTGCGCAGCATTCCGTTCGCCATGAAGCTGTTCGAGCGGCGGGAGGACATGGGGGCGATCGCGCGCATCCGCCGGCCGACGGCGGTGCACACTCTCGACCAGATCGTCGGCCAGGCCTCGCGCCTTGGCTGGACGATTGGCGTCACGGGCGAAGACTTGGTTGGCGCCCAGTGCCGCGCAGTTGTCGGGCTCGGCGGCGCCAAGAGCGAGGAGTGGTACTCTGGCGCGCACATGACGGGCGTCTGGTTCGAAACGCTCGATGATGCAGGGGCGCACCAGCGTGCCATGGCGTGCGTGCCGGACGGGCGTTATGAGGCGCTTGCGGTAGGGCCTCTAACAAAGCTCGCCGAGCCCGATATTGCGCTCTTTTACGCCACGCCCGGCGCGATGATCTATTTTATCAACGGGCTGCAATGGTCGGGCTATGGCCGCTTCGACTGGAGCGTGGTGGGCGAGTCCGCCTGCGCTGATTCCTGGGGCCGCGCGCTGTCCACGCGCCAGCCGAGCCTGTCGATCCCGTGCTTTGCAGAGCGCCGATACGGCGGGGTGCTCGACGACGAGATGTTGATGGCCGCGCCGCCCGAATACCTTGCCAAGGCGATCACCGGCATGAATGCGCTGGCGAAAAACGGCTTTCGCTATCCGTTTCCCCAATATGGCGTACAGATGGACGTCCGCGCGGGCATGGCCAAGAGCTATCCATCGCCACAGGGTGGCGGCGGCTGACCTCCGCCAAGGAACGCAGGCCGGCGGCGTCGGCAGCACCTGTTGGTGGAAGGACTCGGCGAAGGTCAGCGGCTTGGCGTAAAATCCTTCGCGTCATCGAGTGGTATGTTGTGGCGAAGTCCAGCCTGGCGGGCTGGCGTCCCGATGACCGGACTGAGGTGACCCTGCTGGTCGCCGAAACTGATGTTCAAAGCCGTGGACCATTGCCACACATCTGAGCGCGACGGCCCTGTCGTCAGCTTCCGGTGGCGCCGCTCCCAGTCTCATGGTCGAGGTGACCGACCTGTTCCACCCCGCCAGAGCCTGGCATGGGGCTGCACGCCAAACGATGCGAAACAGGCCGCTCGGGCTACCGGCTGGACTCAGCCAAGCGGGCCTGGCAGATGGCAAAATCCGCAGCGCGCGCCGCATCGTCGCGCTCGGCGTAGCTCGCTCTCTCAGATTTGGCGGCCGCAGACCGGGCCTTGCTCCGGCTTCATCTGGCCCTGACAGAGAAACGCCTGCCTGGGATCCGCGTCCCAATCCTTCACCCACTTGGGCAGCACGTTCTCGTGCACGCCCCGATCCCGCACAAGCCTCATCGCCTCGAGCTTGTACGTGCGGCTGAACGTCCATCGTCCCATGGTCCGCCTCCGGTCCCAATAAAACACCTTAACGCGGTGTCCGTGAAACCGGCAGCAGCTCACCGTCGCCCAATTGCGTGGATGCGCGGTCAGCTAGCGCTTGGCGCGCTTTGGCGGGCGCCGCGTGGCTGCGGCGGCGATGGGGAGGGAGCGGGGTTTGGGTTTTTTCCTGGCTGCGGGCTTTGGTTTTGATTTCACAGCCTTGAGTTTCGCGACCGGTTTCGCGATCGGCCATCGGCCGGTTTCTTCTTCCCAGTGGCCGCGGCAGAGGGAGAGGTACATGGATTTCTCGATGCCGACCTGGTCGCCGGATGTCAGGGCGCGGCCATCGGGCGTGCGGCGGACGACCATGGTGGCCTTGCGTCCGCAATGGCAGATCGTGCGGATCTCGCGCAGCGAGTCAGCGATTGCGAGGAGTTCGGCGGAGCCGGGGAAGAGTTCGCCGCGGAAGTCTGTGCGCAGGCCATAGCAGAGGACCGGTATGTTGAGGCGATCGCTGATGCGGGCAAGCTGCCAGACCTGATCTTTTGTCAGGAACTGGGCTTCGTCGACGAAGACGCAGTCGACCCGCCTCTTCTTGTGCTCGCGCGTGATGCGGGCCAGAAGATCGTCTGCTTCGGTGTAGAGGTGAGCATTGGCGTTGATGCCGATGCGCGACGTAATGCGGCCCTCCTCGGCGTTTGCATAGAGCGCGGATGTGAAGAGGAGCGTGCGCATGCCGCGCTCCTGATAGTTCCACGACGCCTGCAGGAGCACCGTGGATTTGCCGGCGTTCATCGCGGCGTAGGAGAAATAGAGCTTCGACATCGGCCGCTCCGCGCAGGTCTCCAGAGCGTTTCAGCACGCAGGCCGGGCCACGCCAAGATGGGCGGTGCAAATGACTGGGGAGGGTGGCGGATCAGGCCGCGGCAGGTGCAATTTTGGCTTGGCGGCGCCCGCCAACAAAAGCGAGGGCGGCGATAATGCAGAGGATGCCGGCGCCCTGGAAGGCAAGTGCGTAAGAGCCGACCTCGGTGCGAATGACGCCGGCGACGAACGCGGCGAGCCCTGCGCCGAGCTGATGGGCTGCGAAGATCCAGCCGAAGACAAGCGTGGCCCGCGCCGGGCCGAAGGCGTCGGCGGCGAGCTTCACGGTTGGGGGCACGGTGGCGATCCAATCGAGGCCATAAAAAACGGCGAAGAGCAGGAGCGAGGTGGACTCGAAGCCCGTGGAGGTCAGGTAGAAGAGCGAAAGACCGCGCAGGCCGTAATAGATCATCAGGAGAATGCGCGGGTTGAAGCGGTCTGTGAGCCAACCCGAGGCGACCGTGCCCACAAAATTGAAACCGCCCATCAGGGCGAGCGTGCCGGCCGCGGCGGTCGCGGGGATCATGTAGTCGCCGCACATCGGGATGAGGTGCATCTGGACGAGGCCGTTTGTGGAGGCGCCACAGACGAAGAACGAGCCGGCGAGAATCCAGAAGATCGGCTTGCGCGCCGCGACGGCCAGCGCCTCGAACGGGGCGAGGAAGAGATTGCCTTGCGGCGCAGGCGGGGCGGCGATGGGGCTATCGGGCGCGGCGCCGAAGGGGCGCAGGCCGACATCGGACGGACGGTTGCGGATGAAGATCACAACGAGCGCGACGGCGACGGCGTAGAAGACGCAGAGGGCGAGCGTGGCGGTGCGCCAGCCTTGGGCTTTCACCAGCCAGGCCATCAAGGGCAGGAAGACAAGCTGACCCATGGCGGTGGCGGCGGAGAGGATGCCGATGACGAGGCCGCGGCGCGTCTCGAACCAGCGCGTAGCGACCGTGGCTGACATGACGAGGGCGGTGAGGCCTGCGGCGAGGCCGACCACGACGCCCCAGAGGGCGACGAGTTGCCAGAGCGCGGTCATGTAGATCGAGCCGCCGGTGCCGGCGGCGATCAGCACGAGCGAGGCGACAATTATGGGTCGGAGGCCGAAGCGGATGAAAAGCGCGGCGGCGAAGGGCGCGACGAGGCCGAGCAGGGCGAGACGGATGGCCAGGGCGGAGGAAATTTCGGCCTGCGTCCAGCCAAACTCCATCTGCAGCGGCAGGAGCATGACGCCGACCGAGCCGACGGCGCCGGCCGCGACCAGGGCGGCGAAAAAGGTCACGAAGGCGACGACCCATGCGTAATGGACGCCGAGGCCCGTCAAGAAGCGGACGATCGGGTCGCCAGACGGGGAGGCGGCGGTGATGCCGGTCATCTGCGGATCAACCTTCTGCAGGGTTTTGCGGGACCTACATGATGGATATCATATAATTGATCAACCCTGGCGCCTGACCTCATTGCCGGCTTGTCGTGCAGGAAATATGATGGGTGTCATCAGAAGCGCTTGGCGGCTGATGAAGTCAGGCTGACAGATGGCGCGCTATTCCAGCGATCACAAGGAAAAGACCCGCGCGGCGATCGTCGATGCGGCGGCCGAGCGTATTCGGTCGGGCGGGTTCGATGCGCTGGGCGTTGCGAGGATCATGGCTGAGGCGGGTCTGACGCATGGCGGCTTTTACGCGCATTTTTCGTCGCGCGACGATTTGCTGGCGGCGGCGGTACGCCGGCTGTTCGACAAGGCTTGCGAAACCGTGGGGCGCTTCGAGGAGAAGTATGGCGAGGCGGGGCTGGAGCGGTATATCGATTTCTATCTGTCGCCGCGCCATCGCGACGATGCCGAACACGGATGCCCGATCCCGGCGCTGACGGGCGAGGCGTCTCGCGCGGCGCCCGTCGTGAAGGAAGCGTATGAGGCCGGACTGGATCGGTTGGCCGAGCGGGTGGGGCGGATGATGCCCAAGGGCGGCAAGCGCGCCGGCCTGGCCCTGCTGGGCGAGATGGCGGGCGTATTGGGGGTGTCGCGTGCGGTGAGCGACGCGAAGCAGTCGGGCGAACTGCTCGCGGCCAAGCGGAAGGCGATGGCGGTTTAGAGCCTTTGGCCCGGGCTATTGTGGCAGCCCGGCTTCGACAAATTTCGCAACGTCGTCGAGATCGTCGGTAGACAGGGCTGCGCCGAGCGGGGGCATCTTGTCGCCCGAGTTGATCGGACCCTTGATCACCTTCTCCCTGACGGTCGCGTAGTCATGGCCAGCGGTGAGCGCGACGCCCATCTGCGTGCCCCCGCCCGTCGGGCCATGGCACATCGCGCAGCTGCGCGCGAACACTGCGGCGCCTTTGGCGAGCTCTTCCTTCGTCGGGCCGGCTGCGGCTGCTGGCGCAGCGGGAGGCTGGGCGGGCGGCGCTGCCGCCGGCGTTGTGGGGGCAGGCGCGGCCGGCGTTGCAGCGGCGATATCAGCTGGAGGCGCGGTGGTCAGCGTGTCGGCGGTGTTCTCGGCTGCGGGGCCGCTCTCGGGAGCCGGGGCGGTGATGTCTGCGGGCGGGGCGACCTCAGGCGCAGGGGTTTCCGCGGCCGGGGTGCAGGCGGCGATCGTGAGGACGGCGGCGGTCATCAAAAGCGTGGTCTGAAGTTTCACGGGTCGCCCTCTTGGCAGCTCGATTGAATCAACTCGGCATGGCCGGATAGCCCGGCTCCGTCTGGATGCCGAGTGAATTGATGGCAAGGCCTGTCATCGTATAGCCGCCGACTGTGTAAACGATCTCGATCCGCTCTTTCATGCCGTAGTATTTGGAAAGTTCGGCCCAGCTTGCATCGCTGATGAACGCCTCGCGGCGGAGTTCGTCGGCGGCGGTGAGGACCGCGCGCTGTTTGGCGCTCCAGCTTGCGGCCGACGGGCCGGTGGCGATGGCCGCGATCTGGGCGTCCGAGAGGCCGGCCTTTTTTGCGGACTCGGCATGGTGGGACCATTCATAGCTCGCGCGGATGTTGTGGGCGGTGCGCATGATCAGCAGCTCGCGGGTTTCGGGGTCAAGCAGGCTGTCGCGCTGGAGATAGGAGCCGAAGCGGGCGCGCGGGCCGTAGAGCTTGGGGTGGTTCAGCAGGGTGGTGTAGAGGTTGAGCGCCTCGCCATTGGGGCGGAGCTGCGGAGTGATCATGGCGCGCTGTTCCGGCGTCCACGCGGCGGGCGGGATCGGGGCGACACGCGGTGTCGCCAGGCGCGGGCTGGTCGGACGCGTGGCCGTGCGCGGCGGGGGCAGGTCGGTCGGCATGAAGTCGACGGCCTGGGGTTCGATCTGGACGCCGAGTGTGTTGAGCGCCATCGAGACGAGCTGGTACTGCGCCGAGGTGTAGAACAGCTCCATGACCTGCTGGTCGGAGTAAGTCCTGCGAAGCTCGGCCCAGGTGGCGTCGGAGATCATCGCCTCATAGCGGAGTTCGTCAGCCATCCTCAGGACGGCGCGATCCGTGGCGGACCATGCTGGCGCATCGGGTCCGATGGCGATGGCGCGGATTTCGGATTCGGTCATGCCGGCGGAGGCTTTTGCGATGCGCGTGTGCTGTGACCATTCATACGGTGATTGGCAAAGCCAGCCCATGCGCAGCATCGCCATCTCGCGGTGTCGCGGCGGGATGCTGGAGCCGTTTAGGAGGAACTGACCCAGCGGCGACCAGCGATTGTAGAGATCAACGTGGTGGGCCAGCGTGCGATAGATGTTGAGGCTGGACCGGCTTGCCAGCATGTCGCGCTGCGCCTGGGTGAGATTGCCCTCATCGACGACGGCGAGGCGCGGTTCGGCTAGGCGCGGCGTGAAGGCGTGCGGCGTCGCGCACCCGGCCAAGGCCAGCGCAACGACTATCGTAACAAGGCGCACGTTTCCCTCCCGACGTTTCTTTTGTCGGCTCAGATTGGCATGCTGCGATGGGATTGGCCAACCGGGTCATTGACCGCGGCGACCTTGATGCCCAAGCGGCGGCTGGACTCCTTGATAATGCCGCCGATGGTTGTGGCGCCTGCCGCAAGGCGCGTGGCGGCGCCGTGGAAATCCTGCTTGGCGGCGGGATCCGTAAGGGTCTGGAGCGGCGGCACATCCTCGATCAGGACCAGTTTCGGTCCCTGTTCCTGGCAGGCAATCAGGCAGGACAGCAGGGAGACATGATCGAAAGCAGCGACATAGACCGTCTCGCCGCGCCAGGCGTAGAGCAGGTCGGCGAAGCCCTGGCTGTCGGCAATCGAACGGCCATCGTGGAAGAAGACCTGTTCGGTCATCAGAGGGTTGAGACCGGGCTGCGCGCCATTGCGCGAACGGATCACGACCTGCGTGCGGCGGCGCGCATGGGCGATGGTCCAGCCGAGACGGCGGCCCAGCGTCAGAAGCTGGCGGGCGCCGAAGATCGACGATGCGTCGGGCTCACAGCCTGGGACTGCATCGACCTGGAGGTCGATGCATAGAAGGCGACACGCGGGATTTGTCATGGCGCTATGCGACCGCGGGACGCTGAGCTGAACGGTCGAGGACGTTCTCGTGGTCCCATTCGCCTTCGGGACGCATCACCACATAAGGATCGCTATCGACGGTGATCGCGTCATTGCGGATGGCAAGTTTGCGCTCGCATTCAACGTATTCGTAGTCGGAAAAGCGGAAGTCCTGACGGCCTTGACGCGGCAGGAAGCCAAGCTGCTTCCAGAAGGGGACGGGACGTTTCTGGATGTAGCCAACGGCCAGAGTGTAGCCTTTGCGCGCGATGACATCGACCGCGGTCTCGATCATCAGCTTCACCAGAGCGCCGCCACGCACGTGTTTCATCACGCACACACGCTCGATCTTGGCGAAACCCGCAAAGAAGCGGATGCGCAAGGTCGCCACCGGCTCACCACGCAGGTAGGCGATCAAATGCAGCGAGGAGAGGTCGTTGTGGTCGAACTCCTCGTCATAGGGGCAGTCCTGCTCGGCCAGGAAGACCGACGAGCGGATGGCGACGACTTTCATGAAGTCGGCTAGGTCGCGCACGATCTCGACGCAGAGGTCATTGCGCTTGTGGTTGTTCTGAACGGACATCATCAGGCGGCATCCATCACAGAGCGGCAACGCCAGAACAGGTGTTCGACGCCGTCAAAGGGGAAGAAGCCAAGATGGCGCATGATTTTCGCGCCAGCGGCCGTTGCGTCCTTTCCGAAGAAGGGAAGGTCGGGGAAATGCTTGTCGATGAGCGTGCGCAGGGCCAGCACCAGCGCGCCGCGGCTGACCTGATCCTTGCCCGCATAGCACCAGCAGTAGAAGCCGGCGAGCGGCTCGCCCATGCGCGCCACCCATTTCTGGTCGATGCTGGCTGCGTTGAACGAGCCATCGAGGAGGGCTGTGACACCGGCGCTGGTGAGAGCGAGCGGGGCGAGGAAGCCCGTCACCGCGTCATTGCGGCGGACGACCCAGATCGCTGCGTTCGTCAGGCTGTCGACGCGTTTGATCTCGGCAAGCGAGGCGAGGCCGGGGCCAAGTTCTGCAACAGCCAGTGCGTGGACGTCGGCGAAGTCCTGAGCGCTTGTCGCGTGATGGAGCTTTACCGACGCCATCATCGCCTCGGATGCGCCGGGCATGTAGCGCGGGTGCGGCCGCTCGCCGCCGAGCGAGCGCAACGCAGAGCGCGAGGCCTCCAGAATCATCACCATTTCCCAACCACCGTTCTTTTTAATCTCTTGCTAACCTTTGACCACAAACTGGAGGGTGGCGCTTCAGCCATTTGGGCACACCGGCTATGACGACCAGGGATGGAGGCGAACGGCTGGTCCGTGAGCTGGTCGATTGGTCCGACCTGCGCACCTTCTATGCGGTCGCCACTGCTGGCTCAATGAACGCTGCAGCCGAGCAGATGGGTGTCACGCAGTCCGCGATTTCAAAGCGTCTCGGGCAACTCGAATTAAGACTTGGCGCGCGTCTTCTCGAACGTTCCCCGACTGGTATTCAGCTGACGGAAGCGGGCGCCGAAGCGCTCGACCATGTCACCACCATGATGCGCGCAAGTCAGTCTTTGGAGAACACGCTCAAGGGACTTGAGACGAAGACACAAGGTGAAGTGAAGGTCTGGTCAAATGACGGCGTGCTTGCTTACTGCATCACGCCCAACCTTGGCGGTTTCCTTGCGGAACATCCCGGACTGCGCCTTTCGATACTGTCGGACCGCAATCTGCCCAAGCAGGGACAAGGTTATGCGGACGTGGTCGTGGGGTTCGAGCAACCGAAGCAGGCTGAGGTAATTTCATTCCCCGTTGCAACGCTGCACTACTGCGCATTCTCGAGCCGCGACTACATCGCCACCTATGGGTCGCCGGCGGGGATGCTGGATGTCGGCCAGCACCGCATCCTGAATCACACGCACTACACCGAGAATCCGGGCTGGAAAGACAAGACGGCGCAGATAGCCGGGCTCGTTGAGCCCACAATTCTCACCGATTGCTCGGCTTCGCTGCTGAATGCGACGGCGGCGGGCGCCGGAATAGCTGTTATGCCCAGTTATGCCAGTAGATTGGATAGCCGCCTCGTCGCGCTGCCTATTCCGCCGCTTGCTTCCGTGAAGGTCTGGCTGAGTTTCCACGAAAGCGCGCGGCGGGTTCCCAGAATTCGCACGGTTGTCACCTGGATGCGCGATATCTTCGATCGCCGGAAAAATCCGTGGTTCCGCGAGGAGTTCGTGCCGCCAAGCCTGTTTGACGCCCCGCCGGTCGGCGGCTGGCCCGAGGAGAAGGTGGCGTAGGCCATACGGCTTGCGCCGGTTTCCCTGATGAGCCGCCTTCATGCGGGGCAGCGGGCCCAGCCAATGCAACCTCATCCCAAGGGATAATGGCTCTCCTCATTCAGCAGGCATAAGCTTCGCCAAAACAAGCAGGTGGGGGGCGTCCAAGAACAAGCCGTTCTGCGAGGGCTCTCACCATGATGTGCATGTCGATGCATCGGGCGAGCGGTGGGGCGCTGGCGATCGACCCGCAGACGGACGGGCCTCTCAAAGTGCGCGGGAACCTTGAGATCACGGCCGGGACCTGGCGTGTGGCGGCCCGCGTTCAGAGCGCCACGCCCTGTCGTTGCGGCGGATCGGCCAGCAAGCCATTGTGTGACGGCACACACCTCACGAACGGCTTTCGGAGCTGAATTTGACGCGGGCCTCTCAGGGCTGTGTCGCTGTTTCGAGCGGAGTCAAAGGCTTGCGCGGTTAAGGGCTCTGCGTGCCTTGGCGTTGACGCGAAATCCGCCCGGAAATGTCCACATTCACAAGGCAAAAGAGACGCTATCGGGCGCTGAGTTAATGTTCGGGACAGACCCGTTTCATGTTCGCGGCGCTCTCTCTTGCGTAACAACAGTCCGCACCAATCTCTCTTCTCGAACCTGATGCGGACATGGAGACCAATATGAAGCGTGGAACGATCATTGGCGCGACAGGCGGTTTGATTGCAGGTGTGAGCCTCGGCGCGCTCGCCCTCGCAGCGCCATCCTTTGCGTTTTTCAACAACGGCGCGTCCCTTGCGGCGCCTGCGGCTGCGCAGCTCACCTTGCCGGCGATCAGCCAGCAAGCGCGCTGGGGTAACCTGCCGAACCTTGCCGACCTCTTTCAAGCGGTGTCGCCTTCGGTCGTGCAGATCCAGGTGCGCTCCTCCAGCCCGGTGCGGCAGTCGCAATTCAACGGCCGCAACCCGTTTGAAGGCACGCCGTTTGAAGATTTCTTCGGAAATGGCGTTCCGGGGCAGGATGGTCAGCGACAAGGCGAATCGCCCGACCGGTTTGGGTCGGGATCCGGCTTCTTCATCGAAGGCGGCTACATCGTCACCAACAACCACGTTGTTGACGACGCCAGGAAGATGACGGTTGTTCTCGAAGACGGTCGCGAGCTTCAGGGCACGCTGGTCGGCACTGACCCTAAAACCGATCTTGCGGTGCTGAAAGTCAGCGGCAACAACATTCCGCGTGGCCTGCCCTGGGGCGACAGCAAGACCGCACGCCCCGGCGACAGCGTGTTCGCCGTCGGGTCGCCCTTCGGCCTCGGCAACACAGTGACCGCCGGCATCGTCTCGGCGCGCGGGCGAAACATCAACTCCGGCCAGTATGACGACTTCATCCAGGTCGACGCGCCGATCAATCCCGGCAACAGCGGCGGGCCGCTGTTCGATCAGACCGGTTCGGTCATCGGCGTCAACTCGGCGATCTATTCGCCGACCGGCGGCAATGTCGGCATCGGCTTCTCGATCCCGTCGGATATGGCGCAGGGCATTGTGGCTCAGCTTATCGCGCACGGCTCGGTCGAGCGTGGTTGGCTGGGCGTCGGCATCGGCCCGGTGACGCCGGATATCGCAAGCAGCCTCAACCTGGCTTCAGCCAAGGGCGCGCTGGTGAACTCCGTCACTGATGGCAGCCCGGCTTCCAAGGCTGGCGTGAAGGAAGGCGACGTGATCCTGCACTTTGGCGAACGCGAAATCGCCCATGTGCAAGATCTGACCCGCGCCGTAGCCGACACCAAAGCCGGCGCCTCGCGCGAGCTCAAGATCATGCGCGATGGCCGCCAGCAGACGCTGAAGGTGAATATCGAAGGTCTGAAGGACGAGAGCGCGAAGCCGACCCTGGCGAGCGCAACACCGAAAGCCACTGGCGGCGGCAGCGTCAGCCTCGCAGAACTGGGCCTCGGCCTGACGGCAGGCGACGATGGCGTGACGATCACGTCGGTCAAGGTCAACTCGCCTGCGGCGGACGCCGGCATCCGGGTTGGCGACAAGCTGGTGAAAGTGAACCAGTCGAACGCCACCACGCCGGACGCCGCCAAGAAGGCGGTCGACGAGGCCAAGAAGCAAAATCGCAACGCAGTCCTTCTCCAGCTGCAGCGCGAAGACACGAAGTTCTTTGTTGGAGTTCCTTTCTCGGACGGCTGACGCCTTCCGGGGAAGCGCAGGCGCGGCCGTTCCGTCGTCCGTCCCCCAAGTGAGCGGAACGACCGCGCCTGTTCCTATGAAGAGGCTTCCGATAGACGCCGGGAGCGCCTAGACTCATGACCATGCGCATCCTGGTGATCGAAGACGAGGCCCGCACGGCGGACTTCATCGAGCGAGGGCTCAAGGAAAAGGGCCATGCGGTGGATGTCTGCCGCACGGGACCCGAGGGCCTGAGCTTTGCGCAGGGCGGCGAGCACGACGCCATAATCCTTGATCGCATGCTGCCGCAGATGGATGGGCTCACCATCCTCAAGACGCTGCGCGCCGAAGACAATCAGACCCCGGCGATCATCCTTTCGGCGCTCGGCCAGATCGACCACAGGGTCGAGGGGTTGAAGGCAGGGAGCGACGATTATCTGGTCAAGCCGTTCGCGTTTTCCGAATTGCTTGCGCGCCTTGAGGCGATTGTCCGTCGCCGCGATCCGCGCGCTGCGGAACAGACCGAGCTGAAGGTCGATGACCTGCGGCTAGATCTCGAAAAGCGCCGGGCTTTCCGGGGCGCGCGCGAGATCGATCTTCTGCCGCGCGAGTTCGCCATTCTCGAATACATGATGCGGAATGCAGGCCGGCCGGTGACGCGCACCATGCTGCTCAATCACGTCTGGGACTATCAGTTCGAGCCGCAGGCTAATGTGGTCGACGTCCACATTTCGCGCCTGCGGCGGAAGATCGATGCGGCAGGCGAGCGGCCGCTGATCGAAACGCTGCGCGGCGAAGGTTATCGCATCCGATCGGCGACCTGATGGCGCAACGACTGGGGTTGGGGACACTCAGTGCGCGCGTGATCGGCCTCTCGGCGCTGATGACGCTTGCGATCATCAGCGCAACTTTCACGCTCACCTACATCGCCGCGACGCGTATCCTTGAACAGGAAACGGCCGAGGTCGTCGCGGCGGAGTTGCGCGGCATCGTCGATTCGAGTGACGGCGGGCGGAATCTCCCCGCGTTGGTCGCCACGATCCGTGACCGCGCGGTTGGCGAGTCCGAAGCCATCTACCTGCTCACCGATCGTAATGGCGCAAAGATCGTCGGCAATCTGTCGGACTGGCCCGAGAATGTTCGCACCGACGGTCAATGGACCAGTGTGTACGGCGTGCGTGCGCCCAACGGCCAGGATATCGAAATCGGCGCGGTCGCCTATGTTGCGCCGTACGGAACGCGATTGCTGGTCGGACGTGACCTTCGCGCTGAGCGGAACTTCCAGGCGGCGCTTATCGAGTCCGGCGCCGTGGCCCTGATTGCTGCTGTGGTATTGGCAGGCGTATCGGGATTTGTTCTCAATCGACTGGTCATGCGTCGTATCGGCGATATCGACAGCACGGCGCGTGCGATCGTCGCCGGCGATCTGTCAACCCGCATTCCGGTTCGCTCGGGCGGCGATGAGTTCGGGCATCTGGCGGTCACGCTCAACGAAATGCTCGAACGCATAGAGACGCTGGTGACAGAATTACGTACTGTGACTGACAGTCTGGCTCACGATCTGCGCACGCCGCTCACACGCCTCAAGACGCAAATCCAGCGCGGCAACGATGCAGAGCTTCCCGATGGCGCCCGGCGCGAGGCGCTTGGGCAGGCGGCGGACGAGGCGGATCGGATTCTCTCATCCTTCTCAGCGATGATTGACATCGCGCGCGCCGAAGCCGGTGCGGCGCGCGACCAGTTCACACAGGTTGATCTCAGTGCGGTCGTGCGTGACGTGTTCGAACTCCACCAGCCCTTGGCTGAGGAGATGGGGGTCACGCTCTCGTTTGCGGAGGAGGATGGCGCGCCCCCGAAGGTCAGCGGCCACGCGCAGTTCCTTGCGCAGCTTGTCTCCAACCTTGTCGACAACGCCCTGAAGCACGGCGCCTCGGGCGGCGCCATCACGATGGCGGTGCGGCGAGAGCAGGGCATTGCGGAGGTCGAGGTCGCAGACCGCGGGCCCGGCATCCCCCAAGACCAGCGCGCCGGGGCGCTCAGGCGTTTCGGGCGTCTGGATTCGGCGCGGACGACCCCGGGCTCAGGCCTTGGCCTGTCGCTGGCGGCGACGCTGGCCCGGATGCATGGCGGCGACCTGCTGCTGGAAGACAACCAGCCCGGCCTTCGCGTGAAGGTCCGAATTCCCGCTGTCGGATAGATCGGGTGGCGAATTAATCGCCGCACCCTCAAAAAACCCAGCAAAACCGCTGGCTGGAACCCGGACCGGCAGGTTTTGCCTACCCTTTCTTAACTACTCATTTGCGAGGGTTAACGGCCGCAAACCATAATTTTCATGGAGAAACAGGCATGAATGGTCTGGAGGTTCTCGACTTTGGCCGCGACGCGCTCTGGACCACAGTCTGGATGTGCGCCCCGGCCATGATCGCCGGTCTGGTCGTGGGGCTGGTCATCGCCTTCTTCCAGGCGCTGACGCAGATTCAGGAGATGACGCTGGTCTTCGTGCCGAAGATCATCGCGATCTTCGCCGCGCTGCTGATCTTCCTGCCGCTGATGGGCGCGCTCCTCGCGGGCTTCGCCAACGAAGTTTTCGCGCGAATAGCCGAATTCTAGGGAGGCGCGCAGGTTGGACTGGCTCAATCAATACGCATGGATCGGGGCGCTGCTGTTCGCGCGGCTCGGCTCCGTGATGATGATTGCGCCGGCCTGGGGAGAACAGACGACGCCGCCCATGATGCGTCTGGGCGTGGCTGTGCTGATCACGGCGACGCTTGCGCCTTCCCTTGTGAGCCGTGCGCCGCCAATGCCGGCTGATGTTGTCAGCGCCTTTCCGATGATCATCACCGAGATCATCACCGGCCTGATCCTCGGTCTCGGCGCCCGTCTGATGATGAGCGCGCTCCAGGTTGCGGGCGCCACCGTCGGCATCGCATCGGGGCTTGGCTTTGCTCAGCAGGTTGACCCGATCGCCAGCCAGCCGGCGGCGATCTTCTCTGGCTTCTTTTCGATGATGGGCGTTGTCCTCATCATGTCGGCAGGGCTTCACCGCGTGATGATCGAAGCGGCGGCCGACAGCTACACGATCTTCCCGCCTGGCGCGTTTCCACCGATCGGCGATGCTTCGACCTTCGTGATCGACGCCGTGTCGAATTCCTTCCGCCTCGGCATCCAGATTGCGGCGCCCGTGCTGATCTTCTCGCTGGTCTTCAACGTCGCACTCGGCCTGATCTCGCGCCTTGTCCCGCAGGTTCAGATTTTCATGACCGCTATGCCGCTGTCCGTGATGCTGGGTCTCGCCGTCACCGCGCTCGGGCTGGGCGGCGGCATGATGATCTGGCTCCAGGAAATGGAGCGCCAGATGCACATCTTCACCTTGAGATAAACCACAGTGGCCGAAGAGCAGGACAACAGTCAGAAGACAGAAGATCCGACACAGAAGCGGCTGGAAGAAGCGCGCCGGAAGGGCGACATAGCCAAGAGTCAGGATGTTCCGATCTGGTTTCTGATGATGGCCATCGCCGGCATCATGGCGGCCGCCGGGCCGCTTGCCGCAATGATTGCCGATCCGCTGGTGCGGATCATGGACCACCCTCATGCTTTCCATCTTGCTGGCGGCGGCGCTCAGCAGTTGATGACAAGCCTGCTGATGTCGCTGGCGCTTCCGTTGATGGTGATCTTCGCAGCCATCGCGGTGGCGGGCGTGCTCGGCCACATCGTCCAATCGCGGCCGCTGTGGACGGGCGAGAAAATAAAGCCGGATCTGTCCAAACTATCGCCGATGAAGGGCCTGCAGCGCATGTTCGGCATGCAGGGCTGGGTGAACCTGCTGAAGTCGATCGCCAAGATGGGGGCAATTACAGCGGCGATGATCTACGCCGTCTGGCCCGAAGCGACCGCGATCTCGGAATCGGGCAGGCTCGATCCCTCCGGCATGCTGGCGATGACGCAAGTGATCGCGGGCAGGCTTCTGCTGGCGGCGGTCATCGTGGTCGGCCTGATCGCGGGCGGAGACTTCATCTATCAGCGCTGGAGCTTCATGCAGCGCATGCGCATGTCGCGCAGGGATGTGCGCGACGAGGTCAAGCAGCAGGAAGGCGATCCGCATATCCGCGCCCGCCTGCGCCAGATCCGTCTCGAGCGGTCGCGCAAGCGCATGATGCAGAACGTGCCGAAGTCGACCGTGGTCATCACCAACCCGACCCACTACTCGGTCGCGCTGCGCTATGATCCGGAAAAGGACGCCGCGCCGATGTGCATGGCGAAAGGCGCTGACGAGGTCGCGCTGCGCATTCGCGAACTCGCAAAGGAACACAACATCCCGATCGTCGAGAACGTGCCGCTTGCGCGCGCCCTGTTCGCCTCGGTCGAAGTCGAGGAAAGCGTGCCGCGTGAGCATTTCGAGGCGGTCGCGAAAGTCATCGGCTTCGTCATGAACACAGCCAAGGGGAGGCGGCGATGAGCGCTTCCGCCATGCTTCTCCACAGGATGCTGATCAAGGCTGAAAGCCGGGGCTGGAAAGCCCCGGCCACAAGCGCTGGTGACCCAGGCCCCGAACTGACTCAGACTGCACCACAAGGGATTGTGTCCCGAGGCTGGAATTCACTGCAGAGTCAAATCGTTAAAGCCGATTCGCGGGGTAACCCGAATGCGCACGAATCACCCCAATACTCGCCGACCGAACACCAGAAAGACCGCCATGGCTGACGCAAACGATGCTCTCGTCTACGAAACGATCGAGACGCCGGCCCCCGCCGCTCGCAAGGGGTTTGACTACATCCAGCTCGGCTTCTGGGCTGCCCTGGCAATCGCGGGCGGTGCGGCCGG
Organism: Hyphomonadaceae bacterium; assembly: GCA_016714495.1. Taxonomy (GTDB): domain Bacteria; phylum Pseudomonadota; class Alphaproteobacteria; order Caulobacterales; family Hyphomonadaceae; genus UBA7672. The sequence continues at coordinate 187,050 of JADKDU010000005.1, read as the reverse complement.
CATGGCGCTCACCTGGAGCGACGCCGTCGGACCTGCCGGCGCGGTGTTGGTGATTGCTCTTGGCGCGATGGCGCTGGTGCTTGTGCTGTGGGTGATGCGCGGGGCGGGGCGGAAACTTGGCATGTTCCCCGAACGCGGCGCGGCCGAGGCGGCCGTGCAGTCAACCAAGCGCCATCTCTGGCTTGAGGCGCTAACCGAACCTGCTCTGATTTCCGATCGGGGGGGCGCGACCGTTGCGGCTAACGCCGGCTATCTTGCAATTGCGCAACTCGCGCACGTCTCGGGCGATAGCGCGCATGCGCCCTCGGTTGACCGGCTGTTTTCCTCCAATCCGGGCATGGCTGCGCCGGTCTATCGCTTGTCGAAGGCCGTGAAGCTCGGCGCCGCGAAATCCGAAATGCTGCCCGCCCTGCTCTTCGGCGACAGCCACACCCCCATCCAGTTCGAAGTCAGCGTCGCGCCGCTGGGCAAGACACGAGCGCTATGGCGCTTGCGCCGCGTGGAAGCGGGTTCCCATACGGCGGGTTCAGGCTCTGTCGATTCTCGCGCGCTTTATGTTGAAGATGCGCCCGTCGGCTTCTTCTCCGCGCGCCGCGATGGCCGCGTGGTCTATATCAATCAGACGCTGCGCCATATGCTGGGCCTGCCCGATGGCGACAACGCGCTTCGTCTCGAAGACATCATGCGCCCGGAAGGTCTTAAGCTGATGAAGCGCGATGTGCGCGGCCAGGCCAGCCACCGGGCTGAAGTCGTCCTGCGCGCCCGCGACGGTGTCGAGACCACCGCCACCATGATCACGACCTGGTCGGGCAAGGGCGCCGAAGCCCTTACGCGTTCAGTTGTCTATGTCGCCAGCGCCGCAGAGCAGACCGCGCGTCGCGCGCCTGTTCCGGGGACGCCGGCTGCAACGCCTTCAAGCGCGGGCGTCCGCGCCGACGACACCATGTTCAACGACGCGCCCTTCGGCGTCGTACGTCTCGATGGCGAAGGCGTCGAGAGCGCGTTGATGATGGACGCAAACCGCACGCTGGTCGAAATGACCGGCGGCCGCGCCCAGCCGGGCGCGCGCTTTGCCGACCTCTTCATCGCGGAGCAGGGCCCCGCCGTGCTGGCCGAGGAACTTGGCAAGGCGCTCGACGGCGCACGCACGTTCAAGCTCGCCGGTTTCAAGGATCGCTCCGCCGATGTCTTCGTGGTGCTGGATCGCCAGGGCCGCCCGTCGGCGGCCTATGTTATCGACACGACCGAGCGGATGCAGCTGGAACAGCGCGCAGCGCAAGGCGCCAAGCTGCAGGCCATCGGCCAGCTCGCGGGCGAACTTGCCCACGACTTCAACAACCTGCTCACGGTCATCATCCTCAATGTCGACCGTCTTACTGCGCGTCACCCGCCGGGCGACCCCAGCTTTTTCGAACTGCGTTCGATCAACGAAGCTTCCTCGCGCGGCGCCGAACTCGTGCGCACGCTGCTGGCCTATTCGCGCAAGCAGGTGTTCCGCCCCGAAGTGCTCGATATCTCGGATGCGCTGGCCGACTACTACGTGCTGCTGCGCGACATCATCGACGAGCGCATCAAGCTGGACATCGTCCATGGCCGTGACCTGCCGCGCGTGAAGGTGGACAAGGGCCAGATCGAAACGGCTGTCACCAACCTCTGCACCAATGCCCGCGATGCGATGATCGAGAAGAATGGCGGGGGCCGTCTTACGATCCGCACGTCGCGCGCGGATGCGGCGGCGGCGCGCAAGGATGGCTTCACGCTCGTCACCGAGGGCGACTATGTGTTGATCGAGGTGGTCGACGACGGCGCCGGCATCGCCCCCGAGATCATGGAGAAGATTTTCCAGCCCTTCTACACGACGAAGGAGCCGGGCAAGGGCACAGGCCTGGGTCTGGCGACCGTCTATGGCATCGTGAAACAGTCGAACGGCTTCATCTATCCTGTGTCGAAAGTCGGCCGTGGCACGACGTTCAAGATCTTCCTGCCGGCCTGGGTCGAGGAAGCACAGGCGCCTGGCGAAGTGTCGCTGGAAGCTCCGGCGCCCGCGCCCGTCGCTCCGCCTGCGCCGAAGAGCGGCGACCTCGCAGGTCGCGGCAGCATCCTCCTGGTTGAAGATGAAGACGGCGTGCGCGGCATCGCCGCTCAGCTTCTCGCGGCGTGTGGCTATCAGGTCATCGAAGCCAGCGATGGCGAGAAGGCGCTGGAGATCATCAAGGAGCATTCGGGCACGATCGACCTGCTCATTTCGGACGTCGTGATGCCCGGCATGGACGGCCCCGCGCTGCTTAAGGAAGCGCGTCCGTGGCTGACCAACACGCGCGTCATGTTCATCTCGGGCTATGCCGAGCGCGACCTCGCCAAGACGCTGGAAGACGATCGCGCGATCTCGTTCCTGCCGAAGCCGTTCACGCTGAAGCAGCTGGCTGAGCGCGTGAAGCAGGAACTGGCGGCGGCCTGACGACCGCTGCTGCTAGCTTCGCAAAGTCGCGCCGGTCGCCTTCGCGACAGACTTGACGATGGCGGACGACGCCGCTTCGATCTGCTCGTCGGTCAGCGCCGTTCCACGGGCCTGCAGCGTGACTTCGACCGCCACGGACTTCTTGCCTTCGCCGATGTTTGCGCCGCGATAGACGTCGAACACGCGCGCGGCGGTGATCAGCTTCGGGTCGGCCTTCATCGCCATGCGGGTGATGTCGCCAGCTGGAACCTTCTCCTCGACCACGAAGGCGAAGTCGCGGGTCACCGGCGTCTGATCGGCCTTTTCGAGCACGGGGCGGGTCTTGCCGGTCTTCGCCTTGGCCGCCGGCAGAGCGTCGAGCGCCAGTTCGATGGCGAGGACGGGGCCGTCCACACGAAGCGCCTTCAGGAAGGCCGGGTGCAGTTCGCCGAACGAGGCGACGACCTGCTTGGGACCAAGGCGCAGCGTGCCGGCGCGGCCGGGATGCCAGTGTGCGCCTTCAGCAGCGCCGACCTGAAATTTGTCCGGCGATTGATCCAGCGCCTGCAGGATCGCGAACAGATCCGCCTTGGCCGAGAAGGCGTTGTAGGCGGCCGGGGCGCCCTGCCAATCGCGAGCCTTCGCGGCTTTTACGACAGCGGCGACATGCATGCGCTGATCATCCGGCTTGTCGCCCGGGTAGACGGGACCCGCTTCAAACAGGCGCACATGGCTCGCGCCATGATCGGCATTGCGTTGTGCGGCCTCGGCAAGGTTCGCCAGCATGGATGGACGCATATAGTCGAGGTTCGATGCGATCGGGTTATCGATGGTCAGGGAAGCTTGCAGTTTGTTCGCCCCCCCGATCATCAGCGCGGCCGTGTTATGGAACATGAAGCTCCACGTCACGGTTTCGAGGAAGCCACGGCCAGCCAGAACACGACGCGCCGTGCGCACGCGGTTCTGCAGCGGCGTCACGACCACGCGCACAGGTCCTTCCGGCGCGGGTAGTTTCTCGTCTGGAAGCTTGTCGTAACCTTCGATGCGGATCAGCTCTTCGACAATATCGGCCGAGCCTTCGACATCGGGGCGCCAGGACGGCACGTCGACCGGCCAGAGCCTGCTGGCCTCTTTCATGCGCGCCGGTACAATGGGATCGAAGCCGAGCGCGCGAAGAATGTCTTCCATCCGGTCTGCGCTCATGTCGACGCCCGTGAGGCGCTTCATGTCGCGCAGCTGGAAGTTCACTGATGGCGGGCCCGCAGGAACATTGCCGGCGACCACGACGTCTGACGGCTCGCCGCCGCAGGCGTCGAGGATCAGGCGTGTCGCCAGTTCGACGCCATTGACGCAGGAATGCGGATCGACGCCGCGTTCGAAGCGGAAGCGTGCGTCGGAAATGATGCCTGTGGCGCGCCCCGTGCGCGCAGTGCGGTTGGGATCGAACCAGGCGCTCTCGATGAAGACATCTGTCGTCTCGATCGAGCATCCCGTCGACGTTCCGCCCATGACGCCGCCGAACCCGATCGTGCGGCGCCCGTCATCGTCAGCGATCACGCAATAGTCCGGCTCGACGTCGTATTTTGCGCCGTCGAGGCCCTCGAAGGTCTCTTTCAGCAGGATGTGGGGCACGGGCGCGTCGACAGGCGTTTCGATCACCTGAAGCTTGCCGAGCTGGACGACGATATCGCCTTTCAGCTTTGCCGCGTCATAGACGTGCAGCGGACGGGCGCGGTCGAAGGAGATGTAGTTGGTGACGTCGACCAGCATGTTCTTCGGATTGATGCCGATCGCTTTCAGGCGCCTCTGCAGCCAGTCCGGCGAGGGGCCGTTCTTCACGCCGCGAATCAGTCGGCCCGCGAAAACGGGGCAGGCCTCAGGCGCATCGATGCGCACATTGACCGGCGAGGGGAATTGGCCCGGCACGGGCTTCACCTCAGCCAGCCTGAACTTGCCGACGCCCTTCGCGCCAAGATCGCGCGCAATGCCGACGACGCCGAGCCAGTCGGGACGGTTAGGCGTCACTTCGAAGTCGATCACAGTGTCGCCGCCAAGCGCATCCGCGACGGGCGAGCCGACTTTCAGATCATCGGGCAGTTCAATGATGCCGCCATCGGCGATAGCTTGCTCCTCGGAAAGTCCGAGCGCTTCGGCGCGGAATTTCCAGTCGTCAAAGCGGGCAATGCGCAGGCGGAATGGATCCTCATCCGTCTGCATCTCGCCGCCCGAGCAGAGCATGCCGTTGGAAACGACGCCGCGCACGGGCTTGGGAATGAGCGTGACGCCCGAGCCGGGAATGTAGGCGCCGATTGGCGCATAGGCGGTGACGAGACCGGGGCGGGCGTTGAGTCCGCCGCACACGATCTCCTTCATGCCATCGGCGGTCTCCACCTGACAGACCTGAAGCTTGTCGGCGTTCGGGTGCTGCTTGGCCGAGACGATGCGGCAGACGGTGAACTGCTTCAGCGCATCTTTTGGATCATGCGCGTCCTCAACCTCGAGGCCGGCTTGCGTCATGGCTTCGAGGATCGCGGGAAGGTCCGCGCTCGTTTCGAGATAGTCTTTCAGCCAGGGCAGGGTGAATTTCATTGTGCGTCTCGATTCCAGACCATGCCGGTGTCCTCGGCCCCGCAGATACGGAAGCCGAATTTTTCATAGAGCGGTGGGACGCCCGCGTCCGCAAACAGCGAGACGAAGGACTTTGCGGGGGCATTCTCGCGCAACCAGGTCGTGAGCCGCGTCATGATCATGCGCGCAACGCCTTTGCCTTGGTGTGCGGGCCCAACGGCAATGTCGGATACCGTGAAGAAGTATCCGCCATCGCCGATGACGCGCCCGATGCCGATGACTTCACTGCCGAAGGTAACGGTGACGCCGAACAACGAGTTGGCGACGCCTTGGCGCGCCTGCTCGATCGAGTAGGTCGCAAGCCCGGCATCGCCACGCAGCCGCAGAAGCGTTTCTGCGTCCGGCGGTCCATCATGCAGGACGTAGCCGCTGCTCACGAAAGCCCCCCGGTGACGGTCGGCAGGAGCCAGGGTTTGAAGCCGTAGTGCTTGATCCACTCGATGTCGGCTTCGAAGTACGGACGCAGATCGGGCATGCCGTATTTCAGCATGGCGAGGCGATCGACGCCGAGGCCGAAGGCGAAGCCTTGATATTGCTCCGGATCGATATTGCAGGCGCGGAGCACGTTGGGGTGGACCATGCCGCAGCCGAGGATCTCAAGCCAGTCATTGCCTTCGCCGACCTTGATCTCCGCCCCGGAACGGTCGCAGCGGATATCCATCTCCGCCGACGGTTCGGTGAAGGGGAAGAAGTGCGGGCGGAAGCGCGACTCGGCCGTCGGCACTTCGAAGAAGCGTGAGAAGGCTTCAGTGAGGCATGACTTCAGATGGCCCATATGCACCCGGTCGTCGATCACGAGACCTTCGATCTGGTGGAACATCGGCGTGTGCGTCGCGTCCCAGTCCTTCCGGTAGACGCGGCCCGGCGCGATCACGCGGATCGGCGGTTTCGAACTCAGCATCGCGCGCACCTGGATGGGAGACGTGTGTGTACGCAACAGCTTCCGCGCGCCATCGGCTGCGGGCTTCATGAAGAAGGTGTCGTGCATCTCGCGCGCTGGATGGCCGGGCGGGAAGTTGAGCGCGGTGAAGTTGTGGAAGTCGTCTTCGATGTCCGGACCTTCCGCGACGGCGAAGCCCATGTCGGCGAAGATGGCGGCGAGCTCCTCGAACACCTGCATCACCGGATGCAACGCGCCCACTGGCTCGTAGCGCGGGGGCAGGGTGAGGTCTTCGCGCTCGGTCTCGAGCCGCTTGTTGAGGGTGGCGAGTTCGAGGTCGGCCTTGCGCGTCGAGATCGCCGCGGTGAGGCGGTCCTTGAGGCCGTTAAGTGCAGGACCGGCAGACTGGCGCTGTTCCGGCGTCATGCCGCCAAGCTCGCGCATCAGCAGCGAGACGCGGCCCTTCTTGCCGAGTTCCGCAACGCGGATGGCTTCGAGCGCAGCCTCGTCGGATGCGGCGGCAATAGCGGAGGATGCTTCCGCCTCGATGCTGCTGACCTGTTGGTCGATCGCCATGATGGCCTCGTGCGGGTTGTGGTTCGCACGGGGCCATAGTCCGCCCCGCGCATTGCGGTCGGAACTAGCGGAGAAAGGCTTCGGAGATAAGCGCCGTGGCTAGATTAAGCCGCCAGCGCCGCCCGGGCCTTCTCCACCAGGGCGGTAAACGCAGCCGGCTCGTGCATGGCGAGATCGGCCATGACCTTGCGGTCAACGCCGAGGCCAGCCTTGCTGAGGCCGTCGATGAAACGCGAGTATGTCAGCTTGTCATCGACCGAACGGACAGCGGCGTTGATGCGCTGGATCCAGAGCGCGCGGAAATTGCGCTTTTTCTGCTTGCGGCCCTTGTAAGCGTTGACGCCGGCCTTGACGACGGCGGCCTGGGCTGTGCGGAAGGTATTCTTGCGACGGCCGTAAAAGCCTTTGGCGGCTTTGATAACCTTGCGGTGACGGGCGTGGGCCGGAACTCGGCCGCGGGCGCGGGGCATAGGGAAACTCCGTTATCTGATCAGGGGGTGCGCGCTAGGGCGAGGCTTACTTCACGCCGTAGGGCAGGAATTGCTTCTTCACGCGAGGCGTATCCGCTTCGGCGACCACGACGGTGCCGCGGTTGGTGCGGATATACTTCGAGTTGTGGCTGATCAGTCGGTGACGCTTGCCGGCAACGCCACGTTTGAGCTTGCCGGACGCGGTCATGGAAAACCGCTTTGCAGCGGCCTGCTTGGTCTTCATCTTCGGCATTTCGGTCTCCTGTTGGCGACAGTCCGACCCGAAAATTCCGTTAGGAATCAACGGCGCGACGCCTGTAAAAGTCCCGGGAGGCATGCCATTAGCCTGTCCGGTCCTGTGGAAGTGGGGGTTTATACGCGGCAAAAGCCTAAAAGCAAGCGATTAGCGGCGCTCGCCCGCCGCCACGCTGAGCAGCAGATCCTGCAGCCGCCGCGACTGGGTATCCAGGTTGAAGTCACGCATGGCCAGCTCGCGCCCGGCCGCGCCCATGGCTAGGGTTGCAGTTATATTGCCGGTCAGGCGTTCCAGCCGATCGGCCAGCGCTGTGTCGTCCCCCTCGGGAACAAGCAGGCCGGTCTCGCCGTCTTTCACGCATTCGGGGATGCCCGCGTGCCGGGTGGCAGCGATCGCGCAGCCCGATAGCATGGCCTCGATGCACACGGTCGGCAGTCCTTCGGCGTCTCCTGTCGCGGCGCGACGCGAGGGGACGCAGTGGATCATCGCTTCTGCAAAGTGGCGCGGCATGTCACTCGCGGGAATCCAGCCTGGCAGGTCCGCCTCGACGCCCGACGCCTGCAGACGCCCGGCAAGCTCCGCCTTCAGCGGCCCATCCCCGACCATCCGTACGCGCCAGCCCGCCAGCTTCGGTCCCAGCCGCGCCAGAGCGAGGACCAGGGTGTCGACGCCCTTCTTTTCGACCCAGCGTCCGGCGAAAAGGATTAGCTTGCCCTTCTCGCCCGGCTTGAACTGCGATGCATCGGCGCCGTTGTAGTGGACGGTCATCTTTTCGGGCTGGCATCCGGCCTTTGCGAGTTCGTCCTTGATAAAGCCTGACACCGGCAGGATCAGCGCCGCTTCGCGCCACAGCCGTTCGCGGCGGCGGTTGTAGACACGAAGAACGCTGTTCTTCGTGTTGGCGATCTTGGTCGCATCGCCGCCATGATATGTCACCACCAGCGGCAAGCCCATCGCGCGCGCCAGCGGCAGGGCGTAGGCGCCGGATTTTCCGAAATGGGCGTGGATGAGCAATGGCTTCTCCTGCGCCAGCCGCGCCTTCAGCTTCTTGGACACGAGGCCAAACTGTTTGAAGCCTGTCTCGCCAAGAGCGCCATGCAGCGGCCCAAGCTCAATCGCCTTGACGCTTGTGGGCGCTGCGCTGCGGAGTTCGCTGCCGATGAATACCGGCTGGAGCTGGTCGAAGCTCTTGTACGCGTTCTGGATGAAGCCTTCGGACGGCGCGAACATCTTGTCCGCGAAGACGAGGAATTGCCGCGTCACCTGCGATTCCTCATGACGACCGCCCTCCGCGCGAGGTGACCGCCTTATCGCAGTCTTCCCGCGCCCGCTAGCCGCAGCGGACGCCGGTGATGACGCCTTGGGTGTCGATCTCGATGTTCAAACGGGCGAAGACGTATTCCATTGTCACGATCGAGTCGGGGCGGATGTGGCGCACGAGACGGCCTGCCGGCGGGATGTCTGGATCGATCGCAGGCTTGCCGACCAGTCCGGCATAGGACGAGGCCTTGCAGGCGTCGGCTTGTTCGGGCGGCAACACGGCGGCGTTGGCTGCGTCCGGCGTTTTAGGCGACGTCGTCGCGGCTGGCGTTGTCGTGCACGCGGCGGCGGCAAAGGCCAGGAGGACGAAACCTCGTTTCATGACGGCGCCCTTCAAATGAAACGCCCGCGACGGGCGCCGCGGGCGCTTAAGCTTACGCGAGATCGTAGATCAGCCGCAGCGGAGGCCCGTGATCGTGCCGGCTGCATCGACGTCGACATTCAGGCGTGTGGCCTGGAAATCCATCGTAACTTGATCGCCGGGCTTGATGATGCGGACGGTGGCGCCGGCTGGTGGGACCCCCGGGTCGGCGGCTGGCTTGCCGACCAGCGCGGCGTACTGCGCCATGTTGCAGGTGTCGGCTAGAGCCGGGTCGCTTGCCGGCGGGGTTGTCGGCGCGACCGTTTCAGGCATGGCCGGAGTTTCGGCCGCGGGGGCAGCTGGGGCTGCGGGCGGGGGGTCGGCCGCCGGGGAGCACGCCATCAGCGCGATACCGGCGACAAGTGCGAGGAATGTGTTTTTCATGCGCAGGAGAGTAGGGCGCCGCCATGCGCCTTCAAGTGAACCGTCAGTTAGTCTGTGTCTTTCCCGCAATGAAGTGCGGATTGCCGCATGGTCAGTTCGGCGGCGCGGCGCACGATCCGAGAATTGCAGATTGCAGGATGGCCTCCGCGCCTCCGATCGGCAGCTTTTGCAGCCTCGAGGGCTCGCCCTGTTCGAGATAGATCGCGACCGGCGGAAGCTTCTGGGTCACGCAATATTCTTCACGGTGAGTGTCCGCGATTTTGGTGCCGATATCGCTGGTGACGATGAGTTCGCCATGGCCGGGACCGAGCTTGGACGTGATGGCGGTCATGACGCCGCGAATTTCTTCCAGGCGTTGCAGATAGCTCTCATCGGTCGACAGGCGCAGCACTTCGGCGCCGGCGGGATATTCGGGACGTGATCCCGCTGCGGGCTTCTCCGCCGTCAGTGGAATGACCGTGTCGAGTTCGGTCGTTCCATCCGCCTTGACTGTGACGTGCGCGCCAAAAGGTCCGTTGGCGGACACGCCAGGCGGCAGGACCCAGACGAGATGCTGTTTCGTTGCGTCGAAGGTGGCGATCACGTCTTCGAAGGTCAGCTCGGCGGACGGCGCAGCGGCGGGCTTTGTCTCCGGCGTGATGGCCACTTCAGGCTTCGCCGGATCGCCACAGGCCGCGAGAAGCAGGGCCGAAGCGATGGCGGCGGATATGATCCTGATCATCGTTCGGTTCTTCCGCTGCAAAGTCGCAAGGTCGCTGTCGGCCGCTTAGCGGGGAGACAGCACCATCACCATCTGGCGGCCTTCGAGCCTCGGTTCGGACTCGACCTTCGCCACGTCGGCGAATTCAGCCTTCACCTTGGTCAGCAATTCCATGCCGAGATGCTGGTGCGCCATTTCGCGGCCGCGGAAGCGCATGGTGATCTTCACCTTGTCGCCTTCCTCGAAGAAGCGGCGGATCGAACGGCCCTTCACTTCATAGTCGTGCTTGTCGATGTTCGGACGAAGCTTGATTTCTTTGAGGTCAGCCGATTTCTGCTTCTTGCGCGCTTCGGCTTTCTTCTTCTGCTCGGCAAAGCGCTGCTTGCCGTAGTCCGAAATCTTCACGACGGGCGGCTCGTTGTCCGGCGCGACCATGACCAGATCCAGCCCGGCTTCGCGGGCGGCGTCGAGCGCGGCGTCGAGCGGCACCTCGCCCTGTTTCTCGCCTTTTTCGTCGATCAGCAGGACGCGCGGTGCGCGGATTTCCTCGTTGATCTGCGGGCCTTCTTTCTTCGGCGATTGGGCCGCTTGCGGACGCTGCGCGATGGTCGTTCTCCTTGGTGGCTTACAAGCGCGGACTTATGCCCGAACTCGCGGAAATGTTCAAGAATCGGAGCTTTGGGTCAGTTCCGTGCTGGTTTCAGCCGGCTGATCGAGCTCGGAAGGGGTGTTCGCCGCAGGCAGCTGGACCCGGGGCGGCGCCACTATGTTGGGCGGCAGGACGCCCAATCCAATGGCCGCCCGCTTCACATCATCGACGCTGATTGCGTCCAGCGACCCGGCATGGAGGACCATCATTGGACCGCCGCGCGGTGCGGCGCGGCCGAGCCGGGTCTTGGGGCTCCAGACGCTCTGGAGCTCCCGGGCCATGTCGTCATTCCACTCCTGGGCGAACAGGCAGACGCCGGGCGTCTTGGCCGCAGCGGCAAGGTGCATCGGGCCGGTGTCGCCGCCCAGCGCGAAAACCGCACGCTCGGACAGGGTCGCGAGCTGGAACAGGTCAGTCCGGCCCACCAGGCTCTTTGTTCGCGGCGCCATCTTCATGATCTGCGTGCCGATATCGCCTTCGGCCTTCGTTCCGATCACGACAGGCGTAATTCCGGCGTCGGCGACCCAAGTTGCAATCTTGGCGAAGCGATCGACGGGCCAGCGCTTCTCGGGATGGTCAGCCGACGACCCCGGGATGAGCAGCATGTAAGGGCCGGACAGGCTGAAGAATTCCGGCTGAAAGCGCGGCGGGTCTCGGAAAGCCGGACGGATCCAGTCGAGGCTGGGCGAGACGTCCTGTCCGATGATCCAGCCTGTCGGGTCGCCCGGCGGCTTGGGGCTCAGCCCGGCATGCAGCAGCTGTTCGGCCAGCCGGTCGAAATTGTGCATCTCGCCGCGGTTCTCGTTCATGTGCTGGTGCGACGCGCCCTTGGCGGCGCCGGACCACAGCGGCTTCTTGCCGGACAGGCCAAGGAAGTATTGGGCGGTCCGATCGTTGTTCTGGAAATCGTAGACCATGTCGTATCCGGCCGACCGCAGGCGGCGGATGAGATCGGCCTTGCCCTTCAGGTCCTTCGGACGCCCATCAGCCTCGACGATATCGAAATACGGACACGCCTTGGCGAACGCCTCATAGGGCTCCGTCGTCAGCAGCGTGATCCGCGCCGACGGGTGGGTTGCGCGAACGACCCGCATTGCGCCCAGCGCCTGCATGAAATCGCCCATCGCGCCAAGCTTGATCACCAGAACGCGCCGAAGCGTGTCGCCGGGATTGGGAGGCGGTGTGTACGCTGAACTCGTCATGAAGGCCGACCCATCAGCCTGTCATAGACCGCCAGCGTCGCTTGCTGAAGCGCCGCCGTGGTGAAGTTTTGCCGGACACGCAGCTGGGCCGCATCACCCATCAGTTTCCGGCCCTCCCGCCCGCGGTTGAGCAGGTTCGCCATGGTCGTCGCCAGCGTTTCAGGAGCCTTAGGCGGAACCACGAAGCCGGTCTGGCCGTCGACAATGATCTCGCCCTGCGCCCCGATGCTGGAGCCGATCACTGGCACGGCCATGGCCCCCGCTTCCGCCGCAACCCGTCCGAACGCCTCCGGCTCGTTGGACGGTGCGATGACGATATCGGCGAGGGCGAAGGCAGCTGGCATGTCGTCACAATGCCCCACGATGGTGATCCTGTCGTCAAGCTCGTGTTGTGCGATCAGCAGCTCGAGTTCCTGCAGATATCCATGGCGGCCCTGGGCGTCTCCAGCGAAAATCATGCGCCAGGGCGGGGCGTTCATGGCTCTCAACCGATCCGCGGCCGCAATGGCTTCGCGGTGGCCTTTCCATCCCGTCATCCGGGCCGGAAGAAGGATGACGGCGTCGGTATTATCAGCCGGCAATCGCCACGCCTTGGCCAGCGCCGCCTTGCGGGCAGGCAGAATTGCATCCGGGGAGAACCTGCCGATATCGACGCCCCGGTGGATGGTGACGATCCGATCTGCCGCCTGGGGATGTTCTTTCCGCACATGCGCCGCAGTGAACTGGGAATTGGCGATCACCACATCGCCGCGGGCCATGACCGAATTGTAGAAGCGCTTGAGCGGGTTTCCGGCGTTGTAGACGCCGTGATAGGTCGTCACAAACGGCTTCTTCATCCGCCGCGCCGCCCAAAGCGCGCTCCACGCGGGTGCGCGCGAGCGGGCGTGAACGAGATCGACCTTACGCCTGGCGATGATCTTGGCGATGATCGAGGCATTGCCGTTGATCGCGATCGGGTTCTTGGTCGCCAGCCTGTCGATCCGGATCAGTTCGGCCCCGGCGCGCGTCAGTTCGCCTTCCAGCCGCCCGCCGACGCTGGCGACCAGCGCGGTCGCCCCACAGGCCCGAAGCGCTTCGGCGACTTCGATGGTCGTGCGTTCCGCGCCGCCCGCCGAGAGATGGGGGATGACTTGCAGGATTGTCCTCCCCGTTAGCGCCAAAGGCTGAGTCTCTCCCGATTTTCCACGACGGGAGACCGATAGTCGCTTTTCAGTCCGCCGCAAACCGATCAAAAGCGGGGAATGGAGAGCGACGCTGCGGAATATCTTGAGCATCAGGGCGTGCGAATCGCTTTTCGCCGGACCGTCGGTGAAAGCGGGAAGGCGGGCCTTGTCTGGCTGGGCGGGTTTCATTCCGACATGCTGGGCGAGAAGGCGACTACGCTGCATGACAGCGCGGCCCGGGCCGGTCGCTCCTTTGTGCGCTTCGACTATCTCGGTCATGGCGAAAGCGGTGGACGCTTCGAGGACGGTACGATCGGTCGATGGCTTTCTGATGCGTTGGCGGTCGTCGATGGCCTGACGGAAGGACCGCTGGTTGTGGTCGGCTCGTCGATGGGCGGGTGGATGGCGCTGCTTGCGGCGCTGGCGCGTCCGGAGCGGATCAAGGCGTTGGTATTGCTCGCGCCTGCGCCGGATTTCACCGACAAGCTGATGTGGGCCTCGTTCGACGACAGCCAGAAGCGGCAGATACGCGAAGACGGTTTCTGGGCGCGGCCTTCGCCCTATGACGCCGCTGGCTATCCGATCACCCGTGAGCTGATTGAGGAAGGCCGGAAGTGGAATGTGCTGGATGGCGAGATCGCGCTCGATCTTCCCGTGCGCATCCTGCATGGCGGATTGGATGGGGATGTGCCGTGGACGCATTCGCTTGATCTAGCCGACAAGCTCCGCTCGAAGGATGTGGTCTGGACGCTGATTAAGGATGGCGATCACCGGCTGTCGCGGCCGCAGGATATTGCGCGGATGGTGGCGAGCGTGCTGGCGACGGCAGATCAGGTCGACGCGGCGCGCTCGGCTTGAAGGCAGTCGAGCAAACCCTCACGATAGGTCGGGAAGCGCGGGCGCCAGCCGAGCGCCGCTTTGGCCTTGGCGTTCGAAACGCGCTTGCACTCGGCGTAGAAGCGTTGCGCGGCAGGTGAGAGATTGGCGTCTTCGAATGCGATCGCAGGCGGCGGTTCGATGTTGAGGAGCTGCGCTGCGTAGGCCAGCACCTCGTCGGCGGGGGCGGGTTCGTCGTCGCAGATGTTGAAGATGTGCTCGGGCGAATTTTTCAACATTGCGAGGTGGAGAGCGCTGGCGATGTCGGCGACATGCGTGCGGGAGAAGACCTGGCCTGGTTTCACGATGCGGCGCGCGGAAGTTTCGCGGACGCGGTCGAGTTGCGAGCGGCCGGGGCCGTATATGCCGGGGAGGCGAAAGATGTTCGCGCCGGCGTTCAGCCACTGCTCCTCTGCGCGCGCGCGGTTGATGGCTTCGCGGCTTTGCGGACTGAGCGGGGTCTCTTCGAACGCCCAGCGCCCGCTAAGATCGCCATAGACGCCGGTGGTGGAAAGATAGCCGATCCACGACGCCGAAGCTGAACGATCCTCGAAGGCGCGGAAGACGCGGCAGCCGGCTTCGTCGGGCGGGATGGAGATCAGCCAGGCTGCTCCCTCGGAGGGAGCGGGATCAGGGCCAGGCCAGAGCGAAATGGCCCAGCCTTGTGATCTCAAGGGCGCCGCCGAGGCGGCGCTGCGGACTGTGCCGGAAGCGCTGACGCCATCGCTTCTCAATAGACGCGCCAAGTCGGTTGCGACAAAGCCGAAGCCGAATGCGAAGAGCTGCGTTGGGAGCATGTTCTTGCCGTATTGATGCGCTAGGGCTTATGGCCCCGCAAGACATGGCTGACCAGCCATGTCGCCTCAACGGACCCTGCCCATGCGATCTGTGCTTGTGTTGGCCTTGCTGCTTGCCGCCGCCCCGTCTGCCTTCGCGCAGACCGAGGAGGAGCGGCTGGAACAGTGCATCGCCAAGATCGATGTGGACGCCGACGCCGCCTATCAGGACGGGTTGACCTGGCTGGCGAAGGGCAATCGCCCGGCGGCGCGGCATTGCACGGCGCTGGCCCTGATCGCGCTGGGGCAGGAGGCGGAAGGCGCCGCGCGTCTCGAGGAGCTCGCCAACGCGCCGGATGCCGGCGGGCTGGACGAGCGCGGCATCTATCTCGCACAATCGGGCAATGCCTGGCTGATGGCCGGAATGCCGGATGAAGCGATCGTCACGCTGACCAACGCGATGAAGCTGCGGCCTGAGGATGGCGAACTCTACAAGGATCGTGCGCGCGCCCTGATGCTGCAGAAGAAGTGGCAGGAGGCGGGCAAGGATCTCGACGTCGCGATTGAGCTCCAGGCCGGCAATGCCGAGGCGTTTCGCATGCGTGGCCATGCGCTGCTCAAGCTCGACAGGCTCGATGACGCCTGGCGGGATGTCGAGACGGCGATGCGGCTGGCGCCGAAGGACATCGACGTGATCGTACTGCGCGGCGACGTGCGCGAGGCGATGCGTCTGGCCGGCAAGGATGATCCGGTTGGCCTTGATGCTGTCGAGGCGCCGACCAGACGGATCGTCGGGAATTAGGGTTTTAGACATCGGTGCGGCCGGGAGTGAGCCCATAGGCGCAATCCCTCGATCACACGGGGCGCAATCGCCCTGCGGGAGGCATAGAGCTCTGGCCCGGATAGAGGATTGGGGGACGTGGGGGGCGCGCCCCGCTGATGGGCTGGCGCTTCAAGGCGGCCCTAGCGCTCGTCAAAGAGAAACGCGATTCATCCCTCGACGCTGCGCGTCGCCCCCCGCAATCGCTTCTCGCCAGCTGGATCACGAAGATCTTTCACCTCTTGGATCGCCAAGATCGTCGGCGGAAAGGTCGGGCTGGTCATCGCCCGACCCTCTGCGCCATGCTTGCCCGTCTCAGCGATAAGGGACCTGGCGCTTTTCCTCGCATTGGCTTTATGGACGACAGTCTTCGGGAGGACCCAACCGCTCGATCGCATCGCCCCTCGCGCCGTTGAACATCGCGACAGGCCTTCATGCGGGGGCGATGACGCGCTATCGCATGGGGCGTGCAGGTGGGGATGAGCGGGGCTCTATCCCCCACCTGCTTTCGCGCTTGGGCGTTGAGACTGTTGGGAACGACACTCTGCGGCCGGATTTCGATCGCGCGGAATTGCTGCAGATGGCGCCTCGCTCGCGGTGGTGAGCGCGCTATGGACCGACCACGCATTTATCCAGGCCGTCGCGGCGGACCATGCCCATGAGGGACTGGATCTTGGTGTTGCGGCGGCCGGTGGCGTAGTCGCCGTTGATCTTCCAGCGGTTGGGGCTTGGCAACACTGCGGCGAGGGCCGCGGCCTGGCGAGGGCTGAGGTTTTTTGCAGAGACGCCGAAGCGTTCCTGCGCCGCGGCTTCGGCGCCGAAGATCCCGTCGCCCCATTCAGCGACGTTGAGATAGATCTCCATGATGCGGGGCTTCGACCACATCCATTCGGCAAGCACGGTGAAGTAGGCTTCGGCGCCTTTGCGCACCCAGCCGCCGCCATTCCACAAGAAGACGTTCTTGGCGGTCTGCTGCGAGATGGTGGAGGCGCCGCGCAGGTCGCCGCCGTTTTCGGCCGCCTGCATCGCCTTCTGGATTTCCTTCACATCGAAGCCATCGTGCGTACAGAAGTTCTGGTCTTCGGCTGCGATCACCGCACGCACGAGGTGGGGCGAGATGTCCTTGAGGTCGACCCAGGTCGAGCGGACCTCGACGCCCTTCATGGCGACGCCGGCCATGTTGAAAGTGGGAGGCGGTCGGGTCCAGCCGATAGTGAAGACGGCGAGCAGGCTGAGAACGAGAAAGCCGCCGACGGCGATCGAGGTCCATTTCAGGAAGCCGACAAGCATGACGCGCCAGAGCGGCTTTTCGAGCGTGTAGGGATCGCCCTGCGCGGTCATGCCTGCGCGCCAGCGGCCGAGCATGCCGCCCTTGCTGGGCGGAGCTTCGCTGCTTACGGCTTCGGAAACTGTCTCGTCGCGCGCCGCGCCGGGGGCGTTGTCTGGATCAGGCGTTTCGTTCTGGTCCAGCATCCCACTCCTCACATACACCGGGATCGGATTCGACGTGGCGTCGGCTACGGCGTTCAGCTTCGAAGGCGGTTGGAGACACAGACCCCAGAGCCCAGACGGCTGCACCGCGCACCAGCGGCGAAGCGTCTTCCAGCCTCTGGATACACAACTCGGCGAGTCGCGTCTTCTCCGTTTTTTGGCCGGAGTTTCCGATCGCGATCATGACATTTCGGACAAACCTGTCCCGCCCGATGCGCTTGATCGGAGAGCCGGCAAAAACTTCGCGGAAAGCAGCGTCATCGAGTTGCGCAAGGTCAGCCAGCAAGGGCGATGTCAGTTCGGCCCTGGGATGAAAGGCCGCATCCCGGGCGACGCTGGCGAACTTGTTCCACGGGCAGACGGCGAGGCAGTCGTCGCAGCCATAGATGCGATTGCCCATGGCGCGCCTGAATTCGCGCGGGATCGGCGTTTTCGTTTCGATGGTGAGATAGGAAATGCAGCGGCGCGCATCGAGTTGGTAAGGCGCGGGGAAGGCGCGGGTGGGGCAGATGTCGAGACAGGCGGTGCACGCGCCGCATGTGTCATCCGCCGACGGATCGGGCGTGAGTTCGGCGTCCGTGAGCATGACGCCAAGGAAGAGCCATGAACCGTGATCGCGGCTGACGAGATTGGTGTGCTTGCCTTGCCAGCCCAGCCCCGCGCGATGGGCCAGCGGCTTTTCCATCAGCGGGGCGGTGTCGACGAAGATCTTCACGTCGTGGCCGGTGGTGGTCGCGAAGGTCGAGGCCAGCTGTTTGAGGCGGCGCTTCATCAGGTCGTGGTAGTCGGCATTCTGGGCGTAGACCGAGATGGCGGCGTGTTCGGGTCGGGTGAGCGTTTCAAGCGGGTCGTGCTTGGGGCCGTAATTGAGGCCGACGACGAGGGCTGACTTGGCGGCGGGCCACATGACGGTCGGGTGGCTGCGGCGCGCGAGCGTCTCTTCCATCCAGCCCATCTCGCCGTGCCGGCCGGCCGCCACGAAATCGGACAGGTGGGCGCCTGCCGTCCAGGCGGCGTCGGCGCGGGCGATACGGGCGGCGTCGAAGCCCGCCTCCCGGGCAAATAGCTTGAGTTGATCCTCGACGGTGGACATGTGGCGGTGTTTATCATGCTCTACGGATTGGGCTTTCCCTTTCGACGCCTAATTTTTAGGCAGGGATGCCTGCGGCCGGAAAGGGTCAGGCCGGATGCCTTCACAGGGCCCCGCGTCCGGCTAGGACTGGGGTGGCATGTATAACGAGATGTTCGCAGACGACCGGTTGGTCCGGGGCCCCTATGAAAAGGTGGCCGAATGGATCAATGCGGCAGGGGTGGATTTGCTGAAGCTTCGCCAGAGCGAGGCTGAGGCGATATTCCGCAAGATCGGGATCACCTTCGCGGTCTATGGCGAGGGCGGGGACCCGGAGCGGCTGATTCCGTTCGATCTTATCCCGCGGGTGTTCGGGGCGAGCGAATGGCGCAAGCTTTCGCGGGGGATCAAGCAGCGGTCACGGGCGCTGAATGCGTTTCTCTATGACGTCTATCACCGTGGTGAGATCCTGCGGGCGGGAATCATTCCCGAAGAGCTGGTCTACCAGAACGAGGCCTTCCTGCCGGACATGATCGGCGTTGATCCGCCGGGCAGGGTCTACAGCCACATTGTCGGCGTCGACATCGTGCGGACGGATGGCGACAAGTTCCAGGTGCTGGAGGACAATTGCCGGACGCCGTCGGGCGTTTCCTACATGCTCGAGAACCGCGAGATCATGATGCGGATGTTCCCGCAGCTGTTCCATGCGGGGATCGTCGAGAGCGTCGACAGCTATCCGAGCATGCTGAAGAAGACGCTGGAGGAAGTTGCGCCGATCAAGTGCGATGATGATCCGACCGTCGTTCTGCTGACACCGGGGTCGCTGAATTCGGCCTACTACGAGCACTCCTTCCTGGCCGACCTGATGGGGATCGAGCTGGTGGAGCCGCAGGATCTGTTCATCGACAACGGGCTGTGCTGGATGCGCACGACGCGCGGGCCGCAGCGGGTCGATGTGATCTACCGGCGGATCGACGACACCTATATCGATCCGCTGGCGTTCAAGGCGGATTCGCTGCTGGGCGTGCCGGGGCTTTTCGACGTCTATCGTTCGGGCGGCGTGACGCTGTGTTCGGCGCCGGGAGCGGGCGTGGCGGACGACAAGGCGATCTATGTCTTCGTGCCGGACATGATCAAATTCTATCTCGGCGAGAAGCCGATCCTCGAGAATGTGCAGACCTGGCGCTGTTCGGCGCCGGATGATTGCAAGTATGTGCTGGAGAACCTGAAGGACCTGGTGGTGAAGCGGGTTCATGGCTCGGGTGGTTACGGCATGCTGATCGGGCCGCACGCGACCAAGAAGGAAGTCGATGCCTTCCGCGCCAAGATCAAGGCGAACCCGTCGGAGTTCATCGCCCAGCCAACGCTGGATCTTTCGACCGCGCCGATCCTTGGCGAGGCTGGAATTGAAGATCGTCACGTGGACTTCCGTCCATACTGCCTGGTCGGCAAGGATATCCGGCTGACGCCGGGGGGGCTTACGCGTGTTGCTCTCAAAAAAGGCTCGCTCGTCGTGAACTCGTCGCAGGGCGGCGGGGTCAAGGACACGTGGATTTTGGCGGATTGATGCGATGCTGAGCCGTACCGCAGAGAACCTGTTCTGGATGGGCCGCTACATGGAGCGTGCGGATGCGACCGCACGCCTGATCGAGATGGGCTATCGCATGGCGATGCTGCCCGGCTCGAACGAGCTGGAGGAGTGGCGGTCGGTGGCGGCGGCGTCGGGCTCGGCGCCGGATATTGCCGAGGCGACGAAGTTGAACGCCGGCTCGGTGGTGCAGCGGCTGCTGCTTGATCCGGACAATGCGTCCTCGATCCGGTCGTGCCTGACATCGGCGCGGGCCAATGGGCGGGCGATCCGCACGGCCCTGACGCAGGACATGTGGGAGGCGCTCAACGATGGCTGGCGCAGCCTGGGCCAGATGGACGCCGAAACCGCGCTCAAGAATCTCCCGACCCTGCTCGAATGGACCAAGAACCGCACCGCCGCTTTCCGCGGCGCGTCCGAAATCTCGCTGCTGCGCAATGACGGCTATTACTTCCTGCGCATGGGCGGCCTGATCGAGCGGGCCGACATGACGCTGCGCCTGCTGGATGTGAAATACTATGTGCTGCTGCCCGAAACCGACGTGGTCGGCGGCGGACGCGATTATCACCAGTGGACAAGCGTGCTGCGCGCGACATCGGCGCTGCGCGCGTATCACCACGTCTATAAGGGCGATTACACGCCGTGGGGTATCGCCGACTTCCTGATCCTCAATGGCACATTCCCGCGGTCGGTTTCGTACTGCTATCGCGCGATCAAGCGCTTCCTCGACGATCTGGGCGAACTCTATGGCGAGAACAGCCCGCCGCAGTCGATCGCGGGCGAGATGGTCGAGCGGCTGGACACGCTCGAAATCGAGGAGTTGTTCCAGAGCGGGCTGCACCAGTTCATCTCTGATGCGATCGGCACGACGCGGCGCCTGTCGTACGAGATCAGCAAAGCGTATCACTTCTAGGATCTCATGCGTCTCACAGTCCGCCACGCCACGACCTACACCTACGAGCCGCCCGCAGACCGGTGCGCGCTGCGGTTGCGGCTCTATCCGTCCGTGTTCGCCAGCCAGCGCGTGCTGACATGGACCGTGAGCGTCAATGGTCAGACCATCCCCGCGCTGATGACGACGGCAAGCGGTGATCGCGAGTCGATCTGGACGAACACGGGCGCGGGCGCGGAAGTCGCCATCGTCGCTGAAGGCGAGGTCGAGACGGAAGACACGGCCGGCGTGGTGCGCGGTCTCAAGGATGCGATAAGGCCGCAAGTCTATCTACGGCCGACGCCGCTGACAGAAGCCGACAAGAAGATCGAGGCGCTGGCCGGCGCTGTCACGGGCGTGAAACCGCTCGAGCGCATGCACGCGCTGTTCAACGCCGTCGCCGATGCGATCGAATACAAACCGGCCTCGACCACATCCTCCACGACCGCCGCGCAGGCGCTGAAGGCGGGACGAGGCGTCTGCCAGGACCATGCGCACGTCTTCATCAGCGCAGCGCGCTGCTTGCGGGTGCCGGCGCGCTATGTCGTCGGATACCTGCTCGCCCAGGACACGAAACTCACGGAAACCCATGCCTGGGCCGAGGCGTGGGTGCCTGAGATCGGCTGGGTCGGATTTGATTCTGCGAATCGTCTGTGCCCGACGGATCGCTATGTCCGGCTGGGCAGCGGGCTAGATGCCGCCGAAGCCGCTCCGATCCGCGGAAACGTTTCTGGAAACCATGAGGAGCGGCTTAGCGCCTCGGTCGACATCAGCCCGACGGCGGGCCAAAGTCAGAGCCAGAATCAGGGTGAGATCCAGAGCCAGACGCAACAGTAGCTGGCGCAGGATATCAGGGGACGGACCGACGGCCGGGGAATTGGGACGGACATGACCTATTGCGTTGGCCTCAAACTGAAGGCTGGCCTCGTCCTGCTTTCGGACACACGCACAAATGCGGGCGTCGACAACGTCGCGCGCTTCCGCAAGATGTTTGTGTTCGAGGAGCCGGGCGAACGCGTTGTCGCGCTGATGACGGCGGGCAATCTCGGCATCACGCAGGGCGTCGTCACCCACCTGACGCAGGCGGTGAAGCAGAGCCGTATCGATCCTGAAATCGAAAGCCTGATGACGTGCGACACGCTCTATCGCGGCGCGCAGCTGGTCGGCGAGGCGATGCGTGAAGTTCAGAAGCGCGACCGGGCGGAGATCGAGGCGCAGGGGTCTGCCGCTGACGCCACTGTCATCATGGCGGGGCAGAGGAAGGGCGGGGAGCTGCGCCTGTTTCTGGTTTACACTGCCGGCAATTTCATCGAGGCGGGCGAGGATACGCCCTACATGCAGATCGGCGAGCACAAGTATGGCAAACCGATCCTTGACCGCGTGATCCGCCCCGACACGACGATCGAGGAGGCGGTCAAAGCCGCGCTGGTCAGCATGGATTCGACCGTGCGCTCAAACCTCTCGGTTGGCATGCCCCTCGATCTCTGCGTGATCCCGGCGGGGGAGTTCAGGGCCAAGTCGCAGCGTATCGAAAGCGATCACAAGGAATTCCGCCAGATCAGCGATTCATGGGCCGCCTCGCTTCGTGCGGCCTTCCACGCCTTGCCGGTCGTGAAGATCTGACAACCCGGCAGCTGGCGCGGCCATTGCACATCGGCGGGGTTAACGCCGTAATGGCGGCCGGGATCTGGTAACCATGAGCAATGTGGGCGTCTCAAAGCGGACGAATGCGTGGGTGCTGGGCATCGGCGCGACGATCCTGCTTGCCGCTTTTCTGGTCCGCCTCATCGGGATCGATGGGCGCTGGATGTGGTTCGATGAACTCCTGTCGGCGAGCTATATCACGCACGACATTCCTCAGACGCTGCTGGCCAACCTGCGCTTCGACGTTCATCCGCCGCTTTACTATCTGCAGCTCAATCTGTGGTCGATGTTTGGCGACAGCGATCTGTGGCTGATGCTGAATTCCGTGCTGTGGAGCGTGTTGGCGGTGGCGCTGCTGATGTGGCGGGTGCGCCGGCTTTACGATCTTCAGACGGCGTGGATCGCGGGCGTGCTGTTGGCGTTCGCCTCAGCCGCACTATTCTACGGCGACCAGGTGCGCATGTACGCCTTCCTCATGGTGGTGATGCTGTGGGCGTGGATCGCGATGGACGATTGGCTCAAGGCTGACCGCAACGGCCGGTTTCCGTGGAAGGTCTCTCTAAATGTGATCGCCAGCCAGACGGCGGTGGTCTATTCGCACAGCGCCGGGATCGTGATGATTTCAGGGTGCGTGCTGTATGGCGCGGTTGAGCTTCTGCGCGCGGGCGATCTGCGGACGCGGATCTATTGGCTGGTGAGCGAGGCGTGTGTCGGCGTGCTTTCGCTCTACGCGTTGGCGCTGGCGGCGTTCCGCACGACGACCCATCCGGTGGCGCCGGGGATCGATGATTTCATCAATACGTGGCGCTTCCTTGCGGCCGGCGAGCTTGGCCCGCAGGCGATCGGCGTCGTGATGGGCTTTGTGCTGCTGGGCGCTCTGGTCTGGCTGGGCGTCACGCAGCGCGACAAGCGGGTTGGCATACTGACGCTGGTGTTTGCGCCGCTTCTGGCGTCCGGCGTTGTTTCGTATGTGAAGCCGATCTGGCTCGATCGCATCTTCGTGCCGGTCGTGCCGTTCCTCTGCCTGTATGTCGCGCTGTTCGGGGCCTCGTTGCTCAAGACGAAGCGCATCACCGCCATTGCAATCGCGGCGAGTGTTGCGGCGCTGTGGGTGGGCGTTGGAACCTGGGGGCAGGCGGTGCGCCATAAGGGCGATGGCTACAAGCCGGCGGCGGCGTATGTGCGCGAGATCGCGAAGCCGGGTGACACGGTGCTGGTCGACGGCGATTTCAGCTACTGGTGTTTCATGTGGTATTTCGCCGGGCGCCATTGGGGCTACCCGCAGGAAGCCATCATCATCCTGCCGAAATGGCAGGCGCTGGCTGACAAGGTCGGGCCGGACATCGCGCACCTGCTCGGCTTCAACGAACAGAAGCGCAATGTTGATGTCGGCGGCGTCAACGCGCTGATGTGGGATCGGGAGGCCCCGGTTGCGATCAATACGCACACAGTGCTGGCCGTGCGTGGCAAGGCTGCAGAGCCGCTCAACCTGCCGGGCTTCACGCTGGCGGACACGCATGCCGAGCATGATCTGCTCGTCGAGACGTGGCGTAAAGCCGTCGCGCCCTGATCAGGTCCGCGGTCCCAGCCAGGTCTCGCGCGCAGACGGATCGACCACAGCCATGCCCTTGCCCTCCGCAGCGCGGACAGGGAGGGACGCCCAGTCGAAATCATCGAGCGCCTTCAGATTGACGCTGAAATGGTCCGGCATCGAGCGCTTGCGATGGAATGTGTAGATGCCGCACTCCAAGCAGAAGTAATGCTTCGCGATGCGGGCGTTCCATTGGTAGAGGCCGAGCTTGTGCTCGCCGGCCGTGATCTTCAGCTGGCTTTCGTGGACGGCCGCCATAAGCGCGTTTTTCTTCGTGCATAGGCTGCAATCGCAGGTGTAGGCGTCTGAAATATCCGCCTCGAGCGTGAAGCGAACGGCGCCGCAATGACAGGAGCCGTGATAGGTCGGCATTGGCGTGTTTCCTTCCTTGGCCGGCTTGGACTAGTCTTCCACCGTTATCGGACCGGCGGCCCGCGAAGGGACCTGCCGAAAGGGAGGACACCGCATGGGACTGGATCTGGATCTTGCGACACTTGCCGGCATGGCCGGGCTTGGTGGAAGCGCCATTGCGGGCCTGACAACGGCCTTCTTCTTCAGGGGGCTGATCACGC
Organism: Hyphomonadaceae bacterium; assembly: GCA_016714495.1. Taxonomy (GTDB): domain Bacteria; phylum Pseudomonadota; class Alphaproteobacteria; order Caulobacterales; family Hyphomonadaceae; genus UBA7672. Next base: position 162,666 of record JADKDU010000005.1, on the reverse strand, counting down.
GGATCATCCCTCAGATCATTTTTACGACGATCCTGTCGTTCGTCGGCTTCGTCGCGCTGTTCCATGCGCTTGGCTTCCAGATCATTCCGCCAAAGCAGATCGCGGGAATCAACATTCCGGGCTCGAGCAACTTCTCCGCGCAGAGCGCGCCCGTCGCGCCCGTGGAGCCGGGCGGCTATGTGATCAAGTCGCCCTGGTCGCAGGAAAAGCCCGAGTAGCGGTCTCTTCTACTCGGCCGCCTTCAGCTCCAGCGGGGCTGCGAGGCGGCTGAGGGATTCCTTCGGCACGACGTGGACGAAGTTGCGCAGTTCGAGCGCCCAGTTGTCCAGGATCATCTTGGCGTGCTGGGAGCCTGTGCGCTTCACATGCTCTTCAATCAGGGTGCGGAGCACATTGCTCCAGTGTTCGGTGACCACCGGCGCCCAGATGATCGTCTCCGGGTTCGCCATCGTCTTGAAGCGCCGGGCGGGATCATAGAGGAACGCCATGCCGCCGGTCATGCCGGCGCCGAAGTTGCGCCCGACCGAGCCGAGGATCACGGCTGCGCCGCCGGTCATGTACTCGCAGCCGTTCGAGCCGCAGCCTTCGACGACGACCGTTGCGCCGGAGTTGCGCACGGCGAAGCGTTCGCCGGCCTGGCCCGCCGCGAACAGCTTGCCTGACGTGGCGCCGTAGAGGACCGTGTTGCCGATGATCGTGTTGTCCCTCGCCGTGTATTTGGCGGTGGAGGGCGGCTTGACGATGATGGTCGCGCCCGAGAGGCCCTTGCCGACATAGTCGTTGGCGTCGCCGAAGACCTCGAGCTTGAGGCCCTGGACGGCGAAGGCGCCGAGCGACTGGCCGCACGAGCCTTCGAGCGTGACCCAGAGGCGATCTTCCGGCAGGCCATCCATTCCGTACTTGCGCACGATGTGAGACGACGCACGCGTGCCGATGGCGCGCTGCACGTTGCGGACGTGATAGTCGAGCTGCATCTTCTCGCCGCGTTCGAAGAAGGCGGCGGCGTCGCGCAGGATCTGCGTGTCCAGCGCATCGGGTACTTCGTTGCGATGCGTCGGCTTGTAGGTGACGCGCGCTTCCGGATCGGCGCGGACCAGCAGGGGCGACAGGTCGAGGTCGTCCAGCATGGCCGAGCCGCGCGAGACCTGATGGAGCAGGTCCGTGCGTCCGATGATTTCGTCGAGCCGGGTGAAGCCCAGCTCGGCGAGGATTTCGCGCACTTCTTCCGCGATGAAGGTCATGAGGTTGACGACCTTGTCAGCCGTGCCGGTGAACTTGGCGCGGAGGCGTTCGTCCTGCGTGCAGACGCCGACCGGGCAGGTGTTGGAATGGCACTGGCGCACCATGATGCAGCCCATCGCCAGGAGGCTGGCGGTGCCGATGCCGTACTCTTCCGCGCCCAGCATCGCCGCGATGACGATGTCGCGGCCAGTGCGCAGGCCGCCGTCAGTGCGCAGCGTGACCTGATCGCGCAGATTGTTGAGCGTGAGCACGTGATGGGCTTCGGCTAGGCCGATTTCCCAAGGCAGGCCTGCGAACTTGATCGACGATTGCGGCGAAGCGCCCGTGCCTCCGACGTGGCCGGCGATCAGGATGACGTCGGCTTTTGCTTTCGCCACGCCCGCCGCGATCGTGCCGACGCCGGAGCGCGAGACGAGTTTCACGCAGACGCGGCAATCCGGGTTGATCTGCTTCAGGTCGTAGATGAGCTGGGCCAGGTCTTCGATCGAATAAATGTCGTGGTGCGGCGGCGGCGAGATCAGCATCACGCCAGGCGTCGCGTAGCGGTTGCGGGCGATGAACTCGGTGACCTTGAAGCCGGGCAGCTGGCCGCCTTCGCCGGGCTTGGCGCCCTGCGCGACCTTGATTTCGAGTTCCTTGCAATTGTTGAGATATTCCGCTGTGACGCCGAAGCGGCCAGAGGCGACCTGCTTGATCATCGAGTTGGCGTTGTCGCCATTGGGCAGGGGCTTGTAGCGCTCGCGCACCTCGCCGCCTTCGCCCGAGACAGACTTCGCGCCGATGCGGTTCATCGCGATGTTGAGCGTGCCGTGCGCTTCCGGTCCAAGCGCGCCGAGCGACATGCCGGGTGTGACGAAGCGCTTGCGGATCTCATTGACCGACTGGACGTCATGCAGCGAAGCCGGCTTGGCCTGTGGCTTGAAGTCGAGCAGGTCGCGCAGCTGCACCATCTTCTTCCGCGCGTTCGCCATCTTCGAATATTTGCGGAAGGCGGCGTAGGAATTGGTGTCGCAAGCGTGCTGAAGCGCGTGGATGAGTTCGCCTGAGAGCACATGAGCGTCGCCGCTGGCGCGCAGGCGATAGAAGCCGCCGACCGGCAGGACGGCGACGGACGTGTTCCACGCCTTGGCGTGCAGCTCTATCGCCTTGCGCTGCAGGCCGGCAAGACCGATGCCCGAAATGCGGCTGGTCATGCCGGGGAAGTAGTCGGCCACGAGCGCGCGCGAGAGGCCGAGCGCTTCGAAATTGTAGCCGCCGCGATAGGATGAGATGACCGAGATGCCCATCTTTGACAGGATTTTGAGCAGGCCCGCCTCGATCGCCTTCTTGTAGTTGAGCACGATCTTGCCGAGCGGCTCGTTGCCGAACAGGCCCTTGGCGTGGCGATCTGCCAGCGTTTCCTGCGCCATGTAGGCGTTGACGCAGGTGGCGCCGACGCCGACGAGCACGGCGAAATAGTGCGTATCCATGCATTCGGCCGAGCGCACGGTGATCGAGCAGAATGTGCGAAGGCCGTGGCTGACCAGCCAGGAGTGAACGGCGCCAGCGGCGAGTATCATGGGAATACCGGCGCGTTCGGCGTTCTGGCCCTCATCTGTCAGGATGATGTGGCCGCGCCCGGACGAAACGGCGACGCGGGCTTCCTCGCGGATGCGCGCAATGGCGTCGCGCAGGGCGATGCCGGGCGAGCCGCTCGAGTCGATTGGGAAGGTGCAGTCGATCACCGCGACCTGCTCGCCGATCGTTTCCAGCATGCGCGTGTACATGCCGTTGGTGAGGACAGGGCTTTCCAGCACAAACACGTTAGTCTGCGTCGCATCTTCCGCGAGGATGTTGCCGAGATTCTTGAAGCGCGTGCGCAGCGACATAACACGCTCTTCGCGCAGCGGATCGATCGGCGGGTTGGTCACCTGCGCGAAATTCTGCCGGAAGAAATGCGACAGGGGGCGGTGATGGTCCGACAGGACGGCGAGGGGGCTGTCATCGCCCATTGAGCCGACGGCTTCCTTGCCGTCTTCCGCCATGGGCGAGAGGATCAGCTCAACGTCTTCCATCGTCATGCCCGCGGCATGCTGGCGGCGCAGGAATTCCTGCTTCTGGTTGTAGAGACGCGGCTCGGGTCCGGGGCCGATCTTCGGCTCCAGCTCGACCACGTTCGACAGCCATTCCTCGTAAGGGTGTTTTCCCGCGAGCGTGTCGATCAGCGACTTATGATCGTAGAATTTCCCCTCGCGCACATCGACGGCGATCATGCCGCCCGGGGGCACGCGGCCCTTACGGACGATGACTTCCTCGTCGATCGAGCACATGCCGGCTTCCGAGCCGACCGCCAGCACTCCGTCTTCGGTGAGCGCATAACGCATCGGGCGCAGGCCGTTGCGGTCCATGCCCGCAATCGCCCAGCGACCGTCGAACATGGCGAGCGCGGCGGGGCCGTCCCACGGCTCCATCACGGAGTTGGCGTAGGAATAGAGCGCCTGATGGCTGCGCGGCATGATCGCCTCGTCTTTCGACAAGGGTTCGGGCACGAGCAGCGTCTTGGCCATCGGGCCCGAGCGGCCGGCGCGCACGAGCAGTTCGAAAGCGTTGTCGAGCGCGGCGGAGTCCGAGCCGCCCGGCTGGATGACGGGTTTCACCTCGTCGCCGTGCGCGCCGAAGGCAAGGCTCGCCATCTTGATCTCGTGGCTCTTCATCCAGTTGATGTTGCCCGAGATGGTGTTGATCTCGCCATTGTGCGCGAGCATGCGGAAGGGCTGGGCCAGCCGCCATTGCGGGAAGGTGTTGGTCGAATAGCGCTGGTGATAGATTGCGACCGCCGAAACGAAGCGCGGGTCTTTCAAGTCGAGATAGAAGCTGTCGATGTCCTCGGCGAGGAACATGCCCTTGTAGATGAGGGCGCGCGCGGAGAATGAGCACAGATAGAGATCGAGGTTCGCCTCGCGTGCGCGCTTCTCGATGCGGCGACGGCAGACATAGAGCGCACGTTCCAGCTCCGGCGGATCGCGGCGCAGCTGGTCGGTGAAGAGGATCTGTTCGATCTCCGGCCGCGTGGCGTTGGCTTTCATGCCTATGACGGAGGTGTCGATCGGCGGCTGGCGCCAGCCATAGATATAGAAGCCGAAGCGCACGACTTCGGTCTCGATGATCGAGCGGGCCTTTTCCTGCGCGGCGAGATCGGTTCGGGGCAGGAAGATCTGGCCGACGCAGACCTGCTTGTCGCCGCCGATGGCGTGGCCCATGCCGCGCACGGCGTCGCGGAAGAAATCCTGCGGAACGTCGACGCGGATCCCGGCGCCGTCGCCGGTCTTGCCGTCGGCGTCGACCGCGCCGCGGTGGAAAACGGCTTTCAGGGCGCGGATCGCCATCTCGACGATCTCACGGCGGGGCGTGCCGTCGATCTGCGCGACCAGGCCGACGCCGCACGAGTCCTTCTCATCGGCGGGGTTGTAGGCATTGGCGTCGATGAGCGTGTCACGCTCCGTCGTGTACTTGCGGAGCCAGCGCTCGCCAGGTCGTGTCATGAAGCGCCGCCTCGGCGGGGCGGGGCCCGGCTTGGCGGACACTGGTTACTCCGCCGCGAGCGAGGCCGCGCCTTGGCCTGGAGATAGGCGTCGATCGAGGCCGCTGCGTCGCGACCTTCCTTGATCGCCCAGACGACGAGGGATGCGCCGCGCACGATGTCGCCTGCGGCGAAGACGCCCTCCATCGGGGTCATCATGGTGCGGTAGTCGATCTTGACGCCGCCCCAGCGGTTCACGGCTAGCGACTGTTCCGAGAAATGCGCGGGCAGGTCTTCGGGATCGAAGCCGAGCGCCTTGATGACCATGTCGGCTTTCACATCGTAGTCGGACTCCGCGATCTCTTCGGGCGCCTGGCGGCCAGAGGCGTCGGGCGGGCCGAGGCGCATGCGCACGGCGCGGACAGCTTTCGCGCCGCCGCCTTTCTTCTCGGCGACGGAGAGGGGAGCGGCGAGCCAGTCGAATTTCACGCCTTCTTCCTCTGCATTGGCGACTTCGCGCTGTGAGCCGGGCATGTTGGCGCGGTCGCGGCGGTAGAGGCAGGTGACGGATTTCGCGCCCTGCCGGATTGCGGTGCGGACGCAATCCATCGCCGTGTCGCCGCCGCCGATGACGACGACGTTCTTCTTGTCGGCGTTGAGCTTGCCGCTCGTGAAGTCTGCGACTTCCGCGCCGAGACCGATCTTGTTGGCGGCGATCAGGTAGTCGAGCGCCTTCAGCACGCCCTTTGCTTCAGCGCCGGGCGTTCCGAGTTCTTTCGACTTGTAGACGCCGGTGGCGACGAGAACGGCGTCGTGCTTCGAGCGGAGTTCAGCGAAGGAGATATCCTTGCCGATATCGACGCCGAGCTTGAAGGTCACGCCGCCCTCGGCGAGGCGCTTGGTTCTGCGTTCGACAACTTCCTTCTCGAGCTTGAAGTTCGGGATGCCGTAGATCAGCAGGCCGCCGGCGCGATCGTGGCGGTCATAGACCGTGACCTTGTAGCCGGCCGAGCGGAGTTGGTCGGCGGCCGACAGGCCCGCCGGGCCTGCGCCGATGATGCCGATGGATTGCGGGCGTTCGCGCTCCGGCTTGATGGGCTGGACCCAGCCGCGCTCCCAAGCGGTGTCGGTGATGTATTTTTCGACCGCGCCGATGGTGACGGTGCCGTGGCCCGACTGCTCGATCACGCAGTTGCCTTCGCACAGGCGGTCCTGCGGGCAGATGCGGCCGCAGATTTCGGGCATGTTCGAGGTGGCGGCGGAGATTTCGTAGGCCTCCTCCAGCCGGCCCGTCGCCGTGAGCATTAGCCAGTCGGGAATGTTGTTACCGAGCGGGCAGTGGGTCTGGCAGAAGGGCACGCCGCATTGCGAACAGCGCGAGGCCTGCTCGTTGGCTTTCGCCTCGATATAGTCAGCGTAGATTTCGTGGAAATCGCCGCGGCGCTCGGATGCGTCACGCTTTTCGGGCGTCTCCTGTTCCACGGCGACGAAATTGAGCATGCGCTGTTGAGCCATGAGGCGCCCCGACTGGACCATTCGCAGGGGCTTTCAATACGGACAGAATCGACGCGCGCAATCGAAAAGGCGGCATTAAGACCCATATGGTTCATTATCTCTGCGTATCCGGTCATCAACTGGTCAGCGTGATCGGTTCTGAGGCAATGATAAGTACCAATAGAGACAAATCCTCGGAGTAACGCCTCATCCACCAGAACGGGTAGAGAGATGGCGATCTCATTCTTCCGGTCGGACGGAGCGTCATGGACACGACCACTATCCTGCAGGCGATCCTGATCGGCTTCGTCGAAGGGCTGACCGAGTTCATTCCGGTTTCCTCGACGGCTCATATCCTTCTAACCGAGACGGCGCTGGGGCTGACCTCGCCGTTCTGGGACACGTTCGCGGTCGTGATCCAGCTTGGCGCGATCCTGGCTGTGGTGGCGCTTTATTTCGGCAAGCTATGGAACGTGCTGATCACCTTGCCGACCCAGGCGGGGTCGCGGCGGTTTGCGCTGTCGGTGATCATTGCCTGCGTGCCTGCGTTTGTGGCGGGTTTCTTTCTCAAGGACTTCATCAAGGGCTATCTGTTCGAGAGCCTGCAGCTGATCTGCTGGTCGCTGGTGATCGGCGGCGTGGTGCTGCTGGTGATCGACAGGCTCGCGCCGAAGCCGGCGGATCATGACGCGATGAACCTGCCGCTCTACAAGGCGGCGATCATCGGGCTGTTCCAGGTGCTGTCGATTATTCCGGGCGTATCGCGTTCGGGTTCGACGATCGTTGGCTCGATGCTGCTGAAGATCGACAAGCGAGCGGCGGCGGAGTTTTCATTCTTTCTTGCGATCCCGATCATGGTCGGAGCTTTTGTGCTCGACATTTTCGACAACAAGGACGCGCTCACCGCCGACAATTTCGGGATCATCGCGGTCGGGTTCATAGCCTCGTTCGTGTTCGGCCTGATCGTCGTGAAGGTCATGCTCGGCTTTGTTCAGAAGCGCGGCTTCGCACTGTTCGGCTGGTGGCGGATTCTCGTCGGCGGAGCAGGGCTCGCCGCGATCTATTTCGCGGGCTTTGGAGGTTGATCAGCCCTTGCCGGTGATCGGCCGCAGGACGCCGCGGATGATCAGGGCGCCCACGAAGGCGATCAGGGCGACATCGAGCCATCGCGTCACATCGTTCAGCGGGCCGAGATCGAAGCTGGCGAGCCAGCCTGACAGGGAGACGTTGAACGCCTTGAGAAGCGTTCCGATCAAGAAGACGCCGAGAATGCCGAAGGCGGCGTCGCCCCAGAGACCGAAGACCGATTTGCCCCTTACCGCCTTCCGGGCGGCGAATCCCACAAGGGTGGCGATCAGCAGCCACAGGGCCAGAACGCCCAGATTCATACCGGAATATTCGATGGCCAGCTTGTCCATTGTCCCGCTCCCCTGACCGCCTAACCTAAATCAAGGCTAGCCGGGGTGGGGCAGGATGCAAGCTTTACGCGTCGACCCGTGAAGCCTCGTCGATGTGCGGCGGCTGGAACTGGCCGTGGGGGCGGTGGCGCCAGAGATAGGTGGGGACGATGGCTTCCACCGACTCGAGCGAGGTGACGCCAAGATCGGCAATCGTGTTGGCGCCGGGGGCCACGACGTTGTCGGTCTTGAACAGCTGGATCTGGTCGCCGGTGATCGGCGGGCCGAAGAACGGGTTCAGCGTCGACAGCGCGCCAACGATATAGCCGATCGGCGCCGCGACCGGGATCGGCACAGGCAGCAGCATGCGCGGACGATCGATCTCGTGCGTGATGTACTGCAGCAATTCCTTCATCGTGTAGGTGCGCGGGCCGCCAAGCTCGAACGTCTTGCCGGCGTGGCCGGGCTTGAGCGCGTTGGCGACAGCGGCGGCGACGTCGGCGACATAGATGGGCTGGAACTTCGTCGCCCCGCCGATCAGCGGCATGATTGGGGTGAAGCGGGCCATCAGCGCAAAGCGGGTGAAGAAGCCGTCTTCGGGCCCGAAGATGATCGACGGGCGGAGGATGACGGCGGACGGGACCGCCTCGCGCGTCGAAGCTTCGGCTTCCGCCTTGGTGCGGGCGTAGTTGGATTTCGACTTGGCGTTGGCGCCGATGGCGGAGACCAGAACGACGTTCTTGATCCCGGCTTCGGCGGCGAGCTGGGCGATGTTGGCGGCGCCGAGGGCCTGCGTGCCCTGGAAGGTCTGGGCGCCGCGCTCGGGCATTACGCCGACGAGGTTGACGACGGCCTCGGCATTCTCGAGGGCGCGCTTGATCGAGAGGCGGTTGCGGACATTGGCCTGGACGAGTTGGACCTGGCCGACATCGCCGGCGAGTTTCACGTCGCCCGAGAGGTGCGGCCGGCGGGACGCGGCGCGGACGCGCCAGCCCTGTTTGCAGAGGGCCCGAACGACGTGGCGGCCGAGGAAGCCCGAGCCGCCGAAAACCGTGACGATCTTGCCAGTCATGCGCGTCTTTTATCCCTTTTGGGGGTGGTCCGTGGTGTTGGGGCGATAGACCAGAATCGAGACCGGAAGTCCATGCGGCGGGTGGGCGTAGGGTCGCGTTCCCCGAAGCTGGGCTTCCGGGGTGTTGAGGGTGGGTTTGCGAGGGTTGGAGGGGCGGGCCAAGCGGTTGCGCGCAGCTCCCTCCCTGTTGCGCGCAAGAGCGCGCACTTAGGCGGCGACTGCACCAGGCAATAACGCAGAGCCGGGGCCGTCATTCGCGCCATGAGCACTGAGGGCATAGACGCCCGTCTCCGCAAGCGTGAGGAGCTGCAGGCGCCTGTTCAGTGCATACAGTCCGCGATCTTTCACATTGATCAGCCGTTGAACCTGGTCGGCTACAGCAAGTCCGTTATGGCCCGACGCTTCGCCAATGGCCCTGATCGGGGAAGCTGAGCGGGCGGGCAGCCAGACGCCTACGCGGATCATGCAGTACGTCATGGCGGCGAAGGGCATGGACGCCAGCGACAAGAAGCTGTGCGCGCGAATGCTGTTTAGCGTGAAGGACTGTCGGATGCGGATGAACGCGCGCGAGGCTTAATCGCGTCTCACATACACGCGGGCGATGATGTTCTCATCAGGCCAAATCACGGCTCTGCCCAGTATCAGGCTCACGTCATGTTCGTTGTCGTCGGCAAAGAAGGTCTGGCCGTGCTCGCGAACTTTAATTGGCGCGCCCTCCTTTGGCGGCCGCGCGCTGACGACCAGCATGGCGTAACGCTCGCCTGAACGCGGTTCTTCGCCTTGCTTCAGTTCAATGATTGTCGACACTGTCGCTCCAGCAGACGAGGAAGGCGCCGCCGTCCTCGGGGGGAGGGCGGGGGACGGCGGCTTTTCTCGCGGGAGAAGCTCGGGGAGACCCTCTCAACCGCCAAAGGCTGTAAGCACCCGATTGCTGTCACAGTCGGTACGGCGCCGCGCGCAAGCCCAAACTATTGGCGAAGCGAGCGGCCTCAACCCTTTACGTGCGCTATCGCGTTTGTTGGGTAGGCAGACATCAGCACATGCCTCGGGCATTGAAATTCTTCGGTGCTGGCAGGTGTTTCAACTCGGGTCCCATTCTTCAGATGCAGGCAAAGCATTGGGCTGCCGGCGGTCGAGCGGTCGGGCTTGGGTAGAACTGATTTTTCGGCCGGGAGCGGTCCGCCATGATCGGCTGCGCTGCGATAGACGCGCATGGGGCTCCTCCCGCTCGCGGGAGGACGAATGGCGAAACGCGGTGCGCAGGCCTGTTCAGACGCAGATATGCAAATCTCCGCAGCAAGTATGCAGTGCATTAAAATTGTTATTGCGGGAAAAATATGATAAACTACCCGGCAAAATAGGACCTTGAACACTCTGCTGTCCGATCTTGCTGCCGTGTCGTTCTCGAGCGGCAAGCGGGACGGATGTCGGAGATTAAGTCTCAGGGCGGTCGTGTCGACGGACTGACGGAAGCTTCACCGAGGCATCCGCGCGTCGCACAAAGTTGGAGAAGCGCCGTGAAGTATTCATCGATCTTGATTTCCCTTGCCTGTGCGCTCGCAATGGCGCCGGTCGCTCTCGCGCAGGCCGAGCCGAAATTCGATCCGCCCAAGACGAGCTGGGGCGTGCCGGATCTGCAGGGCTACTGGAGCAGCGCCTCGCTGACATCCATGCAGCGCCCCGCAGGCGCGAGCGGCCTGATCGTCAGCGACGAGGAAGCGTCCAAGCTGTTCAACAAGAACATCTACACGCGCGTTGCGAAGGAGGAAGCGGAGGATCAGCAGGCCGTCACATCAGGCAAGGAGAAGTTGGCGCTGCTGACGGATGCCAATCCGGATCGCGCCTATAATCGCTATTGGATGGATCCAGGCGCCGACCTCGGCAAGATCGACGGGAAATATCGTTCGTCATGGATCGTCGAGCCCGCCGACGGCCAGATCCCGTTCCTCGTCGCGCCGAAAGGCGGGATTTCCGCCTTGGCGTCTTCGGAAGAAGAGTATGCGGATCTGCCGAGCGACAACCCCGAAGATCGCGGCAATGCCGAGCGTTGCGTGTGGCTGAACGGTCCGGGGCCGGTGATCACCAACACAATGTACAATAACACGCTGCAGATCGTGCAGAGCCCGACGCATGTGATGATCCTGGGCGAGATGGTTCACGATGTGCGAATCATTTCGATCGAAGGCACGCGCAATCCCAACGATGTCCCGAAGTGGGGCGGCGATGCGGTTGGACACTATGAAGGGAACACGCTTGTGGTGGAGACGACCAATGTCGAGCCGCGTCAGCGCAGCCTGATCTCCGCCAAGGGGAAAGTGACCGAGCGCTTCACGCGCGCCGCCGATGGCCAGATCATCTATCAATTCACGGTCGAGGATCCCACCCGCTACAAGCAGCCGTGGAAGGGCGAGATGCCGCTCAACGTCTCGCACGAGCCGCTCTATGAATATGCCTGCCACGAAGGCAATTACAGCATGTTCAACATGATGAGCGGCGCCCGCCAGTTCGAGCGCGAGGGCAAGCAGAACGGCAAGCGCAAGGCGATCTTCGCAGGCGTCGCCGACGAATAAGCCGCTAGGGCGCGTCCGTTCTCGGTGGGCGTGACACAGGTGATGATACAGAAGCGGGAAAGCGGCGTGGCTGCTTTCCCGCCGTCTTTTTGTGCGTCCGCGAGACGCCCGCTCCGCAGATGACTTGGTTTCTTGCGTGTGCCAGCTTGGCGGCAATGGACCCGATTTTCGCCAGCATCGAGCAGACGCCGTTCTCCATTTGGATGCGGGAAGATCTGTATGCGTATTTCATCGCGCTGATCTTTCATTCGATCGGGATGGCGTTGCTGATCGGGGGCGGGATTGTCGTGTCGCTGCGGGCGATCGGCGTGGCGGGGGCGACGCGGTTCGACAAGTTTCGCGGCTTCTTTCCGGTAATGTGGGTTGGCGTGGTGATGGCCATCGTGTCGGGCATTGCGCTGCTGATCGGCTATCCGGCGAAGGCGCTGACAAATCCGGTGTTCGCGTTGAAGTTCACCTGCTTGATCGGGGCGGCGTTTCTGGTGCGGGCGATGGCGCGGCGGCTGTTTCCGCTGGCCGAGCAGGGCATGGCGCTGCCGACCTGGGGGCGGTCGTTGGGGGTTGCGGCGCTGGTGCTGTGGCTGAGCGGCGTGGCGGCGGGCAAGCTGCTGCTGCACACCTACACGATCCTGCTGGTGTCGTGATGGATCCAATCTTTGATCCGATTGCGATCGAGCAGTGGGCGACGGATGTCGGCATCTTCGGGATGATGAACACGAAATGGGGATGGCCCATTGCGGAGATCATCCATTTCTACGGGCTGTGCCTGCTGATCGGCGCGGTGGGGATGTTCGACCTGCGCATGATGGGCGTGGCGCGCGGCGTGACGATGAAGGAATTGCACCGGCTCGTGCCGTTCGGAATCGCGGGCTATCTGATGTGCGCGACGACGGGCTTCCTGTTCGTGGTGACCGCGCCGGGGCAGTATATCTACAACCCTGCGATGCAGATGAAGATCATGCTGATGGCGATCGCGGGCGCGAATATGGCGATGTTCTATGCGACGGCGTCGGCGGGCGTGAATGCGGCGGGGGCGGATGAGGCGCCGCCGGTGCGGGCGCGGGTGATCGGGGCGGTGTCGCTGTCGTGCTGGCTCCTGGTGATCGTGTTCGGGCGCCTGGTGACGTTCTTCCGGCCGCCGGAGTATTGGTGCCTGTGGTGTGCGCCGGGCTGATGCCGGGGGAGTGTCAGCAGGGTGCTTCAGCGTGGCTTGTGGGTTTCCGCTTTGAGTGGAAGCTAGGCGGATGGCCAAGGTTTCCTTTGTTTCAGACCTCGACGTCACCGACCGGAAGCAGCTTTCGCGCGCGGTGAAGGTGCTGGCGAAGGAGTGCGCGATCATCAAGGCGGCGCATGAGTTTGTCGGCGTGCCGGAATGGCGGACGCGGGCGCCGGATTATGCGGGGCTGGCGCGGATCATCGCGTACCAGCAGCTCTCAACCAAGGCGGCAGGGACGATCTGGGGACGGGTCGAGGTGTTGCTGGGGAAGGTGTCGCCCAAGACTGTGCTGGCGGCCGATATCGATGCGTTGCGCGCGTGCGGGTTGTCGCGGCCGAAAATCGCGCACATCCGGTCGATCGCCGAGGCTGTGGAGAGCGGGGCGCTGAATTTCCGCCGGATCGCGCGGGCCAGCGACGAGGCCGCGCAGACTGAGCTGGTGGCGGTGAAAGGCATTGGTCCGTGGACGGCGGATGTCTATCTTATGTTTTGCCTCGGGCGGTGGGACGTGTTTCCGCACGCCGATATCGGGCTGTCGGAGGCTTACCGGATGATTTCGGGCGAGCGGAAACGGCATCCGCCGAAGAAGTTTCTCAAGACGAGCGAGCGGTGGCGGCCTTACCGGGGCGTGGCGGCGCACATGCTGTGGTCGTACATCAACGCGGCGCGCGATGCGCAGCGGGGCGGGGCATGACGGTCAGGTATCGATCACGTCTGCAACGGGACGACGCGGGGACATTGGCAGGTTGGGTCCGTAGCCGTAGTGCATGACGATGTCGGGCCGTTGTCCCGGCATGCCTACGAGGGTCGCGAGTTCAGGGCGGAAGCTCGCGACCTCGACGGGCTGGTTCACGAAGGAGCATTTGAGGCCGAGGGCCGTCGCCTGAAGCGCAAAGCGCTGGCAGGCGCGACCGACGGCGAACCAGCTTGCCGGGTCTGCCCGGGCGCCGATGAAGACGGCGACGCCTGCCGACGTGTCGAGTTGGCCGATGTATTTCTTGTTTTCTGCGTCGGCAGTGAAGGCAAGGTCAAACATCGGGCCGGCAAGCCAGCCGGGCAGAGCGGGATTGCCGCTCGAGGCGCTGAACAGGCCGTCGCCACGTTGAAGCGCAGCGTTCGGGTTGAAACGGATCCACGATTTGAGCTCGGCGAGGAAAGTCTTGTCCGCCATCTGCGCCGTGTTGCCGGCGATGATGAGGTCGCGCACGCGATCGATGCTTGCGCGATCCGCGAACAAAACGAGCGAGACATCGGGGACCTGCGCGGCGCGTTCGAGCGCTGAGAGATCTGTTGTTGAGACCAAGCGGCCATCGAAATCGGCGCGCGTCGACTGGCGTTTCGGGATGGCGTCGCAGAGGGGCGAGGGCTGGCCGGCGCCGGTCCTATAGTCGAACACGACGGCGTTGCTCGCCGGATCGAAGCGCGGGTTTCCCGACAGTCCACGGGCGGCGGCGGCAAGCGCCAGATTTTCCGCAGCGCAGCCGAGGCTGGCGTAAAGATGGTGGTCGTCGGGATCGACGGCCGGGGTCCGCCGGGACAGGTCAGGCGAAATGCGGATGGTCTGGCCGGACGCGTGGAAACGCCATGGCTGCGTGTTGTGGCCGTTCGCGGCGAGCGTCGCATAGCGAATGACGCCATCCAGGTCCGGGCCGCCGCCAAGCGGCGCGCGAAGCGTTTCCATGGCGCGTGCATAATCGGCTGCCGAACCGGTCATTGCGAAGCTTCCGGCCAGCGCCCCGCCGGCCAGAACCGCCGCTCCGCCGCCGACAAGCAAGGTTCGCCGTTTCATATGAGCTCCCGCTTCGCGCCGTCGCCCTACATGACATACCGGCCATCTCAGGCCTGAATCAACGCCGCGCCCGACATCATGGGCGGGCGTGGTGCGATGGCGGCGCCTGTTTCTGCAGTTTTCCAGGCACGCAGCGCGCGAAAACTGCCGTTGGGGAACGGAGAGACTGGACATGTAGCCGCCCTGTCACGATGTTATGGCATAGAATCAACTGACCCTGACCGCTGGAGCCATGTGGCGCGGCTGGGGAACCGGATGTGTCCGGCGAGTGGCGCCCGCCTGACCGTCCAAAGACGACGGGTACACATGACCCAACTAGTTTCGACCGCGCCGAATGCATTTCCGGCGCTTGTGCTCAACGCAGATTTCCGACCGCTGTCGTATTATCCGCTGTCGCTGTGGCCGTGGCAGGAGGTGGTGAAAGCCGTCTTCCTCGAGCGTGTCGACGTGGTGGCGGAGTACGACCAGTATGTGCATTCGCCGTCGCTGACGATGAAGCTGCCCTCGGTGATCGCGCTGCGGGAATTCGTGAAGCAGGACCGCCAGCCGGCGTTCACGCGGTTCAACGTATTCCTGCGCGATGGCTTCAAGTGCGCCTATTGCGGATCGCACGAAGACCTGACGTTCGACCACCTCATCCCGCGCTCCAAGGGCGGGCGGACGAGCTGGGAGAACATCGTGGCTGCGTGCAGCCCCTGCAATCTGCGCAAGGGCGGGCGGCTGGCGCATGACATCGGCATGCATCCGAGCCATCGCCCGCACCGGCCGACGACGTTCCAGCTGCAGGAGCAGGGACGCAAATTCCCGCCGAACCACCTGCACGACACCTGGCTCGACTATCTCTACTGGGATGTCGAACTGGAAACCTGAGTATCGGGCCGTCAGTTACCCGCTGACGGCCCAGCTCTGCATGCGGCCTTCCCAGTAGATGAATTCCGCTCCATTGATGGTCCAGCCGACTTCAGCGGCGAACGGCAGCCAGACGCCAAGGCGCTGGCGATAATCGGTGAAGCGGCCGTGCCATGGCGTGGACGTGAAATCATTTTTGAGACCGCGTGGCCGGTTTGCGAAAATGGTCGCGATACGTCCTTCGCCGTCCAGCGTGAAGCTGACCTCGGCTGCCTTATCGTGGATGCCTGCGGAGACGATCAGACGGTCGGCGCCGTCACTTCGCCAGCTCAGGGACGGGTTGGCGAGAATTGCGGCGGGGGCAAGGGGCAGCTCGGCAAGATAGCGCATCAGCTCGCCGCGCGTGAGAGCTGGCGAGGCGTTGATGTGGGCAATCGGAATGAAGCCCAACGCCTTCACATCCAGTGCGCCTTCGCCATCGACGAGCGCGTCGCGGACAGAGATCATGCCGAAGGGACCAGTGCGTGCGCGCCAATCAAATGAACACTCTGTCGTCGAGATGGTTTGTGTGGCGCTGAAGTTCATCCAGCTGGAAGCGGGGTCCTGACGCATGCGGCCCTTTTGCGTAAGGCGGATGTCGCCGGTCTGTACGGTGGCGCACAGTCTTTGCGCACGCTCTCTGACCGTTGAGGGAGCAGGACGGGCTTCGGCTTTCATCGCTTGGCGCCTTTGCATGTAAGGCTTCAACCCCAACACATGTGGGTGTGCTACACCAGCACTCTGGCAGAATTCGCGTGTCGTTTGATTGACGCCAAGCCGCTCGCGCTGATCCGTGGCTGCCTACCATCGTCTGCGTCGTGATGGCTGTGCGGTGATCGACGCTGGTCGGGATTTCTTGCATAGCGCGCCGTGCGCAGATTGATGAAAGAAGCTAGCATGCCTCCACGCGAGCGCGTTGCGATCATTGGCGCCGGGCATGTCGGCGCAACCACGGCCTACGCGCTCATGTTGCGCGCGCTGTTCCGGGAGATCGTGCTCATCGACAGCGACGCGGCGCTCGCCGAGGCGGAGGCGGACGATCTTTCGCATGCGAATGCCCTGGCGCGCCCGGCGCGGATATGGGCGGGCGGGTATGATGATGCGGCTTCCGGGCGGATTGCGGTGATCACTGCAGGTGCGGCGACGCATGGCGCGCAGACGCGGCTGTCGGTCGCTTCGCAAAGCGCAGCAATCGTGACGGCATGCGTGAAGCAGCTGGCGGATGCAGGCTTTGATGGCGTGATCATTGTCGCCGCCAATCCGGTCGATCTGATGGCGCTGGTGACGCTGAGACACGCCGGTTTGCCGGCGGGGCGCGTTATCGGAACGGGCACGCTGCTCGATTCGAGCAGGCTGCGGCAGCTGCTTGCCGAACGGCTCAATGTGGCGCCGGCGTCGGTCGATGGCGATGTGCTGGGCGAGCATGGCGACAGCGAGCTCGCGGCGTTCTCCACGGTCAGGATTGGCGGGCTGAGCCTGGAGCAGTTCGGGGGAGGGCAGGCGTTTGATCAGGCTGCGCTTGCCGACGATGTGCGGCAGGCGGGTTACCGCATCGTCGCGGGCAAGGGATACACCTCGTTTGGCGTTGCGACGGCGACCGTACGTATTTGTGAAGCGGTCCTGCGCGATGAAAAGGCCGTGCTGCCGGTTTCGACGCTAATGACCGGCCAGTATGGCGTCTCCGATATCTATCTGAGCCTGCCTTGCGTGCTTGGTGCGGCGGGGGTTGAGCGCGTTCTGACGCCAGACCTTACCCCCGAGGAGCAGGCCGGACTGCTGGCGTCGGCGGACACGCTGCGGGCGGCGCTTGCGGCGCTGGATGCGGTTGCCGCCTAAGATGGGCCGAGGCGCGCAGGCCCTGGATGCCGGCTTTCGCCGGGGTGGGCCATGAGGCGCCGGTTTGTCGGGCGCCCCATTCGGCGGGAAAGGCAAGGAATGGCCCCTCCGCGGCTCTTTTTTCTTGCGGAAGGGGCGGTTTTGCCTTTTTAGCTAGGCCCATGCCCGCTTACCGTTCACGCACCACGACTTTCGGCCGCAACATGGCTGGCGCACGCGCGCTTTGGCGCGCGACCGGCATGAAGGATGGCGACTTCTCGAAGCCGA
Organism: Hyphomonadaceae bacterium; assembly: GCA_016714495.1. Classification (GTDB taxonomy): domain Bacteria; phylum Pseudomonadota; class Alphaproteobacteria; order Caulobacterales; family Hyphomonadaceae; genus UBA7672. The sequence continues at coordinate 145,396 of JADKDU010000005.1, read as the reverse complement.
TCATCGCGGTGGTGAATTCGTTCACCCAGTTCGTGCCGGGGCACGTCCACTTGAAGGACATGGGCCAGCTGGTCGCGCGCGAGATCGAGGCGGCGGGCGGTGTCGCGAAGGAGTTCAACACCATCGCGGTCGATGACGGCATTGCGATGGGACATGGCGGGATGCTGTACTCCCTGCCCAGCCGCGACCTGATCGCGGACTCGGTGGAGTACATGGTCAATGCGCACTGTGCGGATGCGATGGTGTGCATCTCCAATTGCGACAAGATCACACCGGGCATGCTGAATGCAGCGATGCGGCTCAACATTCCGGCGGTGTTCGTCTCGGGCGGGCCGATGGAAGCGGGCAAGGTCGTCTGGAAGGACGAGAAGACCGGCGTCTCGAAGGAGCACAAGCTCGACCTGATCGATGCGATGATGCAGGCGGGTGATGATCGGATCTCGGATGCGCAGGTGGCGGCGGTGGAGGCTGAGGCTTGCCCGACTTGCGGATCCTGCTCGGGCATGTTCACGGCCAATTCTATGAACTGCCTGACGGAAGCGCTGGGTCTGTCGCTGCCGGGCAATGGCACGGTGGTGGCGACGCACAAGGATCGCGAGCGGCTGTTCAAGCGCGCTGGCCGCCTGATCGTGGACATCACGCGTCGCCATTACGAGAAGGACGATATGAGCGTTCTGCCGCGCAATGTGGCGACGAAGCAGGCGTTCGAGAATGCGATGGCGCTCGATGTGGCGATGGGCGGTTCGACGAACACGGTTCTGCACATCCTGGCTGCGGCGCAGGAAGGCGGGATCGATTTCACGATGGACGACATCGATCGCATCTCGCGGGCGACGCCATGCATCTGCAAGGTGGCGCCGGCATTGTCGACGGTTCACATCGAGGATGTGCATCGCGCTGGCGGGATCATGAGCATCCTGGGCGAGCTGGCGCGGGGCGGGCTGCTGAACACGGACGCCAGTACGGTGCATTCGCCGACGCTGGGCCATGCGATTGCGTACTGGGATATCCGGCAGTCGAACGATGAAGAGGTCGAGACCTTCTTCAAGGCGGCGCCGGGCGGCGTGCGCACGACGGTGGCGTTCAGCCAGGAGAAGCGCTGGCCGGAGCTGGACCGCGACCGGGTGAAGGGCGTGATCCGTTCGAAGGAGAATGCGTTCACGAAGGATGGCGGTCTTGCGGTGCTCTACGGGAACATCGCGGAGAAGGGCTGCATCGTGAAGACGGCCGGCGTCGATGAAGAGATTTGGAAGTTCAACGGCGTCGCGCGTGTGTTCGAGAGCCAGGACGAAGCGGCGGCGGCGATCCTGAACAACAAGATCGTGGCGGGCGATGTTGTCGTGATCCGCTATGAGGGGCCGAAGGGCGGGCCGGGGATGCAGGAGATGCTGTATCCGACGACCTATCTGAAGTCGCGCGGGCTCGGGAAAGCATGCGCGCTGCTGACGGACGGGCGGTTCTCAGGCGGAACGTCCGGGCTCAGCATCGGGCATGCGTCGCCTGAGGCGGCTTCGGGCGGGCTGATCGCGCTGGTCGAAGAGGGCGATCCGATCGAGATCGACATCCCCAACCGCTCAATCAGGCTGGCTGTGCCAGATGACGTGATCGGCCATCGCCGTCGCGCGGAAGAAGCGCGGGGGAAGGCGGCGTATACGCCAAAGGATCGCAAGCGGGTGGTATCTGCTGCGTTGAAGGCCTACGCAGCGCTGGTCACCTCCGCCGATACCGGAGCGGTGCGCGATCTTTCGCAGCTCGAGAAGTGACGATTGGGCCTACTCGTTACGCGTTTCCTTCCAGCCGTCGCGGGGGCGCATGGCGGCGGGCGAGGGCGGCATCAGCTTGGCGCAGGCGTCTGGCTCCATCGTCGACAGGATAGAAGCGACGCGCCAGGCGCCGTCGAGGTGGACGAGATCGAACGCATCGATGCCGCAATGCACTTGCTCGCCATTGTCGCGTAGCTCGTAGGGCGCCCAGACCTGGGCGAGGCCGCCGCGCACAGTGACCGTGGGATTCCAGTAGCGCTCGATGAACGGGTCTGCATCGGGGTCGGGTTCAAGCATGCCTTCGTTGGTGTAGGGCTGGACCTTGCCTTCTTCGCCGGGCTTGATGGTCTGGATCCACGACACGCCTTCGGTAATGAGAACTTCCTCGAGCGCCTCATCGTCGTGGTTGCCGATGGCAAGCAGGAAGGTGTCGACCGTGGCAAGGATCTCCGCTTCTTGCGGTGATTTCGCGGCGGTGGAGGCTGTTGATCCGGTCGGAGTGGCGGTGGCGCAGGCGCAGAGCATCGAAGCCAGAGCTGACGTAACCAGAAGACGTTTCATGCGGACACCCGATGCTGCGACCCGGCCGGAGGCTAGCCCGCCATTGCTTTGCGTGTCTACGCTCGAGGGCCGAGAATGGGCGGAGGGACGTCATGGATGGGACTGCGTCCGTTGGGCGCCAAACGACCTGTGAACGTTGCGGCGCAACGTTCGGATGCACGCTCGACGGGCCGTGCTGGTGCGGGGAGGAGGCCGTGACATTGCCGCTGCCGAAGCCGAGCGAGTCGCGCTTTGGCGATTGCCTGTGCCGGACGTGCCTGCGCGAGGCGGCGGCGGAGGTCGCGATTTCCGCTAGCGTTTGTGGCTGGGCTCACTAGTTTGCGGCGGGGTTCAATCGGGAGGACGGCATGCCGCAGGCATTGACCAACATGATGGCGCCGGTGCTGGCGCTGGTCATCTGGACGCTGGTGGTTCTGGTGTGGCTGTACGTCCGGCGGATTCCGGCGATGCGCAAGGCTGGCATCGATCCGGCGAAGATCAAGGGGTCGGAATCCTTCGCCAGCTTGCCGCCGATGGCGCCCAAGGCAGTGTGGGTGGCGGACAATTACAACCACCTGCACGAGCAGCCGACGATCTTCTATGCGCTGTGCGTCTATACGCATCTCAGCGGCGTGTCGGATGATCTGAATGCCGGGCTCGCCTGGGCCTATGTGGCGATCCGCGTCGTTCACAGCTTCATTCAGATCACGACGAATTTCGTGCCGCTGCGCTTTGCCGTGTTCAACCTCGGCTCGTTGGTGCTGGGAATCATCGCGATCCGCAACGTGATGGCGCTGTTCGGGATTTAAGTCCGCCCAGCAGTGGCCACACGATGAACCGCGGCAGTCTTCTGATATTGGCGCTTTTGTCTGGCGCGTGCTCCGACAGCAAGGCGCCGCAACCTCCTGAAACGCCAGTGGCAAGCGCAGAAGGACCATCGGCCCCGCGGAGAGCTGCATTGGCGCCGACTGGGGATGCGCCGCCGACTGTGAACGGTTTCTACATCGCGAAGGAGGCTTGTCCCGGCGAGGGGTGCTACCTCGCGGGCAGGATAAAGGCTTATGAAAGCGTGGACCTTTTCGACAGGGCCGGGTCGGGCGCGGCGGTCGTTGGCGGGATCGAAGCGGGCGAGTGGGTGGAGATTGTGAGCCGGGAGGAACATCTCCCGCCCGTTCGTGGCGTGGTTCGCGAGGGCCGCAAGCATTTCGCAACCGGCGATGTCGTGTTCCTGCTCACATCGCACGGCGAGGGCTGTTACGACATCTGGAGCAGCGGCGTCATCGCGTCGTGGTGCGATCCGGAAGCGGTTGGCGACGCCGCCGTCGATGAAGTTATCGACTTTGACGCCGTGCAGGCTCCCGAGCCGGAAGGCGCGGGTCTGTGGATCCAGATCAAGCGCGACACCGGTTCCGACGGCTGGCTGCGCGGCGCCGACAAGTTCGGCTGCACGGGTTATCAGGACCGCGACCCAGATTGCCCGCCATTGCCGCAGTAAACGGGCGGGGTCTGGACCTGTCGCCGGGCTTGGCCCATATGGGGCGCCTTCCCGTGAAGGACCTCCATGGCGACCCTGCCCGAAAGCCGTTTGCGACAGATGATCGACCGCTTCGAGCAGGTCGAGGCGCGCATGGGCGTTGCGACGGACGCCAAGGAGATCGTGCAGCTGTCGCGCGATCACTCTGAACTGAAGCGCGTGGCCGAGAAGGCGCGCGAAGTGCTGATGCTGCGCGGGCAGCTGGCCGAGGCCGAGGCGCTGATCGAGGATACGACGGCCGATCGTGATTTCGTCAACATGGCGATCGAGGAACGCGGCGAGCTCAAGGCGAGGCTGCCGGATATCGAGCGCGAGATGCAGCTGATGCTGCTGCCGAAGGATGCGGACGATGAAGGCTCCGCGATCATCGAAGTGCGAGCGGGCACGGGCGGCGACGAGGCCGCGCTGTTCGCGGGCGATCTCTGGCGGATGTACCAGCGCTACGCTCAGGGACGGAAATGGTCGATCGAGCTGGTGTCGGCGACGGAAGGTGAGATGGGCGGCTACAAGGAGGTGGTCGCTCAGGTGAACGGCGCGGGGGTGTTCGGGCGCATGAAGTTCGAGAGCGGCGTGCATCGCGTGCAGCGCGTGCCGGCGACCGAGGCGCAGGGGCGCATTCATACGTCGGCGGCGACGGTTGCGATCCTGCCGGTGCCGGAGGAAGTGAATATCGAGGTGCGCGACCAGGATATCCGCATCGACACGTATCGGTCCTCTGGAGCGGGCGGCCAGCACGTCAACAAGACGGACTCGGCGGTGCGCATCACGCACCTGCCGACCAATATCGTCGTGACGTCATCGGAGAAGTCGCAGCATGAGAACCGCCGCAAGGCGATGGAGCAGCTGAAGATCCGCCTTTACGAACGCGAACGCGAGATGAAGGACACGGCGCGGTCGGAAGCGCGCAAGCTGCAGGTGGGGTCGGGCGATCGTTCGGAGCGCATCCGCACCTATAACTTCCCGCAGGGTCGGGTGACGGATCACCGGATCAACGTCACGCTCTACAGCCTCGATAAGTTCATCGAGGGCGACATCGACGAGATGCTGGACGCACTGCACGCAGAAGATCAGGCCGAGCGCCTGGCGGCGATGGAGAACGGGTGAGGCGCTGCGGCGTGTTATTGAGCCGGGGCGTTGGTGGTGCAGGTGCTTATTTTGACGCCACGCTGTTTGGCGGGGACGCTGCCAACTACTGCAACCACTGAGTTGAAATAGGGTTTGAGAGCTTCCGGCGTGAAAAGGCCTTCCGCCTTCTTGCGCCAGGCTATGTAGGCGGCTTCGAACGGGGCGGTGTCGCCTGGCGGCTTTGCCTTCCTCAGGATCTCGATCTCGAGTGCGAGATAGCCAAGGCATTCTACGGCTTCATCGCCTTCGGGACGGGGCGTCTGCGCGATCACAGTGTTCGCAATGCTGCGGAGATTGAAGCCTTCCGACATGATGTTGTCCACGCGCCAGCCTTGAGGGGTCTGGACCATGTCCCAGTAAACGGTGCGTTGCCCGTCCTGAATGGTGAACGTTGCTTCGATGACTTTGCGTGAGTCAGCGCCGCTAGTGTCGTCCGCCGCGGGAGCGATCTTCAGGTCGGTGAAGCCGGCGCAGTCCTGGCAATTGCCGGCGACGTCGCCGTCGAAGACCGGCATCGTATCGTCGGCTGTGGCTTCGGCGCGGGAGACGAGATCCTTGAGGTCGGCCGTCATCGGGACTGCGGCGATGAGTGTGGCTTTCTGGCCCTTGCTCTTGACCAGCGGTTCGTAAATCGCAGCGACCATCGCTTCCGGGCCGCTGGCGGATGGTTGCGGCGAGCAGGCGGCAAGAACTACAAGCGCCAGCCAAGCAGCAGAACGTTTCATGCGTGTCCCCTCAAAGGCTGGGGCAACATGGCCTTTGAGGGGCTCACAAGTCCATCGCTTTCGGCGACCCGAGCGATCAGCCCCAGGGGCCGGGTTTGCGCGCCTGCGCTTGTTGATCCCACGGGCCGGGGGAGCGCTTGCGCGTTGATGTGACCATGTCAGGGGGCGGGCTGGTGGTGTTTCCGCTGAATTTCTGGCTGAGCGCGGCGACGCGGTTGCTGGTCGACGGGTGGGTCGAGAACAGGTTGTCGGCGCCATGGCCGTTCAGCGGGTTGATGATGAACATGTGCGCGGTTGCCGGATTGCGCTCGGCCTGGATGTTGACGCGGCCGCCGCGGGCGTAGGCGTCGATCTTCTGGAGGGCGGAGGCGAGCGCCTGCGGATCGCCCGAGATTTCGGCCCCGCCGGCGTCCGCTTCGTATTCGCGGCCACGGCTGATCGCCATCTGCACGAGGGCGGCGGCCATGGGGGCGAGGATCGCGATGGCAATGACGCCGATGATTCCGCCCGGACGTTCGCGGTCATTGCCGCCGAAGAAGAAGGCGAAGTTGGCGAGCGCCGAGATGGCGCCGGCGATGGTGGCGGTGACCGTCATGGTCAGCGTGTCACGGTTCTTCACGTGCGCCAGCTCGTGGCCCATGACGGCGCGGATCTCTCGACGATCGAGCATGGTGAGGAGGCCAGTGGTCGCGGCGACGGCGGCGTGGGCCGGGTCGCGGCCGGTGGCGAAGGCGTTGGGCTGGTCGCTTTCGATGATGGTGATCTTCGGCAATGGCATGCCGGCGCCTTGGGCCATCTCACGCACGTCGTTGGCGTACGTGCGGACGCGAGCGTCAGGATGGTTGGCGGTGACTTCCTGCGCCCGGTACATGGAGAGCACGATCTTGTCGGCGTTCCAGTAGCTGATCAGGTTGCCGATCAGGGCGAAGGCGAAGGCCACGGCCATGCCGGTCGGCCCGCCAATGAGGTAGCCGACGCCGACAAAGAGGGCGGTCATGGCCGCTAGCAGCATGAATGTCTTGATGTGGTTCATGGCGTCACATGTGGCCCTTCGGAGCTGTGGCTCAAGATGGCGGCTGGGCTGGCAGGCGGGGATGGGGATCACAGATTCGCCAGCTCGCCGCGGCGAATTATTTTAGGACAGCGCGGGGACAACTCGTCTGAAGTTTCATGGTTTTTGGGCGAATTTGGCGGGCTGGGCGTCAGGTTCGACAACTCGAACGCGGCTGAGTGCGGACAAAGCTTGAGTTGATGCATCTGGCGGGGGCAGCGGCGGGTCAGGCGATCGGGGATCGCCGTTTCGCCCTGAAGCGCGCGACAGACGAAGCCCATACGCGAGTTGAGGAAATTGTGCAGTGGGCGATCGCCTTACGCCACGCAAGAGCTTCGACCTATGGCGACACAGTGATGGCGCCTGAATCGATGAAGTCTGTGCCGATCGTGCGCTAGCCCTACGCCGATACGACGCTCGCCGAAGCGATCGCCGGCTTGCTGCGTGCGCGCGGCCACAAGTAAGCCTACTGCACCGTCAGCGTAATTTTCTGGGACATAATGTGCGTGGGCTTGTGCAGCTCGTGGTTCATGTCGCCGAAAGCCAGCTGAAGCGTGTGCTGACCGGGCCCGAGCTGAAGCACCACTTCGGTCTGGCCGCCGCCGAAATGCATGTGTTGCGCATCGTTCGGGATGGCGAACTGCATTTCCTCGGCGCTCATTTCCGTGTCGATGAGGAGGTGATGGTGGCCTGTGTTCGGCTTGTCGACCAGGGCTGGGGCGACGCCGATGCCATAGGCGCCGAAGACGACGCGGAAGGATTGCGGCACCGTCATGCCGTCGCGCAGGTTGACGAAGTAGACAGCCGGGCCGGCGTCGGCGTGAAGGGCGATGGCTTCGGCATCGCGCTTGGCGAGAGCTTCTGTAACGGCGGTTTCGGTTGCGGCGGCAGCGATGGCCGGATCGGGCGCAGGCGCAGCCGGCGCGCTTTCGTTGCAGGCAGCAAGGCTCAGCGCAAAGGCCGACGCGGTGATGAAGCTGGCGAAGCGCATGGATGTCTCCCTCGGGTCTGGGGCAGACATAGCATGGGACGCGCGAGTGGCGAGAGGTCGTCGGTCACGCATGAGAGATCATGCGTGACCTTGCTGCTTTGTCCGGGCGCCCCCGGTGATCGCTGAACCTGCCGATCAGGCAACGGCATTTCGGATGGCGTTGACGAAGGCCGTGGCGAGGGCGCCGTTTACCGGAACGCCCGGCTTGGGCCAGGCGCTCTGGATCGAGATCACCAGTTTCTGGTGCGGCACGATCTGAACCTGCTGGCCAAAGACGCCGACGGCGCGGAACGCCCGGCCGGGTTCGGTGATCCACCATTGATAGCCGTAGGCCGTCTTGCGGCCCTCTGGCCCTGATGGCGCTGACGCCTCCGTCGCTTCCGCGACCCAGCCATCGGGAAGGATCTGACGGCCGCCGGCGACGCCGCCGCCGAGAATGAACTGCCCAAAGCGCGCATAGTCCCGCGAGGTCGCGCTGAAACAGCCGCCGCCCCACTCCGTTCCGCCTTCGCCCGTGAGCATCCAGTAGCCATCGGCCTCCATGCCGAACGGCTTCCAGATCTTCTCCGTCACATAGGGCGAAAGAGGGCTTCCGATCGCTGCAGCGACGATCTCGCCGAGAATGTATGACTCACCCGTGCGGTACTCGTTGATCGTGCCGGATCCCCGGACTCGCTTGAGACGCGTCATGTGCTCCAGCATCGCGCCTTTCTTGTTCCGGCTCGCAATGATCGCGAGGTGCTGGTTCACGTCCGAATCCGGCTGCAGATAATCCTCGACCCACGCCTCGGGGCCAGACATGCGCAGCAGGTCGCGGATGATGGCCCCGTCGAAAGCCGTCCCTTTCAAAACTGGAAGGTAGGTCGTGACGGGCTCGAGCACGGACTTGATATGCTTGTCCTTGATCGCGGCGCCGACAAGGCTCGAGGTGAGCGATTTCGCCACCGAGAACGATGTCCATTTCGTCGCCGCGTTCTGGCCGAGACCATAGCGTTCGAGAATGATCCGTCCGTCGCGCACGACAACAAGACCTGCGACCCGGTTGTGGGTCATGAACTCGGCCGTCGTCCACGAGCGGCCCTCATGGTCGAACTTGATATCCAGTTCGCTGTTCGCCTTTGGCAGCGCAAAGACACTGGCTCCGCGTGTGAAGGCCCGCGTCGGATAGAGCTTGTCGATGTTCCCGAACGCGTAGACCTGATCCTCGCCTTCGAGGAACAGAAGCTTCGCCGGATCGATATTGCGAGCCGTCTGCGCCCACGCGGGCAGCGAGGTTAAGGACACAAGGCTCGCGGCCAAGCCGCCGCCCGCCAGTAGGCGCAACGCATCTCGCCTTCCAACAGCTCCTGATTTTGCAGCTTCGGTCGAACGCAGTTTGTCTTGCATGAGCACGGCGAACCTCCCCTCGGCGCCGCTTTCTCTCTACGACAGGTTCGCTGCCGCTGGGCGCGGGTCCGGAGTTCGACAATAGCTTGTTTGCAGCGTGCGACAAAGAAAGATTCGGCGAGCCAGGCCGCGATCAGCGTGTCGCTCGCGGTTGTTAGTGTCTTCTTGCCGCTAGGGCCATTCATGATTGAGCAGCATTCGGTTGCTTAAATGTTCGCGGCCGGCAAGGTGTTGGTCGTGCAGGGCAATCTCTTGTGAACGCGTACCGCGACCTTTCTCGCGAAAGCCGCCCCACAGGGCGCGCGTCTGTCCGCTATCTTGTCGCCGCGGTTGGCGCCTTTACGCTCGATCTGGTGCTGGCCATGATCCTGCGCGAGGCGTTGGGCCTGCCGGTGTGGCTTGCCGCGGGGATCAGTTTCATCGTTTTGGGCGTGGGCGCGTATTTCGTGCACGAGCACTGGACGTTCAAGCGTGCGGAATCGCGCGCATCCGCGGGACGGTTTGTGCGGAACATGGCGGCGTTGGCGGCGGCGTTTACGGCGCGCATCGGCGTGATCGCGGCGATGGAGGCGATCTATGATCCCGAGACGCTGCTGGCGGCGGTCTATATCGTCATTGGCGCAGGCGTCTCACTGACGGTCAATTTCCTGCTGAACCGCTTTTGGGTCTTCACCGCGTCCAAATAGGTGTTGCAGCGGTCATAGCGCGATCAATGTGGGGTAGTTGCCGAGTAGCAATTTCGGCGGCGGCGGCGTCAGCCGTGTGAAGGATAGACGCCGTAGCAGCAGCCAATCGCGCCGGTCTTCTACCGATGGGTCTTGAGGATCCGTGGACCCCCACAGCTTGGGCCTCCGAAATAGTTCAGTCCGTCAACGTTTTCATGCTTTGTTCACGAGAACATTTGTAGTACATAAATCTCAAGACGGGCTGGGAATCGGCGGCATTTGCCGCCCTTCAGCCAGCATGGCAGATGTGGAGATGAAGATGGCAGCGGCCTCTCTGAAGCTGGTGGAAGACAAGGGCATGGATAAGCAGAAGGCGCTGGAAACGGCGCTCAGCCAGATTGAGCGCAATTTCGGCAAGGGCTCGATCATGCGTCTGGGCACCAACGCCTCGATGGATGTCGAAGCTTTGTCGACCGGCTCGCTCAGCCTCGACGTGGCGCTGGGCATTGGCGGTCTGCCTCGCGGCCGGATCATTGAGATCTACGGGCCGGAAAGCTCGGGCAAGACGACCTTGGCCTTGCATGTTCTGGCTGAAGCCCAGAAGAATGGCGGCGTCGGCGCCTTCATCGACGCCGAACACGCGCTCGATCCGATCTATGCCGCCAAGCTTGGCGTTGACCTCGATGACCTGCTGGTCTCGCAGCCGGACACGGGCGAACAGGCGCTTGAGATCGCCGATACGCTGGTGCGGTCGGGCGCGGTGGACGTGCTGGTGATCGACTCGGTTGCAGCCCTCACGCCGCGCGCCGAACTCGAAGGTGAGATGGGCGATAGCCTGCCAGGCCTTCAGGCGCGTTTGATGAGCCAGGCGTTGCGCAAGATCACGGCGTCGGTTTCGAAGTCGAAGACCATGGTGATCTTCATCAACCAGATCCGCATGAAGATCGGCGTTATGTACGGCTCGCCTGAAACGACGACGGGCGGGAACGCGCTGAAATTCTATGCTTCGGTTCGCCTCGACATCCGCCGCATCGGGCAGATCAAGGAGCGTGACGAAGTCATCGGCAACCAGACCCGCGTGAAAGTGGTCAAGAACAAGGTCGCCCCGCCGTTCCGGCAGGTCGAGTTCGACATCATCTACGGGGAGGGGATTTCCAAGACGGGTGAGTTGATCGATCTCGGCGTGAAGGCCAATGTGATCGAGAAGTCGGGCTCGTGGTTCTCCTACGGTTCCCAGCGGATTGGCCAAGGCCGCGAAAACGCCCGGAAATTCCTCAAAGACAATCCGGTGACCGCGATGGAGATCGAGGATGCGATCCGGAAGAATGCCGGCATCATCTCCGAGAATCTGCTCGCGCTGGAGCCGGGCGACGACAATAGCGACGGGGAAGATGATGGCGACGCGCCGGTCACGGCCAAGCCGTCCAAGAAAGGCTGATCTGGTCGAAGCCGGGTTCGCAGCTGGTTTTGGCTAATTGCATGGCAGTGCAGGGAGGCGTCGGTCGTATGACCGGCGTCTTCTGCGTTTGGAGCGGGGTTCGAGGTGTTTTCTGGGGCGCTTGGCCATTTCGGCGCGCCGCCCCGGCGTTGCCTGTGGCGGGTGTGGGCCTTATACCGCCCTTGGTCCCCGAGCCGGGCTGGGATGGCTGGCGCCGGGACCTTAAGTAATCGGTCGTGGGGCAAGCGGCCGCCTTCCAGAGGCGGAGCGGCTTTCATGACCTCAGGAGCCTGCCGATGACGTCTAAAAGCTCGCCTTCCAAGTCTTCTGCGCCGGCGAGCGTGAACGCCATCCGCGCCGGCTTCCTCGACTATTTCGCCAAGACCGACCATGTGGTGAAGCCGTCATCCTCGCTGGTGCCGCAGGGCGACGCGACCCTGCTGTTCACGAATGCGGGCATGGTTCAGTTCAAGAACATCTTCACGGGCGCTGAGAAGCCGTTCGCCCCGCGTGCGGCGACGTCGCAGAAATGCGTGCGCGCGGGCGGCAAGCACAATGATCTCGACAATGTCGGCTATACCGCGCGCCACCACACCTTCTTCGAGATGCTCGGCAACTTTTCGTTCGGCGACTATTTCAAGGAGCTGGCGATCGAGCATGCGTGGACGCTGCTTACGCGAGACTATGGCCTGCCGAAGGACAAGCTGCTCGTCACCGTCTATCACGACGACGATGAGGCGGCTGGCCACTGGAAGAAGATCGCAGGGTTGCCCGATAGCCGTATCATTCGCATCGCGACCAACGACAATTTCTGGATGATGGGCGATACCGGGCCGTGTGGCCCGTGCTCGGAAATCTTCTACGATCATGGCGACAAGATCTGGGGCGGCCCGCCGGGTTCGGCCGAGCAGGACGGTGACCGGTTCATCGAGATCTGGAACCTCGTCTTCATGCAATATGAGCAGTTCAATGATGGTCGCGAACGCGTGCCGCTGCCCAAGCCGTCGATCGACACGGGCATGGGCCTCGAGCGCATTTCGGCGATCCTGCAGGGCGTGCATTCAAACTATGAGATAGATCTCTTCGCCAACCTGATCGCGGCGGAGCAAGAACTCTACAAGACGAAGGCGCAAGGCGAACAGACCGCCTCGTTCCGCGTGATCGCGGATCACCTGCGCGCCTCCAGCTTCCTGATCGCGGACGGCGTCTCGCCCTCGAACGAGGGCAGGGGTTATGTGCTGCGCCGGATCATGCGTCGCGCGATGCGGCATGCGCATATCCTCGGCACGCGCGAGCCGAACATGTTCAACCTCGTCGGCGCGCTGGCGAAGGAGATGGGCGAGGCCTATCCCGAACTCATCCGCGCCCAACCAGCGATTGAGTCTGCGTTCAGCCAGGAAGAACAGAGCTTCCAGCGCACGCTCGGCCGTGGTCTTGCGCTGCTGGATGAGGCGACAGCAACGCTGGGCAAGGGCGGCGTGCTGGCGGGCGACGTTGCGTTCAAGCTCTACGACACGTTCGGCTTCCCGCTCGATCTTACGCAGGATGTTCTCCGCGGCCGCGAGATGACGGTCGACGAGGCTGGCTATAATGCGGCGATGGAAGAGCAGCGCGCACGCAGCCAAGAACATTCGAAGTTCGCGGCTGGCGACGGCGCTGGCGAGGTGTGGTTCGCGGTGCGCGATGCTTCGGGCGCGACGGCGTTCCAGGGCTATGATCTCGATGAAACCTCGGGTCGCCTCGTTACGGCGCTGGTGGGCGGTGCGCAGACGAAGACGATCAAGTCGGGCGACAAGGCCGAGCTCGTGTTCGACCAGTCGCCTTTCTATGCCGAATCGGGCGGCCAGGCCGGCGACAAGGGCGAGATTTTCTTCGCAGGCGGCGGCCGGTTCCGTGTCGATGACGTCCAAAAACGCGCGGCCGATGTTTTCGCGCATGTTGGCGAGATGGTCTCGGGTTCCGCGAAAGCCGGCGATGTGGCCGAGCTCAAGATTGACCGCGTGCGTCGTGCGAAGATACGCGCCAACCATTCGGCGACACACCTGCTTCACGCCGCGTTGCGCAACCGGCTGGGCAAGCATGTGACGCAGAAGGGCTCGCTGGTCGAGGCGGATTATTTTCGTTTCGACTTCTCGCACACCGCGCCGATGACGCGTGAAGACATCGAGGTGGTGGAAGCCGAAGTGAACGCCGTGGTCCGGCAGAACGCGCCGGCGGAAATCCGCGAGATGGCGCCGGAGAAGGCGATCGAAGCGGGCGCGATGGCGCTGTTCGGCGAGAAGTATGGCGAGGAGGTGCGTGTTCTACGGCTCGGCAATTCGGTGTCGGAGGCGAACGCGCCTTACTCGGTCGAACTGTGCGGCGGGACGCACGTTGCGCGCACGGGCGATATAGCTGTGTTCGTCGTCACCTCCGAAGGCGGCGTGGCGCAGGGCGTGCGCCGCATCGAAGGCGTGACGGGCGAAGCTGCGTTGAACTTCCTGAAGGCGCGCGGCGCGATTGCACGCGAGATCGCAGACCAGTTCAAGGCGCCGATTGCAGACGCTCCCGCGCGCGTGGCGCAGCTGGTCGAGCAGCGCAAGAAGCTCGAAGCCGAACTGGCCGATGCGCGCAAGAAGCTCGCCATGGGCGGTGGCGGTGCGGTGTCTGGCCCGGAAGAGGTCAATGGCGTCAAGTTCATCGGCAAGGTTGTCGATGTGCCGGCCAAGGATCTCAAAGGTCTGGCTGACGAGGCCAAGAAGTCGATCGGTTCAGGCGTCGTGGTGTTTGTGGCGACGGCGGAAGGCAAGGCGACTGTGGTGGTCGGCGTCACCGACGATCTGACCAAGCGTTTCCCCGCTGGCGAGCTTGTGACAAAGGCGGTGCAGGCTGTCGGCGGCGCCAAGGGCGGCGGCCGTCCGGATATGGCGCAAGGCGGCGGGCCGGATGGCTCGAAGGCGGCGGACGCCATCGCGGCGGTGAAGGCGGCGCTCGCAGGCTAATCGTCGGTTCGATCAAGCCGCCAGACGATGATCTGACCCTTGCTGCCGCCCCTTGTAGATACGTCGTCCATCCTGGGAGAATTGCACCCCGTGATAGGATAAGAGGTCCCTTGCGTGTAATCGGTCTTGGTCTGGCTGTCCCATATTTTGACGAGGGTGTAGCCCCTCGCCACGGCGACTTCGCCAGTTGGCGAGAAGCCGAGCGAACCAACCCATCGAGGCTCAGCGCCTGGCCGCCGGGGGATGGGTCAGAAATAATGAAGCCCGCAGGATCATCTCCCGCGGGCCTCAAGATTTTGGCTTTGAGGGCGCTTACTTCGCCATCGCTTCCTGGAAGTTGGAGGCGATTTTCTCGATGAAACCTTCGGTCGTCAGCCAGGGCTGCTCTGGTCCAATGAGGAGGGAGAGGTCCTTGGTCATGAAGCCGGCTTCGACGGTGTCGATGACGGTGCGCTCGAGCGCGGTCGAGAAATTGGCCAATTGGGCGTTGTTGTCGAGTTTGGCGCGGTGGGCGAGGCCACGGGTCCAGGCGAAGATCGAAGCGACCGAGTTGGTCGAGGTCGACTTGCCTTGCTGGTGGGCGCGGTAGTGGCGCGTCACGGTGCCGTGCGCGGCTTCGGCTTCGACGGTCTTGCCGTCCGGCGTCATCAGCACCGACGTCATCAGGCCGAGCGAGCCATAGCCCTGCGCCACCGTGTCGGACTGCACGTCGCCGTCATAGTTCTTGCACGCCCAGACATAGCCGCCCGACCATTTCAGGCAGGCCGCAACCATGTCGTCGATCAGGCGGTGTTCGTAAGTGCCCTTGAACTCGGCGAACTTGTCCTTGAACTCGGTGTCGAACACTTCCTGGAAGATGTCCTTGAAGCGGCCGTCATAGGCCTTGAGAATCGTATTCTTGGTCGAGAGATAGACCGGCCATTTGCGCTGGTAGCCGAAGTTGAACGAGGCGCGCGCGAAATCGCGGATCGACTTGTCGAGATTGTACATCCCCATGGCGATGCCGGCGCCGGGGAAGTCGAACACTTCGTATTCGACCGGGTCGCCGCCGCCGGCGGGAGTGTAGACCATCTTCAGCTTGCCGGGGCCAGGCACCTTGAAGTCGGTGGCCTTGTACTGGTCGCCGAAGGCGTGACGGCCGACGACCACCGGCTGGGTCCAGCCCGGCACGAGGCGCGGCACGTTCTTCATCACGATCGGTTCGCGGAAGACAACGCCATCGAGGATGTTGCGGATCGTGCCGTTGGGCGACTTCCACATCTTCTTGAGCTTGAATTCTTCGACGCGGGCTTCGTCCGGCGTGATGGTCGCGCATTTGACGGCGACGCCGTATTTCTTGGTGGCTTCGGCCGAGTCGATCGTCACCTGGTCGTTGGTGGCGTCGCGGTTCTCGATCGACAGGTCGTAATACTTCAGGTCGATGTCGAGATAGGGGAGGATGAGGCGCTCCTTGATGAGCGCCCAGATGATGCGGGTCATCTCATCGCCGTCCATTTCGACGACGGGATTGGCGACCTTGATGACGGGCATGGCATACTCCTGAAGGGCGACGTAACCGGACTTACGCCGAGGTTCTGAGCCGGGCTATATCAGACGTGGTTGAAGGCACAATATGTCTGCGCAAAAGCCGTCTCGGGCCGGCATCGATTCAGGCCGAACGGCAGCCATCGATCCTTCGCATGTTTGTTTTCCCCGATCAGGAAGGCAGAACCTGATAGGCGGCGCAACGCCGGCGCAAAGGCGGTTTACTGTGCAGGGCGGGTGCAGGGCGTGATTCCACTTCCCGCATTCGTGTATCGGCGTCGGCGGCTGGCGCGTAGGTGGCGCCCTAAACTTGTGCTAGCGATCAGCAAACAAAAGTCCGGGGGAGGACATGAAGAATGCTGGGGCCGCTTGCGGCCTGGCGTTGCTGGGCGTTGGATGGATTGTCGGCGAGGCCAACGGCCAGGAGGCGGCCCGGCCCGGCCCAGCGACGCAACCAGGCCCAGCGACGCAAGCAGGCGACAGCTCCGGCGCGGGCGTTGCGGTTTATGCCGCCGCCTTCTTCGCAGATTCACGCCCCAACACCGCGTTCGATATGGTGCAGCGCACGCCCGCCTTCTCCTTCAACGGCGGGGATGCACAGGTGCGTGGTCTCTCAGGCGCCGCTGGCAACGTGCTCATCGATGGCCGCCCGCATACTTCGAAGGCAGTAACGCTGCAGGATGCGCTCAGCCGTATTCCCGCCAGTCAGGTGGTCCGGGTGGACATCATTCGCGGCGGCGCGGGCGGCGTCGACATGATGGGCTTTGCGGTCGTCGCCAACGTGGTTCGCGCAACGACGGAGGAAACGCAATTTATCGGTCAGGCAGACGCGCGGGCGTTCATTGATCCCGGCGCGCCGGATTTCGGTCTTCGTATGGAGGGCTCGCGGCGTTCGGGGGCGTGGTTGTTTGTCGGCGCCGTTGAGGGCCGCCGCAATCGCGCATTCGATGGCGAAGGGTTGATCGCACGCACAGGTCCAACCGGGGCGACAATCGACTCCGGCAGATTCCACTCTTCGGTCATCGACCGCACGCTCAACGCGAATGCCGGGCTGGAATACCGCGGCGAAGATACAGTGCTGCGGTCCAATATCGGCGTCGAGCTCAGGCGCGGCGACCGTGAAGATATCGCGCTGTTTGCCGTGCCCGAGCATTTCGCGCTCGACGAGGACGCCGACGAGCTCGAACTCGGCGCCAACCTCGAACAAGCCCTTGCGCCGGGATGGACGGGGCGTCTCGATGCGCTTCAGACCCTGACCCAGACATCCCGGACGGCCGGCCGGATCGGTCGTCAGGCGACCATTGAATCAGAGAATGGCGAGTCGATCCTGCGCGCGATAGTCGGCTTGCGGTTAAACGAAAGCATGCGGGTCGAGGCGGGGGTCGAAGGCGCGTTCAATTTTCTCGATCAGGCGTCGACACTCACGAGCGCCAACGCGAATGTTCGTGTGGAAGAGGTACGCACCCAGCCCAGCGTCACCATGAACTGGCGGGCGGCGCCCTCGCTGTCGCTTGAATTCGGCGCCCGTTACGAGAACTCGACGATCAGCCAGACAGGCGACACCGAGTCCGAGCGTTCTTTCAGTTTCTTCAAGCCGCGCGCGATCGCCGCCTGGACCGTAGCGGAGGGCAAGCAAGTCCGCGTGCGCGCTGAGCGCGAGGTCAGGCAGCTCGACTTCGCCGATTTCGCGGCTTCGAGTGGGGAAAGCGCCGGCGAGGCGGCAGCAGGCAACGCTGCGCTCTCGCCGGAGCATGCCTGGGTCTACGAGGCCGCGTTCGAGACGGCCCTTTGGGAGCGTTCGGCGTTAGTGTTCACCTACAAGCACGAGGAGGTCGAGGACGTTCTCGACTACGTTCCGATCAGCGAAACCACCGACGCACGCGGAAGCATCGGTGATGGCGCACGGGACATATTCACGCTCGACATGAAGGTCACGCTAGACCGGTTCGGCATCAGGGGCGGGCGGCTCGATGTGCAGCCGATCTACTACACCTCCGAAGCAACCGATCCGTTCACGGGCGCCGAGCGGGAGATTTCCGGACCACAGCAAAGCCAGTGGCGTGGCCGGATCAACCTCTATCTTGACAGACCTGAGCTGAAATCGACGTTTGCGTTCGAAAGCTACATTGGCTTTCGCGATCGCCTGTCGCGCATCGACCAGGTGCAAACGACGCTGCAGCCATTCTTCTACATGGCCTGGTGGGAATGGGCGCCGTTCGCGGACACGACAATTCGCGCCACCTTGTCCAATATCGGCGTGCGCCAGCAGTTTCGCGAACGGCTCGTCTATTCAGGCCAACGCGGGGAGGCGCCACTGGCCTATGTCGAGGAGCGCAAGCTCGGGCGTGGTCCGGCTCTCCAGATCCGGGTTCGCAAGACATACTGATCTAACCAGGTCGCTTTGCCGTGCGTAACAAGCAAGCTAAGCGTAGGCATGGTTCTACCAGCTTTCATTCTCCTCGCCCCACAGATGGGCGAGAACATCGGCGCGGCGGCGCGGGTGATGGCCAATTTCGGGTTGACTGACCTGCGGCTGGTGGCGCCGCGGGACGGATGGCCCAATCCGGCCGCCGAAACGATGAGCGCGGGAGCGCTGCCGGACGTGGTGACGGCGCAGGTTTTCGAGCGGGTCGAGGATGCGATCCGGGACTGCGGGCTCGTGCTGGCCACCACGGCGCGGCCGCGGGGAATGGAAAAGCCAGTGCTGGGCGCAAGCGAGGCGGTTGCGCGCGTGCGGGCGACGCCCAGGCGGACGGCCATTCTGTTTGGCGCGGAGCGGTCAGGCTTGCCGAATGAGGCGGTGGCGCTGGCTGACGCCATCCTGTCCTTTCCTGTGTCGCCATCGTTTGCCTCGTTGAACCTTGCGCAGGCCGTGGCGCTCATTGCGCATGCTTATTCGGAAGCGAACGCCAGCGGGCCGCCGGCTGCTTTCACGGATGCAGTCGATGCACCTGCAACGCGTGAAGAGCTTATGGGAATGATGGAGCATTTCGAGGACGAGCTGGATCGAGCCGGCTTCTTCTTCCCGGAAGCCAAGCGCGCGCCGATGGTGCTCAACCTGCGCAACGCATTCACGCGGGCAGGGTGGACCGCGCAAGAAGTGCGAACGTTCCGCGGCGCGATCAAGGCGCTGGCGATCGGACGCGGCAAGTGGCGTGTGAAGCGCGAGGACTAGGCGGGCGGCAAGGCTGGCGTCTCAGGCTCGGCGGGGACCGGCGGCTGTTCAGCGGGCGCTGCTTCGTCGGTTGGTTCCGCCGGAGTGGCGGGCTCTTCATCGACTGGCTGATCCGCGAAGTACCCGGCTGGGCGATAAGGCATAGGCGCATTCGGATCTGAAGCCGAAAGGCCAGCGTCTTGCGCGAGCCCCATCGCAGCGATCGCGTCACCCTGGTTTGGCGGCCGCCAGCCGCGGCGGATCATTTGGTCGAGCATTGCTTCCATAGCCACATCCGATATTTCCCACGTGCTGCATGTCTTGGAGCGGACAGGCCGAGCCGCCATGCTGGCGGGCGCAGCGCTGAGAGCGGCGGGGGCCTCTTCCTCCCACGCTTTGGCGTCGATGATTGGCTGGATTGGCGCGGCTTGCGAGGGAAGCAGGGTTGCCGCACCGAAGCCGATGGCGAGTGAAACGAGTGCTGTGGCTGCGAGTGTGGCGGGATAGCTGTTACGGATCATCGGCTTTGTCTCCGTTGTTCCGCCCACGCGTGAGCAGGAACGCGTGCGGGGCTCGCTGGTTCTCGAGAAATACAGGCGCTAAAAATGCTTGTTTTCTCGCGGGAATTCCTTGGCGCCGAGGCGAGGCTGACTCCGGGGCCGCGGGGTCCTAGTCTCCTTCCCAAGACAGGCGGCATCGATCGCCTCGGGTGGAGATGGGGACATGATAAAGACACTTCTGGTGGCTGCGTTAGCAGGCGGGTCTGGCTTTGTTGGCTGGCTGGGCGGAAGCATCTGGCCAGCGCCGCCGGAATGGACGGACGCAATCGACCGCAACGCCAACGACCTGCGCGCGAAGTTGCGGCTGGAGCAAGTGGACTTCGCGGGTCTACGCGAGCTGATGCCCGTCGGAAAATTCGACGCTTTCAGGACGCAGGTCAACGCGTTCGCCGTCGCCGCGGGTGAAGTGATCATGGTCGAGCGCGACAGTGGCACGCTGGAGGAGCAGCTCGACAACCTCGCCATGGATGAAAGCGCGGCCGTTCCCAATGGCATGGAGATCGCTGACGTTTCCGCCGACGCCGCGCTCGCGCCGCCGCCAGTGGTCAGAGCTGACGCAACCAGCCCGGTAACGCCTGAAGCCGGCGCAGCGGTTGCACCCGCGCCCAAGCCAGCAACACAGATTGTGATCATGCCGCCGGTCGCCAACGATCCCGCCGCGATCTTCCCGGCACAGCTTACGCTGTGTCCGCGCATGACGGTTTCGAATGCGCCTTTGAATGCAAGCGGCCTCGTCAGTGGCTTTAAGCCCATGGTTCAGGTCAAGGACGTACGCATCGCCACTTTCCCGACGCCGGGCGCGTGCATGTCTTCAGGCTATGGCCCGCGCAGCGACAGGCTGCACAAGGGGCTCGACTATCACGCTGACATTGGCGTGCCGGTGCTGGCAGGCGGCGATGGTGCAATCGTCGAAATGAAATTCCGCGATGACTATGGCAACATGATCCTCATCGATCATGGCGGAGGCGTTTACACGCGCTATGCCCATCTGGCTTCGTTCGGTCGTGGCTTGACGCCCGGCGTGTCTGTCAAGGCAGGCGAGCAATTGGGGCTGATGGGCAATTCGGCGAGCTACCAGATCCCGATGCATTTGCACTATGAGTTATTGCTCGGCGACTATGGAAATCCGAAGGGCTCGTTCGGGCTTGAACCGGCGGATCCGTTATCCTTCCCGGCCGCGAAGCAGGACTTATAACGACACCATCCCGGAAGCCTCGCCGCTTCCGGGATGACTATGTCGCTGTCGCGATTTAGTGCACCGAACCCGAAGCCGCGGTGTTGGTCGATGCTGAAGCGTTGGCGCCGCCCGGGCTGACGCCTACCCCGCCCGATGTCGAAGAGCTGGCGCCGGCCTCAACATCAGGCTTGGCGGCGCGAGCGCGCGCAGCGGCTTCAGCAGCTTTCTGTTTAGCGGCGCCGGCAGTGTCGCGCGCCGTGTCATGCGTCTTATCGACCGTGTCGCGGGTCGTGTTTGTGACAGGGCGCGTGTCGACAGTTGCAGATCCGCTGCCGCCAATACCTACGCCCGGAAGTTGCGCCCCGCCGCCGCCGCCGATTCCAATCTGTGCGTACGCCGGCAGTGCGCACAAAGCAGCCAGCGCAACGCCAGCAAAAATTCCGGTAAGAGTCATGTCGTTTCTCCAGGATCAACGAGGCCGACAGCCGCTTGGAGAAAGACCAACGCCAGCACTCGGAAGTGGTTCACTCCCCCTATGCACGAAACTGGGGAAACGCGATTGTTCTGCATTTTGAAGCGCAAAAATTCTGGACAACTTGTCTTGTGTTTACTTGCCGTGACTTGACTTATGCTTGGATTTCTCGTGTGGCGGCATAAGCCGCAGAAATTCGGAAATTCAAACTAGAAACCTAGTTGACTCGATTATCGATAAATCGGAATGTTCGTGACCTAAGGAACTAGTTGTCCCGCGCGATCGGTCAGGACGCCGGACCAGAAGAGACAAGGCAGAGAGACAAAGCGCTATGCCCAAGCCACGATCCGATGTCCTGACTGAAGCCGAGCAGCGCATCATGCGCGTGATCTGGGACAAGGGGGAGGCGAGTGTGCGGGACGTGACCGACGCGCTCGAGGACAGCTATCCGGTCGCCTACAACACCGTGCTGACGCTGCTGCGTATCCTGACGGACAAGAACTATGTGAAGCCGCGTCAGGACGGCCGCGCCTTCATCTATTCGCCGACTGTCTCGCGCGCTGATGCGCGCTCTCGCGCGCTGCGCAAGATGGTGTCGACCTTTTTCGAAGGATCGCCGACCGAATTGGCGCAGCATCTCATAAGAAACGAGACCCTTAGCGCTGACGAGCTTCAGACGCTGAAGGATGAACTCGACATGATCTCTCCGGAGGACGGCAATGACTGATATCAGCCTCCCGCAGACAATGATCTTCGGACATCTTTGGCAGAGCGTGGCCTTGGCCGCCGTGCTCGCGGGTGTTCTGATTGTCGGCAAGCGCATGCGTGGCGCGACACGCTATGGCCTCGCGGCCGCGGCCTTCGTTGCGGCGCTGGCCCTGCCGATGGCGGCGTTCATTCCGGGCGAGACGATTGTCGCCGGCTTGCTGAAGCAGCTCAACGCGCCGGTGAGCCTGACGAGCGCGAGCACCGCGCCTGTGGCTGCGCCCGCTCTTCCTGCCGCGCCTGCAACGCCCGTCGATCCGATGATCGTGGCGACGGCTTTTGACGAGCCCGCAATCGCGTCGCAACACAACTATCTGGCGGCGCCCGTAGCGCCTGCCGCGCCCGTGACTTTGGCTCCACGCGCGGCGGTAACGCCGGCAGCGCTATTCACCCTGCCCGAAATCAAACTGCCATTGCGCTCGCTTCGCCCGGCATGGCCGCGCTGCTTGAGCACGAGCGCGCCCACATCCGCCGCCGCGATATGCTTGCCGCGCTCGGCCAGCGCATCGTGCTGGCCCTGCTGTGGTGGAGCCCCGCACTCTACTGGATCAGCCGTCGCCTCGATGAGGAGCGCGAAGTGGCCTGCGATGAAGCGGCTGTCGATCGCACGGGCGATGCACGGGCTTTCGCTCGCTCGCTGACGGCGCAGGCGGAAAATCAGCTCTGGGTGCGCGCGCCGAAGCTCGCCGTGGGCGCCATCGGTCCCCGCTCGCAATTTGGTCGCCGCATCAAGCGGCTGATCGAGATCGCGAAGACGGGTGGTCATCCCGCGAAGTATTCGGGCAGGTTGGCGTTCGCTGGCCTGGCGCTCACGGTCGCGGTGGCCGCCATGGTGACGCCGCGCTTTACAGCGGAAGCCCAGTCTCCGAACGGAGCGATCGACCTTACCTCTCCGGAAAATGCGAAACACGCGCTCGTCGACGAGCAGCGCTCGAACGAACTCGATGGCCGTGGTCCGAACGATTTCGACTTCCTGTTGAAGGGCGACGATTTCGCGTCGCTAGGCCAAGAAATCAACGCCATGATGCAGACCATCATGCCCGAACTCGAACTAGCGCTTCAGGATCTTTCGCCTGAGCTGCAGGGCGATCTTGCCGAACTGTCGGCCGAGATGGCGGCGCTTGGCGTCGAAATTTCCGCCTCGGTCAATGACGAGTTGCTTCGCGACATGCCTGGGATCATGGAAGAGGTTCGCCGCTCGCTTCAGGAGGCCGGCATCGATCCCGACCATATGGAAAAGTGGCAGGATTTCGAAGCTTTCGACGCTGAAGAAGTCCGCCAGGCGCTCCTGGAAGCACGCGAGGAGATGAAGCTAGCGCTTGGCCCGCAGCTGCAAGCGGAAATCCGCGCTGCGATGGAAGAAGCGCGCGCCGAACTCGCCGCCCACCGCGAGGAGATCGCCGCCGCCGTGCGCGAAAGCCATGACGGCATGGCGATCGCTCGCGAAGCGTTGGCTGCGGCTCGTGCGGAAATCGGGGCGGCCAAGGCGCGGGGCGAGTTCGATGCAAAATTCAAGGTCGGCCGCTATGGCCCGAATTCCAACCTCTACGAAGCCGCCGACGATTGCGATATCGAAGAGGTCAACAAGCTGATCGGCGACAAAGCCGACATCAACATGGTGCTGCCGGGTCGCGGCACGGCGTTGATGGCCGCCGCCGAGAACAGCTGCACGGATGTGGCGCGCGCCCTGATCAAAGCCGGCGCTGACGTTAACGTCGGTTTCCCCGGCGCGGGCACGCCGCTGAGCGTCGCGGCCGAAAACCACGCGCTGTCCGTCGCGCAGCTGTTGTTGAACCGCGGCGCTGAGGTGAATTCGTCCGTCCCGGGTCACGACACGCCGTTAGTGAAGGCCGTGCGTGAAGGCGAGCTGGATATGGTGAAGCTGCTGGTCGAGAAGGGCGCGGATGTGAACCTGTCGTCCAAGGTCGGCAGTGCGACGAAGCCTCTCAAGATGGCGGAGCGTCATGGCGAAGACGAGATCGCCGCCTACCTGCGCTCCAAAGGCGCCGTGAACTAAGCAGGACTACGAACTGGGTCGCTGTTCCTGTCGGAGGGAGCCAGCGTCTCCATAGAAACCGTCAAGGTCTGGGGACGAGCATTGTCGACAGGCAACCAAGGCGCTTGCCGCGAACGCGGCCGCGCGTCGCTGGTCCGTGAGGCCAGCAAGCTTTCAATCGCAGGCGGACTGATTTTCCTCAGCGCGGCGCCCGCATTCGCGCAAGAGCCGGTCCCGGCGCAGGCGGTCTCTCCCCAGGCGCAGGTCTATGAGCCCGCCTATTTTGCGCGCTTCGCGCCGAAGACCGCCGCCGACATGATCAAGAATATCGCTGGTTTCAGCATCATATCTGAAGATGACTCCGATGCCGATGCGCGCGGTTTCGGGCAGGCCAAGCAGAACGTCCTGATCAACGGTCGTCGCGTTTCCGGCAAGTCGAATGACGCGGAAGCTGCGCTCGGCCGTATCTCCGCCGAAAGCGTCGTGCGCATCGAGGTCGTCGATGGCGCCACCCTTAACGTTCCCGGCTTGTCGGGCCAGGTCGCCAACGTGATCGCCAGGGTCGACGTCTTCAGCGGCACGTGGAACGTGGAGCCGGAGTTTCGCGAAAACCTGCAGCCTTCCTGGTTCAATGGCGCTGTGTCGGCGAATGGCAAGACGGAGAATGGCTGGTCGTGGTCGGCGGAGCTCAGCAACCGCGAATACCATAACGGCCATGACGGACCGGGCACGATCAAGGACGGCGCAGGAAACACGCTCGATATCCGCCGCGAAGGGTTCAACGGCGGGGGCGAGGAGCCGAACGTTGCGGCGACTTTGACCTATGAATCCACCAACGGCGCGATCGCCAACATGAACCTCACGCTCGGCTCTGAAAATTTCGTGGGCCGCGAGGATTCATTCCGCTTTCCCGTGAACGCGCCGCAGACCACCCGCTTCGTCAACATCGGCGAGGATGACAAGACAGCCGAGATCGGCGCCGACTACGAGTTCGACCTCGGCCCGGGCCGGCTGAAGCTGATCGGCCTGCATAGGTATGAGGAGGAAGACAATCTCGTCATGGTCGAGTTTTACGATGATCTGGGCGCAGCTTCCTTTTGCGAGCGGGTATTTGAACACCAGAAGGCGGGCGAGAGCATTGTGCGCGGCGAATACGGTTTCGGCGCCTTCGGCGGCGACCTGCAGTTCGCGGGCGAAGGCGCCTTCAACTATCTCGATCTTGCGACGGACTTCGGCTCACGCATGCCGGACGGCAATTACACGCTTGCGCCCCTTGCCGGCGGCACGGCGCGCGTGGAGGAGCGTCGTGCGGAGACGAACGTCTCCTGCAGCCGCAAGCTGAGCGACCAATGGAGCCTGCAAAAGCTCGCTCGGTGTCGAGTATTCCGAACTCTCGCAACAAGGCGCCGGCGGGCTGACCCGCGCGTTTGTCAGGCCCAAGGGCTTTGTCGCCCTGGTTTGGAAAGCGGACGCAACGCTCGATATTTCGTTCAAGGGCGAGCGCAAGGTCGGGCAGCTCGATTTCGGCGACTTCCTGTCGTCAGTTGATATTCAGGCCAACAACACGTCCGCCGGCAATGTGGAGCTGGTGCCGGAGCAATCCTGGTCGCTCTCGTCCGAACTCAACAAGGCGCTCGGTCCGTGGGGCGCGCTGAAGGCGGCTGGCGAATACCACTTCATTGAGGACGTGGTTGATCTCGTTCCGATCGGCGCGCTTGGACAGCAGGTCACGAACCTCACCGACATTCGCGGGCAGGGCGTCGGCAATATCGACGAAGCATGGGCGTCATCGCTCACCGTGTCGGGCACGATCAAGTTCGACGAGATCGGGGCCAAGGGCCTGCAGACGGAATTCTCCTGGCGCTATCGCGACAGTCGGCTTGAAGACCCGCTGACTGGCGAGAAGCGCCAGATCAGCGATTATCCAAAGATCACCGCGACGGCCTCTCTGCGCTGGGACATTCCGGGGACGCCGTGGCCCCTGGTTGGCGGCGTCGAGGAATACCAGAACTATGCGAACTACCGTCTGGATGAAGTTTCGCGGGAGTGGACGGCGCCGTCGGTGAACTTCGTCTCGATCGAGAACAAGGACGTTTTCGGCATGAAGGTGCGGCTGCAGGCTGTGAATCTCAACGACACGTCGGAGAATTTTAAACGCGAAGTCTATCAGTCGGCGGACCCGAACGATGCTGACTCGCCGAGCCTGCGCACCAATCCGGTGGACTTTACCGAAGAGCGTTACCGCACCTTCGGGCCGATCATTCGCCTGAACGTGTCGGGCGCGTTCTAGCTCACCATCAGTGGGGCGCGAGCGCGTCCGGCACGGCGGGATTGACCGGACAGTGCGGCCCGATCTCGGTCAGGCCGAACCAGGTCGGGTTGCAATCATAGACCTGCCAGCCGCCATCCCACATCATGTGGACGGCTACGTAGAGGATGATGATCAGGCCTACATAGGCGATCCAGCGATGCTTCGCGAGCAGTCTCGCGATGAAGGTCGCCGCGACGCCCATGAGCACGACAGACAGCGCGAGACCGAAGACGAGGATCCACGGGTGATCGTGCGCCGCACCAGCGACGGCGAGCACATTGTCGAGCGACATCGAGACGTCCGCAATGACGATCTGCGTGACGGCCTGGGCCAGCGACTTCTTGGCCATCGACTGCCCGGCTATCTTGCCGTCGCCGTCGAGATCCTGGCCCTCGATTGCTTCCTCCTCAGTGTGGTGCGGCGTGCTCAGCTCGCGCCACATCTTCCAGCACACCCACAACAGCAGAACCCCGCCTGCGAACAGCAGGCCGATGATGGCCAGCAGTTGCGTCGCGACCAGGGCGAACAGGATACGCAGCACGGTGGCGGCGATGACGCCAATCAGGATGGCCTTGCCGCGCTGTTCCTTTGGCAGGCCGGCGGCCGCGAGGCCGATGACGACCGCGTTGTCTCCCGCCAGAACAAGGTCGATCATGACGACCGTAGCGAAGGCCTGAAGCCCTTCGACGGTGAAGATAGACATGAAGTCCATGAGGCAGGGCGCTCCGCGAGCCGGTGGACCGGCCGAACAAGCCGCCACAATCCTCAACTCCTTGGGGTTTTCAAGCGTTCCTGTAACGCTGGCGGCCCAGCCTGACAGAAACCTGATAGTTTGCGTAAATCCGGCCGGGAGGGAGCTCGCCGCCTTGACTTTCCCTTGCTGATCCTGTCTTTCCGCGCTTCCTCGCCCCCTCCAGGGGGAAGGGGGAAATTACGGGTGATGCGTCGCCGCCGTTGAGATCGCGAGGGCCATAGGGGTCCCGCCGGAGCGCATCGAAGAAGAGGCTACCATGTCCAGGCGCCAGAACGCCAAGTACAAGCTCGACCGCCGCGTTGGTGAAAACGTCTGGGGTCGTCCGAAATCCCCGATCAACAACCGCCAGACCCGCCCCGGCCAGCATGGCGCTCGCCGTTCGAACAAGCCGTCGGATTTCGGCATCCAGCTGATGGCCAAACAGAAGCTCAAGGGCTTCTACGGCGACATCACGGAAAAGCAGTTCCGCAAGACCTATGAAGAGGCCTCGCGCCGCACCGGCAACACCGCCGAGCTGCTGGTCGGCCTGCTCGAATCGCGCCTCGACACGGTCGTATACCGCGCCAAGTTCGTGCCGACGATCTTCGCGGCCCGCCAGTTCGTAAACCATGGTCACGTCACGCTGAACGGCAAGAAGGCGAACATCGCCTCCATGACCGTGAAGCCGGGCGACATCGTCCAGGTCAAAGAGAAATCCCGCAACATGGCGCTGGTCATCGAGGCCATGGGCTCGGGCGAGCGCGACGTTCCCGAATACGTGGAAGTCGATCACAAGGCGGGCACGGCGAAGTTCGTGCGCATGCCGGCGCTGGGCGACATCCCGTATGCGGCCCGCATGGAGCCGAACCTGGTGGTCGAATTCTACTCGTCGTAAGACGAGCCACTCTTTGAAACACTGGAGAGGGCGGCCTGGCGACGGGCCGCCCTTTCGCTTTGCCGGTTCGCGTACTGGGGGAATGGCGAGACGAAAGGGTGGTCGCGCGCTAGGTTTATCGGGACAGCCGAGGAGCGCCAATGCCGAACCAGCCCAGCCTGAAGGATGTTCACGAGCTGACGCTCGTCGATCCGAAGAATAAAAAGGCGTTCGCGTTGAAGGATTGCGAGACGCGTGGCGACAAGCTGTTCGAGAACAAGAAGGACGCGAAGGCTTCGCTGGAGGCGGATGCGCTCGCGATCAACGACCTTCAGGACGCACTCTTCGCCAGCAAGGCAGGCTCGCTTCTGATCGTTCTGCAGGGCATCGATACGTCCGGCAAGGACGGGGCGACAAAGGAAGCGTTCCGATACACCAGTCCGCTGGGCATGATGGTGCAGGCCTTCGGCAAGCCGACTGAAGAAGAGCTTGCGCACGACTATCTCTGGCGCCTCCACAAGGTCACGCCGCGCCGTGGTTTCATCACCGTGTTCAACCGTTCGCAGTACGAGGACGTGCTGGTCGTCAAGGTGCGCCAGCTTGCGCCGGCTAAGATGGTTGAGCAGCGCTATGAGCAGATCAACCAGTGGGAAAAAATGCTGGTCGAGAACGGCACGCGAATGCTGAAGATCATGCTCCACATCTCGAAGGAGGAGCAGGGCGTGCGCCTGCGCGAGCGCCTTGAGGTTCCCCAGAAGCGCTGGAAGTTCAATCCGAGCGATCTTGAGGATCGCAAGCTGTGGGACGACTACCAGGCGGCCTATGAAACCGTGCTGCAACGCTGTTCGACATCGTGGGCGCCGTGGCATGTCGTGCCGGCGGATTCACGGACGCGCCGCGATGCGATTGCGGCGCGGCTCATTCGCGGCGAGCTGGAAGCGATGAAGCTCGAATATCCCGATCCAGGTTATCGGCCTGAGCAGTACCAGATCGACTGATCGTTCACGGATATCGATGTGTCGGGGGCGCTGGTTGCCCAACGCCCCCTCCATCCTCGGCCCTGGGTTGGGGGGACGGGCCTCGGAACCGCTGATATCGTGTCTGCCGCAGCGTCGGGTCAACCCGGTATCAATCAGTTTTATACAGCTCAAACGCCGCACTAAGACGCATTTGCGCGGGGTTTTGCGAGCGGCGAAGCGCGACTGTTGTTGCATTTGAGGACGCTCATATTCATCCAACGTTCATATCGAATATCGATAATCATCCCGTCGAGATAAAACGGGGTGCGAGATGAAGAAGATTGCTGGACTGGCGGCGGCGGGACTGGCGGGCGTGATGCTTTCCGGCTGCATCGTCGTCGACGCCGACGTGCGCGAGTCCCATTGGGACTGGGACGATGACTTCGGCTACGTCCTCGGCGCGGAAGTGAGCGTCAGGGGGCCGGAGGTGATGATCATCGCCAACTCCAATGGTTGCACCGACAAGCCAGACTTCGCCCCTGTCGTCCGCGACCGTGGAGACGACAGATTCGATGTCGGTTTCCGCCGGATCAAGGAGGACCATTGCAAGGCGCTGGTCCCCGATGGCCGCCGCATGAGCTGGTCATTCGCCGAGCTTGGCATTCCGCGCAATTCGCGCGTGGCCCTGATGAACCGCGTCGGACGCTAGAAGCCGACAGGGTCTCTCGCTCATCCTGTTCCGGCTTTCACGCCGGCGCGGGATGAGCAATTTTTCGCGATGCACAAACGTCAGGGCGCGCGGAGCTCGACTTCGCCGCCGCTGTCCTGGTCGCTGGTGTAGGTCGCCGGGCTGCCGAGGAAGTGGACGTCGGCGCCCGATGAGGCGCGGCCGGATGCGCTGAGAGCGGCGCGGGCGTCAACATCAGCGCCGCCAGAAGCCGAGACGGTGGCGGATTCGCAGGCGAAGTTCTCCCCGTTGAAATCGGCGCCGCCAGACGCGTCGATCTTGAGCGACTTGCATGCGCCGGCGAGGTTCACGTCGCCGCCGCCGGCGCTGTCGACGATGAGCTGGTCGACATTGAAGCTGGTCGCATCGAAGTCGGCGCCGCCGCTGATCTTCAGCGCTAGCACGGGCAGACGGAGGCCGCTGGCGTCGATGTCGACGCCGCCAGTCGCCGCAACACTTTTGTAATCGGGCGCGGTGACCGTGACGACATCGCGATCGCTGACATTGACGCTGAACCAGTTCATGGATGGCTCGCGGCGGATCGACAGCGTCTTGCCGTCCTGCTCGATGACAAGCTTGTCGAGTTTGCTCTTTGGGCCTTGTGCGTTGATCGCGTAGTCGCCCTGCCGCAGCACGAGATTGACGCCGCCGGAGGCGTCGATGCTGTCGAAGCCGGATTGCGCGAAGGTGCGGGTTTCGGCGGGTTCGCTGATGACGCAGCCGCCCATTGCGGCCAGCGCCGCCGCGGGGAGGAGCCAGGTGATCCTGTTCATGGCGATGGCCTAGCGCGCGCTGACCGAGCCGCCGCTGGAGGAATCTTTCTCCAGGATGGCGGGATTGCCGTGGAAGGTGACATTGGCGCCGGAGGACGCGTTGCCATCCGCACTGCGCGCCGCGAAGGCTTCAGCATGCGCCCCGGAGGATGCGTCGACATTGGCGGTTTCGCATTTGAGACCTTCGCCATCGAAGGATGCGCCTGATGCGATCTCGACGCGCAACGTCTTGCAGGCGCCGGAGATGTTGACCTTTGCGCCGGACGAGACGTCGACATCGAGATCGGCAAGCTGCAGGCCGGCGCCCTCCAAGCTGGAGCCTGACGAGGCTTCGAAGGCCGAAAAGGCTGGCGCCGAGACGTTGACGCGATAGCGCGGCCCGCCGCCCCAGCCCAGCATCGTTTCCTTGCGGCTGACGTGCAGCGTCTTGCCGCGCACTTCGACAATGAGCTTGTCGAGGCTGGCGCCATTGATGGATTCAGCCTTCACGGCGAAATTGCCCTGCGCGAGGACGACCTCAACGCCGGCGGAGACATCGACCGTGTCGAAGCCGGCATAGCTCTCGTTCTGGGAATAGGGCGCGCCACTGGCGCCGCCGACAATGCAGCCGGAGGCGGCGAACGCCGCTGCGGCCGGGATGAGGAGGAGGAATGCACGGTGCATCAGGTTTGCCCTTTTTGTTGTGTCGTCTTTTTTTGCGAACGTGATTGTGCCGGGCATTTGAGCCTCTGACCCAAGGCGTCCGCTGTGAGCTTAATAGCTTAGTTATTATCGAAAAACAATATGTGGCCCGCGCGGCTTGATTGACATAGGGGCCGAGCGAACCGGATCGCACGGGCGTAATCGCCCTGAGGGATGCTTGGAGTTCTGGCCCGATCGAGGGCCAGGGACACGGGATGTCCCCGCATAGGCGGACCTACAGGTCGTCAAAGAGAAACGCGATCATCCCGCCCGCCCACAATCGTTTCTCGCCAGCTGGATCACGGAGGCCTTTCACCTCTTGGGTCCCCAAGGCCATCGGCGGAAAGGTCGGGCTGTTCATCGCCTGATCTACCTGCGCCATGCTTGCCCGTCTCAGCGATAAGGGACCTGGCGCTTTTCCTGGCATTGGCTTTATGGACGACAGTCTTCGAGAGGACCAAACCGCCCGATCGCATCGCCCTTCGCGCCGTTGAAGATCGCGACTGCCTCCAAGCGGGGGCGACATGGGCAATATCTCACGCGTGGCGGGGCGGGGATGAGCGGGGGGCGCAATCGCCCATCCGGATTGTGCGGGAAGGCCTATGGGACAAGGGTTGGGCGCATTTGAGGTGGGTTTCGATTTCGCAGAATTGCCGAACGCGGGCTAGCGCGCGGTCTCGGCCCAGAGGTCGACGCCTTCGGCTTCGACCACGACTGCTTTGACAAGGTCGCCCGGACTGAGTGTGACGTCGTCGATGAAGACGTTGCCGTCGATCTCCGGGGCGTCGGCTTTCGAGCGACCGGTGGCGCCGTCTTCGTCGACTTCGTCAATGAGAACGTCGATGGTCTTGCCGACCTGATCCTGGCCATAGGCGTCGGCGATCTCGGCCTGCACGGCCATGAAGCGATGCCAGCGTTCCTCTTTGACTTCCTCGGGCACGTGGTTCGCGAGGGCGGCGGAGGGGGCGCCGGTGACGTTTTCGTATTTGAAGCAACCCGCGCGCTGGATCTTCGCTTCCTTCAGCCAGCCGAGCAGGTGCTGGAAGTCTTCTTCCGTCTCGCCGGGGAAGCCGACGATGAAAGAGGAGCGGAGGACAAGGTCGGGGACCTCGCGGCGCCATTTGGCGATGCGGTCTGCGGTCTTGTCGATGTTGGCGGGGCGGCGCATCGCCTTCAGAACGTTCGGGGACGAGTGCTGGAAGGGGATGTCGAGATAGGGAAGGATGCGGCCGTCGGCCATCATCGGCATGACGTCGTCGACATGGGGGTATGGGTAGACATAGTGGAGGCGTGTCCACACGCCCAATTCGCCGAGGCCTTCGCAGAGATCCTTGAAGCGCGTCTGGCGTTCCTTGTCGCGCCATTTGTAGGGGGCGTATTTGACGTCGAGGCCGTAGGCGGATGTGTCTTGGCTGATGACGAGCAGCTCCTTCACGCCGGCTTTGACGAGCTGTTCGGCTTCGCGGAGCACAGCGTCGATGCGGCGCGACACGAGATCGCCGCGCAGGGACGGAATGATGCAGAAGGAGCAGCGATTGTTGCAGCCCTCGGAAATCTTCAGATAGGCGTAGTGGCGCGGGGTGAGGCGGTAGCCGCTCTCGGGCACCAGCGAGACGAAGGGATGATCCGGGGCGGGGAGATGCGTGTGCACCGCGTCCATCACCTGTTCGTACTGGTGTGGGCCGGTGACGGCGAGGACGCCTGGGTGGCGATCGGTGATCACGCTGGCTTCGGCGCCGAGGCAACCGGTGACGATGACCTTGCCGTTTTCATTGAGGGCTTCGCCGATGGCCTGCAGGCTTTCGTCGCGTGCGCTATCGAGGAAGCCGCAGGTGTTAACGAGGACGAGGTCCGCGCCCTGGTAGTCGGGGGCGATCTGGTAGCCTTCGGCGCGCAGGCGCGTGATGATGCGCTCTGAATCGACCAGCGCTTTCGGGCAGCCGAGCGAGACGATGCCGACCTTGGGTTGGGTGAGGGTGGTGGCCATTTGCGGGGGCGTATAGCGCCAAGGCGGCGTTAAGGCCAGCCAGCGGCTGTTGGGGCGTTTGCGCGCGGGGCGAGGACGGTTAAGAGCCTGATCTGGCTGGTTTGAGGGGCGTTAGGATGCGTGTTTTGGTTGCGGTGGTTGTGGCGCTGTCGCTGGGGGCGTGCGGCGGGGCGGACACACCGGCCCTGGAGGCCGCCGCCAAGCTCGTCGAGCCGGTGGAACTTGGGCAGACCGTCTCGTCGATCGACTGTCCGCTGGAGAAGGCGGCCTATACCGAGCCGCAGGCCGGGTGGGAGCTGCGCTTCCGGGCAGGCAAGCCTTGGGAAATGCACGGCATGACGGAAAGCGTGTTCGATCTTGTGTCGCCGAAAGGCGAGGTGCTGTGGGGCGAGATAGCCTCGAACATGGGGACGAGCCGCGATGTCGGCGCGGTGTTCTATCGCTGCGCCAAGCCGGGGCCAAATGATGCGGACCTCTCCGAGGCGCAGCTCGTCGAATGCCGCGTGTGGGATAATCTGGTCTACTCGCTCAATGGCGGAGAGCCGGGCTTCATGCCGACGGGCGAGGGTAATGCGCCCGAGCGGATCTTGGTGACGGACCTTGGGCGCAAGATCCGCTATTCCGTGGCGGAGGGGCCGGGCGATGAGCCGTGGGACGTCTTCACTTTCAAAGCGTGTGCGGGCTAGGCCGGGGCCCGCGCGAGCGAACGTTTCAGCTGACGGCTTGTGAATAACGAACGGGCAGCCCTCCCGATCATGCCGAGATTGGCGCCGATTACATCGCCATCGCCGTCAGCCGCCTCGATGCAGACAAGTGGCCGAGCTTTCGCGACTTGTGCATCAGCCTGCAAGCCTGGCGCGAGCAGGGCAAGCTTTTGCAGAGGACATGGCTTGAGCTGAGGGCCGAGCTGCAGGCGCAGGTGGATCGGCCGCCCGAGATGGACAATTCCGATCCGACGAGCGCCTGGCTCTGAGGCTTTCTAGACCGCGAGGACTTTTTTGAGGGCCGCTTCGCAGCGATCCATCTCCCAGTCTTCGCCGACGCAGATGCGGGTCCAGTTATCGTATTCCGGCCAGGCGCGGCCGACGACGCGGACGCCTTCCGCCATCATCTTGTCAGCGAAATCCTTGTTCGGCATGCCGACCTCGAAGAAGACGAAGCTGGCCTGCGGGTTGGACGCGATCTTGCGGCCGAGGCCTTTCGCGACGTTGTAAAGACGCTCACGCCCGGCCTTGAATTTCGGCTGCATGGCGGGGACGAAATCCTTGTCGGCAAGGCTGGCCATGGCGGCGACGATGCCGAGATGGTTCACGCCGCCCATGCGGGTGGCCATGCCCATCTGCCTCGCGAGTTCCGGCTTGGCGATGCCGTAGCCGAGGCGCTGGCCGGCCATGCCGTAGATTTTCGAGAAGGTGCGGCAGATGACAACGTTGTGGCCGTCGCGCAGAAGGCTGGTCATCACGTTGGCGTCGTAGTCGTCGCAGAGGTGGAGGTAGGCCTCGTCGATGAAGCAGGGCGCGGTTTTCGAGGCTTCGATCGCGAACGCTCGCAGCTTGACCGGGTCGACCATGTTGCCGGTCGGGTTGTTCGGGTTGCAGACATAGGTGGCGGTCGTTTTCTTCGTGATGCGTGCGGCCATCGCATCGAGGTCGATGCCGAAATCGGCCGTCAGAGGCGCCGTGATCAGCTCCGCGCCGTATTCGAGTACGGAGCGCGGGACGCCTTCATAGGTGGCGATGGACGTGACCAGCTGGCCCTTGCCCTTGGCGGCGATGATCTCGCCGAAGGCGGCCAGGATCGGGGTCGAACCGTTGGCGAGGAAGATCTGCTGGGGATCGACGCCTTCGATGGCGGCGATCTGCTTCTTCAGCTCTTCGCCTTCATCGTCGGCGTAGCGGGCGGTGAGCGAAGCCTTGGCGATCATCGCCTCGATGGCTTTCGGGGAGGGGCCGAAGGGGCTTTCATTGGCGCCCATGATGGCGACTGACTTGTCGACCGCGGGAATGGCCGGCGCAGGAGCCGGGGCGGCGATCGCCTCGCCCTTGGAACAGCCTGCTGCAAGCGCGGCGGCGCCGACGCTGGCGAGGCCAATGCCACGCAGAAGCGAGCGGCGGGACGTATCGACCTTTTCCGGCGCGGCCGTGGCCGGCGGAATGGCTTCGGGAATCGTGTCGGGGTGTCTCATGGGAAATCCTCCAGCTGCGCGCCGTCCGGGCGCGTGGCGAGGTGCGGGGCCGGGGACAAGCCGGGAAAGCCCGCACTCACGTCTAGTCGCAGAGGCGCGCATTCGCGGGGGAGTCGCAACCATCAAGCGCGATGGAGCGCCAAAACAGCAGGGTAAGGTCGAATGCTGCTTGCCCTGAGGGCGCCTGTTGCCGAACTTGCGGGCGGTCGGGAAGCGGGCGCCTGACAGACAGGCGCCGCGCGATTCTGTCAGGTGGCGCGGGCGGACCCCCAGACATTGTACCCAGCCCATTGCGGCGTGCCGGGCAGATACATGCGTTCGGCATGGTCGATGCGCCATCCGGCGGCGGAAATCAGCGCTTCGACATCGCGCGTGAGGTGGCAGCCGCCAGCGATCGGACGCCAGATGGGCTCAATGCGCCTCTGCCATTTGACAACACCCGCATCGGGCGCGAGGCCGTGTTCGCAGAACAGGAGTTTTCCGTCCGGCTTGAGCGCCGGGCGCAGGGCGGCGAGGGCGCCGATGGCGTCCGGGATGGTGCAGAGCGTGTAGGTCGTGACGATGGTGTCGAGCGAAGCGGGGGCGAGGCCGGCCGTCTCTGCGCCGTGTTCGAGCCATTCGACGGACAGGCCTTCGGGCGTGCGTTCACGGCCGCGCCTGATCATGCCGGCTTCGGGTTCAAGGGCGATGAGGCGCGAGACCTTTTCGCGATCATAGAGCGCGAAGTTGCGGCCGCCGCCGGCGCCGATTTCCAGGACGACGCCGCTCGCCTGCGGGATCAGTTTGCGGCGCTGGTAGGCGATGGGCTTGGCGCCGCAGGCAAAGTCGACCAGCCCGGGAGCGATATGGCGGGAGTAGAAACCCATAGGCCGGTCCTTCGCGCGCAGGTTGAAGGACTAGCCCGGTTTCGGGCGCGTGTCGCGTCTTGGGCGGATAGTCGCGGAAGGGTGCTGACTCTAAAGCCCCTTCACGATCTCTTCGGTCATCTTCTTGGCGTCGCCCAGAAGCATCATGGTGTTTTCGCGGAAGAAGAGCGGGTTCTCGACGCCGGCGTAGCCCGAGGCGAGGGAGCGCTTGATGAAGAAGACGGTCTTGGCGTTCCAGACTTTCAGCACCGGCATGCCGTAGATGGGGCTGGCCGTGTTGGTCTCGGCGTCAGGGTTTGTGACGTCGTTGGCGCCGATGACGAAGGCGACGTCGGCCTGGGCGAAGCTCGAGTTGATGTCTTCCAGTTCGTGGACTTCGTCGTAGGGGACCTGGGCTTCGGCGAGAAGCACGTTCATGTGTCCGGGCATGCGGCCGGCGACGGGGTGAATGGCGTAGGTGACTTCGACGCCTTCAGCCTTGAGTTTTTCGCCCATCTCTTTCAGCGCGTGCTGGGCCTGGGCGACGGCCATGCCGTAGCCGGGGACGATGATGACTTTCGACGCGTTCTTCATGATGAAGGCGCAGTCATCGGCCGAGCCGATCTTCACGGGCTTGGCGGGGCCGCCGCCCGCGGCAGCGGCCGCTGTCTCGCCGCCGAAGCCGCCGAGGATGACGGAGATGAAACTGCGGTTCATCGCCTTGCACATGATGTAGGAGAGGATCGCGCCGGACGAGCCGACGAGCGAGCCGGTGATGATCAGCGCGTTGTTCTCGAGCGTAAAGCCGAGGGCGGCGGCGGCCCAGCCGGAATACGAGTTCAGCATCGAGACGACGACGGGCATGTCCGCCCCGCCTATCGGGATGATGAGTGTGATGCCCAAGACCAGCGCGATGCCTGTAAGGGCGAGGAACATCCAGGGCTGCGAGCCTTCGGTTTGGATCATCATCACCACGAGCACGATGATGGCGACGCCGAAGGCGATGTTGATGAGGTGGCGCGCGGGCAGGATGATCGGCGCGCCCGACATGTTGCCGTTGAGTTTGAGGAAGGCGATGACCGAGCCGGTGAAGGTAAGGGCGCCGATGGCGGAGCCGAGCGAGAGTTCGATGATCGAGGCGGTGTGGATCTGGCCGGGAACGCCGATGCCGTAGCTTTCCGGCGCATAGAGCGCGGCGGCGGCGACGAGCACGGCGGCGAGGCCGACGAGGGAGTGGAAGAAGGCCACAAGCTGCGGCATGGCCGTCATCTTGATGGCGCGGGCGACAATGGCGCCGATGAGGCCGCCCGCGACGATGCCGCCGCCGATGATGATCATCGTTGTCTGGTCGAGGCCGCCGGGGGCGTTCTCCCACGCCATCCAGAGCGTGGTGCCGATGGCGATCGCCATGCCGATGATGCCGTTGCGCGCGCCCTTCTGGGACGTTGCGGGGCTCGACAGGCCGCGCAGCGAAAGAATGAAGAGGACGCCTGAGACGAGATAGAGGATGGCGGCGATATTGGCGTTCATGGACTAGTGGCCCCCGCTCTTGGCTGCGGGTGCGGCCGGTTTGTCTTTCTTCTTGTACATCGCGAGCATGCGGCGGGTGACGAGAAAGCCGCCGAAGATGTTGACCGAAGCGAGGGCGACAGCGACGCCGCCCATG
Organism: Hyphomonadaceae bacterium; assembly: GCA_016714495.1. Lineage (GTDB taxonomy): Bacteria > Pseudomonadota > Alphaproteobacteria > Caulobacterales > Hyphomonadaceae > UBA7672. The sequence goes on along the minus strand of JADKDU010000005.1, from coordinate 107,808 downwards.
CCTTTCGAGAGCCAGAGGTCTGTCGTCATCTCCTGGCCGGAGCCGGAGACGGCGGCGATCAGCGCGCCGACGATGATGACGGACGAGATGGCGTTGGTGACGGCCATCAGCGGCGTGTGCAGGGCGGGCGTGACCGACCAGACGACGTAATAGCCGACGAAGATCGCCAGCACGAAGATGGCGAGCCGGAAGATCAACGGGTCGACGGCTGCAGCGTGATCCTGCGCGAAGGCTGGGGCGGCGAGCATGAGCCCGAAGCCGATGAGCACGGCGAGCCGTTTCATCATGTTGGCGATCCCTCTTCCCGGTTGTTCTTTTTCTTTGCCGGCGACGTGATGACATCGCGGACGCCGACCGAGAGCATCATTACCGCGATGGCGGCGAGTACGAACGCGGGCGGCGGCGCGGGGCCGGCTTGTGCGATTGTCTGATAGAAGCGCCAGCCGAGCATCAGGCTGGTGATCGTGAGGATGAGGCCTATCGCCTTCGCCACGGTCAGCCATCTTTCAGCGCCGGGTGAACCACGGCGCCGTCTTTGGTCAGCACGGCGGCTTTGACAACTTCATCGTCCCATTTCGGCGCGAAGGCCGCGTTCTCGCCGGTGAGCAGCGGAAGCAAGGCAAGGAGGTTGCGGGCGTAGAGCGCCGAGGCGTCGGCGGCGATGCGACCGGGCAGGTTGGTGAAGCCGATGACTTTGACGCCGTTTACATCGACAACCTGATCGGGCTTCGAGAGCGGGCAGTTGCCGCCTTGCGTGACGGCGAGATCGACCACGACCGAGCCGGGGCGCATGGATCTGACCATCGCTTCGGTGACGAGCACGGGCGCGGTGCGGCCGGGGATCAGCGCGGTGGTGACGACAATGTCCTGCTTCACGATATGGCTGGCGACGAGCTCGGCTTGCTTCTTCTGATACTCCGCGGACATCGGCTTTGCGTATCCCGCGGCGGTTTCGGCGGCCTTGAACTCTTCATCCTCGACCGCGATGAACTTGGCGCCGAGCGAGGCGACTTGTTCCTTCGAAGCCGGGCGGACATCGGTCGCGGAGACAACTCCGCCGAGGCGGCGAGCCGTGGCGATGGCTTGCAGGCCGGCGACGCCGGCCCCCATTACGAAGACTTTTGCTGCGGCGACGGTGCCGGCGGCGGTCATCATCATCGGCAGGGCGCGGCCGTAGAGCTGCGCCCCTTCGATGACGGCGCGATAGCCTGCGAGGTTGGCCTGGCTGGACAACACGTCCATCGACTGGGCGCGCGTGATGCGGGGAATGAACTCCATCGCCACGGCTGTGACGCCCGCGGCGGCATAGGCGGCGGCTTCAGCCTTGGCGGCATAGGGATCGAGCAGGCCGAGCAGGGCTGCGCCTTTGGGATAGGAGCTCAGTTCGGCGGCGTCGGGTGCGCGGACTTTGAAGACGATGTCGGCGCCTTTGAGAACGTCTGCGGCGGCGCCGACCGTCGCGCCGGCGGCGACATAGTCTTCATCGCGGATGCCGGCGTTTGCGCCTGCGCCGGATTCAACGGCGACGCTGTGCTTGAGGCCGATCAGCTTCTTCACCGATTCAGGAGTCGCCGCCACCCTGTTTTCTTCGAAGCGGCGTTCCTGGAGTACGGCGATTTTCATGTGTCAGCTTTGGCTGGAGGGGCCTACCCGAGAAGTGCAGAACCTAGCCAGACAAGGATCTCGATAAAGACCCCCAGCACGCACAGGCCGATTACCGTGGCGACCCAGGCGCCGCCCATGTTCATCAGCAGGCCGGCGGCGATGCCGAACACGGCAAAGCCGATCATCGCGCCAATCCACGGAACGCCCATGGTCAAAACGAAGGTGGCGTAGCCGACTGTGAGGGTGAGCAGGAGGCAGCCCCAGGTGGTGAACGTGCCGAAGCCGGCCCACATGCCGCGGCGCGAAGCCATGTCCATGTAAGCGTCGGTATGCGCCGGCGGCGCGACGATCGGGCCTTTATTGGCGGGTTCGGCGTGCGCCATCGCGAGTCATCTCCCAGCGGCCTGTCAATAATCAGCGCCCGGATGTAGCCGCAACGGAGCCGGTTGAAAAGCGCTCAGAAGGCCGCATCGGAAGGAAAATCGCCCTGAATTTGTGAGAGAATCGGCGAGCTGTCCAGAAAATAGGCCTTCCGCCACGGCGCCGTGCGGTGAGAGGTTGAGCAGCGCCCATCCAGCATGGCGTCGTTCTGAGCAGGGCTGCGGGGCATGCTCGCCTATCTAGGGCCAGGCGCGACCATCCGGTCCGAAGTCGAGTAACGCCATTCCTGCAGCAGCGTGCGCAGGGCGGCGACGAAGGCGAGGGGCTGATCGAGCATGATGTGGTGGTGCGCTTCCGGGATCTCGATGAAGGGAACCTGGCGGTTGAGCAGGTCGCGCATGTAGTCGCCGACGTCCGTGTCCCACAGGATCGACTTGTCGCCCTTGAAGAGGGCGATGCGGCAGCGGGTTTCCTTGAGCAGGTCTTGCGGCGCCCGGGAGACGGAGAAGCGCTGCCAGATCGACGGGTCGAACTTCCATGCCCAGCCATCGCCGGTTCCTTCCGGCATTGGCGCTTTGCGTAGGCTCCAGCGGGCGATGTAGTCGAGGATATAGAGGTTTTCACACGGCTGAAGGGGTGCAAGGCGGAAGCGGGAAAGCGCTTTCTCGAGCGTCGGATAGACACGGTTGCCCCGGATCGCCTTGGGCGGGCCGGTGCGCGGGCGATCAGGCGGGTTGACGGGCGAGTCGACGATGACGATGCCCGTGAAGCGATCGCCATACTCGGCGCCGGTCAAGATCGTGACGAAGCCGCCGAAGGAGTGCGCGACAATGATGGGCTTTTCGGCGTGGCTGAAGAGGCCGGCGTGTTCGCAGACCGCCAGCTGTTCGCGCGCGAACGTCTCCATCGTGTAGGTGTCGCGCCAGCCTGAATCGCCCATGCCCGAGAACGTCATGGCGACGACGAAATAGTCTTCGGTCAGATAGGGCGCGACGAAATCCCACCAGTGGGAATGGGCGCCGTTGCCGTGAACGCGCAGCAGTCCGGGTTTCGTGCGATCGCCCCAGGTCTGGTAGTGGATCTGTGCGCCCTCGCATTCGACGAAATGGGTTTCGTAGGGCGTAGCGACAGCGTCGGAAAACCATTGGGGGGAAGGCGGCTGGGCGCCGTGAAAGGGCGCAAGCGGGCCCTGTTCGGACGGCATGTCCAGCGGCTGGTCGCGGACGAGTTTGTCTTTCTCGTTGGTCATCGGCGCCTCCGTTGGGAGTGAGTAGGCGCGGTTGACGCGCAGGGCAAGACCGATGGCGAACCATGAGGCTTTCCAGGCGCTGGGGCGGCATGGGCAGGCAGTTTGGCATAGGGATCGCGGTTGGCCTCGCCATCGGCGCCGCAAGGGGGGGCGGGACGATGTTCGACAACCTCGCCGGTGGCGCGGGTTTTGGCGTCGGGCTGGGTGTCGCGCTGGGCCTTGCGGCGCGCAGCGAGACGAACAACGGAGCCCCGAAGTAGGGCTCAGCTCCTCGGCTTGTAGGCGATCATCACATTGCCTGCGCCCTGGCCGAACAGGCCGTAGCCGGAGTTCATCAGCAAGAGTCCGTTGACGGCGATGATCGAGGCATTGTCCACGGATGCGCCATTCCCCTCGATCCCGTTGATCGACTCGAAGGTGCGCGCCGTATCCCACTGCGCCGCCAGCTTGCCGGTCTTGCGTTCGACCACATAGACGCGGCCATCAAGACCGCCGGTCACGACATACTCGCCGATAACCGTCGGGGCGCCGGAGAGGCCGAACAGCGCGTCGCAGCGTGGGACGAACTTCTTGCGTTCGGGCGTGCAGTCGGGCTTCACCTCCATCTTCCAGTCGATCGATCCGTCCTTGAGGTTCACTGCATAGAGGCCGGGCTTGAGATCAGCCGGCACGGTCTGCGCCGGGATCGAGCGACCGGGGTAGGAGATCGGCGCATAGACGTGCGTGTCGTCCACGGCGATGCCCCAGTGGATGCCGCCATTGGGGCCGCCTGTGCCGATGTCGGTGCGCCACACGACCTTGCCATCGTCCGGGTTCAACGCCCAGACCGTGCCGGATTTCTGGCCCGCCACGAGGATATCCTTCCCGCCCGGCTGGGTGGTGAGGATCGTTGACGCGCCGAAGTCGACATCGCGGAAGACTGTATTGGTCGTGCAGTTCTTGCCGCCGCCATTCGGGCCGCAGCCGACGTTGAAGACGTCATCCGCCGTCGCCTGGTGGCTCCACAGGATCTTGCCGGTCGTCAGGTCGAACGACATCAGCGCGTCAGTATTGGGATGCGCCGGCGCCGAGTTTGCCTCGCCCGTGCCGACATAGAGCCGGTTGCGCTTCAGATCGATCGACGGCGAGTTCCAGATTGGCGCGCCAGCCGGGCCCCATAGCATCTGCCCGTCGCCACGATCGCGGATCGGCTTGGCGTCTTCCATCGTGCCGGTCTGCCAGACGATCTTGCCCGTCACCGCATCCACCGCCGACACGCCGCCATGCAGCTTGCAGCAGAGGTGATGGTCCTGGCCCGCCATCATAATCTCGTACTGCGAAGACGGCGCAATCACATTGTCGCCCACCAACACGGGCGTCGCCGTGGAGGTCGAGGCGTCGAACAGGCCAGTCTTCGTTATCCAGAGCTTCTGGCCGTTGCGCGCGTCCATCGCCGTCGTCCAGCCGCCTATGTCGCCGACCATGACGATCGGGACCCCGTCCTTGCGGACGCCATAGCCTGTCGACGTCCTGAAAGCGCGCTCGCCATTGTGGACCCACTGGATGCAGGGCTTCGCCTTGTCCGAGACGTCGAAGGCAAACAGCCGGTTCTTGGATTCGCCGACCGGCAGGAAGATGGTGTTGCCGACGACCGCAGCCTGGCTGCGCATCGAAACGGCATCCGGGAAGGCGACAACCCACGCGACTTCCAGGTTGGTGAGATCGCCCGGCTTCATGCCCGCTTGCGCGTAGCTCAGGTTGCGATGGTTCTGCTGGTCGAAGCCGAACGCCACCACTGTGGGAGTGGCCGTGAGTTTCGGGGTCGCCCGATCCGCCGGGCAGCGCATCGCCGTGATCCAGTCGTCGCTGACCGCTGCGGCTTCCGAGAGATAGTCCGACACATAAGACACGTCGGCCGAGGATAGCCCGACGCCTTGCGCAATCATCTTGCCCGCGATCAGCGCGTTCGAGATGTTGCCCGACGCCATGCGCGCCAGCGTCGCGCGTGACGGTGCCCGCGTCGCTTCCGGATTGTCATGGCATGACGCGCAGCGCTGCTTGTAGACCGCCTCGCCCGGATGCGGGCTGGCTTGCATGACCGGTGTGGCGGCGATGGGGGCTGCTGTTGCGACCTGCGCCGGTGCGGCGGGCGGTTCTGCCGGCGTGGAGCACGAGACGAGCGCGATCACGGCTGCCGCCGAAGCAAGTTTGCGAAGCATTGAACTGTTCTCCCGGAGCCTTTCTGCGACTTAGGCGCGAGTTCAGGCCTTAGCGTGTATCATCCTATTTGCATGACCCTGACGTCAACTACCAACGTTAGTGGTGGTTTGACCTCACTCATGACGGCGCCACATTGACGTGTGACGGGGTCGTGACGGCCACGGGGAGAAAAGCCGGTGAAACGACGAGCGGCCAGCCTCGCCCTTGCGGCTTCGAGCCTGCTGGCGGCGTGCGGCGAGAACAAGCCCGAAGCGCCTGCGCCTGCGCCAGCGCCCGTGCAGACAGGCGAGGCGGCGCCGGCGATCGATCATGTAGCGCCGATGGATTACGCGCAGGCCGGGGCGTGGCTGTGCCGGCCGGAGCTGGACGACGCGTGCGAGCAGGTTGCGACGGCGACGTCTGTCGCCGCGGATGGCCGGCTGACGCGCGACGGCTTCGCGCCGATGCCCGATCCGGCAATCGACTGCTTTTATATCTATCCTACGGTCTCGCGTGACGAGGCGGGGAATGCGGACACACAGCCAGGACCTGAGGAAAGAGAGATCGCGCGCCAGCAGATCGCGCGATTTGGCTCGGTGTGCCGCATCTATGCGCCGATGTACCGGCAGGTGACGCTGGCGGCGTTGCGCAAGATGCTGGCGGGCGAGGATCCGGCCAGCAATCGCGAGATGGCCTACGCCGATGTGAAGGCGGCGTGGGAGCGCTATCTCGTCAACGACAATCAGGGACGCGGCGTCGTGCTGATCGGGCATGACCAGGGCGCGGGTCTGCTGACGCGACTGATCGCGGCGGAGATCGAGGGCAAGCCTGCCGAGGACAAGCTCGTGTCGGCCGTGCTGCCGGGCGGGGGCGTTGAAGTCTCGTCCACCGGAAGCGTTGGCGGGTCGTTCAGGAACATTCCGCTCTGCCGCAGCGCGGACAGTACGAAGTGCGCGATTGCATGGTCGTCCTTCCGCGCCAGCGAGCCGCCGCAGGCGGAAGCGCTGTTCGGCAAGGCGCAGACGGACGGGATGCGCGTTGCTTGCGTGAACCCTGCGGAGCTGGATGGATCGGCGGGCGCGCTGAAGCCGATGCTGCCGGTGGGGGCCGTGCTGCTGGAAGAGCTGGCGCAGCCGGCGCCGTGGGCGGCGGGTGATGTCGCGATCGAGACGCCATTCGTGACGTTGCCGGGGTTGCTCTCAGCCCAGTGCGTGGATCGCGGCGGGTTCAGCTATCTCGCCGTGACGGTGAACGCCGATCCGGCCGATGCGCGCACGGACACGATCAATGGCGACGTGGTCGTGGATGGAAAGGTGCAGCCGCACTGGGGCCTGCACTTGATCGACATGCATCTGGCGATGGGCAATCTGGTTGAGATCGTGCGCCATCAGGGCGAGGCGTGGGTGAAGGGGCAGGCCGGCGCCGCGACACTGCCGCCGGAGTTTCACAAGCCGCAATAAGCGCACTATGTCTGGCGAATGACCGGATGGAGCATCAACGCGGCTGAACTGCGCATTCCGCGAAGCTCGCGGTTTGCGGCGCACCGGATGATCGTGATCGGCGATCCGAAGCGTGACGCAGTGCGGCAGCTGAACGGGCTGGCGAGCTGGCTTGATCCGGCAAGCGGGGGATGGCTGCACAAGCCGATTGGCTATCTGCCGTCTGACAGGCTGCGCGGCTATGACAGCGCGGCGCATCCGCGAACGTTCATGCCAATCAATGGGTGTGCGCCGCGATCACGCGCGTTGCATCCGGCCATAGATGCCGGCGCGGTGCGCGTTCTGGCGGATGGGATCACGGCGGGCGAGGTCGAGGCGCGACTAGCGCCGGCGCTGGAAGCGATGCGGCGGATCAATGCGCTGAGCGAGGGGCCGGAGGGTGGAGCGGGGCTGCGCTATCCCTTCCTTGGCTTCGGGCGAAACTCGAATTCGTTCTTCTCGACCATGCTGCATGTGATGGGGTTTGATGAACAAGTGTTCGCACGATCGGCCTATCTCGTGCCGGGCGCGCGGGGGCTGCTGCTTGGCAGGGACGTGCTGGCGGACATCCGTCAGTCGAGCGTGGCGATGACGGGCGCGAGGAAGTCGGCGACATCCTTGGCCATGACCTCGACGCCCTCCGCGGTGGGATGAAGGCCGTCATCCATCAGCAGGTTTGCCTTGCCTGCGATCGGAGCCATGAAGTTGGCTTGGTAGGGCGCGCCATATTGTTCCGAGAGTTCAGGGTAGATAGCGGCGTAGGCGGCCTCGCGCGGATCGAGGTCCTTGTTCGGGAGGGCGACGCCGATCAGGGCGGCCGGCAGGTTGTCGGCCTTTGCGCGGTCGAGGATGGCGGCGAGGTTCTTCTTCGGTTGCTCCGGCGGCAGGCCGAGCAGGAAATCATTGGCGCCGAGAGCGATGACCAGAAGGTTGGCCTTAGCGCCCTTCACGCTCCAGTCATAGCGGTTGAGGCCGTCGGCGGTGGTGTCGCCTGAAACACCAGCGTTTACGATGTTCGCCTTGACCCCACGCGCGGCAAGGAGACGTTCGACCACGGCGGGCAGCGCTTCGTCTTCGTTGAGCTCGTAACCGGCCGTGAGGCTGTCGCCGAGCACGACGATGGTCGGGGTTTCGTTTGTCATGGCGGGAGCTTCACTGGGCGTTGGCTGTGCGGCGAGGGGTGTCGTGCGTGACGGCTGGCCGCAGGCGGCGAGGAGAAGACAGGCTGCGAGGGCGATGAAGCGGTGCATGGCGTCTGTGATCTTGCCGTAAACTGCGGCAGGCCGCATCTAGTTTCCGTAACTTCACAAGCGCGAGCGCGGGCAACCGGTTCCGCACGCAAATCGAGGTAGGATTTGAACGCCGCGCTCACTCTCGACGATGTCTGGCTGACTTTGCCTGCCGCCTCCGGGCCGGTGGAAATCCTGAAAGGCGTCTCGTTCCGCGCGATGCCGGGGGAGAGCGTTGCGGTTGTCGGGCCTTCGGGATCGGGCAAGTCGTCGCTGATTGCGGTGTCGACCGGGATTGAGCGGGCGACAAGCGGTGCGATTTCGCTGCTGGGGGAATCGCTGATCGGCAAGAGCGAGGATGCGCTGGCGCGGCTGCGGCGCGGGCGTGTCAGCCTGGTGTTCCAGTCATTTCACCTGCTCGGCACGATGAACGCGTTCGACAATGTGCGGGCGCCGCTGGAGATCGCCGGGCTCAAGGACGTTGATCAATTGGCGAAGTCGGGGCTCGAAGCGGTGGGGTTGGGCGCGCGGATGGACCATTATCCGGGTCAGTTGTCAGGCGGGGAGCGCCAACGGGTGGCGGTGGCGCGGGCGCTGGCGAGCAATCCGCAGATCGTGTTCGCGGACGAGCCGACGGGCAATCTTGACCGCGCAACGGGTGCGATGGTGGCGGACATGCTGTTCGCCATCGCGCGCGAGCGCAACGCCACGCTGGTGGTGGTGACGCATGACAACGAGATTGCCGCCCGGGCTGATCGCGTGGTGGAGATGAGCGACGGCCGGGTGGTGAGCTGATGACCTATTTCGCTGGCGCAGCTTCCACATAGTCGGCATGGATGCTGGCTTCGGACGGTTGGACCATCACCTCAGCGCCTGAGGAAGATGTGTCGCGCCACAACTGGGCGTCAACGCGGATCAGCAAAATCATCACCGGCTCGTTCGGATCGATCGGGTCAGCGCGCTTGATGCCGCCGAGCACGATCCCGGTCCGGCCGGCTTCGGCGCGGATGTCGATCACCTTGCCGGTGTCCTTCGGCTTGAAGGTTCCAGCTGTCGACTTGATGCGGACATGATCGCCCGCTTTGAAGGTGTGGTCTTTCTACGTGATGATCTTCGCGTCGACCGGCGCGCCCGATTTCGGCGTCAGGTCGGGACCCGACGCGCAGGCTGCGGCGCACATCACGGCAAGCGCCGCAAAAACTGATCTCATGTTGGTCGCCCACATTTCCCCGCGCGGACCATGGTGAGCGTCGCGCGGGATGACAATTGCCGGGGCAGGGAATACGCACAGCTGATGCAGCTTAAAGCAGACGGCAGAGTGACGACACGCGCCTGGTTGCGGATCGCGCGGCGCGAGCTGGCTGGCGGGCTGGCCGGGTTCTGGATCTATCTGGCTTGCCTTGCGCTCGGCGCCTGGGCGATTGCGGCGGCGGGATCGATCACGGCGTCCTACAATGCGGGGCTCGACCAGCAATCGCATGCGCTGCTGGGCGGGGATGCGGCAGTGTCGCTGTCGCAACGCGCGGCGACGCCTGAAGAACGCGCCTGGCTCGATGAACGCGGGACAGTGAGCGAGGCGGCGCAGGTCGACCTGATGGCGCGCGTGGCGGGCAAGACGCTGCAGATCGATGTCCGTGGGGTCGACGGCGCATTTCCGCTGGTCGGCGCTTTCATCTTCGATCGGGACATTGCGATTGCAGACGCGCTGGCGCGGCGCAGCGAGACCTGGGGGATCGCAGCGAGCGTAAGCCTGCTGAAGGATCTCAGCGTCAACGTCGGCGACAAACTCACACTGGGCGGCATACCGGTCGAGGTGCGCGCGCTTCTGGTGCGTGAGCCGGACAGGATCGGCGAGCCGGGGATGTTCGAGCCGCGGGTGATCATCTCGGTCGATGCGCTGCGCGATGCGGGGGTGATGCAGCCGGGGGCGTTGTTCCGCACGGCTTATCGTTTGTTGCTGAAGCCTGAATACGCCGCGACATTCGAAGACGATCTCAACGCGAAATGGGAATCCGAAGGCCTGCGCTATCGCGGACCAGAGGATGCGGTGGATGGGCTGCGCCAGCTACTGGGCATGCTTGAAACCTTCATGACGGTGATCGGCATCGCGGCGCTGGTGGCAGGCGGTGTTGGCGTCGCGCAGGCGACATCGTCCTTCCTCGAAACGCGGGTCGATTCGATTGCGGCGCTGAAGGCGCTGGGCGCGGATGCGGGAACGATACGCGCAGCCTATGGCCTGCAGCTTGGCGTTCTGGCGGGGCTAGGCGCGCTGGTTGGCGTGGCGCTGGGGGCGGCGTCGCCCTGGATGCTGGAATGGATCGCGGGCGGCGCCATTCCATTGCCGAATGATCTGGCGTTCTTTCCAATGCCGCTGCTGAAGGCGTTCGTGCTGACCATGCTGGCTGCGGCGGTGTTCGCGACGCCGCCGCTGGGCCGGGCGCGCGCGACGCGTCCTGCCGCGCTGTTCCGGCGTGAAGGCGGCGAGGAGATGGGAGCGACGCCGACATTGGAGCGCGCGATCGCGGCGAGCGCGGCGGTGTTGCTTGTGCTGGTGGCTTTGATCGGATCGCCGCGACCGCTGGTGACGCTTGGCCTGCTGGTCGGCGCGGCTGTTGCGTATCTGGTGCTGATCGGCGCCGCGGTGCTCGTGAAGCGGATGGCGCGGCGGGCGGCGAAAGGCGCGCGGGGATATCTGCGACTGGTGTTGTCGAATCTCGGCGGCCCAGGATCGCTGGCGCCGGTCGTGGCGCCGGCGCTTGGGCTTGGCCTCGCGCTCATGACCCTTGTGGCGGTCGTGCAGACCAACCTCTTGGGCACGTTGAAGGATACCGCGCCGGCCAATGCGCCGTCGGTGATCTTCCGGCAGATCCCGCATGCGGACGTGGATGCGTTCGACGCGCTGATGCGCGAGCAGGGGATAGATACGTCGGATTTCAAAACCTATCGGCGTGCGCCTGTGCTGCTGGGACGGGTCATCACGATCAAGGGCCGGAAGCTGGACGAGGCCTCCGTGCCGCCGGAGGAAAGATGGGTCACGCGCGGCGAAACCCCGATGACCTTCCTGGCGAAGCAGCCTCCGGAAGCCGCGATTCGCAGCGGCGCGTGGTGGCCGGAGGACTATTCGGGCGACTTGCTGGTGTCGGTTGAAGAGGATGCGGCGGGCGGGCTCGGCCTCAAGGGCGGGGATAGTATCGGGTTCCGTATCTTCGGGCGCGAGATCGAGGCGAAAGTGGCCTCGCTACGCAAGGTCGACTGGACGGGCTTCGGCGCCAACATGGCTTTCATCCTCTCGCCCGGCGTGCTGGAGCAGATGAAGCCGTTCCATGCAGCCATCGTCATCATGCCGCAGGACAAGGAAGATGCGGTGATCGCTGCAGTGTCGGCGCGCTGGCCGAGTGTGCTTGGCTTCCAGGTGCGCAAGACGCTGGAAACGGCGGCCGATCTGTTCGGCCAAGTCTCCCTTGCAGTGACAGCGCTCGCCAGCGTGGTGACGACGGCAGGCGTGCTCGTTCTATTCGGCGCCTTCGCAGCTGCAGCGCGAAGCAGACGACGAGAGTCGGCGTTGTTGAAAGTGTTTGGCGCATCGCGGCTTGCAATCCTCGGATTGTATGCGCTTGAATTCGCACTCGCGGCATTCGTCGCTGTGCTTCTTGGCGCAGTGATGGGAGTCGTAGCGGCTCACCCGATTGTGATTCTCGTCTTCGATGTTCCATGGCGCTTCGACTGGGCGCCCGTCGTGGTCGGCGGTTTGATTGCGGTGATTTCCGCGGCAGCGGGCGGAGCTATCGTTGGTTGGGCGACTTTGTCGTATCGGCCTGCACGAGTATTGCGCTCGGCATGAAGGTGGGTATGTTCGCCCCCAGCGTCAGCCCGGCGCTTGTCCTGATAAACCGCCCGCAGCAGTTTGCGGAGACGGGGACGGAAATCCGTCGTGGGGACGTTGAAAAAGGTGCGTGGGCGTACGGGGAGGAATCATGAAGAAGCTTGTATCGATCATTGCATTGGCTGCCGCACTGGGAGCCTGTGAGACGGCGGGGATGTCCTCGTCGACTGAAACCATGACGGCCAGCGCTGCTCCGCCAGCTGCTGTTGCTGCCGCGCCCGCCGCCTGGAAAGCCAAGCGCGGACCGGATGGCGTTCACCCGGACCTCAACGGTGTCTGGCAAGTGCTGAACACCGCGAACTACAACATTGAAGCTCACGCGGCCCAATCGGCCCTGCAGCTTCGTCCTGGCCCGTATGTTCCGGTGCCGGATGCCGCTGTGGTTGGTCTCGGCGCCATTGGCGCAGTGCCGGCTGGCGTTGGCATCGTGCAAGGCGATGGCAAGATCCCTTACACAGCTGATGCTCTGGCGATCCGTGACGAGAACCGCGCCAAGGCGGTTGAAAACGATCCGGAAGTGAAGTGCTACCTGCCGGGCATTCCGCGCGCCAACTACATGGACAAGCCCTTCCAGATCTTCCAGTCGGACAAGGCTTTCTTCATCGCGTATGAATACGCCGGCGCGGTGCGCAACGTGTTCCTGCAAGATCCGGGTGAAGCTCCGGTCGATTCGTGGATGGGTCAGTCCTACGGCAAGTGGGATGGCGACACGTTCGTGATCGAAGTGACGGGCCTGCTGCCGGACACCTGGCTGGACCGTTCGGGCAACATCCATGGTTCGACGACCAAGGTCGTTGAGCGCTGGACGCCGACCTCGGACTACACGATCCGCTACGAAGCCGAGATCACGGACGAGGAAGTCTACACCAAGCCATGGAAGATCGCCTTCAACCTCTACAAGAAGGTTGGCGAAGATGCCCAGCTGCAGCAGTTCAAGTGCGTCGAGTTCGTCGAAGAAATGATGTACGGCCACCTGCGCAAAAACCCGCTCCCGGGTCCTGCCGCCGATCGCGCTAAGCGCGAAGCCGAAGAGCGCGCCAGAGGCGAATAAATTCGGTCCGCCGGTCGGAACCGGGGTTCATCCCCGGTCCCGGCCGGCAGTTGCCGGCTGCTGCTGACGTTGAACAAAGCGTGAGCAGTAAATGATCACTCGAGAGCGAAAGCCCGCGCTGGTTAAAAAACGGGATGAATCTGGACTTTTTGGCCGACCTTCGCGAGGAAACTCACAAAACCAACGGCCGGATGTGTGACAGTAGAGCCCTTGAGGACGGGGAAACCCCGGAGTAAAAGGGTTGTAGTTTCAGAGGGCCCGGGCGGACAACGACAATTCTGGTCGCCCACGTCCTGAAAAACAAAACCCCTAGCGGCGCCCACCGCAGGAGCTGGAGGAAGAAAAGATGAAGAAGACCCGTCTTGTGGTTGCCGGCCTCGCGCTCGCCGCCCTGACTACCGTTGGCGCCGGCACCGCTGCCTACGCCCACCACGCCTTCGCGGCGGAATTCGACGCTGACGCGCCCGTGCTCCTGAAAGGCAAGGTCGTGACGGTCGAGTGGGTTAACCCCCACACCTGGATCCACATCAACGTTCCGGATACGGACGGTAAAGGTAAGCCCAAGAAGGGCACCATGATGAACTGGGCGATCGAAGGCGGCACGCCGAACACGCTGCTCCGCACCGGGATCAAGAAGGACTCGCTGAAAATGGGCACGGAAGTCGTGGTTCGCGGCTACCAGTCGAAAGACGCCCTGTGCGACGTTCACCCGAAAACGAAGAAGAAAACCTGCAAGGCCAACGGCCGTGACGTGACCTTCCCGAACGGTTGCAAACTGTTCGTCGGTTCGTCGGGCACGGGCGCTCCGAAGGATGGTTCGGACGCGACGGAAGATAAATCCGCCTCGGCCAATGCCTGCAACGCGGCGGCCCCGGCCTAAGCGTTCAGCTTCGCTGATCTGATTGAGGGCCCGCTGTCCGGATACGGACAGCGGGCTTCTCTTTTGGTGCTGAGCACGGATGCTTCTTCGATCGTCGCGCGTGATGCTGCGAGGCAGGTGCATTTGCGCGGCTCGAACTGGCCGAAGGCGATTCGCCAGCTCCGGGCGCCGGGGCATAGGCTTCGTTCTCGCTGGTGGCGAGTTGGGTGGGGTTGTGCGCGCTTAGTTGAGCGCGGAATACTGGCGGCATGCCCCGTCCGACTTGCGCGAAACGGCGCGCGATCCGGCCCGTCGTAACGTTCGGGGCGTTCGTCGCTCGAATTGGTCCACCGACCAACTCGTCCGCATCGCGGCCCCTCCTCACCCCGACAGTTTTACAAACTGGTGGACGCAATTCCCCTTCGTCGCGGCGATCCGCTTGTCCCCCATGCGGAGCAGGGGAGGTGGATCGCTTGCGGAGCAAGCAAGGGTGGGACGATGCGTGGCTCAACATGGTGAGCGCGCGCTCGTGCTTCGGGAGGCGCACCTTCGCTAGGCTCCTCAACATGAGGGCTGTCGGGCTCTCGTGCGCGACAGCGATGGCTTCCTGGATTGGGTCGGTCTTCTCTAAGGACTTAGACGCATCCGCCGTTTCCGTGCGCCAATCACGGAGCAAGCGGAGGGGGGGCATCAGAGAGTTGCAACGACGTTTCGCACCAGCTCGACAAACGCGCGCAGCATCACGGCCAGCCAGGGCTGGCGGAGCGCTGGGGAGCCGACCTCATTTGCGCGTATTCTTACCAGCGTCATGGGCGCTATCATACCCGCGCCCAGGGGGCGGTAGATTCTAGAGAACGGTTTCCTACACATCGTCGCGCCAGTGGATTGAGATCACGCGCAAAGATCTCCAGCCGTCCTCCGAATTGGGAAGGGCTCCGTCCCACGTTTTCGCTATTTCATCCAATCGTTTGGCCCAGTGAGCGCTGCCCGAACGATTGGCGTTATTCGACCGCCATCATCCCGGATTGAGGGGCGCGCTCGGAGTTGAACGATCCGTTGCGCCAGTGTCAGTGTGAGCGTGCGGACCGCGTCGTATCATCGGGGCTGCCTGCGCCCCCGTCGAAGTGAGGGGTTTTTGACAAACCTGTCGGGGCGTGGCGCCGTTATGGCGTTGGCGAGCGTCTCCGCCGTATGCACATCGACCTCGCAACGCACGCAGATCGCGCCCCCCGGCGCTTAACCAGCGGCTTCACTCTCTGTCGCGCTTCGTGGGCAGGTGGTGCGGCACGGGCAAAGGCGAACCAGGCAATTCAATCGCGGAACGCAGACATATGTCGGTGCTGTCAGGCCGCTTCATCGACGTTCGCAACACGTCTACCTATGCGCCGCAAGCCGCCAATCTCAAGGGCGAGGTTCATGATGATGTTTGCTATTTGAGCTTCGATAACGCCCGCAAACTGTTCGTGCTGCGGCAGTCCGCACCGAAGGCTTCGTCAACCAGCCTGCAGCGACCACGCCAGATTTCACCGGCGACAGGGTGGTGTTTGCATCAGAGGCCTTCGAGAACATCCCCGCCAGCATGGAGGCGCGTGAAAGTTACACGTTGACCTCGGCGGACACGTTCGAGATTGCGGAAGATGGCGTCACATTCCAAATCTATTCCCACAACACGCTCATGCGGGTCTGACCGCGGGGCGTGGCGCGGCCCGCCGCACGCCAGCATTCGTCAGCCCCCTTCTTTGACTTCGACATGCAGGGCGAGTTTTTCGAGGGTCTGGTAGCCGTACTCGACGGCTCCGAACGCGATTCCGCCGTCGCGCTGCGCCTTGGTCGGATGCAACTGGCGCAGGGTGACAACGGTCTTGCCGTTCGTCTGTTTGTCGAACGTGACAATGGTCCTGAACCGGTTGGGGTCGTCGTCTCGATCAGAGCCATGATCGATTTCGAGCAAGCGCGGAGGCTCGATCTTCAGAAACACCATGCGATTGTCCCAGCGCGTGCCGTCCGGGCCGGTGAAGACAAAGCGCCATCGGCCGCCGACGCGAATATCGATTTCCTGCGTTTCGACCTTGAAGCCTGCGGGGCCGAACCAGAGCGGAAGGTGTTGCGGATCGGTCCATGCCTTGAACACCAGCTCGCGCGGCGCTGCGACAACGCGTGAAAGCACGATTTCCCGATCAAGCGCCCATGTTTCGAGGGGCGGACTACTTTCGTTTCTTGCGTCTGCCATTCTTGTTCTCCGTTTTCTGCAGATCGAGCACATAGGCTTCCATTCGATCGAGCCTTGCTTCCAGAACGGATCGCTGCTGCGCGAGCCAGGCATCCGTTGTGCGCAATGCTTCTGGCTGCATTTCGCAGATCCGTTCGCGCCCGACCTTTTTCGTGGCCACCAGCCCACACTCCTCAAGCACGCGGATGTGCTTGAGCAAGGTCGGCAAAGCCATCGGCATCGGCGCAAACAGATCGCCCACCGCGGAGGGCTTCGCGCTCAGGCGCATCACGATCGCGCGGCGAGTTGGATCCGACAGCGCATGAAACACACGATCGATCGTCAGCTCATGGTTATCCATATGGCTTACTATTATGGCGGACCATCAATGTCAACGACTGTTAGCTATTTGACTAACTGATGGGTTGTAGGCGTCGGGTCGTGATCTGCGAGCGACGGCGTCGGCGACGAATTGGTTTCGCACAAAACAAAACCCCGGAGATTGCTCTCCGGGGTGTTGCAATTTCATCTGTGTCGGTCTGGCTTATGAAGCGAACCCGATCCAGCGGCCGCCAGCGGCGACGGTGACCCAAGTGAGGACCGAGAGCAGGGCGAGGAGCTTCGCGGTCGGCGAGGAGGCCTCGGCGCGGCCCTGATAGACCTCCCAGGAGAACAGGCCGATGAAGGCCAGTCCGCCGAGGACTGTGATCCAGCGGGAGATCTCGTCATAGATCGGCTCGTAGGTGTTGAAGCCGACGATCCAGTACATGAGGAACATGCCGCCAAAGAGCAGAAGGAAGGTTCCCGCCGTGAACCAGCGCGTGCGCGTGCCGTAGATAACGAGCATGGCGTAGCCTGCCGAGAGCGGATGGAAGAGGCCTGGCGCGGATATCCCGTCATTGCCGAGAACGCCGAGCGAGATGAGCCAGAACACGAAGGCGATGCCACCGGCGATGATGACCGGCGTCGACACCTTGCCATCGGCCTTCGCCACGACGTTGGTGACGCCGAAGGAGAAGATGCAGGCGGCGAGAAGCGACGTCATCTTCACGAAGAACGGAACGGAGTTGTAAAGCTTCTCCGAGTTCAGCATGCCGATGATGATGCCGGTGAAGAGGACGATGAAGAGCCCGGCGATGAACCAGGGCCGCAACGTCTTTTCCATGATCGGCAGGGGTTCTTCCTTCAGACCTGCGCCCATGAGGCGGAGGTTGAGCAGAATGACCGCGCCGCCCATCAGCGCGAGGCCGACAAGGTGGAGCGCGCCGAACGGGGCGTAGATGTCCTGCAGCAGGGAGATCGGCCAGATCTTCGGCATGTTGGCGACGAAGTCGGCGGAGCCCGGGATAACTTTGAAAATTTCTTCGAAGGTCATGGATCAGTTCCCCTGACCAGGCGTGGGTTGAGCGGGCGCGGCGTCTTCGGCGGGGGCGTCCTCGGAAGGAGCCTCCTCCGCAGGCGCTTCGCCCTCGGGAGCGACATCCTCGGCGGGCGCCTCTTCCTCGCCCCCGCGGAAGGCAAGAGCGCTGTCGCACTCCTGCAGCACGTACATCAGCGAGCCAGGCGTGGTGGTTTCCTTCTCGCAGTAGAACCAGTCATAGGCGATGAAGCGACCGAAGATGATGACCAGGAACCAGGCCAGCATCGAAAGAGCGCCTGACAGTTTCACGACCAGCGGCAGTCCAGGCAGGCGCTTGTGGATCAACATGAACAGGGCAACCACGGCGCCGATGAACAGCACGATGCGGGCGGCGGCCATCACCCAGACATCGACGCCGGAGATTACGAAGCTGACCAGCAGCACGAATGACAGGGCGATCAAGGCGGCGAGCCATAAGGTTCGCTTGACCGGGAGCGGGTCGGACATTGGCGGGATCACATCCCACGCCACATCGCTCTTTTGAACGCGATAGTGGAACCAGAGGATGTTGATCATCGCCGCAACCAGGAACACCATTTTCAGGCGGAACCAGATGTTGTGATAGTACATCAGCGGATCGCGACCGATGAAGGCGATCGCACCCGTGATGACCATCGCGAGCAGCGAGATGATCGTGATTGGCAGCACGCGGTCGGAGAGCTTTGACAGCGGCATGTTCTTGAAGGCGATGCCCATCATGCGCAGGTCGATCATCCAGATCGTGCCGGCGAAGAACATGATCGTAAGCACGTGCGTGCCCTCGATGATGTTCCACATGAAAAGCGACTCATGGAGTTGGTGCGACCAGGACTGACCGTCCTCGCCGAACCGCCCTAGATCCTCGCGGATCCAGTTTACGAAATCATGGAGCAAGTCTTGTCTCTCCCCGTTGCTGCGCCCGTTTTACGGGTCGCCCAAGTTTACGTTTGCTGATGCTGGATAGGCCGGGCCCCGTCTTATTGGTTTTGTGGCGGCGGCGTGCGGTTCGGAAGCGGAGGGAGTTTCGCGGGCTTGCCCGGATCGTCGCCTTGTACGTAGTGGTTATGGCAGGCGACGCAGGCGTCATAGATTTCGCCGCCGGCATCGAAGAAGGCCTGCTTGTCCTTGGCGAGCGCGGTTGCCTGAGCTTTCTTGGCCGCGGTGTAGAGCTGGTTAGCCCAATCGACCCAGCGACGGTCGTCATCTGGCGGACGGTTCGGGAGCAGCAGGGTGTTGGAGACTTCAGCGAGCGTGAAGGCGGCGCTTTCAGCAGCGACCCAGCCGGCTTCGTCGATCGGGAACAATTCGTGGACGCCGGTCTCATCGATCACCCAGCCCTGATTGTGCCAGACGGCGAAGGCGTTGAAGTCGACGACATGCGCCATCAAGTCCTTCATGACGGTGTCGGTCTTGAAGTCGGCCAGCGTCGCCCCGCCCATGCCTTCGCCAGGCGTCGAGCCCGCCGGAGCGGTCGAGACGGCTTCGGTATTCGGAGAGCAGGCGGCGATGGCCAGCGCCAGCGCCAGCGCTGCGGACAAGCGGATCATGTTTCTTCCCCTTGGGCTCTGTTGGCGCGACCGACGTTTTCGCCTGCCCGCGCTGCCAGCGCATATGATAGCTCCACCCAATTCCAGCGTAACCCGCTCACCCTTCGTGTACCATGGGCTAGGTGTCGCAGATTGACTAGAATCAAGCGACTGACGGGAGTAAACGGGCGGGAAAAGGTTAACCCGTCGCTCGAATCTGGCGCCGCAGCGCGGCAAGAAATGATCTGCCGACATTGTAGCCCAAAACATCCCGCGGGCGGCCCTGCAACGGGTCGCCCGCTTGCTGTCCGGGCTCAGGCGGGCTGGAGGGCGTTCTCAGGGCTGCGGCAAGGCTGTCACGCAGGGACGTTGTCGGGCGGCCGATGAGACGCGAGAGCGTGGAGCTGTCGTCGAACAGTTCGGTGTTGTTGTAAGTCGTGACCGCTCAATCTCCGGTATCGAAAACCGGTTCGGCTACATCTCAATGCTTCTTTGCAGCCTTCAGGTCCGCCATGCGCTGGCCCAGCAAGATGTTGGGCAAAGAGTAGTTGTGCTCGTGGCAGGGGGAGGGAAACATCCCCGTGTCGGAGGCGTGGAAGGAATATTCGGCGAGCCAGGGGGCGGTGTAGACCTTCGGGTCTTCGACCGTGAACTGGTAGAGCAGCTCGGCTTGTGACAGGCGGGTGAAACGCTCGATCACCTTCGCGTCGGCATTGACGAGGAATTTCGAGAACAGACCGCGGATGGCTTCGCCCTGAGGTTGGCGGATGGTCTCGATGATCAGCGTGTCGCCGTCCCAGCGCGCGATGGAGGCGCCGTACCAGGTGGCAGGTCCGGCAGGGCTATGGTCTGCGGCGAAGCGAATGATGCGCGCCTCGTCGCCATTTTCGCCATGGATGACGACATGGTCGCGCGTCTGGATGAATTGCAGGCGATTGTAGGAGATGGTGACGAAGGCCGGCGGCGCGCCGCTGAGCACGAGGCAGCGTTCGCCGCTGGGGCGTTGTTCGTAATCGTCCTTTTCGTCAGATGAGACGGAGGCGATTTTCTTCGCTTCGGGCGTGAGGGGGACTTTGCCGTCGGCGGGCAGGACTATGAGGCGCGAGCGGCGTTCGCCGCGGACGATCGGCAGGCCATCGGTGCCGCCGATGATGACGTGGCCTTCGGGATCTATGTTGAACTCCGGGTGGGACATGATGCCTTTGACCATGGTGTCGACGAAGGCCTTTGATTCCGTCTCGGAGACAACAAGCGTTGCAGCCAAGGGGCTGGCTTCGAAGACGGGGAAGAAATTGGTGGCCCAAACTGCGGACTGGAAGTCCGGGCGCCCGTCGGGCGTGCGGGGAAGGCCGGGTTCGGCCTGCAGCGAGGTAGGCGTGTAAACTGCCGACGGCGGTGGGGAGGCTGGGGTCTGAGCGGAGACGAGAGGCGCCAGGAGGGCGGCGCAGGCTGAGGCGAGGAGGAGGCGGGTCATGATTGTCCCCTGTTCTTGTTATGCTGCATTCATCGGCGTTGCGGCTTGAATGCGAAATGAACGATTGCTGGTTTGGGGATCGCTGGGCGTGATCGCTCGGACCATTTTCATGATCGCTGGTTGCAGACCTTGTTTTTGCGGGTTGGGACATGGCTGAGCTGACCGTTGGGGCGGGTCTTGCGCGCGGGCTGATGAAGTTCGCGATCGCCAGGGGAGCGGATCCGGCGGCATTGTCGGCCCGTTCGGCGATCGCGTCTGCGGATGTGGAGGATCAGGACCATCGCGTGCCGATTTCGAGCTACGTCGCGCTCATGCGGGCGGCGAAGGAGCTATCGGGCGATGCCGCGATTGCGCTGCACTATGGGGAGGAGGTCGATCTCTCGGAGGTATCGATCGCGGGGTTGATCATGAATGCGTCGGCGGACATGCGCGAGGCGTTCGTGCAGATGAACCGGTTCGGGCGGTTGGCGGTGGAAGTGGAGACCGAGGCTGGCGAGAGCCGGTTCAAGCATGTGCTTGAGAATGGCGAGCTGTGGCTGGTGGATACGCGGGCCAATCCAAATGCTTTCCATGAACTGACGGAGGTGACGTTCGCGCGGCAGATCTGCGGGCTGCGGCGTTTCTTGCCGCGCCCGTTCGCGCTGGAAGTGCACGTGACTCATCCGGCGCCGGCCTACGCGGCAGAGTACAGCCGCGTGTTCGCGTGTCCGGTGGTGTTCGAGAGCCGCTGGAATGCGATGCGGACCGATGCGACGCTGCAATCTCACAAGGTGGCGCTGCAGCCGCATTACGTGTTCGGCGTGCTGAGTGAGAAGGCCGAAGCGCTGGTCAGGCAGCTGGAGAAGTCGAAGAGCGCGCGCGGGCGGGTGGAGATCCTACTGATGCCGATGCTGCACACGGGCGACGTCGGCATGGATGCGATCGCGGCCAAGATGGGGGTGAGTCGGCAGACGCTGTTCAGGCGGCTCAGGGCCGAGGACGTTACGTACGAGAAAGTGCTGGACGATCTGCGCCGCCGGCTGGCGCTGAACTATCTCAGCGGGCGCAAGGCGTCGGTGAACGAGACGGCTTATCTCGTCGGCTTCTCCGACCCGGCGGCTTTCTCGCGGGCGTTCAAGCGCTGGACGGGCAAGAGCCCCAGCGAAATGCGCAGCTAGGCGCTATTCCGCCGGAGCTATGCCGTGGACGGGCGGATCGCGCTCTTCCTTGGCGAGTTTGCGCTCCACATCGCGTGGCGAGCCCGTGCGGCGTGCGAGCAGCGAATAGGCGGCCGGAACCAGGACGAGCGTCACCACCATCGCGGTGGCGACGCCGAACAGGATCACGACGCCGATGGCCGAGCGCGTCTCCGAACCCGCGCCGTGGCTGAAGATCAGCGGGATGGCGCCGGCGATGGCGGTGAGCGACGTCATCACGATCGGACGGAAGCGTGTGACGGCGGCTTCCTTAATGGCGGCGTGGAATTCCTTGCCGCCGTCACGAAGCTGGTTCGCGAACTCGACGATGAGAATGCCGTTCTTGGCCGCCAGACCCACCAGCATGATCAGGCCGATCTGCGTGTAGATGTTGAGCGTGTTGCCGGTGAGCCAGATGCCTAGCAAGCCGCCGCCGACGGTGGCGGGCACGCATAGCATGATGACGAACGGGTGGACCCAGCTTTCGAACTGCGCCGCGAGCACCAGGAACACGACCAGGATGCCGAAGGCGAAGACGAACAGGATCGACGAGCCGGCCCGCTTGTAGTCAAGCGACTGGCCCTTGTAGTCGATCGAGACTTCCTGCGGCAGTACCTTGCGGGCGATCGCTTCCATCTTGTCGAGCGCGACACCGAGCGAGACGCCCGGGTTCAAGGTCGCATCGATCGTGATGGCGCGGAGGCGCTTGTAGCGGTTGAGGCGGCGGCTATCGGCCGCTCGCTCGATCGAGACAAGGTTGGACAGCGGGATCAGTTCGCGCGTGCGGCTCGAACGGACATAGATGTTTTCCATGTCGGACGGTGTCGCCTGTTCGGCGCGTTCGCCCTCGAAGATCACATAGCGCTCTTCGCCTTCCTGAATAAACGTGCCGACGCGCTTGGATCCGAGCATTGTCTGCAGGGTCGAGCCGATCTCCTGGACCGTCACGCCGAGGTCGGATGCGCGAGCGTAGTCGACGTTCACGCGGACCTGCTGTTGAGTCTCCTTGTAGTCCCAGTCGATCTGGCTGATGCCCGGATTATCCTTGTTCAGCGCATCGACGAAGGTATTGCGCCAGCCGACCAGCGTTTCATAGGACGGTCCCCGCAGGACGAACATGATCGGCTTGCCGCCGCCGCGGCCGAAGGCCGACGACATGTTGGCGAAGGCGCGAACGCCGGGAATGTCGGCCAGCAGTCGGTTGATGTCCTTAATGATCTCGAAGCCGTTGCGGCGATGGCCCCATTCGGGGAGAACAACCTGGATCGACCCGGAGTTGAAGCCGCCGCCGGTGGGGCCGAAGCCGCCGGGTGCGCGGACAGAAATACGCTCGATCTCACCTGCTTCGATCATGGGCAGAAGCCGGCCTTCGATCTGCTCGATGAAGGGCTGCATGTATTCGAAGGATGCGCCTTCCGGGCCGGTGATCATAATCTGGAAGGATCCGCGGTCTTCCTGCGGCGTGTATTCGCCGGGGATGACGGTGAACAGCCAGAAGCTGCCGGCGAGGATCGCGAAGAAGGCGACGACGATCGCGATCGGACGACGGACCGTGGCGTCATATGTCGCGCTGTAGGCTTTGCGCATGCCGGCGAAGCTGCGATCAACGAATCCGGCAAACCCGCGGGTCTTCCCGTCCTTGGCGTGCGGTTTCAGCATCTTCGACGCCATCATCGGGGAGATCGTCAGCGCGACGAGCATCGAAAAAGCGATCGCGGCCGCGATTGCGATAGCGAACTCCGAGAACAAGCGGCCCATCTGGCCCTGCATGAAGGTGATGGGCACGAACACGGAAATAAGCACGATTGTGGTGGCGACGACCGCGAATCCGACCTGACGCGTGCCGCGATAAGCGGCGACGAGCGGCGTCTCGCCTTCCTCTTCGATCCGCCGATGGATGTTCTCGAGCACAACGATGGCGTCATCGACGACAAGGCCGATAGCCATGACGAGCGCCAGCAACGTCAGCATATTGATCGACAGGCCAAGCGCCATGAGGACTGTGAAAGAGGCGATCAGCGAGATCGGCACTGTAACGGCTGGGATCAGTGTAGCGCTGATCGAACCGAGGAAGATGAAAATAACAAACACGACGAGCGCAATGGCGATGCCAAGCGTAATGAAGACCTCGTTGATCGCGGCGTTCACGAACACTGAGCCGTCAAAATTGACCCGCAGCGTCATGTCTGAGGGCAGGGTCGCAGCGACCTCAGCCGCGCGCTCCCGCGCCGTTTTCGCAACTTCGACCACGTTGGCCGTCGACTGTTTGAGAATGCCGATGCCGACCGTGTCGCGGCCATTGCCGCGGAAGATAGAGCGGTCTTCCTCGGCGCCGACTTCAACACGGGCTACATCGCTCAGGCGGACGACGACGCCATCCTCGCCCTTGGCGACCACAAGCTGGCCGAACTCCTCAGGCGTACGGAAGGCGCGGTCGATGCGGGCCGTGAAGATCAGGTCCTGCGACGTCAGGCTGCCGGCGGGCGTCTCGACGTTTTCGGTGCGCACGGCGCGTTCGATATCGGTGACAGTGAGGCCGCGGCTGGCGATTGCGCGCCGGTCGAGCCACACGCGCATCGCTGGCGTGCGCTGGCCGCCCAGCTGGACCCGGGCCACGCCGTCGATCGATGAGAACCGGTCAGTGAGATACCGGTCGGCATAGTCAGTCAGCTCCATCGACGTGCGCGTGTCGCTCTGCAGCTGCAGCCAGAGAACGATCTCTTCGGAAGCGTCGGCCTTCTGAACATCTGGCGGCTCGGCTTCTTCCGGCAACATGCGAAGAACGCCGCCCACGCGGTCGCGCACGTCGTTGGCGGCGCTGTCGATGTTGCGGGAGATGTCGAACTCGATGACGATGATGGACTGCCCGTCCTGGCTGATCGAGCTGATGAAGTTGATGCCTTCGACCCCGGCGATGCGGTCTTCAATCACCTCCGTGATGCGGCTTTCGACGACGTTGGCCGAAGCGCCCTGATAGGTCGTCCGCACCGAAACGATTGGCGGGTCGATGTCGGGATATTCGCGCAGCGCAAGGCGTGTAAACGACACGGCGCCGATCGCGATCAGCAACAGGCCGATAACAGTTGCGAATACCGGCCGTTTGATTGAGGTATCTGACAGAAGCACTGTGCTGTCGCTCCTGTGTTATTGTCTGAGGCCGGTGGTATCCGAGGGCGTGTCGCCAGACGCGATCTTTGCAACGCCGCCTTCGCCGGCCGGCGTCGCGCCCATGATGCGCACAGCCCCGCCCGGACGAAGTTTCAGAACGCCGTCCGTCACGATCATGTCGCCGGACTTGATGCCGCTGACAACCTCGACCGTGCCACGCTCGCGCGTGCCGAGCACGACTTCCGTCTTGGCGACAACATTCGGCTGGCGCGTGCGGTCCACGACATAGACGAAGGTCTTGGAGCCTTCCGCGATGATGGCGATTTCCGGGACTGAGAGCGCGGTGCGCGGCGCGGAACTCAGCGTGACCGTCATCGACGTGCCGGCGCGCAGGGCGCCGTCCTGGTTCGGCAGAGTGGCGCGGACCTTCACGGCGAGCGTGGTTGGGTCGATGGCGTTATCGACGGACGTCAGCGTGCCGGTGAACGTACGTCCGATGATGTCCTTGGTCGTGGCGCTGATCCCGAGGCCAGCCTTAAGGTCGGAAACGTAGATCGAGGGAACCCCGAATTCGAGGCGCATCTGGCTGTCGTCGATGAGATTGGCGACCGGTTGGCCGGGGGAGACGTAGGCGCCGTTCGAAACCTGGCGGAAGCCGAGGACGCCGGAGAAGGGGGCCACGAGCACGCGATCGCGCAGGCGGGCCTGAATGGCGCCGACATTAGCGACGGCGGCGTCGTAAGCGGATTTCGTGCGCTCGAGTTCGAGTTGGGCGATGGCGTCGTTCTGGGCGAGGCGCTGGTTGCGTTCGTAGACAAGTTTGGCGTTCGCCTCGGTGGCGCGAGCGGATTCGAGCTGGGCGCTCTCTTCCTCGTTGACCAGCGTCATCAGGACCTTGCCCTGGGCGACGCGCTGGCCGTCTTCGAAATAGACGCCGGTGACACGGTCGGCCGCGTTGGCCGTCAGCACGACGCGCTCGCGCGGCTCAAGCGTGCCCAGCGCCTCGATCTTGACGTTGAAGGTGCGGGCGCTCGCCTCGATCGCCGCGACTTGGGTCGGCGGGCCGCCAGCGCCGCCGGGCCCACCCGGGCCGCGACCACCGCCGCCGGGACCTGGAGGACGGCCGCCGGTCGCTTCGGATTTCGGGGCGCCGCCGTTCATCGCCGCGAAAGCAATCCCGCCGACGGCCAGCACGGCAACGGCCGCGGCTACGGCGACTACTTTGCGCTTGGTCAGCACCATGAAGAGCGACTCCACCATTAACACTACACGTCAGCCGCACCCACGGCCATTCTTGGCCAGCTAACTGGCTGTTCTGATACGCGGCTTGCCCCGTAATCCGTCTGCGGCCAGCCGACGCGGCGTCGTCACAGATCGTGACGGGTCCGCGTCCAACCACGGTCCAATCACCCACAAGTAGTGCAGATGCTGAACCTTTTCAGCGGGGACCATAGACAACAGGGCTTGAAATTCGGTCAACCGACGCTGGGACAACTCTCAGAAAACCAAGGTTCAATTCGCTGTGAGGCCCGATACGTCTGCACGATGATGCGCCGCTTCGCTCGCGCTCGCGGCTGTGACCATGCTCGGGGGCGGGAATCCGGTTGACAGCCGGTCGCGTCGGGGAGGATGTCCCGGGCGTGGCTGCTGGGGCGGGCACTGGCTCGCTTGGCGCCCACGGACGAGGGGAGCGTCATGTTTAATCCGGGAACTGGATCGCGCATCCAGCCATCAAGCATTCGTGTCCTGTTGCTGGCGTCCACGGCGATGGTTTTCGCCGGTTCCGCGTACGCCCAGCAGGGCGCTCCGGCCAGCGAGCCGCCGGAAGAGGGCCGCGACGTGGTGGTCGTGGTCGGCTCCCAGATCACCGGCGCCCAGCCGACTGAGGGTCTGCCGGTTACGGTGGTTGGCGAGGAGGAACTCGACGCTATCGCCGCCACTTCGGGCGACGATGTTTTTCGTTCCATTCCGCAACTGGGCGATGTCGCCTTCAATACAACGCGGACGGTGGGAGGAGTAAACGATGCGCGCGGAGACACCGCGTCCATCAACCTCCGTGCTCTTGGCACGGGAAATACGTTGGTGCTTCTGAACGGCCGGCGGATGGTCAACCATCCCGGGACACAGGCGGAAAACCTCGTGCCGGTGGTGACGGTCAACACCAATGCCATTCCCACTGCCGGGTTGAGCCGGGTGGAGGTGCTGTTGGACGGTGCGTCGGCCATCTATGGCGCCGACGCCGTGGCAGGCGTGGTCAACACGGTCCTCAGGAGCGACTTCGAGGGGCTGACGGCGGAGCTGAATTTCGGCAGCGAGGAAGGAGTTCACTCGACTGAGCGGTCTGCTTCGCTGGAGTATGGTGTTAATTTCAACGACGACCGCACCAATGTGTCGATGTTTGCATCTTATCTGGGGCGCGATCCGATCTATGCGTCGGAGCGTCCGTTCAGTGCGAATGCGGATCTACGGTCACAGCTGCCAGCGGCCTGGCGCAACAATGTGAATGCGTCTGCGGGGTTCAACAATACGTCGACCACGTCGGCATGGGGCGGGTTTGATCGCGTCGCAGCAGGCAATCTCACTGTGAACGGCGTAGCGGTGTCAGACAGTTCCGGTCGCTTCCATGTTCAGCCCAACTCGTTGCCTGGCTGTCGCGTTCAACTCGGCAACGGAGTTTGCGTCGACAACAGCCTTTGGACGTTGGCGCCGGCTGATCCAGTCTCCCAACAAAATCCTAACGGGCGAATTCCTGACGTAACGAACGGATCCACGCGCGACAACGAGCTGCGCTACGACGTCAATGATGTGACTACGGTCACGAACGGCGTGGATCGCTACAACGCGTTCGTCTTTCTCAATCATGAGTTCGACGGCGGACTGGAACTCTTCAGCGAGCTGGGCGGGTATATGGCGAAATCGGTCGGCTATCGCGAACAGGCGCCGATGCTGGGCGCCGTGCCGATCGTGATCCCGGCCACGAACTACTACAACCCGTTTGGCCCTGTCGGGTCGCCGAGCCGGCTGGCGGGAACGAACGCGCCGGCGGGCGGGCTAGCGATCTCGCTTATCGGCTATCGTCCCGTAGATGCGGGCGCCCGCAAGACCGAAGTCGAGAACCTGTCGGGTCGGGCGCTGCTTGGCCTCCGCGGAGGCGTTGCGGACTGGGATTGGGAATCCGCGATCCTTTATTCGCAGGCCAATACCGAAGACAAAGAGAACCGCATCTCCAACACACTGTTCCAGGCGGCGCTCGCGCGCTCGACCCCGGATGCGTACAACCCCTTCAATGGCGGCTGCATCGGCAATCTGGCGAATGGCGATTGCACGCCGACGGCGGCAGCGACGATCGATGACGTCACGGTTGATGTTTTCCGGCGCAACCAGACATCGATCGCTTCATGGGACCTGAAACTGTCGCGGCCGGATCTGCTGTCGATCTGGGCGGGCGATATCGGCGCCGCGGTTGGCGTTGAACTGCGTCGTGAGACGTTCAAGGACGATCGCGATCCACGTCAGGACGGCACGATCAAATTCACAGACAGCGTCAGCGGGCTTACGACCAACGACCTGCTGGGCAATTCGGGCTCGCTCGACACCAAGGGCAAGCGCGACGTGCAGTCGGCCTATGCCGAATTCGCCGTGCCGCTGGTCTCGCCAGAGATGAATGTGCCGTTCGTGCAGGCTGTCGATATGCAGCTCGCTCTGCGCTACGAGAGTTTCGACACGTTCGGATCAGTGACCAAGCCGAAGGTCGCGCTGTCCTGGCGGCCGTTCGACTGGATGCTGGTGCGTTCAGCCTGGTCGGAAGGTTTTCGCGCGCCGAACCTGCAACAGCAGTATGAGGCCGGGCTGCAGCGCTCGAATGTACGTACGGATTTCATCCGCTGCGAGGCGGCTGTGCGACAGGCGCGTAATGCGGGCACGCCGCCGCCATCTTTTACGACGGCCTGTGCGACAGTGGCGGGTTCATCACAGTCGGTGATTTCGAGCCGGGCAGGCAGCGCGTCGCTGGAGCCGGAAGAGTCGACCAACATGACCTACGGCTTTGTGTTCGATGGCACGTTCCTGCCGCCTGACTGGGGCAAGGTGTCGGTCACGGCCGACTGGTGGCGTATCGAGCAGGACAATGTCATCGGGATTTTCGGCGACGACAACCAGATCCTGCTCGACTACGTGTTGCGCCTGAACGGTGGGTCGAATCCTGCCATCGTGCGCGCGGCGGCGGACGCCGGCGACGACGCTGCGTTTCTCGGAACAGGGCTCACGCCGGTGGGAGATATCCTGTTCGTCGACGACGATTATCTCAACCTCGATGCGCGGACCGTGCAGGGCTGGGACTTCGGGCTCTATTATGATCTGGAAGACACGCCTGCGGGCGACTTCTCATTCCGATTGAATGCGGCGCTGCTCGACAAATTCTACCAGGGTGTTTCGGCGAATGGCGTGGTCATCAATGAGGCGTCAGCCAGCGGTCTGATTCCGTCACAGCTTTCGGTGGGCGGACAGGGCGATCTCGTGCGCGATTTCGGGCGGCCGGAATGGCGCTACACCTCATCCCTGACCTGGCGGATGGATGGGTGGGGCGCTGGCTGGTTCACCTCCTATGTCGGCGACGTCTATGACGACTTTAACCTGCTGAACAATCAGCCGTGGATCATCGAAGAGTATCAGACGCACAATCTCTACGTGCAGTACGAGATCGGGCATGACACCGACAAACCGCTGCGGCTGCGAATCGGCGCGCGGAATATCACGAACGAGACCGCCTCTCGCTGACACCAATTTCGGCTATCTCGGCGATCTGCATAGCGCGCAGGGCCGTTTTCTCTATGTGAACGTGCGCAAGACGTTCTAACTATTTCGCGAAGTATTCGACGAGCGCGTCGGCGGCGGCGGCGCCCAGGGCGCGGGCTTCGGCTGTGGGAATCTGGTCCCAGAGTTCGACGGTGATGCCGGGGGCTTTCAGCGTTTCGAGAGCCCAGCTTTTCGAATTGCCGCTATTGGCGTTGTGGGCATAGCTCCATTCCGGCGGCTGGTTGAGCGTCGTGTCGAATTTCGCTTTCAGCGCGGGCAGGAAGTCAATCGTCGGCGAAGGCGAGGCGAGGGGCGGGGCGTAGATCACCGTCTTGTCGGTCGAATGGAAATCCATCATCGACACGACCTTGCGGCCGCCCACTTCCTTCACGATCCAGGCCGAAAGAGCCTTCGTTTCCGGCTGGGTGAGTTTCATCCAGTCGCGATTGAGGTCCATGCCGCCGGCGTTGAGGCGCCAATAGCCGCCGTCGACGCCATCAGGGTTTGGCATCGGCGCTATTATGATGCGGTGGCGGGCGCGGAAGACTTTCGCGGTATCGTCATTGCGGCTGAGCAGGCGATCAAGGAAGCCGCGATAGGCTTCCTGGCCGCTGGTCTCGGGCGGGTGCTGGCGCGTGAGAACGACCATGGCGTCAATGCCGCCGCCGCCGACAAAGCCGACGAGCGGGCGGCCTTCGAGCGAATCGCCATAGCGCGTTTCGTCGAAGCCTCGGCCGTTGAGGGCGTTGCGCGTCCAGGCAATGTTGTCGTCCGACGGCGAGAGCGGTTGGCCGGCAATCCATGATGCGCCTTGCGGCAAGTTGAGTGTGACGGTTGCGCGCGTCTTGCGATCGTTGAGCGTGACGCTGCCAGCGGGCAGTGCGGTCCATGCGCGGCCGTCGCCGCTGACAAAAGGCGCATAGCGGTGATTGTAGTCGGTGTAGTCCAGCGTGATCGATACCTGACGCGCCGCGTCCGATGTGATGCGGAAGGCGAACCAAGGGCTGGGGTTGATGCCTTCCACCAGCGTCGGCTCATGATCGACGGCGACGACGACATCGCCATCCGGCCCGATGACACAATCATGACGGCCGGCGGCTGGGAAGTCAGCGTCGATCGTCAGGCCTGCGCCGGCGCAGATGGCCTTTGGCGCTGAAGACAGCATCGGCAGGGAAGGCAGCGAGGGCATTGACGGCAGGCTGCAACCGCCAAGCGCGGCGAGCGTCACAAATCCGACCGCTGTGTGACGGGTCATGTCACGGCCCGTTTCGGCGTTAGCAGCAAGAATCGGCTCATGGCGAAGGCCCCAGCTTGCGCGGGACATTAGCGGCGGCAGGTGAGGTGGCAAGCAGCCATGCAGGCGCTTGCAGCAGGCGCCGCCGTGATGAGCAGCTTACGCCCTGGCCATCGGGTGGGCGGCTTCGAGGAGGTCGCGCAGTTCGTCGGTGACGACATGGGTGTAGATCTGCGTCGTCGAGATGTCGGCGTGGCCGAGCAGGAGCTGCACGGCGCGGAGGTCCGCGCCGCCGGAGAGCAGGTGCGTCGCGAAAGCATGACGCAGGGCGTGAGGCGTGACGCGTTCCGAGGCGATGCCGGCTTTCACTGCGAGGTCTTCGAGGATCTGGCCGAGGCGGCGGCGTGTGATGCGGCCGCCGGCGCCGCGTGATGGGAAGACATAGCGCATGGCGGTGTTGCGGATGGCGGATTTCGGCAGGAAGGTTTCGCGCACGGCCATGTAGTTCTTGAGCGCGGCAAGCGCGGGCTTGCCGAGCGGGGTGATGCGTTCCTTGTCGCCCTTGCCGCGCACGATGAGCACTGTGGTGGTGGGCGCGGGCAGCGATGACAGCGGCAGATCGCAGCATTCAGAGGCGCGCAGGCCGGCGCCGTAGAGCAACTCAATCAGGCACATGGTGCGCAGGTCGGATGGCTCGGGGCCTTCCGCGGCTGCGATCAGGCTGCTGACTTCTTCGCGCGAGAGCACGTCGGGCGGGTCGCGGCGGAAAGTCGGGCCGTCGAGGCGTGAGGTCGGATTGTCCTGGCGCTCGTTGTCGCCGAGCTGGAAGCGGAAGAAGCGGCGCAGGGCGGAGAGGCGGCGCGAAACAGTGGCGGCGGACATGCCGCGCTCGTGCAGGTCGCGGACAAAGGCGGAGAGATCTCGCTCGCCGGCGTCGACAAGCGAGGTGCGGTTCGCGCGCAGGAATTCGGACGCGTCCTCGAGATCTCGGCGATAGGCCTCGATCGTGTTGTCGGCGGCGCCGCGTTCGGCGCGGAGTGTGTCGAGGAAGGCTTCAATGCGGCGCGTGTCGAGCATGGGCTGACAGTGGCGCGGAGGTGTTTATGGGAAGTTGATGCGCCTAAAGCGCCTTCCATACCTGCAACGCTTCCAGCGCGAGGGCGTCGGCGTCTTTTTCCAGGCCGATACGGCGGAGCTGGGCGAGCAGGTCCGAGAGGCCGGCGAAGGAGACGGCGGATGGGTCCGCGCCGATCTGGGCGATGATGGCAAGAGCGGCTTCCCCGTCTGCGTCCTGATCGGCGGCGGAAACGATGCGGGCGATGGCGGCGTCCGAGACGCCGCGGCCTGCGGTGCGCTGTGTGGCCAGGAGCGCGCGTTGCGCGGGCGACAGGTCGCGGCCTGTACCGGCGTATAGGAACAGCGCGCGGGCGTTCTCGATGCGGCGGAGATCTAGCTGCTTGTCGACCGGCGTTGCGGATTTCGGGGTGGGCTTGCCGGCCTCGGTCGGAGCGGGCGCCGGTGCGGCGGCGATCAGGCGATCGAGGATGGCGCCGGGCTTTTCGTTCGTGGCGCCGGCGTAGGAGAGAAGCAGGTCGATGCGGGCGCCAGCCCATGCGTCGGCGACTTCGGCGGGCAGCGTGGCCATCAGCATGCGCCAGTCAGCCGCCTGCTTGGCGTCGCCAGCGAATAGCGAGGCGCGAGCAAAGGTCTCCGCCTGCGGGGCGGTGAGCTCGTTCTTCGGCAACGCCTTAATCGGGTCAGCGAGCGCGAAGGCGGCGAGGCGTGCGTCGGAAGATGTCTCGGCCGACCTGAGAGCGTCGGAATAGGCCTTGGCGCGTGCATCCGGCTTGGCGTCGGCGGTGGCGAAGCTGGCGAGGGCGGCGGCGAGCAGGTCGGGGCGCGTTGGCGCGCCGCGCGTGCTGGCCGGTTTCACACTGGGCGTTTCGTCCTTGGCGGTGAGGACCGCGAGCACATCGGATGACTTGATGCGGCCGCCATCTAGGGCGGGGCGCAGGGCGGCGCGTTTCTGTTCGAGCGTCGCGTCGGGATTAAGAACGATCGCGGCTGCTGCATCTGCCGGTGCGGCGGCCATGGCATTGGCGGGAACGGAGAGTTTGGCGGCGACTGAAACGGCGGCTTCGAAGGCGGAGGCGTAGCGGCCTTCGGGCTTCTTCGCGTCGGGCGCTGTCATCGCGCCAGTGGCGGCCATAAGCCAGACGCCGAAGGCTTCATCGGTCGCGGCGATCTGTTCGAGCGCGAGGTTGGCGGCATTGATGTCGCCATTAAGCGTGGCGCATAGGGCGCGGACAGGCATCCAGCTGCGGTCAGCGGCGGGCTTGCCTGCGGTGCGGCTGCACGCATCCTTCTTTCCGTTAACGAGATCGATCTCGACGCCAAGCCGTTCGCCGGATTTGCCCCAGTCGGTTTCGGCGTAGCGTTTGCGCAGGTCGGCTGCGTGCGCCGCCTCGCCGAGCAGTTCCATCAGGCGGACGCGTTCGGGCGTGAGCGTAGCACTGTCTGCAGGCGCCTTGGCGCGCGACAGCACGATGCGGCGAAGCAGTGCGCGGGCTGCGGGCGACAGATCCTTCGGCTGGATGCTGGTAAAGATGGGGGCGAGCGCATCGCCGGTGGTGTTGCTCCAGAAGGCGGTCGGGATCGCACCGTCCGCCGCGGCGAGCCAGCCGACGCCCCACGCGTCGACCTGACTGAGCGGCGCAGAAGCGACCTGCTGAGAAACGGCGGGCGAAACGAGGCCCGCGGCGATCGCGAAGGCCAATGTTGCTGCGAGCGTTTTACTGCGTCGGCGCATTGGCGGTCCCCGCGGGCGTCTCTGCTTGCGGCCCGACATTGGTGGCCGGCGCACTGACGGTGATCTGCTCGGGTTTGCGGGACTCAGCCTGTCCAGCGAAGAAGAAGACCGCGCCAACGAGCAGCACGATGGCCACGCCAGCAAGGATCATGATCAGCTTGGGCGAGATGGGTGAACCCCGCCGTCTTCCATATCCGCGCGCCATTGCCGTTCCTCCGAAAATCAACTCGGCTGCCCGGAAGCGATGAAACCAGACGCGGCGGGCAGGGTCCAGCGCGCGAAGCTGCTGGAAACCCGTAAAGCCGGCCTGAACATTGCCCCTGTAGCCTTGGGCTGTATAAGCGGGCGGTTCGGGAAACAGGGCAAGTCATGTCTGCGCAAGGCAGTGCTCCGGAAGGCGGGGAGGCCGACCCGGCTCCAGCGCCCTCGGGCGGGGGCCGGCTGGAGCGGACGATTGCGCTTGTCGGAATGATGGGCGTCGGAAAGTCCACGGTGGGACGCAAGCTGGCTGACAGCCTCGGCGCCGGGTTCGTCGACAGCGATGACGAGGTCGAGAAGGCCGCAGGCCTGTCCGTGCAGGAGATTTTCGCGCGGTTGGGCGAAGCTGAATTCCGGCGCGGCGAGCGGAGGGTGATCGAACGGCTGGTCAATGGGCCGCCGATCGTGCTGGCGACGGGCGGCGGCGCCTATCTCGATGCGGACACGCGGGCGCTGCTCAAGGAGAAAGCCACGACGATCTGGCTGCGCGCCGACCTGGAAGTGATCTGGAAACGCGTGAGCCGGCGCGACACAAGGCCGCTGCTCAAGCGCGATAACCCGAAACAGGTGCTGGCCGATCTCGCGGCGGCGCGGGCGCCGGTCTATGCCGAGGCGGATATCGTGGTCGAGTCGGGCGAGGCGCCTGCGAGCGAGGCCGTGAAGAAGATACGCGAGGCGCTTGGGCTGGCATGAGCGAGGTAAAAACAGTCCGTGTCGAACTGGCCGAGCGGGCCTATGACATCCTGATCGGGGAAGGACTGATCGCGCGCGCAGGCGAACTGATCCGTCCGGCGATGAAGGCAGGCCGCGACCGCGTGTTCGTGGTGGCCGACGAAACGGTGGCGAGGCTGCATCTCGACAAGCTGGGCGCAGGCCTCAAGGCGGCTGGGATCAGTTTC
This sequence comes from Hyphomonadaceae bacterium, assembly GCA_016714495.1. Lineage (GTDB taxonomy): Bacteria > Pseudomonadota > Alphaproteobacteria > Caulobacterales > Hyphomonadaceae > UBA7672. Next base: position 73,010 of record JADKDU010000005.1, on the reverse strand, counting down.
CAGACGACGCTGGTTCCGTCGGGCGAAAAATCGAAATCTTTCGGACAACTCGACAATGTATTGAGCGACCTGATCGAGCACGGCGCGGAGCGGGACGACCTGATCTTGGCCTTCGGCGGCGGCGTGGTGGGCGATCTTACCGGACTTGCGGCGGGATTGTTGAAGCGCGGCGCGCGGTTCGTGCAGATACCCACGACGCTTCTTGCGCAGGTGGACTCCTCTGTCGGCGGCAAGACGGCGATCAATTCGCGCGCCGGCAAGAACATGGTGGGGCTGTTTCATCAGCCCGTGCTGGTGCTGGCCGATCTCGACGTGCTCGATACGTTGCCGGTGCGCGAGCGCCATGCGGGGCTGGCCGAGATCGCGAAGTATGCACTGATCGACGATCCCACGTTCTTCGATTTTCTCGAGACGAATGCTGCGGCGCTGGCCGGCGGCGACAAGCCGTCGCTGGCGGAGGCGGTGCGCGTGTCGTGCGCGTCGAAGGCGCGGATCGTGGCGATCGACGAGACAGAGCAGGCCGAGCGGGCGCTGTTAAACTTGGGGCATACATTCGGACACGCGCTTGAGCGTGCGAACGAGTACCGGCCCAGCCTGTTGCACGGCGAGGGCGTCGGCGCCGGCATGGCGATGGCGTTGCGCTATTCGGTGAAGCTTGGCGTGTGTCCGGGACAAGATGCGGTGCGGGCGGAACGCCTGCTCAACGCGCTGGGCCTTGCGACCCGTCTCAGCGATCTCGGCGGGGGGCCTTACAAGCCGGATGAATTGCTGGCGCACATGGCGCACGACAAGAAAGCCCGCAATGGGCGACTGACCCTGATTCTCGCGCGTGGAATTGGTCAGGCCTACATCCAGCGCGATGCGGACCTCACGCCCCTGAAGCAATTCCTTGTTGCTGAAGCCAAAGGCGGCTGAACGCCTTCCGGAATCGACCTGACCGGCCTAGGTTATCTCTAGGGGTTAACTCTGGGTTGGGTTCTATCAAATGACGCTTGCCGAGCGAATGCTCGCCTTTGCTGCGCAGGCGCCTGAGCTGCAGACGCGCAAGGCGCTGACAGCTAGCCTTCTAAGCCTGATCCAGGAAGTCGGCGCCTCGAAATTCGCCTGCCTTTTCCTGCGTCGCGAACAGGGATCGCTGGTGATCGACAAGGCGATCTCCAACCTCTCACGGCAATGGTACGAGATCTATCTGGCGCGCGGATACGATGCGACCGATCCCGTATTCCAGGGCGTCATGCGGGGCGGGACCTACGGATACTGGAACGAGCTCACCGGCGCCGTCGTGATGAGCCGGGCGGGGCGCGAGGTCATGAATATTGCGCGCGATTTCGACATGCGCGACGGCTTTACCAAGCGCGTCATGCTCGATTCAGGCGGCGTCGCGATCATGATGGTGGCCGGGCTGGCGCTGGTGCGGACGCCGCAGGCGCGGGCGGCGCTGCGTATGGCGTTTGATGTCTTCGCCAATGAAGGGGCGCGGATGCTGAAAATGTCGGCGGAAATGGGCGCGGACGAGGAAGTCGGCGCCAATCGCGAGCTGTCAAAGACGCAGCTCAAAGTGCTGTTGATGCGCTCTGAGGGGCTTTCCAACAAGCAGGTGGCCCAGGCGATGGGGCGTCACGAGAAGACGGTGGAGTGCCACGTCACCGAAATCCTGCGGCGCCTGGACGCCCGCAACATGATCGACGCGATACGCATTGCGACCAAAATGAAGCTTATCCTGTAAAAACGATTTTGTGGCGAAGCGGACCAAATCCGGGGGCAACCCTGATAGCGCTCCTGACGCGGCCCATTTCAGATAACGTACGGGAAACGGGCTGGTTTTTGCTTGACTTCGGCCCTGGGTTGAGCGGCCTCGCCTCGGGCGGGGCCGCTTTTCGATTGGCCCCGGTCAGGATCAGGCCGCGTCTATGTGGAGGGCGTGGAGGCCGGAGGCGAACTCGGCCTTCAGCGCATCGTTGATAGCGCGGTGTTTCGCCAACCGAGAGAGTCCGCTGAACGCCGGCGCACGAATCTTAACCGCATAATGCGTCTCGCCGCCAGGAGCTGCGCCAGCATGACCGTGATGCAGATGCGACTCGTCCACTATATCCAACTCGTTGGGGGAAAAAGCAGCGGTTAGGGCGGCTCGAATGCGCTCTGTGCGCGTTGTCAATTCTTGCGGCATTAACGAACGCATCCCACTATCAAAACCATGTCGGCAGCTGAAGATCATATGCGCGATTACCGCGTGAAGTTCATCGATGTCCGCGTCAACCCTCCGGGCGGACGACGGAAGTCGGGAGCTTATGTGCAGCGCTGCGAACGCAAAGGTTGTGACGAACTGGGCAACTGCAAGGCTCCGAAGCCATTTGCCGCGCGCACGGTTCAGGTGCCGGGCCAGAAAGTGGCGGCCGAGGACAATCACTGGTTCTGCCAGCGCCACGCCGCTGAATACAACGAGACCTACGATTTCTTCGACGGCATGACCGAAGCTGAGATCTCGGCTTTTCAGGCGTCGGCGAGCTTTGGGCACAAGCCGACCTGGCGCTTTGGCGGCGGCGCGGTTGGCGCGGCCGGCCGGGCGCAGCGGCTGAACAACCCCAAGGGTTGGAAGGGCGCTAAAGACTGGCTTTACAACGGGCATGTGGGCGGCGCGGCTGGGCCGACCGGCGGACCGCGCGATCGCACGCGCCTGCAAACCCGCGCGCTCGACGAGATGGGCCTGCCGCACAATGCTGAGGGGCCTGCGATCCGTGAGCGCTACGGCGTGCTGGTGAAGCAGTACCACCCCGACTCCAACGGCGGCGACCGCTCGATGGAACACCGTCTGACCGTGGTGATCCGCGCATTCAAGGCGTTGAAGTCCAGCGGGCTTGCCTAGATTCGCCTGCCTACAGGCTCAACTCATCGGTTTTGGCTGCCAGAGCTCGATCCGCGTGCCTTCCGGGTCGCTGATGTGGGCGAACTTGCCATTTGGCTCTTCGGGCAGGATTTTTGCTTCGACGCCGTGCTTTGCGCAGTTGGCGAGGATCGCGTCGAGGTCGTCCACGGCGAAGTTGATCATGAAATCCTTGGTCGAGGGCTGGAAATAGGTTGTGTCCTGCTTGAAGGGCGCAAAGACGGTTGCAGCGCCAGGGTGAGCGGACATCGGCTCGGGCCGCAGAAGGACGCCGCCCCAATCCTCCACGGGAAGGCCGATCACGTCCCGGTACCAGTTGGTGAGGGCGGTTGGGTCTTTCGACTTAAAGAAGATGCCGCCAATGCCAAGAACCCGGGCCATATGCGTTTTCCTCTGTGAGTACAGGCCCGCTTATGAAAACGAGGGGTGAGCACGGATGCAATCGCCTGGAAGGGATATTTCCGCGAAATCGTCGCGCTTCGCCGGCTCTTCTTCATTTTCAGCCCAGCCATGATCGGGACCTGTTGCGTTGCAATGTGTCCGCTGGACCGACTATATGCAGGCAAGGACAGTAGAGAATTCCTCCCATGGCCGTGACTGACGCCTCCGACGCCCTGATCTCGCTCGCGCCCACGAAGGAGCTCGATGCGAGAAAGACATTCGGCATCGATCTCGACTGGAAGGTGCCCGCCTTTGCCGAGAAATCGAGCTATGTGCCCGATCTCGACCCGGCCTACAGGTTCGATCCGCAAACCACGCGGGCCATCCTCGCCGGTTTCAAGTTCAACCGCCGCGTAATGATCCAAGGGTATCACGGCACCGGAAAGTCGACGCATATCGAGCAGGTCGCAGCCCGGCTGAACTGGCCGCTGATCCGCATCAATCTCGACAGCCATGTGTCGCGGATAGACCTCGTCGGCAAGGACGCGATCGTCCTCAAGGACGGCAAGCAGGTGACTGAGTTCCGCGAAGGGATTCTGCCGTGGGCGCTGCAGCGGCCGATTGCTCTCGTGTTCGACGAATATGACGCGGGCCGGCCGGACGTTATGTTCGTCATCCAGCGCATTCTTGAAGCGTCGGGCCAGCTGACGCTGCTCGACCAGAACCGCGTGATGAAGCCACACCCGAACTTCCGCCTGTTCTCGACGACGAACACGGTGGGCCTCGGCGACACGACGGGCCTCTATCACGGCACGCAGCAGCTTAACCAGGGCCAGCTCGACCGCTGGTCGATCGTCACAACGCTGAACTATCTTGCGCACGACGCGGAGGTGGAGATCGTTTCGGCCAAGGTGCCGGATCTCGACAAGGCGACGATCTCGAAAATGGTGCGCGTCGCTGACATGACGCGGAACGCTTTCATCGCCGGCGACATTTCGACCGTCATGAGCCCGCGGACCGTTATTACCTGGGGCGAGAACACGCTGATCTTCGGCGATATTGGTCTGGCCTTCCGCATGACCTTTGTGAACAAATGCGACGAACTGGAACGACCGGCGGTTGCTGAGTTCTACCAGCGCGCATTTGCGAAAGAGCTGCCTGAAAGCGCCGCGATGGTGAAGGTCGCGTGATCCTCACAACGGAGGCGGTGGGGGCGAGGGCTAATTTCTCCTGCATCTGGTTGCTTCGCACCGTCTGACTCGGAAGGTTGTACGCATGGATCTTGTCATCTCGCGCGCAACTGCTGGCGATGCGCCAGACCTCGGCATTGTCGGGCCCGCCGCCTACGCTGCCGCCTATCACGACGACTGGGACGACGCGGTCGGCTTCTTTCACCATGTGAAGACGTTCGGCCCCAAGGCGATGGCGGCGACGCTGGAGCGCGAGGACGCGCGCGTGTGGATCGCACGGCAGGAGGGCGCAGGCGTCGGCTTCCTGACGATGTTCGTCGGCTCGCTGGAGCCGATCAGCCAGCGGCCCAACGGCGCCGAGATTCCGCGCATCTACCTGCTGCCCGGTGCGCGGCGCGGCGGCATCGGCAAGAAGCTGCTGGAAGCGGCCGAAGCGCAAGCGAAATCCGAGGGCTGCGAATATGTATGGCTCGATGTGATGGAACATGCCGAGTGGGCGAGGGCGGCTTACGAGCGCTGGGGCTTCGCCGACATCGGCGCCAAGACCTTCGCCGGCGCGCTTCGCCCCGGCCGCAGCCGCGCCATGCGCGTGCTGGTCAAGGAGCTCAAGTAGCTCTTTCCCGCAAAGCAGCTATAGAGCCTCCGGGCCCAAGCCGGGAGGGCGATCATGGACTGGAAACTTCTGCTGATCGGCGCGCTGATGGCTGTGGTTGGCGCGCTGATCGTCTTCCGCTTTCGCAAGTCGAATTTTAACCGCGAGCTTGGTCCCGGCTGCCTGGTGGCGGGTGGCCTATTGCTCTTGCTGACGGGTGTGTTGTCGGCAGTGCTGAGCTTCCTGGTCAAGGTCTGAGTTTCGCTCCGGCCGGGGAACCGCCTACATAGACATCAGGAAAGTAAGGGAGCGGGCGATGATCGCTGGCGGCGCATGCGACGCCCTATCGAAATCCAGCGCGGTGGCCAGGTGAAGCTCATCTTCATCTGGGGCGGCGCGGCGTCGGGCAAACTGACTGTGGCGCGGAAGCTGTCGCAGCTGACGGGCATTGCGCTGTTTCACAATCACCTCGTGGTCGATGCGCTGCTGGAGAAATACGAATTCGGCGAACCGGAGTTCGTGCGCCTGCGTGAAGCGATGTGGATGACCGTGTTCGACACTGCAGCGAGGGCGGGGCAGTCGCTGATCTTCACCTTCGCGCCCGAGCCGACAGTGTCAGACAATTTTCCCGAGCGCGTTGGGACGGTTATTGCCGATGCAGGCGGTGAGCTGAAATTCGTCCGTCTGGTGATCTCGCGGAACGAGCAGGAAAAGCGCATCGGCAACGATAGCCGGAAGCAGTTCAAGAAGCTCGTGTCCCTTGAATTGCTACGCGAGCTTCAGCCATCCTTTGCCGGATCTGAAATGAAAATGCCTCCTGCTGATCTAGTGATCGATTCAGAGATCGACGATCCAGAAACAGCCTCGCGGCGGATTGCGGCCGCGTTTGGCTTGCCGGCCGCTTCCACCGCGAATTGAGAGAGCGCCTGCCAAGCCTCGGCTATGATGCCTCGGAAGGGCAGACGATCCTCAAACCGAAATTCCTAGTTGTGATCTGCGACTGTGCCGGCGATTGCGCCAGCCGCCGCGCCAATCACTGCCCCGGATTCAGCGTCGCCATCACCAGTGTTGTTGCCGATCGCGGCGCCAGCCGCCCCGCCAACGGCGGCGCCCGTCAGCGTTCCACAGGCTGCAAGGGATGCGGCAGCAATCATCGCTGCAAGAACTGTTTTCAGGCCGGTCATGTGATCCTCCAGATGCGTCCTGAGACAAACGCACGGCTGATAGGCACGTTCCGGTAGCGAAGGGCGAACAGTCGAAACATCCCGTAATTTAAGGCCAGATCGAGGTAGGTCGCCGGTGGCGAGCCCCTTCCCAGCACGTCACGCGCGTTCTAAACCTCAGCCGAAGGGACCTCATGAGCAAGACCATCGATCGCACGGACGTCTTCAAGTCCGCCTTGTCCGCCGCCACGCGCGCAATTGCGGGGCAGGTTGAGCTTGCCGTCGAATTCTCGGTTGATGGCGGTCGGGTGCAGGACGGGCAGGTCACGCTGACCACGCCGCCGAAAGATCTCACGCCGGCGGCAGCAGCGCGGGCTCGTGGACAGGCCGATGCGCTGGCGATGCGTGTCGCCCACCACGATGCGCGCAAACATCAGCGTGCGATGCCGCAACGCGAGGATGCGCGGCGGCTGTTCGAGGCAGCGGAACGCGCACGGGTCGAGTCGATCGGCGCGGCGGCGATGGATGGCGTGGCGGAAAATCTCGACGCGGCGCTACAGCAGCGCTGCGAGCGCGCCGGCTATACGCGCGTGACGGACAAGAGCCGCGCGCCGATGGACGACGCGCTGGAGTTCGTGCTGCGCGAAGTCCTTACCGGCCGAAAGTTGCCGCCAGCGGCGGAGCAGGTTGCGGCAATGTGGCGTGGCGAGCTTGCGGACAAGGCCGCGGCGCCGCTGGCGCGCGCGCAGGCCAGCATGCACGACCAGACAGCCTTCTCGTCGGTGATGCGCCAGTTGCTGCGTGATCTCGGCATGGCTGATGATTCGGCCAACAAGACAGACGAGGACGACACCGAAGGCGAGAAGGACGAAGAAGCCGACGCCAAGACCGAAGCGCCCGACGAGGGTGAGGGAGAAGGTGAGGGCGAAGGTGAATCGCAGGAGCAGGACTCCAGCGAAGGCGGCGAGGGCGAGCCCGGCGACGACATCGAAGCCTCATCGTCGCTGGATGCCGACACCGAGATGGAGGCAAGCGAGGCCGACGAAGACGAGCCCGCAACGCCGATCCGCCCTAACTATCGCGACAGCGACTCGTTCAAGTCGGAATACAAGGCCTTCACCACCATCCATGATGAGGTCGCCACGGCCGAAACGCTCTGCGATCCGGAAGAGTTGACACGCCTGCGCGCCTATCTCGATGCGCAGCTGCAGGGTCTGCAAGGCGCGGTGTCGCGCCTGGCTAACCGCCTGCAGCGCCGCCTCATGGCGCAGCAGAACCGTTCGTGGATGTTCGATCTCGAAGAGGGCGTGCTGGATACGGCGCGTCTGACACGCGTGATCGTCGACCCGACCGCGCCGCTGTCGTTCAAAATGGAAGACGAGAGCAAATTCCGCGACACGGTCGTTACGCTGCTGCTCGACAATTCCGGCTCCATGCGTGGCAGGCCGATCATGGTCGCGGCCCTGTGCGCCGACATTCTCGCCCGTACGCTCGAGCGTTGCGGCGTCAAAGTGGAAATTCTCGGCTTCACCACGCAGGCGTGGAAGGGCGGACTTTCGCGTGAGGACTGGATCAAGGCGGGCAAGCCGCAGACGCCAGGCCGGCTCAACGATCTGCGTCACATCGTCTACAAGTCAGCCGATGCGCCGTGGCGGCGCGTGCGGCGCAATCTCGGCCTGATGATGCGCGAAGGCCTGCTCAAGGAAAACATAGACGGCGAGGCCCTGCTGTGGGCGCACGACCGTCTGATGGCGCGCGCCGAACAGCGCAAGATCCTGATGGTGATCTCTGACGGCGCGCCGGTGGATGACTCGACGCTCTCCGTCAACGTCGGCAATCCGCTCGAAAAACACCTGCGCGAAGTAATCGCGCATATCGAGGGGCCGCTGTCACCTGTCGAACTGATCGCCATCGGCATCGGCCACGACGTGACGCGCTGGTATCGCCGCGCCGTGACGATTGTAGACGCTGAGCAGCTCGGCGGCGCGATGACCGACAAGCTGGCCGAACTCTTCGGCGAGGAAGAAGCGAAGAAAGCGAAGGCCGCGGCGCAATCCCCCGAACTACGCCAGCGCCAGGCGGGGCGATCCGCATCTGTCGGCGCCGGGCGCGCGGTGAAGAAAACCACGTTTGGCGAAGTCGCCAAGGGGCGGAGGTCGGGCGCGTGAAGCAATGGCTGGCGTCAGGCGTGGCGCTCAGCCTTGCTGCCTGCGCGAGCGTAGGCGGGGGTGCGGATTTGAGTCTCGACGACACGGCTCGCGAATACGTTGCGCTGGTTCTGGAGATTGACGCGCATGAGAGCGGCTATGTCGACGCCTACTTCGGTCCGCCGGAATGGCGCGAGGCGGCGCGCAAGAATCCGCGCGAGCGGGACGAGCTGAAGCGCGAAGCCGACCGCTTGCAAGCCATGCTGAAGCGCTATTCCTCGGCTCACGTGGAAACGGCGCAGCGCGCAAAGGTCTTGCTCGCCAACGTCTCAAGCGCGCGTTTCCGGCTCGACATGATCGACGGCAAGCGCGTGCCATTCGTCGAGGAGGCGGACAAGCTGTTTGCCTTGCGGCCCCAGCTGAAACCGCTGTCGGCCTATGACGACGCCGTGAAAACAATCGAGGCGCTGGCGCCAGGCGAGGGATCGCTTGCCTCGCGTGTGGAAGCGTTCCGGTCGCGCTATGCCATCCCCGAAAGCCGCGTCCGTCCGGTGATGGAGGCGGCGATCGCTGAATGCCGCAAACGCACGCGGGCGCATCTCAACCTGCCGGCCAATGAAAGCTTCGGCATGGAGTTGGTGAAGGACAAGAGTTGGGGCGCCTACAATTACTACCAGGGCGAGAACCATTCGAAGATCGAGATCAACACTGACATGCCCTTGTCGATTGGCCATGTGCTGATCCTCGGATGCCATGAGGGTTATCCGGGCCACCATGTGCAGGGCATCTACAACGAACGTAATTTCCGCACGAAGGGATGGGCGGAGTATTCGGTCGCGCCGCTCTATGCGCCGGCCTCGCCGCTCAACGAGGGCGGGGGAGATTTCGGCGTCGAACTCGCCTTTCCGGACGATGAGCAGGTGAAGTTCGAGGCCGAGGTGCTCTATCCGCTTGCCGGCCTCGATCCGAACACGGCCGCAGCTTACGACCAGATGCGCAAGGCGACGGCAGGGCTCGATGGCGCCCTGCTCAAGATTTCCCAGATGCATCTCGATGGCGAAATCACGCGCGAGCAGGCGATCTCGCTGGTGCAGACCTATAAGCTCGCCCCGCGCGATGTCGCCGAGCAGTCGCTGGCCTTTGACCGGGACTACCGATCCTATGTGATCAACTATTCCGTGGGCGCAGAACTCGTCCGCAATTATGTCGATCGCGTGGGCGGTCACGATGTCGAGGCGCGCTGGGCGGCCTATGAGCACATCCTGTCGACGCCGATGCTTCCTTCCGACTTGCTGAAGTAGTTCGACGCAGAATGCTCTCTCCGCTTGAGCGTAACGGTTCTCCGGGGCATGACGTGGAGGAAGCTGGCTCAGGAGGGCACATCCATGCGCGTCGCCCTTATCGGCCCTGGCTTGCTGGCGCTTGCGCTTCTGGCCATCTCTCCCGCATTCGCGCAGGACGGAAGCGATCCGATCGGAAATCTGATCGACGAGCGGCCGCCGGTGATGGCGCGGAAGGCCGGCGCGCCGGGTGATTTCAGTTGGTATCTGTCCGCCCTGCGTGCGAAATCATGTCCACCGGGCAGCATAGCTGTCGAAGGCGACAGCGTTGTCTTGAAAACCAGTCCAGTCGCGCTGCAGCCCGTGAACCCGGCGCGCAAGTCGATCGGCGCGCTGACATTTGTTGCAGGCTTTCACCTTACCAGCCCCGACGCCCGTTTTGGCGGACTCTCCGGGCTCGATTTGCTCAATGACGAACATCTCTTGGCCGTAGGCGACACAGGACAATTCGTTTGGATCGATCTGGCGTCGGATGGGATCACGCCCGTTGCCGCGCGCATCGCCGCGTTGAAAAACTCCGCGGGCAGGCCGCTTTCCCAGAAGGGCGCAGCCGACGCCGAGGGATTGGCCGTGCGTGATGGTTTGGCGCTAGTGTCGTTCGAACGCGACCCGCGCATCGTGGCCTATGACATCGGCGCCTGTGGCGCGGCGGCGCGAGGGGCGGCGGTCAGGTCGAGCCTGCCTGGCGCCTTCGCGCTGCAGAAGCTGACTGTCGATGAGAACCAGGGCGTGGAAGGGCTGGCCGTCACCGACGATTGGTCTTTGCTCTCCGGCATCGAGACGAAAATCGGCAAGGCGAGCCCACTCTCGGCGCGACCGCTGGAAGCCCGCGCGCGGTTCGATCTGGCAATTGGCGATAATGCGCCGGAGCTGGTCGGGCTCGATCAGTTGCCCGCTGGCGACGACGTCCGGGTGTTCAGCCTGCACCGCTCCTCGCGCGTGCTGTCGGGCAATGCGATCACCATTGTGGAAACGGTGCTCGCGCGACGCCTCGACCAGTCCAACCTGCCCGCGCGGGTGATCAGCGAGATCGACGAGCGCTCACGTTGGCAGTTCAGCGTCAAATCCTCCCGCGTTCTGGCGGAGATGAACCTGCTGGTGACAATCGACAATTTCGAAGGGATCGCCGCACGACAGATGCCCGATGGGCGCGTGCGGCTGTTCATCGTCTCGGACGACAATTTTTCAGCGAGCCAGCGCACGCTGCTGATGGTTTATGACGTAAAGTAAAGTCATCCGCAGCGCTGCGGAAGGCGCCTGCTAGAGTGATATCCCAAGAGCGAGGGGACGGGCGGCGGTATCGCGGCCCGTCCAGAAACGCGGGCTAGCTCGCGGCTGGAACGATCGAGGACACTGTGTCAGCGCCGCGGTCAACCGTGCAGACCAGCTTGCCCGGTGTGTCGTCGGCGTTCTTGATTTTGAACGTGTAGATGAAAGCCGCGCCGGTGGCTCGGGTCAGATCCTTGTCGACTTTCAGGAATTGCAGGTCGGGCTGTTTCTTCTTGATTTCGGTCTTGCAAAGTCCTTCGGCGGACTGGACCGTCATTTTCGCAAAAGCCGGGGCGGCAAGCGCGAGGGCGGCGGCTGAAAGGACGATGAGGGAGGAAAGGCGGGTCATTGTTGATCTCCGTTTGCGATCGCACAATCAGGTGCAATCGCAGCGGACTAGACGGTGTCAAGGAAATGGCGTCAAGCGACCCAGCGTCGTGTTTTTCTAACACGTGTGTCATTGCCGCTTGGGGCTGAGACGTCACGGATTTGGCATTTGACGGCCAACACTGTGTCAGTCGTTTGGATAACCGCAGCGCTTTCAGGAGTATCCATGAACCGCCTCTTTGCAGCCGTGGCAGGCGCAGTCCTTGTTCTGGCAGGAGGCTGCAGTGAGCAGCATGTCACGGCCAAACCTGAGACCGCGGAATCCATGGCCAGCCAGACCGCCGCCATGCCAGTGACTGCGGCGATTCCCGAGGCCGTGAATGGCTGGCGCGAATATCCGCTGCGCGATGGCGTCGTTGCGATCCAGGGCGAGGGCAAGTGGCGGACGGACGTCATCGATATCCCCGTGAAGGCAGGCGAGGACCTCGAATACAAGCTCGACATGAAGAAGGGGCAGGGGGTCGTCTATAATATCAGCTACGGAACGCTCGCACATCCGGGCATGATGGAGGTCGAGTTCCACGGCCACACCGAGAAGGACGCCAGCGGCGCGGGCGACCTCATGTTCTATTCCAAGACTGGAGGCTCGCCGCAGGGCGGCGTCTTCACCGCCCCTTGGGACGGCATCCACGGCTGGTATCTCAAGAATGACAGCCCGAAGGATGTCGTGGTGAAGCTCGAACTGGCCGGCTTCTACGCGTTGCAGGCGAAATAGGCTTCTTTGGCTGACCCGTTTCCCCATCCGATCCCGCTTAGGGATGGCAGGATATGTCTGCGTCTGCTCTCCTCAGGCTTGTATCAGCTTGACGATAAGGGCCCGCGAGCTCCTTGCTGCGAGTTGAGGGGTCTGCGCGGATTTCAGGGGAACGCTGCCGAATGTCATTCAAACTCATGTTTGGTGCCGCTCTCGGCGCGCTGAGCCTGCAAGGCTGTGCGTCGATTGGAAATCTGGGCGCTTCAGGTGTCGCCGAAAACATCGAAGGCAATGCGGCGACGCTGAACGATGCGCACACGCGCGCGATGACGTCGATCATCGCCATGAACGTGCTGCGCGCGCGTGATCGTTGGCCGACCAATTACACGACGCTCTCAGGCATCAAGTCGAACCCGACGCTGTCGCTCAACGGCTCGGCCAGTTTCTCGCCGCTCGGGCTGGGCAATGCGAATTCACCGTTCGTCGGCTCGTCCGCCAACGTCTCGCGCAACGAGTCCGCCAATGCCGAGTATTCGGTGAACCCGTTCTCCAACAACGACAAGACGCAAGGCCTGCTAAAGCCGATACAGCCGGAGCAGCTTGAGAACTACTGGCTCGCGGGATGGCCGCGCGAGACGCTGATGTGGCTGTTCGTCGATGCGGTCACCTTCGAAGGAGAGGCGCAGCCCTGGTATATCGATGGCGACGAATTCTCTGCGGTTCCCTCGCCAGCGGACGCCGCCAACACGGCGCGCTATGTCCAGATCATCGAGCGCGCCAAGGCCGGCCGCGTTGACTTCGGCGAACTGCCCGAGCCGAGCCTCGATGCGCGCCACTGCTCGCCTTACGATCCAGTCTATCTGCGCGAGACGCTGGGCGGAGCGACAGGCAATGTCGATGGCGGCGGCAATCGCGGCGGCGGCATGACCGAGACGATCCGCACTGTCGAGGCGCTGACCGGCCGTCAGCTGGTGCTGTCGGAAGATCCGCGCACGCGAGCGCCGAACGAAGCCGTCATCGCGCCGGACCGGTTCAACCGCCGGCTGCTGTTGTGCGATACCGTCGATACCGAATGGGGCTTCATGGATTCGGCGACAGGCGCGCCTTTGGCGAAAATCCGCACGCGGTCCTTCGACGACATGATCTATTTCCTCGGCGAGACGCTGCGCAGCGGAACCGAGAAAGAGCCGACAGTCGCCGGCGGCGTTATCCTGTTCCAGACCTACAACGAGCGCGGCGACCACGCGTTTGCTGTGCGGGTGGAGCACGCCGGACGCGTGTATTTCATCGCGCCGCAGACCCCGCTGGGCGACAGCGCCGGGCCGAAGGATGTGACTGGCAACGTGCTGTCGCTGCTGAATCAGCTCTACCTGCTGGCTCAGTCGGACGAGTTCCTGCGCGCGCCGGAAGCGCGCATCCGCTAGGCGCGCGCCTACGTCGTGTGCTGCTCCTGCAGCCAGCGCGTCAGCACTCCGCCATCGACGCATTGCTCCCAGGCCTGCTCGGGTGTCTCGGCAAAGGTGAACAGCGCTTCGTCCGGTTCCGAGATGACGCCGTGTTTCACCATCGCGTCGAAGTTGATGACCTCGTCCCAGAATTTCTGGCCGTAGAGCACGATCGGTATCGGCGGCGCCTTGTCGGTCTGGCGCAGCGCGAGCAGTTCGAACAGCTCGTCCATCGTGCCCATCCCGCCGGGAAACACGACAAGTGCATTGGCGCGCATGGCGAAGTGCATCTTGCGCATGGCGAAATAGTGGAAGCGGAAGGTCAGGTCCGGCGTTGAGTAGGCGTTCGGCTCCTGTTCCATCGGCAGGGTGATGTTATAGCCGATGCTGGGCGCGCCCGCATCGTGAGCGCCGCGGTTGGCGGCTTCCATGATGCCGGGTCCGCCGCCCGTGGCGATGACATTGTCGCGCGGGCTGCGCTCGGAAAGCAGGGCGCCGCCACGCTCGGAGGCAATCCGCGCAAACGACCGCGCGTCATTGTACCAGCGCTTGTGCTCCGGCCGGCCCTGCGGCGAGAAGCGCGCCGAGCCGAATACCACGATCGTCGAGCGCACGCCCCAGCGATCAAGCGCTTCTTCAACCTTGGCGTATTCCAGCATGAAGCGAACGCCGCGCATGGAATCGCTGAGCAGCCAATCCTGGTCCAGTGCAGCCAGCTTGTAGGATGCCGCCGCCATCTGGGCGTCGTTATCCCCCCTGGCGTGCGAGAACGGTGCGATTGTCGCCGGGTCCAGCTTCGAGCCGGGCTTTCGCGCAGGTGCGGGCGGTTTGGCGGCTGGTTTCTTTGCGGGCTTTTTGGCCATGACGTCCCTCGAAAACGGGAGGGCCTGTCTAGCCAATACGATTTAAGGAAGCGACCGGAAAAACAGCAGAAATTGCGGAGATTCCATTACATCTTCATTCTACAGCGGCGGTGACGCCGCATCCGGCGGCCAGTGCGCTGCGCGAGGGGCAGACCAGCGCAGTGGATTTCAGAAGCGCCTGAGCTAACATGCAGGCGTTCAAGCGTGCCGGAAAATCGCAGATGACGGACCCGACCAAGCCTCCGATCGATCTGTCCGGCCTGCGGACACTACCGCTTGATTCCCCCCCGGCGCCGGCTGAGCAGAAACCGCTGCAGCCCGGTCAGGTCTTCGCCGGGCGCTACAAGATCGAGGCGGCGATCGGCGAGGGCGGGGCCGGCGCCATCTACCGGGCCATTGACGAAACGAGCGAAGAGGCTGTCGCGCTCAAAGTGCTGCGCGCCGGATTGGCCCCAACGCCGGAGGCGCGCAAGCGCCTGGTGCGCGAAACTATCTTGGCCCGCAATATCCGGCACGCCAACGTCGTAGCAGTTCACGATGTCGGATCGGCGGGCGAGCAGGTCTACATGGTGATGGAGTTTCTGGAAGGGCAGCCGCTGCGGCGGTGGTTGCGCTCGCAGAACAGCCGCGGCGTGGATTGCCCCGTTCCAGCCGCCAGCGCGATCATCATGGCCATCCTTGATGGGCTTGACGCTGCGCATGCTCAGGGCGTCGTTCACCGCGACCTGAAGCCGGAGAACATATTTCTTCTGTCCGAACCCGGCGAAGGCGCCATGCGCCTGAAAATCCTCGATTTCGGTTTGGCGCGAGCGGACGGACCGCAAGCCAGCGAAGCGTCGATGATGGGTACGCCTTTCTATATGGCGCCCGAGCAGCTCACCACGCCTGATACCGCGCGCGCTTCGGCGGATCTCTATTCGCTGTCGGTCATGTTCTATGAACTGCTTCTCGGGGTGGTGCCGCAGAGACATTGGCAGCCTCCGAGCCGTAGCCGGGCGGACGTTCCCCAAGCCATCGATATGCTTATCGAGAGAGGGCTCTCTGACCATGCGCGCTCGCGGCCCCAATCGGTTGGGGAATATCGCGCAGCCTTGCTGACCGCACTGACGACTCCCAAGCCAGCGCCACCGGCGCCGGCGAAGACTGCAACTGAGGCTGCGCCGCCGGTTCCCGCCCCAGTGACGTCTGCCCCGCCCGCCCCACCTCCGGCGCCAGCGCTGAACGTCGCCGATATGCTGAAGCGCGCTCAGGAGTTGGCGGACAAGGCCAGCGACATGGCGCATGCCAGAAAAGCCGGCTGGAACATTCCGTGGGACAATGCGCACGACCTTTACAAGCAGGCGGCAAGAACCGGCGACACCGATGCGAAGGTCGCCTACGGCCATTTTCTACGGAAGGGGCTCGGCGGCTATTGGCCGGCGGAACCCGCCACCGCGCGCCTTTGGTACAAGAGCGCCGCCGCTGACGGTTCCGGAGAGGCCATGTGTAGCCTCGGGCAGATGGATCGCTTCGGCCACGGAGGTCCTAAAGACCCCGTTGCGTCCATCTCCTGGTACATCAAGGCTGGCGAGGCGGGCTATGCCCAGGGCGACTACCTGGCCGGCTTTGCCTACAACGCCAAGCTCGGGGATTGGGGCGGCAAGACCGATTATCCTCGCGCGCGTTATCACTATGAGCGCGCCGCGAAAAAAGGGGAAACCTCGGCGATGATCCACCTCGGCGAGATGCTGGCCGAAGGAATTGGCGGCCCTAAGGATCGCGCCGCCGCCAGAGAGTGGTTCGAAAAGGCCGAAAAGGCCGGGCACGATACCGCCACCGAGAAGCTGAAAGACTACAAGTTCCGCTGACCGATGCGCTGCCCCGCGGCTAGTGCGCCTCCGCCCAGGTCTTGGCGGCGTGCGCCTCGACGACCAGCGGCACGTTGAGTTCCAGCACGGGCAGTGTGGCGCGCGCCATCGTGTTGGTCGCCACCTCGATCAGCTTCTTTGCTTCCTTCTCGGGCGCTTCGAAGACGAGTTCGTCGTGCACCTGAAGCAGCATCTTCGCCTTGAGTCCCGCCGCTTGCAGCGCGCCGGGCATGCGGATCATCGCCCGCTTGATGATGTCCGCCGCCGACCCCTGCAGCGGCGCGTTGATCGCCTGCCGTTCGCCGAACGAGCGCTCCGCTCCGTTGGGCGATTTGATCTGCGGCAGCCACACCTTGCGCCCGAAGATGGTGGAGACATAGCCGTGCTCGCGGCCAAATGCGCGGTACTTTTCCATGTAATCCTGGATGCCAGGGAATTTCTGGAAGTACTTCTTGATATAGGCGCCCGCCTCCTCGCGCGGGATCGAGAGTTGCCGAGCAAGGCCAAAGCCCGAAATGCCGTAGATGATGCCGAAATTGATCGCCTTCGCGCGCCGCCGGATCATCGGGTCCATGCCCTTCACCGGCACGTTGAACATTTCCGACGCGGTCATCGCGTGAATGTCGATGCCCTCCTGGAAGGCGTTGCGCAATGAGGGAATGTCGGCGACATGCGCCAGCAGGCGCAGCTCGATCTGTGAATAGTCCGCGGAGACGAGGACGTTGCCGGGCGCCGCGATGAACGCCTCACGGATCTTGCGGCCTTCTTCGGTTCGGATGGGGATGTTCTGCAGGTTGGGATCAGTGGACGCGAGCCGTCCTGTCTGCGCGCCGGCCAGCGAATAGGACGTATGCACGCGTCCTGTCTTCGCATCGATCGCATCCCGCAGCGTCTCGGTGTAGGTCGAGCGCAGCTTTGACAGCATGCGCCAATCGAGCAGGACTTTCGGCAACGGGTGGCCGTAAGCAGCCAGATCTTCCAGCGTGTCCGCGCCCGTCGCCCATGCGCCGGTCTTGGTCTTCTTGGCGCCCGCCGCTTCAGCCAGCCCCATCTTGTCGAACAGGATTTCGCCGATCTGCTTCGGACTGCCGAGATTGAAAGACTGGCCAGCCAGTTCCTGCGCTTCGGCTTCCAGCGCGCCCATGCGCTGCGCGAACTCGCCCGAGAGTTTGGAAAGCTTGTCGCGATCGATCAGAACGCCCGCGCGCTCCATGTCGGCGACGACGGGGATCAGCGGGCGATCCTGCGTCTCATAGATCGTGGCGACCTTCTCGCGCGATATCCTTGGCTTCAGCCGTTCCCACAAGCGAAGCGTGACATCGGCGTCTTCGGCGGCATAGCGCGTCGCCTTGTCCAGCGGCGCCTGGTCGAAGGTGATCTGCGTCTTGCCCGTGCCGATCAACTCCTTGATTGGGATCGGCGTGTGACCGAGATGAAGTTCGGATAATTCATCCATGCCGTGATTGTGCTGGCCAGCTTCCAGCACGAAGGACAGCAGCATGGTGTCGTCGATCGGCGCGACGCGAATGTCGTGCGCGCAGAAGACCGAAATGTCGTACTTGATGTTCTGGCCGATTTTCAGAACCGAGGGATCTTCCAGCAATGGC
This sequence comes from Hyphomonadaceae bacterium, assembly GCA_016714495.1. Lineage (GTDB taxonomy): Bacteria > Pseudomonadota > Alphaproteobacteria > Caulobacterales > Hyphomonadaceae > UBA7672. The sequence continues at coordinate 55,204 of JADKDU010000005.1, read as the reverse complement.
TTCAGCATCTGCACCGCTGTCGCCATCTCGATCTGCTTTGGCTTTTCGCCCGAGAGCAGGTCGGTCTTGCCCGCTCCGTGGCCGAGCGGAATGTAACACGCCTTGCCCGGCGCCAGCGCCAGCGACACGCCGACAAGGTTCGCGCTCACTGGATTGAGCCCGTCCGTCTCGGTGTCGACCGCGACATAGCCCTGCGCCTTTGCCTCTTCGATCCAGACGGCGAGGCGATAGGGTTCGACGACAGTTTCATAGGCGTCGAGATCGAAAGGCGCGGCTTGCGGCGCGACCGACTCAAAGCTTTCGCCCGGAACATTGTTGGCCGCCGCCGTCGCGGTCGGCTTGCCGCCAGCTCTTTCGGCCGCAACGGCATTGGCCAGCGCCGGGCCGCCAGCAGAGGACGAAGGCGGCCCCCCCCCTTCCGAGCCCAGCGTCTGTGCAACCCGCGTTGACAGCGTGCGAAACTCCATCTCGGTCAGAAAGGCGAGCAGAGGGGCAGGGTCCGGGTCCGAAACGCCCAGTTCTTCCAGGGGCACGTCCAGAGGAACGTCATCCTTCAACGTCACCAACACTTTCGATATGCGCGCCTTGTCAGCGTGTTCGATCAGCGACTCGCGGCGCTTCGGTTGCTTGATCTCGCCGGCGCGCGCGAGGAGTGTTTCCAGATCGCCGAACTCGTTGATCAACAACGCAGCCGTTTTGACGCCGATGCCTGGCACGCCGGGGACGTTATCGACGCTGTCGCCGCACAAGGCCTGCACGTCGATGACCTTGTCCGGCGTTACGCCGAATTTCTCATGTACTTCCGGCGCGCAGATGCGACGGTCTTTCACAGTGTCCAGCATGCAGATCTGGTCGTTGATTAGCTGCATCAGGTCCTTGTCCGCTGACACTATAGAGACGCGTGCGCCCTTGGCGGCCGCCTGCCGCGAATAGGTGGCGATTAGGTCGTCGGCCTCGAAGCCTTTCATCTCCAGCGCCGGCTGGCCGAAGGCGATCGCGGCGCGACGCACCAGCGGGAATTGTGGGATCAGATCTTCCGGCGGATCGGGGCGATGCGCCTTGTATTGATCGTACAGATCGTTCCGAAACGTGTGCTGGCCTGCATCAAAGATGCAGGCAAAGTGTGTCGGTTGGTCGCCCGCCTTGAGGTCTTCGAGCACCTTCCACAGCATGTTGCAGAAGCCCGAAATCGCGCCCACAGGCAGGCCGTCCGACTTCCGCGTCAGCTGGGGCAGGGCGTGATAGGCGCGGAAAATGAAGCCCGACGCGTCGATGAGATAGACGTGGCTGGACGCGTCGATAGGGCGGCGAACGGGCATGTAGGGTCTCCTGCCCCAATCCCTAACAGCCCTCCTCGCGACCTGCCAGATTTACGGCCAGTTTTGGCGGCTACCATTAATCGCAAGCGCGAATTTCCAAGGATAACTTACGGCTGCTCCACCGGAATTTAATCAATCCCCCCGATCATTGGTCTACCGTACGTGCGTGGGGACGGAAATGGACGCAACGCAGACCGCAGTCGGTTCTGGCGGGAAAAGTCATGGCCCGGCCTGGAAACTGCTGATCAACGGCGCCACGATGTTTGGCGCCGTCCTCGCCATCGTTCACGGCGTGATTGTCAGCTATTTCTTCAACGCCGCATGGGGCGTGATTTTTGCGGCGACTGCCATCGCCCTGCTGCTGGCCCTCGTCGTCAATGCGGTTCGCAGAACAGCCGGTGATGCGCGCGCCGAAAGGCGCTTCAACCTGCTTCAGCTGGTGCTCGTTTCGCTCTGGATGAGCAGCGCCATCGCAATCTGGATGACAGGCACGAGATCGGCCTGGGTGGTTGCGATCACCGTTCCGGCCTCCTGGGCGATCCACATCATCTTTTCGGGGCGCGGCGAGTTGAAAGTGCTGCTCCGCGTGCTGGCGGTCTGCACGGCGCCGATGATGGTCTTCATCATCTACGCCGCCTGGGTCGAGTTTCCTGCCTGGGTCGCGATCGCCTGTTCGATCTCGGCCTTTTCGATGGTCGCAAGCATTGGCGAGTCCGCCCTGTACTCCAGCCGCAATTTTGTCGAGCTGCGAAAGGCTCTGGCTGAATCATCCTCCATCAAGGAGCGTCTCCAGTTCGCCATGCAGAGCACTGGCGATGGCTATTTCGAGGTCGATCTGGAAGCCATGACCTACAAGGCAAATGCAGGTCTCGCGAATTCCCTCGGCTACACCCCGGCAAAGCGCGACGTCATGGCGATGCGCGACATGGTGCATCCGAACGACGCCCAATCCGTTTTCCAATCCTTCGCTGAGGTGAAAAGCGGTCAGAAGGATGGTTGGAAGCAGGAGCTTCAGGTGCGCACGGCCGTCGGCGGCTGGCGCTGGGTCCAGCTGCGGGCGCAGGTGATCGCGGCGAACGACATTCATGGCCGCACCCTGATCGGCAGCGTCGTCGATCTCACCGCCTGGAAAACCATTGAAGCCGAACTGCGCGCCGCCAAGGAGTCGGCCGAAACTTCGTCCAGCAGCAAGTCGCAATTCCTCGCCAACATGAGCCACGAGATCCGCACCCCGCTCAACGGCGTGCTCGGCATGGCGCAGGCGCTGGAAGCGGAAGATCTGACGTCCGCCCAGAAGGAAAAGGTCAGCGTCATTCTCGACAGTGGGAAGTCGCTTATGGCGCTGCTGAACGACGTGCTCGATCTCACCAAGATCGAAGCCGGCAAGCTCGAGATTTCAGCCGTGCCGGGCGACTTCCTCCACACGATGAAGCGCACCCGCCAGCTCTTCCAGTCGACGGCCGAAGACAAGGGCCTCGAACTCTTCGTCCGCTACGACAGCAACTTCCCGCAGCGCCTCAGCTATGATCCGACGCGCGTGCGCCAGTGCGTGTCGAACCTCCTCTCTAACGCCATAAAATTCACCACCCAGGGCAGTGTCGAAGTCGCTATTTCGGCGAAGCCGCTCGGCGACGGCAAGTTCACGGTCGCAGTCGACGTGAGCGACACCGGCATCGGCATGAACGCCGATACGATGGCCAAGCTGTTCAACGTCTTCACTCAGGCCGACGGCGCCACCACTCGCAAATTCGGCGGTTCGGGTCTCGGCCTCGCCATCTCCCGCCAGCTCGCCCGCATGATGGGCGGCGACCTGACCGTGACCAGCGAAGAGGGTCGCGGCTCGGTCTTCCGGCTCACCTTCAGGGCGCAGGAAGCTGCGCCCGCCGCGGCGACAGCGCCTGCTTCCAAGGCTATCGAGCCCGCCCGGCGCACCCTACGCGGCCTGCGCGTCCTGCTGACTGACGACAACGCGATCAACCGTCAGGTCATCAGGCTGTTCCTGGCCCCCCAGGGGTGCGAGATCACCGAGGCGACCAACGGCAAGGAAGCGCTCGACAGACTCGCCCAGGGCGATTTCGACATCCTGCTGCTCGACGTGCACATGCCGGTCATGGACGGCAAGGAAACCATCCGCCGCATTCGCGCCTCCGACCGCTGGCTCGACCTGCCCGTCATCGCTCTGACCGCAGACGCCATGAGCGGCGATCGCGAGAAATACCTTGCCCTAGGCATGACCGACTATGTCGCCAAGCCGGTCGATCAGCGCGAACTCGTCGCCAAGATGCACCAGGTTCTCGGTCTCGAGACCCTCATAGCGCCGGCCCGTTCGGCCTAGGTTTTCGGCTTCCCTACCGCCTGAGGCGCGATTCGCCCCTGCCACACAGGGTCGTGATTACGCCCGGCGTCATGATTGCTCCGCAATTCCAGGCGTAATTCCTCTCAAAGGCGCTCGCCTCCCATGGCCGATCGCCTTGCGGACGCGACGCTTTGCGGCCAGTGTTCGCAGCGAAATTGCCCTGCGACGGGCCCGGAACTGGAGTTCTACGCTTATGCCGGCCCAGCCTAACAAGCCCCAGCCTGCCCAATCGAAGGCTCCCCAGCGGTCCCTTCTGGCGCGTTTCGCCATTCCCGTCCTCGGGATCGCCGCCATCGCAGGCGCCTTCTTCGCCGCCCCGCTCCTGAATATCGAAACGCCGCCGCCCGCGGTCGCCCAGCCTGCGACCCAGCAGCAGGCGATCAACCGCCCGGGTCTGTCGGGCGAGGATTTCTCAGCGCTTTCCAAACGCCTGATGCCATCTGTGGTGAACATCTCGACGCGTCAGACCGTAGCGCGTGGCGACGGCCTGCCGGCTTTCGGCCCGAACTCTCCTCTCAACGAATTCAACGACCTGCTCGGACGCGGGCAGGGCGGCCTGCGCCGCCAGTCCTCGCTGGGCTCCGGCTTCATCATCGATGCGTCGGGCTATGTCGTCACCAACAACCATGTCATTGACGGCGCTGACGAAATCGACGTCAACCTGTCCGACGGCACGGTTCTTCCAGCCAAGCTCATCGGCAAGGACGAGGATGTCGACCTCGCGCTGCTCAAGGTCGAATCCCGCAGCGCGCTGACGCCGGTTCCATGGGCCAACTCGGACACGGCTGATGTCGGCCAATGGGTTATCGCCATCGGCAACCCGTTCGGCCTCGGCGGCACGGTCACCGCCGGCATCATATCCGCCCGCAACCGCGACATCAGCGCGGGCTCGTATGACGACTTCATCCAGACCGACGCCGCCATCAACAAGGGCAACTCCGGTGGTCCATTGTTCAACCTCCGCGGCGAAGTCGTCGGCATCAACACCGCCATTATATCACCCGGCGAAGCCGGCGGATCGGTCGGCGTCGGCTTCTCCGTGCCCGCCAATTTCGCCAAGGTCGTGATCGAACAGCTCCGCAAGAGTGGCCAGACCAATCGGGGCACGATGGGCATCACCGCCCGCTCGGTCGACCAGCCGCTCGCTGAAGCCTATGGCCTCAAGAGCCCGTCGGGCGCTATCGTCACGTCCGTGGCCAAGGGCGGTGCGGCCGAAGCCGCCGGCATCAAGGTCGGCGACCTCATCACCACGCTGAACAATCAGGCCATCAAGGAAAGCCGCGATCTCTTCCGCATCATGGGCGTGACGCAGGTCGGCGCTCAGGTTTCCGTCCGATACATCCGCAATGGCAAGCAGGGCGCCGCCACGGTGAAGCTCACCGGCGCAACCGCCGCGGCCGCCAAGCCGGCAGAGCGCGACGTCGCCAAGGAACTCACCAACATCCTCGGCATCAAGTTCAAGGCGATCGAAGACACCGACCGCCGCCGCCGCGGCATCCCCGCTTCGGTGCGCGGCGTTATCGTCCAGTCGATCGAGACGGGCTCGGATGCGCTCGGCAAACTGCCGATCGGATCGGTCGTGACGGAAGTCCACTTCCAGCCGGTCTCCTCGCCCGAACAAGCCATCGCGGCCGCCGAATCCGCCAAACGCGCCAGCAAGCCGGTGCTGCTGCAGGTCTGGGGCGAAGGCGAAGTCACTTATGTGGCGGTGAGAGCGCGCTAACCCCCGGCGCTCACCGAGCCATACGCACCATCCTCCTCCGTCTCACACGCTAACGCGTGCGATCCGCCTGCCCCTGCTAGGCATCGGAAGCAAACCACCGTTCTCTTTCCATCTATGCAGAACGCCCGGAGCGTCAGCGAAGGGAGCGATCGCCGCGCAGCGGCGCGACGGCGGGGCGGGCCACACGCACCGCACCAGTCTGCCCTCAAATGACAAGCATTCGTGAACTCAAGCTCACGGAATCTCGCGCCGTGCGCCAATCCATTCACTCATCTCGCGCGTAGGTCTCGCAGTTCAACACGAAAGTTCCGACATGCGTCATTGGCTAATCCTCGCCCTCCTCGCCAGCACAGCAGGGCAGGCGATCGCTCAAGAGCGTCCCGCCAATGATGGGTGGAGCGTCACGGTGGGCGCGGGCGGATTGCTCGTTCCAACCTATGAAGGCGACGATGCGTATCGTCTCTCCATTCTCCCCAACATTCAGGTCGCATATGGCGACACGGCTTTCGCATCAGTGCAGGACGGCGTCGGCTATCGCGTCATCAACACGTTTGGCCTGCGCGCGGGCCCCATCGCCCGCATCAAATTCTCGCGTGACGCTGATGGCGACCAGCCTTTCGCCGTCACGGGTGAAGACTCCGCCGACCTCGTCGGCCTCCGCGATGTCGATACCAGCTTCGAACTCGGCGGCTTCGTTGAATACGAGATCGGCGGCGTGACGCTCAGCGCTGAAGGGCGTCAGGCCGTCTCCGGTCACAAGGGCTTCGTCGCAGACCTCGGCGCCAAATGGTCTGGCCGCGCCTCGCTGTTCGGCCCGCCGGTCATCTGGTCAGTCGGCCCGCGCGTCCGTCTCGTCAGCGACGATTTCAACGATGCTTATTTCGGCGTCGATCCGGGCGAGTCGATCGCCTCCGGCTTGCCCCAGTATAATGCCGAAGGCGGTGTGCATTCCTATGGCGTCGGCGCCACCGCCATCATGCCGATCTCCAACGCCTGGACGGCGGTTATTTTCGCCGGCTACGACAAACTTACGGGCGATGCGGGCGACAGCCCGCTCGTGCAGCTGCGCGGATCGGAAGATCAGGCGACGCTCGGCGTCTTCCTCAGCTACAAACTTTTCTGATCACGCGGAGACGAAATCTCCAACCGCGTATCCTTGGAACAGCAACGCCGCGCGCAAATCCGTATGCTCGATCCGCGCCGTCGTCTGCGCCGCAACGATCGGCTTGGCGCGATAGGCGATGCCCAGCCCCGCTGCCTTGATCATATCGAGGTCGTTGGCCCCATCGCCGAGCGCCACGGCGTCATCCGCTATCAATCCAAGCGCGGCAGTTTCCTCGAGCAATGCCGTCAGCTTCGCCTCGCGCCCAAGGATTGGCGTGCCCACCGCGCCCGTGAGCGCCGCGCCATCGTCGATCAACGTGTTTGCGCGATCAGCATCAAACCCCGCCATCGTCGCAACGCGCGACGTGAAATACCGGAAGCCTCCCGATACGAGTACTGCTCGCGCGCCATGCGCCTTCATCGTCGCGACCAGCTCGCGCGCACCCGGGTTCAGCCGCACGCGCTCGGCATGGCAGGCTTCCAGCGCCCCCAGCTTGAGCCCCTTCAGCATCGCAACGCGCTGCGTCAGCGCGCCGGCGAAATCGAGTTCCCCGCGCATCGCGCGCTCGGTAATAGCCGAAACTGCCGCTTTCAGCCCGGCAAAATCCGCCAGCTCGTCCAGGCATTCCTGCCCAATGATGGTGGAATCCATGTCCGAGATCAGCAGGCGTTTCTTCCGGCCCGCGGTCGGCGTGATCGCCCAGTCGGCGCTCGCGGCCGGCGTTTCCGCCTCAAGCCAACTCGCCAGCTCGGCGGCGTCCGTCACATCTCGTTCGACCACGCGCCAGCCAGCGCCGGAAAGCTCCCGCGCGTCCCCCACGCCGCCCGGCGCCGCCTTCGCCAGCGGTGCGACGTCGTTGCTTTGCGAAACAAGGGTCAGGACAAGAGTCATGGACGTTGCAGCCGTGTCGCGTTAGGGCGGGTCACGCGCTCTATCAGGCGCTGCGGCCACGCGTAAACAGTGAACCGCCGGAGTTGGGGATTTGGCCTACGGAATGCGACCTGCGATCTTGATCCACGGCCCGACGGCGAGCGGCAAGACAAAGCTGGCAATAGCGCTTGCACGTCGGCTCGACGGCGAGGTGATCAACGCCGACGCGATGCAGGTCTACGGCGATCTCGACATCCTGACGGCGCGCCCCGATGCAGACGAGAAAGCGGCGGTTCCACACCACATGTTCGGCCATGTCGACGCCGCGACCCGCTATTCAGCAGGCGCATGGTCAAAGGAAGCCGGCGCAAGGATTGCGGAGCTGCGTGGGCAGGACAAGGTCCCCATCGTTGTCGGCGGCACGGGTCTTTACTTGATGTCGCTCACCGATGGTCTTTCCGAAATCCCGCCAATTCCCGAAGCAGCCCGCCGCGAAGCCCGCGCGCGCGTCGCACAGGATCAGGCCGCGGCCTATGCCGATTTGCTGGCGAACGATCCCGCCGCCAAGGACCGCGTCGATCCTCAGGACAAGCAGCGCACAGCCCGCGCGCTCGAAGTCCTCATTGCAACTGGCCGCCCGATCTCGTCCTTCCACGGCGAACAGGCCCCGGTCCTCGAGCCCGGTTCCTGGGTCGGCGTCGCTCTCACCCCGCCGCGGGAGGATCTTTACGTCCGCATCGAGGACCGCGTCGACAAGATGATGAAGCAGGGGGCCCTCGATGAAGCGAAACGCCTCTGGCAACGCCAACTCGACACAGAACTTCCCGCTATGCGCGCTCACGGCATGCCCGGCTTTGCAGATCACTTCGCTGGCCGCGCCTCGCTCGCTGAAGCAATCGAACGCTGCAAGCGCGACACCCGCCGCTATGCCAAACGCCAGATGACCTGGATCGCCCACCAGTTCACGCTCTGGCCCCGTGTGCCCTCGCAAGCGCTGGAGGTGAGGGCGCGGGTGATCGCGGACATGCACGCCGAGGCCCAGAACCGGGTCGATTAAACTCGAAAATCTGCGTTCAAGGTCATTTCTACCCCTCTGGACGAGATTGACGCTGCACCCTTGAAACGGTATTGGCCTTTTCACAGTGTTTTTGGGAGAAAACCTCGTGTCCGGCAGCCAGCAGGCGCTCGTACTCGTAATTGGCTCGCCGCCGGTCCGGTAAACTAACCGGGCTGAACGGCGAGACGTGACATCCAAGGGCCCGAGTGGCCCTTTTTCTTTTCCCCAAACCTGAAAAAGACTGACGAGCGCGAGATGGACGGAAACAGCAAAATGGAAACGCAAGCGCCTAAGCAAGGTCTGGGCGACCAGCAACTGACCGGCGCCGAGATTGTACTGCGCGCGCTCGCCGATCAGGGCGTCGACACGATTTTCGGCTATCCGGGCGGCGCTGTCCTTCCGATCTATGATGCGATCTATGCGCAACAGCAGGTGCGCCACATCCTCGTCCGGCACGAGCAGGGCGCAGGCCACATGGCCGAAGGCTATGCGCGCGCGACCGGCAAGTGCGGCGTGGCGCTGGCCACATCAGGCCCCGGCGCCACCAACATGGTGACGCCGCTGGCCGACGCGCTAATGGACTCGATCCCGATGGTCGTCTTCACCGGCCAGGTGCCGACGCACCTCATCGGCTCGGATGCTTTCCAGGAGGCCGATACGGTCGGCATCACGCGCTCGTGCACCAAGCACAACTATCTCGTTCGCGACGTGAACGACCTCGCGCGCACGATCCACGAAGCCTTCTATGTCGCCACCCATGGCCGTCCCGGTCCGGTGCTGGTCGATATTCCAAAGAACGTCCAGTTCGCCAAAGGCAACTATGTCGGCCCCGAGGCGATCGAACACCGCACCTATCACCCCCGCACCGAACCGCAGGACAAGCGGATCGAGGAAGCGCTCGCCCTGATGGCCGGCGCCCAGCGCCCGATCATCTACAGCGGCGGCGGCGTCATCAACTCTGGCCCCGAAGCTTCGCAAGCGCTGCGTGCGCTGGCGAAAGCCACCGGTTGGCCTGTCACCTCCACGCTGATGGGTCTGGGCGCCTTCCCGGCGTCGAGCCCGCAATGGCTCGGCATGGTCGGCATGCACGGCTCGTTCGAGTCCAACAACGCTATGCACGATTGCGATGTCATGCTCTGCGTCGGCGCGCGCTTCGATGACCGGGTCACCGGTCGCCTCGACGCGTTCTCGCCCGGCTCGAAGAAGATCCACATCGACATCGACCCGTCCTCGATCAACAAGAACGTCCGCGCCGATATTCCAGTCGTGGCCGATTGCGGCAAGGCTTTGAAGGCGCTGGTGAACGGCTGGTCGAAAAAGGTCGGGAAGTCTCCCGACATCAAGCCGTGGTGGAAACAGATCGACGAATGGCGCGCCCGCAAGGGCTTCGCTTATCCGAACTCGAAAAAGCTCATCAAGCCGCAATACGCGATCGAGCGTCTCTATGAACTCACCAAGGATCGCGACACCTACATCACGACTGAAGTCGGCCAGCACCAGATGTGGGCTGCGCAGTTCTATCACTTCCAGGAGCCCAATCGCTGGATGACATCCGGCGGTCTCGGCACGATGGGATATGGTCTGCCGGCCGCCATCGGCGTGCAGGCTGCGTTTCCCAAGGCGCTGGTCATCGACATCGCTGGCGACGCCTCCGTGCAGATGACGATGCAGGAAATGTCCTGCGCCATCCAGCACGACCTGCCGGTCAAGATTTTCATCCTCAACAATGAGTGGATGGGAATGGTCCGCCAGTGGCAGCAGCTGCTGCATGGTGAACGCTATTCGCATTCCTATTCAGACGCGCTGCCCGATTTCGTGAAGCTTGCCGAGGCCTATGGCTGCCATGGCATCCGCTGCGAAGACCCGGCCAATCTCGACGCTGCGATCATGGAAATGATCGACACCCCGAAACCGGTCCTGTTCGACTGCCGCGTCGAGAAAGCCGAGAACTGCTTCCCGATGATCCCGTCAGGCGCAGCTCACAACGAGATGATCCTCGGCAAGATCACCGGCGAGGAAATCGGCGAAGCCGGGAAGATGCTGGTCTAAAGCTGCGGCGCAGAGAGGCGGAAAGGGGAGAGGACAGGTGGCGGAGTTCTTCGCAAAATTCGGGGTCGAACAATGGCTGGCGCTGACGTCAGCCGTGCTTGCGATCTCGTCCTTCATCCTCAACCTGCGACTCGTCGCACGGCAGGAAAAGCGTAACGCGACCAATCTAAAGCTCGCGCATGACAGCGACATCATCGGCTGGTCCGACGATGTGATCGCCGCACTCGCCAACGCGCAGGAAATGCTGGCGGAGAAGGGCGTCTCCTATGGCGAGGCGGAATTCCCGACGCGCCGCTCGGCCGCTCGCGCCAGCCTGTCCGCGCTGATCGATCGCGGCCGCCTTTTTTTCCCGAACCGCGCCGACGGCGCGCACGGCGCCGACAAGGAAGCGGGCTATCAGGGCCGCCGCCAACCCGTGCTCGATGTGCTCGTCGAGGCCTACGCCACCGTCGACAAGGCTGGGGGCGTCTCCGGCCCGGATCGGGCCTCTGGCGAAGTGCTGTTGAAACAGCGCCGCCTGTTCGTCGCTGAAGTGTTCAAGACCGTGGACCCGGTTCGTCGCGGCGAGACAATCAAGGAGCTTGCGGCATGACCCGCGCTATCCGTCCCCGCACCACGCCCAAGACCGGCGTCCGCGACGATCCTGCTTCCGCCTACGACATGACCGCGTCCGACGAAGGCATTGAGCAACGGACGCTCGCCTGCATCGTCGACAACGAGCCGGGCGTCCTTGCCCGCGTCGTCGGCCTGTTCTCGGGGCGCGGCTACAACATCGAAAGCCTCACCGTCGCCGAGATCGACCGCAACGCGCACCAGTCGCGCATCACGATCGTGACGTCCGGCACAAACCATGTGCTTGAACAGATCGAGCAGCAGCTTCTTCGTCTCGTCCCCGTCGCCAAGGTGATTGACGTTACCAATTCCAGCGGCGGCATTGAGCGTGAGCTCGCGCTGGTGAAGGTTGCGGGTAAGGGCGATGCGCGCGTCGAATCGCTTCGCATCTCGGAAATCTTCCGCGCTCATGTCATTGATACGACCAACGAGAGCTTCATCTTCGAAGTCACCGGCGCCAGCCAGAAGATCGACCAGTTCGTTGAACTCATGCGCCCGCTGGGTCTTGTCGAGGTTTCGCGTACCGGCGTACTCAGCATCCAACGGGGGAAGGAAAAAGCGGGATGAGCCAGTTAAGGAAGAAAGCGCCGTATCGCGCCGCGTTCGCGGCGATGATTGTCGGGTTGCTCGTGGCCTGTTCGGGCCCGACTGCGCCTGTCGTTGCGGTCGCTGATCCCAACGCTGCGCAGACGACGCTCGACGCCGCGCTGCAGGCGGATCGTGATTTCGCCGCCGCGGTCGCCAAGGATGGGGCCAAGGCTGCCTTCACAGCCTGGTTCCATCCGACCGACAGCCAGTTCGTGCAGCCCGGTGTTTATCTTAAAGGCGCCGAAGCGATCGCAGCGCCGTTCGAGCAGTCGCCTCCTGGTTTCTCGATCGGCTGGACCCCCGATAGCGGCGTCGCATCCGCGTCCGGCGATTTTGCCACGACTACGGGCCGCTACGCCGTGAAGATGGGCGACCAGACGCTGGAGCAGGGCCGCTACATGACCTCTTGGCGCAAGGACGAAGCGGGCGCGTGGAAGGTCGTGATGGACGCCACCATCGCCGATCCTCCCTCCGCCGGCAGCGACATTCCGCCCGATCCGGACGGCCGTCCGGGCTAAACGACGTTTTCAGTTTCCGACTGCGGCCGGTTCGCGTAAGGGACCGCCAAACCTCGAGGTGAGTGACATGAAAGTCTATTACGAAGCCGACGCCGATCTCTCGATCATCCAGTCCAAGAAGGTCGCCGTCATCGGCTATGGCAGCCAGGGCCACGCCCATGCGCTCAACCTTCGCGAAAGCGGCGTGAAGGATCTTGTGGTCGGCCTTCAGCCGAACTCGGCTTCCAAGCCCAAGGCCGAGCAGGAAGGCCTTAAGGTCGTGACGCCGACCGAGGCCGCGAAGTGGGCCGACGTGATGATGATTCTCACGCCTGATGAGAAGCAGGCCGTGCTCTACACCAACGAGATCGAGCCGCACACGCGCAAGGGCCAACACCTGATGTTCGGTCACGGCTTCAACATCCACTATAATCTGATCCGCCCCCGCGCCGACATGGACGTGTCGCTCTCCGCGCCGAAGGGCCCGGGCCACACGCTGCGCAACCAGTACACGCAGGGCCGCGGCCTGCCGGGCCTCATCGCGATCCACCAAGACGCCTCAGGCGTTGCGCAGGCTGTCGCCCTCAGCTATTCGAAAGCTATCGGCAACACGCGCGCCGGCGTCATCCAGACGTCCTTCCGCGAAGAGACTGAAACTGATCTGTTCGGCGAACAGGCCGTGCTCTGCGGCGGCCTCGTCGAGCTGATCAAGGCCGGCTACGAGACGCTGGTCGAAGCCGGCTACGCGCCGGAGATGGCGTATTTCGAATGCCTCCACGAAGTGAAGCTGATCGTCGACCTGATCTATGAAGGCGGCATCGCTAACATGAACTACTCGATCTCGAACACGGCTGAGTACGGCGAATACGTCACCGGCCCGCGCATCGTGACCTCGGAAACGAAAGCCGCGATGAAAAAGGTCCTAGAAGACATCCAGCAGGGCCGCTTCGCTCGCGACTGGGTGCTCGAGAACCAGGCCGGCGCCCCGTCCTTCCAGGCCATGCGTAGCAAGATGAGCAACCACCCGATCGAAGAAGTCGGCGAAAAGCTCCGCGGCATGATGCAATGGTCGAATTCCAACCGCCTCGTCGATCGCAAGCGAAACTAGTCGTAGCGCGACCGCCTGCAGTGGCAGGGCGGGTCGCTGGCCGGGAAGGATTCGTCCGCGGTCTGGTCGACATCGTCCCAGTCGGCAGGCGGATGCGCCATGTTCTCCGGCCCAGCGTCGCGCACTGGCTGAAATGCCCTGCGCGCGCGGCGGCGCTCCGCTGACATCTTTGCGGCCCCGGCCAGGATCGCGATCGCGACGCCAATCAAGGCGCCGGTTCGGACTTGCTGCACATTCATGAGACGATCAGGCCTCCTCTGCTTGATGATACCAACGGTCGTCAGGCTCCCGGGTTGCCTGGACCGCCCCGGCGCGTCGAGAATAGGCGGCCCAGGGGATCAGCATGATTTTCACCCACCGTCTCGCCACCGAAGCCGATCTGCCCGCCATCAAGGCGCTGATGGAGGTCGCCATCGCCGAGCACCTGAAAGACTTCCTGGATCCGGCGCAGGTCGAACTGTCGAAGTCCATCATGGGCCTCGACACGCAGCTGATCGCCGACCGCACCTATTTCCTCGTCGAGGAAGACCGCCGTCTTGCCGGTTGTGGCGGCTGGTCCCGTCGGGCCACGCTTTATGGCGGCGACCATTCCACGTCCCAGCGCAACGCGGCCTTGCTCGACATGGCGAAAGACGCGGCACGCATCCGCGCCATGTACACACATCCCGATTTCAAGCGCCGGGGCGTCGGCCGCCTGATCCTCGAGATTTGCGAAGGCGCCGCCCGTCATGCCGGCTTCAAAGCCGTGGAGCTGATGGCCACCATGTCTGGCGAGCCGCTCTATCGCGCCTGCGGTTATCACGACATTCAGCGCATCGTTGCCGCCTCGAAGGATGGCGTTGAAGTTCCCGGCGTTCGAATGGGCAAGTCGCTCTAATTGCGAGGTTGCCGGCGCCGCTTGCAACCGCCATCTTGCTCGCATGCCCTATGACGCCTCCCAGACGCCAGCTTCACCCGCCCGGCCACAGCCGATCTTCAACGCGCCACTGATCGTCGTGGTGATGTCCATTCTGCTGATCGCGCTATATGCGGCCTACGCTTTCGCGCCGTTCGCCGAGCAGCAGGCCGCCCTCTATGATTTTGCGCTCGCGCCGGAACGCTTCTGGGCGGCGGCGGGATCGTCGAAGGTTTATCCCGACATGTTCGCCGGATCGCTGACGCTGGCTTCAACAGCTCTGCTGCATGGCGACTGGATGCACGTGATCGTCAATTCGCTGATGCTGCTGGCCTTCGGCACGCCTGTCGCGCGCACGTTCGGCGGCGGGCCGACCGCCTGGGGCCTCTGGATGATCGTGTTCCTCGGCTCGGTGGTTGCCGGATCGGCGCTCTATCTTGCGTTCGCGACAGCCGAGAGCCCCTACGCCGTGGGCGCCTCGGGCGGCACGTCGGGCCTCGTCGCCGCGGCCTTCCTGCTCGACCCCTACGGCATGAAGCGAAAGCTATGGGACGCCGAGTTCCTGAAATTCACCGCCGCCTTCGGCATCGCGAACGCGCTGCTTACATTCGTGGCGCCAAGCCTTCTCGGCATGGCGCTCGCTTGGGAAGCCCATCTTGGAGGCTATATAGCAGGGGCTATCCTGATGGCGGTGCTGCCCGTCAAAGGTTACCGCGTGGTCCAAACATGACGATTTGGCGCCCGCCTCATTCGGGCCGCGTTCATGTAGGAAAGGCGCATATCGCCGCTGAGAGTGGGGCCGCTGGTTTCGCGGTCCGTCCCCGAGGGAGACTTAGATGAGGCTTCTGGCTATTGCCGCAACCGCGCTGCTTGCCGTGTGCGCCGCTGGTGCAGACACAGCCAAGGACGGCGCCATCCAGGTGCAGCCCGGCAAGTGGAAATGGAAGCAGGAAACCAACATCATGGCGATCCCGCTCAACGAGGAAAACCTTGAATGCCTGATCCCCGAGAAGGCGCGCATCACGCTGTCGAAACTTGCGCGCGATCTCGAGGAAGGCTGCAAGGTTGATAACGTGCTTCCGATTTCCGGCGGCTATTCTTTCAAGCTGATCTGCGAAGGCAAGACCACCGGTAAGGCCGACGCCACCCTGACGCATACGCCGACGTCGATGACGATCCGCGCCAAGGGCACGGCAAATCTCGGCCCGATACCGGCCGGCTTCTCGATGAACGCCGACGCCACCTATATGGGCGATTGCACCGCCGCCGAAGCCGCGAAGGAAAAACAGCGCTGGCTGAAAGACAATCCGGGTGGCGCGCCGAAGACGTAAGCCTCGCTGCATCCTGAAAACATGAACGTCCCGCTGCAACCGCTGCGGGGCGTTGTTCATTTTGGATTGGGCCGGCTAGAATGAATAGGTCAGGCCCGCCTGCACGACAGGATAGACTTCGTAGTCGTCGACATCGTCGCGCAGGTTCTGCTCTTCGATCGCCAGCTGGGCCTGGAAATTGGGATCGTTCGACAGCGAGCCTCCGCTGGATGTCATGCTCACATCGGGCGACCCAGTGAACATGGCGCCGGCGATGATCTTGAAGCCGAACCCCGTTTCTCCCTGGAACGTCGTGTCCCAGCCGATGCCCAGGAACGGCGCCGTATCCTCGAGTTCGGCTGTCGCACGAAGGGCGCCGACCTGCCCTGGCGTGAACGTCTGGTTGCCGATTTCCACATTCTGCGTCGGCCTCGCCGTGAGGTCGAGGCCCTTGTCGCCAAAGTAGGCGCCCGCCGTCACGATGAAGGCGTTCGAAAACGGCCTGAAATCGACGAACGCCCCCCACGTTGTGAGGTCGAGATCGCCCTCATAGGCGATGTCGTCGTAGGTGTCGTTCACGCCATACTCGAAGTAATTATAGCCGCCGCGCAGCTGAATGATCGGCGTGATCTGCGTTTGCGCCTCCACCGACCCGCCTGTCGTCCCGATGCTGCCGCTGACGGCAAGCTGGGCCTGTGCGGTCTGTGCGCCGACACCCGCGCCTAACGCGAGCGCCGCGAGCGTGATCGTCCGTTTCATGCGCTTCCCCAATACAGTGTCTGATCGCTGGCGAGTGAATCTGGCGGTGTTCGCGCGGCGGGGCAAGCAACTCACGCTAGTCGGCCAAAGGCTGGACCTTTGCCCGCAGGTGACTGCTCCAGGCCGATAGCCCCACTGCCGCAACGATCACCAGAGCGCCGACCCAGACCTGCCAGCGCGGCGTTTCCGAGAAGAAGAAATACCCGAGCAGGGCGCTCCACAGCAGCGCGGTGTATTCAGCGGCGGCCAGGCTTTGCGCCGGCGCGCGCGCATAGGCCTGCGTCAGCAGGAACCACAGCAGAAACCCTGTCAGCCCCGCCACCGCAAACAGCGGCAGATCGCCGATCGCTGGCGACGCCCCGAGCAGGATCGCCGGCCCGATCAAGTAGAGCGCCGGGAACACATTACCGAGGAACGCCGTAACAATCGCGTCGTCCTTCTGCGCCGCCTGCCGCAGCAGCACGATCGACAACGCATAAAGGCTCGAGGCCGAAACGCCCGCGACCACGCCTTCAAGTCTCCGCGCCGTATCCGCAGCTTCGCGCGCGCCTTGAACGGTGATCAGCACCCCGACAAAGCCGATCATCAGCGCGACCGAGGCCATCGGCTGCATCTTTTCGCCCAGGATCCACCACGCCAGCGGGGAGATCATCAGCGGCGCGCAGAAGATCAGCACCGTCGCTTCTGCAATCGGAAGGATCGTCAGGCAGTGAAAGAACAGAACAGCCGACAGCGTGCTCGCCACCGCGCGCAAGGCATGTCGGCGAAGCGCCGCTGCGTCCGGCATACGCCGTTTCAGCGCGATCACTGTCGCGCCCGAGAACATTGTCCCGAACACATAGCGCATCGTTGCGATCAGCACGGCCGTGTAAGCCGCGCCCAGATGCTTGATCAGGGCGTCCATCATGCAGCCCATCATCACCCCGATCATCGCCAGAGCGAGCGGCGGCAGGGGCAGGGGGCGGTGAAGGGCGGGCGCGTCAGCCATCGCCCCATCCATCATGTAGCTTGAGCGATCTCAACGGAGGTTTTGGAATGGCTGCCCCTACGTAAAGGCTACTCGAATCAACAAACTTGCCTGAAAGGGTCAATTTGGGCATGTTCCCGCCCATCTTGCCGGGCGGGCCAAGCGTGATTCCAGGGGGATTGCGGGGAAGTCGTCCAAATTCAACCCGTTAAGAGGACGAAACATGAGCGACTTGTCGCTGTGGCTGCCCATCGTGGCTGGCCTTATCGCAGTAGGATACGGGGTCATCACGACCCAGCGCCTCATGGCGCTGCCGACCGGCAGCGCCCGCATGCAGGAAATCGCAAAAGCCATTCAGGAAGGCGCCAACGCCTACCTCAACCGCCAGTATCGCACGATTGCGATGATCGGCGTGGTCGTCACCATCATCCTCGCCATCTTTTTCAAGAACTGGCAGGCGCCGCTCGGCTTCGTGCTCGGCGCGGTGCTCTCGGGCGCCGCCGGCTTCATCGGCATGAAGATCTCGGTGCAGGCCAACGTCCGCACCACTGAGGCTTCCTCCAAGGGTCTCGGTCAGGGCCTCGCCGTCGCGTTCCAGTCGGGCGCCGTCACCGGCATGCTCGTCGTTGGTCTCGCAATCATCGGCCTCGGCGGCTACTACGCGCTGCTCACAGTCGGCCTCGGCCTCGAGCCTGGCGACCGCACGGTCATCGATGCGATGGTCTCGCTCGGCCTCGGCGCTTCGCTGATCTCCATCTTCGCCCGTCTCGGCGGCGGCATCTTCACCAAAGGCGCTGACGTCGGCGGCGACATGGTGGGCAAGGTCGAAGCCGGCATTCCCGAAGATGACCCGCGCAACCCCGCCACGATCGCCGACAACGTCGGCGACAACGTCGGCGATTGCGCCGGCATGGCGGCCGACCTGTTCGAAACCTATGCGGTGACGATCGTCGCCACGATGGTGCTCGCCTCCATCACCTTCAACGGCGTCGCCGAAGCCGGCATGATGATGCTCCCGCTCACCATTGCAGGCGTTTGCATCGTCACCTCGATCATCGGCACGTTCTTTGTCCGCCTCTCGAAAGACTCGCGCAACGTGATGGGCGCCCTCTACAAGGGCTTCATCGCTTCCGCCGTTCTTTCGGTTCCGGCGCTCTATCTCGCCATCTACATGACGCTGGGCGATCCGATGACCGCCACGGTCACGATGGCCGACGACCTTTCCACCCCGATCACCGCCATGAACCTGTTCTTGTGCGGCGTTGCTGGTCTGGTCGTCACGGGCCTCATCATCTGGATCACGGAATACTATACCGGCGTCGGCTACCGTCCTGTGCGCTCGATCGCCCAGGCCTCGGTTTCCGGCCACGGCACCAACGTGATTCAGGGTCTTGCTGTCTCGCTGGAAGCCACGGCCATCCCGGCCCTGATCATCATCGCAGGCATTATCTTCACCTACACGCTCGCCGGCCTCATCGGCGTCGGCATCGCGGTCACGACCATGCTCGCTCTCGCCGGCATGGTGGTGGCCCTCGACGCCTTCGGCCCGGTCACCGACAACGCCGGCGGCATCGCCGAAATGTCGGGCCTCGATGACTCGGTCCGCGAAACCACCGACACGCTCGACGCTGTCGGCAACACGACCAAGGCCGTCACCAAAGGTTATGCGATCGGCTCCGCCGGTCTTGGCGCCCTGGTGCTGTTCGCCGCCTTCACCGCCGACCTCGACTTCTTCTCGACCAATGCGGTCGAGGGAGACTTCCTGTACGGCGTCGCTCCGAACTTCGAGCTGTCGAACCCCTACGTGGTCGTCGGCCTGCTGTTTGGCGGCCTGCTGCCCTTCCTCTTTGGCGGCATGTCGATGATGGCGGTTGGTCGCGCGGCGCAAGCGGTGGTCGAAGAAGTCCGCCGTCAGTTCCGTGAAATCAAAGGCATCATGGATTATTCGGCCAAGCCTGATTACGGCCGCGCCGTCGACATGCTGACCAAGGCCGCGATCAAGGAAATGATCATCCCATCGCTCTTGCCGGTGCTGTCGCCCATCGTCCTGTTCTTTGTGATCTGGGGCATTGGCGGCTTCGCTGACGAGTACAAGGGCCACGCCCTCTCGGCGGTCGGCGCCATGCTGCTCGGCGTCATCGTGACCGGCCTCTTCGTCGCCATCTCGATGACCTCGGGCGGCGGCGCCTGGGACAACGCCAAGAAGTCGTTTGAAGACGGCTTCCGCGACAAGGATGGCGTCGTTCACAAGAAGGGCTCGGAGGCTCACAAGGCCGCCGTGACCGGCGACACCGTCGGCGACCCCTACAAGGACACGGCGGGCCCCGCCGTGAACCCGATGATCAAGATCACCAACATTGTCGCGCTGCTCATGCTCGCGGCCATGGCGGGCGGCCACTAGCCGCAATCTGTTCTGAAAAATGCAGCGGGCCGCGGATCACTCCGCGGCCCGTTTGTTTTTTGATCCGGGATTAAGCCGCCCGCGCCGCCTTGAGCGCATTTCCCCACCATACCATCTGGTCCAACACGGCCTTCCGCGCGTCGACGAGATACGGATAATCGTCCGGCGTCTTGCCCTGCTGAACGGCGCCATCTGCAGTTCTACTGCGATGCCGCGTAGGTGTTCGATAGCCCGCGCCCCGCCAACCCCGCCATAGCCGACAAAGGCGATCGGCTTGCGATGCCATTCGAACGAAGCGCTGTCGAAGGCGTTCTTGAGCACGCCTGTGGGTGCGTGGTTGTATTCCGCCGCCGTAACGATGAACCCATCGTATTGGCCAATCTCGTGTCGCCACGCCTCGGCTGCCGCCTCAGAGAATTTGCCGCCGACATAGCCGACCGGCATCGGCTCATTGAAGAAGGGCAGGGGATGTTCGCGCAGGTCGAGCACGTCGAGCGTGAAATCGTCGCGCTTTGTCGCCCCGTCGACGATCCATTTCGCTGGAATGTCGGCAAAGCGGTTCGGCCGAGTCGATCCGATGATCATGGCAAACTTCAACAAAGGCGCAGCTCCTATGGCGATTGCAGGCGACCACGCCTAGATTGAGAATGGTCGTTGCATCGGCAAGGAGGCACATTCGTGAGCCGTGGCGCCCTTCATGTTACTGAGAGCTGCCGCCCCGCGACGGAGGTGTTCCAGCTTATCGGCGACAAATGGACGATGATGGTCGTGTGCAGCTGTGGGAGGGAGGCCGTCGTTTCTCGGAACTCCGTCGCGATCTCCCCGGCATCTCCCAGCGCATGCTGACGCTCACACTCCGCCATCTCGAACGCGACGGCCTCATCCAGCGCACGGTGACGCCATCCATCCCGCCCCGCGTCGACTACGCGCTCACGCAAATGGGCCAAGCCTTTGGCCAGGCCGCACTCCCGATCGGCCAGTGGGCTCTTCAAAACAGAGCGGCTGTCGAAGCCGCGCGCGCAACATTCGATAGCCGTCTTGAGGCGACAGCCGAGCAGGCCTGATCAGGTCGGAGCGGATTCCGGAGGCGGCAACGGAGGCGGCGGGCTCCCCGGCGGCGGGGCCAGTGGATGGGTCGGTTGAAGCTGCGGCGTAGCCGGCGAGGTCTCCGCCGGCGGCGCGATATCTCTCAAATCCGGACTCGCGCTGGGCGGGTTGTAGCGATAGTCAGGCGTTTCAGTCGTGCTTTCGCGCTCCGCCATGCGATCATCGCCATTGCTGGCCATGCCGTCATTGCCGCTGCAAGCGCCAAGTGATCCCGCAGCCAATGTCGCCGCAATCAGGGCAATTCTCATTTGTCGCTCCTGTTCCAATGTGCAGTGCATGACCAACGATGCCGCCGGCGCATCGTTCCGCGGAGCTGACCGTTCAGCACATCTTCCCGCCTCATGCTGACATGCCGCTGTCAGCACGCCCGTGCGCTCATGCAGCGTCAGTCTGCGGGAACCACGACAATGCATCTCGTCCGCTATCACGTCGCTGTCAGCCTTGATGGTTACATCGCCCCGAATGACGGATCGGCCGACTGGCTCGAACCCTATGGCAAGATCGCCATGGGTTTCATCGGACCGTGGATGAAGCAGATCGGTGGGTTAATCGTCGGCCGCGCGTCCTACGACCAAGCAATCGACTTGGGCGGGTGGATGTGGGGCAAGACGCCAACACTCGTTATGACCTCGAGGCCCATCGAGGCGGGCCCGCAGACCGTACACGCCCACAGCGGCGATCCCGCCGCCGGTCTCGCGAAACTTCGCCAGCGCATGAGTGAGCAGGATCTCGACACAGACGTCTGGCTCTTCGGCGGCGGGAACGCTGCCGGTCGCTTCCTCAGCCACAACCTGATCGACCTCGTCGAGCTCGCCGTCGTGCCGATCGTGCTGGGGCAGGGCCGTCCGCTGTTCGCAGGCGTCTCCACGCAACTGACGCTCGAACACACCGCATCCCAGCCCATCGGCATGGGCTGCGTGGTCAATTCGTACCGGCGGGCGCCGGATCGCCGGGGTTGAGCACGGTGAACAGAACCTCTGTGCGCGGCGTTTTGTCGATCGGCTCGCCCGCGCCGCCCACGATGATCTCCACGCGATAGGTCCCGGCTTCCAGATTCCCATTCTTCGACCGTTCAATGTCCAGCCGCCACCGGCCGACGAATCCACCCTTCTTCTTCAGAATAGTGGCGCGAAGCTCCGACCCATCCGGGGAGACTTCGACCGCATCCGCTTCGAAAGTCTGTGGGGCCAACGTCAGGCCCGCTTCGACGGGTCCGTATTCCGGTGGTGAAAGCTGGCAAGGCAGGCGCTGCCACATCCGGATGCTGTCGTTGTGACGCGAGCATTCCGTGCGCAGCGTGAAGGGCGTGTTGATCTGTTGCGGCGGACTGCTCATCTCGAAGTGCAAAGCCAGCACCTTGTCCGACGAGCGATAAAAGCCGCCGTCCGTCACGTCCGAGAAAAAGCCCGCCGGATTGTGGTCGAAAAAATCCAGCTTGCACGCATCGCGGGCGCGATCGAGGCCCGGCGGCGGCGGTTCGTCTGCCGGCACATTCTTGTATTCCTCGTCACACCACCCCTTGAAATCGATCGTGTCGACCTTGGCTCGCAGATCCGCCACCTCGAAGTGCGGGCATCCCAGGTTGACCGAATTGCACAATATGTCCTGTCCCCAGGGCACAGCGAGCGCCACGCCGAACACGCTACCGGCAATACTGACGGCGATGGCGAGCACCCCCAGCATGATCTGCGGATTGCTGAAGTCCCACTTCTTTTCGGAAGTCACGCCAGACTTCGCCGGATCCGTCTCGCTCATCCCATCCCTCCCGCGCCCGCATTATGCGCCACGGCGAAACAGGAGCAAGCGTCACTCGACGCCGTGCGCCACGTCATTCCTGACCGCGTAGCCTGTGAACGGGAAGTCGGTGAAGAACCCATCGACCCCAAGGGCGAGAATTTCCTTTATCGACGTCGCAATCGGCTTGCCGCCGATCGGCTGGTCGTCCCGGAACGTCCACGGATGAACCGCAACGCCCTTTGCATGGGCAGCCTCGACCACGCCGGTCGACTTGCCGCTCGCATCGCGCAGCATGCCGATGCTCGGCCCCAGCCCCTGCCAGAACGGCGCGCCCGGCATCGCCAGCGCTGCGTCGAGCGCGGCCTTGTCGCTCACCAGCATCACCACGGGAAGGTCGGTCATGGCGTCGATCTTCTTCACGAAATCAGGCTCGAACGACTGGATGAACACGCGCGCCCCCGCGCCGTCCATGCCATGCTTTTTCAGCGTCGCAAGGATCTGCTCGGCCATGTCGGCATGGCCGATCAGGGCGTGATAGGCCGGGGACTTCGCTTCCGGATAGACGCACACCGGCTCACTCGTCACCGTCACGCGCGACTGCGCCAGTTCCAGCACCTCCTCGAAGGTCGGAATCTGGTACTGGTTGTCGAACGTCGTGGCGCGACCCTTCATCGGTTGAACGGCGCGCAGCGTCTTGAGTTCAGCCAGCGTGAAGTCCGCCACCCACCAGTCTTCGCGGGCGCTGAATTCCGGATCGGGTGATTTGCGCTTGCGGCTTGCGAACTCGGGCTTCGAGGCGACGTTGGTCGTCGTTGACAAGAAAGTGTCATGTCGCGCGACCAGCACGCCGTCCTTGCTGAACACCAGGTCCGGCTCGATGCAATCGGCGCCGTCATTCAGCGCGCGCTGATAGGCCGGCAGCGTGTGCTCCGGCAAGGCGCCCGAAGCGCCGCGATGCCCGATCAACAGCGGGGTCTTGTGCCCAAGCGAGGCGTAGGGCCAGTCGCCAGTCCCTCCCGTCATACCGGACAGCGTATCGCAGCCCATCAGGGCGAGCGGCAGGGCGAGCAGTCCAAGAATCCGTGTGCGCATCATGCGCGGGAACATGCTCATGTGGCATGACATTGTCGAGACGCCCGACCGGCATAATTGGCGTTGCGTCAGGACTGGACGCGCGCTGTATTCAGGTGTCAGGTGAGTGAATGCTCACATCGGAGATAGGATGATGACCGGAAATCAACAGGCGCCGCTGGACTCGGGCTTCGGCAATCGCACGACGGCCGCCGACATCCTCAAGGGTGTGGATCTCGAGGGCCGCAACGTCATAGTCACGGGCGGCTATTCCGGCATCGGCATAGAAGCCGTGAAGGCGCTCGCCAATGCGGGCGCATCGGTCATGGTTCCGGCGCGGCGGCCAGACAAGGCGCGCGAAGAGCTGACCGGCATTCCCAATGTCGAGGTCGCCGAACTCGATCTCGCTGACCTGAAATCGGTCGCTAAGTTCGCGGCGGACTATGTCGCTACGGCCAAGCCGCTCCACCTGCTCATCAACAACGCCGCCATTATGGCGAGTCCCGAAATGCGCGTCGGGCCGGGGTGGGAAGCGCAGTTCACCACCAACCACCTTGGCCATTTCGCGCTCGTCGCCGGCCTTGCGCCTGCGCTGAAAGCGGCAGAGGGCGCGCGCGTCGTCAGCGTGTCATCCACCGGTCATAAGCTTTCGCCGATCGTCTTCGACGACATCCACTTCAAGTCTCATCCCTACGACAAATGGAAAGCCTACGGACAGGCGAAGACCGCCAACGCGCTCTTCGCGGTCGAACTCGACCGTCGCGGCCAAGCGTACGGCGTGCGGGCGTTCGCGGTCCATCCGGGCGGCATCATGACCCCGCTGCAGCGCTATCTTCCGCGAGAAGAGATGATCGCTTTCGGCTGGATGGATGAGACCGGAAAGGTCGACGAGCGCTTCAAGACGACAGAGCAGGGCGCGGCCACCTCCGTCTGGGCCGGGACGTCGCCGCAACTTGAAGGCAAGGGCGGCGTCTATTGTGAAGACTGCGATGTTGCGAAGATTACCCAGCCCGGCGAATCCCGCATCTCAGGCGTCAACCCTCACGCTATCGACCCCGAAGCCGCCCGCCGTCTCTGGCAGGTCTCAGTCGAATACACCGGCCTCGATGCGTTCTGAGCCCGGAGCGCAAAGCGCTGGAACGACAGGTAGGCGTGCGGACACTGCTGTTGCCGTATCGGCAAGCTGAAGACCTGTCATTTACGGCATGTTGACATCCCGCTTGCCCGGCGTAGCGTTTTTGCAATCAGCGCCCTGTGGGACGAGGGAAGCGCCATGCCTGTCGCGATCCAGAAGCTTCATCGTCATTTCGTTGGCGAGGTCTCCGGCGTCGATCTCACCAGACCGCTGACTGCAGACGAGGCGCGCGAAATCGAAGCCGGCATGGACCAATACGCGGTGCTGGTGTTCCACGGTCAGGACATCACGGACGAACAACAACAGGCGTTTGCGTGCAATTTCGGAGAACTCGAAACGACGCGCGGCAACAGCGTCACGCCCTCCGGGGATGCGCGGATCGCCAGCGGCCTGAGTGACGTCTCCAACCTCGGCAAGGACGGCAAGCTGCTGCCGCGCGACAATCGCCAGCGTCTGTTCAATCTCGGCAACTGCCTGTGGCACTCCGACAGTTCCTTCCGCGCCATCCCCGCAAAATTCTCGCTGCTGTCGGCGCGCGTCCTCAATCCCAAGGGCGGCAACACTGAATTTGCCGACATGCGCGCCGCCTATGATGCGCTTGACGAGGAGACCAAGGCCGAGATCGAGGACATGATTTGCGAACACTCGCTGATGACCTCGCGCGGTTCGCTTGGCTTTGTGGATTACACCGACGAGGAAAAAGAGACGTTCAAGCCCGTGCGCCAGCGCCTGGTTCGAGCGCATCCCGTTCATGGACGCAAATCGTTGTATCTGTCGTCGCACGCCGGAAGCATCTTGGGCATGACCGTGCCGGAAGCGCGCCTGCTGCTGCGCGATCTCATCGAGCACGCCACCCAGCCGGAATTTGTCTACGTCCACAAATGGTCGCTGCATGATCTGGTGATGTGGGACAATCGCCAGACCCTGCATCGCGTGCGCCGCTACGACCAGTCGCAACCGCGCGACATGCGCCGCGCGACCGTCGCCGGCACATCGCCTACCGTCGCGCAACAGGCGGTGAACTAGGCGTATTCATTAAAGCCAGGGCTGTGGCCGCCCTTGTAGCCTCGCGACGTCCCCTATTGGCCGATTCAGTTGAAGAACGCGGCGGCTGACGCATTCGATCCATCGGTCGCGGTCGATGGCGAGTTAGGGCTTCCGGCTTGTCGGGCTGCGTCGTCCGCGGCTGCGCCCAGCGATGGCCCGCCTGCGCAACGGCGTCAGCCGCGCCATGCTAGAGTCACTTAAGCGGGAACTTATTCATCAGCCGAGAATTGTCGCCCTTAATGGGAGACGCTCATGAATAGCATCATTTATCTTGTCGGCCTCGTCGTTGTCGTTCTCGCCGTTCTATCATTTGTTGGTGTCCGTTGATGGAAACCACCAGCGTGATTGAACCGACGGCTCAGGACTCAAATGTCCAGTGGGGCCCGATCTTCGCGGGCGTCTCGATCGCTACGGCGACAGGCCTCGTCCTGCTTACCTTCGGCGCTACGCTCGGGCTGAGCGTTACCTCGCCTTACGAAGGGGAAGGGCTCTCGCCCGTCGCCTTCGTCATAATGGCGGGCCTGTACCTATTGTGGGTGCAGGTCATGAGTTTCTTCATGGGCGGCTATGTCGCCGCAAGGTTGCGTGGCCGCGCGCCTGGCGCCAGCGAGCATGAGGTTGACGTACGTGACGGCATGCACGGCCTCGTCGTGTGGGGCGTGGGCGTCGTCGCGGCTGGGTTTATCTCCTTCGTCGGCATCGGCGGCATTGGCGTCACATCTCAAGCCGACACACAGACGTCATCGGCCATCGCCACCGTTGTCGATGAGCAGGTCGACGAGGCGGCCGCCCAGGAGCGCCTGGCCGCAGGTCCGCAAGATGCCTCCGCTGCAGAGCGGCGGGCCGAGGCTGCTCGCAAACTGACGGTCATCTCCGGTTTCATTACCGCCGCATCGCTTCTCGTGGGCGCCGTCGCCGCATTTTTTGGCGCGCAGTCCGGCGGCAATCACCGCGACAAGGACGTCAGGTCAGACTTCTTCGTCTCTAAAGCCCGCGTCATCCGGAAAGTCGAGGGACAATAGTCGTGCGCTCCATTCTGATGCTTTTCGTCGGCATCCCGCTCCCGATCATCATTCTCGCGGCGATGTGCACAGGCAAGCTCTGACAGCGCCTCGCTCGGGCTTCGGGTAGGTTTCCCTTGGTGCGCGCGCGCGAAGCGAAGACCGGCGCACGCAACCGAACCTCCGTGAAGGACCAATACCCGCCTTGGCTTCTTATCGGCAACCGAACCTTTGGCGTCGTTTCACGTCGGTACTGCGCCTCTGATCGTGTCCACGGGTCTTAGTGCTTGCGCAGACCGCTCGCGCGCATGTGGGCGACGAGCGAGTTCACGCGCGGTGCTCTTGGCTCCGGGGTTTTGGCGGTGCGCGCCTGGGTCAACCGTGTGCGATAGGTGCGCGGAGCTTCTCCGAACCAGCGGCGGCAGCTGCGCGAGAAGGCTGAACTGTCTGCGTAGTCGAGCATCTGGGCGATCTGCGACAACGAGACTGAGGGCTGAACAAGAAGCGACTCAGCCCACTCGCGCCTGACATCGTCCTTGATCCTCTCGAAGCTCGCGCCTTCTTCTTTCAGCCGTCGTTGCAGCGTGCGCGCGTGAATACCGAGCGCCTTCGCCGCCTGCTCGGGCGTGCATTCCCGCCCTTTCAGAAGGCTGCGCGCCATCGTTGTCACGCGCTGTGTAAACTCCTTCTCCAGCGACGGGCTCTGCATACGCAGGTAGGTCTCCGCGATCTCGCGCATGTGCGAGGACCCGCCCGGCCGCCAGGTGTCAAGCACGACGCGCTCGATCGCTATCCCCATCACTGGCCGCCCGAACGACGGCGTTAGACCGAACATCTTGCGATAAATGGCCAGCGGCGCGATCGGCTCGTGCATGAACCAGATCTCGAGCGGCTTGTAGCTGGCGCCGCCGAGCAGCCCAAGCGACTTGTGGAATGATGAGATGATCCGCTCGTCATTCTGTTCGCGCCGTCTCTGGTTCTTCAGATCGAGAGAAGCCGACAGGAAATCCCGCGTCGTGCGCGGCATCGGCGACAGTGTCACAGTGATCGCGGGATTGTGGAAATGCATGTAACGCGCTGCGATCTCGATACCCGCGCGCGCCGTTGGCGAGTTGATGATGGCGATCGACAGGGCGCCTAGCGCGGCCAAGTTCTGCTCTTGTCCGAGCTGTAGGCCGAAATCCTTCCGGGCCAACCGCTCAGCCGCGATCGCCTGGCTGTCGAGCAGGGCCCTGAGCGGCAGGTAGCGTTCCGGATCGGCCAGCGCGGCGACGTCGACCTGGGCTGCAGCCAGGACGGCGTCAGCATCGCCGCCCATGCTGATCACCAGTTCCCGAAAGCCGCTCCAGGCGCTGGCGCGGATGATTTCTCTCATGTCGATGCGGCCTGCGTCAGGATGCCACCTGAATTCTCAAATATGTGTCGCGAAAAGACAAGTCTTTGTCGGCCAGAGAAAAGCGCAGAAATCGCGAGAGGCCTATGTGCTGCGACTAAGAATCAGAAGTCCGCCAACCCTCCCCCTGGACAAATTAACCATGCCTGCCGAGCTGAAACCGGTCAATCAACTGCGCCAGCCTCGCGTTCTCATCGCGGATGACGCTTCCGGCATGCGCACCTATCTGCGCCTGATTCTCGAATCCGCCGGCTTTGATTGCGTCGAAGCCGCTGACGGCGGCGAAGCGTTCGACGAGATTCTAGCGCGCCGGTACGATCTGCTGATTACGGATCTCGAAATGCCGGGCATGGACGGCATCCAGCTTCTCTCCGCCGTCAGCCTGCTGCCGATCGCCCGCGGCCGTCCGCCCGTCATCGTCGTGTCGGCTCTGCTGGACGAGACCCTTGCCGAACGCCGGCCGGAGCTGCGCGCGGCTGGCGCCCTGCTGGCCAAACCGATCCAGCCGGCTGATCTGCTCAAGACGGTCCACAAGGTCATGAGCCTCCGCGCCGGCTGCCGCCAGACGGGGGGCGCCCGCGATTCTTGACGGGGCTGACCCAAGGGCGCATCTGGGCCCCCGAATGAATAAAATCGCCGCCTTCCTCAATAACATGGACGCCCGTGCGTGGCGCACCGTCTGGGTGTCGCTGGCCCTGCTGGGCGGCGTTGGCGTGCTGATGATTCTGGGCAAGTCCGGCGCGTTCGGCTTCGCCGATCATATCGACGAACAGCTCGCAGGCCTGCGCAACAGCCCGTGGGGCCTTCCCGCCACCATTCTCGTTTTCATCCTCACGGCCTTCATCGCCGCCCCGCAATTCGTGCTTATGGCCGCCTGCATCGTCGCCTTCGGTCCCTGGCTCGGCAGCGTCTATGCGATGGCAGGCCAGATGACTTCTGCCTGGCTGCACTTCTACATGGGCCGCTGGGGTGGCCGTGAACTTGTCGACCGCTATGGCGGCAACACCGTAAGCCGCCTCTCAGCCTTCATCGGGCGCAACGATTTCCTGGCCTCGATGATCGTCCGCTCGGTGCCGACCGCGCCCGCCATTGTCGTCAACATGGCCTTTGGCGCCTCCAAGGCGAATGTCTGGCGGGTCATGGCCGGATGCTTCATCGGCTCGATCCCGAAAACGCTGATCGTCGCTCTGCTGGGCCAGTCGGTAATGTCCGCGATGGGCGGCGGCATCGTCCTCGCCGTCGGCGGCGTCATCGCCGTGGTCGGCATCTGGATTGTCGTGGCGCTTGCCGCCCGCAAGGCCGTCCAGGGCGAACCTGACCTCAAACCGGGAGGAGAGGCGCAAACTGCGCCCAACGAAACGGTCGCCAAACCCTGAGAACCGGGAAGGATCGACCCTGAACCGCGCAGTGTCGAGGCTCAATTTTCCGCTACTTGACCTGCGATGCAGCGCCAATCATAGAACAATCATGCGCAACCGGGGTTTCACCCTTCTCCTCACCCTGCCGGGGCTGCTTAGCAGCCCCTGGGCGCTTGTCTGATCCGGGCATAGCTCCGCGGGTCACGCGTCCAGGGGTTCACATCACAGCACCCTCCGACAACACGCCCTGACAGGACCGCCCCAATGACCGCCTCCACCCAGACCGACGCCGGCAAAGCCAATACCGCAAAAGACAGGGTACTGATCTTCGACACCACGATGCGCGACGGTGAACAGTCGCCCGGCGCCTCAATGACCATTCGCGAAAAGCTGGAACTCGCTGAACTCCTGCAGGAGATGAAGGTCGACATCTGCGAAGCCGGTTTCGCCGCTTCGTCCGAGGGCGACTTCCAATGCCGTTTCGCAAATCGCCGAACTGGCGAAGGACATGTCTATCTGCACGCTCGCCCGCTCGACGCTCTCCGACATCGACAGGGCAGGCGAGGCCCTGCGCAAGGCGAAGCAGCCGCGCATCCACACCTTCATCTCCACCAGCCCTGTGCACATGAAGCACAAGCTGAAGATGGGCCCCAACGCCGTGCTCGAAGCCATCGGCGCCTCGGTCACCCACTCTCGCAAATTCGTCGGCGACGTCGAATGGTCGGCTGAAGACGCAACCCGCACCGAGTTCGACTTCCTCTGCAAGGCAATCGACGTTGCGATCCAGTCCGGCGCAACCGTCATCAACGTGCCCGACACAGTCGGCTATTCGCATCCCGCCGAATACGGCGCGCTGATCCGCCGCCTGATCGAGAACATCCCGAACTCTGACAAGGTCATCTGGTCCACCCACTGCCACAACGATCTCGGTCTCGCTGTCGCCAACTCGCTGGCCGGCGTCATCAATGGCGCGCGTCAGATCGAGTGCGCCATCAACGGCATGGGCGAGCGCGCCGGCAACGCCGCGCTTGAAGAATGCGTCATGGCGCTGAAGGTCCGCGGCGACTCGATGCCGTTCTACACCGAGGTCGTCACGCAGAAGCTGTCGCGCGCCTCCAAGATGGTCTCCTCCATCACCGGCTTCCCGGTGCAGTACAACAAGGCGATCGTCGGCAAGAACGCCTTCGCGCATGAGAGCGGCATCCACCAGGACGGCATGCTCAAGAACCGCGAAACCTACGAGATTATGCAGCCGGAAGACGTAGGCGTGCCCTCGACCTCGCTGATCATGGGCAAGCTCTCCGGCCGTAACGCCTTCCGCGACAAGCTGGAATCGTTGGGCTATGTCCTCGAACCCGCCGCCTTGAACGACGCCTTCAAGCGCTTCAAGGATCTGGCCGATAAGAAGAAGCACGTCTTCGACGAAGACATCATCGCCCTCGTCGACGACCAGCTGGCCGGCGCACAGGAGCGCATCGTCATCAAGCGCCTGAAGGTCGTCGCCGGCACCGACGGCCCGCAATCCGCCGAACTCGAAATCGTCGTCGAGGGCGAAGTCCGCTCGACGCACGCCACCGGCAACGGCCCCGTCGACGCCGTTTTCAACGCCATCCGGCAACTAGTTCCACACACGGCGGTGCTCGAACTCTACCAGGTTAACGCCGTCACCGAAGGCACGGACGCGCAAGCCACCGTCTCGGTCCGCTTGGCCGAGCAGGGCCTCGTCGCCACTGGCAAGGCTTCCGACCCTGACACCCTCGTCGCTTCCGCCCGCGCCTACGTCCACGCGCTTAACAAGCTCGAAGTACGCAGGGCGAAGGCTACCGGCGCCGCGGCCTAACCAGCAAGTTCGAGCGAACACGGCTTCCTCCTCTCCGCTAGGGAGAGGAGAGAGCGCATCAACGCGACTTGCGCCAACCCCGCCAAATGCGAATGCTAGCCGCCGCCCGGGGGAGGAAAAATGCACAAGCTGCTGTTTGACATCCACCGATGGCTGGGCGTGATCCTGATCGTCTACGTCGTCGCCATCTGCGTTACGGGCAGCGTGCTGGTCTATCGCAACGAACTCTACCGCACATTCTCACCTCAACCCGTCTACGTCCCCGTCGGAAACACGGTCCTTACCGACAACCAGATCGGCGAAATCGCGCAACGCGCCTTTCCGGACCACGCCGTCACGGTGGTGGAACGCACCGACCCTAAGCCCAATCGCGCCGTCGATGTCGAACTCGAGAAAGACGACAATGTCCTGACGCACCTGTTCGACCCCTACACGGGGCCGCGATCTGGGAGACGAACTGCCGTTTGGCTATCACGCCACCACCTTCATTCTGAACCTGCACACCGTGCTGCTCTTCCCCGGCGAGGGGCGTGTGCTCAACGGCATCTTCGCCGGTCTTCTCCTGATCTCGGGCGTGACAGGCCTGCTTGTCTGGCAGCGGCGCCGGCGCATGCGAAAGCGGAAGGCATCGGGTGAGGACGCACCGGCCGGTCCATTCGACAAGCGCCTCCACAACATCCTCGGCATCTGGTTCCTCGTCTTCGTGCTGCTGTGGGCGATCACCGGCCTGAACCTCGCCTTCCCGGAAGTCGGCCCCGCCATGGTGGATTATCTTGATCCGCTGGACGAAGAGAACCCCGTCGAGCGGATCGGCGACCAGATCAACTTCTGGCTGTCCTACTCTCACTTCGGCCGCTTCGGCGGACGAATTCCAGGCTGCAGTCGGGAGATCTGCGGGGAAGGCCTGAAGGCCATCTGGGCCATTGCCGGCCTCGTGCCGGCGATACTGGCGATCACCGGCGCCACGATGTGGTTCAGACGCGTGCGCCATTCGCGGTCGTCGAAACAGGTTCCGACCACACCCGTGCAGCAGACCTGAACTTCTGCGGACGTCCTGCCGCCACCCGCACTCAGCGCACACCCTGCTGAATCCGGCAGTCGGCAAGCCGGCCAGAATCCGCATGGCGTAAACCTTCCTGCGCTTCAACGTTGGTGGCTAAGACCCCGCCAATCCCCACCCCACGCCACGCCTGCGGGCGCACACTCCCCGCACGCTCATCGGCTTGTCCGTTCCCAAGCTCGGCCGCATCGCCGCCGACGGGCTGGCGCAGACGCGCGGTCTTCTGGCTTCATCTTCGTTCGCTTCTTCACGCCGCTTCGCCGACAGCTCGTGACGCCAAGCCGGCGCTATCAGCCCAACCCGCAGCCGCCTGCGGGATTGCGGGCGCGCGCCCAATATTGACTTATGGCGCCGCCCGCCTCACATACCGCGCATCCAACGGAGACAACGGATATGAAGCTCTAGAAACCCCGCCTGCTTCGCGCGCGTTTCCACTCCAGCTTCAGTGCACCCACATGTCAGCCCACATCTCACTCGACCAGGTCGGCGTTTCCACGCCCGAAGGCCGCGCCCTCTTCGAAAACCTCACGCTCGCCATCGGCGCCGAACGCATCGGCCTCGTGGGCCGCAACGGTTCTGGAAAATCGACGCTGCTCCGTCTCGTCGCGGGGCGGGGAGAGCCATCGTCCGGCGTCATCAACGTTTCCGGACGTATCGGCGAGTTGGCCCAGCGCTGGCCGGATGACACGATAACCCTCGCCGAAGCCCTCGGCGTCGCAGACGGTCTTGCGCGTCTGGAACGCCTCGCCCGCGGCGAAGGCTTGGCCGACGACATGGCCGAAGCCGACTGGACGCTCGAACACCGCGTCGCCGAAACGCTCGCGAAAGTAGACCTGCCCGAACGCGATCTTGCCCGCAAGATCAGCGGCTTCAGCGGCGGTGAACGCACGCGCATTGCGATCGCCCGTCTCTGGCTGGAAGCGCCCGACATTCTCCTGCTCGACGAGCCGACCAACAATCTCGACGCACCGGGAAGGGCCGCCATCCTCGCTCTCATCGACGAATGGCGCGGTGCGGCTCTCGTCGCCAGCCACGACCGCGACCTGCTCGAACATGTCGACCGCATCGTCGAACTCACGCCCGTCGGCGTTTCTGTGTTCACCGGCGGCTGGTCGGCCTTCGCCGCCGCGCGCGAAGCGCGCCGCGCTGAAGCGGCCGGCGCGCTCGACAAGGCGGAGAGCGACCTGCGCCGCGTCAAGGATCAGGTGCAGCTCCAGCGTGAGATGAAGCAACGCAAGGACGCCGCCGGCAAGGCCGGGCGCTTCGCCGCCGGGCAGAGCAAGATGATGCTCGACTTCAAGCAGGACAGGGCCGAGGCCTCGCAAGGCGCGGCCAATCGACTCGCAGGCCGCCAGCTCTCGGAAGCGAACGAGGCGCTCGACAAGGCGAAGGCCCGGTTCGAAATCCTCGTGCCGCTCAACGTCGTCGCGCCAAGCGTCAATCTGCCGTCTCAGAAACTCGTGCTCGCTTTCGAAGATGTGACGGCGGAAGCCGGCGGCCGCGTTCTCTTCGGTCCACTTTCCATCAAGGTCACAGGCCCCGAGCGCATCCACATCGCGGGCTCGAACGGCGCAGGCAAGTCGACGCTGCTCCGCCTGATTGCTGGCGAGCGTGCGCCTGCATCAGGATCGATCCGCCGCTTGGACGGCCGCATCGCCATGCTCGACCAGCACGCTGACGCGCTCGATCCATCACAGACACTGCTCGCCAACATGCGCGCCGCCAATCCCGAACTGAACGACAACGACGCCTACGCCGCGCTTGCCCGTTTCGCCTTCCGCAACAAGAAGGCGCATCAGATCGTGTCCACGCTCTCCGGCGGCGAACGCCTCCGCGCCGCGCTGTCTGTTCTGCTGGCCGCGAGCGAGCCTCCACAACTCCTGCTGCTCGATGAACCCACCAATCACCTCGACATTGATTCAATCGAAGTGATCGAGCGCGCGCTGATTGGCTATGACGGCGCGTTGATTGTGGTCAGCCACGATCCCGCATTCATCTCCAACATCGGCTGCAAACGTGAAATTGCATTGAGATAGGTTCACGGTCCACGCAGTACGCCTATCTCCCGGCGCGAAGGAGTGCGCGATGCAACAGCAGATGTCCGTGATCACCCTCGGCGTGCACGATCTTGCACGTTCGCGGCGCTTCTACGTCGACGGCTTCGGCTGGGCGCCGGTGTTCGAGAATGAGGATATCGTCTTCTTCCAGATGAATGGCTTCATGCTGGGCGTGTGGAAGGCGGCGGAACAATCAAAAGACATGGCGCGCGAAAACGCTTTCGGCCCGGCGCCTTTCGCTCTAGCGGATAATGTGCCAGCGGCGTCAGACGTGCAGCCGGCCATGGACGCGCTGATCAAGGCCGGCGGCAAGCTGCTGAAGCCGGCACCCGGGCCGCCGCATGGCGGCTTCGCCGGCTATGTCACCGATCCTGATGGCCATGCCTGGGAGATCGCCTTCAATTCGGCTTGGTCGATCAGCCCGGAAGGCTATGTGACCTTCGGCGTCTGACCTCAGCCCTTCACGCCGCCAAGCTTGCAGATGTGCTTCCACTCCGCATCCGTCACCGGCTGCACTGAAAGACGGCTCAGCTTCACCAGCGCCATCTCCTTCAGCTTCGCATCCGCCTTGATTGTCGACAGCGTCACCGGCGTCTTCAGCGGCTCAGCTGCAACGGTATCGACAACCACCCATGGCTCGTCCGGCTCTGCTGTCCTGTCTGGATAGGCGGGCTTTGCGATTTCCACGATGCCGACGATCTTCTTCTCGCCGCCCGAATGATAGAAGAAGGCCTTGTCGCCTTTCACCATCTTCTGAAGGTTCAGCTTGGCCGGATGCGAGCGAACGCCCGTCCAGTCGGCGCCCTTCTTGCCCGCTTTCACCTGATCGTCCCACGAGAATGTCTCAGGCTCCGATTTCACCAGCCAATAGGCCATCACGCATCTCCCAGGTTCGCTGATGTTCTACGAACCAATGCGCCGCAGCATCAAGTCCGAGCAGAAACGCGATCAGAAGACAACAAGCGTATTGCGTGCTCGGGGCACGCGGTCACGCACAGCCCGCAGCCAAGGCAGGCATCGGCGCGCGGCGTCGTGGCGGTCTTCATGCCATGCACCCACACCTTCAGCCTTGCCAGCGCCGGCAATGATCGGAAAACCTCCGGCCTGATCCGCGACACTTCGAACACATTCACCGGACAGGCGGCCTCACATGTGGTCTTCGCCTCGCAACGCGCCGGGTCAACCACGGGGCGAAGCTGGCCCGCGGGCCTGTTGCAGTTGTCGGGAAGCGGCTCAGCCATGCGTCACCCTTTTGGCGATGGTCTCACACGAACAGTGTTGGACAAAGCGCCAAGGCAGCCGCTAGGTCGGGTGTTCAACATCCTTGCCGTCCAGCCGTCGCGCATTGCGCAGGGTGGGGAAGATCCACGCCCATACGCCGGCCACGGCAATCGCCCCAAACCCGCCGATCACGACAGCCGGCACAGCCCCAATCGCCGCCGGCCCGATCGCATGCGCCATCGTGCCTGCGCGGAATTCGCCTAGTTCATTGGAGGCGGAGACGAACACCGAATTCACCGCATTCACCCGTCCGCGCACATCGTCGGGCGTCCACAGCTGCAACAGGGTCTCGCGCACGACGACGCTCACCATGTCGGCGGCGCCAAGGCAGATCAGAGCGGTGATCGACAGCCACGCTGTGGTCGATAGCCCGAACACGACCGTGAACAGCCCAAACAGAGCGACACAGACGAACATGATCCGCCCGGCGTGATCCTTGATCGGGAAGATCGCGATCACAGCGGCCATAGCGATCGCGCCGATCCCCGGCGCAGCGCGCAGCCAGCCAAGGCCTTCGGGTCCCAAATGCAGGATGTCTTCGGCGTAGATCGGCAGCAGGGCGATGACGCCGCCCATCAGCACGGCGAACAGGTCCAGCGAGATCGCGCCGAGGATGATCTTCTGCTTCCAGATGAAGCGGAACCCCTCCAGCATGTTGGAAAGGGTCGGCCGTTCGCGCGGCGGCGCCTTGGGCGGTTTCGGGATCGCAAAAACCAGAAGCGCCCCCAGCATCATGAAGAAGAAGCCGGTCGTGTAGGCGATCTCCGGTCCATGCCCGTCAAGGAAGCCGGCCACCTGCGACTGACCCATGCCCGCCAGCCAGTTGGTGAAAGGCCTCTCGCCCAGCCCGAGCAACAAGCCGCCCGCCGCCGGGCCGACAATCGTCGCGGCTTGCCAGGCGGATGAATTCCACGTCACGGCGTTGGCGAAGTCCCGAGTGGGGACCAGCGACACAACCAGCGAGGATGAGGCCGGTCCAAGGAAAGCCCGCGCCACGCCGAACACGACGAGAATGCTCAGCATGACCACGGCGGAGATCATTCCGAGAGCGGTAAAGATCGCCATCGCCGCGGCGCACGCGGCTGCCAGCACGATCGACGCCCCCATGATCATTCTGCGACCGAATTGATCCGCAGCCGTACCAGTCACCAGCACCAGCAGCGCCAGCGGCAGGAACTGCACCAGCCCGACCAGACCCGTGTAGAGCGCCGATTTCGTGATCGCGTAGATATGCCAGATCACCGCCACCGAGAGGATCTGCGAGCCAAAGGTCGTGAACACCCGCGCCAGGAAATACAGAACGAAGGCGCCATGCCGGAAGGCGGCGAACCTTCCGGTCTCCTGGCTTTCCGGCGGCCCGTCCGGCGCGCCTTCGGCAGTTGCATCAGTCATTCGGAATCTGGCAGGAGCAGGGGAGGGTCAGGACCTTTGAGGGCTGTTAGGCCGCGCCCGGCGCTGTCTGACAAGAGGGCGCTCGAAAGATCAGCGGAAATCGTCGCGGAACGGTCCGTGCCGGCTTTCCGCTTCGTCTGGAGCGCTGTGGTTAGCTGGTTGCTGACAACTCGCGTTCAATCGCGCGCATCGGGCGCGCCCCGAAAGCGTGCGATACGCATCGTTCCGTCTGACGCAGCTTATATTGACAGCGGCCTATTGCGTTAGCGAATTCGAAACGCGAGACAGGGTACGGGGAGCTTAGACTACGCGCGCGAATCGTCCGTCGCGATTGGAGCCCCACAGGCATGTTCGGCAAACTTTTCAGTCTCATGTCCACGGACATGGCGATTGACCTCGGGACGGCGAACACGCTCGTCTATGTGAAGGGCCACGGCGTTCAACTCGATGAACCCTCGGTTGTTGCCTATGTGAACCAGAACGGTCGCAAGGTCGTTCACGCGGTCGGCAAGGAAGCCAAGATGATGCTTGGCAAGACGCCGATCTACATGGAAGCCGTCCGCCCGATGCGCGACGGCGTCATCGCCGACTTCGAAGTCGCCGAAGAGATGATCAAGCGCTTCATCCAGAAGGTGCAGGTCCGCCGCTCCTTCATTGCGCCCGTCATCATCATCTGCGTTCCCGCTGGCGCCACCCCGGTTGAGCGCCGCGCCATCCACCAGTCAGCGCAAATGGCCGGCGCCAGGGCGGTCCATCTTATCTATGAGCCTATGGCGGCAGCCATAGGAGCCGGCCTGCCGATCGACGAACCATCGGGTTCGATGGTGGTTGATATCGGTGGCGGAACGACCGAAGTCGCCGTGCTGTCGCTGGGCGGTCTGGTTTATTCCCGTTCAGTACGCGTCGGCGGCGACAAGATGGACGACGCCATCGTCAACTACCTGCGCCGCGAAGAGAACCTGCTGATTGGCGAAGCCTCCGCCGAGCGTATCAAGAAGGAAATCGGCACCGCGAAAGCCCCGGAGAACGGCAAGGGCATGTCCCTCGACATTCGCGGCCGCGACCTGATGAACGGCGTTCCCAAGGAAATCGAGATCACCGAGGCCATGGTCGCCAAGTCGCTGGCCGAGCCGGTCACGCAGATCGTGGATTCGGTGAAAACGGCGCTTGAAGCCATGCCGCCGGAACTGGCGGCCGACATTGTGGACAAGGGCATTGTTCTCACGGGCGGCGGCGCTCTGTTGCGCAACCTTGACGTTGTCCTTCGCGAGCGTACCGGTTTGCCGGTGACGGTGGCCGAAGACCCGCTGAAATGCGTGGTGCTTGGCTCGGGCAAGGTGCTCGAAAACCTCGAGAAGATGAAAGGCGTGCTCGCCCCGGAGGTCTAGGCTCCAGCCGCGAAGCCCGTCAGAATCCTCGTGGCCCGGTGAGGGCCCCCATTTGAGGGAGTAGGGAGCGGTAGATGGCCTGGTATGGTCGCAGACGATCGGGAGAGCCGCGCGTTGGCGCGCGGGCGGTCGTCGTCGGCCTCGGCATCTCCATGGTCGGCGTGCTGGCGATCCAGACCTCGACAGCCGTGCGCGGCGGCATCGACGCCTCCCGTGAGTCCATGGATGGCGTCGCCGCCAATCTCGCCAACTTCTCCTCTGGCATCACCGGCTGGTCGTTTGGTTTTGGCCGGAACGCCGAGGACGAAGCCAAGATCGCCGAACTCGAAGCCCGTGTCCGCGACCTGCAGCGCTGGAAAGACCTCGCTGAAACGATGACGCTCCGTATGGAGCGCTATGAAAAGCTGCTCGATCTCGTGGGTGAAACACAGGGCCAGGCTGTGACCGCCCGCGTCGTCGCCGAGGAAAACGGCCCCTTCGCCGCCACCCGCATCGCAAACGCCGGCGCCGCCAATGGCGTTCGCGACGGCTTTGCCGTGGTCAATGAGAACGGCCTCGTCGGGCGCGTGGTCCGTGTTGGCGAATATACGTCGCGCATCCTGCTGCTGACCGACTTCTCCAGCCGCATTCCGGTCATGGGCACGCTGTCGGGCGATCGCGCGCTCCTGGTCGGCGACAGCGGGTCTGGCGCCCAGCTTCTGGAGCCGGAGACGCCCGACAAGATCGTCCCCGGCGAAATCTGGGTCACGTCCGGCGACGACGGCAAGCTGCCGCTCGGCGTGCGCGTCGGAACCGCCCGCAAGGACGGCGCGAACTGGCGTATAGATCTCGCCATGGAAAGCGCGCCGGTTGATTTCGTGCGCCTTGTGCCGCCGCCGGACTTCGCCTCGCCCGAAACGGCGCCCGAGCTCGGCGGCGTTGAACGCAACACGGATGACTCGCTGAAGACCGTTTCCGCGCCGCTCGCCGCCGTCGCGCCTCCGGCGGCGCCCGGAGCTGCTCCAACCCCAGCTGCAACGCCGCGTCCGCCAGCGGCAGCGACGCCGCGCCCTGCCGCACCGACGCCCGCCGCACCGCTTCCGGCGCAACCGCCCTCCCGGTCCGGCGCCGGCGGGCAGGGAGGCGTTCAGTGACCTTGCCCTGGCGCCTCTGGGTGCTCTTGCTCACCGTGCTTGCGGCGCTGACGTCGGCCTTCGGCATGCAGGTCGGCATGGCGGGAGCCTGGTGGCCGATCGCAGGTCTCTGGCTCGCCGGGGGTCTGGCTTCGTTCGGACTTTCGGTCTGGGTTGCTGGCTGTCTGATGCTCCTCGGCGTCGCGATGGATTTCATGAGTGAAGCGCCGATTGGCGCGTGGCCGCTCGCCTTGCTCGCTGCTTACGGCGTCGCGCTCGTGGCGTGGGATCGCCAGCCGCCTATCCCGGTTGTCGGCGCTGAGATCATAGCGCTTATTGGCGGCTTCATCGCGGCGAGCGTTGCACTCGGCGTTGCGGGCAGCATCGCCGGCCACACGGGCTTTGCGCGCGGGCCCCTCATGGCTGATTTTCTCATGACGGGCTTGCTCTACCCGCTGGTCCGTTTTGTTATCGTGCCCGCCAGCATCAGGGTGGCCAGGCGATGAGCAGGGATTGGCGAAATCAGTTCCCGTCACGCCGGAACATGTTCCTGGTCGGCGGCGGCGTGCTGTTCACCGGCCTGACCTTGCGTCTGGCCGAGCTGCAGCTTTTCCGTCAGGCCGAATTCGAGACCAAGGCGCGCGAGACCCGCA
The DNA here is from genome assembly GCA_016714495.1 of Hyphomonadaceae bacterium. Classification (GTDB taxonomy): domain Bacteria; phylum Pseudomonadota; class Alphaproteobacteria; order Caulobacterales; family Hyphomonadaceae; genus UBA7672. Next base: position 14,956 of record JADKDU010000005.1, on the reverse strand, counting down.
TCCGCCTTGAGCCCGCGCCGCCTCACCGCGGCACGATCTACGACCGCACCGGCCGCGTCCTTGCCGGATCGAAGCGTAATTTTTACGTCACGCTGCGCCCGGAGCTGGCTGGCGACCGAACCGAGATCATCGATGTGATCGACCGGCTGTCGCGCCTCGTGCCGCTCAGCGAGAACAAGAAGCGCTCAGTTATCCAGGAAGCCACCACCGGCCCGCGCTTCCGCGACATCCTCGTCGCCGACGACCTGACGTGGGAAGAGTTTGCGCAGGTCAACGTGATGTCGCCTGAACTCAGCGGCGTCAGCGCCGAAGTCGGCGAACTGCGTTCCTATCCGCTGCAGGCCGCATTCTATCACACCATCGGCTACGTCCAAAAAGCCAACGAAGCCGACATCGCACGCATGTCGGAAATCGAGCTGAAAGCCGCGAATGAAAGTCTCGAATCTCCCTCCGGCAAGGCGCGCGCCGCCGCCTTGCGCCGCCTGTATCGCCACCCCGCGATGCGCGTCGGCAAATCCGGCATCGAGGCCTTCGGTGAAGTCGAACTCAAAGGCGAGCCAGGCAAGATCCGCATGCTGCAGAATGCCGGCGGTCGCGTGATCGATCGCCTGCCCAGCGATGACCTCGCGGGCGAGCCCGGTGCGGATGTCGTGCTCTCGATCGACGCCGAACTTCAGAACTACGCCATCTCGCGCTTTGGCGTGGAAGCGGGAAGCGCCGTGGTGATCGACGTCGCCACGGGCGAAGTCGTCTGCATGATGTCAACCCCGGCGCCCGATCCGAACGCCTTCGTCAGCGGCATTGGTTCGTCGCTGTTCAAGTCGTTGCAAACCGACGAGCGCAATCCGCTCTATCACAAGGCCTATGACGGCGTTTATCCGCCAGGTTCGACCTTCAAGATCGTCGTCGCGGCAGCCGCCCTCGAATCTGGCGCGATGAAGCCGGAAGACACGGTCCCGTGCCCGGGCAAAGCTTGGTACTACAACCGTTTCTACAATTGCTGGCGTCCGGAAGGACACGGCACAGTCAACCTGCACACCGGCATCCAGAAATCGTGCGACTGCTATTTCTATCGCGCCGCTGAACGCACCGGCATCGAAGCCATAGCGGATGTTGCCAAGCGGTTCGGCCTTGGACACCGCTATGAGCTTGGTCTCACTGGCGGCAAGTCGGGCTCGGTTCCCAACGATGCGTGGAAGCGCAAAGTCATCGGCGAACAATGGTATGCGGGCGACACGATCTCCGCGGGCATCGGGCAGGGCTATGTGACGGCCACGCCGTTCCAGCTCGCCGTGATGTGCGCCCGTATCGCGGGCGGCGACCAGACGCCGGACCCGCATGTCATTATCAGCGGCATGAACGTGCCCGACACCACCGTCCAACCAATGGGCCAGTTCAAGCCCGGCGTGTTGGAAGCGGTCCGCGCCGGCATGTTCGGCGTGACGTCTGAACCCGGCGGCACCGCTCTGCGCTTTGGCGCGCTTGATGAGAAGAACGAACTGCCTGCGCCGTACACGGGCGCACGAATGGCTGGAAAATCCGGTTCGGCGCAGGTGCGCGTCATCAGCGCCGCCGAGCGCGACGCCAAGGGCCGCGCCATCGCCAACGACAAGCTGCCCTGGAAACTGCGCGACCACGCGCTTTTCGTCGCCTACGCGCCCACCGACAAGCCGCGCTATGCCGTGGCGGTGGTTGTCGAGCATGGCGGATCAGGATCCAGCGTCGCTGCGCCGTTCGCACGCGACATCCTCGCCCATGCGCTTAAATACGATACCGGCGCGCGCAAGCCGTTCGTCCCGCAGCAGCGGGAAGTCGCGGGCAGCGAGGCCAAGCCGACATGATCCGCAAGGACTCCCTGCTTTACAAGGTCACCCAGCTTCACTGGTTCCTGCTGCTGACGATCATCGCGATCGCGACGTTCGGCACGCTTGTGCTGTTCTCGGCCGGCTGCAGCGCCCACGATCTTGCGACCGGCCTCCTGCACATCGACGCCAGCTACGCCATCGCCCATGCGGTGCGCTTCCTGCTCATGCTTGGCGTCGCGCTTATCGTTGCGCTGCTGCCGCTCAGGCTATGGGCGGCGGTATCGTACCCGGCCTACATGGCCGGCGTGATCATGCTGGTGATGGTCGACTTCGGCGGCGTCATCGTGAACGGCGCGGAGCGCTGGCTGCAGGTCCTGCCAGGCTTTCGAGTTCAGCCGTCCGAGTTTATGAAGATCGCCGTGCCGTTGGCGCTGGCGCGCTATTATCACCAGTCGTTCTCTGCGGGCCGGAATGGCATCTGGGTCCACATCGTGGCCTTCCTGATGGTTGCTGCGCCGGTCGCCCTGGTGCTGCGCCAGCCCGACCTCGGCACCGCGCTGATGATTCTGGGCACGGGATGCGCTGTCATCTTCTTTGCCGGCATCAGCCTGCGTGTTGTCGGGGCCATCGTTCTGCTGATCGGGTTGATGGTTCCGGTCGTCTACTTCTTCGCGCTGCACGACTACCAGCGTCAGCGCATCGAGACGATGTTCGATCCCGAGGCTGATCCGCTCGGCGCAGGTTATCAGTTGCAGCAGGGCTTGATCGCGGTGGGTTCCGGCGGCGTCGCCGGCAAAGGCTTCATGGAAGGCGCCCAGAAGGAGCTCGACTACATCCCCGAGCAGCACACCGATTTCATTTTCACCATCGTCGCCGAGGAGTTCGGATTCGTCGGCGCGGTGGTGATGCTGATCGCATGGGGAATTGCACTGATCCAGGGCATGCAGATCGCCGGTAATTCGCGAAGCACATTCGGAGGTCTTGCTGCGGCCGGCTTCGTTTCGACCCTGTTGCTCTATGTCGTGATCAATGTGGGCATGGTGATCGGTCTGCTCCCGGTCGTGGGCATACCTTTGCCGCTAATTTCGTATGGCGGCACGGTTATTGTCACAGTTATGATTGGTTTCGGGCTGTTGATGGCTGTACACCTCAACCGCGCGAACGATATGACCCTTCGCGGCATGTTCTGATTCCGGCCTCGCCGCCGGGCGGAAGCCGGGCAGGACGGGACGGAGCAGGGGCTGCATGACCATCGCAGGACGCGTCGATCGCAAGAGCGAGACATGGTCGTCCCGCTTCGGCTTCATTATGGCCGCCGTCGGGTCTTCCGTCGGGCTCGGCAATATCTGGCGCTTCACCTACATCACCGGCGAAAATGGCGGCGGCGCTTTCGTGCTCGCCTATCTCGTCTGCCTTGCGCTGATCGCGTTTCCGCTGCTGGCCGCTGAATTCGCCATTGGACGCCGGTCGGGCCATTCCGCCGTGGAGTCCGTTCAGGCATTGGCCCGCGCCTCTGGCAAGAGCGAGCTGTGGGGCGGGCTCGCCTGGCTCGGCATGCTGGCCGCCTTCTTCATCCTGACCTTCTATTGCGTCGTCTCGGCCTGGTTCATGGCCTACATCCCATTCGCCATCTCGGGCACATTCGCCAGCGATGTCGGGCTGCTCGAACAATCCCAGCAGCGTTTCGACGATGTGACCTCGAAAGCGAACCTGCCGCTGCTTCTGGCCTATCTTGCGATCTTCATCAGCCTTGCCGCCGCTGTGGTCGGGCTGGGCGTCAAGCGCGGGATCGAACGCGCCTCCACCGTCCTGATGCCTGTGTTCATTCTGGTGCTGTTGATCCTACTCGGCTTTAGCATCGCCAATGGCGCGTTTGGCGAGGCGCTGTCTTTCATCACCCGCGTGCGCAGTGAGGATTTCAGCTTCTCGATGTTGCTGGATGCGCTGGCGCAGTCGTTCTTCGCCACCGGCGTCGGCGCCGCGATCATGATAACCTACGGCGCCTATCTGAAGGGGGATGCAGATGTCCCGCGCTCGTCCGCGATCGTCGCGCTGGCGGATACGGCCGTCGCGCTGGTCGCCACGCTGGTCGTGTTCTCGCTGGTCTTCGCGGTCGGCAGCGAACCCAATGCCGGCGCCAGCCTACTGTTCGTGAATCTGCCCATCGGTCTGGCGCAGATGCCATTTGGTCCTGTGATCGGCGGCGCATTCTTCCTGCTGGCGTTGTTTGCGGCGCTGGCGTCATCGATTGCCCTGATGGAGGTCGCAGTATCCTGGCTCGATGAGCGGACAGGGGTGACGCGCTGGGGTGCGGCGCTCGGCGTTGGCTTCACCGTCTTTGTCATCGGGGCAGGGTATGTCTATTCGCGCGAATACATCGCGTTCGTCGATTTCGTCGCCTCATCTCTGCTGATGCCGCTGGGCGGGTTCCTGATTGCGATCTTCGCGGGCTGGGTGATCGAGAAGAAGATGATGCAGGCCGAATTCGGCATGCCGTTCTTCCGTGTGTGGCGCCCGCTTGTGCGCTGGGTCATCCCGATCGCAATCGGTGCGATCCTCGTGCTCGGTGTGTGGGAGAAGATGCACGAAGCCGGCTTCGGCATGCTCGCAGATGCCGCGCTGACGACGACTGACTGAGGTCGTCGGCAAGCCCTGGGGCTAACCCAGCTTCTCCGCAAGCATGTCGCTGGCCTTGATCAGTTCGCTGACGATACCCGGCTCAAGCGAGGAGTGCCCGGCGTCAGGCACGATCTTCAGCTGCGCCTTCGGCCACGCCTTATTCAGCGCCCATGCCGACGACAGCGGCGTCACCACGTCATACCGGCCGTGCACGATCACACCCGGCAGGTCGCCAAACTTCTCGGCCTGATCCAGCAGCCAGCCATCGGCGTCGAAGAAGCCCTTGTTGTGGAAGTAGTGGCATTCGATGCGCGCGAACGCATCGAGGAAGTCGGCTTCATCAAAACGCGGCGGGCGCTGCTTTGGACCAAGGATCGACAGCGTCTCGCCCTCCCAGCGCGCCCAAGCGGCGGCCGCTTCGGCGCGAGCCGAGGCGTTCTTGCCGGTCAGGCGTTTGTAGAACGCCTTGAGCAGGTCATCGCGTTCATTCTCCGGGATCGGCGAGACGTAACGGTCAAACGCATCGGGGAAGATGTTGCTGGCGCCGTTCTGGTAGAACCAGTGGATCTCGCTTTCCTTCAGCAGGAACACGCCCCGCAGCAGCAGGCCCATCACCTGCTTGCGGTGCATTGCGGTGTAGGCGAGGGCGAGGGTCGACCCCCACGATCCGCCGAACACCATCCACTTCTTGATGCCTAGATGCGTGCGCAGCGTCTCTATGTCGCGTACCAGGTCCCAGGTCGTGTTCTCGCGAAGTTCCGAGTGCGGGGTGGAGCGTCCGCATCCGCGCTGGTCAAACAGGATGATGCGATACCGGCGGGGGTCAAAGAACCGGCGCATCTCCGGGCTGGAGCCACCGCCCGGCCCGCCATGCAGCGCAACCACTGGTAAACCATCAGGATGGCCGCTTTCCTCCCAGTAAAGCTCATGCAGCGAGCTGACCGCGAGGCGGCCAGTCTTCCGCGGCTCAAGCGACGGGTAAAGCGTGCGGCGGGGTCTGTCTTCGTTCATCGTTGCTTCATCTACCGGGCATCAGTCTGGCGTCAAACCAATTCAGCCGGACGCTCGCCTTTTACATGCGATGCATCTATAACAACCTGAACTGCCACGAACTTTTAGGAATAGGTTCGGTGTCGCGACCGTTGGTGTTTCTTGCGTTGATCGTTCTGGCGCCATTGGGCGGCTGCGCGACCGTTTCGGTGTATGAGCCTGTCTCCGCCGAGGTTTCCCTGACTGAAGACCAGTCCCAGCTCCGCAAGGCGGCGGACACCTATTGCAAGGATGCGCGGGACAAGGGTCTGGCGACCGGCGAAGCAAGCCTTACGGCGCTTGCCGACATGCTGACGGGCAAGGAACCGGCTGACGGTTCCTACTGGAAACGCATCGGGGCGGATCGCGGGGCGCCGGCGTCTGTCGTCAGCCGCGTGCGCGCCGACATGAACACATCGGCCAAGGGCCTCATCGCTCTCGAGACAATGGCGCGGTCCCTGATGGGCTCGAGCAAGCCGACACGGTCGGACGTCTCTGAATTCGAACGGGCGCTGATCCATGCCCGGCAGGCGCGGGATTCATTCTCGGATGCGCTTGCGCAGGTGAACAAGCGGTCCGATCGCGAATATCAGATCAGGCTCGAACTCACCCCGCTCGATGACGCCCTCAGCCGGGCGCGCGTCACGGCTGACGAACTTGCGGCCGTCCGGGCCGAAGATTCGTCCGCCGACGCAACGGCGAAGTAGTCGCTAGTCTTGCTCGTCCTTGAGCACCGGCTTTGACGCCATAGCCGCCGAAAGGCCCATCAGAAGCCATCCGGTGATGAACGCCACGCCGCCGACCGGGATCAGGAAGGTCAGACCGTCCAGCGGCGTCGGGGCGAGCGGTATCCCGGCCATCATGATCTTTGCGATCTGCACGCCCGAGAACAAAACCACGCTCAGCACGAACGCCCAGCCGCTGGCGAGCTTCAGCCAGCCCCGGAAGGGCAGCATCGCTGCGACCCCAGCCGCCAGCGTATGCACAAAGCCATAGAGCAGGGCGCTCTGCCACTGCCGGTTGGCGTCGACTGGAACGGTATGGGCGCCCGCAGCGCCCGCCGCCACCAGCAGCAGCCCCAGTAGCGCTGCAGCAACAATAATCGCTCGCATCGATGCGTCCTCGGAACTTGCGCCTTTCTAGCAGGTAAAGATGGCAGCGTACGAGGAACAGCGGGTGATTTTCACCCATTTCCGGGTGCAACCGGCAAGCGAACTGCGTCGCCGCTTAGTCATGTTTGGTGTTTGCTACACACTTATACTGTAAATTCTCAAGATGACCGGCATTTCAACACGATTTCAGGTCGATACCGCCGAAGACGGAAAGCAGGTTCTTTCCGTCGCGGGCGATTGGACCATCTGGACGGTCGCTCAGGTCGAGGAAAAGCTCCGCAACACCAAGGTCGCCTACGACGCGATACTCGACGTGTCCCAACTTGAGAAAATCGACACCTCCGGCGCGTATCTGATCGACCGCGCGCTCGGCGCCCTGGAAGGCATCGACGAAAAGATCCCGATCCGCGGCGAGCACCCGACGATCGAGCGCCTGCTCGGCAAGGTGCGCAAGGCGAGCCCGGCTGCGCCGCCTGATCCGATCCGCCCGCCCGGCTTCATTGCGCTGCTCGACCGCGCCGGCCATGGCGCTGTGGACGCGTGGGGCGAACTGCTCGGCCTGCTGTCCTTCATCGGCGAGACGATGGCGACATTGGGCAGGCTTGCCGCCAATCCGCACCGCATCCGCTGGAAGTCAGTGGTCGCGATCATGGAAGAAGCAGGGCTCGATGCGCTTCCCATCGTCTGCTTCCTGTCCTTCTTCATCGGTCTCGTGATCGCCTTCATCGGCGCCAACCTGCTTGCGATGTTCAACGCGTCTGTCTTCACCGTCGAACTTGTCGCCATCGGCATGCTGCGCGAGTTCGGCGCGGTGCTCACCGCCATCCTTCTGGCGGGCCGTACCGATAGCGCCTTCACCGCCCAGATCGGCGCGATGAAGATGCGTCAGGAGATCGACGCGATGCGCACGATCGGTCTTGATCCGATGGAGGCGCTGGTTGCGCCCCGTCTGATCGCACTCGTCCTGATGACCCCGCTGCTGACTTTCGCCGCCACGATTTCCGGTATTGGCGGCGGCCTGATCGCTGCGTGGACAGCGATGAATATCTCGCCACAGATGTTCATCTCGCGTTTCCAGGAGGTGGTGCCGCCACAGCATTTCTGGGTCGGCATCGCCAAGGCGCCGGTGTTTGCACTGGTCGTTGCGATGATCGGCTGCCGGCAGGGCATGCTTGTCGAAGGCGACGTCGTTTCGCTCGGTCGACGCACGACCTCGGCTGTCGTGCAAGCAATCTTCATGGTGATCGCGCTCGATGCGATGTTCGCCGTCCTCTACTACATGTTGAACATATGAGTTTCGACGCCGCCATCGCTGACAAAAAGGCTGCGCCTGCCGGCGAAGGCGAGGTCGTGATCCGTGTGCGGGGTCTCACAAACCGCTTTGGCTCGAAGACCGTCCATGAAGAACTCGATCTTGATGTCATGAAGGGCGAAGTGCTTGGCGTCATCGGCGGCTCGGGCACAGGCAAGTCCGTGCTGCTGCGCTCGATCGTCGGCCTGCACACGCCGAACGCCGGCGAAGTCGAGGTATTTGGCCAGCACGTGAGCAAGCTTTCGCGCGATGAGCGAGTAAAGGTCGAGCGCCGTTGGGGCGTGATGTTCCAGGACGGGGCGCTTTTCTCCACCATGACCGTGCGCGAAAACGTCATGGCGCCCATGGTGGAGCACACCAAGATACCGCCCGCGTTGATGAGCGAGCTGGCCGACCTGAAATTGCGCCTCGCTGGGCTCGAACTCGAAGCCGCTCCCAAGCGCCCCGCCGACCTTTCGGGTGGAATGCGCAAGCGCGCAGCGCTGGCGCGAGCTCTATCGCTTGATCCCGAGCTGGTCTTTCTGGACGAGCCCACGGCAGGCCTCGATCCCATCGGCGCGGCGAAGTTTGACGAATTAGTGCGTTCACTGAGCAACGCCATGGGATTAACCGTATTCCTCGTAACCCATGATCTCGACACGTTGGCTGCAACCTGCGACCGCATTGCGGTGTTGAGTGACGGCAAGGTGCTTGCAATTGGTCCACTTGATGAGGTTCGCGAGAACCCACACCCGTGGATCCAGGAATACTTCTCTGGGCCACGTGGCCGGGCGGCGGTGAGATAGGCCATGGAAACCAAGGCCAATTACGTTCTGATCGGAGCCTTCGTGCTGCTTGCAGCGGGGGCGCTCGCGCTGTTCACGCTCTGGATCGCGGGCAATCCGCTGAACCGCAGCTTCGCGGACTATGATGTCATTTTCGAGGGTCCGGTTAACGGTCTGACCGAAGGCGGCGAGGTGCGTTTCAACGGCATCAAGGTCGGGGAAGTGCAGACCCTGCGGCTTGATCGCGAAGACCCGAACAAGGTCGTCGCCCACATCCGCATCGACGCGCAGACGCCCGTCCGCACCGACAGCGTGGCGCAGCTTAACTTCATGGGCATCACCGGCGTCACCTTCATCCAGATCCTTGCCGGGGATCCGAAGAAGCCGCTGCTTACGCCTGTCAATGGCGTGACGCCGCAGATCTTCACCAGCCGCACGCTCGTCGACGAACTCTTTCAGGGCGGCCAGGATCTGCTCGGCGTCTCCGGCGACACGATCAAGAAGATCAACGAATTGCTCTCGGAAGAGAATCTCGCACACCTGACGCAGACGCTCGCCAGCATCGACCGCGTTGCAACCAAGATCGCCGAAGATGACGGTCTGGTGGACTCTGCAGCCGCCGCGCTGAAAACGATCAACACGGCAGCCGCATCGCTTGATAGCGCGGCCAAGTCGGTTGATCAGGCGCTCGCCTCGATCAGCAAGGACGTGAACTCGGTGACGGGCGACGCTTCCGAGATGCTGGCCCAGCTCGACCCTGTGCTGAAAGACGCACGCACGGCGATGAGCAACGTCAATGGCGTGGTCACGCAGATCAACACAAACCTGACGCCGTCGGCCAACGCGGCTATCCAGAATATTGGCCACGCCGCTTCGGACATCCAGTCGATGATGATCCGCTTGCAAGGCCTGCTCGCGCAGATCGAGCAGGACCCCAGCCGGTTCGTCTACCAGCAGCCGCCGCCGGTCGAGCGATAGAGGTTTCTTATGAGAACGCGTCTTGTTGCTCTCGCATTCGGCTCCGCGCTCGCGCTCGGCGGCTGCTTGTCGGTGCTTCCAACCCCGATCATTCCTTCGGCGCTGATCTCGCTGCCAGCTGATCGCGCCATTGCGCCGACCGACGCGCTGCAAGCCGATGTGGCTGTTTTCTTCCCCGAGTCTTCGCGCGCGTTTTCCGGCGCGGACATCGCCGTGCGCGATGGGCAGGAGCTGATTTATCTGTCCGACGTGCGCTGGGCGGATACAGCGCCCGCGCTCATGCAGGGCGCGGTGGTGAACGCGCTGACCAAGGCCGGCGGACCGGGGAGGGCCGCTCCGGGTCAGCTGGGCGCGCAGACGGATTACGACCTGCGCTGGCGCATCGTCGACATGTCGACGGGCAAGGCCGCCGCGCCGGTTCGCATCGAGGTGCAGGCCAACATTCTTGATTCCGGCACGCGCCGCATGATTGCCCAGCAGTCATTCTCGGCGGAAGGGTCGCCTTCAAACGGCGAGGCCCGTTCGCGAGCGGCGGCGCTTGCGCTGGTTTCGCAGAAGGTGGCCGACGATGTCGCCGCCTTCGTAGCGAAGACGGTAAGGCCGAAACCGGCTCTGGGGCCGATAACCACGAACTAAGGCCGGTAGGCGCTAGACCGTCGTACCCAACGCCGCATCCAGCAACAGGAAGGCGGACAGGCGCGGGGCAGCATCCTCGCGCGCGCGTTCGGCCATGGAAAGGACGCGGAGGGCGTCTGGCTCTTCGGTGGTAACGAAGCTGCGGGCGGCCATCTTCAGGTCGCGGTCGGAATCCAGCATGCGCGAAACGCGCTGGATCTCGGCCGGGGCGACGTCGCGAATGACGCGGCGGCGCTGGCCTTCGCCATGATGTGAAGCGGTGGCGATTCGGCGGAGGTCCGACGCCTTGACCACGTGCTGCAGGCGGACGCCGGCGCGGTCGAGCCGGTCGATCATCTGGCCAGCCGACTGTTCGCGCACCTGCGGGGCGACTTCCTCGATGCCGGAGAGCAGGCCGCGCCAGGTTGGGTTGGCTGGGCGCGTCGGCTCGGGCCCGAAGAGCGGATCAAGTGAAGGTACCGCGCGCGGAGCGGCGACGGTGTTGAGCACGAGTTCATCATCATGGGCGCCATCGCCGCGCATCGGGTTCCACAGCGGGTCGTCGAATCCGCCCGACGCTGTCGGCTTGGGCGCGGCGGGTTTCGGCGGAGCCGGGCGAGGCGCTTCCGGCACGACGAAGAGGGGGGGAGGAGTGGGTTCGGGCTGGGGCTTTTCGAGCACCAGCTCATCGATGGTCGGCGGCTTTTCCGGCTCGAGAATCAGATCGTCGACAGATGACTGGTGATCATGGTCGTCCCGCATCTGGCCGATGAGAAGCGAGGCTTTCTCGATCCGCGCACGTGCGCGCTCCAGGCCGTCTTCAGCCGCGTTGGTGGCGCGCGTGGCGGTGCGGAACAGGCTTTCGGAAAGCTGGTTAGCCCGCTTTTCGGTTTCGTCGGCATGCTGGCGCGCCGCCATGGTGGCGGCGCGGGTGGTGGCTTCGGCTTGCTGGGCGACGTCCTTAAGGGCCACCATGGCCGAGCGGGCGTCTTCGGCGGCTTGCGCAGATTTGGCATTGATCGTCTCGGTCGCCTTCAGGGCGGAGCCGAGCGCATCGGAGACGGTGTCGCGCAGCGATTCTGCGGTGGATTTGGCGGCGGCCTGCGCGAGTTCGCCGGCCTTCGTGGCGGCTTCGACCATGCGGGTCGACTGCACCAGCTGTTCGTCTAGACGCATAAGCGCGCCGCCGAGATTCTGCGCGCGTTTGCGGCTTTCGGCGCCCATCGTGTCGAGCTGGTCGATGCGCGAGGCGAGGTGGCCGGCGGTTTCCTGAAGGTCTTTCAGGCGCTGGTCGAGCGTGGCGTCTGCTTGGCGCACCTGGTCCTGCGCGGCGCGGGCGGCTTCGGACATCATCTGCGCATGGCGCGGGATCGACTTGGCGAGCGATTCCGACTGGTTGCGGAGGCTTTCGGCGAGCTGGTTCAGGCTCTGGCGTTCCGAGCTCATCTTGTGAACGAGGACTTCAGAATCGGTGCGCACGATCTCGGCTGCCTTGAGGGCGGAGGTGACGCTGGCTTCGATGTCGTGCTTCAGGCCGTCGAGGCGCGAGCGGGTATCGGAAAGCGCTTTGTTCAGCGTCTGGGTTTCGCGGGTGATCGCTTCGGCAAGGCTGGTGACTTCGCCATGGGCGGTGTCGGCCGGCTCAAGCAGCAGGCGGGCCGAAGTGAGCACCACCTGATTGGCCTGGGCTGACCGGGCGCCTTCGCGGGCCATGATGCCGGCGCAGATGAGCGTGAGGCCGGTTGCGAACATCACGGCAAACCCGCCAGCCAGCACCAGCGGCGGCTGGGCGAGGATCTGGGTAGGCCCGATCGTGGCGATCAGCCAGGCGGCAATGCCGCCCCAGAGAAGGAGGGCGAGGGCGCCGCCGGCCCATGGCATCCATGCGCCGGCCGTGCGTGCAGCTTCGAGCTGAGCGCGGACCCGGTTGGGCGTTCTGCGATCCAGGTAATCTGTCATGTTTTCAGATTGACCAGTCCAGTGTGGCGAACTCGCGCCAGCAAGCGGGCGTGGTCGGGAACCCCGGATTACTTCCAGGGTTCGCGGCTTACCCGCCCACACAGCCCAACCACTGTGCAGATGTGGCGCCGAGTTGAAAAGGGGTCTGAGTCAGCCCAGAGGCTGGAATCTGCAGGATTTTCGTGAACGCCTACAAGGCGAAAAACGTCCGCTTCCGCGACGCGCGCTGGCGATTCTCAGTAAACGGAGCGAGTTGGGACAGCCGGGCAAAGCCCGTGCGCCGTCTACCAGACCTTGGTCGGCTGTTGCTGGACCGGCTTTTCGATCGGCGTGGGTTTGCCGCGTTTCATGTCCTGATCCTTGACCGGCTGGGCAGGTTCGGAATCGCCAACGCCTGTCCACGCGACCAGCGCCGCGAAGACTGCATCCCTGACATTCACAATGACTTCGATCATCGGGCTGACCCCCTAACCCGCAAAGTTGTGATCCGAAGCTTGGCGGACATCAAGGCGGAAATTCGGCTGCGCCTCTGGAATGAAAAGAAATGCGGCGTCCGGGATACGGTTTTTTGCGCCCGGACGCGGCCGGCGCCGGGTGATGGTGCGAAGCGTCTCGATTGTCGAGCGGCGCGGACTTAACCTGCCATTATCGCGAGTCTCGGACCTTCTACGGATCAGGGGAATTTGCCGCCATGGCCGCAGTCATCGATATCAGCCAGCTTGAGACCATGACTGCGAGTGATCCTGAGCTGGCGGTCGAGGCGTTGGGCATTTTCCGACAGTCGGCGGAGTTGTGGGGGCGGGCGCTCGATCCCCATGCCGACGCCGCGCAATGGGCCGATGCGGCGCACGGCATCAAGGGTGCGGCGCGATCCGTCGGTCTGATGGCGCTGGGCGATGCGTGCGAGGAATGCGAGCGGCTGGGGCGGGCAGGCGGCGCCACCCCAGCGCAGGCTGGCGTTGCGATTTCCTCGGTGAAGGACCGGCTGGGCGAAGCGATCGAGGCGATCGCCCATGTCGAGCACCAGCTGATGATGAAGCGCAGCTTTGCCAGCGTGCGGCTAGGGTAGGCTGAGGCGACAAGCGCTTGCCTTTGGGCTTTCGGGCAAGCCACTAATATCGTCTTCAGCCAGACCTGTCGGGGCCGACACATGCAATTTGACGACGTCATTCTCGGCCGCCGGAGCATCCGGGGATACAAACCCGATCCTGTTCCCAGGGAACTGATCGAAGAGATCATCGGGCTGGCGATGCGCGCTCCATCCTCGATGAACACGCAGCCCTGGAATTTCTACGTCATCACCGGCGAGCCGCTGAACCGCATCCGCGCCGGCAACACGGAACGGATGGTGGCGGGCGTGCCGCAGTCGCGTGAGTTCCGCACCGGCCAGGCTTTTGCCGGCAAGCACCGCGACAGGCAGATTGGCGTCGCCAAGCAGTTGTTCTCCGCAATGGGGATCGAACGCGATGACAAGGAAAGGCGTCAGGACTGGGTGCTGCGCGGCTTCCGCCAGTTCGACGCGCCCGTGTGCGTGATCATCACCTATGACCGCGAGCTGGATGGCAGCGACGACACGCCCTTCGATTGCGGCGCCGTGGCGACGGCGCTGGTGAATGCTGCGTGGTCGCGCGGGCTCGGCGCCGTGATCAACAGCCAGGGCATCATGCAGTCGCCAGTGGTGCGCGAGCATGCCGGGATCGCCAACGATCAGATCATCATGAAGAGCATTGCGCTCGGCTGGCCCGACGAGACGTTCCCCGCGAACGCCGTGGTTTCAACGCGCAAGGCTGTGGAAGAGGCGACGGTGTTCGTCGGTTTCGATGATTAGCTAGCGCTCCCGGTTGTCGCCGCGGCGCAGGCGTTTCCAGCCGATGCGGACCTTGGTCAGGAAGGGCTGCTGGCTTTCGATGTGGTCGAAGGCTTGGCTGTTTGTCTTCTTGTCAGCGAGCAGCCTCACGAGTTCGTCAGACGAGAGGCGATAGCGCAGCTTGCGGAAACCGGCGGCGAGCACGGCGATGCGCATCCGGGCGATGGCGGCGTCGAGTTCGCTGGGATCGGTTGGATTGGTCATGGCGTTGCGATGGGCGAGGCCGCGCTGGCGACCAGCGGATAGAAGCGGTCTTCCACCGCGCGGCGCGCCTGGATGTAGCCCGACTTGTTGCCGGCGGACGTGCCATCGATGATGCGGGCATAGAAACGGCAACCCTGCGTAACGCTCCACGCATGCAGCCCTTTGGTCTGGGCGAGAAATGTCTGGCGCGAGATAGTCTGGCCGAGCGGCGGCTCGGCGCCATTGGCGCGCAAGCCGGCAGTGTCGAGCCCGACGCGGTCGTCGGTGACGCTTAGGCGCAGGCCGTCATCGAGCAGCACCGCGTCGTAGATGTAAACGATTTTTCCGCTGCGCTGCCAGCAGGGCGGATAGGACAGGCCGTTGCCGGCGGTGAGCTGCTGGCGCTCGTAATAGTCGAGCTGGCCGGCCATGCGGTCGAGTGCGGCGAGAGCTTCGGCCAACGTCTTTGGCGCTTCGGTGTTGGGCGTGGGCGGCGCGGTGGTCGTGCGCGAAAGATGGCGATCGAGAATTTGCGCAGGCGTTTCGGCGCTCTGCTGCACCTCGAAAGCATCCGCTATCTGTTTGGCTTCGCTCGGCGTCGGCACGAGACGCGCGTAAGTCGCGAGATCCTGCCGAAGCTGGGCGTTGCGCGCCATTTCGTCGGTCAGCCGGTTGAGCTTGCGCGAGAGTTCGTCGGGATTTGACGCCATGCC